>NZ_CP171109.1:0-3910973 GCF_043187505.1 Alcaligenes sp. WGS1538 | reverse complement strand
CGGTCTTCACTTCAGTAAACCTCAATTCTACCCTGTCCTGCCCCAAGTTATCCACAGGCCGTACAAATATGTTTGAAGCCGCGCCGCTAAACGATTGACACGACACAAAAAATTTGCTGAAATGGTGGGCTTAACACGAATTTCTGTTGCCAGATCCCCGGGACATCGCCTTGGGGGTGGAAAGATTTCTGCGATTTCTGGCGGCTCTTTTTCTTTGGACACACCATGAAACGCACTTACCAACCCTCTGTTACCCGTCGCAAGCGTACCCACGGTTTCCGCGTTCGCATGAAGACCCGTGGCGGCCGCGCTGTTCTGAACGCACGTCGCGCCAAGGGTCGCAAGCGCCTGGCTGTATAAGCCATGACGGGATGCGTGGTTAGGGAGCCTCTGAACAAGTCCCCGCGCCGCGTGCCGTTGCGGATTCGGGCGGTCTGCCGCGTTGCAAATCCTCGCGATAGCCAAGCTATCGCTGCGGTTCACGCCTAGCATCCCATCCCGACCCGCAACGACCGCTTACCGCTCGACTTGCTCAGAGGCTCCCCGCGTCCCAAACTGCCTTGCGCATCATGCGTGCCTCCTTTCCAGCCACGGCTCGCTTGCATAGCCCCACCGAATACGCCCAGTCCCTCAAGGGGCAGCGCGTAGGTCGCGGGGCTTTGTTCGTGGTCACCCGCTCTCGCGCCGGGGCCGGCGAACGTCCCGACGACGGGGCGCGCCTGGGGCTCATCATTCCCAAGCGCTTCGCCGCCCGTGCCGTCACCCGCAACACGATCAAGCGCATCATCCGCGAGACCTTCCGCCACAAGCGCGCCCATCTGCCCGATGCCGACTACGTCTTCCGGCTGCACGGCAAGGTGCCGCTGGTCTCCCTGACCGCCCTCAAGCAGCTGGTGCGCGACGAAGCCGACACGCTGCTGTCCCGGGCCCGGTCATGATGCGCAGGCTGGCCTCGGCGCCGATCCGCTTCTACCAGTTCTTCCTGAGCCCCTGGATCGGAAGGAACTGCCGCTTCACCCCCAGCTGTTCCAACTATGCCTTGCAGGCCATCGACATTCACGGCCCCCTGAAAGGGCTGTGGCTGGGCGCTCGCCGCATCTGCCGCTGCAACCCCTGGTGCCAGGGCGGCCACGACCCCGTGCCGCCGCCTCACCCGGGCAACCGCAACACACCCTGACCCGTCCTGGCCGACGCCTTGTTTTTACGGACAAATCCCCTGTTTGCCGGCCAGCTACGTTAAACTGCTAAGCTTTTGCTCAGCTTTATAAATGTGATACAGGCGCTATGGATATCCGACGCACCATCCTTTGGATGATCTTCTCGTTTTCACTGCTGCTGCTGTGGAACAACTGGCAGGAATACAACGGCAAGCCTTCGCTGTTCGCTTCCAGTCCAGCCACCACGCAGACGCAGGCAGCTCCCGAGCCCGCCGCCGACGGCAGCGTGCCCGCCGGCCACCAGCCGACCGCCCCCGCCGCGCTGCCCGCGACCAACAGCGTCGTGTCCGCTTCGGCCCAGACCGTGGACATCACCACGGACGTCTACAAGCTCAGCTTCAGCACCGAAGGCGCCCAGCTGATCAAGGCCGAACTGCTCAAGTACGGCTCGCCCGAAGCGCCTGAGCAGCCCATGGTGCTGCTGGACAACTCCGCCGGCTCCACCTACCTGGCCCAGTCCGGCGTGGTCGGCGCCGCCGGCCAGAACCTGCCCAACCACCTGACGCCCTTCACCCTGGTGTCCACCGAGCGCGCCCTGACCGGCGACTCCCTGGACGTGGTCTTCGAAGCCACCTCCGGCGACGTCAAGGTCACCAAGACCTACACTCTGCACAAGGGCCGCTACGACATCCAGGTGCGCCACGACATCCAGAACCAGAGCGGCGCCGCGATCTCGCCCACGCTCTACCTGCAGCTGACCCGCGACGGCAACAATCCGCCCGATTCCTCGCGCCTGTACAGCACCTTCACCGGTCCCGTCGTGTATTCCAGCAACGACAAGTTCCAGAAGGTCACCTTCTCGGACATCGACAAGAACAAGGCCAGCTACGCCCGCGACGTGGACAACGGCTGGATCGGCATGGTGCAGCACTACTTCGCCACCGCCTGGGTGCCCGCCCAGGACGTCAAGCGCACCAACGAAGTCCTGAAGCTGGGCAACAACCTGTACGCCGTGCGCACGCTCGAACCCGTGGGCGCCATCGAGGCCGGCCAGAGCAAGGCCGTGGACGCCGCCCTGTGGGTCGGCCCCCAGGACCAGAAGGCCATGTCGCAACTGGCTACCGGCCTGGACCTGGTGGTGGACTACGGCTGGCTGACCATCATCGCCAAGCCGCTGTTCAAGCTGCTGACCTGGCTGCACGCCCTGCTGGGCAACTGGGGCTGGGCCATCGTCGCCCTGACCGTGCTGATCAAGCTGGTGTTCTTCCCGCTGTCGGCCGCCAGCTACCGCTCCATGGCCAAGATGAAGCAGTTCGCGCCGCGCATGCAGGCCCTGCGCGAGAAATTCGGCGACGACAAGGCCAAGCTGAACGCCGCCATGATGGAAATGTACCGCACGGAGAAGATCAATCCCCTGGGCGGCTGCCTGCCCATGCTGGTGCAGATTCCCGTGTTCATCGCCCTGTACTGGGTGCTGCTGGGCAGCGTGGAGATGCGCGGCGCCCCCTGGATCCTCTGGATCCACGATCTGGCCGCGCGCGATCCCTGGATGATCCTGCCCGCCATCATGATGGGCACCATGTTCCTGCAGATCAAGCTCAATCCCACCCCGCCTGATCCTATGCAGGCCAAGGTCATGATGCTGATGCCTCTGGTGTTCGGCGGCATGATGTTCTTCTTCCCGGCCGGCCTGGTGCTGTACTGGTGCGTGAACAACATCCTGTCCATCGCCCAGCAGCGCTACATCACCGTGCAGATCGAGAAAAAGAGCGCCAAGGCTGCCCATAGCTGATCCAGCCCGCGCCAGCCTGGAACCCCGCCGAACCGGCGGGGTTTTTTTTTCGCCGGACGCCTGAACGCCGAGCAGCCCCAGGCGGAAAGCGCCCCCTGGGAGGGCGCAGGCCGAAGCGCAGCGCGAGGGCATTTTTGTCCCGTGTGGATATCTCCGGGCTATGATCAGCCAGAGGTAGAGTTTGTAATAGCTAAAAACTATTTTTTCGCTTAGCTCATTCAATTTAACTAATTTCGGCAGGGCAGGTAGACTGGTTCCAACTTCTTAACACGACCCATACTCCGGGTCAGCTTCCACGGAGAATCGCCATGAGCAACAAAACCCTGACGACCGCTGCCGGCCGCCCGGTCGAGGAAAACCAGAACTCCATGACGGCCGGTCCGCGCGGACCGGTCCTGATGCAGGATTTCTGGCTGCTGGAAAAACTGGCCCACTTCGATCGCGAACGCATCCCCGAGCGTGTCGTGCACGCCAAGGGCTCGGGCGCCTTCGGCACCTTCACGGTCACCCACGACATCAGCCGCTACAGCATGGCCAAGGTCTTCAAGCCAGGCAGCAGCACCCCCGTTTTCTTACGTTTTTCCACCGTAGCCGGTGAAGCAGGAGCCGCAGATGCAGAACGCGACGTACGAGGATTCGCCATCAAGTTCTATACCGAAGAAGGAAACTGGGACCTGGTGGGCAATAACACTCCTGTCTTCTTTATACGGGATCCACTGAAGTTCCCCGACTTCATCCACACCCAGAAACGCGACCCGCGCACCCATATGCGCAACATGGCGGCGGCCTGGGACTTCTGGTCGCTCTCGCCCGAGTCCCTGCACCAGATCACCATCCTGATGAGCGATCGCGGCCTGCCGCGCAACCTGCGCCAGATGCACGGCTTCGGCTCGCACACCTACAGCCTGATCAACGACCAGGGCCAGCGCCACTGGGTGAAGTTCCACTTCAAGTCGCAGCAGGGCATCGCCAACTACACCAATGCCGAAGCCGCCGCCGTGGTGGGCCAGGACAGGGAAAGTTCGCAGCGCGACCTGTACGAGAACATCGAGAAAGGCAATTTCCCGCGCTGGTCGCTGCGCATCCAGGTGATGACCGAAGAGCAGGCGCGCAGCTACCACATCAATCCCTTCGACGTGACCAAGGTATGGCCGCACGGCGACTTCCCGCTGATCGACGTGGGCGTGCTGGAACTGAACGAGAACCCCAGCAACTATTTCGCGCAGGTGGAGCAGGCCGCCTTCACGCCGGCCAACCTCGTGCCCGGCATAGGCCATTCGCCCGACCGCATGCTGCAAGGCCGCATCTTCTCCTACGGCGACACCCAGCGCTACCGCCTGGGCGTGAACCACGGCCTGCTGCCGGTCAATGCGCCGCGCTGTCCCTTCCATCACAGCTACCATCGCGACGGCGCGATGCGCATGGGCGACAACCAGGGCGGCGCCATCAACTACGAACCCAACAGCCAGGGCCAATGGCAGCAGGCCCCGCGCACGGAACCGCCTCTGGCGCTGGACGGACAGGCCGCCGACCACTGGGACCACCGCGTGGACGACGATTACTACACGCAGCCGGGCAATCTGTTCCGCCTGTTCAATGATGAGGAAAAACAGCGCCTCTTCAGCAACATCGCGGACGCCATGGCCGGCGTGCCCAAGGAGATCATCGAGCGCCAGCTGGGCCACTTCCGCAAGGCGGATCCGGCCTACGGCGAGGGGGTCTATGCAGAGCTGAAAAAGCGTGGTACATTTCAAGTACAGTTTTAGCGAACTGGCTCCTTAGGGAGCATTAACCCCCCAACCGCAAGGTTGGGGGGTTTCTCTTTTCCGGGCCCCGGCGGCAAGCTGGCGCCAGCATGAAAAAACCCGGCCAAGGCCGAGTTTTTCGCGCTCAGACGCTGCGCATCACTGCTGCAGGTAGCCCGATTCCTTGATGATGGGGCCCCAGGTGTCCAGATCTTCCTGCACGGTGCGCGCCAGCTCCTGGCCGTCTCCCGAGGAAGGACGGAAGCCGATGGGCACGATGGCCTTTTCGATCTTGGGATTCTTGGCGACCTCGTTGAAGGCCTCCTGGAACTGCTTGACCAGCTCGGGCTCCATGCCCACGGGAGCGAAGATGCCCATCCAGCCCGAAGCCTCCAGGTTGCCGTAGCCCATTTCCACGAAGGTCGGCACATCCTTCAGGATGTCCAGGCGCTTGGGGCCGGTGATGCCCAGCACGAGCACCGAACCGGCCGCCACGTGCTCGGTGATCATGCCCACCGCATCGATGCCCGCGGGGATGTGGTCGCCCAGCAGGTCATTGATCAGCGGCGCGCCTCCCTTGTAAGGCACCGGCGTCATCTGGATGCCGTTCTTCTTGGCGATGCTGTAGCCCAGGAACTGGGGCGCGCTGCCCGGCGCGGGAATGCCGTAGTGGCCGTACTTCTCGGGCTCCTTGCGCACCAGCTCCACATATTCGGCCAGGGTATTAGCCGGCGTGGTCTTGCCCACCACGAAGATGTGCTCGAACTTGGCGATGACGGCCACAGGCAGGAAGTCCTTGACCGGATCATAGGTGACGGTCTTCACCGTCAGGGGCAGGGTGGTCATCATGTGATTGTTGGCCACCAGCAGAACCGAGCCGTCCACGGGCGAGCGTAGAAAGCCCTGGGCCGCCACCTGGCCGCCTGCGCCGGCGCGGTTGTCCACCACCACGTTCACGCCCAGCTTCTCGCGCAGTTGTTCGGCATAGACCCGCGCCACGGCGTCGGCCGTGCCGCCCGCCGGATAGCCCACCACCAGCCGGACCGTGTCCGGCAGCTTGGCCGCCATGGCCATGCCTGCCGCCAGGGCCAGCGAGGCCCCCGCCAGAACCTGCACCCATTTCATCTTCATCGCTCAGCTCCCCGGCGTCTTCATGACGCTTTTAAAGTTCAACCAAACGTCCATGCCCTTCCCGGGCATGGCGACTCAACAGTGCGGCGGCCGTCAGCACATCCTCGAAAGCCAGCCCCAATGACTTGAATATCGTGATCTCCTCGCGGTCCAGACGGCCCGGCGCCTGTCCTTCCAGGATGGCGCCCAGCTCGGTCAGCGGCGTATCGGCGCTCAGCCAGCCTTCCCGGCAGGCGTCCAGGAACTCTCCGGACTCGGTGCGGGTGGACTGGACCCGATCCACGAACAGGCGGCCCGCCGCCATGGTCGGGCCGTCCAGCTCGCGGCTGGCCGGCGTGCTCGATCCCATGGCCGTCACATGCGTGCCCGGCCGCAGCCAGTCGCGCTGCAGCACGGGCGTGGCCGAACTGGTGGCGGTCAAGACCAGATCGGATTGTGCCACGGCCTGCTCGGGCGCCACATCCGCAAACAGGGGGCAAGCAATATAAGGCTGGGCCTCTTGCATAAAATGACGAGCCGACTCCGGCGATCGCGTCACCACGAACACCTTGCTCAAGGCGCGCACCTGGGCGACGGCGCGCAATTGCCACAAGGCCTGGTGGCCGCCGCCGAACAGCGTCAGCACGCTCGCATCGGGCCTGGCCAGCAGGTCCGTGGCCAGGCCGGTCACCGCCGCCGTGCGCAGGGCGGTGACGCTGCTGGCGTCCAGGATGGCGCGCGTCTCGCCCGTGCGGGCGCTCATGAGCAGCACGCAGCCCTGGTGCGGGTCCTTGCCCAGACGCACATTGTCCGGAAACAGCGTGCCCATCTTGGCGCCGTACAGGGGCTCGGGGTAGATCTCGGGCAGGTCGACGCAGGCGGGCATCATGCCCAGGAAGCCCGCCGCCAGCGGACTGCGCACGATGGTGCGCAGCGGCTGGTCGATCCGCCCCTGCTGCAAGGCGGCAAAACCATGGCGCATCAATTCAATGGCCGCGCCCAGCTCCAGGCCGCCAAACACCTCGTCGGCGTTGGCCACATACACGGAATGGTCCATGGATCACCCCCGCGCCAGCGGCGTGGTGATGTGGCGAACATAGGTGTCCGTATCCGTGTTGGAACCGCAGAACAGCACGCCCACGCGCTGGCCCGCCAGCCGGTCGCGCAAGGGATGCATCAAGGCGGCGGTGGCCACGGCGCAGGCCGGCTCGGTGGCCATCTTGAACTCCTCGAACAGGAAATGCATGGCCGAACGGATCTGGTCCTCGGTCACCGTCTCCAGGGCATCGATATTATCCTGGCAGATGCGGAAGCTGAATTCATCGGTGTGCGGCGCCATCAGGCTGTCGGCGATGGACTGCATGGCGCCGATCTTCTGCGGCTGTCCCGCCGCGCGGCTGAGCGCCATGACGTTGGCGCCCGCGGGCTCGATGCCGTAGACCACGCAGTCGGGCTGCCACAGCTTCACCGCGGCCGACACGCCGGCCGCCAGGCCGCCTCCGCCGATGGGCACCAGCACCGCGTCCAGCTTGCCGGCCTGCTGCAGCCATTCATGGCCCAGCGTGGCCGTGCCCATGACGGTGGGGTAGGAGCTGAACGGGTGGATGAAGCTCATCTGTTCGTCGCGTTCGATCTGGCGCACCAGCTCGAAGGCCTGCTCGCCATTGTCGGCGAACACGATGTCCGCGCCGAACTGGCGGCACAGGGCCACGCGGGCCGGGCTGGCCGTGCTGATCATGACGGTCTTGGCCCTGACGCCCATTTCATGGGCCGCGTAGGCCACGGCCACGGCGTGGTTGCCGGCGGACACGCAGGTCACGCCCCGGCGGCGCTGTTCCTCGGACAGGCTGAGCAGATTGTTGAAGGCGCCGCGCACCTTGAAGGTGCCCGAGCGCTGCAGGTGTTCGAACTTGAAATTGACCGAACTGTCCAGGCGCCGGCTGTCGTAGTCGAACACCGGCGTCTGGCGCACGTAGGGGCGCAGGCGCTCATGCGCCCGCGCCACATTTTCCTGGGTAACTTTTTCTTGTGTCATGGTTGTATCTCTGAAACCAGCCTCTGCGGGCTGTCAGGGCCGGACGGCCTGGGTGCGGATCAAGGCCCGCAGAAACTGCTCGCACTGCTCGATCTGGACCAGCTCCACGTACTCGTCCGGACGATGTGCCTGCTCGATATTGCCCGGACCGCAGATGATGGACGGCACGCCGGCGCGCTGGAACAGGCCCGCCTCGGTGCCGTAGGCCACCTTGCGCACGGTGTCGTCGCGCGTCAGCTCGCGCACCAGCTTGGTGATGGCAGCGTGTTCCTCGGGGTTCAGGCCGGGAGCGCTGGCCAGCTTCTCCAGCTCCACGGCGGCGTTGGGATGCTCGCGGCGCATGGCGGGCAGCACCTGGCCTTCGATGAATTCACGGATCTCCTGCAAGATGGGCTCGGGATCGACGCCGGGCAGGTTGCGATACTCGAATTCGAACTCGCACAGGTCCGGCACGGTATTCAGGGCGATGCCGCCGCGAATCATGCTGGTCTGCAAAGTGGTGAAGGGCACGTCGAAATCGTGGTCGTAGGGGCCCAGGCTTTTGTAGTCGTCGGCCAGCTCGCGAATGGCCGTGATGATGCGCGCCGCGTATTCGATGGCGTTCAGGCCCTTGGGCGTCAGCGAAGAGTGCGCCGCATGGCCGTGCACCCGGCAACGGTAGGCATTGATGCCCTTGTGCGCCACGATGGTGCGCATGCTGGTGGGTTCGCCCACCACGCAGCCATCGGGATTCACGCCGCGGCGCACCAGATCGTCGATCATGACCGGGGCGCCCACGCAACCGACTTCTTCGTCGTAGGAATAGGCCAGATGAATGGGATGTGCCAGCGGGGTGGACAGCATCTCAGGCACCAGTTGCAGGGTCACCCCCACGAACCCTTTCATATCGCAGGCCCCGCGGCCGTACAGGCGGCCGTCGCGCACTTCGGGCTTGAAGGGATCGCTGGTCCAGTTCTGGCCGTCCACGGGCACCACGTCGGTGTGGCCGGAGAGCACGATGCCGCCCGTGCGGCGGCCATCGGCCGCGGGAATGGTGGCGAACAGATTGGCCTTGCGTCCGCTCGGGTCGTGCGTCAGCACCGTCTCCAGGCCCTGCAGGTGCAAATAGGTTTGCACATCATGGATCAGGCCAAGATTAGATTCACGGCTTGTCGTATCATAAGCAATCAGCTTTTTGATCCAATCGACCGAGCTGGAGGGATAAACAGTAGGATCAAACAACGCAGTCATGCCTTTTTTCTCCTGACGTAAACCTTATATCTTACATACGATAGGACAGAGTTTTCGTATAAGAAAATTAATAATATCTATAAAACCAGTATCCTTTATTCTAATAGGTTATGACAAAAGATTCGGCAAGCACCGCGCCCAACCTGTTGAGCAAAACGGCGATGGGGGCGCGCATCCGCGATGAACGCAAGCGACAGGGCTTGACCCTGTTGATGCTGGCTCGCCTGTCCAATGTCTCCCTGTCCACGCTGTCCAAGGCCGAACGCGGCCTGATCGGCTTGAGCTACGAAAAATTCCTGGCCGTCAGCCGCGCCCTGAAGATGGATCTGTCCGATCTGTTCAAAACGCCGCGCGACCAGAAGGAATCCGGCCTGGACATCCTGGTGGGGCGCGCCTCGCGCACCGTCACCTATCACGCCCATCGCTATGAGTATGGCATGCTGGCGTCCGAATGGATCAACAAGAAGATGATCCCCATGCACGGCCGCGTGCTGGCCGGTCAGCCGCGCGACGCCAGCGACTTCAGCCAGCACCAGGGCGAGGAATTCATCTTCGTGATCGACGGCCAACTGACCATGCAGTTCCAGGACGGACGGCGCCACGTGCTGCAGGCGCGCGACAGCATCTACTTCGACAGCAACCTGGGCCACATCTACCTGTGCGAGCACGGCGAGAGCGTGGAAATCCTGGTGGTCTGCGTCAACGACAGCTGAACTGACCTGCTGCCAGGCTGGCTTCCGTTTCCACGCAGCGGCGTTCTGAACACCGCCGTCACGGCCGAACAGGCCACGCGCAGGTCTGCCCGTCTGACGTGGTTCAAGACGGTTTCGCCTCTACGCCGACCTGCGCTGCGGTCGGCATTGCGTCAAGGCCATGCATGGCGACGCGACGGCCGCACATTCAAGGATGCGCCTGTGCGCCTCCATTACAATAGGCGCATTCCGCCAATTCCGTTTCCCCGATATGTCCAGTTCCTCTCCCATCGCGGCCATTGCCACCGCCCCCGGCCGGGGCGGCATCGGTGTCGTGCGCGTCTCCGGCAAGGAGCTCGCTCCCCTGGTGCAGACCCTGTTCGGCCGCGAACTGCAACCGCGCCATGCGCATTTCCTGCCCTTCAGGGACGCCCAGGGCCAGACCATCGACGAAGGCATTGCGTTGTTCTTCAAGGGCCCGCATTCCTATACGGGCGAAGACGTGCTGGAACTGCAGGGCCACGGCGGACCGGCGGTGCTGCGCCGCGTGCTGGACCGCTGCCTGCAGGCCGGCAGGGAACTGGGCCTGCGCCTGGCCGAGCCGGGCGAATTCACCCAGCGCGCCTTCCTGAACGATCGCATGGACCTGGCCCAGGCCGAGGCGGTGGCCGACCTGATCGACGCCTCCTCGGAGGCTGCCGCGCGCAGCGCCGTGGCCTCGCTGTCGGGCGTGTTCTCCGACAACATCAATGCCTTGGCCGATCGCATCATCCACCTGCGCATGCTGGTGGAAGCCACCCTGGACTTTCCAGAGGAAGAAATCGACTTCCTGGAGAAATACCAGGCCGCGCAGACGCTGCAAGGCATACAGGACGAACTGGACCGCATCCTGCAGCAGTCGCGCCAGGGCGCCATCCTGCGTGAAGGCCTGCACGTGGTGCTGGCCGGCCAGCCCAATGTGGGCAAGTCCAGCCTGCTCAACGCCCTGGCCGGCGAAGAGGTGGCCATCGTCACCGACATCGCCGGCACCACGCGCGACCGCGTCATGCAGTTGATCCACATCGAAGGCATCCCGCTGCACATCGTGGACACGGCCGGCCTGCGTGAAACAGAGGATACGGTCGAGCGCATCGGCATCGCCCGCACGTGGGACGAGATCGCCAAGGCCAACGTCATCGTGCACCTGCTGGACGCCCGCCAGCCCCAGGACAGCCTGGACGGCGCCATCACCGAACGTCTGCCCGCGCACGTGCCCGTGCTGCGCGTCTACAACAAGATCGACCTGCTCACACCCGAACAACAGGCCGCCTTGCCCGCCCAGGAAAACGGCGCCACCGTGCTGCCCATCTCCGCCCGCCGCAAACAGGGTCTGGACGAGTTGCGCCGCACGCTGCTGGACATCGCGGGCTGGAACCCCGGCAGCGAATCCCCCTGGCTGGCGCGCGAGCGCCACCTGCGCGCCCTGGAGCGCGCGGACCGCCACCTGGGCCTGGCCGCCGAACACGCCGCTCACAGCGACCAGGTCCTGGACCTGTTCGCCGAAGAACTGCGCCTGGCCCACCTGGACCTGTGCTCTATTACAGGCGAATTCAGCAGCGACGATCTGCTGGGGGAGATTTTCTCTAGTTTCTGCATCGGGAAGTGAAGCACCCCAAGCGGAGGCTGTCGGCGCATGGGTTCATGCCGCTCGAACGTGGGGCACGCGTACGTTGCCTGCGAGGACGACGAGCCAGAATGGACGCAGACGGGGCTTTCTTGCAGGCATCGTCAAAAAAGCAGCGCCCGGCGCTCCAATGCGGCGGGCGGCGGGCGATATCCTGGACGCCGCCTCGCCATGGAGGTACGGCGGCGCCTTGGATGCGACCACCTCCGTATTAACCCGCAAAATAGTCATGGATTGTTCAGCATAGTCGAACAGCCCGCCCGGCCGGCGCTATGCTGAGGGCTCCATCATCTCCCGCGGGAGGACGTCATGCTGAAACTGCGCGAATGGCTCATGCTGGCGGCCTTGTCGGGCGCCATGGCGTCGTCCTTGGCCCAGGACGCGGAGCCCGCCGGCCTGCAGGCGGAACGGCGCTCGATTTCCTCCCTGTCGGTGGCGCAATGCCTGGACGCGGTACGCCGCACGGCCGCCGACGAAGGCTACCTGCAGCACACGGAGCCGAACGATCCTGATCAACTGGGCATCTACATCGGCGGCGCGCCCATCGGCGGCGGTTCTCTGGTGGTCTACTGCATAGGGCTGGATCGGGCCACGGCCTACATCATCCAGGCCCGAAGCGCCGATTCGGCCATTCTGGCCGCGCCCCGGCAACTCAGCGACAAGATCGCCCAGGCATTGACGGTGACGAGGCTGCGTTAAGCCGCCCACCAGGCCAAGGCTTGTCTCTAAGGCCTGTTTATTTGATCAACAGGCCAGTCCTCCACACGCGCTCAGCACGCAGATCCGGATACCAACCGCGCTGCTCCAGTCTGTGTCGCCAGGCCGCGAACCACACTTCCATTCAAGTCATCCGGTGACATTGCTGTCAATATCCGTAAGGCCTGCGCACTGGTTCGACAACCCCACGTAAACGCCTCCAGCTGCGCACATGAAACGCAGCGCTGCGCCGCTCTCCAAATCCGCTTACTGAAGTAGATACCGGCAGTGCCGAGGGTGTTACTTTTTTTTCGTCCTGATTGCAACTATTTACTCTTTACTGTTACCCATTCTCAACCTACCGCCATCTTACATTAGACGCTGTAACAAGGAGTTCGCCATCATGGACGTCAAGATCAAGGCCATAATAAGCGTTACAATACTTGCGTGCAGCACGATTAATGCCCACGCCTACCAAGCCGAAATCATCTACAACAAGAAGGGCGAAGCGGCCTTCGAAGTTCGCATCTACAACCCGGGCGACGGGACTTACGACATCGGCAACATAGCCAATCGTGAATCCACCTTCAATTTCGATGAAAATGGGCGCCGGAAAGTACGCGCGGCACTCGAGCGCTGGGCGGAAATCCTGACCCTGCAGCCCGGCTACCGGCCGGCCATCATCAACCTGGGCACATACAGCGCTGCCAACGCCAGTGCTTACAGCATTGATTTTGGAGATAAGGACAACCCGGACAGTCCCGCCGTCACTGCTTTGCAAGCAGCGCTGACGAATCAGCTGAACGAGAGCGAGTTCTATCAGGCGCAGGCGGTGATCAACGTGGGCACGCTGCCGTTCGACAGCGCACCCGTCACCCCCAGCCAACTTCCCCTGACCGGCCAGTTTGACTACGCCGCCACCATGTTCCACGAACTAGGCCATGCGCTGGGCATTGTGAACAGAACCTTTGAATTGTTCGGCCCAGGCAGCGCCACGCCTTACTTCTACTCTTATCTGAACCGCTGGTCAGCGGGCCTGCGCGACGACAACGGCAACCCGGCCAGGCCCCTCCAGGCCATACTCTGCGTTCCCTGCAACAACCCCTACGACCCCAACGCGTTCGACCTGCGCAAGGACCAGGGCTACTTCACGGGCTCGCACGTGCAGGACGTGCTCGACGGCGCCATGCCCGGCATCCCCGTCAGCATCCTGATCAACCATGACGATCCGCAAGCAGGCGCAGACAACAATTACATGAGTCACATCGAGCTGCGCAACAGCCTGATGAGCCACCAGCCCTATCGCAATTACACGAACCTCATGGAGGCGGAGATCGCCGCCCTGCAGGACTTGGGCCTGCACATCGACCGCAAAAACTTCTTCGGCTATTCGGTCTACGGCAACGACGTCACGCTGACCAATACCCGCGGCTTCTTTGCCCGCAATGCAAGCGGCACCGCCTACCTGCCCGGCCAGTACAACCAGGCCACCCAGGGCCTGGGCCTGCACATCTACGGCGAGCGCAACACCATCACCCAGGCCGCCGACCTGCTCAGCGCCGGCCCCGGCGGGGTGGGCGTGCGCGTGGACGGCAGCGAGAACACGCTCATCATCCCCCAGGCCACCCGCATCCATGCCCAGGGCTGGTACGGCCGCGGCCTGCAGTTCAGCTACGGGCGCCACCACACTATCGTGCAGCAGGGCGAGGTGCGCGCCGACGGACGAGACGGCGTAGGCGCCCTGTTCGACTTCGGACACAATTCCTCGGGCGACGAAGCCGACTACCGCGGCTCCTGGCTGTGGAGAGTCAAGGGCGACCAGTACCTGCCCCCTCCCGAGATCCTGCAAGGCGCGCTGGTCAGCCATTACGATCTGTCCGGCCCGCTCTCGGGTAAAAAAGCAGCCATCCAGATCGCTGACAACGCCTGGGTGCGGAACATCAACATCATGCAGGGCGCCAGCATTCAAGGCGACATCCTGTCCCGTTACTCCTCGCGCGATGCAGACGGCGAACTGCGCCTGACTCGCCTGAGCTTCGGCCAGAAGGCCGACGCCCAGGGACGCGCCACCCCGCAGGCCGATCCTGACTTTCGCCTGTACTACGAGAGCAACATCCAGGGCGGCGACAACCTGGCCGTGGTCGTTGCCGGCGGAGCGGCCTCGCTCAACGGCAACCACGTGCTCTACGGCCTGCGCGTGGACCCCGGCGCCACCCTGGGCGGCCACAGCTCTTATGCCATCCATCCCGAGAGCAGCTTCACCAATCATGGCACCCTCAGCCCCGGCAACTCGTTCGGCCAGATGAGTATCAACGGCCGCTTCGTCCAGGGCCCCGAAGGCCGCATTGTGATCGACGCCAATACGCAACAGCACGACCGCATCGAAGTGAACGGCTTGGCGGAATTGGCCGGCGAGCTCAACGTCCAACTGCAACCCGATTGGTACGCGCACGGCTGGTCAATAAGCCAAGATACTGTGTTCCAGGCCACCCAAACCCAAGGCGGCTTCGATCGGTTCAGCGCCACTCTGGCTTCGCCTACGCTGAGCGTACAAGCGGCCCATGGCCTATGGTCCGTCAAGCGCAGTCCCACCGCCTATACCCACTACGCCGCCACCCCCAACGCGGCTGCGGTGGGCCGCAGCCTGGAACAAGCGTCCACCGAAGCCCAACGCCCGCTGGCCTCGGCCTACCAGGCGCTGGACTTCTCCCGCCCTGACGGCAGCGACATCAGCAACGCCCTGGACCAGCTCAGCGCCGGCGCCTACGGCGCACAGTTGGCCGCCAGCCTGCGCCGCGAACAACTGGTCTCCGAACAACTGCGCCAGCGCCCCGGCCTGGGCAAGGACGGCTGGCAATCCTTCATCCAGCCCTTCGGCGGCAACTACCGCTGGCAACTGGGCGGCAATGACGTGGACCACCGCAGCCACACCTATGGCGTGCTGTTCGGCGCCGAGCACCGCGCCGCGGGCAGCGACTGGAGCCTGGGCCTGCACGCCACCGCCAACGAACAGCGCCTGAACATGGACAGCCCCTTCCAGGCCAAGAGCACGCTGACCGGCCTGGGCGCGGGCCTGCACGCCCTGTACCGCGCCGACGCGCGCCAAGGCTGGAGCGGCGTGGCCCAAGTGCGCGCCGGGCTGGAGCAGGGCAAGCTGAGCCGGCGCATCGATTTTGCCGGCTACCAGGCCAGCCCCTCGTCCGACTGGACCGGGCATACCCTGGCCGCGGGCATCCAGGCTGCCTACAACTGGCCGCTGGGCGAGGCGGGCCGCATCGGCCCGGTGCTGGCGCTGGACTACCTGCGCTACAGCCGTCCCGGCTTGAGCGAAGAGGGGGAGGCCGCCAGCCGCCTGCGCCTGGATTCCTCGCACGCCGAGGCCCTGCAGGCCTCCTTGGGCCTGGCCGCGCGCCAGAGCTGGGAACTGAAGCAGGGCCGGCGCCTGCAGGCCGACGTGTCCGCCGCCTGGGAGCAGGCGCTGCTGGGCCGCCGCCAGACCCAGCACGCGCGGTTCGACGCTTCTGCACAGACGGGCTTCGAGGGGCGCTACGTCCGGGTCGACCGCCAGGCGCTGGCGCTGCGCGCCGGGCTGACGCTGCACGCTTCCGAGCGCCTGCGCCTGGGCCTGACGGCCGGTACCCGCCTGCTGGGCGAGAGCCGGGCGGACATCAGCGGCAACGTATCGCTGAACTGGGCCTTTTAAATCATCTGACTTGCAACATAATCGACCACCGTTTCATCTCGGAATTTGTACGCATGGACTTCAAGATCAAAGCCCTGCTCCGCATCACCCTGCTGGCCATGGCCACGGCCACTGCCCAGGCGTATCAAACCGAAATCATCTATAACAACAAGGGCGAGGCGGTCTTCGAAGTCCGCTTCTACAACCCGGGCGACGGATCCTATGACCTTCCTGATCCAGACGACCCTGACGAGGACATGCGCGAATCCACGTTTGCGCTGGGCGATGGAGGTCGTCGTAGAATACGCGCGGCGCTCGAACGCTGGGCGGAAATCCTGACTCTCAAGCCCGGCCAACGGCCGGGCATCGTCAACTTGGGCACGTACGACGACCACATTGCTAGCGCCTATAGCACCAATATCAGCGATAAAGACGATCCGAACGGCATAAGGTTCACTGCTTTACAAGCGGCCTTATTGAACAAACTGGGCGAGAGCGACTTCAGTCAAGCACAGGCTGTGATCAGCGTGGGCGCGCTGCCGTTCGACAGTGCGCCCGTCACGCCCAGCCAACTTCCCCTGACCGGCCAGGTCGACTACAACGCCGTCATATTCCACGAACTGGGCCACGCCCTGGGCATTGCGAACACGACCGAAGACCGGGAAGAAACGGACACGCCATACTTCCGCCCCTACCTGAACCGCTGGGCGGCGGGCCTGCGCGACGACAACGGCAACCCGGCCCGGCCCAACCAGGCCGTACTCTGCGTTCCCTGCAAGAACCCCTACGACCCCGACGCGTTCGACCTGCGCAAGGACCAGGGCTACTTCACGGGCTCGCACGTGCTGGACGCGCTCGACGGCGCCATGCCCGGCATCCCCGTCAGCATCCTGATCAATCATGACGATCCGCAAGCGGGCGTGGATACGGACTACATGAGCCACTCAGAGCTGCGCAACAGCCTGATGAGCCACCAGCCCTATCGCAACTACACGGGCTTCATGGAAGCGGAGATCGCCGCCCTGCAGGACATGGGCCTGCACATCGACCGCAAAAACTTCTTCGGCTATTCGGTCTACGGCAACGACGTCACGCTGACCAATACCCGCGGCTTCTTTGCCCGCAATGCAAGCGGCACCGCCTACCTGCCCGGCCAGTACAACCAGGCCACCCAGGGCCTGGGCCTGCACATCTACGGCGAGCGCAACACCATCACCCAGGCCGCCGACCTGCTCAGCGCCGGCCCCGGCGGGGTGGGCGTGCGCGTGGACGGCAGCGAGAACACGCTCATCATCCCCCAGGCCACCCGCATCCATGCCCAGGGCTGGTACGGCCGCGGCCTGCAGTTCAGCTACGGGCGCCACCACACTATCGTGCAGCAGGGCGAGGTGCGCGCCGACGGACGGGACGGCGTGGGCGCCCTGTTCGACTTCGGCAACAACGCCAAAGGCAACTCGAACGATTACCGCGGCTCCTGGCTGTGGAGAGTCAATGGCGACCGGTACCTGCTCCCTCCCGAGATCCTGCAGGGCGCGCTGGTCAGCAACTATGACCTGTCCGGCCCGCTCTCGGGCCGCAAGGCGGCCATCCAGATTTCGGACAACGCCTGGGTGCGGAACATCAACATCATGCAGGGCGCCAGCATTCAAGGCGACATCCTGTCCCGTTACTCCTCGCGCGATGCAGACGGCGAACTGCGCCTGACTCGCCTGAGCTTCGGCCAGAAGGCCGACGCCCAGGGACGCGCCACCCCGCAGGCCGATCCTGACTTTCGCCTGTACTACGAGAGCAACATCCAGGGCGGCGACAACCTGGCCGTGGTCGTTGCCGGCGGAGCGGCCTCGCTCAACGGCAACCACGTGCTCTACGGCCTGCGCGTGGACCCCGGCGCCACCCTGGGCGGCCACAGCTCTTATGCCATCCATCCCGAGAGCAGCTTCACCAATCATGGCACCCTCAGCCCCGGCAACTCGTTCGGCCAGATGAGTATCAACGGCCGCTTCGTCCAGGGCCCCGAAGGCCGCATTGTGATCGACGCCAATACGCAACAGCACGACCGCATCGAAGTGAACGGCTTGGCGGAATTGGCCGGCGAGCTCAACGTCCAACTGCAACCCGATTGGTACGCGCACGGCTGGTCAATAAGCCAAGATACTGTGTTCCAGGCCACCCAAACCCAAGGCGGCTTCGATCGGTTCAGCGCCACTCTGGCTTCGCCTACGCTGAGCGTACAAGCGGCCCATGGCCTATGGTCCGTCAAGCGCAGTCCCACCGCCTATACCCACTACGCCGCCACCCCCAACGCGGCTGCGGTGGGCCGCAGCCTGGAACAAGCGTCCACCGAAGCCCAACGCCCGCTGGCCTCGGCCTACCAGGCGCTGGACTTCTCCCGCCCTGACGGCAGCGACATCAGCAACGCCCTGGACCAGCTCAGCGCCGGCGCCTACGGCGCACAGTTGGCCGCCAGCCTGCGCCGCGAACAACTGGTCTCCGAACAACTGCGCCAGCGCCCCGGCCTGGGCAAGGACGGCTGGCAATCCTTCATCCAGCCCTTCGGCGGCAACTACCGCTGGCAACTGGGCGGCAATGACGTGGACCACCGCAGCCACACCTATGGCGTGCTGTTCGGCGCCGAGCACCGCGCCGCGGGCAGCGACTGGAGCCTGGGCCTGCACGCCACCGCCAACGAACAGCGCCTGAACATGGACAGCCCCTTCCAGGCCAAGAGCACGCTGACCGGCCTGGGCGCGGGCCTGCACGCCCTGTACCGCGCCGACGCGCGCCAAGGCTGGAGCGGCGTGGCCCAAGTGCGCGCCGGGCTGGAGCAGGGCAAGCTGAGCCGGCGCATCGATTTTGCCGGCTACCAGGCCAGCCCCTCGTCCGACTGGACCGGGCATACCCTGGCCGCGGGCATCCAGGCTGCCTACAACTGGCCGCTGGGCGAGGCGGGCCGCATCGGCCCGGTGCTGGCGCTGGACTACCTGCGCTACAGCCGTCCCGGCTTGAGCGAAGAGGGGGAGGCCGCCAGCCGCCTGCGCCTGGATTCCTCGCACGCCGAGGCCCTGCAGGCCTCCTTGGGCCTGGCCGCGCGCCAGAGCTGGGAACTGAAGCAGGGCCGGCGCCTGCAGGCCGACGTGTCCGCCGCCTGGGAGCAGGCGCTGCTGGGCCGCCGCCAGACCCAGCACGCGCGGTTCGACGCCTCTGCACAGACGGGCTTCGAGGGACGCTACGTCCGGGTCGACCGCCAGGCGCTGGCGCTGCGCGCCGGGCTGACGCTGCACGCTTCCGAGCGCCTGCGCCTGGGCCTGACGGCCGGCACCCGCCTGCTGGGCGAGAGCCGGGCGGACATCAGCGGCAACGTATCGCTGAACTGGGCCTTTTAAATCATCTGGCTTGCAACATAATCGACCACCGCCTCATCTCGGAATTTGTACGCATGGACTTCAAGATCAAAGCCCTGCTCCGCATCACCCTGCTGGCCATGGCCACGGCCACTGCCCAGGCGTATCAAACCGAAATCATCTATAACAACAAGGGCGAGGCGGTCTTCGAAGTCCGCTTCTACAACCCGGGCGACGGATCCTATGACCTTCCTGATCCAGACGACCCTGACGAGGACATGCGCGAATCCACGTTTGCGCTGGGCGATGGAGGTCGTCGTAGAATACGCGCGGCGCTCGAACGCTGGGCGGAAATCCTGACTCTCAAGCCCGGCCAACGGCCGGGCATCGTCAACTTGGGCACGTACGACGACCACATTGCTAGCGCCTATAGCACCAATATCAGCGATAAAGACGATCCGAACGGCATAAGGTTCACTGCTTTACAAGCGGCCTTATTGAACAAACTGGGCGAGAGCGACTTCAGTCAAGCACAGGCTGTGATCAGCGTGGGCGCGCTGCCGTTCGACAGTGCGCCCGTCACGCCCAGCCAACTTCCCCTGACCGGCCAGGTCGACTACAACGCCGTCATATTCCACGAACTGGGCCACGCCCTGGGCATTGCGAACACGACCGAAGACCGGGAAGAAACGGACACGCCATACTTCCGCCCCTACCTGAACCGCTGGGCGGCGGGCCTGCGCGACGACAACGGCAACCCGGCCCGGCCCAACCAGGCCGTACTCTGCGTTCCCTGCAAGAACCCCTACGACCCCGACGCGTTCGACCTGCGCAAGGACCAGGGCTACTTCACGGGCTCGCACGTGCTGGACGCGCTCGACGGCGCCATGCCCGGCATCCCCGTCAGCATCCTGATCAATCATGACGATCCGCAAGCGGGCGTGGATACGGACTACATGAGCCACTCAGAGCTGCGCAACAGCCTGATGAGCCACCAGCCCTATCGCAACTACACGGGCTTCATGGAAGCGGAGATCGCCGCCCTGCAGGACATGGGCCTGCACATCGACCGCAAAAACTTCTTCGGCTATTCGGTCTACGGCAACGACGTCACGCTGACCAATACCCGCGGCTTCTTTGCCCGCAATGCAAGCGGCACCGCCTACCTGCCCGGCCAGTACAACCAGGCCACCCAGGGCCTGGGCCTGCACATCTACGGCGAGCGCAACACCATCACCCAGGCCGCCGACCTGCTCAGCGCCGGCCCCGGCGGGGTGGGCGTGCGCGTGGACGGCAGCGAGAACACGCTCATCATCCCCCAGGCCACCCGCATCCATGCCCAGGGCTGGTACGGCCGCGGCCTGCAGTTCAGCTACGGGCGCCACCACACTATCGTGCAGCAGGGCGAGGTGCGCGCCGACGGACGAGACGGCGTAGGCGCCCTGTTCGACTTCGGACACAATTCCTCGGGCGACGAAGCCGACTACCGCGGCTCCTGGCTGTGGAGAGTCAAGGGCGACCAGTACCTGCCCCCTCCCGAGATCCTGCAAGGCGCGCTGGTCAGCCATTACGATCTGTCCGGCCCGCTCTCGGGTAAAAAAGCAGCCATCCAGATCGCTGACAACGCCTGGGTGCGGAACATCAACATCATGCAGGGCGCCAGCATTCAAGGCGACATCCTGTCCCGTTACTCCTCGCGCGATGCAGACGGCGAACTGCGCCTGACTCGCCTGAGCTTCGGCCAGAAGGCCGACGCCCAGGGACGCGCCACCCCGCAGGCCGATCCTGACTTTCGCCTGTACTACGAGGGCAACATCCAGGGCGGCGACAACCTGGCCGTGGCCATCGCCGGCGGGGCGACCTCGCTCAATGGCCAGCACGAACTGTACGGCCTGCGCGTGGACCCCGGCGCCACCCTGGGCGGCCACAGCTCTTATGCCATCCATCCCGAGAGCAGCTTCACCAATCATGGCACCCTCAGCCCCGGCAACTCGTTCGGCCAGATGAGTATCAACGGCCGCTTCGTCCAGGGCCCCGAAGGCCGCATTGTGATCGACGCCAATACGCAACAGCACGACCGCATCGAAGTGAACGGCTTGGCGGAATTGGCCGGCGAGCTCAACGTCCAACTGCAACCCGATTGGTACGCGCACGGCTGGTCAATAAGCCAAGATACTGTGTTCCAGGCCACCCAAACCCAAGGCGGCTTCGATCGGTTCAGCGCCAGCCTGGCTTCGCCCACGCTGGCCGTGCAGACCGGCGCCGACGGCGTCTGGCGCGTCAAGCGCAGTCCCACCGCCTATACCCACTACGCCGCCACCCCCAACGCGGCTGCGGTGGGCCGCAGCCTGGAACAAGCGTCCACCGAAGCCCAACGCCCGCTGGCCTCGGCCTACCAGGCGCTGGACTTCTCCCGCCCTGACGGCAGCGACATCAGCCATGGCCTGGACCAACTGAGCGCCGGCGCCTACGGCGCGCAACTGGCCGCCAGCCTGCGCCGCGAACAACTGGTCTCCGAACAACTGCGCCAGCGCCCCGGCCTGGGCAAGGACGGCTGGCAAACCTTCATCCAGCCCTTCGGCGGCAACTACCGCTGGCAACTGGGCGGCAATGACGTGGACCACCGCAGCCACACCTACGGCGTGCTGTTCGGCGCCGAGCACCGCGCCGCGGGCAGCGACTGGAGTCTGGGCCTGCACGCCACCGCCAACGAACAGCGCCTGAACATGGACAGCCCCTTCCAGGCCAAGAGCACGCTGACCGGCCTGGGCGCGGGCCTGCACGCCCTGTACCGCGCCGACGCCCGCCAGGGCTGGAGCGGGGTGGCCCAGGTGCGCGCCGGGCTGGAGCAGGGCAAGCTGAGCCGGCGCATTGATTTCGCCGGCTACCAGGCCAGCCCCTCGGCCGACTGGACCGGCCACACCCTGGCCGCGGGCATCCAGGCTGCCTACAACTGGCCGCTGGGCGAGACCGGCCGTATCGGCCCGGTGCTGGCGCTGGACTACCTGCGCTACAGCCGTCCCGGCTTGAGCGAAGAGGGGGAGGCCGCCAGCCGCCTGCGCCTGGATTCCTCGCACGCCGAGGCCCTGCAGGCCTCCTTGGGCCTGGCCGCGCGCCAGAGCTGGGAACTGAAGCAGGGCCGGCGCCTGCAGGCCGACGTGTCCGCCGCCTGGGAGCAGGCGCTGCTGGGCCGCCGCCAGACCCAGCACGCGCGGTTCGACGCTTCTGCACAGACGGGCTTCGAGGGGCGCTACGTCCGGGTCGACCGCCAGGCGCTGGCACTGCGCGCCGGGCTGACGCTGCACGCTTCCGAGCGCCTGCGCCTGGGCCTGACGGCCGGCACCCGTCTGCTGGGCGAGAGCCGGGCGGACATCAGCGGCAACGTATCGCTGAACTGGGCGTTCTGAGACTCCAGAATCATGCGCGCTCAAGATCAAAAAAAGCATTTTCCGCTTCTCGCTTGCAACAATTTTACTAACTGCCTCACTCCGGAACCCGCTCCCATGGACTTCAAGATCAAAGCCCTGCTCGGCGTCACCCTGCTGGCTATGGCCACGGCCACAGCCCAGGCGTATCAAACCGAAATCATCTACAACAAGAAGGGCGAGGCGGCTTTCGAGCTTCGCATCTATAACCCGGGCGACGGCATCTATGACATCTACGACCCGGACGACCCCACAGGCAGTGAATCGACCTTCAAGATTGATGAAAACGGCCGTCAAAAAGTACGCGCAGCGCTCGAACGCTGGGCGGAAATCCTGACTCTGAAGCCCGGCTACCGGCCAGCCATCATCAACCTGGGCAGCATGGACGACTACAATGCCGGCGCCTACAGTAACAATATTGAAGACAAGGGCGATCCGCACGGCATAGGACTCACTGCTTTGCAAGCGGCCTTATTGAACAAACTGGGCGAGAGCGACTTCAGTCAAGCACAGGCTGTGATCAGCGTGGGCACGCTGCCGTTCGACAGCGCGCCCGTCACGCCCAGCCAACTCCCCCTGACCGGCCAGGTCGACTACAACGCCGTCATATTCCACGAACTGGGCCATGCCCTGGGCATTGCGAATACGGTCGAAGACCGGGAGGGATCGAACACGCCGTACTTCGACTCCGACCTGAACCGCTGGGCGGCGGGCCTGCGCGACGACAACGGCAACCCGGCCCGGCCCGACCAGGCCGTGCTCTGCATCCCTTGCAACAACCCCTACGACCCCGACGCGTTCGACCTGCGCAAGGACCAGGGCTACTTCACGGGCTCGCACGTGCTGGACGCGCTCGATGGCGCCATGCCCGGCATCCCCGTCAGCATTCTGGACAATCATGACGATCCGCAAGCGGGCGTGGATACGGACTACATGAGCCACTCAGAGCTGCGCAACAGCCTGATGAGCCACCAGCCCTATCGCAACTATACGGGCTTCATGGAAGCGGAGATCGCCGCCCTGCAGGACATGGGCCTGCACATCGACCGCAAAAACTTCTTCGGCTATTCGGTCTACGGCAACGACGTCACGCTGACCAATACCCGCGGCTTCTTTGCCCGCAATGCAAACGGCACCGCTTACTTGCCCGGCCAGTACAACCAGGCCACCCAGGGCCTGGGCCTGCACATCTATGGCGAGCGCAACACCATCACTCAGGCCGCCGACCTGCTCAGCGCCGGCCCCGGCGGGGTGGGCGTGCGCGTGGACGGCAGCGAAAACACATTGATCATCCCCCAGGCCACCCGCATCCATGCCCAGGGCTGGTACGGCCGCGGCCTGCAGTTCAGCTACGGGCGCCACCACACCATCGTACAGCAGGGCGAGGTGCGCGCCGACGGACAGGACGGCGTGGGCGCCTTGTTCGACTTCGGCAATAACATGATGGGCAATGACGGCCTTTGGGGCGACTACCGCGGCTCCTGGCTGTGGAAAGTACAGGGCGAGTCCCTTCCACCACCCGAAATCCTGCAAGGCGCGCTGGTCAACAACTATGACCTGTCCGGTCCGCTCTCGGGCCGCAGGGCGGCCATCCAGATCTCAGACAACGCCTGGGTACAGAACATCAACATCATGCAGGGCGCCGCCATCCAGGGCGACATCCTGTCCAATTTCTCAATGCGCCGGGACAACGAGCAACTCGTGACCCGGGTCAGCTTCGGCCAGAAGGCTGACGCCCAGGGGCGCGCCACCCTGCAAGCCGACCCCAACTTCCGCCTGCACTACGAGGGCAACATCCAGGGCGGCGACAACCTGGCCGTGGCCATCGCCGGCGGAGCGGCCTCGCTCAATGGCAACCACGTGCTCTACAGCCTGCGCGTGGACCCCGGCGCCACGCTGAGCGGCAACAGTTCCTACACCATCAATCCCGAGGATAGCTTCATCAACAACGGCACGCTCAGTCCGGGCAACTCGTTCGGCCAGATGAGCATCAACGGCCGCTTCATCCAGGGTCCACAAGGCCGCATCCTGATCGAGGCCGACACCCGCCAGCACGACCGCATCGAGGTGAACGGCTTGGCCGAGCTGGCCGGCGAGCTGAAGATACAACTGCAGCCCGACTGGTACGCGGATGGCTGGACGTTGAATCAAGACAAGGTGTTCAGCGCCACCCAGACGCAAGGCGGTTTTGATCAGTTCAGCGCCAACGTCGCTTCGCCCACGCTGGCCGTGCAGACCGGCGCCGACGGCGTCTGGCGCGTCAAGCGCAGTCCCACCGCTTACACACAGTACGCCGCCACCACCAATGCGGCCGCCGTCGGCCGCAGCCTGGAACAGGCCTCTACTGATGCTCAGCGCCCGCTGGCTTCCGCCTACCAGGCGCTGGACTTCTCCCGCCCTGACGGCAGCGACATCAGCCATGGCCTGGACCAACTGAGCGCCGGCGCCTACGGCGCACAGTTGGCCGCCAGCCTGCGCCGCGAACAACTGGTCTCCGAACAACTGCGCCAGCGCCCCGGCCTGGGCAAGGACGGCTGGCAGACCTTCATCCAGCCCTTCGGCGGCAACTACCGCTGGCAGCTAGGCAGCAATGATGTGGATCACCGCAGCCACACCTATGGCGTGCTGTTCGGCGCCGAGCATCGCGCATCGGGCAGCGACTGGAGCTTGGGTCTGCACGCCACGGCCAACGAGCAGCGCCTGAACATGGACGCCCCTTTCCAGGCCAAGAGCACGCTGACCGGCCTGGGCGCAGGCGTGCATGCCCTGTACCGCGCCGACGCGCGCCAAGGCTGGAGCGGCGTGGCCCAAGTGCGCGCCGGGCTGGAGCAGGGCAAGCTGAACCGGCGCATCGACTTCGCCGGCTACCAGGCCAGCCCCTCGGCCGACTGGACCGGCCACACCCTGGCCGCGGGCATCCAGGCTGCCTACAACTGGCCGCTGGGCGAGACCGGCCGTATCGGCCCGGTACTGGCGCTGGACTACCTGCGCTACAGCCGTCCCGGCTTGAGCGAAGAGGGGGAGGCCGCCAGCCGCCTGCGCCTGGATTCCTCGCACGCCGAGGCCCTGCAGGCCTCCTTGGGCCTGGCCGCGCGCCAGAGCTGGGAACTGAAGCAGGGCCGGCGCCTGCAGGCCGACGTGTCCGCCGCCTGGGAGCAGGCGCTGCTGGGCCGCCGCCAGACCCAGCACGCGCGGTTCGACGCCTCTGCACAGACGGGCTTCGAGGGACGCTACGTCCGGGTCGACCGCCAGGCGCTGGCGCTGCGCGCCGGGCTGACGCTGCACGCTTCCGAGCGCCTGCGCCTGGGCCTGACGGCCGGCACCCGCCTGCTGGGCGAGAGCCGGGCGGACATCAGCGGCAACGTATCGCTGAACTGGTTTTTTTAAGATGATTCCAAACGACTTACTTCATCAACAAACTGGCTACCTGCATGCGTGCATCGCCATCAAGCTGGGCGTCATCCATGACTTTGAGCAGCATGGCGTTAGCCTTGGTCAAGGCGCCGTTCAGGCTGTTCAGTTCGGCCTGCACACGTTCCAGGGCCTGGGCTCGCTCTTGCTCACTTAACCGCTGATCAGCTTGTATGCGACGTAATTCAATTATTTTTTTCTGGATTTGCTCATTCAAGTCGCGGATGCGCTTGAGCAGGTCCTTGATCCCATCGGGCAGCGAACTGTTGTCGATGTCCTCGTTGCGCGGGCTCTTGGCGGCCCCGCCGCCCGCCAGGGACAAGGCCTTGCCCACAGGCGAGATATCCACGTGCAGATCCGTTCGGCTGCGGTGTGCGCCGTCCATCCGTTCCGCAACCACGACGGCCGGCGTCACGTCCTGCAGGGGTTCGGCTCCCGTTTGTGCCAGCGAGCCGCGATTCAATGAACTATTCAAACCATCCAGAAACATGGTTGCTTCCAATCCTAGTACCAAAGCTTGATTACGACTTCTAGCCCAATTTTCTTTAATTAAGCTCAAAAAAGCCACAGGTTGTGTCGTTTCCTCAAAATCAGAGAAACAACTAGCACAGAACGACTCTTTTCATTATTTTTTCGTGTCCTGTGCATAAACGCTTTTTTGCCCACAATTCCTCTGTCCACTGCCATAAGGCGATGCCCGTCCCCATGCAGCCCACGATCAAAGCCCTGTTCAGCGTCACCCTGCTTGCCCTGGCCTCCGCCAGCGCCCACGCCTATCAAACCGAAATCATCTATAACAAGAAGGGCGAGGCGGCCTTTGAGCTTCGCACCTACAACCCGGGCGACGGCATCTATGACATCCACGACCCGGCTTACCCCGACGGACGTGAATCCACATTTTCACTGGACGACAACGGTCGCCGCAAAATCCGCGCAGCGCTCGAACGCTGGGCGGAGATCCTGACCCTGCAGCCCGGATACCGCCCAGCCATCATCAACCTGGGCACCATGGATCAGGTCAACGCTGATGCCTACAGCCCCCCGGGCAGAGACATGGATGATCCAAGCGGTATATCGATCACGGCTCTGCAAGCAGCCTTGTTGAACAAGTTGGGCGAAGACGATTTCAGCCAGGCGCAAGCCGTGATCGGCGTGGGCACGCTGCCATTCGACAGTGCGCCCGTCACGCCCAGCCAACTCCCCCTGACCGGCCAGGTCGACTACAACGCCGTCATATTCCACGAACTGGGCCACGCCCTGGGCATTGGGTCTATGATCAAGGACAAGGACGGACCAGGCACCAGCACTCCTTATTTCAGCCCCGACCTGAACCGCTGGGACGCAGGTTTGCGCGACGACAACGGCAACCCAGCCAGACCCAACCAGGCCGTACTCTGCGTTCCCTGCAAGAACCCCTATGACCCCGACGCGTTCGACCTGCGCAAGGACCAGGGCTACTTCACGGGCTCGCACGTGCAGGACGCACTGGACGGCGCCATGCCCGGCATCCCCGTCAGCATGCTGCGCAATCATGACGATCCGCAAGCCGGCGTGGATGCGAACTATCTAAGCCACATCGAGCTGCGCAACAGCCTGATGAGCCACCAGCCCTATCGCAACTACACGGGCTTCATGGAAGCGGAGATCGCCGCCCTGCAGGACATGGGCCTGCACATCGACCGCAAAAACTTCTTCGGCTATTCGGTCTACGGCAACGACGTCACGCTGACCAATACCCGCGGCTTCTTTGCCCGCAATGCAAGCGGCACCGCCTACCTGCCCGGCCAGTACAACCAGGCCACCCAGGGCCTGGGCCTGCACATCTACGGCGAGCGCAACACCATCACCCAGGCCGCCGACCTGCTCAGCGCCGGCCCCGGCGGGGTGGGCGTGCGCGTGGACGGCAGCGAGAACACGCTCATCATCCCCCAGGCCACCCGCATCCATGCCCAGGGCTGGTACGGCCGCGGCCTGCAGTTCAGCTACGGGCGCCACCACACTATCGTGCAGCAGGGCGAGGTGCGCGCCGACGGACGAGACGGCGTAGGCGCCCTGTTCGACTTCGGACACAATTCCTCGGGCGACGAAGCCGACTACCGCGGCTCCTGGCTGTGGAGAGTCAAGGGCGACCAGTACCTGCCCCCTCCCGAGATCCTGCAAGGCGCGCTGGTCAGCCATTACGATCTGTCCGGCCCGCTCTCGGGTAAAAAAGCAGCCATCCAGATCGCTGACAACGCCTGGGTGCGGAACATCAACATCATGCAGGGCGCCAGCATTCAAGGCGACATCCTGTCCCGTTACTCCTCGCGCGATGCAGACGGCGAACTGCGCCTGACTCGCCTGAGCTTCGGCCAGAAGGCCGACGCCCAGGGACGCGCCACCCCGCAGGCCGATCCTGACTTTCGCCTGTACTACGAGAGCAACATCCAGGGCGGCGACAACCTGGCCGTGGTCGTTGCCGGCGGAGCGGCCTCGCTCAACGGCAACCACGTGCTCTACGGCCTGCGCGTGGACCCCGGCGCCACCCTGGGCGGCCACAGCTCTTATGCCATCCATCCCGAGAGCAGCTTCACCAATCATGGCACCCTCAGCCCCGGCAACTCGTTCGGCCAGATGAGTATCAACGGCCGCTTCGTCCAGGGCCCCGAAGGCCGCATTGTGATCGACGCCAATACGCAACAGCACGACCGCATCGAAGTGAACGGCTTGGCGGAATTGGCCGGCGAGCTCAACGTCCAACTGCAACCCGATTGGTACGCGCACGGCTGGTCAATAAGCCAAGATACTGTGTTCCAGGCCACCCAAACCCAAGGCGGCTTCGATCGGTTCAGCGCCAGCCTGGCTTCGCCCACGCTGGCCGTGCAGTCCGGCGCTAATGGCGTCTGGTCCGTCAAACGCAGTCCCACCGCTTATACCCAGTACGCCGCCTCCGCCAATGCCGCTGCCGTAGGACGCAGCCTGGAGCAGGCCCCGGTCGATGCCCAACGCCCGCTGGCTTCCGCCTACCAGGCGCTGGACTTCTCCCGCCCTGACGGCAGCGACATCAGCAACGCCCTGGACCAGCTCAGCGCCGGCGCCTACGGCGCGCAACTGGCCGCCAGCCTGCGCCGCGAACAATTGGTCTCCGAACAACTGCGCCAGCGCGCCGGCCTGGGCAAGGACGGCTGGCAAACCTTCATCCAGCCCTTCGGCGGCAACTACCGCTGGCAACTGGGCGGCAATGACGTGGACCACCGCAGCCACACCTACGGCGTGCTGTTCGGCGCCGAGCACCGCGCATCGGGCAGCGACTGGAGCCTGGGCGTGCATGCCACGGCCAGCGAACAGCGCCTGAACATGGACAGCCCCTTCCAGGCCAAGAGCACGCTGACCGGCCTGGGCGCGGGCCTGCACGCCCTGTACCGCGCCGACGCGCGCCAGGGCTGGAGCGGGGTGGCCCAGGTGCGCGCCGGGCTGGAGCAGGGCAAGCTGAGCCGGCGCATCGATTTTGCCGGCTACCAGGCCAGCCCCTCGGCCGACTGGACCGGCCACACCCTGGCCGCGGGCATCCAGGCTGCCTACAACTGGCCGCTGGGCGAGACCGGCCGTATCGGCCCGGTGCTGGCGCTGGACTACCTGCGCTACAGCCGTCCCGGCTTGAGCGAAGAGGGGGAGGCCGCCAGCCGCCTGCGCCTGGATTCCTCGCACGCCGAGGCCCTGCAGGCCTCCTTGGGCCTGGCCGCGCGCCAGAGCTGGGAACTGAAGCAGGGCCGGCGCCTGCAGGCCGACGTGTCCGCCGCCTGGGAGCAGGCGCTGCTGGGCCGCCGCCAGACCCAGCACGCGCGGTTCGACGCCTCTGCACAGACGGGCTTCGAGGGGCGCTACGTCCGGGTCGACCGCCAGGCGCTGGCGCTGCGCGCCGGGTTGACGCTGCACGCTTCCGAGCGCCTGCGCCTGGGCCTGACGGCCGGCACCCGCCTGCTGGGCGAGAGCCGGGCGGACATCAGCGGCAACGTATCGCTGAACTGGGCGTTCTAGGGCCCCGAAAGCAAGAGGCCGACGTTCAGTCGGCCTCGGGCGGCGATGCAGGGGCGGGCTGGACCCGCCTCATGCCCGCCCACCGGTCCACTTCGACATGCTGACCGGGTATCAACACCCTGACCTGACGGCGCCACCAGGTGCCGCCCGCCACTTCGACCGAACCTTCCTCCACCCGAACACGCGCAAGCTTGTCATCCAGGTCCATGCGGAAATTCGCATCATGCGTGTGGGCCTCTGCAAAACCAGCATGTACATCAAAACCTTGCTGCGCCTGGTCGGACACTTGAAAAAAAGCGCCCCCGCGTATCAATTCCACATTTCGTGAATGGGCAGACAGACGAATCCGGATTTCCGAATCCGGGTCAAGGCGAATGAGCGAGCCGTCGGACAGGCGATGCTCCAGCACATGCGTGGTCGACTGTACATGATCGTCCTGCAGGACGGCTTCAGGCCAGAACCACGCGCTCACCGCCACGGCGGCAGCCGCGATCGCACCAGCGAGCAGGCGGCGGCGCCGGCCTGACAGGCTCGTCGCGGCGCCCAAGCTGGGCAGGAGACGCCGCAATTCGTGTTCGGGGGCATCCAGGCTGGCATCGCAGAAATAGCAGATGTAGCGATAGCAGCGTTCATGCTCGGGATTGGAGCGGCGCCAATCCTCGAACTCGCGCAGCTCGGCCGCCGTGGCCTCGCCGGAATTCAGGCGAGTGAACCAGTAGGCAGCCTGCGCCTGCGTCTGATCCAGAAACTCCCCTTGATGTGTGCTCATGGCAGCGGCTAGCCCCGTTCTGTTACGCCCAGTTGTCGGATGAACTTGATGCAGTGCACAAAATGGCTGCATCCGCCATTGTAATTAAATAATACAGAACGCATGGTCGCTAATTCAATATGGTTAATTCTTTTGCGCCATAAATTACGAGAAACACGGCCGCTTGAAACAGCTACATTAACTCAAATCCAGAATATCCAGAACAAATATTGACTTAATTTTTTACACAGAATTTAAAACAAGTTGCCATTAAACAGTGCAATTCCTACACAAAAAAATCAAACTCCCGGCTCTGCGGCTCCGGCGAGCAAGCGGCCCGTCAATAAATCATGCTTGCGCAGGGCTGCCGGCTCGTCCTGCGCCTCGGCAGCGCGCATCTGCACGACCATGGGCCAATCAGGAAAAAGGCGGTAGTTCGGCGTGGATGCCTGCGTGCCGGGCGGATAGCTTATGCCTCCCAGCTCCACAGGCTGCATCAATTGCGCATGCGCCAGATATAAGACACGCTTGTGTTCATCCACGGCGAAATACGCCCATTCGAGCGCCATTCCCCACAAAGAGAGACGCAGGCCGTCTCCTTCCACACGCACGGACCAGCGGTCCGCGTCGCGCGCCCCATCGGTATAAGCCGTCCCGCCCGGCACGGCCACCACTTGTGCGCCCGCCGGCAGGTCAATGGCCAGGGGCGGCGCCTGCGCCACGTTGGTGCCCGTCGCCAGGGGGCTCCAACCCTTCAGGCCATTACCCTGCGCCAAAGTGCAGCTGGCCATGCGAAAGCCGCCCTCCAGCTCCGGATCGGCCACCAGCTCCACCACCTGCCCGGCATCGCACAGCCAGCCGTCCAGGTGTTGGTCCTGCACCAGGCGCACCTGCCAGGGCGCATCCGCCAGGTCCGGCCGCGGACGCTCGAACGACACGACGGACGCTTGACCCAGCCGTACAGGCTGCGGAAACCGGGCCCAGGCAACGCTGTCCGGATCGCCCCAGCTCGCCAGCTCCAGGCGGGTGCCCGCCGGCATCCGCACGCCTGCCAGGCGGGCATCGTGCGTCAGCGTATGCCGCCGGCTGGCGATCTCGGCCGCCCTGTCCCGCTCGTACCCGTGCATCGCCCACTGGAAAGCCGCGTAGCGGCCTCCCAACATCAACAAGGCCAGCAGGCCGGCCAGCCGTAGCCAGGGCTTCTGTCTGAAGCGCTCGCGCCGACGCGGCTGGAATGCCAGCAACAACAGCCAGACCGCCAGCCAGATCAAGGCGATGGGACCCAGCACCAGAGTCAGCAGGACAGACAGGGAAAGAGGAGCGACGGGAATCATGGCGAGAACATGGGACAGAAAAAACAGCGCTTCAGAGTAGCAGGCAAGGCAGGCGAGCCGACAGGGTCGCGCCCATCGTCCGGACGAGACGCCGCAACGGCCTCAGCTCCCGGGCAAAGCCTGCCTATAATGGCATCTGCTGAACAATCGGGATATGTCCTCCTGTGGCAAGCCTGCCGACAACCGCCACCGCTGATCGAGCCACCTTTGAATTTCTACCAATTGCATTGGCGCATCGCAGCCGGCACCGCCCTGGCCTTCCTGATCTTCACCGGGCTGAACCACCTGTTCTTTCATACATTCGAGCACGTGCGCGGCATAGACTGGATCTACCTGCCCGCCGGCATACGCCTGCTGTGCACCTTGCTGTTCGGGTTCACAGGCTCGGTGGGCCTGTTCCTGGGGTCATGCCTGGCCGCCTTCCTCTATTATTTCCCCGACGAGCCGACGCGCGCCCTGATCGGCAGCGCCATCTCCGCGTTCGCCCCCTACCTGGCCTATGTGCTGGCCCAGACAACGATGCGCCTGCGTCCCACGCTGAGCAACCTGACCGCCCGCAAGCTGCTGGCCTGCGCGCTGCTGTACGCCGGCTGCAATGCGCTGCTGCACCTGCTATGGTTCATCGCGACCGAGGACCCGGGCCCCCACCCCTGGCATTCCAGCGCGATCATGTTCATGGGGGACCTGTCGGGATCGCTGTTCGTGGTCTACCTGTTCAAGCACATCCTGTCGGCCATGCGCCGCTACCGTCGCCTGCGCCGGCGGGTATACCGTCACCAGCATCCTCCGCTGGGCTGATCACACCATGATGTGGCCTTCCAGGTAGAACACGGCCTGGCCGCGCAGGGCTACGCGGTCCCCCTGCAGATGGCAGTCCAGCACGCCTCCGCGCGGCGAGGCCTGGCAGGCCAGCAAGCGGGCCTTGCCCAGGCGCGGCGCCCAATAGGGCATCAGGGCGCAATGCGCCGAGCCGGTGACCGGATCTTCGTCGATGCCATGGCCCGGCGCGAAGAAACGGCTGACGATATCAAAACGGCCGCTGCCGCGCGCCGTCACGATGCAGGCGTCCCGGCCGATCTGCAGCAGGGCGCGCATGTCGGGCTGCAGTTCGCGTACCTGCCGCTCGGACTCCAGCACGGCCATGCACGCGAAGTCGTTGGCCCACAGCTCCAGCGGCTGCGCGCCCAGCGCCTGCGCCAGGGCCGGATCGTCGGGCTGGCGTTGCGCGGGACGGGCGGGAAAGTCCAGGATGTAATCCGCGCCTTCGCGCCGCACGGTCAACGCGCCGCTCAAGGTGTGGAACACGACTTGATGCTCCTGGGGCCGCAGCCGCTCCAGCACCACCGCGGCACTGGCCAGCGTGGCGTGGCCGCACAGGGGAACCTCCACCGAGGGCGTGAACCAGCGCAACTGGTAATCCGCGCCATGGGGCACCAGGAAGGCCGTCTCCGCCAGATTGTTCTCCTGGGCAATCGCCTGCAGGACCGCATCGTCCGGATAAGCCTGCATAGGCACGACCGCCGCCGGATTGCCGGCGAAAAGAGTATCGGTAAAGGCATCGACTTGATAGATCGGCAAACGCATCTCGGCTCCTGGACGCAAGGGGATTTCAAGCGATCAGTATAAAAAGAAAACCGCCCCCGAAGGGGCGGCCGGAATCCAATGAGCCGTACGGGCTTATTTCAGCTCGGCCTTGAACACGTCCAGCGCCGCCACGGCGCAGGCTTCGTCCAGGTGGCCGCCGGGGGCTCCGCCCACGCCGATGGCGCCTATGGTGTCATTGCCCGCCTTGACGGGCACGCCGCCGCCCAGCAGCAGAAAGCCCTGGATGTCGCCCAGGTTGGCGGCGCCGGCGTTCTTCTGCGAACCCTCCAGCATGGCGCTGGTCAGGTTGCGGGCCGAGGCGGAAGTAAAGGCCTTGTCGATGCTGGCGCTTACGGTGTGAGGGCCGGCCTGGTCGGCGCGCTGGAAGGCGCGCAGCACGCCGGCGCGATCCACCACGGCGGCCGATACGTTGTAGCCTTTGGCCGAGCATTGCTTGACGGTCTCGGCGGCCAGGCGGCCGGCCAGGTCCAGGGAGATGTTTTTCTCGGTCAGCACACCCTGGGCCTGGGTGGCGCCGGCGGCGAACAACAGAGCCATCAGCAGGGAAGAACGCAACATAGCGGGAATCTCCATTAATCGTTTCCGACACCGTGGTCGGCATGGGGAAACTATAGGGCCCGCCCCCGCCTGGCCGCCATTCGGATGCCTACCCGTCCGCCTCCGTATTTCTACGTAGCGGTATCGGCCAGGCTGGCGTAATGACGGATCAGATGGGCCAGCGTATCCACCTGCAGCTTGGCGAACAGATTGGCGCGGTGCGACTCCACCGTGCGCGGCGACAATGACAGGGCCCGGCCGATCTCCTTATTGGTCAGGCCCTCGACGATCAAGCCCAGCACGTCGCGCTCGCGTTCGGACAGGCTGGCGTAGCGTTCCCGCGCCCATTGGTCGGCCGCCAGACGCTCGCGCCGGCGCACGTGCTGGCGCACGGCCTGCTGGACCGTGTCCAGCAACACGTCATCGCCGACCGGCTTTTCCAGGAACTCCGCCGCCCCCGCCTTGAAGGCGCGCCGACACATATCCACCGTGCCGTGGCCGGTCAACAGGATGATGGGCTGATCCACGCCCTGGTCGATCAAGGTGTCCAGCAGCGTCAGGCCGCTGATGCCCGGCATGCGCACATCCAGGATCAGGGCGCCGATGGCCTGCCGGTCGAAGGATTCCAGGAACAGTTGCGAATCCGCCCAGGTCTGCACCCGCAGGCCCACCGTGCTGATCAGCAGGGACAGGCTCTGTCGAACCGCGGCGTCATCATCGAGCAGATGGATCAAAGGGGACAGGCTGGAGCCGGTTTCTGGCTGGTTCATGATGGGTTGTCGTCGGCTCGTTGCAGTTCCAGCGCGAATACGGCGCCGCCCAGGGGATCGTTGAATGCCGTCAGGCCGCCGCCCATGGCCTGGGCCAGGGATTCGCTCAAACTCAAGCCCAGGCCCAGGCCGTCGGCCCGCGTGGTGAAGAATGGCTCGAACAGGCGGTCCAGATGATGCGGGTCTATGCCGGGGCCGTTGTCACGCACGGTCAGCACCACCCGTCCCTGGCGCGGCAGGATCTCCAGCCAGATGCGCGGGTCGGCGCGCTGGGCGCCGGCCAGGGCGGCCACGGCGTTGTTGAGCAGATTATGGATGATCTGGCCCAGCGCCACCGGCTCGCCCAGCACATCCACGTCCTGCGGCGGCAGGTGCTTTTCAAGCTTGATGCCATGGCGCTCCAGTTCGGGCATCAGCAGATGTACGGATTCGTCCAGAACCTGCGCCAGGGAAAGGGGATGGCACTGATCGGCCAGTCCGCTCTCGCGCAAGCTGTGGCGCAGGCGCGTCAATACGCTGGAGGCGCGCTTGATCTGCTCGACCGAGTGCCCCATGGCCTGGCGCGCCGGCTCCAGGTCCGGCGGGTCCTCCTGCAACAGGCGCAGGCTGGCCTGGGTATTGGCCAGCACCGATGTCAGCGGCTGATTCAACTCATGCGCCAGCCCCGCCGCCATCTCGCCCAGGGAATTCAGGCGAGCCACCTGGCCGATGCGCAGCAGTTCCTGGGCGCGCAGGGTCTGCTCGCGCTGCTTGCGTACATAGAAGGCCAGCAACACCAGCAGGGCGCTGGCAAGCGAGAACAGCAGCGCCTGCCCCCAGGGCAGATCCGCATACGTGACCACGCGGCGCGTATGCAACTGGAATGGCTGGCTGTTGGAAGCCAGCGTCTTGCCGGACTGGAACACCACCGGACCGGAGCGGTCCTGTCCTGGGCTGATCACCCATTGCTGATCCTGCCACTCCAGCACCACGCGCGCCGGGCTGCCTTCGCGCCGGAAAGGCCATTCGTCCCACGCAATGGCCGCGTTCAGGTCCAGTTGCACCGCGAAACTGGCCGGGTGCGCGGCCACCAGCAGCACGTAGCGGCCCTGAGACAGGCGCACGTCGGTCAGCACGGCGCGCTCGACCTTCAAGGACTGCTGCTGGGCTTGCCGCCATTGGGGGTCCGCCCAGGCCGCGTCGCCTTCCTCCCGGTAAATGGCCATGACCTGCGGGAACATGGCCTCCAGCGCGCCCAGCCGCTCGATGCGCTGCACCGGCGGCTGCAGCAGCGCGAGCATCTGCAGGATGGCGTCATGCTGCGCCAGGCGCTGGCCCAGCAGACGGTAGGCGATGTTGCTCTGCACGGTGAAGGCTTCCTGCTGGCGGCCCAGCTCGATGCGCGTCAGCACCGCCGACCCAGCCAACGACAGCCCGAGCCAGATCAGGAAACCGTACAGAAAGGAGCGGTGGCGCGTCTTCATGCAAGCATTGTGGGGACGGAAAACAACAGGGTAAATAGGCCGACTGGTCGATAAAACCAGCATTTGCTATATTAATCAAGGTCTTTGACCATGTGCTTGCACACAAGCCTCGAGGAACGACCTCGCCAATTCTTGGTTTCAATGTCCGGGACGGCCCGGCCCTTTTAAGTGGAGGGTCGTCATGGCCTGGTTCCTTCTTGTTCTCGCTGGTCTCTTTGAAGTCGTCTGGGCATACGCCATGAAACAATCGGACGGCTTTTCCCGCCTCGTTCCTTCCGTGGTCACCCTCGTGACCATGATCGTCAGCTTCGCCTTGCTGTCCGTGGCCATGCGCTCGCTGCCCCTGGGCACCGCCTACACCATCTGGACGGGCATAGGCGCCGTAGGCGCCTTCCTGGTGGGCATCCTGGTGCTGAACGAGCTGGCCAGCCCCATGCGCATCGCAGCCGCCGTCCTGATCATCAGCGGCATCATCCTGATGAAGCTCTCGAGCTGAACGCGCCAGGCATGCATCAAACCGGCTTTCCCCCGAAAGCCGGTTTTTTTTGGCCGCTCCCGGGCCCCGAGGAGAGCCGGTCTTCGAACGCCCTAGACGTTGGCAGCTTCCAGCAGACAGGCGGACAAGCGGTCGAAGTGGAGCAGGGCGGCCTGGCTGAGGTCCACCTGCTTGCGCCGGGTGTCTTCGGTATCGCTCAAGACGATCCAGCCCTTCTCGCGCATGGATTTCAGGCGGGTATGGATGGTGGCGGGCGAACCCAGCCGCTCCACGGCCATCACATCCCGTACGGACAGGCGCAAGGACTCCCTGGACGCCTTGGCCACGAGGGTGAGGATACGCTCCTCCAGCGGGTCCAGCGCCGGCAAGGACGGCAGATTGTGCAGCGCGTCGGCAAGCTGCAGGAAACGCATGTAGATATCAGCAGGTCTGGTGGCAAATTTCATGACAAAATCTTTATTCCTTTGAAGTCGCTACCGCAGTGACATTTCTAGAAATAAGTTCTGGTTATTATTGTTTTGGTTCCTGTCCGGCAAAGCAAAAAACAAGCCCACTTTATGGGCAGACAGGCAGGTATTGGTTCGGTCCACGCTTTGGGCTCGGGTTTAAACGCTGAAGCCGGGGCCAGATCCCTGCAAGGAACAAAGCGGCCTGACCCGGCTGTTTGCCTGAAATTCTATCAGAACCCCCATGCCGTGGCGCTTCCTGCCATGCGGTGCGCCACATGAAATTGTAAGGAACCCGAGCTCGATGATTAGCCGGCAGACCATCCCTCATTAAACGCCTCCTTGGCCGCGCGCACGAGCCTAGGCCGTCGGCAAACGGCTCGAATCGATTCCGCAAGCCGTTCTCGCGCCCGGTTTTCGCGCACCTTTAAAATGGGTTTCAGCAGGGCGGTCAGTCTTCGGCCCTCCACCTTCGGATCACCATGAAATCTGGAACATAAAAATGATTCTTCACCTGGACACGCCGCTTATTTATTCCCACGTCCTGAGCGATCAGCTCGGCAAGCACCTGTGGCTGAAGATGGATGCGCTGCAACCGAGCGGCTCGTTCAAGATCCGCGGCATCGGCCACGCCTGCCAGCACTACGCCCGACAGGGCAAGACCCGCTTCGTGAGCTCCTCCGGAGGCAACGCCGGCATCGCCGTGGCGTATGCGGGCCGCCGGCTCAACGTCCCCGTGCTGGTCGTCGTGCCGGAGACCACCAGCGAACACGCCCGGCGCCTGATCCAGCGGGAAAAGGCGGAGCTGATCGTGGTCGGCAAGAACTGGAACGAAGCCAATGACCATGCCCAGGCCCTGCTGCAGGAAAGCGACGCTTTCATACACCCCTTCGACGACCCCTTGCTGTGGGAAGGCCACGCCAGCCTGATCACCGAAGTGGCGGCGCAGGGCATACGCCCCGACGCCGTCTTGCTGGCTGTCGGCGGGGGCGGCCTGCTCAGCGGCGTGGCCCAGGGCATGCACGAGCAAGGCTGGGACGATACGCCCATCATCGCCGTGGAGACGCAGGGCACCGCCTCGCTGGGGGAATCCGTGCGTCAGCGCAGGCACGTCACCTTGGACGCCGTACAAGGGGTGGCAACGTCCCTGGCGGCGCGGCGCGTCTGCGACCAAGCCTATGCGCTGAGCCAGTCGCGCCCCCTTCAATGCGTGCAGGTCAGCGACGCGCAGGCCGTCAGCGCCTGCCTGCGCTTTCTGTCCGATCACCGCGTCCTGGTCGAGCCGGCCTGCGGCGCCGCCTTGGCGGCGCTGTACCTGGACCATGAAGCGCTGACTCCCTACCAGAACATCCTTGTCGTGGTCTGCGGAGGCTCGACCGCCACGCTGGAGCAATTGGTGCAGTGGCGAGCGTGAAATCCGCGAAGATCTCCGGCCTTGCGGCCGGAGCTGGTTCACCATAAAAGTTTTTCACTTTAAGCAAATTTCTTAACGCCCTAATTTTTGAGACGTTTCAAAAAAAACCACGACCATTACCCAAAAATCAATTAATTATCTATTTATTTATAGTTATATTTTTTATACTTAAATTATGGAACAAGTGTTTCACGTGGAACAAAACGATGAAAATCACCCTTTGACCACGGGTACGCCACGGCGGATCAACAAGGAAAAATCCTCGCCGTCCTGCTGGGCCAGAGCCCGTTCATTGACATGGCCAAGCCGGCGCAGTTCATCCAGGGTATGACCCGGCGCCAAGGCCCCTTGCGCAAACACATACTCGGGCAAATATCCTGAAGCCAGGATGCGCCAATCCCAAGGCAGGCCTTCCACGATATGGCTCATCATGTCATAGACGATCGTGGTGCAGTTGGCCGTCAAGGTATTGTAAAAACGGGGGCTGTCGCGCAATTCATTGCCCTGCTGCACATAAGACAGGAACAGCGCCTGCATGGCCGGCTTGGGCAGGGCCACGCTGTACAGGTAGACATCCTCGCCGCGGGCATTGGTCCGCGTGCGTATGATGTCGCTTTCTTCGGCGGCAATCAGCGCCATCTCGAACTGCTTGAAAAAGCCGCCTATGGCGGAGAATTCTTCATGCCTTTCCTTGCGGATTTCGACGGAAAAGCTCACGTGGCGCCCATCGTCGAAGCCGAACGACACCAGGGTATGCGCAATGGCCGGCCCCATCCAGTACGACAGAAACATGTCCACTGAAACGAGCCGGTCCAGATCATACTGGCGCGTCTGCCAGCGTTCATCGAAATCGGTTTCGCTGCGCCAGACGAAATCGCGCACATTGTGCAAGGTCACCACCGAGCCCTGAATCTGCCCGTAGCTGACCCTGTCCACGTCAGACGCCCATAGCCTGCCGTTGCTGGGGGCAATACCGTGCCACCACACCAGCAAAGCAAGCAGGCCCAGGGCCTGGGGCAGAGCGAGCCATCCATTTCCCTTGCCCAGGGCATACAGGCTGAACAAGGCCGCCACGCCCCATAACGCCATCGCCACCATGCGCCCCGCCCCAGCCTGAGCCTGAAACTGCAAGGCCAGCACGCCCCATGCCGTCGCTCCGGCGATCACCAGCAATAGAAACAGTTTCAGCAGCACATGCCACGCCATATTCATGATTCCTCCCTGAATGTTCCGCCACTAGCATAGTGCCTTGCGGCGGACAAAAAAAACCTGTGTCCGAAGGAACACAGGTCTGCGGGGGCGGGGCGGCGGCAGAAAAGCCCGCGCGCGGTCAATCCAGGTAGCCCATGGCCTGACCTTGCCGGATTATTCCCTGCGCCTGCCAGGCGGGATCGAAGCGGTACCCGCTGTCTCGCGGAAACAGCAGCACCACCGTGGAACCCAGCAGGAATCGGCCCATTTCCTCGCCTTTGGCCAGCGACACGTCCTGATCCTGATAATTCCATTCGCGCACCTGCCCGTCGCGCGAAGCATTGACCACCCCGTGCCACACCGTCGCCATGCTGCCCACGACGGTTGCGCCCACCAGCACCAAGGCAAAGGGACCGCGTTCGGAATCGAACAGGCACACCACCCGCTCGTTGCGGGCGAACAGGCCGGGCACGCCGCGCGCCGTGGTGGGATTGACGGAAAACAGCTCGCCGGGCACGTGTATCATGCGCGTCAGCCGCCCGTCGCACGGCATGTGCACCCGATGATAATCACGCGGGCTCAGGTACAGGGTGGCAAACAGTCCGTCCTGGTAACGGGCGGCCAGGGCCGTGTCGCCGCCCAGCAGCGCCGCGGTCGAGTAGCTGTGGCCCTTGGCCTGGAAGACCTCGGCGCCGCGGATGGCGCCCAGCTGGCTGATGGCGCCATCCACGGGGCTGACCAGGGCGCTGTCGGCGACAGGCCTGGCGCCCGCGCGCAAGGCGCGGCCGAAGAACTCGTTGAAGGTCGCATAGCTGGCCGGATCCGGATTTTCGGCCTCGCTCATGTCGACCTGGTAGCGCCGGATGAAGCGCTCGATGGCCCAGGTGGTCCGCCCGCCCAGAGGCTTGGAAGCCAGGCCGCCCAGAAACTCGGTCAAGGCCTGCTTGGGCAGGAAATACTGGGGAAGTACGGCAAAACGAGAATACATAGAATCCACTCATCGACAGTCAATGCCCGCGAGCATGGCCCGGGACAGTCCCGCCAACCAAATGGCGCCTGCGGCGCCGGATCATGCGGCGCTCGTCCGACCCGTCATGAGGCCGGAGGGCGCGCGCATGAGCTCGTGGTCAAGGCAAGAAGGGCATGAACAAAAGAATACGCTCTTGTAGCACAGCTTGTCGCCATATGGCATAGTCGCCGTTGAAATGAAGGCGCGCGGTCAGATGAATACGACGCGGTCGCGGCCTTCCTCCTTGGCTTGGTAAAGGGCGCGGTCCACACGGCGCAAAGTACGCTCGTAGTCGGGGTGGCCGTCATACAACGCAATCCCCACGCTGGCCGTGATGCTCAGAGTCTGACTGTCCGACACGCGGAAAGTTTCCGCATGGATGCGCATGCGCAGGTTGCGCGCCGCGCGCAGGGCAGCGTCGGCATCCACATCCACCAGCAACACCAGAAATTCCTCGCCCCCCAATCTGAACACGTAATCGCCGGCGCGCGCGCTGTTGCTGAGCAATTCGGCAAACTGCTGCAGGACCCGATCGCCCGCGTCATGACCATAGGTGTCGTTGACGCTCTTGAAATAGTCGATGTCCACGCCCAGCAGGGCGAAACGCGAGCCGCGCTGCTGGGCATAGCTGACCTCCCGGCTCAGGACCACAGGCAGGTACTTGCGGCTGAGCAGGCGGGTCAGCACGTCGCGTCCCGATTCCAGTTCATTCTGCTGTTCGAACAAGCGCTCCAGGTGCAAGCCGATGGCGCGCGTCTTGTCCCGCAAAGCATGCAGATGGCGGATCTGGCCGGCCTGGTCATCCCGGTCGAATCCGGGCACCAGCTCCGCGTCGATCAGGCGCATCAGCTCCAGGATCTCGCGACTTTCCACCGTGCCCTGGAAGGCATGCGAGCCTTTGTGCTTGAACCAGACGCCGAAATCAGAATCGCCGATGCGCGGCAGGGGCGCCTGGCTGCCGTTGACGGCCATGGCGAACATGAACTGGTTCTCCCAGTCCAGCAGGGCGGCGCGCTGGCGACCGCGCTCGGCGGCGGCGTTCTGCACAATGGCGAACAGCCGGTAGGACTCCTCGGCCCGGGACTTGCGCTCGCGGGAGTTGGCATAGGCGTGGCTCATGATTTCCATGGCCAGGTCGATGAAATCCTGCACATAGCTGTAACAGTCCCAGGCCTGCTCACGGCTGATCTCCGTAGACTCGAACAGGTAGCGGGCATAGCGGCCCTTGAGCAGGCGCGCGCCGCGCAGCACCAGATGCACCGGCACGCCGACCCGCGCATGCACCTCGCCGACCTGGTTCTGCAGCTTGACCTGTTCCTGCATGTCGCTGTCCACATCCACGGAGAACAGCCGGACCAGCCAGTTGCGCAGCGAACGGTGCAGGCGGGTCTGCACCTGCTCATGGGACAGATAGACCTGCGCGGCCGGATGGGTCAGCATATGCGTATAGAAATGCGTCGCCAGCTCATCCTGATGATCCAGGGTGATGGCCAGCACCTGGGCACGCACGGCCAGCGGCACTTGCAGCAGCAAGGCATGCCAGTCCTGGGCGGATTCTTCGATATTCGGTTGCGGCATGAAAGACGGGAGGGGGTGGCGAAGCGATGATTGAAGGCTAAACAGCCATGATCGCGATTGTTGCATGGGGGGAGATTTCGCGCTATTTCCTATAGCAATCGGCGCGATCGGGCAAAATTTCCTGATTTCCTATACTATAAAGAGAAGCATATATCAGTCATATGAAGTCTTGACACATTCTACGTCCCAAAAGCCTAAAAAACAGATCAAAAAAGCGTAGAATCCATGCTCTCTCTCAACGGTTTATTCCAAATAAACCAATAACCTAGATTCATTCGCGGCATATTTCATGACCGAGGTCTACAGTCAGTGGCACGCCAAGCTGACGCTTGGCTTCTCTTTGCAGAATGGTTCCCGTTCTGTCCTGTCCACGCGTGTACACGAAGGCCCCCTGCTGATCCAGCGGGCCCTCTACCCCGAAGGTCCTGAAATCTGCCACGTCGCCATCCTGCACCCGCCCTCCGGCATCGCCGGCGGCGACATGCTGGACATCCAGGTACGCCTGGCCGAGCACACCCGCGCCACGATCACCACCCCCGGCGCCACCCGCTGGTACAAGTCCAACGGACGCCATGCCGCGCAGAACGTCCTGATTCAGGTCGGCGCCGGCGCCCAGCTGGACTGGCTGCCCTGCGAGAACATCTACTTCGAGCAGGTGGACGCCGCGGCGCGCAACCGCATCGAGCTGCACCCGGACAGCGCCGCCATCGGCTGGGAGATTTCCCAGCTGGGCTCGGTGCGCACGCCCGGACACTGGCTGGAGGGCCGTGTCGTCATGGACACGCAGCTCTACATCGGCCAGGAGTTGGTGTGGGTGGACGCGGGCGAGCTGGCTGCGGACGACGCCTTGCGCCAGGGCATTTGCGGGCTGGACGGCCTGCCCGTGCATGCCACGCTCTGGGCCTACGGGTCCGTCCTGGATACGGCCGAGCTCGAAGTCCTGAACGAACAGCTGGGATGGGGGCCGGAGCTGCGCGGCGGATTGACCGTCATGCCCCAGGAAGGCGGCAAGGCCCTGTACCTGCTGCGCGCCCTCGGCCTGCACGCCGAAGATGTGCGCGGCCTGCTGGTCCAGGCCTGGCAGCACCTGCGCCCCCGCCTGTTGCGGACGAGCGCACAACCGTTGAGACTATGGACCACATAAGCCTTTCAGGATTCGCCTAGCTACGCAGGCAGGCGCGGGCCGCACGGGCCCGCAATCGTGTGTTGGAAAACTATTGTTGGGCAAGCTGCGCGCACCCGGAGCCCCGGGTGGGCGAACCGAACCCGTCACCTATTTGTAAATGGAAGTAACGCCATGGAATTGACACCGCGCGAAAAGGACAAACTGCTGATTTTCACCGCGGCCCTGGTGGCCGAGCGCCGGCGCGCCCGCGGCCTGAAGCTCAACTATCCGGAGTCGGTCGCCCTGATCACGGCCGCCATCATGGAAGGCGCCCGCGACGGCATGTCGGTGGCCGAACTGATGAGCGCCGGCGCCAAAGTGCTGACTCGCGACGAGGTCATGGAAGGCGTGCCCGAGATGATTCCCGACATCCAGGTGGAGGCCACGTTTCCGGACGGCACCAAGCTGGTCACCGTCCATCATCCCATCGTCTGACGCCGTGCCGCCGCTCGCCGTCCCCAGGGCGGGACGGCGCGGCGGACACGCAATCATCCCTACGTCGCCCCTTATCAGGACATAACCATGATTCCAGGTGAAATTATTGCCGAAGACGGTCAGATCGAACTGAACGTCGGGCGGCAGACCCTCAGTATCGCCGTCTTCAACGAAGGCGATCGCCCCGTGCAGGTCGGTTCGCACTATCACTTTGCCGAGGTCAACAATGCGCTGAGCTTCGATCGAGAGCTGGCGCGCGGCTACCGGCTGAATATCCCCGCCGGCAATGCGCTGCGTTTCGAACCGGGCCAGCGCCGCACCATCGAACTGGTCGCCATGGACGGCGACCGCCAGATATACGGTTTCCAAGGCTTAGTGATGGGGTCTCTCTAAAATGGCATTCATTTCTCGCAAGGCATACACCGAAATCTACGGTCCCACCGTCGTCAACGGCGTGGGCGACCGGGTCCGCCTGGCCGACACCCAACTGCTGGCCGAAGTCGAGCGCGACTTCACCATCTTCGGCGAAGAGGTCAAATTCGGCGGCGGCAAGGTCATCCGCGACGGCATGGGCCAGAGCCAGCGCATGAGCGCCGACTGCGCCGACACCGTCATCACCAATGCGCTGATCATCGACGCCGTCACCGGCATCGTGAAGGCCGACATCGGCATCAAGAACGGCTTCATATCGGGGATAGGCAAGGCCGGCAACCCCGACATCCAGCCCGGCGTGAACATCGTCATCGGCGCCTCCACGGAAATCATCGCCGGCGAAGGCATGATCGTGACCGCCGGCGCCATCGACACGCACATCCACTACATCTGCCCTCAGCAGGTCGAGGAGGCCCTGTCCACCGGCACCACCACGCTGATCGGCGGCGGCACGGGCCCGGCCACCGGCACGCTGGCCACCACCAGCACGTCCGGCCCCTGGCACCTGGCCGCCATGATGCAGGCCACCGACGCCTTCCCCATCAACATAGGCCTGTTCGGCAAGGGCAGCTCCAGCTCGTACGACGCCGTCATCGAGCAGGTGCGCGCGGGCGCCATGGGCCTGAAGATCCACGAAGACTGGGCCAGCACGCCGGCCGCCATCGACAACTGCCTGACGGTGGCCGACGACACCGACGTGCAGGTCGCCATCCACAGCGACACCCTGAACGAATCCGGTTTCGTGGAGGACACCTTCGGCGCCTTCAAGGGCCGCACCATCCACTCCTTCCACACCGAAGGGGCAGGGGGCGGGCACGCGCCCGACATCATCCGCGCGGCCGGCATGGCCAATGTACTGCCGGCCTCCACCAACCCCACCATGCCGTTCACGCGCAACACCATCGACGAGCACCTGGACATGGTGATGGTCTGCCACCACCTGGACCCCTCCATCGCCGAGGATCTGGCCTTTGCCGAAAGCCGCATCCGCAAGGAAACCATCGCGGCCGAGGACGTGCTGCACGACCTGGGCGCCTTCTCGGTCATGAGCTCGGACTCGCAGGCCATGGGCCGCGTGGGCGAAGTGGTGATGCGCACCTGGCAGACGGCCGACAAGATGAAGCTGCAGCGCGGCGCGCTGGAAGGCGACAGCGCGCGCTCGGACAACGAACGCATCAAGCGCTACATCGCCAAATACACCATCAACCCGGCCCTGGCCCATGGCGTAGGCCACCTGATCGGCTCGATCGAAGTGGGCAAGCTGGCCGACATCGTGCTCTGGAAGCCCGCTTTCTTCGGCGTGAAGGTCAATATGGTGCTCAAGAGCGGCATGGCCGTGGCCGCCTCCATGGGTGATCCGGGCGCCTCCATCTCCACTCCGCAACCCGTGCACATCCGCCCGATGTGGGGCGCCCACGGCAAGGCGCTGCGCACCTCCGTGCTCTTCGTCTCCCAGGCCGGCATGGACAATCCCGCCCTGCACGCTCTAGGATTGAACAAGCGCCTGGAGGCCGTCGTGGGCTGCCGCAACATCAGCAAGCACCAGATGGTGCGCAACAGCTGGCTGCCCCACATCACGGTGGATCCCCAGACCTACCAGGTATACGCCGACGGCCATCTGCTGCATTGCGATCCCGTCGACATCCTGCCCATGGCACAACGTTATTTCCTGTTCTAGTCATGCGAATCGCCAATAAATTCCTGCGGGCCGGCCAGGTCGCCAAGGCGCTCACCCGCGGCGCCCCCACGGTCACCCTGGACCTGGCGCTGCGCCGCCGCAGCCGCCAGAAGCTGGTTTTGGACACGGGAGAGGAGGTCGGCATGGCCATTCCCCGCGGAGCCGTGCTGCGTCACGGCGATCTGCTGGTGGCCGAGGACGGCCGCTTCATCCTGGTCCAGGCCGCGCCCGAGAACGTGCTGCGCGTCACCGCCGCCACCCCGACCGCGCTGGCCCGCGCCGCCTACCATCTGGGCAATCGGCACGTGCTGCTGGAGATAGGCGAGGGCTACCTGCAACTGGAATACGACCCCGTCCTGGTGGACATGCTGGCCCAGCTGGGCGGCGTGCGCAGCGAACGGATCCAGGCGCCGTTCGAACCCGATGTGGGCGCCTACGGGGGCGGCCACAAGCATGGCCATGACGAAACCTTCGAAGAAGACTACGCGCTGGCGCAGGCCGCCTTCCAGGCCCATGAGCCGCAGGCGCATGACCACGGCCATCGTCATGAGCACGCGCATCGCCACGATCATCATGGGCACTCCCATGCCCACCATGACCACGATCACACGCATGATCACGGCCATGGCTGCTGCGGCCACGACCATATGCACCGTCATTCATCCTGACCATGCAGCTTTCTCCCGAACAACTGACGCTGCTGCAACAACTGGCGTCGCCGGCGCTGCCCATCGGCGGCTTCAGCTATTCCCAGGGCCTGGAAGCCGCCGTGGAACTGCGCCTGGTCCACGACGAAGCCACGGCAGCGGCCTGGATACAGGACCAGCTGCACAGCGTCATAGGCCACTGCGAGGCGCCCTTGTGGGCCCTGCTGCATCAGTCCTGGCACGCGGGCTCGTCCGAGTCCGTCCGCCATTGGAATCGCTGGTTCTTTGCTTCACGTGAAACAAAGGAAATCCGCAGCGAAACCGAACAGATGGGCTGGTCCCTGTACAAGCTGGCCCTGGAACTGGACTGGCTGGGCGAGCATGCGCGCGCACTGCTGGAGGGCCTGCGTCCCCTGTGCCTGCCGACGGTGCACGCCGCCATCGCCGTGCAGGCCGATCTGCCGCTGCACGCGGGCCTGACCGCCTATCTGTACACCTGGTTGGAAAACCAGGTCATGGCCGCCATAAAAAGCGTCCCGCTGGGGCAGGTGGCAGGCCAGCGCGTACTCAGCCAGATACGCAGGCAGATCCCGGATACGGCCCGGCTGGCGCTGCAGCGCAGCCAGCGCCAGCCCCCCGCGCTGCAAACCTTCGCCCCCCAGTTCTCCATCGTGTCCGCGCGGCACGAGAGCCAGTTCTCCCGCTTATTCCGATCCTGATAGGTTCAACCATGCACGATATTTCCTCCCTGTCCAACCGCAGCAAGTCCCTGCCACCGCTTCGGGTCGGCGTGGGCGGGCCCGTGGGCTCCGGCAAGACGACCCTGCTGGAGATGGTCTGCAAGAAGATGTACCCCGAGTACGATCTGATCGCCATCACCAACGACATCTACACCAAGGAAGATCAGCGCCTGCTGACACTGTCGGGCGCGTTGCCGCCCGAGCGCATCCTGGGCGTGGAAACCGGCGGCTGCCCGCATACGGCCATCCGCGAGGACGCGTCCATCAACCTGGAGGCGATCGACCGCATGCTGGAGAAATTCCCCGATGCGGACATCGTCTTCATCGAGTCGGGCGGCGACAATCTGGCCGCCACCTTCAGCCCCGAGCTGTCGGACCTGACGCTCTACATCATCGACGTGGCCAGCGGCGAGAAAATCCCCCGCAAGGGCGGTCCCGGCATCACCAAGTCGGATTTGTTCATCATCAACAAGACCGACCTGGCCCCGCACGTGGGCGCCAACCTGGACATCATGGCCTCGGACACCCGGCGCATGCGCGGCGACAAACCCTTCGTGATGTGCAACCTGAAGACCGGCGAAGGCCTGGACCAGATCGTGGATTTCCTGATCCGCGAAGGCCTGTTCAAGACCGCCTGACGCCGTCGGGCAAGGCCTGGAAATCCCGCCGCCATGGCGGGATTTTTTTACCTGCCGTGCAGGCGCTGGCGCGCTGCGCAAGGCTCTCCCTAGTGGCGGCCGATCCGGTTGCTCCATCTCAAATGGCGGCGTGTCGGCAAGTCGATGATTTGTCGGGCCTATACGCATCACCTTCCTTAGCCGTCTGATCACCTTCTTCTCAAGCTCCAGCTTTTCCCCTTTGCCGTGCCCTTCCGCACCAGCTTCGGCATGCTGGGGGTGAACATCCCCCGCCTGATCAAGGTCCTCATCGCCGCCGCCGCGCTGGTGGTGGCCTACTTTGCCAGCGCCACCCTGAATTTCACCGATTCGGCATCCTGATGGCCGACTGCTACCGCGTACGCCCGCAGCAGATCGATGTGCAGGCCCTCTACACCAGCGACCCGAACGGTCCTTGCTGGTACACCGAGGGCTTCAACCTGACCGCCATCTGCACTCTGGCCCTTGCCGGCCTCCTGTCCCTGTCCGCCGCCCAGGGCGGCATGCCGTTCGGCTCCGTCCTGGTAGTCGACGGCGAAGTCGTCGCCCAGGCGCATAATCGCCAGCTCCAGGATCAGAACTATTTTTCCCATGCCGAAACCAACTGCCTGCAGCAGTACCTGAAAAAGCCTTTCAGCTCCGACCAGGACGTGTTGCTGGTGGCCACGGAGGCCCCATGCCCCATGTGCGCCGGGGCCGCCCAGATCGCCGGCGTACGACGGCTTCTGGTGGGCGAGGCCCATCACTACCAGGGCGCCCTGGACTGGCTGCGCCAGGCAGGCGTGCACGTAGAGGTCCTTGCTGACCAGGCCTGCATCGGTCTGGTCAGCAAGTCCCGCAATCAATACCCGGACCGCTGGAACGCCTTCAGCGCCGGTTGAACCGCAACCTGCAGCCACCATCCCGTGCGACGGTTTCTTTTTGGTCCTTCGAAGAATTCCGGAAGCCAATTTGCCTGATCGGTGCCGAACTGGTTTTCTGAAGACGCCGTCCAAGGCGCCGGAAGAGCGGACGGGGCTGATGGCATCAGCCCAGCCATGGGCATCAATCACCAAACAGAAAGCTCAGCAGATGGGAGGTTGACGCTTCATACGGCTTGCGCGGACGACCCGCCGCGGCCTGCTACGCGAGAACCCGAGTTTCTCTCCGCTTGACCCAAACGGCTCGCCAAACACGGCGGAATCCCCCGGAATTCCTTGAAGAACCTCTTTTACCCATCATGTCCCCCATACAGAGAATCTGCCGGACAAGGACCGTCAGCCCCCCCCCAATGATCGAGACCTTCAGGCACCCGCGCCAGCGCGCTGGCTGACCGGCACAAATCCTTATCCGCCTTTCCCTGAACAGGCATGGCCTGTCCTGATCATCCCTGCAGGTATGCGGAACTTGAAAAGGCAAGGCGTATTCCACGGGTTTCACATAAACCGGAAAATGAAAAACAGAAATCGGTTTATGAAATACAAAATGGCAGTTTTGTATTTTGAGCTGAAGCCCGAATATTTTTATGACAATCGAAATAAAATAAAAAAATTAAACTTATCCACAAGAAAGGATAAGCTGGAAATCCACAATTTTATTAACAATTTCATTTATTCCATGGATGGAATTATTGATAGAGAGGAATAAACAGATTGGATAAATAAGTGGATAAGATGTGGAAAGTATAACAGCACTCGCGCTCGACCAAAACAAAGAATCCACGGCGCGTAAAAATCAATCCGAAAATCGATCACACCCTCTGCAAGCCTTGACGGGCGGGCGACGCAAGGGCGCCACAGCCCAGCTCTTCGGCCTGAACACCGCTGTGGATAAGCTCTGGGAGACCGACATGTGAACGCAATGTGGATGAAACGGGGATAAGTGCGCTATCTTGACATGGACAGGATTTTGTCCAGTTTCCTTCCACCGGCTCCCGCAGGCTGATGCACATGACGGCAGCACAGGCAATGGATTGAAAACAAAGACGAAATCAGGGATATGCCACTTATCCACAGACACCCATTATCCAATACCAATTTTATATATAGTTATTGTTAAGCAAAGAACACGTACCCATGAGCTCCTTTCTTGTACAGGCTCTGCCTGACGGTCCCTTGGACATCATCGGCGACTTGCATGGAGAACTCCAGGCATTGCATCGCTTACTAAAAAACCTTGGATATCAAGAAGATGGAACACATACAGACCAACGCACCTTGGTCTTTGTCGGCGACTTCTGCGATCGAGGCCCAGATAGTCCAGGCACGATCGAATATGTCAAGTCGTTGATAAATAAAGGAAAAGCATTTGGCATACTAGGCAATCACGAGATCAATCTGCTCATCGACGATGCCAAAGACGGATCAGGCTGGTTTTTTGACAGCCGACTCGAATCAGATCTGCCGTTCTACGCGCCTTTTCAACGAGTCCAGCCTGAAAAAAAAGAAAATATCCGCCAATTTTTAGCCTCGCTCCCTCTGGTTTTGGAAAGAAAAGACCTGCGAGTCGTGCATGCAGCGTGGAATAAAGAAGCAATTGACGCGATTCGGGATGTAAAAACAGAAAATATGCTGGATTTTTTCGTGGAATGCGACGAAAAAGCAAACGAATTTGCCAAAAAATCAGGAATATTAGAAAAATATCTGGAAGCAAAGCAAAAATGGAAGGAAAAAATAGAAGACCCTGCTGCGATCATTCCCATGCTTCAGGAATATGCAGATTTTGACCTGGTTCAGAACCGTTTCAATCCCATTCGACTGCTGACTTCTGGAACGGAAGCGGCTGCTGAAACACCGTTTTTTGCGGGAAACCGCTGGCGATTTTCCGACCGCACCCCCTGGTGGGATCACTATGACGAGCCGGTTCCGGTGGTTTTCGGCCATTACTGGCGCCAGCTGGATCCGTCCCAGACCCGTAAGCTTTCAAGATATTCCTTATTATTCAACGGGATAGATCCATTCCACTGGCATGGCAAATGTCACAACGCATTCTGCATCGACTTTTCAGTAGGCGCGCGTTGGCGTGAACGCCGGCAGGACCAGAACCCTGAGGCGACACGTTTTCACTTGGCCGCCTTGCGTTGGCCAGAACAGATCCTGGTCACCGACACCGGATTTCAGCAGAAAATCAGCTGATTTCGATCCCGTGCTCGGCTGTTACAATTTTCTTTTCTGTGGATAAGCTCTAGAGAGCCTGATGTGAACAGTATGTGGATTGGCTTGGCACAAGTAGCCTTTTCTTCTGGACGACAAAAAGTTGTGCCTATTCAGTCCACCAGCAATCCTCGGAGCTATCCCCTTCAAGACAGGCTCCCAAGAGATTGTTTTCATTGATGAAATACTGCTTGTTCGACTTATCAACAGGCTCTCATTCAATAATCTAAATAAAAAATTTAAGTGCTTGTTATAGAAGAGAAGTTTGCTCTTCCGGCCTGATTCGCTGCGCTCTTTGCATGCCGAATTTTCTGGACTAAGATGCACAGCATCGCAAGAGCGCAAGATTGTCCCGCCACCGACAGCCATGCGGTTTTTGCATACAGCGAATTGAGAGCCAGCAGACGATGAAAATACTTTTTCAACAACATTTTTCCGCACTATCACTGCTGAGTGGAAGGGACGGACTGTCTTGTCGACTCTCAATGCTGGCAAAGGTATTACATGAAAAAAACTCAAACTGGGCTTTGCTCCAATAAAGCCGGTTCGGGGTTGCGGGTACAGGGAAGCGCTTGACCTTGCTCCTGACCGGTTTTGCTTGATTTCACCGGCAGCGACAAGGCTGACCCGAATGCGTATAGTCAACTTGTCCACAAAAAAGGGGTAAATGGCGACATGAACCCGGCAACAGTTTTTCATTCAAGGAGTTTGGCAGGGAGGCTGTTTTTTTACACAGTTCCATGCTGTGACACAACCCCGTCTTTTGCATATAAGTAGTTGTTTTCTTGGAATTATTTTTTTTTCTTTAGATTTCTGCTTTTGTTGACGGCCCTTGCTCCGGCTTTAGGTGGCGATTCGGAACGCAAGGCCTGAAAATTGCTCTTTCATGCAAAAACGGGCATTCACTGGGCAAAAAATCAGGGTTGCCCCCAAAGTTATCAACAGGCTGGCCAATAGAAGGCCATGTGTCGTGTTTGATGAATTCGGCTGCTCGTGCTGCAAGACAAGGAGTTTGTTGAGCAAGGTCGATGGTTTGTTTGGCGGATCAGTGCCTGTGTCATGCGCAGGCTCATTGAGCCGCATGGCAAGCCCAAGAAGCGGTTAGGGCAGGATCGGGCTTGTCCACAATTTCGGGGTGGACGGTTCTACCATGTCGAGAGGAACAAAAGCCAAAAAAAACCGCCTTGCGGCGGTTAGTTGAGTCTTCAAGGTGAAATTCCTGGCTTGGCAATCGGGGCCTTCTGGAGCCGATACAAGAATATTCTCTGCATGGCATCCTTTCGTTCTTGCTCGGGAACGCCGTCGACGACCAGGTCGCTGCGCAAGGGCAAGCTCAGACTTGCTGCAGACGGCGAATGGCTTCCTCCAGGGTTGCGGCTTGTTTGGCGAAGCAGAAGCGCACCAGGCGGTGGTTGGCTTGAGCGGCGTCAGGATTCTGATAGAACGCAGAGACTGGGATGACGCCGACGCCGTGGTTTCGTGTCAGCCATTTGGAGAATTCCAGTTCCGATTGATCCGAGATGCCGTCATAGCTTGCCAACAGAAAGAAAGTGCCTTCGCTGTGCAGAGGCGTGAAGCGGGTCTGTTGCAAACCCTGATAAAGCTGATCACGCTTGGCCTGATAGAAAGCGGGCAGGGACTCCCAGGTGGAGGGATCCTGCATGTAAGTGGCCAGGCCTGCCTGCAAGGGGGTCGGCACCGTAAACACCATGTATTGGTGAACCTTGCGGATTTCGGTCGTCAGTGCAGCTGGAGCGCAGCAATACCCGACTTTCCAGCCCGTGGCGTGAAAGGTCTTGCCGAACGAAGATACGATGATGGCGCGTTCGGCAAGGGCTGGTCTAGTGGCCAGGCTCAGGTGCTGTTGCTGATCGAACGTCAGGTGTTCGTAGACTTCGTCGGACAGGATCAGCAGAGGATGTCTGGCTACGATCCGTTCCAATGCATCCAGATCCTGAGGACGCAGATTGGTGCAGGTGGGGTTGTGCGGGAAGTTGACCACCAGCATCCGCGTCTTGCTAGTGATGGCTTTTTCCACGCGCTCCCAGTCGACGCGATAGTAGGGATTGTCAGGCGTAGGGGCCGTCATGGGTACAGGCACAGGCTTGCCGCCCGCCAGTTCTATGGCGGGAATATAGAGGTCATAGAACGGCTCGATCAGCACGACCTCATCACCAGCATGCGCAAAGGCCAGAAAGCTGGCCATCAAGGCTTCGCTGGCTCCGCTGGTGACCGTGATTTCCATATCGCTGTCATACCGATGGCCGTAGCGGGCTGCCGTCTTGTCTGCAATGCGCGCCCGTAACGGCGCGTAGCCTGCCATGGCGGGATACTGGTTCAAGCCCTGCAGCATGGCTTGATGGACGGCATTTATCAGTGCCGGATCCGGGTCGAAGTCCGGGAAACCCTGGCCGAGGTTGATGGCTTGATGTTCCACGGCCAGCTGGCTCATCACCGTGAAAATAGTGGTGCCCACCGAGGGCAGTTTGGAGTGGATCTGCATGAATGCGTGTAGCCCGAAAAAAGGGATAAGGCCTGTTTTTACCCAAACAGGTGGAATACGGGACGGCGGTTTTCTAAGTGTTTTTCCTGACGAAAAAATACCACACTATGCTGAATTTTCAATTGATTGTGGAATAAGCACTGAGTATGCTTTCTGAGATCAAGAGGCATGACCTGTAAGCTCAGTGCTTGGTACTTTTCCGGTAAGTTCACTTGCTGTTCTGTATATTCTGAGTCAACACGGCACGGTTTCCTTGGGTGAAGAAGTTCGGCCTTGTCGGCCTGGCTTTCATCACCGTGATGTAAAGTCGCCTTCGGCGCTGCATCGATCTTGCCTTGCCTGACCTTGCCGCCAACGGCGAAGTTTGCGCGAAGGCGCGTAGTCAATTTTTTTAGTTTTCTCAGGATTCAGTCAGATCATGGTTCAAACTGGCAAAGTCAAATGGTTCAACGCTGAAAAGGGATTTGGCTTCATTACGCCTGACTCCGGCTCCGCTGATGTGTTCGCCCACTTCTCCGCTATTGAAGGTCGCGGTTTCCGTTCCCTGAACGAAGGGCAAGCCGTCGAGTTCGAAGTCAAGGAAGGCCCCAAGGGCCTGCAGGCAGCGGGCATCCGGCCTCTGTAAGTCAGGCGGGTTCGCCAGCGCGAACCCACTTTGCGAAAAGCCGGCTAAGCCGGCTTTTTTCATGCCCGAGTATTTCACTCCTATACGTCATGCCTGTATGGGCATAGGCTTTTCCACCGTACTCATTTGGTCTGCCCATGCGGCGAATGTTGGTGTCCAGGAGTCGGGGCCGATAGCTCAGAGGGCGTTCCAGCAGCTGTTATCCACAATTTTGCCTCCTTGCAGAGCGCCTTGCCGGGAAGTTGTCTTGCATTGAGGTGCGGAACGATGCTGTACATGTATTTTGTCGGCGCGCCCGCTATTTTTATGGGATTGGGCTCTGGGAGCGGTCCAGGACCCAAGCCGATGTGTCTTTTAAGAGCTCGGGAACATACTGTATCGGCGCCCGCCTGAATATTCTTATTCTCCACAAAGTTATCCACAGACCGCGTTGCAGGCTGGATGTTTTGTTCCACGTGGAACAAATTGTGAGTAGAGACTGTTTCACGTGGAACAGAAGAGTTTGGTGGTCGTATAATTGAGAACGTACTGTTGCGCAAACCCTGCCGTAGACGGTGCGGCCAAGCAAGGCTATATGGATTCAGCAGTGAGGACGCCGCCATATTGTGGTGGAAAGCGCCGGCTGGAATGTCGGGATTCTTTATCGCGCGTCTTTGCCTGTGCTTGTTGTTACTGGTAGTTCCGGGCGGGGCCGCACTGACGCGGCCCTGAAAGCGCCCCTGCCTTGCAGCAAAGCTGTTCCAGCTCCAGAACTGGCGGCCTTCATTTTTACTTTATTGCTGGTTAGACATGATTTATCCCGAAGAGTTTGACGTTATCGTCATCGGCGGCGGACATGCTGGTACCGAAGCAGCGTTAGCGGCTGCTCGAACCGGGGTGTCAACCTTGCTGCTTACCCATAATATGGACACCCTTGGGCAAATGTCCTGCAACCCGTCGATTGGCGGTATTGGCAAAGGACATCTGGTCAAGGAAGTGGATGCGCTGGGTGGGGCCATGGCCCTGGCCACTGACGAGGCGGGCATCCAGTTTCGCACCTTGAATAGTTCAAAAGGGCCTGCGGTGCGCGCCACCAGGGCCCAGGCCGACCGTTCCCTGTATCGCAAGGCCATACGACATCGCCTGCAGAATCAAGCCAATCTGATGGTATTCCAGCAGTCGGTGGAAGATCTGATTCTGGAAGGGGAGAAGGTCGTTGGCGCCGTCACCAAGATAGGGCTGGAGTTCCGCGCCAAGTCCGTGGTGCTGACGGCGGGAACTTTTCTGAATGGCTTGGTCCATGTGGGTTTGAATAACTATTCTGCTGGTCGTGCAGGGGATCCGCCTTCCATCAGTCTGGCGCACCGCTTGCGAGAATTGAAGCTGCCGCAAGGCCGCCTGAAGACAGGCACGCCTCCGCGGATCGACGCCAATACGATCGATTTCTCTCGCCTGGAAGTCCAGCCGGGCGATACGGATCCGGTGCCCGTATTCTCGTATATGGGCAATGCCTCCATGCACCCTAGGCAGATGCCTTGCTGGATCACGCATACCAACGAACGCACCCACGAAATCATTCGCTCGGGACTGGACCGCTCGCCCATGTACAGCGAACAGGGCACTATAGAGGGCATAGGGCCGCGTTACTGCCCCTCCATCGAAGACAAGATCCATCGATTTGCGGACAAGGCCAGTCACCAGGTTTTTCTTGAACCTGAAGGCTTGAGCACCACGGAAATCTATCCCAACGGCGTTTCTACAAGCCTGCCGTTCGATATACAGCTGGCCATGGTGCGTAGTCTGCCCGGCCTGGAGAACGCACGCATCATGCGCTCGGGCTATGCCATCGAATATGACTATTTCGACCCGCGCGCCCTGCATCCGACATTGGAGACCAAGCAGATCCGTGGCCTGTTCTTTGCGGGGCAGATCAACGGTACGACTGGCTACGAGGAGGCCGCCGCGCAAGGGCTGTTGGCCGGCGCCAATGCGGCTTTGCTGGCGCAAGGCAAGGAGCAGTGGTATCCGCGCCGCAACGAGGCTTATCTAGGCGTGCTGGTGGATGACCTGATCACGCGCGGGGTGACCGAGCCCTATCGCATGTTCACTTCCAGGGCGGAATATCGTCTGAGCCTGCGCGAAGACAATGCCGACCAGCGTCTGACGGAAATCGGCCGGGGGCTGGGCCTGGTGGATGATGCCCGCTGGGATCATTTCAACCGCAAACGGGATGCTGTTGCACGTGAAATCGAGCGTCTGAAGACGACCTGGGTCAATCCCCGCATCCTGCCGGCCGAGCAGGCCCAGGCCTTGCTGGGCAAGGCCATCGAGCGGGAGTATTCCTTTTATGACTTGCTCAAGCGGCCTGAAGTCCATTATGGAAATCTGATGGCCGTCCAGGACGAGCAGGGCCAGACGATAGCCGGACCGGGACTGCAAGACCCAGTCCATGTGGAGCAGGTGGAAATCCAGGTGAAGTATGCCGGCTACGTGGCTCGCCAGCAGGACGAAGTAGAGCGGCAAGCCGCCCTGGAAGAACAATGTATCCCTGAAGACCTGGACTATGACGATATCAAGGGTCTTTCCATTGAAGTGCGCCAGCGCTTGAAGGCGTCCCGTCCCGCCACCATCGGGCAGGCGGGCCGGGTGCAGGGCGTGACTCCGGCAGCCGTGTCCCTGTTGCTGGTTTACTTGAAACGCAAGCAGAAGAACCGAAACGCGGCATGAGTGCAGACTTCAACCCCCGTTTGATTCAGGCCATGAAGAACCTGGGCCTGGAGGCCGATCCGGATACGGTTCGCCAATTGCTGGCATACATACAGCAACTGCAACGTTGGAATAGAACCTACAACCTGACCGCATTGCGTGATCCGGATCAAATGCTGGTGCAGCATATATTTGATAGCCTGTCCGTGGTGCGTCCTTTCCAGGAACATCTTGCCATTGACGCTACAGTCGGCGAGTCCGTGCGTATCGTCGACGTAGGATCTGGAGCCGGCCTTCCAGGCGTGGTGCTGGCCGCGTCATGTTCCACGTGGAACATTACTTGTATCGACGCCGTCGAGAAGAAGATGGCGTTTGTCCGCCAGATGGTGGGTGCACTGGCTTTGCCCAATTTGCGGGCCCTGCATGTTCGCGTAGAGCAGCAGCCTCCCCTGGAGGCGGATATTGTGGTTTCCCGAGCCTTTTCTTCCCTGCTTGATTTTGTTAATTTGGCGGGCAGGCATGTCCGGGAGGGCGGCCGCATCGCGGCCATGAAGGGCAGGGTGCCCGAAGAGGAAATAGCGGCGCTGCAGGACCAGAGCGCCTGGAAGGTCGAGCGAATTGAACCATTAACCGTACCGGAGCTAGAAGCACAGCGTTGCCTAGTGTGGTTGGTGCAGCAAGGATAATCATGAGTAAGAATGACGATAAATCTTCGGGCGCCTACATTTTTTGTATCGCCAACCAGAAGGGCGGGGTAGGCAAGACGACCACGGCCATCAATCTGGCGGCAGCCCTGGCCTTGCTGAAGAAAAAGATCTTGCTGATCGACCTGGACCCCCAGGGCAACGCCACGATGGGCAGCGGCATCGATAAAAATACCCTATCCGGCAATCTGTATCAGGTATTGATCGGCCAGGAGACCATTTCGAACGTGAAGGTACGTTCAGAAACTGGTGGTTACGATGTGTTACCCTCCAACAGGGAGCTGTCCGGCGCCGAGATCGACCTGATCCAGATGGAAGAGCGCGAACAGCAGCTCAAGCAAGCGCTGGCGCAGGTCGCGGACGACTATGACTTCGTGCTGATCGACTGCCCTCCCACCTTGTCCTTGCTGACGCTCAACGGGCTGGCCAGCGCGCACGGGGTCATCATCCCCATGCAGTGCGAGTATTTCGCACTGGAAGGGCTCTCGGACCTGGTCAACACCGTCAAGCGCGTCTATCGCAACATCAATTCGGACCTGCAGCTCATCGGGCTGCTGCGCGTCATGTTCGATAGTCGTGTAACCTTGCAGCAGCAGGTGTCCGGCCAGATCGAGACGCATTTCGGCGACAAGGTGTTCAAGACGGTCATCCCGCGCAATGTGCGCCTGGCCGAAGCTCCCAGCCACGGCATGCCCGGCATCGTCTACGACAAGAATTCGCGCGGCGCCAAGGCATACCTGGACTTCGGCAAGGAGCTGGTCAAGCGGCTCAGGAAAGAATCTCGCACCGACAAGGCATAACGCACACAAGAATCAATAGGAACGTAAGCATGGCTACTCGAAAACCCAAAGGTCTAGGTCGCGGACTGGACGCGCTGCTTGGCGCGGATGCCGGAGCGATCGCAACGATTGGGAAGACGGCGGCTGCCCCCGAGAAAGACGGCCTGCCCTCGACCTTGCCGGTCAAGCTGCTCAAGGCCGGCGTCTACCAGCCGCGCACGCGCATGGACGAGGGTGCCTTGAACGAACTGGCCGAGTCCATCCGCGCCCAGGGCGTGATGCAGCCCATCCTGGTGCGGCCCCTTAGCGGCAAGGAGAAGGGCAAGTACGAAATCATTGCCGGCGAACGGCGTTTCCGCGCTTCCCAGATCGCCGGTCTGACCGAGGTGCCGGTCCTGGTGCGCGAAGTGGGCGACGAGAACGCGGCCATCATGGCGCTGATCGAGAACATCCAGCGTGAAGATCTGAATCCGCTCGAAGAAGCGCAGGGCGTCAAGCGCCTGCTGGACGAGTTCGGCCTGACTCACGAACAGGCCGCCCAGGCCATCGGCCGCTCGCGCTCGGCAACCAGCAACCTGCTGCGCCTGATCAACCTGGCCGAACCCGTGCAGATCATGCTGCTGGCCGGCGACATAGACATGGGCCATGCGCGCGCACTGCTGGCCGTGGACGCGGCCCGCCAGATCATGCTGGCCAACGAAGTCATCGCGCGCCGCCTGTCCGTGCGCGAAACCGAGAAGCTGGTCGCCAAGGCCTTGCACGAAGACGACGCGCCCGCCAGCAAGCAGGCCGCCCGCAAGGCCGGCGCCAATGGCGATGTGCAGCGTTTCGAGAAGATCCTGTCGGATCACCTGGGTACCAAGGTCACGCTCAAGGTCGGCGCCAAGGACAAGGGGCAGTTGCAGATTGCGTTCCATGGATGGGAGCATCTGAACACCTTGCTGGAAAAGCAGGGCTTGTCGGCCTTGCTGCAGCAGCAGGACGACTGAGCGCTCGGCTGCGCGCCGGCCGCAGGCCTGCGCGTCCAAGAGCTGGAGCTCTTCACTTGGACATGTTTTGCAGCATCCCGCCGGCCTGTCGGCCGGCTTTTTTTTTCGGAAAACGAGGAATTATTCAATTTTTCCCGCAAAAGGCTTGACGAAGCCCTAAAACATCTTCATAATTCGATTTTCGCTTCGGGTGGGATGTCCGAGTGGTTAAAGGAGGCAGACTGTAAATCTGTTGGCCCTGCGCCTACGCTGGTTCGAATCCAGCTCCCACCACCAGCACTATTCTAAGGCCAGCAAGCACAGCGGCTTTAGGACAGGGTGAAGAAAGTAATGCTGCGGGTGTAGCTCAATGGTAGAGCAGAAGCCTTCCAAGCTTAAGACGAGGGTTCGATCCCCTTCACCCGCTCCAGGTTTTTATGCCTTTAGCAGTTCTCGGCTAAATGCAAATGCCCATGTGGCTCAGTGGTAGAGCACTCCCTTGGTAAGGGAGAGGTCACGCGTTCGATCCGCGTCATGGGCACCACATCTCTTTTATCTCATATCGCTTTATCCCTTCAGGAGTCTGCCATGGCTAAAGGCAAGTTTGAACGGACTAAACCGCACGTCAACGTCGGTACCATCGGTCACGTTGACCACGGTAAAACCACGCTGACCGCTGCAATCTGCACGGTTCTGGCCAAGGAATTCGGCGGCGAAGCTCGCGACTACTCGCAGATCGACAACGCTCCTGAAGAAAAAGCACGCGGCATCACCATCAGCACCTCGCACGTCGAGTACGAGACGCCCAACCGCCACTACGCTCACGTTGACTGCCCCGGCCACGCCGACTACGTCAAGAACATGATCACCGGCGCGGCCCAGATGGACGGCGCGATCCTGGTGTGCTCGGCCGCTGACGGCCCAATGCCCCAGACGCGCGAGCACATCCTGCTGAGCCGTCAGGTTGGCGTTCCTTACATCATCGTGTTCCTGAACAAGGCCGACATGGTCGATGATGAAGAGCTGATCGAACTGGTGGAAATGGAAGTGCGCGAGCTGCTGTCCAAGTACGACTTCCCCGGCGACGACACCCCGATCATCCGCGGTTCGGCCAAGCTGGCTCTGGAAGGCGACCAAGGTCCTCTGGGCCGCGAAGCCGTGCTCAAGCTGGCCGAAGCGCTGGACACCTACATTCCTACGCCAGAGCGCGCTGTTGACGGCACGTTCCTGATGCCTGTCGAAGACGTGTTCTCGATCTCGGGTCGCGGCACCGTGGTGACCGGTCGTATCGAGCGCGGCATCATCAAGGTCGGCGAAGAAATCGAAATCGTGGGCATCAAGGACACGGTCAAGACCACTTGCACGGGCGTTGAAATGTTCCGCAAGCTGCTGGACCAGGGCGAGGCTGGCGACAACGTCGGTCTGCTGCTGCGCGGCACCAAGCGTGAAGACGTCGAGCGCGGTCAGGTTCTGGCCAAGCCCGGCTCGATCAAGCCTCACACCGACTTTGACGCCGAGGTGTACATTCTGTCCAAGGAAGAAGGCGGCCGCCACACCCCCTTCTTCAAGGGCTACCGTCCCCAGTTCTACTTCCGTACGACGGACGTGACCGGCACGATCGAGCTGCCCGCCGACAAGGAAATGGTTCTGCCCGGCGACAACATCTCGATGAAGGTCTCGCTGATCGCTCCGATCGCCATGGAAGAAGGTCTGCGCTTCGCCATCCGCGAAGGTGGCCGTACCGTGGGCGCCGGCGTGGTTGCCAAGATCATCAAGTAAAAAAGTTGTAGTATTTTCAGGCAAAAAAGGTTAATATCCTTTTTTGCCTGAAGCCAAACATAGCAAGCTAGCAAAGGCTATGGTTGTCACGGTATAGGGGTATAGCTCAATTGGCAGAGCGTCGGTCTCCAAAACCGAAGGTTGAGGGTTCGATTCCTTCTGCCCCTGCCACACACAGTCACTCGCCACCACCTCGCGTGGCGTCACTCGCCGGAATATGTCGAATACCAACGTAGAAACCGTCAACCGAGGCTCCGAACGCATCAAGCTGGGCCTTGCGGTGTTAGTCGTCGTCGCCGGTATCGTTGGCTATTCCGTGCTGGAAGGTCAACCCGTTCTGGCGCGCGCCGGTGTATTCGTCGCCAGCCTTATCGTGGCCGCGCTGATCGTCTGGTTCAGCGACACCGGCCGCCGTCTGGTCGCCTTTGCGCGTGATTCCTACACGGAAGTGCGTCGCGTCCACTGGCCATCCCGTAAAGAAGCAACCCAAATGACAGGCATTGTCTTTGCGTTCGTTGCTGTTATGGCCATCCTGCTGTGGCTGATCGACAAAGGGCTGGGCTGGATCATCTATGGCCTGTTGCTGGGCTGGAAATAAAGGGCGCACATGAGCAAACGCTGGTATGTGGTTCACGTTTATTCCGGCATGGAAAAAAGCGTGCACAAGGCTCTGGTGGAGCGCATCGAGCGCGCCGAACTCCAGGAAGCGTTTGGTCGCATTCTGGTTCCATCAGAAGAAGTCGTTGAAGTCAAGAACGGCAAGAAGACAATTACTGAACGGCGTATCTATCCCGGTTACGTTCTGGTCGAAATGGCCCTCACGGACGAAACCTGGCACCTGGTGAAAAGTACGCCGCGGGTCACCGGCTTTCTGGGCGGTTCCGGCAACCGTCCCGCTCCCATCTCCGAACGCGAAGTGGAAAAAATCCTGTCGCAAATGGAAGAGGGCGTCGAGAAGCCGCGTCCCAAGGTTCTGTTCGAAGTGGGCGAGCTGGTACGCGTCAAGGACGGCCCATTCGCGGACTTCAACGGCAACGTCGAAGAAGTCAACTACGAGAAAAGCAAGGTTCGCGTCACCGTCACCATTTTCGGTCGCGCCACCCCCGTCGAACTCGATTTCGATCAAGTCGAAAAGACTTGATAATTTCAACCCCCGGGAAGCCTGTCGCCGCATGCGCCAGGCGTTATCACCCGTAAGGAGCTAAGCATGGCGAAGAAAATCGTCGGCTTTATCAAGCTGCAAGTGCCAGCTGGTAAGGCAAATCCATCCCCTCCAATCGGTCCAGCGCTGGGTCAGCGCGGTCTGAACATCATGGAATTCTGCAAGGCCTTCAATGCCCAGACTCAAGGCATGGAACCCGGTCTGCCCATTCCCGTGGTGATCACCGCCTACGCCGACAAGAGCTTCACGTTCATCATGAAGACTCCTCCGGCAACCATCCTGATCAAGAAGGCTGCTGGCATCAAGTCCGGTTCCGCTCGCCCCAACGCTGACAAGGTCGGTACGCTGACCCGTGCCCAGGCCGAGGAAATCGCCAAGACCAAACAGCCCGACCTGACCGCCGCTGATCTGGACGCCGCCGTGCGTACCATCGCCGGCAGCGCTCGCAGCATGGGTATCAATGTGGAAGGGGTGGTGTAAGTCATGGCCAAAGTAAGCAAACGCGCAGCCGCTATCGCTGCCAAGATCGACCGCAACAAGTTCTACCCTGTGGCCGAAGCACTGGCCCTGGTCAAGGACACCGCCACCGCCAAGTTCGACGAGTCCATCGACATCGCCGTTCAACTGGGCATCGATCCCCGCAAATCCGACCAGCTGGTCCGTGGTTCCGTGGTTCTGCCCGCCGGCACCGGCAAGTCCGTCCGCGTGGCCGTGTTCGCCCAGGGCGAAAAGGCTGAAGCCGCTCGCGCCGCCGGCGCCGACATCGTCGGCCTGGACGACCTGGCCGAGCAGATCAAGGCCGGTCAGATCGACTTCGACGTCGTGATCGCTTCCCCCGACACCATGCGCGTGGTCGGTACCCTGGGTCAGATCCTGGGCCCACGCGGCCTGATGCCAAACCCCAAGGTCGGCACCGTCACCCCTGACGTCGTCACCGCCGTCAAGAACGCCAAGGCCGGTCAGGTCCAGTACCGCACCGACAAGGCCGGCATCATTCACAGCACCATCGGCCGTGCTTCGTTCAACGTCGAACAGCTGCAGACCAATCTGCTGGCCCTGATCGACGCCCTGAACAAGGCCCGTCCCGCCGCCGCCAAGGGCGTGTACCTGCGCAAGGTCGCCGTCTCCTCCACCATGGGCGGCGGTGCGCGTGTTGAAGTTGCATCCCTGAGCGCTTAATACAGCGTTCAGACAAAAGAACTTTGGGCTGTGACCGTGTCCGCACGGTCACTGCTGTCAAAGACCGCTGGAGCGGGTTGGCTGACACAGAAGCCTGCTTAATTCCGGACCCTGTTCCGATCCAGCGTAGACGGCGCCCGTGGAAGAATTCGTCATAGAACTCGTCCAGGTGCGCCGCATTCGGTTGATGTCGGGAAGCCTTCCCGACATCGTTTGAAGGAGTGTTCACACCGTGAGTCTCAATCGTGAAGAGAAAGCGGTAGTCATCGAGGAAGTCTCTGCCGAAGTGGCAAAGGCCCAATCGATCATTATCGCCGAGTACCGTGGTCTGGACGTCGCTTCTGCTACCGTATTGCGCAAGAAAGCGCGTGAGTCTGGCGTCTACCTGCGTGTTCTGAAGAACACGCTGGTTCGTCGTTCGCTGGAAGGCTCTTCTTTCGAAGGCATCTCCAGTCAGCTCGTGGGTCCCCTGATGTACGCCATCAGCGAAGATCCCGTGGCTGCGGCGAAAGTTGTCGCAGATTTTGCCAAGACCAACGACAAGCTGGTCATCAAGGGCGGCTCGCTGCCCAATAGCATTCTGAACGCAGAAGGTGTCAAGGCCCTGGCCACGATGCCGTCCCGCGAAGAACTGCTGGCGAAACTGCTGGGCACCATGCAAGCACCTATCGCTACTTTTGTGCGTACGCTTAACGAAGTTCCCACCAAATTCGTTCGCGGCCTGGCGGCCGTTCGCGATCAGAAGGAAGCGGCCTGAGCCGTTCCCCTTCAGGAATCTTCGTAGTAACGAACGACACCCAAACCTGGCATTTACTTATATCTGGAGTTCTTATAAATGGCTACCAAAGCTGAAATCCTTGACGCCATCGGCGCAATGTCCGTGCTCGAACTGTCCGAGCTGATCAAAGAAATGGAAGAAAAATTCGGCGTGTCGGCTGCTGCCGCTGCTGTTGCCGTGGCTGCTCCTGCTGCCGCCGGCGGCGCTGCTGCTGCTGAAGAGCAGACCGAATTCACCGTTGTTCTGGCCGACGTCGGCGCGAACAAGGTCAGCGTGATCAAGGTCGTGCGCGAAATCACCGGTCTGGGCCTGAAAGAAGCCAAGGACCTGGTTGACGGCGCTCCCAAGCCAGTCAAAGAAGGCCTGTCCAAAGCTGATGCTGAAGACGCCAAGAAAAAGCTGGAAGAAGCTGGCGCCAAGATCGAGCTCAAGTAAGAGCATCGATTCATGCCCGGGAAAGCGTTTCAAGCCTTCCCGGGCTTTTGCGTTTCCAGAAAACCCACGATTTTTGTTGTACAAATGAAGAATCGGGTTTTCTAGAGTCGTAAACCGGGGCCGTGGTTGACGGCCCGTGTAACCCTTGAGTCGGAGTGCTCATGCCTTATTCGTACACCGAAAAAAAGCGCATACGCAAGAGCTTCGCCAAACGTGAAGACGTACAGCAGGTTCCTTATCTGTTGGCTACCCAGCTGCATTCTTTCAGAACATTCTTGCAGAAGGATACGCCTCCTTCCCAGCGCAAGGTGGAAGGTCTGCAGGAAGCTTTCAATTCCATTTTCCCAATAGTAAGCCATAACCAAATGGCGCGGCTAGAGTTCGTGAGCTATACGCTCGGCGAACCGGTGTTCGACGTCAAAGAGTGTCAGCTGCGCGGTCTGACCTATGCTTCCCCCCTGCGTGCGAAGGTGCGTCTGGTCCTGATGGACCGTGAGGTGAGCAAGCCTACCGTCAAGGAAGTCAAAGAGCAGGAAGTCTACATGGGCGAAATGCCCCTGATGACCGAAAACGGCTCTTTCGTGATCAATGGCACCGAGCGTGTCATCGTGTCCCAGCTGCACCGTTCCCCCGGCGTGTTCTTCGAGCACGATCGCGGCAAGACGCACAGCTCGGGCAAGCTGCTGTTCTCGGCGCGCGTGATTCCCTACCGCGGCTCCTGGCTGGACTTCGAGTTCGATCCCAAGGACATCCTGTTCTTCCGCATCGACCGTCGCCGCAAGATGCCCGTCACCATCCTGCTCAAGGCCATTGGCCTGACGCCCGAGCAGATCCTGGCGCATTTCTTCGAGTTCGACCACATCGAACTGCACAAGGAAGGCGGCAAGCTGCAATTCGTGCCCGAGCACTGGAAGGGCGAGGTCGCCCGTTTCGACATCACCGATCGCGACGGCCGCGTGCTGGTCGAGAAGGACAAGCGCATCAACGCCAAGCATCTGCGTGACCTGCGCGCCGCCAACATCGAGTACATCTCCATTCCGGAAGACTTCCTTCTGGGCCGCGTGCTGGCCAAGAACATCATCAACGCCGAGACCGGCGAAGTGATCGCCAACGCCAACGACGAGATCACCGAATCCATCCTGGCGGAAATGCGCGCGGCCAACGTGCGCGACTTCGAGACGCTGTACGTCAACGAGCTGGACCAGGGCGGTTTCATCTCCCAGACCCTGCGCACCGACGAGACGGCCGACTCCAACGCCGCCCGTATCGCCATCTACCGCATGATGCGTCCCGGCGAGCCACCGACCGAGGAAGCCGTCGAGGCCCTGTTCCAGCGCCTGTTCTACAGCGAAGAGTCCTACGACCTGTCGCGCGTGGGCCGCATGAAGGTCAACAGCCGTCTGGGCCGTGGCGACAGCATCGAAGGCCCCATGACCCTGACCGACGAGGACATCCTGGACACCATCAAGGTGCTGGTGAACCTGCGTAACGGCCGCGGTCAGATCGACGACATCGATCACCTGGGCAACCGCCGCGTGCGCTGCGTGGGCGAGCTGGCCGAGAACCAGTTTCGCGCCGGCCTGGTGCGCGTCGAGCGCGCCGTCAAGGAGCGTCTGGGCCAGGCCGAGACCGAAAACCTGATGCCGCACGACCTGATCAACTCCAAGCCCATCTCCGCGGCCGTCAAGGAGTTCTTCGGTTCCAGCCAGCTGTCGCAGTTCATGGACCAGACCAACCCCCTGTCCGAGATCACGCACAAGCGCCGCGTCTCGGCCCTGGGTCCTGGCGGTCTGACCCGCGAGCGCGCCGGCTTCGAAGTGCGCGACGTGCACCCCACCCACTACGGTCGCGTGTGCCCGATCGAGACGCCTGAAGGTCCGAACATCGGCCTGATCAACTCCATGGCCCTGTACGCTCGCCTGAACGAGTACGGCTTCCTGGAGACGCCTTACCGCAAGATCGTGGACGGCAAGGTCAGCGAGCAGATCGACTACCTGTCGGCCATCGAGGAAAGCAACTACGTCATCGCCCAGGCCAACGCCGAGCTGACCGAAGACGGCGCCTTCGCCGACGATCTGGTGGCTTGCCGCGAAGCCGGCGAAACCATGATGACGGCGCCCGAGAACATCCATTACATGGACGTGGCTCCCTCGCAGATCGTGTCCGTGGCCGCTTCGCTGATTCCGTTCCTGGAGCACGACGACGCCAACCGCGCACTGATGGGCGCCAACATGCAGCGCCAGGCCGTTCCCTGCCTGCGTCCCGAAAAGCCGCTGGTCGGCACGGGCATCGAGCGCACCGTGGCCGTCGACTCGGGCACGACCGTGCAGGCCCGCCGCGGCGGCGTGGTGGTGGACGTGGACGCCCAGCGCGTGGTCATCCGCGTGAACGACGACGAGAACGTGGCCGGCGAGGTCGGTGTAGACATCTACAACATGACCAAGTACACCCGTTCCAACCAGAACACCAACATCAACCAGCGACCCATCGTCAAGCGCGGCGATATCGTGGCCCGCGGTGACGTTCTGGCCGACGGCGCATCGACCGACCTGGGCGAACTGGCTCTGGGGCAGAACATGCTGATCGCCTTCATGCCCTGGAACGGCTACAACTTCGAGGACTCGATCCTGATCTCCGAGAAGGTCGTGGCCGATGACCGCTACACCTCGATCCACATCGAGGAACTGACGGTCGTGGCGCGCGACACCAAGCTCGGACCCGAGGACATCACCCGCGACATCAGCAACCTGTCCGAAGTCCAGCTGAACCGCCTGGACGACTCCGGCATCGTGTACATCGGCGCCGAAGTGCGCGCCGACGACGTGCTGGTGGGCAAGGTCACGCCCAAGGGCGAGACCCAGCTGACGCCCGAGGAAAAGCTGCTGCGCGCCATCTTTGGCGAGAAGGCTTCCGACGTCAAGGACACTTCCCTGCGCGTGCCTTCGGGCATGGTGGGCACTGTCATCGACGTGCAGGTCTTCACCCGCGAAGGCATCGAGCGCGACAAGCGCGCCCAGTCCATCATCGACGATGAACTGCGTCGCTACCGCCAGGACCTGAACGACCAGCTGCAGATCGTCGAGGACGACGCGTTCGACCGCGCCCTGAAGTTCCTGGTCGGCAAGACCGTGAACGGCGGCCCCCGCAAGCTGCCCAAGGGCTCCGAGCTGACCGCCGAGTACCTGAACGACCTGGATCGCTGGCAGTGGTTCGACATCCGCCTGGCCGACGAGCAGCACGCTCTGGTGCTGGAGCACACCAAGGAATCCCTGGAGCAGAAGCGCCACCAGTTCGACCTGGCTTTCGAAGAAAAGCGCAAGAAGCTGACGCAGGGCGACGAGCTGCCTCCCGGCGTGCTGAAGATGGTCAAGGTGTACCTGGCCGTCAAGCGCCGCCTGCAGCCCGGCGACAAGATGGCCGGCCGCCACGGCAACAAGGGCGTGGTCTCGCGCATCGTGCCCGTGGAAGACATGCCGCACATGGCCGACGGCACCCCCGTGGACATCGTGCTGAACCCGCTGGGCGTGCCTTCGCGCATGAACGTGGGGCAGGTTCTGGAAGTGCACCTGGGCTGGGCCGCCAAGGGCATCGGCCAGCGCATCAGCGACATGATGCACGAAGAAAAGGAAGTGCAGGTTTCCGAACTGCGCGCCTTCCTGGACAAGGTCTACAACTCCGCCGGCAAGCAGACTCGCATCAACGAGCTGACCGACGACGAGATTGTCGCCATGGCCCGCAACCTGCAGAAAGGCCTGCCGCTGGCAACGCCGGTGTTCGACGGCGCGACCGAACAGGAAATCGACCAGATGCTGCGTCTGGCCTATCCTGACGAGATCGCCGAGAAGCTGCAGCTGGCGCCGCACCGCACCCAGGTGCGCCTGTTCGACGGCCGCACCGGCGAAGCCTTCGAGCGCATGGTCACGGTCGGCTACATGCACTACCTGAAGCTGCATCACCTGGTCGATGACAAGATGCACGCCCGTTCCACCGGTCCGTACTCGCTCGTCACCCAGCAGCCGCTGGGCGGCAAGGCTCAGTTCGGTGGCCAGCGTTTCGGGGAGATGGAAGTCTGGGCGCTGGAAGCCTACGGCGCCGCCTACACCCTGCAGGAGATGCTCACGGTCAAGTCCGACGACATCGCCGGCCGTACCAAGGTCTACGAGAACATTGTCAAGGGCGATCACGTGATCGACGCCGGCATGCCGGAGTCCTTCAACGTTCTGGTCAAGGAAATCCGTTCCTTGTCCCTGGACATGGATTTGGAGCGTAAATAATGAAAGCGCTACTCGATCTCTTCAAACAAGTCACTCAGGACGAGCAGTTCGATGCCATCAAGATCGGCATCGCCTCGCCTGAGAAAATCAGGTCCTGGTCTTTCGGCGAAGTCCGCAAGCCAGAGACCATCAACTATCGCACGTTCAAGCCCGAGCGCGATGGTCTGTTCTGCGCCAAGATCTTCGGTCCCATCAAGGACTACGAATGTCTGTGCGGCAAGTACAAGCGCCTGAAGCACCGCGGCGTCATCTGCGAGAAGTGCGGCGTCGAAGTCACCGTCTCCAAGGTGCGTCGCGAGCGCATGGGCCACATCGAGCTGGCCTGCCCGGTCGCGCACATCTGGTTCCTGAAGAGCCTGCCATCCCGCCTGGGCATGGTGCTGGACATGACGCTGCGCGACATCGAGCGCGTCCTGTACTTCGAAGCCTGGTGCGTGATCGAACCCGGCATGACTCCGCTCAAGCGCGGCCAGATCATGTCCGACGATGACTTCCTGGCCAAGACCGAGGAATACGGCGACGACTTCCATGCCCTGATGGGCGCGGAAGCCGTGCGCGAGCTGCTGCGCACCATCGACATCGACCGCGAGGTCGAGCGTCTGCGCGGCGAGCTCAAGGCCACCGGTTCGGATGCCAAGATCAAGAAGATCTCCAAGCGCCTGAAGGTGCTGGAAGGCTTCCAGAAGTCCGGCATCAAGCCTGACTGGATGATCATGGAAGTGCTGCCCGTGCTGCCGCCGGACCTGCGTCCGCTGGTGCCGCTGGACGGCGGCCGCTTCGCGACCTCCGACCTGAACGATCTGTACCGCCGCGTCATCAACCGCAACAACCGCCTGAAGCGCCTGCTGGAGCTCAAGGCCCCGGACATCATCCTGCGCAACGAGAAGCGCATGCTGCAGGAAGCCGTGGACTCGCTGCTGGACAACGGTCGCCGCGGCAAGGCCATGACCGGCGCCAACAAGCGCCAGCTCAAGTCCCTGGCCGACATGATCAAGGGCAAGAGCGGCCGCTTCCGTCAGAACCTGCTGGGCAAGCGCGTGGACTACTCCGGTCGTTCCGTGATCGTGGTGGGTCCGCAGCTCAAGCTGCACCAGTGCGGCCTGCCCAAGCTGATGGCCCTGGAACTGTTCAAGCCCTTCATCTTCAATCGCCTGGAGCTGATGGGGCTGGCCACGACCATCAAGGCGGCCAAGAAACTGGTGGAAAGCCAGGAACCCGTGGTGTGGGACATCCTCGAAGAGGTGATCCGCGAGCATCCCGTGATGCTGAACCGCGCTCCCACGCTGCACCGTCTGGGCATCCAGGCGTTCGAGCCCGTCCTGATCGAAGGCAAGGCCATCCAGCTGCACCCGCTGGTCTGCGCGGCCTTCAACGCCGACTTCGACGGCGACCAGATGGCCGTTCACGTGCCGCTGTCGCTGGAAGCCCAGCTGGAAGCCCGCACCCTGATGCTGGCCTCCAACAACGTGCTGTTCCCCGCCAACGGCGAACCGTCCATCGTTCCTTCCCAGGACATCGTGCTGGGCCTGTACTACGCGACCCGCGAACTGGTCAACGGCAAGGGCGAAGGTCTGTTCATGACCGACGTGGCTGAAGTCCAGCGCGCCTACGACAACAAGGAAGTCGAGCTGCAGACGCGCCTGACCGTCCGTATCGAAGAATACGAGAAAGGCGAGGACGGCGAATGGGTCAAGAAGATCAAGCGCTACGAAACGACGGCCGGCCGCGCGCTGCTGTCCGAGATCCTGCCCAAGGGCATGCCCTTCTCGGCGCTGAACCGCGCCCTGAAGAAGAAGGAGATCTCGCGCCTGATCAACCAGTCCTTCCGTCGCTGCGGCCTGCGCGCCACCGTGATCTTCGCGGACAAGCTGATGCAGTCCGGTTTCCGCCTGGCCACCCGCGGCGGCATCTCGATCGCCATGAACGACATGGTCATCCCGAGCGTCAAGGAAGACATCCTGTCCCAGGCCAGCAACGAGGTCAAAGAGATCGACAAGCAGTACTCGTCCGGTCTGGTCACGGCCCAGGAACGCTACAACAACGTGGTGGACATCTGGGGCAAGGCCGGGGATCGCGTGGGCAAGGCCATGATGGAGCAGCTGGCGACCGAACCGGTCATCAACCGCTTCGGCGAGGAAGTGCGCCAGGAATCCTTCAACTCCATCTACATGATGGCGGACTCCGGAGCCCGTGGTTCGGCGGCGCAGATTCGCCAGCTGGCCGGCATGCGCGGCCTGATGGCCAAGCCTGACGGCTCGATCATCGAGACCCCGATCACCGCGAACTTCCGCGAAGGCCTGAACGTTCTGCAGTACTTCATCTCGACCCACGGTGCTCGTAAGGGTCTGGCCGATACGGCTCTGAAGACCGCCAACTCCGGTTACCTGACCCGCCGTCTGGTGGACGTGACCCAGGACCTGGTGATCACGGAAGACGATTGCGGCACCAAGGCCGGCTACACCATGAAGGCCATCCTGGACGGCGGCGAGGTGATCGAGCCTCTGCGCGACCTGATCCTGGGCCGCGTGGCAGCCTCCGACATCGTCAATCCCGACAATCAGGAACTGGTCATCCCCGCCGGCACGCTGCTGAACGAAGACCTGGTGGACCTGATCGACAACCTGGGCATCGACGAAGTCAAGATCCGCACGCCGCTGACCTGCGAAACCCGCCATGGCCTGTGCGCGCACTGCTATGGCCGCGATCTGGGCCGAGGCATGCTGGTCAACCGCGGCGAAGCCGTGGGCGTGATCGCCGCCCAGTCCATCGGCGAACCCGGCACGCAGCTGACCATGCGTACGTTCCACATCGGCGGCGCGGCTTCGCGTGCGGCGCTGGCCAGCTCGGTGGAAACCAAGACCTCCGGTACCGTGGGCTTTGAAATCGGCCTGCGCTACGTCACCAACGCCAAGGGCGAGCGCGTGGCGATCTCCCGTTCCGGCGAAATCGTCATCTTCGACGACAACCGTCGCGAGCGCGAGCGTCACAAGGTGCCGTACGGCGCCACCATCACGGTGGGCGACGGCGAAGTCGTCAAGGCCGGCCAGCGTCTGGCCAGCTGGGATCCGCTGACCCGTCCTATCGTGTCCGAGTACACCGGCACCGTCCGCTTCGAGAACATCGAAGAAGGCGTGACCGTGGCTCGCCAGGTGGACGAAGTCACCGGCCTGTCCACCCTGGTGGTGATCACGCCCAAGACCCGCGGCGGCAAGATCACCATGCGTCCGCAGATCAAGCTGCTGAACGAGCAGGGCCAGGAGATCAAGATCGCCGGCACCGACCACATGGTGAACATCTCCTTCCCGGTCGGCGCCCTGATCACCGTGCGCGATGGTCAGCAAGTGTCCGTGGGCGAGATCCTGGCCCGTATTCCTCAGGAATCGCAGAAGACCCGCGACATTACCGGGGGTCTGCCGCGCGTGGCCGAGCTGTTCGAAGCCCGTTCGCCCAAGGACGCCGGCCTGCTGGCCGAAGTCACGGGTACGGTTTCCTTCGGCAAGGACACCAAGGGCAAGCAGCGCCTGGTCATCACCGACCTGGACGGCGTCAGCCACGAGTTCCTGATTCCCAAGGAAAAGCAGGTCCTGGCTCACGACGGCCAAGTGGTGAACAAGGGCGAAATGATCGTGGACGGCCCCGCCGATCCGCACGACATCCTGCGCCTGAAGGGCATCGAGAAGCTGGCCAACTACATTGTGAACGAAGTGCAGGACGTGTACCGTCTGCAGGGCGTGAAGATCAACGACAAGCACATCGAAGTGATTGTCCGTCAGATGCTGCGCCGCGTGAACATCGTGGATCCGGGCGACACCAATTTCATCACCGGCGAACAGGTCGAGCGTTCCGAGCTGCTGAACGAGAACGACCGCGTGCTGGCTGAAAACGGCATCCCCGCCACCTACGAAAACGTGCTGCTGGGTATTACCAAGGCTTCGCTGTCGACTGACTCGTTCATCTCGGCCGCATCCTTCCAGGAAACCACCCGCGTGCTGACCGAAGCCGCCATCATGGGCAAGACCGATGACCTGCGCGGCCTGAAGGAAAACGTGATCGTGGGTCGTCTGATTCCCGCAGGGACCGGCATGGCATTCCATTCCGCCCGCAAGGAAAAAGAGGCCTTCGAGATCGCCGAGCGCAAGGCTGCCCGCGAACTGGAGAACCCGTTCGCGTCGGCTCCCGAGCCTTCGGACGATCCCGTGTTCGCCTCCGGCACGCACGAGCCCGAGCAGGAACGGCCCGGTTCGCCCGAAAGCGATACGGAATAAGCGGAGCCCTCCGGTTCCCCCGCCCTGGAGACAGGGCGGGCCCGAGCTCAAAGCCCCTTGGTGTTTCCAAGGGGCTTTTTTTTTAGCCTGGGTCCTGAGGCCTTGCTTGCGCCCGGCGGCTGGGTTCAGCTCGAGGGCGACTTGTCGTATGATGCTTTATTTGTCCTGTGTCAACGATCGGGAGGCGGGTTCTGATGCAGCAAAAGGTGTTTCTGGACGTTCCTCGGGCGCAGGCCGACTATGCTCGTCAACATGGCGCAGAGTATTGTGGTGCCACCAAGCGTTGGCATTGCCTGGAGCCCGTGCCCGAGCCGTTGCTGGAGTACGTGGTCGGACGCACGCGAACCCGGGACTACACGCGCGAGTCGACGCCGAGCTGCCCGCTCTGTCACTGCGCCATGGTGCTGCGCGAGGGGCGGCTCAGCAAGGAGGACTTCTGGGGATGCAGCCGCTTTCCCGCCTGCCGTGGAACCCGTCGGACGCAATCCACTGAAATGGCGTCGATCGTCGCAGGGCAAAGGGGCCATGCAGACTCCGAGGCACGGAAGCGCGCCCGGACGGCCAGCCAGGAGGCCTTGCAGCCGCACGTCGTCGAAACCTTGCTGATGTGTCGCCGTTTCATGCCGTACGGAAACCAATGGAAGAAGTGGCTGGATACGCCCAAATTGCGTTTTGGAGGCGCGACCCCCAAGGACATGATGGTCAGCATTGCCGGTTGCGGGCAGGTGCAGGCCTTGCTGAGGGAGACGTTTGAACCCGCAGGGGATTAAGGGCTTGGTCCGGCTTCGGTAAGCCGGTCAGTGCTCTGCAGGCGGCTCGATGGCAGGCAGGGTGACAGTGAAGGAGCAGCCTTCGCCCGGCTCGCTGTGCAGTTCGATCAGGCCGGCGTGCTTGTTGATCACGGTCTTGACGAAGGCCAGGCCCAGGCCGCTGCCCGAGGGCGACTCGGCCTGGTCTTCGTGGGCGCGGCGGTAGGGTTCGAAAATATCGGCCTGGTGCTCCAGCGGAATGCCCCAGCCGTGATCACGCACGCATACCTGGAGCGTGCCGCCCTGCGCAGTGATCGAGATCTCCACCCGGTTGCCGTCAGGGCCATACTTGATGGCGTTCTGGATCAGGTTGGTGAAGGCTCGGCGCAGCATGGGGGCATTGCCTTCTATCCAGGCCTGGTCAGTGTCGTCCTGGCGCAATCCGATGCTCCGTTTGCTGGCGGCCGCCCAGGCGTCGTCCAGGCAGTCAGCCAGCAGATCGGGCAGATTCAGCGGCGTCAGGGTCATCTCCATGGCCTCGGCGCGCGCCAGGCCGATGAAATTGTCCACCAGCTCCAGCGTCTGGCCCGCGTAGCCTTCCATTTTTCTCAGCAGTTCATCGGGCGGCAGGCGGCTGTCGGGCTGGCGCTGCAGCGAGGCCAGAGCCAGGATGGAGTTCTGCGGCGCGCGCATGTCGTGCGAAATGAATCGCAGGGTTTCTTCGCGCTTGGTCTGGGCCAGCCGCAGCAGCTCGATGGACTTGTGCAGCTGGGTCAGGCGGTGCGGCAGATTGTGCGAGCCCATTCCAGGCTGTCGCTCGCTGAGCGCCACGCGCACATCCGGATGATCCAGCTGCAGCTTGTTCAGCTCCTGCGTCACCTGGCGCAGCGCAGCTTCCTGGCTGCGCCAATGCCAGAGCGGATAGGCCAGCATCACGGTGATCAGGCTGGCCATGGGCGGGACCCACAGATTGAACAGGTGCATGGCCGCCCAGTTGACCGCCAGTATGCCCAGCAACAGGCCCAGAAGGCAGAGCAAGGTCGCGCGCGGCGACAGGGCGATCAGCACGCGGCAGGCCAGCAGCACCGGCAGGCAGCAGGCCAGGGCGATGGCCCAGGCCGGCGGAATGCGCACCCAGCTGTTCTCGCGCGCCGACAGCAGGCTGTTGGCCAGGATTTCCACGCCGGACATGGTGGCCATGCCGGCCTTGGACATGGGCGTGGGGAAGACGTCGCCCAGACCGCTTCCCCAGGCGCCGATCAGCACGTACTTGTCCTTGAAGAAGGCGGGCGGGATGGCGCCGCGCAGCACGTCGATGTAGGGCACGGTCTGGAAGTGACCCGGGCGGCCCGCATAGGGGATGTAATGCGTGGCCAGCGTCCCGGGGTCCAGGGCGAGCATGGCCTGGGCGACCTCGCCGCCGGCCAGCAGCATGGCCAGCGAGAAATGCGGCAGCACGCGGCCCGAGGGCTGGATGTGGCGCAGCGTGACGCGGCGCACCACGCCGTCGGGGTCGGGGTCGATGTTGATGTAGCCGTTGGCTTTGACCGCGGCGTTCAGCATGGGCAGCGGCGTGTTGATCTCGTCGCGCTTCGGGTCATAGACCAGCGGCAGCACGATACGGCCATGCTGGCGTATGGCCTGGGCCAGCAGTTGGTCGTCTTCGGGATAGGCCGGGTTCGGCTCCTGGAAGACCAGGTCCATGCCCACGGCGCGGGCCTGGTCCAGCTTGTCCACCAATTGCGCGTGGATATTGCGCCGCCAGGGCCAGTAGCCCAGGGCGTTGATGCTGCTGTCGTCGATGGCGATGATGACGATGTCTTCGGGCGAGGCCTGGGGAGGCGCGGCCGCCATGGTGAAGTCGTAGACCAGGTTGTTCAGCCGGCCCAGCGCGAAGTCATCATGCAGGGAGCTGAACAGCAGGGTGAGCAGCACAAGCAGCGCGGACACCAGGCGCCATTCCTTGCGGACCTGGTCGGACAGCAGGCGGGTGTTCAAGGCAGCGGTGCTGGGCATGGCGCGCGCCGTCCGCGCTTCAGAACTCGGTCAGCAGGATGGGATCGCCCGAGCCGCTGACGATGGGCTCTCCGTCGGAGCTGGACAGAGCGGCGGCGCCTTCGAAACTCCGTATCGTGTCCGGCCCCATCAGGCCGTGGCTGTCGATGGCGCGCACCATGACATAGTAGGTGCCGGGGCGCGGCGCGCGGAACTGGATGTCGGTATCGGTCGTGGTGCTGCGCGAGAGCAGCATGGCGCCGCGCGGGTCCAGCGCCGTCTGCACCAGGTAGGCTTGTGCGCCGGGCACGGGCTCTATGGTGCTGCTCCAGCGTCCGCCCTGGCGCTGGGGAACGGAGACTTGCGGGGCGGGCAGCAATGGCGCCACCGCAATGATGCGGCCGTCCCGGGCCACGGCCGCGCCCTGGTTCTGCTTCAGGGCGGTAGGGGAGGCCTGCTGGCGGGTGCCCAGTTCGGCGCGGCCTTCCAGCACCTCGCTGTGGGCCTGGCCGTCCTGCGTGCGTACGCGCAGTTCGGTGCCGCGCACGCCGGTGATGCTGACCGGGGTACGGACTTCGAAGCGGCCCACGCCGGTCTGCTCCGGGGAGACGCGCGATTCGACGTCGCCGCGGTCCAGGGCGACCACCGAGTCGATCAGCCCCGTGCCTTCGAAGACGCGCATGCGCGTGACGCTCAGGGCGGCCGCGGCCGGGATGCTGACCTGGCTGCCGTCCTGCAGCTCCAGGGTCAGGTAGCCATTGTCGCCCGTGCGGATCTGGTCGCCTTCCTTCAGGTGGGTGAGGCCGCGCTCCAGCGGCTGGCCGTTGACCTGGACCTGGCCGGTCTGGTGGACGATGCGGGCCGGGGCGTCCACTTCGGGAATCAGGCGAAAGGGAATGCGCAGTTCCTTGCCGATGGGCAGGCGGGTCGGGTCGGCCACGGCGTTGAGCTGCTGGATCTCGGACCAGTTGCGGCCCTGGCGGGTGTAGGTGTTGGCGATGTCCAGCAGCGTATCGCCCGACAGGACTTTGTAGATGAAGTCTTCGCCGCGGGCGCCCGAGGGCTGGGCCAGCACGGCGCTTCCCCAGAGCAGGCCGCTGGCCAGTAGGGCGGCAGAACGCAATGTAATCGTCATAGGAGATCAGGTGTTGTCGGACAGAAGCTCCAGGCGATAGCCCAGGGCGTAGGAGGCGGTCAGGCGCACGCCGTTTTCGGGGCGTAGCTGCAGCTTGCGGCGGATGTTGGAAAGATGGGTGTCCAGGGTGCGCGAGGTGGCCGGGATCTCCCGGTTCCAGACGGCCGAACTGAGCACGTCGCGCGAGAACAGCCGCCCGGGATTGCGAAACAGCAGCAGGGCCAGCTCGAATTCCTTGGGCGCCAGGGTGACGGCCTGGCCGTTCAGGGAAATCTGGCCGTGCTCGGGGTCGATGTCGTAGCCGCCGAAGGAGAAGCGGCTGTCCTGCACGGGGGCGGCCAGGTTCAGACGCCGGGTCATGGCGTGCACGCGGGCGATCAGTTCGCCTTTGCGCAGGGGCTTCTGGATATAGTCGTCGGCGCCGGCCTGCAGGCCGGTGACCAGATCCTCTTCCTGCGTGCGACTGGTCAGGAAGATGACGGGCAGGGCGTGACCCAGGTTGGCGCGCACCCAGCGCAGCACATCCAGGCCGCTGACGTCCGGCAGCTCCCAGTCCAGGAGCAGCAGGTCGAAGTCATGGGGCTTGGCCAGCGCGGCCAACAGGCTTTTGCCCTGATTGTAGGAGCGGCACTCATAACCGGCCTCGGCCAGTATCCGTGCAATCAGTTCGGCCTGGACGAGGTCGTCTTCCAGGGAAGCGATGATCATGGGGGTATTGTCCTTGTCGCAGAGGTGCAATAGTCCTGAAGTATAACTACATGCGCCCAGATGGTGACCAAGTGTGTCCATCCGTGCGGCTCCGCAACGCGAATGGCGTCGGGCAACAGCCAAATCGTTGACCTATAAGGGTTTACCGTGGTAAATTCTAGAGCTTACTTAAGGATCCTTTGCCGGTACTCCTTGTAGTAATTTGTTTTGCAGCTGTCGGGTTTGCAGTTGCAGGCGTGCTTGAAGCGCGTTTCCAGTCAAGCCCAAGCCATGTGCAAGACCGCTCTTTTTCGTATTTTATGGGGAGCGGTATTGCGCAAAGCCGCTCCGGTAGCAGGGTTGCCAATCCTGCCTCTGGAAGGCGTTTTCCAGAAACAGTACGTCAACCAGTACGTAAAATACGTTATAGGATACGTAAAGGTCATGCCAACCATTAGCCAACTCGTGCGCAAGCCGCGCGAAGTCAGTCGCGCAAGCAGCAAGAGCCCTGCGCTCGAGAACTGCCCACAGCGCCGTGGTGTTTGCACACGTGTCTACACCACGACCCCCAAGAAGCCTAACTCCGCTCTGCGTAAAGTCGCCAAAGTGCGTCTGACCAACGGCTTCGAAGTCATCTCCTACATCGGCGGCGAAGGCCACAACCTGCAGGAACACTCGGTCGTTCTGGTCCGCGGTGGTCGTGTCAAGGACTTGCCTGGTGTTCGCTACCACATCGTCCGCGGCGCCCTGGACCTGCAAGGCGTCAAAGATCGTAAGCAAGCTCGTTCCAAGTACGGCGCGAAGCGTCCCAAGTAATCCATGCGTCCGCCGATCAGTGTCACTGATCCGGATCCGTGCGACCGTGGCCCAGCGCCATGGTAGGTAAGTGGTCGTTTGTCATGAATGACCGAGGCCGCAGCAAGCGGTTCAACTGAATAGTCACAAGGAAATTAAAATGCCTCGCCGTCGCGAAGTACCCAAACGTGAAATCCTACCTGACCCGAAATTCGGCAGCGTCGAGCTGGCCAAATTCATGAACGTGGTCATGCTGTCCGGCAAGAAAGCTGTTGCCGAACGTATTGTTTATGGCGCGCTCGAACAAATTGCGCAGAAGACCGGCAAAGATCCGCTCGAAGTGTTTAACGCTGCCATCAACAACGTCAAACCGATTGTTGAAGTTAAAAGCCGCCGTGTTGGTGGCGCGAACTACCAGGTTCCTGTCGAAGTGCGTCCCGTCCGCCGTCTGGCTCTGGCCATGCGCTGGGTGCGTGAAGCCGCCAAGAAGCGTGGCGAAAAGTCGATGGACCTGCGCCTGGCCGGTGAATTGGCCGATGCGGCTGAAGGTCGTGGCGGCGCAATGAAGAAGCGCGAAGACACGCACAAGATGGCCGATGCCAACAAGGCATTCAGCCATTTCCGTTGGTAATCTGAGGACATACAACCATGGCCCGCAAAACCCCTATCCAGCGCTATCGCAATATTGGTATCTCGGCTCACATCGACGCCGGCAAGACCACGACGTCCGAGCGCATCCTGTTCTACACCGGCGTGAACCACAAGCTGGGCGAAACCCACGAAGGTTCCGCCACCATGGACTGGATGGAGCAAGAGCAAGAGCGCGGGATCACCATCACCTCGGCCGCCACGACCGCCTTCTGGCGTGGCATGGCGGGCAACTACCCCGAACATCGCATCAACATCATCGATACCCCCGGTCACGTTGACTTCACCATCGAGGTCGAGCGTTCCATGCGCGTGCTGGACGGCGCCTGCATGGTGTACTGCGCCGTGGGCGGCGTTCAGCCCCAGTCCGAGACCGTGTGGCGCCAAGCCAACAAGTACGGCGTGCCTCGCCTGGCCTTCGTGAACAAGATGGACCGCACCGGCGCCAACTTCTTCAAGGTCTACGACCAGCTGAAGCTGCGCCTGAAGGCCCATCCCGTGCCCGTGGTCATCCCGATCGGCGCCGAAGACACCTTCGAAGGCGTGGTCGACCTGATCAAGATGAAAGCCATCATCTGGGACGAAGCCAGCCAGGGCGTGAAGTTCGAGTACAAGGACATCCCCGCCGAACTGCAGGCGCAAGCCGAAGAATGGCGCGAGAAGATGGTCGAGTCGGCTGCCGAGGCCAGCGAAGACCTGATGAACAAGTACCTGGAAAACGGTGAACTCTCCGAAGAGGACATCAATCTGGGTCTGCGCATGCGCACCATCGCCTGCGAAATCCAGCCCATGCTGTGCGGCACCGCCTTCAAGAACAAGGGTGTGCAGCGCATGCTGGACGCCGTGATCGACTACCTGCCTTCCCCAGTGGACATTCCACCCGTCGAAGGCACGGACGACGACGGCAACGTGATCCATCGCAAGGCCCTGGACGACGAGCCCATGTCCGCACTGGCGTTCAAGCTGATGACCGACCCCTTCGTCGGCCAGCTGACCTTCGTGCGCGTGTACTCGGGCGTGCTGAGCTCGGGCGATACCGTCTACAACCCCATCAAGGGCAAGAAAGAGCGTATCGGCCGTATTCTGCAGATGCACGCCAACAACCGTACCGAACTGAAGGAACTGGTTGCCGGCGACATCGCCGCCGTGGTGGGCCTGAAGGACGTGACCACGGGTGAAACCCTGTGCGACGCCAACCAGCACATCATTCTGGAGCGCATGGAGTTCCCCGAGCCTGTGATTTCCCAGGCCGTCGAACCCAAGACCAAGTCCGACCAGGAGAAAATGGGCGTGGCCCTGTCCCGTCTGGCCCAGGAGGATCCTTCCTTCCGCGTCAGCAGCGACGAAGAATCCGGCCAGACCATCATCTCCGGCATGGGCGAGCTGCACCTGGAAGTTCTGGTGGACCGCATGCGCCGTGAATTCGGCGTGGAAGCCAACGTGGGCAAGCCTCAGGTGGCCTACCGCGAAACCATCCGCAAGACCTGCGAAGAAGTCGAAGGCAAGTTCGTCAAGCAGTCCGGCGGTCGCGGTCAGTACGGCCACGTGGTGCTCAAGCTCGAGCCCCTGGAAGCCGGCGGCGGCTACGAGTTCGTCGACGCCATCAAGGGCGGTGTGGTTCCTCGCGAATACATCCCCGCCGTGGACAAGGGCATCCAGGAAACCCTGCACGCCGGCGTGGTCGCCGGTTACCCAGTGGTCGACGTCAAGGCAACGCTGTTCTTCGGTTCCTACCACGATGTGGACTCGAACGAAAACGCGTTCCGCATGGCTGCTTCGATGGCGTTCAAGGAAGGTATGCGCAAGGCTTCCCCAGTTCTGCTGGAGCCTACCATGGCCGTTGAAGTCGAAACGCCTGAAGAGTACGCCGGTACCGTGATGGGCGACCTGTCGTCTCGCCGCGGTATGGTTCAGGGCATGGACGACATTGTGGGCGGCGGCAAGATCATCAAGGCCGAAGTTCCTCTGGCCGAAATGTTCGGCTACTCGACCAGCCTGCGTTCGCAAACGCAAGGTCGCGCCACGTACACGATGGAATTCAAGCAATATGCTGAAGCTCCTAAGAACGTGGCCGACGAAGTCATCAGCGCTCGCGGCAAGTAATAGCAACAACAGCCCGCTTCAAGCGGGCTGCTCAACTTTTTTTGTTTTCCTGTAAAACATAGATTGGGATAAATCATGGCAAAAGGTAAGTTTGAACGGACCAAACCGCACGTCAACGTCGGTACCATCGGTCACGTTGACCACGGTAAAACCACGCTGACCGCTGCAATCTGCACGGTTCTGGCCAAGGAATTCGGCGGCGAAGCTCGCGACTACTCGCAGATCGACAACGCTCCTGAAGAAAAAGCACGCGGCATCACCATCAGCACCTCGCACGTCGAGTACGAGACGCCCAACCGCCACTACGCTCACGTTGACTGCCCCGGCCACGCCGACTACGTCAAGAACATGATCACCGGCGCGGCCCAGATGGACGGCGCGATCCTGGTGTGCTCGGCCGCTGACGGCCCAATGCCCCAGACGCGCGAGCACATCCTGCTGAGCCGTCAGGTTGGCGTTCCTTACATCATCGTGTTCCTGAACAAGGCCGACATGGTCGATGATGAAGAGCTGATCGAACTGGTGGAAATGGAAGTGCGCGAGCTGCTGTCCAAGTACGACTTCCCCGGCGACGACACCCCGATCATCCGCGGTTCGGCCAAGCTGGCTCTGGAAGGCGACCAAGGTCCTCTGGGCCGCGAAGCCGTGCTCAAGCTGGCCGAAGCGCTGGACACCTACATTCCTACGCCAGAGCGCGCTGTTGACGGCACGTTCCTGATGCCTGTCGAAGACGTGTTCTCGATCTCGGGTCGCGGCACCGTGGTGACCGGTCGTATCGAGCGCGGCATCATCAAGGTCGGCGAAGAAATCGAAATCGTGGGCATCAAGGACACGGTCAAGACCACTTGCACGGGCGTTGAAATGTTCCGCAAGCTGCTGGACCAGGGCGAGGCTGGCGACAACGTCGGTCTGCTGCTGCGCGGCACCAAGCGTGAAGACGTCGAGCGCGGTCAGGTTCTGGCCAAGCCCGGCTCGATCAAGCCTCACACCGACTTTGACGCCGAGGTGTACATTCTGTCCAAGGAAGAAGGCGGCCGCCACACCCCCTTCTTCAAGGGCTACCGTCCCCAGTTCTACTTCCGTACGACGGACGTGACCGGCACGATCGAGCTGCCCGCCGACAAGGAAATGGTTCTGCCCGGCGACAACATCTCGATGAAGGTCTCGCTGATCGCTCCGATCGCCATGGAAGAAGGTCTGCGCTTCGCCATCCGCGAAGGTGGCCGTACCGTGGGCGCCGGCGTGGTTGCCAAGATCATCAAGTAATAGGCCTTGGCCTCGGCGGGGGTAATCATCCCCCCGCTCATTTCGTTCTTTAGGACTACACATGAAAAACCAGAAAATCCGCATCCGTCTGAAGGCCTACGATTACAAGCTGATCGATCAATCCGCAGCTGAAATCGTGGAAACCGCCAAGCGCACCGGTGCCGTTGTCCGTGGCCCAGTACCACTGCCAACCCGTATCCGCCGCTACGACATCCTGCGTTCGCCCCACGTGAACAAGACGTCGCGCGATCAGTTCGAAATGCGCACTCACCAGCGTCTGATGGACATTGTCGATCCAACCGACAAGACCGTCGATGCGCTGATGCGTCTGGATTTGCCAGCTGGTGTAGACGTCGAAATCGCTCTGCAGTAATCCTGCCGACGAATTCGTCATACATCGAAAAACGCCATGCTTCGCGCATGGCGTTTTTTTTTGATTCTAGCCCGCTTTTGACGTGGACTCCGCGCGCAGGCGCTTGCCTGGGCGATACCGCCCTAGTTGCCCGTGCGCAGTTGCCGGATGATGTCCGGATCAACCTGTACGCCATCCTGTTCGGCCTGGGCCGTCAGATGCCGGCGGCGCTCGCCCGGCAGGCGTACGTCGGCATCCTGCAGCATCGCCTCGACCAGGACCTCGAGGCGTTCGTCGTAGCTGTCGGAACCTGCGAAAGCGGCGGGATCGATGAGCAGGAAGACATGGCACAGGTTGGGACGATTGCCCTGCGCCTTGAAGAACGAATCAGCCTCGAAGGCCCAGGCGCCGCCCCCCAGCCCGACACAGAGCAGCTCGACCATCAAGGCCAGCATTGCGCCCTTGACCCCGCCGGCCGGACACATCATGCCGGCCAGCCCGGCCTGGGGATCCGTGGTCGGCCGTCCCTGTTCATCCAGCGCCCAGCCCAGCGGGATGGATTCTCCTCGTCTTGCAGCGGTCATGAGCTTGCCGCGCGCCACTTCGGACAGGGACAGATCGATGCTGATCGGTGTGCGGCCCCGGCGGGGGAAGGCGGCGGCGATGGGATTGGTGCCGAACAAGGCTCGGGAGCCTCCCCAGGCCGGCAGGGCCGATGGTGAATTGCTGAATGCAAACGCCATGTAGCCCTGTTCGGCGGCTTGGCGTAGATGATAGGAAGCCATGCCGAAATGATGACTGCGGCGTACGGCCGCGCAGGCGACCGCCGTTTGAGCCACTCGCTCCATGGCTGCCCGCAGGGCCAGGTCGCACGCCGGATAGGCCAGGCCGTCCTGCGCATCCACCAGAATGCCGGCGCCTTTCTCGGCGGCCACGCGCGGCTGCGCCCGGGGGTCGATCCGGCCATGGCGCATGTGGCTGATGTATTGCGGCAGTCGGCTCAGGCCGTGAGAAGGCAGGCCCTGCATTTCTGCCTCGACCAAGGCACGCGCCGTGCTGGCGGCCGCCAGGCCGGACACCCCTTCGCGCAGCAGTGCCTGTTCGGCCAGTTCCAGCAGCTCGGCCCGGAAGTAGCGTTGGGAAGTGGCGGCAGGGGAGGCATGGGCGGGGTTGTTCATCAGGATGGGCTCCGTAGTTGGCGGGCGACGGCGTCCGCGACGAAGGCGCTGACGCGGGTATTGGCCTGGCGGCTCAAGCCGGCAATATGAGGGGACAGGATCAGATTCGGTACATCCTGGAGATGCTCGGAGCAGGGCAGGGGCTCCTCATCGAACACATCCAGGGCCGCGCCGCCCAGCCGCCCGGCTCGCAGGGCGGCTGCCACGGCTGCTTCGTCCACCACGCCACCTCGTGTGGTATTGATCAGGATCGCGTCGGGTTTCATTTGCTCCAATCGCCGGGCGTCGATCAGTCCGCGGGTACTGGGCAACAAGGGCACATGCAGGCTGACGATGTCGGCCTGAGCGAGCAGTTCGTCCAGGGCCAGCGGCCTGGCGCGATGGGCTGCCCAGGCGGGATCGTCGGGCGCCAACCCGGGATCGTGGGCGAACACGGACAGACCCAGGTGCCCGGCCATTGCGCTGAGCTGCCTGGCGATGTCGCCGAATCCGATCAGGCCCAGGATCAGGCCGCCGATCTCGCGGCCTTGGCCCAGCGCGGTGCGCGGCCATTGGCCGCTGGCGACCGCCCTGGTGGATCCGAAGGCGCCGCGCGCCAGAAGCAGCGCGGCTCCCAGTACGTATTCGGCGACGGCCCTGGCATTGGCGCCCGTTGCGGGGATCACCTGCACGCCGCGGTCCCGGCATGGCCCCTGTTCTATATTGTCCAGCCCCACGCCCAGCCGGCCGACGACCTGCAGCCGGGGCGCGTGCTCCAACAGGGCCTGGTTCACCTGCGTGCGGTTGCGCACGATCAGGGCGCGTGACCGGGCCAGCGCGGACTGCAAATCCAGTGGGCGATCGACCAGCCCCGGGTCGTACAGCACTGAAAACTGTTCCCGCAGACGCTGGACGGCGGGCTCGTCCATGAATTCACTGATGACAATGTCCATGGCCTCTCCTTGCGAGAGCCCATGCTAAAGCTGTTGACCATCTAAGTCAACAATATCATATATATGAATTGATCGAATTCTACGCGTTCAATGGTCGCCGGCTTCATGGCCGATGTATTCGTACTCCTGAACATTGACGCGGCTTTGACGCCATTCCACAGCCTGCATCTTGTAGGAGTAGGCGACCCGGCGCACATCCAGCAGGGGCTGGCCCGGCTCCACGCCCAGCAATCGGCTGTGGAGCTGGTCGGCGGCGAATATGCGCACCTGCTCGTCGGTGGTGATGACGTTGACGCCGAAGCGCTCCTGATAGAAGCGGTAGAGCGTGCTGTTGCGTTCGCGCAGGAGCGTTTCATCCAGGCCCATGAAGATGCTCTCGGGCACGGTGACGGTGTCGACCATGACGTTCTGGCCGTTCAGGCTGAGCAGGTTGATGAATTCGTAGACATGGGCTCCGGCGCCCAGACGCAGCTTTTCCCGCGCCTCGTCGCCGGCCCGCAGGCGACGGAACTGCTGCAGCCGGGTTTCAGGATAGGAGCGCTTGCCGTCCTGGCGCGCGATGCGGAAGAACTTGAAGAAATGCTGGTTGTGCGCGTGCTCGGCCACGAAGGTCCCCCGCCCCTGGTGGCGTACCAGGATGTTTTCCGAGACCAGGTCGTCGATGGCCTTGCGCAGAGTGCCGATGGAGACGTTGAAACGCGCCGCCAGCACTTTCTCGGGCGGTATGGCGTCGCCCTGGTTCCATTCGCCGCTGGCCAGGGCGGTGAGCACGGCCTGCTTGACCTGCTGATAAAGCGGGATGCCGGTGGGCGCAAGGGCGCCGATGGGGTGGGGAGGAGCGAAATTATCCATGGGTTTCTCTGCTGAGGCGCGATCACTCGCATTTTACCGTTGCCGTGGTGGAATTGACACAATCAAATCATATAGATGATATGCTTGACTTGGATGAGTTGGCTAATTAGTATTTATTGCAACCCGGAAGCAATTGCGATTTCTGGCATTTCCTTTTCATTCAAGGAGCGTATCGATGATTCACGCTGTATTGCACGACGCAAAGGACACGGTGGCCGTCGCCGTGGTGGAAGGCATCAAGGCAGGCACCGAGCTCAATGCCTGGATCATGGACGAGGACAAGATCATCCAGGTCCGGGCCCAGCAGGACATTCCCATCGGCCACAAGGTGGCGCTGCATGCGATGCAGGTCGGCGACACGGTCTACAAGTACGGGGTCGACATCGGCAAGGTTGTCGCCCCCATCCAGCCGGGCGACCACGCCCATGTGCAGAACATCAAGACCAAGCGCTGGTAATTCGCCTGCCCGCACGAACCTGAACAATCATTCAAGGACATCACTATGTCGGTCATTTCCGCAGACACCACATTCATGGGCTACCGGCGCGCCAATGGCCGGGTGGGGGTACGCAACCACGTCATCATCCTGCCTGTGGACGATATTTCGAACGCGGCGGCCGAGGCGGTCGCCAACAACATCAAGGGCACGCTGGCTTTGCCTCATCCTTACGGCCGTCTTCAGTTCGGCGAGGACCTGGAGCTGCACTTTCGCACCCTTATCGGCACGGGCAGCAATCCCAACGTCGCCGCCGTCGTCGTGATCGGCATCGAGGAAGGCTGGACCAAGCGCGTGGTGGACGGCATCGCCAAGACCGGCAAGCCCGTGGCCGGCTTCAGCATCGAGCTCAACGGCGACCACAGCACCATCATGCGCGCCTCGCGCGAAGCCAAGGAATTCGTGCACTACGCCACGGCGCTGCAGCGCGAGCCCTGCCCGATCAGCGAACTTTGGGTGTCGACCAAGTGCGGGGAATCGGACACCACCTCGGGCTGCGGCGCCAACCCGACCGTGGGCAATGCCTTCGACAAGCTGTACGCGCTGGGCAGCACCTTGTGCTTTGGCGAGACCTCGGAGCTGACCGGCGGCGAGCATATCGTGGCCGAGCGCTGCGCCGATGATGCCGTGCGCGAGCGTTTCATGTTCATGTTCAACCGCTACCAGGACATGATCAACCGCTGGAAGACCAGCGACCTGTCCGAATCCCAGCCCACCAAGGGCAATATCGCGGGCGGCCTGACCACGATCGAGGAGAAGGCCATGGGCAACATCCAGAAGATCGGCAAGCGCTGCCGGGTCGACGGTGTGCTGGACAAGGCCGAAGTGCCCAGCGGCAGGGGACTGTGGTTCATGGATTCCTCGTCGGCCGCCGCCGAGATGGTGACCTTGTGCGCCGCCTCGGGCTATGCCGTGCATTTCTTCCCCACCGGCCAGGGCAACGTCATCGGCAACCCCATCCTGCCGGTGATCAAGATCTGCGCCAACCCGCGCACGGTGCGCACCATGGGCGAGCACATCGACGTGGACACCTCCGCGCTGCTGCAGCGCGAGATCGACCTGGACAAGGCCGGCGACCTGCTGCTGGAGAGCATGCTGGCCACCGCCAACGGGCGCTGGACCGCCGCCGAGGCGCTGGGGCATCGCGAATTCGTCCTGACCCGGCTGTTTGAAAGTGCGTAGGAGGATCTGGTTCAGCAGGATGTAGTCGATGGCTTCCCCGGTTTGCCGGGGGGGCCATTCTTGTTTCACGGGCCTGAGAGCTCGCAGCGGCACATACCCATAATTATTTGTTGGAGAGACAAAATGAATTATCGCTTTCGTGCTTTGTTGCGCTTGAAATCAGTGGTTGCGGTAGCGAGTATTTCCGTCTGTGCCTGGGGTCCCGCCCAGGCCGCGGACTGGCCCAGCGGGCCGGTCACGCTGGTGGTGCCTTTTTCCGCCGGCGGCACGACCGACGTGGTCGGGCGGCTGATGGCCCAGAAGCTGGGCGAGCTGTGGGGGACCAGCGTGGTGGTGGACAACCGGCCGGGGGCCAGCGGCAACATCGGCGCGTCCCTGGTGGCCCGGGCCACGCCCGACGGCCAGACCATCCTGATGGCCTCGGGCAGCAATCTGACCGTCAATCCCCACCTATACAAGGCCCTGCCCTACAACGTGGACAAGGACTTCACCCTGGTGACCAATGTGGCGGCCGGCCCCATGGTGGTGGTGACCTCCACGGCGGTGCCGGCCAAGAACCTGCAGGAGCTGATCGACTATGCCAGGCAGAACCCGGGTAAGCTGAACATGGGGTCGGCAGGCATAGGCAGCCAGGTCCACATGGCGGGCGAGAACTTCGCCGATGCCGCCAAGATCAAGGTGACCCATGTGCCCTACAAAGGCGAAGCCGCCGCCTACACGGACCTGATGGCCGGACAGATAGACATGGTGGTCGGCAATATAGGCGCCGTCAGCACGCTGGTGTCCAGCGGCAAGATCCGGGCGCTGGGAGTGACCTCCAAGGAGCGGGCGCAGATGCTCTCCGACATCCCGACGGTGGACGAGGCCGGGGTGGCGGGCTTCGAGAACAAAGGCTGGTTCGCCTTCGTCGTACCCAAGAAGACGCCCCAGGCGGTGGTGGACAAGCTCTACGCCGATACGCGCAAGGTGCTGGACATGCCCGAGGTGCAGCAACGACTGGCGAGCCTGGGGATGCAGGCAGTGGGCAACAGTTCGGACGAACTGCAGCAGGAGGTCCGCAGCGAGTCTGAGTTGTGGGAGCGCATCATCAAGCAGCAGGGCATCACGCTGCAGTAGGGAGCGGGGCCGGCTTGCGCCGGCCCCTATGCCCGCGCGGACATCAGGCCTGGGCCGACGCCGGCAGGGCCTCGTCGGCCGCAAGCAGGCTCCGGCCGGGCTGTACGCGCGTGAAGCGCACCGGGCGCCGCTCGATGATCAATCCGTCCGGGCCTTGCTGCGCCACTGAAAACCAGGACCGCTCCAGGTCCCGCACCAGGGGGAAGTCGCTGCGAAAATGAGCACCGCGCGAATCGTCGCGCGCCAGCGCCGCCTGGGCAATGACCCGGCTGACCTGGATCTGGTTATCCAGGTTGAGCCAGTCCTGCCAGCTCAGGTTGAAGGCGCGTTCGCGCGTATCCAGTCCCACTTCCTGCAGCTGCGCATACAGCGCGTCCAGCTCGCCGACAGCCTGGCGCAGGCCCGCGGCGTCGCGCTCGATGCCCACCCGCTCCCACATGCATTCCGCCAGGCGCTCGCGCAAGGCATTGAAGTCGCCGGGCGGGAGGGTGAAGGGCCGTTCGGCGCGGCGGATCGCCTCGCGCACATGCGCATGGCTCCAGTCCGGCAGGCTTCGGCCTTGCGCCCAGGCCGCCATGGTGTCGCCGGCGATGCCGCCGAACACGGTGGAGTTGGCCACGCCATTGCCGCCCAGCCGATTGGCGCCATGCACGCCGCCCGTGTCCTCACCGGCGGCGAACAAGCCTTCCCATGGGGTGGAACAGTCGGGGCGGAAGATGATCCCGCCCATCATGTAATGCGCGGTCGGCACCACCTCCACGCGGCCGCCCGCCAGATCGAAGCCGCAATCGGCGCAACGCTCCACCATGCCTTTGAACTGGCGCCGCACCTGGTCCGGGCCCAGGTGGTGCATCTGCAGGTAGACGCCGCCATTGGGCGTGGTGCGACCGGCGCGCATTTCGCTGAAGATGCCGCGCGAGACGATGTCGCGGGTGGCGCGCTCGCCGCGTTCGTCGTAGTTGTGCATGAAACGCTCGCCCCGGCCGTTGAGCAGGTGGCCTCCCGCGCCGCGCAGTCCTTCTTCGAGCACGGTGCCCGTCATGCGCGTGTCGGATCCGGCCAGCAGCCCTGTGGGATGGAACTGGACCATTTCCATGTCGCGCAGGGGCAGGCCGGCGCGCAGGGCCATGGCCAGGCCGTCGCAACTCTTGTCGCCCGAGGGCGTATGGTACTTGTACATGGTCGGGCCGCCGCCGGTGGCCAGCAGCACCGCCTTGGCGCGCACCAGCCGGTACAGGCCGCTGCGCAGGTCTATCATCAGCACGGCGGCGATGCGCCGGCCGTCGCCCGACGGAATGAGCTCGATGGCCCTGTGTTCCTCCAGGCGGTTTATCTGGCGCGCCCATACCTGTTCGGCCAGGCGATTGATGATCTCGATGCCGGTCAGGTCGCCCTTGTGCACGGTGCGGTCGAAGGTCTGTCCGGCGAAGGCTTTCTGGTGCAGGCTGCCGTCGCTGTTGCGGTCGAAGAAGCAGCCCAGCTCATTTTCCAGTTCGTGGACCCGCTCGATGGCCTTGTTCACCAGCGTCCAGGCCAGGTCCTGGTCGGGCAGCCATTTGCCGCCCTCTATCGTGTCCATGAAATGGCGTTCGGGCGAATCGCCCTGGGCCAGGGCCACGTTGTAGCCGCCCTGGACCATGCGGGTGCAGCCGCACTTGCCCAGCAGGCCTTTGACGGCGACCGTGATGCGCAGGTCCGGCGCGGCCTGATGCGCGTGCAGGGCCGCGAACAGCCCGGCCCCGCCCGAACCCAGGATCAGGATGTCGGTTTCAATGATGTCGGCCGGTTCCATCACGCCACTCCCAGGGTTTGAAGCACCGCCGCCTGCCGCCGGGCGACCTCCTGGTCCACGTCCTCGTACAGGGAGCGGCCATGACTGTCCATGCCCACCAGCAGGGGGCCGAAGTCGCGGATGCGGAACTGCCACAGCGATTCCGGATTCAGGTCGTCCAGGTCCACGTCTTCGATTTCTTCGATCCAGGTCGTCTCCAGGGCGGCCGTGCCGCCCACGATGGCCAGGTAGGCGCCGCCCAGTTCCTGGAAGGCCGCCAGGGAGCCGGCATGCATGCCGCCCTTGCCGATGATCAGGCGCACGCCCAACTGCTGCATCAGCTGGCGGGTGAAGCGTTCCATGCGCGAGGAGGTCGTGGTGCCGATGCACACCGGCTGGTAGCCGGCGGGCTGGCCGGGACCGGGCGCCACGCGGCGCACATTGGGGGCGGTATGGATCACGGCGTGGCCCTGGAGATCCAGCCGGGTGGTCCGGCCTTTGTCGAACAGGGCGATGTAGCTGGCGTCGCGGATGCCGAACAGGCGATGCTGCAGGGTGACCGTGTCGCCCACCCGCAGCGTCCGGGCCTGGGCAGCGGAGATGGGCATGGTCAGGATATGGTGCGTCATGGCGGACTCCGGTTCAGAAGCCATACTCGATGCGCCCGTCATGCAGGCGGGCGCGGGCGCGGCGGGCGGAATGGCATTGCATGTTCACCGCCACGGGATTCATGGTGATGTGGGTGGCGGCCAGCTCCACGTGCACGGCAAAGGCGGTGCCGTCGCCGCCCAGGCCCTGCGGACCGATGCCCAGATGGTTCACGGCCTGGCTCAGTTCGTCTTCCAGCTGCGCGCCCAGCTCGTCTTCGCAGCGGCTCCCCAGGGGCCGGGTGGCGGCCTTCTTGGCCAGGTGCATGCACAGGTCCGACGTGCCGCCGACCCCCACCCCCACGATGGTGGGCGGACAGGTCTTGCCCCCGGCCTTTACCACGCAGTCGATCACGAACTTCTTGACCGCCGCCAGACCGTCGGCCGGGATGGCCATGTGCAGGAAGGAATTGTTCTCCGAGCCGCTGCCCTTGGGGATCATCTCGATGTCCAGGGTGCCGGCTTGCGGTACGTATTCGATGTGGATCACGGGCACGCCGGGACCGCAGGAGGTCTGGTTGTTCCGTCGGCTGATGGGATGCACCACGCTGGAGCGCAAGGGGTGTTCCTCGGTCGCGCGCCGGCAGCCGGCCCGGATCGCCTCGGTCAGGCGCCAGCCGTCCACCCGCGCGTCCGGTCCCAGGGTGACGTTGTAGATGGGAATGCCCGTGTCCTGGCACAGCAGATTGTCCTGCTGCTCGGCGACCTGGATATTGGTCACCATGGTCTGGAGGATGTCCTGTGCGCGGGTCGAGCGTTCGCGCGCCTGCAGGCGTCCGAAGCCGGCCTTGATGTCGTCGGGCAGTTTTTTCAGGGCTCGGATGTAGAGCTGGCAGGCCGCCTCTTCAATATGCGCATAGTCGATGGAAGTCATGGTTCACGTCCCGGAAACAAGAAGAAACAGGAAGGAGACGGCCAGGCCGCCCAGCACGCTGCCGGCGATCCAGCCGCGGCGCAGCCCCTGCCAGGGGCGGAACTCGATCAGCAGGATGCGTACGCCGCCCAGCAGATGCACGGCCAGCAGAGCCACCAGGGCCCACTCGCCGGCGCGGAACAAGGGGGCGTCATACCAGCGCAGGGCCTGATCCAGGCTGGCTTCGCCCTGCAAGGCCAGGCCCAGGGTCCAGAAGTGCAGGGGCAGGAAGATCAGCAGCAGCACGCCGGAGACACGGTGGAGGAAGAAAGCCAGCCAGCTGGCGTGGCGGCGGTTGGAGTAGCGGTTGCCGTGCATGGTCAGGCTCCTGCCAGGGTGACGGCCCAGACCGCCCGCAGTCCCAGGACCAGCAGGACGGCGCCGATGGCCAGCGCGGCGCGGGCGCAGGCAGCAGGGCCCAGACGCGTCCATTCCAGCAGGATGGCGCGCAGACCCAGGGCGCCGTGCAGGCTGACCAGAACGACGAAGACGCCGTAGAACAGGCCCCACAGTGCATTGCCGCGGGTGCGCTGCAGGATTTCGGCGGCCGTCAGTCCGCCTTGCATGGCATACAGGATCAGGGCCAGGTGCGTGAACACGAACACCGTCATCAGCATGGCGCTGAGCCGTTGCCAGTACCACATGCGCACGGCGCGCACCGTAGCGTGCGGCGGGTTCATGGCGCTTCTCCGGACAGCAGCGCCTGGACGGTCCGGCGCTTGAGTCCGGCGATCGAGGCGGTCGGCGTCAGGTGCTTGGGGCAACGCAGGGTACAGGAGCCCTGGCTGTGGCAGGCGTGGCAGCCGGCCTCGCCGGCCACGGCCAGCAGGCGCTCGCCCTGCTGTACATCGCGCTCGTCGTTGACCAGGGTCCAGGCGCGGTTCAGCGCCGCCGGCCCCAGGAACTCGGGCCGCCAGCCGACGACGTCGCAGGAGGAATAGCAGACGGCGCAGCCTATGCATTCGATGCCCGCATCGGCGGCCTGGCGGGCTGGAGAGTCCGGGCTGATCCGGGCCACGGGCTCGCCCCGTCCGGACAGGCCCTTGAACTGGCCGCGCGCCTGGCGCTGCTTGTCGAAGAATTGGGCCATGTCCACTGCCAGGTCCTTGATGACCGGCATGTTGGCCAGGGGTTCCAGGCGCAGGAGGGGCCCCTTGGCGACCTTGGCCACATGGGTGCGGCATGTCCAGCGTGCGACTCCGTTGACGCGCATGGCGCAGGAGCCGCACATGCCGACCCGGCAGGCGTAGCGGTAGGACAAGGTGGGGTCCAGGCGGCGCTGGATGTAGGTGACGATGTCCAGCACGGTCTGGTTGTCGCGCCGGGGAACGTCAAAGCGCTCGAACCGGCCGTGACGGGCGCCGCGCCAGATCTCGACGCTCAGGGTGGGGGCAGGCTTCATGTCAGGCTCGCGAGAGTGGGTTCACGAGCACCATGTTGCGGCGAAACCAGTTAATAGTAAAACTAGTAATTATTGTAAAATACATAAAAATATTTTATGGATAAGTCATGTCGTCCATCCGTCAGTTCCGCACAGCCCTGGCCGCCGCGCAGGCGGGCAGCTTCACCGAGGCCGGTCGCCGGGTCGGGTTGACGCAGGCCGCCGTCAGCCTGCAGGTTCGCAATCTCGAAGAGGAGCTGGGAGTGGTGCTGTTCGAACGCGGCAAGACCGCCTTGACCGTGACCGCGGACGGGCAGTCCGTGCTGGAGCGCCTGGCGCAGCTGGTCGACGGTTATGACAAGCTGTGCCGGCCTGACGACGGCGTCTTGCGCGGCACGCTGCTGGTGGGGGCGCTGGTGTCCGCCCTGATGGGTTCCTTCGGTAACGCGCTGGCACGCATCCGCACGGACTTTCCGGAGCTGGACCTGCGGCTGTTCGCCGGGCAGTCCGGCGACTTTGCCCGCAAAGTCGCCGCGGGCGAGCTGGATGCGGCCGTGGTGGCCGAGCCGCCTTACGAAGTGCCGGCGGGCTTGATGTGGACGCCTTTCTATCGCGAACCCCTGGTGCTGATCGCGCATCGGGACCTGGCGCCGGCCGATCCTCTGGAGTTGCTGCGCCGGGAGCGCTTCCTGCTGTTCGATCGGTCCTTGTGGACGGGGCGTCTGGTCAGTTACGCCCTGGAGCAGTTGGGCGTGCGCCCGGACGTGGCGCTGGAACTCAATTCCGTGGAGGCGATCGTGCAATTGGTGCGCAAGCAGTTCGGGGTGGCCATCGTGCCGCATCTGGCCAATGCCGAATGGGATGAACAACAACTGCAGGTGCTGGCCCTGCCGGGCGTGGCGCTGCACCGTTCCGTGGGCATGCTGGAGCGCCGGGTCCACGGCAAACAGGCCGTGACGCAGGCCTTGTGCGCATGGTTCGGCCTGGAGCGCCAACAGATCCATGCTGGACGCCTTCCAGACGATTGAAGTACTCTGGACCGGCACGAACCACGATCCAGAATCTTGCCGCCGCCCTGGCGGGAAGTGCGAGGCTCGTCCGGACTGCCATTGGAAAAGGTCCGGCCGCGCCAGTACTCGCAGCGGCTCGCCGCTGTGGCATGGAGGACGAACATGGCAGAGAGGGGGGAAGCGCCGTTGACGAGGTGGCGCTGGCTGGTGCTGGCGATATGCCTGCTGTGGCCGGCCGCGCGGGCGCAGGCCTGCACGGCGGGCCAGCCCATACGGCTCGCCGACCTGAGCTGGGAAAGCGCGGCGTTCAGCACGCAGCTCTATCAGGAAATCCTGGAGAAGGCCTACGACTGCCGTACCGAGCGCGTGCCGGGGTCGTCGGCGGCGCTGGAAACAGCCCTGGCCCAGAACGATATCCAATTAATCGGCGAAATCTGGTCGGGCCGGACCGAGATCATCGAGAAGGCGATCGCGGCCGGCCAGGTCAAGGTCATCGGCAACACGCTGGAAGGCGGCGCCGAGCAGGGCTGGTACGTGCCCGACTACGTCATCGACGGCGACGAGGAGCGGGGCGTGGCGCCGGCGGCGCCCGAACTGCGCCGCATCGAAGACCTCGGGCGTTACGCGCAGGTCTTCAGCGATCCCGAACAACCCGGCCGCGGCCGTTTCTACAACTGCCCCTCGGGCTGGGTGTGCGAGACTTTCAACAGCCGCCTGTTCGAGCTGTACGGCCTGGACCGGCAATACCAGAACTTTCGCCCCGGCACGGGCGCGGCCCTGGACGCGGCCATCAGCGCCGCCTATGACCGGCGCCAGCCCATCCTGTTCTATTACTGGCAGCCGGCCGGACTGATGGCCAAGTATTCCTTTCGCAAGCTGGCCAGCGCGCCCTTCGACCAGGCCTGCTGGGATGCCGCCGTCTCCGGCAAGGGCAAGACCTGCCCGACCGATTTCATCCTGGCCACGATCGCGGTGGCCGCGTCCACGCCGTTCGTGCAGGCGCATCCCGATCTGGTCGCCCTGTTCGAAAAGATCCAGCTGCGCCCCGAACAGATGAATGAAATCATCCTGGGCATGTCCGAAGGAGGCCGGAGCGCCGCGGCCCAGGTGCGGCGCTTCTTGAAAGAAAATCCGGAGCAGTGGCGCGCGTGGATGCCGGCCGCCCAGGCCGATCGCCTGCAGGCGGCCCTGGAGCCGGCAGGCGCGTCCAGCCGCCCGGCTGCGGCCCCGGGCTTCTTTCCGCACTGGTCGGCGGCGGACTGGATCAATCGCCAGTTGCTGGCGGCGGTGCGCGACTGGGGCACGGGCTTTCGCAGCGTCAGCGCCTGGATCCTGAATCGCGTGATCCTGCCCGTGGAAGGCATCCTGCAGGCCGCGCCGCCCTGGGCCATGCTGCTGCTGGCCGGCGCCGCGGCCTGGTGGGGCCAGCGCCGCTGGCTGCCGCCCCTGCTGTACGTGGCCGGCCTGTACCTGATCGGCGCCATGGGCCTGTGGGACAAGCTGATGCAGACCTTCACCCTGGTGCTGGTGGCCACCTGCTTCTCGGTGCTGATCGGCATTCCCGTGGGCGTGCTGGCTGCACGCAGCCGGGCGCTGCGCCGCGTCCTGACCCCGGTGCTGGACGTCATGCAGACCATGCCCAGCTTCGTCTACCTGATTCCCGTGCTGATGCTGTTCGGCCTGGGCAAGGTGCCGGCGGTCCTGGCCACCGTGGTGTATGCCGTGCCGCCCCTGATACGCCTGACCAGCCTGGGCCTGCGCCAGGTCGACCCCAATGTGATGGAAGCGGCGCAGGCCTATGGGGTGACGCGCTGGCAGATGCTGGTCAAGGTGACGCTGCCGCTGGCTCGCCCCAGCATCATGGCCGGCATCAACCAGACCACCATGATGGCCTTGTCCATGGTGGTGGTGGCCTCCATGATCGGCGCCCAGGGGCTGGGCGAAGACGTGCTGGCCGGGATACAGACGCTGGACATCGGCCGGGGGCTGCAGGCGGGGGTCGCCATTGTGATCCTGGCCATCGTGATGGATCGCATTTCCCAGTCGTACGGACGTTCGCAGCGCCGCCGGCGGCGGGACAGGAAGCAGCCATGAAGCCAGATACGCAAAGCGATAGCGCCGTTCCGGACTGCAAGGTCGAACTGCGCGAGGTCTACAAGGTCTTCGGCGCTCGCCCGCAGCAGGCCGTGGAACTGTTGCGGCAGGGCCAGGACAAGCAGGCCGTGCAGCAGCAGACCGGCTGCATCGTGGGCCTGGCCGGCGTGAACGCCTGCTTCCCGGCGCAACAGATCTCCTGCGTCATGGGATTGTCGGGTTCGGGCAAGTCCACCCTGGTGCGTCACATCAACCGGCTGATCGATCCGACCGCGGGCCAGGTGCTGGTGGACGGGGAGGACATCCTGAAGCTGGACATGGTGCGCCTGCGTCAGTTGCGTCGCCACGGGATCAGCATGGTGTTCCAGGCCTTCGGGCTGCTGCCCCACCTGACGGTGCGGGACAATGTGGCCTTCGGCCTGGAGGTGCGCGGCGAGGGTCGCCGCCAATCGCGCGAGCATGCCCTGCAGTGGCTGGAGCGGGTGGGTCTTCAGGATTATGCGCTCAATTATCCGGATGAGCTGTCCGGCGGCATGCAGCAGCGCGTGGGCCTGGCCCGCGCCCTGGCCGTGGATGCCGAAGTCCTGCTCATGGACGAAGCCTTTTCGGCCCTGGACCCGCTGATACGCTATGAAATGCAGGACGAGCTCCTGCGCCTGCAGCAGAGCCTGAACAAGACCATCATCTTCATCACCCACGACATAGACGAGGCTCTGCGCATGGGCCGGCACATCGTCGTGCTGCGCGAGGGCAAGGTGGAGCAGAGCGGCACCCCGGCGCAGATCCGCGACGAGCCCGCCAACGATTATGTGGCGCGCTTCGTGAACAAGCCCCGCGCCTGAAGGGCGCCGGATCGCCCCGCGCGCCGGGAAAAAGACCCGCCTTGGACAGGCGCTCCTCAAAAAACTGTTGTGTATCAAGCAGTTTGAGGACGATTTTTTGTGTGGATGTTTGCTCTGATTTACAAGTGCGTGGTATATTAGGCAGCTTAGCCAAAAAGTTTTGGCTAAAGTCGCTAGCGCAAAGATTTTTTTGCGTGCACTCTCAGTTAGCCCCGACCAATCGTAGTCGGGAATGGAGAAAACGATGTCGAACTCGACACCTACGCCTGCCGCGTGGCGGCTGGGCCTTGTTGGGCGTAAAGTCGGCATGACCCGTGTGTTCACAGAGGAAGGCGAGTCCATCCCTGTGACCGTACTGGACGTGTCCAACAACCGCATCACCCAGGTCAAGACGCCCGCAGTTGACGGTTACGCCGCTGTACAGGTTGCCTTCGGCACCCGCCGTGCATCGCGTGTCACCAAGCCCCAGGCAGGGCACTATGCAAAAGCCGGCGTTGAAGCCGGCAGCATCCTGAAAGAATTCCGTCTCGATCCCGCCGCCATCGCCGACCTCACGGCCGGTTCCGTCGTGGCCGTGGAAAGCATTTTCGAAGCGGGTCAGAAGGTTGACGTCACGGGCACCACGATCGGTAAGGGCTTCGCCGGCACCATCAAGCGCCACAACTTCGGCGCCCAGCGCGCCAGCCACGGTAACTCGCGTTCTCACCGCGTGCCCGGTTCCATTGGTCAAGCCCAGGATCCAGGCCGTATTTTCAAAGGTAAGAAAATGTCGGGTCACATGGGTGACGTTACCCGTACGGTTCAAAATCTTGACGTGATCCGCGTCGACGCCGAACGTGGCTTGTTGCTGGTCAAGGGCGCTGTCCCCGGCCACAAGAACGCCAACATCGTGGTGCGTCCTGCAGTGAAAGGAGCCTAATCCATGGAACTGAAGCTCCTGAACGAACAAGGTCAAGCGGCTTCCACCGTCGAGGCCAAGGATACCGTTTTCGGTCGCGAATTCAACGAAGCCCTGGTTCACCAGATCGTCGTTGCTTACCAAGCCAATGCTCGCAGCGGCAACAGCAAGCAGAAGACCCGCGCCGAAGTCAACCACAGCACCAAGAAGCCATGGCGCCAGAAAGGCACCGGCCGCGCTCGTGCTGGCATGACGTCCTCGCCCGTGTGGCGTGGAGGCGGTCGCGCATTCCCCAACACCGGCGAAGAGAACTACTCGCACAAGGTCAACAAGAAGATGTATCGCGCCGGCATCAGCGCGATCCTGTCCCAGTTGGTCCGCGACGAGCGTCTGCTGGTCGTTGATTCCTTCGCACTGGAAGCCCCCAAGACCCGTCTGGCAGCCAACAAGCTGAAAGACCTGGGCCTGGAATCCGTGCTGATCATCACCGACGTGCTGGACGAAAACGTGTACCTGGCTACGCGTAACCTGCCCCACGTTGCCGTGATTGAACCACGCTACGCCGACCCGCTGTCCCTGATCCACTACAAGAAAGTGCTGATCACCAAAGCGGCTGTCGCTCAGCTCGAGGAGATGTTGGGATGAACGCCGAACGTCTGTTGCAAGTCATTCTGGCTCCCGTCGTGACCGAAAAGGCCACGTTCGTAGCCGAGAAAAATCAGCAAATCGCTTTCCGCGTTGCCGCTGACGCCACCAAGCCCGAAATCAAGGCCGCCGTCGAACTGCTGTTCAAGGTGGAAGTGGAATCGGTGCAGGTGCTGAACCAGCAAGGCAAGGAAAAGCGCTTTGGCCGTTTCATGGGTCGCCGCCGCAATGTGCGCAAGGCATACGTCTCGCTCAAGGCCGGTCAGGAACTCGACTTTTCAGAGGTGAACTAATATGGCACTCGTAAAAGTCAAGCCTACGTCGCCTGGTCGTCGTGGCATGATCAAAGTGGTTCACAGCGAACTGCACAAAGGCGCTCCCCACGCGGCCCTGCTGGAAAAGAAATCCCGCTCCTCCGGCCGTAACAACAACGGTCACATCACGGTTCGTCACCGTGGGGGTGGTCACAAGCAGCACTACCGTATTGTCGACTTCCGTCGCAACAAGGACGGTATTCCTGCCAAGGTGGAACGCCTGGAATACGACCCTAACCGCAGCGCCCACATCGCTCTGGTGTGCTACGCCGACGGCGAGCGTCGTTACATCATCGCCCCTCGTGGTCTGGAAGTGGGTGCAACGATCGTTTCTGGCCAGGATGCTCCCATCCGCGCCGGCAACACGCTGCCTATCCGCAACATTCCCGTGGGTCAGACCATTCACTGCATCGAGATGCTGCCTGGCAAGGGCGCTCAGATCGCACGTTCGGCTGGTGGTTCGGCTGTGTTGCTGGCTCGCGAAGGCACGTACGCTCAAGTGCGTCTGCGTTCGGGCGAAGTCCGTCGCATTCACATCGACTGCCGCGCCACGATCGGCGAAGTGGGCAATCAGGACCACAGCCTGCGTCAGATCGGTAAAGCCGGTGCCGTCCGCTGGCGTGGTGTTCGTCCAACCGTTCGCGGTGTGGCCATGAACCCAATCGATCACCCACACGGTGGTGGTGAAGGTCGTACGGGTGAAGGCCGTGAGCCAGTCAGCCCATGGGGTACTCCTGCCAAGGGCTACCGCACCCGTCGTAACAAGCGCACAGACAATATGATTGTCTCGCGCCGTAAGCGCAAGTAAGGGGCGAACACTATGTCACGTTCGATCAAAAAAGGCCCATTCGTCGACGCTCACCTGATCAAGAAGGTGGACGCCGCTGTCGCGGGCAACGATAAGAAGCCGATCAAAACCTGGTCGCGCCGTTCTACCATCCTGCCCGAGTTCATCGGGCTGACGATTGCCGTGCACAATGGCCGTCAACACATTCCCGTTTACATCAACGAGAACATGGTTGGCCATAAGCTCGGTGAATTCGCCCTGACCCGTACGTTCAAGGGTCACGCCGCGGACAAAAAGGCCCGGAGATAAGCGATGGAAACTACTGCAACTATCCGTGGAGTCCGTATTTCGGCTCAGAAGGCACGTCTGGTCGCGGATCTGATCCGCGGCAAGTCCGTTGGTCACGCCCTGAATACGCTGACTTTCACTCCCAAGAAAGCCGCCGGCATCATCAAGAAAGCTCTGGAATCGGCCATCGCCAATGCCGAGCACAACGACGGTGCCGACATCGACGAACTGAAGGTCACCACCATCTACGTGGACAAGGCCCAGTCGTTGAAGCGTTTTTCTGCACGAGCAAAAGGCCGCGGTAACCGTATCGAGAAGCAGACTTGCCACATCGTGGTCAAGGTCGGCGCTTAAGGAGTCACAATGGGACAGAAAATCCACCCAATTGGGTTCCGCCTCGCTGTCAACCGCAACTGGAGCTCCCGTTGGTACGCCGACGGCGCCGAGTTCGGTACCATGTTGGCCGACGACATCCGTGTGCGCGAATACCTGAAACGCAAGCTGAAGAGCGCGTCCGTTGGCCGCGTGGTCATCGAGCGTCCAGCCAAGAATGCACGCATCACCATCTACTCGGCTCGTCCCGGCGTGGTGATCGGCAAGCGCGGTGAAGACATCGAAAGCCTGAAGGCTGACCTGCAGCGTCTGCTGGGCGTGCCCGTGCACGTCAACATCGAAGAAATCCGCAAGCCTGAAACCGACGCTCAACTGATCGCCGACTCCATTGCCCAGCAACTGGAAAAGCGCATCATGTTCCGTCGCGCCATGAAGCGTTCCATGCAGAACGCCATGCGTCTGGGCGCCCAGGGCATCAAGATCATGAGCTCGGGCCGTCTGAACGGTATCGAAATCGCCCGTACCGAATGGTACCGCGAAGGTCGCGTGCCTCTGCACACCCTGCGCGCCAACATCGATTACGGTACGTCCGAAGCGCACACGACTTACGGGATCATCGGTATCAAGGTTTGGGTCTACAAGGGCGACATGCTGCCTAACGGCGAAATGCCTGCTGAAACTGTAGCCCCTGAAGAACGCCGTCCACGTCGTCCTCGCGGCGATCGTCCTGAAGGTCGTCGCCCAGGCCGTGGTCGCGGTCCTCGTAAAGACGCTGCTCCTGCTGCGTCCGAAGGAGAATAAACATGCTGCAACCTTCTCGCAGAAAGTATCGCAAAGAGCAGAAAGGCCGCAACACCGGCCTGGCTACTCGCGGTGCTCAAGTTTCGTTCGGCGAATTCGGCCTGAAAGCCACGGACCGTGGCCGTCTGACCGCTCGCCAGATCGAAGCAGCACGTCGTGCGATCAACCGTCACATCAAACGTGGTGGCCGTATCTGGATCCGTATCTTCCCTGACAAGCCGATTTCGCAGAAGCCTGCTGAAGTCCGTATGGGTAACGGTAAAGGTAATCCAGAGTACTGGGTCGCTGAGATTCAACCCGGCAAGGTCCTGTACGAAATGGAAGGTGTCAGCGAAGAGCTGGCGCGCGAAGCATTCCGTCTGGCCGCCGCTAAGCTGCCAATTTCGACGACGTTCGTAACGCGTCACATTGGTGCTTAAGGAGACGTCATGAAAGCCAGCGAACTCCGCACCAAAGATGCCGCCGAGCTGCAGAAAGAGCTCGAGAGCCTGTTGAAAGCACAATTCAACCTGCGCATGCAGCGTGCTACGCAACAGCTTTCCAACACCAGCCAACTGGGCAAAGTGCGCCGCGACATCGCTCGCGTCCGTACCGTCATGGCTGAGACCGCAGGAAAGTAAGATGAGCGAAACTCAAACTCAAGCCCCAGCAAAGCGTCAACGTACCCTGATTGGTCAAGTTGTCAGCAACAAGATGGACAAGACTGTCGTCGTTCTGGTTGAACGCCGCGTCAAGCACCCTCTGTACGGCAAGATCATCATCCGCTCCAACAAATACAAAGCGCATGATGAGAACAATCAGTACAACGAAGGCGATACCGTCGAGATCTCCGAAGGCCGCCCAATCAGCCGCAGCAAGTCCTGGACTGTCGTGCGTCTGATCGAAGCCGCCCGCGTGATCTAAGCGCTTGCTCTGGCGTCAGGCTCCGGCCCGGCGCCACGTAGTACCAAAACCCCGATCTGTTTCAGGTCGGGGTTTTTTTTTGCCGGGCCGCTGCTCGCCGCCTTCGAAGCAGGCGAGCCAGTGGATTCGGGTCATGGATCGCGTTCAGCGGGCCTCTTGCCGACGCCACTGGGCCGGACTCATGCCGACGCTGCGGCGAAAGGCGGCGCTGAAGGCGGCCGCCGAGCTGTAGCCTATGCGTTCAGCCACCTGCTCCAGCGCCAGGCCCTGTTCCAGGTAGCGCCGCGCCAGCTGCATGCGCAGCTGCAGCAGCACCTGCGCCGGCGCCAGGCCGCACAGCAGGGTGAAGCGGCGATGAAAGGCGGCGCGCGACATGTTCAGGCAGGCCGCCATCTCGTCCACGGTCCATTCCCGAGCGGGGTCGCGCATCAGTTGGTCCAGCAGGCTTCCAAAGGCATGGTCGCGTGCTAAATTGATCAGTCCGTGGGGCAGCGCGCCCTGGCCGGGCGCCTGACGCGCATGATGGCGCAGCGTGTAGAACAGCAGCAGTTCCACCAGCCTTTCCAGCAGGCGCGGATTGGGCCGGAACTGGCCGCGCACCTCGGCCTGGATCAGTTCGAACAAGGGGCTGCCCGCTTGGGCGCTGGCGCCGTCCAGCAAAAGCACCTCGGGCAGGTTGGCCAGCAGCAGTTCGCTCAGCCCCGAGCCCAGGTCCAGGAAGCCGCACAGCAGGCCCGTGCTGTTGGCGATGGCCGGACGCAGTTCCTGCATCGCCTGGCGCTGCAGGGGCGCATCAAAGGCGGGGCAGGCCTGGGACGCGCTGAGCCGGTGGGGCACGTCGCGCAGAAAGAAGACGGCGTCGCCCGCATGCAGTTGCAGCGAAGGGCTGTCCTTGATGTGCAGCCAGCAGGGCCCGTGCAGCACCAGGTGAAAGCCCGCGCGCTGGTGGCCGTTCAGGCTGCTTTCCCAATGGTCGCAGTACTGGCCCAGGTGGAACAGGCTGGCCGTGATCTCCAGCCCGGAAAGCAGCAGGTCCTCGACTGGATGCAGCGGGTCGGCGGTCTCGGGGCTTGCTTGTGGAGCGACTGAAGCGGGGGGGCTCATGGCAGGAATATGCTTATTTCTTTTCGTGGATATTTTCAATATGAATACAGCTAGACCGGCATATGGAAGCGTCGGGCCGCAGGGCCGACAATGAAGGCCTGCCATGACTCATCAAGGACCTAACGCTACCATGTCTCGCCTCACTCTTCATACTTTGGATTCCGCCCCTGAAGTCGTCAAGCCCGCGTTGGAAAAGGCCGTGCGCGGCAGCGGCTTCCTGTCCAATCTGCTGGCCGTGCTGGCCAGTTCGCCCGTGGCCCTGCAGGCCTACCAGGACATGTCGGCGCTGAATGCCACTGCCAGCCTGTCGCTGATCGAGCGCGAAGTGGTGCAGTTGGTGGCCGGCACCACGCACGGCTGCCGGTTCTGCGTTGCCGGCCATACCGCCATCGCCACCAACAAGGCCAAGCTGGATCCGGAGATCCTGGCGGCGCTGCGCGCCCGCGGCTTCGAGCAGATCCAGGACGAACGCCTGCAGGCGCTGGCCCTGTTCACCAAGGCCGTCATCGATACTCGAGGCCAAGTGTCCGACCAGGCGCTGCAGGATTTCCGCGACGCCGGCTATGGCGACCAGCAGGCGCTGGAAGTGATTGCCGGCGTGGGCCTGGCGACGATCTGCAATTTCGCCAATAATCTGGCTCGCACCCCTCTCAACAGCCAACTGGAGGCCTACGCATGGGAAGCGCCCTGAACGCCGCGTCCGAGGAACTGACCGGCGCGCCGTCCGTGCGGCTGTCGCCCGGACTGGTCCAATGGCTGGGAGAAAACGCCCTGGAGCTGGACACGGGCGCATCGCTCTCGGACGAGCTGCTGCCGCGCCTGGCCGAAGAAGGCCTGTTTCGCCTGGGTCTGAAGGAGGATCTGTCGGATTTCGGTGAAGCGGTGCGTTCCGTGGTGGCCGTGGCCGAGCATTCCCTGACGGCGGCGTTCGTGCTGTGGGGCCAGCGGACCTTCATCGAATACCTGCGCAACGTGCAGGATCCCGCCATGCGAGAGCGCTACCTGCCCAGCCTGCTGGACGGCCGCCTGGCCGGCTCCACCGGCCTGTCCAATGCCATCAAGTTCCTGGGCGGCATCGAAGGCCTGCAGTTGCAGGCGCGCCCCGACCAGGGACAGTGGCGTTTCGAAGGCCGCCTGCCCTGGGTGACCAATCTGCGGCGCGACAGTTTCCTGGTGGCCGTGGTGGCCGGCATGCCCGACGAGCAGGTGGGCATCTGGGCGTTCGAACATGGCGACGCCGGCCTGCAGCGGTCGGAGGACCTGGAGCTGGTGGGCTTGCGTGGCAGCAGCACGGCGGCGCTGACCTTCGACGGCGTGCGTGTGGGTCGGGAACGCCTGATGCACGCCAATGCCGCCGAGTTCGTGCGCGCCGTGCGCCCGCGTTTCATGGCGCTGCAGTGCGGCATGACCATGGGCCTGGCGCGCCGTTCCCTGCAGCTGGTGCTGCAGGCGCCGCGCCGCCAGTGGGTCCAGGAGCAGCCGGCCAGGCGCCTGCTGGCCCGGATCGAGGAGCTGGCCGACATCCTGATCGGCGCCGCCAGCAAGCCCGGCTCGGTGCCGCCGCCCGACCTGTTCCGCGTACGCATCGAATTGAGCGCGCTGGCCGCCGAGGCCGTGTCGCTGGAAAGCTCGGTCACCGGCGGGGCGGCCTATCTGGATGGCAAGCATCCGCAATTGCTGCGCCGCTATCGCGAGGCCCTGTTCGTGCCCTTGATCACGCCCACCGTCGCCCAATTGAAAGCGGAGCTGGGGCCGGACGCCGCATGAGCACGTCCGCCGCCACTCCGCCTCGCGCCCAGGAGCAGGCTCTGCTGGCCGGCCGGGGCATCACCCTTGCCTATGGCGGCCATACGGTCCTGCAGGGCCTGGACCTGACGGTGCGGGCCGGCGAGATCGTCGCGCTGCTGGGGCCCAGCGGCGTGGGCAAGTCTTCCCTGCTGCGCGTACTGTCCGGCCTGCAGGCGCCCACCCAGGGCGAGGTGAGCTTCCTGGGGCAGCCCGTGCGGGGAGTGCATCCGGCGCTGGCCATGGCCTTTCAGGAAGCCATCCTGCTGCCCTGGCTGAACGTGCAGGCCAATACGGGCTTCGGCCTGGGGTTCGCCCGCCAGCCGCGCCTGCAGGCCGCCGAGCGCCGGGCGCGCGTCGAGCAGGCCTTGCGCCAGGTGGGACTGTACGACAGCCGTCACCTGCGTCCTTCGGCCTTGTCCGGCGGCATGGCGCAGCGCGTGGCGATCGCCCGCTGCCTGGCGCGTCGTCCGCGGGTTCTGCTGATGGACGAGCCTTTCGGCGCCCTGGACGAGGTCACGCGTCGCCAGATGCAGCAATTGATCCTGTCCATCCGCGACCAGACCGGCTGCGCCATCGTGCTGGTCACCCATGACATTGACGAGGCCCTGTTGCTGGCCGATCGAGCCTTGTTGTTGGGCGGACGCCCTGCCGGCCTGCGCCGTGAATGGGCCTGCCCGGCCCATCCCCGCTCCCATCTGGATTCCTGGTTGCAGGCCATACGCCTGGAGGTCGTGGCCTGCCTGGAGCAGAGCCTGGCCCAGGCCGCTCCTTCTTCCTTTTTGCAAGGTATGCCGTCATGACCGACACCCCCACTTCCCGGACCCGCCGCGATCTGCTCAAGCTGGCCTCGCTGTTCACCGCGGCGGGCGCCGCTCCCTTGCTGGCCCAGCGCGCTGCGCGCGCCCAGGCCGAGCCCGACGCGCCGCTGCGCATCGGCTATCTGCCCATCACCGACGCCACCGCCATGCTGGTGGCGCACCACAACGGGTACTTCGAAGAGGCCGGCGTTGCCGTCGAGAAGCCCGTGATGGTGCGCAGCTGGGCCCAGTTGATCGAGGCCTTCATCTCCGGCCAGGTCAATCTGGTGCACCTGCTCACGCCCATGACGATCTGGGGGCGGTATGGCAGCCGCGTGCCGGCCAAGGTCGTGGCCTGGAACCACATGAGCGGTTCGGCCATCACGGTCGAAAAGAGCATCACTTCCGCCGAACAATTGGGCGGACGCACCGTCGCCATCCCGTTCTGGTATTCCATCCACAATGTCGTGCTGCAGCACGTGCTCAAGGCCCACGGCCTGACGCCCGTGTCGCGCGGTTCGCAATCCGTGGCCGCCAAGGAGGTCAATCTGGTGGTGATGGCGCCGGCCGACATGCCGCCGGCCCTGGCTTCCGGCCGCATCGCCGGCTTCACCGTGGCCGAACCCTTCAATGCCATGGCCGAGACGCAGGGCGTGGGCCGCATCTTGCGCTTCACGGGCGACGTCTGGCGCGACCACGCCTGCTGCGTGGCCTTCATGCACGAGCACGACCTGGAACAGCGCCCGCAGTGGGCGCAGGGCGTGGTGGACGGCCTGGTGAAGGCGCAGGCCTGGATACGCGACAACCGCGCCGAGACGGCCCGGATCCTGTCGCGGGAAGGCGGCAACCGCTACACGCCGCACACCAGGGAAAATCTGCTGAAGGTTCTGGCGCCCGATCCGGCCGACCGCCGCCAGTACGTGGAGTCCGGCGTCATCCGCCATCCGGATTGGGACGACAAGCGCATCGACTTTCAGCCGTATCCCTTCCCCAGCTATACCGAAGAGCTGGTGGGCATGCTGCAGGGCACTCTGATCCAGGGCGAGCGCGGCTTCCTGGACAGCCTGACCCCGCAGCAGGTGGCGGCGGATCTGGTGGATGACCGCTTCGTGCGCGCCGCGGTCGAAAAACAGGGCGGCCTGGCGCGCTTCGGGTTGCCCGGCCAGTACACCCGTACGGAGACCATCGTCGCATGAGCGCGTCCGTATCCGCATCGGTCGAATCGCCAGCGAATCGCGGGCGCGCCGCGTCGTCAGGGCGGCGTCGGCTCCTGCATTCGACCCTGCGCTCGGCCGCCTGGGGGTTGGGCGGTCTGGCAGTGGGCGTGCTGCTGTGGTGGCTGGCCACGGCTTTCAGCGACAGCGCCTTGATGCGCCAGTTCGGCCCCGGCCAGGCGCTGGCCAGCCTGGCGGACATGCTGGGCTGGTCCGACACCTGGATGCACGTGGGCGCCAGCCTGCGGCGCATTTTCGTGGGCCTGGCCATCTCCCTGGGCGTGGGCGTGCCGGCCGGCCTGCTGCTGGGGCTTTCGGCGCGCGCCCACGCGGCGCTCACCCCGTTGTTCCAGTTCCTGCGCATGATCTCGCCCCTGTCCTGGATGCCCATTGCCGTCATGGCCTTCGGCATTGGCGATGCGCCGATTTATTTCCTGCTGGGCGTGGCCGGTGTCTGGCCCGTCCTGTTGAACACGGCCTCGGGCGTGCGTCACCTGAATCCGCGCTGGCTGATGCTGGGCCGCAGCCTGGCGGCCACCCGCCTGGAAACCTTGTTCCATCTGGTCCTGCCGGGCATCGTGGGTTCGGTGCTGACGGGCAGCCGCCTGGCCATCGGCGTGCTGTGGATCGTGCTGGTGCCCTGCGAAATGCTGGGCGTGTCCGCCGGCCTGGGCTATCTGGTGCTGGATACGCGCGACCGCATGGCGTATTCGGAGCTGATGGCCGTCATCGTGCTGATCGGCTTGATCGGCTACGTGCTGGACAGCGCCCTGCGGGCCTTGTTTGCGATGTTTGGGCAGAAGTAGTGATTTGTCCAGGGCCGGATATATAGGCGGATTTTAATTAAATTTTTGATTGCGATATTTCGTTCAGACTTATTTAATTGGCATTGAGTATTTTTTTATTTTACTATCGATTATTAGAATTTCTTGCATAAATTGATGCATATTTTCATTTAAAAAAGAACTCAATATTTTAAGAACAGCGTCATATTCATGTCGCTATTTTTATTGATGGAAATTGCAATTTTTGTGCGCCCATGTGCTCAAGCCGTACATCGTCATGTCACATGATAAACCCATACTTTCCTCAGTTTGCCTCGTCGTGCCTTGACGATGCACATTTTGAAGCAGGGGGTGATCATGACGGACAAAGCAGTCTTCTCGCGCCGTACATTTCTCAAAGGGAGTTTTTCTTTAGGTGCAATGAGCTTGTTGGCAGGTTCTCAGGTATATGCTCAAACTCGACCTGATGGCGTTGTGCGATTGGAGTTCATGTATCCGGTCGGTGTATCAGGCGACATTAATCGCATCGTCACCGCCATGATAGAAAATTTCAATTCCGCGCATCCCGACGTGCACGTCCAGGCTATTTATGCGGGAAACTACGACAATACGGAACAAAAAGTCATTACAGCCTTGGGCGTGGGGCAGCCGCCCGCGGCATGGCTGCCCATCAACTCGTCCTTGCAAACTTTCTTGGGCATGAATGCCCTGGCGGATTTGACCGATCTGGCCAAGGCCAGCGATGTATACCCGGATTTTTATTCCAGCTTCTTGAGCATGGCCACTGCAGAGGGCCGGCTTTATGGCTTGCCGTTCCAGCCCAGCACGCCTGTTCTGTATCTCAATCAGCAGGCGTGCGGGCAAGCCGGTCTTTCCCAGGCGCCCGCCACCTGGGACGAGCTTTTCGACCAGGCCAAGGTCTTGACGCGCCGTAACGCCCAAGGGACGCAGCAGTGGGGATTGACGATAGGCGGGGGATGGCATGACTGGATCTTCGAGTGCTGGGTGCGCCAGAACGGACTGACTCCCTGGCAGGCGGATCGGGTGTTGTTCGATGCGCCTGAAGCGGTGCATGCCTTGGAATTTTGGCGCAAGATGGTGGGTGCGGGCGTCATGCCGGCCGCTTCGACCTGGGAAGGGTCGGCCAATGACTTCATGGCGGGCCGCAGCGCCATGCTCTACCACTCCACGGGTTCACTGACGAATTTGCGTGCCAGCTCCTCGTTCCCGGTACGTGCGGCATTGATGCCCAAGAACAAGGTTCAGGGAGCATGTTTTTGGGGTGGGGCTATTCATATCGCCAAGAATCAGCCTGAAAAGCATATTCAAGCGGCTTGGCGCTTTGCGTACTGGATGACCAACACGGAGAATTCGGCCGCCTGGTCCCGGGCGACCGGCTACCTGGCGGTGCGCAAATCGTCCTGGGAAAGCCCCGCGATGGCGCAGTATGCCCATGATGTGCCCGACGCCCTGATCGCTTTGCGTCAGGCCGAGTTCGCGGGCCCTTTCTTGCAGGTGCCCGCTTATCACAAGGTGCGGGAGTATCTGAAAAGCGCGATTGACCGTTGCCTGGCGGGCGAGTTGTCGCCGGAGGCTGCCCTCAAGCAGGCCGCGGACCAGTCCAATCGTGAAATAGCGCGCTTGCTACGCCGCCGTGCATGACGAGGCGGTTCATGCGTGCTTCCAACCCCGTAGCCTGCAGCGACGGCAGGCTGGCCTGCCTGCTGTTGCTGCCGTCCTTGCTGTTTCTGATCACGTTCACGTACTGGCCTATCGCGCGCGCCGCCTATCTGTCTTTTCATGATGCGATGCTGGGCGACCCCTTGGTGATTTTCGTCGGATGGGAAAACTATGCGCGCTTGTTGGAGGACGAGCTGTTTTGGCGCGTGCTGGGTAATACGGCCTGGTATGTCCTGATCACGGTGCCTGTGTCGGTCACGGTGGCCTTATTGCTGGCCGTGGGTTTGAATGCCGCATTCAAGGGCGTGTCGCTGGCTCGTTCAGCGTTTTTCTACCCCACCATGATCCCGTCCGTGGCGGCTGGCATGGTGTGGGTCTACCTGTACGCTCCAGGCTACGGTCCCATCAATCAGTGGCTTGAATGGCTGGGGGCAGGTCCTATGGCGTGGTTGTCGGACCGTCGTTTTGCTTTATGGGCGCTGATGCTGCTGAGCATCTGGAAGTTTTCGGGTTATTTGATGCTGATTCTGTTGGCCGGTTTGCAGCTGATTCCCAAGGACCTGTACGAAGCTGCCCGACTGGATGGCGTGTCGGCATGGCATCAGTTGCGCCATATCACCATGCCCTTGTTGTCGCCCATGCTGTATTTCGTGTTCATCGTCGCCGTATTGCATTCCTATCAAGTATTCGATTACGTCTATGTCATGACGCATGGAGGTCCGGCCGACAGTACTAATGTTCTGACTTTTTATATCTACCAGAATGCTTTTCAGTACCAGGATCTGGGTTATGCCTCCACCCTGGCCACGGTGCTGCTGCTGTTCATGTCGCTGCTGATCGCCCTGATTGGCATGACCTTTGGGCGCACCATCCATTATTTCGGAGATCACTGATGAGGATGGGATGGCATCGGGGGTGGGCTAGCGTATGGCGCAGCCTGGTCATGTTGTTGGCCTTGGTGTGGTTGTCTCCTTTGCTGTGGATGGGGGTGACAGCCTTCAAGGCGCGGGCCGAAGTGTTCGATCCGCAAGCGGGCTTTTGGCCGGCTCACTGGAATTGGAGTAATTTTTCGTCCGCCTGGGCGGTGGCGCCATTTGACGTGTACTTGCTTAATTCACTGATCAGTACCGGGGGGATTCTGGCGGCGCAGCTGCTTACAGTGGTATTGGCTGCCTATGCCTTCGCCCAGTTGCGGTTTCGCGGCAAAAACGTGCTGTTTGGCTTGTTTCTGTTGCAGATCATGTTTCCCATCTACGCCACTTTCTTGACCAATTTCCTGACGGTGCGCAGTCTGGGCTTGTTCGATCACGTGTTGGCCCTGATCGTTCCTTTTGCCGCCAGCGGGTACGGCACATTCCTGCTGCGCCAGGCGTTTCGACAGATTCCGTTGGAGTTGATCGAGGCGGCCCGGTTGGATGGCTGCGGTCACCTGGGTATTCTGTGGCACGTCTGCTTGCCTCTGACGCGGCCCGCTTTGCTGGCCTTCGGCATCATCAGTGTGGTGACGCACTGGAATGACTACATCTGGCCCTTGCTGGCGACCAATAGCGATCATGAGCGCACGTTGCCCATTGGCCTTGGGCTGTTGGCCAAGGCGGATAGCGGTGCTGATTGGACACGCTTGATGGCCGCAACCTTGATGGTGATCGCGCCTTTGTTGTGTGTGTTTTTTGTTTTTCAGCGGCGTTTCGTCAATAGTTTCATGCATGCCGGCTTGAAATAGCGCAGGAGAGAAAAATGGCGGAAGTTGTTTTGGAGGGTGTGGGCAAATGCTTTGGGACGCGCCCCGTTGTACAGGATTTGTCCCTTCATGTGCCTGATGGCTCGTTCACGGTGCTGGTGGGGCCTTCAGGCTGCGGGAAGTCCACTATTTTGCGCATGATCGCCGGATTGGAAGACGTAGACAGGGGGCGCTTGCTGATCGGTGGGCGCGAGGTGACGAAGCTGCCGCCCCAGAAGCGGGAACTGGCCATGGTGTTTCAGTCCTATGCCTTGTATCCCCACATGACGGTGTATCGCAATATGGCGTTCGGTTTGCAAAAAACGAGCACCTTGAGCAAAGGGGAAATCGATCGGCGCGTGCGCCAGGCGGCCGGGAAACTGTCGATCGATCATTTGCTTGACAAGAAACCCGCCAGTCTGTCGGGCGGGGAGCGGCAGCGTGTGGCCATTGGGCGCGCCTTGGTGCGCAAGCCCAAGGTTTATCTGTTTGATGAACCCTTGTCGAATCTGGATGCGAAGCTGCGTCATCGGATGCGTGCCGAGTTACGGAAGTTGCAGGAAGATCTGCAAATTACGGTCATTTACGTCACGCATGACCAAGTCGAGGCCATGACTTTGGGTGATCAGGTTGCCATTTTCAATCAGGGACGATTGCAGCAAGTGGGGCCGCCGATGCAGGTCTATGACAATCCGGCGAATATGTTCGTGGCCTCCTTCATCGGCAGTCCTGAAATGAACTTCCTGCCCTGCGGCATACGGAATCGGAGCGAGGGCCGTTTTATTCATTACGGCGCTTACGAGGCGCTATTGTCCGATCAGGACGCGGGCTATGGCCATGCACCGATTCTGTTGGGAGTGCGGCCCGAGGAAATCAGCCTGGGACAGGGGGGCCAAGCAGACGTGCAAGGAGTCGTGCAGCGAGTCGAACTGTTGGGGGCGGATGCGCTGGCGCATGTACAGGTGGCTCAGGATGAGCTGGTGGTGCGCCTGCCCATTACTCAGGCGCCGCGCACCGGGCAAGGCATTGCGTTGCGGTTTGGCCGTAGCCGGCCGCGTCTGTTTGATTCAGAGACGGGACATCGCTTACAGGGCGCAGCCGGAGTGTCGTAATGACGTATCGTCAACGCTTGCTTCTGGCTTTTATACGGCAACAGCGCAGCGCGACGGCGCAGGACATGGCCGAACGGTTTTCAGTTTCTCGTGAAACCATACGGCGCGATGTCTTGCAGTTGGAGAAATCGGGGCTCGTACAGCGTTATCACGGGGGCGTGTGTTTACGTGATCCGGGTGACGAGGCGGCGTTTTCCATCCGTTTGCGACGGCATGCGGATAAGAAAGAAAAAATTGGCGCCCAGGTCGCTCGCCGGATACCGGATGGCGCGACACTGGTCCTGGATAACAGCAGCACGGTGGTCTACGTGGCGCGTCAGCTGGCCATGAAGACGGCGCTGACGATCATGACACCTTCGCTGGAGGTGGCTCAGGTAGCGGGTCGCCATTGTCCCGATGCACGGATCTTGCTGCCTCCGGGACAATTGCGGCAACACGACTACACGCTGGTTGGGCCGTCCGTACTGGATTATTTTCAGCGGGTTCGATCCGATTATTTCATTTTTTCCGTCGCGGCCTACGATGAGCGGGAGGGGCCCATGGACTTTGATGTATTCGAGGTCGAATTCAAGCGTTTGGCGAGCGTGGTGGCTGATTGCAACATCCTGGCGCTGGATTCCAGCAAATTTTGCTCCAAGGCGGACATCGCTCTTGGGCTGGGCGGGCACGTGGTTGTTTGCACCGGCCAAGAGAGCGACGTCCTGTTTTAGGGGACCTCTGACCCGAACCACCGTATTCGCTTAGCGCTGGACTTGTTCATAGGATTCCCTAGCAGATCCTAGGCGGTCTCCAGTAGCGCGTTTTCAGTCAGATGCTCCTGCGGCGTAAGCAGGTCGATGAGCTCGCCATGCCAGGACAAGGTTGCGCCCAGGGTGGCGACCTTGCCGATGAGCAGGATGGAGGGACTCTTGAACTCGTGCTGCTGGGCATCGCGCGCAATATTGCGCAGCGTGGACAGCAGGGTGCGCTGTTCGGGCCGGGACCCGTTCTCCACCAGGGCGCAGGGCGTGTCGGCATCGCGGCCGCGCAGCAGCAGCTCTTCGCTGAAGCGCAGGATCTGCTGCAGGCCCATGTAGACGGCTACGGTCTGGGAGGGATCCAGCAGGGAGGTCCAGTCCTGGATGGCGTGGCCGCTCTGGCGGTGCGCCGTGACGAACTGCACGGATTGCGCATGGTCGCGGTGGGTCAGCGGGATGCCGCTGTAGGCGGCGCAGGCCAGGGCGGCGGTGATGCCCGGCACCACTTCGAAGGCCACGTCGTGCCTGGCCAGGTATTCCAGTTCCTCGCCGCCCCGTCCGAAGATGAAGCCGTCGCCGCCTTTCAGGCGCACCACGGTGCGCCCGGCGCGGGCGTGTTCCACAAGCAAGGCATGAATGCGGGCTTGCGTCTGGTGATGGTCTTCGCCCAGCTGCTTGCCCACGAAAATGCGGGCGGCGTCGCGGCGGGCCAGCTCCAGCACCTGGTCCGACACCAGGCGGTCGTACAGGATGACGTCGGCGCGGTTCAGGGCGCGCAGGGCGTGCAGGGTCAGCAGCCCTGGATCGCCGGGCCCGGCTCCCACCAGGATGACACGCCCCTGGCCGCCCTGGGCGGTCTCGGGGCCCTGCAGCGCGTGTTCCAGCGCCAGGCGGGCCTGTTCGTCCCGGCGGCCGCGCAGGGCGGCGCCCACGGGGCCGTCCACCAGCCAATCGTAGAAGCGGCGTCGCGCGCCCAGTTCGGGCCGCGCGCGGCGTATGGCGCCGCGGTACTCATGGGCCAGGCGGGCCAGCGCCCCCAGGGAATGGTCCATCATGGTTTCCAATTGTTCGCGCACGCGGCGCGCCAGCATGGGCGCCGAGCCGGTGGATGAAATGGCGATGATCAGCGGCGAGCGGTCCACGATGGCCGGCACCTGGAAGCTGGAGAGCTCCGGATCGTCCACCACGTTGACCAGGATGCGGGCTTGCTGCGCGTCCTGCGCGATGCGCTGGTTGACGGGTCTGTCGTCCGTGGCGGCGATGATCAGCCAGGCGCCGTCCAGGTGGCGCGCCTGGTAGCGTTCGCGGTAGAGGACGATGCGTTCCTGCCGGGCCAGTTCCTGCAGCGCGTCCACGGCGTATGGCGCCACCACGCTGACGCGTGCGCCGGCCGCCAGCATCAGGCGCACCTTGCGTTCGGCGATCTCGCCTCCGCCTATGACCAGCACGGCGCGATGCCTCAGGTTGGCGAACAAGGGGAACAGAGTCATGATCAGGCCGGCTGCAATACCAGGGGAATCAGGCGGGCCGAGGGTTCGGCGACAACGCCCGCGCGCACCAGGAAGTCCCCGAAATGTTCGCCGGGCTGACGTTCGGCGGCGAAGCGGCCGAACAGTTCGCCCAGGATGGCGAGGATCTCGGTTTCCGGGATGTTCTGGCGGTAGACGACATTCAGGCGTTCGCCGCTGAAGTTGGCGCCCAGCCGAAGGTCGTAGCGGCCCAGCGCGCGGCCCACCAGGGCGATCTCGCCCAGATAGGGGCGCGAGCAGCCGTTCGGACAGCCCGAGATGCGGAACACGATGCGTTCATCGCGCAGGCCGTGCTGTTCCAGCAGCGCTTCGAGCTTGGGCAGCAGCACGGGCGCGTAGCGTTCGCTCTCGGCCATGGCCAGGCCGCAGGTGGGCAAGGCCACGCAGGCGATGGTGCTGCTGCGTATGCCGCTTTGCGTCTGGTAGACGTCCAGCTTGTGTTCGGCCACCAGCTTGTCGATCCCGGCCTTGTCGCGCGCGGCCACGTCGGCAATGATCAGGTTCTGGTTGCACGTCAGGCGGAAGTGGCCCTTGTGCACCTGGGCGATGGCGCGCAGCCCGGACAGCCAGGGACCGTTTTCCGTGTCCATGAGACGGCCCGAGTCCACGCGCAGGCCCAGGTGCCAGCGTCCGTTGGCGCCCTTGACCCAGCCGAAGCGATCGCCGTTGTGATCGAAGTGGTAGGGACGCGAGGGCTCCAGCGTCTGGCCGCTGCGGCGCTGCACTTCCTCCAGGAACCAGTCCGCGCCCAGGCGGTCCACGGTGTACTTCAGGCGCGCATAGCGGCGTTCGTCCCGGTTGCCGTGATCGCGCTGGGTGGTGACGATGGCTTCGCACACGGCCAGCAATTGTTCGGGACGTACGAAACCGATGATGCTGCCCAGGCGCGGGTAGGTGGTGTCGTCGCCGTGCGTCGAGCCCATGCCGCCGCCGATGGCCACATTGAAGCCCAGTAGCCGGCCGTCCTCGATGATGGCGATCAGGCCGATGTCCTGCGCGAACACATCCACGTCGTTCAGGGGCGGCACGGCGATGCCGATCTTGAACTTGCGCGGCAGGTAGGTCTTGCCGTAGATGGGCTCGACCTCTTCGCCTTCCGTGGCTTCGTCGACCTTCTTGCCGTCCAGCCAGATCTCGGCATAGGCGTTGGTCTTGGGCAGGAAGGCGTCGGAGATCTTTTCGGCCCACTCCTGCACCAGGGCGTGCTGTTCGGACAGCAGCGGGTTGGCGGCGCTGACCACTTGTCGGTTCACGTCGCCGCAGGCGGCGATGGTGGTGGCCATGGCGTCGTGGATGGCGCGCAGCGTGGGCTTGAGGAAGGGCTTGCGCACGCCGTGCCACTGGAAGGTCTGGCGCGTGGTGATGCGCAGGCCGAACTGGGCCCAGTCGCGCGCGATCTTGTCAAAGGCCAGCCACTGCGGCGGGGTGACCACGCCGCCGGCCAGGCGGGCGCGGATCATGAAGCTGTAGGCGGGCTCCAGTTTCTGCTTGCGGCGCTCCTCGCGCAGGTCGCGGTCGTCCTGCTGATAGCTGCCGTGGAACTTCAGCAGCTTGTTGTCGTCTTCGCTGATCGCTCCGGTAACGGGATCGGCCAGGCCCTGGGCGATGGTGCCGCGCAGGTAGCGGCTGTCCACCTTGAGTTGCTCTATGGGGGCGAGTTTCTTGTCGGTCATGTTCTTGCTTCAGTAAACGTCACGGGCGTAGCGGCCTTGGGCGGACAGCTCCTCCAGCCAGGCGCGGGCTTGCTCGGCGTCCAGTCCGCCTTGCTGGCGGGCGATGTCCTGCAGGGCCTGGTGCACGTCCTTGGCCATGCGGGCGGCATCGCCGCATACGTAGATGTGCGCCCCGCCCTGGATCCAGGCGTAGACCTCGGCGGCTTTTTCCAGCAGCCGGTGCTGCACATAGATCTTTTCCTGCTGGTCGCGCGAGAAAGCCAGGTCCAGCTGGTGCAGCTGGCCGTCCTGCAGGGCGCGCTGCCATTCGGTCTGGTAGAGGAAATCGGAATGGAAATGCGGATTGCCGAAGAACAGCCAGTTGCGGCCTTCGCCGCCCTGGGCGGCACGCTCCTGCACGAAGGCGCGGAACGGGGCCACGCCGGTGCCGGGGCCTATCATGATGACGTCGCGGCCAGGGTCCTCGGGCAGGCGGAAACGCGTGTTCGGGTCGATGAAGACCGGCACGGTGTCGCCCTCGGCCAGGCGCGCCAGGTAGTCGGAGGCCACGCCCCAGCGGTCCTGCTCGTTGAACTGGTATTGCACCTTGGCCACGGTCAGGTGGACTTCTTCGTCCACCTCGGACTGGCTCGAGGCGATGGAGTACATGCGCGGGGCCAGGGGGCGCAGGGCGGCGACCAGCTCGGCGGCGCTCCAGGCGGCGGGAAAGCGTTGCAGGACGTCCAGCACCTGATGCGTGCCCAGCAGCTCCTGCAGGGTCGGCAGGCCTTCGGGGCCGACGGCGGCCTGCAGGACGGGATCATGGTTGCGCTTGGCCAGTTCCGCCAGAAAGGGCTTGGTCAGCTGGGTCAGTTCCCGGTAGTGGCGCAGCCAGTCCTGCAGGCTGCGGCTGTTGTCCTGGATGGCGACCTGCTCCTGGGGATCCAGCTTCAGGGTCTGGATCACGGCCTGGACCAGGTTCTCGTTCTGGGTGGGCCATACGCCCAGCGCATCGCCGGGCTGGTACTTCAGGCCGCTGCCTTCGAGAGACAACTCGTAGTGGCGGATGTCGCGCGAGCTGCCGCGGCCCGTGATGGGCTGGCTTTGCAGCACCGTGGCCAGGAAGGGTTTTTCGCGTGTGTAGGCGTTGGCGCGCGACTGCGCGCCCAGCACCGTGACATTCCCGCCAGGGGCGGCCGCAGGGGCGGCAGCCTGGCGGTCCTGTTCGAGCAGGGCGAAAGCCTTGTCCTGCCAGGGGCCGGCCACGGTGGCGATGTCCAGGTCGGCCAGGCCGGTTTCCTGGATGCGCTCGGCGCCCAGGGCCTGCAGGCGCTGGTCGATCTTTTCGGCGATGCCGCAGAACAGCGGATAGCTGGAATCGCCCAGGCCCAGCACGCCGTACTTCAGCTTGGGCAGCTTGGGGGCGCGGGCGCCCGACAGGAATTCGAAAAAGGCGATGGAGTCGTCCGGCGGATCGCCTTCGCCCTGGGTGCTCATGATGACGTACAGCAGGCGCTCGTCCTTGAGTTCGCGCGTGGGATAGCGATCGGCGCGCAGCAGGCGCACCGGGATGCCGGCGGCTTCGCAGCGCTGCGCGAAGGCCTCGGCCACGTGCTGGGCGTTGCCGGTCTGGCTGCCGAAGACGATGGTGGCGGGCTTTTGGGACGGAGCGCTGGCGGCGGGCACCAGGGACAATTCGGGCGAGGGCGCCGCCTGTGCTTGCGCGCCGCCGTTGCGTACCTGGGCGACGCCGGCCAGGTAGCCGGACAGCCAATTGAGGGAAAACGGATCGAGCTCTTCGGCGATCTGCTGGATCAAGCCGCGGTTCGACTCGGAGAGACGGGACAGGGCGTGCATGCTAACACTCGGTTATAAGAATGGTTTGTCCCATTCTAAAGAGCGCCCTGTTAGTGGCGAACGATCCGATTCTTATTTGTTTATAAGCACTTCGGTTATTAAGAAGGGGGCATTGCGCCCCCTGGGCGTGCCTGCGTCGCTGCGGCCGCAGGGCCTGAAACGCCCCGGCCTGTTCAGGCGGAATCGCGCGGCCGCAGCTCGCGGCGCAGGATCTTGCCCACGTTGGTGCGCGGCAGCTCCTCGCGAAACTCCACCTGGCGCGGCACTTTGTAGCCGGTCAGATTCTTGCGGCAGTGCGCGATGACCTCGGCTTCGGTCAGGGAAGGACTGCGCCGTATGACGAACAGCTTGACTGCTTCGCCCGAACGTTCGTCGGGCACGCCGACGGCGGCCGCTTCGATGATGTCGGGGTGCTGTACGGCCACGGCCTCCACCTCGTTCGGATAGACGTTGAAGCCCGACACCAGGATCATGTCCTTCTTGCGGTCCAGTATGTAGACGTAACCTTGCTCGTCCATATAGCCCAGGTCGCCGGTGCGCAGGAAGCCGTCGCGGTCGAAGGCCTTGGCGGTTTCATCGGGTCGGTTCCAGTAGCCGGGCGTGACTTGGGGCCCTCGTATGCACAGTTCGCCGTTCTGGCCGGGCGGCAGGTCGTTTTGTTCTTCGTCGCGTATGCTCAGTTCGGTCGAGGGCACGGGCAGGCCGATGGAGCCGGTGAACTCCTGCTTGTCCAGGGGGTTGATGGTGGCGGCCGGCGAGGTTTCGGTCAGGCCGTAGGCCTGGGCCAGGGGTTTGCCGGTGGTCTGCAGCCAGCGTTGCGCCACGACTTCCTGCACGGCCATGCCTCCGCCCAGGGTGAAACGCAGGGATGAGAAATCCAGCTTGCGAAAGTCCGCATTGTTCAGCAGGGCGTTGAACAGGGTGTTCACGCCGGTGATGGCGGTGAAGCGGACCTTGCCCATTTCCTTGACCATGGCCGGTATGTCGCGCGCATTGACGATGAGCAGGTTCTGGGCGCCCAGGCGCAGGAACACCAGGCAGTTCGCGGTGAAGGCGAAGATGTGGTAGAGCGGCAGGGCGGTGACGATGCAGTCGATCTGGTCCTGTTTCAGGCAGGGCCGGACCCAGGCCAGCGCCTGGCACAGGTTGGAGACCAGATTGCCGTGCGTGAGGATCGCGCCCTTGGCCACGCCGGTGGTGCCGCCCGTGTATTGCAGGCAGGCGATATCGTCGTGATCCAGTTCCACGGGCGCGGGCAGGCGGGCGCGGCCTTGCGCCAGCGCCGTGTTGAAGGGGACGGCCTGCGGCAGGGACCAGGGCGGCACGCCTTTCTTGACGTGGCGCACGATCTGGTTGACCAGCCAGCCTTTCAGCGTCCCGAGGCGGTCGCCCACGCCGGTGACGATGATGCGCTTGACAGGCGTGTCGTGCAGGACCTCCTGCAGGACGTGGGCGAAGTTCTCCGCAATGATGATGGTCTGCGCGCCGCTGTCCTGCAACTGGTGGCGCAGCTCCCGGGCCGTGTACAGGGGATTGGTGTTGACCACCGTCGCGCCGCAGCGCAGCACGCCGTAGAGGCTGATCGGATATTGCAGCAGATTGGGCATCATCAAGGCGACGCGGTCGCCTTTGCGCACGCCCTCGCGCTGTAGCCAGCCGGCCAGGGCCAGGGCATGCTGTTCCAGTTCACGATAGCTCATGCGCCGGCCCATGCTGATGTAGGCTGTGCGTTCGGCAAATTCGGCGCAGCTGCGCTCGAACACCGAGAGCAGGGAGGGATACTGCCGGGCCTGGTCCTCGATGGACTCAGGGACGGCCGGCGGGTAGTGTCGTAGCCAGATCTTGTCCATGGCGCGCTCCGGGCAGACGGGTCACGATTGGCCCAGCAGGGCTTTCTTCAGGGATTCCTGGGCGGGCTTCCTGCCCAGCCAGATCTTGAGCAGCGCCGGAGCCAGGTCGGGGTGGGAGACCCGTCCCAGCGGCTTCTGGTTGAATACGATCTGCACGCCCTGCGCGTCCATGTCCAATTGCACGAGATCGCCTTCCTTGGCCTGTCCGACTTCGCGCATGCGTTCCTCGAACTGGGCCAGCGCGGGGTCCAGCTCCCGCCTTTCCTGTTCGTCCAGATTGTTGTGCACGCCTTCCTTGAGCGCGTCGATCAGGGTCTGCGCATCCAGGTCGCGCTTGAGCGTCAGGCGCATCTGGCGCGGGCGCCTGTCGTTGATGACCGCGTCGGCGTCCTGGGTGCGCGCGGCGGTGTACAGGGCGGCCACGTAGACGTCGAAGATGACTTTCTTGCGCAGGCCCGCGCCGTTCAGCGTCAGGGTCTGCGCGTCCACGGCGGCGGTCTCGGGCACGGTCACGCCGGCGACGGTGGCGGCCTGGGCGGCGGGCAGGCCCAGGCTCAGGGCTAGGACTAGGGCGGCACAGCGATGGGTGAACATGAGGCGGTCCTCCTGGGGAGTCAGCGTGATGTTGATTTCTGCCGGTAGAAGTCGGCGTCCGCGATGTACAGCGTGCGTTCCACAATGGTGTAGACCAGGCCTTGCGGGTCCTTGAGCTCGACCGTGAAGGTGGCCTCGGTTTCGTGATGCTGGTCCAGCTGGCGGCGTATGCCGTCCAGTTCCTGCAGGCTGACGCGAAAGTCCGCGTACAGGGTCTGGTAGCCGGGGCGGCGGTAGCGTATCTGCGCGGCCTTGTCCCAGACCACGACAGGGCGGTTCAGGCCGGCCATGAGCATGGCGGCGTGCACGCCGTCGGTGATGGCGAACAGGAAACCGCCGTACAGCGAGCCCACGATGTTGCGGGTGCGCCGGCGCAAGGGCAGGCGCACCACGATGTGCTGCAGGTCGGCCGATACCCGCTGGACCCGCCCGCCGGTGGCCCGGAAGGCGGGATGCCAGTTGAAGCCCAGCTGCAGCAGCCGCGAGCGCCAGCGCGGCGGCAGGCGCCGGAGCAGCTCCATGCGGCGGCTGCGTGCCATGACGCGTCCTTAGAAGCGGTAGCTGAACTGCACGCCCAGGATGTCCCCGCTGTTCTTGTAGGTCCCGCGCACCAGGCCGCGCTTGGCCAGGTCCGAATCATTGTTGATGTCGGTGTTCTTCAGGAACAGGTGGGTATAGCCGAAATCCAGGGTGGCGTTCTTGGTGGGCCGATATTGCGCGCCTATGGACACCCAGTAGCGGTCGCTGTCCGGCAGGGAGGTGGGCCGGTAGTTTTCGTCGCGCACGGGAGACTGGTCCCAGGCCACGCCGCCCTTCAGGGTCCATTGCTCGTTGTAATGGTAGTTGGCGCCCAGGGCGACGCGCCACGCATCCTTGAAGTTCAGCTTCAGGTCGGCGTTCTGGGCGCCTGCGCCGCTGTTCTCGATTTCCAGGTGCGGGATGCTGCTCCAGCCGGTCCAGGAAATGTCGGCCAGCAGTTGCCAGCGCGTGTTCAGGTCGTGCACGACGCTGAAGATGGCCGTGTCGGGCAGTTTGATGGTGGCTTCGGCGTCCCAGTTGAAGTTGGGGGCGGGCAGGCCGGGCGGAATGTTGCGGTTGCTCAGCTTGGTGGTGCCGTCCGGCGTGATCTTGACCTGCGAACGGTAGGACAGGCCCAGGCGGGTGCTGGGGGTGGCCTGGTACAGGATGCCGGCGTTCCAGCCCCAGGCCTCGCCCTTCATCTTGACGCGGGTGTCCAGGTCCAGGGGGCCGATCAGGGGATGGAAGCCTGCCGGCGTGGCCAGGCGGTAGTCGGCGTCGATGTGCATCCAGTTCACGCCCAGGCCCAGGGACAACTGGTCATTGACCTTGTAGGCGACGGACGGATTGATGTTGATGGTCTCGATGGCGAATTTCTCGGAGTGGTAGCGGCCCACCCAGCCTTCGTCGTATTCGGTGGTCAGACCGAAGGGCGCGCCCACGCCCAGCCCCAACCACCACTGCGGATGTATCTGGTAGGACAGGTAGATGTTGGGCACGGCCGCCCATTTGCCGGCGTCCCCGCCTTCGCCGCCCGTGGCCGGACGGGGGGCGCCGCCCGTCAGGCCCAGGGGCAGCGTGCTGCCGTCGTCGGAAAACTTGAATGTGGGCTTGATGGCGTTGAAGCCGGCGGAGAAGTTGCCGCCCGGCAGCTGGGTCATGCCCGCCGGGTTGAAATAGATGGTGCTGGCGTTGTCGGCGATGGCGGCCGACCCGGCATAGGCGTTGCCCAGGCCGCTGGCGTTCTGTTCCAGCAGGTTGAAGCCGGCGGCATGGACCTGGCTGGCGCCCAGCGCCATGAGCAGGGCGGGAATTGTTCGTAAAGCAACAACCGTCTTTTTCATGTGTCTTCTCCAGTTGGTATGTGCTGCTGGTGGCAGCGGCCGAGGGGCAGGTTTTAAAACGCCTGTTTGTTTTCTATGGTGCATGACCCCGGCCGTTCGGCGTATAGGTAGTTTTGCCAATCCGTGCTAAATGTGTTGTTTCCGCGCCGCTTTGTAATGCAGCGGACCGCCGCGAAACGGCGCGAAGCCCGTGCCGAAGATGACGCCCGCATCGGCCAGGTCCTTGTCGCCCACCACGCCGATATGCACCTGCTCCCGTGTCTTGGCGATCAGCGGCTGGATCAGGCGCTCGGCCAGGCCCGGCGGCACAGTGCCGGCGTGGGGCTTTTGCGCCTTGCCGTTTTTCCACGTGTAGAAGCCCTGGCCTGTCTTGCGGCCCAGCTCCCCTCGGTCCAGGCGCTGCCTCAGGCAGGCGGGCGGGACGGCCTCGCCGCTGAGCTGCGCGCCCGCGTCGCGGGCGATGTCCAGTCCCACGGTGTCGGCCAGCTCCAGCGGCCCCATGGGCATGCCGAACTGCTCCATGGCCTTGTCCACGGTGGCAGGGGACAGGCCTTCGTCCACGCAGCGCATGGCCTCCAGCATGTAAGGCGCCAGCACGGCATTGACCAGGAAGCCGGGGTTGTCCTGCACCGGCAGGGGCAGCTTGCCGATCTGGTTCACGAAGGCGTAGGCGGCGCTGCGCACGTCCGGCGCCAGGTGCGCGCTTTCCACGACTTCCACCAGCGGCATGCGCGCCACGGGGTTGAAGAAGTGGATGCCCACCAGCCGGTCCGGCTGCAGCAGGCTGCGTCCCAGCTCGGTCAGGGACAGGCTGGAGGTGTTGGTGGCCAGGAAGGCTCCGGGCTTGAGCCGGGGTTCCAGGGCGGCGTACAGGGCGCGCTTGGCATCGGCGTTTTCGAAGATCGCTTCCAGCACGATGTCGGCCCTGGGCACGCCGTGGCCGTCGGGGTCGGGAATCAGCCGGTCCAGCGCGGCCTGGACCAGGCGGCGATCCTTCAGGCGGCGCTGGAACAAGGCGGCGGCCCGGCCCTGAGCCTGGGCGATGCGTTCGCGGTCCTGGTCCTGCAGAGTGACGGTCATGCCCTTGAGCGCGCACAGCGCGGCGATGTCCCCGCCCATGACGCCCGCGCCCACCACATGCAGGCGGGCGATGTCCGGGTGAGCCGTACGCTTGCCTATGCCTTTCAGGCGTTCTTGCAGATGGAACACGCGCAACAGGTTCTGGGCCACGTCCGACTGGGTCAGGCGCTCGATCAGTTCGGGTGCCTGCAGGGCGTCGCCGTCGTGCTTTTCCCAGACTTCCAGGATGGCGCGCGGCGCCAGGTAATGCTGATACGGGTCGCGCCGATCGATCTGCTTGCGGATCTGGCGGGCCACCAGGGGGCGCAGCCATTTCTGGTTGAGCAGGGCGGCGGCGCCGCGCGCCTTGCGCTCGGGCTTGCCGCTGAGCACCTGCTGGGCAGCGGCCTGCATGGCCAGCCGCGTGGGCACGAGCGCGTCGGCCAGCCCCAGGCGCACGGCCTTGCGCGCGTCCACGCTCTTGCCGCTGAGCATCAGGTCCATGGCGGCCGCCGGCCCGATCAGGCGCGGCAGCCGCCTCATGCCGCCCCAGCCGGGAAAGATGCCCAGCATGACCTCGGGCAGCGCCAGGCGCGTGTCGGGCTGGTCCACGACCAGTCTATAGCGGCAGGCCAGGGCCAGTTCCAGGCCGCCGCCCAGGCAGTGGCCCTGTATCAGGGCGAGCGTCGGGTAGGGCTGTTTGGCCAGCTTGTTGAACAGGCGCCAGCCCCGCGTGACCAGGGCTTGCCCTTTCTCCGCGTTGTCCAGCTCGGCGAATTCGTCGATGTCGGCGCCGGCGACGAAGCCGGCGGATTTGCCCGAATAGATCACCAGGCCGTTGGGCGGATGGCCGTTCAGGTAGTCCAGCGCCCGCGCCAGTTCCTGGAGCACGTCGGCGGACAGCCGGTTCACGGCGCTGCCGGCGCAGTCGATCTTCAGCCAGGCGATGTGCTGTTCGTCCGTGTACAGGGTGAAGTTCTGCAGTTCGAGCGTGAGGACCGGGGTCATGATTGGACTCCTTGCAGCGATTCGATCAGCATGGCGCCGCCCTGGCCGCCGCCGATGCAGATGGCGGCCAGCCCCAGGCGCAGATTGCGCCGGCGCAGCGCGTTCAGGCAGTGCAGCACGATGCGGGCGCCCGAGGCGCCCACCGGGTGGCCGATGGCGATGGCTCCGCCATCCACATTGAGCCTGTCCAGGTCCAGCAGGCCCAGGGCGTCGCGTCCCAGGTGCTGGCGGCACCAATCCTGGTCGTTCCAGGCGGCCCGGCAGGCCAGCACCTGGGCGGCGAAGGCTTCATTGATCTCCCACAGGTCCGGCGCGTTCAATCCGAGCCGGTTGCGCTCCAGGATGGGCGTGGCGGCAAAGACCGGGCCCAGGCCCATGGTGGCCGGGTCCAGCCCGGCCCACTGCACGTCCATGATGCGGCCCAGGGGTTCGAGCTGGTGCTCGCGCACGGCCGCTTCGCTGGCCAGGATGAGCAGGGCCGCGCCGTCGGTGACCTGGGAGCTGTTGCCGGCGGTGACATTGCCCCAGGGCGGATCGAACACGGGCCGCAGCTTGGCCAGTTTCTCGGGCGTGGAGTCGGCGCGCACGCCGTCGTCCTGGGGGTAGTTCTTGCCGCGCGCATCGGTCAGGGGCACGATCTCCCCGAAGGCCCCGTCCTGCTGGGCCTGCAGCGCCAGGCGGTGGCTGCGGGCGGCATAGTCATCCATGTCCTGGCGGCTGATGCCGAATTGGTGGGCCAGGTTCTCCGCGGTCTGTCCCATGGAAAGGCCGACCACCGGGTCGGTCAGGCCCTTGAGCAGGCCGATGACCGGCTTGAGGTAGCGCGGGCGCAAGCCGCGCAGGGCCTTGAGGCGAGCGCCCAGGCTGCGCGCCTTGTTCCAGCCGGCCAGCCAGCGGACCATGTCGTCGCTGAGCAGCACGGGCGCGCGCGACAGGGCGTCCACGCCGCCGGCCAGCACCAGGTCGGAGCGGCCGGTCTGGATGGACTGGATGGCCGAATCCAGCGCCTGCATGCCCGAGGCGCAGTTGCGCATGACGGTCCAGCCCGGCACGCGGTGCCCCGCGCCCAGCCGCAGGGCCACCACGCGGCCGATATTGGTTTCGTCGGCGGAAGGCGCGGCGCAGCCCAGGATGACTTCGCTCAGCTGGGGCGCGGTGAAGCGCTGGCGCAGCAGCAGTTCGCGACCGGTCTGCAAGGCCAGGTCGCCGGCCGAAAAGGGGCCGGGCGCGTTGCGTGCTTTCAGGAAGGGACTGCGCGCGCCATCGATGATGTAGACAGGCTCGAAACTCATGGCTGGCTTCCTCGTTCATCGTGTCGGGGGGCGGCGGGCTCCGGGCGCAGGTCAAAAGGGAAGTCGTCCACGGCGATCACCCGATCCCGCAAGGCATTGCGAGCCTTAACCATATCGTATTCCTGGGCGGTGATGCCACCGGCCTGGAAGACGGCCTCGGCCAGGTCGCGCACATTGGCCTTGGGATCGGCTTCCAGCCGTCCGCTTTTTTCGAACTGGCGGATCTTGGCGTCGATGTCGCGCGTGTTCAACGTGGCCTGCAGGGCGGCCTCGATCGCGCCCACCGGGTCCTGGTCGTTGGCCGGCAGGTAGACGTCGTAGGTCAGGCGGTCGCGCGTGGCGCCGGCTTGCGTCAGCAGCTTGGCCACGGCGTGGTCCAGCCTGTCGTCCGGTCCAAGGCGGCGCGTGCCCAGGGGAAAGACCAGCACGCGCAGGACCCAGGCGAGCGGTCGGTTGGGGAAGTTGCGCAGCACGCCGTCCAGGGCCTGCTGGGTGCGCTGCAGGGCGTCCTGGGCGGCCCAGTGGGCCAGGGGGGCGTCATCCTGTTGCTGGCCTTCGTCGTGGAAGCGCTTGAGCACGGCGCTGAGCAGGTAAAGCTGCGAGAGCGCATCGCCCAGGCGCGAGGACAGGCGCTCGCGCATTTTCAGCGAACCGCCCAGCACCAGCATGGAGGCGTCGGCCAGCAGGGCGAAGGCGGCGCTGTAGCGGCTGGCCTGGCTGTAGTAGGAGCGCATGGCGCCGGCCGTGCCGCGCGGCGCGCGCAGCAGGCGCCAGCCGCCCAGACCCAGCCACAGCGAGCGGCCGGTGTTGGCCAGCGTGTAGCGCACGTGGGCCCAGAAGGCGCCGTCGAACTTGTCCAGGCCGGCTTCGCGATCGGGATCCAGCGCGGCCTTCATTTCGTCCAGGATGTAGGGGTGGCAGCGGATGGCGCCCTGGCCGAAGATGATCAGGCTGCGCGTCAGGATGTTGGCCCCCTCCACCGTGATGCCCACGGGCAACTGCTGGTAGGCGCGGCCCAGGAAGTTGGACGGGCCCAGGCAGATGCCCTTGCCGCCTATCACGTCCATGCCGTCGTTGACCACGATGCGGCCGCGTTCGGTGATGTGGTATTTGACGATGGCCGAGACCACGGAGGGCTTCTCGCCCAGGTCCACGGCGGCCGCCGTCATGGTGCGGGCGGCGTCCATGGCGTAGGTATGGCCGGCCATGCGCGCCAGGGCTTCTTCCACTCCTTCGAACTTGCCGATGGGGCTGCGGAACTGCGTGCGCACGGCGGCGTAGCCGCCCACGGCGCGGCTGGTCAGCTTGGCCATGCCGGTGAAGGAGGCCGGCAGCGAGATGGAGCGGCCGGCAGCCAGGCATTCCATCAGCATGCGCCAGCCCTGGCCGGCCATGGCGGGGCCGCCGATGATGAATTCCAGCGGCATGAAGACATCCTTGCCGCGCGTGGGGCCATTCATGAACATGGCGTTCAGCGGGAAATGGCGCCGGCCGGTCTGCACGCCGGGATGGTCGCTGGGCACCAGCGCGCAGGTGATGCCTATGTCTTTTTCCCCGCCCAGCAGGCCGTCCGGGTCATACAGGCGAAAGGCCAGGCCCAGCAGCGTGCACACGGGCGCCAGCGTGATGTAGCGCTTGTCCCAGGTGACCTTCATGCCCAGCACTTCCTGGCCTTGCCACTGGCCCTTGCAGACGATGCCCACGTCGGGGATGGAGGCGGCGTCCGAGCCGGCCCAGGGGCTGGTCAGCGCAAAGGCGGGGATGTCGCGCCCGTCCGCCAGGCGCGGCAGGTAGTGCTGCTTCTGTTCAGGGGTGCCGTAGTGCAGCAGCAGCTCGGCCGGTCCCAGGGAGTTGGGCACCATGACGGATACGGACAGGGCGGAATTGCGCGTGGACAGCTTGGCCACCACGGCCGAGTGGGCCTGCGCGGAAAAGCCGCGCCCGCCATATTCCTTGGGGATGATCAGGCTGAAGAAGCGGTTCCGCTTCAGGTAGTCCCACACGGCCGGCGGCAGGTCGAAGTCTTCCTGGCTCAGCTTCCAATCGTCGACCATGGCGCACACGGCCTCCACTTCCGTGTCCAGGAACTGGCGCTCTTCGTCCGTGAGCCGGTAGGCCGGATAGGCGGACAGCCTGTTCCAGTCGGGCTTGCCGCGGAACAGTTCGCTTTCCCACCAGACCGTGCCGGCCTCCAGCGCGTCGCGCTCGGTCTGGGACATGGAGGGCAGCACGCGGGAAAAGGCCCGGTAGATGGGGCGGCTCAGCCATTTGATGCGCAGTTCCCGGTTCTTCAGGACGTAGGCGCAGCCAAGCAGGATCAGGATCAACAGCAAAGTCAGAAACATAGGGACTCCGGCTAGCTCTGGTTGGAGGGTGGAGCCGCCGCCCGGCGTCAGGCGGAGGGCGAGGTCGGCAGGGGGGCGCGCAGGCCGCCCAGCAGAAAGCTCATCAGGCGTTCCTGCAGTTGCTGGCCGCCGTCCTGCGCGTCATTCAGGGGCAGCTGCAGGGCTCGGCGCAGCGATTGCGTGCCCATCAGGGCGTAGGAGGTGGCGCCCAGCATGAAATGAAAGCGCCAGATGATTTCTTCCTCGGGCACGATGGGCAGGGCTTCCAGCAGGGCCTGCTTGAAAGGCAGGAAGATGGCGACCTGTTCGTCCCAGCAGATGGACTGGATGAAGTCCTGGGGCGCGGGCCGGTCGCCGCTGGGCAAGGGAATGAAGGAGCGGTTCGGCCCGTCGCCCGAGCCGGCCAGCCGGATCAGCGGGCCGAAGAAGGCGTCCACCACCTGCGAGGCCTTCAACGGGCCAGACCCCGCCAGCTTGCGGTAATGGGCCAGCTTTTCCAGGCGCTCCTGGTTGATGACGTTGAGGCGGCGCTGGAATACCGCCTGGGTCAGGCCGTCCTTGCTGCCGAAGTGATAATTCACGGCGGACAGATTGACGCGCGCTTGCGCCGTGATCTGGCGCATGGAGGTGTTTTCGTGACCGTGCAGCGCGAACAGTTGCTCGGCTGCATCGAGTATGGCGGACCGGGTCCGATCGGAACGTTTCACCGTCACTCCCTGATTCAAACGCTTGTTTGAATATGCTAGCGGGTGTGCGCTGAAAGTGCAGTAGGGATTGCCCCTAGCCTGTATGGCCGGGGGCAGGCGGTTCAGATCTGCGTGACGAACTTGGTGACCAGGTAGCCGTCGAAGGTTTCGGCGCCGCCCTCGCTGCCGATGCCGCTGTCCTTGACTCCGCCAAAGGGGGTTTCGGGCAGGGAGCTGCCGAAATGGTTGATGTTGACCATGCCCGATTCCAGTTCATTGGCCAGCTGGTGCGCGGCTTGAAGCGACTGGGTGAAGGCGTAGGCGGACAGGCCGAAGGGCAGGCTGTTGGCGCGCCGGATGGCCTCGTCCAGATCCGTGTAGCGGGTCAGCGGCGCGATCGGGCCGAAGGGCTCCTCGGTCATCAGCATGGCATGGTCGGGCAGGTCGGTGACCACCGTGGGAGAGAAGAAGAAGCCGTCGCGCTCCAGGCGCTCGCCGCCCAGGATCACCTTGCCGCCCAGCTGGCGCGCATTGTCCACGAATTGCTTCATGACGGGCACGCGGCGTTCGTGCGCCAGCGGGCCCATCTGCGTGTCCGGGTCCAGCCCGTCGCCCACGCGCACGCTGGCCAGTTCCTCCGTGAAACGCTGTTCGAAGGCGTCGTAGATGTCGTCATGGATGTAGAAGCGGGTGGGCGAGATGCAGACCTGGCCGGCGTTGCGGATCTTGAAGCGGGCCAGTTGGCGGGCGGCGCGTTCCACATCGGCGTCGGGCAGCACCAGCACGGGCGAATGTCCGCCCAGCTCCATGGTGATGCGTTTCATGTGGGCGCCGGCCAGCGCGGCCAGCTGCTTGCCCACGGGCACCGAGCCGGTGAAGGAGACCTTGCGCACGATGGGCGAACGGATCAGATAGTCCGACACTTCCTGCGGCACGCCCCAGACGATGTTGAGCACGCCGGGTGGCAGGCCCGCGTCATGGAAGGCCTGGGCGATGGCCATGACGGCGCTGGGGGAATCCTCCGGGCCTTTCAGGATGATGGTGCAGCCGGCGCCGATGGCGGCGCAGATCTTGCGGATGGCCTGGTTGTAGGGAAAGTTCCAGGGCGTGAAGGCGGCGCACACGCCGATGGGCTCGCGCAGCACCATCTGGCGCACCTTGGGATTGCGCGGGCTGATGATGCGGCCGTAGATGCGGCGGCATTCCTCGGCGTGCCAGTCGGCATGATCCGCGCAGGATATGATCTCGCCTACCGATTCGGCCAGCGGCTTGCCCTGGTCCAGCGTCAGGTTGCGGCCGATTTCCTGGGCGCGTTCGCGGGACAATTCGGCCACCTTGCGCAGGATGGCGCTGCGATCCATGGAGGAGCTGTGGCGCCAGCTCTGGAAGGCGGCCTGCGCGGCTGCCAGGGCGGCGTCCAGATCCGCCTGGCCGGCCAGAGGCAATTGGCCCAGGGTCGCGCCGCTGGCGGGGTTGATGACGGGCTGGGTCTTGCGACCCTGGCCGTCCAGGAACTCACCATTGATGTACAGGTGCAGGTCGGGATACATGTCGTCTCCTACTTGATGTTGACGATAGCATAAGGAAAAAGAATGGAACGGGGCGGGCGGACCGTGAAGTTTTGCAAACTTCGCGATTTATTTATAAAACTTAGTATTGTTTTCGTACAATTTTGAAATTGTTGGACACTGTTTTTTTGCAAATCGTGTTGCATATATTTTTATAGTCGTGCAGTGTCTCTGTGTGAACATCCTGAATGAGGATTGAAGGCTGTCCATGGGCTTCTTGAAGCTAAGACAAAAAAAACATCTTACCAGCCAAGGCTTGCAGCCCGCGGAGGTAGGGGCTTTGTTGCCGTTCGTGGACCTGCCTGTCGAGTTCGCGCAGCTGCAGCGCGGCGGCTTGTACGCCGTGGGCGTCTACGGACACAGTCAGACCCGGGACCTGGCCGCTCAGACTTTTCTTGCCCTTCCCCGGGGCAGCCGCGCCGTATTCATAGATGTCGCCGACCAGGTGGACGCACTGATGGCCGAACTGGCCCGCGCCGGCGCAGCCGCGGAAGTGCGGGGCTTTGCCTGGGCTGCTCAGACGCCCAGGGCTCTGGCTGAACTTCCGCTCGATCTGGACAAACTGTTGCGGCCCCGCGGCCGCCTCATCGTGGCGGATGTATCGGCTGATGCCTTGCAAGCCCTGCCTGATGTCGGGCGCTTGATGAAGGCCTGGTCGAACTGGCTGCTGGCCGGCGATTGCACCCTGATGCTGATCATGGCCGGAGCCGCCGCCAAGCCCGTGCTGGAACACATGAGCAGGCTCAACCAGTACGTTCGCGGCGCAGCGCACCTGGTCGAGCTGGAGGCGGGCGCGCGCTGGGAGGTTGCGTTCTGGCGTAATACGGAAGGAGTCTGCGGCCCGGCCGGGTTGGGTCTGGCAAGGCAAGCGGTAGCCGGATGGCGGTACACGGGACGGAGGGATTTGCAGTCTGCGCATGAGGCCCCGGGAGTCGGCGGCGTGCTTGACGAACAGAAATGCATCCTGCAGGAGCCGGTGCTGGAAGGGACACCGGTTTTCATGGCCGAGGACTGGCAGGTCCACGCTACGGCGCAGCAGGTGTACGAGCAGGCGCTGCGCGCCACGCATGCCACGGTGGTCTTTGCCTTGGATCATGTTTCCCAGGTGGAGGATCTGGCGCGCAAGCTGTACAACTTGCGCAAGCAACGCGGCCCGGACCTGAAATTGGTCGTGAGGGAAACGCGGCGGACCTTGCGTTATCAGGACGATCAGATCCTGCATGCCTGCGGGGCCACCTTGCTCGTCCCGGCCGATACGCATATCTCCCGTTTCTTCAGTCTCCTGGAAAGCATCCAGGGACAGACGTACACGCGCAGCCTGCCCGAGGACCTCGAGCAGGTCCTGAAAAGGCGCGCGCCTGTCGAGGTAAAGGGCATGATCTCTCCTTCCGCCTTTCTCGATTATGTGCACCGGAGCCTGCCCTTGCTGGTCCAGCCCGGCGGTGCGGCCGTGCTGGTGGCTCTGGAGCCCGTGCCCGGGCTGAACACGTCCCAGGTCATGACCCAGCTCATCATGCGTCGTAACGGCGATGTCGCCTGCCATGTGGGCGGTGTTGTGTATTTGTTCTTGCTGGGCTGCCGTCCCAACCTGGTCGAACTGGCTCTGGCGAACGTGTTTCGGCTTCCCTACACGGATATTTTTGTTGAGCATCGTGTGTATTCGAGCCATTCACAGATCGAGGTTCAATTGCAGAACCTGCGCCAGCAACTGGACCAGGGCCTGCAGGAGCCCGACGAGTCGATCGATGCGCCGGATCTTGTCTCCGGGCCGGGGCCGGCAGCCCGCCAGGATGCGGAACGAGCCTGGAGCGTGCGTCGCTACAGCCTGAAGCTTGCCTCGGGAGAGCTGTCATGACGCAGTTGTTCGTGGCCATCGCCATGGCGGCGTTCGTGCTGGGCCTGTTCCTTGGCCGCCCCTTCTGGCGAGTTCTGCTTGGATTTTCATTATGGTTCAAACTGAATTTCATGCCTGCCCGCTATTTGCGGAGCAGGGGTGTCTACCGGCCCCAGGGGCAGGACGAGGGTCGCTGAAGAAATGACTAAAAACAAAGATCAGGATTTGCCGGCGCCCTTCTACGCCATATGGCGTGGCCTGGGCCTGTGGAATCTGTATTTCATTGCCAAGCTTTTCTTGTATTGGGCCGGGTTGCTCAATTTTCATGCTTTTTATAATTTGATTTTTGCCTGCGCGCTGCTGCTGCCGCTGCCGCCTTTGTGGCTGCATCGCCTGCGCCACTTGCTGGCGATTCCGGTGGGCGCGGCTCTTTTTTACTATGACACCTGGTTCCCGCCCATATCGCGCCTGCTGGCTCAGCCCGATGTCCTGAATTTCTCGACCGTTTACCTGCTGGAGCTGGCGCAGCGCTTCATCAACTGGGATCTGGTGGGGGCCGGCTTCGTGCTCCTGGTGGTCTACCTGTTCCTTTCCCAATGGTTGCGCTTGACCATGTTCAGCATGGTGGCGCTGGTCGGGACCAGTCTGGCCGGCGTCATTTCCTTGCCGGCAAGCCTGTGGGGCACGCAGCCGGCCGTGATGGCGCAGGGGCAGGCGGCGGCGCCGGCTGCGGGCGTCGCGCAGCCGCCTGCGCCGGTCGCGGGTAAGCCGCTCAACGAGCAGCTCAACCAGGCGTTGCAGGACTTTTATGCAGCGGAGAAAAAACGCGTCACCCAGTTTCCGGTGGAACTGGGTGATTCGGCGGCGTTTGATGTGCTGCTTCTGAATATCTGCTCCCTGTCCTGGTCGGATCTGGAAGCGAGCAATCTTCGCTCCCATCCCATTTTTCAGAAAATGGATGTGGTCTTCAATAATTTCAATTCGGCAACCTCGTACAGCGGCCCCGCCGTGCTGCGCCTGATGAGGGCCAGTTGCGGCCAGGAGTCCCACCATGATTTGTACGAGCCGGTGGATGACCAGTGCTATTTGTTCGAAAACCTCAAGCGGCTTGGTTTTTCTCCGCAGACCGCTTTGAACCATAATGGGCAATTCCAGGGATTCATCGAGGAACTGACGGCCGGCGGGCGTTTTCCCGCACCATTCATTCCCAAGGATTCCAAGCGCCGCTGGTCCGCATTTGATGACTCTCCAATCTGGGATGACCGCCAGACCCTGCAGCAATGGTGGCGCAACAGATTGGCTTCGGGTCAGAAGAACGCGGCGCTGCTCTACAACACCATTACCTTGCATGATGGAAACCGCGAAATCACGTCCACGGGCGGCAGCCGGTCTGCTCCTTTCCAGAACAGGGCTCAGGTGCTGCTCGACGAGCTGGACGCATTCATGGACGAACTGGAGTCCAGCGGACGGCGCGTACTGGTGATCCTGGTGCCCGAACATGGCGCCGCCTTGGTGGGCGACAAAATGCAGATCTCGGGCATGCGGGAAATTCCCGCGCCCTCCATCACCAATGTGCCGGTGGGCGTGCGCCTGATCGGCGGCAAGAAAACTCAGCAGCCTCGCCAAACGCTGCGTATCGACGAGCCAAGCAGTCACCTGGCGATTTCGGAGCTCTTGTCGCGTCTGCTGGCCGCGCATGCTTTCGAACAGGACACGGTGGACTGGGCAAGCCTGACCTCCGGGCTGCCGCAGACGCTGGCGGTGTCGGAGAACGAAGGCACGGTGCTCATGCCTTACCAAGGCGTGCCCTACGTCCGCATGGGCGGGCGCGACTGGATTCCTTACCCACGATAGAGGCCGTCATGCAAGAACATTCCAAACTGGTATTGGCCGATGATGTGGTTTCGTTGCGGGAATTCCTGAAGTTGCGCTCCTTGCACTACGTGGACGTGGCCGCGCGCGAAGAACACGAGAAGCTGCTGCAGCGCTGGCCCTTGATGGGCGAAATGCATCGCCTGGCGCAGCAGCGCGACCGCGATCCGGAGCTGTCATCATGAAACTCATGACGGTAGGGACCCTGCGTGGCGGAGCGGGCGCCACGACGGTGGCCGCCATGGCGGCGGAAGCCCTGGTCGGTCAGGGGGCGCGCGTGCTGCTGCTGGACGCATGCCCGGAAAACATGCTGCGGCTGTTCTTTCCCATTGCCTATGAAGCGCAGGACGGCTGGGCGCATGCGCCGCAGGTATGGACCGAGCAGGCCTTCGAGGTGCAGGAGCGGCTCGTGCTTTGTCCGTTCGGCCAACCCGCGGACGGCGCACAGGCTTTGAATGCGGATGCGGCAGTTGAATTCTGGATGCAATCCCTGCCACGGCTGGCGCCCGAGTTCGACTGGGTGATCGCCGACATCGGCGTCATCGGCCCGGGCAGCGCGTCATGGCGCAGGACCGCCTTTATGGATCTCATCGTGCTCAACCCCGATATCGGCACTCATGTGCGAATGGGGCAAAGTTCATTGCTCGCTCCGGGAAGCCGCTTGCTGATCAATCAGTTCGATCCGGCGCGCAAGCTCTCGGCCGATCTGGTGCTGGACTGGCGGGTGCGCTATGCGGACCAGTTGCTGCCGGTGTTCGTGCATCGGGACGAGGCGCTGCACGAGGCATTGGCCAAGCGCATGACCATAGCGGACTATATGCCTCGCTCGGCGGCGGCATTGGACTTTTCGGCCCTGGCGGTATGGGCGCTTGCGCAGCCAAGGCTCGAGCAGCCATGCTGACCCGTCTTTTCCTCACCCCTGCCGCCCAGGCCTACCTGGAACGGACCCGCGTCTACCTGCGCGAGGAGCGCGGCATGGGTCGGCGAACCGCAGCCTGGTATTCGTTCTGGCTGGGCGTGTGCTTCATTTTCTTCAGGCTGGAAGGCCGCGCCTGGCAGTCGCTGCGGCGCCGCTCGGCGCCCTGGTTCGAGCACCTGCGCAGTCGTCCCTGGAGGTTTGCGGATCCGTTGCGCTATGTCTTGCAGGCGGGCTGGATGCTGCTGTTCGTCTCGCCAGGCGAGCAGCGCGGCTGGCCTGCGGCCCGCAAGATCCAGCGTTTCATGCAGGCGGCTCGCGTCAGGCTGCTGCGCCGCCGCCGTCGCTGGTTCGAGCGTCTGGGACAGATGACTCTGCGCATGCGTCAGGACGGGTACGGCCGCTATGTGGCCGAGCACTATGCCGCGCTCGGGCGGGGCGCGCGCGGGCTCGTCCTGCTGCTGGCGGGGACGCTGGCCTGCGGCATGGCCCTGCTGCTGGTGACCCAGCCGTTTTCCTATTTTGCGCAGCTGATCTTCGTCATCTTGCTCTGGGGCACCGCCATGGTGGTGCGGCGCATGCCCAGCCAGCTCTCCACCCTGATGCTCATCGTCCTTTCCGTGACGGTGTCCAGCCGCTATATCTGGTGGCGCTATACGTCCACCTTGAATTGGAGCAGCAATCTGGATCTGGCCTTTGGCCTTGCCCTGCTGCTGGCTGAAACCTACTCCTGGATCGTGCTGCTGCTGGGTTATGCGCAGACGGCCTGGCCATTGCGGCGCCAGCCCGCATCCCTGCCCGAGGACCAGTCCCTATGGCCCACGGTGGACTTGATGATCCCCACCTACAACGAGGATCTCAGTGTCGTGAAACCCACGGTCTACGCCGCCTTGGGAATGGATTGGCCCAAGGACAAGCTGCGCATCCACATCCTGGACGACGGGCGTCGCGAGGCTTTCCGGGAATTCGCGCAGCAGGTGGGCGTGGGCTACATCATCCGGCCCGACGGGCGTCACGCCAAGGCGGGCAACCTGAACCATGCCTTGCAATATACGGATGGCGATCTGGTGGCGATCTTCGATTGCGACCACATACCGACGCGTTCGTTCCTGCAGCTGACCACAGGCTGGTTCCTGAAGGATCCCAAGCTGGCCTTGGTGCAGACGCCCCACCACTTCTTTTCACCCGATCCCTTCGAGCGCAACCTGGGGCATTTCGGCAAGCAGCCGAATGAAAACGCCTTGTTCTACGGTTTGCTGCAGGATGGCAACGACTTGTGGAACGCCGCCTTCTTCTGTGGTTCGTGCGCGGTGCTGCGCCGCTCGGCCATCGAGGACATCGGCGGGTTCGCGGTGGAAACCGTCACCGAGGACGCCCACACGGCCCTGCGGCTGCACCGCAAGGGCTACAACTCCGCGTACCTGCGCATCCCGCAGGCGGCCGGCCTGGCCACTGAAAGCCTGTCGGCCCATATCGGGCAGCGCATCCGCTGGGCGCGCGGCATGGTGCAGATCTTCCGCACGGACAATCCCTTGCTGGGCAAGGGCCTGAGCTTCTTCCAGCGCATCTGCTATCTGAACGCGATGCTGCATTTCCTGGCCGGCATACCGCGCATCATCTATCTGACGGCGCCGCTGGCCTTTCTCTGGTTCCATTCCTACATCGTCTACGCGCCGGCGGTGGCCATCTTGCTCAATGTCGTTCCGCACATGGTGCACGCCAACATCACGAACTCGCATATCCAGGGTTCGTACCGGCGCACGTTCTGGGGCGAGGTCTACGAGACCGTGCTGGCCTGGTACATCGCCCGGCCCACGACGGTGGCCCTGTTCGCACCCAGCAAGGGCAAATTCAATGTGACGGCCAAGGGCGGCCTGGTCGAGCGCCAGTATTTCGACTGGACCATCTCCCACCCCTATGTGCTGCTGGCCCTGGCCAATGTGATTGGCCTGGGTTTTGGCATCTGGCGGCTGTTCACGGGCCCCTCGCATGAAATCATCACCGTGCTGATCACGATGCTCTGGGTTTTCTACAACCTGATCATTCTGGGCGGGGCGGTGGCCGTGGCGGCGGAAGTGCGCCAGGTGAGGCAGACCCATCGCGTGCCTGCCTCGCTGCCCGCTTTCGTGCAGAGTGAAGACGGCCATATCCTGCCGGCCGTGCTCACCGACTATTCTGAAGGCGGTGTGGGCCTGACGCTGGACGAGGCGCGCGGCTTGACGCACGGCCAGCGCATAACCCTGATTCTGGCTCGCGGCGACAGGCGTTTCAGTTTCGCCGGCACGATCAGCCGCAGCCTGGGGCGCAATATCGGCATACAGTTCGACAGCCTCAGCCAGCAGGATCATATCGACCTGATCCAGTGCACGTTTGCACGCGCCGACTCCTGGCTTGCCTGGAGCGACCGGTTCCGTCTGGACCGGCCCTTGCGCAGTCTGCGCGACGTGGTGGTCCTTGGCTTCAGCGGCTACCAGCGCCTGGCCACGCACGCGCCATTCCCGTTCAACGTGATGCTGCGCGAAAGCACGAACGCCCTGTCCTGGCTGATGTCCTTCGTGCCACGTCGCAATGTCGACGCACCCGTTTCCAAGTTTTGAGTGACCGTAACTTTTTGCCTTATGAAAAAAATGATGAAATTCCTGTTTGCGGCACTTGGCATGGCGTCCAGCGCCCTGGCCTTTTCGCAAGAAAACACCCCGGCGGGCCTGACGGCGCCGGCCGGGATCATGGAGCCGCCGGCCAGCAGCGCCGCGCAGGAGCAGAATGACGCGTCCCGGACCGTGCGCACGGAGCTGAGCCTGAGGCGGCTGGCCAATGGCGACGTGGCGGTGCTCAACGGCCTGCAGAATGTGCAGACGCTGGAGTTCACCCTGCGCAAGGACCAGGTGGTGACCCAGGCCTACCTGGACCTGGCCTTCACGCCGTCTCCAGCCTTGCTGAGCAAGCTCTCGCACATCAGGGTGTACCTGAACGAGGAGATGATGGGTGTCGTGCCGGTGGACGAAACCGCCCCGGGAACCGTCCAGTCGCACCGTGTCGGACTGGATCCGCTCTACCTGACCAGCTTCAACCGCCTGCGGCTCGAATTCGTCGGGCACTACACCAATATCTGTGAAGATCTGGCTCACACGTCGCTGTGGCTGGACCTCAGCCAGAAGACGCGCGTGGTCCTGGATCAGCAAGCCCTTCCGGTCGTGAACGACTTGGCGTTCTTTCCGGAGCCATTTCTGGACCTGGGCGACATGAACGCCCAATCCATTCCGTTCATGTTCCAGCAATTGCCCGATGCGCCCACTTTGCAGGCCGCCTCGGTGCTGTCCTCCTTCCTGGGCAGCCGGGCCGCGTGGCGCGTCCTGGAGTTTCCGACCCTGATCAACAGCCTGCCCGCGCAGGGTCATGCGGTGGTCTTTGCCGACAATGACCATCGCCCCGACATCCTCAAGGATTATCCCAAGGTCGATGCTCCCACCGTGGAACTGATCAGCGTTCCCGACAATCCGACCCGGAAACTGCTGCTGGTGCTGGGGCGAGACAGTGCGGACCTGCTGACGGCGGCTCAGGCGCTGGCCCTGGGCAATCCCTTGTTCCGCGGCCAGAGCGTTACCATCAAGGATGCGGTAAGCCTGCAGGCGCGCAAGCCTTACGACGCTCCCAACTGGACGCCGACGGATCGGCCGGTCCGTTTCTCGGAGCTGGTCGAGTATCCGGGGCAGCTGGAAGTGTCGGGCCTGAGGCCCGCGCCCATCACCTTGCGCCTGAACCTGCCGCCCGACCTGTTCGTCTGGCGCAACAACGGCATTCCCATGCAGGTGCGCTATCGCTATACGCCCCCGGCTTCGGTGGATGAGTCGCGGTTGAGCCTGAGCCTGAACAACCGCTTCGTGGACAGTTATCTGCTCAATCCCCAGGGCGGCACCCGTGCCTTGAGCGACATGCGCCTGCCTTTGCTCAGCAATGATTCGACCACCACGCAGGAGAACCTGTTGATTCCGGCCCTGAAGATCGGGGCGCACAATCAATTGCGGTTTGACTTTTCCTTTGCCGCGCTGGTGGGCAGTTCGCAGCCCGACCGTTGCCAGACCATGCTGCCGGTCGACACGCGGGCTGCCATCGACGAAAACTCCCACATCGATTTTTCGGGTTATCGGCATTACCTGGAAATGCCGAATCTGCAGGCTTTCGCCATGAGCGGCTTTCCGTTCAGCAAGATGGCCGACCTGTCTGAAACCCTGGTCGTGCTCCCGGCCAAGCTCAACAAAGAGAGCGTCTCGACCGTCCTGGAGCTGATGGGCCATATCGGCGCGCAAGTGGGCTATCCGGCCGTCAAGGTGCGCCTGAGCCAGGACCTGAGTGCGGCGGCGGCCCAGGACGCCGACGTGATCTGGATAGGAGAGATGCCGGAGGCGGCGCGCCTCAGCCCTAACGCCAACCTCTTGTTGCAGGAAGCCGGAGACAGTGTGAAGCAGCCCCGGCAGTCCGGATTGCGCGTCAGCGACAGCCTGCGACATACCGAGTTCTCCGAGCGTCCCGAGCTGGACGCGGTGACGCGAGTGGACGTGAAGGCGCTGGCTCCGCTGGCGGCGGTGGTCGGCATGCAATCGAGCGCATACCCTCAGCGCAGCTGGGTGGGCCTGCTGGCTTCCACGCCGGAGGATTACGCCTTGCTGCGTACGGCCTTTCGCGACGAAGGCCGCCGGGACGCCATCCAGGGCTCCGTGGCCCTCATCCGGGATTCGGGCGTCGTGAGCGAAGCGGTGGGGCCGCGTTATTTCGTCGGTCAACTGCATTGGTGGCAATTGGTATGGTTCCACCTGTCCGACAAACCGCTGCTGCTGGCCGCCGTGGCGGCGCTGACGGTGGTGCTGATCGCGCTCATGCTGTGGCTGGCCTTGCGGGCAGTGGCTCGCCGGCGGTTGAGCAAAGATGCTTAAGCGCCTGCTTGCGGCATTGTTGCTGCTGGCGGCCGGGCTGCCGGCCTCGGCCGGTACCTGCCAGCCGTCCGCCTTCGAAGCGCGCTGGAAGTATTTCAGCCAGCACCTGATCACGGACGAGGGCAGGGTGGTGGATTATTCGGACCAGAGGCAGATCACCACATCCGAAGGGCAGAGCTATGCAATGTTGTTTGCCTTGCTGGCCGGCGATCAGCCCATGTTTCGCCGCTTGCTCGCCTGGACCCGGGACAATCTGGCCCAGGGAGACCTGGGCGCGCATCTGCCGGCCTGGCTCTGGGGCAGGCAGCCCGAAGGCGCCTGGGGCGTGCTGGATGCGAATTCAGCCTCGGATTCCAATGCCTGGATTGCTTATGCGCTGCTTGAGGCTGGCCGTTTGTGGAAGCAGCGCGAGTACACGGTGGCGGGGCACCTGCTGCTGCAGCGCATGGGCAAGGAAGAGGTGGCGGATCTGCCCGGCTTCGGGGCCATGCTGCTGCCGGGTCGGCAAGGTTTCGTGCATGAAGACCAATGGCGCTTGAATCCAAGCTACCTGCCGCCCATGGTGATGGAGCGTTTCGCGCAGGAAGCCAGCCAGCCATGGGCGCAGGTTCTGGAAGGGACGCGTCGTCTTCTGGTCGAGTCCGCTCCCCGGGCCGTGTCGCCGGACTGGGTGGATTGGGACGGGCAGGGGCGTCGTTTCGTCAGCCGTGATGAAAAAGACGCCCAAAGCAGCTATGACGCCATCCGTGTCTATCTATGGGTGGGAATGATGCCCGCGGGCATGACGGGCGCGGTGGAATTGAAGGCGCACTTCGCCCCCATCGGGCAATGGATAGGTGCCGACGGGCGTTTTCCCGAGCGCATCGACAGCCGCGACGGGACGGCGCTTGGCGTCGGGCCGGCCGCTTTTTCCGCCGCCTTGCTGCCTTTGTTCGCCGATGGCGATAAAGCCAGGGCCTTGCGCACGAGGGCGGCGGGGGTGCCGATGGAGCGAGACAACTATTACAGCCAGGTGCTGAGCCTTTTTTCCGCTGGGTGGGACGCCGGCTTGCTGCGATTCGACCCCCATGGTTTTCTTGATTCACAACCGCCGCCATGCCTTTGAATCGACTCAACTTCATCCTGCTGGCCGGCATGTTCGCGGCCAATCCGGTTCAGGCTCAGCCGCAGGCCGACGCCGAGGCCCTCAAGCGGCGCATCATTGAACAGATCCATGTAGGCGAGTCCGCCTATCGGGATGATATCGTCAACGATGCCGTGCAGCGCCTCTATCGTTTGGAGCCGGGGCATCCTGCGGGGGTGTTCGCCCAGTTCAACCAGGCTTTGCGAACCGGCAAGCTGGCTGAAGCGCAAGCCTTCCTGCAGGATCTGGAGGCCCGGGCGCCGCAGTCCCAGGAGTTGCGCGAGGCGCGCGTCCTGCTGCGCCTGTCCCAGCCCGCCGGCTCCCAAGCCCTGGGCCAGGCTCGCCTGCTGGCGGCGGCAGGCCGTGTGGAAGAGGCCAGGAAAGCGTATGACGATTTGTTCAAGGGCGTTCTGCCAGGAGCGGACTATGGTGTGGAGTACTGGCAACTGCGCGCCCGCGAAGAGGGCGGCAGGCAGGCGGCCTACCTTCAATTGCAGCAGCTCCAGAAAACGTATCCCAGGCATGCCGCCCTCCTGACCGTACTGGCCAATCTGGCGTTCAACCTGAACCAGCCCGCCCAAGCCCGAAATTACCTGCACCAGTTGGCCAAACTGCCCGGCGGCCTTGGGGCAGCCGCCACGCGGGAATTCGATTATCTGTCCACGCTGCCGGTGTCGGCCGAGTCCTTGGGCGCCTGGCGGGAGTTCGTCGCCCTGTACGCAGGCCACAGCCTGGTTGCCAAGGCACAGGCCCAGGCGGATCGTCAGGCGGCATTGTTGAGCGATCCTCGTTGGGTGGCCGGCCAGCAGGGGATATCCGCCATCGAGGCGGGAGGTTCGAGCGCCCGCAGCCTTGCCCAGCTGCAACAGGCCGCGCGGGCCTATCCGGACGATGTGGAGGTCCTGGGCGCATTGGGCCTGGCTTATCTGCGCCGCGGCGATCGCGTACGGGCCCTGCAGTATTTCGAGCAGGCCAAGCGGAGCGAACCTCGGGAGGACCAGACATACCGCTGGGTGAGCCTGATCGATTCGACGCGTTATTGGCTGTTGCTCGAGCAGGCGGAGGCGGCCTTGAAGGCTTCCCGCCTGGACCAGGCGCAAGCTCTGTATGCGCAGGCGACGCGCCTGGATGCGCAAGACGTCCATGCGCCGCTGGGGCTGGCGGATGTGGCGGCCGCACGCGGCCAGTACGATGCCGCCCTGGCCGGCTACATGCGCGTTCTGTCGCGGGAGCCAGGGCAGGCGGAGGCGCTGCGCGGAATCGCCCGGACCCTGGATAAATACGAGCCCGCCCAAGCCCTGGCCTGGCTGGACTCGATCCGCGGGCCAAACGCTGCGGCATTGGCGCAGACGCGGCGTCTCGTCCAGTTGCGCATGTACCTGGCCCAGGCGCAGGAGCAGGAGCGGGCGGAGCAGTGGGGCGCATCGGCGGCCTCCCTGGAACAGGCCCAGCAATTGGATCCGGATGACCCATGGTTGAGCTATCGCCTGGCCGAGATGTGGTTCAAGGCCGGCGAGACCGAGCGCGGCCTGCAGGCATTCCAGCGCCATCTGGACAAGCATCCGCGCGCAGGGATCAGCCGCTATGCCCATGGCCTGCTGCTGGAGTCCCTCGATCGCTGGAGCGAGGGACTGGCGAGCCTGGAGCGGGTGGCTCGTACCGACTGGACCGCGGACATGCAGTCCCTGGCGCAGCGTCTGCACGACAGGGAACGGATCGAGCAGGCTCGCAGCTTGTATGCCGTGGGCCGGGTCCAGGATGCGATAGCCTCGCTCGAACGTGACGACCGGCCCAGCAATGCCGTGCGCCTGCAGATCGCGGCATGGGCCTTGGAGTCCGGCGACGTGGCGAAGGCCAAATCCCAGTATGCGGCGGTGCTGCGGGCCGAGCCGGGGAACCCGGACGCCTACCTGGGTCAGATGGAAGCCTGGCAGTCCGAAGGGCGCATGGCCACGGTCGAGCAGGCCTTGAGCGACAGGCCGGCGGGCTTGCGCGACTCGGCAAGCGTCAATGAGAAGCGGCGCCTGTCGGCGCTTTATCTGGCCTTGGGCGAAAGGGCGCAGGCGCGCACTCTGCTGGAGCAGGCCGCCAGCCAGGCCCAGGGGCCGGAGCCTCTGCTCTACCGCGACCTGGGCCGCATCGTCGCCAAGGATCAACCCGAGCAGGCGCTGGGACATTTCGAGACGGCCTTGCGGCAGGCCGGAGCCTTGCAGGATTATTCGGCGGCAGGGCAGGAGCGGCGCAAGACGGAGCTGACCCGGGCGACGCGCAGCAACGAGAGCGATGACTGGCTGTTGCGCAGCTTGCGCAGCGACACGGCCGAGCTCTATCAGCAGCAGAGCCCCGTACTGCATCTGCATGAGGACTTCTGGGGGCGCAACGACGGCACGCCGGGCCTGTCGCGGCTGAGGGCCGGCACGACCATGGCCCAGCTGGATTTCCCGCTGGGCGGGGGCACCATGTATGTACGGGCCGATCATGTGCGCATGAATGCGGGCTCGTTCGATGTCGAGACGAACGGCGCCCACCAGGAGCGATTCGGCACCTGTTCGTTCACGGCGGACGACGCCGACGGAAATACAGTCGCCCTCCCGGGATGCAGCAATGACCTGCGCCAGCGCGCCAACGGCACCAGCTTTGCGCTGGGTTACCGGAACGGGCGCTTCGCCGCCGACATAGGCCGCACGCCGGCCGGCTTCCCTGTGGAGAACTGGGTGGGCGGCGTCAGCATCAGCGGGGACGCCGGACCGCTTGGCCTGACGCTCACCGCTTCGCGCCGGCCCTTGTCCAATTCGCTGCTGTCATTTGCAGGCGCCCGCGACCCCCGTACCGGCATCACCTGGGGCGGAGTCCTGGCCACCGGGGCGAGCCTGGGCCTGAGCTGGGACCAAGGCCTGGCCCATGGGGTATGGGCGGATCTGGGGCTGCATCGTCTTACGGGCCGCAATGTGCAAGGCAACACCCGCACCACCGTGATGGGCGGCTACTATCACCGCCTGATCAATCGGCCCCACGAGCAATTGTCCGTGGGGGTGAATGCGCTTCACTGGCGGTTCTCGCAGGACCTGGGGGAATACACGCTTGGGCAGGGGGGGTATTTCAGTCCGCAGCGCTTCACCTCCCTGTCGCTGCCTGTCACCTATGCCCGGCGCACGGCCAACTGGTCATTCGAGCTGCAGGGTTCGGTGTCCCGCTCCTTCACGCGCAGCCAGGCATCCAGCTACTATCCTCTGGAAGGGCTGGTCTCGGGGCCCGCAGGCCAGATGACGGCCATGGGCGTGCCTTACGCCAATCTGCTGTCTTCCAACTCCATCGAGGGCAGCTCGAGCAAGGGATGGGCCTATTCCTTGCGGGGAGTGGCCGAGCGCAGGCTGGACAATCATTGGGTGCTGGGCGGCGGCATCGACTGGCAGAAGGGCAAGGAGTACGCCCCGAGCCGCTTCATGCTCTACCTGCGCTACAGCTTCGAGCCATGGCAGGGGGACCTGCCCTTGCCGCCCCGGCCCCTGACTCCCTACGCGGATTTCAAGTGAACGGGGTCCCCACGCCGGTCGCCAGGTCGCCTGGTGTGGGGAAAAGTCCGCAAGCTCAAGGCTTTACTGAATTTATCCTTGCTTTCCGGGCTGGCTTTTAGTATTATGAATAGCTTACCTGTCCATTTGTCCGAATGGCATTGTGCTTTGGCATGGGGTCTGGCTGGCAAGCCTGGCAGGTAATACACGTTTTGTCTCTCGCAAGATTTCAACCTAGGGTTCGGCTTGCCGGACCAGATCGAGATCGGGTTTACGGTATCGAACTGGCTGGATCCGAATCTGACGGGACCAAAACTGGTTGTGTGACCCGGTCATTTTGGCTGGATCGTTGCAATTAAGTTGGAACAGGAAAAATCATGATTCAAATGCAGACCACGCTGGACGTGGCCGACAACACAGGTGCGCGTTCCGTAATGTGCATCAAGGTGCTGGGCGGCTCGAAGCGCCGTTATGCCGCCATCGGTGACATCATCAAAGTTACCGTCAAGGAAGCGGCCCCGCGCGGACGCGTCAAAAAAGGCGAAATCTACAACGCTGTAGTGGTTCGTACCGCTAAGGGCGTGCGCCGCAAGGACGGTTCGCTGATTCGTTTCGGTGGCAATGCCGCCGTTTTGCTCAACGCCAAGCTGGAACCCATTGGCACCCGCATCTTCGGACCCGTTACGCGCGAACTGCGTACCGAGAAGTTCATGAAGATCGTGTCTCTGGCTCCCGAAGTGCTGTAAGGAGCGCGAAAAAATGCAAAAAATTCGCAAAGGCGATGAAGTTATCGTGCTGACCGGCCGTGATAAAAAACGCCGCGGCACCGTACTGCAACGCGTCGATGCAGACCACGTCATCGTGGAAGGCATCAACGTAGTGAAAAAACACGTTAAGGCCAATCCCATGGCTGGCACGCAAGGCGGCATCGTCGACAAGACCATGCCCATCCACATCTCGAACGTTGCTCTGTTCAACCCCGAGACCGGCAAGGGCGACCGCGTCGGCATCCAGGTGATCGACGGTCAGAAGACGCGTGTTTATCGTTCCAACGGCAAAGTCGTTGGCGCCAAGGCATAAGGGGCGGATAACATGGCACGTTTACAAGATTTCTACCGCGAAAAAGTGGTTGCCGACCTGCAGAAGCAGTTCGGTTACAAGAGCATCATGGAAGTACCCCGCATCACCAAGATCACCCTGAACATGGGCGTCTCGGAAGCGGTTGCTGACAAGAAGATCATCGAGAACGCGGTTTCGGACATGACCAAGATTGCTGGTCAGAAGCCCGTCGTGACCAAGACCCGCAAGGCTATTGCCGGTTTCAAGATTCGCGAAGATTACCCGATCGGTTGTATGGTGACCCTGCGCGGTCAACGCATGTACGAATTCCTGGATCGCCTGATCGCCGTGGCCCTGCCGCGCGTGCGCGACTTCCGTGGTGTGTCGGGTCGTGCGTTCGACGGTCGCGGCAACTACAACATGGGGGTTAAAGAGCAAATCATCTTCCCCGAAATCGAGTACGACAAAATCGACGCAGTGCGTGGTCTGAACATCAGCATCACTACTTCTGCCAAGACGGACGAAGAGGCCAAGGCGCTGCTCGGCGCGTTCAGCTTCCCGTTCCGCAACTAAGGGGCGCAACGTGGCTAAACTTTCCCTGATCAATCGCGACATCAAGCGCGCCAAGCTGGCTGAGAAATTCGCCGCCAAGCGCGCCGCACTGAAAGCGATCATTGACGACCAGTCCAAGTCTGACGAAGAACGCTACCAGGCTCGCCTGCAGCTGCAGCAACTGCCTCGCAACGCGAACCCAACCCGTCAACGCAACCGTTGCGTTATCACCGGGCGCCCACGTGGTGTCTTCAAGAAATTCGGTTTGACTCGCCATAAAGTGCGCGAAATGGCAATGCGCGGCGAGATCCCCGGTATGACCAAGGCCAGCTGGTAGGAGAAATACACATGAGCATGAGCGATCCAATCGCCGATATGTTGACCCGCGTGCGCAACGCGCAGATGGTCAACAAAACGTCGGTCAGCATGCCCTCCTCGAAGCTGAAGGCAGCCATTGCTGCCGTGCTGAAAGACGAAGGCTACATCGAAGACTTCCGCATCGCTGGCGAACAAGCCAAGCCCGAGCTGGAAATCACCCTGAAATACTATGCCGGCCAGCCAGTCATCGAGCGCATCGACCGCGTCTCGCGCCCTGGACTGCGCATCTACAAAGGCAGCGCAAGCATTCCTCAAGTCATGAACGGCTTGGGTGTTGCCATCGTGTCCACCTCGCGTGGCGTGATGACCGACCGTAAAGCACGCGCAGCCGGCGTCGGTGGCGAAGTGCTGTGCTACGTGGCATAAGGAGAACATCATATGTCACGCGTCGCTAAGTATCCCGTTTCTCTGCCCAAGGGCGTGGAAACGACCATTGCCGCCGATCAGATCACGGTCAAGGGCCCCCTGGGCACCCTGGTCCAGCCTCTGACTGGCGATGTCACCATCGAGCTTCAAGACGGTCAGCTGTCTTTTGCCGCTGCGAACGAAACCCGTCACGCAAACGCAATGTCCGGCACCGTGCGCCAACTGGTCAACAACATGGTTGTTGGCGTCAGCGCCGGTTTCGAGCGCAAGCTGAGCCTGGTTGGCGTGGGTTTCCGCGCACAGGTCCAGGGCAATGCCTTGAAGCTGCAGCTTGGTTTCTCGCACGACATCGTGCATGAACTGCCTGAAGGCATCAAAGCCGAGTGCCCCACTCCGACGGAAGTCGTGATCAAGGGTTCGAACAAGCAGGTGGTTGGTCAGGTTGCCGCTGAAATTCGTGGCTATCGTCCACCAGAGCCCTACAAGGGCAAGGGTGTGCGTTATGTCGACGAACGCGTCATCCTCAAGGAAACCAAGAAGAAATAAGCCTGCAGGCAAGGACGAATCATGGACAAGAAACAATCCCGTATGCGTCGTGCAGTGGCTACTCGCCGCAAGATCGCCGAGCTGCGCGTACACCGCCTGTCGGTGCACCGCACGAATTCGCATATTTACGCGAGCATCATCTCGCCCGAAGGCGACCGCGTTCTGGTCAGTGCTTCCACTGCCGAGGCCGAGGTTCGCAAAGAATTGGCCGTTGGCAGCAACGTGGCGGCCGCCAGCCTCATTGGCAAGCGCGTCGCCGAAAAGGCGAAGGCCGCGGGTATCGAGTCGGTTGCTTTCGACCGCTCGGGCTTCCGTTACCATGGCCGCGTGAAAGCGCTGGCCGAGGCCGCGCGTGAAGCCGGCTTGAAATTCTAAAGGAATTATCAAATGGCTAAAGCACAAGGCAGACAGGCTCCAGAGCAAGAGCGCGATGATGGCCTGAAAGAAAAAATGATCGCGGTCAACCGCGTCAGCAAAGTGGTCAAGGGCGGTCGCACCATGAGCTTTGCATCGCTGGCCGTGGTCGGTGACGGCGATGGCCGCATCGGCATGGGCAAGGGCAAGGCACGCGAAGTGCCCGTGGCCGTTCAGAAAGCCATGGAACAGGCCCGCCGCGGTCTGATCAAGGTGCCTCTGAAGAACGGCACGCTGCACCACACCGTCGTTGGCAAGCACGGTGCCTCCACCGTTCTGATCTCGCCCGCGGCCGAAGGTACCGGCGTGATCGCCGGCGGCCCAATGCGCGCTATCTTCGAAGTGATGGGCGTACGCAACGTCGTGGCCAAGAGCCTGGGTTCCAGCAACCCTTACAACATGGTTCGCGCTACATTGAACGGTCTGCGTGCCTGCTCGACACCGGCTGACATTGCTGCCAAGCGCGGCAAGACGGTCGAAGAAATTCTGGGGTAAGTCATGGCACAGAAACAAATCAAAGTAACGCTGGTGCGTTCGATCATCGGCACCAAGCAAAGCCACCGCGACACCGTGCGCGGCCTGGGTCTGCGCCGAGTCAACTCCAGCCGTGTATTGGTTGATACTCCTGAGGTTCGTGGGATGATCCGCAAGGTGGATTATCTGGTTACGGTCTCGGAAGCCTGAAAGGAATCGGGATGTCTGAATTGCAATTGAACAAGCTCAAGCCCGCCGCCGGCGCCAAGCACGCTGCTCGCCGCGTAGGCCGCGGCGTGGGTTCCGGCTTGGGTAAAACCGGCGGCCGTGGCCACAAAGGCCAGAAATCCCGTGCCGGCGGTTTCCACAAAGTCGGTTTCGAAGGCGGTCAAATGCCTTTGCAGCGTCGTCTGCCCAAGCGTGGTTTCACCACCCTGGACGGCCACCTGTACGCCGAAGTGCGTCTGTCCGAACTGCAGAAGCTGGATGTCGAAGTCATCGACGTCCAGGCCCTGAAGCAGGCCGGCGTGGTTGGCCAAATGGTGCGTTACGCCAAAGTCATCAAGTCTGGTGAACTTTCCCGTAAAGTTGCGCTGAAAGGCATTAATGCAACGGCCGGCGCCCGCGCCGCGATCGAAGCAGCCGGCGGCTCGCTGGAATAAAGAAGGGGTCACGGTGGCAAAAGCTCAGGCACAGAGTAAATCGGGTCCGCGCTACGGCGATTTGAAACGTCGTCTCGTTTTCCTGTTGCTCGCCCTGGTTGTCTACCGCTTGGGTACGCACATTCCGGTACCAGGCATCAATCCTGATGCCTTGTCCGAACTGTTCACTCAAAACCAGAGTGGTATTCTGGGTTTGTTTAACATGTTCTCCGGTGGTGCTCTGGAGCGATTCTCGGTGTTCGCGCTGGGAATCATGCCCTACATCTCTGCGTCCATCATCATGCAATTGATGACCGCTGTGGTGCCCACGCTGGAAGCGATCAAGAAAGAGGGTGAGTCTGGTCGTCGCAAGATCACGCAATACACCCGTTACGGAACCGTGTTTCTGGCACTGTTCCAGGGAGTCGGGATTTCCATCGCTCTCGAATCGCAGCCCGGATTGGTCATCGACCCCGGCATGCTGTTCCGCTTTACTACAGTGGTTACGCTGGTAACCGGCACCATGTTCGTCATGTGGCTGGGCGAGCAGATCACTGAACGAGGCCTGGGCAATGGTATTTCCATCCTGATCTTCGCCGGTATCGTAGCAGGCCTGCCTAATGCACTGGGCGGCATGCTGGATCTGGTGCGTACGGATTCCATGTCGATTCTGTCGGCACTGTTTATCCTCGTTTTGGTAGCCGCCGTCACGTACTTCGTCGTCTTTGTCGAGCGTGGTCAGCGTCGTATTACGGTCAACTACGCCAAGCGTCAGGTAGGTAACCGTATCTATGGTGGTCAAAGCTCGCATTTGCCGCTCAAGCTGAACATGGCAGGCGTGATCCCTCCGATCTTCGCCTCGTCCATCATTCTGCTGCCAGCGACGATTGCCAACTGGTTCTCCAGCTCGCCCGGCCTGGGCTGGCTGCGTGAAATCGAAGCCGCTTTGTCGCCTCGTCAGCCGCTTTACATCACTCTGTTCTCCGCGCTGATCATCGTTTTCTGCTTTTTCTACACGGCCCTGGTGTTCAACAGCCGTGAAACTGCAGACAACCTGAAAAAGAGCGGAGCCTTCGTCCCAGGCATCCGCCCCGGCGACCAGACAGCGCGTTACATCGACAAGATCCTGATGCGTCTGACCCTGGCCGGTGCGATCTACATCACCCTGGTATGTTTGGTTCCAGAGTTCCTGCAAATGCGCTGGAATGTACCGTTCTACTTCGGCGGCACATCCTTGCTGATCATTGTTGTAGTAACCATGGACTTCATGGCGCAGGCCCAGGCCTATGTCATGTCCCAACAATACGACTCGCTGCTCAAGAAGGCTAACTTCAAAGGCTCGAGCCTGCCTATGCGGTAATGTGAAAATGGCAAAGGACGACGTCATTCAAATGCAGGGGCAGGTTCTTGAAAATCTGCCCAACGCAACTTTTCGCGTCAAGCTGGAAAATGGTCACGTAGTGCTCGGATACATTTCAGGCAAGATGCGTATGCACTATATCCGGATTCTGCCGGGCGACAAGGTCACTGTGGAGCTCACGCCCTATGATCTGTCCCGCGCACGAATTGTGTTCCGCTCCAAATAAGCGGCCGGTTACAGGAAACTAGGAGTCAAACCATGAAGGTAATGGCATCGGTAAAGCGGATCTGCCGCAACTGCAAAATCATTAAACGTCATGGCGTGGTGCGTGTCATCTGCACCGATCCACGTCATAAGCAGCGTCAAGGCTAATTCGCCGAAACGCAACCGATTTAACAAGGAATAACCATGGCCCGTATTGCCGGCATTAACATCCCGCCGCATCAACACGCCGAAATCGGTCTTACCGCGATTTTCGGCATTGGTCGCACCCGCGCTCGCAAGATTTGCGAAGCTTCGGGTATCGAATACTCCAAGAAAGTCAAGGATCTGACCGACGCAGAGCTCGAGCGCATCCGTGAACAGATCGGCCAGTTCACCGTCGAAGGTGACCTGCGTCGTGAAGTCCAGCTCTCGATCAAGCGTCTGGCTGACTTGGGAACTTACCGCGGCATGCGCCACCGCCGCGGTCTGCCGGTGCGCGGCCAACGTACTCGCACCAACGCCCGTACCCGTAAAGGTCCGCGTCGTGCCGCCGCGTCCCTGAAGAAATAATCGAGGAATAGAAGATGGCCAAAGCTTCTAGCAGCGCTTCTCGCGCACGCAAGAAAGTCAAAAAGAGCGTGTCGGACGGTATCGCACACGTCCACGCTTCTTTCAACAACACGATCATCACGATCACTGACCGTCAGGGCAATGCTTTGTCCTGGGCTACGTCGGGTGGCGCGGGCTTCAAGGGCTCGCGCAAATCCACGCCGTTCGCCGCGCAGGTTGCCGCTGAAACAGCCGGCCGCACTGCCATGGAATACGGCATCAAAAATCTGGAAGTTCGCATCAAGGGCCCCGGCCCAGGCCGTGAATCGTCTGTGCGCGCTCTGAATGCTCTGGGTATCAAGATCACCAGCATTGCAGACATCACGCCGATTCCACATAACGGCTGCCGTCCGCCCAAGCGTCGTCGCATCTAAGGGGAAGCTACGTGGCTCGTTATATTGGACCAAAATGCAAACTCTCGCGCCGCGAGGGTACCGATCTGTTTCTGAAGAGCGCCCGCCGCTCGCTCGATTCCAAGTGCAAGCTGGAATCGCGTCCTGGTCAGCACGGCCGCACCTCCGGTGCCCGCACGTCTGACTTCGGCCTGCAGCTGCGCGAAAAGCAAAAGCTCAAGCGCATGTACGGCGTGCTGGAAAAGCAGTTCCGCAAGTACTACGTCGAAGCCGACCGCCGTCGTGGCAACACCGGTGAAACGCTGATCCAGCTGCTGGAATCCCGCCTGGACAACGTCGTCTACCGCATGGGCTTCGGCTCCACGCGTGCAGAAGCTCGCCAGCTGGTGAACCACCGCGCCATCGAAGTCAACGGTCACACCGCTGACATCGCTTCCATGCTGATCAAGGCCGGCGACGTGGTTGCCGTCCGCGAAAAGGCCAAGTCCCAGTCCCGCATCAAGGAATCCCTGGAACTGGCCACCAGCAATGGTCTGCCGCAGTGGGTCGAAGTCGACGCCAGCAAGCTGTCCGGCGTCTTCAAGCAAGCCCCCGATCGCGCTGATGTCGCTCACGACATCAACGAATCGCTGGTTGTCGAGTTGTACTCGCGTTAATTTTTCCGCGAACAAGGCTCCAACAGTTCAGCAAAGCAAGCCCACTTCCCGATTCTTCGGCAAGTGGGCTTTGCGATACTTCCTCGCTGGCTTAGGCCAGTTTCCGTCAGCCTTATCGGTGTAACGAGCCGAGGGTATTGAAAAGGAAATCGAATGTCTCAAGGTTTTTTGAAACCCCGTTCCATTGAAGTTGAACCCATCAGCAAGAATCACGCCAAGGTGATCATGGAGCCCTTCGAGCGCGGCTACGGCCACACGCTGGGCAACGCACTGCGTCGTATCCTGCTGTCCTCCATGACCGGCTACGCACCCACCGAAGTGCAGATCACCGGCGTGGTGCACGAATACTCCACGTTGCCCGGCGTTGGCGAAGACGTGGTCGACATTCTGCTCAACCTCAAGGGCGTGGTCTTCAAGCTGCACAGCCGTGAAGAAGTCACCCTGATCCTGCGCAAGGAAGGCGCCGGCCAGGTTCTGGCCAGCGACATCGAGCTGCCGCACGATGTCGAGATCATCAATCCCAATCATGTCATCGCCACGCTGACCGACGATGGGAAGCTGGAAATGCAGATCAAGGTCGAGCAAGGCCGCGGCTATGTGCCCGGCAACGTGCGCGCCCTGGCTGATGATCGCACCCACACCATTGGTCGCATCGTGCTGGACGCGTCCTACAGCCCCGTGCGTCGCGTGAGCTACGCGGTCGAGAACGCCCGTGTGGAACAGCGCACCGACCTGGACAAGCTGGTCCTGGACATCGAAACCAACGGCGTGATCTCGCCCGAGGAAGCCGTGCGCCAGTCCGCCCGCATCCTGATGGACCAGATCTCCGTGTTTGCCGCCCTGGAAGGCGTGGGCGATGCCTACGAAGCGCCTGTACGCGGCGCGCCGCAGATCGATCCCGTCCTGCTGCGTCCCGTGGACGATCTGGAACTGACGGTTCGTTCGGCCAACTGCCTGAAAGCCGAAAATATCTACTACATCGGCGATCTGATCCAGCGCACCGAAAACGAACTGCTCAAGACTCCGAACCTGGGCCGCAAGTCCCTGAACGAGATCAAGGAAGTTCTGGCCGCGCGCGGCCTGACTCTGGGCATGAAGCTCGAGAACTGGCCTCCACTGGGTCTGGAACGCCCCTAAGCAGTAAAAACAGGACGATGGCGCGCCCAAAAGTGTGCTATTGTCCTGTGTTGTCCATCCGGTCCGCAGCCTTGCTGATAGAAGAACCGGGTTTACGCGTGCCGCATGTGCGGCGCGCCAATTAGATTCATTCATTAGGAAATCATCATGCGTCACCGTCACGGTCTTCGTAAACTGAATCGTACCAGCAGTCACCGTCTGGCCATGTTCCGCAACATGTCCGTCTCCCTGCTGACCCACGAAGCCATCAAAACCACCCTGCCCAAGGCCAAAGAGCTGCGCCGCGTGGTCGAGCCCCTGATCACCCTGGCCAAGAACCCAACCGTGGCCAACCGTCGTCTGGCGTTTGCCCGTCTGCGCGATCGCGACGCCGTGACCAAGCTGTTCGACGTCATCGGCCCCCGCTTCCAAGAGCGCAACGGTGGTTACACCCGCATCCTGAAGATGGGTTTCCGTCAGGGCGACAATGCTCCCATGGCTTTCATGGAGCTGGTCGACCGTCCAGAAGCCCAGGAAGAAGCCGCCGCTGAATAAGCGCCGCTTTTTTCGGCAATGAGCTTGAAACGGGCCCTTCGGGGCCCGTTTTTTTATGGCTTTAATTACTCCAAGTAATTGCCATATAAGGGTTTTTACTAAGAGCCACGGGGCGAAACATTTTACAATTCAAATAATTGCAGGCATTCGATAAAGCCTGCACTTCTCGGATAGTGAGCGTCTGCCGGCCTTCCTAAAATCTGCTCCATGCCGGGCCCGCCAGCGTGGCGGCCTGCATCAGGACAATGACTATCGGGAGACCTGCCATGGCACAGAACACATTGCTCACACACGACAAATTCCTGCTCGGCACCTTCGCCACCAATTGCCGCGGCGGCATGACGGTGTCCACCTTGCCCGACCGCTGGCAGGCCACCTGGGAAAACAACCTGAAGCTTGGCCGTCTGCTGGATGAGGCCGGCATCGATTTCATGCTGCCCATCGCCCGCTGGATCGGCTACGGCGGCCAGACCGATTTCCATGGCTATGTGCTGGAAACCGTGACCTGGGCGACGGCATTGCTGGCCAATACGCGCAATATCAGCGTGTTCGCCACGGTCCATACGGTCGCCAATCATCCCGTCGTGCTGGCCAAGCAGATCGCCACCATGGCCCAGATAAGCGGCAACCGCGTGGGCCTGAACATCGTGGCAGGCTGGAACAAGCCCGAGTACGACGCCCTGGGCCTGGACCTGCCCGACGATCACGAAACCCGCTATGGCTATGCCCAGGAATGGTTCGACCTGATCAAGAAGATCTGGCACCACGAAGACCGCTTCGACTGGAACGGGCAGTATTTCAAGGCCAAGGGCGTCTATGGCAATCCGCGCCCCGAGTTCGATCCGCCCATCTTCAATGCGGCCGGATCGGGGCAGGGCCGCGAGTTCGCCAGCCGCAACGCCAATTTCCTGTTCACGCCGGCCATGGAGCTGGATCGCTCGGCCAAGGAAGTGGCCGAGCTCAAGGCCCAGGGCCGGGCGCAGGGCCGCAAGGTGGACGTCATGACCTTCTCGCATGTGGTCTGCCGTCCGACCGAGGCCGAGGCCAAGGCTGAATGGCAGCGCATCCTGGACAACACCGATGAAGGCGCCGTGGACAATCTGATGCGCCTGCAGTTCGCCCACGCGCATTCCTTCCCGCATGAACTGCTGGCCCAGATCCGCGAGCGCATGGCGGCCGGCCATGGCGGCTTCCCGCTGGTGGGCACGCCCGAGCAGGTGGCCGACGGCCTTTGCGCCCTGCACCGGGCGGGCTTCCGGGGAACAACCCTGTCGTTTGTCGACTATGTGCAAGAGTTTCCGTACTTCCGTGATACTGTGCTGCCCTTGCTCCGGCAGCGCGGCATCCGTTGACCACGCGCCTGTGTGCAGGCCTTGCCTTGAACGGCGAGGCCGCGCCGGGCTGGATTGATACGGCGCGAAGGCGCCACTGAATCGCGGCGGGCAAGCTCCGGTCCTGGGCCGGAGCTTGCGTGCCTGGAACAGATAAGGTGAATCATGCCTGTTGAATTGGCTCCTCCCATACAGATTGAAGAAGCGCTGCGCACTCCCGTCGTCTCGGCCGAGCAGTTCAAGCAGGCCATGCGTCACCTGGGCGGCACCGCCAACGTCATCACCGTGGAACACGAGGGCCGGCGCAGTGGTTTGACCGCCACCTCGGTGACGTCGGTGGCGGCCGACCCGGCGGAAGTGCTGGTGTGCGTCAACCAGAGCTCCTCGTCCTGGCCGCTGCTGCGCGACAGCGGTCTGTTCGGCGTCAATATCCTGGGCGCCGAGCAGGCGGGCCTGGCGCTGCAGTTCGCCGGTTTCAAAGGCGAGCAGGGCGAGGCGCGCTATGCGGGCCATGACTGGCTGCGCACCGAGCATGGCGTCTGGCTGGCGCGCCAGGCCCCGGCCGCGCTGGCCTGCCAGGTCGTGGAGATCGTCGAGCGCCACAGTCACGCCCTGGTGCTGGGCCGGGTGCTGCAGGTGCACCACGCCGAGCAAGTCCAGGACTCGCCGCTGCTGTACTGGCAGGGCCGTTTCGGTCGCTTCCAGGACCAGTAGGCATATCGGCTCAGGCCTGTCCGCACGGTTTTGCCCGCTTGCCGGCAGGGCCTAGGGATAGTCTCGATGTTGCGCTGCGCAAGGCTGTGCCAAGATGGGCACGGCCTTTTTTTCGCCCATCGCTTCGCTCATGACCTCTTTACTGAAACGCTATGCCCAGCTGCATTCGCAGGATGTGGAGCGCGTTCAGCAGCATATCTCCCAGGTGTTCTGCCCGCACAGATTGACGCTGGCCGATGGCCGCCGCGGCCTGGATGCGCGCCTGTTCCTGCGCCAGGGCCAGGACGTGGCCTACGGACGCCTGCGCTATGGGGCGCAGGTGCGCATCGAGCCCCAGCCCCTGGACGATTTCTATCTGCTGCAGATACCGCTGTGCGGCCAGGAGCAGATACAGACGGCGCACGGCCGCTTCGCCTCGACTTCTCGTCTGGCGTCCATCATCAGCCCGACGCAGCCCTTCAGCATGGAACACAGCCTGGAGGCCGACAAGCTGTTCGTGCGCATAGGCCGCCGGGGACTGGAGCGCCATTACCGCGATTATTTCGGCCAGGAGCCGCGCGGCGCGCTGGAATTCCAGCCTTCCATTCCGCTGGACGAACCGGGCGGCGCCAGCTTGCGCCGCATTCTGGACTGGCAGTTCGCGGAGGTGTCGGAGGGCGCGTTGTTCGACCAGCCCCGCCAGGTGCGCCAGTTCGAGCAGACCCTGGCCTACGCCCTGTTCGAACTGCACGACCACAACCAGGCCGGGCATCGCGCCGAGGCGGCGTTGCCGCATGTGCTGCGGCGCGCCCTGGAATTCATGCAGGGCCATGCGGGCCAGGCGATCGGCATCGTCGACATCGCGCAGGCGGCGGGAGTCAGCGTGCGCAGCCTGTACGCGGGCTTCCGGGACCATCTGGGCGTCTCGCCCATGGCGCGCCTCAAGCAGATGCGGCTGGAGGCGGCGCGCAGCCAACTGCTGCAGGGCGGCGCATCCGTCACGGACGTGGCGCTGGCCTGCGGTTTCACGCACCTGGGTCAATTCTCCGCCGACTATCGGCGCTGTTACGGCGAACGCCCCTCCGATACCCTGGCCGGCCGACGCGCTGCGGGCCGGGCCAGCTGAACGCCACGAGCGCGCGCTACACTAGGGGCTCTCGCTTAGGAGCTCGCATGTCCGACACCCCCGCTTCCCCGGAACACGATCTGTCCCTGTCCCTGGCCGGCCTGGAGCCGCAGCATGTCGTGCTGGCGCAGACCACCGTGCCCGACCTGATGCTGGCCAAGTACATGGCGCATCAACTGGTCGAGGATGGAATCGTCGCCTGCGCGAACCTTGCGCCGATCGGCTTGTCCATGTACATGTGGCAAGGAGAGCTGCAGGGCGATGAGGAAATCACCCTGACTTTCAAGACCACAGTCGCCCGGCTTCCGGAACTGGCAGATCGCCTGCGTGCCCAGCACCCTTACGACCTGCCGGAATTGATCGTCCTTCCGGTGGCCGGTGGTTTCACGGCATATCTGGATTGGGTGCGCGCGCAGACGCGCGCGGCCTGATCCGTTTGTGCATGCCTTCAAGATCCGGGACCGATTCGTGTCGTTGTTGCTGAACCAGACCCCTCGCCAATTGCCCGCGCCGCGTCTTGGCGCCGTGTTTTTCCTTCTTCTGTTCGTGCTGGCCGGCTGGCTGGCCGCCTGGTCGCCGCAGGCCCGGGCCGAGGAAGAGTTCCTGGACCCCGAGCAGGCCTTCGTCCTGACCGCCGCCATGAGCGCGCCGGACCAGCTCGATGTGCACTTCCAGATCGCGCCCGGCTATTACATGTATCGCAAGCGCTTCGAGTTCACGAGCGCGGACCCCTCCCATCTGGGCGCGCCGCAGCTGCCGGACGGCGAGAAAGTCTATGACCCCAATTTCGATGAAGTCATGGAGGTCTATCGCCAGTCGGTGACGGTGCGCGTGCCCATCCTGGCCGACAGCTCGGCCGGCGGCGAGCTGCAGGTGGACGTGGTCAGCCAGGGCTGCGCGGACGCCGGCCTGTGCTATTCGCCGTCGACCCAGACCCTGACATTGATTCCGACCGCGCAGGGCTTCGAGGTCGCGGGCCCGTTCGGGGTGCTCAGCGTTCCCCCGCCCGGCCAGCCCGCCAGCCAGGCGTCCGCCGCCAGCGCCCAGCCTTCGGCCGGCGGCGTGGCCTCGGCCCTGAATCTGAGCGACGTGGGCCTGGCGGACTACCTGAAGCAGGCCGGCTGGGGCCAGGTGGTGCTGCTCAGCTTCGTGTTCGGCCTGTTGCTGTCGTTCACGCCCTGCGTGCTGCCCATGGTGCCCATCCTGCTGTCCATCATCGCGGGGCGGCGCGAAACGGCGTCCTCGCGCTGGCACGGGCTGGCCATGGCGTTCGCCTTCGTGCTGGGCCTGTCCCTGGTCTATACGCTGCTGGGCGTGGCCGCGGGGCTGGTGGGCGCGGGCCTGGCCGCCTGGCTCCAGAAGCCCTGGGTGCTGGGCCTGTTCGCACTCATCCTGGTGGTGCTGGCCCTGTCCATGCTGGACGTCTTCACTTTCCAGGCGCCTTCTGGTCTGCAGAGCCGCCTGAACGACAAGGTCAACCGCCTGCCCGGCGGACGTTTCGGCGGGGTTTTCCTGATGGGCATGCTGTCCGCGCTGATCGTCGGCCCCTGCGTGGCCGCGCCGCTGGCCGGCGTGCTGCTGTTCATCTCCCAGACGGGCGATGTCGTGCTGGGCGGCTCGGCGCTGTTCGCCCTGGCCTGGGGGTCGGGCGTGCTGCTGCTGGCGGTGGGCGCAGGGTCCGGGCGTCTGCTGCCCAAGGCCGGCGCCTGGATGAACAGCGTCAAGACGGCGTTTGGCGTCCTGCTGCTGGCCACGGCATGGTGGATGGTCTCGCCCCTGATGGTTTCTTCCGTTGCCGTGCTGGGCTGGATCGTGCTGGCCCTGTGGGCCGCGGCCTTGCTGGGCGCCTTCGGGCGCGGCGCCGCGCCGCTGACGGCCTGGTCGGCCTTGCGCCAGGGCCTGGGCGTCCTGCTGGCCGGCTGGGCGGCGCTGATGCTGATCAGCGTGGCGCTGGGCCGCCCCAGCGTGATCCGGCCGCTGGACGGGTTGAAGAACGCGGGCGTGGCCGCGCCGCTTGCCGGCAAGGTCGAATTCCAGCGGATCAAGACCTTGGCGGAGCTGGAGCAGCGCCTGGCCCAGGCCACGCGGCCCGTCATGCTGGATTTCTATGCCGACTGGTGCGTGTCCTGCATCGAAATGGAGAACTTCACCTTCAGCGACCCGGCGGTGGCGCAGCGCATGGCGCAGTTCGAGCTGCTGCAGGCCGACGTCACGGCCAACAACGCCGACGATCGGGCGCTGCTCAAGCAGTTCCGCCTGTTCGGCCCTCCCGGCATCATGTTCTTCGACTCCAAGGGCCAGTACCTGGACGCCCATCGCGTCATCGGCTTCCAGGACGCGCAGCGCTTTGGCAAGGTGCTGGACCAGGTGTTGGCCGCCGGCTAGGCGCGCCGCGCCCGGGCGCAACAAAAAACGCAGCCCGGGAGCTGCGTTTTCTTGTCCGCCACGTGCGGATCAGGCGTTCTGCTGGCGCAGCAGCGTGGCCGCCTCGATGGCGAAATAGGTCAGGATGCCGTCGCCGCCGGCGCGCTTGAAGGCCAGCAGGGACTCCATCATGACCTTGTCGTGATCCAGCCAGCCGTTCTGGGCGGCGGCCTTGATCATCGCGTATTCGCCGCTGACCTGGTAGGCGTAGGTGGGCATGCCGAATGCGTCCTTCACGTCGCGCAGGATGTCCAGATAAGGCAGGCCGGGCTTGACCATGACCATGTCCGCGCCTTCACGGATGTCGGCGGCCACTTCGCGCAGGGCTTCGTTGCGGTTGGCCGGATCCATCTGGTAGGTGTTCTTGTTGGAACGCCCCAGGTTGGCGGCCGAGCCCACGGCGTCGCGGAACGGGCCGTAAAAGGCGCTGGCGTACTTGGCCGAATAGGCCATGATGCGCGTGTGGATGAACTGGTCCTGGTCCAGGGCGGCGCGGATGGAGCCGATGCGCCCGTCCATCATGTCGCTGGGCGCCACGATGTCCACGCCGCATCGGGCCTGCGACAGCGCCTGGCGGATCAGCATGTCCACCGTGGCTTCGTTCAGGATGTGGCCCTGCTCGTCCAGGATGCCGTCCTGGCCGTGGCTGGTGTAGGGGTCCAGGGCCACGTCGGTCAGCACGCCCAGCTCGGGGAAGCGCTGCTTGAGCATGCCCACCACGCGCGGGATCAGGCCGTCCGGGTTGGCCGCTTCGGCGCCGTCGGGCGTCTTCAGGGACGGGTCGATGGAGGGGAACAGCGACAGGACGGGAATGCCCAGCTCCAGGCAGCGTTCGGCCACGCGCAAGAGCTCGTCCGGGGAATAGCGCATCACGCCGGGCATGGAGCCGACCTGTTCCTGGACTTTCTCGCCCTCGCGCACGAAGACGGGGTAGATCAGGTCGTCGGTGGACAGGCGGTTCTCGCGCACCAGCCGGCGCGAGAATTCGTCGCGGCGGTTGCGGCGCAGGCGGGTATTGGGAAAGTCAGCGGGGGGGAGAAAACGAGTCATGGAACGACCTTCGGAGAAATCCAGTTTTCGATGTGTTCGGTCGCTTCTTGCAGGCCGATCCGATCGGTGGAAGAAAAGGGCAGGGCTTGCAGGGCGCCGATTTCCTTGAGCTGGCGGCGCACCTCGGCCACTGCCTTGACGCGCTGGCCGTAAGGCAGCTTGTCCGCCTTGGTCAGCAGCGCGAGCACGGGCTTGCCGGTGGGTGCGATCCACCGGGCCAGGCGATGATCCAGTTCGGTGACGCCGCGACGGATGTCGATGAGCAGCACGATGCCGGCGATGGAGGGGCGCGACACCAGGTAGCCGCCCAGCACGTCCGACCAGTCCTGGCGCTCGCGCCGGGCCACGGCGGCAAAGCCGTAGCCGGGCAGGTCGACCAGATGGCCCAGGTAGTCGCCGGGGCTGAGCGGATCGGGAATGCCGAACAGATTGATGAGGCGGGTGCGGCCCGGCGTCTTACTGGAGAAGGCCAGCTTGCGCTGATTGGTCAGCACATTGATCGCGGAGGATTTGCCCGCATTGGAGCGCCCCACGAAGCAGACCTCCGGAGGACCCGGAGGGGGCAGCTGATCGATTTGAGCAGCTGAAATCGTGAACTGAGCGCGGTGCAGTATCGACATGGTTGCAGCGTAATTCCATATTGGTTCAGCGCCTATTGTATAATCTGTCGATTTGAAACAGTAACGTCGTGTACACCCCCGATCTTACCGGCGGTCTACGGCGGGTTTTGCGGGGCGCATGCGGCACCCCGATTGAATCGCGATTGTCGAGGTCCTAATGAAGCGTACGCTTTCCCGAATCGTTGTCGCAAGCAGCCTGACGATGGCTTGCTCTGTGGTTTTTACCGCTAACGTGGCAAATGCAGCTGGTCTGCCCAAACCCGATGCCGCCAAGGGCGAGCAGCTCTACCTCAAGGGGGAGATGTCGCGCGGCGTGCTGGCCTGTGTGTCCTGTCACGGGGATGCGGGCAACAGCACCATCCCGGCGAATCCGTCGCTGGCGCATCAGCCCTACGAATACCTCGTCAAGCAGCTGCACGACTTCCGCGCCAAGGACGAGAAGTCCGTGCCGACCCGTCGCGGCCCTGATGGCGCCAATACCCTGATGACCGCCATCGCCGGCGGCATGACCGAAGACGAAATTCGCGACGTCGCCTTCTACCTCTCCACCCAGTCCGTGGATTGGGACAAGGCCGCCAACGCCACCAAGGAAGACACCATGGAGCGCGGCCAGAAGATCTGGCGCGGCGGCCTGCCCGAGCGCGGCGTGGCTGCCTGCGCCGCCTGCCACTCGCCCGACGGCGCCGGCATGCCCGGCCAGTTCCCGCGCCTGGCCGGCCAGCACGCTTCCTACATCGCCGAGCAGCTCAAGCTGTTCCGCAGTGGCGATCGCGCCAACGGCCCGATGATGCACGACATCGCCGACCGCATGTCCGACGCCGACATAGCGGCGGTAGCCGATTTCGCAGCAGGCCTGCGTTAATAGCCAAAGGGGGCCGACGGCCCCTTTTTTTGACGCCGGGAGCATGTCTCCCGGCCGTCCCCCGGTCCCGCCCAGGTTCCGGGAGGGAGCCGCAGCCCTCCGACCGCAACGGCGCGCCCGCTTGCCGGTCCTGCATCGGGTACTGGCGTTTGCCTTTTGTCATGTGGGGAACCTTTGCCCGCTTCGCGCATCCAACGTCAGGATGTCTCCGGTGACCACGCGCTTTCGCATCAGTTTCGCCGTCCACGGCGAGGTTGAGCGAGGCGGCATGGATACGGCGCCGCAAGCGCCCCTGTATCGTGGCGAAGCAACTCCGGCCGCATGGCCGGGGCTTCTTCAATCCGCCCACTTCTTAAGATAGACGTTTGTGAAAAAAGTATCTTCCACGCGCCGTTTTGCCGCTGATTTCTTCGAGTTGCTGGGTTCGATGCGTTTTGCCATCAGCCTGCTGATGTTCATCTGCGTCGCCAGCCTGATCGGCACGGTGCTGGCGCAGAACCAGCCGGCCAATACCTATATTGACCAATTCGGCCCCTACTGGTTCGAGCTGTTCGACCATTTTTCCATCTGGTCCGTCTACAACAGCGGCTGGTTCCTGGTCATCATGGCCTTTCTGGTGGTCTCCACCACCTTGTGCGTTTTACGCAACGCCCCGAAGATGGTCCGCGACATGCGCGCCTTCAAGGAGCATGTGCGCGGCGGCAGCCTGAAGGCCTTTCCGCATCGAGTGGAGCTGAACAGCGCCGGCGCGCCAGAGCACAGCCGCGAACAGGTGCAGGGCTGGCTGCAGGCTCATGGCTATGCGGTGCGGGTAAGGCGCGACGAGGACGGCAGCATGATGGTGGCGGCCAAGAAGGGCAGCGCCAACAAGCTGGGCTACATCTTCGCCCACCTGGCCATCGTGGTCATCTGCGTGGGCGGGCTGCTGGACAGCGAACTGCCGGTGCGCCTGCAGGTCTGGCTGGGCGGCAAACAGCCCATCACCGAAAACATGCTGATCTCCCAGGTGCCCGATTCGGGCCGCCTGGCATTGGGCAATCCCAGTTTCCGCGCCAATATGCTGGTGCCCGAGGGCGCGCGCACAGCCTCGGCCGTGATCAATTCCGGCGAAGGCGTGCTGGTCCAGCCCCTGCCTTTCGCGCTGCAGCTCAAGCGCTTCCTGGTCGAATACTATTCCACGGGCATGCCCAGCAGCTTCAAGAGCGAAGTGGAGGTCACCGACCCGGCCACCGGGGAAACCTTCGAGCGCACCATCCAGGTCAACGAACCGCTGCGCTACAAGGGCGTCACGGTCTACCAGTCGGGCTTTGACGACGGCGGCAGCCGCCTGACCCTGGCCGGCTATCCACTGGCCGGCTCCAGCAGCAAGCCCTTCGAATTGAAGGGCACCGTGGGCGAGAAAGCCGTCATCACGGCCCAGGAAAGTCCCGACGCCCAGCCCCTGACCGTGCAGTTCACCGAATTGCGGCCCATCAACGTGGAGAATCTGTCCGAAGGCGATCCCCAGCCCAAGGCCATGATCGAGCACGTGGCCGCCGTGACCGGCAGCGCCGCCAACAGCAGGAACGAACACCTGAAGAATGTCGGCCCCAGCGTCAGCTACCGCATCATCGACCAGCAAGGGCAGGCGCGCGAGTTCGTCAACTACATGATGCCCGTGGAGCTGGACGGCACGCTGGTCTTTCTGGCCGGGATGCGCAATTCCCCTGCCGAATCCTTCCGCTACGTGCGCCTGCCGGCCGATGCCAACCGCTCCCTGAAGGAGTTCATGGACGTGCGCGCCGCCGCCCAGGATCCGGCCATGGTGGAGAAGGCTGCCGAACGTTTCGCGCAGCGGAACTCTTCCTCGCCCGAACAGAAGGAGCTGATGCTGGCCGCCGCCCGGACCTCGCTCCAGGCCTTTACGCGCGCGGGTTTTGACGGCATCATTGGTCGTGTGCCCGAGGCGGAACGCGAACGCATTCTCAGCTTCGCCGTTCCCATGATCCAGCTCACGCTCACCGAATTGCGCGACCTGGTGCGGCAGCAGCAAGGCTTGCCCGAACTGGATTACAGCCAGGAAAACAACGAGGCCAATCGCTGGATCCAGTCCGCGGTTCTGGCTTTCGCCAATCTTCCCAACTATCCCGCTCCGGTCATGCTGACGCTGGACAGTTTCGAGCAGGTGCAAGCCAGTGTCTTCCAGGTGGCGCGCAGCCCCGGCATGTACACGGTATACCTGGGGTGTCTGTTTCTCATCATTGGCGTGTTCTCGATGTTCTACATCCGGGACCGTCGCGTGTGGGTCTGGATACGTCCGCACGAGCAGGGCAGCAGCCTGATGGCTGCAATGACGTCGCAACGTCGCAACTTGGACTTCAACCTCGAATTTGACCGCCTCCAGGAGGCGTTCAAGCGGCTCTCTGTCTGACAAGGTGTAGCTATGGCGCAGACTCTCTCCTCGGCCACCCCGACCATGTGGCACGACAACATCGCCTCCAGCGGCGATCGCCGCGGCATCCGCGGTCGTCCCGACTGGACCGACCTACTTTATTTCGTCCTGCTGGCGGCGGGCGCGGCCTACGCGCTCAATACCTACAGCGACAGCATGGACTACTACGAAAAGATCATCCTGGTGGGCTTCGTACCGTTCGTCGCCTGGCTGGGCTGGCTCTGGCGCCCCCTGCGCACCATCACCGTGGCCTGCGGCCTGACGGCCCTGCTGGCCATCTGGCTCTACAGCACGGGCGGCGGCCTCATCAACGGGGACATCCAGAAGGCCGATTCCGTCTTCCTGCTCAAGTACCTGCTGTCGTCCCAGTCCGCCATCCTCTGGATGTGCGCCCTGTTCGTCCTGGCCACGGTGCTGTACTGGGTGGGTTTCTTCAGCGACACGGCCGCCTGGATGGGTTCGGGCCTGACCTGGGCGGCTGTCTACGCCGGCACCACGGGATTGCTGGTGCGCTGGCGCGAGGGCCATCTGCTCGGTCCGGACATCGGCCACATCCCGGTCAGCAACCTGTACGAAGTCTTCGTGCTGCTGGCCTTGATCACCGCGCTGTTCTACCTGTACTACGAGCGCCGCTACAACACGCGCGCCCTGGGCGGCTTCGTGCTGCTGGCCATCAGCTCGCTGGTCATCTTCCTGCTGTGGTATTCCTTCGCGCGCGACGCGCACCAGATCCAGCCCCTGGTGCCCGCCCTGAAAAGCTGGTGGATGAAGCTGCACGTGCCGGCCAACTTCATCGGCTACGGCACCTTCTCGCTGGCCGCCATGGTGGGCTTTGCCTACCTGGTCAAGGAAAACGGCGAAACCCGCTCGCGCGGCAAGCTGGTCCCCTTGTTCGTGCTGGGCGCCATCCTCTGTGCCGAGCCCATGATCTTCGGCTCGCGTGAACTGTCCCTGACCTGGATGCTGTATTTCGGCCTGGGCAGCATCATCGTGGGCACCATTCTGTATTTCCGCGGTCCGATCTCGCGCAAGCTGCCTGCGCTGGAGGTGCTGGATGACATCATGTATCGCGCCATCGCCGTGGGCTTTGCCTTCTTCACCGTGGCGACCGTGCTGGGCGCGCTGTGGGCCGCCGACGCCTGGGGCACATATTGGCAATGGGACCCCAAGGAAACCTGGGCCCTGATCGTCTGGCTGAACTACGCCGCCTGGCTGCACATGCGACTGCTCAAGGGCCTGCGCGGCACCATGGCCGCCTATTGGGCGCTGGCCGGCCTGCTGATCACCAGCTTCGCCTTCCTGGGCGTGAACATGTTCCTGTCGGGCTTGCACTCCTACGGCGCCTTGTAGGCCGGCTAGGCATTGCGCAAGAAAAAACCCGCAACTTCAGTTGCGGTTTTTTTTTGTTTCACGATGACTCCAGTACCGCAATTCGCTGGGCTACGCCAAGGCTCGATAGAGCAGGTTTATCAATCACTTAGGTGAGTTCAACATATGCCGGGGCTTTCCGAAACTTGTCCCAGCTTCCCCTCGCGTGGCTCCCATGCGGCTCTTGGAAACCAGGCTTTCCGAGGAGTCATCATGGCGAAGATCAAGCTCACCAAGTCCGCAGTCGATGCGGCACAATCTCAAGACAAGGCCATCGAACTGCGGGATACCGTGGTGCCTGGCTTCCTGTGCAAGATCACCCCGGCGGGCCGCAAGCCCGCCCTGGGCCAATACGGGGAACTAACCGTCGATCAGGCACGCACGATGGCGCAGGAGCGGCTGGCCGAAGTACGCAAGGGCGGCGACCCCAGCGCGGCCAAGAACGCCGCCCACAAGGTATCGATCATGAAGGAGTATGGCCACACCTTCATGGAGAACTACTCCAAGCAGCGCAGCAAGCCCGGCACGCAGCGTGGCTATCAGGGCGTGATTGACCGCTGCATCATCCCGATCATGGGCCGGATGAAGGTGCAGGACGTGAAGCGCCCGGACCTGGCTGCGCTGATGAAGAAGCTGGCCTACAAACAGGCCGAGGCCAACCGCACCTTCGGCGTGCTGCGCAAGATGTTCAACCCGGCCGAAGTGTGGGGACTGCGCCCTGACGGCACGAATTCGTGCCGCCACGTTCCGATGTACCCGCCGGACAAGGAAACCCGGCTCATCGTAGACGATGAACTGGCGCGGATCTTCCGTCACCTGAAGCATCTGGAGGCGAAAGGGCTGGAGAACTATGTCATCCCGCTGGCGATTCGCCTGCAATTCGAGCTTGCGGCCCGCCGCTCCGAAATTTGCCCGTTGGAGCGGGACCGGGTTGATCTGGAGAAGCGCCGCGTCGTCTGGCCTGACAGCAAGACCGGCGGTATTTCCAAGCCCATGAGCGAGGAAGCCTATCGGTTGCTTTCGACGGCACCGCGCCGGGAAGGCTGCCCCTACGTCCTGCCGTCGCCCAACGATCCGACTCGGCACATGACCCACGGCGAACACTATGGCGGCTGGACGCGCGTGCTCAAGGTCGCTGGCGTGCCGCACGTCGGCACGCACGACATCCGACACAGGGCGACGATCGACATTGCCAACTCAGGCGTGCCAACCAAGGTGGGCATTAAGCTCACAGGCCATGAGACCGTGGCGATGTTTATGCACTATGTTCATACCGAGGACAAGCCGGTGCGGGATGCGGCCGAACTGGTGGCGAATCGGCGGCTGGCGATCACCGGGGCATCCCGTTCTATGGAGGTGACAGCATGACAAGGAAGACGCCCGTGGCAACGCGGAAACCTGCTGCCCTACCGGCTGGCTATGCCGGCATCCACAGCGGCATCGTGGAACTGCTGGATGCGGCGCGCTGGGCAGCGGCGCGCAGCGTCAATGCGCTGATGACGGCCAGCTATTGGGAGATTGGCCGTCGGATCGTCGAAGCCGAGCAGAAAGGCAGGCGGCGGGCCGGTTACGGCGAGCAATTGATGATGCGGTTGTCTGCCGATCTGACGGCTCGATTCGGGCGCGGCTTTGGCGTAAACAACCTGGAGAGCATGCGGCGTTTCTTCCTTGCATACCCCCAGCCCGAGATTTCCCAGACACTGTCTGGGAAATTGGGAAATGAGTCGCTTGTCGAGAAATCCCAGACAGTGTCTCGGAAATTCGACCTCTCCGAACTGTCCCAAGTCTTCACTCTGCCATGGTCGGCCTATGTCCGGCTGCTGTCGGTCAAGGATGATCATGCCCGTCGGTTCTACGAGGCCGAGGCGCTGCGCGGTGGCTGGAGCGTGCGCCAGCTCGATCGGCAGATCAGTAGCCAGTTCTATGAACGCACGGCCTTGTCCAAAGACAAGGCAGCGATGCTGGTCAAGGGTTCGGTGCCCAAAGCCGAGGATGTCGTCACGCCCAATGACGCGATCAAAGACCCGTATGTGCTGGAGTTCCTCGACCTGAAGGATGAGTATTCGGAATCCGATCTGGAAGCGGCCTTGATCCAGCGCTTGGAAGACTTCCTGCTGGAACTGGGGGAAGGCTTCACCTTCATCGGAAGGCAGCGGCGCTTGCGCATCGACCAGACCTGGTATCGGGTCGATCTGTTGTTCTTCCATCGCAAGCTGCGCTGCCTGGTCATCATCGATCTGAAGCTGGGCAGCCTGACCCATGCCGATGTGGGGCAGATGCACATGTACTGCAACTATGCCAAGGAGCATTGGGCCTACCCGGGCGAGAACCCGCCGGTGGGTCTGATTCTGTGCGCTGACAAGGGCCATGCCCTGGCGCGGTATGCGCTGGATGGCTTGCCGAACAAGGTGATGGCGGCGAACTATCGGACGGTGCTGCCGGAGGCCGAGTTGCTACAAAAGGAACTGGAGAACACGCGGCGTCTACTCGAATCTCGCGGAGCGCTGCCCCCAAAGGATGCCAATCCATAGTCGTGCGTTCCGGCGTTTCGCCGTTGGGCTCTCTGGCTAGCGCCGCGCGCTTCGTGTCGAATCACAGCCATGTGGCGCTGATTCTTAGCCCCCGATGTTACGATCCCGCAAAGCGGCTAGAAGTAGAGCTAAACCAGTGTCCCGTATAGTTTTTCTATCACCAAGCTGTTTTCATTAAAAGCTTGACGCCGGACTTTTTTTACCTCCAAACCGGGCTCAGACCGTCGGCGAATGCTTCTTCTGGGATTCCAGCAGGAACTGGCGGGCGGGCGCGTCCTTGACCAGGTCGGTGATGGCGGTGGCCTTGAGCAGCTCGGCCGGCGTGCAGGCGCGCGAGACGATGAAGCCCTGCACGTAGTCCACGCCGAGCTCCTGCAGGGCCTGCAGGGTGGGCACGTCCTCCACCCATTCGGCGATGCTGATCATGCCCAGGTTGCGCGCCAGCTCCACGATGGTGCGCACGATGGCCACGTTGGTTTCCTTGTTCAGCATGTCGCAGATCAGGGCGCCGTCGATCTTGATGGCGTCGGCGGGCAGTTCGCGCAGGTAGGAGAAGGAGGTGTAGCCGGCGCCGAAATCGTCCAGGGCGATGCGTACGCCTGTCTGCTGCAGGCGGCGCATGAAATGGCGGGTGTGCTCCAGGTCGTCCAGGGCCACGCCCTCGGTGATCTCCACGCACAGCTTGCGCGCCAGGTGCTCGTAGCGCGCCAGGATGTCGAAGAACCACTGGATGAATTTGTCATCGTTCAGCGACACGCCGCTCAGGTTGATGTTCACCAGCTGGGTGCGCGCCAGTTGCTGCTCGTGCTTGGACATCCATTCCAGCGTGGCCGAGAACACCCACTTGTCGATGATGGTGATGGTGCCGCTTTCCTCGGCCGAGGAAATGATGCGGCCGGTCGGGATCAACTGGCCGGACGAGTCGCGCACGCGCAGCAGCACTTCGAAATTCAGGCTGTCGATGGGACGGCGCAAGGACACGATGGGCTGCATTTCCAGGTACAGGCCGCGCGAGGAGCCGCCTTCCAGCTGTTCGAACAGGCGCAATTCTTCCGCATGTTCCTGCAGGGCATTGGAGTCCTGGTCGTAGATGATCATGTCCTGGTGCTGGCGGCGCGCTTCGCGGGCGGCGCGGCTGGCGGCCGAGATGGCTTCCTGCGGCGCCATGCCGGGCGCCACCTCCACCAGGCCCAGCGTGCTGCGCAGGTTGAAGCTGCGGTTGCCGGCCATCAGGGGGCTTTTGTTCAAGGCCTCGATGACTTCGTTGGCCAGTGCGCGGGCCTGTTCGGGGTCGCTGTCCTCGAAGATGATCACGAATTCGTCGCTGCCGATGCGGCCTATCTTCTCGCCGGCCTGCAGCACGGCCTCCAGCTGCTCGCAGACCTTCAGCAGCAGGGCGTCGCCCGAGGAATGGCCAAAGGCGCCGTTGACGTACTTGATGTGGTTCAGGTCCAGATAGGCCAGCAGGCAGGGCTTGTCCTCGGCGCTGCGGGCGAGCGCCTCGTCCAGGGCTTTCTCGATGCCGCGCTGGTTCAGCACATTGGTGACCGGATCGTTGTCGGCCATCAGGCGCAGCTGGCGCAAGGTTTCGGCGCGCGCCGTGACGTCCTGCAGCGACCCTTCGATGTGCTGGTTGACAATGGCCACGCGCAGGGCGAACTGGCAGGGGCCGATGTGGGTATCATGCCGGGCGACGGTCACGTCCTGGCTGGCCTGGGTGCTCTGGGCCACGGCCTTCCAGTCCTGCTCGGGAAAGAAATCCGTCCAGTGCACCGGCGGACCGGAGGGGTCGAACTGGATGCCCAGCATCTCGGCCAGCACCGGGCTCATGCGGTGAAAGGCGCCCGATTCGCCCAGCGTGAACATGCCGATGGGCGTCAGGGTGTAGTGGGCCATCAGTTCGTTGCGGGCGCGCAGGGCCTCGCTGCGGTCTTCGCGCAGACGCTCGCCGATGGCCAGGGCGACCATCAGGTTGGAGAGCAGCAGCGTGATCACGCCATTGAAGTTTTCCACGAAGCTGGAGCGTCCGAACGCGGCCAGGAAGATGGCGGAGATCAGCACGCACAAGGCCATGCTGAGCAGCACCAGCTGCCAGAGCATGATGCGCGAGCGGGCCTGCAGCAGGATGGACAGCAGCACCCATCCGGCGCAGCACAGGGCGTAGATGGCGCTGAACCACATCAGGGGCTGGAACAGGTCCGTGGGCAGCAGCACGGAGGCCAGTAGTAGGACCAGGCCCAGCAGGCCTGCCGAGCTGAGCCAGCGCTGCTGAATCATCGAATGGATGGACGGCTTGAGCAGCAGGGTGAACAGCGAGTAGCTGAGCAGGAAATAGCAGGCGATGGTCACCTGGCGCAGCGGCGGCATGACGGCGGCCGGCAGGGTGTGCCCCAGCCACTGCATGTCCCAGCCCATGGCCATGGAGCCCAGGCGCAGGTTGCCGACCAGCCAGACCGACAGCAGCAGGTAGATCCATTCGCGATTGGTGGCGGCCAGCACCAGCATGAACAGCGACATGGTCAGCAGTCCGCCTTCCAGCAGGCCTATGCCGCGCGTGTAGCGGATGGAGGAATGCTTGATGTCGTCTGCGGCCCAGAGCTCCACCTGCAGCACGCCGGGGCGGTCCACTTCGAGGCGGCACAGGATGGAGGCGGGGTCGGCGGACGCGCCCAGATCCACGGTGTAGCCCTGGACGGGGGAGCGCAGGGCCTGGGTGGACAGGCTGTGGTCATTGACGGTCAGCGTTTGCAAGTCGTTCGTGCGCCAACAGGCCAGCATGTTGAACCGCGATGCGGGGAAATGCAGGACATGCTCGTTGCCGTCATCCTTGGAGGGCAGGTCCAGCAGCAGCCAGTGCGGCTCGTCCAGTTGCAGCTGGCGCTGCAGGGGGCTGGCCGTCAGGCGGCTGATCAGGTCCGGATCGGGCGCGGCCTGGTCGCTGGCCAGAGCATGGAAGTTCAGGGGCTGGCCCGAAGGCGAAGGGTAGCGGTTAGGCAGGAAGATCAGGGCCCAGAGCGTGAGCAGGATCAGGAACAGAGGGATGACGTAAAAGCTCAGCCCGCGAATCAGGCGTTCGCCGGTCGATGTGACAGGTTCTAGGCTGTCGATCTGTATTCCTGAAACGGTCATGATGGCGATACAGCCTCCAGCGCTTACCATCGAACTGCCCGGCCACCGACAGTGGAGTTTGCGCTTGTCCGTTCGGGACGCGCCAGGCCTGGGCCGACATGCACGGTGGTGACATCTCGGCCCGCAAGATCATCCGTTTAACGGTTTGCGCGCTGAGTTCTTTAAGGCTGAACGGTCGGAACCTCCAGCCCTGCCGTCATTCAAGGTAGCAAACGTTCGGAGGCAAACAGACTTTCCAGGCTTTCACGCGGGCGGATGACGTGGACCTGCTCGCCATCGACCAGAACTTCCGCCGCCCGCGGGCGGGTATTGTACTGGCTGGCCATGGTGAATGCGTAGGCGCCGGCCGACATGATGGCCAGCAGGTCCCCTTGGCGCAGTTCCAACTGCCGGTCGCGCGCCAGCCAGTCGCCGCTTTCGCAGATGGGGCCCACCAGGTCGTAGCGGGGCGTGTCTGCGGTCACGGCGCGCGGCTGGACGGCTTCCACGCTGTGCCAGGCTTCGTACAGGGTGGGGCGGATCAGGTCGTTCATGGCGGCGTCGATGATGGCGAAGTTCTTGGTTTCGCCATGCTTGAGGTATTCCACGCGCGTCAGCAGCACGCCGGCGTTGCCAACCATGGAGCGGCCGGGCTCCAGCACGATTTCCAGTTCGCCCAGGCCATGGGCGTCCAGCGCCGCGTAGACCTTGCTGAGCAGGTCGGTGGGCGTGACCAGGGTTTCGTCGGTGTAGCGGATGCCCAGGCCGCCGCCCAGGTCCAGGTGGTGCAGTTCCACGCCCTGGTCCTTCAGCGCCAGGATCAGCTTGATCAGCTTGTCCAGGGCGTCCAGGTAGGGGCTGACCTCGGTGATCTGCGAGCCGATATGGCAGTCCACGCCCACGATGCGCAGGCTGGGCAGCTCCTGGGCGCGCGCGTAGATGCGGGGCGCCTGTTCGATGGGCACGCCGAACTTGTTGTCTTTCAGGCCGGTGGAGATGTAGGGATGGGTGCGGGCGTCCACGTCCGGATTGACGCGCAGCGAGACGGGCGCCTTCAGGTTCAGGCGGGCAGCCACCTCGGCGATGCGCTCCAGCTCGGCTTCGGATTCGATGTTGAAGCATTTGACGCCGGCGGCCAGGGCGGCTTCGATTTCCCAGACCTGCTTGCCCACGCCCGAAAACACGACTTTGCCGGGATCTCCGCCGGCGGCGATGACGCGCGCCAGCTCACCGCCCGAGACGATGTCAAAGCCTGTGCCCAGGCGTGCGAACTCCTGCAGCACGGCCAGGTTGGAGTTGGCTTTCATGCCATAGCACACCAGCAGCTTGCGGCCTTCGCCGGCGACGCGGTAGGACTCCCAGGCGTCGCGCAGGGCCTGGCGGGAGTACACATACAGCGGCGTGCCGAACTCCTCGGCCAGGCGGGTCAGGGGGACCTGCTCGGCGTGCAGCGTATCGTTCTGGAATTGGAAGTGAGGTGCAACGGTCATGATGTCGTCAAATAACAGGGGTTGAGCGATCAACGCGGAGAAACTAACGAGGCGCCGTGTCGGCGGCCGGCGGCTCTTCGGCGGGCGGGTGGTAAAGCGGGCCTTTGTAGCCGCAGGCGCTGAGCACGGCGCTCAGCGCCAGCAGGGCCAGAAGGCGGGATGGGCGGGCCATTTTCATGATGTTTTCCAGCAAGGGCGGGCAAAGGAGACCATTATGCCATCGGCCCGGCCAAAGCAAAAAAACGCCGGCGATCGCCGGCGTGTGGGTGAAGGGGGTCAGAACGGCACGAACTGGTTGTTGTTGCCGCCGCCCGCGTTCTGCTCGGGAGCGATCTGGCGCAGCAGGTCGCCGATGCCGTCGCCGCCGTCCTGTTGCAGGCTGCTGTCGCTGGGAGCGGGCAGTCCGACGCGGGCGATGGCCTGGCCGGGCGGGAATTCGTTGAAATAGAAGTCCCCGTTGGTCTTGGTGAGGCCGCTGGGCATGGGGCCGGGCGGCACGATGGGCTTGTCCTTCAGGGCCGTGCGCATGTAGTTGATCCAGATGGGCATGGCCGCGCCGCCGCCGGTCTCGCCCGAGCCCAGGCTGCGCGGCTGGTCGAACCCCATCCAGGCGATGCCGACCAGATCGGGCGTGAAGCCGGCGAACCAGGCGTCCTGCGAGTCGTTGGTGGTGCCGGTCTTGCCGCCGATGTCGGTGCGCTTGAGTTCGCGCGAGGCGCGCGCGCCGGTGCCGTAGGTGGCCACGCCGCGCAGCAGGTCGTTCATGACGTAGGCCGTGCGCGGATCGATCGCCCGGGCCGCGGCGTCGCCCGCCACCACGGGCTTGGCGCGCATGATGACCTTGCCGGTGCTGTCGGTGACGTGATCGATCAGGTAGGGCACGGTGCGGTAGCCGCCGTTGGCGAACACCGAGTAGGCGCCGGCCATCTGCAGCGGGGTGACGCTGCCCGCGCCCAGCGCCAGCGGCAGCACGGCCGGCTGGCGCGCCTTGTCGAAGCCGAAGCGGGTGATGTATTCCTGCACGTACTTGGGACCGACCGCCTGCATGATACGGATGGACACCATATTCTTGGACTTGTACAAACCCTGGCGCATGGTCAGCATGGGTTCGTAGGTGCGACCGTAGTTCTTGGGCGTCCAGGGCTTGGAGCCGGTCTGTGCGGCGGTCAGCACGAAGGGTTCGTCCGAGATCTGGGTGGAGGGCGTCAGGCCCCGCTCCAGCGAAGAAGCGTAGATGAAGGGCTTGAAGGCCGAGCCGGGCTGGCGCCAGGCCTGGGTCACGCGGTTGAACTTGCCGTCCGAGAAGTGGAAGCCGCCGACCATGGCCTGGATGGCGCCGTCCTGCGGACGCACCGACACGAAGGCCGCCTGCACGGCGGGCATGTTGATCACTTCCCAGTAGTCGTTGTTCTGGAACAGGTAGACCACCGAGCCGCGCTGGATGCGCACGTCCGCCTTGGCGTTCTGGACCAGGCCGCGCGCCACGATCTTCAGGGCGCGCTTGTCGGTGACGTCGATGATTTCCTGGGCCGTGCGGGCCACGCGGATGCGGTCCGGGCCGGCTTCCAGCACCACGCCGGTGAGCAGATCGCCCGTGTCGGGATACTTGTCCTGTATTTCGTCCAGGATGGCGTCCAGGCGGGTGTGGTCGTTTTCAATGCCGGCCGGCAGGTCCACCTGGCCTTGCGGGCCGGTGTAGGGCGCGCGCCGGGTGTAGTCCAGGATGCCGTTGCGCACGGCGCGGTAGGCGGCTTCCTGGTCGGTGGAGTTGATCGTGGTGTAGATGTTGAAGCCGCGCGAATAAACGTTGTCCTGGTAGACGCCGTAAAGCAGTTGGCGCGCCAGTTCGGCGGCGTATTCGCCATGGATGGCGTAGCCGCCGGCGGGCGTGCCCACGGCCGACTTCACCTCGATCTCCTGGGCCATCGCATCCTGGTATTCCTGTTCGGTGATGTAGCCCAGGGAACGCATGCGGCCCAGCACGTAGGCCTGGCGGGTCTTGGCGCGTTCGAAGTTGGCGATGGGGTTGAAGCGCGAGGGCGCCTTGGGAATGCCGGCCAGCATGGCGGCCTCGGCCGTGGTGACCTCGGCCAGCGGCTTGCCCAGGTAGGTGCGCGAGGCGGCCGCAAAGCCAAAGGCGCGGTGGCCCAGGTAGATCTGGTTCATGTACAGGTCCAGGATCTGGTCCTTGGTCAGGGTGGCCTCGATCTTGAAGGTCAGCAGCAGTTCGTAGAACTTGCGGGTGTAGGTCTTTTCCGAGGACAGGTAGAAATTGCGCGCCACCTGCATGGTGATGGTGCTGGCGCCCTGCGTCTTGGACATGTGGGTCAGGTTGGCCAGGGCCGCGCGGCCCACGCCCATCCAGTCGATGCCGCCATGCTGGTAGAAGCGGTCGTCCTCGGCGGCCAGGATGGCCGATTTCATGACGTCGGGGATTTCGTCAAAGCGCAGCACGTTGCGGCGTTCTTCGCCGAACTCGCCGATCAGGACCTTGTCCGCCGTGTAGATGCGCAGCGGCACCCGTGGACGATAATCGATCATGGCGCTCAGATCGGGCAGATTGGGCCAGGCCAGCGCCAGAGCGAGCGAACCGAGCAGGGCTGCGCACAGGCCGAGTCCGCCGACGAAGACCGCCGTCTTGATGATGAAGCGGGCCAGCCAGGAACCGGAGGAGTGCTCGGGCTTGGAATTGGGGGAGTGGGCAGAAGAACTCATTGGGGCTGATTTTAAAGTCCAAACGGGGCTGGACTTGGCCTTGCGCCTGGCATCAATGTAACAAAATAATTCTGGACAGCGGACTGTGCTTCGTGTGGGCTAATGGGATAATACACAAATGAACCACTCTTTACCCGCAGACTGATGCCTGTAGATCATCCTAGCCCTTTATCAGACACCGCGCTGCTTGAATTACAACAGGCCGGCTCGCGGCCCGTCATCCTGGTCGGCATGATGGGCGCGGGCAAGACCACCATAGGCCGCCAGCTGGCGCGGGAGCTGAAGCGCGAATTCCTGGACCTGGATCACGAACTGGAAGCGCGCAGCGGCGTGCGGGTCGCCACCATCTTTGAGTTCGAAGGCGAAGAAGGGTTCCGCAAACGCGAATCGGCCGTGCTGGACATCTGCTCGCGCCTGCCCGGCATCGTGCTGGCCACGGGGGGCGGGGCGATTCTGTCCGAGGCCAATCGCCAGATCATCAAGGATCGCGGTATCGTAGTGTATCTGCGCGCCAGCGTGGACGAACTCTTTCGCCGCGTGGCGCGCGACCGCAACCGGCCGCTGCTGCAGACGGCCGATCCGCGCGCCCGCATCCAGGAGCTCCTGCAGCGGCGCGAACCCCTGTATGAAGAAGTGGCCGACGTGCACTTCGAGACCGGTTCCGCGTCCGTCCACCATGCCGTGCGCCAACTGTTGACCCTCCTGAAAGAACGAGGTTGCTGAATGACCGTAGTGCATGTAGCCGTGGAAGGCGGCGACTATCCCATCCATATCGCTGCAGGCCGCCTGCAGCGGCTGGCCGACAGCGTGCCGGCCAACGCCACGGCGGTGGCAATTGTTACAAATCCGACCGTCGCGTCCCTCTACCTGGAGCCGGCCCGGCGCGCCCTGGAGGCCGCCGGCAAGCCCGTGCACGTGGTGGAGCTGCCCGACGGCGAGGCCTACAAGAACTGGGAATCCCTGAACCTGATCTTCGATGCGCTGCTGGGCAGCCACCTGGACCGCAAGGCGCTCATCGTCGCCCTGGGCGGCGGAGTCATCGGCGACATGGCCGGTTTTGCGGCCGCCTGCTTCATGCGCGGGGTGCGCTTCCTGCAGGTGCCCACCACGCTGCTGGCGCAGGTGGACTCCTCGGTGGGCGGCAAGACCGCCATCAATCACCCCCTGGGCAAGAACATGGTGGGCGCCTTCTACCAGCCCATCGCCGTGGAGGTGGATACCCGGGTGCTCAAGACCCTGCCCGCCCGCGAGATCTCCGCCGGGCTGGCCGAGGTCATCAAGTACGGCATGATCTACGACCGCGATTTCTTCGACTGGTGCGAGGCCCGCATCGACGGCATGCGCACCCTGCAGGAAGACGACATCGTCCACGCCATCCGGCGCTCCTGCGAGGTCAAGGCCGAGGTCGTCTCGCAGGACGAGCGCGAATCGGGCCTGCGCGCCATCCTTAACTTCGGCCACACGTTCGGCCATGCCATCGAATCGGGCATGGGCTACGGACAGTGGCTGCACGGCGAGGCCGTGGGCTGCGGCATGATCATGGCGGCCGAGCTGTCCGCGCTGGTCTGCGGCCTGCCCGCCCAGGACGTGGCCCGCATCCGCGCCCTGGTCCGGGCCAGCGGCTGCCCCACCGATCCGCCGCACTGGCCGGCCGAACGCTGGCTGGAGCTGATGCAGGTGGACAAGAAGAACGAAGGCGGCCAGCTGCGCTTCGTGTTGCTGGACCGCCTGGGCCATGCGGTGGTCCAGGCGGTGGATCCCGATGTGGTGCGCCAGGCGCTGGCGCGCTTCGATCCGGCGGTGCAGGAGTAAACGCCATGCTGACGCTTGCCGCTTATGCCTGTCATCCTGAACAGTCCCGCGGCCGGCGTCACCCGGAAGCCCCGCCGCAGGGCCGCAATGCCTTCCAGCGGGACCGGGACCGCATCATCCACTGCAACGCCTTCCGCCTGCTGGAATACAAGACCCAGGTCTTCATCAACCACGAAGGGGATCTGTTCCGCACGCGCCTGACCCATAGCCTGGAAGTGGCCCAGCTGGCGCGCGCCATCGCTCGCAACCTGGGCCTGCACGAAGACCTCATCGAGGCCATCTCCCTGGCGCACGACCTGGGCCACACGCCTTTCGGCCACGCCGGCCAGGACGAACTGAACGCCTGCATGCAGGAGCTGGCGCCCGAGGCGGGCGGCTTCGAGCACAATCTGCAGAGCCTGCGGGTGGTGGACGAACTGGAAGAGCGCTATGCCGCCTTCAACGGCCTGAACCTGTGCTTCGAGACGCGCGAAGGCATACTCAAGCATTGTTCGGTCAAGCACGCCCGCGAGCTGGGCGACGTGGGCCGGCGCTTCCTGGAGCGCAGCCAGCCCTCGCTGGAGGCCCAGATGGCCAATCTGGCCGACGAGATCGCCTACAACAACCACGATATCGATGACGGCCTGCGCTCGGGCCTGATCAGCCTGGAGCAATTGCTGGAGCTGCGCCTGTTCCGCGACCATTACGATCAGGTGCAGGCGCGCTACCCGGGCCTGGACGGCCAGCGCCTGGTGGCTGAAATCATACGAGGCATGATCAACACCCTGGTGGTGGACCTGACCGAGACCACGAAGGCCAGGCTGGACGAGCACAAGCCCGACAGCGCGGACGCCGTTCGTGCCCTGCCGCGCCTGGCGGGGTTTTCGCCCGAGCTGCGTGCGCAGGCCGACGAGCTCAAGCGCTTCCTGCACGCGAACCTGTATCGCCATTACCGGGTGGTGCGCATGATGGGCAAGGCCCGGCGCATCGTGCGCGAGCTGTTCCAGGCCTTTCTGGTTGATCCGCGCCTGCTGGCCGCCGAGCACCGGCGCGAGGATCCCGTGGCGCAGGCGCGCGCCATCGCCGACTATATCGCGGGCATGACGGACCGCCACGCGATCCGCGAGCACGACGCCCTGTTCAAGATGTAACAGGGCGTCTTCAAGCTGGCTTTTTCGCTTTGGCGCCGGGCCTGCGGCCGGGCTAGTCGTGGCGCTGCAGCAGTGGTTTCAGGTAGCGGCCGGTGTGGCTTTGCGCACAGGCCGCCACGGACTCGGGCGTGCCTTGCGCCACGATCCGGCCGCCGCCGCTGCCGCCTTCGGGGCCCATGTCCACCACCCAGTCGGCCGTCTTGATCACGTCCAGGTTGTGCTCGATGACCACCACCGTGTTGCCCGACTCCACCAGCTTGTCCAGCACGCCCAGCAGCACCGCGATGTCGTGGAAGTGCAGGCCGGTGGTGGGTTCGTCCAATATGTACAGGGTACGGCCCGTGCTGCGCTTGGACAGCTCCAGCGACAGCTTGACGCGCTGGGCCTCGCCGCCGGACAGGGTGGTGGCGCTCTGGCCCAGGCGGATGTAGGACAGGCCCACGTCCATCAGGGTGGACAGCTTGCGCGCCACGATGGGCACGGCGTCGAAATACTCCATGGCCTGGGCCACGGTCATGTCCAGCACTTCGCTGATGTTGCGTCCGCGATAGCGTATGTCCAGGGTTTCGCGGTTGTAGCGCCGCCCCTGGCAGACGTCGCAGGGCACGTACACGTCCGGCAGGAAGTGCATCTCCACCTTGACCACGCCGTCGCCCTGGCAGGCCTCGCAGCGCCCGCCCTTGACGTTGAAGGAGAAGCGTCCCGGGTCGTAGCCGCGCAGGCGCGCCTCGGGTACGCCGGCGAACAGTTCGCGGATGGCCGTGAACATGCCGGTGTAGGTGGCCGGGTTGCTGCGCGGCGTGCGGCCGATCGGCGTCTGGTCCACATTGATGATCTTGTCGAAATGCTCCAGTCCGTCCAGGCGGTCGTAGGGAGCGGGCTCGGCATGGGCGCGGTGCAGGATGCGCGAGACGGCCGTGGCCAGGGTGTCGTTGATCAGGGTGGACTTGCCCGAGCCCGACACGCCGGTGATGCAGACCAGGCGCCCCGACGGGATGGCCAGGTCCACGGATTTCAGGTTGTTGCCCGCAGCCCCGTACAGGCGCAGCCAGTCCAGCGAGTCGTCCACCGGACGGCGCTGCGGTACGGCGATCCGGCGCGCGCCCGACAGGTACTGGCCGGTCAGCGAGTCCGGATTGGCCGCCAGTTCGCGCGGCGAGCCCTGCGCGGTGATCTGGCCGCCGTGCTCGCCCGCGCCCGGGCCCATGTCGATGACATAATCGGCCGTGCGTATCATGTCCTCGTCGTGCTCGACCACGATGACGCTGTTGCCCAGGTCGCGCAGGTGCTGCAGGGTCTGGATGAGCTTGTCGTTGTCGCGCTGGTGCAGGCCGATGGAAGGCTCGTCCAGCACGTACATGACGCCGGTCAGGCCCGAGCCTATCTGGCTGGCCAGGCGGATGCGCTGGGCCTCGCCGCCGGAAATGGTGTCGGCGCTGCGGTCCAGCGACAGGTAGTTCAGCCCCACGTTGTTCAGGAATTCCAGGCGCGCGCGGATCTCGCGCACGATGCGGTCGGCGATGTCCTTCTTGGCGCCGGACAGCTCCAGCCGCTCGAACCACTGCAGGCAATCGGACAGGGCCAGGGCCTCGACCTCGTAGATGGCCAGGCCCTTGGGCTGGCCGCCGGCCGCCGGCGTGCCGGGGGCGGGGTCGTCGCCGATGCGCACATTGCGCGCTTCCAGGCGCAGCCGCGCGCCGTGGCAGGACGGGCAGACCTGGGTGCGGCGCAGCTTGCTCAATTCCTCGCGCACGGCGGCCGAGTCGGTTTCGGCCCAGCGGCGCTGCAGATTGGGGATCACGCCCTCGAAGGCGTGCGTCTTGACCGTGGTGCGGCCCTTCTCGTTCAGGTACAGGAAGGAGATTTGTTCCTCGCCCGAGCCGTACAGCACTTTGCGCCGCACGTCCTCGGGCAAGGATTCGAAGGGCGCATCCATGTCGAAGTGGTAATGCGCGGCCAGGCTGGTCAGCAGGGTATAGGTGAAGGCGTTGCGCCGGTCCCAGCCGGAGATGGCGCCGCCGGCCAGGCTCAGCTCGGGAAAGGCGACCACGCGGTCGGGGTCGAACACGTCCACCTGGCCCAGGCCGCTGCAGTCGGGGCAGGCGCCGGCCGGATTGTTGAAGCTGAACAGGCGCGGTTCCAGCTCGGGCAGGGCGTAGCTGCAGACCGGACAGGCGTAGCGGCTGGAATACGGCTGTTCATGGCCGCTGTCCAGGTTGACGACCAGGCAGCGGCCGTCGGTCAGCGACAGGGCCGTCTCCAGGCTCTCGGCCAGGCGTTGCTGGCTGTCGGGGCGCACGCGCAGGCGGTCCACCACCAGGTCCAGGTCATGGGGCTGCGCCGCGTCCAGGGCGGGCACGTCCTCCATGCCGTAGGTCTGGCCGTCGATGCGCACGCGCACGAAGCCCTGGGCCTGCAGGCCCGCCAGTTCCGTGCGCAGGTCGCCCTTCAGGCCCCGGTGCAGGGGGGCGAGCACGGCGATGCGGCATTCCGGCTCCCATTGCAGGACCTGGTCCACCATCTGGCTCACGCTTTGCGCCTGCAGCGGCAAGCCGTGCTCGGGACAATAGGGCGTGCCGACGCGGGCGTACAATAGACGCAGGTAATCGTGGATCTCCGTGGTGGTGCCCACGGTGGAACGGGGATTGTGGCCCGCCGCCTTCTGCTCGATGGCGATGGCCGGCGAGAGACCTTCGATCAGGTCCACGTCCGGCTTGTCCATGAGCTGCAGGAACTGCCGCGCATAGGCCGACAGGCTTTCGACGTAGCGCCGCTGGCCTTCGGCATAAAGCGTGTCGAAGGCCAGCGACGATTTTCCGGAACCCGACAGCCCCGTCAGGACCACCAACTGACGACGCGGCAGGTCCACGGAGACATTCTTCAGGTTGTGCGTGCGGGCACCGCGGATGCGTATGGCTTCCATCAGCTTTATTTAAGGTCAGTCAAAAGGCAACTTGCTACTATAGCGCGTTGCGTCGGGTTTTATATGATCGGGCTGCGGGCCTTTCCGGCAGCCTTGTTGTGGCAGAGTATTGAATGAGTACACACCAAACCATGAATGCGGCGGGGGCGCGTCCGGCGCGTCTCAGCCTGACTCAGGGCGAGCGCAAGGCAAGCATGCTGCTCGCCCTGTTGTTTGCCTGCCGGATGCTGGGCCTGTTCCTGCTCACGCCGGTGTTCGCCGTGGCCGCGCAGGCGTTGCCCGGCGGCAACGATGCGGCGCGCGTGGGCCTGGCGCTGGGCGCCTACGGCCTGACCCAGGCCGTGCTGCAGATTCCGCTGGGCATGGCCTCGGACCGTTATGGGCGGCGTCCGGTCATCGTCGCGGGCATGGTGCTGTTCGTCATCGGCGGGGTCATCTGTGCCCTGGCCAAGAGCGTGGACTGGGTTACGGCGGGCCGTTGCATCCAGGGCCTGGGCGCGGTGTCGGCCGCCATCTCGGCCTGGGTGGCCGATTCCACCCGGCCGGAGGTGCGTACCCGCGCCATGGCCATGGTGGGCGGTTCCATCGGCATTTCCTTTGCCATGTCGCTGGTGCTCTCGCCCGTGCTGGTGGGCCAGTTCGGCCTGTCGGGCCTGTTCTGGGCCATCAGCCTGCTGGGCTTCGTGTGCCTGCTGATCGCCGCCTTCGTCGTGCCCGCCGCGCCCAAGGCGCCGGTTTCCGCGGTCAAGGTCACGGCCGGACAGGTGCTGCGCCATGCCGACCTGTTGCGCCTGAACTTCGGCGTGTTCTGCCTGCACTTCATATTGATGTCGCTGTTCATCGTGGTCCCGGGCGTGCTCGCCGCCCTGGGCGGCTATGGCACCCAGGATCTGTGGAAGGTCTACCTGCCCGTCATCCTGGCCTCCTTCGTGCTGATGGTGCCGGCCGTGTTCTATACGGAAACCCGCAAGCGCCACAAGCAGGCGCTGGAGCTGGCCGTGCTGGCGCTGATCGTGGTGCTGGCCCTGATGCCCTGGGCGAGCGCATCGCTCGCCCCCATGGTGGCCGCGCTGGTGCTGTTCTTCATTGGCTTCAACATTCTGGAGGCCTTGCAGCCTTCGCTGGTGTCGCGCGTCGCTCCGCCTGAATACAAGGGGCTGGCGCTGGGCTTCTACAACACGTCGCAGTCGCTGGGGGTTTTCGGCGGGGGCCTGGCGGGCGGCCTGCTGGCGTCCCACGGGCAGGTGCAATGGGTCTTGTGGACCGGCGCGGGCCTGGCCTTGCTGTGGCTGCTGACGGCGCGCGGTTTCAAGGACAAGTACTGAGATCGTGGGCGGGCAAGGGGCTGCGGGCGGACCGTTTTGTCCTGTCCTTGGCTCAGCCAGGTGTGTTCATCAAGCACCGAATCCACGATAATAAGGCTTGCTTTGCGCCCTCGCGCCGGCCTTGTCATGGACGACGAGGCCCGGCCAAGCCGGATGGATGCGATGCGTATCGCGTTCCAGCATCATGGCGCAGAAGCCCCGGCCGCAGGGAGGGGCTTCTTCATATCGAAATTTTGACTACAGGATTTTTTTCATGGCATCGGTAAATAAAGTCATTCTGGTCGGCAACCTCGGCCGTGATCCGGAAGTGCGCTACAGCGCAGAAGGTTCGGCCATCTGCAATATTTCCATTGCCACGACTTCCCAATGGAAGGATCGCACCTCGGGCGAGCGCCGCGAGGAAACCGAGTGGCACCGCGTCGTGTTCTACAACCGCCTGGCCGAGATCGCCGGCGAATACTTGCGCAAGGGCCGCTCCGTCTACGTGGAAGGCCGTCTGCGCACCCGCAAGTGGACCGGCCAGGACGGCCAGGAGCGCTACACCACCGAAATCATCGCCGAACAGATGCAGATGCTGGGTGGCCGCGACGGCGGCGAGATGGGCGGCGGCAGCATGGGTGGCGGCGACTACGGCAGCAGCGCCCCGGCTCCGCAGCGTGCTCCGCGCCAGGCTCCCCAACAGCAGCAACAGGCTCCGCGCAACAATCCGCCCATGTCGGATAATCTGGCGGACATGGACGACGACATTCCATTCTGACCACGCTTTTCGTGCTGTCCAGGCCCCCGCTCCGCGGGGGTTTTGCATTTTGGGCGGCCTGTTTGTCGATCCGGTTCACCACAAGGCGGTGCAATGGCAATATGCTATGCCTTTGACACGCCGGGCCACGCTATGGCCGAGGCCGACTGCAAGGCGGTTGCGCCCGGCCTGTTCCATGTCGACCGCATCGTTCAGGCCCGGGACTGCGCATGCGCCAGGAGCGATCCAGAATGACGACCGAACCTACTGTGAAAGGCCCTGCTTCCTATTTTCCGTCTATCGAGAAGAAATACGGCCAGCCCATCAGCCATTGGCTGGCGATACTGGATGGCTTGCAGGAGATGAAGCATATGGAGCAGGTGGCCGTGCTCAAGTCCGTGCATGGGATGGGCCACGGCCATGCCAACGCCCTGGTCGCTTATCACCGGGCGTGGAACGGGGCATAGAAGACAGGGCCCCAAGGCCCCTGTCCCTGGTCAGAACGCCGCTCTCTGGGTGCGCCGCAGCGTCAGCAGTCCCGCAGCCGTCAGGGCGGCGAACAGGGCGCCGGCGGCGAAGGTGCCTTGGAAACCCACCGTGTCCCAAAGCGCGCCGGCGATGACGCTGGCCAGCAGCAGGGCCACCCCGGTCAGCAGATGGAACATGCCGAAGGCCGTGCCGCGCAGCTGCGCGGGGGCGCTGTCGGCGATCAGCACGTTGAACAGGCCCTGGGTGAAGCCCATGTGCAGGCCCCACAGGGCCACGCCCAGGCCCAGGCCCGTCAGGCCGGGAACGAAGGCCAGCACCAGGTCCGCCGCGACGAGCAGGGCGACGCCGATCAGCAGCAGGTCCATCTTGCGCATGCGGTCGGACAGCACGCCGGCCGGGTAGGCCGACAGGGAAAAAGCCACGCTCATGACCACCAGGACGGCTGGCGCCCACATCGGCGCCAGTCCGGTCGACTCGGCCCGCAGGATCAGGAAAGCCTCGCTGAAGCGCGCCAGCGTGAAGGCCAGGCCTATGACCACCACCCACCAGTATCCGGAACCCAGACGGGCCAGTTCGCCGCGGCTCAAAGGCAGCTTGCGCGGACGCGAGGCGGCGGGCAGCTTGGGCTCGCGCACGCAGAATGCCAGTATCGCCACCGCGGCGAAGGCCGGCAGCACGGCGAACCAGAAGACCAGCTGGTAGTTGTCCGCGGTCCACCACATCAGGCCTATGGCCAGCAGCGGTCCTGTGAAGGCGCCGACGGTATCCAGGGTCTGGCGCAGGCCGTAGGCGGCGCCGCGCAGCTCGGGCGGCGTGACGTCCGCCACCAGGGCATCGCGCGGCGCGCCGCGTATGCCCTTGCCGATGCGGTCCACGAAACGCGCGCCCACCAGCCAGTCCAGCGTCCCCGCGAGCGGGAACACGGGCTTGGTCAGCGCGGCCAGCCCGTAGCCGATGACGGCCAGCAGCTTGCGCTTGCCGAAGCGGTCGCTGATCGCCCCGGAAAAGACTTTCATGATGGATGCGGTGGCTTCCGCGATGCCTTCGATCAGGCCCACGGCCAGCACCGAGGTGCCGAGCACCGCCACCATGTACATGGGCAGCAGGGCATGGATCATTTCGGAAGAAATGTCCATGAACATGGAGACGAAGCCCAGCGCCCAGACGCTGCGGGGCACGGCTCCGCGCCTGGGCTGCGCGGGGTCCGGGGAGGCGGCCTGGGTGTCAGCGGTTTTCGTCATGGGCGTCGTATACCAGTTGGGCATAGTGATCGAGCAGCGCCTTGCAGTCGCGCAGGCGCTCCTGTGCGGCGGCCGCGAGCGGCGCGTCGTAGAAGTCCAGCTTGCGGATCTTCTCGTACCAGTTCTCCAGCTTCTTCAGGTCTGTTTCTTCCTCGTCCAGCTCGGCGTAGGTGAATTTCTGAATGGAGATCTCCTTGGCGATCTCGGCCTCGAAGCCCTGGCAGCGGCCCAGCAGCTCCCGGTACTGGTCATCACGGTCCGCCTTGAAGCGGGCGATGACTTTTTCTTCCTGCTGATGGTCCAGCGCGATGGTCTCCAGCAGCACGCATTCGCCTTCCATATTGGCGATGTCGTTCTCCAGCACCTTGAGCCGGCGCACGTGCTCGTCCGTCTTGGGCAGCAGGCAGACGCCGTTCTGCAGGTAGACGGCGCCCAGGCTCTTCAGGCGTCGCCACAAGGCCAGACGTTTGGAACTGGGTTCCGCGGGCACCTTATAGGTGAGCAGCAGCCATTTCAGTGAATCCATGATTTATCTTTGGAAGTAACGGTCGTTTCATATTAAAGGATACGAAGCACATTGGAAAGCAGAATCAGAAAGAGCATTCTTCCAGTAGGGCCCATCGGCCGCCTCGGGAATCAGGTTCATCCGTGTATCCAAGTGTTCGTCCTTGTATCTGAAATCGGCCTGTTCCCGAACTGCCCGACGGCCGAAGGCGAGGGATCGCTGTTCGGCCGCCAAGCCGCATGCCTACTGGTTTTCCCTGATTCGTAAGGGAGCGAATCGATGAGGATGTGCTTGCGTAAAAGCAGGGGCGGCACGCCTGTGCTTGCGTCTGGCCGCGCTTTCCAAGCCCGGTGGCAGTCGTTACCATGGTGGCACCTATCCACGTTGTTCAGGTTCGCGCACGATCGGCTCTTTCGGGCATCCGTGCCGGCTTCAGACTCAGGCGTAGGTAAGGGTCGGCCGTCTCCGGCTGGTTCTTGGCTGTGTTTGAAGCCAGGGTGTTCGTCCCGGTTGGTGCACGATGAAGCGCCGCGCTTCGCGGCGGGAATCAATACGGAGGAATACAATGAGCAATCAGAAGGCTATCCAGAGCAATCATGGTCCCATCGACGTGGCAGCCATCCGCGCTGCGGCCAAGCAATTCGTCGATGACGGCGCGGTGGCGTCCGGCTATCAGGGCAACCGCGAAGAAATCATCCAGATGCTCAACGATGCGCTCGCGACGGAACTGGTCTGTGTGATGCGCTACAAGCGCCACTATTTCACCGCCACCGGCCTCATGAACGAACCGATCAAGGCCGAGTTCCTGGAGCATGCCAACCAGGAGGCCGAGCACGCCGACCGTATTGCCGAGCGCATCGTGCAGCTGAACGGCGAGCCGGATTTCAATCCCAGGACGCTGGTCGAGCGCAGCCACGCTGAATACGACGACAGCGGCGACATCAAGTCCATGATCCGCGCCAACCTGATCGCCGAGCGCATCGCCATCGAGTCCTATCGTCAGATGATCGAGCGCATTGGCGACAGCGATCCCACCACCCGCCAGATGCTGATCGAGATCATGGCCGTGGAGGAAGAGCACGCGGACGACATGAGCGATCTGCTGGATCTGTAAGGCGTCCCGGATGATGAGCCGGCCAGCGTTGCGCTGGCCGTTTTTTTTTTGGTTCTTCGAGGAATTCCGGGGACTGGGTTGCCAAGTCGATGCCGAACTGGTTTTTTGAAGACGCCATTCAAGGCGGAAAGCCCCCTTGGCCGCGCGCGACGCGGGGCTTATCAGACCGTATTGTTGCCCGACTGTGCGTCCTGATAGGCCTGGGCGGCGTTGTGCACGTGCTGGGTGGCCAGCAGATTGGCCAGTTCGCCGTTGCCGGCGATGACGGCGTTCAGGATCTGGGCGTGGTCCTCCCAGTTCTGGCGAATGCGCTGCAGATTGCTGGGCGCGAACAAGAGGGCGGTGCGATCGCGCAGCGAGCGCATGAGTTCGGTCAGTACGACATTGCCCGACATGGTGGCCAGGGTTTCGTGGAACTGGCGGTTCAGGGACTTGAGCAGGTCCAGGTTGCCCTCATCCACGGCCTGCCGGCCCTGCGCCAGGATGGCCTGCAGTTTCTCGATGCTGGCCGGATCGCGACGTTGTGCGGCCAGCTTGGCGTTCAGCCCCTCCAGGGTGGCGCGCACCTCGGCCATGTTGTAGGCGATGTCCGAGGACAGCACGGCCACGGAGGCGCCGCGGCGCGGTTCGATGGTGACCAGGCCTTCGGAAGCCAGCTCGCGCAGGGCTTCGCGCACGGGGATGCGCGAGACGCCCAGTTCCGTGGCCAGCTTGCCTTCCACCAGCCTGTCGCCGGGGTGGAATTCGCCGCTGAGGATGCGTTCGCGCAACTGGTCGCGGATGACGGCGAACAGGGAGGCGTGCTGATCCCCCAGGCGCGGGCTGTCGCCGCCGGCGCTGGGGTTGGGAAGGCTGAAGCTGGGGATGTTCATCGTATGACCTGTGCAATCCGGCAAGGGGGGCCAACCTAGATTATACGGGCTGCGGGCGTTTTCCTGAATATGGTATACAGTTTGGTGCCTAAACGAATCAGGCCCAGAGCGTGCGGGCGATCAGGGCGAGGGCGCTGAAGGTGCAGATCGTCAGCAGGAGGCGGCGCATCAGCGGCAGGCTGACCTTGTGCCTCAATTGCCCGGACAGGGCGAAGCCCAGGAGCATGAAGGGGTACAGCACGATGCTGAGCATGGCCTGCTGCAGGGTGAACAGGCCGGCCAGGATCAGCAGCAGCACGGACAGGCTGGCGCCCAGGAACAGGATCAGTCCCAGCGAGGCCCGCAATTGCGCGGGCGCCAGGTTCTGCATGGCGATAGCCAGCGCGGGGGCGCCCACGGAGGTCAGCGTGCCCATGATGCCCGAGGCCACGCCGGCCAGGCTCATGTTGCGGGTGCTGGGCAGGATGCGCAGGCCTCGGGCGGACAAGGCGACGGCGGCCAGGATGGCGACGGCAAAGCCCAGGTTGACGGCCTGCAGCGGCAGTTGCGTCATGGCCGTCACGGCCACCACGGAGCCGGCGGCGCGGCCCGCCAGCGCGCAGGCGACCACGCGCGGCGCAATATGCTGGCGTTCGCGCAGGGCGGCCAGCAGGGAGACGCTGCCGCCCAGGGCCAGCAGCGGGCCGGGCACCAGTTGCGGAAAGGTCAGCGCGGCGATGGGCGCCACCAGCATCGCAAAGCCGATGCCGCCCACCCCCTGCAGAAAGGCCGCCAGCACCACCAGGCCGGCCATGAGCAGCCAGGAAAGCGGATCCACCAGTTCAAGCAAGGTCATCATGGGCGTTTTTATCCTCTACCATGTATAAGGTATTCCAAGCTGATAATTCAGGCTTGAATCTCTTAGCGTTTTCCCCAGTTCGAGGCGTTTTTTTCTGATTCGAAAACGAAATTGAAGATAGTATACCGTTTATCGTTTCGGACGATGTCCAGAAAAATGACAAGGAAGGGGGATGCATGCAAAGCGACGTGGTGCTCAGTGCGGCGCACTGGGCGTATCTGATCAGTGTCCTGGTCATCATCATCACGATGATGTTCCGGGCCAATGTGGTGGTGCCGTCCGTGATCGGGACGCTGGCGGTGGTGACGGCCATGACGGGCAGTCCCATCCAGGGCTTGATCAGCATTTTCTCGGCCAGCTTCGTGGCCGCCCAGGAGCTGTTCAATATCTTCCTGGTGATCACCTTCATGACCGCGCTGCTCAACTCCCTGAAGCGGCTGGAGGCGGACGTGAAGATGGTGGCGCCGTTCCGCAAGGTCATGGTCAACAGCGCCTCGTCCTTTCTGATGATCGCGGCGGCGACCTATTTCATTTCCCTGTTCTTCTGGCCCACGCCGGCCGTGCCGCTGGTGTCGGCCATCCTGCTGCCGGCCGCCATCGCGGCCGGGCTGCCGCCCCTGGCCGGCGCCATGGTGATCGCCATCTGCGGCCAGGGCATGGCGCTGTCCTCGGACTACATCATCGGCGTGGCGCCGGGCATCAGCGCCAAGGCCGCCGGGGTGGGTGCGGACGTGGCCGTCCTGGCGGATCGCGCCCTGGTGCTGTCCTGGATCACCGGAGGCGTGGCGCTGGTGCTGGCCTTCGCGACCATGCGCCGCCATTTCAAGCCGGCCAGCAGCCGCTTGCTGGATGAGTGGATGCGCCGCGCGCCGGACAGCACGCTGGACGAAGTCGAATCCCAGGGCACGTACGACAAGGCGGAAATCGCACGCGGCACCTCGGGCAACGATCATACCGCGCACACAGGAATGACGCCGCGGGAAGAGCGCTGCTCGCGCATCCTGGCGGTGATCACCCCGCTGGCCTTCCTGGCCGTGATCGGCATCATGCTGCTGCCGCGCTTCATCCCCTCCCTGCCCGTACTGCGCGGCGGCGATGCGGCGGGGCTGGTGGGCGGGGTGGCCTTCATTTTGATGATGATCGCCACCTGCATGGCCGAAGGCCCGCGCCGCATGCTGGACACCTGTCCGGACCACATGACCGACGGTTTCGTGTTCGCCTTCCGCGCCATGGGCTCGGTGCTGCCCATCGCCGGCTTCTTCTTCCTGGGCGCCAGTGAAGCCACGTCCGCCATCCTGGGCACGCCGCTGGACCAGACGCCCAGCCTGCTGTTCGAGCTGATCTCGGCCGGCCAGCATCTCATTCCCGACAATCATTTCCTGGTGGCTTTCGGCGTGCTGCTGGTGGGCGTGATCTCCGGCATCGACGGATCGGGCTTCTCGGGTCTGCCGCTGACCGGCACGCTGGCCTCGGCGCTCAGCCCCGTGTCCGGCCTGGACGTGGAGACCCTGGCGGCCGTGGGCCAGATCGGCGCCATCTGGACGGGCGGCGGCACGCTGATCGCCTGGTCCTCGCTGATCGCCGTGGCCGGTTTTGCACGGGTGCACATCCTGGACCTGGTGCGGGCACTGACCTTGCCGGTGCTGGCCGGCATGGCGATCTCCACCATCTGCGCCGTGCTGGTGTTCGGGTGAAGGCCATGGGCGATGCGACTGGAAAACTGGATTGCGGCGCGACCTGGGCCGTGGCGACCGGGCATCCGCTGGCCGCCCGGGCCGCGCGCGAGGTGCTGGAACAAGGCGGCGGGGCGGTCGATGCGGCGATTGCGGCCGACGCCGTGATGGGAGTGGTCGAACCCATGGCCACCGGCATAGGCGGCGATCTGCTGGCCATGATCGCGGCGCCGGGCGCCGAGCCCGTGGCCTACAACGGCAGCGGCGCGGCGCCGCAGCTGCTGACGGCCGACGCCGTGTGCGGCCTGCCGGGGGAGCGCATCCCGGAGCGGCACGTGCTGTCCATCACCACGCCCGGCCTGGTGCGCGGCTGGTGGGACGTGCACCAGCGCTACGGCCGGCTGCCTTGGAGCCGGCTGTTCCAGCCGGCCATCCAGGCCGCCCGCGAGGGTTTCGCGGTGGCGGCCGTGGCGGCGCGGGAGTGGCGCATTTTTGATTTCGTGCTGCATAAGGATCCGGTCTGCGCCGCGCTGCACAGGGCGGGCAATCCGCCCGCCGCGGGCGAGCAGTATGCCAACCCGGAGCTGGCCGCCGTGCTGGAGGACATCGCCCGCGACGGCCCTGACGCCTTCTATCTTGGAAGGCCGGCGCAGCAGGCCGAGCAGGCGATGCGGCGGGTGCAGGGTTTGTTGCGCGCCGAGGACTTCCGGCGGCACCGAGGCTTTTTCTGCGAGCCGGTCAGGGCGCCGCTGGGCGACTACACCCTGTACGAATGCCCGCCCAACACGCACGGCCTGGCGGTGCTGGATGCCGTGCAGGCGGCCTGGAACCACGCCGGCGGCGATGAGGCCGAGGCCGAACTGGCGCTGGTCCGGGCGACGGAGCAGGCCATGGCCAATGCGGCGCGCGTGGTCTGCGATCCGGCGGGCAATACCGTGTGCACGGTGGTGGTGGACGGCAAGGGCCTGGCCGTGACCTTCATGTCCAGCATATTCAAGCGTTTTGGATCCGGCTACGCCGTGCCGGACTGCGGGTTCGTGCTGCAGAACCGGGGCTTCGGCTTTTCCACGCCCGGCCATGTGAATGGACCGGGGCCGGGCAAACGGCCCTATCACACCGTGGTGCCGTCCCTGGCCTTGCGGGGCGGTCGGTTTCACATGGGGCTGGGCGTGGTGGGCGGGTTGATGCAGCCGCAGGGGCAGATACAGATCTGGACTCGCGTGCTGCGTGACGGCCTGCCCTTGGAGCAGGCTTTGTTCGCGCCGCGCTGGCGTCTGGAAGCGGCAGGGCGACTGGCCCTGGAAGAGGGCTTCGACGTCGGGTGCGCGGCCTTCCTGCGCGAGCAGGGCTACGCGGCGCCGGACAAAGGGGTCGGCGAGCTGGCGGGCCGCAGCGATTTCGGCGGCGCCCAGGCCGTGGAGCGGCTGCCGGACGGCCGGCTGAAGGCCGTGTCCGATCCGCGCAAGGATGGCTGCGTGGCCGTGGCGTGAGCGAACAGGCAGGGTTATTACCTACTGAACAAAAAGGTAGACGGTATACAATATACCTAAATAGTCCAATCTTCATCTTTCGTCGGCTGCTGTAGAGACGACGTCTTTCACAAGGAAACAGTCATGGAAAAATTGCTGAACCGCGACGAATTTCGCGCTGCGCTGGAAACCGCCATCAAGGGCAAGAGCGCCAACACCTCTCCCTTCAGCATTGCCTGGGCCAGCGGCAAGCTGAGCCGCGAGCATCTGGCGCGCTGGGCGGAGAACCATTACCACTACGTGGGTCCCTTTGCCGACTACCTGGGCTATCTGTACGCCCGCACGCCGGCTGAATACGTGGAAGCCAAGGATTTCCTGCTGGCCAATATGTACGAAGAAGAGATCGGCGGCGACCGCCACACCGATTTGCTGATCCGCTTCGGCGAAGCCTGCGGCACCACTCGCGAGCGCATCGAGAATCCCGACAACATGAACGCCACCACACGTGCCCTGCAGGCCTGGTGCTATGCCATCGCCATGCGCGAAGACCCGGTGGTGGCCGTGGCCGGCCTGGTGGTGGGCCTGGAGTCCCAGGTGCCGTCCATCTACCGCAAGCAGACGCCCACCCTGCGCGAGAAATACGGTTTCACCGACGAGGAAGTGGAATTCTTCGATCTGCACATCGTCTCCGACGAGATCCACGGCGAGCGCGGCTACCAGATCGTGCTGGAGCACGCCAATACGGTGGAACTGCAGCAGCGCTGCCTGCGCATCTGTGAAATTGGCGCCGAGATGCGTCTACTGTATACCACTGCCTTGTACAACGATTACGTCAAGGACGAAATCAGCCTGCAGGAGCTGCAGCTGGAAGCGGCCTGAGCTGCCGAGCCGAGCGGGCGGATGGGCCGCCCGCCGACACAGAAACAAGGAAGCACAGCGGTGGACAATCTCAAGGACGCGGTATTTGACAACTATATAGGCGGGCAATGGCAGCCCAGCCGGAGCGGGCGCACGCAGCCCAACCTGAATCCGGCCGACCTGGACGACGTGGTGGGGAGCTTTCCCTTGTCCACGGTGCAGGACGCCCAGGCCGCGGTGGAAGCGGCCCAGGCGGCATTCGCCGGCTGGCGGGCCACGCCTATTTCGACCCGGGCGCGCATCCTGAACGCGGCGGCCGACTGGCTGGACGCCAATGCGGCGCGCATCGCCGAGGGCCTGACGCGCGAAGAAGGCAAGACGCTGGCGCAAAGCAAGATGGAAGTGGGCCGTTCGGCGCAGACGCTGCGTTTCTACGCGGTGGAAGGGCAGACCTACACCGGGGAGACCTTTCCGCAGGACGATGCGCAGCAGCTGGTCTACACGCAGCGCGAGCCGCTGGGCGTGGTGTCGGTGATCGCGCCCTGGAACTTCCCCATCTCCATTCCCGCCCGCAAGATCGCCCCGGCGCTCATCACCGGCAATACCGTGGTGTTCAAGCCTTCGTCCGACACGCCGCTGACCGGCTACTACCTGTGCGAGGCCTTTGCGCAGGCCGGCATACCCGCCGGGGTGCTGAACCTGGTGCAGGGTCGCGCCGGCGAGGTCGGCCCGGTGCTGGTGCAATCGCCCCAGGTGCGCGCCATCTCTTTTACCGGCTCCACCCGGGCGGGCGAGGACATCTGCCGGCAGGCGCGCATGAGCACACGCACCCAGATGGAACTGGGCGGCAAGAACCCGCTGATCGTGATGGAGGACGCCGACCTGGACCTGGCTGTGAAACTGGTGGTGCAGGGCGGTTTTTCCCTGAGCGGCCAGGCCTGCACCGGCACCAGCCGCGTGCTGGTGCATCGCCAGGTCAAGGAGGAGTTCACCCGCCGCCTGGTGGAAAAAGTGCGCGCCCTGACGGTAGGCAACGGGCTCACGGGCAGTCCGGACCTGGGACCCATCGCCACGCAGGGCCAGCTGGACAGCATTCTGGAATACGTGGCCATCGGCAAGCAGGAAGCCACCCATCTGCTGGGCGGCGAGCGGCTGACGGAGGGCGAATACGCCCGCGGCCTGTTCATGACGCCGGCCGTGTTCACGGACGTGACCCAGCAGATGCGCATCGCCCGCGAGGAGATCTTCGGGCCGGTGATCGCTCTGCTGGAGATCGACTCCTACGAGCAGGCCCTGGCGATGGCCAATGACACCGAATACGGCCTGTCGGCCGCCATCGTGACGCGCAGCGCCGAGTATGCGCACCGTTTCGCCACGGACATCGAGGCCGGCACGGTCAAGATCAACCGCACGACCACGGGCAATTTGATCAATGCGCCCTTCGGCGGCCTCAAGCAGTCCAGCACCTCCACGTTCCGCGAGTCGGGCAGGGCGGGGCTGGAGTTCTACACCCAGATCAAGACCGTGTATCGCGGCATCTGAGATTCATCAACCAGGAAGATTGAGAAGGCATATGAAAAAAATCCTACGTCTCGAACAGCGCGAAGCCCGTCTGATGGTGGATGCGGCGATTGCCAAGTCCAAGGAGATCGGCGTACTGGAGACGGTATGCGTGGTCGACGAAGGCGGTTATCCCATCGTGCTCGAGCGCATGGACGGAGCGCGCATCACCGGGGCGCAGATCGCCTGGAACAAGGCGTTCACGGCGGCCGGCCACAAGCGTTCCACGCATCTGTTCACCACGCCGCCCAATGGCCCGGCCCTGCCCGGCAACGAGGCCTTCGGCATCCAGTTGAGCTTTGAAGGGCGCTTTGCGGCCTTCGTGGGCGGCTATCCCATCGTGGTCAACGGCGAAGTGATAGGCGGGATCGGCCTGAGCGGCGGCAATGGCGAGCAGGACACCGCCGCCGGCGTGGCCGGGCTGCAGGCCTTGGCCGAGGCGCTCAAGGGCGAGGGGCTGGACGTGCTGGTCCAGGCCGACATCAAGAAGTAAGAGCATCAGGAGGAAGGGTCATGGCCCATCGTGTCGACATCAAGGAAACCGGCGAGCAGTTCTGGGTGGAGCCGCAGGAGAGCATCCTGCAGGCGGCCCGGCGGCAGGGCGTGCGCATTCATAGCGACTGCGAGTTCGGCGGATGCGGCACCTGCCGCATCCAGGTGACGCGCGGGCAGGTCTGCTACGAGGACGACTGCCTGCCCATGAGCATTGCCGACGAGGAGCACGAGCAGGGCCATGCCGCCGCCTGCCAGGCGCGGCTGACGGGCGACATCGAGATCAGCCTGGCCAGCCATATGGATGTGCTGCCGCAGGCGCAGCAGCTCACGGCGCGGGTGCACAGCGTGGAGCGGGCCTGCCAGGGCATCTGGCGCCTGGTCCTGCAGTTGCCGGCGGACGTCGCGGTGGACTTCCGTCCGGGCCAGTACCTGAACATCTTGTTCGAGGATGGACGGGCGCGCAGCTTCTCCATGGCCAACGCCGATGCGCGCAGCGGCCGGCTGGAACTGCACGTGCGGGAAGTGGAGGGCGGGCGTTTCACCCAGGCGCGCCTGCCGGGACTGCAAGCGGGCGAGGAGCTGCGACTGGAGCTGCCGCTGGGCCTGTTCTATTGGCGCGAGCGCGACTGGCGACCCATGGTGATGGTGGCCACGGGTACAGGCATCGCTCCCATCAAGGCCATTCTGGAGTCCCTGCTGGACAACGACGACTGTCCGCCGGTCAGTCTGTACTGGGGCATGAACCGCCCCGAAGACCTGTACCTGGCGCAGGAGATCGAATCCTGGGCAGACCGCCTGTGCGAGTTCCGCTTCGTGCCCGTGCTGTCGCATGCGGACGAGCGCTGGGACGGGGCGCGAGGCTATGTGCAGCAGCAGGTCTGCCGGGATGTGCCGGACCTGTCGGAACACGCCATTTATCTGTGCGGCTCGCCGGTGATGATCGAGCAGGCGCGCGCCTTGTTCAAGGAGCATGGCGCGGACGAGCGGTTCATGTACGCCGACGCGTTCAATTTCCAGGCCGACGCGCCCGCCGTGGAAGCATCGGCCGCCTAGGCGCCGTGGGGCAGGTGATCCTGCTGGGGATGGTTCTTGTCCCGGTTCTTGCGGCCTGGGAACAGGTCCGCCAGGCGGGGCAGGTTGATCAGGGGGATGCGGCGGCGCAGATGCTTGCGCTGGGCCAGGTGAGGCAGCAACTGCTCGCCGACCGGACGCTGCAGATAGCGAAGTTCGACGGGGGTTTTCATGATGGTCTCGATAAAACGGTTTTGATGAATTAAGTATACCGCAATAGGGGTTTCTACTCAAACGAGCGGAAATTTGTGTCTAAAAACAAGAAAAATCGTTGCCTGAACAGCACGTTTTTCAAGTTGGTATACCGTTCGTGGGTTTTCAGGCGGTCAGGGCTGGCAATCCGGTCGCAACATTGGCAGCAAGCAGGAGGCCTTATGCCAACCATTACCTTTCACAAGAATGGCCAGGTCCATGTGGGCGAGGTGCAGGAGAACACCAACCTGGTGGTGCGGGCGGGAATCAAGCAGTTCCCCTTTCCCCACCTGACCTACGGTTGCGGCATGGGCAAGTGCGCCAAGTGCGCCTGCCGCGTGCTGGAGGGGGCCGAGCATCTGCCGGCCGCCAACTGGAAGGAAAAGAAACAGCTGGGCGAGCGCCTGGACCAGGGCTGGCGCCTGGCGTGCCAGTTATGGATCAGCCAGGACATCGCCCTGGAGCAAGCCGATACACAGGAGGTGCAGTGATGTACGTGGTGCTGACCAGCAAGCCGGGCGAGTACCGCACGGAACCGGGCGCGGGCGTGGAGACGGTGGCGGCGTATGAATACCATTTCCACGGCCGGCTCAAGGCGATCTTCGCCATTGCCCGCGTCCAGGACGGATCGCGCGTGCGCATCGTGGAGGAGACCCCGGGCGGGACCGTCAACGACATCCCCACCCGGCAGATGGAGAAATTCGATACGCGGGAGCAGGCCTATGAGGAGCTGGCAGCCCTGACCCGTTTCGGCACCATGGAGGCCGAGCTGCGTGAATGCGCACAGTTCCGTGCCGACGGACGGAACGTCTCCGCCTCCATGCAGGGGCGCTTTCAGCGTTACGTCGGGACGGCCTCGAGCGAGCCCGCCGTGAACGGCGAGGCTGGCGTGAAGGCGCGTGGTCAGCAACAAACCTGAGGTAGCAGAACATGGTTCAGATTACATTTGCATCGAACAACGACCTGGTGGTGTCGGCGGCGGAGAACAGCAATCTGCTGCGCGTATCCATCCGCGAGCGCGGCGGCATTCCTTTCAAGTGCGGCGGCGGCATCTGCGGCACCTGCAAGTGCCGCATCACCGAGGGACTGGACAACACCGACGCGGTCAAGCCCAAGGAACACAAGCATCTGTCCGCCGAGGATCTGGCACAGGGCTTTCGCATGGCGTGCCAGACCTTCGTGCGCGGCGACGTCACGGTGGCCTGGTAGGCCGGGAGAGCGCGCATGCTGCATCTGACGGATCAGGAACTGCACGAGCTGCTGGACGCACCCGCCGTCCAGGCGGCGCTGGAGGAAGCCTTCGGGGAATTCGGGCGCGCGCAGGCCGCGCAGCAGCGCCGCTTGCGCACCGAGGCGGGCGGCATACGCCTGTCCACGCTGGGGGCGGTGATTCCCGGCCAGCAGGTGGCCGGGGCCAAGATCTACACCACGGTGCGGGGGGCCTTCAATTTCGTGATCGTGCTCTTTGACACGGTCAGCGGCGCCGCCCTGGCAAGCTTCGAAGCCGGGGCCATCACGCAATGGCGCACGGCGGCCTGCTCGGTGCTGGCGGCGCGGCGCGGCGCGAGCCCGCAGTCGCAGACGCTGGGCGTGCTGGGCCTGGGCGCCCAGGGCGTGGCGCATGCGCGCCAGTTCTGCCAGGCGTTCGATCTGCGCCGCGTGCTGGTGTGGAGCCCCGGCGTGGACGAGGAGCGCTGCCGCCGGCTGGAACTGGAGTGCGACGTGCCGGTGCGCGCCGCCAGTCCCGAGGAGATCGCCGCCCAGGCGGACATCCTGGTGACGGCCAGCCGCAGCCGCGAGCCGCTGTTCGACGGCCGTGCGCTCAAGCCGGGCTGCTTCGTGGCGGCTGTCGGCTCCAGCCTGCCCACGGCGCGCGAACTGGACGATGCCTGCCTGCGCCGCGCGCAACGCGTGGTGGTGGAATGGGCGCCGCAGACGCTGGCCGAGGCCGGGGACTTGATCCTGGCTGCGCCGGATTGCGGCGTGCAGGACAAATTGTGCGAATTGAGCGACTGGCTGGGGCTGGGCCCCGGCCAGGGCTACGATGAACAGGGCATTTGCGTGTATAAATCGGTGGGTGTGGCGATCGAGGATATTGCCGTGGCCGGGCTGGCGTATCGCCGCCATCGGCTCAGGCAGGCGCAACAGGAACAGGCCCTCGCCCACTGAACAGACATAGAACAATTCAAGCATGTTGGGGGTAGACAATGGGAATGGCAGGCTTTTCTTCACAAGGCGAATTCAAGCAGGCGCTGACCCGGGACTACAACCGCATCAACAGCAGCATCTTCGCCTCCGGCGTGGTGACGCTGAAGATCGATGTGCACGAAGACCGGATCAGCATGTTGGCCGTCCACAAGCGCCAGCCGGCGCTGCAGGCCCTGAGCCGTGAGAACGCGCACATCGCCGACCTGGCCGATCTGTACCTGATCAAGGCCTTCAAGAAGGAGATGAAGCAGGTTCTGGTGGAGCAGTACGGACTGGACGTGGTGGCGATCTTCAAGGATTACGACGCCAGCGCGGAACTTTCCTCCACCATGGTGTTGTTGAAAAAGGGGGTGTGAACGCAGCGGCGCCGGCGCGAGCCGGCTCCCTGAATTCGCCATCCATGACAAGAAGCTGACTGGTAGACAGTCTTGTTGTCCTTTCGCCGCGGACCGGACGCCTTGAGCGCGCCGGCCCGCGGGCCCGATCCCGGCATGCGCGGGACGGGTCACGGAAGCCGCCGACAGGAAGCACTCACATACCGCCGGCCTCGGGCACTGGGACGTCCCAGGGCCGGAGGCCGGCTTTTTTTTGGAGACAAGAAAATGGCCTATGTAGCCGATTTGCTGGATGCATTGAACGTGATCACGGGAGGCCGCATGGTCTCCTGTATGGATGAGGTCAAGCATGGCCATCACCCCTTCGTGATCTGGAAGTCCTCGGGAATCTACGGCAAGGAGGTGCTGGAGATCCCGGGGCTGATCCATGGCGATCCCAACAAGGAGATCCGCAAGGTGGCCGTGTGCATGACCATGTCCGAGCTGAGCATCGAGCTGGCGGGGGCGACCGGCGTGGACGCCATCGTGGCCCACCATCCCATTGCCGATGCCGCAAGCTGCGGCGGCGTCACCTTGAAGGATTACCTGAACCTGTATGGCGTGGCCGCGCTGGAGTGCCATGAAGCCTTTCACGGCCTGCACCCCGGCATCGCCTTCCTGCATGGCCACAAGGTGCGCAAGAGCGATATTTCCTATGGCGGCATCCATGGCAATGTCATGTTCGTGGGCGAGCCGCTGGAGGGCGTGCGCACGCTGGGAGACATGCTGGCCCGCCTGGACGGTTTCATGGGGCTGGACCTGGAGGAGCAGATCCTGCAGGCCGAGCGCCGCATCAAGGGCAACGAGGACATCCAGGAAACCAGCACGCTGACGCGCGGCGCCATCCGCCTGGGCCGGTCCGACAGTCCGGTCAGCCGCATCCTGCACATCTTCCCGCACACGGGCTTCAGTCCCGAGCATCTGCGCCAGGCCGTGGCCGAGAACCCCGGGGTGGACACGGTGCTGGCCTCCATCAGCCGCGTCTACGACGGCCACGCCCTGATCGAATGCGCCCGCGAACTGGGCCTGAACTTCCTGGTGGGCAACAGCCACGTGCTGGAGATCCTGGAGAACGGACTGCCGTTGGCCTATGCGCTGAGCGCCTTGCTGGACGGGGTGGAGGTCGTGGTCTTCCGCGATCGGGTCACGTCCACGCCGGTCCACCAGGTGGGCGGCACGCGCCTGCGCGAGTATGCCCAGCATTTTTCCACCGTCCACTTGATGGGCAAGAATGTATTGAGCTTCCAGTAGGTCCCATCCCCCAAGACGGAGAGAGACATGGATAACAAAACCATGGAAATCGACAAGGTCGTGCATTCCCCGCCGGCGGGCCGCCGGCCTCTGGAGCGCATCGAAGTCGTGGGCCTGGCCTTGCTGGCCCTGGCCATGCTGACGCTGTTCTTCTTCCCGGCCACGCTGTCGGGCGCCTTCGACACGGTGCTCAACAAGGTCAAGCCCGTGGTGGTGGACGTGTTCCTGACCGGTCAGGTCGGGGTGGCGGTCATCATCAGCGTGATCATCGGGCGCCTGCTGGAGCGCCTGGGCTTCACCGACGCCATGATGCGGGTGTTCATGCCGGCCATGCGCGCCATCGGCATCAATCCGGCCGTGATCATCCCCAGCGTGTACAACATCTTCGGCGACATCAACGCCGCCGGCCGCATCTCCGGCCCGCTGCTGCGCCAGGCGGGCGCCACGCGCGACGAGCAGAAGATCGCCGTGGCCACCATGGTGCAGTCCCAGCAGTCCTTTTCCACCTTCATGCTGGGCATGATGGCCCTGACGTTCGCCGGCGTGAACGTATTCGCCGTGGTCCTGATCGCCATCTTCGGACCTTTGCTGCTCTCGCCGCTGATCCTGTCGCGGCTGGTGTACCGCGACGTGCGTTCGGTGGACCTGCTGGCCGCGCCGCGCTTCACGCCCGACATCGATTTCGCGCCCATGCTGTTCAAGGCGGCGCGTGAAGGCGTGGAGCTGCTGCTCCTGATCCTGATCCCCGCCGTGGCCCTGGTCTTTTGCGTGATCGGGCTGCTGGATCACATCGGCGTCTGGCAGCCGGTCAGCAGTCTGCTGGAGCGCGCCTTGCTGGCCATGAACATCCATCCCGAAACCGGCGTGCTGGCCATGCTGGTCAGTCCGACCCTGGCCATGGGCAAGCTGCAGGCCATGGCCTCCACCCTGGATCCGTCCCTGGTGGTGGGCTCTTTCGTACTGGCCTCCTCGGGCCTGCCCCTGTCGGCGGTGTTCGGCCAGATTCCGGTGGTCTGGGCGGAATGCTCCGATCTGACGGAAAAAGAAGCCATGAAAGCCGCCGTTCTGGGCATCGTGATGCGTCTGCTGACGGCCGTGGGCCTGGCCGTGCTGTTGACTCCGCTGATCACCTGACGTTTGGCCGCCGTTTCCCCCTTTTGGAGCGCCGCTTGCGGCGCTCTTTTTTTGCTTAGGCGCCTTTGCCATCTTACTGACACAAAACTTTAACAGGACTGAAAGAACTCTTGTTTAACCTGAACCTGTCTTGGTTTTCATGTCGGGGCGGCGCTTGCGTCCCGGTTCTTTAAATTTATGTCATCCCCTGTCAGCCGGGTCCATGGGCGGCCTGCATCCCAAGCTCATGTTTTTGCCTCCTGGCGCGCGGCCGGCCATTCGCGAGGGCGGGCCGCCGGCAGGCGGGGAATGACGCGGCGCGCCCGCGCAAGGGGGGACCTGCCATGAGCCACGCCACCGTTACCGTGCTGAGCGGGCATGGCAGCAAGTCGCCGGCCGCCATCCTGGTCGAGGCCCGCGGCCTGCGCCTGCTGCTCGATGCCGGCGGCCCCCTGTATCCGGGCCAGCGCTGCGATTGGCACCAGGGCCTGGAAGTGGACGCCGTGCTGCTGACCCACGACCATCAGGACCACATGGGTTCCCTGCACCTGCTGCCCGAGCATGTGCCGGTCTACGCCACCGCGGCGACGGCGCGCTGCCTGCCGCCGGGCCGGATCTGGCGTGAGCTGCCCACGCGGGGCGTCACGTACATCGATGGCGTGGCGGTGCAGACCGGCCTGTCGGGCCATGCGCTGGGCGGGGTCTGGCTGCACCTGGACGTGGGCGGGGGCGTGTTCTACAGCGGCGATTTCTCCTGTGAATCCCTGCTGTTTCCCTTCGACCTGCCGCCGCCGGCGCAACTGGCGTTGCTGGATGCGTCCTACGGACTGTACGACCAGTCGCGCCAGGTGGCTGCGGTGGCCCTGGACCAGTTGCTGGAAGGCCAGCCGGCCCTGTTGCCCGTGCCGCCCACCGGTCGCGCCATCGAGATCGCCCTGTGGCGTCACCAGCTTGGCCACGCGGACTGGAGCATGGATGCCGAATGCTATGAAAACCTGACCCGCCTGGTCTACCAGAGCGGGGACCTGCTGCTGCCGGGGGTGCAGCAGGAGCTGCGCGAACTGATGCCGCGCGCGGCCGTGTTCGACCCGGATGCGCATCTGGTGCTGGCCGGCGATCCGGACGGAATCAGCGGCATGGCGGGCGAACTGATACGCAAGGGCGGGCCGGGCGCCTTCGCCGGCGCGGATTCGCTCACGGGGCGCCTGCTGGTCCATACCGGCTATGTGGCGCCGCATGCGCCGCGCGGCACCCATGTGCTGTGCTGGAATGTCCATCCGCGTCTGACGGACCTGCGCTGGCTGGCGGACATGCTGCAGCCGCGCTATTGCATGCCCTTGTTCACGCCCATGCACGACCTAGCCACCTGGCGCAGCGTGCTGGGGCATTCCTTGAGCCTGGACGGCCGCTGGGAGCTGGAGGCGGCCAGCGGCGTGGTGTCGGCCTGAACCGGCCTTATGCCGTATAGCGCTCCAGCAGGGCGTCGCGCCGGGCCGCGTCCAGATTCAGGGCCTGTCGGGTGTAACGTTCGAAGCCGCCGTGCTCGCGGTCTATGGTCTTGAAGGCCGTTTCCAGGAACTCGGGCTCCACGCCCCACAGGATCTCCAGCACTTCTTCGCTCAGGCCGCGGTTGTCGGGCAGGTCGGGGCGGCGGAACAGCCGGCGCGTCAGCAGATAATCGTGCATGACGTCGTCCGGCCCCACTCCGGCCGCCCGATGCAGCAGCGCCACGGCAAAGCCGGTGCGGTCCTTGCCGGCGGTGCAGTGCATCACTACGGGCGCGTCCGCCTCCAGCAGCTGGTCGAAGACCTGCGCGAAGGTGGCCGAGTGCTGCGTCACGAATTCCGTGTAGGTCTTGTTCATGACCTTGCGCGCCATGTCGGCGTCGAGCCGGCCCTGGCTCGCCATGGCGGCCAGGTCAGGCAGGATGGTGGGCTCCACGGTCAGGGCGTGGCTGGCCAGGAAGTCGTACTGGTAGGGCGAGCGCTGGCGCTCGTGCGCGCCGCGAAAGTCCAGCGAACGGGCGATGCCCAGTTCCTGCAGGATGCGCAGGTCCTGCGGGCTGAGGTCGGCCAGATGATCGGATCGGTATACGCGGCCTTTGCGGAAATGACCCGCGCCCGCGGCGTAGCCGCCGATGTCGCGGAAATTGCTGGCTCCTTCCAGGGGGCAGGAAAGGGAGGCGGGGGGCGGCGATACGGACACGGCTGACTCCTTTTGAAACAGGGCGAAAGTCCCATGTTAACGGTCTTGCGCGACACGCGCATGTCAAGGGGGCGGAACCCTGTCCGCGCATACGGGCAGGCTGGGTATTTTCCCTAAAAACGCGCCTTGCCCGCCGCCTTTTCGTTGACACCTTAATCACTATGTATATACTTTTTTGAACCACATCCGCTTGCTCCGCCTGAGCTGTTCAGGCAGGCGGGGGGCAAGCATGATCCCGCGGCGCCGCCCTGGCTGCGGGGCCGGTGGCAAACGGCCGGGCTAGTCGGGACGGTCGATCCTGTCGTTGAACTTCACATAAAAATGAACGGGCGTGCCGGCCGACCAGGTTTCGGACCGCCCCTTGGAGGAGTACGAGAAATGCGGATCAAATCCCTGATCAATGCCTGTGCCATGACCCTGACCATGACGCTGATGGCCGCGCCCGTGCACGCCCAGGACCTGCTGGCGCGCATCAAGAACGCCGGCGAGCTGGTGGTGGGTACGGAAATGCAGTTCGCCCCTTTTGATTTCCACGAGAACGGGCAGCAGACCGGCTTCAACAAGGATCTGTTCGGCGCGGTGGCCGAGAAGCTGGGCGTGAAAGTGCGCTTCATCGACCTGCCCTGGCCCAGCGTGCTGCCCGGGCTGGACGCCAGCAAGTTCGACATGGGCGGAGGCCCCATCCTGGTGACGCAGGCGCGCAAGGAGCGTTACGCCTTCACCCTGCCGGTGGCCGACGGCACCGTGGCCCTGCTCAAGAGCGCCAAGAACGACGCCCTGCAAAAACCCGAGGACATTGCCGGCCTGACGGTCGGCGGCAGCAAGGGCTCGGCGCAGCTCGAGCAGCTCAAGACCTTTGCGGCCACGCTGCCCAAGCCCGTGGAGGTGAGGGAGTACGTGGACAACAATCAGGCCTATGCCGACATCGTTTCGGGCCGTCTGGCGGCCGTGGGCAATTCCATCACCAATATCGCCTACGTGGCCAAGCAGCGGCCCAAGATGTTCCAGGTGGTGCAGCCGCCGTTCGGCAAGAAGGTCTATTTCGCCTATTTCATGCGCAAGGACGAGGATAGCCGCTCCTTGCTGGAGGCCTTCAACAAGGCGCTGGGAGAGATGCGCGCCGATGGTTCGCTGGCCAAGCTGCAGCAGAAGTGGTTCGGCATGGAAATGGACGTGCCCACGGCGGATTTCCAGCCCGAGGTCTGATGCGCCGGCGGCGCCCCGGACGGCGCCGCCTCCTTCGCATGGACGCCCGGGCCTTTGCTCCGGGCGCCCGCCAAGAGGTAAGAATCATGCTTGAGTTCGATGTTGCGCTCGATGCCATGCCCCTGCTGGTGCAGGCGGCGCGCATGACGCTGTTCGTGTCGGCGGTGGGCCTGGCGCTGGGTTTCGTGATCGCCGTGCTGGTGGCCTCGGCCAGCCTGTCGGCGTCGCCGCTGCTGCGCCGCGCGGCGGGCGCCTATGTCTTCGTGTTCCGCGGCATCCCGCTGCTGGTGCAGTTGATGGTCGTGTTCTATTTCCTGCCTGTCATCGGCGTGAACGTCCCGCCCCTGGTGGCGGCCATCGTGTCCATTTCCCTGTGCGAGGGCGCCTATATCGGCGAAATCCTGCGCGGCGGCTTCATGGGCATTCCCAAGGGGCAGATGGAAGCCACGCAACTGCTGGGCTTTTCTCCCTTGCAGACCCTGCTGCGCATCCAGGTGCCGCAGGCGCTGCGCCTGACCACGCCCGCCCTGGTCAATGAAATGATCATGCTGGTCAAGGCCTCGTCGCTGATCTCGGTGGTCGGCGTGACCGAGCTCACGCGCATGGCCCAGAACATCGCCGCCAACACCTTCCTGCCCATGGAAATCTACCTGAGCGCCGCCCTGGTGTATTTCGTGATCAACGGGGCGCTGTCGGTGCTGGGGCACCTGGCCGAGCGCCGCTTCGGGAGGACGGTCTGATGAATATCGATTTCGGCGTACTGGCCGAGTACTGGCCGGCCATAGGGCGCGGCTTCCTGATGACGGTGTTCTGCTGGGTGGTCTCGGTGGCGCTGGGCATGGCGCTGGGTTTCATGATTGCGGTGCTGCAGCAGTACGGCGGGCCGGCGGCGCGCGCGGTGCTGCGTGTCTACATCGAGGCGATACGCACCACGCCCTTCCTGGTGCAGTTGTTCGTGCTTTATTACGGGGGGCCCACGATAGGCCTGGATCTGTCCGCGCTGCAGGCGGGCGTCCTGGGGCTGACGATCTACGGCAGCGCCTATTTCGCCGAGGTGTTCCGCGGCGGTTTCGCCGCTGTGCCCAAAGGGCAGGTGGAGGCGGCCGAATTCCTGGGGCTGTCGCGGCTGGACGTGATCTGGCGTGTCAAGCTGCCGCAGATGCTGGTCATCATCACGCCGTCCCTGCTGAATCTGATCATCATCCTGAGCAAGGAAACCGCCATCCTGTCCATCGTCACCGTTCCGGAACTGACGGCCGTGATGGTGCAGATCGGCAATGAACAGTTCGCCTACCTGGAAACCACCCTGGTGCTTTGCGTGGCCTACCTGATCCTGGTGGCCGTGACCGAGCGGCTGGGACGCTGGGCCGAGGCCCGCAGTTGCCGCTTCCTGGCGCGTTGAGCCGGGCAAGCAAGGAGACAAGACATGGACAAGACGATAAGCCCTGTTCCGGCCCGCGACCCGGCCTGCCTGGTCGAGGTGCGCAACATCAGCAAGAGCTATGGATCGGTGCAGGTGCTCAAGAACATCTCCATGGGCGTGCGCCGCTCCGAGGTGACCTGCATCATCGGCCCGTCGGGCTCGGGCAAGAGCACCCTGCTGCGCTCGCTGGCCTTTCTGGAGGAATACGACAGCGGCGAGGTGCTGATCGAAGGACAGTTGCTGGGCTACGTGGACAAGCCGGACGGGCGCCGCGTCAAGGCGAGCCGCGCCGAGCTGAACCAGGTGCGCCGCCATGTGGGCATGGTGTTCCAGCAATTCAATCTGTGGCCCCACATGACCGCGCTGGGGAACGTGGCCGAGGCGCTGCTGCGCGTCAAGCGCCTGCCTCGCGAACAGGCCCTGCAGAAGGCCCGCGACATGCTGGGCAAGGTCGGCCTGGCGGACAAAGTGGACTACTACCCGGTCAATCTGTCGGGCGGGCAGCAACAGCGCGTGGCGATTGCGCGCGCATTGGCCATGGAACCGCATATCATGTTGTTTGACGAACCCACCTCGGCCCTGGACCCGGAACTGGTGGGCGAAGTCCTGCAGGTCATGAAGGAGCTGGCCCGCGAAGGCATGACCATGGTGGTGGTGACCCATGAAATGGGCTTTGCGGCCCAGGTGGCGGATCGGGTGGTCTTCATCGACAAAGGCGAGATCGCCGTGACGGGCAATCCCCGCGAGGTCTTCTCGCAGGCCACGCAGCCGCGCCTGAAGCAGTTCCTGCAGAATTACATCGAACGCAACGCTTTCTGGGACCGCACCTGTTCCACCGACGCCGGCCAGCCGCGGGCGGCGGTGGCCTAGGGTCCTTAACCGGAATTTTTCAAGGAAGAACCATGTTTGAGCATCTGAAGGCCTATGGCGGCGACCCGATTTTCCGTCTGGGCGAGGCATTTCACGCCGATCCGCGCGAGCGCAAGGTCAACCTGACGGTGGGCCTGTACTACGACGAGCAGGGCCGCCTGCCCCTGCTGGACGTGGCCCGCCGGGCCGAAGACCAGTGGGCCGCCAAGGGCCTGCCGCGCGGCTACCTGCCCATCGAGGGACTGGCTTCGTACCGCGAGGCGGTGCAGAAGCTGGTGTTCGGCGCCGACAGCAAGGCGCTTGCCGAAGGCCGTGTCGCCACCATCCAGACCCTGGGCGGCACCGGCGCGCTCAAGGTGGGCGGGGACTTCCTGCACGATGCCTATCCGCACAGCGAGATGTGGATCAGCGATCCGGCCTGGGACAACCACCATGCCATCTTCCAGGGCGCGGGCATTCCCACCCACACCTACCGTTATTACGACGCGGCCACGCGCGGGCTGGACTTCGCCGGCCTGATGCAGGACATTGCCGCCTTGCCCGAGCGCAGCATCGTGCTGCTGCATCCCTGCTGCCACAACCCCACCGGCGCGGACCTGAGCGATGAGCAGTGGCTGGAGCTGATCCCCGTGCTGCAGCAACGCAAGCTGATCCCCTTCCTGGACATGGCCTACCAGGGCTTCGGCCGCGGCCTGGACGAGGACGCCTTCGCCGTGCGCGCCATGGCGGATGCCGGCATGACCTTCCTGGTGGCCAACTCCTTCTCCAAGAACTTTTCCTATTACTCCGAGCGCTGCGGCGGGCTGTCCGTGGTCTGCCAGAGCGCCGAGGAAGCCGGCCGCGTGCTGGGCCAGCTCAAGGCCGTGGCCCGCCGCATCTACTCCAATCCGCCCTCGCACGGCGGCCAGGCCGTGGCCACGGTGCTGGCCGATCCGGCCCTGTTCGCGGAATGGAAGGCGGAAGTGGAGGCCATGCGCCAGCGCATCGCCCAGATGCGCCAGCTGGTGCACGAGCGCCTGAAGGAAATCGCCCCGCAGTACGACAGCAGCTATTTCGTCAAGCAGCGCGGCATGTTCTGCTACACCGGCCTGAGCCTGCCCCAGCTGGAGGCGCTGCGACGCGACTACGGCGTGTACATCATCGACTCGGGCCGCATCAGCGTGCCCGGCCTGAACACGTCCAATGTCGATTACTTCGCCCAGTCCCTGGCCGCCGTGGTGGCCCAGGAAACCGCCCAGGCATAGGAGCTCCCATGACCACCGTCTCGCCGTCCCTGGACGACTCCCTGGAAATCCTGCGCGATGCCGATCGCATGGCGCCCTATATGCAGGACGCCAGCGGCGAGGCGGCGGACCAGCCGCCCGCGCAGGTCGCGCGTCCGCGCAATACCGAAGAAGTGGCCGCTTTCCTGCGCCATTGTCATGAGCAGGGCCGGCCCGTCTGCATCCAGGGCGGCCTGACGGGGCTGGCGGGCGGCGCCGTGCCCGGCCGGAATGAGGCGGTGTTGACACTGGAGCGCATGAACCAGGTGCTGGATTTCGACCCGGTGGGCGGCACGGTGCGGGTGCAGGCCGGCATGGTGCTGCAGGCCTTGTGCGACTACGTGCAGGAGCGCGGCTGGTATTTCCCCATGGACCTGGGCGCGCGCGGTTCCTGCCAGATCGGCGGCAACGTGGCGACCAACGCCGGCGGCAACCGCGTCCTGCGCTACGGCACCATGCGCGAGCTGGTGCTGGGCCTGGAGGCGGTGCTGGCGGACGGCATCGTGCTGTCCATGCTCAACCGGGGACTGAAGAACAACACCGGCCTGGACCTGAAGCACCTGTTCATCGGCACGGAAGGTACGCTGGGCGTCATCACCCAGGTGGTGCTGCGCCTGTTTCCCCTGCCGCAACGCCGCTACAGCGCCTTGCTGGCGCTGGAGGATTTCCCCAGCGTCGTGGCCCTGCTGCACAGGGCGCGCGGGGCGCTGGCGGAACTGTCCTCGTTCGAGGTGATGTGGCAGGACTACCTGCAGGCGGCCGCGCAGCGCCTGGACTGCCGCGCGCCCTTCGATGCGGCCCATCCTGTCTATGTGCTGCTGGAGATGGAGGGGCGGGACCGTCCCGAATCCGAAGCCCTGCTGGAGCAGTTCCTGGGCGAATGCCTGGAAGCGGGCGTGGCGGTGGACGCCATCCTGCCGCAAAGCCAGGAACAGGCCGCCCAGCTATGGCGCCTGCGCGACGCCATCGGGGAGATCCTCTCGGGCATGAAGCCCTACGTGGCCTTCGACGTGGGCATCCCGCTGGAGCATACCGACGCCTTCGTGCGCGACATCCGCCAGGCGCTGTCCGAGGCCTATCCCCAGGCGCGCCACCTGTTCTTCGGCCACCTGGGCGACGGCAATCTGCACCTGTCCACCGGACCGCATGCGCCCGATGATCTGCTGGCCGTGGAAGAAAAGGTGTACCAGGCCGTGCAGGCCGTGGGCGGCAGCATTTCCGCCGAGCATGGCATAGGCCGCATCAAGAAGCCTTTTCTGCACTACAGCCGCAACGCCGTCGAGCGCGACCGCATGCGCGCCATCCTGCAGTTGCTGGATCCGCAGCAGATACTGAATCCGGGACGCGTGCTGGATCGCTAGGCCACTTGGCGCGAGGCCGTGTTCTTTACAGCTTTGCGCGCTTTCTTGAAGCGTTTCAGGTCGCTGACGGCGAAGAGCTGGCTGCGGCCTATGGCGCTGCTTGCCTGGAGGCGGCCGTCGTTGACGCAGCGGCGGAAGGTGGACATGGATATTTCCAGATATCCGCAGGCTTCTTCTGCAGTGAAATAGTCGCCGGACAGATGGCCGAACAGTTCGTCGTGGCTCAGGTCTTTTTCCTGGAACGCTTTCTTGGCAAGCAGGACGAAGAATTTCTGCCGTTCGGTTTCCGGCATCTGCTTCAGGTCCTGGAAGAGTTCTTCGGCGGTGATGGCATGGGGCATGGTGCTATCGTCCTGATCGTAAATATCGTTTGAGGTCAGCGTCGAAATTTTCGTGGGGCCCAATCAGGTAAAAATCGATGATGGGCGAGGCTCCAGATCCCGTGTCAGCGGGCGAGCGGCAGTGGTACGCGATCAGGAGCTCTTGTTGCTGGAAGTAGAATTTGTAGACCCTGATGGCCAGCAGATCGCCGGCCTTGACAGCGCCGATCCAGGGCTTGTCGCAAATGTCCTGCACGGCATCTTCGATGGCGAGCTGGAAAGGCTTACGAGCCTTTTTCACAAAACGACTGAACGGCGGCTTGTAGTTCGGCGTCACGGTTCCAGCTCCATGATAGAGATATTATGACATTTTTTCAACCCATAAATGAATTGAAAAAATGTCGTCGAGCGTCTATCTATCATTTTGCCCGTCGGCGTTCATGAAACGGTCTTCAGGCAGGAGCTTTGGATCCAGCCCGATCTATTCGGGCGTGGCTGCGGCGGTCGGGTTCAGCGCCCGCGCCAGCATGTCCTGGTTCAGGCGCTCCTGCTGGCGTCCCCGGTTGAGCAGCCAGCGGTGGAATTCGCGGCTTTGCAGGGATTCGAAGACGCCTGCCCGCCAGGTCAGCACATAGGGCCAGGGCAGGGGCAGGGAAAGCGAGAAGGGCAGCACGAGCTGCCCTGTGCGCAGTTCGCGCTCGATCATGGAGCATTGCGCCAGCACGAAGCCCTGGCCGGCCACGGCGGAGTCTATGGCCATGTGGGACAGGGAAAAGATCCGGAAACTGTCCAGCGGCGCGTCGCCGCTGTCCACGCCGGCCGCCTCGAACCACTCGCGCCAGGAGGGCGGAGAGGTGAAGCGCGGCTGCCAGTCCGAGGACAGCAGGGGGCAGGCCAGCAGGTCGCGCGGATGGCGCAGGGCCGGCTTGCCCTGGAGCAGGACGGGACTGCAGGCCGGAACCACGCGGTCCGTGTACAGCTGCGCCGAGCCATTGGGGCGCGGCCCGGCCTGGCCGTAGGTGATGCGGAAATCGATGCGCTCGGCCTCCAGGTCCGGCTCGGCGTGGCTGCCTTTCAGATGCAGGGTCAGGCCGGGGTCGTGCTGCTCCTGCCAGTCGAAGGCGAGCGGCGCCACCCAGGTCTTGAGCAGGGACGGCACGGCGCTGATGGACAGCAGGCTGGTGTTGCGCGAACGCTCCATTTCCTGCCGCCCCTCGCGCAACAGTTCGAAAGCCTGCGAGCAGATGTCGTGGAAGCGGCTGCCGGCGGCGGTCAGGCGCAGGCGCTTGCCTTCCTTGTAGGTCAGGCTGCAGCCCAGGCTTTCTTCCAGCAATCGCAATTGCTGGCTGATGGCGCCGGGAGTGATCTGCAGGCGGCGGGCGGCTTCGTTCAGGCTCTGGCTGTGGCCCAGGGTTTCAAATACCTGCAGGGCGCGCAGGGGGGGCAGTTTGTCCATGGCGGCAGAGGTCCGTGACAGGCGGAGCAGGAGAAAGGTTTCAGGTTTAGAAATTCTAAACAATAAGCGAATTGGCCTGTGTCTGATTGAGGTTATCATGAAGTCGTCAAAAGGAGCATGCCGCGCCGAGCATGCCGTTCATCCTGAATCGGGGGTAGAAAATCATGTTTGTACGCAATGCCTGGTATGTGGGAGCCCTGGCCAAGGACGTGGGCCGCGCACTGTGTCCGGTGCGCATGCTCAGCGAGAACCTGGTGCTGTACCGCCGCGAGGACGGCCAGGTCGTCGCCCTGGAGGATTCCTGTCCGCATCGCCGCCTGCCCCTGTCCAAAGGCCGCCTGATCGGCGACCAGGTCGAGTGCGGCTACCACGGCCTGACCTTCGATTGCAGCGGCGCCTGTACCAAGGCGCCCGGCACGGCGCAGATTCCCAAGAGCGCCGTGGTGCGCAGCTACCCCTGTGCCGAACGCTACGGCATGGTCTGGGTCTGGATGGGCGAGGCCGCCCTGGCAGACGAATCCAAGCTGATCGAGATCGCCGAATGGGACGATCCCGAGTGGGGCGTGAACAGCGGCGACGCCATGGAGCTGAACTGCAACTACCTGTATGTCACGGACAATCTGCTCGATCCTTCGCACGTGTCCTGGGTGCACCAGACCTCCTTCGGCAGCCCCGACATCATCGGCCTGCCGCTGGAAGTCAAGGTGCAGGACAGCGGCGTGACGGTGTCGCGCTGGTCCAGGAACGTGGAGGTGGCCCCCTTCTACAAGCAGTTCGTGAAATTCGCCGGCAACTGCGATCGCAAGCAGCAGTACGAAGTGCGCTTTCCTTCCCAGGCCGTCATCCGCGCGGTCTTCCTGCCGGCCGGCGCGGCCACCGAAGATCCCGCGCAGTTCCACCCCGACGTGTTCTTGATGGACTCGTACAATTTCCTCACGCCGGTGGACGAGGAGCGCACACGCTACTTCTGGTTCCAGCTCCGCAATTTCAGCCCCAACGACGAAGAGATCTCCAAGGTGTTCAATGAAGACGTGCGGCACGCCTTCATGGAAGACAAGGTCGTGCTGGAGCAGGTGCACAAGGGGCTGAAAGAGCGTCCCGCCGCCCTGGATCTGCCCATCGATTCCGGCCCCATGCGTTTTCGTCGCAAGATCAGCCAGTTGATCGAGGCCGAGCAGGCCCCGGCCCCGGTCGAGGCCTGAGCAGGAGGCGTCCATGGCAGAATCTGTCGCCACTCCGGCCTTGTCGGCCCCGGCCGCCAGCCGGCGCTTTCGCCAGTACCGTGTGCTGGAGCGCCGCGTGGAAAGCGCGGTGATCACCTCCTTCGTATTGGAACCGGCCGATGGAGAACCTGTGCCGGTCTACCGGCCGGGGCAGTACCTGGTGTTTCGCTTCGATATCGACGGCCAGTCCGTGCTGCGCAATTACAGCGTGTCGGGTGATCCTGATCATCCCGGTCGCCTGCGCATTTCCGTCAAGCACGAGAAAGCCCCGGCGGGCCAGGGCGTGCCGGACGGGCAGGGGTCGTCCTTCCTGCACCTGCGCGTGCAGGAAGGCGACATCCTGAGCGCGGCCGGTCCCATGGGGGACTTCGTGTTGGATGAGGACAGCGAGCGGCCCGTTGTGTTGATGAGCGGCGGCGTGGGCCTGACTCCCATGCTGGCCATGCTGCACCGCCTGGTGGGCCGCAGCCAGCGGCGCGTGCATTTCATCCATGCCTGTGAGAACGGCGCGGTGCACGCTTTTGGCGATGAGGTCCTGGAACTGGCATCCCGGCGGCATGGCGTGCAGGCGTATTTCTGCTACCGCAACCCCGACGCGGACGATGTGCAGCGCGCCCGTCACCATGTCAGCGGCCTGATCACGCGTGAACAATTGCAATCCTGGCTGCCCCTGGACGATTACGAGTTCTACCTGTGCGGGCCCAGCGGCTTCATGCAGGCCAACTATCGCCTGTTGCGCAGCCTGGGCGTGGTCCGTGAACGCATCCATTATGAATTCTTCGGGCCGGCCACCGTGCTGGAGGAAACGCTGGCGCAGGCCAGGGATGCGGCCCGGGACGTCGCCGCCACGCCTGCCGGCCTTCCCGCCGTCGAGCCCGCCGCTGTTGATTCCGCCGTCTCGATGCAGACCGTGACTTTCCTGCCCGACGGCCGCCAGGCGCACTGGCACGACGATTGCGAATCGCTGCTGGTCCTGGCCGAAGAATCGGGCCTGAGCCCGGACTTCAACTGCCGGGCCGGCCTGTGCAACACCTGCATGTGCACCCTGGTGTCCGGCGAGGTCGATTATTTCGAAGAGCCGCTGGACGATGTGCCCGCCGGCAAAGTCCTGCTGTGCTGCTCCCGCCCCAGAGGCCCCGTGGTCGTGGACCTGGCCTGAGAATTTTCCGATTGCTTGTTGAGGTTTGCCCCGTCCTGATGGACGGGGCTTTTTTTGTCTTGCTTTTTACATGCGCCCCGTGAACTTGTACCTATCCCCCGGATGCCAAAGGCGCGCATGTGTGGTGAAGTGGTCGCTGGAGGAGGTGCTGCGGTCCATCACCAGGCAGGGCTGGTGTTCGGCCATGTGCAGGGCCTGGGCGATGGCCGGTGGCGGCACCTGGACTTCGATCGTATAGAAGCCCTTGGGCAGCGGGGCCACGCGCACCAGGTATTCATTGGGCGTGATCCGGCTCCAGTCCTGCTCCATGTAGTCGGGCGCCATGCGCGCGTCCACGATCCGGTCCTCGTACTGGATGGGCAGGCCGTTCTCCGCATGCACGATGATGGAGTGGAACAGCGGCGTGTCCACCGGAATGCCGTACTGCCGCGCCTGTGCGCGCGTGGCCTGCAGGCGCTCGATGCTCAGCACCTGGCTGGTGTGCTCGTGGCCGCGTTCGCGTATGTCCTGGGCGATGCTGCGGATCTCGATCAGCGTGGACTGGAACTTGGGCTGCGCCACATAGGTGCCGGAACCCTTGATGCGCACCAGCAACTCGTCATTGGTCAGCTCGCGCAGCGCCCGGTTCACCGTCATGCGCGAAACGCCGAACTGTTCGCACAAGGCCAGCTCGGTGGGAATCAGGTCGCCTTCGCGCCATTCGCCGCTCTGGATTTTTTCCAGAACGAAGGTCTTGATCTGCAGATAGGCGGGCGCGGCCGCTTCCTTGGACGAGGGTGTCGTCAGGGCGTTCATTGTTGCACTTTCCTTATGTGGACATGCAGCGTTTGGAACCTGTTCAGGGTCTTAGGGCTTTCCATGATATGTATAGACAATTAAAAGAAATGCCTATACATTGATCGTGAGCTTACAAGAAAACCGTTGTTTTGTCGGCGCTCTGCGAGGCGTCGCCAGTTTTGCCCCATTCAGACACCCAACGCGTTCAGAGAGACACCGAGATGGAGGAGAGCACCATGCCGAAAGATAACGCCGCCGCGCCCAGCGGGGACCCCCGTTTTGACGCCAGCCGGGAGATCCACGCGCCCACCGGGACGCAGCGCAGCTGCAAGAACTGGGTGGCGGAAGCGGCCTATCGCATGATCCAGAACAACCTGGACCCGGCCGTGGCGGAAAATCCGCAGCATCTGGTCGTGTACGGCGGCATAGGGCGAGCTGCGCGCAACTGGGACTGCTATGACCAGATCCTGGCCAGCCTGCGCGAATTGGAAGAGGATGAAACCCTGTTGATCCAGTCCGGCAAGCCCGTGGGCGTGTTCCGCACGCACAGCGATGCGCCGCGCGTGCTGCTGGCCAACTCCAACCTGGTGCCCAAATGGGCCACCTGGGAAAAATTCAATGAACTGGACCAGGCGGGCCTGTTCATGTACGGCCAGATGACTGCCGGCAGCTGGATCTACATCGGCAGCCAGGGCATCGTGCAGGGGACCTACGAGACCTTTGCCGAAGCCGGCCGCCAGCATTACGGCGGGTCGCTGGCAGGGCGCTGGATCCTGACCGCGGGCCTGGGCGGCATGGGCGGCGCCCAGCCGCTGGCCGCCACCTTTGCAGGCGCCGTATCGCTGAACATCGAATGCAAGCAGAGCAGCATAGACTTCCGCCTGAAGACCCGTTATCTGGACAAGCAGGCGCGCGACCTGGACCATGCCCTGGAACTGATCCGCCAGCACACCGCCGCCAAGGAGGCGGTGTCCATCGGCCTGCTGGGCAATGCGGCCGACATCCTGCCCGAGTTGGCGCGGCGCGCCCGGGCGGGCGGCCTGCGCCCCGACCTGGTCACGGACCAGACCTCGGCGCACGATCTGGTCCATGGCTATCTGCCCTCGGGCTGGACGGTGGAACAATGGCTGGCCGCCCAGGCCGACGTCACTCAGCATGCGCGCCTGCAGCGCGAGGCGGCGCGGTCCTGCGCCGTGCACGTGAAAGCCATGCTGGCATTCCAGGAAATGGGGATTCCGGTGGTGGACTATGGCAACAACATCCGCCAGGTCGCCAAGGACGAGGGCGTGGAGAACGCCTTCGATTTTCCCGGCTTCGTGCCCGCCTACATCCGCCCGCTGTTCTGCGAAGGCAAGGGGCCGTTCCGCTGGGTGGCCCTGTCCGGGGATCCGGAGGACATCTACAAGACGGACCGCAAGATCAAGGAGCTGTTCCCCGACAACCGGCATGTGCATCGCTGGCTGGATATGGCGCAGGAGCGCATCGCCTTCCAGGGCCTGCCTTCGCGCATCTGCTGGCTGGGCCTGGGCGAGCGCCACCGCGCCGGCCTGGCTTTCAATGAAATGGTGCGCAACGGCGAACTGAAAGCTCCCATCGTGATCGGTCGCGATCATCTGGACACGGGTTCGGTGGCCAGCCCCAACCGCGAGACCGAGGGCATGCGCGACGGCACGGACGCCGTTTCCGACTGGCCCCTGCTCAACGCCTTGCTGAACACGGCGGGCGGCGCCAGCTGGGTGTCGCTGCACCATGGGGGCGGCGTGGGCATGGGCTACAGCCAGCACGCCGGCATGGTCATCGTGGCCGACGGCAGCGAGCAGGCCGCCGCGCGCCTGGAACGCGTGCTGATCAATGACTGCGGCAGCGGCGTGATGCGCCATGCCGACGCCGGCTACGATCTGGCCATCAAGACCGCCAAGGATTTCGGGCTGAAGCTGCCCATGATCAAATAAGAACAAAGGACAGGATGCATTATGAGCAACACCATCGAGATCTCCCCCGGCGCGCTGACCCTGGAGCAACTGCGCCGCATCTGGCAGGACCAGGTCGCGCTGAGCCTGCCGGGCAGCGCCATCCAGGCCATGGACGCGTCTTCGGCCATCGTGCAGAAGATCATCCGTGAAGGCAATCCGGCCTACGGCATCAATACGGGTTTCGGCAAGCTGGCGCAAAAGCGCATTCCCGATGAAGACCTGGAGCAGCTGCAGGAAAACCTCATCCTGTCGCACTCCGTGGGCGTGGGCGAGCCGGTGGCCGACTCGGTCGCCCGCCTGATCCTGGCGCTGAAGATCGGCAGCCTGGCGCGCGGCTTTTCCGGCATACGTTCCGAGGTGGTCACGACCTTGCTGGACATCCTGAACGCCGGCATCGTGCCTTTCATCCCGTCCAAGGGCTCGGTGGGCGCTTCGGGCGACTTGGCGCCTCTGGCGCACATGACGCTGACCCTGATCGGGCAGGGCCGGGCGCGCTACCAGGGCGAGTGGATGGACGCGGGCCAGGCGCTCAAGCGCGCGGGCATCACGCCCATCGTGCTGGCGGCCAAGGAGGGGCTGGCGTTGATCAACGGCACCCAGGTATCCACGGCGCTGGCGCTCAACGGCCTGTTCCGCGCCCATACCCTGTTCCGCAACGCCATCCTGGCCGGCGCGCTGAGCGTGGACGCCGCCAAGGGCAGCGACGCGCCATTCGATGCGCGCATCCATGAAGTGCGCGGCCAGCCTGGACAGATCTATGCGGCGCGCCTGTACCGGGAACTGCTGGCCGGCAGCTGGATCCGGCAGTCGCACGTGGACAACGACACCAAGGTGCAGGATCCGTACAGCCTGCGCTGCCAGCCTCAGGTCATGGGCGCGGTGCAGGATCTGATCGAGCAGGCCGAGCGCACCTTGCTGACCGAAGCCAATGCCGTCACGGACAATCCGCTGGTGTTCCCAGGCAAGGACGGACAGCCGGACCAGGTCATTTCGGGCGGCAATTTCCATGCCGAGCCGGTGGCTTTCGCCGCCGATACGCTGGCCCTGGCCATCGCCGAAATCGGCGCGCTGGCCGAGCGGCGCGTGGCCCTGCTGATCGACGCCAGCATTTCCGGCCTGCCGCCGTTCCTGGTGCCGTCCGCGGGCCTGAATTCGGGCTTCATGATCGCCCACGTCACGGCTGCGGCACTGGCTTCGGAAAACAAGTCGCTGGCGCATCCGGCCAGCGTGGACAGCCTGCCGACCTCCGCCAACCAGGAGGATCATGTCAGCATGGCGACCTTTGCGGCCCGCCGCCTGGAGGACATGGCGCAGAACACCGCCGCCATCGTCGCCATCGAGCTGCTGTGCGCGGCCCAGGGCATCGATTTCCACGCCCCGCTGAACACGTCGGCCCGCCTGCAGAAAGTCCAGGACGCCATCCGCGCCGCCGCGCCGTTCTACGACCAGGACCGTTACCTGGCCCCGGACATCGAGGCGCTCAAGGCTCTGGTGCTGGACGACAGCCTGGCGAATACGGCGGCTGATCTTTTCTGATTACCTGAGCGGCAGGTAAAAAGCCGATGCGGAATTTTCCGCATCGGCTTTTTCATCTAGATCTTCTGATGTCGGCGCCTCTGTTGTTGAAACGCTGCCAACCCAGGCAGGAATATGTGCTGATTGAGCAAAAACAGCAACTTATGAACGGCTCCTTGCCGACGGATAGCTTGCTTGGACTGATATTCCGCTTGCATCACCCTCAGAGTCTGGACGAGTTGCGCGAGCGTGTTCAGACTCTGAATCATTGTCTGTCGGGAGAGGCGGCGCAAGGATTGCGCCGCACCTTGCTGGACTGGGTCATGCATGGTTTGCTGCCCGACACGGTCAGCGGGAATCCTTCGCCAGGGTGTTCAGCGCCAATTCCAGGCAGCGTTCCAGCACGGGCGCCAGCCTGTCGGCGCGCGCCGGGTCGTAGGCGTAGGGCGGGGCCTCGTCCATGTAGTTGATCTGCGCCAGCTCCAGCTGCACCGCGTGTATGCCCTGGTCGGGCCGGCCGTAGTGGCGGGTGATGTAGCCGCCCTTGAAGCGGCCGTTCGCCACGGCGCTGTAGCCCGCCCGGGCGGCTTCGTCGGCCAGGGCCTGGGCCAGGCCGGGCAGGGCACTGGCCTCGTCGGCCGTCCCGAAATTGAAATCGGGCAGGCGGCCTTCGAACAGGCGCGGCACCACGGAGCGGATGGAGTGCGCTTCCCAGAGCAGCACGCGTTCGTGACGGCCGCGCAGGCGCTGCAGCTCGCCCTGCAGGGCATCATGGTAGGGCCGCCAGTACAGGTCGCGGCGGCGCTGCTTCTCGGCGTCGTCCGGTTCGCGACCCGCCAGGTACAGGGGGGCTTCGTCGAAGGTGTCCAGGGGCAGCAGGCCGGTGGTGTTCTTGCCGGGGTACAGGTTCCGGTCGTCGGGCGGACGGTTCAGATCGATCACGTAGCGCGAATGCGAGGGCGTCAGGATGGAAGCGCCCATGCGGCGCGCGAAGGCGTACAGGCGGTCCAGGTGCCAGTCGGTGTCGTCCAGGCGCAGGGCGGTGGCGCGCTGCATGCCGGCCAGGAGGTCCTCGGGAATGGTCGTGCCCAGGTGGGGAATGGAGATCAGCAGCGGGGCGGCGCCCGTTTGCAAGGTATAGACGGTCATGATGGAACCTCGACAGGTGCTCAGGCGTGGCGCAACAGCGTCGCCATGGCGCGTTGATAGGCGGCGAAAGCGGCTTTTTCGCGGGGGTGGCGGCCGTTCAGCACGCAGGCCGCGCCGCTGACGAAGACATCGCGGATCGGGCTGGAGTGCGCCCGCTCGGCGAAGACCAGGGCGGAGAGCCAGTGCCGGCTGTCCAGTCCCGCCAGGATGGGGTGCTCCAGGTCTATCACCATCAGGTCGGCTTGACGGCCGGCTTTCAGTTCCCCCGACGCACGTCCCGAAGCCTGGGCCCCGCCGCGCGTCGCCGCGTCGAAAAGCCGGTCAGCAACAAAAGGCTGCGCGTCTGAGCTCAGCACATTGCGCTGGCGCAGCAGCAGGCGCTGGCCGTACTCCAGCAAGCGCAGTTCGGCACGCCAATCCACGCAGATATGGCTGTCCGAGCCCACGCCGATGCGCCCGCCTTCGGCCAGGAACGGCGCGGCGGGGAACAGTCCGTCCCCCAGGTTGGCTTCGGTGCTCAGGCACAGGCCGGCCACGGCGCCGCTGCGGGCGATGCGCCGGCGCTCCTGTTCGTCGATGTGGGTCGCATGCACCAGGCACCAGCGCTCGTCGACCTCGAAGTTGTCGTACAGGTAGGCGACAGGCCCGCAGCCATGGCGTTCCTGGCAGGCCTGCACCTCGGCGGTCTGCTCAGCGATGTGGATGTGGATGGGCCCGGCTTGGGGCAGGCCGCGCAGCAAGGTATCCAGCGATTCCACTGTAACCGCGCGCAGGGAGTGGGGCGCTACGCCATAGCGACGGTTCAGGCCGGCTGGGTGACTGCCTTGCAGGGATTCCAGCAGGTGCAGCAATTGGGCCGGGCTGTTCAGGAAGCGCTTCTGGTCGTCGCGGGGCGCTGCCGCGCCGAAGTTGCTGTACTGGTACAGCACGGGCAGCAGGGTCATGGCCAGGCCGCTGCTGTGCGCCGCCTCCAGCACGCCCTGGGCCAGCTCGGTGACGGGGCTGTAGGGCCGGCCGTCGCGTTGGTGGTGCAGGTAGTGGAATTCGCAGACGCTGGTGTAGCCGGACTTGAGCATCTGGATGTACAGCCATTCGGCGATGGCGCGCAACTGGTCCGGCTCCAGGCGCGCTGCGAAGCGGTACATCAGGTCGCGCCAGCTCCAGAAGCTGTCCTGGCCCTGGCCGCGGAATTCGGTCAGGCCCGCCATGGCGCTCTGGAACGCGTGGGAATGCAGGTTGGGCATGCCGGGCAGAACCGCGCCCTGCGCCGCATGAACCCGGCCGGCAGCGCGTATGTCCTGGGAGCTGGCCTGCGGAATCAGGCTGGTCAGCGTGCCCTGCTGGTCCCAGCGCAGCAGGACATTGGCCTGCCACCGGCCGTCTACGCGCGCCCAGGGGGCCAGCAGGGCGTCGTGATGTTGCGGCAAAGTCATGCGGCCCCCTTGCGCAGGTCGCGGCTGATGCGGCCATGGCGCACCACCAGCGCGCAGCGCGGCAGCCCCAGCCAGTACACCAGTTCGGCCAGGGAATCCACGTCCCAGGCCACGAAGTCGGCGCGTGCGCCGGGCTTCAGTTCGCCGGTGATGTCCGGGTCGCCCAGGGCGCGGGCGGCGTGGCGGGTGACGCCCGCCAGGGCTTCGGGCACGGTCAGGCGGAACAACGTGCTGGCCATGTTCAGCACCAGCAGCAGCGAAGCGCAGGGCGAGGTGCCCGGATTGCTGTCCGTGGACAAGGCCATGGGCACGCCGTGCCGGCGCAGCAGCTCGATGGGGGGCAGCTGCCGCTCGCGCAGGAAATAGAATGCGCCGGGCAGCAGCACGGCCACGGTGCCCGCCTGCTTCATGGCCAGCACGCCGGCTTCGTCCAGGTACTCCAGGTGATCGGCGGACAGGGCGCGATAGCGGCTGGCCAGCACGCTGCCGCCCAGGTTCGACAATTGCTCCGCGTGCATCTTGACCGGCAGGCCCAGGGTCCGCGCTGCCTGGAAGACGCGTTCGGACTGGGGCAGGTCGAAGGCGATGCGCTCGCAAAATACATCCACGGCATCGATCAGGCCTTCGGCCGCCAGGGCCGGCATCATGTCTTCGCACACCAGGTTCAGATAGTCGTCGGAACGGCCCGCGTACTCGGGCGGCAGGGCGTGGGCGCCCAGGAACGTGGTGCGCACCGTCACCGGGCGCAATTCGCCCAGCCGGCGCGCCACCCGCAGCATCTTGCGTTCGCTCTCCAGGTCCAGGCCATAGCCCGACTTGATCTCGATGGCGGTGACGCCCTCGTCCAGCAGGGCGTCCAGGCGGCGCAGCGATTGCGCCAGCAGCGTTTCTTCATCCAGCGCACGCGTGGCGCGCACGGAGGACACGATGCCGCCGCCCTGGCGGGCGATTTCCTCGTAGGAGGCCCCGGCCAGCCGCAGCGCGAATTCTTCCGCCCGGTTGCCGCCATAGACCAGATGGGTATGGCAGTCGATCAGGCCCGGCGTGACCCAGCGGCCGCCCAGCTCGTGCTCCTGGTCGGGCCCGCTCCACCGGGCCGGCAAGTGCGCGCGCGGTCCCATCCAGGCAATGCGCCCGTCCTGCTCGACCAGGCAGGCGTCCTCGACGGCATGCGCGGGATCGGCGCCAGGCGCCAGGCGCAGATTGGTCCAAAGCGTGTAGCTCATGAGTCGTCAATCCTTGGAAGAAGCGATGAATGCATGCACCAGGACGCCCGGCTGGCCGCCGGCCAGCCATTGCAGGCTGGCGCCGGCCGGACAGGTCATGGCCAGGGCCTGCCCGGCGGCCAGCGGCCAGGCCTGCCCGTCCAGGCTGGCGTGATAGGCGCCCTGCGCGACGTACAGCAGATGAAAGCCGGCGGCCAGGGCGGCCGGCGCGGCCAGGCCTTGCCAGGCGCGCAACCCGCCCTGGGCGCGCCCGCGGCGCAGCATCAGGTTGAAGTCCCGGGTAGGCCCGTGGGGCAGGATGCTGGCGATGGCCGCCTCGCCCGCGAAGGCATGGGGCTCGAACGGCCGCAGCACATGGGTGCTGCCGCGCTCCTTGTCCGTCAGGGGCATGCTGGTACCCTCGATCAGCATGATGTGCCTGTCCACTCCCGGAAAACGAGAAAAGTCGCCCGGCTGTGCGACCCGGGCGATGCTGATGCGCCAGTCGAAATCCTCGAAGCCGGCGCAAGGCGGATGGCAGAGGAGTTCGCGGGTGGCGCCGCCGCCGTTCTTCCAGGCTTGTTCGGGCAGGCTGTCCACTTCCAGCACGCTCACGCGGCAGGCGGGAGGGGAGAGGCTCATGGCGGGCGGGCTCCTTGTTGCAATAATTGTATATACAATACCTGCAATCCTGCCTCGGCCACAATCGCAGGCGGGCGCCAGGAGCCTGTTTTCAGGGTAAATCCCGAGGCTGGAGCCGCATGGCTCTTGCGTTGGCGGCGGCTTGGTGGCAAGGTAGAGCAAGCACGCTAATAATGACCATGGCAGGCAGCCTTGCTCCGGCCGCGCGATCCCGCCCGTCCTTGCCGGCTGCCATTCCCCTCCCGCCAACCCGGCCCGGTCCGGGCTGACGCCAGGATGTGAACCGCATCTGCACCCGCAGCGATACCGTCGCCTGCATCGCGCCAGCCAGCCATCCCTGCGGTCCAGGAGACGCGTCAAAATGTTGCAAATTAGCGCCGCGTTGCGCCAAATGGTGCAGGATGACGGCCCGGCCGCGCATCCTGCGGTAATCTACAAACCTAAAGTTTGTATGTGAAGTTTCAATTGTTCTTATTCAGGACTGTTCCGCATCATGGATTCCCTATCCCAGCCTTTTACCTTTTCCCAACGCGCCCAGAAACTGACCGGCTCCGCGATTCGTGAAATTCTCAAGGTCACCTCGCGCCCCGAGATCATCTCTTTTGCGGGTGGTCTGCCTACGCCGGTCGGCTTTCCCGTCGAGGAAATTCATCGCGCGTTCGACAAGGTGCTGAGCGAGCAGGGACGGGTTGCATTGCAGTACGCCACCACGGAAGGGCACCTGCCGCTGCGCCAGTGGCTGGCCGACCAGATGACGGCCGAAGGCGATACCGTCAGCCCGGACGAGGTCCTGCTGGTGAACGGCTCGCAGCAGGCGCTGGACATGCTGGGCAAGCTGTTCATCGACGAAGGCAGCAAGGTGCTGGTCGAATCCCCCACCTACCTGGGCGCCCTGCAGGCCTTCTCGCTGTATGAGCCGTCCTACACCGCCATTCCCACGGACGAGCAGGGCATGCTGCCCGAATACGTATCCTCGCCCGAGGCCGCCGGCGCGCGCCTGCTGTATGCGCTGCCCAACTTCCAGAACCCGACCGGCCTGCGCCTGCCTCTGGAGCGCCGCCAGGACCTGGTGGAGCGTTGCGCGGCCGCCCGCATCCCCATCGTCGAGGACGACCCCTACGGCGAGCTGCGCTACGCCGGCGAGCGTCTGCCCAGCCTGCTGGCCCTGGGCCGCAAGGCAGGCGCCACGGTGGTGCGCCTGGGCACGTTTTCCAAGGTGCTGGCGCCCGGCCTGCGCCTGGGCTACATCGTCGCCCCGCGCAAGATCATCGACAAGCTGGTGCAGATCAAGCAGGCGACCGACCTGCATACTTCCACGCTGACGCAGATGGCTGTCTACGAGGCCGTGCGCACCGGCTTCCTGGACCAGCACCTGCCCACGGTGCGCGACCTGTACCAGAAGCAGTGCGGCTACATGCTGGACGCCATGGCGCAGCATTTCCCCGCCAGCGCCAAGTGGACCCGCCCCGAGGGCGGCATGTTCATCTGGGTCACCCTGCCCGAACACATCGACGCCACCGTGCTGCTGCAGAAAGCCATCGAGAACCTGGTGGCCTTCGTGCCCGGCGAGCCCTTCTATGCCGGCGCCGACGTCAAGCGCAACACGCTGCGCCTGAGCTTCGCCACGGTGCCGGAGGAAAAAATTCGCGAGGGTATTGCCATCTTGGGTAAACTCATCAAAGAAGCCTGATCGCCGCGCCATGCACCGGCGCCATTCGCCCCGCGTCTGGTCCGATGCCCCTGGCGCGCCCATCAGCGCCGTCGTCCGCCGGGGACGGCCCTGCTTGCCCCGGTCTGTAGTCCGAATCCATGGCATACCCTCCCAGCGGAGGGTATGCCTGTTTTCAGCCCGCGGCCAGGCGCCGCGGATCCAGATTTTGCCGTCATGACACCTCCACCCGCTTCCGATACCTCCCGGCGTCCCGACCTTTCCGACATGCGCCCCGCGGACGACTGGGTCGCGCGCCATCTGCCCGCGTCCTGGGGCCCGTATGCGCGCCTGTGCCGGCTGGACAGGCCGGTAGGCACCTGGCTGACCCTGCTGCCGGCCATCGCCGCCCTGGTGCAGGCGGCCGACGGCCTGCCCACGCTCTGGCGCCTGGTGGTGTTCTCCCTGGGGGCCCTGCTGATGCGCGGCATAGGCTGCTGCTTCAACGACATGGCCGACCGCAATTTCGATCACCAGGTCGAGCGCACGCGCTTCCGGCCCCTGACCAGCGGCCAGATCACCATGCGCCAGGCCGTCATCTTCGTGCTGGCCCAGATCGCGGTCTGCGCCTTGCTGCTGCTGGCCATCAATGAATACAGCCGCTGGCTGGCGCTGGCGCTGTTCCCCATCGTCATGATCTACCCCCTGTGCAAGCGCTTCACGTACTGGCCGCAGGTGGTGCTGGGCATCTGCTTCAACTGGGGCATGCTGATGGCCTGGTCCGACACGCAGAACATCGTGCCGGTCGGCGCCGTGCTGATGTGGGTGGGCGCCATCCTCTGGCAGGTGGGCTACGACTCCATCTACGCCTACATCGACGTGGCGGACGACACCAAGCTGGGCCTGCACTCCACGGCGCTGCGTTTTCGCGAGGCCGGCAAGGCCTGGATCAGCGGCTTCTACATCGCCGGCATGGTCTGCTGGCTGGCGGGCGGCTACCTGCTGAACGAGCGCCTTCTGTACTACGTGGTCATGGCGGTCATCGCCGCGCACCTGAGCTGGCAGATGCGGCACTTCGACGTGCGCTATCCCGAACGGGGCCTGCGCCTGTTCCGCGCCAACATCTGGGTGGGCGTGCTGCTGGTGGCGGCAGCCCTGGCCGGCACCGTAAGCCTGGCCTGATGCGGATCCGACCGATTTCAATAATGCTATAAAGGTTTGAGGAATGGCTACTCCACTCGAGATCGTTGCAACGGCGCTGTTCGCCATCGCAATCATCCACACCTTCTCCGTCCCCGTCTTCGCGCGCCTGGCCAATAAGGGAGGCAGTCACGCCGGGCTCTGGCACATGCTCTCCGAGGTCGAGGCCGTCTTCGGCGTCTGGGCCTGTGTGCTGGTGGCCTACATGGCGGTGTTCATCGACCTGAATTCGGCCATCCAGTACCTGGAAGGGCGCAACTTCACCGAGCCCATGTTCGTGTTCGCCATCATGGTGGTCGCCGCCAGCCGCCCCATCCTGGAGCTGGTCAACAAGACCGTGGCCTTGCTGGCGCGCGCCCTGCCCATGCCGGACAAGGTGTCCATGTACCTGATCACCATGTCCGTGGTGCCGCTTTCGGGCTCCTTGATCACCGAGCCGGCCGCCATGACGCTGGCCGCGCTGCTGCTGCGCAAGGCCTATTTCCGCCACCAGGGCCACGCCGGCTTCAAGTACCTGACGGTGGGCGTGCTGTTCGTGAACATTTCGATTGGCGGCGTGCTGACGGCCTACGCAGCGCCGCCCGTTCTGATGGTGGCCAACACCTTCGGCTGGGACACGGCCTACATGGCCACGCATTTCGGCTGGCGCGCGGTGCTGGCGGTGGTCATCAATGCGGGCCTGGCCACGCTGCTGTGCCGCAAGGCGCTGCTGGAAATGGGGGAGGGCATGGAGGAAACCAGGCAGAGCCAGCTTCCCGTGCCTTTCACCGTCATGGCCATCCACGTGGCCTTTCTGGTGGCCATCGTGCTGGGCGCCCACCATCCCATCGTGTTCATGGCCCTGCTGATGCTGTTCATCGGCTATGCCCACTCCTACCAGCATTACCAGAATCCCCTGCTGGTGCGCGAAGGCCTGATGGTCGGCTTCTTCCTGGCCGGGCTGGTGGTGCTGGGCGGCCTGCAGAAGTGGTGGCTGCAGGACCTGCTGGGCGGCCTGTCGCCCACGGTGCTGTTCTGGGGAGCCACGGCGCTGACCGCGGTGACCGACAATGCGGCCCTGACCTACCTGGGCTCGCTGGTGGAAGGCACCAGCGAGGTGTGGCGCTACATGCTGGTGGCCGGCGCGGTCACGGGCGGAGGCCTGACGGTCATCGCCAACGCGCCCAATCCGGCCGGCTTCTCCATCCTGAAGGGCAATTTCCCGGACGGTTCCATTTCCCCGTTGCGCCTGCTGGCCAGCGCCGCCGTCCCCACGCTGGTGGCGGCCGCCATGTTCCTGCTGCCGGTCTGAGCGCGCCGGCGGCGTCGGCCGGGGAGCTCGAAGGCCGGCGCCCCTTCGGCCCGTTGCGCCCAGGCCCCGTTCTGGCCGATGATCAGTGCCACTGACGGCCAAAAGGGCTAAAATCACGGCAGAAGCGCCCCTGGCCTGTTCCTTGCGGATCAGGCCAGCGTTTTTCATTTCAAAGTTTGTTTCGGCTTTTTGTTAGGATTGAGTCGTGCCTATTTACTCGTACAAATGCAGCGCGTGCCAATACGAAAAAGACGTACTGCAGAAAATGTCGGATCCTGTCCTGGAAGTCTGTCCCGAATGCGGCCAGCCTACCTTTGGCAAACAGGTGACGGCGGCAGGGTTCCAGCTCAAGGGTTCGGGCTGGTACGTCACGGACTTCCGCAACCAGGGCGGCGGCAAGCCTTCCGACAGCGGTTCTTCGTCGTCTTCCACCTCCACGTGATCGCGTCCCCGGCATGCGTCCCTTCAAGCGCTACTTCGTCACAGGCCTGCTGATCTGGGTACCCCTAGTCATCACCGTCTGGGTGATCACCCTGCTGATCGAAACGCTTGAAAGCGTCGTGCCGGAGTTCCTGTCCTCGCAGGCCCTGTTCGGCCTGCGCATTCCCGGCTTTCGCATTCTGCTGGTGCTGGCGGTGCTGTTCGGCACCGGTCTGCTGGCGGCCAACTACCTGGGCCGCGCCGTGGTGGATCGCTGGGAATTGCTGCTCGGACGCATTCCATTGGTGCGTTCGATTTATAATTCGGTCAAGCAAGTCAGCGACACCGTGCTCGCGCCGGACGGCCAGGCGTTTCGCGAAGCGGTCCTGGTGCAGTATCCCCGGGCCGGCTCCTGGACCATCGCCTTCCTGACCGGAGCGCCGGGCGGCGAAGTGGCCCGGATGCTGGAGGGCGACTTCGTCAGCGTCTATGTTCCCACCACGCCCAATCCCACATCGGGTTTTTTCCTGATGATGCCGCGTGCGGACGTGCGCAAGCTCGACATGACGGTGGACGCCGCGCTTAAATACATTGTTTCCATGGGCGTGGTGGTGCCTCCCGAGCCTGCCTCCCTGCCCGCGGCCCTGGACCAGCCGGGCGGCCCCGACGGGGCGCCGCCGCTGACCGGGGCCTGAACTTTCCAATTTGCAGTCTTACTACTATTTCGGAGTCATCCTAGATGCGTACGTGTTATACCGGCGAGGTTTCCAAAGAATACCTGGGCCAGACGGTCAATTTGTTTGGCTGGGTACATCGTCGCCGCGACCACGGGGGTGTGATTTTCATCGATCTGCGCGACCGTGCCGGCCTGGCCCAGGTGGTGGTCAATCCCGACAACGTGCAAGCCTTCGAAATCGCCGAACGCATCCGCAATGAATATTGCCTGCGCATCACCGGTCGCGTCCAGGCCCGTCCCGAAGGCACCGTCAACCCCGACCTGCGCTCGGGCGAGATCGAAATCATCTGCGACGAGATCGAGATCCTGAACGCCTCGGTGACGCCTCCCTTCCAGCTGGATGACGACAACCTGTCCGAGACCACGCGCCTGACGCATCGCGTGCTGGACCTGCGCCGCCCGCAAATGCAGAACAACCTGATGCTGCGCTACAAGGTCACCATGGAAGCGCGCAAGTTCCTGGACGAGCTGGGCTTCATCGACATCGAAACCCCCATGCTCACCAAGAGCACGCCCGAAGGCGCCCGCGACTACCTGGTTCCGTCGCGCGTGAACGCCGGCCAGTTCTTCGCCCTGCCGCAGTCCCCTCAGCTGTTCAAGCAGATGCTGATGGTGTCGGGCTTTGACCGCTACTACCAGATCACCAAGTGCTTCCGCGACGAGGACCTGCGCGCCGACCGCCAGCCTGAATTCACCCAGATCGACTGCGAGACCTCCTTCCTGAACGAAGTCGAGATCCGCGCGATCTTCGAAGGCATGGTGCGCCACATCTTCCAGAAGGTGCAGCAGGTCGAGCTGCCCCAGCCTTTCCCCACCATGAGCTGGACCGAAGCCATGCAGCGCTTCGGTTCGGACAAGCCCGACCTGCGCGTCAAGCTGGAATTCGTGGACGTGGCCGACCTGATGCGCGACGTGGACTTCAAGGTGTTCTCCGCGCCCGCCAATGATCCGGCCTGCCGCGTGGTCGCCCTGCGCGTGCCCGGCGGCGGCGCCATGCCCCGCAGCGAAATCGACGCCTACACCAAGTTCGTGGGCATCTACGGGGCCAAGGGCCTGGCCTACATCAAGGTCAACGACGCCGCTTCCATCCCCGAAGGCCTGCAGTCGCCCATCGTCAAGAACATCCACGTGGATGCGCTCAAGCAGCTGATCGCGCGCACCGGCGCCCAGGACGGCGACCTGATCTTCTTCGGCGCGGACAAGACCAAGGTGGTCAACGACGCCATCGGCGCGCTGCGCATCAAGATCGGCCACAGCGATTTCGGCAAGGAACATGGCCTGGTCGAGAACGGCTGGAAGCCGCTGTGGGTGGTGGACTTCCCCATGTTCGAATACGACGAGGAAGAAAACCGCTACACCGCCGCGCACCATCCCTTCACCAGCCCCAAGGACGGCCACGAGGACCTGCTCGAGACCGATCCGGGCAAGGCTTTCGCCAAGGCCTACGACATGGTGCTGAACGGTTGGGAAATCGGCGGCGGCTCGGTCCGTATCCACCGCGCCGATGTGCAGAGCAAGGTGTTCCGCGCCCTGAAGATCGACGCCGAGGAAGCGCAGCTCAAGTTCGGCTTCCTGCTGGACGCGCTGCAGTACGGCGCGCCGCCTCACGGCGGCCTGGCCCTGGGCCTGGATCGTCTGGTCACCATGATGGCGGGCGCCGACTCCATCCGCGACGTCATCGCCTTCCCCAAGACGCAGCGCGCCCAGTGCCTGCTGACCCAGGCGCCGTCGGCCGTGGACGAGAAACAGTTGCGCGAGCTGCACATCCGCCTGCGAGCTGTCGAAAACAAATAAGCCTGTGTAGGGGGACGACGTGTCGGTGATACGGGTAGTCAGCTACAACATCCACAAGGGCCGGTCAGCCTCCGGCAAGCGCGAGTCCCTGGCAGACCTGCGCCTGGGGCTCTACGGCCTGTCCCCCGACTTGCTTTTCCTGCAGGAAGTGCAGGGCCGCAACCAGCTGCAGGGCAGCCTGGACGCCCAGCACGAATCCCTGGCGGCGGCGCTGCGCATGCATACGGCCTATGGCTGCAACGTGGTGCGCCAGCACACCGACCACGGCAATGCGCTGCTGTCGCGCTTTCCCATCCTGCAGTATGAAAACCAGGACATCTCGGACCATCGCCTGGAGCAGCGCGGCCTGCTGCATGCGGTCATCCAGGTCGACGGTCGGCCCGTGCACTGCATCGTGGTGCACCTGGGCCTGTTCAACAACGGCCGCGTGCGCCAGATCCAGGCCCTCTTGGACCGCATCAAGCGCATCGTGCCGGCGGACGAGCCCTTGCTCATCGCCGGGGACTTCAACGACTGGAACAATCGCCTGGCCCCCATCTTCGTGCAGCAGCTCAACCTGTACGAAGTCTTTTCCTTTTCCCCCCAGGGCCAGGTGGATCACCGTTTCCGCTTGCGCCGGCCCATCAACTGGCTGCGCACTTTGCGCCAGGGCGTCATCCAGCCGCCCGCCGGCAGCATCCAGCTCGGCGTCAATGGCGCGGCCCGCATGACGCCGCCGCCGCGCACCTTCCCCGCGGTATTTCCCTGGCTGCGCCTGGACCGCGTCTACCAGCGGGGCTTTGCCGTGCGCAATGCCCGCGTGCTGGTCGGCGATCCGTGGAAGCAGCTTTCGGACCACGCGCCCATCCTGACCGAACTGGAGCTGCCCTGACGGGCCCGTCCGTCTGACGGCGCAACTGCCAGGCCGATCACCGCCATGCCTCGCCTCAAGCGCGACCCCGTCTGGCACGACGGCAACCGGATCACCCTGCTGCAGAATGGCCAGGATTTCTTCCCGGCCATCTGCCGGGCTATTGCCCAGGCGCAGCACAGCATCCATCTGGAAACCTATATCTTCAACCTGGATGACAGCGGGCACAGCGTGCTGGAGGCTTTGCGCGAGGCCAGCGCCCGGGGCGTGCGCGTGCGCGTGGTGATCGACGGCTTCGGCAGCGATCGCCATGCCCTGCAGATAGCCGAGCAATTGCGCGCCATGCGCGCCCGCTACCGCATCTACAGACCCAAGCCGCGCGGCTGGCGCGAACCGCGCCTGTCCTTGCGCCGTCTGCGCCGCCTGCATCGCAAGGTGCTCGTGGTGGACGAGCGCATCGGTTTCGTGGGCGGCATCAATATCCTGGACGATTTCGACGACGTTCCCTTGCTGGACGGGCGGACCAATCCGCGCTTTGATTTCGCGGTGCGCTGCGAGGGACCCATCGTGGACGATATGGTGCGTGCGCAGCAGGCCTTGTGGCTGCGCATGGCCTGGCGCCGGCGCGACGATTGGGAGAGCTTCACCCAGCGCTTCTTGCAGTGGCGGCTCCGGCAGCAGCAGCGGCGCCGGAACTGGATGCGCCAGCACCCACTGGCGGAAAAGGGACTGCGCGCCACTTTGCTGCTGCGCGACAATGTGCGATACCGTCAGCAGATCGAGAAAGCCTATCTGCACCTGCTCGCGACCGCCCGCCAGGACGTGATCCTGGCCAATGCCTACTTCTTCCCCGGCCGCAAGCTGCGCCGCCAGCTGGAAAAGACCGCGGCGCGCGGGATACGGGTGCGGCTGCTGCTGCAGGGCCACGCCGAGTACTTCCTGCAGTATCGGGCCTGCCGCTACATGTACGGCCAGTTGCTGGACGACGGGATCGAGCTCTACGAATACAACGCCAGCTACCTGCACGCCAAGGTGGCGGTCGTGGACGACTACTCGATGGTGGGTTCGTCCAACCTGGACCCATTCAGCCTGCTGCTGGCCCGCGAAGCCAATGTGCTGATCGATGACGCGGGCTTTTCCGCCGACCTGCGCCGGCGCCTGGAGCGCGAGATTCGCGATTGTTCCAGGCAGGTGACCGCGGAGCAGTACCGCAGCCTGGGGCCGCTGAGCCGCCTGGTGGACTACCTGGCATATGGCATGCTGCGGCTGGGCGTGCTGCTGACGGGGAAATCGTCTTTGTATTGACCACGCGCCTTCGCGCCGGCCTTGCCGTTCGCGACGAGGATACGCGGGGCCGGCGGCGTTCCTCATCTAGGCGAAAAAACCCGGGCCGCTGGCCTTTGAGCCGATAGCTCTATACATTATGGCTTGGCGTCGTCTGGCTGCGCGCTTGCGCCGCCCAGGCGGAAAGCCGGAGAGAACATCCTACCAAGAGAGGGCTATGACACAGGAACTGGAACTGTTGAACGAACACCGCTGCTTCGATGGCTGGCAGCGCTATTACCAACACGCGTCGCAGGCGATCGGCCTGCCCATGCGCTTTTCCGTTTATCTGCCGCCGCAGCTGCAGGCCAAGGCGCACAAGGGGGCGGCGAGCCTGGAGCAGGCAGTGGGCCAGGGCCGTGTGCCCGTGCTGTTCTTCCTGGCGGGCCTGACCTGCACGGAAGAAACATTCATGATCAAGGCCGGCGCGCAGCGCTACGCCGCCGAGCACGGCATCATGCTGGTGGCGCCGGACACCAGCCCGCGCGGCGCGGGCGTGCCCGGGGAAGACGAGGGCTGGGACCTGGGAACAGGGGCGGGCTTCTACCTGGACGCCACCGAGCCGGGCTGGAGCACGCACTATCGCATGGAGAGCTATGTGGCGCGCGAGCTGTTCCAGCTGGCGACCGCGGTGCTGCCCGGCGATGCGGCGCGCGCCGGCATCTTCGGCCATTCCATGGGCGGGCATGGCGCCCTGACGCTGGCCCTGCGCCACCCGGGCCAGTACCGCTCCGTATCCGCTTTCGCGCCCATCGCCGCGCCCACTCGCTGCCCCTGGGGAGAAAAAGCCTTTGGCGCCTATCTGGGACAGAACCGCCAGGCCTGGGAGGCGCATGATGCCAGCGTGCTGATGGCGGAAGCCAGCGCGCCATATCCCGCCGGCATCCTGGTGGATCAGGGCCTGAGCGACGGCTTCCTGGCCGAGCAACTGTACCCCGAAGCCTTCGAGCAGGCGTGCGAGCGGGCTGAACAGCCGCTCACGCTGCGCCGCCACGAAGGGTACGACCATGGTTACTACTTCATTTCCACCTTCATCCAGGACCATATGCGCTTTCACGCTGAACGGCTGTGAGGATGTGAAGGATGGCGTAGCGCCCTGTCATGTTTTTGTTTTGTAAGGGCGCTAAGCTGCGGACAGGCAGGGCTTGCCCTGCCTGTTTTTTTATTACCAGCCCGCGCCGGGGCGTGCCGTAGACGGGTTGTTTTTTGTCATCAGGCTGGAACTTTTTCTTGCTGAGGGGCTCCTAATCCTGTATTGCAATTTTTTAGCACTCCCCACGCCAGAGTGCTAAACTGAGATCAACATCGATATACGTTTCGTCCGGTGCGTGTTTGAGCTTCTTGTTCCCGCCGGCCGACTTTTGAAGGATTTTCCATGACACAACAAGCGAACGCTTTGGCCCTGGCGTCTGGTAATGAACTCGTCGCTGCGGTCTCCAATCCAGGCGCTCTGGGTACCATTGAAGCGTATATTTCCGCCGTCAACCGCCTGCCGCTGCTCAGCGCCGAGCGCGAGACAGAACTGGGCCAGCGCCTGCGCGACAAGGGGGACCTGGACGCGGCCCGTGAACTGATCATGTCGCACCTGCGCCTGGTGGTTTCCATTTCCCGCCAGTACCTGGGCTATGGCCTGCCGCACGCCGACCTGATCCAGGAAGGCAATGTGGGCCTGATGAAAGCCGTCAAGCGCTTCGACCCCGATCGCGGGGTCCGCCTGGTGTCTTTCGCCGTGCACTGGATCAAGGCCGAAATCCACGAATACGTGGTGCGCAACTGGCGCATGGTCAAGGTCGCCACCACCAAGGCCCAGCGCAAGCTGTTCTTCAACCTGCGCCGCATGCGGCCCGACGGCCAGACGCTGGACTCGGCACAGGTGGACGAGATCGCCCGCGAACTGGACGTGCGTCCGCAGGATGTCAGCGAAATGGAAGTGCGCCTGTCGGGCCACGACCTGGCGCTGGAAGCGCCCAGCGACGACGACGAGAGCTTTGCGCCCATTTCCTACCTGTCCGACGACGGCCACGAGGAACCTTCGCAGGTGCTGGAGCGTCGCGCCCGGGACATGCTGGAGGGCAGCGGCCTGGAGGAAGCCATAGCCGCGCTGGACGAACGTTCCCAACGCATCGTGCGCGCCCGCTGGCTGCAGGATGAGGGCGGCGCCACGCTGCACGAACTGGCCGCCGAATACGGCGTGTCGGCCGAGCGTATCCGCCAGATCGAGTCCGCCGCATTCAAGAAGCTGCGCCTGGCCCTGGCCGGATCGGTTTAAGACTCAAACAGTTACATCTTTTTCGGGAAATCGAAGAACTTAAGCTCCTCACGGCGGACTAAACAATACATGTGCTGATTATTGCCACCTACGCATTCCAGCATATGTCGTCCGCTTCGGCTTCTCCTCTTCCCCTCCCTTTTGAAGCGGATGTTTACGGGACACCAGCAAGGGTGTCCCTTTTTTTTGCCCGCGCCGGGCGGATGTCCCGCCCGGTGCAGCCGGCCTTAGAACGACAGGGCCGCCTTCAGCCAGACCGTGCGCCCCGGATCGTTGAAGCGGGTCGCCGCGGCGTAGCCGAAGCCGCTGTTGCCGGCCAGGTTCAGGTGTTCGCTGTAAGTCTTGTCGAACACATCGTCCACGCCCGCCGTCAATGCCAGATGTCGGTTGACCTTGTAGCCTCCATACAGGGACACGGTGCCGAAACCGCCGGTCGGCCCGAAGTCATACCCCACCACATTGCCCTGGCCGCTCGCGTAGCGGTTCTGGGCGGCCACCAGGCGCCAGACGCCGCCCGCCGACCAGGCGCCGCGCGTGTAATCGGCGTTCAGGCGCAGGTCCAGCGGCGGCATCTGCGGCAGGGGGCGGCCGTCGCTGCGGTTGCGGCCCCAGGCGTAGGCCAGGGCGGCGCCCAGCTTCCAGTCCCGGCCGGCCTGAACGCCCGCGCCCAGTTCCGCACCCATGATGCGGGCCTGCACATTGCGTGCCTGGGCGCCGGCTCCCATCATGCCGCCGGATGGGTAGTCGAACAGGATGTAGTCCTGGATATGGCCGGCATAGGCCGAGGCCCAGGCCGATAGGGTCTCGCCCTTGTACTGCGCGCCTATGTCCAGCTGAGTGGTCTTTTCAGGCCGCACGCCCAGGAAGGCGCTGGCGCTGCCTTGCGGGCCGCGCTGGGGGGAAATCAGCTCCCAGTAGTCCGGCATGCGCTGCACATGGCCCAGACCGGCATACAGGCTCAGCGGCATGGATTCCAGATCGTGTTCCAGGCGCAGAAAACCGCTGGGCAGGGTCTCGCGCCGGCGCACGCCGGCGCCGGGGTTGGGCATGTTCATCATGCCGCTGCCCAGGGTAGGGCGCAGGTCCTTGGCTCCTGCCCGGTCCAGCCGCGCGCCGCCCGCCAGGCGGTAGCCGTCGGCCAGCTCCCAGCGGGCTTCCGTGAACACGCCCAGATTGTCGAACTCCGCATCCTTGATCCAGGGCTGGTCGCGATAGTCCTGGCGTCCCATGGCGCTGCGCTTGCGGTGGCGGCTGCGCTGCAGGTCCAGGCCGGTGGTCAGGGTCAGTTTTTCGCGCAGCGTCCAGTCCGCGCTGAGGCGCGCGCCCCAGGTCAGCCTGTCCACGTTGGACGCCATGGGCATGGACATGCCGCCGCCCGGCTTGAAGGGGCGCAGCTCATGGTTGTCCATGACGTGATCGGCGTAGTTGTAGTAGAGCTGGGCTTCGACATTGCGCAGCAGGCCCTGGTCCATGTCTTTCTTGAAGCGCATGCCCAGGCTCTCGCGCTTGAAGCGCGTGCCGTCCATGCCGCGCCCGGCGTAGCGGGCGTAGCCATCGCCGGTTCCGGCGCTCAGCTCCAGCAGCGTGTCCGGGTCGGGCGTCAGGCCAACCGAGACGTCCGCATTCCATTTTTTCCAGCGCGAGGGCACGCGTTCGCCGTCGCCGTCGCTATAGTCCTGCGCCCGGTCCCGGTTGACGGTCAGGCGCGTGTAGTAGGACGCATTGCCGGCCGCAAAGTCCGCCGCACCGGCATGGCGGCCCCAGGAGCCACCCAGCAGGCTGGCTTCCAGCGTGGCGTCCGGTTCCGTGAAAGCGGGCGGCTTGCGCTCGAAGCGCACGGTGCCGGCGGAGGCGCCGGGTCCCCAGCGCACGCTTTGCGGGCCCTTGATGATGGTCAGCTCGTCGAAGGATTGCGGAGAAATGTAGGAGGTCGGGGCGTCCATCCGGGCCGGGCAGGCGCCGGGCATGGCGCTGCCGTTGGCCAGGATGGCCAGGCGCGAGCCGAACATGCCGCGCAGCACGGGATCGCCGTTGCTGCCGCCGTTGCGTATGGCGGTGAAGCCGGGGATGGTCTTCAGGTAGTCTGCGCCGTCGCTGGCGGGCAAGGGCAGGCGCGGCAGCTTGGGATTGGTGCTGAACAGCAGCGGTGTTTCGGGCGTCACGCCGGTGACGACGATGGGGCTCAGCTGTTCGACGGGCGGGGTCTGGGCGGCGGCGGGATGGGACAGGCAGGCCAGGACGGCGGCGCTGATCAGGCCGGGAGCAAATGTATTCTTCATGACGGAATTCCAGGGAACGCCGGTCTCCCTGCGAACGGTTCGCAAGGCAGGGGCTTCGAATAGAAAGGGCGCGCGGCGCGAGCCGGGCGCGGGAAGTCAGGCAGGAAGAAGAGAAGGCGGGGCGCGCTGGCCCACGGGCGGGCCGCGGATGAAGGCCTGGTCCGGGATCGGTTCCAGGACCGGCAGCAGCAGAGGCCGGAAACGGCCGCTGTGCAGGGGAGGCAGGGCGGCGAGCGGAGCGGGGCTCAGGGCCGCCTGCAGCATCATGGCGAATGGGCAGGTGGCGCTGGTGGTGGCCTCGTCCTGGTGCTGGACGGGCTCTTCGCCCATTAGGGCGGTCCATTGCCGGGCCGCCTCGGGAGACAGGGTCTGGCCGGCCGGCAGGCAGAAGGTCAGGGCGTAGCCCTGCTCGGTCTGCCTGGGCATGTAGCCCGCGGGCACCACGCCGCGCAGCATGAGCCCCAGCAGCAACAGGCACAGGCCCAGGCGTCTGGGCCAGGATGCGGCGTCAAGAGAAGGGCGCGGGGAGCTCATGGCGTAGCAGTATAGCGATTCGCCCGGCTCACGGATTTGTTCCAGCGCAGCCGTCCATGAAAAAAAGAGGTCCCGCCGCGTACGGAAAAAACGTAAATTTTGGTAGAAAAGGCCCTGTCTCGGGCTGTGCTTCAGGTAAAAAGCGCTATGCTAATCTTTGCGGGGAGCGGGGCGTCCCGTGCCGATCCGGCCCGACTTGCGGCCATGCCTGGTGTTCACTCCTACGCGGATCGGCTCATCGCCGATGACAGAGGACGTTGTGATGCAGATTGGGCAGTTGGTATTTGGTTTGGCGGGCCTGCTGGCGCTGGTGGCCTTCATGCCGCCGCTAGCGGGACGCCTGCGTCTGCCGTATTCCGTCCTGCTGGCCCTGATCGGCTTTGCGCTGGGCATATTGCTGCACCTGCATGCCTGGGCGCCCAAGGTCATGTCGGACTTTTTCGATACCCTGCAGGCCTTCAAGATCTCCTCCGAGACCTTTCTCTACGTTTTCCTACCCATCCTGCTGTTCGAAACCTCGCTGTCCATGAACCTGCGGCGTCTGCTGGACGACATAGGCCCCATCCTGATGATGGCCGTGGTGGCGGTGGTGGTCTGCACCTTTGCCGTGGGCTACGCGCTGAATGCGGCTTCGACCTACGGCCTGGTGGTATGCCTGATGCTGGGCGCCATTGTCGCCACCACCGACCCGGTCGCCGTGGTCGGGGTGTTCCGCGAAGTGGGCGCCCCCAAGCGCCTGTCCACGCTGGTCGAGGGCGAGGCGCTCTTCAACGACGCCGCCTCCATCGCCCTGTATTCGGTGCTGCTGGCCGTGCTGACCGGCGGCGGCGCCCTGTCGGGCAGCACGGTGCTGAACAGTTTCCTGATCAGCTTTCTGGGCGGCGCCCTGGCCGGCTACCTGATGGGCCGCCTGGCCAGCAGCCTGTTCGTGCTGCTGCGCGGCTGGCCCTCGGCCGAGGTCACGCTGACCATCGCGCTGGCCTACCTGGCCTTCTTCGTGTCCGAGCACTACCTGGGCGTATCGGGCGTCGTGGCCACCGTCATTTCCGGCCTGGTGGTGGGCTCCACCGGCCGCACCCGCATGTCGCCCGCCACCTTCGAGCTGCTGACCAGCTCCTGGGCGCAGATGGGCTTCCTGGCCAATTCCCTGATCTTCCTGTTCGCCGCCATGCTGATTCCGCGCATGATGGCGGAAATGACCTGGACGCAAGTCGGCCTGATCGGCCTGCTGTTCGTGGTCACCCTGCTGGCGCGCGCCGTCATGGTGTTCGGCGTGCTGCCCTTGCTGGGGCGTACGCGCTTTGGCACGCGCGTCAGCCGGCCCTACCGCATGGTCATCCTGTGGGGCGGTCTGCGCGGCGCCGTGTCGCTGGCCCTGGCCCTGGCCGTGACCGAACAGCATGCCGTGCCGCATGAGGTGCGCCAGTTCATCGGCGTGGCCACCACCGGTTTCGTGCTGCTGACCTTGTTCGTCAACGGCATGACTTTGCGGCCCCTGATCCACCGGCTGGGCCTGGACCAGCTCACGCCGCTGGAGCGGCACTTGCGCGATCAGGCGGTGAGCCTGGCGCTGGAGGACCTGCGCGACAAGACCGAAGAGCTCGCCCGCCAGGAAAAGATCAAGCCGCAGGTGACCGAGCATCTGTGCACCGTCTTCGATGCCAGCCAGGCCAGCGTCGCTTCCGGCCAGATCCAGAGCCTGACCGAGGCGCAGAAGATCAAGATGGGCATGGCCATGCTGTCGGCGCGCGAGGTGGAGCTGTTCTATGAGCTGCTCAAGTCCCAGATCGTGGACTGGAAGACGGCCGAATCCTTGCTGAGCCGGGCCGAGCGCATGAACGACACGGTGCGCCAGGGCGGCCTGACGGGCTTCGAGTCCGCCATTGCCGCCGACCTGCGCTATTCCTACGGTTTCCGCTGGGCCTTGCGCCTGCATTACCTGATGGGCGTGCAGGGCTGGCTGGCCCGCGAACTGGCCAAGCGCTTCGCCAACCTGATCGCCAAGCGTTCCGTGGCCGAGCGCCTGATCCGTTTCGCGCGCACGGAGCTGCCGCCCCTGCTGGGCCAGCAGGCCACGGAAACCATTGTGCAGGCGCATCAGCTGCGCCTGACGCAACTGGAGGACGCCATGCACTCGCTGACCCTGCAGTATCCGGTGTTCGCGCAATGGCTGCAGGAATCCTACCTGGCGCGCATCGCCGCCTCGCAGGAGCGGGCGCGCTATCGGGAAATGCTGTCGCATTCGCTGATCACCGGCGAGATGTACGCCGACCTGGTCAAGCAGATCAATCAGCGCTGGCGCTATCTGAACAAGCGGCCGGCCCTGGACATCGCCATGAGCGCGTCAGAGCTGATCAGCCGGGTGCCTTTGTTCGACGGGATTCCGGACGAGACCAAGCAGCGCCTGGCCAAGCGCCTGCGTCCCCGCCTGGCCTTGCCGGACCAGAAGATCCACCTGCGCTTTGGCGGCATGCGCGCCATGTACTTCGTCGCTTCGGGAGCGGTGGAGACCACCCTGCCGGACGGCAGCACGGTGGAGCTGGGCACGGGAGAGACCATAGGCGAAGTCAACCTCGTCGAACACACGGATTATGCGGGCGAGGTGCGCTCGCTGGGCTACAGCCGCCTTCTGATGCTGACCGAGCGCGATTTCGACGCCTTGCTGGCCAAGGCTCCCTTGCTGCGCGAAAAGATAGAAACCGTGGTGCGCCAGCGCCAGCGCGCCTACCAGGTATGGAAGGAGTTTGAGTCGGGGCAGCGCAAGCACGAACCCTTGCCGCCCCTGTTCGGTCTGGCCCAGGCCTTGAGCCAGGCGGAAAGTTTCGTGGGCCCGCTGCAGCCGGGCAGCAGCATTCCGGTCGCCGCCAGCGCGCCGGCGCCGCACTGAACCCGCGTCAGCCCAGCAGCAGGCGCACGTCGTGGGCGATTTCCTCCGGACTGGCGTCGCCGCGCAACAGCGAGCGCGCCTCGCCTTGCTGGTCGATCACATAGAAGGACGAGGAATGGTCCATGCTGTACTGGCCTGAACCGGGCGCGCCCGAGCGCGCGTAGAAGGCCTTGAACGAGCGCGCCGTGCGGGCCAGCTGGTCGGCGCTGCCCGTCAGCCCCACGAAATCGGGGTTGAAGGCGTTCAGGTAGGCGCGCAGCAGCGCGGGCGTGTCGCGCTCCGGGTCCACGGTGATCATGATGGCCTGCATGCGCGCGGCATCGTCGCCCAGCAGTTCCTGGGCCGTGGCCAGCTGGGCAAGGGCGGTGGGGCAGACGTCCGGACAATGCGTGAAGCCGAAGAAGACCACCAGCACCTTGCCTTTGTAGTCCTTCAGGTGGCGCGTGCGGCCTTCGGTGTCCACCATTTCCAGGTCCTGGCCGAAGTGCGAGCCGCTGATATTGCTGCCGTGGAAAGCCGGCGGGGCGGGCTCGGGCGAGCAGGCGGACAGCAGCAGGCCCAAGGAAGCGACGAACAGCAGGCGTCGCCATGAAACAGCGCTTGAAAGGTTCAGCATAAGGACACGGGAAAGGGGAAGTCAGATCTCCTCAGATTAACCGAACCCAGTGATCCAGTAAAAGCGCGCCGAACAGCAAGGCCAGGTAGAGGATGGAGAACCGGAACAGCTTGCGGGCCAGCTCGTCGCTGTAGCAGCGATGCAGCTGGTGGGCATACTGGATGAAGCGCGCGCCCAGCAGCACGGCGGCGGCCAGGTACAGCGGGCCGCTCATGCGGATGACGAAAGGCAGGATGGTGCCGGCCAGCAGGATGTAGCTGTAGAGCAGGACGTGCAGGGTGGTGAAGGTCTTGCCGTGGGTGACGGGCAGCATGGGCAGGCCCGCGCGCTGGTAGTCGTGCTGGCGGTACAGCGCCAGGGCCCAGAAGTGGGGCGGAGTCCAGATGAAGATGATCAGCACCAGCAGCCAGGCTTCGGCGGGCACCGAGTCGGCCACGGCGGCCCAGCCCAGGGCGGGCGGCATGGCGCCGGACAGCCCGCCGATGACGATGTTCTGCGGCGTCAGGGGCTTGAGGATGACGGTGTAGATGACGGCATAGCCGATGAAGGTGGCCAGCGTCAGCCACATGGTCAGGGCGTTGACCCAGTAATACAGCACCAGCATGCCCAGGCCGCCCAGCAGGCCCGAGAAGGCCAGCACCTGGGCGGAGGTGATGGCGCCGCGCGCGGTGGCGCGGCGGGCGGTGCGCAGCATGCGGGCGTCGATCTCGCGCTCGATCAGGCAGTTGATGGCGAAGGCGGCCGCGGCCAGCATCCAGATGCCCAGCGTGCCGGCCACCACGGTGCCCGGATCGGGCAGTCCCGGCGTGGCCAGGAACATGCCGATGACGGCGCAGAAGACAGCCAGCTGGGTGACGCGGGGCTTAGTCAGTACCAGATACTGGCGCAGGAGCGAAGCTTGGGCGAGGGTAGCGGTGGTTGTCATACTGTTTTCCTTCGAGGACAGTCGACTTGCGGGACAGCCGTACCAGCAGGGTCACGCAGGTCAGCACCAGACCGGCGGCTCCCCCATTATGCAGGACGGCGATCAGAAGAGGCCACTGGAAAAATATCGTGGTTAACCCCGTGACGAGCTGCGCCAGCAGGAGCAGCAGCGCCAGGGTGGCGGGCCGGCGCAGCACCGGATCGGCGCGCAGCTTCCAGGCCACCGTGCCCAGCAGCAGGAACACCGCGAAGGCCATGTTGCGGTGGACCCAGTGGATGGCGGTCAGCGCGGCCTGGGAGATCATCTCGCCCGAGGGCAGCTCGCCCAGGGCGCGGAACAGCGAGAAGCCGCCGTGCAGGTCCATGTCGGGAACCCACTGGCCATGGCACAGCGGGAAATCCATGCAGGCCAGGGCGGCGTAATTGGTGCTGACCCAGCCGCCCAGGCCGACCTGCACGGTCAGCAGCAGCAGCGAGGCGATGAGCCAGGGCCGCCAGCGCCGCGTGGCCGGGGCGGCCGGCGGGCCGGGGTTCTCGCGCGCCGCCAGCCAGGTCATCAGGGCCAGCACGCCCATGCCGCCCAGCAGGTGGGTGGTGACGATGATGGGCATGAGCTTGTGGGTGACGGTCCAGGCCCCGAAGGCGCCCTGCACGCAGACGGCCAGCAGGGTGAAGGTGGCCAGGCGGGCCGAATGGCCCAGCGCCCGGCGATGCCGCCAGGCCATCCAGACAATGGCGATGATGAGCATGCCCAGCGCCGCGCCCACGTAGCGGTGGATCATCTCGATCCAGGCCTTGCCCCAGCTGACCGGGCCGTAGGGCATGGCCTGGTAGGCCTGTTCGATGTGCGCGCCCGCGCCCAGGGGCGTGAGCTTGCCGTAGCAGCCCGGCCAGTCGGGACAGCCCAGGCCGGAATCGGTCAGGCGCACGAAGGCGCCGAACATGATCAGGTCCAGGGTCAGGAACCAGGTCAGGTAGACCAGCTTGCGATAGCGTAGTCGTATGTCCGCCATGCCTTATCCGATGCGCGAGTTGTACAGGAGCTTGCTGATGTCCTTGCGCACCTTCAGGGGGTCGGCGTCGCCGGGAAAGGACATCATCAGATTGCCGTTGGGGTCGATGATCCACATGCCGTTCTTCAGGGCGTCCCCGGCCGCGGCTTCGCCGGCCTGCGGCGCCAGGAAGGCGGCCAGCCGCTGCGGGTCGGCCTGCAGCATGTGGGTGCCCTGGTAGGCCTGGAGTATCTGTTCCGTTGGCTGGCCCTGGTCGGTGACGAACCAGACGCGGGCCAGGCGCTCCACGTTCTTGCCCTGGCTGGCATGGGAGTTTCGCAGGATGAAGAGCTTGCGCACGCAGCTCTCGGGGCAGGCGCTGTCGTCGGCGCTGACCAGCACCCAGCGCCCGCGCAGCGATTGCAGGTCGAACGGCTGGCCGTCCAGGCGGCGCAGCGGCAGGGCCGCGTTGTCCGGGACGGGCCGCTGGGGCTCGATCAGCCGGCCGTAGGCGCTGCTGTCGTCGGGGCGCAGTCCCAGGCCGGGGATGTAGTAGGCGGCCAGGGCGAACAGCACGGGCGCCAGGCTGATCGCCAGCAGCAGGTACAGCGGCGTCATGGAGCGCGGGCGGGCGGGGCGTCGGGTCGTTTCCACGTCAGGTCTTCCTTGTTGTTGGCCTGGAGCGTCGCAGCCATTTCCACGCTACACCGATCCAGGCGCACAGGGCAATCAGGGCAAAACCGAACCACTGCATGGCATAGCCGCGGTTCTTCTCGAAGTCGATGTTCGGATCGGGCCAGTCGGTCAGCAGCTCCGTGGCCGGCTTGGTCTGCGCCAGCACGCGCGGCTGCAGGGGCAGGGCGCTGCGCTCGCTCAGCTCGGACACGGTCAGGTTCTGCACCACAGGCGCGACGCCGGACGGGTCGGGCAGGGACCGGGGCAGGGAAGATTCGCCCAGTTCGAACAGGCGCGGCACGCGTTCCAGCAGTTCGCCTTCGATGGCTTGCGGGCCGGCGGGCGCGGCGGGCGGACGGGGCGGCTGGCCGGGCTGGCGCGCCAGCCAGCCGCGCAGCACCAGGATGGCGCTGCCGGCCAGGGTGCCCTGGTCCAGCACGAAAGGCGTGGCGACCCAGTAACCCGGCCTGCCTTTGAAATTGCGATTGTCCAGGAGTACAGTTAAATCGCCGCGCCACGATCCATGCAGCGCGACCGTCTGCCAGAGGGCGCCCCGATCCAGTGCGGCCTGGGAATCCACTTGCAGAGGCGCTTGCCGGCGGCCCTGTTCGATCTGCTGAGCCAGCGTCTGGCGTTCCTGAGCCCGGCCCAGCTGCCAGCGGCCCAGGCTGACGAACAGAATCATCAGCAGGCCCAATGAGACCAGGGCGAGCAGGGAACGGCGGGAAGAGAAACGAGTGTTGCTGGACATCAATGAAACCTGAAGCGGGGTGCTGAATGCGTGTGCTCGTATTGGTGGTATTTCTGGGGATTATTGCGTCGCTGGGCTCGGCCCTGGTCTATCTGATGCGGGATCGGGGCAATTCCAGCCGCATGGCCTTTGCGCTGACCTGGCGGGTGGGGCTGTCGGTGGCGCTGTTCCTGTTCGTGTTGCTGGCCCATCACTGGGGCTGGATAGAAAGCACGGGCGTGCCCATGGCTTGAAGACGGCCAGGCCCGGTTTCCCGGGCCTGGAGCGCAGGGTCAGAACCAGTAGACGTACAGGTACAGGCCCAGCCAGACCACGTCCACGAAGTGCCAGTACCATGCCGCGCCCTCGAAGCCGAAGTGGTGTTCGGCCGTGAAGTGGCCGCGCATCAGGCGCAGCAGCATGACGCTGAGCATGGTCGCGCCGATGATCACGTGAAAGCCGTGAAAGCCCGTCAGCATGTAGAACAGCGCGCCGTAGGCGCCGGAGGTGAATTTCAGGTTCAGTTCCGTGTAGGCGTGGTGGTATTCGTAGGCCTGGCAGGCCACGAAGATGAAGCCCAGGGCCACGGTCAGGAACAGCCAGAAGATGGCGCTGCCGCGCTTGCTGGCGCGCAGAGCGTGGTGGGCGATGGTCAGGGTGACGCCCGAGGACAGCAGCAGGGCCGTGTTGATGGTGGGCAGCCAGAAAGGGCCCACGGTCTGGAAGGGGGCGACGGTGCCGGCCGGGCCCTGGTTGGGCCAGGCGCCGGAGAAGTCGGGCCACAGCAGGACGCGGTGATCCAGGTCGCTCAGCAGCGGGGTGGTGATCTCGCGGGTATACCACAGCGCCCCGAAGAAGGCGGCGAAGAACATCACCTCCGAGAAGATGAACCAGGACATGCTCCAGCGATAGGACACGTCCACCCTGGCGCTGTTCAGTCCGCCCTCGGATTCGCGGATGGAGTCGCTGAACCAGAAGTACAGCACCACCAGGAAGCTCAGGATGCCCACCAGGAACAGCCAGAAGCCGCCGGACCAGTTGTTGATCCAGGTGGCTGCGCCCAGCAGGGTCAGGCAGAGGGAAATGCTGGCGCGCACCGGATGCCCCGACAGCCCCGGCACGTAGTAGTAAGGCGCCTTGGAGGCATGGACCGTGGATTCGACATGCATATTGTTCTCCTTCTCCCTATTCGCCCCGGGGGCGCGATGTAAGCGATGCGATCAGGCCGCGTGGCCGATGAACCAGCGGGCCACCATGACCAGGCCCACGACGAAAAGAACGGTGGCGATGACGGCGGCGATGATCAGGTAGACCGGGTTGATCTTGGCGATGTCCTGCTCGTGATCGCGGCCGCGGCGCACTCCGAAGAACCCCCAGGCGATGGCCTTGAGGGTCTGGAAAAAGCTCAGCTTGCGCCGCGAGAGGTCCCGGAAATCATCATCCATGTCACTGCCCCAGGAATTGGCTGCCCTTCAGGAAGGTCCAGACCAGGACGGCCGCCACGAACAGGGCCAGGAGCAGGCCGGTGCGGCGGTTGCGGCGTCGTTGTTCAGGCGTCATGGCTGGATCCTCCGGTGTCACTTGATGACGGGCGGCGTTTCAAAAGTATGGTGTGGAGCGGGCGAAGGCACCGTCCACTCCAGTCCTTCCGCGCCTTCCCATGGCTTGGCGGGTGCGGGCTCGCCCTTGCCGCGCGCGGCCTGGATCACGATGTAGATCAGCAGCAGCTGGGACAGGCCGAACCAGAACGCGCCGATGGTGGCGATCTGGTGGAAGTCCGTGAACTGGCCGGCGTAGTCCACATAGCGGCGCGGCATGCCAGCCAGGCCCAGGAAGTGCATGGGGAAGAAGGTCACGTTGAAGGAAATCATCGTGGACCAGAAGTGGATCTTGCCCAGGCGCTCGTTGTACATGCGGCCCGTCCACTTGGGCAGCCAGTAGTAGGCGCCGCCGAACAGGGCGAACAGCGAACCGGCCACCAGCACGTAGTGGAAGTGGGCCACGACGTAATAGGTGTCGTGCACGGCGATGTCGATGGGGGCCACGGCCAGGATCAGGCCGGTGAAGCCGCCGATGGTGAACACGAAGATGAAGCCGATCGCAAACAGCATGGGCGTCTCGAACGAGAGCGAACCGCGCCACATGGTGGCCACCCAGTTGAAGATCTTCACCCCGGTGGGGATGGAGATCAGCATGGTGGCGTACATGAAGTACAACTGGCCCGTCACCGGCATGCCCGTGGTGAACATGTGGTGGGCCCAGACCAGGAAGGACAGGATGGCGATGGCGGCCGTGGCGTACACCATGGACGCGTAGCCGAACAGGGGCTTGCGCGAGAAGGCGGGCACGATGGCGGAGACGATGCCAAAGGCCGGCAGGATCATGATGTAGACCTCGGGGTGGCCGAAGAACCAGAAGATGTGCTGGTAGAGCACGGGGTCCCCGCCGCCGGCGGCGTTGAAGAAGTGGGTGCCGAAGTGGCGGTCGGTGAGCAGCATGGTCACGGCGGCGGCCAGCACGGGCATCACGGCGATCAGCAGGTAGGCGGTGATCAGCCAGGTCCAGCAGAACAGCGGCATCTTCATGAGGGTCATGCCGGGCGCGCGCATGTTCAGCACCGTCACCACGATGTTGATGGCGCCCATGATGGAGGAGGCCCCCAGGATGTGGACCGCGAAGATGGTGAAGTCCATGCCCGGGCCCATCTGCAGGGACAGGGGCGCGTACATGGTCCAGCCGCCGGCCGGCGCGCCGCCGGGCACGAAGAAGGACGTGGTGAACAGGATGGCGCCCACCGGCAGCAGCCAGAAGCTGAAGTTGTTCATGCGGGCGAAGGCCATGTCCGAGGCGCCGATCTGCAGCGGGATCATCCAGTTCGCAAAGCCCACGAAGGCCGGCATGATGGCCCCGAAGATCATGATCAGGCCGTGCATGGTGGTGAACTGGTTGAACAGTTCGGGCCGGAAGAACTGCAGGCCGGGCTGGAACAGCTCGGTGCGCAGCAGCAGCGCGAGCACGCCGCCCTCCAGCAGCATGACGAACGAGAAGATCAGGTACATCGTCCCGATGTCTTTGTGGTTGGTGGCGAACAACCAGCGGCGCCAACCCGTGGGTGTGGCATGGGCATGATGATCATCATGTCCGCTCGGGCTCGCTACATGGTCGACGGTAACGCTGCTCATGCTTGACTCCTTCCTGCGGGGCCCTGACCGGAGTCAGGGCTTGAATGACGGTGTGATGGGCGGTGCGGGCGGCGCTCTGTCAGCGCAGTGCCTTGACATCGGCCGGCTTGACGACGGGGTCGGGCCCCTTGCCGGCATTGCCCCATGCATTGCGGGTATAGGTAATGACCGAGGCGATCTGCACGTCGTTGAGCTGGTCCCGGAAAGCCGCCATGGCCGTGCCCGGGTGGCCGTTCAACACGGTCTCGATCTGGCCCTTCATGGGCGCCAGGACGTACTTCTCGTCGCCGTCCAGGGCCGGGAAGGTATTGGGGATGCCCTTGCCGTTGGCCTGGTGGCAGGCCACGCAGTTCTGGGCGAAGACCTGTTCGCCGCGCTTGATCAGCTCATCGGCCGTCCATTCCTTGTTGGGATCGTCCGCCTGGGCGGCCAGCTTCTTCTTCTGGTCGTCCACCCATTTGTCGTAGTCCTGCTGCTCCAGGACCTGCACGACCACCGGCATGTAGGCGTGGTCCTTGCCGCACAGTTCGGCGCACTGGCCGCGGTAGATGCCGGCCTTGTGGGCGCGGAACCAGGTGTCGCGCAGAAAGCCGGGGATGGCGTCCTGCTTGACGCCGAACTCGGGCACCATCCAGGAGTGGATGACGTCCTCGGCGGTCAGGACCAGGCGGATCTTCTTGTTGACCGGCACGACCAGCGGTTCGTCCACTTCCATCAGGTAGTTCTCGCCGATGGGCGCGCGGCCTTCGATCTGGTCGCGCGGCGTGGCCAGGTTGGAGAGGAACTTGACGCCCGAGGCCGGGCCGTCCAGGTATTCGTAGCCCCACTTCCACTGATAGCCGGTGACCTTGACGGTCATGTCGGCGCTGGTGGTGTCCTTCATGGCCACCACGGTCCTGGTGGCCGGCAGGGCCATGCCGATGACGATCAGGAACGGGATCACGGTCCAGGCCACCTCCACGCCCAGGTGTTCGTGAAAGCGCGCGGGCTCCGCCCCCTTGGACTTGCGGTGCCTGATGATGGAGTAGAACATCACTCCGAATACGCCAATGAAGATGATCGTACAGATGATCAGCATCATCCAGTGCAGCCACGCGATGTCCTGTGCGATGGGCGTGACGCCGGTGTGCAGGTTCAACTGGTTGACGCGCGGCCCCCCTGCCATATCGGTGACCTGCGCCCAACTGGACAGCGCCGTGAAGCTGGCGCCCAAAGCAAACAAACTTCTCCACATCTTCATTGTTGTCCCTCTTTTTGGTGTCGCCATGCCAAACCGGGGTTCGGCCGTGTCAACGCTCCGAAAATCCAACGCTGGAAGAAACTGCGGTGTTGCCAGAGGCAGGCTTATAGTTGCTGATTTGTTGCCTGCTCGAAGTTTTCACAGCTTAACTGTTCGGGGAAATTATATCGAACTCGCTTTACCCTTCAAGGGCAGGGTATGTCCCTACAAAACAAGGTTGGACTAAACGCTACAAAAGCCGTAATGGCGCAGGGCATGAATTACAATCGCCGCTTATGAATTCGTTCCAGAACCGAGCGCTCGCCCAGGCTATACGCCAGCGCATGGCGAGCCTGACCTGCCAGATCCAGCAGCTTCCCCCGCCGGGCAGCCGTCCCGTCACCGTCGCCGGACGCGTCGCCGGGTGGATCACTGCGCGCGCCGCCGACTGCATCGAACCCCTGCCCGGGGTGACGATCGAGGAGGACGTGCTGCGCATAGGCGCCTGCTCCCGGCGCCGCCTGAGCTTGGCCCAGGTGCTGGACAAGGTGGCGCTCAAGCTGCAGGAAGGCGGCTGCATCCGCGCCTGGCGCGACGAGCTGCTGGACGTGGTCGGCGAGGGGCGCCGCTTGTCGCGCATCGAGCGCGGCGCGGTGCGTCCGCTGGGTTTCCTGACCCAGGCCGTGCATTTGAACGGCTGGTCCTCGGACGGCCGCATCTGGGCGGCGCGCCGCTCGCCCACCAAGTCCACCGATCCCAATATGTGGGACACGCTGGTGGGCGGCCTGGCCGTCTCGGGCGAACCGCTGGAAACCTCCCTGGTGCGCGAGAGCTACGAAGAAGCAGGCCTGCAGCCGCTATCTCTGGCCGGCTGCTCTCCCTTGCGCGTTGCCTTGCGCATGCACCGGCGCCTGCCCGAGGGTTATCAGGTGGAGAACGCCCTGGTCAGCGACTGCGTCTTGCCGGACGGCGTGCAGCCCTGCAATATGGACGGCGAAGTCAGCGAATTCCGTCTGCTGACCATGGACGAAACCTGGCAGATGATGGAGGCGGACCTGTTCACGCTGGAGGCGCAGGTCGTGCTGATGGACAGCATGCAGCAGCGCCTGGCGCTGCCTGCCTGAACCCTGGCCTGCCAGGGAGCGGATCAACCCCGACCGGAGCAATCATGAACGCGAATCCTTTTGGCATACCCGATTTCAGCGCCCTGGGCGGAGCCAGCGCCAATCCTTTGCTGCGCAGCATGGACATGATGGCGCAGGCCTGGAAGAACATGGCCAGCGGCGGCGCCGCCGAACTGGGCCCGGGCATGATGCCCAGCCTGTCGGCCGAAGACCTGGACCGCCGCATCCGCGATTTGCGCGCCGTGGAAAGCTGGCTGCAGCTCAACCTGTCCATGCTGGGCACCACCATTCAGGGCCTGGAGATCCAGCGCTCCACGCTGGCCGCGCTCAAGACCATGTCGCAGCAAGGCGGCCTGTCGGCCGGGCAGAATCCCTTTGAAGCCCTCATGGCCATGAATCCGCTGGCGGCCGCGCCGCCAGCCGCGCCACCGGCTGCGCAGGCCGAGGCGCCGGCGCAGCAGCCCGCCGAACCTGCCGATTCGCCGGAGCCGGCCGCGGGGCCTGGCGCGCAGGCCTGGTGGACCATGCTGCAACAGCAGTTCGACGCCATGGCTGCCGCCACGGCCGCTTCCCTGCGCCAGGTGGACGCCTTGCGACAGCAGGCGGGCCAGGCCATGGAGCAAGTACAGAAAACCGCGGCGGATTCTTCTGCCGCGGCGCCCGCGAAGACCGTTCGCAAGACGGCTCGCCGATCCTCGGCCGCCGCCAGGACGGCGCCCGAGAGCGCGGGCAAGAAAACCTGATCGACAACCCTACTAGGTGTTTTTTTTATGCTGAATATCGTGATTCTGGCAGCAGGCATGGGCAAACGCATGCAATCCGACCTGCCCAAGGTTCTGCACCCCATCGCCGGCAAGTCCATGCTGGGCCACGTGCTCGACAGCGCGCGTGAACTGGGGCCGGAAAAGGTCGTGGTTGTGGTGGGGCACGGCGCCGAGCGCGTGCGCGAAGCCTATGGCAGCCAGGACGGACTGGCCTTCGCCCTGCAGCAGCCCCAGCATGGCACGGGCCACGCGGTGCAGCAGGCCGTGCCCGAGCTGACCGGCGGCGATCAGGCCGACGACGCCACGCTGGTGCTTTACGGCGACGTGCCGCTGGTCCAGCCTGAAACCCTGCGCCGCCTCCTGGAGGCGCGCGGCCAGGGCGTGGCCGTGCTGACCGAGAATCTGGCCGATCCCACCGGCTACGGGCGCATCATCCGCGGCGCGGACGGCACCGTGCAGCGCATCGTCGAGCACAAGGATGCCAGCGAGCAGGAACGAGCCGTCCAGGAAGTGAACACGGGCATACTGGTGGCCCCGACCGCCCGTCTGAAGGACTGGCTGGGCCGCATCACCAATGACAACGCCCAGGGCGAATATTACCTGACCGACATCATCGCCCTGGCCGTGGCCGACGGCGTGCCCGTGCAGGCCGCCCAGCCCGCCGCGTCCTGGGAAACGCTGGGCGTGAACAGCCGCGTGCAGCAGGCCCAGCTGGAGCGTCTGTGGCAAGCCGAGCAGGCGCGCCGCCTGCTGGAGCAAGGCGTGACCCTGGCCGATCCGGCCCGCTTCGATCTGCGCGGCACGCTGGAGTGCGGCCGCGACGTCTTCATCGACGTGGGCTGCGTGTTCGAGGGCAAGGTGGTCCTGCAGGACGGCGTGCGCGTCGGCCCGCATTGCGTGCTGCGCGACGTGACGCTGGCGGCCGGCACCCAGGTGGAGGCCTTCAGCCATCTGCAGCAGGCCAAAGTGGGCGAGCAGGCCCGCATCGGCCCTTATGCGCGCCTGCGCCCCGGCGCGGTGCTGGGCGACCATACCCATGTGGGCAACTTCGTGGAGATCAAGAACACGCAGCTGGGCCACGGCTCCAAGGCCAACCACCTGAGCTACGTGGGCGATGCCGACGTGGGCGAGCGCGTCAATATCGGCGCCGGCACCATCACCTGCAATTACGACGGCGTGAACAAGTTCCGCACCGTCATCGGCGATGACGCCTTCATCGGTTCCGATACGCAGCTGGTGGCTCCCGTGACGGTGGGCCGGGGCGCCACCATCGGCGCCGGCACGACGCTGACGCGCAATGCGCCCGACGATCAACTCACGCTGTCTCGCTCAGAGCAGAAAAGCGTGCCCGGCTGGAAGCGTCCGGTGCGCAAGCCGAAATGAGCCTGCGCCAAGCCGGGGCCCAGGCTGCGGGCAGGGCTCGCAGCCGGACTGGGCGGGTCCGGCCTGGAGCGAGGCGCTGCGCTCCGTCCCGGTTTCCATGATGCGTATCCTGCAACTCAACTTCGAGCGCGGCTGGCGCGGCGGCGAACGGCAGACCCTGCTGACCCTGCAGCAATTGCAGCAGGCCGGGCATCAGGTCAGCCTGCTGGCCCGCCAGGGCGAAGAGCTGGCCCGGCGAGCCCGCGCGGCGGGCATGACCGTGGTGGAATGCGCGTCCGCGCCGGCGGCCCTTTGGCATCTGCTGCGGCATGGGCGTGGTTTTGATGTCCTGCACGCGCAGACGGCCTCCTGCATGAGCTGGCTGGCCCTGCTGCACGCCTGGCTGCCTGGGCGCGTCGTCTTCACGCGCCGCACCGCCTTCCCCGTGGATAGGCAGCGCAGCGAACAGCCTCAAGGAAGTTCCTTGACGGGCAAGGAGCGGCGCACGCGCTGGAAGTGGCGCCGGGCCGATCGGCTGGCGGCCATCAGTCAGGCCGCGGCGACGGAACCGCGCCGCCTGGGCTTGCGCGTGGAAGTCATACCCAGCGCCATTCAGGTCCTGCCCGAAGACCCCGACTACGTCGCCGCGTTGCGCGCACGCTGGAACCCCCGGGGTTTGCGCGTGCTGGGCACGACCGCCGCTCTGACGGCGGAGAAGGATCCGCTGACGCTGATCCGCGCCGTGCAGCTGCTGGCGCAGCGCCGTCAGGACTTCATTTTTCTGCACTTTGGCGCAGACGGTTCCGAAACCCCGGCTGCGCGTGAACTCATCGCCCGCTTGGGCCTGGAAGACCGATACCGCCTGGCCGGCTTCGAACCGCGGCCGGAACAGGCTTTTCGGTTGCTGGATGGCTTTGTCCTGAGTTCCCGGCACGAAGCGCTCGGCTCCAGCGTGCTGGACGCCTTCGTCTATGGCGTGCCGGTGGCCGCCACCATGGCCGGCGGCCTGCCCGAATTGCTGGATCAGGGACGCGGCCGGCTGTGCGCGGTGGGCGACGCCCAGGCTCTGGCGCAGGCCATGGAAGACATGCTGGATCAGCCGGACGCCGTCCGGCGGCAGGCCGCGCAGGCCCGGCGATGGGCTCTGCAGGAACATAGTCCGGCCACCATGGCGCAGCGTTACCTGCGCCTGTACGGCCAACTGGTGCAGGCGCGACGCCGTCCCGGCCGGCCCTGAGGCCGTAGCCCAAGGCTGCGAGCCGTGCGCGCTCGAAGGCCGGCTCGTTCTAGGGCGTCGCGGGCCGGGCGGGCAGCGGGACCCGCGTCTCGAATTTGGCCTGGTGGATGGAGAAAAAGCTGCGCACGTTGCGGATGTTGGCCTGTGTGGTGAACAAGGCGTGCGCCAGCTGGTGATAGGCGGTCATGTCGCGCACCTGCAGCACCACGATGAAGTCCACGCCCGTCGACACGCGGTAGCACTGCAGCACGGCTTTTTCGGGCATCACCAGGCGTTCGAAGTCTCGCAACTGTTCTTCGCCCTGGCGATCCAGGGTGATTTCCACGATGGCCGTCAGGCTGGGCCCCAGGCGTTCGGGATTCAACAGTGCGACCTGGCGCAGGATCACGCCCTGTTCGCTCAGGCGCCGTACCCGCCGCAGGCAGGTGGGCGGGGAGGCATGCACGCGCGAGGCCAGTTCCTGGTTGCTGATGGAGGCGTCGTTCTGCAGTTGTTCCAGGATGCGCAGGTCCAGCTCGTCCAGATCAATCATGGCATAATTTGTCCTATCGTTATGAAATATAATTTCATAAATCCGTGTCGAGCACAATAAAATTACAGATAGACTCTTGCGTGAAATTTTAATTCATAACGGTAAAAAAACAGACATAAAATTTCCTGAGTTTCAGCTCAAAATAGCTCCATTCGTTTATTGAGCCCGCCTCTGCCGCGGGCTGGAACAGGAGCCTAGTATGTGTGGAATCGTTGGCGCCGTCGCGCAACGCAATATCGTCCCCGTCCTGCTGGAAGGTCTCAAGCGCCTGGAATACCGAGGCTATGATTCCTGCGGCGTGGCGGTGCATGCGGACGGGCAGTTGCGCCGGGCGCGCAGCACGCAGCGCGTGGCCGAGCTGCAGGAGCAGGTCAAGGCGGAGCACCTGGAAGGCTTCACCGGCATTTCGCACACCCGCTGGGCCACGCACGGCGCTCCCGCCACCCATAATGCCCATCCGCATTTCTCGGGCAAGGGCAAGGCGCGCATCGCCCTGGTGCACAACGGCATCATCGAGAACCACGACGAGCTGCGCGCCGAGCTGAAGGACATAGGCTATGTATTCGAGAGCCAGACCGACACCGAAGTTATCGCCCACCTGATCGATCACCTGTACAACGGCGATCTGTTCGACGCCGTGCAGCAGGTCATCCGCCGCTTGACCGGCGCCTACGCCATCGCCGTGTTCTGCCAGGACGAGCCGCACCGCGTGGTTGGCGCCCGTCATGGCTCGCCGCTGGTGGCGGGCCTGGGCAAGAACGAGAACTTCCTGGCGTCCGACGCGCTGGCCCTGGCCGGCACCACCGACCAGATCATCTACCTGGAAGACGGCGACGTGATCGACCTGCAGATCAGCAAGGTCTGGATCGTGGACAAGGATGGCAAGCCCGTGGAGCGCAGCGTGCACACCGTGCATTCGCATACCGCCGCCGCCGAGCTGGGTCCGTATCGCCATTTCATGCAGAAGGAGATCTTCGAGCAGCCGCGCGCCGTGGGCGATACCCTGCAGGACATCGAAAGCGTCACGCCCGAGCTGTTCGGCGACCAGGCCTACAAGGTCTTCCAGGATATCGACAATGTGCTGATCCTGGCCTGCGGCACCAGCTATTACGCCGGCCTGACCGCGCGCTACTGGATCGAGTCCCTGGCCAAGATTCCCGTCAATGTGGAAATCGCCAGCGAGTACCGCTACCGCGACAGCGTGCCCAATCCCCGCACCCTGGTCGTGACCATCTCCCAGTCCGGCGAGACCGCCGACACCCTGGCCGCCCTTAAGCATGCCCGCAGCCTGGGCATGGAACAGACGCTGACCATCTGCAACGTGGCCACCAGCGCCATGGTGCGCGAGTGCAAGCTGGCCTACATCACGCGCGCCGGCGTGGAGATCGGCGTGGCCTCCACCAAGGCCTTCACCACGCAACTGACCGCGCTGTTCCTGCTGACCATGGCCCTCGCCCAGATCAAGGGCCACATGAACGAGCAGCAGGAAGGCGAGTACCTGAAGTCCCTGCGCCACCTGCCCACCGCCATTTCCGCCGTGCTGGCCCTGGAACCCCAGATCATGGCCTGGGCCGACCGCTTCGCCAGCAAGGAAAACGCCCTGTTCCTGGGCCGCGGCATGCACTACCCCATCGCCATGGAAGGCGCGCTCAAGCTCAAGGAAATCAGCTATATCCACGCCGAAGGCTATCCCGCTGGCGAATTGAAGCACGGCCCCCTGGCCCTGGTGACCGAAGCCATGCCCGTGGTGACCATCGCCCCGCGTGACGAGCTGCTGGAAAAGCTCAAGTCCAACATCGAGGAAGTCCACGCCCGCGGCGGAGAACTGTACGTCTTCGCGGATGCCGACACCCGCATCGGCAGCAGCGATCGCGTCCACGTCATCCGCATGCCCGAGCACTACGGCAAGCTCTCTCCCATTTTGCACACCATCACCTTGCAGCTGCTGGCCTACCACACCGCCTGCTCCCGCGGCACGGACGTGGACAAGCCGCGCAACCTGGCCAAGAGCGTGACGGTGGAATAAGCGTTTCAAGGACTTTGGAGCATCGGCAGGCTGCGTTCATCGCAGCCTGTTTTGCATTGGGCGCGCCGGATTGGCCGGCATGCGGAAAGGATCAGCAGCCAGGACGGATGCAACAGTCTTAGTGCAAAGTAAATGCTTGTAGCAATTGGTAGGTTTACCGTCCGGAACAACTGCTACGGTATTTGCATCCATTGACCTGGCTGCCATCCAAGTATCCCCGGTCTTGGACTCCGTAGATTAGAGGACGATTCAATCAAACACGTTCTTGCTTATATTGGGAGAAGTAATCATGAGAAAATCCGCTATCTTGTCCAATATCTTGATGACGACCGCTTTGAGCTTTGGCCTGCAGGCCGGCGCCATGGCAGCCGATAAAGACACCAATACGGATCATTCCGCAACGGCAGGCGAGGCTGTCAGCGATGCATGGATCACGACGAAGATCAAGGCTGAACTTGCCAGCACCAAGGATTTGAAAAGCACGGATATTTCTGTCGAGACCAACAACGGAGTCGCGACCTTGACGGGTACCGTGCCCAGCGACATTGAGCTTAAAAAGGCCGTGGCCGCGGCGCAAAGCGTCAAGGGCGTCCAGAGGGTGGATTCCTCCGGCCTGAAAGTCAACGCGAATAAATAATCCGTAAAGCCGAAACCGGTCGAATTTCAAATACAACCGAGGTATATCATGAATGAAGACACGATCAAGGGAAAATGGAAGCAGCTGACTGGAAAAATCCAGGAAAAGTGGGGCAAGCTGACCAACGATGATCTCGATGTTGCCGAAGGCAATGCGGAATATCTGGTCGGCAAGATCCAAGAGCGTTACGGCATCGAACGTGAAGAAGCCGAAAAGCAAGTGCGGGATTTCAACGATGGCGCCCGGTACTGACCGTTGATTGGCGCTTGTCCTTGCAAGAGGCGTCCTGTGAAAACCGGACGCCTTTTTTCATCTGGATATGGCTGGAGTCGATCTGGCCGCCGGCAAGGGACAATGACTAAGCTGGAATTCGCCTTCAATGGAAAGTCACTGGACTTTCATTAAGCGGAACAGCAAAAAGGAGCAAGCTTCAATGACAACTGAATTCAAGGTCGGAGACCATGTAAGCTGGAATTCCGAAGCAGGGCACGTCAGCGGCGTCATCCGCAAGGTCCATACTGAAGACTTTGAATATAAAGGCCATATGCGCAGGGCCTCTGCGGAAGATCCTCAATATGAGATCAAAAGCGATAAGACCGAGCATATAGCGGCCCATAAGGGCAGCGCCTTGAGGAAAATAGCGAAGAAAGAAAGCTGAAGGCCTGGGCGTCCGTCCCGGCGTACCGGCGTTTCCCGGACTGCCGCAAGCGGCTCATGCCGCTCGTTGTGTAAATTGCGGCAGGCTTGATTCGCCGCTTCCACAGCATGCGCATGGGCGCCGGAGCGTAAAATCAGAGGCCAGATCTGCATGACCATGGATGGAGCTTGATGATGATTTTACGTAGCGGGCGCCCTGACGACATACCTGCTTTGAATGAATTGGCCCTGGCCGCAAAAGCGTTCTGGGGCTATACGCCCCAGCAATTGGAGTCATGGCGCAGCGATCTGCAGGTTCATCCTGCCTTGACGACGACTCATCCCGTATGCCTGGTCGAGCAGGAGGGACGGCTGGCGGGTTTTGTGCAGCTCGACACCCAGGCACGGCCATGGGAGATAAGCGGCCTGTGGGTCCATCCCGACTTCATGCGTCAAGGCATAGGTCGCGTCTTGCTGGAATGGTCTGTCCGGACGGCAAGCGCCGCTGCTTGCAAGGAGCTGCATATCGATTCCGAGCCGAATGCGGAAGGCTTCTATCTGGCTTGCGGCGCTCGCCGCATCGGCGCGGCGGCGGCCCCGCTGGACGGCCAGCCTGATCGGGTACGGCCCCAGCTCGTGTTGCCTGTCGACTGATCAGGAAACTATTGTTCTCCTTGTCGCTGACGACGCTCGCCACCGCTTGCACCAACCGCGTGCCTGTGTACGCGGACTGGGCATTGCGGTAACTGGAGAAGATGACGGCGAAGAACGCGGCGGATCGATCAGCCCGCGTTTTTGTTTTTGCGTCCGGCAAGGTAGTGGCTGGGTGCGGCGCCCAGCGCGCGCTGGAAGGCGGCGGTGAATGCGCTGGTGTTGCTGTAGCCCAGTTCCATGGCGACGCGCGTCACCGAATCGCCCAGGCCCAGCCGCGTCAGCGCGGCCAGCAGGCAGGCTTGCTGCCGCCATTGGCCGAAGCTCATGCCTGTCTGCGCCCGGAACAGGCGGGTGAAGTTGCGCCGGCTCATGCCGACCTGCCGCGCCGCCGTATCGATGTCGACTTCCAGCGTGGGAGCCTGCAACAGCTGGCGGCACAATTGCGCCATCCTGGGCCCCAGGGGCAGCGGCGCGTTCAAGGGCAATTCGGGCATGGCGGCGATTTCCTCGACCAGCAGGCGCATCAGATGGTCGTCGCGCCCGCCCAGCGCGTATTCCTTGGGCAAGTCCACAGCGGCGGACAATAGTTCGTGCAGCAGAGGCGATACTCCGAGAACGGTACAGCGAGCGGGCAGGCCGGCGGTCAGTGCGACGTCGGGGAAAATGTAGGCGCTGCGCGTGCTCGTCGGGCCGCTCATGCGTACTTCGTGCTCGATTCCGCTTGGAATCCACGATGCGCACCGTGGAGGCACGACCCAGCTTCCCGCGCTGGTCGTGACGGTCAGCACCCCGGTGATCGCGTACAGGCACTGGCTGCGCCGGTGGCTGTGAGGGAGCAGCACAGTCCCGGCAGGATAGTCGTTGCCCAGGGCGAAGACCGTGCGTTGCACGTCTTCATGGTCCTTGACGAGGGTATTTCGCATCGTGAATCCAGAAATGGCCCATATTCATAACTATTATGCCCGATACTGATTTCGGGCTGTCCGCCGTCCCTCTACAGTGGCACTGAAAATCTCATAGAGGCTGGTTCCCATTTCCAATTCGCTGATTTGTTTATGACTGCAAAAGATCTTTCCCTTGAAACATCAGGCAGGCCGACGGCCGCACCGGCAACAGAGCCCAAACCTAACGGTTTTCTCCTGCCCATCGTGGGCGGCGCCGCGCTTGCACACCTGCTCAACGACATGATCCAGGCGATGCTGCCGGCCATCTTTCCCATGCTCAAGGCCAGCTTTTCCCTGAGCTTCGGGCAGATTGGCGTCATCGCCCTGGTGTACCAGGTGACGGCGTCCTTGCTGCAGCCCTGGATAGGTCTGTACACGGACAAGCATCCCAAGCCCTATCTGCTGCCCTCGGGCATGGTGATGACCTTGATCGGCATCGCCCTGATCGCCACGGCGGGCAGCTACGCCATGCTGCTCGTGGCGGCGGCCATTGTCGGCGTGGGCTCGGCGACCTTCCATCCGGAGGCCTCCCGCATCGCCCGCCTGGCCTCGGGCGGCCGGTTCGGCACTGCCCAGTCCACGTTCCAGGTGGGCGGCAATACGGGCACGGCCATCGGTCCGCTGCTGACGGCCCTGATCGTCATTCCCTACGGGCAGCCTGCCGTGGCCTGGTTCATGCTGGTGGCGCTGTTTGCCATCTATGTCTTGTACCGGCTGACCATCTGGGTCAAGCACAACGGCCAGGCCAAGGCGAAAAGCCTGTCCAAAAGCCATGCCGCGGGGCTGCCGCGCGGCAAGGTCGTCCAGGCCGTGGTCGTCATCTGCATCCTGATGTTCGCCAAGTTCGTCTACATCGCCTCTTTTACCAACTACTTCACGTTCTACCTGATCGAGCGCTTCGGCTTGAGCGTGCAGCACAGCCAGATCTTCCTGTTCATCTTCCTGGCGGCGGTCGCGGCCGGCACGTTTGCCGGCGGCCCCGTGGGCGACCGCATCGGGCGCAAGGCCGTCATCTGGATTTCCTTTCTGGGCGTGGCCCCTTTCGCGCTCATGCTGCCGCACGTCGGCCTGGTCTGGACGGCGATCCTGGCCATTGTGATCGGCCTGGTGATGTCATCGGCCTTCGCCGCCATGGTGGTGTATGCGCAAGAGGCCGTGCCGGGCCGGGTGGGCATGGTGTCGGGTCTGATGTTCGGGCTCATGTTCGGCATAGGCGGCATAGGCGCCGCCGGACTGGGGGAGCTGGCCGATTCCCGGGGGATTGTCTGGGTGTATGGCTTGACCTCGTTCCTGCCATTGCTGGGTCTTGTCACCGCCTTGCTCCCCAGTACGGGCAACAAAAGCAACAAGCTCTAATCCTGCTTCCGTTGCCGCAGGCCGGCGCCCGTTCGCGGCGGGCGCTGCTCACTCCAGCTCCGGATGCCGGTCCGCCAGGCGTTGCCGCTTCTGCTTGAGCGCCTCCAGCTTTTCCTCCATTTCCGCGATTTCCGCTTCGATGTCCTGCACGTTCTGCTCGATGTGGTCGTAGGCCTGCTGCAGCAGTTCTTCGGCTTCATCGGGGTTGGAGGCCGTGGGCGTGTCGCCGCGCAGGGGGCGGTTGGCGGTCTCGGGCAGGAACATGGCGGTGACCAGGCCGATGACCGAGGCGAACATCAGGTAGAAGGCGGGCAGCAGCAGATTGCCGGTCTGCTCGACCAGCCAGGCGGCGATGGTGGGCGTCAGGCCCGCGATGATGATGGCGATGTTGAAGGAGGCGGCCAGCGCGCTGTAGCGGATGCGGGTGGGGAACAGGGCCGGCAGGGTGGAGGCCATGACCCCGGTCATGCAGTTCAGCAGCACGGCCAGGATCAGCAACCCCAGAAAGATCCGCACGTTGTTGTCGCTGCCGATGAAGTGGAAGGCGGGCACCGCCAGGATCAGCAATCCTATGCTGCCGATCAGCAGGAAGGGCTTGCGGCCGACCTTGTCGCTGATGAAGCCCACCACCGGCTGCACGAACAGCATGCCTATCATGATCACCACGATGATCAGCACGCCGTGCTCTTCGGAATAGCCCAGGTTGCTGGACAGGTAGGTGGGCATGTAGGTCAGCAGCATGTAGTAGGTGATGTTGGTCACCAGCACCATGCCTATGCACACGAGCAGGGCCTTGCGGTACTTGGAGAAGATGGCGCCGAAGGAGACGGTGGGGCGTTCCTGTAGCGCGGCGCGGTCTTCCTGTTCCATTTTTTCCAGTTGCTGGGTGAAGGCGGGCGTCTCTTCGGCGGCGTGCCTCAGGTACAGGCCCAGCAGGCCCAGCGGCCCGGCCACGAAGAAGGGCACGCGCCAGCCCCAGTCCTGGAAGGCCTGTGCGGTCAGCGCCGTCTGCAGCAGCACCACCAGGCCCGCGCCCAGCACGAAGCCGGCGATGGAACCGAAGTCCAGCCAGCTGCCCAGGAAGCCGCGCTGCCGGTCGGGCGCGTATTCGGCCACGAATACCGCCGCGCCGGTGTATTCGCCGCCCACGGAAAAGCCCTGGGCCAGCTTGCACAGCAGGAGCAGGACGGGCGCCCAGATGCCGATGCTCAAGTATGAAGGGATCAGGCCGATGCAGAAGGTGCTGATGGCCATGATGATGATGGTCAGGGACAGCACTTTCTGGCGCCCGAAGCGATCGCCCATGACGCCGAAGAAGACGCCGCCCAGCGGCCGCACCAGGAAGGGCACCGAAAAGGTGCCCAGGGCGGCGATGGTCTGCACGGCGGGGGAGGCGTCGGGGAAGAAGACCTTGCCCAGGGTGGCGGCCACGAAACCATAGACGCCGAAGTCGAACCACTCCATGGCGTTGCCCAGTGCGGCGGCGGTGACGGCCTTCTTGAGCTTGGTATTGTCGACGACGGTGATGTCGTCGATCTGCAGCGGCCGCGCGTCGCTCGAAGCCGAGGGTGTCTGTGCCATGAATGCCTCCCGTGATGTGCAGGGCGAGCGCCCGCAGGTTCGTTTTACATTCTTGCCTTGACCATTGCTGCAACCGGCGCGGCGGCCTTGAAGAAAGGGCCGCGTCTGGAAACGATTCTACGTCCGGCCCCGCGAACCGTCCATATGGAGTCGCCTACAGGGCGCGGCACCCCTTGGGCAGGCGCGCCTGCTTCACGTAGGCGCGCACTTCCTGCGCCAGCGCGGCCGCCGCGGGCGTGGGCGCGTGGTCCTGGTGGAACATCAGGCACAGGGTGCGCACCAGCTTGGGGGCGCGCAGCAGGGAAAAGGACAGGCCGGGCACCATCACGCGGTGCGCGGCCAGGGCGGGCAGCAGGGCAATGGCCAGGCCGCTTTGCACCAGGGCGGCCTGGGAGGTGGTGCTGGAGGCTTCGTAGAACGGCGCGGCGGCTTCGATGGGCAGATCCGCCCGCGATTGCAGCACCGCCATGATGCCGGTCTCGTCCACCACCCCGACCAGCTTGCGGTGCCGCAGCGCCTTCCAGCTGACGGCGCCGCGCGCATCGGGCTTGATCTGTTCGTCGTCGCTGCGATAGAGCACGCCGAACTGGTCTTCCAGCAAGGGCTGGCTGTCCAGCCCGTGGACGTCCGCCCAGGGGCTGGTCAGGCCGAAGTCCACGTCCCCGGCGGCGATCTGGCGCTGGATGCGCCCCGAGTTGTCGTCGCGCAGGTAAAGGCGCACGGCGGGGTGGCGCTGGGAAAACGTGTAGGCGGCCGGCGCGATCAGGTCGGTGATGGCCGAAGGGGCGGCGGCCACGCTGACGCGGCCGCTTTTCAATGCGCCGTAGCGCATGACGTCGCCGATGGCGCCGTCGAAATCGGCCAGCAGGCGGGTGATGCGCGGCAGGAATTCCTGGCCCACTGGAGTCAGGGCGACGCGTCGGCTGGTGCGGGAGAACAGCGGCGTGTTCAGCGCCGCCTCCAGCTGCTGGATCAGGCCGGTGACGGAAGACTGCGTCTGGAACAGGCGCCGCGCCGCATGGGTGAAGCTGGCCTCCTGGGCCACGGCCACGAAGGCGTTCAAGTGTTTCAAGGTGATGTGCTTGGGCAGTCTATCCATCTTGATTTGCGATCAATCCATTAACTTAAACAATTTTTCATATTAATCATGCCTTTGGATAATACGCCCAACTCCTGCTTCCGTGGGGGGGATTTGTGGAGATGGGTATGCAGGCAGACGACCGCAGGCTGGACGTCAAGATCACCGATGGCTGGATCATGGATGGAACGGCGGCGCCGCGCTGGCGGGGCGACGTGGGCATTCGCGCAGGACGTATCGTCGCCCTGGGGGATCTGAGCGCCTGGACGGCCGAGCACTGCCTGGATGCGCGCGATAAAGTAGTTGCGCCCGGGTTCATCGACACGCATGGCCACGACGACCTGATGTTCATCGAGAAACCTGCACTGGACTGGAAGACCAGCCAGGGAATCACCTCGGTCGTGGTGGGCAATTGCGGCGTCAGCGCCTTTCCGGCGCCATTGCCGGGCAATTCGGCGGCCGCCCTGGCCCTGCTGGGCGAATCGCCCCTGTTCACGGGCATGGCCGACTATGTGCAGGCCGTGCAGGCCCTGCAGCCCATGATCAATGTGGCGGCCCTGGTGGGCCACGCCAATCTGCGCATGGCGGTGATGCAGGATCCCATGGCCGCGCCCACCGCCGACGAGCAGGCCGCCATGGAGTCGCTGCTGGACCAGGCCCTGGAGCAGGGCGCGGTGGGCTTCAGCACCGGCCTGGCCTACGAGCCTGGCTGCATGGCGCAGCCTGCCGAGCTCGAAGGCCTGGCGCGAGTCGCGGCCGCGCACGGCTCCCTGCACACCAGCCACATCCGCAACGAAGGCGACACGGTCGAGGAATCCGTCGAAGAAGTGCTGGCCGTGGGCCGCCAGACCGACTGCGCCACCCTGGTGTCGCACCACAAATGCATGTTGCCGGCCAACTGGGGCCGCAGCGACCGTACCTTGGCCAACATAGACCGGGCTCGCGCCGCGGGCCTTCAGGCCGCGCTGGACATCTATCCCTATTCGGGCAGCTCCACCATTCTGATCCCGGAGCGCGCCCACACCATAGACCGCATCCGCATCACCTGGTCCGAACCCCATCCCGAATGCAATGGCCGGTATCTGGCCGACATCGCCGAGCAATGGGGCTGCGACCGGGAAACCGCCGCGCGCCGCCTGCTGCCGGCCGGCGCCATCTATTTCGCCATGGACGAACAGGAAGTGCAGCGCATCTTTCGCCACCCCTGCTGCATGGTGGGATCCGACGGCCTGCCGGCTGACGCGCATCCGCATCCGCGCCTGTGGGGCAGCTTCACCCGCATCCTGGGGCGCTACGTGCGCGAAGACGGCCTGATGCCGCTGGAGCAGGCCGTGGCCAAGATGACGTCGCTGCCGGCATCGGTGTTCGGCCTGCAGGACCGGGGCGTGCTGCGGCCCGGCGCCTGGGCCGACGTGGTGGTGTTCGATCCCGACACCGTTCAGGACCGCGCCACCTGGGAGCAGCCCACGCTGCCTTCGCAGGGCGTGCAGGCCGTGTACGTGAATGGCGTGCAGGTGCATCCGCAGGCGCCGCAGCAGCGGCCCGGCCAGGTCTTGCGCCGGGCCTTTCCCGCCCAGGCGCAAAGCCTGGCCGCGCAGCAGGCCCGGACCTAGGCCGCAGCCGCACAGACAAGAAAATACCTGCCATGGCCTGGGCGTAAGACAGGGTATGGCGCATTGCATCACAATAGGACCGGCTCCGTCATGGGCTGGTCCGGAAGGATCGTAAAGGAGACGTCATGACCTTCACTCAGCAACAGGCGCCCACTGGCAAGCGTAACGCAGCCATTGCGGTGTTCTTGATCGGGCTAGCCATAGCTCTCTACACCCATTTCTACCTGCCCGGCCAGACCTCCCTGTGGGGCCTGACGCCGGTGGTGGTGTTCGCCGTCATCGCCCTGCTGGGCGTGGACATCGTGCTGGCGACCATAGGTGCCATCGTGCTGGGCGCCATCATGACCAGCACCACGCCGATCGCCATGGGCAAGCTGCTGGCCGAATCGCTGGGTTCGTTCATCGCGGTGGTCGGCCTGATCATCGTGCTGGGCGCGGGCGTGGGCGAAGTGGCCTCCCGCACGGGCGCGGCCGAACAACTGGTGCGAGCCATCGTCAAGCGCATCGGCCTGTCCAACCCGGTGCGCGTGCGCCTGGGCATCATGGTGACGTCCACCCTGATCTGCGGCGCCCTGGGCACCCTGGCCGGCGGCAACGCCATCATCGCCGCGGTGGTGATCCCGATCGCCGCCGCCGTGCGCCTGTCCCCGCCCGCCGTGGCCGCGCTGTTCCAGAGCGCAGGCTCGGCCGGCCTGGTGCTGGGGCCGTTCACTCCCAATGTGGTGACCGTGACCGGCCTGACGGGCCTGAGCTACATGGAATATCTGACCGTGGCCGGCCTGCCCATGGCCGCCGCCACGCTGCTGACCGGCTGGTTCATGTCCGGCCGCATCCAGAAGATGACGGAAAAGGACTTCCAGTATGAAGAAGCTGCACAGGGCGCCGCCGCCTTCGACCTGAACGCCAAGGCCTCGCCCAAGGCCGTGCGCGCCGCCTGGGCCTTCTGCGCCACCATCGTGACCCTGGCCGTCATCGGCATCATGGCCAAGGCCGGCTTTGCCTTCGCCATCATCGTGATGGTGTCCCTGGGCGCGGTCACCGGCCTGGCCGGCGGACTGTCCCCGCGCGAAATCCTGCAGGCCATGTATGCCGGCGCGGGCAAGCTGATCTGGATCTTCTTCCTGTTCTGGCTGTTCAATCCCGTGCTGGTGCTGGTGGATCAGCTTAACGCCTATCACGCCCTGCTGGACGCGGTGCAGCCTTACCTGGTGGGCATCAGCGGCGCGGCCTTGTGCATGATCATCGTGGCCTTCAACGTGGTGGGCCACATCCCGGGAGCGGCCGTGGCGCAGATGACCTTCACCGCCAAGATATTCGGTCCCGTGCTGGCGGCGGCCGGCGTGGGTCCCGCCGCCACCACGGCGGTGATCCTGGGCAGCTCGCAGATCGACTGGTTCGGTCCCTTCCCTTCGTCCGACATGTTCGGCCAGATGGGCCTGGCCCGTTCCACCCAGCTCAAGTACATGCTGTACAACGGCTGGGCCGTGATGCTCATCAATCTGCTGATGTTCGCCGGCCTGTTCATGATCCTGGCCTGATCGACGAGGAGAGACGCCATGTTCACCCTGGGAAGCGAGATACTGGACGCGGCTGCGCTGCGCAGCCGCCTGCGGCGCAGCCTGGAGCCCGCGCTGGAGCGGGAGGGCGCCCGCATTTCCATGGCCGTGCGCACGCTGGAGGGCGACAGTCTGTTCGACTGGCATGCGCAGCGCGCCATGCCCTCGGCCAGCCTGATCAAGGTGCCCATGCTGCTGTGCCTGCTGGAGGAGGTCGCCCAAGGGCGCTTGAGCCTGGAGGACATGTGCGCGCTGCCCGGCGCCGGCCGCGCCGGCGGCACGGGCATCCTCAGCCAGCTGCCCAGCGTGCAGGCCCTGACCTTGCGCGAACTGGCGCACCTGATGATCGTCCTGAGCGACAACGTGGCCACCAATGCCCTGATCGACCTGCTGGGCATGGAGCGCATCAACCAGTGGAGTCGGCAGGCCGGCCTGCGGCACACGGACCTGCAGCGCCACATGATGGACGCCCAGGCGCGGGCCCAGGGAAAAGACAACTGGACCAGCGCGGCCGACGCCTGCGCCGTGCTGGCATACCTGCTGCATGCGCCCGCCCTGCCGGACGACTTGCGTCAGGAAGGACTGCGGATGCTGGCCGACCAGCGCGAGCGCGGCCATTTCGCGGCCATTCTGCCGCCCCAGGCGGAGCTGGCCCACAAGACGGGCTCCCTGCCCGGACTGCGTCATGACGCCGGCATTCTGACGGTGGGCGGACGCAGCGTCGTGCTGGCCGTGCTGGCCGATGGCTTCACGGACGGCCGCACCAGCGGCACCTTGTATGGCGGCGAAGGCGCCGCCGTGCTGGCGCGTCTGGCGGCCCAGGTGGCCCAGGCCTTGCAGGATTGAACCCGCCCGGCGCGCTGGCGCCGGGCCTGGAAGAAGGAAAAACTATGTCTACGACACGCGTCGCCCTGATTCAACTGGATAGCGGCCGGGACCGCGAGGCCAACCTGGCGCAGATCGAGCGCTGGGCGCTGGCGGCGGCCCAGGACGGGGCGGAATTGATCATCACGCCCGAATACAGCGATGTGCGCGGCGATACGGCCTGGCTGCAGCAGAACGCCACGCCCATCCCCGGCCTGGTCACCGAGCGCATGGCGAGCCTGGCGCGGCGCACCGGCGCCTGGATCCACATGGGTTCCATGCACGAGCGCCGGCCGGAGGATCGCCGCCTGGGCAATACGGGCGTGACGTTCTCGCCGGACGGCGCCATCGTCGCGCAGTACCGCAAGGTGCATCTGTACGATGCCGTGGTCAATGGCCTGGAGTACCGCGAGTCGGATGATTTCTGCCATGGCGATCATTTGCAGACCGTCCAGGTAGGCGGCCTGACGCTGGGCCTGAGCATCTGCTATGACCTGCGCTTTGCCGAGCTGTTCCGCAGCCTGCGCGCCCAGGGCGCCAATGCGCTGGTGGTTCCGGCCGCCTTCAATGTGCATACGGGCCGCGATCATTGGAAAGTGCTGCTGCGCGCCCGCGCCATCGAGAACCAGTGCTACGTGCTGGCGGCCGCGCAGATCGGCGGGCCCGGGCCGGCCATGCCCTGCCTGGGACGCAGCATGATCATCGACCCCTGGGGCACGGTGCTGGCCTGCATGCCGGACCAGCCCGGCTATATATGCGTGGACCTGGATCCGGCGCGCGTGTCGCGCCTGCGCGAGTCGCTGCCCGCCTGGAGTCACCGGCGCGGCGATCTGTACCCCATCGTTTCCTGATCATCCTGGAGCCTGGCCATGACCGACCCCGCCGTTTTTGAATTTCACCCCGGCACGGCGCCTTTGCTGATCTCCATGCCGCATGCCGGAACCTATGTGCCGCCGGAGGTGGCGGCGCGCTTTACCGAGCCGGCCCGCCAGGTGCCGGACACCGACTGGCATCTGCCGCGCCTGTACGCCTGCGCCCGCGAATTGGGCGCGTCCGTGCTGGTGGCCAATTATTCGCGCTTCGTGGTGGACCAGAACCGTCCGCCCGATAACGCCAGCCTGTATCCCGGCCAGAGCGTCACCGGCCTGTGCCCCTTGGACACCTTTGGCGATGAGCCCGTCTACCTGCCCGGCCAGGAGCCCGACGAGCAGGAGATCGCCCAGCGCCGCGAGGCGGTCTGGCGGCCGTATCACCAGCAGCTGGAGCGGGAGCTGGCGCGCCTGCGCAGCCTGCATGGCCGCGTCGTGCTGTGGGACGCCCATTCCATCCGCTCCGTAGTGCCGCGTTTCTTCGAGGGCCGCCTGCCCGACCTGAACTTCGGCACCGCCGACGGCGCCAGCTGCGCCCCCGGACTGAGCGCGCGCCTGATGGCGGCGGTCCAGGCCGACGGCCGCTACAGCAGCGTGCTCAACGGCCGCTTCAAGGGGGGCTACATCACCCGCCGCTACGGCAATCCGGAACAGGGCGTGCATGCCGTGCAACTGGAGATGGCGCAGTGCTGCTACATGCAGGAGCACTGGCCTTTCGATTACCAGGAAGAGCCCGCCCGCCGCATCCAGCCCCTGATCGAGACCTTGCTGTGCGAGGCGCTGGCGTTCGCCGGGCAGGATTGAACCTGCGCCGGGGGCGCTACACTATCGCCTTGGCCGCAGTGGCCGTAGAGCGATGAACACGATGCCTGACCATACACCGCCCCTGTTCGGGCGCCTTTGCTGTCCCCTGGACGGCCAACTCCTGACCTTGCAGGAGCGCAGCTGGCGCTGCCCGGCGGGCCATTGTTTCGACGTGGCCGGCCAGGGCTACGTCAATCTGCTGCCGGTGCAGAACAAGCGCTCGCGCGACCCCGGCGACAGCAAGGAGATGGTGGCGGCCCGGCGCCGCTATCTGGAATCGGGCGTGTATGCGCCCATTGCCGCCGGCGTGGCGCGCCTGCTGATGGACGGCCTGGAAGGGCGGGCCCCTTATGCCTGCCTGGACGCCGGCTGCGGGGAGGGTTATTACCTGCGCCGCCTGCAGGAGCGGGACGAGCGCGGCGAACTGGCCCTGATAGGGCTGGACATCTCCAAGTGGGCGGTCATGGCCGGCGCGCGCAGCTCGCCGGGCATGCGCTGGCTGGTGGGCAGCAACGCGCACCTGCCCGTACCCGAGGCCAGCCTGGATGCGCTGATCTGCATGTTCGGCTTTCCCGTCTACGAGGAGTTCCGGCGCGCGCTCAAGCCCGGCGGCCTGCTCCTGCAGGTGGAGGCGGGGCCGGATCACCTGGTGGAGCTGCGCCGTATCATCTATCCCAGCCTCAAAGCCGAGAAGCCGCCGTCCCAGGAGCCGCCGGAGGGCTTCAGCCTGGAGGCCGACGAGCGACTGTCCTTCGCGATTGCGCTGCAGTCCCAGGCGCAGATCGCCGATCTGCTGCTGATGACGCCCCATCTGTTCCGCGCCAGCGTGCAGGGGCTGGAACAGGCGCGCGCCCTGGCGCGCCTGGATCTGACGGTGGATGTGCGGCTGAGCGCCTGCCGTCGTCTGTAGACGGCTCAGTCGCTCTTGGAGGCGCGCCCCGGCAGGCCGACTATCTCCACACGGTTGCGTCCGTTGCGTTTGGCGTCGTACAAGGCCTGGTCGGCCATTTTCAGCACCTCGGCCTGGTCGGATGCGTGCACCGGCCAATGAGCCACGCCGATGGAAATGGTGATGTTCTGGCCTATGGGGCTTTCCGTACGACTGACCAGATTGCGCAGGCGTTCGGCCAACTGGGCGGCCTGCTCGATGTTCTGATTGGGCAGGAACAGGAAGAATTCTTCGCCGCCGGCACGGCAAAGGACGTCGGTATCGCGGGTGCAGGCGCGCATGGTGTCCGCCAGGAAGCGCAGCACCAGGTCCCCGGCGTCGTGGCCGTAGGTGTCGTTCACCAATTTGAAATGGTCGATGTCGCAGGCCAGCGCGGCAAAGGGCAAGTCGGCCTCCTTCCATTGCTGCAGGGTCGAAGCCATGCCGCGCCGGTTCATCAGTCCGGTCAGCGGATCGGTATTGCGTTCCTGATCCATGACGCCGATCTTGCGGTTCAGCTTCTTCAGGCCGATCAGCATGGCCAGCTTGATCTGCCGCGCCTCGAAATACCAGGCGTGCACTTTCTCGATGCGTTCGCTGGCGCTGGGCGAATCCCAGTGCGGCGCCGTGCGGGCCAGCTTGCGCAAGGGCTTGGCGATCAGCAGGGCCAGCATCCAGATCAGGACCAGCACCAGCAGGAAAAAGGGAATGGTGTTGCGCAGCACCTCGGCCAGCAAGGCGTCCAGCTCGTTGAGCACCACATGGGTGGGGCGCTGCACCACCACGCCCCACTGGATGTCGCGGGCCGGCGCAAAGCCGGCCAGCATGCCCACGCCTTGCGAATTGATCAGGGACATGGCACTGGTCCTGCCCTGGATGACGGCGTCGATGGCCTGGTTGCCCTGCACCACCTCGCCGATGCGGCTGCGGTCCTGGTGGTAGATCAGCCGCTTGTCCTTGTCCACGACGTAGATCTGCGAGCCGTCGCGGTAGAAATGTTCGCCCAGCAAGGTGTTCAGGCTGTTGGGCTCATGCAGGTAGATGGTGCCGCCCACCAAGCCCGCGTAGTCTCCGTGGGAGTCCACGATGGGATGCGACAGGAAGATCAGCAGGCGCCCGGTGCTGGATACATAAGGCTGGCTGACCGTGGGCAGCTTGGCGTTCAGCGCCTGGCGCACGCCGCTGCTGGCCAGCGTGGCGCCCAGCAGGCCCAGATCCGGCGGAGAGTTGGCCAGCACCTTGCCTTCCTCGTTCAGGATCAGCACCGAGTTGAAGCTGTTGTTCTGCTCCTTCAGGCGATGCGTCTCGGCGTCCAGTTGCCAGGACTGGTGCATGTTCAGGGACAAGACGCGCGCGCTGTAGGCCAATTGCTGCTGCAGCGTGTCGACGAATTGGTCCGTGCTGCTGGCCAGCTTCAGCGCATAGGCGCGGTTGTTTTCCAGCGACTGTTCGAGCAGGATGGAACGCTCGGCCGAGTAGGCGCCGTACAGGGTGTAGCCCAGGGTCAGCAGACTGCTGGAGGTGGCCAGCAGCAGGATCAGACGGCGCAGGTCGACTAAAAACATGAAAGGGAGCGTGTGGATGGAGGAGGGGCGGCAGGCAGCGTCAAGCGCGGGTTGGCGACGTTTCACGGCTCATTATACGGAAAGAAATGTTTTGTCACCGGTCGGGCGTCCGCAGGGCGCGGCGCGGGGGCCGGGTCGAGCCACCTCGGCAGCACAACGTGTAAGATGAGGTGTGGCGCTCGCCATTGTCCATTTACCACAGACACTTAGCAGGCCTTGCAGATTGGCGGTGTCGGGCAGGTGTCCTTTTTCACGGAGATCCCGATATGAAAAGCGTAGATAGTTTTCAGTCATTGGACCATCTGGACGTCGGCGGACAGCGCTACGAGTATTACCGCCTGGACGCGGTGCGCGGAGAGGGGCTGGATGTGGCCAGCCTGCCGTACGGCCTGAAGATCCTGCTGGAAAACCTGCTGCGCACCGAAGACGGAGGCGATGTCACGGCGGACGACATCCGCGCGCTGGCGGCCTGGGATCCGGCCGCCGAACCCGACCGGGAAATCGCCTTCACGCCGGCCCGCGTGGTGCTGCAGGACTTCACCGGCGTGCCCGCCGTGGTGGACCTGGCCGCCATGCGCGAGGCCATGCAGGCCCTGGGCGGCGATCCTCACAAGATCAACCCGCTCGCGCCCGTGGAGCTGGTCATCGATCACTCCGTCATCGTGGATGATTTCGGCAGCCCCAGCTCCTTCCAGCGCAACGTGGAAATCGAATACGGCCGCAACATGGAGCGCTACCAGTTCCTGCGCTGGGGCCAGAACGCCTTCGACAACTTCAAGGTCGTGCCGCCGGGCACGGGCATCGTGCACCAGGTCAACCTGGAACACCTGGCGCGCGTGGTCTTCACGCGCAATGAGGAAGGCCGCCTGCTGGCCTATCCAGACACCTGTGTGGGCACGGATTCGCATACTCCCATGGTCAACGGCCTGGGCGTCGTCGCCTGGGGCGTGGGCGGCATCGAGGCCGAGGCCGCCATGCTGGGCCAGCCCATCTCCATGCTGATCCCCCGCGTGGTGGGCTTCAAGCTCACCGGCCAGATGCCCGAAGGCACCACCGCCACTGACCTGGTGCTGACCATCACCGACATGTTGCGCAAGCATGGGGTGGTGGGCAAGTTCGTGGAATTCTACGGCCCCGGCGTGAGCGCCGTGCCGCTGGCCAACCGCGCCACCATCGGCAATATGAGCCCTGAATACGGCTCCACCATCTCCATGTTCCCGATCGACGAGGAGACGCTGCGCTACATGAAGCTGACCGGCCGCTCGGATGAGCAGATCGCGCTGGTGCAGGCCTACGCCAAGGCCCAGGGCCTGTGGCACGATCCCGACCACGAGCCGCGCTATTCCGAACGCCTGGAGCTGGATCTGGCCACGGTGGTGCCGTCCATCGCCGGTCCCAAGCGGCCGCAGGATCGCATCGCGCTGTCCTCGTCCAAGCAGTCCTTCCGTCAGGAACTGGCCGGCCTGGTGGGCAGCCACGCCGCCAGCTACGACGAGGCCGTGGAAGAAAGCTTCCCCGCTTCCGATGTGCCCTCGCATGAACCGCCGGCGCGTCGCAGCAACGCCGCCCGGTTCACCCTGGCCGACGGCAGCCAGTGCGAGCTGGACAACGGCTCGGTGGTCATCGCGGCCATCACGTCCTGCACCAATACCTCCAACCCCAGCGTCATGATGGCGGCGGCTCTGCTGGCCAAGAAGGCCGTCGAAAAAGGGCTGAATCGCAAGCCCTGGGTCAAGACCAGCCTGGCGCCCGGATCGCGCGTGGTGACGGACTACTACGAGCGCGCGGGCCTCACGCCTTACCTGAACAAGCTGGGCTTCGACCTGGTGGGCTACGGCTGCACCACCTGCATCGGCAATTCGGGGCCGCTGATCCCGGAAGTCAGCCAGGCCATCAACCAGAACGACCTGACCGTGGTGTCGGTGCTGTCGGGCAACCGCAACTTCGAGGGCCGCATCCACCCCGAGGTCAAGATGAACTACCTGATGTCCCCGCCGCTGGTCGTGGCCTATGCGCTGGCCGGCACCATGGACATAGACCTGTACCAGGAGCCGCTGGGCAAGGGCTCGGACGGCCAGGACGTGTTCCTGAAGGACATCTGGCCTTCGGCCGCCGAGGTGCAGGCCACCATCAGCCAGGCCATCGCGGCCGACATGTACCGCGAGGGCTACGCCGACGTGTTCGCCGGCGACCAGCGCTGGCAGTCCCTGCCCACGCCCAAGGGCGATCTGTTCCACTGGCAGGACAGCTCCACGTACGTGCGCAAGCCGCCGTACTTCGTCGACCTGCAGCGCGAGCCCAGCCCGGTGACGGACATCTACGGCGCGCGCGTGCTGGCCAAGCTGGGCGATTCGGTCACCACCGACCATATCAGCCCGGCCGGCGCCATCTCGCGCACTTCGCCTGCGGCCACCTACCTGATGGGGCATGGCGTGGAGCAGCCGGACTTCAACTCCTACGGTTCGCGCCGCGGCAACCACGAAGTCATGATCCGCGGCACCTTCGCCAACGTGCGCCTGCGCAACCAGCTGGCCCCGGGCACCGAGGGCGGCTACACCCGCGACTTCACCCAGGACGGCGCGCCCGTGGCCACGATCTACGATGCATCGCGCAACTACCTGCAGACCGGCACGCCGCTGGTCATCCTGGCGGGCAAGGAATACGGCTCGGGCTCATCGCGCGACTGGGCGGCCAAAGGTACGGTGCTGCTGGGCGTGCGCGCCGTGATCGCCGAATCCTACGAGCGCATCCACCGCAGCAACCTGCTGGGCATGGGCGTGCTGCCGCTGCAGTTTCCGGACGGCGAGAACGCCCAGACCCTGGGTCTGGCCGGCGACGAGGTCTTCGACATCGTGGGCATCACGGCGCTGAACCAGGACCAGATTCCCGAAACCGTGATGGTGCGCGCCGGCGACATCCAGTTCGAGGCCCGCGTGCGCATCGACACTCCCAGCGAAGCCCATTACTACCGTCATGGCGGCATCATGCAGTACGTGCTGAGGGGATTGCTGAAGTCTTGAGCCGGTTTTTGTAAACTGTCTTGACGGCAAGGTTTCGCCTGCGCCAGCGGCCCGGGGTTTGCTCCTGAACGTTCACGAGCAGGTACCCAGCGCCGCTGGCGCACTTGTACGTCCCTCGTTCCGGCGCATGCGCCGGTCTTTGAGACGCGTCCAGAGTTTGTCATGCAGCGGCATCAAGGTGACGTTGCAGATGGGTTCGACGACGGCGGCCACGCCGCCCGTCGCCAGCGAACCCGTGAATGCATAGGTCACGGCGAAGGCCACGGACATGTGCAGGGCAACCTGGCTGGTCTTGAAGGCGAGAAGAAGCATGATGAATCCACCGATAGTGTTTTCTAAATGATAATCACTATCATTGGCGCGAACCATTTTGTATTTTTCATCGAGCTTATCAATTTTGTATATCGGCCCGGCGCGCAAGCGCACGGGCCGGTTTATTGAATATGACTATGCGGCGCGCCCGACGCGCCAATGGAAAGAGAAAAATGCAAAGTGTTCAAGAAGCATCCTGGTCGGAGCTGTTGTGGGGCCGCAATGGCCTGCGTTCGCTGGCCCTGGCCGGCGGGGTGGCGGTTCACGCCATCAATGTGTATGTGGCCACCACCATCCTGCCTTCGGTCGTGCAGGACATCGGCGGGCTGGAATACTACGCCTGGAATACCACGCTGTTCGTGGTGGCCTCCATCCTGGGTTCTGCGCTGTCGCCGCAGTTCCTGGAAAAGCTGGGCCTGCGGCAGGGCTTTCTGGTGTCGTTGCTGGTATTCGCGCTGGGCACGACGTTCTGCGCCCTTGCCCCCTCCATGCCTTTCCTGCTGTTCGCGCGCACCTTGCAGGGGCTGGGCGGCGGCTTGCTGCTGGGGCTGAGCTATTCGTCCATCCGCCTGGTGTTCGAGGAACGCCTCTGGCCCCGGGCCATGGCGCTGGTATCGAGCATGTGGGGCGTGGCCACCCTGTCGGGGCCTGCCATCGGGGGCGTCTTCGCCCAGATGGGGGAGTGGCGCCTGGCCTTCTGGAGCGTGCTGCCCTGCGCCCTGGGGCTGGCCGTGCTGGTCTGGACCCAGTTGCGCGATGCGCGCCGTCCCGATGCGCCCAAGTCCGGGTCCACGCTGGGCAAGGTGCTGCTGCTGACCTCTTCCGTGCTGGTCATGTCGGCGGGCAGCCTGTCCAGTTCCTGGCTGGTCAACCTGGCCGGCGTGCTGGGCGGGGCCGTGCTGGTGTACATCATGGCCCTGGCCGACCGCGGCTCGGCCAGCCGGCTGTTCCCGCAAGGCACGTATTCCCTGGGCACGGCGCTGGGCAGCCTGTATGCCGGCATCGGCCTGGTCAGCGTGGCCGTGGCCACGGAAATCTTCATTCCCTACTTTCTGCAGATCATTCACCACATGACGCCGCTCAAGGCCGGCTACCTGACCGCCTTGATGTCCGGAGGCTGGACCCTGGGCTCCATCGCCAGCTCCAGCCGCAGCATGAAGGCGGCCGACAGGCTCATCATCATCGGCCCTTTGCTCTCGGGCCTGTCCCTGGCGGCGCTGGGCGTGCTGATTCCCTGGCAGGGCCTGGCCAGCGGCCCGGACTATTCCTGGGCGCTGTATTTATCCTTGCTGGGGGTGGGCGTGGGCATAGGCCTGGCCTGGCCGCATCTGCTGACGCGGGTGTTCCATTCGGCGCCCAAAGGGCAGGAGAACATCGCCTCGGCGGCGATCACCACGCTTCAGTTGTTCACCATGGCGCTGGGCGCGGCCATGGCGGGCATCATCACCACGGCGGCCGGCTTCGTGGACCCGGGCGGCGTGCAGGGCGCGCGCCAGTCGGCTCAGGTGCTGCTGCTGGTCTTCGCCCTGGCCCCCGTGCTCGCGGCCCTCTTGTCGGGGCCGGCGCGCCGGGTGCGTCCGTGAGCCGAAGCGCCTGATCAGGCGGCCTTGGGCAGGCGGAACAGTTCGGGGTCCGGGCCCAGGCGGCCGCCGGCCTGATCCAGGGCGGCGATGTCCGCCATGTCCTGGGCGCTCAGCTCGAAACTGAAGATGTCGAAGTTCTCGCGCTGGCGCTCGGGGGAGTTCGACTTGGTGATCACCATATTGCCCAGCTGCACCTGCCAGCGCAGCACGATCTGTGCGAGCGTGCGGCCGTGCTTTTCGGCGATGCGCTGCAGCACCGGATTGTCCCACAGCGTGCCCAGTCCCAGCGGGCTCCATGCCTGGGTCTGCATGGCGTGATCATGGTGGTAGTGGCGCAGCTCGGACTGCTGGAAGCCGGGGTGCAGCTCGACCTGGTTGAGCACCGGCAGCACGCCGGTCTTGTCCAGCAGGGTCTGCAGGTGATGCGGCTGGAAGTTGCACACGCCGATGGACTTGATCAGGCCTTCGTTGCGCAAATTGATCAGCATTTCCCAGGACTGCACGAACTGGCCGATCTTGGGCACGGGCCAGTGGATCAGGTACAGGTCCACATAATCCAGTTGCAGCTTGTCCAGGCTCTCCTTGAAGGCCTTCTGGGTGTTCTCGTGGCCGTGCATGTCGTTCCACAGCTTGGTGGTCACGAACAGTTCCTCACGTCGCAGGCCGGACTGGCGTATGCCCTGGCCGACCTCGGCTTCGTTGCCGTAGATGGCGGCCGTATCGATCAGGCGGTACCCCGTTTCGATGGCGCTGCAGACGACGTCGGCCGTGCGGGCGGCTTCGACCTGCCAGACGCCCAGGCCCAGTTGCGGGGCGGTGTTGCCGTCGTGGAAGGTAATGGTAGGGGGTGTAGTGGACATAGGTTTCTCCTAGGTTTCTGCGCGGCAGACCGGATGGCGGACAACCGGCGCGAATGCCGCGCGGCGAGGCCCTGCGCGGTCCAGACGGCGGACCGCGCAGGTGCGTAAAGCAAAAAAATTTACCCTCGCGCCGCGCCTTCGGCTTGCCGCCCCAAGGGGGCGTTTTCTATCTCGGGCGCTCCGGCGGCCCGGCGATAAAAAAGAAAAAAGACGAGAATCCGCGAGGGATGGGCACACGGACCTTGTGTGCGGGCAGGAAGTTGGCTTATTGTTTTTTTTCCTGCGCCGATTATATAGGCGCGGAATGGATTTTTATCTATCGTTTTGCAATTAGCATCATTCATATTCCCATATTTTGATAAATGGGCTTAAGTTGGAGTAAGTATGAGCGTACACAGCACGCAGGCGCGCCTGAGCGTACCCGCCTTGATGGCTTACAAGGGCAAGCAGAAGATCGCCTCGCTGACCGCCTACATTGCGCCCATCGCGCGCATGCTGGACGAGCATATGGACATGATTCTGGTGGGCGACTCCACGGCCATGGTGGGCTATGCCATGCCGGACACCCTGAGCATCACGGTGGACATGATGGCCGCGCACGCCGCCGCCGTGGTGCGCGCCACGCAGCACGCCTGCATCGTGGTGGACATGCCCTTCGGCAGCTACCAGCAGTCCCCCCAGCAGGCCTTCGCCAATGCCTCGCGCATGCTGGCCGCCAGCGGCGCCCAGGCGGTCAAGCTCGAAGGCGGACAGGTCATGGCCGAAACCACGCGTTTCCTGGTGGAACGCGGCGTGCCGGTGCTGGCCCACGTCGGGCTGATGCCGCAGTACGTGAACACCATGGGCGGCTACAAGGCCCAGGGCATGAATGACGCCGCCGCCCAGCGCGTGCTGGAAGACGCGGTGGCGCACGCCCAGGCGGGCGCCTGGGGCGTGGTGCTGGAAGGCGTGGCCGAAGGACTGGGCCGGCGCATCACGGAGTCCATCGCCATTCCCACCATCGGCATCGGCGCTTCGCCCGCCTGCGACGGCCAGGTGCTGGTCACCGAGGACATCCTGGGGCTGACCAGCGGCAAGATCCCGAAATTCGCCAAGCCCTATGCCGACGTGGGCGCGCTGATCTCCCAGGCCGCCGCGCAATACGGCGCCGAGGTGCGCGCCGGGACTTTTCCGTCGCTGGAACATTGTTTCGGCGTGAAACGCTAGTGCGGCAAACTATTCCGTATTAGAATATTCCATGTTCATAAATGCAGTATCCACATAAAGCGACATGGAAATCCGACAGCTTGAGGCCTTTGCGGCCGTGATGTCCGCCGGCAGCGTCACCGCTGCCGGACGCCTGCTGGACCGCTCGCAGCCCGTGGTCAGCCGCCAGATCCAGGAACTGGAGCAGGAGCTGGGCTTCAGGCTGTTCACCCGCACGCGGCCCCAGGTCACCCTAACCGAGCAGGGGCGCGAGTTCTACCTGGAAGCGCGCCCCGTCCTGATGAACCTGGAGGTGCTGCAGAGCCGCGCGCTGGAGATCGCCCGCGGCGGTCTGCGCCCCTTGCGCATCGTGGCCACGCGCGCGCTGGCCGTCGGTCTGCTGCCCCAGGTGCTGGGCCTGATGGAGCAGCATGATCCCGCCTTCAAGCAGAAGCTGATCATCGACACGGTCAACGCCGAAGAGGTGGTGCAGGCCATCGATGAAGGCCGAGCCGACCTGGGCGTCACCAGTCTGCCGCTGGACATCGACAGTTGCACCCTGCACTGGTCCGGCCAGAGCCCCTGCCTGCTGGGCGTTCCCGCCAGCAGCCCCCTGGCCGGGCGCGAGACCGTGCGCCTGAGCGAAATCCGCGGCATGCCGCTGATCGCCGTTCAGAACCGGCATCGCCTGCGCCATACCCTGGCCACGGCCCTGCTGCGCGCCAGTCCCGAGGCTCCCGATGATATCCGCCACATCGAAGTGACCTCGTCCCTGGAGGGCCTGGCCCTGGTGGGGCAGGGCGTGGGCGTGTCCCTGATCGACCCCTTCACGGCGCACGGCGTGCCCATGAGGAACGTGGAGCTGCGCCCCATCGACATCCACGTGCCCTACATGATGGGCGTGGTGTCCCTGAAGTCTCGCGAACTGCGCCCCGACGCGCAGCGCCTGGTGGAGGCGCTGCGCCAGTACGTGCTGCAATTCATTCCGCGCTTCGTGCTGGGCGATGACACCGGCCTGCCCAGCACGCACGACCCGTTTGACTCTCTCTGAGCCGATTCGTTTTTTCCAGAAGGCGGCCTGGACCGCCTGCAGACACCATGACAGCAGAATTTCCGATACCCGATGGTCTGGCCGCGCTGGAGGCGCGCGTGCGCCAGGATTACGCCTGGCTGGACCTGCCCGCCAAGCCCTGGGTGCCCGAGACCTCCATCGCTGGACAGGCCGTGCTGGACGCAGCCATCGTGGGCGGCGGCATGGCGGGCCTGGCCCTGGCCAACGCCATGAAGAACCTGGGCCTGCGCGTCCAGGTCTACGATCAGGCGCCCGCCGGATTCGAGGGCCCCTGGGCGACCACGGCGCGCATGGAGACCCTGCGCTCTCCCAAGCAGCTGACCGGCCCGGCCCTGGGCTTTCCCGCGCTGACCTTCCGCGCCTGGTTCGAATCCCAGTTCGGCGCCCAGGCCTGGGAGGAGCTCGACAAGATTCCCCGCCTGCAGTGGATGGACTACCTGCGCTGGTACCGCCAGGTCAATGGAATAGCCATCGCCAACGAACATGAAGTGCTGGATATCGTGCCCAGCGCCGATCACGTGCGTCTGCGCATACGCGGCGCGCAGGGCGAATTCGACATGCTGGCCCGCCATGTGGTCCTGGCCACCGGTCGCGCCGGCCTGGGCGGCCCCAGCCTGCCGGATTGGGCGCAGGCCATCGCGTCCGGCGCGCGGGCGCATTCTTCCGACGTCATGGACTATGCGGAGCTGCGCGGCAAGCGCGTGGCCGTCATCGGCGCAGGCGCCTCCGCCATGGACAGCGCCGCCACGGCGCTGGAGAACGGGGCCCTCGGCGTGGACCTGCTGATCCGCCGCGCCGACATTCCCCGCGTGAATAAAGGCAAAGGCCTGGGCAGCCCTGGCGCCGTGCATGGCACGCTGGGCTTGCCGGATGAATGGAAATGGAAGATCCGGCACTACATCGGCGAGCAGCAGGTGCCGCCGCCGCGCGGCAGCGTGCTGCGCGTGTCGCGCCATGCCAATGCGCGCTTCTACCTGGATGCGGGCGTGCAGGGCGCGGCCATGGACGGCACGCAGGTCATCCTGCAAACCAAGCGCGGCGAGCGCCGCTACGATTTCGTGATCTTCGCCACCGGCTTCAAGGTGGACTGGCGCTCGCGGCCTGAATACCGCACGATCGCGCCCGCCATCCGCGTCTGGGGCGACCGCTTCGCCGAACCCGCCGGCCAGGAAAGCCAGGAGCTGCGCGAATCGCCGGACCTGGGCGATCTGTTCGAGTTCCAGCCGCGCGAGCCCGGCCAGATGCCGGGCCTGGAGCGCGTGCATTGTTTCTGCTATCCCGCCACATTGACCCACGGCCAGGTGTCGGGGGACATCCCCGCCATCAGCGATGGAGCCTTGCGCCTGTCGCAGGGGCTGTGCCGCCAGCTGTTCGTGGAAGATGCGCCTATCCATTTCGAGCGCCTGCAGGCCTATGACGAGCCTGAAGTCTACGGCGACGAGTGGGCGCCTGCGCAGGATTGATGAGGAGCGGCGCCGCAGGGGTATGGCCACTGAACCGCCTCGAGGCGCCGGATGATAAAAACCGTGCGGCGGATGCCGCCACAGGAGAGACCATGACTGAACACGACGAGGCGGCCGCCGCCGACCTGATCGACCAGTTGCTGGGCGTGGGCCCCGGTGATGACCTGCATGCCTTGCGCCATGCCCGGGCCAAGGCCACCGACGCCATCCAGCGCAGCCAGGAGCTGTTTTTCCAGCCTGAACTGGGCCAGGTATCCTTGCAGGACCGATTGAGCATCGCCTTGTATGCCTGCGTATTGTCGCGGGCGCAGCGACTGGGCGGCTATTACCGGGAGCAACTGGCCGGCCAGCCCGGCGTGTCGCCGGAGCTGGTGACGGCACTGGAGCAGGACAGGCTGGACGCGGTCCAGGATGCGCGCCTGCGCGCCATGCTGGTCTTCACCCGCATCCTGATCCTGACGCCGGTGCAGGGCGACAAGGCCGCTTTGCAGGCCTTGCAGGCCGCCGGCCTGCGGACGCCCGACGTGGTGACGGTGGCGCAACTGATCGCCTACCTGTCCTATCAGATCCGCATGCTGGCCGGTCTGCTGGCATTGCAACAGCGCAAGGAGCAGGCATGAGCGAGATCATCCGCAAGAACGGTTTCACCAACGAGAATCTGGACTGGACCGCCTGGCTGGACGTGGTCGATCTGGAGCGCGCCACGCCCGAACAGATCGCCGTGCTGGAGATGAGCCATCCCAAGGCCAAGGAAATGGACTACTACCGCTTCCTGGTGCATCAGCCCGCCATCCTGCAGCAGCGTTCCGAAGCCTATAACGCCATCATGTACGCGCCGGGCGGCCTGCCGCGCGCGGAGCGCGAGCTGGCGGCCCTGACGGTCTCGCGCATCAATGGCTGCGCCTATTGCGCCTCCGTGCACGCCCAGCGCTTCGAACAATTGGCCAAGCGCAACGATACCGTGCACCAGGTGTTCGAGGATCCGCGCAGCGCGGGCGCCACGGACCGGGAGCGCGCCATCGCGGCCTTCGCCGTCAAGCTGACCGAGGCTCCCGACCAGTTGGACGCCCAGGACATGGCCGCCTTGCAGGCCCAGGGTCTGAGCGACGCCGAGATCCTGGACCTGATCAACTCGGCCGCCATCTTCGGCTGGGCCAATCGCCTGATGCACAATCTGGGCGAATCGTCGCCACAGGCCTGACCGTTCAGCCATATACTTCAAGCCTCAATAAATAATTCGAATCGGGACCAGCAAGCCTGGTCCCGGACAGGGGCGTTGGAGCATATGAAGCTGAATATTGATGATTACCGGCAGGCGGCGCAGCGCTTCTTGCCGCGCTTCGTCTATGACTATGTGGCGGGCGCGGCGGAGGACGAGCTCTGCCTGCAGCGCAATCGCCGGGATCTGGAAGCGATCACCCTGTTGCCGCGCAGCCTGCGCGACACGGCCGCGGCCTCGACGGCCGTGCAGGTGTTCGGCCGTGCGTGGAGCGCGCCGTTCGGCGTGGCGCCGGTCGGGCTGATCGACGTGGTCAGGCCCAGGGGGGACATCCTGGCTGCCCGCGCGGCGGGCAGGGCGGGCCTGCCGTATGTCCTGTCCACGGCCTCCAACAGCCGGCTGGAGGATGTTCGCCAGGCCACCGACGGGCCTTGCTGGATGCAGCTGTACGTCATGCAGGACAGGGGCATGGCGGACTCCATCCTGGATCGCGCCCGCGAGGCCGGCTTCGAGGCGCTGGTCCTGACCGTGGACGTGCCGGTCGGCGGTTACCGCGAGAAAGACGTGCGCCATGGTTTCAAGCTGCCGTTCCGCCCCGGTCCGCGCCTGCTGCTGGACATGGCCCTCCACCCTGGCTGGCTGAGGCGTCAGGCCCTGGCCGGCGCGCCGCAGTTCGTGAACCTGGCGCCCACCAGCGGCGCGACCTCGGCCCAGGCGCAGGCGGCCTTGCTGTCGCGCACCATGGATCGCTCCCTCATCTGGGAAGACCTGACCTGGTTGCGCTCGAAGTGGGACGGTCCCTTGCTGATCAAAGGCCTCCTGCATCCGCAGGACGCCCGCCAGGCATTGCAGCATGGAGTCGACGGCCTGATCGTGTCCAACCACGGGGGCCGGCAGCTGGACGTCGCTCCTTCGGCCATTTCGGCGCTTCCGGCGATCATGGACGTCGTGCGGGATCGCGTGCCGGTCTTCATCGACAGCGGTTTCCGGCGAGGAGCCGACGTGGCCAAGGCATTGGCCTGGGGCGCGCAGGGCGTCTTCCTGGGGCGCCCGGTCGCCTATGGACTTGCCCAGGGGGGCGAGCAAGGCGTGGCGAGCGTGCTGGATATCGTGGCCCAGGAACTGCTGCGTACCATGACCCTGCTGGGAGCGAGTCGCCCGGACGAACTGGACCAATGCCTGGGGGAGGGAGTTCCCGTCCAGGGCCGCTAGGGTCCCCGGCCGCGGGCCGGTAACAAATGCGCTGCGGGCGGGCCGGAAAGCCTGTCATATACTGTGCGGCATGCACGCTTTCATTTCCGTTCGGCGCACGTCTGAAGCGGCCTGGCAGGCCTTGTTCTGCCTGGCCCTTCTGGCGTTCGCGTGCCGGGCGGTCGTGCCTGCGGGCTACATGCCGGGACTGTCGGAGCAGAACGGGCTTGCCATGACTTTCTGTACGGCGCAGGGAGTGGTCACGACCCTATGGGCGGGCTCGCCGGATGCGGCCGGGAAAACTTCCCAGGATGACCATGCCGCCGGCCTGGATTGCCCCTTCGGCTTGCTGCTCGCCCAGGCCGCGCTGCCCGACCAGGACGCGCCTTTGCCGGTGGGCGTCGTGACCTATCGCCCTGTTTCGCTCCAACCTCCGTATCGGGCCTTGCCGCCCTTGCCGGCGCTGGGTCCGCCTCTGGGTTCGCGCGCTCCGCCTGCTTCTCTCGTGTGATGTTCGTCCACGGCCGCTCTTGTGCGGCCAAGCATTCAACGATACTGATCTCGAGGTTCTTCCATGTCCATTCATGTCATTTCCAGCCGCCTGGCCGCCGCGGCGGCGGCCCTGGTGCTGGTTCCATCCGCCGTGTTCGCCCACGTCTCGCTGGAGACCCGCCAGGCCCCGGTCGAAAGCAGCTACAAGGCCGTGTTCAAGGTGCCGCACGGCTGCAAAGGTTCTCCCACCGTCAAGCTGCGCGTGCGCATTCCCGATGGCGTGCTGGGCGTCAAGCCGCAGCCCAAAGCCGGGTGGACGCTCCAGACGGTGACGGGCGACTATGGCCGCGCCTATACCCTTTACGGGGCACCGGTGAGCTCCGGCGTGAAGGAGGTCGTCTGGTCCGGCGGTTCCCTGCCCGACGATCACTATGACGAGTTCGTGTTCGTCGCTTACCTGAGCAGCGCCTTGAAGCCGGATACCACCCTGTATTTCCCTGTGGTACAGGAGTGCGAGCAAGGCCTGACGCGGTGGATAGACCAGCCTGCGCCAGGTCAGAAGCCGGCGGACGATCATTCGGATTCTCCTGCCCCCGCCCTGAAACTCCTGCCCAAGCCTTGAGCTGACTCGCAGGCCCCGCCGGCCGTGGCCCGACTGCAAGGTTGAGCCTGCTCCGGCTGGCGGGTCGGACAGACGGATCGGGGCTGAAGCGTAGCCAACGTGAAGCGCATGGAAGGGGGCGTGATGCAGACAAACACTTTCGATGTCCGGGCATGCCGGCATGGGCGGCTGCCGGATCGGGCGCGCGCCTGGTTCATGGCGTTGTTCCTCTTGGCGGGCGCGCTCGCGTGGTCGCCGCGGGCGGCCGCCCACGCGGCGCTGATAAGCAGCAGTCCGCAGGCAGGAGCGGTGCTGACGCAGGCCCCGGAGCAGGTCCGGTTGCGGTTCAACGAGCCGGTGTCGCCCTTGGTACTGAAGCTGATTCAGCCGGACGGGCAGGGCGTGGCGCTTGCCGATGCGCAGGTTCTGCCCGATGGCCTGGCGCTGCCCATGCCCAGGCTGGACATGCAGGGGACCTACGCCTTGAGCTGGCGCGTAGCGTCCGCCGACGGCCACCCTGTCGGCGGCACGGTGACGTTTTCCATCGGGATCCAGGACAGGGACGCAAGTCAAGCCGGGCAGGGCGAGCGGGGGCGGGACGTGCTGATCTGGCTGGCCCGCTGGCTAGCCTGCGCGACCTTGTTCCTGAGCACGGGATTGGCCGCTGCCCAGGCCTTGACTTCATCGCGTCGCCAATTGCGGCGCACGCTGCGCTGGAGCGCGTCCCTGGGCGCGACAATGGTCTTGTTCAATGCCGGCCTCTGGGGCGTCGACGCCCTGGACCTGCCCCTTGCCGGTTTCTTCAGCGCAGCGGCATGGACGGCCGTGTGGGCCTCGTCGTTTGGAACGTCAGCCTTGCTGGCCCTGGCCGCCCTGGCATGTGCCGCGCTGGCGCCGGGCCGGCGCACTCCCCTACGCCAGGGCATCATGGCCGTGGCGGCCATCGTGTTGCTGGGCGCTTCCTTTGCCTCCACGGGACACGCCAGCGCCGCGCCGCCCGCCTGGCTGTCCATGCCCGCTGTATGGCTGCATGTCGTAGCCGTCGCATTGTGGGTCGGGTTCCTGTGGCCGCTGGCGTCGGGCCTGGGCGACAGCCCGGACCTCTTGCTGCTGCAGCGCTTTTCCCGCTGGATTCCGCTGGTGCTGCTGGTCCTGTTCGGGGCCGGCAGCGTCCTGGTCTACGTGCAGCTGGATGGGATGGCTTCGCTCTGGCAAAGCGCGTACGGGCGGGTCCTTCTGGGCAAGTTGGCCCTGGTGGCTTTGATGCTGGGGCTGGGAGCGCACAACCGCTACCGGCTGACAAGCGCCGTTCTGCGGCGGGAGATCGCGCCCCGGCTGGCCATGCGGCGCGTGATACGCATCGAATGCCTGCTGGCGCTGATGATCCTGGCGGTGGCGGCGCTCTGGCGGTTCACGCCGCCGCCACGCGCCCTGGCTGCGTCGGCCGCCTCAACGGCGCGAACTGTCGTGATGGCCCATGTCCATGGCTCGAACGCCATGGCAGAGCTGGCCCTGCGCGCGCCAGCTCCAGCGGCGCCAGGTTCCCGCGTCGCCGGCGGGTCGAGCGGGTCGGGCGAGCTGCAGATCACTTTGACTAATCCCGCAGGACAGCCCCTGGCCGCCCAGGAAGTGGATGTCGTCTTCTCCAATCCGGCCGCGGGCCTCGAGCCTCTGAGTTTTCCCGCTGAACGGGTCAGCGAAGGCCTTTGGCATGTGCAGAATCTGCAATTGCCCTATCAGCCGGACTGGCAGGTGCGCATCGATGTGCTGATTTCGGACTTCGATCGCGTGCGGCTGGAAACGACTGTGCGGATGAAGGAATAATGCGGGATGGGGCCGGCCCGCAGCCCCAGGCGTGCAAGGCCTGAGGGGAGTCAGGCAAGCATGCGGATGGGCAGGCTGCGCATGCGCTTGCCGGTCGCGGCGAACACCGCGTTGCACAGGGCGGGCGCCACGGGCGGCACCGGCGGCTCGCCCACGCCGCCGGGCGGCAGGCTGTGGTCGTTATTGACCAGATGGGTCCGTATCACGCGGGGCGACTGGCCATGGCGCAGCACTTCATAATCGTGGAAGTTGCTCTGCACCACCCGGCCTTTCTCGAAGGTGATCTCGCTGGCCAGCGCCAGACTCAGGCCCATGACGGCTCCGCCCTCCATCTGGGCGCGGATCCGTTCGGGATTGATCTGCGGGCCGCAGTCCAGGGCCATGTCCACGGCCACCACCTGCACCTTGCCCTGCTCCTTGACGGCGACCTCGATCACCGTGGCTGTGTAGCTCATGAAACTGTAGCAGAAGGCCAGCCCCAATCCATGACCTTCGGGCAGCTTCCGTCCCCAGCCGGCGCCCTGGCAGGCGGCCTCGATCACGGCTCGCAGGCGGCCGGTGTCATAGGGGTAGCGCTGCGGCGACTCGCTGTAGTTCCAGGTGTCGGCCAAGGAGCCCGGATCGATCCTGCGCGCCGGCCCGATCAGCTCGAGCGCAAACTGCTTGTGATCCGTGCCTGCATGGTGCGCCAGTTCGGCAATGAAGCATTGCGCGGCGAAGGCATGCGGGATGTTGGCCACCGAGCGGAACCAGCCTATGCGCGCATGCGCCGGCACGGCGGCGGTCTCCACGCGCACATTGGGGATCTGGTAGGGCATGTTGATGGCCGACATGGCCGATTCGAACAGTTGCTGTCCTTGTGCGTTCTGATCGAACAGGGACGCGATGGTGGGCGCGGCGCTGCGGTGCAGCCAGGAGCGGACCTGGCCGTCGCCGTCGATGACGGCTTCCAGACGCTCTACGGACACGGTGTGCAGATAATCGTGCTGGATGTCGTCCTCGCGGGTCCAGATCAGTTTCACCGGAGTGCCTTCGGGCATGGCCTGGGCGACGATGGCGGCTTCATCCACGAAGTCGGGCATGGACTTGCGGCCGAACCCGCCGCCCAGCAGCAGGACGTTGACCTTGACGACTTCGGGCTTGAGCTTCAGGCGCGCCGACACGGCGTCCTGCGCGGCAGCCGGGTTCTGGATCGAGGTCCAGACCTCGGCCTTTCCGCCCTGGATCCGGACCGTGGCCGCGGGCGGCTCCATCGATGCATGGGCCAGGTGCGGCACATAATAATCGGCGCTCAGGCGCCGGTCATCGGACGCTTTCTTCCATTCCCGGGCAACATCGCCTTGTACGCGCATCGCCTTGCCCGGCGCTCGGGCCGCGGCTTCAAGCATCCGGCGATAGGCAGCGGAGTCATAGCTGCCGTTGGGGCCGTCTTCCCATTCCAGGTCCAGCGCCGAGCGCCCCTGCAGGGCCGCCCAGGTGTTGCGAGCCACGACGGCCACGCCGCCCAGGGGCAGGAAGCCGGGCGCGCCCTCGAACGCGGGAATCGTCACGACTTTGAGCACGCCGGGCACCGCCAGCGCCCGGGTCGAATCGACATGGCGCAGCTTGCCGCCCACCACGGGGGGACGCGCCACCACGGCATAGACCATGCTCGGCAGGCGCATGTCCATGCCGTAGAGCGCCCGGCCTTTGCCGATGGCCTCGAGGTCGACCGGCCGGACCTGGCCCTTGCCGATATAGCGGAAGTCCGCGGGTTCTTTCAGCCGGAGGGCATCGACCGCAGGCACGGGCAAGCGGGCCGCCTCGGCAGCCAGTTCGCCAAAGCCAAGGCGGCGGCCCGTGGGGGCATGCACGACTTCATGTTGCTCGGCCCTGAGCTCGGTCACAGGCACCGCCCATCGCGCCGCGGCGGCCGATTCGAGCATCTGGCGGGCGGCGGCGCCCACCCTGCGCATCGGCATCAGGAAGTGCCGCATGCTGCGCGAACCGTCCACGTTCTGGTTGCCATATCGGGCTTCGTCAGCCGGGGCCTGGATGACTTTCACACGGTCCCAGCGGGCCTGCATTTCGTCGGCGACCACCATGGGCAGGCTGGTGCGCACGCCGGTGCCCATTTCCGCTCGGTGAGCCACGATGGTGACGAGGCCGTCCGCGGCAATGGAAACGAAAATCAGCGGATCATCCACGGTGCCGCCGGGCATGGAGTCCGCTCCGAATTTTTGCGCCGGGGCGTCGGCGGCCCAACAGGCCGAGACCAGTCCTCTGGCCGTCACGGCCAGTGTCAGTGCGCCCAGGGAGCCTTGCAGGAATCGGCGCCGGGAGAGCAGGGTGGCCGCGGTCATGAGTGTTCTCCTTGCGCCAGGCGGCCTGCCGCGTCGGTGATGGCGGCGCGGATGCGCGGGTAGGTGCCGCAACGGCAGATATTCCCGTTCATCGCTTCGTCGATCTGCTGGTCGGTGGGCGTTGCCGTGGCCTGAAGCAGGCTGGCGGCCGCCATGATCTGTCCCGCCTGGCAATAGCCGCACTGGGCGACGCTGTGCTCGAGCCAGGCTTGCTGCAGCACTCTGCCCACCCGGTCCGTTTCCAGAGCTTCGATGGTGGAAATGGCGCGTCCGGCCGCTGCCGCGACGGGGGTGACGCAGGCGCGGACGGGGGCGCCGTCCATGTGCAACGTACAGGCGCCGCACAAGGCTGCGCCACAGCCGAACTTGGTGCCGGTCAGGCCCAGTTCGTCGCGCAGCACCCAGAGCAGCGGCATGTCGTCGGGAACGTCGACCTCCCAGTCCCGACCATTGATGTGAAGTGTCGCCATAGGGCCTCCTTGGAGTGGATGACGCTGCGTCCAGCGACCCCTTGGGCGCAGCCTGTCTCGCAAGTCCAGGATTATGCTGGCAAATCCAGGCCGTCATTAATTAGCGAGGTTTATAGCAGTATAAAGATCCTCATGCCCGGCCTGGCGGCGGAGTTGTAAGGCAGATGTTTTTGTTTTTGATTTTTGATTGCTCGGGATCAGCTTCTTGACCCTGCCTCGCGAGTGGCTGCCGGTGTTAACCCGAGCTGGGTAAATGCTTTTCTTGCTGGCGTGATTCTGTTTCTACGATCTTAAGTAAACATCCCTGTTCACAGGGTCTCGCCGATACGCTGCGCCAATCGCTTGTAGAAGCTTGGCCATTTGAAATACCCGGAATGGGCGCCGATGAAGAAACGGCCGGTATCGTACTTGAAGTCATGCACTGTGCCGGCTGAGGTCCCGGTGAAGGTCGGCAGGACCAGAAAGCCCAGCAAGTCATTGGTGTCCAGGATGTTCAGCCAGCGCTTCGCACGCCTGGGCGCGGCGATGGCCTCGTGCGGGGTTTTGTTGCGGTCTGTGCGCCCGGGACTGGTCCACAGCAGCGACATTTCCTCGAACAATCCCACCTGAGCCCCCACGGTTACCCAGGCATCGACCTCCAGATCAGAACCTTCCACGTAATGGGTGAGGACGTCGTAGACGATTTCAGCGCCGAAACTGTGGCAGATGACCACCAGCGGCTCCCTGCTCGAGCGGGCCAGGTCATGGGCCTGCCGCAGCGACTGGAGAATCGTCGCGGCGATGGGGCCGGGCTTGGCGCCGTCGCCGCGCTCGGCCAGATAGCGGAAGGTGTCGCCCATGAGGGTGGCGGCCTTGCGCGTCAGAGGGCGCCGCAAGGGCAGCACGAAGGCATGGGAGATCTGGTCGGGGCCAAGCAGTATCAGGCGCTTCGCTCCCTCTTCGAGCATGCTCCTCAAGCCCGCGTCATGGAATGCCTCCTCTTCACCGGCGGCCTGCATTGGGCTGACCACATCGAGTACCTGTTCCAGCACGCCATTCATGGTGGGCTGCGCCAACCAAGGCTCTGCGGTGTCGGCCAGACGGTTCTGCGCCACGCGGTAGGCCCTGGCCACAGCGAGCATGTCGGCCTGGGATCGGGCTTGCTGGATGACGGCATCGAACAGCAGATCGACGGCGGTGTCGGGACTGCGCCGCGCCACCGCATCCAGGGTGTCTCCGGCCTGCACCGTGCCATCCGCCATGGCGATGCCCAGCGATGGCGGCGGCTCCTGGTCGTCCCTTGTCAGAGACTCCATCTCGCTGCCTTTGGGAATCACCGCCAGGTCATGCCAGAACCTGACCCCGTCATCGCCCCAGTACGGCGCGAAGATGGGGTGCCGGGCATCGATCCCGGCGGCGGGAGCGACGATCTCCCTGAGAAACGCCGCCCGAACCTGCTCCTCACGGCCATAGTCCGCATCCCTGCGACTGTTGACGCCGTGGACGAATACGAATGGCATAAGCCCCTCCTGGGTATATGCAGCGCTCAATTCCCAGCTTAGATTCAAAAATTCCGGACTGGCGTACATTTTCGTCCGCAGGTAACGAGAGATTGCTGGGCGGGGCTACTGTGTTACCAAAAGGCGTTCCTTGCTTGCCTCATGCCGGGTTTTCGTGCCGTTCGAGTGATCCGGATGCCCATCTTCGCCTCAGATCCAATGCAGTTCACGCCCGTGGGGCGATGTCCAAGCTTGTGGCCGGCCATTGACCGTCAGCAGGAACATTCCATCAGGCGCGGGCTCAAGGTCTCGGGCGAATTGGGGAAAGACTCTGGGGCTTTCATTGCTGATCCAGACGCAGTTGGCTGCCAGCATTGTTTCAGCGAATTCGTCCCGGCTGTCCTGGTCAGCGATGTAGCTGAGTACAGCGGAGTGATACACCACCACAGTGGCTTCGGCCGGCGCCTGGGCCATCAAACCCTTCAAGTCGCGGAGCAGATTGCCTCTCACCACCCGGGGCGGCTTGCTGCGAGCGATCCGAATCGCTGCTTGCAATCGTTCCAGCCTGTCCGCATCTTCAGGCCACACCAGCAGCTCCAGCCAGGCGACATCGTCGTCATTGCGGAGGTCGACTGGATTCAAGTCGAGTCCGGCGCGCCAGACGATGTTCGGATATTCGATGGGTAAAGGCGCCGTTCCAGTGACCTTGCAGGGGAAGATGGGACGCGCTGCAGCGCCCTGGCGCGGCAATAAGCGACGTGCTCCCCAGTCGAAGCCATATTCTTCGAAAAGCAGGCACAGCCCCGCAGAGGCCCCCACTTCAATGAGCGCCACATCGCCAGTGATGCTCGCCAGCGACGGCAACAGGACGGAACATCGGCCTGGTTCGTTGGTCTGCGTTGACCGCGAGAGCATGACCTGCCTTATCGCAGCGGCGTGTTCCGCCAGCGATTTCTCGAATGCGTCTATGGAAAGAGGGGTGTCGGCCACTCGCCTGAGAGCGGCAAAGAAGAGGTTGGGCTGCCGTTTGTCCGGCGGCAATGTGCTCAGGAGGGCCAGTGCCGCAGGCGACTGCGAGACATGTATGGAAAGCCGCTCATAAAGAGGCGATCGGCCTGCCGCCTCGGTCCTGGCAAACAGTCGGTAACGTTCGGCAAGTTCATGCACTTGCTTGCTCCTCTGGACGTTGAACACGAGATGCTCCCCACGCAAGGCGATGTTGCCGTCCTGGGCATTCAGGATAGCTGCTCGTTCAGCATTCTAGAGTATCAAGAAGAGGTACCGTAAACTTGCTTTTTGCCTGTAAGTGATCAGGTTTGGCCTCGAAATACAGCCTTTGAAAAGCAAAACGCCAACCCGAAGGGTTGGCGTTTTGCTTGAAGCTGTTGGTGCCGGCTAAAGGAGTTGAACCCTCGACCTTCGCATTACAAGTGCGCTGCTCTACCAACTGAGCTAAGCCGGCGAACTGGGGATTATAACGGGCTTCTGCGTGAACAGGCAATCAGGCCGTGGACTGCCGGGGGCGCCTCTCCGAGAGGGGCTGCCGGAAGGTTCATGCTTTCTGGTTATAAAGGAATGATAAAAAGTTCGTTTTAAATGCTTTATCCCCTACTCATAATGAAATCCATCAAGGCTTTGGTTATATACGCCGGGCCGCAGAACACGTTGTGATGCTACGGGCCCGCATCGGGCTCCCAGGGGAAAAACATGAAATTGAAGTCCGTGGTCGGTTCCGCTCTGCTCTTGTCTTCGCTGCTGGGCGGCGTGGCCGGCGCGCAGGTCACCTTGCTCAATGCTTCCTTCGACGTGGCCCGCGAGACCTTCGCCGCCATCAATCCCAAGTTCGTGGAGCACTGGAAAGCCACTACCGGCCAGGACATCAAGATCGACCAGTCGTTCGCCGGCACGTCCCGCCAGGCCCAGGACATCATCCAGGGCAAGAAGGTGGACACGGTGACCTTCAACCAGGTGACGGACATCGAGTTCCTGGCCGAACGCGGCGCCGTGGCCAAGGACTGGGCCAGCAAGTTCCCCAACAACAGCTCGCCGTACTACAGCACCATCGCCTTCCTGGTACGCAAGGGCAACCCCAAGAACATCAAGTCCTGGGATGATCTGGTGCGCGACGATGTGAAGCTAGTGTTCCCCAACCCCAAGACGTCCGGCAACGCCCGCTACACCTACCTGGCTTCCTGGCTCTACGCCAACGAGAAGTTCGGCGGCGACCAAGCCAAGATCAAGGATTTCGTGCGCAAGGTGCTGGGCAATGTGGAGAGCTTTCCCACGGGCGGCCGCGGCGCGACGGTGGCCTTCGCACAGAACGGCCAGGGCGACGTGCTGCTGACCTTTGAATCCGAAGTCATCAATATCGCCGGCAGCGACGAGTTCAAGGGCAGCGAGCTGGAAATCGTGGTGCCGCCCGTCAGCGTGCTGGCCGAGTTCCCGGTCGCCGTGGTGGACAAGGTCGTGGACCAGAAGGGCACGCGTAAAGAAGCGACGGAATACCTGAAGTTCCAGTACACTCCTGAAATCCAGCGTCTGCTGGCAGGATTCAACTATCGGGTGACTGATCCTGCCGTGGCGAAGGAATTCGAATCCAAATACGCGCCGGTCAAGCTGATCAACCCCACGGACGTGCTGGGTAGCTGGAAAGACATCCAGAGCCAGCATTTCGCAGCCAACGGCATTCTGGACCAATTGCTCGCGAAATAACCGATGACCCGTTCCCTCGTGGACCCGACCGCAGCGCCCCTGGCGGCGCCTGCGGTCAAACCCGTCTTTTTCCTGCGCCGCCCCGTCATCCCAGGTTTTGGCCTGAGCTTCGGCTTCAGCGTCCTGTACCTGTCCATCATCGTCCTGCTGCCGCTCTCGGCGCTGTTCATGTATGTCAGCGACATGAGCATGGCCGACTACTGGCGCGCCGTCACCGACAAGCGCGTGCTCAGCAGCTACCAGGTCACCATCAGCGCGGCCTTCTATTCCACGGTGATCGCCAGCGTGGTGGGCTTCATCATCGCCTGGATCATCACGCGTTTCGATTTTCCGGGGCGCCGGCTGATCGACGCATTGGTGGACCTGCCTTTCGCCCTGCCGACCTCGGTGGCCGGCCTGACCCTGGCGACCCTGTTCGTGCCCGGCGGCTGGTTCGGCCAGTTCCTGCCCGAAGGCTGGAGGATCGCCTACCAGTATCCCGGCATCGTGGTCGCCATGACCTTCACCAGCCTGCCTTTCGTGGTGCGCATCGTGCAGCCGGTGATCGAGGAGCTGGGCGATGAATACGAGGAAGTCGCCCAGACCCTGGGGGCGACGGGCTGGCAGACCTTCTACAAGGTGGTGTTCCCGCCCCTGATCCCGGCCATGGTGACCGGCGCGTCCCAGGCCTTCATACGCAGCCTGGGCGAGTTCGGCGCGGTCATCATGATCGCCGGCAACATTCCCTATAAAACCGAAGTGTCCTCGCTGATGATCTTCGTGCGCCTGCAGGAATTCAACTATCCGGCGGCGGCGGCCATTGCTTCGGTGATCCTGCTGGCGTCCCTGCTGCTGCTCTTCACTTTGCAGCTGGTGCAGAACCGCCTGCTGGGCTGGCAACGGAGGGGCGCATGAGAAAAGCACCCAAGAGTCTGGCGGACCGCCTGATCCTGGCCGTGGGCATCGTGCTGGTGCTGGGCCTGCTGGTGGTGCCGCTGCTGCTGATCTTCTCCAAGGCCCTGGGCGACGGGCTGCCGGCCTTGTGGTCCAACCTGCGGGAAGACTTCATGCTGCACGCCATCGGGCTGACGCTGTTCGTGGCGGTGGTGACGGTGCCGCTGAACATGGTCTTCGGCATCCTGCTGGCCTGGTGCCTGACGCATTACCAGTTTCGCGGGCGGCGCCTGCTGAGCACGCTGGTGGACCTTCCCTATGCGGTCTCGCCCGTGGTGGCCGGCCTGTGCTATCTGGTGGTCTATGGGGTGGAGACGTCCCTGGGCCAATGGTTCAGCGGTCACGACATTCAGTTGATGTTCGCCTGGCCGGGCATCGTCATGGTCACGATCTTCGTCACCACGCCCTATGTGGCGCGCATCCTGATCCCGGTCATGCAGGCCCAGGGTTCGGATGCGGAAGCCGCGGCGCTCAGCCTGGGCGCCAATGGATGGCAGATCTTCTGGCATGTCACCCTGCCCGACATCAAGTGGGCGCTGATATACGGCGTGGTGCTCACCAATGCGCGCGCCATCGGCGAGTTCGGCGCGGTGTCGGTGGTGTCCGGCACCATCATGAACCAGACCCTCACCTTGTCCCTGCTGGTGGACCAGCTCAACAACGACAACAAGGCCGCTGCCGCCTTCACGGCCGCCGCCCTGCTGGCGACCTTCGCCATTGTGTCGGTGATGCTCAAGAGCCTGCTGGAATGGCGCGTGGCCGCCGCACGGCGCCGCAACCAGGCCGAGGCGGTGCAGACTTGAGGAAGTTCAGCCTCAGTCAGTGCGTGGCCTACGTGGGCGCCTGTAACGGCATTTTGTATCGATATGGCCTGCTTTGATGTCCGACTCGACGCGTGCCGGGAGCGCTCAGATAAATCCGCTCTTGTCGTCAGATCGCTGCGGGAAGGGGGGCGGTGCCTTCGCTCAAAATGGCGAGGTATTGCTGATAGCTGAAAACGCGGCCCCGTTTGCGACCGGTGATTTCTTTGATAATGCCGAGCCGTTCCAGGTCAGAGAGCGCTGCATTGACCGTCGGAGTCGAAAGGCCTGTTTGTTGGACGAGTTGACTGGCTGTTAAATAGGGGTGCTGTTGAAACAGATCATGGACGCGTAGGGCTGAGCCAGGTCGGTCACTTTGCGCGGTGATCCGTTCGCGGTCTTCCTTGAATAGATCGACGATCCGGGTGGCGGCGTCGAACGCCTGATTGGCTGTATCTGCGACGCCGGCGAGATAAAAGTCGAGCCAGGCTTCCCATGCGCCGTGCTCGCGCACTTCTTGAAGCAGGCGGTAATAGTCCGTGCGATGAGTTTTGAGATAAAGGCTCAGGTAGAGCAACGGTTTGCGCAGCACTCCGTTGACGCACAGATAAAGGGTGACCAGCAGGCGGCCGATCCTGCCGTTACCGTCCAAGAACGGATGAATGGTTTCGAACTGGACGTGCAGCAGACCTGCCTTAACCAGTGCCGGTAGCCGCGACTGGTCTTCATGCATGAAGCGTTCAAGAGCATCAAGACAAGAGGCCATCTCGGCGGGCGGCGGCGGTACGAAAAGCGCGTTGCCCGGGCGCGACCCGCCTATCCAGTTCTGTGAACGTCGAAATTCGCCGGGGTTTTTCGTGCCGCCGCGCCCACTTTGAAGCAGTCGCGCGTGCATTTCGCGAATCAGGCGCAAGGACAGGGGCAACTCTTTCAGTCGTTCCAAACCATACATCATCGCATCGACGTAGTTTGATACTTCACGAATGTCGTCGATTGGCTGGCCCGCTTGCGCTTCGGTTTCGAAACGGAGCAAATCCGAAAGAGTTGATTGCGTACCTTCGATCTGGGATGAGAGGACTGCTTCTTTCCTGACATACATATAGAGGAACAGTTCCTGACGCGGGAGCAGCATCGTGATGCCGTCCAGACGTCCCAGTGCGCGTTCCGCTAAGCTTAGTCGTTCCAGCAGGGCCAGTACATCGATGGGCGGTTGCGGAGGCAGCGGCGGCGGTACAAAGGCGCGCACGAGCTCGCCCGCAACAGGGGCTTCGACAAAGCGTCCTAGCCGAAGGGTGGGGGAAGATTCAGGCATGCCCCATTATGGAGTTGTGCTTTTATTTAAGCAAATCCATTTTTTTTAAATAGTGAGTGCGTTAAGGTAAGTGCTCTTAAATAACGGTCAATATCAACATTGACCATGCGTCTTTGCGTGAGCCTCGCAGTGATCGGTGAGGTCAGGCAGAACCAATTCGGTGCGGCGTCGAGAGGACTTCTGCGAGGAACAAAAAGCACAAGGGCCCCATGCGGGGCCCTTGTTGCGTGTGCGTCGTGCGTGCTTACTTGACGATCTTCAGGTGCGAAACCTTGCTGCCGTCGCCATCCTTGGCGGGGGCGGGTGCATCGTCGGCCTTTTCGGAGGCGGCGTCGGGCGTATCGCCGCCTGGGTAGGGCTCGGACTCCACCACGTCAAAGCCCATGCCGGCGCCCGTCTCGCGGGCGTAGATGGCCGACACGGCGGCGACGGGTACGAAGATGTCTTCCGTGACGCCGCCAAAGCGGGTCTGGAATTCGATGTAGTCGTTGCCCATGACCAGGCGGTTGGTGGCCAGGTGCCCGATGTTCAGGGTGATCTGGCCGTCCTGGATGTGCCCGCGCGGGACCACGGTATTGGCGTCCACGGTGACGACGATGTGCGGCGTGTAGCCGTTGTCGGTGCACCATTCGTGCAGGGCGCGCAGCAGGTAGGGCTTGGTCGAGGTTTCTTGCATGATGGGATCAGCGACGCATGACTTTTTCGGAGGGCGTCAGCGCCTCGATATAGGCGGGACGCGAGAATACGCGTTCGGCATACTTCTGCACGGGCGCGGCGCTCTTGGGCAGTTCGATGCCGTAGTGGTCCAGGCGCCAGAGCAGGGGGGCGATGGCCACGTCCAGCATGGAGAATTCTTCACCCAGCATGTACTTGTTCTTGAGCAGGATGGGGGCCAGTTGCGCCAGGTGGTTGCGGATCTGCTGGCGGGCCAGGTCCTGGGCCTTGGGGTCGGTGTTGCGGCGGTCTTCCAGGGCGGCCACGTGCACGAACAGTTCCTTTTCGAAGTTGTACAGGAACAGGCGGGTGCGGGCGCGCATGGTGGGGTCCGCGGGCATCAGCTGCGGATGGGGGAAGCGCTCGTCGATGTATTCGTTGATGATGTTCGATTCGTACAGGATCAGGTCGCGTTCGACCAGGATGGGCACCTGTCCGTAGGGGTTCATGACGGCGATATCTTCAGGCTTGTTGTACAAGTCGATGTCGCGGATCTCGAAATCCATGCCTTTTTCAAACAACACGAAACGGCAGCGTTGCGAGAAAGGGCAGGTCGTTCCAGAGTAGAGCACCATCATGGTATGGGATTCCAGTCGTAGAAATAAAAACAAGAGCCTCACGGCTCAAGAAACAAGGCCGCGCGGCTGGGCCTTGGCAAACGGGAAGCCGGGCAGGCCTGGCGGCCAGCCCGACTAGCATAGCGTGTTACTTGATGTCTTTCCAGAACACGCTGTTCAGGCGCCAGGCGACGGCGAAGAACAGCAGCAGGAACAGCATCACGCCCACGCCGATCTTCTTGCGCACCAGCTGGGCGGGTTCGGCCATCCAGCCCATGAAGTTGGCCAGGTCGGCCACGTCGCTGTCGAACTTGGCGGCCTGCTTGGCGTTGACGGGCTCCAGCTTGACGGAGTCCGTGGCATGGCCGGTGTAGTTGGCCAGCGGTTCCTTGGTGACTGTGGAGAAACCGAAGGGATCGTAGGTGGCGGTGGTCTTGACCCACTGCTTGCTGCCGTCGTCCTTGGCTTCTTCGGCCACGGTCGTGCGGTGCAGCGTCACGCCGCCCTGGCGCTCCCACAGGGCGTGGGGCATGCCCACGCTGGGGAAGACCAGGTTGTCCCAGCCGGTGGGGCGGGAAGCGTCGCGGTAGAACGTGCGCAGGTAGGTGTAGATGTAGTCCGTGCCGGTGGGGCCCAGGTTGGCGGATTTGGCGCGGGCGATCACGGACAGGTCCGGCGGCGCGGCGCCGAACCACTTCTTGCCCATTTCCGGCGTCATGGCGATCTTCATGAGGTCGCCCACCTTGTCCGAGGTGAACAGCAGGTTCTTCTTGATGTCTTCGTCGGACAGGCCGATTTCCGTGAGCTTGTTGTAGCGCATGGAGTTGGCGCTGTGACAGTTCAGACAGTAGTTGACGAACAGTTTTGCGCCATTTTGCAGCGCAGCCATGTCGTTGATGCGGTTGGGAGCGCGCTCCAGAGCATAGCCGCCCTCGGCGGCGACAGCCACCGTGCAGGTCAGGGACAAGGCCAGAGCGCCAAGCAGTTTTTTAATCATGGTCATTCCGTTACGTGTTGTGGGCCTAGTGAGGGCGGAAGGTCACGCGATCAGGTTCGGGCTTGAACGTACCCAGGCGGCTCCAGACCGGCATCAGCAGGAAGAAGGCCAGGTAGATCACGGTGCCGATCTGGCTCAGCAGGTTGAACAGATCGTTAGGTGCTTGCGTGCCCAGGTAACCCAGGATCAGGAAGTTGACGATGAAAATCGCGTACAGCACTTTGTGCCAGGTGGGACGATAGCGGATCGACTTGACGGGCGAGGCGTCCAGCCAGGGCAGGAAGAACAGGATCACGACCGCGCCGCCCATGGCCACCACGCCCCAGAACTTGGCGTCGATGATGCGGAACAGCACGGCGATGGCGATCAGGATGGCGGGAACGGCCACGCGCCAGATGCCGGGCAGCTTGCCCTTGACGAACAGCGCGATGGCGGCGATGACCGAGGCGCCGGCCAGGATCCAGGTGAAGTCGGCGGTGGTGGCGCGCAGCATCGAGTAGAACGGCGTGAAGTACCAGACCGGGGCGATGTGCGGAGGCGTCTTCAGGGCGTCGGCCGGGGTGAAGTTGTTGAACTCCAGGAAGTAGCCGCCCATTTCAGGCGCGAAGAACAGGATCGCGGCGAACACGATCAGGAAGCCGGCCACGCCCAAGATGTCGTGCACGGTGTAGTAGGGGTGGAATGGAATGCCGTCCAGGGGGCGACCTTGGGCGTCCTTGGGGCCTTTCTTGATTTCCACGCCGTCGGGGTTGTTGGAACCCACTTCGTGCAGGGCGATCAGGTGGGCCACGACCAGGCCCAGCAGGACCAGGGGAATGGCGATCACGTGCAGGGCGAAGAAGCGGTTCAGGGTGGCGTCGGACACCACGTAGTCGCCGCGGATGAAGATGGCCAGGTCAGGACCGATGAAGGGGATGGCCGAGAACAGGTTCACGATCACCTGGGCGCCCCAGTAGGACATCTGGCCCCAGGGCAGCAGGTAGCCCATGAAGGCTTCGCCCATCAGGCACAGGAAGATGGCCACGCCGAAGATCCAGACCAGTTCGCGGGGCTTGCGGTAGGAGCCGTAGAACAGGCCGCGCAGCATGTGCAGGTACACCACCACGAAGAACATGGAGGCGCCGGTGGAGTGCATGTAGCGGATGATCCAGCCGCCGGGCACTTCGCGCATGATGTATTCGACGGATTCGAACGCCAGCTTGGCGTCGGGCTTGTAGTTCATGACCAGGAAGATCCCGGTCACGATTTGGATGACCAGCACCAGCAGTGCCAGGGAACCGAAGAAGTACCAGAAGTTGAAGTTCTTCGGAGCGTAGTATTCCGACATGTGCTCCTTGTACAGGGATGTCAGGGGGAAACGCCTGTCAATCCATCCCAAGAGTCCTGTCGTTTCGACGGTTTTCTCGCCAGCCATGAAACGGCTCCTTTATCTTTTAATGAATACGTATTGGGTTACAGCCGCCTTAGGCCTTGTTGTCTTCGTCCACGCCGATCGTGACCATCGTGCCGTCGGCCGAGAACTGGTAGGGCGGGATTTCGAGGTTGTCGGGCGCGGGCTTGTTGCTGTAGACGCGGCCGGCCAGGTCGAAGGTCGAACCGTGGCAGGGGCACAGGAAGCCGCCTTCCCAGCCGCCAGGCAGGCCGGCGCCGGCGCCGGCGGCCAGGTGGGGCGTTGGCGAGCAGCCCAGGTGGGTGCAGATACCGATACAGATAAAGATTTCAGGACGACGCGAACGGTACTCGTTCTTGGCGTAGGCGGGCGTGAAGCCGGGGCGGTCCGAATTGGGGTCGGCCAGCTGGCTGTCCAGCTTGGGCAGGGCGTCCAGCTGCTCTTTCGTGCGATGCAGGATCCAGACGGGCTTGCCGCGCCATTCCACGGTGCGCATTTCGCCGGGGGCGATGCTGGAGATGTCCACTTCCACGGGCGCGCCGGCGGCCTTGGCCTTGTCGGACGGAGCAAAGGAGCTGACGAAAGGAACAGCGGTGGCCACACCAGCGACACCACCTAACGCACAGGCGGTGGCGACCCAGGTGCGGCGCGAAGGATCGGGCGGAAGGTTGGGATCAACCGCGCCTATGTCATCGGGCTGTGTCGTAATCTGACTCATTCTAGTATCCTTATTCCTGCCCGATTCGGGCATACCACAATTTACGGATTTGGGCCTGGGTATATTATTCAACCGCGTATTATAGCGTTACCCAGCACAGCATGACTTGATCAAAGGTGAACATATGAACAAGGCTCGAGGTTTTCTCCACGAATTCCGGGAGTTTGCAGTCAAGGGCAACATGATAGACCTCGCGGTCGGTGTCATCATCGGGGCCGCGTTCGGCAAGATCATCGACTCGCTGGTGAAGGACATCATCATGCCCGTCATCAGCTTCATACTGGGGGGCGAAGTCGATTTCACCAATCAATTCACGGTCTTGCGCCTGCCCGAAGGCTACAGCGGCCCTGAAACCTTCGATGCCCTGACCAAGGCGGGCGCCGTTATCCTGTCGTGGGGCAACTTCCTGACCATTCTGATCAATTTCATCCTGCTGGCCTTCGTGGTGTTCTGCATGGTGAAGATGGTCAACCGCATGCGCGACACCGTGGTCAAGAAGGAGGAAGCCGCTCCTGAGCCAACCCCCGAGGACGTGCTGTTGTTGCGCGAGATCCGGGATTCGCTGAAGAAATAAAGGCGTTGCCTGATCAATGCGCTAGAGCAAGGGTGTCGTCAGGCACCCTTTTTTGTTCATGCAAACCAGCCGGCAATGCCAAGTCGGGTCGCTGCCGGATACTTGATTTTAGCCCTTCTTCACCGGGCCGTGTCTAGCTGTCAGCCGCATAAAACCTTGTTCAGCGTCATGTCAGCGCGCCTGTCCGCCGTTCATACGGGATTGTCCAGATCCACGAACTCGACCTCGATGCCAAAGCGCCGGGCGATCTCCTCGCCCAGGGCCTTGGCGCCGTAGCGTTCCGTGGCGTGATGACCCGCCGCCATGAAGGCGATGCCGTTCTCCTGGGCGCTGTGAAAGGTCTGTTCCGAGGCCTCGCCGGTGATGTACAGGTCCGCGCCGGCTTCGATCGCGGCGTCGATGAAACCCTGCGCTCCGCCCGTGCACCAGGCGATGCGGCGTATGTTTCGTTGTAAATCCCCAACAACGAGTGGCTCACGTTGTAAATTACTGCAAACTGTCAGGCGAAAGGTTTCGAGGGTCGCCGGCTCCGCCATTTCGCCCAGCCAGACCAGTCCGTCCGGGCCGCAGGTGCGGGGTCGGCCTTGTTCATCGCGCAGCGGCTCTATCCCCAGCCGGCGCCCCAGCTGGGCGTTATTGCCGAATTCCGGGTGGGCGTCCAGGGGCAGGTGGTAGCCCAGCAGGTTAAGCTGGTGCTGCAGGACGCGTTCGATGCGCGTTTTCCTGGCGCCGCGTATGCAGGGATTCTCGTTCTTCCAGAACCAGCCGTGGTGCACCAGGATGGCGTCCGCTTGGCGGGCGATGGCCGCGTCCACCAGTGCCAGCGATGCGGTCACGCCGGTGACCAGTTTGCGGATGACGGGCTTGCCCTCCACCTGCAGGCCGTTGGGGCAGTAATCCTTGAACCGGGCGGCATCCAGGGTGGTGTCCAGCCAGTTGGCCAGATCGGCAGTTGAAACCTGTGTCATGGAAATCCTTATCTGAATGAGTGCTATGCGTCGATTGTGGCTGGTATTTGCTCAAGCGGTGACGGTCTGTCTGGCGGGCTTCTTTATCGTGGCGACACTCAGGCCGCAATGGCTGGGCGCGCCTGCGACGCCGGTCCGGCCCGCCGCACCTGTCCCGGCGCCGGCTTTGCCGGTCGCGCCGAACGCCGTGCAGGCCAGCCCTGCGCCCTTGTCATACGCGTCCGCCGTCGCCAGCGCCGCGCCCACCGTGGTCAATGTGTACACCAGCAAGCATCTGGACGGCAATCCGTCGCCGTTCCAGGACCCGGAGCTGAACCGCCTGTTCCGCGAACTGCCCGACCTGATCGAGCGCCGACCCAATACCAACCTGGGTTCGGGAGTGATCGTACATGAGGAAGGTTTCATCCTCACCAATTACCATGTGATCGAGGCGGCCGACGCCATCGAGGTCGCCCTGGCCGACGGGCGCCAGGCACGGGCGCGGCTGATAGGCGCGGACCCGGAAAGTGATCTGGCCGTGCTGAAGATCGATCTGCCCGGCCTGACCGCGATTGCGGCCGAGGACAGCTCGGATCTGCGCGTGGGGGATGTGGTGCTGGCCATCGGCAATCCGTTCGGCGTGGGCCAGACCACGACCATGGGCATCGTGTCGGGGCTGGGACGCAACCGCCTGGGCATCAATATCTACGAGAACTTCATCCAGACCGACGCGGCCATCAATCCCGGCAATTCGGGCGGCGCGCTGGTGAATGCGCGCGGCCGGCTGGTGGGCATCAACACCGCCATCTATTCCGAGACGGGCGGATCCCTGGGCATAGGCTTTGCCATCCCCGCCACGACGGCCCTGGCCATCATGGAGGAGATCATCCGCAATGGCGTGGTGACGCGCGGCTGGCTGGGCCTGGAGCCGCAGGACATCACGCCGGATCTGGCCAAGGTCTTCCATCTGGACAGCGACGAAGGCGTCATCATCGCCAGCCTGCAGCACCAGGGCCCGGGCGCCCAGGCGGGCATGCGGGTGGGGGATATCGTGCTGCGCTTCAATGGCCAGAAGGTCACGGACTCCATCGGCCTGCTGAACCAGATCGCGCCCATCAAGCCCGGCCAGGAGGTCGCCCTGTCCCTGCTGCGCGAGGGCAGGACGCTGGAGCTGAAGGTCAAGGTGGGCGCGCGGCCGGCGGCCCGGAACCGCTGAAGGCCCGCTGCCGCTTTGTTTTCACGTGGCAAAAAAAGAGCCCCTTGTCATGGCGACAAGGGGCTTTTTACCGTGGACCGGGATGCGTTCTAGAGATCCAGCTCGCGTCTTTTGCTTTCCGGGACCTCGCGTTTCTTGATCATGCTGGCCGCCAGGATGCCCATTTCGTACAGCAGGCACAGCGGCGCGGCCAGCAGGATCTGGCTGACCACGTCCGGGGGCGTGACGATGGCGGCAATCACGAAGGCGCCCACGATGACGTAGCCGCGGATCTCGCGCAGCTTGGCCACCGTGACCACGCCGGTCTTGACCAGCAGGATCACGGCGATGGGCACTTCGAAGGTGATGCCGAAGGCCATGAACATGGTCATGACAAAGCCCAGGTAGGCTTCGATGTCCGGCGCCGGCGTGATGGACTGCGGCGCGAAGGTGGCGATGAAGTGGAACACCGTGCGGAACACCACGAAATAGCAGAAGGCCATGCCTGCGATGAACAGCAGGGTGCTGGTGAAGATCAGCGGCAGGGCCAGCTTTTTTTCGTGGCTGTACAGGCCGGGCGCGATGAAGGCCCAGGCCTGGTAGAGCACCACGGGCAGGGCCAGCACGAAGGCGGCCATCAGGGTGACCTTGACGGGCACCATGAAGGGCGTGATGACGCCGGTGGCGATCATGCGCGTGCCTTCGGGCAGCGAGGCCATCATGGGCTGGGCCAGCACGTCGTAGATGGCCGAGGCGCCGGGGTACATGAACAGCACCACGAAAATGCCCACCACGGTCAGCACGGCCCGCAGCAGGCGGGTGCGCAGCTCGATCAGGTGGGAGATGAAGGAGTCTTCCTGAGGCGCTTCGGTGCTCATGCCGTCGGTCCTTTGGGGTTGGAGGCGGGAGCGTCCCCTGGAGCGGACTGTGCGGGCGCGGGCCTGGCCGCGTCCTGCGGCGCGTGGCCGGCGGCGGGCTCGGGAGCGGCGGGCGGCGCGTCCGCTTTCCGGGCGGGCTCGTCGGCCTGGGCGGACAGGGCGCTGCGCGCCGAGTCCGAGGCCTGCTGGAGGGCGTCGCGCGCCTGCTCCAGCGGCTGGCTCAGGCTCTTGCCCGTGTCTTCGACGGAAGAGCGCACGGAACGGGCCGCCTCTTCCATCTGGTCCTTGAGCTTGTTGACTTCGTCCAGGTTGATTTCGCGCTGGATGTCGGACTTGACCTCGTTGACATAGCGCTGCGCGCGGCCGAGCAGGTGCCCTGCCGTGCGAGCCACCTTGGGCAGGCGCTCGGGACCGATGACGATCAGGGCGACCACGCCGATGACGATTAACTCGGTAAAGCTGACATCAAACATTGAAGCTCACACAAAAGCGATCAGGCGCGATCGGATTTTTCCTTGGCCTGCACGTCTATGGTCTGAGGATCGGCGGCGCGCTGGCTGACCGATTCGGGGGTCTTGCCGTCGTCGGCCGCGTCTTTCATGCCTTCCTTGAAGCCCTTGACGGCGCCGCCCAGGTCCGAGCCGATGTTGCGCAGCTTCTTGGTGCCGAAAATGAGGGCGACGATGACCAGGACGACCAGCCAGTGCCAAATGCTAAAGCTACCCATAATGTATCTCCGTTATGCAGCCACGGCTGCGCGATGTGCCCATGGGCGCGGACCGCCCAGGATGTGCATGTGTAAGTGATTGATTTCCTGCCCGCCGTCGAGGCCGTTGTTGATCACGACGCGAAAGCCGCCTTCGGGTCCGGGACGGCAGCCTGCCTGGGCAGCCAGCGTCGGGGCCATTGCCAACATTTTACCCAACCACACGCTGTCTTCGGGAGAAATTGCCTGCAGGGACTGCACGTGCTGCTTGGGGATTACCAGTAGATGTACCGGAGCGGCCGGATTGATGTCGTGGATGACCAGGAAGTCCTCGTCCTCGTAGACTTTCTTGGAGGGAATGTCGCCGGCGGCGATTTTACAGAAGAGACAGTTCTCGCTCATAGGAACCTCGGTAGCGGGACGCCCGCCCGGCGGGCGCCTTGAATAAGTCCATGTATCCGGACAGTGTATCGCGTCTGCGTGACAGGATTACAGTCCGTCGCGCGGCCGGGAGGCTTTTTCCGCCAGTCCGGAGGTGCCCTCGCGGCGCACCAGCTCGGCCAGCACGTCGCGCGGCTCCAGGCCGTAGTAGGTCAGGGCCACCAGGCTGTGGAACCACAGGTCGGCGGTCTCGCTGACGATGCGCTCGCGCTGTTCGTCCTTGGCGGCCATGACCAGTTCCGTGGCTTCTTCGCCTATCTTCTTCAGAAAGGCGTCCGGCCCCTTGGCGAACAGCTTGGCGGCGTAGGACGATGCCGGGTCGCCGCCCTGTGCGGGCAGGCGCGACTTCAGGGTGCGGCCCAGGTGTTCCAGGATGGTGTCGGGATTCAGTTCTTGGCTCATCGGTAGATGTGCTCCGGGTCCTTCAGCACGGGATCGGTGATGGCCCATTGCGCCTGCTCGTCCCGCCCCTGCAGCTGGCGAAAGAAGCAGCTTTCCCGGCCGGTATGGCAGGCGATGTGGCCGACCTGCTCGACGCTCAGGAGGATGACATCGCCGTCGCAGTCCAGGCGGATGTCCGAGACGTGCTGGACGTGGCCGGATTCCTCGCCCTTGCGCCAGAGGCGCTGGCGCGAGCGCGACCAGTACACGGCGCACCGCGTGCGAGCCGTCTCCAGCAGCGACTCCTGGTTCATCCAGGCGACCATCAAGATTTTTCCGCTGGCCTGGTCCTGGGCGATGGCGGGGATCAGTCCCTGCTCGTCGAACCGGACCTCGGCCAGCCAGGCGGGTAGGGTAGACATCAGCGGCGTACCTGTATGCCTTGGGCGGCCATGAAGTCCTTGGCCTCGGCGATCGTATGTTGTCCGTAATGGAAAATGCTGGCGGCCAGCACGGCGCTGGCGCCGCCCTGCAGCACGCCATCGGCCAGGTCCTGCAGCCCGCCCACGCCGCCGGAGGCGATCACGGGCACGGAGACGGCGCTGGAGACGGCGCGGGTCAGTTCGAGGTCGAAGCCCGACTTGGTGCCGTCGCGGTCCATGCTGGTCAGCAGCAGCTCGCCCGCGCCGTAGTCGGCCATGCGCACCGCCCATTCCACCACGTCCAGCCCGGTGGCCCGGCGGCCGCCGTGGGTGAACACTTCCCAGCGGGGCGGCTCGCCCGCGGCGCTGACGCGGCGCGCGTCGATGGCCACCACGATGCACTGGTTGCCGTGGTGGTCGCTGGCGGCGCGCACCAGGTCCGGATTGGTGATGGCGGCGCTGTTGATGGAGACCTTGTCGGCGCCCGCATTGAGCAGGCGCTGCACGTCCGCCACTTCGCGCACGCCGCCGCCCACCGTCAGCGGAATGAACACCTGGCTGGCGACTTGCTCGATGATGGGCAGGATCAGGTCGCGGTTGTCCGAGGTGGCGGTGATGTCCAGGAAGGTGAGTTCGTCCGCGCCTTGTTCGTTGTACTGGCGGGCGATCTCGACGGGATCGCCGGCATCGACCAGGTCCACGAAGTTCACGCCCTTGACCACGCGTCCGGCGGTCACGTCCAGGCAGGGGATGATGCGGCAGGAGAGTTCGCTGGCGACGTCCTGGCTCATGCCTGGTACTCGTCGGCGAATTCCTGGGCCTGGGCGAAGTCCAGCGTGCCTTCGTAGATGCTGCGGCCCAGGATCACGCCTTCCACGCCTTCGGATTCGACGGCGCACAGGGCCTCGATGTCCTTCAGGTTGGTGACGCCGCCCGAGGCGATGACGGGGATCTTCACGTGCTGGGACAGGCGTACGGTGGCTTCGATGTTCACGCCCGAGAGCATGCCGTCGCGGCCGATGTCGGTGTAGATGATGGACTCGCAGCCGTAGTCCTCGAACTTCTTGGCCAGGTCCAGCACGTCGTGGCGGGTCAGCTTGCTCCAGCCGTCCGTGGCGATCTTGCCGTCGCGCGCGTCCAGGCCCACGATGATGCTGCCGGGGAAGGCGCTGCAGGCGTCCTGCAGGAAGCCCGGGCTCTTGACCGCGGCGGTGCCGATGATGACATAGCTCATGCCGACATCCAGGTAGCGCTCTATCGTGTCCAGGTCGCGGATGCCGCCGCCGATCTGCACGGGGATTTCGCCATCGACGGCCTTGAGGATGGATTTGATGGCTTCCACGTTTTTGGGCTTGCCGGCGAAGGCGCCGTTCAGGTCCACCAGATGCAGACGGCGAGCACCTGCTTCCAGCCATTGTGTCGCTATTTCGGCCGGATCATCGGAGAAAACAGTAGCATCGTCCAGGTCGCCCTGGCGAAGGCGCACGCAACGCCCGTCTTTGAGGTCGATGGCGGGGATCAAAAGCATGGTCTTTAGCCGTAAAAACGTAAGGAATACTGAGTCTGATGGATGGAAAGGAAAGAAGCCGCGGAACGGTAATTGGAATCAGGGTTTCCAGCGGGCGAAATTCCGGAACAGTTGCAGGCCGTTGTCCGCGCTTTTCTCTGGATGGCACTGCACCGCGAAAATATTAGCGGTTGCCACCGCGCAGGTAAAGCGCTGGCCGTACTGGCTCGTGCCGCAGATTTGGCCTGGATCAGACGGATCCGCAAAATAACTGTGCACGAAATAGAAATAGGCGCCGTCGGGGATGCCGGCCCACAGGGCGTGATCCCGGTTCTGGTGCACGCGATTCCAGCCTATATGTGGCACTTTCAGGACGCCGGGTTCCCGGGCGCCGGGCTGCCGGGCGTCGGGCTGCCGGGCGTCGGGCTGCCGGGCGCCGCTGGCGGTCTTGTAGCCGGGGCCTTCGAAGCGGCGCACGCGTCCGGGCATCAGGCCCAGGCAGGGCACATTGCCTTCCTCGCTCAGGTCGAACAGCATTTGTTCGCCCACACAGATCCCCAGCAGGGGCTTGCTGCGGGCCGCGGCCAGCAGCGCCTTGCGCAGGCCCGATTCGTCCAGGTGGCGCATGCAGTCGGGCATGGCGCCCTGGCCGGGCAGCACCACCCGGTCGGCGTCCAGGATGGCCTGGGGGGTTTGGGCGAGGATGACGCGGTCAGCGGGCGCGGCGGCGCTCAGTGCGCGGGCAACAGAGAAAATGTTGCCCGTGCCGTAGTCGACAATGGCGATGGTTGTCACGATGTGTGGCCGAAGGAAGGTTTACAGAACCCCTTTGGTCGAAGGCACCACGCCTTCGCTGCGCGGATCGAGCTCCAGCGCCATCCGCAGTGCTCGGCCAAAGGCTTTGAACACGGTTTCGCACTGATGATGTGCGTTTTCGCCGCGTAGGTTATCGATGTGCAAGGTGACCAGCGCGTGATTGACGAAGCCCTGGAAAAACTCGCGCGTCAAGTCTACATCGAACTGGCCGATCCGTGCGCGGGTGAAGGGCAGAAAATAGAACAGGCCGGGGCGGCCGGAAAAGTCCACCACCACGCGCGACAGGGCCTCGTCCAGGGGGACGTATGAATGGCCGTAGCGGCGCAGGCCCGCCTTGTTGCCCACGGCCTTGGCGAAGGCCTGGCCCAGGGCGATGCCGATGTCCTCGACCGTGTGGTGGTCGTCGATGTGGGTGTCGCCTTCGCAGTGCACGTCCAGGTCGATCAGGCCGTGGCGGGCGATCTGGTCCAGCATGTGGTCCAGGAAGGGCACGCCGCTGTTCAGGTTGTGGCGGCCCGTGCCGTCCAGGTTGATGGCGACGCGGATGCGGGTTTCGTTGGTGTTGCGGGTGATTTCGGCGGTACGCATGTCAGGCCGGCGGCTAGGCCGGTTTCAGGATTGGGTCAGTCGGAATTGCGCGCTGGCGGCGTGGGCGTACAGGCCCTCGCCCTCGGCCAGCGTGGCGGCTATGGGTCCCAGCGTCTGCGCGCCCGATTCCGAAACCTGGATGATGCTGCTGCGTTTCTGGAAATCGTAGACGCCCAGCGGCGACGAGAAGCGCGCGGTGCGCGCTGTCGGCAGGACATGGTTCGGGCCCGCACAGTAATCGCCCAGCGATTCGGAGCTGTAGGGGCCCAGGAAGATGGCGCCGGCATGGCGGATCTTGCCCAGCAGGTCCCGGGCATTGCGCGTGGACACCTCCAGGTGTTCGGGCGCGATGTGGTTGCTGATGCGGCAGGCCTCGTCCAGGTCGCGCACCTTGATCAGGGCGCCCCGGCCGGACAGGCTGCGGCGGATGATGTCGGCGCGCGGCATGGTGGCCAGCAGGCGCTCGATGGCGGCCTCGACCTGGTCCAGGTAGGCGGCGTCCGGACAGAGCAGGATGGCCTGGGCCAGTTCGTCGTGCTCGGCCTGGGAAAACAGGTCCATGGCGATCCAGTCGGGCGGCGCGCTGCCGTCGCTGATGATCAGGATCTCGCTGGGGCCGGCGATCATGTCGATGCCCACCACGCCGAAGACCCGGCGCTTGGCCGAAGCCACATAGGCGTTGCCGGGCCCGACGATCTTGTCCACGGCGGGAATGGTGTCCGTGCCATAGGCCAGCGCGCCCACGGCCTGGGCGCCGCCGATGGTGAAGACGCGGTCCACCCCGCCCAGGGCGGCGGCGGCCAGCACGATGGGGTTGCGCACGCCGTCGGGCGTGGGCGTGACCATAATCAGCTCGGGCACGCCGGCCACCTTGGCCGGAATGGCGTTCATCAGCACGGACGAGGGGTAGGCGGCCTTGCCGCCGGGCACGTACAGGCCCACGCGGTCCAGCGGGGTGACTTGCTGGCCCAGCACTGTGCCGTCGGGTTCGGTATAGGTCCAGGTCTGGGCGCGCTGGTGCTCGTGGTAGCGGCGCACGCGCTCGGCTGCCTGCTCCAGGGCCTGGCGCTGATCGGCTGGCAGGCCGTCCAGCGCAGCCTGCAGTTCTTCGCGGGAGACCTCAAGCGCGGCGGCCCGGTCCACGTCCAGGCGGTCGAAGCGGCGCGTGTAGTCGAGCAGGGCGGCGTCGCCTTCATGCTGGATGCGATGCAGGATGTCGGCGCAGGCCCGTTCGATGGATTCGTCTTCGGAGGCTTCATAGGCCAGCAACGAGCGCAGTTCGGCGTCGAACTGGGCGGACTCGGCATTCAGGCGATGGATCAGTGACATGACGCTATAGAGGAAAACAGAAGTTCAACAGGCAGTGTATACCGTTTTGCTTAAGGCGGGCCGGGTCGGCCGGCCCAGGAGGACACCGGCCTTTGAAGACCCATGTCGCCGCGGCGTGCGGGCGACGGGTCTAGGCCGGGCCATGCTCCACGGAGGCGCGCGAGAAGGCGTCGATCAGGGGCTGCAGCTGCGGGCTGCGGTTCTTCATGGCGGCCTGGTTGACGATCAGGCGCGAGGAGATCGTGGCGATTTCTTCCACTTCGACCAGCTTGTTGGCGCGCAGGGTCCCGCCGCTGGACACCAGGTCCACGATGGCGTCGGCCAGGCCCACCAGCGGCGCCAGTTCCATGGAGCCGTACAGCTTGATCAGGTCCACGTACACGCCCTTGCCGGCGAAGTGCTCGCGCGCGGCGCGGGTGTACTTGGTGGCGATGCGCAGGCGCGAGCCCTGCTTGACGGCGGAGTGGTAGTCGAAGCCCTCGGCCACGGCCACGCACAGGCGGCAGCGGGCGATGTTCAGGTCCACGGGCTGGTACAGGCCGCCGGGGTGCTGCTCCATGTGTTCGTACAGCACGTCCTTGCCGGCGATGCCGATGTGCGCGGCGCCGTACTGCACGTAGGTGGGCACGTCGGTGGCGCGCACGATGATCAGGCGCAGGTCGGGATTGTTGGTGGGCAGGATCAGCTTGCGGGAGGTTTCGGGGCTTTCCAGCACCTTGATGCCGGCTTCTTCCAGCAGGGGCAGGGTCTCGTCGAAGATGCGGCCCTTGGACAGGGCCAGCGTCAGGGGCTGGTTCAGGCTGGCGGGGCTCATGCGTTTTCCTTGCTGCTGATGCGCTCGATCTGCGCGCCCACGGCCTGGAGCTTGGCTTCCATGCGGTCGTAGCCGCGGTCCAGGTGGTAGATGCGCTCGACGGTGGTTTCGCCGCGGGCGGCCAGTCCGGCGATGACCAGGCTGGCGGAGGCCCGCAGGTCGGTGGCCATGACGGTGGCGCCGGTCAGGCAGGGCACGCCCTTGACCACCGCCACGTGGCCGTCGATCTCGATCTGCGCGCCCAGGCGGTTCAGCTCCTGGACGTGCATGTAGCGGTTTTCGAAAATGGTTTCCACCACGGAGGAGGTGCCGTCGGCGATGGTGTTCAGCGCCATCAGCTGGGCCTGCATGTCGGTGGGAAAGCCCGGGTATTCGCTGGTGCGAAAGCCCACGGCCTTGGGGCGGCCCTGCATGGAGCCCTTGATCCAGTCCGCGCCCGTCTCGATGCGCAGGCCGGCCTCGCGCAGCTTGTCCAGCGTGGCGCCCAGGGCCTGGGCGTCGGTGTTGCGCAGGATGAGCTCGCCGCCGGTCGCGCCCACGGCGCACAGAAAGGTGCCGGTCTCGATGCGGTCCGGGCAGATGCGGTGTTCGGCGCCGTGCAGGCGATCCACGCCGTCGATGACGATGCGGTCGGTGCCGTGGCCCTGGATGCGGGCGCCCATCTTGATGAGCAGCTCGGCCAGGTCGATGATTTCCGGTTCGCGGGCGGCGTTCTCCAGAATCGTCTGGCCCTCGGCCAGCACCGCGGCCATCATCAGGTTCTCCGTGCCCGTGACGGTGATCATGTCGGTGCGCACCACCGCGCCGCGCAGGCGCTTGGCGCGCGCATTGACGAAGCCGTGCTCGACGTGGATCTCCGCGCCCATGGCCGCCAGCCCCTTGATGTGCTGGTCCACGGGGCGCTGGCCTATGGCGCAGCCGCCCGGCAGGCTGACGCGCGCCTCGCCGAAGCGGGCCAGCAGCGGGCCCAGCACCAGGATGGAGGCGCGCATGGTCTTGACCAGCTCGTAAGGCGCTTCCAGGCTGGTGATGTCGGCGGAGGTCAGGGCCAGCGTGCCGTTGCGCTCCTGCGCCACGCCCAGCTGTCCGAGCAGCTTGAGGGTGGTGTCGATGTCGCGCAGGCGCGGCACATTGTCCAGCACCACGGTGTCGGCCGTCAGCAGGCTGGCGCACAGAATGGGCAGGGCGGCGTTCTTGGCGCCGGAGACGGAGATTTCCCCGTTCAGGCGCTGGCCGCCCGAAATGCGTAATTTATCCATTCGGATTGGCCTTGTATTCGTCGGGAGTCAGGGTGCGCATGGACAGGGCGTGGATCTCGGCCTTCATGCGATCGCCCAGGGCCTTGTAGACCAGCTGGTGGCGGGCGATCAGGCGCTTGCCTTCAAAGGCGGGGCTGACGATCAGCGCCTCGAAATGCGAGCCGTCGCCATCGACGTGCAGGTGGTCGCAGGGCAGGTTGTCGGCAATGTATTGGCGTACTTGTTCAGGGGTCGGCAACATGAGGTCAATTCCGTAATTTATAGCCTGATGCGAGCAGGCGTAGCGAAATCAGGCACAGCGCAGCAAAGACGCCGGCGACGACGGCAAAGCTGAACCAGGGCGAGACGTCCGAGGCGGCGAAGAACCCGTAGCGGAACCCGTCTATGGTGTAGAAGAGCGGGTTCCAGTGCGAGACCGTCTGCCAGAAGGGCGGCAGGCTGTGGATCGAGTAGAACACGCCGGACAGGAAGGTGGCCGGCATGATCAGGAAGTTCTGGAACGCGGCCAGCTGGTCGAATTTCTCGGACCAGAGGCCGGCGATCAGGCCCAGCGTGCCCATGATGCCGCAGGACATGACGGCAAAGAGGATAACCCACAGCGGGTTGGCCACGGGCAGGTGCACGAAGAATAAGGATATGGCCCACACGCATATGCCCACGCACAGGCCGCGCGCAATGGAGGCCAGCAGGTAGGCGGCGAAGATCTCGCGGTGCGAGAGAGGCGGCAGAAGGATGAACACCAGGTTGCCGGAAATGCGGCTCTGGATCAGCGAGGACGAGGGATTGGCGAAGGCGTTCTGCAGCATGCTCATCATCATCAGCCCGGGGATCAGGAAGGCGGTGTAGGGTACGGAGTCGTACACCGTGACACGGCCTTCGAGCACGTGGGCGAAGATCAGCAGGTACATCAGCGCCGTCAGCACCGGAGCGGCGATGGTCTGGAAGGCGACCTTCCAGAAGCGCATCAGTTCCTTGCGCAGCAGCGTGGGAAAGCCCGAGCCCATGGCGGGCTGCGCGGGCGGCTGCACCGTGCCGGGGCGCGGCGCGGCGGCGTCGGCGTTCCGGGGCACGCCCCAGTGCTTGGGGGAGGCGGGTTGGTTCATAGGGCCACTCCCATTTTTCCTTCGTTGTGCATGATGCGTACGAATGCGTCTTCCAGGTCGGTCCCGCCGGCGCGCTCCATGATGGCCTGGGTGGTGTCCAGGGCGACGATGTTGCCGTGCTTGAGCAGGCCTAAGCGTCCGCACAGGGCTTCGGCCTCTTCCAGGTAGTGCGTGGTCAGCAGGATGGTGTGGCCCTGCTGGTTCAGGCGGATGATGAACTCCCACAGGGTGCGGCGCAGGTCCACGTCCACGCCGGCGGTGGGTTCGTCCAGGATGATGACGGGCGGGCGGTGCACCAGCGCCTGGGCGACCAGCACGCGGCGTTTCATGCCGCCGGACAGGGCGCGCATATTGGCGTCGGCCTTGTCCGTCAGGGCCAGGTTGGCCAGGATCTCGTCGATCCAGTCGTCGTTGTGCTTCAGGCCGAAGTAGCCCGATTGCAGGCGCAGGGTCTCGCGCACGGTGAAGAAGGGGTCGTAGACGATTTCCTGGGGCACCACGCCCAGGGAGCGGCGCGCCTGCTGATACTGGGTGCGCACGTCGTAGCCGCAGACGCTGACTTTGCCGCTGGTGGGCTGGGTCAGGCCGGCGAGCATGGAGATCAGGGTGGTCTTGCCCGCGCCGTTGGGGCCCAGCAGGCCGAAGAACTCGCCGTGCTCGATGGTCAGGCTGACCTGGTCAACGGCCAGGAAGCCGGCGTCGGTGCGGGGAGGGGAAAACAGGCTTTTGAGGCCGCGGCGGCGGGGCGCAAAGCGTTTGCTGACGTTGTCGAGTTTAAGGGCGGACATGGCAATTAAGGTTGGCCTGACGCGGATGTGCTGTGGTTGTCGCCGCCGCGGCGCCCCTGTGGCGAGAGCGGGCCTGCGCTGGTGCGCAGGGCCTGCCGCGGCGATGGTCAGGTTCTTTATTATAGGGTACTACTCTGGTCTGGTTATAAGCTCATGACCAGAGCGCGCCCTGCCGCCCCGTGAAGGGCGGCCGGCTTACTTGTTCTGGTTGTTGAGCGCCTGGATCAGGCCGTTGATGCCGTTCTGCTCGATCTGCTGGGAGAACTGGTTGCGGTAGTTCTGGATCAGCCAGATGCCTTCCACGTTCAGGTCGTAGATCTTCCAGCCCTCGGGCGTCTTTTCCATGCGGTAGTCCACGCCCACGGGGGCGCCGCTGGACTGGGTCAGCGAAGAGCGCACAACCACGTCGTCGGCGTTGGGGTCGCCGCGGAAGGGCAGGATGTTCAGCTGGGTCTTGTCGTCCACGCGGGACAGGGCGCCGCTGTAGGTACGCACCAGGGTGCCTTTGAAGGCATCGATCAGTTGCTGGCGCTGCTCGGGCGTGGCCTGGCGCCAATAGCGGCCGGCGGCCAGGCGCGTGGTCTTCTCCAGGTTCACGTAGGGCAGGATGTGCTGGTCCACGGCGGACAGGATGGCGCTGCGGTTGCCGCTGCGGATGGCGTCGCTGTCCTTGACGACCTGCAGAGCCTTGCTGCCGACGGCCGCCACGAAGTCGTTGGGCGCCGCCTTGGGGTCGATGACCTGGGCCTGGGCGGCCGTGTGCAGGCACAGGGCCAGGATCGCGCAGGCGGCCAGGAACCAGTGAAAGAGACGGGAGGGCGAGGACTGCAAAGCAGTCCCGCCGGCGGCGGGACGTGGGTTCATGCGTAAAACTCCAGATTCAATGTGAAGCGGGCAGGCCGGGTCTTATTCGTCAGCATCCGAGTAGTCGGGCAGATCCTGACTGGTGTCGCCGCCGGTTCGGCGCGACTGGACCATGGCGTTGCGTCGTTGCAGGTAAGCGTCGCGTATGAAGCTGTACCGGTCAAGGGCAATGTCGTTAACAAGTTTTTCCGCATCCAGCAGGCCGGCGCGCGCATCCACGGCCCACAGGCCCATGATGCTGTTGCGCACGGGCACGTCGCGGATGGCCATGATGGGTCCGGTGGACGAAAACCCTTCGATGAAGCTGGTGCCGCGCGCAAGGCCGTCGCGCACCGTGCTGGGGCCGAAGAAAGGCAGCACCACGTACGGGCCGGGCTTGATGCCCCACACGCCCAGGGTGATGCCGAAGTCGTTGGGGATGCGGCGCGAGCCGTTCATGGTGGCCACGTCGATACAGCCCCCCAGGCCCATGGTGGAGTTGAACAGCACGCGGCCCAGCGTGTTGAAGAAGTCGATGTGCTCGCCTTGCAGGAAGCTGTTGACCGCCGACCAGGCATCGCCGAGGTTGTTGAAGATGTTGCTGACGCAGGTGCGCACCGGTTGGGGCGTGAGCGCCGTATAGCCTTCGGCGATGGGCTTGATGAGGGCCTGGTCCACATTTTCGTTGAACGTGTAGATGCCGCGGTTCATGCTTTCCCAGGGGTCGTTGGGATTGGGGTTGGGCACGCTGGCGCAGCCGGCGGCCAGGGCGGCCGTGGCGCCGATCAGGCCCAGGCGGGCGGCGCGCGGCAGCGCGTAGGAGCGACGGGTCGTGTCTGTAGTCATGGTTTCGTGTTCTTGTTGGGGCAGCAGGGGCTGCGGTTTATTTGCCCGAGCCGGCGTCGCCTTCCTTGGCGGCCGAGTTGTAGAGGAACTTGCTGATGAGTTCTTCCAGCACCACGGCGCTTTGGGTATAGGCAATGGTACTGCCGTTCTGCAGATTCTTGTCGTCGCCGCCGGCCGTCAGTCCGATGTACTGCTCGCCCAGCAGGCCCGAGGTCAGGATGGAGGCCGAGGTGTCGGCCGGGAATTTATACTGTTCGTCCATGTCCATGGTGACCACGGCTTTGAAGTCGACATTGTCGAAGCTGATCGAGCGCACCCGGCCCACCACCACGCCGCTGGCCTTGATGGGCGCGCGCGGCTTCAGGCCCCCCAGGTTGTCGAACTTGGCCGAGACCTCGTAGGTCTGGGCCAGCGAAAAAGAGCTGAGATTGCCGGCGCGCAGGGCCAGGAACGCCAGCGCGACCAGCCCCAGCAGTACGAACAGGCCAACCCAGAAATCGGTTTTCTCGCGATTCATAGCTGAGCAATTCCTAAATAATTAACTGAACATGAGGGCGGTGAGCAGGAAGTCCGTGCCCAGCACCGCCAGCGCGCCGCTGACCACCGTGCGGGTCGTGGCGCGGGAGACGCCTTCGGGGGTGGGCTTGGCGTGCCAGCCCATATAGAGCGCGATCAGGGTGACGATGACGCCGAACACCACGCTCTTGATGAAGCCGTTGAGCACGTCGTCGATGACGTCCACGCCGTTCTGCATCTGCGACCAGAACGAACCGGCGTCGATGCCGATCAGTTGCACGCCCACCACGTAGCCGCCCAGAATGCCGACCATGGAAAACACGGCGGCCAGGATGGGCATGGCGATGACTCCGCCCCAGAAACGCGGCACCAGCAGGCGTCGCAAGGGATCCACGGCCATGACTTCCATGGCGGCGATCTGTTCGCCGGCCTTCATCAGGCCGATCTCGGCGGTCAGGGACGTGCCCGCGCGCCCGGCGAACAGCAGGGCGGTGACCACCGGGCCCAGCTCGCGCACCAGCGACAGGGCCACCAGCAGGCCCAGGGCTTCCTCGGAGCCATAGCGGTTCAGGGTGTAGTACCCCTGCAGGCCCAGCACGAAGCCGACGAAAAGTCCTGAAACGGCAATGATCAGCAGCGAATAGTTGCCAATGAAATGTATTTGTTGCGAAACCAGGCGCGGACGCCGCCACAGCAGCGAGGAGCGCGCCAGCAGGTTGACCAGCAGGCGGCTGAAGGCGCCCAGGCCGAAGACGCTGCTGCGCACGGCGGCGCCCAGGGCGGCGAAGGGGCGGGTGATCAGATTCATGGTCGCGTCGTCCGGTTCTTGAGCCAGGCTTCGAAAGCCGGGGTGACGGGATAATTGAAAGCGATGGGGCCGTCCGGTTCGCCGCGCAGGAATTGCCGCACGTAAGGGTCGGCGGAATCGCGCAGCTGGGCGGGCGCGCCCTGGGCGATGAGCCGCCCCTGGCCCACGATGTAGACCTGATCGGCGATGGCGAAGGATTCGGCGACATCGTGCGTGATCAGGACCGAGGCGCAGTTCAGGCGGTCCGTCAGGTCGCGGATGAGTTGCGCGGTGATGCCCATGGAAATCGGGTCCAGGCCGGCGAAGGGCTCGTCGTACAGGATCAGCTCGGGCTCCAGCACGATGGCGCGCGCCAGGGCCACGCGGCGGGCCATGCCGCCGGAAATCTCGCTGATGCCCAGGTGGGCCGCGGCGCGCAGGCCCACGGCGTCCAGCTTGTCCAGCACGCGCTCCTGGATCTGCGCTTCGGAGATGCGCGTCAGTTCGCGCAGGGGAAAGGCGACGTTCTCGAAGACGTTCAGGTCGGTGAACAGGGCGCCTTGCTGGAAAAGCACGCCCATGCGCTTGCGAGTGCGGCGCAGCTGCTCGCCGTCCAGCTGCGCGATGTCCTGGCCGAAGGCCGCGACCACGCCCTTCTGGGCGCGGATCTGACCCGTGGCGGCGCGCAGAAGTGTTGTTTTTCCGGAACCCGAGCCGCCCATCATGGCCACGACCTGACCCTTGCAGACCGACATGGAGATGTCCGACAGCACGGTAAAGGACCCGTAGCCCAGCGAGGCGGAGTCCAGTTTTAGTACGGCTTGGTCAGTATTTTCGGCCATGTGGCGGGCAGAGACGGTTGAATGGACCTGTCATTGTACCGCTTGCGCTGTCTGACACTCAACGCAATCGCGCCCGGCCCGCCTGCCGGCATGCGGGCTTCGGGCGCGTGCAGGGCTCAGCGGCGCGCGGGGCCGACCGGATTTTCCAGCGTCCCCAGGCCGCTCACGCGGATGCGCAGGCGGTCGCCGTCCCGCAGGTAGCGGGGCGGGTCGAAACGCGCGCCGGCGCCCGTGGGCGTGCCGGTCAGGATCACGTCGCCGGGCATCAGTCGGCTGAACTGCGAAATGTATTCGATCAGACGGTCGAAGCCGAAGATCAGGTTCGCGGTGGTGTCGTCCTGGCGCAGTTCCTCATTCACCCAGGTCTGCAGGTGCAGGTCCTGGAGCTGGGCGGGGTCGCGCAACAGCGTCATCCAGGGGCCTATGCTGCCGCTGGCCTCGAAGTTCTTGCCCTGGGTGACGTTGAACTTGCCGTGGCGCAGCCAGTCGCGCACCGTGCCTTCGTTGGCGATGCACAGGCCGGCCACGTGCTCCAGGGCCTGTTCGCGGGCGATGCAGCGTCCCTCCTTGCCGATCACCAGCACGATCTCGCCTTCATAGTCGAACTGCTCGCTGATGGCGGGCTTGAGCAGGGGCTGGCCATGCCCCACGAAGGTGGACGCGGTGCGCATGAACAGGCTGGGGTAGGCGGGCGCGGCGCTGCCGTCCTTGTACTCCTCGTTGCGGTCCGCGTAATTGACGCCCACGCAGAAGATCTTCTCGGGCTCGAACAGGGTGGGCAGGAATTCGACCTGGTCCTGGGCCAGGCCGGGCGCGGCCAGCGCCTGGGCGATGCGGGCGTCCAGCTCCTGCGGCCTGGGCAACAGGGCCTTCATGGCGGCGGCGTCCGCGTCCAGAGGATGGATAAGGCCCTGGCGCAGCACGCCGATGGCGCGCGCGCCCTGGTGGCGATAGCAGACAATCGACATCTCAGATTCCGTCCTGGTTCATGAATTTGCGGATGGAGTTGGCCTTGTAGTTCAGGGTGGGGTGCATTTCCTGCACTTCGAAGGCGATGGCCGTGGGCCGGCGTTCGCTCAAGGCCGCCAGGTGGCGGGTCAGCGCCCCGAAGATTTCGTCCGCCACCCGCTTCTGCGTGGCTTCGTCCCGACCGTGGCCGATGCGCAGCACGATGTGCACGAAGGCATTGCGCGGGTTGCCGTCCGCGATCAGGGCGTTCTGGATGGGCAGCAGGCGTATGCGTATGCCCGCCAGCGGAAAGATGCCGCTGTCCATCATGGCCTTGTGCAGGGCGGGGCCCAGGGTCTGGATTTCTTCGTCGTGCTCGATATTGCTGCTGTATTCAATCCAGGCGTGCGGCATGGATAACTCCTTGTGTCATTTTTGGAAAAGCCCGGCGTCCCTGATGGGCTGCTCCCACCGTTGCGTCTCGCTCTTCATCAGGGCGTCGAAGGCTTCGCTGCTCGATCCCTTGGGTTCGACCCCGGCGGTCTGGAACTGGGTCTTCAGCTCGGGCGACTCCAGGGCTTTCTGGGTGGCGGCGTGCAGGGTGCGGATGATCTCGGGCGGCGTGCCGGCCGGAGCGGCCAGCCCGTACCAGCCCACCACGTCGAAGCCCGGGTAGCCTTGCTCGGCCACGGAGGGCAGGTCCGGCAGCAGCCGGTAGCGTTCGCGGCTGGTGACGGCGATGGGCTTGAGCTGGCCTTGCTGCAAATGGGGCAGGACCGAGACGGGGCTGGAGATCATCAGCTGTACCCGGCCGCCCACCACGTCGCTGATGGCTTCGCCCGACCCTTTATAGGGGATGTTCAGCATGTCCAGGTGCGTGGCCGCTTTCAGGGCCTCGCCGGCCAGAAAGGCGGCCGAGGCGCCGGTGGCATAGTTCAGCTCGCCCGCTTCCTTCTGCGACAGTTCGCTCAGCGAGCGCAGCGAGTCGGCCTTGACGGCGGGATTGGCCACCAGCAGGTAGGGCTGGGCGGACACCTGCGAGATGCCCGCGAAGTCCTTGTAGCTGTAGCCGGTGTTCTTGTAGAGCCAGGGGCTCATGGCCACGGTGGCTTCGATGGCCAGCACGATGGTCTGGCCGTCGGCCGGCGCCTGCAGCGCCGCCTTGGTGCCGATGATGCCGTTGGCGCCGGGCTTGTTCTCCACCACCACGGTCGCATCCAGCTCCTTGGCCAGTTCCTTGGCCAGGATGCGGGCCACCACATCGGTGCCCCCGCCGGGAGCGAAGGGCACGATGAAGCGGATGGGCCCGTTCGGATAGGGCGCGGCGTGGACGGCGCCGGCTGCGCTCAGCAGGCAGGCCGCCACGAGGCGCAAAGGGGTCTTGGTCATGGTCGTCTCCTCGTCCTTCCTCGTCGGGAAGGTTTATTTCTGTTGCGAGAACAGGGCGTCGATGCGCGCTTCGTAGGCGTGGTAATCCAGGAATTTGTACAGCTCTTCGCGTTGCTGCATGATGTCCAGCACGCCTTTTTGCGTGCCTTTGTGACGGATCTCCTGATAGACGCGCAAGGCGGCGGCATTCATGGCGCGGGCGGCCGACAGCGGATACAGGGCGGCCGATACGCCGGCCTGCGCCAGTTCCTCGGTGGTGAAGTTGGGCGTCTTGGAAAATTCGGTGATGTTGGCCAGCACCGAATGGGGGCGGTTCAGGCGTTGGGCGAAGGCGGCGTATTCCTCCAGCGTGGTGCAGGCTTCGGCGAAGATCATGTCGGCGCCGGCGTCCAGATAAGCCTGCGCGCGGTCCAGCGCCTTGTCCAGGCCCTCGATGGCCAGCGCGTCGGTGCGGGCGATGATGAAGAAGTCCGGATCGGCGCGGGCGTCCACCGCGGCCTTGATGCGATCCAGCATCTCGTCCTGGCTGACGATCTCCTTGCCGGGGCGGTGGCCGCAGCGCTTGAGCTGCACCTGGTCTTCCATGTGCAAGGCGGCCGCGCCGTCCTTGATCAGGCCTTTCATCATGCGGGCGATCGTGAAGGCGCCGCCAAAGCCCGTGTCCACATCCACCACGACGGGCAGGTCCACGGCGTCGGTGATGCGGCGCAGGTCCGTCAGCACGTCGCTCAGGTTGGTGATGCCCAGGTCGGGCAGGCCATAGGAATAATTGGCCACGCCGGCGCCGGCCAGATAGATGGCGCGAAAGCCCAGCGTCTTGGCCATCATGGCCGTGTAGGGATTGAGCGTGCCGACGATCTGCAGCGGATGCTCTTCTTTCAGGGCCTGACGGAAACGGGCGCCGGCCGAGGCGGGGGACTGGGTCATTGTGCTACTCCGTATAAAAGTCCATAATATGGATTAATTAATGCGTTAAGTAATTGCTGGATAGCGTAAATAAAACGATAAATCCTTGTCAATGAACTGCTTAACGTAATTACAAGTAATCCGTATGGTGGAGTTTTTTTATGTCTTCAGTGCAAAGTCTGGGCCGGGCCTTCGATATTCTTCGTGTGATCGCTCATCACCAGGGAACGGGGGTGCGCCTGAAGGACCTGACCATACTGACGGGCCTGTCCCAGCCCACGGTGCACCGTTTGCTGGCGGAACTGCAGGCGCAGGGCGTGGTGCGCCAGCGGCCCTACAGCCGCCGCTATTTCCTGGGCGCCATGGTGGCGGAACTGGGCCTGACGGCCAGCGCCGACTACGACTTCGCCACCTTGTGCCGGCCTTCGGTGGCGCGCATCGCGGCGGAGACGGGCGATACGGCTTTCGTGTCCAAGCGCAGCGGGCTGGATCTGCTGTGCCTGGACCGCCGCTCGGGGGCGCATTTGTTCAAGGCTTTCACGCTGGACGTGGGCGTGCGCCGGCCGCTCGGACGGGGCGCCAGCGGCATCGCGCTCTTGATGCATCTGCCGGAAGCGGAGGTGCTGGGCGTACTGCGACGCAACGCGGCCTTCTTGCGCCAGCGCGATCCGCAGGGCGAACAGGAGGCCGAGCGCCGCTGGCGGCAGGCCTGCGAGCAGGGCTACGCCGTGCGCGACGCGGCCGAGGCGGACGTGCGCTCGGTTGCCGTGCCCATACGGGACGGCCGCGGCCAGCCTGGAGCCTGTCTGAGCGTGTCCACCACCCGCGCACGCCTGGACGAGGCCCGGCTGGCTCAGGTGGTGACGCTGCTGGAGCGCGAGGCGCGCCGCCTGGAAGACGTCTTGCAGGCGCAAACCGATCCGGAAGAGTCTTTGCTTTGACGGCCCGGCGCGGCGGCGCGTCAGAAAAAAGGGGGTCAGCCCAGCGGGCGCACCAGGGCGAACAGCAGGCCGCCCAGGGCCAGCAGCGCCAGGGGGTTGATGCGGGTGCGCAGCAGCAGGCCGGTGCCCGCCAGCGCGACGCCCCAGGCCCAGGGGCCGCCTTCGGCGGCTTTCAGGATGGTGCCGCTGGCCGCCAGGATCATGCCCGCCGCGATGGGCAGCAGGCCGGTTTCCACGGCGCGGATGAAGCGGGTTCCCTCATAGCGTTTCCAGACCGTGGCCAGGTAGTAGATCAGCAGGGCCGAGGGCAGGAAGATGGCCACGGACGCCGCCAGAGCGCCGGCCCAGCCGGCGGTCTTCCAGCCCACCATCGTCACCAGCAGCGATTTGGGGCCGGGGGTCAGGCGCGAGAGCGCGAACAGGTCCAGGAACTCCTGGTTGCTGATCCAGCCGTGGATCTCCACCGATTGGCGGTGGATTTCGGGAATGATGCTTTGTCCGCCGCCCACCGTCAGGAAGGACAGCGGGGCAAAGACGCGCATCAGCTGCAGCAGGACGGTTAGCATGGTCAGTCCGCCTGGCCAGGATCCAGGCGTTGCCAGGCGACCCAGATGGACAGCGGCGCAGTGAGGAGCACCACGGCGATCAGGCTCCATTCCATGACGAAGATGCCCAGGAACACGGCGGCCATCAGCAGGACGGGCAGCAGCCCTTGCGAGGCGCGCCGCGCCGAGCGTACGCCCATTTCCAGCGACAGGCCGATGGCGGCGGCGGCGACGCCGGCCATGACCTGGCGGGCCAGGTCCGAACCAGTCAGCTGCTCCAGCCCGACCAGCATCAGGATGGCGACGAACAGCGGCGGCACCACCATGCCCAGCGCCGCCACGGTGGCGCCCGGACCGCCGCGCAGGCGATAGCCTATCCAGATCGCCAGGTTGACGACATTGATGCCGGGCAGGGCCTGGGAGAGCGCCAGCCCGCTCAGGAAGTCGTCCTGGCTCATCAGGCGGCGCTGGACGACGAATTCGCGCATCAGCCAGCCGCTGAGCCCGCCGCCGAAGCTGGTGACGCCGATGCGGGCGAAAGCCAGGAACAGTCCGGTCAGGGACATGGGGCGCTGAGAAGGTTCCGGGGGCCCGGCCACGTTGTTACCTCGGTCGACTGAATGGTTGAAGGTGAAAGTAATTCTATTCTGGCATAGAAGCGTCGCCCGCACCTGCTTGCACGGGCCGGCCGCCGATCCGTGCACGTCCTCTGTTTGAAAGTCGATCACAAATTGAAAAAAGAAAAGTCGAAATAAAAATTAAATAAAAATGGAAAAAAATAAATAGGAGAAATGAGTGTGAAACAGCTCGCATCCGCCTGCCGTGCAGGCTTGCAAAAATGCGCCTGAACAAGCACGTTCTTCCGCTGGAAACTAGCTTGAAAGATGTTCATATCATTGAAATAAAAGAGATTGAAACAAGTGTTTGAATTTTTTTCTGGCGACGCTGCCGTGCCGCCGGCGAGCGGTCGGGCAGGGATGCGGTCGAGCCATGGACGGCGTGATTTGATCTGCGTCCAGCTTTGTTTAAAAATAAAAGAATCCTCATGTTGCAAAAGCACGTCCAGCGTGTACGATTATTAAATCGCTGCGCATTTCAGGGCGCCAGGCTGTTGCGTTCGCGTGCGCAGGGTTCCGGTTTCTTGGAGACAAACCTATGACATCTAGTCCAACCAGTGCGGTGGCGGGCGGAGCCCGGGCCTTGCGCCGGGTCGCGGTCTGCGGCGCCGGCGTCATGGGGGCGCAGATCGCCGCCCATTGCGTCAACGCCGGCATTCCCGTGGTGCTGTTCGACCTTCCGGCCCGCGAAGGGCCCAAGAACGGGATCGTGACGCGCGCCATCGCCAATCTGCGCAAAATGAACCCGGCCCCTCTGGGCACGCCTGACCTGGCCGACCTGATCGAGCCGGCCAACTATGAAGACGACCTGGACCGCCTGGGACAGTGCAACCTGGTCATCGAGGCCATCGCCGAGCGCCTGGACTGGAAGCAGGACCTGTATCGCAAGATAGCGCCGGCCCTGCATCCGCAAGCCATCATCGCCAGCAATACGTCCGGGCTGTCCATCACGTCCCTGGCCGAGGTCCTGCCCGAAGAGCTGCGGCACCGTTTCTGCGGCGTGCATTTCTTCAACCCGCCGCGCTACATGAACCTGGTGGAGCTGATTCCCACCCGTTACACCCAGCCCGAGCTGCTGGACACCCTGGAGACCTTCCTGGTGTCGCAACTGGGCAAGGGCGTGGTGCACGCCAAGGATACGCCCAACTTCATCGGCAACCGCATCGGCGTGTTCGGCATCCTGTCCGTGTTCGAGCAGGCGCGCCGTTTCGGCCTGACTTACGAACAGGTGGACGAGCTGACCGGCACGCGCCTGGGGCGCGCCAAGTCCGGCACGTACCGCACGGCGGACGTGGTGGGGCTGGACACCCTGGCGCACGTCATCCGCACCATGCAGGACCATCTGCCCGACGACAGCTTCCATGAGCATTTCGGCCTGCCTCCCGAAGTCCAGGGCTTGATCGACGCCGGCGCCCTGGGCCAGAAGACGGGTGCGGGCTTCTATCGCAAGAAAGGGCGCGAGATTCAGCGCTTCGATGCCGAGCAGCGCGACTACGTGCCCGCGGATCGGACCATCGATCCGGACGTGGCCGCCATCCTGGCGGTGCGCGATCCGGCCGAGCGCCTGCGCCAATTGCGGGAATCAACCCATCCCCAGGCCCAGTTCGTCTGGGCCGTGCTGCGCGACACCTTCCACTACAGCGCCGTGCACCTGCAGGATATCGCCGACAATGCGCGCCAGCTGGACCTGGCCCTGAAGTGGGGCTTCGGCCACAAGCAGGGCCCGTTCGAGATCTGGCAGGCGGCCGGCTGGCGCCAGGTCACGCAATGGATCATGCAGGACATCCAGTACGGCAAGGCGCTCAGCAGCCAGCCCTTGCCCGACTGGGCCACGCGCGGCCCGGTCTGGGAGGCGCAGGGCGTACATACTTTGGCCGGCTCCTGGAACCCTGCGCAGGGTCGCTTCGAAGGCCGCAGCATGCTGCCCGTGTACCAGCGCCAGATCGGCGTTCCCCTGCTGGTGGGCGAAGTCGATCCCATGGAGACGCACACCGTGTTCGAGGACGAGTCCGTGCGCTGCTGGACCCTGCCGGCTCCCCATCCGCAGGACGTGCTCATCGTCTCCTTCAAGACCAAGATGCACACCCTCAGCCCGGGCGTGGTGCGCGGGCTGGTCAAGGCCGTGGAACTGGCCGAGGCCTCGTACCAGGCGCTGGTCATCGCCCAGACGGGCGAGCCGTTCTCGGCCGGCGCGGACCTGAAGGCCATACTGCCGCTGTTCGAGCAGCGCGGCGTGGCGGCGGTCGAACCCATCGAGCGGGAAATGCAGGACATGGTGCTGCGCCTGCGCTATGCCCAGGTGCCCGTCGTGGCGGCCCTGGCGGGCTTGGCTCTGGGCGGCGGCTGCGAGCTGTCCGTGCACTGCGCGCACCGCGTGGCGCACTTCGAGACGTACATCGGCCTGGTGGAAGTGGGCATAGGCCTGGTGCCCGGCGCCGGCGGGCTGGCGTTCTGCGCGCGCCGGGCCGCGGAATTGCAGGCCCAGGGCGCGCCGGATGCGCCCTTGCTGGCGTACCTGAAGCGCTTCGCGCTGGCGGTGGCCAGCGCCCAGGTCTCGCGTTCCGCCCTGGAAGCGCGTCAGATCGGCTATCTGCGCGAATCCGACACCATCGTCATGAATCGGCACGAGCTGCTGTACGTGGCCGTGCGCCAGGCGCTGGCCCTGGCCTGCGCAGGCTGGCGTCCGCCCTTGCCGCGCCGCTTCCCGGTGGCCGGGCGCGACGGCATCGCCACCCTCAAGGCGCAATTGCTGAACATGAAGGTCGGGGGCTTCATCTCCGACTACGATTTTCGCATCGCCGAGCAGGTCGCCACGGTGATTTGCGGCGGCGACGTGGATCCGGGCTCTCTGGTGGACGAAGAGTGGATGCTGGCCCAGGAGCGGCAGGCCTTCCTGGAGCTGCTCAATTCGCCCAAGACCCAGGAACGCATCACCGGCATGCTGACCACCGGCAAGCCGGTGCGCAACTGAGCCCGATCAAGGAGCTGACATGACATTGCAACAAGCGTATATCGTGGCCGCCAAGCGTACGCCCATCGGCAAGGCGCCGCGCGGCGTGTTTTCCTCCCTGCGGCCCGACGAGCTGCTGGCCGGCGCGGTGCGCGACACCTTGGCCGGCCTGCCCGACCTGGACCCCGCTGCCATCGAGGATCTGGTGGCCGGCTGCGCGCTGCCGGAAGGCTCGCAGGGCTTCAACGTGGCGCGTATCTCCGCCCTGCTGGCAGGCCTGCCCTATACCGTGCCGGGCATGACGGTGAACCGGTTCTGCGCGTCGGGGTTGAGCGCCTTGGCCATCGCGGCCGACCGCATCCGCACGGGGCAGGCGGACGTCATCCTGGCGGCCGGCGTGGAATCCATGAGCCAGGTGCCCGTCATGGGCGTGAACACCACGTTCAGCCCGGAGATTTTCGCATCCGAGGAAAACTACGGCATTGCCTACGGCATGGGGCTGACGGCCGAGGAAGTGGCCCGCGAATGGAAAGTCTCGCGCGAGGACCAGGACGCCTTCGCCCTGGCCTCGCACCAGAAGGCCGTCAAGGCGTGGGAATCGGGCGAGTTCTCGGACGAGATCCTGCCCGTTACCGTGACTCGTCGCCAGCCCGACCTGGACAGCTTCGAGGTGGCCGAGCAGGTCAAGGTGGTGAGCCGCGACGAGGGGCCGCGCCCCGACACCAGCCTGGAGGCCTTGGCCAAGCTGCGGCCGGTCTTCGCGGCCAAGGGTTCGGTCACAGCGGGCAACAGCTCCCAGACTTCGGACGGGGCGGGCGTGCTGCTGGTGGTATCGGAGCGCGCCCTGCGCGAGCACAACCTGACCCCATTGGCGCGCTTCGTGACTTTTTCCGTGCGCGGCGTGCCGCCCGAGGTCATGGGCATAGGCCCCAAGGAGGCGGTGCCGCATGCGCTGGCCCTGGCGGGCCTGAAGCAGGACCAGATGGACTGGATCGAGCTCAACGAAGCCTTCGCCGCGCAGTCCCTGGCCGTCATCCGCGACCTGGGCCTGGATCCGGCGCGCGTCAATCCGCTGGGCGGGGCCATCGCCATGGGTCACCCCCTGGGCGCCACCGGCGCCATGCGCGCCGCCACGGTGATCCATGCCCTGCAGCGCCACAAGCTCAAGTACGGCATGCTGACCATGTGCGTCGGCACCGGCATGGGCGCGGCGGGGATCTTCGAACGGGCCTGAAGCTGTACCAAGGTTCTGCAAACAGGCCGCCTGCGGGCGGTCTGTCTGCATGGAAGCGCGTGCGTCATGCGTCAACCAAGTTCTTCACAGGTGGACACACTTTTGCCCATGGCCGCCGATATACTGGTTTGGACCGGGCCGGTTCCGGTTTCCCATTTTTCGCATCTTCAAGGAGGTAAAGCCGTGAAAACGCCATCTTCCAACCATGTGAAATACGACGCCCTGGAGTGGCATGTCGGGGGAGACTATCCGCAGGACCTGGGCCCCGAAGGCGGCCGCACGCACATGGGCCTGTACCTGGCCTGGCTGGTGTCCCGCCACCTGCTGTCGGACGAATTGGTCGCGCAATTTCCGAACGAGGTGCGGCAATGCCATGATCATATGATCAAAGGCTCCCAACTGCTGCAGATGTGCTGTGGCGACGAGCTGCTCGGCGAACACATGACGCCCCAGGGCCGGGCGTTTTCCGACTTCTATTACGATCAGTTCTATCTGGATGACTACGTGGAGACGCTGGATAGTGCGGCGCTGCCGTCCATCTACCACGTTCCCGACGATTGGGACTCCTACCAGGCTCTGCGCTCCGTCCTGGAGGAGCGCTACGCCGCCTGGCTGCACGCCCAGGCGCAGGACGCGCTGGACGAATAGCCGCGCCGCTTCAGGCGGCCTTGCGCCGGCCGATGACGCCGGTGGCCAGCAGCGTGCCCAGCAGCACGGTGGCCATGCCGGCCAGCATCTGCAGCGTCAGCGCCTCGCCCAGCAGCAGCGTGCCCCAGAACACGCCGAAGGGCGGCACCAGGAAAGTGACGGTGATGGTCTTGGACGGCCCCACATTGGCCAGCAAGCGGTAGAAGATCAGGTAGGCCACGGCCGTGCACAGCAGGGACAGGGACAGCGCCGCGCCCCAGGATGCCAGGGGCGGCGCCTGCTCGGGCCACCAGATCAGGGCGAAGGGCAGCAGGGCCAGCGTGGCGCTGACCATGCTGCCGGCGGCCACGGCCCGCGGCTCCACGCCGCGCAGATAGCGGGCGGTGTAATTGGCGGCGATGCCGTAGAACACCGTGGCCAGCAGCGAGGCCAGCACGGCCCAGCCTTGCGCGCCCTGCGAGAAGGACAGCTTGTCGTACACCAGGATCAGAATGCCCAGAAAGCCCACGAACAGGCCCAGGATGCGGCTGCGCGAGAGGCGTTCCTTGAGCCACAGGCGCGCCACCAGGGCGCCGAACAGCGGGGCCATGGCATTGAGCACGGCCAGCAGGCCCGACTCCAGGCGCAGGGCGGCGTAGGCGTACAGGGCGAAGGGGACGGCGGCGTTCAGGATGCCCAGCCCGAAGATCGGTTTCCAGTTGTCCAGGAAGACTTTCAGGCGTCCGGTAAGGGACAGGTAGCTCATCAACGCGATGGCGCTGGCGCCCACGCGCACGACGGTCAGGGGAAAGGGGCCGAAGGCGGGCACAGCTTTGAGCGTGAACAAGAACGAGCTGCCCCAGATGGCAGCCAGCATGAACAGATCGCGTAGGTCTTTGGGAGACATGAGAGGGGCGGGTAGGCTGCGGTCCCCATGGGCCGCACGCCCGGAGGATTGTAATCCTTGTCCTGCGCCCGTGGCGTGAAGCACCTGCTGACGTCGGGGTCTACGCCCGCGTGGCGGACGCGGGCGCGGGGTCTGTGCAGATCTACTTCCAGAAGCCGTGGTGCGGCGCGGCGGCTTCGTCCTCGATCAGGGGACCGAATACGCTCACCTTGCGCTGGCCGCGCGCAAAGACTTCCCGGCAGGGCAGGGAGAAGGTGGGGTTCTCGGGATGATCGCCCGTCAGCACCAGCAGATTCTCTTCGGCCAGGGCGTAGACCACGCGGCCTATGCCGCACCAGTAGATGGCGCCCGAGCACATGCAGCAGGGTTCGGCGCTGGTGTACAGGGTGCAGTCGGCCAGCGCTTCGGGCGGCAGCAGGCGGGCCGCCTGCGCGGCGGCGCGCAGCTCGGCGTGCTGGGTGGGGTCGCCTTCGGGCGGCATGGAATTGTTGCCCGCGGTGCAGATGATGTTGCCGTCCTTGTCGGCCACCAGGGCGGCGAAGGGATGCCGGCCGCGGGCCTTGGACTCTTCGGACAGCGTGATGGTCTGGCGCAGCAGTTCCATGTCGCGCGCGCTCAGGCCGGCGGACGAGGTGACGATGTTATCCATGTTGGGCTCCTTGTTCTTGTGTCAGGGTGGGGGCGGCGGGATCGTCGGACGCGCCGGCGGCCGCCAGGGTTTCGCGGGTGTTCAGAAGCAGGTTCAGTACGATGGCCGTGATGGCGGCCAGGAAGATGCCGCTTTCCACGAACAGTTTCAGCGGTCCTTCCACGCGCTGGAACAGGGCGGGCAGGGACATGGGCAGCACGCCCACGCTGACGGACACCGCCACGATCAGGCCGTTGCGCGTGCCTTCGAATTTCACGCGGCTCAGCTCCTGGATGCCGGCCACCGTGGTCATGCCGAACATGACGATGGCGCAGCCGCCCAGAACGGGCCGGGGAATGGTGGCGATCAGCGCGCCCAGCTTGGGAAACAGGCCCATCAGGATCATGATCACTCCGGCGGCGGCCACCACGTAGCGGCTGCGCACGTTGGACATGGCGATCAGGCCGGTATTCTGGGTGAAGGCGTTGTAGGGAAAGCTGTTGAACAGGCCGCCCAGCATGGTGGACAGGCCGTCGGCGCGGAAGGCGTCGCCCAGCGTGGTCTGGCTGGCGGGCTTGCCGGTGATCTTGCCGATGGCCAGCACGTTGCCGGTCGTCTCGGCCATGATGACCAGCATGGCCATCATCATCACCAGCGTGGGCGCCAGGGCGAACTCGGGCATGCCGAAGGCGAAGGGCGGGCTCAGCTCGAACCAGGCCGCCTGGCCGACGCGGCTGAAGTCCGTGTAGCCCATCATCATGGCCAGGGCGGTGCCGCACAGCAGGCCGATCAGCACCGACAGGTTGCCCACGAAGCCGGAGAAGCGCGCGTGGATGAAGAGGGTGATGACGATGGTGGCCAGGCCCAGCAGCAGGTTGCCCGGCGCGCCGAAGTCGGCCGCGTCCGGGTTGCCCCCGCCCAGCCAGATGGCGGCCGCGGGCATCAGGGAAATGCCGATCACGGTGATCAGGCTGCCGATCACCACGGGCGGGAACAGCTTGAGCAGGCGGCTGAACAGCGGCGCAATGGCGATCGTCAGCGCGCCGGCCGCGATCACCGCGCCAAAGACCGTGGTCAGGCCGTACTGCTGGCCTATCATGATCATGGGGGCGATGGCGATGAAGGAACACCCCTGGATCAGCGGCAGGCGGGCGCCGAAGCGCCAGAAGCCCAGCGTCTGGATCAGGGTGGCCACGCCCGAGGTCAGCAGATTGGCGTTGATCAGGGTGATCATGTGTTCAGTGGCGAGGCCCAGGGCGCTGCCCAGGATCAGGGGCACCGCCACGGCGCCGGCATACATCACCAGCACATGCTGCAGGCCGAAACTGGCCAACTGGCGCAATGGCAGAAGTTCATCCACGGGATGAACCGAAGTGGAATGTTTCATGGCTGTCTCCTTTGTGGTCAGGGCCACGTATCGCTCTTCTCGGTGAGCTTGCTGCTATGATCAATCAGTTTTTCAATTGAACATAATTAATATTCATCGGAAAAACCGATGGTTCGGAGGCGGCATGCGGTTCTCGATCGAGCAGCTGGAAATGTTCGGCGCGGTGGCCCGGCAGGGCTCGTTCTCGGCGGCGGCGCGCCGGCTGGGCAAGAGCCAGTCCACGGTCAGCGCGGCTGTGGCCAATCTGGAGGTGGACCTGGGCGTGGAGCTGTTTGATCGTCAGGCCAAGCTGCCGGTGCTGACCCCGGCGGGCGAGCAATTGCTGCGCCAGGCCGAGCTGGTGCTGGATCGCTGCGCCCATCTGGAGATGCATGCGCGGCAACTGGTGGAGATCCCCCAGTCCGAGCTGCTGCTGGCCATCGAGGTGCCATACCCCGTGATGGTGCCGCCGCTGCAGGAGCTGGCGCGCCAGTTCCCGTATCTGGACGTGACCATCCGCCATCCCATGGACGGCGACGTATCGGTATTGGTGCAGCAGGGGGAAGTGGACCTGGGCATCGCCTTTTCACAGCCGGCCTACCCGCGCGGGGTGGCCTTCAGGCAGATGGGCAAGCTGATCCTGACGCATGTGGTGCATCGCGATCACCCGCTGGCCCGGCGCGCCTCCATCAGCTTTGCCGAGCTGCGCGCGCATCGTCGGCTGGCCTTTGCGGCCCATGGCCACCGGCTGCCTTCGACGGAATACCTGGAAGCGGGCAATAGCTGGCAGGCCGAAAGCTATTCGGCCCTGCTGGAGATGACCCGCGCCGGCCTGGGCTGGACCACCTTGCCGCGCCAGTCCATCCTGCGCGAGATCGAATCGGGCGAACTGGTGGAGCTGCCCCTGCAGGCTTATCCGCACACGGACTGGGTGGTGGGCGTGGATCTGCTGTGGTCCCGCCAGGCGCAACTGGGCCAGGCGTCCCTGTGGCTGCGGCATTATCTGCAGCAGTTCAAGGTGTTCGAAATGGACCGCAACGGGAATCGGACGATTCTGTAGCAGTGCTTAATTTTGTCCTTGTCCGCTGTTGACCAGCCATTTCCCCTGAGTGATACTGAACTCAACGCAACCCGCCACACGTGTTATCTGCGGATAACGTATCTTGATCAAGATCGTGCAAAAGGCGGGTTTTTCACGTCCAGCATCTGGTGGCGGCAATCATGAGCAGGGGCGGCAAATGGAAGCAAGCATCAAGAAAGTCGCAACTGTGGATTGCAGAGTTTTCGACAAGTTGCCTATGGACCCTGCTGGCTTGATCATGAAGCTGCGACGGCAAGGCATGCTTGTGAATGCCGAGTCTGCTTTGCCTTATCTGCTGCAAGTGGGAGCCTATCGCATGAAAGGTTATTGGTATCAATGGCAAGACCGTGAAACCAAGAACTTCAAGTCGAATGTCTGTTTCGATGAGGCCATCAGGAGATATGAGTTTGATCGGGAGCTGCGTCGCATCACGGCCGTCGCGCTGGAACGCATCGAAATCATGGTCCGCGTCGTTTTTTCCGAGGTCATGGCAGAGTATGAAGGCCCCCACTGGTTCATGAAGGACGAGGTATTTGTTTCGTCAGGAACCGCCAACAAGGCTGCCCGGCGCTCTTTTGTTCAAAAAATCGAGGAAGAAATCTCGCGTATGCGGGACAAAGCGTTTATTGCGCATTACTTTCAAAAGTATGACTACCCTCGTTTGCCGCCTAGTTGGGTCATTTGCGAGTGCTTGTCATTTGGCGCCTGGTCATACGGCTACAAAGATCTGGCAAATCAGCGCTATCGTAAGCTGATTAGTAGGCGCTTCAAGGTAGAAGACGATCACGTGTTCGCCAGTTGGCTGCATGCTTTTTCTGTATTGCGGAACGTCGTTGCCCATCACGGCCGATTGATGGGCGGGCAAAGTAGTGTGACTCCCAAAAGTTATCAAAAGCGAGGTCTGTATTTCGGCAGGAGTCGCAATTTTTTTGTCTTGGCCTCGGTGATCAATTATGTAAGTGCGAGCATCAGACAAGGCCCAGGGTGGCGCGCGAATCTGGAGAGCTTATTTGAACGCTATCCGGGGCTCGATGTGGACGCCTTGCTCGGCTTTCCGCCGGATTGGTTGATGCATCCGGTCTGGCGAGAGTCTGCATAGCCAGGGTATGCGTTTTTGCCGGTGGCCGTGCCGTGCATGTAGAAGCAGCAAAAAAGCCGGCGCCCTGGCGGGCGCCGGCGTGGGCCCGGCGGGGAACCGGGCCGGTCGGGATCAGTCGACGCGGGCGCCGGACTTTTTCACGACTTCACCCAGGCGGGTGTATTCCTCTTGCACGAAGGAGGCCAGCTCTTCGCGGCTGGTGGGGGCCGTGTCGGCGCCGCGGGCCTTCAGGATCGCCACGGTCTTGGGATCGCTCATGGCCTTGCGGGCGGCCTCGTTCAGGCGGTCCAGCACTTCCGTGGGCGTGCCCTTGGGCGCCCAGATGGCGTCCCAGGCAAAGAAGTCGTAACCGGGCACGCCGGCCTCTTCCATGGTCGGGATGTTGGGGTGCGAATCCAGGCGCTTTTTCATGGTGACGGCCAGCGGGCGCAGCTTGCCGGCTTCGATCTGGCCGGACAGGTTGGGCATCACGTCGATCAGCAGGTCCACGCGTCCGCCCATCAGGTCGGTCATGGCCGCCGCGCCGCCCTTGTAGGGGATGTGCAGGATGCTCACGCCCGTCATCTGCTTGAACAGCTCACAGGCCAGGTGCGAGGTCGTGCCGTTGCCGGCCGAGCCGCAGGTCAGGCTGTCGGGGTTGGCCTTGCCGTAGTCGACCAGGTCCTTGACGGTCTTGTACTTGCTGTCGGGGTTGACGACCAGCGCGGCGGCAATGGTGGTCAGGCGCGAGATGGGCTCCAGGTCGGCGTTGGAATAGCCGGGATTGGAGTACAGCCAGTGGTTGATGGCGCCGGTGCCGTTGGTGCCGTAGCCCAGGGTGTAGCCGTCCGGCTTGGCGCGAGCCACCTGGGAGGTGCCGATGTTGCCCCCCGCCCCTGGGCGGTTTTCCACGATCAGCGTCTGGCCGAGCTGGCGGCCGATGGCTTCGGTGGCGATGCGCGCCAGCGTGTCGCCGCCGCCGCCCGCCGGGAAGGGCACGATCACGGTGATCGCGCGCTCCGGGTAGTCCGCGGCCTGTGCGGCGGCGCCCAAAGCGAAGCCCGTTCCGAGCAAGGCGGTCAGCGCCAGGCGGACGCCGGTGTTGATGAATTTTTGTGTGAGCATGTCTGCTGCTCCCCCCTTTTTCTGAATGATGAAAGTACTGCGTTAAAGATGCTTGCTGCTGCGCTTGCAAACCAAAGTCCATTGGCCGTCCACACGACGGAAATGGTCCCGGCTGCGCAGAATGGTCTTGAGCTGCAGGGCGCCGTCGGGGCCCTGGTTGTCGTAGACAGTTACGTAGTAATGGGCCACGGCTTCTTCGTCCGTTTCGGCGTCAAGATGAAAATTGCTGATCTGATGGCTGGTGATGCGCTCGGCACGGCGCTCGGCCAAGGCCTGCCCGATGGCCTGGGGGCCTTGCAGCGCCTGGCCCTGGCGGTGCCAGACCGTGTCCTGCGTCACGCAGGCCAGCAGGCCCGCCGTATCGGAGGCGTCCAGACTCAGGTAGAAGCGGCTGGCCAGTTGCAGACAGGCCGTATAGGCAATGTGATTATCCATGTCTTGGCTCCGGTTCAGGCCATGGCCTGGGACAGCTTGTTCAAGGCGATGGCGGGGTCCGCCAGCTCCTGCGGGTCGGCCCGGCTTCGGCGTTCCACCAAGGCGCGCGCGGCGCGCCAGTCGCGCCCCGCATTGATGCCGATGACGCCTTGCACGATGCCTTGATCATCAAGGTAGAAGCGCAGGCTGCCGCCTTGTTTCAGGGGGCGCAGCGCCGTGGAGCGGGCTTCGCTGACATGGCCGCAGATCTGGATGAAGCGATCGTATTGTTGCGACCAGACCAGCGGCGTGGGCAGGTAATGCACATCCTGCCCCAGGATGGCCTGCGCGACGGCGATGCCCTGGTCCTGGGCGTTCTGCCAGGATTCCAGCCGCATGGCGGGGCGTTGGCCGTCGGCGGGGCGCAAGGCCACGTCGCCGGCCGCGTAGATGCGCGGGTCGGCGCTGCGGCAGCGTTCGTCCACCACCACGCCCTGCCGGCAGGGCAGGCCGGCTTCCACGGCCAGCTCATCATTGGCCAGCAGCCCGGCCGCCATCACGATGTGGGTGCAGGACAGGGTGCCGCCGTCGGACAGCACGGCTTTGAAGCCCTCGCCTTCGGGATGTACTTGCGCGGCGGTCACGCCCAGGCGCAGGTCCACGCCCTGCTCGCCATGCACAGCGGCCAGTTCGTCGGACATGGCGGCGCAGACGCTGCGCTGGCACAAGCGCGGCGCGGCTTCCAGCAGCGTCACGGCATGGCCCAGCTGGCGGGCCGTGGCGGCCACTTCCAGCCCGATCCAGCCTCCGCCGATGATCAGCAGGCGGCTGGGCCGGGACAGGGATTCCTTCAGGCGCAGGGCGTCGTCCAGCGTGCGCAGGGTGAACATGCGCGGATGGTCCGCCAGCTCCGGCAGCAGTTGGCGGGCGCGCCCGCCGGTGGCCAGCACCAGATGGTCATAGGCCAGCTCGCCGCCATCGTCCAGGATCACGCAGCGCCGCTCGCGGTCGATGCGCAGGGCGCGGCGGCCCAGCAGGGCCTCGATATTCAGCGCCTGCATGGTCGCGGCGTCCAGCAGGGTCAGTTCGGCCACGCTCGTACCTTGACTCAGCAGGATGTCCTTGGACAGCGGCGGGCGCTCGTAGGGCGCATGGCTTTCCTGGCCCACCAGCACGATGCGGCCCGCAAAACCCTGGTCGCGCAGCGTGCGGGCGGCCCAGCCGCCCGCCTGCCCGGCGCCCACGATCACCACCGTGGTCATGCGGCGTCTCCGGCCACGTAGATGGCCTCGCCCTCGACCTTGACCGCGTAGGTCTTCAGATCGACGGTGCAGGGCGCGGTGCGCGCCTTGCCGGTGCGTATGTCGAAACAGCCCTGGTGCAGCGGGCATTCGATCAGGCCGTCTTCGATGTAGCCGTCGGCCAGGCTGGCGTTGCCGTGCGTGCAGCGGTCCTGCGTGGCGTGCACGGAGCCGTCCTCCAGTTGGTACAGGCAGACGGCCTCGCCGTTGACCACCACGCGCAGCGTATTGGTGTCGGGCGAGATGTCGCCGGTCTGGGCGGCCAGGATCCAGTTCAGTTCGGTCGTCATAGTCCCATTGCCTCGCGGTAGTACTTGTAGAAGGCGCGGATCAGCACTTCGCTGACCATGTAGTCGGCGGGTTCGGTGTCGCGGCCGCCCATCTCCACCACGCTGACGCTTTCCGGATAGCCGGAAATGCCGGTCTGCACCTGCTTGAGCATTTCGCTGTCGTCCATGGAGACGAAGCCGGCCGGGCCGAGCAGGTTGGCGTGCTTCAGGCGCAGGCGGGTCATTTCCTCGTCGTCGTCCTCGTAGCCGTAGTAGGTGAAGACCAGTTCGTGCGCGTTGGGGCCGCGCGGGATCACGTGGCGCGTCTTGAGCGAGTTGGCCTGGATGCCGAACTGCGCGGCCGGGAAGATCCAGGCGCCGCCCACGCGGCCGCGGTTGAACTCCTTGCGGGGCGTGACGGTCTCTGCATCCAGGATGCGCAGGTCGTCGCGGAAGCGTTCCATCTCCGCCGTGGCCTCGGTCTTCTTCTTGCCTTCGTTGTGCGACACCATCACGCTGTGGGCGCCGCCGCCGGTGGGGATGCACTCGGACTTGGAGTCCGCGCGCCACAGGCCGAAAGTGATGTAGAAGGTGTGCAGCAAGGTGGCGTGGTAGGGATCCTTCAGGTTCTCCAGGTACATCTTCCAGTTGCTGGGGATCAGTTGGCGGCTGTAGCCCAGCAGCGTCAGCTTCTTGCCCGGCAGCATGTGGTCGATCTCGGCCAGCACGTCGGGGCCGCAGTATTCCTCGAAGCTGGGCGCGGTCTCTGAAAAGGTCGCCCAGATGGAGCCGCCGCGGTTCACGGTGCGCAGGCGCTTGATGCCCCATTTCTTGGGGTCGAAGTCCTTGGGCATGCCGCCCTTGCCCAGCGCGCCGCGACGGAAGGGCACGCCTTGCAGGTTGCCGTTCAGGTCGTAGTTCCACTGGTGGTAGGGACAGGTGAAGTCCGTGACCTTGCCGGTGTTTTCCCAGCAGATCTGGGCGCCCTTGTGGGCGCAGCGGTTCTCGATCACGTTGATCTCGCCGTCTTCATTGCGCACCATGACCACGGGGCGGTCGCCGATCCACTGGCGCTTGAAGCTGCCGACTTCGGGCACTTCGCATTCCAGGCCGACGTAGTTCCAGGTGTCGCCGGCGAAGAACACATCCATTTCTTTCTTGTAGACGGCCGGGTCGGTGTAGACCCAGGCCGGAATGCGGGTAAAGCCTTCCTCGGGCCAGCGGCGGTTGATGACGATGGGCGCCTCGACCACGCGCGGCGCCTGTTCAGTGTGATTGCAGCTCATGAAATTCTCCTGGCGGGGGCGTCAGACGGGGATGATCAGGGAGTTGCGGATGCGGTAGTTGTCGTACACGCAATCGCGGCGGCGCAGCAGGAAGCCGTCTTCCGTCTGCTCCAGGATGTCCTGGTACTGGCCCACCAGGTTCACGGTGGGTTCCTGGTCGGACAGCGCCTCGGTGATCAGGAAGTTGGCCTGGGCGTGGATCAGTCCGTCTTCGATACGGTTGATGCGCACGCCGCTGATGAAGTGGCGCAGCGTGCGCGGCTCGTACATGGTGGTTTCGCGCAGGGCGGTGACGCGGTCGCGCAGCATGTTCTTGTTCATGCAGTAGATCAGGCCCAGCGGCAGCCCGGCCTTGACGTTCTCCTGCGAGATCACGCGGTAGTGGCAGTCCTCGGTGAAGTAATCCACCCAGCCTTCCAGGTTCACTTCGTCCAGGGTGTTGGCGTAGTCGTCGTAGAAATCGCGGATCTGCATGCGCAGCGCGAGCGTGTCCTGTACTGTGGTCATGATGTCGTTCCTGTGATGCGGGCGGCTTACTTGGCCGCGACGAACTGGGCGCGGTTGCTTTCGAAGCCGGCCTGGCGGCCCAGTGTCAGAATGGGTTCCTTGATGCGTTCCTGCCAGATCAGCGATTCCATCGCGATCTGCAGCGGATGGTCCTGGATGGTCAGGGCGGAGGTGGTCTGGTCGCCGGAGTGGTGCGAGTGCATGGCCCAGCCCGGTGCGGACAGGATCAGGTCGCCTTCCTTCCACTCAAGGCGCTCGCCGTTGACCTTGCTGTAGCCGCGGCCGCGCAGGTAGTAGTTCATGGCGGCGGAGCTGTGGCGATGCGGAATGTGGTGGTTGTTCGGCGGCGAGCTGGAGATCGTGGCGAAGAAGCTGTGCGTGGTGCCGATGCGCCGCTCCGTCGCGGGGTTGTACAGCACGAACAGGCGCCGGCCGTTGTAGCCGCGGTCGATCTCCTCCACGCTGGGCAGGTATTGGGAGACTTTTTCCCAGGGCCAGTGCAGCGATTTGGATTCGATCACGTCAATATCGATCAGCCATTCGTAGCCCAGCAGCCAGGCGCCTTGCTCGGTGATCTGTTCGCGCAGGGCCAGGTCCCGGGCGCGCGGACCGCCCGAGCTGTTCGGGGCGGCGGCGGGCGTGGTGCCGGCGTCGGCCGGAGGAATGTCGCCCTCGAACTCTTCCACGTAGTGGATTTCCAGTTTTTCCAGCAGCGGCGCGTTGGAGTAGGACAGGCGCACCCAGGGGGCGTTGCTGTCGTTGTAGTAGCTGTGCACGGCCATGGAAGGCGTGTTCCAGACGTCGAACTTGCTGACGCGGGTCTGCGTGCCGTCACAGACCGCCACGCCGCTGCCCGAAATGCAGATCTCGACCATATTGGAGTTCTTGCGCAGATTGAAGGTGCGCTCGCCCGGGTTCAGGACATTGATGGTCACGTCGATGCCCGGCGACAGGCCCAGGCCGGGGCGGGTGGCCTGAGGGTGCACGATCAAGCTGGCGCGCCGGCCGTTGTCAGGGCGCGCGATGTCCTGCAGGCGGGCGATCTCCAGATCGATGGATTCCTTGGTGATCACGATGGACGGCCACATGTTCTGCTCGCGAGGAGCGGCGCCGCTGACATCCACGAAGGGGCTAGACGTTTTTTCCATGAGAGTTCCTCTGGGCCGTGACGGCCGCACTAGATTTAATCGAGAAGCAGGTTCTGGCGGGTCTGGGCGGGCAGGGCGATGCCCAGTCCGCGTTCGACTGCGCGCTGATACACGGTGGTGGCCATGGCCAGGTCGGACAGGCCCATGCCCATGCCCTTGAACAAGGTCAGGCGCGCACCGTCCGGGCGGCCGATGCCTTGGGCCAGCCGTTCGCTCAGCGAGGAGACCTCGCCCCAGGCGGCGGCCTCGGCGCCGAAGCGCTCGCGCAATTCGCGCGAGCCGCGCAGGGCGTTGTCCCTATCGTCCACCACGATCAGGTCGGCGGACTGCACCACGGCCTGTTCCAGTTCGGCCTTGGCGGGCAGGATGGCGCCCACGGCATTGATGTGGCGGCAGGACTGCATCAGTTCAGGGGTGATGAATGGATCGGTGGCGCGGGTGATGGTGGTGACGATGCCGGCGCCGTCCATGGCCGCTTGCAGGCTGGCGCAGTCGCGCAGCGCAAAGCCGTAGCGCGGAGCCAGCTTGGCGACGAAGGCGGCGCGTTTTTCGGCGGTGGGGCTGTAGACGCGCACCTCATCCAGTTCCTGCACGGCCGCCAGGGCGGCCAGCTGGGTGACGGCCTGCGGACCGGTGCCGATCAGCGCGGCCACGCGCGTCTCGCGCGGGGCCAGGGCGCGGGTGGCCACGCCGCTGATGGCGGCCGTGCGCATCATGCCCAGCGCGCGGGCCTCGATCAGGGCCTGCAGGCGGCCGGTCTCGGCGTCGAACAGGCTGAACATGGAGCCGCCGCCGCGCGGCGTGTGCACCCAGGTCTTGAAGCCGCATTGGCCGCCTTCGGTCATCACCGAGCCCAGCGCATGCATGGAGCAGCCGTCGCCCCAGGTGCCCAGCGCCTTGGGCACGTTCTTGACGGCCTGGCGGCCTTGGGCGGCCAGCATGCCGGCCAGGGCGTCGATCGCGGCAGGCATGTCCAGCACGGACACCACGTCACGTTCGGTCAGGTAGAGAACGCCATCTTGCTGCATGAGGATTCCTTGGTATCAAGCGGTTGGTTCGTCGGCCACGGTCGAGCGCAGCACGCCCAGGCCGGAGATGTCGATTTCCAGCACGTCGCCCGCCTTCATGAACAGCGGCGGCGTGCGGCGCAGGCCTATGCCTTCGGGCGTGCCGGTGGCGATCACATCGCCCGCGCGCAGCGTGGTGAAGGTGCTGATGTAGGCGATCAGCGCGGGGATGGGGAAGATCAGGTCGGACACGGGCGCGGACTGCATCACCTCGCCGTTCAGCCGCGTCTGCAGGGTCATGGCCTCCGGGGCGCCCGCTTCATCGCGGGTGACGATCCAGGGGCCCAGCGCGCCGCTGCGGTCGAAGTTCTTGCCGGCGGTCACCTGCGCGGTGTGTTTCTGGAAGTCGCGCACCGAGTTCTCGCCCATGCAGGTGTAGCCGGCCACATGGTCCATGGCCCGTTCGGCGGGAATGTGGCGGCCCTCCCGGCCGATCACCACGGCCAGTTCGCCCTCGAAGTCGAACTGCGTGGAGCAGGCGGGGCGGATGATGTCCTGTTCATGGCCCACGAAAGAGTCCAGGTGACGCAGGAACAGGGAAGGGTGGGAGGGCAGGTCGCGTCCGCCTTCCAGGACGTGGCGGCCGTAGTTCAGCCCCACGCACAGAATCTTGCTGCCGGATTCGGCAACGGGCAGCCATTGCACTTCGTTTGCATGCAATGCGCGTTGGCCTTGCTGTTCAGCGGCGGCCTGCAGGGCGGCCGGCGATTGCGCCAGGCCTTGGGCCAGCGTGGGCCACACGGCGTCCAGGGGAATCACGCGGTCCTGTGCCACCAGTCCCCAGCGAGCGGCGCCCCGGTGCGAGAAACGGGCTAACTTCATGGCGTCTCCTGCAATGCCTTGCATGCAAAATAAGAACAAGGCTCTGTTTTTGGTCAAATAATCGTTGTTTAAATTTATTATTGCATGCAATATTGATCTTCATCAAGTTTTTTGCATGCAATATTAGGGGCGACAGTCTGAGTTACACTGTCGGCTCCGCAACCACTATCGACCTGCCATGGCCGTTCAGACAGACCGTGTTATTTCAGCGCTTCGGGAGATCATTCTTTCCGGAGAGGTACGTCCCGGCGAGCGCCTGACGGAGCTGCACTACGCCGCTCGCCTGGGCGTGTCGCGCACGCCCTTGCGGCTTGCGTTTGCCGAGCTGGAAAAAGAAGGCCTGCTGGAGCAATTGCCCTCGCGGGGCTTTCGCGTGCGCGTGTTTTCCATGGACGATATCGGCGATGCGGTGGAGGTTCGCGGCGTGCTGGAAGGCATGGCGGCCCGCCTGGTGGCCGAGGCCGGCCTGACTCCGGAGGCGCGCGCCGAACTGGAGGCGGCCGTGCAGGCTGGTCGCGCGCTGGTGGACCAGGCATTGCATGCAGAAAGCCATGCCGTGGACGCGCAGGCCTGGCGCAAGGTCAACCAGCGTTTCCACGATGTGCTGGCTCAGGCCTGCGGCAACAGCGCGCTGGTGTCGGCGCTGGAGCACAACAACAAGATGCCGTTCGTCGGGCCCGGTTCGCTGGCCCTGGCCACCGTGCCCACACGGCTGGCAACCTCTTTCGTGACCCGCGCCCAGACCGACCACGAAGACGTCCTGCAGGCCCTGGTCCGCGGCGAGGCCAGCCGCGCCGAAGCCCTCATGCGTGAACACGCCTACCGCAGCCGCGACAACAAGCGCCTGCTGATCCAGGAAATGCGCGACGCGCGCGGCAAGAAAGGCGATTCGCCCGCCCTGGGGCCGGCGGATCTGCTGGTGAACAGTATCAGCGCGTGACGCGCCCGACTCTCTCGCCGAACCACCCCGTTGATCTCATGAACCTGACCACCTTGCTTCTGTTCATTCCCGCCTGCTTTGCCTTGAACATGGCGCCGGGGCCCAATAATCTGCTGTCCGTGCACAATGCGGCGCATTACGGGTTCCGGTCCTCGGTCCTGGGCGCGGGCGGGCGTCTGGCGGCCTTTGCCATCATGATCGCCCTGGCCTCCATAGGCCTGACCGTGGTGCTGCAGCAGGCGGCGTTCCTGCTGCTGGGCATCAAGGTGCTGGGCGCCTTGTACCTGCTGTACCTGGCGGTGCAGCTGTGGCGCAAGCCGGTTTCGCAGGAGTCGGTGGCGGGCCTGGTCGGCCAGCCCATCAGCCAGCTGGCCCGCCAGGAATTCCTGGTGGCGGCCGGCAATCCGAAGGCCATCCTGATCTTCACGGCCTTCTTTCCGCAATTCATCCAGCCGGGCGGCTCCTACCTGCTGCAGTTCGCCTGGCTGGGCGTATTGTTCCTGCTGATGGAGGTCGTCGCAGTGGCGCTGTATGCCTGGATGGGGCGCAATCTGCGCCAGCTGCTGGCCAAGCCCGGCGCGCAGCGCCTTTTCAACCGGACCTGCGGCAGCCTGCTGGGGCTGGCCGGCGTGGGGCTCTTGCTGTCCCGCCGCGGCGCAGCGTCTTAAGCCGCCGGCAAGCCTTCCGCCAGCGCGCGCTCCAGCACCTGGAACACGCGCGGGTCCATGGATTGGGCCACATTGAAGCGAAGGAATCGGCCCGCCAGCGGAGCCTGGCTGAAGGCCGGGCCGGGAGCCAGCACCACTCCGTGCTTCAGGCAGGCGCGCGCCAGCGCCACGGCGTCCTGGCCGGGGGGAAGGCGGGCCCAGACGAACATGCCCGCACGCGGCCTTGTCCAAGGCTGCAGATCCAGTGCGTGCAAGCGAGCCAAGGTCTTGTCCATGGCCTGGGACAGCCTATGCCGGACGTGTTCCAGGTGCTTGCGGTAGCCGCTGTCGGTCAGCGCCGTCATCAGGACCTGGGCCGCAAGACGGTTGCTGCTGAAGCTCGTGGCGGTGCGCAGGTCCACCAGGCTGTCCATCCATGGCGCCTGGGCTGCAATGTAGCCGCAACGCAGCGAGGCGGACAGCGTCTTGGAGAAGCTGCCGATCTGGATCACGCGCGACAGGCCGTCGAAGGCCGCCAGCCGGGAGGCCGGGCGGGTTTCGAAGTCGCCGAAGATGTCGTCTTCAATGATCACCAGGTCCGTGCCCTGGGCCAAGGCCAGCAGCTTGTGGGCCGCGGCGGCGGACAGGCGCGCGCCGGTCGGGTTGTGTATGCCGGAATTGGTGATGTAGAGGCGCGGCGCATGCTCGCGCAGGGCGGTTTCGAAGACCGCCAGGTCGGGGCCGTGCGGTGTGTAGGGTACGCCCACGGCCTTGGCGCGATGCGCCCGCAGCATGGCGTGGAAGTTGAAATAGCAGGGATCGTCCACCAGCACCGTATCGCCCGGCTTCAGCAGGAAGCGGCAGATCAGGTCTATGGCCTGCGTACCCGAATCCGTGAGCATGATCTGATCCGGCGCCGCATCGATGTCCAGATTGGCCAGACGGCGCGCCAGCACCTGACGCAGGGGCTCCAGGCCCAGGGGCGAGCCATAGTCGGTCAGTTCGGCCGCGGGAGCTCGGGCCGCCTTGCGCAGCGCCCGGCGCAGGCCTTCGTCGTACATCCAGTCAGGGGGCAGCCAGCCGCAGCCGGGCATCAGCATGGCGCTGTCGGCCTCCAGGGACTGCCGCGACACCCACAACGGATCCACTTCGCGGTCCAGGGCCGGCTCCAGGGCGGCCAGGGCCAGCGGCGCCAGGGGGCCGGCCACATAGAAGCCGGAGCCTCGCCGGGCTTCGATCAAGCCTTCCGCCGCCAGCCGCTCGTAGGCTTCGATGACCGTGGAAACGGAAAAGCCCATGGCCTGCGCCTGAGCGCGCACCGAGGGCAGCCGCATGCCGGGAGAATACGCGCGGGCCGCGATGCGGCCGCGTACAGCCTGCATGACCTGATCGATGCGGGTCGGGGTGGTTTTCATGAAGATCGTCCAGACTGTATGGGAGCGTAAACCAATACAGTTCTTTGAAACTGTGTTGGAGTGTGTCTGGGTATGCTGGCACGGCTGTGATGTAGTGGCAAGCATCATCGTCGGAGCATGTCACATGGATAGCAAGGCAGTCAGCTGGATCAATGGCTTCATCGGGGTAGCTATTTTCGCGGGGTCCTTGCCGGCCACCCGCGCCGCCGTGCTGGGGTTCGACCCGTTTTTCCTGACCGGCGCGCGAGCGGCGGCGGCCGCCCTGCTGGGCGCCGTCCTGCTGACGGTCCTGCGTGCGCCGCGCCCGCAGCGCGCGGACTTGCCGGCCCTGTTCCTGGTCGCCTTGGGCGTCGTGCTCGGTTTTCCCTTGCTGACGGCGCTGGCGCTGCAATACGTCACTTCCGCCCATTCCATCGTCTTTGTCGGCTTGCTGCCTTTGTGCACGGCTGCCTTCGGCGTGCTGCTGGCGGGCGAGCGCCACCGCCCCGCGTTCTGGGTGTGTTCGCTCCTGGGCAGCGCCGTCGTGGTGGGGTATGCCGCTCGCGATGGCCTGGACGCGTCCTGGCAGGGCGATTCCCTGATGCTGGCCGCCGTCGTGGTCTGCGGCCTGGGTTATGCCGAAGGCGCGCGTCTGTCGCGCCGGCTGGGCGGCTGGCAGGTAATCTGCTGGGCCCTGCTTCTGTCGCTGCCCGCCATGGCCGCCATGGCGATCTGGCGCTGGCCGTCCAGCTTCGCTTCGGTGAGCCTGCCCGCCTGGCTGGGTTTTGGCTATGTGTCCCTGTTCAGCATGTTGCTGGGTTTCGTGTTCTGGTACCGGGGATTGGCGCACGGCGGCATTGCCGCGGTAGGGCAGTTGCAGTTGCTGCAGCCGTTCATGGGCCTGGCCCTGGCGGCCGCCCTGCTGGGGGAGGCCGTCAGCATCGGCATGGTGCTGGTCACCCTGGGCGCCGTGCTGTGCGTGGCCGGCGCGCGCCGATTCGCATCTTGAATGAAAAAAACCGGCTTATCGCTAGGCCGATAAGCCGGTGTGAAGTTGCTGCTTGCTGCTTTCTTATTCCAGGCCGCCCTTACGCTTCGGCGTGCTTGGCTGCTTCGATGGCGGCGTGCTTGTCTTCTTTGGCGCCGTTGAAGAACAGGTTCAACAGGACGGCGGCAATGGAGGTCAGCAGGATGCCCGATTCGATCAGGGGGTGGATGGCGTGAGGCATCCACTGCATGTAGTTGGGCGCGACCAGGGGAATCATGCCCACGCCGATCGAGATGGCTACGATCATGGAGTTGTTGCGATTGGTCTTGTAGTCCACGCCCGACAGGATGCGGATGCCGGTGGCGGTCACCATGCCGAACATCACGATGCCGGCGCCGCCCAGCACCACGGTGGGCAGGGACTCGACCAGGGCGGCCATCTTGGGCAGCAGGCCCAGGATGACCAGGATGACGCCGCCGGCCACGCACACGAAGCGGCTGCGCACGCCGGTCACCGCCACCAGGCCCACGTTCTGCGAGAAGCTGGAGTAGGGGAAGGTGTTGAAGATGCCGCCCAGCAAGGTGCCCAGGCCATCGGTGCGCAGGCCGCGCGCCAGGTCTTTCTGGTCAACCTTCTTGCCCGTCATGTCGCTCAGCGCGAGGAACATGCCGGTGGACTCGATCAGCACCACGATCATGACCAGCGTCATGGTGGCGATGTGCAGGGCGTCGAACTTGGGCATGCCGAAGTGGAAAGGCAGCACCAGGTCCACCCAGTCGGCCTTGGCGACTTTTTCATAGGTCATGATGCCCATGGCCGAGGCGATGATGGCGCCGATCACGATGCCCAGCAGCACGGCGACGTTGGCCAGGAAGCCCTTGCAGAACTTGGCGATCAGCAGGATGGACACCAGCACGATGGCGGCGATTCCCAGGCCGGTCAGGTTGGCGTAGCGAGGGTTGGGAACGGTGGGCTTGAGCACCAGGCCGTCCGGCGGAGGCGGCAGGGCCGAGCCGGGCATGGCGGCCGCCGACTGCGCATGCTGCAGCCAGGCCAGGTGATCGGGGTTCACCACGGATGGCGCGGTCGGGCCCACGGGGTTGCCGAAGATCCAGTTGATGCCCACGCGCATCAGCGTGATGCCGATCATGGCGATGATGGTGCCCGTCACCACGGGCGGAAAGAAGCGCAGCATCTTGCTGACGGCCGGCGCGATGATCATGGTGATGATGCCCGCGCCGATCACCGTGCCAAAGAGCAATTGCGCGCCTTCGTGCCCGGGATTGGCCTGCGCCATGGACACCATGGGGCCGACGGCCGCGAAGGTCACGCCCATCATGACGGGCAGCTTGATGCCGAAATATTGGGTGAAACCCAGCGACTGGATGATGGACACCAGGCCGCAGACGAAAAGGTCGGCCGCGATCAGGATCGATACCTCTTCGGACGAGAGGTTGAGTGCGCGGCCCACAATCAGTGGAACCGCCACGGCACCCGCATACATCACCAGGACGTGTTGCAGGCCGAGGACGGCAAGTTTCCCGTTTGGTAAACGTTCGTCGACGGGTGCGGAGGTAGTGCTCGTACCCATGAAATGTCTCCGTATTGGATGAGTTGTTGTGCAGAACAACGCCAATGTAATGGAGTGATGGGGTCTGTTCATAATCGAATTCATATACAGGCCCCCGCAAACTACCTATAAGTCAGGGAAAACCCGTGCAAAATGAGGGGGTATTGAGCGATTTTCAAGGGAGATAAGGGAAAACCCCGTGCCGGACATGGTCTTAGGGCTTATACGTAACTTCTTATTACGTACCGGAGCGACATAACGTTTGACATGGATGAGAGGCCGACGGCGAAGGGCAGGCTGTCATTATGCGCTAAGCGCAATCACGACGTGCATGCTTGACTGGCGGGAGCGGTTCGGCCTCGGTACGGTTCGCGGGCGAGCTCCGGATGAAAAAGGCGGGGCCGGGAAGAGGCCCGTATCGTCTTACGTGGCACTGTTGTAAAAACGCATTCCCTGAAATTCAGAGTGGCGTGTTAACGAGTTGGCGCTTCGTTACATGCGTTTTCATAGCGGCTTAGGCTGTGTATGGCTTAGGGCTTACCCTCGATGGTATGATCGCATGCAAGACTTTTTGCCTGCCTGAGGCTTTCCGCGTCATGTTGTTGCTGCGCCAGCCGCAGCTTTTTTATTCTCTGGAAAAATCAGAGCGGCGTGCAGAGAAAGTGATTCGAATTTCTGTATTTGTAATGGTGAATGCGGAAATTGAAATTATGCGGCTCGTGATATCACGCTGTTTATGTGGACGAAGGTATTGGAATAGGCATCCCGTTTACTTCAAAGGTAAAGTCTTTCGATCTATTGGCATAATAATCATAAGAATATTTTGGCAGTCGGGAATAAGTGAAGAGGATATGGGCTATAAACTCATCAAAAGAATAAAAAACGCCTTGAGCGCAATGCTGAAGAGTCAGGAAAAGAAACGGGTTGCGAATAATTTAATAATGCGACCAAATGTAAAAAATGCTCCTGCTTGCTGTGGTGCATTTTTTTTCGTCCTGGGCGCGAAGGCGCCGCCGCGAGCAAAGGCCGGGCTGGCCTGGCAGTTACGAGTCCTGTGCTGATAGGGCGATCAATAAAGATGCAAAAGGGTAATGTGAGTGTTCCAAGATAAAGTCGAAGATGCCATCGGGCAGGACGCATCCGGCGCAGCGCAAGGCAAACCTGATTTGGCTGCAAGTCCGATTGCTATTGTTGGCATGGCATTCCGGTTTCCGGGCGATATGTCGCAGGCCGGCGAGTTCTGGAATGCGCTCAAGGAAAAGCGTGATCTGGTCACGCAAATTCCCGCTGAACGTTGGGCGACGCAAGAGTTGCAACATGACAAGCGGTCCGAGCCGGGCCGCAGTATTACGTTTTCAGCGGGCGTTCTTTCCCGCATCGATGAATTCGATGCCGGTTTTTTCGGCATATCGCCGCGGGAGGCCGCGTGGCTGGACCCGCAGCAGCGCCTGCTGCTGGAGCTTTCCTGGGAGGCCATGGAAAATGCGGGCGTGGCGCCCTCGTCCCTGGCCGGCACCGATTGCGCCGTGTATGTCGGCATTTCGGGCCTGGACTATGGCATGCGGGGCCTGGATGACCTGGCCGGCCTGACCTCGCACCTGATGACGGGCAACACCCTGAGCATCGCGGCCAATCGCCTGTCGTATATCTATGATCTGCACGGCCCGTCGCTGGCCGTCGATACGGCGTGTTCCTCGTCGCTGGTGGCGCTGCATCAGGCGTGCGCCAGCCTGCGCGCGGGCGAGGCGTCCGCCGCGCTGGTGGGCGGCGTCAATCTGCTGCTGCATCCCTATCCCTTTGTCGGGTTCACCAAAGCGTCCATGCTGTCGGCCGATGGCCGCTGCAAGCCGTTCGACGCATCCGGCAATGGCTATGTGAGGGCCGAAGGCGGGGCAGTGCTGATGCTCAAGCCCTTGCACCAGGCCCTGGCCGATGGCGATCACATCCAGGCGCTGATCCTGGCCAGCGGCGCCAATGCAGACGGCGCCCGCAAGACCGGCATCACCATTCCCAGCAGCGAGGGCCAGGTGGAGCTCATGCGCTCGGTCCTGGGCAGGAGCGGCATTGCCGCCGGCGATGTGGACTTCGTGGAAGCGCACGGCACGGGAACGGCCGTGGGCGATCCCATCGAGGCATCGGCCATCGGGGCGGTGTACGGCCGGGGCCGCAAGCAGGCGCTGCCCATCAGTTCGGTCAAGGCCAATCTCGGGCATATGGAATCGGCGTCCGGCATGGCCGGACTGGTCAAGGCCGTGCTCGCCTTGCAGAACCGCGCCTTGCCGCCCGCGCTGCACCTGGTCACGCCCAACCCGGAAATCGACTTTGCCGGCCTGAACCTGGAGTTGGTGCCGGAATACCGCGCCTTGCGGCGCGAGGATGGCAAGCCGCTGGTCGCCGGCGTGAACTCGTTTGGGTTCGGCGGGGCCAATGCGCACGTGCTGCTGCAGGAATATGTACACGAACCGGAACGGCGGGCCGACCTGGAGGAGGCGGGTCTGCCGCCTCTGGCCTTATCGGCCAAGACGGACGGCGCCTTGCGCGAAATGGCGCAGCGCTATGCCGAACTGCTGGAAGGCAAGTCGCAGCAGCAATATTACGATGTCAGCTACGCGGCGGCGCATCGACGCGAACACCTGTCCCGCGGCTTGATCCTGCGCCCCGCCTCGGTGGCCGGGGCCGTGGCGCTGCTGCGCCAGTATGCGCAGACAGGAGAGCCCGAAGGACTGGTCACCGCCGAGGCCCTGGCGCAAAGCGGCGACGTGGCGTTTGTCTATTCCGGCAACGGCGCGCAGTGGCTCGGCATGGGCGTGACGCTGTTGCAGGAATCAGCGCGCTTTGCCGCCTTGCTGCGCGAACTGGATGCCATGATGCTGCCGATGGCGGGTTTTTCCATCCTGGAGCAGCTTCGGGCCGATCAAGCCCAATCCCGGCTGGACGACACCACCGTCGCCCAGCCTTTGCTGTTCGCCATACAGGTCGCAGTGACGCGCATGCTCCGGGAGGACGGCGTCACACCGACCGCGGTAGCCGGCCACAGCGTAGGCGAAATTGCCGCGGCATGGGCCGCGGGCGCGCTGGACCTGGAGCAGGCCATTCGCGTGATCTGCGCCCGCAGCCAGGCCCAGGGCCTGACCCGAGGGTCGGGCCGCATGGCCGCGGTCGCGCTGTCCGCCGCCGCGGCTCACGAGCTGATGGCAGAACTGGGTGACGATCTTGGGGTGGAAGTCGCCGGCTTCAACAGTCCCGGCAACATCACCCTGTCAGGCAAGCTGGAGGGCTTGACGCGTATCCAGGCCGCGCTTGAACCCAAAGGCGTCTTCTTTCGCCTGCTGGACCTGGACTATGCCTTCCATAGCCGCCATATGGACCCCATCGCCGGCCACTTGGCCGAGCAGTTGCGGGGTTTGCGGCCAGGTCAGGGCGCGGCGCAGGCGCGCTTCATTTCGACAGTGACCGGCGATGAGCTGGAGGCGCAGTTCCTGGACGCCGACTATTGGTGGCGCAATATCCGCGAGCCGGTGCGTTTCGCGGACGCCATGGCGAAGCTGGCGCAACTGGGATGCCGCGTGTTCCTGGAAATCGGACCGCATGCCATCTTGCAACGCTATATTCGCGAATCCTTGACCGAAGCGGGCGTGCAGGCGGGAGTGCTGTCCACGCTGCGCAAGCAGGATGACGGCGCGTGGCGCATCGCCGAGGCGGCGCTGCGCGTGCAGCTCCTGGTCCCGGCGCAACTGAAGGCGCAGTTTCCCGCGGTCGGCGAACAGGTCGAGCTGCCTGCCTACCCATGGCAGCGGGAACGCCACTGGTACAGCGTGACCTCGGAAGGCTTGCGTTCCATGGAGCGTCGCCGCGTGCACGATTTGCTGGGATGGCGGCTGTTCGATGCCGACATGGCCTGGGAGAATGTGCTCGATCCCGTGATGCTGCCCTGGCTGGCGGATCACAAAGTGGGCGGCGCCATCGTGTTTCCCGGCGCGGCGTACACCGAGATGGCCCTGGCCGCGGCCCGCGAGTGGCTGGGCGAGCCCCTGCTCGTCGTGGACGAGCTGGACATCCTGGCGCCCCTGGTGTTCGACGGCGAGCATGCCCGCTCGCTGCGCTTCCTGCTCAATCCGCGCGACGGCGGCTTCCAGATCAAGAGCCGTCAGCGTCTGAGCAACGATGAATGGGTGCTGCACGCGGTTGGCCGCATCCTGGAGTCCGACGGCCGTATGCCGGCCCCCCGCATCGGGCCGGTCGGGGAGCAGGGCAGGCAGATCGATCACTCGACGCATTACCGTCTGGCGAGTGCGCTTGGGCTGGACTATGGTCCGGCCTTCCAGGGCTTGCAGCAGGTGCGCGTCGACGGTTCTTGCCTGGAAGCCGGGCTGCTCATGCCCGAAAGTCTTGTGCAGAATGGTTACCTGCTGCATCCGGCGCTCATGGATGTGTGCTACCAGACATTGGTCGATTTTTTCGCCCAGGATATCGAGGCCGGGCATGGCGTGGCCTTGCTGCCCGTCAAGGTCGGCCGTCTGGAGCTGGCTGCGTCCGGGTACGTCACCCATTTCCGGGCCCGGCTGCGCCGGCGCAGCGTGCGTTCCGTCCTGGCGGATTTCGAATTGCTGACCGAGGACGGCGTCTTGCTGGCCCGGATGACAGGCTGCCGATTCCGTGCCGCGCACTTCATGCGCCAGGATCGCCAGGCCGTGATGAAGTGGCAGGTCGTGCCATGGCTGCGCCCGCACCCGCGCGATGACAGGCCGGCGGTCGCGACGCTGCCCGAGCAGCTGGTCGAAGCCGGCTGGGAGGCATTGACGGACCTGTCCGAAGAGCGCGAAAAATGGTTCCGGCAGACATTGCCGCTGCTGGATGCCTTGGCGCTGTCTTTTGTGTATGAAGCGTTCCGGGAGGTGTCCGGAACCGGGGCGGCCGTGCCGCATTCGGTACTCGCCAGTTCGTACGGACGGTGGATGAAGAATTTGCTGCAGCAGGAAGACCTGTTGCAGGAGCAAGGGGATGGCTGGGCGCTGGTCGCTGATGCCGATTTGCCTGCGGCCGCCGAGCTCTGGCGCATCATTCTGCGCGACTCGCCGGCCAGCCTGCCGCAATTGACGCAGATCGGCCGGGTCGGAACGCAGCTGCCCGCCTTGTTGCGCGGCGAGCTGGCAGGCGAGGATCTGCTGGCTTCCTTGCGGCGCTCTCCCGTGGCGGAGGTGCTGTACCACGACGATCCCATGTATCTGGGCGTGCGACTTGCGCTCGAGGCGCAGCTGCGCCTGCTGGCCGCGCAACTGCCGGCTCATCAGCGCCTGCGCGTGCTGGAGGTTGCAGTCGGGCCCAGCGAATTGCCCAAGACCCTGGCGGCCTGCCTGTCGGAAGATCGCTTTGATTATGTGCTGGCCTTGGCAGATCCAGACCTGCAGGCGCGGCAGAAGGCGGAATACCAGAACCAGGGCAACGTCCAGGTCGCGGCCTTCGATCTGCTTGATTGGCAAGTAAGCGCGGAAGCCGACATTCCCCATGCCTTCGATGTCGTGATCCTGCGTCATTGCCTGCATCGCACCGTGCAGGTGCGCGCGGCCCTGGCGCGGACACGCGCCTGGCTGGCGGCTGGCGGCGTGCTGGCCGTGGCCGAATGCCATCCTGACTGGCATGCGGACCTGCTGGCCGGCCTGGATGTGGACTGGTGGCATGCGGGGAGCGATTCCCAGGCGTCTTCATCCTTGCTGTCGCCTGAAGGGTGGCGCAGGGCCCTGGAGCAAGAGGGTTTCGAACAGGAGCAGGTGGCTGTCGAACCTGCCGCGCAATCGCTGGCGGAAGGGGCTTACCTGGTTCTGGCCCGCAACGTCGATGGCAGCGTGGCTCGCGCTCCGGCGCCGGCCGCCGCCTGGCTGCTGCTGGCCGATGCCGCCTCTCAGGAGCTGGCCGAGCGTTTGCGCGTTCGCCTGCAGGGAGCTGAGCAGAATGTGCGCGTGGCAAGCTTGCCGCTGCAAGACGGTGCTTGCCCGCTCGAGGGCAAGATCAACGTGGTCCACATGCTGGGGTGGGATGATACGGCGGCTCAGGCGGCGGAGACTGCTTCCGCGTTGCTGGAGCTGGTCCAGTCCCTTGCCAGGCAGCCCAGCGATTCTTGCTCCCTATGGGTATTGACGCGGGGAGGGGCCATGCCCGCCGGCGGGCAGATGCCCGAATGGGCCGCCAATCCGGCGCAGTCCTCCTTGTGGGGATTCGGCCGGGTGATCATGAATGAATATCCCGCCCTGTCTTGTGCATTGATAGACCTGGCCGGCGACGCCCAGGCGGCCGATCTGCCCGCAAGGCTGGAATCCGAATTGCTGTGGCCGGATGGCGCCAATGAAATCGTCCTGTCCGAGCAGGCGCGCCATACCCTGGTCCTGAAGGAGGCCGAGACGCGCCGCACTCGCAAGGCGGAACCTGGAACGCGCTTCCGCCTCGACTTCCATGTGCCGGGGCAGTTGCGCAATCTGGAGTGGCTGGCGACCGAGGACCGTGCGTTGGCCGATGATGAAATCGAAGTACGCACGATGGCGGCGGGGCTGAATTTCCGGGATGTCATGTACTTGATGGGGCTGCTGCCCGACGAAGCGGTGGAGAACGGCTTTGCGGGCGCCAGCCTGGGCCTGGAGTTCTCCGGCGTGATCAGCCGGATCGGCGCCAAGGTCAAGCATCTTTCCGTGGGCCAGCCCGTCATGGGCTTTGGTTCGTCGTGCTTTGCCAGCCACGTGACGACGCGCGCCGATGCCGTCGCACCGATACCTGAAGGGTGGAGCTACAACGCCGCCGCCACGGTGCCGACGGTGTTTTTCACGGTGTATTACGCCTTGACCCGCCTGGCGGATCTGCAGCCTGGCGAGAAAGTGCTGATCCATGGCGCAGCCGGCGGCGTGGGCATTGCCGCCATTCAGCTGGCGCGCCATCTGGGAGCGGAAATCTACGCCACCGCCGGCAGCGACGAAAAACGCGTTTTTGCGTCCCTGCTGGGCGCCGATCATGTCTTTGATTCGCGCAGCCTGTCGTTTGCGCAGGACGTGCTGGACGCCACCGGAGGCGAAGGCGTCGACGTGGTGCTCAACTCGCTGGCGGGCGAAGCCATGCGCCGCAGCCTGGATGTGTTGCGACCCTTCGGGCGCTTCCTGGAGCTGGGCAAGCGGGACTTTTTCGAGAACACGCCTATCGGCCTGCGCCCCTTCAAGAGCAATATCAGTTATTTCGGCATCGATGCGGACCAGTTGCTGACGGGCCGGCCGGCGCTGGCCGCCCGCTTGTTCCAGGACGTGATGCGCCTGTTCCACGATGAAGCGCTGTTCCCCCTGCCGTACCGCACCTTTGCGGCCGAGCGGGTCGTGGATGCGTTCCGGGCCATGCAGCAGGCGCGCCATATCGGCAAGATCGTCGTGTCCATGGACGACGCCCAGCCCCGGATCACATCGATGGACAAACCGGCTGCGGTGGCGCTGTCCGGGCAGGGCGCCTGGCTGGTGACGGGCGGCTTGTCGGGCTTTGGCCTGGCGTCCGCGCGCTGGCTGGCCGAGCGCGGGGTGCGTTCGCTGGTGCTGGTCGGACGGCGCGGCCTGGACACCCCGGGCGCGCAACAGGCGGTGGATGAATTGACGGCACAGGGCTGCCGTGTGCTGGCGGCGGCGTGCGACGTTGCCGACATGGAGGCGCTGCGGGATCTGATGGCGCGGTTGAAGCAGGAAAATATCCCGCTGACAGGCGTGCTGCACGCGGCGGCCGCGTTCGACGACCGCCTGATCGCCAATCTGGATGCGGACAGCTTCAACAAGGTCATGGGCGCCAAGCTGTCGGGCGCCTGGAATCTGCATCAGGCAACGGCGTCCATGGACCTGTCGCATTTTGTCTTGTATTCCTCGATCACGACGGCCATCGGCAATCCTGGGCAGGCCAACTATGTGGCTGCCAATGCGGGCCTTGAAGGCTTGACGCGCCTGCGCCGCCGCATGGGGCTGCCGGCCAATTGCATTGCCTGGGGCCCCATCGGCGATGCGGGCTACCTGACGCGCAACGAGCTGGTCAAAGACAGCCTTGGGCAGCGCCTGGGCAAGCCGCCCCTGCCGGCGGCGCTTGCCCTGGCGCAGCTCGACGAGGTCCTGGCCGGCGAAGGCGGCATTGCCATCCCCGCCAACTTTGATTGGAGCGTGCTGGCCCGCTTGTTGTCGTCTGCGGACAGTTCGCGATTCGCGATGCTGAACCGCGGGCGCAAGGAGCAGGACTCGGGCGGCGATGTGGCGGATATCCAGGCGCTTATCGCGGGCAAGTCGCCCGAGCAGGTTCAAGACATCGTGGCCGCATGGGTGGCCCAGGAAGTGGCCGATATCTTGCGCACGGATGTGGACCGTATCGAACCCAATCGCTCTTTGCACGATCTGGGCATGGATTCCTTGATGGCCGTGGAGCTGGCGCTGGGCCTGGAGCAGCGTTTCGGCATACAACTGCCCGCCATGGTGCTGAACGACTCGCCCACGGTGGTCAATGTGGCCGCGCGCATCGTCGAAAAACTGCTTTCCGGAGCCGATGAGGCCGATCAGGCGCAGCCGGCCATGCTCGTGGCCGATGTGGTGCGCCAGCATGGCGCGGATGTGTCGGAGGCGGATATCCAGGATCTGGCGCAGGACGTGCAGCGGTTGGCGGAGCAAGGGACGAAGTTGATTTCATGAGCAAGAACGACATGGCGCCTGCAAGCAAGGCGCAGCTGATTCAACGCATTCTGGGCCGGAAAACCGGCTCGGAGGCGGTAGATGGACGGATGGCGGAGACGGCCGCCGGCGGGCGGCACGCGACGCGGGAGATACCCGAGGCATACACGCGCTTCGACCGGCATCCGGGCTATGAAAAGATGCTGGTGCCCAAGGCCATGGCCGACCGGCTGGGCGTGCGCAATCCATTCTTCCGCAGCCATGACGGCGTCGCGGCGGCCCGGACCCGGATCGGGGGGCGCGACTACCTGAACTTTTCCAATTACAACTACCTGGGCCTGTCGGCGCATCCGCAGGTGAATGCGGCGGCCAAGGCGGCAATAGACCAGTATGGAACGTCGGCGTCGGCAAGCCGGCTGGTCGCGGGCGAACGGCCCGTGCAGCGCGAACTGGAAGAATCGCTGGCCCAAGTCTACGACGTGGATGACTGCGTGGTGTTCGTCAGCGGCCACGCCACCAACGTCAGCACCATCGGATATCTGTTCGGCCCCAAGGATCTGGTCATCCACGACAGCCTGATCCACAACAGCATTTTGCAGGGCATCCAGCTCTCGGGCGCGGCGCGCCGTTCATTCCCTCACAACGACAGCGCCGCCCTGGAGCGCATCCTGGCGGAAATCCGCGGTCAGTTCGAGCGGGTGCTCATCGTGATCGAAGGGCTCTACAGCATGGACGGCGACATTCCGGACCTGCCGGCCTTCATCGACATCAAGCGGCGCTACAAGGCCTTCCTGATGGTGGACGAGGCGCACGCGCTGGGCGTGCTGGGCCAGACCGGCAAGGGTTCTCACGAGCATTTCGGCGTGGCTGGACGGGATGTCGACATCTGGATGGGCACCCTGAGCAAGACCTTGGCCAGTTGCGGCGGTTATATCGCGGGCGATCGGGCCTTGGTCGAGATGCTGAAGTACGCGGCATCCGGCTTCGTGTACAGCGTGGGCATCTCTCCGGTGCTGGCGGCCGCCTCCCTGGAGGCGCTGCGCATCATGCAACGCGAGCCCGAGCGGGTCGAGCGTTTGCGCGCGCGCGGCAGCCAGTTCCTGGCCGCCATGCGTTCCATAGGCGTCGATACCGGCTTTGCCCAGGGGCATGCCGTCGTGCCGGCCATCACCGGCAGTTCCCTGAAGGCGGCCAGGCTTTCAAGCCAGTTGTTCGATGCGGGGATCAACGTCCAACCCATCATCCATCCAGCCGTGGAAGAAAAGGCTGCGCGATTGCGCTTCTTCCTGTCGGCCTCCCATACGGAAGACGATATTCACACCGCCTGTGAAGCCGTCAAAAAGCTAATGAAGAAATAAGCATGTCAGAGTCAAGAAAGAAGATAGCGGAAAAGCTGGCCGGCCTGGGCCGGCCATTGCTGGGCATGGCGCTCGTGTCCTTGCTGGCCGGCTGCGCCACGATGCCGGGCTGGATGCCCGCCGACGGCCCGAGCCGTGAGCAGGTCATGGAAAAACGCGACGGCGGCCGGATCGAAGGCATCAAGCTGGTGAATGTGGACGACGCCCTGGCCAGGAAATTGGCTGCCAGCAAGCGCTTGAGCGACTTTTCCGCCATCTTTTCCAGCACGGCGTCCAACAATTACCTGATCGGCCCCGGCGACGTGCTGGAAGTGTCCGTCTGGGAGGCTCCGCCCGCCATGTTGTTCGGCACGATCGCGCTGGACTCCAAAGCTACGGCGACCACCACCAATGCCGTGGCCTTCCCGCAGCAGATGGTCACGCCCGACGGCATGATCAGCATGCCTTTCGCCGGTCGCATTCCCGTCAAGGGACGCACCACGCAGCAGATCGAGGAAAGCATCGTCAAGCGTCTGCAGGGCAAGGCCAACAACCCCCAGGTGCTGGTGCGCGTCATCCAGAACAACACCTCCAACGTGACGGTGGTGGGCGAGGTGAATCAGAGCACTCTGATGCCGTTGACCCCCAAAGGCGAGCGCCTGCTGGACGCCCTGGCGGCGGGCGGCGGCGTCAAGCAGGCAGTCAATCGCATGGCGATTCAGCTCTCTCGCGACGAGAGCACGGCCACCATGGCCCTGGACACCATCATCCGCGACCCGCGCCAGAACATACTGCTGAAACCGGGCGACGTCATCACGGCCCTGTATCAGCCCCAGAGCTTCTCTATCCTGGGCGCGACGGGCAAGAACGAAGAAATCCAGTTCGAGGCCCAGGGGATTTCCCTGGTCCAGGCCCTGGCCCGTTCGGGCGGCTTGGATGATTCGCGCGCCGATGCGCGCGGGGTGTTCATCTTCCGCTTCGAGGATGCCGCCCTGGTGGATGGCGCTGCGGAAGGGGCGGCCGACAAGAAGGCGGTCGTGCCGGTGGTGTACCAGATCGACCTGCGCGATCCGGGCTCCTTCTTCGTGACGCAGAACTTCCCGGTCCAGGACCGCGACGTCATCTACGTGTCCAATTCGCCGGCAGCCGAGTTCCAGAAGTTCCTGCGCCTGGTGGTGTCGGTGGCCGTGCCTAGCGTGACGCTGAACAATACCTTGAAGTAAAGCATGACTTATTCATTTCTTTCTGACCGGGGTCGGCATGGACGATAGGCCACGCAGTCCCCTGGCGGTTACCTTGGCGGTCTGGCGGGCAATCTTCCTGCGGGAGGCGCTCGACCGCCTGTTCGACATGCGCGCCGCATGGTTCTGGCTGCTGATGGAGCCGGTGCTGCATATCGCTTTCATCACCTTCATCTTCACGGTGATCCGTATGCGTACCGTGGGGGGCATTGATGTCACGGTGTGGATCATCGTGGGCATGCTGGCCTTCTTCACGTTCCGTCGGACTGCTGTACAGGTCATGCATGCGGTGGACAGCAACAAGCCCTTGTTTGCTTACCGTCAGGTCAAGCCGTTCGATACGTCCATCGTGCGCGGCGGCCTGGAAGCTTTCCTGATATTGATGGTGGCTATGGTGATCCTGACGGCAGCTGCTTTCCTGGGACACGATGTATTTCCGGACGATCCCTTGCAGGTTCTCGTCACCATTTTTGGTTTGTGGCTGTTCGGGGTCGGGTATGGGCTTGTGGCGTCGGTACTCATGGCTCTGGTACCGGAGACTGAACACATCCTCAAGATTGCCATGATGCCTTTGTATTTGATCTCAGGCGTCATCATGCCGATTTCTGCCGTACCGCAACCGTATCGAGATCTGCTGCTGATCAATCCTCTGGTACATGGACTGGAGCTGGTTCGGCAAGGGTTTTCCACGTATTACCACATGGTCCCCGGCGTCAGCATGGGGTACTTGTACATGTGGGGAATCGTCAGCTTTTTCCTGGGGCTGGTGCTGTATCGCCGCTTCGCATTGCAGTTGGTGATGAAATGATCATCGTCAATGACGTCTATAAACGTTACAAGACCGAGCACGGCGTCGGCAAATGGGTATTGAAGGGGATCAACCTGACGATTCCCCCGAAAGTGAACGTGGGCTTGATCGGATCGAATGGCGCGGGCAAGTCCACATTGTTACGCCTGATAGGCGGGGTGGATCACCCCACCAAGGGTTCGGTGCAACGGCTGTGCCGGGTGTCCTGGCCCATGGGCAATGGCGGCCTGGAAGGCACTTTGACCGGACGCCAGAACGCCAAGTTCGTGTGCCGGGTGCACGGGCACCAGGACGACTTGGCGGACCGGCTGGCCTTCATCAAGGATTTTTCCGAATTGCGCGATGCGTTTGACGAGCCGGTCAGCACCTATTCGTCCGGCATGCGCTCCCGGCTGCAGTTCGCCCTGTCGTTCGCCTTCAATTTCGATGTGTATATCTCGGACGAGGTGACCGCCGCTGGAGACGCGGCTTTTCGCAAGAAGGCAGCTAAGGCCTTCAAGACCATGACGAATCGTGCCGGTCTGATCATGGTGGCCCACGATGATAAAACACTCAAGCAATTTTGCCAGGCCGGTGTCTGGCTTTATGAGGGACAGGCGCACTGGTTCGATCAGATCGATGACGCCCTGAAAGCTTACAAGGACTCGCTTCCCAAATGACAGATACATCCAGTTCATCCACAGAGGCAAGCTCTGTGGCATCCAACCCATCTTCGGCAGACCAGAAGCCTTTTGGGCGAGTTCGAGCCTGGTTTTCCATCAGCCTGTTCGACCGGCTGGCGCGCCTGGTTTTGATCCTGGCGGTTTTGACCGCGGGATACTGGCTTGTTTTTGCGTCGGACCGGTATGTGTCCGAGGCCAACGTCATCATCCGCAAGACGGATTCGGTGGGAGCGCCATCGTTCGATCTGGGCATGCTGGTGGCAGGCGTTCCCCATGCCGATCGTTCGAATCAACTGCTGTTGCGGGACTACCTCTTGTCCGTGGACATGCTCAAGAAACTGGACCAGGAATTAGACTTGCGCTCGCATTACAGCAGTTCCGCGCATGATCTGGTGTCGCGCATGTGGTTTCAGGATGCGTCCATGGAGTGGTTCCACCGGCATTATCTGTCGCGCGTCCAGGTGGAGTTCGACGAGTTCGCCGGCGTGCTGCGCATCAAGGTGCAAGCCTACGATGCGGAAACGGCCCAAGCCATTGCGCGCATGCTGGTGCAGGAAGGCGAGCGCTACATGAATCTGCTGGGCCATGAAATGGCCCAGGTCCAGGTCGATTTTCTGACCAAGCAGGTAGACGCCGCCCAGCAGCGCTTCCAGCAGGCCAGCCAGGCCTTGCTGAACTACCAGAACCAGGCGGGTCTTCTGTCGCCGCAGGCGACGGCGGAAAGCATCAATGCCATCGTCGCCGGCCTGGAGGCGCAGCGCGCCCAGTTGCAGACGCAACTGGCGTCCCTGCCCAAGTCCCTGGACCGCGATCACCCCAATATCGTGATGCTCAAGCAGGCATTGGCCGCGGTGGACAAGCAGATCAAGCAGGAGAAGCTCAAGCTGGCCACGCCCTCCGGCGGCACCTTGAATGCCTACGTGGAAGAATTTCATCGCCTGGAGATGGACGTGCAGTTCACCCAGGAGCTTTACAAATCGTCCCTGACCGCGCTGGAGAAGGGACGGATCGACGCCACCCGCATGCTGGAGAAGGTTTCGGTACTGCAGTCCGCCACCTTGGCGGAGTACCCGATGGAACCGCGCCGCATCTATAACGCCGTCGTCACCTTGCTGTTGGCGCTGATGCTGGCGGGAATTCTGAAGCTGCTCAAGAGCATCGTGCTGGACCACGTCGACTAATAATAATTTCAAGGGGAGAGATCCATGACTGATATGCCTGCTGTTCAGCAAGAGCAGTCCATTGATGTGCAAAAGGATAGGCGTGTCCAGGCCTTGCAGGAGGAGAACCGCTTGTTGTTTGATCAGTTGCAGGTGGTGCAGGAGGAGCTTGAGCGTCGGTATTATCAGGCCCAAGCTCAACCAAATGTTGCTTCAACTGTTGCCGCGCCGGCCACGGTCATTCACATTGCGCCTGTCGATGAACGCTTGATCGAGGTCCAGGCCGAGAACCTGCGTTGCCAGGCCTTGGTCAAGGCTCAAGGCGAAATACATGCCCTACAGGCCCGCCATGCCTTGGCCATTCAACTGGGCGACATCCTGATCGAGGGCAGCCGTTCCACGGGAGCCATGCTGTCTGTGCCGGCGCGCCTGCACAGGGCTTGGCGCCAGAATCGGCAAGAGACTCCACCTGCGTCCCTGGGCGGCAAGACATTCGACAAAGTGCTTTCAGCCTACCAGGATGGCGGAGAGGCGGCCGTTGAATCCTTGCTGAACCAGGCCTCGGTGTCGACCGCTACGCAGGCCAGCGCCTGGACGGCGGTGGCCCGTACCCAACTGCATATAGATCCGGCCTTGGCGGCGGACATGGCGCGACGCGCCTATGGCTTGGAGCCCCGGCCATTCCGGCAGAAATGGCTGGCGTTCCGCCTGCATGAATCCGGGGACCTGCTCGAGGCCGAGGCTTTGTTGACGCTTCTGCCGGAGGACACCAAGTTCAGCGAATCGGAGGAACGCCAGGCCGGTCGCTTGAAGCGTGAGGCCAGGCAGTATCGCCTGGATCAGGCCTGGCAAATGCATGAGTATGACGATCAACAGGAAAAACTCCAGCAGCAATGGCAAGAGTTGGCTCGTTCCCGGGATGCCTGGGTAAGTCAGGCCGAGCAGCAGCGCGTGCAGTTGGTATCCCTGCAGGATGAGGCGCAGAAGCTGAGACGGGAGCATGAAGACCAGGCCGAAGCGTTAGCACAATTACGTTTGCAATACGAATCTCTGCAGGCCGAATCCGCAGCTGCAATCCAGACTCGTGATCAGCAGATTACGTCGGCAGCGCAGTGGTTTGAGCAGTGTGTGTCTTTACAGACCGGCATTGTGGAGTTGACCCAAGCGCGTGACGAGCAGATTGCGTTAGCTGCGCAGCAGCAGGCGCGCATCGAGGGCCTGCAGGCAGAGTTGGCGGAGCTGAAGCAGACAAATGAGGAGCAAGCGGCGCAGTGTGACTCCTTGCGTTCGGAGCTGGAAGCGCTGACGCAGGCGCATGATGAGCAAGTAGGGCTGGCTGTGCAGCGATTAGTGCAGCAAGATGCCTTGCGTGCAGAATTAATTGACTTGGCTCGATTACGCGATGAGCAGGCGGCGTTGGCGGCGCAACGTCAAGGGGAATTACTGCAACAGGCTCGGGAGCAACTGAATCTGGAAAAGACCAAGATGGCATTGGAAACCCGCCAGCAGGATCTTGAACGTTTGTTAGCTGAGCAGACCCGGCAGGGTGAGGGCCAGATGCAGCAGTTGAGCCTGCAGATGAAAACCATGATGGCTCAACAGCCTGTGCTCCAGACAGTGGTGGAGGAGTTATTCAAGAAGCAGGCCGAGGAGTTGGATAAAGCGCGTCGGCATATTGAAGCAGCGGTCAAAAACAATAGTACTAATGCGGTACGCCAGGTGCAGTCGTTTGTGGGGATGCAGCAGTACTTCAGCACAGGGATGCTGCCCGCCTTCAATAGTGAAGGCCATAGCTGGCCAATCTCGGCGGACTTTGCTCTATTCCTCATGCAGCGGCTGGTACTGGAACGGTATGACCTAGTGATTGAATTCGGTTCAGGCACGTCCACAGTCATTGTGGCTAAAACGTTGACCATGATGGTAGATCATGCAAAGACGCCATTGACCCGCTTTGTCTCTTTTGAGCACTTGGACGTTTATTACCAGCAAACATCAGCCTACTTGCGTCAAGCAGGTTTGAACCATGCTGTCGAACTGATGCTGAAGCCTCTTAAGGACTGGTGTGCATCGGACGATCATATTTATCCCTACTACAGTTGTGAGGACGCATTAGCGGAATTGGCCGGGAGTGCTGACTCGCCGCCACAGCGTGTGCTGGTGATTGTGGATGGGCCGCCTGCCTCAACCGGTCCACAGGCGCGCTATCCTGCTGGGCCGATGGTTGTAAAACATTTCCCTGCCTCCTGCATTGATTTTTTAATGGATGACTATGTTCGTAACGATGAGAAAGAAGTAGTTCAACACTGGTTGACTGATATGACGGCTGCAGGTTTAGCAAGTGCAGTAAGCAATTTCAAATTCGAGAAGGGCGCCTGTCTGTTTACCGTTCACCCTAAGGACGAAAAGGTTTCGTAATGAAGATTCTGACTGTATTCGGCACAAGGCCGGAAGCCATCAAGATGGCGCCGGTAGTCAAGGCCTTGGCCGCGGATCCCGCGTTCGAAGCGCGGGTCTGCGTGACGGGCCAGCACCGCCAGATGCTGGACCAGGTGCTGGATATTTTTTCCATCAGGCCTGATTTTGACCTGAATCTGATGAAGCCAGGCCAGGACCTGTCGGACATCACATGCAATGTGCTGCTGGGCATGCGCGACGTATACCGGCAATGGCAGCCGGACATGATTCTGGTGCATGGCGACACGACCACGACCCTGGCCGCCAGCCTGTCGGCTTACTATGCCAAGGTCAAGGTGGGCCATGTGGAAGCCGGATTGCGCACCCACAACAAGTATTCGCCGTGGCCGGAGGAAATGAACCGCCGCCAGGCCGGGGCCTTGGCGGACTTGCATTTCGCGCCCACTGACCAGGCCCAGGCGCATCTGCTGCGTGAAGGCACGGATCCGGGCACGGTGCATGTCACCGGCAACACGGTGATCGACGCGCTGCTGGAAGTCGCGGAACGCGTCCGCACAGATGCTAGCTTGCGCAGCGGTTTCGACGAGCAGTTTTCCTTCATCGATCCGAAAAAGCGCCTGGTGCTGGTTACCGGACACCGCCGCGAGAATTTTGGTTCGGGCTTCGAAAATATCTGCATCGCCTTGCGCCAGATCGCCTCCCGTGGGGATGTGCAGGTGGTCTACCCGGTGCACCTGAATCCTAACGTGCAGGAACCGGTGCGACGCATCCTGTCGGGCATTTCCGACGTGCACCTGATCGAACCTCTGGATTACCTGCCCTTTGTCTACCTGATGGACCGCTGCGATCTCTTGATCACCGATTCGGGCGGCATACAGGAAGAGGCGCCGTCCCTGGGCAAGCCTGTATTGGTGATGCGAGACACCACGGAGCGCCCCGAGGCCGTCCAGGCCGGCACGGTGCGTCTGGTGGGAACCGAGTCGGGCGCCATCGTCAGCGCGGCCAAGGAGCTGCTGGACGACGCCGCCGCGTACGAGCGCATGTCGCGTGCGCATAATCCCTATGGCGACGGCAAAGCCGCCGCCCGTATTTGCGAAATTCTGAAAAACCTCAATTAATTGAAACGGGAACTACGATGTTTGAAACGATATCCATGATCGGGCTAGGCTATATCGGTTTGCCTACCGCTACTCTGTTTGCTTCGCGCCGCAAGACGGTGATTGGCGTCGACGTCAATCCGCATGCGGTGGATACGATCAACCAGGGCAAGATCCACATCGTCGAACCCGAGCTGGACATTCTGGTGCATGCGGCCGTGTCCGAAAAGTATTTGCGCGCCACCCTGACGCCCGAACCTGCAGATGCTTTTCTGATCGCCGTGCCGACCCCGTTCCTGGATGGCTACAAGCCGGATCTGAGCTACATCGAAGCCAGCGCCAAGGCCATTGCTCCAGTTCTGATCAAGGGGAACCTGGTCATTCTGGAGTCCACATCGCCCGTGGGCACGACCGAACAATTGGCGCAATGGCTGGCTGAAGCGCGCCCCGACCTGACTTTTCCGCAACAGGCCGGCGAGCAGGCCGACGTGCAGGTGGCGTATTGCCCCGAGCGCGTGCTCCCGGGCCGCGTGGTGCACGAATTGGTCAGCAACGATCGCGTCATTGGTGGCATGACGCAAAAGGCCACTGAGATGGCGACCGAGCTGTATCGGATTTTTGTCGAAGGCGCCCTGGTGCCCACCAACGCCCGCACGGCCGAGATGTGCAAGCTGACCGAGAACAGCTTCCGCGACGTCAATATTGCTTTTGCCAACGAGCTGTCACTGATCTGCGACCGTTTGAACATCAATGTGTGGGAATTGATCAGCCTGGCCAACCGGCACCCACGCGTCAATATCCTGCAGCCAGGCGCCGGGGTGGGCGGACACTGCATCGCCGTGGACCCGTGGTTCATCGTGGACAAGACTCCCGAAGAAGCACGCATCATCCGCATGGCGCGCGAGATAAATGATCACAAGCCTGAATGGGTGGTAGGAAAGGTTAAGGCGGCAATATTAGATGTCGTTAAAAATGGGACTGCTAAGCATATAGAAGATGTAAAAGTTACATGCTTGGGTTTGGCTTTCAAGCCAGATATTGATGATCTGCGTGAAAGTCCGGCGATGGAAATTGCAAAAAAAATATGTGAGATTGGTTGTTCTGTGTCTGTGGTTGAGCCAAACGTTTCTACTTTACCGGCGAGCTTAAAAGGTTCTAATGCGCTTTATGAGGATATTCAAGAGGGTCTGCAACATGCAGACGTAATTGTTGTGCTTGTTAAGCATAAGGAATTTATTGCGGAAAAAAATAAAATTAATATGCATGGGAAAGTGATAGATGCAGTCGGGTTGCTTGAGTAAAATTTAATAATTTGAAATCAAGGACTTGTAAGATTATTGCCAGCCATGAGCTACATGGCTGGTTTTTAAGGTGTGAAAAATGAGTGACGCGAATAATTTGGTTTTAATTGCCGGTGAAAACTATAGGGTTGGAGATTTTGCCCGAGCCAAATATTTGTATGAAAAAGCGGCTGAAAAATATGGAGAAAAATTCTTTTCGTTAAATATAGAGCTTTGTCGTAGAAAGTTAGAGGAAGAGGGCAATTTTGAAAAAACTGGCTCTATAATAAGTATAAATAAATTGGTTCAGTTTCTGCTGACCATAGATGACGCCTGGCTAGATTCGAAGCTAAGTGAATATTTAAAAGAATTTAAGGAGTATCTATTTGATGATGGAAAGAAAGACATTTTAAGTCCTATAGAGTTTATTTTTTGGAACGCAATTAAAAATAAAAATAATGAGTGCGCTGTAAAAGTTCTTGGATTGTTGGGTAATAAAGAGAAAGAGAAAATTTCTTCGGATTTATTGGAGCTGGCAGATTGCTTGAAGGAAGGCGCCGATTTAAATGGGGGGCTGTTGGCTGTTAGTGGTGCTTATGAAATAAATAAAGTAGAAAAAATTTTTAGAGCTCTGTATTGGGCTGGCTATAATAATAAAAATTTTAAAATAGCCAAGTTTGCACTAAAAAAAATCATCGACTTGGGTGATGCTAGAACTAGCTCAAGTAGCTGGTTGAAAGCGGCAGAAAGCCGCATTGAGGATTTGTCTGCGCTTTTGGTTGAAATCAAGCGAAGATTAGCTGTTCGAAGCGAGAGAACCTACGAAGCAATTCCAAAAAGAATTGCTTATTTTTTACATAACAGCCTACCCTATTCTTCAGGTGGCTACGCTACTCGTGCACAAGGTGTGGCGAAAGGTTTAAGTAACTTAGGATTTGAGGTCCTATGTGTTTCTAGACCTGGTTTTCCTTTAGACACAGCAGGCGATCACATAGGAAAAGAGCTTGCTTCTGAAGATGTTGTTGACGGAATCCGTTATTTAAGAATTTTTGAGCCTTCAAGGAAGCGTCTGAAAGGCAATGTATACATGCTTTCGGCTGCAGATGCAATTGTTGGGTTTTTGAAAGAGCATAAAGTAGAGGCCGTATTGGCCGCTTCTAATTATTTAACTGCAATTCCTGCTGGAATCGCAGCTCGAGAGGTTGGTATTCCTTTCTTCTATGAAGTGCGAGGTTTTTGGGAGGTCACTCGCGTTTCTAGAGAACCAGAATATAAAACGCACCCTCATTACATCGAGCAGGTTGAAAATGAGCGTCTGGCAGCGGACTCTGCTGATGTCGTATTTACATTGACTAGACCTATGAAAGAGGAGTTGGTGAGTCGCGGCGTGGATGAGAAGAAAATTACTGTATTCCCTAATTCGTGCGACTTATCTAAATTTAATCCTAGAGAAAAAGACTTAAATTTGGCAGGAAAATTGGGAATACCAAAAGGAGTGCCAGTAATAGGTTATATCGGTAGCTTTGTGCAATACGAAGGGCTGGAGCATCTCGCACAGGCATGTGCAGAGCTAGCGGAAAAAAATATTGACTTCAGACTCTTGCTTGTTGGTAACGAAAATGCATCTGGAACCGATCGAGGGCCTATTACAGAGGAGATAATGCGCGTTGCTTCAGAAGAAGGATTGGCTGACAAATTAATAATGCCCGGTAGAGTTCCTCATGACCAAGTTGAAGCTTTTTATTCACTTATTGATATAGCTCCATTTCCGCGAAAACCTCAGCCAGTTACAGAAATGGTATCCCCCATGAAGCCCTTGGAGGCTCTTGCAATGGAGAAGGCTGTTGTTGTTTCCTCTGTTAGGGCCATGGCTGAGATGATCGAAGACAATAAGACAGGACTTATTTTTGAAAAAGGAAATATTAAAGATTTAAGTGATAAGCTGGAGATCTTAATTAAAGATAAAAGCTTGAGGGAAAAACTTGGCAAAAATGGCCGTGAATGGGTTAGAAGTGAAAGAACTTGGGTTAAAACATCAGGTAAAGCAAAAGAAATAATTGATGTTTTTTTGCCCTGACAGGGTTCTTCGAGATTTGTTATTCAGAGGTAATAAATGAAGGAAGATATTGAACTTTGCTTCACTGGAGGCAGGTTAACGGTGAGAAATAATGCGGATGGGGGGCAGGTTGCATATCGGCTATATAAAAATAATGAGCTTATAAGCAAAAAAGGCTATGTGGAATCAGGTAAGATTTGCACTTTCAAAATTCCGTTTACAGAAGAGGCTTACAAGCTAAGTATATACCAAAAAAAAGAATTGAAAGTAAAAAAATTTTGGTCTAATCAATTTCGTTTAAAAGACATATCAAAAGCACTTGATGAAGCGCATGTTGAAAAACTAGATCTATCTCATTTTGAAATAAGAAAAGTTAGAAATGTCGATGATGAGATAAGTAGATATAAAAAGGTCGGATTTATCCCACTGGGAAGAAGAGACTTAAAGCCGATGTTGTTAAATTTCCCTATTGATTGGCATAGCGATGTGTTTAAAGATAGGAATTGGATGTTTCAGTTTCATGCATGGAGAATGTTGGAGCCTTTTTTTCAAAGGTTCCTTCCAGAGGACGTCGAATATATATCAGAGGTTATAAATGACTGGGCAGCTGCAGAAGCAGTAGATGAACAAAAAACATGGTTTTGGTATGACATGTCTGTTGGCTTGCGGGCCTTCAAGTTGGCATACTTTGCTTTAAATTGTGAAATTAATAAAATTCCTCATCGAATAAACGATTTTGAAGGTTTAGTTAAAAAGCATATAGCTCGCCTTTCAGATCCTTCTGCTTTAAATAAAGGTAACCATGGACTATTCCAGATTAATGGACTGATGTCATTGATTTGGGCGATGAGGGTTTTGTGTAAAGCGGATTTTGAAAAAGAATACGCTTTAAATACTATGATCAGCCTTCTTCGAGAGCAATTGGGAAAAGAGGGTGTGCATACGGAAAATTCTCCTGAGTATCATTTTTTTGTCGCAAATAAAATAACAAGTTTGTTGTCGACACCTTGGTGGAAAAATGAAAACCTTGGAGAAATAAACGAGTTATTAAGAAAGGCAGAAATAGTTAAAAATTGGTTGGTTGATCCTTCTTTTAGATGCGTGCCTGTTGGGGATTCCGGCTCATCAGTTGTATTAAAGGATGTGTCGTCAATATTTGATTGGCCACATGAGTCATCCACTAATTCAATAGGGGCTGCTTTGGATGGATATGCCGTTGTACGAACGCGCCCTGATATACCTTTAGATAGAAGTCATTTTCTATTTTTTCAAGCTTCATTTCAGAGCAATGTTCATAAACATGCTGACTGTTTGTCCTTTGTTCTTCAGGAGAAAGGAGGGAATATACTCATTGATTCCGGGAAATACGGCTATAAATCAGATAGATTCAGATCATATTTTCTAAGTAGCTATGCTCACAATACAGTGACGATAGATGGAACGAGCTTTTCTAAAGTTAAAAGAAGTCCTTATGGGTCTGCTTTGGCTGGAGGGGTTAGCCATGTATCTGGTTATTGGATAATGAAAGGGGGCGTCGAGCATAAAGAGTTAGGTTACTCTCATCGTAGAACTATTGTTTATAAGCCCGGAGTTGATCTGTATGTAATTGATTTGTTGGAGAATCATTATGAAGAAAACGAGGACCGCCTAGTTGAACTGGTTTGGAATTTTGATTCTAGATTTTTTGTAACTAGTAAAGGCGGCATATTGACAGGAGTGGATGACAAGACCCACGAGAAGTTTGCTATGGACTGCGTAGCTGAAAGTGGTGAAGTGTCTTTTTCAGTCCATAAGGGGGAGGATAAGGACGGGGTATTAAGAGGCTGGGTTTCTCCGTCGTACTTGGCTCACGAACCAACACCTTCTGTTATAGCTAAAACTAATTTACAAAGAAAGCAAATTGTAGTTACAAAGTTTGCTCTTTCGAATTCGCCTGCTAGGCTGATCGATATTCAGGAAGGCAAGGTTTATTGTGCAGATCCTAAAATTTCCCAGGAGCTCTCTTTTAGTGTTCCTGGTTTGTTGGGATGGAAAACAAAAATAGCCAACCATTATAATAATTTACTTTATTATAGCTATAAAAATATTGATCATTATTTTAAAAAGTCAGATTCAGATAATCTTTTTGTTTCATTCCATGGCTCAATTAAGCCCCCAACGGAGGATTCTCCTGGTAGTCTTTTGCCTGTTTTTAGGTTTCATGACTTAAAAGTAAATAGGCAGCCAAATTTATTGTGTTTCTCAGATTTGATTTTAAACTTTCATAAGAAAAATAAAGTTTATTTAGGCTGGTTTTTGGATAGTGAGAAAATAAAGCAGCGTGATTTTATTGAAAAAATAATTTCTTATTACGTTGAAAAATATTCCGTAAAAAGAATTTTATTCTATGCAAGCAGCGGAGGCGGGCATGTTGCATTAGATATGGCTTCTAGATTTAATCAGTCTGTGATGCTCTCAAATTGCCAATTCTTTTTGACAGAGCATTCTCAATTTCCTGCTTTGGAGCGTGCTATTGTAGATGCGGCGGATAAACTTATGTCTTTTGATCTTGAGTCTACCTTGCGAGGAAGGCCAGGCCCTAAGGAATGCATAAGTTATTGTAATATTGATGATAATACAATTTCGCATCATGAACGTATGGAAGAATTTTTGGGTAGTTATCCTGTGCATCTCAGGAAAATTCACTTTAGTGGAGAGGCTGTAGCTAAGAAAAATGGGGTTGGAAATCATAGTGTCGGCTTTCCAGATGGAATGCGTGCCCGTTCCGTCATTGAAAGTTACTATGCAAATTTAAAGTGATTTAGTTTTTTATTGTGATGCCTGGATTTTAGATTGGCGAGTAAGAGGTATTGTTTGAATATTAAGTCTGTTCTGAGGGCAGTCGAGGTTGCAGTGTAAATTCGACTGCAGTTGGATAGACTCAAAAGCCTAACTGAAGATGGAATGAGACCGTGCTGAAATAGCTAGAAGGTGTGTAAAAAAATTGTTGGAATCCTAATCTCATCCTAGAGAAAGTAACGCTTCTCGCAAATGTGAACTGACAGTGGAAGAAAGATGTTAAACAAACTAGACTTAAAGTATAGATTTGGTTTCCTGATAGCAAATCATAAACACAAGGTGGACCTATCATCTTATGATTCGCTTTGTCGCTGGAATATGATTGAGTGCGGCGAGGCGCTTATTGCTCATCATTATGAGACAAAATTTTCAGAATTCCAATTTCAAAATTATATCGTATTTACCTTAGGTGATATTTTTTGTGCTCATGGGGGTGTAAGACTATCCGAAATTTTAGAGCGCTTCTCTGAGCAAGATGATTGGGACGCAATCGACTGCCTATCAGGAAGGTTTGCGATCTTAATTTATGATAAGGCAAAAAATTGCTTTGAAAAAATTCTTACGGATCCTATAGGATCGCGCTCGCTATTTTATACCACTAACGATACGGAGATCGTAGCGAGTCACTCAGTGCTTTTGGCAGAAATTTTAAAAATAAGACGAGATGAAGAGACGGTAGAGTTTGTTAAGTCAGAGGATTTTTTAACGATTAAGACAAAGTTTCTACCAGCAGACTTAACTATGTATAAAGGCATATATGGTATGCCTGCTAATCATTATTATTCTTTTGTGCAGAAAAGAATAATTCGATTCTGGCCTAGAAAACCAATTGAGAATAGCGATATCGAAAAATTACTTTCAACGAGCAAAGAATATTTGCTTAAGCAAATCGACTATTTTTCTTCTTCTGGTGTGAAGCCAATAATAGGGCTGACAGGTGGCGTGGATTGTAGATCGATAATATCTGCTTGGAATAGTAAGAGAATACGTTTCAAGTGCCTTACTTGGAATAGAAACTTATCAGAAGAAGAGCTTAAAATTATAGAGAAAATAAGTTCTCATGTCTCTGCTGACAGCTATTTATTGGATACAAAAAAAATCGTAGATTCAAGCTCCTTTGAGGCGCTTAGAGTATACGGGGCCATCAATCGCGGTAATTTCATGGGGAAGGCCAATCTTACGGCTCAAACGGCAGAATTCGTAGATCCATCCGACATATTTGTCCGAGGTTTAGGGGGAGAGATCTTACGTGGTATGTTTAATAAAAGCTCAAGCCGTGACCGAGACCTTGATAATTTTTCGTATGCAATCAGTCTTTATAAAACAAACCGTCTTAAGAATCCATCTGATAAATTTTACTCTTTCGTAAGAAAAGCTTATCAAGAATTTTTTGTAAGAATTAACTTGGAAGAGCAAAATTTATTTAATTATGACTTTGGGGATCTTGTCTATTGGGAGCAAAGAATGAGTATGTGGGCGGCGTCGCTTCTCAACGAAGCTGACCCGGCACTCAAAAATATCGCTGGTCTTAATAGCAGGAAAATGTATGAAATTGCTTACGGCTTACCGCCAGAAGAGCGCTTCCGACGAGGCCTTTTGTTAAAGATAACTTCTGTTTTTGATACCTATTTGTCGGATATGTCAGTTGTTTAAAAATAGAGAATTTTTAAGAAAGAATATGGGAAGTGGTACGAAATTTAACCATATTTTTATGAGTAGGATATTTTAAGGTCTAATTTCATAGTTGCACGTATTTATTATTGCAGACAGAGATGATCGCGTTATGAAAATGGAAACTCTTAGTGTTTGCTCTGGTTATGATTGCAGCATGGCGGTTTTTTCTGAATGGAATAGCCCTCTGTCGTTGACGTGCATGACATTTTTTATATCGTCTGATATAGGTTAACTTTGGGCGATTTGAAGGAATTGTCCTTAGGCACGGTGCAATCTTTGCCGGGAGATCAAGATACTCTGGGAGTGCTGGCTTGGCGAAGGGGCAATAAGGTCAATGCGATATGCCATGCAAATCCCACGCATTTTGCCGGCGACTTGGAGTATGCGTTCTACTTGATGGCGGACGGAAAAAAGGTGACGGTTCAGTGGTATAGCCCGAGTCCCGAGGTGAGCTTGGAGATTCCTCTGGATTGCAGTGATTCGTCATTGAAGGTACATGGCTTTGTTCGTGAGAAGGCCAACCCGGAGAAGAAGATGATGAAAGTGACGCAGGTTTGCTGATGTTCCGGCTTTTTTCAGGTGCTAGGCATTGAACCGGCATCGCTACGCTCTGCTGACCGTCGATACCGAGGCTCTGCGCAAACGGGCTGTGGATGAGCACGTCCAACGCCTCATCTGGGGCCAGCACGAGGCCGGTACGGCGGGCATCCGCGAGATGTGCGGCATCGGTGATGAGTTCGGCGCCAAGCATGTCTTTTTCACGGATTTCTGTGGAGCTTATTCCAGCCTGGACCAGATGCGGGAGGTTGTGCGCTGGTTGCATGCCGCGGGCCAGGATGTGCAGTTGCACACGCACCCGGAGACCTTGCCCAAGTCGTTCTGGCGCGAGCATGGCCTGGAGGCCGTGCCCAGGTACATGAACCTGTACCAGGATCAGGCGCGGGCCGAGTTCGTGCTGCGCCACTTCGGGAACTTGATCACCAACATCACCGGCAAGCCTGTTCTGGCGCATCGCGCCGGGTCGTTTCGTTGGAACGCTGTGACGATACGCGCCCTTCAGGCGGTAGGGATTCCGCTGTCTTTCAATCAGTCCATGCGCGCCCTGGAGGGCGGGCGCTGCGTGCATGGAGAGCCGGATTGTCTGCCTTATACATGGTCCAACGGCGTGATCGAGGTGCCGGTGACCGAGCGCTGGGTGCCGGGCGTGAAGGGCTTCCGGCCGGACCGCTGGGTCAGCCTCACCTACCCGGAATCGCCTTATTTTCGTTTCGGTTCGCGCCCGCGGCCGTTCTGGAAGCACCCGCTTGCGCCCAAGCCGGCCGTGACGGTGGTGCTGCTGCATTCCTGGTCCTTGCTGGAGCGAGACCAGGCCGGCCATGCGGTCTACAAGGACGACCGTCTGCTGGAAGGGTACCGCCAGTTCCTGCGTCGGCTTGTCAAGGACTGTGAGGTCATCACGACCGCCGATTTTCTCGATCTGCGCGCGCGGGGTAAAATCCAGCCTTTACGTACAATCAACTTAGAGCAGGTGGAACACAGGGGATGAGGGATCGCTACGCAATGATCACGGTGGATACGGAGGCGCTGCCCAAGCGCGCGTCTGCGGATCATGTCAATCGTCTGATCTGGGGGCGATTTCCGAAGGGGACGGCAGGCGTTGCCGAAATGTGCCGCATCGGCGACGAGTTCGGCGCCAAGCATGTGTTTTTCACGGATTTCTGCGGGGCCTATTCCTACCTGGACGAGGTCAAGGAGGTCGTGCGCTGGCTGGATGCGCAAGGGCAGGACGTGCAGCTGCACACCCATCCCGAATACTTGCCGGACAGTTTCTGGGAAGAGCATGGGCTGTCCAACCGGCCGCAGTACATGAATCAATACACCGACCAGGCTCGGGCCGAGTTCGTCCTGCGGCACTTCGGCGACCTGATGTCCGGCCTGACCGGCAAGCCGGTGCTGGCGCACCGTGCGGGCTCGTTTCGCTGGAATGCCGATACGATCCGTGCGCTCAAGGCGGTGGGCATGCCGCTGTCGTTCAACAATTCGGTGTGCGCCGTGCATAACGAACAGTGTATCTACAGCGAGCCCACGAACGAGCCCTACGCCTGGTCCAACGGCGTGATCGAAGTGCCCATGACCGAAAAGCGGATTCTGCCCAAAGTGGGCAAGCCGGAATGGTGGGCCCGCCTGACGTATCCCGAATCCAGCTATTTCCGGTTCCGGCCCTGGTGGGGGCGCTTGCTGCTCAACGCGTTCAGCGGCAGTCCGCCATTTGCTGTATTTCTGCTGCACTCCTGGTCTCTGCTGTACTGGGACGAGAACGGCCTGGGTGAATATCGTGACGATAAGCGCCTGGAGGGGTATCGCAAGCTGTTGTCGCAGCTGACCAAGGATTATGATGTGATCACCACCGCGGATTTCCTGGACTTGCAGGCGCGCGGCAAGATTGCACCCACGCATACCGTGGATCTGTCTTTGGCGGAGTATGCGCCGCCTCCAAAAAAGACCAAGAAGAAAAAGGCCTGAGACAATAATGTCCGCAAAGTTCTTGCAAAGGCTGCTGGGCGAGCCCTGGCTGGCCTTCAATCGGCTATTGACGGTTCGCCTGTTGCGAAGAAAGACGCAACGGCGCGAGCAGGCCGAGCCCCCTTACGAGCCCGTGCCGGGCCGGCTGCTCTATGTGGCCGCCAGCGCCTTGCCCTATCACATCAGCGGCTATACGACGCGCACGCACGAGATCGTCCGGGCGCTGCAGCAGGCCGGCGGCGACGTGCGCGTACTGACTCGGCCGGGCTATCCCTGGGACCGCAAGGACAGGCTGGACGATGCCGAACACGAAGAAACCTGGGTGGATGACGTTTGCTATGGCCATGCGCGCCGTCCGGCCAACAACCGGCCTGTGCTGCAATTTGCCGTCGAAGCCGCCGCGGCTGTGGTGCAGGCGGCGATCAGGCATCGCGTGGCGGTCATCCACGCCGCTTCCAATCATGTCAATGCCTTGCCCGCATTGCTGGCGGCGCGCCAGCTGGGTATTCCGTTCCAGTACGAAATGCGCGGCCTGTGGGAGTTGAGCCGCGCTTCCCGCATGCCGGACTTCCGGGACTCCCAGGGGTTCAAGCAAGGCTTGCAGCTGGAAGGCCTGGTGGCCGAACAGGCGGATCGCCTGTTCGTCATTTCGGAACAATTGGGGCGCTATGCTCACCAACGCTGGGGCGTCCAGACCTCGCGCATGTTCCTGCTGCCCAATTGCGTCGATCCCGCTCGTTTCGAACCCGCGGATCCACAGGATGTGGCGCCGGACACCATCGTCTATGCGGGCTCCCTGATTGTCTACGAAGGGCTGGACGTACTGATCGATGCCATTGGCGATCTGCGTGACCGGGGCAGGCAGGTGACCTTGACCATCATTGGTGATGGAGAGGCTCGCGCCCAGCTGCAGGCGCAGGTGCAGCAACTGGGATTGGACGGCCATGTCACGTTCCTGGGGCGCGTGCCGCCGCAGGAGGCCCGCGCCTTGCAGGCGCGTTCCGCCTTGGTCTGCATTCCCCGCCGGCCCTTCGAGGTTTGCCAGATCGTGCCGCCCATCAAGCTGGTGGAGGCAATGGCCATGGGCAAGCCGGTCGTGGTGCCTGATCTGCCGGTGTTTCAGGACGAGGTCGGCGGATGCCGCTCGGTGCGTTTCTTCCAGGCCGGCGATTCCGCGGATCTGGCGCGTGTTCTGGATGCTGCCTTGCTGGACCGCCAGGCGCTGACGGATGCCGGCGCGCAAGCCCGGCAGGACGCTGTAAGTCGCCGCAGCTGGCGCGATTTTGTTGGCGATGTATTGCCGGTTGGACTGGATAAGGAAGAAAAATGATCGGTCGAGCCATCCGGGCGCTGGGTGCGCGGGTCTACACGCATCCCTCGGTCTCCGAAGAAGGAACGCCGCCGGGCCCCTTCGGGAAGCTGAAGATCGCTTTGGTGTCGGACTACTTCACGGCGGATTGCCTGTCCGCCGAGTGCCGCATTCGCGTGATGACGCCGACCAATTTCCGGGAGGTGATTGCGACCTGGAAGCCGGACCTGGTGTTTGTGGAGTCTGTCTTCCATGGGCTTGGGGGTGCCTGGCGCTACGAGCTGGCCAGGCAGTCGCGCTGGATGCGCCTGCGCAAGCCCCGCGCCATCTACCAACTGGTGGATTTCGCCCGGAGCCAGGGGGTGCCGACGATATTCTGGAACAAGGACGACGGGGCCTTCTTCGATGCGTTCATCGATGTGGCCCAGATATTCGATTATGTGTTCACCACGGACAGCGATTGCGTGGACCGTTACCGACAGCGCGTGCCCGCCCATGTGCCCGTGAACACGCTGAGCATGCCTTATCAGCCTGCCTTCCATAACTTCACAGGCTTTGGGTTCTTACGCAATGAAGGTTGCTTCACGGGCAGCTACTACCGCCGAATATTGAACGAGCGCCGAAGCTTCCTGGACATGGTGTTCGCCGCTTGCGAGGACGCGCAGTTGCGCCTGAATGTGTACGACCGGAACCATCATCGCATGTCCCGGCATTTCGAATTCCGCTTTCCGTCGGGGCCGCAGTTGCAGGTCCACGGCAGCGTGCCGCATCGCGAGACCGCGCGCATCTACAAGGAGCACGTGATGTCCTTGAATGTGAATTCGGTCACGGACTCGGACACCATGTGCTCCCGGCGTCTGCTGGAGATCCTGGCCTGTGGCGGGATCGTGGTGACCAATCCGGGCCGCGCTGTGGACCGCTATTTTCGCGACTACTGCCATGTGGTCCATACGCGCGAACAGGCGGTCGAGCTGTTCGCGCGCCTGCGAGACGGGCCTTCGTCCGAGGATTACGAGCGGGCCGCGGCCGGCGCGACCTATGTGCGGCAGTTCCATACCTGGGAGCATCGTCTCCAGGAGTTGGCCGACGTGGTTCGTTTCTAGGTACGGACGCCCATGATTGTCAGTTTGTTTTCGTATCTGGTCCAGGCCCTGTTCTTGCTGGTGGTCTGTGCGTTTGCCCTGTATGTGTTCCTGGAGCTTCGGGTCCTGCTGATTTCCCGGCGTGTGGAGCGGCGCAAGCTGACCGAGCTGGCGAATGCCCTGCCGGGAGCCGGGGACGCGTTTTTTCCTGCCGTCAGCGTGCTGCTGCCGATCTGCAATGAAGCGGCGGTGGTCGAGCGCCTGATCGATGCCGCCAGCCGCTTGCAGTACCCGGCCTCGGCCCTGGAAATCCTGGTCCTGGATGATTCGTCCGATGCCACTTCCAAGCTGGCGCAGCGCAAGGTCCGGCAACTGGCCGAGCAGGGCGTGCCCATACGATTCGTGCGCCGCAAGGATCGATCCGGCTACAAGGCGGGCAACCTGGTGCACGGCATCAAGCATTCGCGGGGTGAGTTCTTCGCCATCTTCGATGCGGACTTTGTGCCGCCCCAGGACTTCCTGCTCCGGACCATCCCGCAATTCAAGGATCCCAAGCTGGGCTTCCTGCAGACAGGCATAGGCTACGAAAACCGCGACGCCTCGTTCCTGACCCGCTTTCAGGCGATGGAAATGGGGCATCAGCAGTATGTGACGGTGGGCCTCAGCGAGGACGGCGACATGGCCTCGCTCAGCGGCAGTTCCTGTGTATGGCGCCGCACCTGCGTGGAGGCCCTGGGCGGATGGAACGCTTCGACGGTGACCGAGGACGTCGATCTAGGTTATCGCGCCCAGTTCGGGGACTGGAAATACGCCTATCTGCGCGATGTGGTGTCGATGTCCGTGCTGCCGGAAAGCATCAGCGCGTTCCGCGTGCAGCGCGAGCGCTGGGGGCGCGGGCTGATACATAGCGGCTTCAAGCACGTCGGCCAGATGTGGCGGCAACGCATGCCGCTGATGAAGCGGCTGCACGCCTTCTCCATGATGTTTTCCTCCGTGATGCTGGCCGCCATCTACGTGCTGGTGCTCTTGAGCCTGCCCTTGAACTACCTGGTCGATTTCGACACGGAAACCTTGCAGTGGGGGGCGCCGCTATTCTTTCTGCTGGTGGCGGTATGGGCCCTGGACAATGCCTTCGGCGCCCGCAAGGGGGCGCGTTTCGAGGATCGTCCGGGCGTGTTGAGCACCTTGTGGCATACCTATCTGTACGTGGCGATGTTTCCGCCCATGGCTTGGTATTATTTTGCCGGCGGGGTCCGGGCCTTGTTCGGCGTGTATGGCGAATTCCACCGTACGCCCAAGGGCAAGGACGAGCAACGCTCCCGCCAGCCCCGCATCAATACGGTGCTGCTGGCGGGCGAGGTCTTCACCTTCCTGTACTCGGCCCTGGCGCTGTGCGTGGCCGTGCGCATGGGCAACTACTTGCTGGTCCCCTTGAATGCGACCGTGTGCGTGGGGTTCGGCATGGTGCTGTACTGGTCCTATCGAGAAAGATATGCACGTGGACGCGACTGAAGCCGGCTGCCGGCGCATCCTGATCACCGGCGCCACCAGCGCCATCGGCTCGGCCTTGGCGGACTACTACGCCTGCGCGGGGGTGGAGCTGGTCTTGCACGGGCGCAATGAAGCCATTCTGGACCAGGTCGCCGAACGCTGCCGGCGCGCGGGAGCGCGGGTTGCCACGCAGCGCCTGGATCTGCGGGAGCTGGACGCCTTGCATCAATGGCTGTCTGAAAGCGAGGCCTTCGACCTGGTGATCGTGAATGCCGGCATGAATACCCATGTCGGTCCCCATGGCGAGCCCGAGCCGTGGCCGGAGTGCGAGGCGTTGCTGGACCTGAATGTGAAGGCGACGATGCGTCTGGTGCAATCGGTGCTGCCGGCCATGCGACGCCGCGGCACGGGGCAGATTGCCTTGCTCAGCTCCCTGGCGGCTTATTTCGGCCTGCCCTCCACCCCGTCCTACAGCGCCAGCAAGGCGGCCGTGAAGGCGTATGGCGAAGCCTTGCGCGGCTGGCTGGCGCCCGAGGGCATACGCGTCAATGTGATCATGCCGGGCTACGTGCGCTCTCCCATGTGCGACGACATGCCCGGACCCAAGCCGTTCCTGTGGTCGCCCGAGCGCGCCGCCCGGGTCATCGGGCGCGGACTGGCGCGCGACAAGGCGCGCATCAGCTTCCCCTTCCCATTGAATCTGGGGTGCTGGTTCCTGGCGGTGCTGCCGGCGCGTCTTTCCGTATACATCCTGGGCAAGCTGGGTTATGGTGCCTGACGCGGGTTTCTGGACCGCCATTCTGGCAGCCCTGGCCGGCCTTGGCCTGTCCGTGGGGATAGAGCGCCTGATGAGGCCGGCCACGCCCCTGGCCCGCCCCTGGGCGGCCTGGGCGCTGCATGCCGGGCTCTGGCTGCTGGCTTACGATGTGTTCGTATTGCTGCTGGGCCGTCCCGTGTTCGCCGTCGCGCTTGTGTCCGCTTTTCTGCTGATGCTCGTGCTGGTCAACAATGCCAAGTTCAAGGCCCTGCGCGAGCCCTTCGTGTTCCAGGATTACGAATATTTCACCGATGCCATCCGCCACCCCCGGCTCTACATTCCATTCCTGGGATGGGGCAAGTTCCTGTTGGCGGCGGCGGGATTCGTGTCCGCCGTGGCGATCGGCTTGTGGGGGGAGCCGGTTCCCGCGCTGCGCTGGTCCTGGTTTGGCCAGGGCGGGGCGCTTGCCGCACTGGGCGGGCTGTCGCTGGTCCTGCTGAGTTGGGGAAGCCGGCGGCGCCTGCCTGTCAGCCTGTCGCCTGAACGGGATCTGCCTGCACTGGGCTTATTGGCAAGTCTTTGGCGCTATTGGCAGCAAGGGCGCCGGCGTCCCGATGCGCAGTCCCCTATGGGAGCCCTGGAGGGGGCCGGGCATGCCCCGGTCCTGCCGCACCTGGTGTCCGTGCAGAGCGAGTCGTTCTTTGATGCCAGGACGCTGTGGGACGGCATCCGGCAGGACATCCTGGCCGAATTCGACCGTTTCAAGGCGGAAGCGGCTGTCCAGGGCGGCTTGCGCGTGCCGGCATGGGGGGCGAACACGGTCCGTTCGGAGTTTTCTTTCCTGAGCGGCATAGCCAACCATGCGCTGGGAGTGCATCGCTTCAACCCTTATCGGGCCGTGTCCGCGGGCTGGCAGGTGGAGACACTGGCTTCCTGGCTCAAAGGCCGGGGCTATCGCACGATTTGCATCCACCCCTATCCCGCCAGCTTCTATCAGCGCGATCGCGTCTATCCACGTTTCGGGTTCGATGAGTTCCTGGATATACGCGCCTTCGCGGATGTCGCCCTGACCGGGCCGTACGTGGGAGACATCGCCGTGGCTGAAAAAGTGGCGAGCCTGCTGAGCCAGGCTCGGGAGCCGGTCTTCATCCATGTCATCACCATGGAAAACCACGGTCCGCTGCATCTGGAAAAAGTGGCGCCGGAAGACGTGGAGCGCCTGTATTCGCGGCCGCCGGAGGCGGGGTGCGACGACCTGACCATTTACCTGCGGCACGTGCGCAATGCCGATGCCATGCTGGCCCGTTTGCGGCAAAGCCTGATGAACTGCGGCCGGCCCGCCAGTTTGTGCTGGTACGGCGATCACGTGCCCATCATGCCGTCGGTCTACGCGGCCTTGGGGACACCGTCTGGAGAAGTGGATTTTTTCCTGTGGAATACAGGCTGTGGAGCATCCACGCAAATACGGGCGGATCTGGACGTGCATGAGCTGGCGCAGCAGTGGATGCGGGCCAGCGGAGTATCAATCTGAGTATGTCCTAGCACAAATAGGGCGACACTTGTAGCTGTCAGATATGACATAAATGTCGCCGGCTTACGATTGAGCCGGCGCAAGCCTTGCCATTCTTGGCCATGGTCATATTTCCTCGCTGATCATTGCGTGGAGAATGACATGACTGTAATTCGGAATCTGGGGTTTTTTATTGCCTGGCTGATCGGCCTGGCAGGGCTGTGCGCGTCCGCCGCCGTGGCGGAGGGCAGACGGGCGGTGATGGATTCGGACCTGGGAGCCCCGGGGCGGCCTTATGTACTGGATGCAGCGCCTTTGTCCATCCAGGGCAGTTTCCGTACGGAACGCATCGCCTGGATCGCCGGAGCGGCAACCGTTGATGTGGCGCCGGGCGTGTGGTTCGAAAGCGCGGGCGAGCTTGGGACGGACGCCGTTTTCTATGCGCCGCTGCGCAAACAAGGGGGCGGACAGTGGATCATTTCGGCGCCCAACCGGGTATGGGGGCCTTTGCAATTGCTGGAAGGCGGTTTGTCTTTGCGTCATCCCCAGGCGGTAGGCCCGAATTCGCATCTGGACGTCATGGCGGGCGCCCGGCTGGAGTACGCCTCCGGCCTGCTTGCCGACTTTCCGGTGCAGGGGCATGCGCGATCGGGACAGCCCGCCATCGATTGGCATGTGGCCCGGGGCGAGGCCACGCAGCGCGGTCCCGTGTTCGGCAATGCTGTCTGGATGAAATCCGGGCAGGGCCTGCTTTGGCTGGATCAACGGCAAGGAGGCAGCTTGAACGGCCGCTTTCGGGTGCGGCAGGGCGCGCTGGGGCTGCGCGGCGATGTGCCCGCGCATGTGCAGGTGGCGGATGGCGCCGTCCTGCGGGCCCAGGATGCGCTGGTGCGCGCCCTGGCCGTGCTGCCGGGCGGCAGCCTGCACCTGGACAGTCCGGGGCGACCTTTGCGGGTGCTGGAGGACCTGCGGCTGGATTCGGGTTCCGTGCTGCGCATGCGCGTGTTGGGCGATGGCCGCTTCGATCAGTTGCATGTCCAGGGCAAGAGCTTGCTGGCCGGCGCCTTATGGGTGGAGCTGGCATCTGCGGGGCTGGATGGCGATTACCGCATTGTGCAGGCCGATGGCGGGCTGGCCGGTCGTTTCGAGTCCTTGCACCTGGATCGGGACGCCGCCCTGGCAGGACTGGACTACGATCCGCAGGGCGTGACCCTGCGTCTGCGGCCGCTTGGGGTCGAAGGCGGGCCGGCTGGTCCGCGCGTCTGGTTGCGTCACCCCCTGAACGTCTGGCGGGCGCAATTGATGCAGGACGCCGGGTACGCCATGCAGGCATGGCGCGATACATCGCACAAGCCCGCATCGGGAGGGGCATGGGCAAGCTATCGTCATGCCGGACAGCAGGGCCTGCAGGCGGCGGGCATGGAGCTGGACCGGCAACTGGACCAGTTGATCATGGGCGTGGAGCGTCCGTGGCGCCGGGGGCGCCTGGGCGGTATGGCGGTCTATCAGACTTCGCGCTTGCGGGCGCCTTAGAAGCGGTGCGCAGCGACACCCGTTCCTACTATATCGGCGTCTATGGGCAGCAGCCTTGGCATGGGCTGGAGACACGGCTGACCTTGATGGCGGGCCGTCATCTTGTACGGCATGCCTGGCCGCATCGGCAGGGGCGTGGTCGTGCCGACAGCGTCCAGCTGTTGCTGGGCGCGGCGTATCCGATATGGCGGCAGGGCGGGCACGCCTGGAGCGTGGAGGCTGACTGGCGCGCCATGCGCATCAGGCAGTCAGGATTGGAGCTGGAGGCCAGGGAGCGCTGGCAGGCAGGCGCCCAGCGCAATCACGCGCTGGATAGCCGGCTGCTGCTGACCTGGCGTTTCGACGATGAGGATTCGCAGGCTGCGAGTTGGCGCGCATGGCTGGGCTGGGAGCGCCAATGGAACCGGCCCGCCGCCACGCACGACTGGCAGGTGAACGGCTTGCCCGCCGGCGACGCAGCCCCGTATCGCAGCGCCCGTCACGCATGGCTGATGGGCCTGCGCATGCAGGCCCCCTTGTCGGATTCCTCCTGGCTGACCCTGTCCTATCAGGCCCGCCGCTCAGGACACCTGCAGGACCACGGCTTTGAACTGCAGGGGCGGTGGCTGTTCTAGCTTTTTTGTGCCTGCTACAGGCGTATCTGTTCAAACCGACCTGTGCCAAAACGCCATGGGACTCTGACGGCAGCACCACCACGCACGCGTTTCACATAATCTTCGATGGACGGCCACCAGCGAATCAAATTGTGCGCCTTGTCCCAGTAGGGTTGGCGGCTCCGCTGTCTGGACAGGACAAAGATGGGCAAACCGCATGCACGCAGAGCTTCCCTTTCCAGATCGTTCTTTCGGATGCCATCCTGGGAAACGATGGCCCATCCGCCCTCCGAGGCCAGTGCGTTGATCCAGATGTGGTCGGCGGTGGTTTGCGGGAATTTGGATTTGAGGTGATGGACCTGGTTGCCGGTCCCGCTACCGCGACACAATGCGTCAAGTCCCGCAGCCAATGCGGGAGAAAGATTGTTGTCCAGGAAGAACTTCAAGCGGCGAGCGGTTGCTCTTCGAATTTCACCGCTGCCCGCACATCGGCGACGGGAATTTCGAACTGGGCCGCAACCGCTTTGGCGTTATTGCTTTCGGCTCGCATGGCTTGAAGGATAATTTCCGTGGGTATCCCGAATTTTGTCAGCACTGGGCGGCCAAACGATAAGTCTGGATCCAATACGATGGTTTTGTGTTTTTCGGGAAACCATCGTACGGCAGCGCCGTCCGATGAAAATTCGATACCTTCATAAAGCTGGGGTCTGATGATCTGTTCAAAGACCAGTTGGCGCCGGACGAGATCTGTCATTTCCATGCTTTCGCGGTCAATCGCCTCATGGAAAATAGTACGTCCGTCGGTCAGGAATCGATGAGAGGTAAAGGGATAGTGGGCGCCAAAAATTTCCTGGGCATGTTTGAGTGCGGTTCGGATCACGCGAAGCGGAACGCCATGTTTTACAAAGGCTTTGACCACTCGCAGCTCCATCAGGTCCCGGAACCCAATGACTTTTTCGTCACAGCCTTCCAATTGGGTGGACCACAAAGGGGCGTGGACTTTGCCTTGACTGGTTTTGTACCCGAACAGCCAGCGGCTGACTTCCGGGGCTGAGGCTCCAGATAAGCGTGCCGCCTGCTGCAGTGTGTAGAGTCCAACCCCGATCAGCTTCATAAGTGTCCAAATGCCGGAAAATTGGCTTTAAAATTCTTTAACTCTACTTTAAATGGATTGAATAGGTAATATGGCCCGGTTAGGGGCCAAGTGCTTCGCGTCTTATCCAAACTTGTTCCACAGGCGCTCAAAGGCGGTGGCTGTTCTAGCCCCTGAAGGCGCGTATCCAGTGGCTGGTGGAGGCGTCGTGCTTGTTCTGCACGGGCTGTTCGCCGGACAGCTCGTCCATGATGCCGCTGGCCAGCACTTTGCCGTATTCCACGCCCCATTGATCGAAGGGGTTGATGCCCCAGATCAGGCCCTGGACGAAGATCTTGTGTTCGTACATGGCCAGCAGGGCGCCCAGGGCGAAGGGGGTCAGGCGAGGCAGCACGATCAGGGTGTTGGGGCGTCCGCCCGAGTGCACGCGGTGGTGCGCCAGCTGGGCGGCGTCTGCGTTTGCGCCGCCGTTGCGGCATTCCGCCAGGGCTTGCTCGTAGTTCTTGCCGCGCATCAGGGCTTCGCGCTGCGCCAGGCAGTTGGCCAGGAGCAGGCGGTGGTGTTCCTGGTTCTCGTGGTCGGCTTGCTGGCAGATGATGAAGTCGACCGGCGCGCCGTCGCTGCCCTGGTGCAGCCATTGGTAGAAGGTGTGCTGGGCATCCGTGCCGGCCAGACCCCACACCGCCGGGCCGGTCGGCACGCCTACGGGCTGGCCGTCCAGGGTGACGGATTTGCCCAGGGACTCCATGTCCAGCTGCTGGATGTAGGGCACCAGATTGCCCAGGCGGAAATCGTAGGGCGAGATGTTCAGCGAGCCATAACCCAGCACGCTGCGGTTGACGATGCCGGCCAGCGCCATCTGCACCGGCACGTTCTGGGCGATGGGCGCTTCGAGGAAATGCTGGTCCATGGCGGCGGCACCCGAAAGCATGCCGGCCACCACGTCGGCGCTGACAGCCAGCGCCGTGGTCAGGCTGACGGCGGACCACAGGGAGAAGCGACCCCCCACCCAGTCCCAGAACTGGAAGATGTGGCCTTGGGGCACGCCCCAGCGGGCCGCGGCGTCGGGCCGGGCCGTGATGGCTACGATCTGCTCGTAGGGGTTGGCGACGCCGGCCGCCTGCAGCCATTCCAGCGCGCGCTGGCCGTTTTGCAGTGTTTCGGTGGTGGTGAAGGACTTGGAGGCGATGACGACCAGGGTGTCGTGCGGGTCCAGCCCCGACAAGGCGTGCTCCAGGGCGTGTCCGTCGATGTTGGCCAGGAAGCGCACATTGCGCCAGCTGCGGCGGTAGCCGAAGGCCGCCAGGGACAGGCGCACGCCCCAGTCGCTGCCGCCTATGCCAATGTGCACGATGTTGCGCCAGCGGCGCTCCGAATCCGCGACGCGCACGAACTCGTTCATGCGTTCCCTTTCCTTGATCACCTCCGCAATGGGCGCCGGAGCGCGCAGCGCGCTGTGCCAGGCGGCGCGCTGCTCGGTCGGGTTGGCGATCCCGCCTTGCAACAGGTTGGCGCGCGCCGCTTCAAAATTGCGCGCCGCCAGCAATTGCGCGCCGGCTTGTTGCAGTTCGGGCGAATAGCGCTGGCCGCTCAGGTCCACCTGGATGCCGGCGGCCTTCAGGCAATGCAGTTCGAAGGCGTATTGATTGGCTTTATGAGCGGCGTCGCAGAAACACTCCCATTCCGGCAGGGTAGGCAAGGGAGGCGTGGGCCGCGTGACAGAAGGGGCGTCGGGCAGGGCGTCTGTATGTGCGTTCATGGCATGAGATTGTGCTGGCGTCGTCGCCATTGTACGAGGCTTTGCGGACTGAACGGCGATAGGATGTTGCGGGCCGTATCGCTTGTTGCCCAGATGTTTACATGGGCGGTATCTGCGCCTGCCGCACCAGTTCCCGGTTGCGTTCCTGGGTGCGTATGATGGTGCGGGCAAAGGCATCGGGACTGTCGCCGATGGGGCTGGCGCCCAGTTGTTCAAGCCGGTTCTGGACGGCGGGTTCGGCCAGGGTCTGCACCACGGCCTGATGCAGCAGCGCCAGCTTGTCGTCCGGCAGGCCTATGGGCGCGACCAGTCCGAACCAGGACGCGTCGTTCACGGCCTCCAGGTCCAGTTCGGCGAAGGTGGGCACGTCCGGCAGGGAGGCGACCCGTTCGGGCGAGGCCACTGCCAGGGCATTGAGCTTGCCGCTCTGGATGTGGGGCAGGGCGGAGGGCAGGTTGTCGAACATCAACTGGACCTGGCCGGCCAGGGTGTCGGTCAGCGCCTGTCCCGAGCCTTTGTAGGGCACGTGCAGCAGGTCGGTGCCCGAGGCCGATTGAAAGAGCTCGCCCATCATGTGGGCCACCGAGCCATTGCCGGCGGAGGCATAGCTGAGCTTGCCCGGTTCCTTGCGCGCGCGCTCCAGCAGGGCGGGCATGTCCTTGATGCCCAGCTTGGGCGTGGCCACCATCACATTGGGCACGGCGGCCAGATTCGTGATGGGCTGGAAGTCCTTCAGGGCGTCGAAGGGCAGTTTCTTGTAGACCACGGGATTGATGCCATGTGTGCTGACGGTGGCCAGGCCCAGGGTGTAGCCGTCCGGCTTGGCGGCGGCCACCGCGGCGGTGCCGATGGAGCCGCCCGCGCCGGCGCGGTTCTCCACCACGACCGGCTGCCCCAGCTTGCCGCCCAGGTGCTGGGCGACCAGCCGCCCGATCAGGTCGGTGGTGCCGCCCGGCGCGAAGGGCACGATCAGGGTGATGGGTTTGTCGGGATAGGCGGCCAGGCCGGTCTGGGCGGCCAGGGCAAGCACGGTGCCGCCCAGACATCGGATCAGGAAAGATCGGATCAGGAAAGAGGTGATTCGCATGGCATCTCCGCGGGTTGGAAGGCGGCGGGCCGCCCGTGGTCGGAAAAAGCAGCGTGGTCAAGCCTGCGTCAGCCCTTAGTAATAACAGCAAACCGGGGGCCAGGGAAAGGCCGGTCAGTCCTGGGTGATGCGGTTCCTGGCTCCATGCTGGACGATTCTGGGGTCGGGCGCATCGGCCACGCGCCGCCAATGCAGCGAGTTGTCCGCGCCGTCCAGGGCGATGTCGGCCTGCGAGGCGACTTGCAGGTTCACGCGGTGCCCCGCGCCCTTGATGCGGGCCTGAACGGCGTCCGAAGGCTGGCGCAGCGTCAGCTCCAGCGTGTTGTCCTTGCCGAAGGCCTCCAGTTCCTGGGCCGTGCCGCCGCTGACGTGGTGGCGTACGCCGTGTACGGCCAGACGGTCGGCCTGGGTGAAGCTGACGGTGTTGTCGGCCCCCTCCACCCGGATCTCGGCGCAGTGCCCCTGTATGGTGGCCGTGTTGCGCTCGCCGGCGATCAGCAGGGCGTCGTTCTGGCAGGTGATGGTCTGCGTCTGGTCCGAGCCGTGAATCTGGATTTCCGAGGCCTGCGCGCCGGCCTGGGCGCAGGCGAGCAACGTCAGCCCGAACGCGATGTTCTTGTACATGGTTCTGTCCTTCGGGTCCCGGGGCAGGACCCTCGCGCCGGCCATTATGGCCGCAAGCCCCGGCAGCGGGTGTAGCGTTTTGCTACCGGGCCTGCGCGGTCTGTTCCTGGGCCGCCGTGGCGCGCAGAGCCTGCACCAGCGCCTGTACGCTGCGGCGCGGCACGCCGTTCTTCAGGGTGACGATGGTCAGGGCGCCCAGGAGCTGGCCCAGCTCAAAGGGCAGGATGCGCAGCAGGCCTTGTTCTTGCAAGGCCTGGGCCGTGGTGCGCGGCAGGATGGCCAGGCACTGCATTTCCTGCAGCAGCACCTGGTTGAAGGACAAGGACACGGAATCGATGACCCGGCCGGGCGTCTGCTGGATGTTCTTGATGAACAGGCTGTCGATCACGTGCCGGATCGGCGTGGACCTGGGCGGCAGCACCCACTGTTCGTCCGCCAGTTCCCGGGCGTCGATCTGCTTGCGGCCGGCGAAGGGATGCCGGCAGTTGGCCACCACCACAAAGGGTTCGGTGCTGATGATGTCCACGTTCAGGTCGTGGTGGGAGGAGCCTGTGCTCAGCCGGCCCACCACCAGGTCCAGCTTGCCGGCGCGCAGGGCGTCGATCAGCATGTGCGATTCGCCTTCCTGCACGGAAATGTGCAGGCCGGGGTGCAAGCGCAGCAGGCGCGCCACGCTGCGCGGCAGGATCTGGCTGGCCGAGGACTGCACCGATCCCACCAGTATGCTGCCGGCCAGGCCCTGGTCCAATTGCTGGATTTCGCTTTGCGCGGCAAGCAGGTCGTGGATCATGCGGCGAGCGTAGCGGATCATCAATTCCCCCTCCGGGTTGGGGCGCAGGCCGTGCTTGCCGCGCTCGAACAGGGGCAGGCCCAGCAGCCCTTCGATGTGCTTGAGCATGCGGCTGGCCGCCGGCTGGGTCATGTGCGTGTGTTCCGCCGCCAGGCGCAGGTTCCGCAGTTCGCCGATGGCGTCCAGCAGCACCAGGTGGCGCAGCTTGAAGCGGGCGACCTGGTGCCAGCGTTGGCGCGCCTGCTGCAGGGCCGGATCCAGGGGCTCAGACATATCAATTCCGGTATGGATAAGGGTTGAAATGTAAATAGTCAGTCAACAAATCAAATTCTAGACTGATCCTGCGCAATTCAATAACGAGCATTCAGGAGACAAGCATGGCGCACTATCGGGATCAGTTTTTTCCCAATACGGAAGAGCTGGGCAAAGACGAGATGCGGATCACCGCATTGGGCACCGGACGCCCCTTTCTGCGGCCGTCGCAGGCCAATGCCGGATGGCTGGTGGAGCTGGGCAACGGCGACAAGTTCCAGTTCGATTTCGGCTATGGCACGCAGACCAATTTCGGCGCGCTGGAGATTCCCTACCAGAAGATGACGGCGTATTTTGCGACCCATCTGCACACGGATCACGTGGGCGATTTCGCGCAGATCTGGATCGGCAGCTGGGCGGGCGGCCGCACCCGCCCGCTGGAGGTCTACGGGCCGTCGGGGCCGATCGAAAAATATGGCATGAAGCACTTCGTGACCAAGCAGATGGAGTCCTACGCCTGGGACACCGACACGCGGGTGGGCCTGCTGCCGGCCGTGGGGGCGGAGGTGAACGTACACGAATTCGATTATTCCAGGGCGCACGTGGTCTATGACCGTAACGGCGTCAAGGTCACGAGCTTTCCGGCCGTGCACATCTACGATGGGGCGGTCAGCCTGCGCCTGGACTGGAACGGCCTGTCCTTCGTGTATTCGGGCGACACCACGCCCAGCTACTTCTTCGTGGAGAACGCGTGCAATGCGGACGTGGTGGTGCACGAGACTTTCAACACCCGCCAGCAGTTGATGGAGCGTTCCGGCTATGACGAGCGCACGGCCATCGGCGTGGGCAGCATGGCGCATTCGGATCCGGTGGAGGCGGGCAAGGTGTTCGCGCTGTGCGAGCCGCGTCTTGCGGTGGCCTATCATTTCTTCAATGATTTCGACACCGCGCCCGAGATGGAGCAGGCCATACGCACGCACTACAAGGGACCGCTGGCGCTGGCCAAGGACATGATGGTCTTCAATGTCACGCGGGAACGGATCGTGACGCGCATGGCGGTGACCAGCGCCGACGTCTGGCCCAACAAGGAGCATCACGAAGACTTCAAGAAAGCGCCTCGCAAGGAGCGCATGAAGATGTCGCCCTGGTTGGCCGAAAAGCAGATCTTCCCCAAGTTCTAGGAACCGTCATGACCAACACCCTCGTAGCGCTGCACCGTGCGGGCCGCCGGTGTGGTGTCGTCTTGCGCCGTCTTGCCCTGGCAGGCGGCATGGCCGTGTCCTGTACGGCGGCGCTGGCTGCCGACGCCTATCCAAGCCAGCCGGTGCGCATCGTGGTGCCCTACGGCGGGGGCGGCATTGCCGACCTGGTGCCCCGCCTGCTGGGCAATCAGTTGCAGCGCAATCTGGGACAGCCGTTCATCATCGAGTCCAAGCCGGGTGCGGGCGGGTTGATCGGCGCGGACCATGTGCTGCGCCAGCCCGCCGATGGCTATTCCGTGCTGTCGGCCGCCACCAACAACCTGGTGATCAATCAGTTCCTGTTCCCGGACCAGAAGCTCGATCCTCTGGCGCAGTTCGTGCCGGTTGCCAAAGTGGTGTCCGTCCCTTTGCTGATCGTGGTCAACGCCCAGCTGTCCATACGCTCGGTGGACGAGCTGGTGGCCTACCTGAACGTACAGAAGGGCAATGCCAATTATGGGTCGCCCAGCGCGGGCACCGTGCCGCATCTGGCCGGGGCGCTGTTCCTGCAGGCCGGCGGAGCCAAGGCCGTGCATGTGCCGTACCGGGGCGGAGGCGCCCTGGCCACGGCGCTGGGTGCGGGAGAGGTGCAGTTCGCCGTCATCGGCTATTCCTCGGTCCAGGCCTTGCTGCAATCGGGGCGTGTCCGGGCCCTGGCCGTGGTGGCGCCCCAGCGTCTGGCCATGCTGCCAAACGTGCCTACAGTGCAGGAGGCGGGGTGGGGCAAGCTGCTGCAGGCCATACCCGACAACTGGTGGATGCTGGTGGCGCGCAAGGACACCCCGCCCGAGCGCATCGCCGCCTTGTCCGCGGCGGTGCAGGCGGCCCTGAAGGAGCCGGAGCTGGTACGCCTGTATGAAGACGCCGGCCTGCAGGTCAATGCGCAGGTCGGGCCCGGCCTGCAGCAGGAGTTGCTGGCCGAGGCCCGGGCCTGGCAGGAACGGCTCAAGGGGCTGGAGTTGAATATGTAGATCGGAAGCTGCCAGGTCCTCAGTTCCGCGCGGCCGTCTCCTGCAGGCACTGCACTCCCGTCACGGCGATGACGTTGTAGATGTCCTGCGTGGAACAGCCGCGCGACAGGTCGTTGGCGGGCTTGCTCAGGCCTTGCAGCAAGGGGCCGATGGCGATGGCGCCGCCCAGACGCTCGGCCATCTTGTAGCCGATGTTGCCCGCTTCCAGGTTGGGGAAGATCAGCACGTTGGCCTTGCCGGCCACGGCCGAGCCGGGCAGCTTGCGGGCGGCCACTTCTTCGATCAGGGCGGCGTCCAACTGCACGTCCTCGTCAATGGCCAGGTCGGGGCGGCGCGCCTTGATCTGGCGCGCGGCCTGCACGACCTTGCTGACCCGTTCGTGCTGGGCGCTGCCGGCCGTGGAAAAGCTCAGCATGGCCACGCGCGGGGTTTCGTTCAACAGAAGCTGCGCGCTGTCGGCCGCGGCCAGGGCGATGTCGCACAGCTGCTCGGCATCCGGATCGATCACCAGACCGCAATCGCTGAAGATCAGTCCGCCCTTGCGCGGATGATCCTGCTTGCACAGCATCATGATGAAGAAGCTGGACACCAGCCTGGCGTGAGGCGCCTTGCCGATCAGTTGAAGGGCGGTGCGCACCACGTCGGCGGTGCTGTGCACGGCGCCCGCCACCGAGCCGTCGGCCAGTCCGGCATGCACCATCATGTTGGCGTAGCACAGCGGCTCGTCCAGCCAGCGCTGCGCCTGTTCGTCCGTCAGCCCCTTGTCCTTGCGGCGTTCCAGCAGGGCCGCCAGCAGGGCGGGCCGATTGGGCGAATTGCAGGGGTCTTCGATCCGGACATCCCCCGGATCCAGGCCGAGTTCAACGAAGCGGGCGGCGATGCGCCGGGGATCGCCCACCAGCGTGATGTGGGCGACGGCATCCCGGCTGGCCTGGCAAGCCGCTCGCAGGATGCGTTCGTCGTCGGCTTCGCACAGTACGATGCGGCGGGGCCGGGCCTGGGCGGCGGCGATCAGATGTTCGATGAGCTTCATGCCCTGTCTCCGTGGTATTCGTGTTTATGGAACTTTTTGTTTTGTTTTTCGAGATATATGGCAAAATCTAGCGGTAAAAGCCGAGACAGTCAATGATCGGTTCCATTTACTGGTATAGAATTTTGTGAAAATTGCCCCGATACGAGAGCTTCTTTATGTCCGAGATCCAAACCGACGTCGCTGAAGGCGCGCGCCTGAGCGGCGATACGCCCACCATGCGCCTGTTCGCGTTGCTGGAAGTCATGGCGGGCCAGGACCGGCGCTACACATTGCAGGACCTGGTGGAGCTGACCGGCCTGCCCAAGCCCACTGTGCACCGCATGCTGCAGCAGCTGGAAGGCAGCGGGCTGCTGCTGCGTGAAAGCGATGGCCGGCATTACGGGATCGGTTCGCGCCTGCGCCGCCTGGCGGAAAACCTGCTGCTGCACGATGCCAAGCACGGCGCGCGCCATGCCGTGCTGCGCCATCTGGTGGACGAGCTGGGCGAGACCTGCAATCTGACGGCCCTGTCGGGCACGGACGTGCTGTACCTGGACCGCGTGGAAACCGCCGCGCCGTTGCGCTTCTATCTGTATCCGGGTTCGCGCGTGCCGGTGCACTGTTCGGCCAGCGGCAAGGTGCTGCTGGCGCAGCTCAGCGCCGCCCAGCGCAAGCGCCTGCTGTCGCACACGCCCATGGAGCGCTACACGCCCAACACGCTGACTTCGGTCGAGGACTACGAAAAGGACATCGCCCAGGTCAAGCTCAACGGCTATGCCTTCGACAACGAAGAGTTCCTGTCCGGCCTGTTCTGCGTGGCGGTGCTGGTGCCGCGCAAGGACGGCAAGTCCAACATGGCCGTGGCCACCCAGGCGCCCATCATGCGCATGACGCCGGAAAAGGCCTTGCAGTGCCTGCCCGCCCTGCAGCGGGCCGCCGCCGCCCTGGCGCGCATCGAAGAAGACTTCTGATCTCGCGCGGCCCTTGCCGGGGGGCATGGGGCCGCCCGGCCCCGGTCCGTACCGCCTAGCGGAGCAGGCGGCGGGGCGCCAGGCTGGAGATGAAATCATCCAGGAATTGCTGGTCCAGCCCTTTCTCCATGTGGGCGATCAAGGTGTGCCGGTACAGCGCGCCCAGATCCAGCCCCAATCCTATGCCCGTGATTTCCACACCCTGGCGCTCGTAGGCGCGCATCACCTGCAGCAGATGCTGGTCCAGGTAGTCCGGGCCGTTGGCCAGCACCGTGGCGCTGTCCATGGGGCTGGCGTCCGAGATGACATACACCAGGCGGCGCCGCGCCGTCAGCGCCAGGCTGCGCTGGCAGGCCCAGGCCAGCGCCTCTCCGTCCACGCCTTCGCGGTACAGGTCCTGCTTGAGCAGTGCGGCGATGGCCGGACGCGATTGCCGCCAGGTGGATGCTGCGCTTTTAAAAATGCGATGGCTGATCTCGTTCATCCGGCCGGGCTGGGCGGGCTTGCCGCGCGCCAGCCAGCGGCGGTAGGGCCGCCCGCCGTTCCAGGCCTGCGTGGAGAAGCCCAGCACTTCGGTCTGTGCGCCGCTGCGCTCCAGGGCGCGGGCCAGCACGTCCACCATGACGGCCAGAGTCTGCGCCTGATCCTTCATGGAGCCTGAGCAGTCCAGCAGAAAGGTGACCGCGCACTGATTGCGCAAGGGCTCGTCCACCTGCTTGAACAGGCGGCGCTCCTGGGGGGAGCTGATCAACTGGGCCAGCCGCCGGCCATCCACCAGCCCCTCGGTCTGGCCGTACTGCCATTGATCGCGCACGGGCTGGCGCAGCACTTTGCGCATGCGCGCCACCAGCCGCGGCAGCGGAATGGCATAGGCGGCGATGGCCTGGTCCAGTTGCTCGCGCAACTGGCGCAGCAGGGGCGCCCGCACCAGGCAGGCCATGTGCTCTTCCTTGTCGCCGCTGCGGTCGAACACGCGATAGCCGCCCTGGGCCGCTTCCCGCGCGGCGCGGTCCTGGTCGTGGCGCACGCCTCCGTAGCTGGGTTCGTCGCTGTCGGGCAGCAGCAGGGCGAAGGCTTGCAGTTCGGGCGCATCCCCGCCTTCCTGGCGCGGCCTGGACGGGCGCAGCCCCTGCACGGTCAGGCCTATGCGTCCGGCCAGCTCCAGGGCGGCCAGCCCGTAGCGGTCCTGGTCGGGGGCGCTGCGCTTCAGGGTCTGCAACAGCCCTCCCGTCATGGGGGCGATGCCCGCGCGCGTGGATTCGATCAGGTCTTCGGTTTCTTCCAGGACGGGCCAGCCGTTGAGCCGGCTCCACACCATCTGCGCCACCGTGTAGACCAGCAGCCCCAGTTCGCTGCGGGTGTGGCCGTGGTGGTGGTAGCCGGCCGACCAGCGTTCGAAGCGCGCCCGCAGGTTCCTGCGCACGCCCGGCCAGTGTCGTGCGGCCAGGGTCTCGGTGCGCAGCAGTTCCAGCCAGTCGAAGAACAGGCGGGCCACGGGCTCGTCGGGCAGGCGCGCGGCATGCAGGGCGCGGTCGGTATGCAGCAGGCGCAGGGCCAGGCTGTCCGCGACGCCGCGCAGGCTGTGCGCATCGTCCTGCGGATCGGGGCGCAGGTGGGGCGCCAGGCTGGCCAGGCGCAGCTCGCCTCGGTAAAGCGCCTGCTGGCGGTGGTGGACCAGCGGGTCGTCCGTCAGCGCGCGGGCCACGGCCGCGCCCAGCTCGTGGGCGCGGTGCAGGCGGCGCAGGAGCGTGGGATCCCTCATCCGGCGTGCTCCCCGGCCAGAGGTTCCAGGGCCAGCTCCCGGCCAAAACAGCGTTGATAGTATTCCGCGATCAGCGCGTGTTCGGACAGGTCGCACTTGTTCAGGAAGCTCAGCCGGAAGGCCAGTTCCAGGTCGTGGAAGATTTCTTCGTTCTGCGCCCAGGTGATGACGGTGCGCGGGGACATCAGCGCCGACAGGTCGCCGCAGGCGAAGCCATGGCGCGTCATGGCCGCCAGCGCCACCATGGCTTGCACCTGTTCGCGCCCGGCCGGCGTGTCCTTGCCCGGCACACGCGCCAGCACGATGTCCGTTTCCTGGTCCGGATGCAGGTAGTCCAGCCGCGCCACGATGTTCCAGCGGTCGAGCTGGGCGTGGTTGAGCAGCTGCGTGCCGTGATACAGGCCGCTGGTGTCGCCCAGGCCCAGCGTGTTGGCCGTGGCGAAGATGCGGAATTGCGGATGGGGGCGGATGACGCGGTTCTGGTCCATCAGGGTCAGGCCGCCGTCCTGTTCCAGCAGTTGCTGCACCACGAACAGGATGTCGGGGCGCCCGGCGTCGTACTCGTCCAGGATCAGCGCCATGGGGCGCTGCATGGCCCAGGGAATCAGGCCTTCCTGAAAGCCCGTGACCTGCAGGCCGTCCTGGATCTGGATGGTGTCCTTGCCCACCAGGTCCAGGCGGCTCAGGTGCCCGTCCAGGTTCACGCGCAGGCAGGGCCAGTTCAGGCGGGCGGCGACCTGTTCGATATGGGTGGATTTGCCGGTGCCGTGGCGGCCCTGCACCAGGACGCGGCGGTTGTGCGTGAAGCCGGCAAGGATCGCCCGGGTGACTTCCGGATTGAAGCGGTAGGCCTCATCGCGCGCGGGCACCTGGGCGGCGCCGGCCTGCAGGGCCAGGGCCTGGCCGTCCAGGGGCAGGCCGAAGGTGTCGCGGATGCCGACCATGCGGTCGGGCAATGTGGTGATGGTCATGGAACCCCCATTTCGTGCGGGCCGGCGGGCGGCGCGGCGTGATTGTGCGTACGTCGATATGCAAAAATAAAACAAAAATCGGTACATTGAATATCGATAATTGAGATTCTATGTTGACACTGGGCATTTGTCTCGATAAAGTTCATGAAAAATCTCGAAAAACAAGATTTTTGACTTTATGACCGGGCCGCTCCTGGCCCGTCGCGCAATGGAGACTGAAACATGAGCCAGGCCAATACGGACAATCGCAGCGTGGTCAGCGGACCAACCAAGATGACGCCTTCCGAGGCATTTGTGGAAACCATGGTGTCCTACGGGGTCACCGATATGTTCGGCATCATGGGCTCGGCCTTCATGGATGCCATGGACATTTTTGCTCCCGCCGGCATCCGCCTGATCCCCGTGGTGCACGAGCAGGGCGCCGCCCACATGGCCGACGGCTACGCCCGCGTATCGGGCCGCCACGGCATGGTGATCGGCCAGAACGGCCCCGGCATCAGCAACTGCGTGACGGGCATCGCCGCGGCCTACTGGGCGCACAGCCCCGTGGTCATCGTCACCCCTGAAACCGGCACCAATACGCAAGGCCTGGGCGGCTTCCAGGAATGCAACCAGCTGCCCATGTTCCAGGAGTTCACCAAGTACCAGGGGCATGTGACCAACCCCAATCGCATGGCCGAATTCACGGCGCGCTGCTTTGACCGCGCCGTCAGCGAAATGGGTCCCACCCAGCTGAACATCCCCCGCGACTATTTTTACGGCGAAATCACTTGCGAGATCCCCAAGCCCGCCCGTGTGGACCGCGGCCCCGGCGGCGCGCGCAGCCTGGACGAGGCGGCCGATCTGCTGGCCCAGGCCAAGTTCCCCGTCATCATCTCGGGCGGCGGCGTGGTCATGGCCGACGCCGTGGAAGAGTGCAAGGCCCTGGCCGAGCGCCTGGGCGCGCCGGTGGTCAACAGCTACCAGCACAACGATTCCTTCCCCGCCAGCCACCCCCTGTGGTGCGGCCCGCTGGGCTACCAGGGCTCCAAGGCCGGCATGAAGCTGATTTCCCAGGCCGACGTGGTGCTGGCGCTGGGCACCCGTCTGGGACCATTCGGCACCTTGCCCCAGCATGGCATGGACTACTGGCCCAAGAACGCCAAGATCATCCAGGTGGACGCCGACCAGAAGATGCTGGGCCTGGTCAAGAAGATCGCCGTGGGCATCTGCGGCGACGCCAAGGCGGTGGCCCAGGAACTGGCCGAGCGCTTGAATGGCCGCGATCTGGCTTGCGACGCCACCAAGGCCGAGCGCGCCGACAAGATCGCCTTGGAGAAGGCCGCCTGGGAGAAGGAGCTGGACGAATGGACCCACGAGACCGACCCCTACAGCCTGGACATGATCGCTGAAAACGCCAAGGAGAAGCCCTTCAGCGGCGGCGAATACCTGCATCCGCGCCAGGTGCTGCGCGAGCTGGAAAAGGCCATGCCCAAGGACGTGATGGTGTCCACGGACATCGGCAACATCAACTCGGTGGCGCACAGCTACCTGCGCTTCGAGCGTCCGCGCAGCTTCTTCGCGCCCATGAGCTTCGGCAACTGCGGCTACGCGCTGCCCACCATCATCGGCGCCAAGACGGCCGCGCCCGAGCGTCCCGCCATTGCCTACGCCGGCGACGGCGCCTGGGCCATGAGCATGATGGAGATCCTGACGGCCGTGCGTCATGACATCCCCGTGACGGCCGTGGTCTTCCACAACCGCCAGTGGGGCGCCGAGAAGAAGAACCAGGTCGAGTTCTACAACCGCCGTTTCGTGGCGGGCGAACTGGACAGCCCTTCTTTCGCCGGCATCGCCCAATCCATGGGCGCCGAAGGCATCGTGGTGGACAAGCTGGAGGACGTGGGCCCGGCCCTGAAGCGCGCGATCGACATGCAGATGAACGAAGGCAAGACCTGCGTCATCGAGATCATGTGCACCCGCGAGCTGGGCGACCCGTTCCGCCGCGACGCCCTGGCCAAGCCCGTGCGTCTGCTGGAGAAGTACAAGGACTACATCTGATCGTGTCCCTGGCCTGGCCGGCTCCGCCGGCCAGGCGCTTGATTCATCTGTAGGAGCAGGGCCATGAACGACCCATTGATCATTGCCGGCAAGTCGTACCAGTCGCGCCTGCTGGTAGGAACAGGCAAATACAAGGATTTCGAGCAGACCCGCGAGGCCATCGAGGTCAGCGGCGCGGAAATCGTCACGGTGGCCATCCGGCGCACCAATATCGGCCAGGATCCGGGCGAGCCCAGCCTGCTGGATTACGTGAGCCCCGAGCGCTACACCTACCTGCCCAACACGGCCGGCTGCTTCACCGCGGAAGACGCGGTGCGCACCCTGCGCCTGGCGCGCGAACTGCTGGACGGCCACCCGCTGGCCAAGCTGGAGATCTTCGGCGACGCGCAGAACCTGTATCCCAACATGCCCGAGACCCTGAAGGCGGCGCGCACGCTGGTGCAGGAGGGCTTCCAGGTCATGGTGTACTGTTCGGACGATCCCATCCAGGCGCGCATGCTGGAGGACATGGGCTGCGTGGCCATCATGCCGCTGGCTTCCATCATCGGTTCCGGGATGGGCATCCTCAATCCCTGGAACACGCGCCTGATCATAGACACCATTTCGGTTCCCGTCCTGCTGGACGCGGGCGTGGGCACGGCTTCGGACGCGGCCATCGCCATGGAGCTGGGCTGCGACGCGGTGCTGATGAATTCCGCCATTTCCTATGCCCAGGATCCGGTGCGCATGGCGCGCGCCATGCGGCGCGCGGTGCAGGCCGGGCGCGACGCCTACCTGGCCGGGCGCATGCCGCGCAAGGCCTACCAGGCCCAGGCGTCCTCTCCCATGACCGGCTTGATAACCCCGGCGACGACCTAGCTGTTTTCCCCTTGGCGGCGGAAACAGGATAGTGTGTCGGACTCACAAGAAAAACACATCCGTCCAGAGACGCTGTACATGGCAAGGAGGAGACATGAATTCACGATCCAGCGGCATCATGTGGCGCCAGCTGTTCCTGCGCGGCGCCGATTCGGGCCTGAGCCTGCAAGGCCAGATCCGGCAGATGATGGTTTCCCTGGTGCTGGACGGCCAGCTGCCCGAGGACCTGCCCATTCCGTCCAGCCGCGACATGGCCGCCATCCTGGGCGTGGCGCGCAACACGGTGGTGATCGCCTATCAGAACCTGGTGGACGAAGGCTATCTGGTCTCGCGCGAGCGCCGGGGCTATTTCGTCAATCCCATGATGCTGTCGGGTCATGTGCCCGTTCCCTTGCCGCCGGCCGCCGCCCCGCAGGGATTGGCGCCCGACTGGGAGAGGCGTTTTCGCTTCGCGCCCGCGCGCCAGCGCAACATCCGCAAGCGCGCCAACTGGCGCAGCTACCCCTACCCCTTCATCTACGGCCAGTTCGACGCCGACCTGTTTCCCATCTCCGCCTGGCGCGATTGCTGCCTGCGCACGCTGAGCGCGCTGGAAGTGGGCGAGTGGGCCCAGGACATGATCCTGCGCGACGATGATTCCCTGATCAAGCAGCTGCGCAGCCGCGTACTGCCGCGTCGGGGCGTGTGGGCGGGCGAGGACGAAGTGGTCATCACCGTGGGGGCGCAGCACGCCCTGTACCTGATCGCGGACCTGCTGCTGGGACCGGACACCCCGGTAGGCATCGAGGATCCCGGCTACCCCGATGCGCGCAATATCTTCGCCAGCCGCAGCAACAAGCTGGTGCTGCTGCCCGTGGACGAGGACGGCCTGATTCCGGGCGAGGCCCTGCGCGGTTGCGACTACGTGTATGTGACGCCCAGCTACCAGTGCCCGACCACCGTCAGCATGTCGCTGGAGCGGCGCCGGCAATTGCTGCAGATGGCCGATGAATTCGATTTCGTCATCATCGAGGACGACTACGAAAGCGAGTACCGCCTGGACGGCGAGCCCCTGCCGTCGCTCAAGAGCATGGACACCAGCGGGCGGGTGATCTACATCGGCAGCTTCTCCAAGCAGCTGGCCCCGGGCGTGCGCCTGGGCTATGTGGTGGGCTGCTCCGCCTTGATCGAGCAGCTGCGCGCCGTGCGGCGCCTGAACATACGCCATCCCACCGCCTACCTGCAGCGGGTCTTCGCCCTGTTCATGTCGCTGGGGCACCTGGATGCGCTGCTGCGCCGGCGGGCCGGCGTGCAGCAGGAAAGGGCGGTCATCCTGATGAGCGCGCTGGATCGGTATTTACCCGGCCTGCGCTATACGCCCATACGCGGCGGGGCCTCCTGCTGGGTGGAAGGGCCGGCCTGGCTGGACGCGGCCGCGCTGGCGGCGCGAGCCGAGGAGCTGGGCGTGCTGATCGAGTTGGGAGAGGTGTTTTTCGCCGACGATCAAGCCAATAAACGGTTTTTCCGCCTGGGATTCGCCTCCATCCCCATGTCGCACATCGAACCCGGCATCGCCCGTCTGGCGCAGGCGCTGCGGGACATTGCGCCCATGGCGGACAGGCCTGCTTCCAGGCCCGTTCTGCTGGACCAATAGATAGCATCCAGCTGGTGCTATGGGGCTTTGCGCGAATTGCGTATCTTGCTCAAAACATCTCTTCAAACGCTAGAGGTTGAAGGATGAACAAGATACACATGGAGGAAACAATGTCCCAACAAGAACAGCTTCTGCAACTGCTGAAGGATTTTGGAAAAGCCTGGAACGACCATGACCTGGATGCCTTGATGAGCATGGTCACCGAGGATTGCGAGTTCCACACCGTGGCCGGCCCCGGCGTGCTGGGCGCCAGCCACAAGGGCGCCCAGCAGGTGCGCGCCGCCTTCGAGCAGGCCTGGATCACCTTCCCCGATGCCGCCTGGCTGGACGGCGAGCATTTCGTGACGGGCGATCGCGGCGTGTCGGAAACCACGTTCCAGGGAACCGCGGCCGACGGCTCCCGCGTGCAGGCCCGCATGGTGGACGTATTCACCTTCCGCGACGGCAAGATCGCCGTCAAGAACGCCTTTCGCAAGCAACGCCCCGTATTGCCAGCCGGGAAATGAGCCATGGATCTTGCCGACAAAGAAGTGGCCCGGACCCTGAGCGCCGCCACGGCGCCCCGGGCGGCCTACGACCCCGCCTATGACCCCTTGCTGGATGCCACGCCCGGGCAGGGGCGCGACTACGCGCCCACGTACTGGATAGGAACGGCGGGCGAGCCGCCGGGCGATGACGGCCCGGTCACGAAGGACATGGATGCCGACGTGGTCATCATAGGCTCGGGCTTCACCGGGCTGACCACCGCCATCTTCCTGGCCCAGGAATACGGCATCAAGGCCACCGTCCTGGAGGCCAACCGCACGGCCTGGGGCTGCAGCACGCGCAACGGCGGCCAGGCGCAATGCGCTTCCGGACGCCTGAAGCGCTCGCAGTGGATCGCCCGCTGGGGCCTGGACACGGCGCTCAAGATGCACCGCGAATGCGTCGAGGGCATGGAGAACTTCAAGGAGCTGATCAAGGACATAGACTGCGATCCGCAGCCGGGCGGCCACTTGTATGTGGCGCACCGGGCCAAGGTCATGCCTGTACTGGAAAAAGAAGCCGCGCTGCTGCGCGAGACCTTCGGCTACAACGCACGCATCTTCGATGCGCAGACGGTACGCAATGAATGGGTGGACGATCACGAAGCCCAGGGCGCCATGCACGAGCCCGAGGGCATAGGCGTGCATGCCGCCAAGCTGGCCTTCGGCTACCTGAAGAAGGCCCGGGCGCTGGGCGTCAAGGTGCACCCGGCCAGCCCCGTGCAGGGCTGGGAAACCCGCAACGGCCAGCACTACCTGCGCACGCCCGGCGGCATCGTGCGGGCCCGCGCGGTCGGCGTGGCCACGGGCGGCTACACGGCCAACGCCCTGAACCCGGAATTCCGCAACCGCCTGTTCCCCATCCTGTCCAATTCCATGGTGACGCGGCCGCTGACCCAGGCCGAGATCGAGGCCTGCAATTTCCGCACGCACCAGGTGCTGACCGATACCCGCGTGCTGCGCAACTACTATCGGCTGCTGCCGGACAATCGCCTGCAGATCGGCAGCCGCAGCGCGATCACCGGCCGGGACGCGCCCCAGGCGCAATACCGCCGCAACCTGGAAGAGGCCATGGCGCGCAAGTTCCCCGCGCTCAAAGGCATCCAGATCGACTATTCCTGGTGGGGCTGGGTGGATGTCAGCCATGACATGATGCCGCGCATCGTCCAGCCCAACAAGGACGAGACCCTGTACTACGCCATGGGCTACGGCGGCAACGGGGTGATGTACTCGGCGCAGGCCGGCCGGCGCCTGGCCCAGCTGATCGCCGGCAAGGGCGGCGAGCTGGACCTGCCCATCTTCCAGTCCCGGCTGCCTTTCCCCAACGTGCGCGAGATGGTGACCTCGGAGGTGTTCGCCCCCTTCCGCCGTCTGGGCCAGCGATTCCTGTACCGCTGGTATTACTTGAAGGATGAAGTCTTGTAAGCAGTCATTCCCTGTTGTTGCGCCTCATACCATCAATAAATAAACCTCCCAAGAGGAGGACGGAGACAAGTATGAAATTTGTGCGAAAAATGATCCTGCCCGCGCTGCTGGCCGTGGGCGCCGCGATGGCCGTTCCGGCCGCCCACGCCGCCGCGTTCAAGGTGGCCATCGGGGACGCCGCCGGCGGCACCCAGTACGAGCTGGGCAAGGCCTTTGCCGAAAGCCTCAAGGCCAAGACCAACGGCCAGGCCACGGCGGACCTGTTCCCCAACAGCCAGTTGGGCGATGAGCAGGATACGGTCAACAACGCCGCCATGGGCCTGCTGGATTTTTCCATCCTGGCCATCAACAACATCACGCCCTTCTCGCCGTCCGTGGCGGTGCTGACGCTGCCCTACGTGATCCAGAGCCCGGAAGACGCCCGCCAGCTCACGCAGGGCGAGGTGGGCAAGCAATTGACCGAGAACACCATACGCGATGCGCAGGTGCGCATCATAGGCTGGTCGTATTCGGGCTTTCGCGTGCTGACCAACTCCAAGCGCCCGGTGTCCACCCTGGACGATCTGAAGGGCCTGGTGATCCGCGTGCCCAAGAACGAGCTGATGATCGCCACCTACAAGGCCTGGGGCATCAATCCCAGCCCGCTGGCCTGGTCCGAGACCTTCACCGCCCTGCAGCAGCGCGTGGTCGATGGCCAGGACAATCCCTACATCACCGTCTCGGCCATGAAGTTCAACGAGGTGCAGAAATACATCACCCCGATCCGCTATCTGTTCTCGCTGGAACCCCTGATCGTCAGCGAGCAGGTCTTCCAGTCGCAAAGCCCCGAGATGCAGAAGGCCATCCTGGCAGCCGGCCAGGAGGCGACGGAGCATAGCTTCAAGTACCTGCAGGACACGGAAGAGCGCATCAAGAAGGAGCTGGTGGCCGCGGGCATGGAGATCACCGAACCGGCCGACGGCGAGAAGGCCTGGATCGAGGCTGCGCAGACCAAGGTCTGGCCGCAGTTCTACGATGCGGTGGGCGGCAAGGAAAAGCTGGACGCCGTGCTGGCTTCGCTCAAGCGTTAAGACTGGACGCCCCGGCCCGCTGCGGCGGGCGGGGCGCCCCGGATCCCCCTTCACTGAAGATCGTTGCAGGAGGTCGCCATGAGTCTTAAGCGCGTCTTGATTCACCTGGTCAACCATATCGAAGAATACGTCTGCGGCCTGTTGCTGGCTGCGTTTGTCACCTTGTTGTTCGTGCAGATTCTGGTGCGCCAGTTTTTTGCCTACTCCATTCCCTGGGGCGAGGAAGTCGCCACCTATATGTTCGTCTGGTTCGCCTATCTGGGCGCCGTGGTGGCGGCCAAGATGCAGGCGCACAACCGGGTCACGTTCCAGTTCATGTTCTTTCCGCCCATCGTGAAAAAGGTGTCCGAGGCCCTGGCCGACCTGATCTGGGTGGCGTTCAACCTGTATTTCGCCTGGCTGGCCTATGACTTCGTGTTCAATCGCATGAACCTGTTCTGGAAGTCGCAGACCACGGGCATCCCCATGAAGTATTTCTTCATGATCCTGCCGGTCGCCTTTGTGCTGATGTCGCTGCGCATCCTGTGGAACAACTACCTGACCCTGTTCAAGTCGGTGCGGATCGTTGATCCCGAGCAGGCCGAGATCGAGGCCATCAAGCGCGCCGCGGCGCAGCAACAGCCGGCGGCCGGCCTGCAAGGAGGTCAATGATGGAACAGTCCGTCGTAGGCATCTTGTTCGGCAGCTTCCTCGTCCTGCTGCTGATCGGCGCGCCCATCACCGTGTCGCTGGCCGGCGCGGCCATGGCGGCCTTCCTCATCCTGGGCAAGAACCCCATTTCCTTCGTGCAGATCGCCTTCACGTCCGTGGGCAGCTTCCCGTTGATGGCCCTGCCGGCCTTCGTGCTGGCCGGCGCCTTGATGGAGGCGGCGGGCATATCGAAACGGCTGGTGGACATTGCCGAGAGCCTGGCCGGGCCCATTACCGGCGGCCTGGGCGTGGCCACCGTGCTGGCCTGCCTGTTCTTCGGCGCCATCTCGGGTTCGGGCCCCGCCACCACGGCCGCCGTGGGCATGCTGATGATCCCGGCCATGACGCGCCGCCAGTACGACCTGCGCTACGCCTCGGCCGTGACGGCTTCGGCGGGCGGCCTGGGCATCATCATTCCCCCGTCCATCCCCATGGTGATCTTCGGCATCTCGGCCCTGGGCATGGCCCCGCCGCCGGACGCCATCGCCAAGCACGGCGCCTTTGCATCGGTGTCCATCTCCAAGCTGTTCATCGCCGGGGTGATCCCGGGACTGGTCATGGCGGCCAGCCTGCTGATCCTGAACTACATCATTTCCCGCAAGCAGGGCTACAAGGGCCTGAGCGAAGGCTGGAGCCTGGGCGAGGTGGGACAGGCGCTGCGCCGCGGCGTGTGGTCCATCCTGGCGCCCGTGTTCATCCTGGGCGGGATCTACGCCGGCATCTTCACGCCCACCGAATCGGCCGTGGTCGCCATCTTCTACACCTTGTTCGTGGGCCTGTTCATCCATAGGGAGCTGACCTTCAAGTCCCTGTTCAATTCGCTGCGCACGACCACCTGGATCACCGGTCGCGTGCTGCTGATCCTGTTCGCGGCCACGGTGTTCGGCCGCCTGCTGGTCGAGCAGCGCATCCCCGCCACGATCGCCGATTCGCTGCTGGGCTGGACGGACAATCTGTACCTGATCTGGGTCATCCTGATCGTGTTCCTGCTGTTCGTGGGCATGTTCATGGAGACGCTGGCCGCCATCATGATCCTGGTGCCCGTGCTGCTGCCGGTCACCTACATGCTGGGCGTCGATCCCACGCACGTCGGTATCGTGGTGATCTGCGCATTGTCGGTGGGCTTCATCACGCCGCCGCTGGGCGAGAACCTGTTCGTGGCCTCGGGCATAGGCGGGGCCTCGGTCGAGTCCATCGTGGGCAAGGCGCTGCCGTTCATCTTCGCGCTGACCGTGGCCATCTTCATCATTGCTTTCGTGCCCGCCATTTCCCTGTGGCTGCCGACGAAAATGGGGTACTGACATCATGAGCACTGATTTTCGCAAGACCTGGCTGGCCGGCGCCGCGTTGTCGGCGGGCCTTGGGCTGGGCGGCGCGGCCTGGGGGCAGGAGGCGCCGCAGGCCGCGCCACAGGCCGCCGCGCCGGCCGGCATCGAGCAGCGCGTGCAGGACCTGCTGGCCCGCGCCGTGGAGCACGTGCGCAAGAACGGTCCGGCCGCCGTCAATGACTTCAATCGCGACGCCCGCTTCACCGACAAGGACCTGTACGTATACGCCTTGAGCCGCGACGGGATGATGCTGGCCAGCGGCGGCTGGTCGGCCACGCTGATCGGGCAGTCGGTGCTGGAGGAAACCGACGCGCGCAACCGGCCTTTCTTCAAGGAGATGCTGGAACAGGCGCAGCGCCAGCCGGCCGGTTCCCTGGAGTACTACTGGTTCAATCCGGCCGAAGGCCAGCCCGAAGTGAAGCTGGCCTACTACCAGGACGTGGACGGTGTCGTGGTGGCTACGGGCTACTTCCCCGCGCGCGCCACCGAGAACCAGGCCAAGGAGCTGCTGGACCAGGCCGTCAGCAGTTATTTCCAGGATCCGGAGCAGGCGCTGCGGCGCTTTGCCAACCGCCAGGGCCAGTTCACGCGGCGCGATCTGTACGTCTTCGTGCTGGACATCCCCAGCCGCACGGTGGTGCTGAACGGCGCCAACCGCCGTTTCGACGGCAAGCCCATCGCGGACTTCAAGGACCTGCACGGCAAGGCCTTCCTGGAGGACATGCTGGCGGACGTGGATCGCAACGTCATCCATGCCATCGACTACGACTGGATGAATCCGCAGACGCGCCGCGTCGAGCGCAAGCGCGCTTTCTACCAGCGCGTGGGCGATGCGCTCATCGGGGTGGGCAGCTATTATCCGGGGGGCGTGGCGCCCAAGCCGTGAATGGCCGCTAGAAAAAAATATTGATGCTGTTTGCTTTCTGTTTGTCGCGGGCGCAAGCCTGTTGACCGCCCCTGCTTCAGGGGCGGCTTTTTTTTATACGCTGATCACCGGGCGCGTCTTATGAATTCCGGCGCAGGTAGTCCAGCACGGCGGGGGCGTCGCCCTGGAAGATCACGCGGCCGGCTTTTTGCTGGCGCTGGTAGGCGTACATGGGGTCGTAGTATTGGATCAGCAGGCCGCTGATCCAGTCGCGGTGTCCGTCCACCATGCCGCTGCGCCTTTGCTCGGCCAGGGCGGCGTCCATGATGGCGGCCAGCTGCTCGTGGCGCTGGCGGCCCAGGCGCTTGACGATGCGGTCCAGACTCTGGCGCAGACGCTGGGCGAACAGCTCGAACCCGGCATCCTCGCCGTGGGCGGCCGTGAATTCGGCCCGCAGATCCACCACATAGTCGCGCAGGATGCGCTCGATGCGGTTCTCCAGGCTGTCTTCCAGCCAGACGATGGGCCATTCCTGCATGCCCCGGTACAGCTCCAGGGGCAGGCTGCAGCTGCCGATGAGCTGGCTTTCGTCTTCCAGCACGAAGTGCCGGTGGCCGCGGGCGGATTTCTTCAGCATGTCGATGGACAGCCGGTTTTCGAAGTCGATCTGGGCCGGCTGCGGCGCGGCGTGCTTGCCGAAGCTCGATCCGCGGTGATGGGCGTGGCCTTCCAGGTCCAGGCTGTGGTCCAGCTGCTTGAGCACGTCCGTCTTGCCGGTGCCCGTCATGCCGCCCAGCACGGTGAAGCGGGCGGCGGCGATGGTTTGATCGATATTGTCCAGCAGGAAGCCGCGCATGGCCTTGTAGCCGCCGATGACGCGCGGGTAGGCCACGCCGGTCTCGGCCAGCAGCCAGGCCTGCGTGATCTGGGAACGCAGGCCGCCGCGAAAGCAGTACAGGTAGCCGTCCGGGTGCGCCTGGACGAATTGCGCCCAGGCCTGGAGGCGCCGGCGCTTGATATCGCCGCTGACCAGCTGGTGGCCCAGCTCCATGGCGGCGTTCTGGCCGTGCTCCTTGTAGCAGATGCCGACCTGACGGCGTTCCTCGTCGTTCATCAGGGGCAAATTGACGGCGTTGGGAAAGGCGCCCTTGCTGAATTCGATCGGCGCGCGGGCGTCCATCAGGGGAACGTCGTTCAGGAACAGCTCGCGGTAATTCTGGGTGTTCTGGCGCATCAACGGACTTCGACGGCGTGGGCCTGTTGCCGAACCAGTTCGCCGATGGGCTCCAGCGCCAGGCCCAGTTCGGCCGCCGCGGCCAGGAACTCGGCCTCGCCGGACGGCTCCACGGCCACCAGCAGCCCGCCGCTGGTCTGCGGATCGCACAGCAGGTCGACCTGATCCTGGCTGATGGCGGCGATGCGGTGGCCGTAGCTGTCGAAGTTGCGGCCGGTGCCGCCGGGCACGCAGCCCTCGGCCAGGTAATGTTCTATGCCGGGCAGGCGCGGGACGCGGTCCACGTCCAGGCGCGCGGTCAGGCCGCTGCCGTCGGCCATCTCGACCAGGTGGCCCAGCAGACCGAAGCCGGTCACGTCCGTCATGGCCTTGACGCCGGCCAGGCGGCCGAAGCGGCTGCCGGGCTTGTTCAGGGTGCACATCCAGTCGCGCGCCAGGTTGACGTCCTGCGGACGCAGCTTGACCTTCTTCTCCGCGGTGGTCAGGATGCCGATGCCCAGCGGCTTGGTCAGGTACAGCCGGCAGCCTTCGGTGGCGGTGTCGTTGCGCTTCATGCGGGCCTTATCCACCACGCCGGTCACGGCCAGGCCGAAGATGGGTTCGGGAGCGTCGATGGAGTGGCCGCCCGCCAGCGCGATGCCGGCGGCGTCGCAGGCGGCCCGGCCGCCGCGCACCACTTCGCGGGCCACTTCCGGCGGCAGCACATTGACCGGCCAGCCCAGGATGGCGATGGCCATCACGGGGTCGCCGCCCATGGCGTAGATGTCGCTGATGGCGTTGGTCGCGGCGATGCGGCCGAAGTCGAAGGGATCGTCCACGATGGGCATGAAGAAGTCCGTGGTCGAGACCACGCCGCGTTCCTCGTCCAGCCCGTACACGGCCGCGTCATCGCGCGAGGCGTTGCCCACCCACAGGCGCGGATCCAGGTTCTGGGCGCCGCTGCCCGCCAGGATCACGTCCAGCACCTTGGGCGAAATCTTGCAGCCGCAGCCGGCTCCATGACTGTATTGGGTCAGGCGAATGGGAGTATCCATGAGGTGTGCACGCAATGAGTGGGGTGAAGTTGAAATGATACTAAATTGCTTGCCTTCCAGTTTGGAAACAAATTCCTCTACTTGACACATTGTGTCTTTGAAAGAAGAATGTGTCTTGAACAATTCAAAATTCAAAAGTTCAGGAGACATCACATGAAGAAGACTGTGCGGATGCTGGCGGCCGGGTGGGCGGTCGCCATGGCCATGGGGACGGCGCAGGCCGCGGAATTCCCGAGCCAGCCCTTGAGGCTGATCGTGCCCTTCGGGGCCGGCGGCATCACGGACCTCATCGCGCGCCAGCTCGCCCAGCAGATGGGGCAGCAGCTCGGGCAGACGGTGATCGTGGAAAACAAGGCGGGCGCGGGCGGCATGATCGCCGCCCAGGCGGCGCAGAGCGCCAAGCCGGACGGGTACACCATATTCATGGGCACGGTGGGCACGCAGGTGGTCAATCCCCTGATCATGTCCAGGGTCAGCTACGATCCGCAGGCCTTTGCGCCCATAGGCATGGTGACGGGCTCGCCCTACGTGCTGGCGGTGCGCTCGGACCTGGGCGTGGACAGCTACGCCCAACTGGTCGACAAGGCCCGCCATGCGCCGGGCAGTCTCAATTTTGGTTCGGCCGGGGTGGGCAGTTCGCCGCATCTGGGCATGGAACTGTTCAAGCTGACCGGACAGGTCGATGTGCTGCACATTCCGTTCAAGAGCGGCGGCGAAGCCGTCAGCGCCGTGGTCGGCAGGCACGCGGACATGGTGATGGACGCCATTCCCGTGGTCATGCCGCAGGTCCAGGCGGGCAAGCTCAAGGCCCTGGTGCTGGCCGACGGGCAGCGTTCCGCGGCTGCGCCCGAGGTGCCGTCCAGTGCGGAACTGGGCGCGCCGGACCTGCAGATCAGCTCCTGGAATGCCTTGCTGGCGCCGCCGGGCACGCCGCCGCAGGTCGTGGCCGCGTTGGGCCAGGCCCTGCAGCGGACCCTGGCCGATCCGGATTTCAAGGCGCGCATGGCGCAGCAGGGCAGCCAGGTCTATGCAGGCACGCCCCAGGAATACCAGGACTTCATCGCCGCCGAGCGCCGCAAGTGGCGGCACATCGTGCAGACGGCCCGGATCACCCTTGATTGAGGAACGAGTCATGACGACACCCGTCCTGGAATTGGTCGACACCGTTTATTCCGGCAATGGCTGGAAGGTGCGCCTGCTGTGCGGCTACCTGGGCTTGACCGTGCGGCGCCGCAGCCTGTCCATCGTGGACGGCGACCTGGAAACGGAGGATTTCCGACGCATCAATCCCTGGGGACAGGTGCCGGTGCTGCGCACCGCCGAGGGGCCATGGCTGGCGGAATCCTGCGCCATCCTGTGGCATCTGGCCCAGGACACGGACTTCCTGCCCAAGGACAGGCTGGGCCAATCGCAAGTGCTGCAATGGCTGTCCTTCGAGCAGACCCAGCACATGGTCAATCTGGCCCAGCCGCGCCTGTGGGTGCATCTGCGCCGCACCATGTCGCCGGATGATCCACGGGCGGTGGCGTGGCGGGAGCAGGGCCGCCGGGCCCTGGCGCACATGGACAGCCATCTGCGGACCCGTTCCTGTTTCGTGGGCGAGGCGCCCAGCATCGCGGACGTCGCCTTGTTTCCCTACACCTATATGGCGGGTGAAGGCGGCTACGATCTGCAGCCGTATCCGCACGTGCGCGACTGGCTGGCGCGCATGCAGGCCCTGCCGGGCTATGTCCCGCTGCTATGAAGACCTTGAACAGGTTTCAAGACATCCATTTGTTGAAGGAGTTGATATGAACGACACCATGAGCCTGCCCAAGTCGGTATTGATTGCGCAGGCGCAAAGCCAGATGCAGGCCCAGTTCGAGATACCCGAACGTAGCGTGCGCGAGAAGCTGGCCCTGACCTGCCGAATCCTGTTCGACGGCGGCCACGATTCAGGGCTGGCCGGGCAGATCACGGCCAGAGGCGAGCAGGACGGCGTCTATTTCACGCAGCAGCTGGGCTTGGGGTTCGACGAGATAACCGCATCCAACATCCTGCTGGTGGACCAGGACCTGAACGTGCTCGAAGGTCGGGGCATGCCCAATCCGGCCAACCGCTTCCATTCCTGGATCTACCAGGTCCGGCCGGACGTCAATTGCATCATCCACACCCATCCCCTGCACGCCGCCGCCTTGTCCATGCTGGAAGTCCCGCTGGAAGTGTCCCACATGGACAACTGCCCCTTGTACGAGGACTGCGCTTTCCTGAAGGACTGGCCGGGCGTGCCCGTGGGCAATGAGGAAGGCCGGATCATCTCGCAGGCTCTGGGGGACAAGCGGGCCATCCTGCTGTCGCACCACGGCATGCTGGTGGCCGCTGAGTCCATCGAGGAGGCCTGCGTACTGGCCCTGCAGTTCGAGCGCGCCGCTCGCATGCAGTTGCTGGCCATGTCGGCGGGCCGCATCAAGCCCATCGCGCCGGAGCTGGGGCGGGAGGCGCACGATTGGATCCTGAAGCCGCGGCGCTCGCAGATCGGGTTCGAGTATTACGCCCGGCAGGCTTTGAAACGCCACGCGGACGTTCTTGAGTAGAATAAGAGGCTGCTTTTTACACGGGCGCCCCGGCCGGCCTGTTTCAGGCCGGCGCCGGGCGCCATGCCTTTTGTTCGCCCATGACCAATCTTCCTTTCCGGCTGCGCGCCCTGCGCCGCCAACACAGCTTGTCGCTGGAGCAGCTGGCCCAGCGCACCGGCCTGACCAAAAGCTATCTGTCCAAGCTGGAGCGGGCCGTCAGCGCGCCATCCATCTCCACCGTGGTCAAGCTGGCCCAGGCGTATGGCATGGGCGTCTCGCAGCTGATCGGCGAGGCCGACCTGGATCAGGACGAAAGCGTGTGCATCGTGCGCCGGGCCGACCGCCTGCCGCTGCCGGGCCATCGAGGCCAGGACGCCTATCGCTACGAGGCCATGGCGGGGCGGCGGCGTTTCCGCCTGATGAATCCCTTCATCATCTATCCGCCCCATGAAAAGCAGGAGCAGGCTTCCACCTTCCCGCACTCGGGCGAGGAGTTCGTCTTCGTGGTCGCGGGGCGGATCCAGGTCACCATCGCCGAGCACAGCTTCACGCTGGAAGAAGGGGATTCGGTGTACTTCGATTCCGAGCTGCCTCATAGCGTGCTCAGCCTGGGGCCCGAACAGGCCCAGGTGCTGGCGGTCACCTGTTCAGAAGCTGGCGCAATAGGGGGGCCTGCGACGGGCGGGGACGATCAGGCTCAATTGGCGCCCTGATCGTCCAATCCCAGGTAGGCGGCCAGGGCCGGGTCCCGGACCGCCAGCACCTCGAATAGTCCCAATGCCTGCAGCGCGGGCAGGATGGCCCGCATGTCCCGGCCGGCGCGTCCGCGTTCCGGTTCAGGGGCGGCGGGGTCGGCCCACAGTCGGGCGCTGGCCAGGAACGCGCCCACGCTGCCTTTGCGTATGACGACGCCGTTGCGGCTCACGTGATTCTGGTCGTCGGGCAACATGTCTTCGGCTCGCATGATGTTCTCCACTGAAAAAGATTCCATCATGTTAGGTAGCAGGCCATGGCTTGTGTGCGTTATAAAAGCCAATCTATAGCTCATTCACGCCAATTCATGACTTTGCCGCTTATTTCGCCTTTGCTGGCCGGTTCCGAAGATGGGCCCGCCGTGCTGGCGGTGGCCCGGCAATCCGGCGAGCAGCGCGCCACGCCGGCGCATCGCCATGCGCGCGGCCAGTTGCTGGGCGCATCGCAAGGGCTGTTGACGGTGGAGGCGGGACGCCACCGCTGGGTGGTGCCGGCCACCCATGCCGCCTGGGTGCCGCCGGGGATGATGCACAGCCTGCGTTCGCATGGTCCGTTCGCCGGCTGGAGCGTCTATGTGCAGCCGCAGGCGTGCCGGCTCCTGTCCAGCAGCGCCTGCGTGCTGCAGGTGTCCGGCTTGCTGCGGGAGGCGGTGATCCGGGTCGCGACCTGGGAAGGGCAGGCCTGGACGCCGGAGCGGCAGCGTCTGGCAGCGGTGTTGCTGGACGAGATACGCGCTTTGCCCGAGCAGGACCTGGGCTTGCCCCTGCCGGCCGATGCGCGCCTGCTGCGCATTGCCCAGGCCTTGATCGACCGGCCGGGCGATGACCGCAGCCTGAACGCCTGGGCGCAGTGGGCGGGCTTGGCGCCGCGCACGCTCAGCCGTCGTTATGTCATGGAGACCGGCTTCAGCCTGACGGCTTGGCGTCAGCGCGTGCGTCTGTTGCGCGCGCTGGAATTGCTGGCGCAGGGCCGGGCGGTGGGAAGCATTGCCCTGGAGCTGGGCTATGACAATATCAGCGCCTTCATTGCCTTGTTCCGGCGAGAGTTCGGCGTGACGCCGGGCCGCTGGCGTGAAGGGAAAGTTGGCGGAAAGCAGCAGGAGTCGAACCTACCTGGGAACGTCTGACGCCCCCAACCGGGTTTGAAGCCCGGCCGTGCCACCGGGCACGGATGCTTTCCGCGAAGCCCACATCATACTTTAGGGCAGGTCGGCCTTCAAATTCGTCTCGGGCTTATCCGGCCAGGCCTCGCCGCGCAGGACGTGGCGATCGCGCAGGCGGCGGGTGTAGCCGATGCGGTCGAAAAACTCCAGGATCTGGATGGCGCGCTTGCGGCCCAGGCCGGTGGCGTCGCGAAACTGCGCGGCGCTCACGCCCTTGCCCGCGTCCAGCTCGGCGACGACAAGGGCCAGCCGCGCCGTCTGGTCGCGGTGGTAGAACAGGTCATGCACGATCTGGAACAGCTCGCCCTGGCGCACCAGCCGGCGCAGCAGGGCGCGCACGCGCTCTTCCGGCTCGCCCAGCTCGCGGGCCAGGTCGCGCATCCAGGGGGGATCGAAGCCGCCGGCCTCGATGCGCGGCAGCAATTCTTCCGCCAGGGCGGCGTCCTCGGCCGTCAGGGCGACGCGGTGCCCCGGACGATGCAGCCAGGCGCCTTGGCGGACCAACCGGCCCTGGGCCAGCAGTTGTTCGCAGACCAGCTGCCAGACGGCATCGGGCATGGTGGGAGCCGCCATGCGCCGCAGCCGGCTGGGGGACAGGCCGGGCTCGTCGGGGTTGCGCTCATGGAAATCCAGCGCGGTGTTTTCCACCTGTGCACAGAGCGCCTCCAGGCGCGCATCGCTCAAGAGGATGCGCTCGCCTTGCGGGCGGGCGGGTTCGTGCCACCGCGCCCGAGGCGGCGGGGCCAGTCGGTCGGCGCGACCGCCCGCCAGGCGCAGCAGGGCGGATTCCTCCAGCCCGTAGGGCGCCTGGTCCAGCAGGCCGGCCAGGTCGCCGCCGCGCGCCCAGCCCGCCAGGGCGTCCAGCCAGGCCAGCCGGCCCGCGGAGCGGCGCTTGCGGTCCGGCGCGCCGGGGTCCAGCACGATGCCGCCGCCCACGGTCTCGCGGGCCTGTGCGTTGCGCAGGATGAAGCGTTCGCCCGTCACCGTGCAGATCGCCCGTTCAAAAACCAGTTGGACCTTGCCGGTCTGGCCGGGCTGCAGCGCCTCGCCGACCAGCGGCACGGCGTGCGCGGTCAGGTGGGCGGCCCCCAGATGCACGTGCCAGGGGGACCAGGCGCGCAGCGGACCGTCGGCCTTGTCCAGCAGCGTCAGCTCCACGTCGATGCGCGCCGATGGGACGAAGCAGCGCGCATCGGCCAGCCAATCCCCCCGCGAGATGTCCTGCACGTCCACTCCGCCCAGGTTCAGGGCGCAGCGCTGGCCGGCCACGGCCTGGCGGGCCGGCCGGTTCTGGGCATGGATGCTGCGCACGCGCACGGGCCTGCCCTGGGGCATCAGGCGCAGGTCCGGAAGCGGGCCGTCCAGGTCCAGCAGGCCGCCGTGCACGGTGCCGGTCACGATGGTGCCGTGCCCCTGCAAGGTGAAGACGCGGTCGATGGCCTGCCGGAAGTAGCCTTCCCTGCCCTGCACGGCCGACTGCATGGCGCGCTCGTGCAGGTGGCGGCGCAGCGGCTCCACGCCGGGCGCGCCGCTGGAGACGGCATCCACCACGAAGACAGGCGCATCCTGCAGAAACGTCGATTGCACCAGCGCGGCGACCTCGGAGCGTACCTGGGCGATGCGCTGTTCGTCGGCCCGGTCGGCCTTGCTCAGCACGATGGCGCCTTCCCGCAGGCCCAACAGTTCCAGCACGGCCATGTGCTCGCGCGTCTGCGGCATCACGCCGTCGTCGGCCGCCACGATGAGCAGGCCGAAGTCTATGCCCGTGGCCCCGGCCACCATGGTGTGGACCAGGCGTTCGTGGCCGGGCACGTCGATGAAGCCCAGCACTTCGCCGTTGGCCAGCGGCGTGTAGGCATAGCCCAGTTCGATGGAGATGCCGCGTTTCTTCTCTTCCTGCAGCCTGTCGGTGTCCACGCCCGTCAGGGCGCGCACCAGGGTGGTCTTGCCATGGTCGATGTGTCCTGCCGTGCCGACGATCATGTGCTTTGTTCTGCAGTCAGTTGCGCGGTGAAATCGGGCTCCTGGCTTTCTTCCAGGCAGCGCAGGTCCAGCCACAGCGCATCGTCGGCGATGCGTCCGATGACGGGCCTGGGCAGTTCGCGCAGCCGGGTTTCCAGGCGTGTCAGGTGCCGTCCCGGACGGCCCGGCCCCGCATGGCGGATGCGCAGGCCGCAACTGGGCAGCACGTCCTCGGGCAGGGCGCCGCTGCCGATCTGGCTGAACAGCGCGGCCGGCTCCACGGCGAAGTCCGCGCCCGCCCAGGATTGCAGGACGGGCGCCAGGCGGGCGGCCTGTTCTTTCATGGCCGAGGAGGGGCGGGTGAACAGGCGCAAGGTGGTCAGGCGTTCGGGCAGCAGCTCGGGCGCGCGGTACAGGGCCAGCACGGGCTCCAGGGCGGCCAGGGTCAGCTTGCCCACGCGCAGGGCGCGCTTGAGCGGGTTTTTCTTGATCTTGCGGATGAGTTCGGCGCGTCCCACGATCAGGCCGGCCTGCGGGCCGCCCAGCAGCTTGTCGCCGCTGAAGGTGACGATGTCCGCGCCCGCCTGTATGGTTTCGCGCACGGTGGGCTCGGGCGGCAGCCCCCATTGCGCCAGGTCCACCAGCGTGCCGCTGCCCAGGTCCACGCTGGCGGGCAGGCCGCGCGCATGCGCGATGTCGGCCACCTGGCCCACATCCACGCTCTTGGTGAAGCCCTTGACCGCGTAGTTGCTGCAATGGACTTTCATCAGCATGGCCGTGCGTGGGCCGATGGCGTTTTCATAGTCGGCGGCATGGGTGCGGTTGGTCGTGCCGATCTCCACCAATCGCGCGCCCGCGCGCTTCATGATGTCGGGAATGCGGAAGGCGCCGCCGATCTCGACCAGTTCGCCGCGCGACACCACGCTTTCGCGCCGGTCGCTGAGCGTATTGAGCATCAGTAGAACGGCGGCGGCATTGTTGTTGACCACGGTGGCGGCCTCCGCGCCGGTCAGCTCGCACAGCAGCGGCTCGATCAGGTCGTCGCGGTCGCCCCGTCCGCCGGTTTCCAGGTCGAATTCCAGGTTGGCGGGGGAGGTCAGCGCGCGGACCACGGCCTGCACGGCCTGGTCCGGCAGCAGGGCGCGGCCCAGATTGGTGTGCAGCACGGTGCCGGTCAGGTTGTAGACCGGGCGCAGCCGGGATTCGTTGCGGGCCGCCAGGCGGGCCTGCAGGGCCCGGGCCAGGGCCGGCGCGTCCAGGGCGCGCCGGTCCAGCTTTCCTTGCAGGGCGGCTTCGCGCAGGTCCTGCAGGCAGGCGCGCATGAGCTGGCCGACCTGGGTGTGGCCGTAGGCCTGGAGCAGCGGTGCGAACTCGGGCGAGCGCAGCAGGCGATCCAGCGATGGGATGTCTTTGGCGCCGGCCGGCGCCTCGGGGGAAAGAGTCGCAGTGTTCATCGTGCAAAGGCTACCACGGAGTCCGGGGCAGATCGACCTTCAGGCGCGCCGTGCGCGGCCTGCAGGCCGACTCATCTCAGGACTGCTGCCACAGCAGGGGATTGCCGCTGGAGCGGGAGTAGCCTTCCTCGCCCATGAGCACGTCCAGGGCCAGGCTGGCCAGGTCGTCGGCCACCGGGTCCACGCCTAGCTGCTTTTCCTGGTAGAAGATCTTGCGATAGGTATGGCAGTTGTCGCAGGATTCGGCCTTGATGCCTTCGGGGCCGTCCTCGATGGCATGGTAGGCCACGCTCTTGGTGCTTTCGCAATGCGAGCAGGTGACGCGCACCAGGTGCCATTCCAGCGAGCAGCGCGGGCAGCACAGATAGCGGCATCCGTCCTCGCGTCCGCCCACGCGCACGATGCTGGCCACGGGCAGGCTGCCGCAGGCCGGGCAGACGCCGAAGGGGCTGGTGACCGGGAGCTGGCTTTCGTCCAGCGAGCAGGCCAGGTGGGTCCAGTAGACCTGCAGGGCCGCCATCACGAAGGGGGCGGCGGCGCCCTGGTCCTCGGCCAGTTGTTCGGCCAGCAGGGCGTCGGCCAGTTCTTCAATGGCTTGCGGCTGCTCCTGCAATTGCGCCAGCAGGCCCCGGCACACGTTCACGGCGGCTTCAGGCACGCCCGGCGCCTGCGTCATGTGGGTCAGCAGGCCGGTCAGGATGGCGCGCCACCGGGCGTCGCGCTTCCAGCCGGAGGCCAGCAGCGGCGGCATGCCGTGGGTGCGGGCGGTCTCGATCAGCTCGGCCGGCAGCGGCGTGTCGGGCAGGGCGGCCAGTTCGCGGTGCTGGCCGTCCACCAGGACGGCCAGCAGGTTCAGGTAGGCGCCGGCGGGATTGTCGGCGGCCAGCTGGCGCAGGCGGGCGGCCCGGTCGGCAAAGACGCTGGCCCGCACCGGCAGGCGCAGCCGGGGGATGGACGTGTGGTCCAGACTTTCGATCTCGCCGCGCGGAAGGATGCGTTGCAAGGCAGACTCCTGAAACAAGGCAGCCATGCGCGCATGCGGGCATGGCTGCCGGTGGTCGGCCCGGGATCACCGGGCCGGTGACGACCTACTTGGGCTGGCGGGTGGGGCGCTTGCCCACTTCTTCGCGGAACCAGGCCCTGTGGTGCTTCCAGGCCCAGCCGCGGCTGACGGTGCCGCGCGTCATGGCCTTGACCGAGCCCTTGACCCAGATGCCGGCGTAGATGTGCACGATGATCGCGCAGATCATCAGCAGCGCGAAGACCGCGTGCAGCACCGAGGCCAGGCGTATGGCCCAGATGGGGAAGTAGAGCGAGAAATACTCGCGCCACATCACCACCCCGGTCACCAGCAGGCCCAGCACCAGCAGCACCAGCGCGAAGAACAGGACCTTCTGGCCGGCGTTGTAGCGACCCACGTCGGGGATGCGCTCGTCCCTGGCGTTGAGCACGTCGTTGAAATGGCGCAGCCAGGTCGCGTCGCCGCGGTCGAAGGTGTTGTGGCGCACCATGCGGGCGGCGAACACGAAGAAGCACACGAACAGCACCACGCCGATGAACGGGTGCAGGATGCGCGTCCAGGGGCCGCCGCCGAACAGGTTGCTCAGCCAGAACAGGGAAGGGTGGAACAGCGCCAGCCCCGACAGCGCCAGCAGCACGAAGCTGATGGCGATGATCCAGTGGTTGATGCGCTGGCCGGCGGTGTAGCGCACTATCATTCTGTCGCGTTTATGCTCAGTCATGATGGACCTCCTCGATCCGTCGTGCTTCCTCATCGGCGCGGCGTTCGTCTTCCTCGTCCGTCTCGTTCGGGCCGGTGCGGATGTAGTGGAAGAAGCCGAACAGGGCGGTCAATGCCATCGCGGCCACGCCCAGGGGCTTGGCCACGCCTTTCCAGAGCGAGACCATGGGGCTGATCTGCGGGTCCTTGGGCAGGTCGCTGTACAGTTCGGGCTTGTCGGCGTGATGCAGCACGTACATGACGTGCGTGCCGCCCACCCCGGCAGGGTCGTACAGGCCGGCGTTCTCGAAACCGCGCGACTTCAGGTCTTCGATGCGTTCGGAGGCGTGCTGCTTCATGTCCTCCTTGGTGCCGAAGACGATGGCCCCGGTCGGGCAGGTCTTGGCGCAGGCCGGTTCCTGCCCCACGGCCACCCGGTCCGAGCACAAGGTGCACTTGTAGGCCTTCTTGTCCTTTTCCGAGATGCGCGGGACGTCGAACGGGCAGCCCGTGACGCAATAGCCGCAGCCTATGCAGTTCTCCTCGTGGAAATCCACGATGCCGTTGGTGTACTGCACGATGGCGCCCGGCGAGGGGCAGGCCTTCAGGCAGCCCGGATCCTCGCAGTGCATGCAGCCGTCCTTGCGGATCAGCCATTCCAGGTCGCCGGCGGGGTTCTCGTACTCCGCAAAGCGCATGATGGTCCAGGACTTGTCGGTCAGGTCCGCGGGGTTGTCGTACACCCCCACGTTCTCGCCGATTTCGTCGCGCACGTCGTTCCACTCCATGCAGGCGACCTGGCAGGCCTTGCAGCCTATGCACTTGCTGGTGTCGATGAGCTTGGCCACCTCCCCGCCCACGGGCTCGCGCACGCTGGGCGAAGGGGTGGTGGTGGCGGAGCGCCGCTTGATATCCAATGATTGCAATGCCATGGCTTACTCCTATACCTTTTCAAGCTTGACCAGGAAGGACTTGGTCTCGGGGGTTTGCGAGTTGCCATCGCCCACCGGCGGGGTCAGCGTGTTGGCCAGGAAGCCCGGCTTGGCCAGCCCCACGAAGCCCCAGTGTATGGGAATGCCCACCTGGTGCATGGGCTTGCCGTCCACGGTCAGGGCCTTGATGCGCTTGGTGACCACGGCCACGGCCTTGATGTAGCCGCGGTTCGAGGACACCTTGACGCGGTCGCCGTGCGCGATGCCCACCTCCTTGGCCAGTTCTTCGCCGATCTCCACGAACTGTTCGGGCTGCACGATGGCGTTCAGGCGCACGTGCTTGGTCCAGTAGTGGAAGTGCTCGGTCAGGCGGTAGGTGGTGCCCACGTAGGGGAACTCCTCCACCTTGCCCATGGAGGCCAGGTCGTCCTTGAAGACGCGTGCGGCCGGATTGCTGACGGCGCGCGGCTCGTCGGGACTGAGCGGGTTGTAACCCAGCGGAGTCTCGAAGGGCTCGTAGTGCTCGGGGAAGGGGCCTTCGGCCATGCCCTTGCGGGCGAAGAAGCGCGCCACGCCTTCGGGGTTCATGATGAAGGGGGACATGCCGCCGGCCGGATCCTCGTCGATCTTGAAGTCGGGCACGTCGGCGCCCACCCAGCGCTTGCCGTTCCAGTTCACCAGGCTGCGGCGCGGATTGAAGGGCTTGCCTTCCAGGTCGCAGGAGGCGCGGTTGTACAGCACGCGACGGTTGGCCGGCCATGCCCAGGCCCAGTTCAGGGTCTGGCCTATGCCGGTCGGGTCGCTGTTGTCGCGCCGCGCCATCTGGTTGCCCTGCTGCGTCCAGGCGCCGGCGTAGATCCAGCAGCCGCTGATCGTGGTGCCGTCGTCGCGCAGTTCGGCAAAGCCGTCCAGCTGCTCGCCGGCCTTGCGCGTGACGCGGGTCGGATCGTTCGGATCGGTCAGGTCTGCAAGGGCGCGTCCCGAGTATTCCTTGGCCAGTTCGGCGGCGCTCGGGTCGTCCGGGTTCGAGTACGGCCAGTACAGGTTCAGGATGGGGTCCGGGTAGGCCCCGCCTTCTTTCTGGTACATGGCCCGCAGGCGGGTGAACAGCGTGCCCATGATCTCGATGTCGCTCTTGGCCTCGCCGGGCGGCTCGGCCGCCTTCCAGTGCCATTGCAGCCAGCGGCCCGAGTTCACCAGCGCGCCTTCCTCTTCGGCAAAGCAGGTCGTGGGCAGGCGGAAGACCTCCGTCTGGATGGAGGCGCTGTCCACGTCGTTGTGCTCGCCGTAGTTGCGCCAGAATTCCGACGTTTCCGTGACCAGCGGGTCCATGATGACCATGTACTTGAGCTTGGAGAAGGCGCGCAGCAGCTTCTTCTTGTAGGGCGCGGCGGCCAGGGGGTTGAAGCCCTGGCAGATGTAGCCGTTCATCTTGCCCTGGTCCATGAGCTCGAAGACCTGCAGCATGTCGTACAGCTTGTCCAGCTTGGGCAGGTAGTCGAAGGCCCAGTTGTTCTCGGCCTGCGCGGCATCGCCCCACCAGGCCTTCATCAGGCTGACGTGGAACTTCTTGTAGTTGCGCCAGTAGCTGAGCTGGTTGGGCCGCAGCGGCTGCTGGGCGCGCGCGGCGATGTAGCCGTCGAATTCCTTCTCCGCCTGGTTGGGCAGCGTCAGGTAGCCGGGCAGCAGGTTGGACATCAGCCCCAGGTCCGTCAGGCCCTGGATGTTGGAGTGCCCGCGCAGCGCGTTCATGCCGCCGCCGGCGATGCCGATGTTGCCCAGCAGCAGCTGCACCATCGCGCCGGTGCGGATGATCTGCGAGCCGATGCTGTGCTGCGTCCAGCCCAGCGCGTACAGGATGGTGCCGGCGCGATCGGGCGAGGCCGTGGAGGCCAGCATTTCACAGACCTTCAGGAACTTGTCCTGCGGCGTGCCGCAGACACGCTGCACCATCTCGGGCGTGTAGCGCTCGTAGTGCTTCTTGAGCAACTGGTACACGGTGCGCGGATGCTGCAGCGTGGGGTCGGTCTTGACGTAGCCGTCCTCGCCCAGTTCGTAGTCCCAGGATGTCTTGTCGTAGCTGCGCTTTTCCTCGTTGTAGCCGGAGTACAGCCCCTGCTCGAAGTCGAAGTCCTCGCGCACGATGAACGACATGTCCGTGTAGTTGCGCACGTATTCGTGCTGGATCTTGTCGTTGTCGAGCAGGTACTTGATGACTCCGCCCAGGAAGGTGATGTCCGTTCCGGTGCGTATGGGCGCGTAGAAGTCCGCCACGGACGCCGACCGCGTGAAGCGGGGATCCACGACGATGAGTTTCGCCTTGTTGTGCGCCTTGGCCTCCGTGACCCATTTGAACCCGCAAGGGTGGGCCTCGGCGGCGTTGCCGCCCATGATCAGCACGATATCCGCGTTCTTGATGTCGACCCAATGGTTCGTCATCGCGCCACGGCCAAACGTCGGGGCAAGACCTGCCACCGTCGGGCCGTGTCAGACACGAGCTTGGTTGTCGAACGCCAGTACGCCGAAGCTGCGGATGACCTTGTGCGTGATGTAGCCCACTTCGTTGCTGCTGGCCGAGGCGGCCAGCATGCCCGTGGTGAGCCAGCGGTTGACCACGGTGCCGTCGGCGGCGGTGGCCTCGAAGTTGGCGTCGCGGTCTTCCTTCATCAGGCGGGCGATGCGATTGAACGCATCTTCCCAGGAAATGCGTTCCCATTTGTCCGAGCCGGGGGCGCGGTATTCGGGGAACTTCAGGCGGTTGGGGCTGTGGATGAAGTCCACCAGGCCGGCGCCCTTGGGACAGAGCGTGCCGCGGTTGACCGGGTGATCCGCATCGCCTTCGATGTGCACCACGCTGGGCTGGGCGTTCTTGGCGCCGTCGCCGCGGGAATACAGCAGCACCCCGCAGGCGACTGAACAATAAGGACAGGTGTTGCGCGTCTCTGTCATGCGGGTCAGCTTGTATTGCCTGACTTCCGCCATGGCGGGGGTGGGCGCGGCGCCCAGCAGCACCATGCTGGAGCTGGCCAGCGAGGCCCCCGTCACTTTGAAGAACTGACGCCGACTCATGTTGACCATGCGGCTCTCCAATAGAGTGATTATTGGTGTTTCAAAATCGGACGGGCGCGGCCTTGTGAGCGTTGCAACCCGTTTCATGGTTAGACAGTATAAGCCTGGGGCAGTCGGAAAACGAAACGGCAGGGGTTTTCCTGTACTGAAAACGGCATTGATTTAATTGATGTTTTTGCAATTGGGAATCAATTGCATTGGTCTGCCGGTTATTGTCCTATGTTTTATAAGGACATTTGCTGTTTCATTCTGTCCTTTTACGGAATCCGATATATAACCGCCCGGAAGCTCGACCTGGACGCGGCAAACCGCCGGAGACTGGATCCCGGCGCTCAGCACGACGTCGATGGACGCCTACCTGGTCATGATGATCGCCGGAGCCCTCAACGTGGTGCTGGCGCCGCGGGTGCGGCAGTTGTTCTTCTAGCCCGCAGCGGTGCGCGCAACGTCCATGAAGGGGATGAAGCGGTCCAGGATGACGGCGTGGTCCTCGAACAGTTCTTCCTCGATCTCGGACAGGCGTTCCACGGGCCACCAGACGGCTTCCTTGGCGTCGTCCTCGCCGCGTACCTCGGGCAGGCGGTTCAGGGCCTGCCGGAAGTGGAAAGCCTTGGTGACCAGGCGGCCGCGCGGGCTGCGGGTCGGGTCGTCGAAAACGGCCTGGGCCTGCAGGGCGGCGTCCATGGTGGCGCGCAGGGGCTTGTAGCCGGTTTCCTCGCTCAGTTCGCGCAGGGCGGCCCGGTAGAAAGTCTCGTGCGGGTCGACGAAGCCGCCGGGCAGCGCCCATTGGCCGTGGCCGATGTTGCCGCCGCGCCGGATCAGCAGCACGTGGCCGTTGATCTCCAGCACGCTGTCCGCCGTCAGGTAGCAAGGCCCGGTGTACCTGGCCCTGTAGGCGTCCACCGCCTTCTTTTCCTCCAGCCGCTCTCGGTATTCGGGCAGGGCTTTCCAGGCCTGCAGGTAGGCGATCACGCCCGGGTGCACATAAGGCGCCAGGACGCGGGCAAAATCCCCTTCGCTGAAGAACACGTCGCGCAGGGCGGCGCCGTCCACTTTCATGGCGCTGCCCGAATCCACGAAGCGCCAGTTGGGGAACAGGTCCAGGTAGTAGCTGGATTCATTCTTGTTGAAGCCCACCAGGCAGATGTCCGGGCGGGGCGCCGCCTCGCGCGCCGCCAGGGCCTGCACGCCTTGCTGGACGGCGTGCACCCAGCGCTTGTCGTCGTAGTAGTCGCGCACCGGTAGAAAGCGCACGCGGGCGCGCTGCTCGTCCTCGAGCATGCTGTCCAGCATGGCCTGGCGTTCGACGGCCGTGAAGGGGTTCTTGGGATTGCGGGAGCGCCGGGCCGAGCCGATGACCACCACCACGGTATCGGCCAGCTCGAAAGCCTTGCGGATCAGGGCCAGATGGGCCAGGTGGGGCAATTGCCAGCGGCCTATGACCACGGCGATGGAATGCGGGTTGCGCATGGGGGTTCCTTATGTGCGCCGGGCTCAGAGCGGGTGCTTGAAGACCTGGCTCAGGTAATTCAGGAAAGTGATGTCGTCGCACAGCGTCTTGCCGGGCGAATCGGAAAGCTTGGCTACGGGCTGCTCGTTGCATTGCACCAGCTTCATGACGATGTTCAGGGGCGTGTGGCCCAGATCGTTGCTCAAGTTGGTGCCTATGCCAAAGCCCAGTTGCACGCGATCGCCGAAGTGGCGGTAAAGCGCCAGGGCGGTGGGCGCGTTCAGCCCGTCCGAGAAGGTCAGCCGTTTGGTGTGGGCGTCGATGCGCAGCCTGGCGTAGTGCGCCAGGGCTTTTTCGCCCCACAGGACGGGATCGCCCGAATCGTGGCGCAGCCCATCGAAGAGCTTGGCGAAGTACAGGTCGAAGTCGGCCAGGAAGGCGTCCATGCCGACCACGTCGGTCAGCGCCGTACCCAGGTCGCCGCGGTACTCCTGCACCCAGGCCTCCAGGGCGGCCTTCTGGAAGTGGCGCAGCTGGATGCCGACGGTCTGGAAGGTCTGCAGATATTCGTGCGCCATGGTGCCGATGGGCACCAGGTCGAACTTCCGGGCCAGGTATACATTGGAGGTGCCGCGAAAGCAGGCGGGCAGGGCGTCTTTCAGCGTGCCCACCACTTCTTCGTGCCAGGGGCCGCTGTAGCGCCGCCGCAGGCCGAAGTCGAAGAACTCGAAAGGATGGCGGCGCTGGTTCGCGGGATCTTCCAGCTCGCCGCGCAGCAGGGCGATTTTTTCCTTCAGGCGGATGCGGCCCGTCTCCAGGGTCTGCTCCTGGCTGTCATGCGTCAGACGCCTGAAGTAGAGCTCGTTGACGATGGCCAGCACGTAGATCTCGAACAGCATCACGTGGATCTGCGGGCCTTTGGCGACGATTGCCAATGCGTCGCCTTCGGCGCGCGCCTGGATGAAGGGGCGATGCAACTGGAAGATGCGCAGGAACTGGATGAAGTCGGGCTTGATGTAGCGGCGTTCGGCCAGGTAATCGAGTTCGTCGGGGGCGAAGCGCAGCGAGCACAGGTGGTCCAGCTGCGCATTGACCGCCTCGGCCAGCTCGGCCAGCGGGAAGGCCGGCGTGCTGCGGCATACGAAGCAATACTCCGCCGTGTTCATGGGGTAGGCGTGCAGGATGGCCTGCAGCATGGTGAACTTGTACAGGTCCGTCTCCAGCAGGGAGCGGATGACGGGAAGGTACAGGTCGGGCAAGGTGGCAGGCGCCATGCGCGCTCCTTCGGATAAGGTATCTTCACTATACCCGGAAGCGCCCGGGGATTTGCGCCGGTTCTCGAAGGAACAGGTCCCGGCTGCATGGCTATAGGCGTCGCAGGCTGATCGCCACGCCGGCCAGCAAGGCGGCCCCGGCCGCCCAGAGCGAGCCGTCCAGCGTCCCGTTCACTGCGAACAGGGCGTTGGCTGCCATGGGCCCCACGATCTGCCCTATGCCGTAGACCAGCGTCATGGCCGCCATCAGGTTCCCCCGCGCCTGGTCGGCCAGGCGTGCGGCGGGCATGGCGATGGTCACGGTCCCCATGAAGGTGCCGCCGACCAGCAGGGCGCTCAGCAAATAGGCGGCGGCATGATGCGCCGCGACGGGCAGCATGACTCCCAGGGCCTGCGCGCCCAGGTTCGTCGCCAGCGCGGAGCGCGTGCCAAGACGCATGTGCAGGCGATGCCAGAGAAAACAGGACGGCGCCGCGCCCAGTCCGAATACCGCCCATACATGCGCGGCGTCCAGCTCCGGCAGGGCGGCCCGCGCCAGCAGCGGCAGATAGGTTGCAGTGATGATGTAGCCGAAGCCGGCCAGGCCGTAGATGGCGACCAGGGGGCCGGGCCGCACGGGAGGCGGCGTCTGTGCGGCGGCAAGCCGTGTCGTCCTGCCGGGCGCGGCCCCCGACAGCAGGCCTGGCGCGATCGCCGCGCTCATGGCGGCGCTGACGGCGCCCAGCAGGAGCCACAGTGCCTTGCTGTCCAGTCCCGCGCCCGCGCCGGCGGCCAGCAACTCCGACGACAAGGCGATGCCTAGTCCGACCCCGGCATACAGCAGCGGCGCGCGGTGCATCTGCTGCTGGCGCTCCAGCAGCCATAGCGATGCCGCCACAATGGCCAGCGCGCTGAAGACGCCCGCCAGCCCGCGGACCGCCAGGATGATGGCGACCGATTCGACCGCTCCCAGGACGGCCAGGCAGGCGGCCGTGCCTGCGCTGGCCCACAGGCACAGGCGGTGGGCCGTGCGGGCTCTGAGCCTGAAGGCCAGCAGTGCGCCGAGCAGATAGCCGGCATAGTTGGCGGAGGCCGCCAGGCTGCCGTCGCGCAGGCTCAGCAGGTTTTCCTCGACCATGTGCGGGTAAATCGCCGTGAAGGCAAAGCGCCCGAAGCCCATGCCGATCGCCATGACCAGGGCGGCCTCGATGGCGGGGCGCCAGTTGGGTTCATGGACGGCGGCTGCGCGTCTCATGCCGGAATGCCTTCCAGCTGCTCGAGCAGATTCCGTAAGGCGGGCGTGTCGTAGCCTGTGCGCCAGGCCAGCCAGGTATGGGCGTGCCGGATGCTCAGGCACGTCAGGTCCGGCGGCATGCGGGTCAGTTCCAGCACGCTTCTGGGCAGGAGCGCGACGCAGGCGCCCGCGGCCACGCAGGCGACCATGCCGTGATAAGACCCGACCTCTTGAACCGACCATTCGGCGCTGCCGGCCATGCCCAGCCATTCCTCGGCCATGGCCCGGTAGGCGCAGCCTTGCTTGAACGCCGCCAGCGAACGGATCCGGATGTGCTTTGCGGTGCGCACCGGGGCGTGGCCGGCGGGCAGAAGCATCACCAGTTCTTCCTGCCAGACCTGTCTGGCCGACAGGCCCAGGTCGGCCAGCGCTTGCGCCTCGTCCAGAGGCGGCGCCAGGGCGACGAAGGCGCAATCCAGCCTTCCGTTGCGCACCTGCTCCAGCAACTGGCGGGACGGACCGGTATCGACTTCCAGTCGCGTCGCGGGAAAATGGGCATGGTAGCCCGCCAGCAGGTCAGGCAAGCGGCTGGCGGCCGTGCTTTCCATGCTGCCCAGATGAAGGACGCCGCCGTGCCGGCCGCCCGTCACCACTTGGCGAGCTTCTTCCTCGAGGGCCAGCATGCGTTGCGCATAATCCAGGAAATGTTCGCCGGCCATGGACAGGGCCATGCGCTTGCCGGTGCGCACGAACAGTTCGACTCCCAGGTCCGCCTCCAGCTGCTGGACGCGGGTGGTGACGTTGGACGGCGCGCGACCCAGCCGGGCGGAAGCTTGCGTGATGCTCAGCTCGGCAGCCACGGCCTTGAATATTCGGAGGGATTCCAGGTCCATTTTGTTCTTAAAAAAAGAATAATATTGAACTAATATTATCTAAACAAGAACAAAAAGGCAAGCTGCTTCGACAGGGCCATCTTGCCGCGGTCAAGAATCAGGGGGCGGGGTAAAAGTTCTGCCGGGCGCCTGCCGCAGCCGGCGCCCGGCAGAAGGCCTCAGCGCGCTTGCTCAGGCGCGTCTTCAGCCTGGAACTTCACGGCCTGCTTGGCCCGGGTGTCGACGTGCAGCGAGAAGATGTCGGGGCGGGAATAGTGGCCGCACACGTCGAAGTCCAGGTTGCCCTGTTTCAGCAAGCCCATGTCCAGCTCGGCATAGAGCTCGGTTTCCTCGTCGTAGACGGGGCCGGCCAGGACCTCGCCGACCGGACTGACGATCATGCTGCCGCCGTGCATGATGTAGCCGTCTTCCGATTCATGACCAGGCAGGTCGAACTCCCGACGGAAGGACTCGGGGTAGGCCGACAAGCGGATGGCCTGGCAAGCCGACAGTACGAATACCCGTCCCTCCAGCGCGATATGGACCATGGAACTGGGCCAGGTCTTGCGGTCGTCGGCGGTGGGGGTGCAATAGATTTCCGTGCCCTGGGCGTACATGGTCTGGCGCAGCGCCGGCATGTAGTTCTCCCAGCAGATCACATTGCCGATGCGGCCATGCGGCGTGTCCACCGTGCCCATGGTCGAACCATCCCCGAATCCCCATACCAGCCGCTCCTGGCCGGTGGGCATCAGCTTGCGGTGCAGGCCCACCACGCCCTTGCCGGGCGCCAGGGTCAGGGCCGTGCAGTACAGGGTGCGACCCATTTTTTCGATGACGCCCATGACGGTATGCACGCCGCTTTGCGTGACGGCGTCGGCCAGGGCCTGCAGCTCGGGGCCGTCCAGGGAGACGGCGCCGTCCACATACATCTGGTAGAGTTCGCGCCCTTCGGGGCGGCGGTTGCCCACGACGCTGCCAAAGCTGATGCCTTTGGGGTAGCCGCCCAGGAACGCTTCGGGAAAGACGGCGATGCGGGCGCCGTTCCCGGCCACGCGGTGCAGGATGTCGGCCGCTTTTTCCACGCTGCGGGCGGAATCGAAGGGAATGGACGCGGCTTGCACGACGGCGACTTTGGTCATAGTGGTCTCCATGGTTGATCAGCCTGCGGAAAGATCGATGTCTCTGGTTTCGGGCAGGCGGGTATACAGAATCAGAAAGCACACCAGGGATACGGCGGCCAGATACCAGGCGGGCACGTTGGGGTTGCCGGTGTACTGGATCAGCGCCGCCGCGATGAACGGGCCGGGGCCGGCCAGCAGCGCCGAGGATACGTTGTGGCCCAGGGCCGCGCCGGTGGAACGGATGGATGCCGGAAAGACTTCCACCAGCAGCACGACGTTCATGACGGCCGAGATGCTCACCAGGAAGGCCAGGATGATCAGGCCCAGCAGGATCAGGCCGGTCTTGCCGGAGTTCAGCATGAGGAAGACGGGGTAGGCCATCACGGTCAGCCCCAGCGCCGCGAACAAGGCCGGCTTGCGGCGGCCGTGGCGATCCGAGAAGCGCCCCACCAGCGGATGCAGCACGCAATACGCCACCAGCGAAATGCTGCACAGCCACAGCGCCGAGGTCTTGCTCATGCCCAATATGGAGACCAGATGATTGTTGGCGTAGGTGATGAAGTAGTAGAGCGAGACCAGGAACAGCGCGGAAAAGGCAAAGGACAGCAGGAAGGCATTGAACTTGTCTTTGCGGGAGACGCGCTCCAGGGTGTTGTTGGCTTTTTTCTCCTGCAGCTCGTGGTAGACCGGCGTATCGGACAGCTTGCGCCGGATGAAGACGGCCACGAAGGTCATGACGATGGACAGCACGAAGGGCAGGCGCCAACCCCAGCTGATGAGTTGTTCATCGCTCAGGGCGGTGCTGATCGCGGCGGCGGTTGCCGTGCCGGCCAGAAAGGCAATGCCGGCGGTGAAGGTCACGACGCTGGCGGCGCTGGCCCGACGGTTGGCAGGAGCGCTCTCCACCAGGAAGATGCCGGCGGCGGACCATTCGCCGCCCACCATCATGCCTTGAAGAAAGCGCAGGATCACCAACAGGATGGGCGCGGCGATTCCGATCGTGGCATAGCCGGGCAGCAGGCCGATCAGGGTGGTGAATACGCCCATGCCGAATACGGTGATCATCAGGACGATCTTGCGGCCGAAACGGTCGCCGATCGGGCCCAGGATGAGCGCGCCGAAGGGACGGGACATGAAGCCGACGGCAAAGACGGCCAGCGACGACAGCAGGGATACCCCGGCTGCGTCCGAGGGGAAGTAGATGCTGCCGATGATGGCGGCAAAGTAGCCATAGATGGCGAAGTCGAACCATTCCATGAAGTTGCCGATGCCGACCGCGACGACCTGTTTTCTGTTCAGGCCGGGACGGCCTGGGGCGGCGGCGGCGCCGTGGCGTGGGGCAGCAGTGATGCCCATGATAGTGCTCCTCGTGCAGAACAAGTTTGGGATGGCCTTTGTTGTGGTTGTGGCCGATTTTCAGTCTAATCACGTCAGGTAATTATTCAAACTAATTCGATAAATGACCTCGATAAACATTGCTAATATCAGGCGAGTTGATCTGAACCTGCTGCTGGTTTTCCAGTGCCTCATGAACGAGCGCAGCGTGACCAAGGCGGCCAACGTCCTGTTCGTGACGCAAGGCGCCGTCAGCGCTTCCTTGCGCAAGCTGCGCGTGATGTTCAACGACGAGCTGTTCACGCGCGGCTCCCACGGCATGGCGCCCACGCACAAAGCCCTGGAGATCGCGCCGCAGATTTCGGAGGCCTTGAAGAGCATCTCTGCGCTGGTGACGCCGGAGCAGCATTTCGACCCGCAACGCTCCAGCCGGGTATTTCGCATCGCCTTGTCCGACGATCTGGAGAACATGCTCGCCAAGCGCATGATCCGGGCCGTGGACCAGCGCGGCTGGTCCATCAGTTTTTCCTTCTATCAGACCAATAGCTATGTATGGCCGCAAAGCATGGCGGAGCATGATGCGGACCTGGTCATCTGTTCCAGTCCCAAGCACCTGAGCGCCGTGCACAAGTCACAGGTGTTGTTCTCGGCCTCTTACGCTTGTTTGTACGATCGCGAGTCGACGAACTTTTCCACGCCCATCAGCAAGCAGGAGTACCTGGAGGCGCAGCACGGGCGCGTCTCCTACGACGGCTTGCGCGGCTTTGTCGATGAACTGTTCGATGCCGAACATGTCCAGCGCAAGGTCAAGGCTTCGTTCACCCATTTTTCCGGCGCCGTCAATGCGGTGATCGGCAGCCGGCTGGTGCTGACCTTGCCGGATTACGCGGCGCATTCGTTCGCCGAGTCCAATCGCCGCCTGGCGGTGTCGGCGACGCCGCTGCGCGTGCCTTCCTTCATCGTCTCCATGATCTGGGACATCAATGCGGAACATGACGAGGAGAACCGCTGGCTGCGCCGTTTCGTCCTGGAGTTGACCGGCGAGCCCGCCGGGTCTTATTAAAATGAAGAAGAGGGGCGTCAGGCCCGGTCCTGGCTTTGTGGTTTTGCAGATGAACATATGGATTCGAATCGCCATCGGCTTCCCCTATCTGCTGTTTCGCTTGTCGAGTATTCCCTATCCCACGCTGGTGCTGGGGGTCAGCCCCGGCGGCATCGCGGAGATGGCCATCACCGCCAAGGTGCTGCAGCTCGGAGCGCCCATGGTCACCTCCTTCCAGGTGGCGCGCATGGTCTTCGTGCTGGTGCTGACCGGCCCCCTGTATCAAAGCGCGGCGCGGCTGTTGCGCGTATCCTGAGCGCGCGGCGTCGTCAGTCGCGCCGGCCCTTTTGCAAAGCCCAGTCCGCGGACTGGGCTTTTTCGTCGAGGGCATGGAACTTGCTGGTCTGGCAGTCGTTTCCGGGCCTATCGGCCGGCGTGTCTGTACTGGCTAAGCGGCATCTGGCAGGCATGGACGCGGCGCGGGCCGTCAAAGAGAACCAGGCCCCTGGTTTTGGGGTTTTGCACATGAATATATGGATTCGGGTCTGCATCGGCGTTTTCATAGCGCTGCTCGGCGCTCTGGGCGCGGGCCGGCTCCATATACCCATGCCCTGGATGCTGGGGGCGCTGGTCCTGACCGCCGTCGCCAAGATGGCGGGCAGCCCCGGCGTCTGTCTGCCGACGTTGCGCAATGCAGGTCAGTGGGTCATCGGCGCCTCGCTGGGACTGTATTTCACGCCGGCCATGGTGCGACTGATCGCCGGCAATGCGCCTTTCATCATGATGGGAATGCTGTTCGCTCTGGTGCTGTGCTGCCTGGGCACCTTCATGCTGACCCGCTTCGCAGGCCTGGATTTGCGCACGGCCTGGTTTTCCAGCGCGGTGGGGGGAGCCAGCGAGATGACCGGTCTGGCCGAACGCTATGGCGCGCGGCCCGACATGGTGGCCTCGGCGCAAGGCCTGCGCGTGCTGATGGTGGTGTTGATCATTCCTTTTGTCTTCGAGGCTCTGGGGGTTTCGGGCGAGCAGGCCGGCGCGTTGGTCAGGCCGGACTTCCTGTATCTGCCCGGCCTGGCGCTGCTGATGCTGCTCGGCGGCGCCGCAGGCTGGCTGTTCCAGGTGTTGAGCCTCCCCAATCCCTGGGTGCTGGGGCCTTTGCTGGTCGTGGCCTTGCTGACCGGCAACGATGTGGTGCTGTCGGGCCTGCCGGTGGAGATGACCAATCTGGGCCAGCTATGCATAGGCTGGTCGCTGGGCGACAAGTTCGGCTCGGACTTCTTGCGCCGGGCGCCGCGCTACCTGGGCGTGGTCGCGGCGGCCAACGTGCTGAACCTGGGTCTGGCCTTCGGCTTCGCCTACCTGCTGTTCCGTCTCTCGGACATTCCCTATCCCACGCTGGCCCTGGGCGTCAGCCCCGGCGGTATCGCGGCGATGGCCATCACCGCCAAGGTCCTGCAGCTCGGTGCGCCCATGGTCACGTCCTTCCAGGTGGCGCGCATGGTCTTCGTGCTGGTGTTGAGCGGCCCCTTGTATCAAGGCCTGGCGCGGCTGTTGCATGCGGATTGAGCGCAAGGCGCCGGCCGGCGCGCCGGTCCCTCGGAAAGTCCGGCCCCCGGGCCGGGCTCTGTCATCCAGGGCATGGAACTTGCTGGTGTGGCAGCCGTGCGCACCATGACCGCTATTTCAACCAGCAGGGAGAGAGTCTATGAGTTTATTGAACAATGTATGGGACCAGCCCGGCACGCCGCTGGACAGGCAGAAATTCACCTGGCGGGACATGGTGGGCCAACCCATCAGCAAGCTGGACGACGACGCCTTCACGCGGATCCGCATCATTTTGCTGAATGGGCTGGAGCTGGACGCGTTGCGCCTGAAGCACATCGCCTCGCGTTTCAACCGGGACCTGCGCTTGCCGCTGGCTCGCCTGCGGCGGGTGGAACAGCATCAGGCCACCCTGGTGAACTGGCTGCTGTCGGCCGACCATTCGCCCCTGGAGACCACGATCGCCTATGAGCAGGTGGCCATCGAGGTCACCGCCGCCGTCGCCAAGGCCGAGCTCGATCCTTACCAGGCGCAGACCTACCGCTTCGGCCTGTTGGAGGACTTCGACCACTTGTACCGCTACAGCGCCATGCTGGACAGGCTGGAGGGCAAGGACGCCAACAACATCATCCAGGGGTATACCGACATCGTGCCGGGAAGGCCCACTGCGGACGAGCACCGTCATCCCGACGACGACGTGCGTCAGCCTTATGATCGCGCGCAGGCTCATATCCTGACCAAGGTGCACGCCACGCTGATTACGGCGTCCGAGTATCAGACCCATGATTACTACATGAACATCGGTCCCTTGTTCGCCGATCCGGTGGCGCGCCAGCTTTATGCCGAGATCGCCTCCATCGAGGAGCAGCACGTCACGCAGTACGGCTCCTTGCAGGACCCGGAGGAGTCCTGGCTGGAGAAGATCCTGATCCACGAGGCCACCGAGGTCCACACCTACTACAGTTGCGTGGAATCCGAGACCAATCCGCGCATCAAGGCCATCTGGGAGCGTTTCCTGGATTATGAGCTGGGCCATCTGACGGAAGTGTGCGAGCTGTTCAAAAAGCATGAACGCCGCGATCCGGCCGAGGTGCTGGGTACGGCCATGCCCGCGCCTCTGGGTCTCAAGCCGCAGCGGGAATTCATCCGCGGCGTGCTCGAGGCCGAAGTGGACCTGCGCGCCAAGGGGACGAACTACGTGCCCCTGGAGCAGGAAAGCCCCCAGTCCCTGCGCCAGCGTGCCATTCTGAACGCCGACGGCTCGCCGACCAACACGGTGTCGGCCGGATATCAATGGGCGCCGGGTACGCAGTTGAACCATCGCATTCAGATCGATACGACAAGGAGCTGACATGGAAAACCAGACCAAGGTAGGGATGAATCGCACCGGCATCCAGATGGCGCCGGTCATGGGGCCCGATCAGATCGAGTATGCTCGGACCTGGCCCGCCCAGCCTCTGGAGGGCGATGAAGACGCCATCGCCGCCCTGCGGGGCGACTACATCCGTCACGCCGAACGCGTGGGCGCGGTGCCCATGCCCGTGACCGGCAGGGGAATCGCCACCACCGCGGTGGGAGAGCTGATGGGCCGCCGCCCCGCCGTCCTGTTCGACAAGCTGGGCGAGCGGGCGGCCTACGAGCGCAGCGGCGTACGGCTCTACCAGGCCATGATAGGCAAGGTGAAGGCGTGCGAGTATGCCGAGAAGACGGCCCTGCTGGCCGACCTGCACTACATCATGAACGAGGAGCTGCATCATTACCAGCTGGTGGTCAGGGCGATCAAGGAGCTGGGCGGCGACCCTACCGCGCAGACTCCGTCGGCCGACGTGAGCGCCGTGGCGTCCATGGGCATCATCCAGGTGCTGACCGATCCGCGCACCACGCTGGCGCACGGGCTGCAGGTTCTTCTGACGGCGGAGATGACGGACAAGGCCTGCTGGGAGCTGCTGGTCGAACTGGTGCGCGAAGCGGGCCAGGAAGATATGGCGGCTTTGTTCCAGGACGCGCTGGAGATCGAGCGCGAGCACGAGATCCGGGTCAAGCGCTGGCTGCAGGTGCTGCTGAGCGACGAAGGCGCGTAAGCGGGCGACTGCGAAAACGGAACAGCCCAGCTCGACGGCTGGGCTGTTCGGGCTGATTCCGGGCAAGTCTAGTCGATCTTGCCGTGCTTGCCCATGTCGGCGGGACGCTCGCCCATGATGGCGGCCTTGACCATCTTGGCCATCTGGGTCAGCTTTCCTTCTTCCACATTCCAGTATTCGGCGGAATGGATCTGCACGCAGACCAGGGTCAGGTCGGGATCCTCGATGCCTTTGGGAAACCAGGCCTCGGTCATGGTATTCCAGAAGCGTTCCTTGTGGTCCATGTCGTCGACCAGGCTGGCCCTGCCGGCCACGGAAACGTAGGTGTCGTGCCTGCTGTCCGCATAGCTGACATTGACGCGCGGGTCGGCCAGCAGCTCTGCCACGGGCTCGCTCGAGCGCGACATGAAGAACCAGAGCTTGTCGTCGTCGTCCGGCCGCTCCACCTTTGCCTTCTGGGTCGTCATGGGCCGGGCATGCAGGACATCGCCGGCGCCGTGAGTGGTGAACATCGCGAAACGGATGTCCTTGATGAGGTCCTGCAGGCGTTTAAAAGAAGCTTCCACTTGTCCGTTCATAACGTCTCCTTGGAGAGGTTGAAAAAAGTCGGACGCCTATTTTTCAATGACGCCGCACGCGATCCGGCCGGCGCCTCCGCCAAGCGGTTCGGGATGGTCGGAATGGTTGTCGCCGCCTTCGTGGATCATCAGGGCGCGGCCGCGGATCTGATCCAGCGACTTCAGGCGCGGAGCCAGCACGGGCGTTGTCGCCGTCCCATCCGCGCCGACGTACAGCGCCGGCAGGTCGCCCAGGTGGCCATCGCCCCAGGGAAAGCCATGCTTGCCCGTCTTTTCGGGATCCAGGTGACCTCCCGCCGCCCCGGCCGGCGTCACTTTGCCTTCTTTTTCGGCAGGATCGCAGTCGGGTTTTTCATGGACGTGGAACCCATGTATTCCGGGTTTCAGCCCCTCGAGCTCCGGCGTGAAGACCAGGCCGTAGTTCGTCTGGCTGACGGACACCTGCCCAATCTTGTCCGCAGATCCATCCTTGGTGGCCAAGGCCATGGGAATCGTGATGTCGTCGGCCAGGGCCGGCGCCGCCAGCCCCAGGCTTGCGGCCGCGCCAGCCGCGACGAATGCGTGTCGAACATAGACTGAAAAAAGACGCATGATTCTGGCTCCTCTTGAAAGGCAAACAGATATCAGGCCAGCCTAGCATCGATCGCAGCCGCACATTTAAGTAGACGTTTCTCTTTGTCAGCAAAGCCCGAATCGGGGGCGGCCTTACTCCAGAGTCTGAGGCGGGGCCGTTGCGTTAAAACGCGAACTTCGTTCTTCCAGGAGATCGGCATGGCCAGTAGCAATGTGTCGAGAGGCGGATGATCGAAGCCCTCGCCAGCCAGTTTTCCCGTCGCCAGGAGTACACGAGGAGCATCTGGCGGCAGTGCTTTCAGATCGTCCACCAGTGCTGCTCGCTGCTTTTTCGACATGCGGCCGCGCAAGACAAAGGATGCTGGTTTCAAGTTGTCGAGTTCGACTCATGGCATTGAGGTGCTCCGTGCGTTCGTTCAGAACCAACACCTTCCGATCCTGCATGCGCGCATCGCGGATTTCGGCTGAGATGGCTGCTGTGTACCGGAGAACCCGCACCAACTGGCGCAGCCACTTTGGCCAAATGGGGTTGTACCTGAGTTGGCCCTGAAGACGCCACAAAAACTTGAAAAAGCGCTTCTCTTGTAGTAATGTACCTACATGTCATTTTGGTGCAGGAGACATCGCCATGACCATCACGACCCTATCGAGCAGAGAGCTGAATCAAGACGTGACCCGTGCTAAGAAAGCAAGCAAAAGCGGCCCCGTGTTCATCACGGATCGCGGTAAACCGGCGCATGTGCTTTTGAGTTTCGAGGAGTACCAACGGCTGACCAAGCAGCGACGTAACATCGCAGATGCGCTGGCAATGCCAGATGCAGCGGACATTGATTTTGAGCCGCCGCGTGCAGACCTTAGGATCCAACCGGCTGATTTCTCATGATGTATGTGCTCGATACCAATGTGGTGTCCGAATTACGCAAGGTGCGACTTGGCAAAGCGGATGTGAACGTTGCCGCTTGGACGGAAAGTGTCGATGCAGCAGACCTCTTCGTGTCAGCCATCACCATCATGGAGCTGGAGCTTGGCATTCTGTCCATCGAACGCAAGGATCCAATCCAAGGTGCCATGTTGCGTTCTTGGCTAGAGCAACATGTCTTGCCGGAGTTCTCCAGCCGCACGTTGCCGGTTGACACAGCCGTAGCGCAACGCTGCGCCCGATTGCACGTGCCTGACAAGCGAGGTGAGCGCGACGCGCTGATTGCGGCAACGGCGCTCGTTCATGGCATGACGGTCGTTACGCGCAATGTGCCGGATTTCAAAAATACCGGCGTGACCATTATTAACCCCTGGGTATGAGCGCATTGCGCCAGGCGGTCCGAGAGAACGACCGCATGCTGGTCTTAGCCCAGTGCGGCTGTTTATGGGGTAGAGCCAAAGTCAGCCCGAGCCGATCAAGCTGACAACAAAAAGCCCAGCGGTTAAGCTGGGCTCTTTGAAGCGATTCTGGTGGCCTGGGGCGGAATCGAACCACCGACACAAGGATTTTCAATCCTCTGCTCTACCGACTGAGCTACCAGGCCATGTGCTGCTCGGTAAAAACGAAACTATAACACAGGTTTTGAAGTGTGCGTGCGAAACAACAAAAAATTTTGCGCTTTCCTTGTTTCGCTTCCTGGAGAAGGTCGATCGTGACGTCAAACCGGTCCTTTCGCAGGAGGGCAGATTATAATCATAAAAAACGGCGTCGCGGAGCATTTTTGTCAAAAAGCATCCCGGCGGCGTAAAATCAGGTGCATCGCACGCGGCTTGCCCAGGCAGGGCCGCCTGTTTCGGTCTTTTCAGGGCCTCGGCCCCTATCGCTCATGTCAGTAGATGTCCTCACCTTCGGTCTGAATCACGTGTCCGCGCCGGTCTCCGTGCGCGAGCGCGTGGCGTTCCCGATCGACGTGTTGAAGCCGGCGCTGGACACCTTGCGTTCCACGTTCGGCAACGGCGTGCGCGAAGCGGCCATCCTGTCCACCTGCAACCGCACGGAAATCTATTGCGCAGCCGAGCCGCATGTGGCTGAACGCCTGCCTGAATGGATAGCGGACTTCAACAGCCTGCGTTCCACCGAACTGACTCCGCACCTGTACCGTTACAACCAGAACGAAGCCGTGCGCCACGCCTTTCGCGTGGCCAGCGGCCTGGACTCCATGGTGCTGGGCGAGCCCCAGATCCTGGGCCAGATGAAGGACGCCGTGCGCGCCGCCAACGAGGCCGGTTCGCTGGGCACCTTGCTGCACCAATTGTTTCAGCGCACCTTCTCCGTCGCCAAGGAGGTCCGCACGCAGACCGCCATCGGCGCGCATTCGGTGTCCATGGCGGCCGCCGCCGTGCGCCTGGCCGAACGCGTCTTCGGCGACCTGTCCCAGGCCAAGGTGCTGTTCATCGGCGCCGGCGAGATGATCGAGCTGTGCGCCACCCACTTCGCGGCGGTCAACCCCTGTAGCATCGTGGTGGCCAACCGCACGCAGGAGCGTGCGGAAACCCTGGCTTCGCGCTTCCTGGCCACCACCATGAAGCTGGCCGACATCCCCGACCGCCTGGCCGAGTTCGACGTGGTCGTCTCCTGTACGGCCAGCACCCTGCCCATTCTGGGCCTGGGCATGGTCGAGCGCGCCGTGCGTTCACGCCGCCACCGTCCCGTGGTCATGGTCGACCTGGCCGTGCCGCGCGACATCGAAACCGAGGTCGGCCGCCTGGACGACGTCTATCTGTACACGGTCGACGACCTGGGCCGCCTGGTCCAGCGCGGCACCGACGCCCGCCGTGCCGCGGTGGTGCAGGCCGAAGCCATCATCGACACCCAGGTGCAGCAGTACATGCACTGGCTGCGCAACCGGGCCATCGTGCCCACCATCCTGGATGTCCAGCAGTCGGCCGAGCAGGTCCGCCAGCACGAGCTCGACCGCGCCCGCCGCATGCTGGCCCGCGGCGACGATCCCGCCGACGTGCTGGAATGGCTGGCCCACGGCCTGACTCAGAAGTACCTGCACGGCCCCATGGCCGAACTGACCCGCAGCGAAGGCGCCGAGCGCGAGCAGCTGCTGGGCCTGTTGCCTCGCCTGCTGCCTTCCACCACGCGTCGGCGTTAGCGTTTCTGGCGGCTTGTTTCACCGACTTCCTGCGGTGCAGCCAGATGTGTAGCGTCGCCCTGCGCCCAGGCCTTCTGATTTCCCTTTAGGCTTTTCCCCTATGAAAGACTCTATGCGCAGCCGGCTGGAGCAACTGGCCCGCCGTCTCATCGAAGTGGATGCCATGCTGGCCGAGCCCGAGATCGCCGGCAACATGGACGAATTTCGCAAACTGTCGCGTGAGCGTGCCGAACTGGAACCCGTGGTGACCGCGTTTTCCGCCTATGAATCGGCCGAGCAGGACCTGCAGGCCGCCCAGGACATGATGTCCGATCCCGAACTGAAGGAAATGGGCGAGGAAGAATTCAAGCTGGGCAAGGAACGCATCCAGCAACTGGAAGACGAACTGCAGATCCTGCTGCTGCCGCGCGACCCGGACGACACCCGCAACGTGTTCATCGAGATCCGCGCCGGCGCCGGCGGCGACGAAAGCGCGCTGTTCTCGGGCGATCTGCTGCGCATGTACATGCGCTACGCGGAGAACTGCGGGTGGCGCACCGAGATCATGTCGGCCAGCGAGGCCGACCTGGGCGGCTACAAGGAAGTGGTGGTGCGCATCGAGGGCCAGGACGTCTACGGACGCCTGAAATTCGAGTCCGGCGCCCATCGCGTGCAGCGCGTGCCGGAAACCGAGGCGCAAGGCCGCATCCACACGTCCACCTGCACCGTGGCCGTGCTGCCCGAGGCCGAAGGCCTGAGCGAGATCGTCATCAACCCGGCCGACCTGCGCGTGGACACCTTCCGTGCCAGCGGCGCGGGCGGCCAGCACGTCAACAAGACCGACTCGGCCGTGCGCCTGACCCACCTGCCCACCGGGCTGGTGGTGGAATGCCAGGACGACCGCTCCCAGCATCGCAACCGCGAGAAAGCCATGCAGGTGCTGGCGGCCCGCCTGAAAGACAAGCAGCAGCGCGAGCAAGCCGACAAGGAGGCCGCCCAGCGCAAGAGCCTGGTGGGCACGGGCGACCGTTCCGAGCGCATCCGCACCTACAACTTCCCGCAGGGCCGCATGACGGATCACCGTATCAACCTGACGCTGTACAAGCTGGGATACATCATGGACGGCGATCTGGACGAACTGATCAAGGCCCTGTTGTCCGAGCACCAGGCCGAGCAACTGGCCGCGCTGGCGGAGGCATGAGCCTGACTCTGCGCGCCTTGCAGGCGGACAGCGCCTTGCCGCGCCTGGAGCGGGACATGCTCTGGATGCAGGTGCTGGGCGTTTCCCGTTCCTGGCTGATCGCCCACGACACGGACGAACTGCCGCAGGACAAGGTCCAGGCCTATCGCCGCCTGGAAGCGCGTCGCCTGGCGGGCGAGCCCATGGCCTACATCGTCGGCGTGCGCGAGTTCATGGGCCATGAATTCCTGGTCTGCCCGGACGTGCTGATTCCCCGTCCCGATACGGAAACCCTGGTGGAACAGGCGCTGGAGCGCCTGCGGGACGTCACAGCGCCGCGCATCCTGGACCTGGGCTGCGGCAGCGGCGCCATCGCCGTCTCGCTGGCCCTGGCCCGGCCGGATGCGCAGGTGGTGGCCACGGACATCAGCGCCCCGGCGCTGGAACAGGCCCGCCTAAACGCCCAGCGGCTGTGCGGGAAAGTCGAGTTTTGTCTGGGGAGTTGGTACGATGCCGTGTCGGGTCTGCCGCCCTTTGACCTGATCGTGTCCAATCCGCCGTACATCGCGGCGGACGATGCGCACCTGGACCAGGGCGACGTGCGCTTCGAGCCGCGCCATGCCCTGACGGACGGGGCTGACGGCTTGACGGATTTGCGTACAATAGTTCAAGGGGCCGGGTTGCATTTGCGCCCGGGGGGCAGTCTTCTCATGGAACACGGCTGGGATCAGGCCGACCATGTGCAGAATATGCTGCGTCACGCCGGATTCACCCAGATCGCCAGCCATGCCGATCTGGCCGGGATACGGCGGGTCACAGGCGGTCAACGTTAATTCTTTTCTTACGAGAACATCATGAGTGAAGTTCAAGATTTCATCCGCGAAACGGTCACGGAAAACCCTGTCGTCCTGTTCATGAAGGGCACCGCCCAGGCTCCCCAGTGCGGCTTCTCCGCCCGCACCGTGCAGATCCTGCGCGCCGTCGGCCTGAGCCAGGTGGTCATCGTCAATGTGCTGGACGACGCGGAAGTGCGCCAGGGCATCAAGGATTACTCCAACTGGCCCACGATTCCCCAGCTGTACATCAAGGGCGAATTCGTCGGCGGTTCGGACATCGTGTCCGAAATGTACGAGAACGGCGAACTGGAAGCCATGCTGCGCGAGGCCGGGGCCCTGGAGTGAGCGCCAGGCGACGCCTTGTCGTCGGCATGACCGGGGCCACGGGGGCCGTCTACACCGTGCGCCTGCTCCAGGTGCTGAAGACCTGTCCGGATGTCGAGACCCATCTGGTGATCTCGCCTTCCGGGGTGCTGAACATCAAGTACGAGCTGGACATAGGCCGGCACGACATCCAGGCCCTGGCCGACCAGGTCCATAATTTCCGGGACGTGGGCGCGACGCTGGCCAGCGGCAGCTTTCCCACGGCCGGCATGGTCATCGTGCCCTGTTCCATGCGGACCCTGGCGGCGGTGGCCCACGGGCTTTCGGACAATCTCATCACCCGCGCGGCGGACGTCACCCTGAAGGAGCGCCGCCGCCTGGTCATGATGGTGCGCGAGACGCCGTTCAATCTGGCGCACCTGCGCAACATGACGGCGGTCACGGAAATGGGCGGCATCATCTTCCCGCCCATGCCGGCCTTCTACCTGCGCCCCAAGAGCATAGACGACATCGTCGACCACACAGTGATGCGGGTGCTGGAGCTGTTCGACATCCAGGTGCCCGGCGAACGCTGGGACGGCTCGCAGAAGCCGGCCTGAAACAAAAAAACCTGGCCTTGCAGCCAGGTTTTTTTGTCTGCCGATCGGCCTATTGACCTGATCGACGCTTGCTGACGAAGATCATCTTCTGCTCGCCCGCGGCGGCCGGCTGGGCCGGGGTGAAGGCGTCCCTGCGGGCGTCCTCCTCGTCGGCCAGGACGGCAGGGCCCAGGCCCGCGGGCAGGTGGTCGTCGAAGTAATCCTGGTCGAAGCCCGTATCGCCGTCCGGATCGGCCTGGCCGGTCACCTTCAGATCGGTGAAGTTGTACAGCTGCGAGTCCATCAGGTGCGAGGGAATGACGCGCGTCAGCGCGCCAAAGACGTTCCAGGAGCGGTGCGGGAATTTCTTGTCCCATTCCGCGATCATGCGGTTGATCTCCTGGCGCTTCAGGTTTTCCTGCGAGCCGCACAGATTGCAGGGAATGATGGGAAACTGCTTGAGCTTGGCGTAGGCGATCAGGTCTTTTTCGGGCACGTAGGCCAGCGGGCGGATCACGATGTGCTCGCCGTTGTCCGACATCAGCTTCGGAGGCATGCCTTTCATGCGCCCGCCGTAGAACAGGTTCAGGAAGAAGGTGGCCAGGATATCGTCGCGGTGGTGGCCCAGGGCGATCTTGGTGGCGCCCAGCTCCTTGGCGACGCGGTACAGGATGCCGCGGCGCAGGCGCGAACAGAGCGAACACATGGTCTTGCCTTCGGGGATGACGCGCGTCACCACCGAATACGTGTCCTGGGTCTCGATGTGATAGGGCACGCCGAGTTTTTCCAGGTAGTCGGGCAGGATGTGGTCCGGGAAGCCGGGCTGTTTCTGATCCAGGTTGACGGCCACGATGTCGAATTTGATGGGCGCGCGCTTCTGCATGGTCATGAGCACGTCCAGCAGGCCGTAGGAGTCCTTGCCGCCGGACAGGCAGACCATGACTTTGTCGCCGTCCTCGATCATGTTGAAGTCCCCGATGGCGCGGCCCACTTCGCGCATGATGCGCTTGCTGAGCTTGTTGTCATCGACGCGCTGCTTGCGTTCGGCCTTGGTGGCGAAGGCGAGGGCGTCGGTCTCGGGAGCGGGAAGGGTGCTGGTGTCTTGGGACATAGGAAAAGCGATAGGAGTGTCATTCGCCCCGTCCCGCCGGCGGGCGGGGCGTACGCGCGCAATCAGCGGCTGCGTTCGATTTCAATGCCGACGGCGTCGCAGTCGGGGAAGGCCTGGGGCTTGCTGACCCGGATTTTAACGCGTTCTATGGCCGGAAATTCGTTCTGTATGCGGTCGGCCAGTTGTTCGACCAGGGTTTCCAGCAGATTGGTGTGATGCAAGGTGCTGACTTCGATCAGCGTCTGGCGCAATTGCCGGTAGTCCAGCACGCTGTCTATGTCGGCGTCGTCCACGGTACGGGTGATGGCGGCGTCGAATTCGGCGTCGATGTGCAGGGGCTGGCGGTGAGCCAGTTCGTGGTCCAGGATGCCGATGGAGGCGTCCACGACCAGGTTCTTGATGAAAATGCGGCGGGTGGGCATGAAAGGCAGGAAGCGGGAAGGGCGGCCGGGGAGACGGCCGCCGGGGTTGATCATCAGGCCGGCAGGCGGGCCAGGACGCATTCGTCCTGGGCGGGGCGGGCCAGCTGCAACGTGAAGCAGCGCAGCTCGTCACGGCGGAAGACGTGGATCTGCACGGTCTGGCCGGCTTCATAGGCGCCCAGCAGCCGCTCCAGGCCGGCGCTGTCGCTGATGCGCAGGCCGTCCAGCGCCACCAGCGTGTCGCCGGCCGACAGGCCGGCCTGGTGGGCTGCGCCGTCCGTGAATACCGTGGCCAGCTGGCACTGACCGCCGTTCTGGCGCAGGCGCGCCTGCAGGCTGGGCAGTTTCGAGGCGGCTTTCCAGTCCAGCTGCACGCCTTGTTTGGCCAGCCATGGCTTCAGGGGCAGGTCCTCGCGGCCGTCCACGTAGCGGGCGATGAAATCCGTCGCGTCAAAGCCCGTGGCCTCCAGGATCAGGGCGGGCATGGCGTCTTCCGGCATGCCTTGCGGCTTGCCTTGATAGAAATCGCGGCCATAGCGCTCCCACATCAGCCGCATGACGTCGTCCAGGCTTTTTTCCTGGCCGCTGTGGGCGCGTATGCACAGGTCCAGCCCCAGGGCGATCAAGGCGCCCTTGGTGTAGTAGCTGACCAGGGCGTTGGGGGAGTTCTCGTCCTGCTTGTAATAGCGCGTCCAGGCATCGAAGGAGCTCTCCGCCGCCGACTGCTTGAAGCGGCCGGGGCTGCGCTGCACGGCGCTGATGTTCTTGGCCAGCAGGCCCAGGTATTCGGGCTCCGAGACCACGCCCGAGCGCAGCAGCATCAGGTCGTCGTAGTAAGAGGTGAAGCCTTCGAACACCCACAGCAGGCGGGTGTGGTTCTCGCGGCTCAGGTCGTAGGGCGCGAAGGCGGCCGGCTTGATGCGCTTGACGTTCCAGGTGTGGAAGTACTCGTGGCTGACCAGTCCCAGGAAGGTCTGGTAGCCGGCGCTCTTGACAGCCTTGTCCTGGCCCTGGGCGGGCAGGTCGCGGCGCGAGGCCATCAGGGCGGTGGAGGCCCGGTGCTCCAGTCCGCCGTAGCCGTCGTCGGTCACCATGGTCATGAAGACGTAGCGCGAGCTGCTGTCCAGGAAGGGCGCGCGCCGGGTTTCGGGCTCGAAGAAGGCGATCTGCGCGGCGCAGATCTGCTCGACGTCGCGGGCGATGCGGGCCAGGTCCAGGTTGGGCAGCACGCCGGTGAAGACCAGTTCGTGTTCGGCGCCGTGGGCAAAGAAGCTGATGACCTGCGGCGTGCCCATTTCAACGGGATGGTCTATCAGTTCGTCGTAGTCGCGGGCGCGGTACAGGCCGAAGCCATGGCGCGCGGCCGCGCCGGGATGGCCCTGGGCTTCGGGCAGGCTGGTGTAGACGTTCCAGTGGGCGATCTGCTCGTTCTCGACCAGCTCCAGCAGGCAGGGGCGGTCGGTCCGGCCTTCCACGGCCAGCAGCGTGCCGGCGCCGTTGAAGAAGGCATGGGTCTCGTCGATGTGCGCGCCGCGCACCGACAGGTCCCAGGCATAGACCTGGTACTGGATGTGCAGCGGCCCCTGGCAGGGCGCGCATTGCCAGCGGTGATTGTCCAGCTTGCGCACGGGTACGGGCGTACCCTGGCTGGAGGCGGCGATGCTTTCGATCTGGCGCGAAAAGTCGCGGATCAGGTAGCTGCCGGGAATCCAGGCGGGCAGGCTCAGGATCTGGCCTTCGGGGTTGGGGGAAGTGATCTGTATCTGGACAGTCAGGCGATGGCCGGATAGATCTTCCGGCAGGGCGCGGTAAAGTACGGGTGTAGGTTCCATTGCCTTATTCTATTTAATTTTGTTGGGAGTCAGCATGAACGAACCCTTGGTCAAAGCAGAGGTGCATGGTCGTGTTGCTTTATTGACATTAAACCGGCCCAAAGCCCTGAACGCGCTCAGCAACGAAGTCATCGCCGAACTGTATGCATTGGTGCAGAAGTTCGAGGCCGACGACGGGATAGGCTGCCTGGTGCTGACCGGCAACGAAAAAGCCTTCGCCGCCGGCGCCGACATCGGCGCCATGAAGGACTGGAACTACCATGATGTGTCTTCCCAGGACTACCTGGGCGGCCACTGGCAGGAGCTGCGCCGCATCCGCAAGCCCATCATCGCCGCCGTGGCCGGCTATGCGCTGGGCGGCGGCTGCGAGCTGGCCATGCTGTGCGACTTCATCATCGCCGCCGACACGGCCCGCTTCGGCCAGCCGGAGATCAAGCTGGGCGTCATCCCGGGCTTCGGCGGCACGCAGCGCCTGCCGCGCGCGGTGGGCAAGGCCAAGGCCATGGACCTGGTGCTGACGGCGCGCATGATGAATGCTGACGAGGCCGAGCGCGCCGGGCTGGTCTCGCGCGTGGTGCCGGCCGACAAGCTGATGGACGAAGCGCTGGAGGCGGCCACGGTGATCGCGAGCATGTCGCTGCCTTCCGTGCTGATGGCCAAGGAGTGCGTGAACCGGGCGTTCGAGTCTTCGCTGGAGGAAGGCCTGCTGTTCGAGCGGCGCAACTTCCATGTCCTGTTCGCCACCGAGGACCAGAAGGAGGGCATGCGCGCCTTCGTGGAGAAGCGCAAGCCGGAATTCAAGCATCGCTAAACTGTTTAAAAGTCAATGAAAACATAGGGGTTGTTGTAAAGTTGCTGCGGTGCAACGTTACAAAATTTCCCGACCCCTTGTTCTCCTTGATTCTTCGTCTTCGAAATCCTGCGGCCAAGCTGAAACAAGCCTGACTCAATTTGCTTGCAACAAAAAAAAGACGCTATACTTTATGGGTTTGACGCCAGCGGCTTTTTAAGGGGCCGATAATTTTGCGCGGATGGGATGGGGCGGCCTTTTGGGCCTGTAGTTGTAGCACATCCATCCTCACAACTTTATCCGAGTTTTTCCTACTATGAATCAGCCGGTCGATCAGCAGACGGGCACCGGGGACACGGTGCAGGCAGCAGGGAAAGCCTCTTCCTTTCCAGAACCCGTGGTTCTCACACCGGAGCAGCGCGCCCGCATGGCGCGCCGGGCGGGCAAAGGAATCGTGCGCACCCTGATGGCCCAGGCCTTCATGGCCTTGTTGGCGATCGGTCTGTCCGCATGGGTTTCCGGCGCGAATGCAGCAGCCTCGGCACTGATTGGTGCGGCTGCTTATTTTGTGCCCAACGCTTTGTTCGCGCTGCGTCTCCTGCTGGGCTTGATGGGCGGCGGCAACGCCGGCGCGCTTTCCTTCTTCTGGGGGGAGGCCTTCAAGCTGGGCTTCGCAGTACTGACATTGGCGCTGGCCGCCTGGGCGAATACGGGCTGGCTGGTCTGGCCGGCCCTGCTGTTCGGCCTGCTGTGTGTCTTGAAGGGCTATGTGCTGCTGCTGGTTTTCCGCAAGCTGCCATAACGGATTTTTGTTTCACGGGCTTGTCCCTTAACGTATACATCACAGGGTAAATACAGATGGCTGCTGCTAGTGATATTTCGCCTCAGTCAGGGTACATCCAACACCATTTGGTTCACTTGAATAACCTGGGTGAAAAACAGGATGTTCTGGCCAACTTCGGTGTCATCAACTACGACTCCATGTTCTGGTCCCTGCTGATGGGCCTGGTCGTGGTCTTCTTCATGTGGCGCGCAGCCGTCCGCTGCACCGCCGGCGTACCCGGCCGCCTGCAGTCCTTCGTCGAAATCCTGGTCGATTGGGTCGAAGACCAGGCCAAGTCCATCGTGCACAATGCGGAATCGCGCAAGTTCGTCTCGCCGCTGGCCCTGACGGTGTTCCTCTGGATCGTCATGATGAACGTCCTGGATCTGGTCCCCGTCGACCTGCTGGCCTGGATCTTCCATTCGACCGGCCTGGGCACCGAGCACGGCGATCCGCTCTATTACCACCGTATTCTGCCGACCGCCGACCTGAACGTGCCCATGGGCATGTCCCTGGGCGTGCTGCTGCTGATGTTCTACTACGGCATCAAGATCAAGCACCCCGGCGGCTTCGTCAAGGAACTGTTCACTGCACCATTCACTGCCAGCGGCATCATGGCCGTCGTGCTTGCCCCCTTCAATTTCCTGCTGAACTGCATCGAGTACGCAGCCAAGTCGGTTTCCCTGGGCATGCGGCTGTTCGGCAATATGTTTGCCGGTGAGTTGGTCTTCATGCTGATCGCTCTGCTGGGCGGTGCATGGACTGGGTTTAATGGCGCCAGCCTCGGACTGGGCATCGGCCACGTTCTGGCCGGCTCTGTATGGGCGATCTTCCACATCATGATCGTTCTGCTGCAGGCATTCATTTTCATGATGCTTACCCTCGTCTACATCGGGCAAGCTCACGAAGGCCATTAATCAGTTTCCGGCCGGGCAATGGGGTCTGGCCGGGATGCAAGTTCGCTTGCTCACGCTTTTTTGATTTTTTGATTTACACCTGATTTTTAACCAAGGAGTTGTCATGACCAACGTCGCTCTCGTTGCTCTTGCTTGCGGTATCATCATCGGCCTGGGCGCTTTCGGCGCTTGCATTGGTATCGCCCTGATGGGTGGTAAATATCTGGAAGCATCGGCTCGTCAGCCTGAACTGATGAACGCCCTGCAGACCAAGATGTTCCTGCTGGCCGGTCTGATCGATGCTGCCTTCCTGATCGGTGTCGGTATCGCCATGCTGTTTGCATTCGCCAACCCATTCGTCGGGTAACAAGGCGGGTCCGCTGCGCTTCCGCATGCGGACAGGCAGTCGTTGGCGGTGCAGCGCTCGTTCGTGAACATGCACCGCTTCCGACTTGAACATACAGGTGTCGGGACGCAATCCAGCATCCGGCACAAGTGGTATTGAAGGGATACGACCGTGAACTTAAACGCGACTCTCTTTTTCCAGATGATCGTGTTTTTCGTTTTGGCCTGGTTTACGATGAAATTCGTATGGCCGCCATTGACGAAAGCAATCGATGATCGTCGTCAGAAAATCGCCGACGGCCTGGCCGCTGCCGACAAAGGCAAGGCAGACCTGGCCCAGGCTCAAGCGCGTATCAGCCTGATGGAAGCATCGGCCAAATCCGAAAATCATCAACGGATTGTCGACGCCGAAAAACAGGCGACTGCCCTGCTGGAGCAGGCCCGTCGTGAAGCTGAAGCCGAAAAGGCCCGCATCATCGCCCAGGCTCAGCAAGACGCCGCCCAGGAAGTGCAACGCGTGCGCGAAGGTCTGCGTGGCGAAGTCGCCGCCCTGGCCGTGAAAGGCGCCGAGCAGATCCTGCGCCGCGAAGTTGACGCAAAAGCGCACGCTGAGCTGCTTGAGCAGCTCAAGGCTGAACTTTAAAATCAAGGCAGGCCATGGCTGAACTATCGACTATTGCCAGACCTTACGCCGAGGCCCTGTTCGCCGCTGTGCGCGACGACAGTCTGGGCCTCGAATCGTGGTCGGCCCTGTTGTCCGAAATGGCTCAGGTGGCCGGTCTTCACGATGTGCGCGAGGCACTGAACGATCCGCGCCTGAACAATGGGCAGCGTCTCGAACTTTTTACAGGCCTGATCAAGTCCCAGGTCCCCGAAAAGGCTCGCAACTTTCTCGAACTGCTAGTGGACAATCAGCGCATCTTGCTGCTGCCCCAGATTGCAGAGCAGTTCGATCTATTGAAACACCAACTCGAAGGCACGGCTCAGGCGCAGATCACCAGCGCTTTCCCGCTCAGCGACGCTCAGGTCGGCGAGCTGGTCGCCGGCCTCGAAAAGAAGTTTGGCCTGAAGCTTAAGCCGACAGTGACCGTCGACGCTGATCTGATTGGCGGTATTCGGGTGGTCGTTGGTGACCAGGTGCTCGACACTTCCGTGCAGGCCCGGCTGGCCAGCATGCGCGATACGCTGACCGCATAAGCGCGAGTCAGTAAACAGGATTTCAGGAGTCTGAACATGCAACTTAATCCGTCCGAGATCAGCGAACTGCTCAAGAGCCGCATCGAAGGCCTGGGCGCGTCGACTGACGTTCGTACACAAGGTACGGTCGTATCCGTGACCGACGGTATTACTCGCATCCACGGTCTGTCCGATGTGATGCAGGGCGAAATGCTCGAATTCCCGAACAACACGTTCGGTCTGGCCCTCAACCTCGAGCGCGACTCCGTCGGCGCCGTGATTCTGGGTGAATACACCGGTGTTTCCGAAGGCGATCCCGTCAAGACGACGGGCCGCATCCTGGAAGTGCCCGTGGGCCCCGAGCTGCTCGGCCGCGTGGTCGATACGCTGGGCAACCCCATCGACGGCAAGGGCCCCATCAACGCCAAGCTGACCGACGTCATCGAAAAGGTCGCTCCCGGCGTGATCGCCCGTGAATCCGTGTCCCAGCCCATGCAGACCGGCACCAAGGCCGTGGACTCCATGGTGCCGATCGGCCGCGGCCAGCGCGAGCTGATCATCGGCGACCGCCAGACCGGCAAGACCGCCGTGGCCGTGGACACCATCATCGCCCAGAAGGGCAATGGCGTGAAATGTATCTACGTTGCCGTGGGCCAGAAGGCTTCCACGATCAACAACGTGGTGCGCAAGCTCGAAGAGCACGGCGCCATGGAATACACCATCGTCGTGGCCGCCTCCGCTTCGGAATCGGCCGCCATGCAGTACCTGGCTCCGTACTCGGGCTGCACGATGGGCGAATACTTCCGTGATCGCGGCGAAGACGCCCTGATCATTTACGACGACCTGACCAAGCAAGCCTGGGCCTACCGCCAGGTGTCCCTGCTGCTGCGCCGTCCTCCAGGCCGCGAAGCCTACCCCGGCGACGTGTTCTACCTGCACTCCCGCCTGCTGGAGCGCGCTGCGCGCGTCAACGCCGAATACGTTGAAAAATTCACCAACGGCGAAGTCAAGGGCAAGACCGGTTCGCTGACCGCCCTGCCCATCATCGAAACCCAGGCCGGCGACGTGTCCGCATTCGTGCCGACCAACGTGATTTCGATTACCGACGGCCAGATCTTCCTGGAATCGGACCTGTTCAACGCTGGTGTGCGTCCCGCCATCAACGCCGGTATCTCGGTGTCCCGCGTGGGCGGCGCCGCCCAGACCAAGGTCATCAAGAAGCTGTCCGGCGGTATCCGTACCGACCTGGCCCAGTACCGTGAGCTGGCCGCCTTCGCCCAGTTCGCCTCCGACCTGGACGACGCCACCCGTCGCCAGCTCGAGCGCGGCAAGCGCGTGGTTGAACTGCTCAAGCAGCCCCAGTACCAGCCTCTGGCCGTGTGGGAACTGGCCGTGAGCCTGTACGCCGTGAACAACGGTTACTTCGACGATCTGGACGTGTCTCAGGTCCTGCCTTTCGAGAAAGGCCTGAAGGATCACCTGCGCAACAAGTTTGACGCACTGGTCCAGCGCATCGAAAGCAAGAAGGAACTGGTTAAGGAAGACGAGGCTGAGCTGGTTGCAGCCATCCAGGACTTCAAGAAGCACGGCGCTTTCTAATCACTGCAGGCAGGCGCCGGAGTGCTTCCGGCGTCACGATTAGCGGGAGGCGGCGGCCTCGCCAGCCTCCCGACAATGCCCTTACAGGAAAGTGTGATGGCCGGAATCAAGGAAATTCGTACTAAGATCAAGAGCGTGCAAAACACGCGCAAGATCACCAAAGCCATGGAGATGGTGGCGGCATCCAAGATGCGCAAGGCGCAGGAACGGATGCGGGCCGGCCGTCCCTATGCAGACAAGGTGCGCGAGATCGCTTCGCACCTGATGCAGGCGCACCCCGACTACACTCACCCCTACATGGTTGAGCCCGCCGAAATCAAGGCTGTTGGCATCGTCGTGGTCAGCACGGACAAAGGTCTGTGCGGCGGCCTGAACACCAACATCCTGCGTCTGGTGCTTGCGCGACTGCGCGAGTTCGAGGACAAGGGCATTTCGGTGCAGACGACCGCTCTGGGTGGGAAGGCTGCCGGCACGTTGGCTCGTGTCGGCGCCAAGCTGGTCTCCCAGGAAGTCGGCCTGGGCGACGCGCCCAACCTGGAACGTCTGATCGGCGCCATCAAGGTGCAGATCGACGATTTCGTGGAAGGTCGCATCGACGCCGTCTATCTGGCGACCAGCCGCTTCGTCAACACGATGAAGCAGGACCCGACGTTCATTCGCCTATTGCCTCTGCCCACCGGCCTGAAGGATCCGTTCCAGGCCGGCGACCAGGTCAACGCAGAAACCGGCGTTGCCAATTCCTCCGAATACGGATGGGATTACATCTACGAACCCGATGCCAAGTCCGTGATCGACGACTTGCTGCTGCGTTATGTGGAAGGTCTGGTGTATCAGGCAGTCGCCGAGAACATGGCTTCCGAGCAGTCTGCCCGCATGGTGGCCATGAAGGCCGCTTCGGACAACGCGAAGTCCGTGATCGGCGAGCTCCAGCTGGTCTACAACAAGACCCGCCAGGCGGCGATTACCAAGGAAATCTCCGAAATCGTGGGGGGTGCCGCTGCGGTGTAAGGCACGGCAAGGCACACCATCAAAGTTATATTGCAAGGACTAAACATGAGCAACGGTACCATCGTTCAGTGCATCGGCGCCGTGGTGGATATTCAGTTCCCCCGCGACAGCATTCCAAAAGTCTACGACGCCCTGACGCTCGTTGACGAAAGCTCGGCCTTCGCTGAAAAAGGCCTGACGTTTGAAGTACAGCAACAATTGGGCGACGGCGTGGTTCGCACCATCGCCATGGGTTCCAGCGACGGTCTGCGCCGCGGCATGGAAGTGGCCGGCACCGGCGCCCCCATCTCCGTGCCCGTGGGCACCGGCACCCTGGGCCGCATCATGGACGTGCTGGGCCGCCCCATCGACGAAGTGGGCCCCATCCAGTCCGACGAGCGTCGCTCCATCCACCAGGAAGCCCCCAAGTTCGACGAACTGTCGCCTTCGGTGGAACTGCTGGAAACCGGCATCAAGGTGATCGACCTGGTCTGCCCGTTCGCCAAGGGCGGCAAGGTCGGCCTGTTCGGCGGCGCCGGCGTGGGCAAGACCGTGAACATGCTGGAACTGATCAACAACATCGCCAAGCAGCACAGCGGTCTGTCCGTGTTTGCAGGCGTGGGCGAGCGTACCCGCGAAGGTAACGACTTCTACCACGAAATGGCGGACGCCGGCGTGATCCAGATGGACAACCTGAGCGACTCCAAGGTCGCCATGGTGTTCGGCCAGATGAACGAGCCTCCAGGAAACCGTCTGCGCGTGGCGCTGTCCGGCCTGACCATGGCCGAGAAGTTCCGCGACGAAGGCCGCGACATCCTGTTCTTCGTGGACAACATCTACCGCTACACCCTGGCCGGTACCGAAGTGTCCGCTCTGCTGGGCCGTATGCCTTCGGCCGTGGGCTACCAGCCTACGCTGGCCGAGGAAATGGGCAAGCTGCAGGAGCGCATCACTTCCACCAAGACCGGTTCGATCACGTCCATCCAGGCCGTGTACGTGCCAGCCGACGACTTGACCGACCCTTCGCCCGCCACCACCTTCCTGCACCTGGACTCCACCGTGGTGCTGTCGCGTGACATCGCTGCTCTGGGTATCTACCCCGCCGTGGATCCTCTGGACTCCACCAGCCGCCAGCTCGACCCCCAGGTCGTGGGCGAAGAGCACTACCAGGTCGCCCGCGGCGTGCAGCAGACGCTGCAGCGCTACAAGGAACTGCGTGACATCATCGCCATTCTGGGCATGGACGAACTGTCGCCGGAAGACAAGCAGATCGTGGCTCGCGCCCGCAAGATCCAGCGCTTCCTGTCGCAGCCTTTCCACGTGGCCGAAGTGTTCACCGGCGCTCCCGGCAAGTACGTTCCTCTGTCCGAAACCATCCGTGGCTTCAAGATGATCGTCGACGGCGAGTGCGACGCCCTGCCCGAGCAGGCGTTCTACATGGTCGGTTCCATCGACGAGGCTTTCGAGAAAGCCAAGACTATTCAGTAAGGATTGCTCATGGCTAAGCTTCATGTTGACGTGGTCAGTGCCGAAGAATCGATCTTCGCCGGCGAGGCGAAGTTCGTGGCGCTGCCCGGCGAGGCCGGGGAGCTGGGCATTCTGCCCGGCCACACCCCGCTGATCTCGCGGATTCGTCCCGGCACGCTGAAGATCGTTATGGACGATGGCCGTGAAGAGCACATCTTCGTGGCTGGCGGCATACTCGAAGTTCAGCCCGGGAAAGTCACCGTATTGTCGGACACCGCGATTCGCGCTCACGACCTGGACGAGGCCAAGGCACTTGAAGCCCGCAAGCGTGCGGAAGAAGCCCTGCGCAACACCAAGGACAAGGCCGACATCGCCGTGGTGGAAGCCGAGCTGGCCATGCTGGCCGCCCAGGCAGCCGCCGCCCGTCGTCTGCGTGACGTTCGCAAGCACTGATCCAGTCTGGCGACATCCACAAAAAAGGCACCTTCGGGTGCCTTTTTTGTTTGCAAAGCGTGCGCCTGCATCCGGGGCAAGAATAGGCGTCCCGGGCCTGCGGCTCCGGGACGCGCTTGCGCCCGCTGAAGTCATGCGAGTCGGAACGGCGTGCGCCGCAGGCGCTGTCCTGTGGCCGCATGAATGGCGTTGGCGATGGCAGGGGGGACGACTGAATTGGACAGCTCGCCAACGCCTGATGGACTCCTGCCGCTGGGCGGCATCAGAACAATGTCCACCGCAGGTACATCCGGCATGCGGGGAACGGGGTAGTCATGATAGTTGCTTTGCTTCACCTGGCCGTTTTCGATGTGGATGTCGTTTTGCAACGCCGTTGAAATGCCCCAGACGATGCCGCCGTACAATTGCTGCCTTACTGAACTGGGATCTATGGCCAGGCCGCAGTCCACCACGCAGCTGATGCGCTGGATGCGGATCTCCCCCTGTCGGATCATGACGTCCGCCACGACGGCAATGTAGCTTTTATAGCCCGCGTAGGTGGCGATCCCCATGCCTCGACCCGCCTGGCTGCGGTCTGGGCTGTCCCAGCCGGCGATGCTCGCAGCTTTGTCCAGCACAGCCAGGTGGTCCGGCCGGGCCGCCAGCAGCCGGCGCCTATACTGATAGGGGTCTTGCCCTGCCGCCAGCGCGGCTTCGTCTACCAGGCTTTCGATGGCGAATATGTTCGGTACATAGCTGACTGCGCGCCACCACCAGGTCGGCAAACCCGTCTCATGCCTTACCCAGGCCAGATCCAGTGCGTCCATGTCATAGTAAAAGTCGGAACGCATGGCTTCCGTGCAGCTGGGGTCCACAGGTACTTTCTTCAGAAAGCCGGGATCGTCGGGTTCCTTGATGGAGGGCACGACAGCGCGCAGGCTCAAGGCTTGCAGCGTGCCGTCCGAGCCCAGCGCCGCGCGGGCCTTGTGCACGCTGGCGGCGTGGTAATAGAACGCCTGCATGTCATCTTCCCGGCTGTAGAGCAGCTTGATCGGCGCACCGACCCGCTTCGAGATATAGGTCGCTTCCAGTATGGGATGCAGGCCCTCCCGATTGCCGAAGCTGCCGCCGGCTTCCGTGATATGGATAATGACTTTGTCAGCGCCGACCCCCGCAATGGTTTGCGCGGCTTGGGCGCAGCGCGAGGGCACCTGCACCCCGCCCCAGTACTCGACCTTGTCCTTCTGCACCCAGGCCACCATGCTGGTGGGTTCCATCTGCGCATGGGCTTTGTAGGGCATTTCGTAGACGGCCTCCACTGTCTGGTGCGCAGCGCCCAGGAGAGCCTGGGCATCTGCTTCGCGTCGAGACTGGAGACCGGGCTCATCGGCTCTTGCGCGCATGTCGTTCATCACATCGTTGGAATTGAATGTGCTGAAGCGGCTCTCGTTCCATTTGGCCTTGAGCGCGGCCCGCGCTTGTTGCGCAGCCCAGAAATGGTCGGCCACGATAGCGATGCCGGGCTGCGTGGCGCCGTTATCTGGAGCCGCCGGCGGCAGTTCGGGTCGGAAATGGGCGACGATCTGGGGAACATCCATGACAAAGGCATCTCTTACGCCGGGCAGCGACCGTATTTCGGCTTCATTGAACTGTCGCACGGTGGCATGGACCACGGGCGCGTGGACTACGATGGCCGTCAACAGGCCCGGTAGTTTGATGTCGATGGCGTAGCGGGCCCGGCCCCTGAGCTTGTCTTCGATTTGATAGCTAGCGCGTTGTTTTCCGATCAGCGTGTAGTGGTCGGGAGCCTTCAGCGGAACCTTGTCGGGAACGGACATGGCGGACGCTTTTTCCGCCAGTGCTCCGTAGCGCAGCACGCGTCCGCTGGCAGGGTGCTTCACGCGGCCGCTTTCCGTCAGACAGCTGGCGGGGTCCACCTCCCAGAGCGCCGCGGCCGCTTGCACCAGCATGGCGCGCGCCGTGGCGCCGGCCTTGCGTAGCGTATCCCACTCCAGGGATACGCTGGTGCTTCCGCCCGTGGCGTGCATGCCCCATAAGGGATGGATATAGACAGCGGCCAGCGGGTCGTCGGGCTGCACGACCTGGACGCGGTCCCAATCGGCGTCCAGCTCTTCGGCGACGATGAGAGCCAGCGCATTCTTGATGCCGGTGCCGCTGTCGAATTTGTGGACCACGAGAGTGACCCGGTCGTCCGGCGAAATGCGGATCCAGGCATTGGGGATGAACGGTTCGGCCTGAGTCTGTGCCGCCAGGGCGACCCGGCCGCAGGGCGACAGCTCCAGGACCAGCCCCGCCAAGGCAAGCGTACCTGCCTGCAGGAGTCTGCGGCGGCCTGGGTTTTCAGGCAGGGCATTCGTGATTGCGTGCGAGAGCGTCTTCATGTCGAAGCTCCTGGGCGTATCCGGGCGGTGGCGCGATGAATGGCTTTGCGGATGCGCTCATAGGTGCCGCAGCGGCAGATGTTGCCGGCCATGGCGCTGTCGATGTCGGTGTCGGTAGGCTCGGGAAGCCGCGTCAGCAGGGCGGCGGCCGTCATGATCTGGCCCGGCTGGCAATAGCCGCACTGCGGCACATCTTCATCAAGCCAGGCCTGCTGCACGACGTGCAGCGAGTCCGTTCCCAATCCTTCTATGGTAGTGATCCGGCGACCCTGCGCGGATTGTACCGTTATCTGACACGAGCGCACCGCGGCTCCGTCCAGGTGCACCGTACAGGCGCCGCACAGCCCGCGTCCGCAGCCGTACTTGGTGCCGGTCAGGCCCATGAGGTCGCGCAGCACCCAGAGCAGAGGCATCTCTGCCTGCGCCTCGCAGCTTATGTCCCTGCCATTGACATTTAATGTGTACATTGATCTTGTCTCCTTCGATGGGTTTTCGGAGTGCTTGCCGTTCTGCTGACGGCTCGTGAAAACGCGACGAGCGAGACAATAGGCTAGGAGCTGGATCTACATATGTACAATATTATTTTTTGTCATATTTCATATGCAAAATAATATGAATATTCGACAACTGCGCTATTTCATCTGCGTGGCCGAGGAGGCCAGCTTCGGCCGCGCCGCCGCGAAACTGCATATCTCCCAGCCTCCTCTGAGCCAGCAGATCAAGGCGCTGGAGAAAGACCTGCAGGCGGAGCTTTTTGTCCGGGGCCGTCACGGCGCCCGGCTGACCCGGGCGGGTCAGGCTTTGCTGGATCGCGCGCGAGCGCTGATCGCGGACTTCGAGGAGCTTTCGCCCATGGTGCAAAGAGTGGCGCGAGGCCTGGAAGGCACGCTGTACATCGGCATCATCAATTCGGTGATGTATGGCCCGTTGCCGAGCGCCTTGCGCACTTTTTCCATGGAGAACCCAGCCATTGAGTGGTCGCTGGAGGAGCTCCTGCCCCATCAGCAGTTCGAAGCTCTGCTGCATCACCGTATCGATGTCGGATTCTCGCGCCACATGAGCGACATGCCGGGCCTGAGCTGCGTACGGGTCTATTGCGAAGGACTGGCGGTGGCATTGCCGCAGGGGCATCCACTGGGCAAGGCCGAGCGGCTCACGCTGAAAGAATTGTCCGACGAACCTTTCGTATGCATGAGCACGCAGAGCCCGGTCATGGACTCGATTGTCCAGCGCTGCCTGCAGAACCAGTTTCAGCCGCATATCATTTATGAATCGGCCGATCCGCAGACATTGCTGCGCCTGGTACAGGCGCAGATCGGCATCAGCATATTGCCGCAATCGGTGTCGGGCAGCGCGCCAGAGGGCGTGCGCTTGATTCCGCTTTGCGAAGAGGGGCTGAATGCGGACCTGTACGCGGCCTACAGGACGGACGATATGCCGCCATCCTTGCCGGCCTTTATCGACATCATGGCGCCCTCAGGCATCGGGCGCGTTCAGCTGTAGCAGGCTCCGCAACACGCCGGCCTGCCAGTCCCTGGGTATCGCATCCTTGCCCAGCAGCGAGTCCAGCCTGTCCTGGCTCAAGGCCGACTGCGCCGGCCGGCACGCCGGGGTCGGGTATTGGCTGGTGGGGATCGGGGTCAGCGCGGGGGGCTTGGCCAGCACTCCCAGCTCCACCGCCTGACGAAAGATGTCCTTGGCGAAGTCGTGCCAGCTGACGGTCGGCTGCCCGGCGTAATGGTAAATTCCGGCTGGCGTGCAGGCTCCAGGGCGGGCTGGATCCCCTTGCTCTGCGCCGGCGCTCGGGCCTGCCTGCCCGGCGTCCTGGAAACGCGACTTCCGGTCCTCCGTCATCCTGCTGGCCAGTTCCAGCAAGACCTGGGCAATATGCGGGGCGTAGCTGGGGCCGCCAAGCTGGTCCGCCACGATGTTCAATTCGCTGCGCTCCCGGCCCAGGCGCAACATGGTCTTCAGGAAGTTATTGCCGAACTGGCTGAACACCCAGCTGGTGCGTAGCACGACGGCCGAGGGCAGGGCGGACAGGATGGCTTGTTCGCCTTCCAGCTTGCTGCGGCCGTAGGCGCTGATCGGCCCCGTCGGCGCGTCCTCCTCATAGGGCGTGGCCGCCTGGCCGTCGAAGACGTAATCCGTGGAAACATGCAGCAGCCCTATGCCGCGGCTGGCGCAGGCCTGCGCCAGCAGGCCGGGCGCGATGCCGTTGACGAGCCGCGCCAGTTCGGGCTCCGATTCGGCCTTGTCCACGGCCGTGTAGGCGGCAGCGTTGATCAGCACGTCGGGTCGGTGGCGCTCCAGGGCCTGCGCAATCGACTCCGAATCGGTAATGTCCAGCTCGGCACGGCCCAGCAGAATGGCATCCGTGGTCGGACTCGCCTGTTGCTGGAGCAGCCAGGAGAAGGATTGGCCAAGCTGTCCCTGGGCTCCGGTGATCAAGAATGTGGGGCGTGACATAGGTCTGCTCAACTCCTGCGCTGTGCCGCTAATTCGCTCAGGCCGGGGTAGCGTTTGTCTTTCTCGGATAGCTGAGGGTCGTGGATGGGCCATGCGATGCCGACTTCGGGGCAGTTCCAGGCAAGGCCGCCTTCGTCTTGCGGAAAGTAGTAGTCGGTGCATTTGTAGGTGAAGTCGGCGATGTCCGACAACACGCAGAACCCATGGGCGTAGCCTGGCGGGATCCAGAGCTGGCGATGATTGCTGTCGTTGAGTTCCACGCCGACGTAGGTGCCGAATGTGGCGGAGTCGGGATCGATGTCGACAGCGACGTCATAGACTGAGCCACGGGCCACCCCCACCAGCTTGCCCTGGGGGCGAGTCTTTTGGAAATGCAGTCCGCGCAGCACGCCCTTTTGCGAGCGGGAGTGGTTGTCCTGCACGAAATCCAGCGTCAGGCCCGCTTCGTCGCGATAGCGCTGCGCGCTGAACGTTTCCTTGAAGAAGCCGCGTTCATCGCCAAATACGCGCGGTTCGATGATGAGGACGCCTTTGAGCGCTGTCTCGATTACATTCATCTCATGCTCCCGCCAGCTTCAGCAGATATTGGCCGTAGCCGGTCTTGGCCAGGGCCTGGCCCTGCTCGCGTAGCTGGTCGCGGCTGAGCCAGTCCTGATTGAAGGCGATTTCCTCCAGGCAGGCCACTTTCAGTCCCTGGCGGTGTTCGATCGTGCGCACGAACGAACCTGCCTCTTGCAGGCTTTCGTGCGTGCCGGTATCCAGCCAGGCGAACCCCCGGCCCAGGAGGCTGACATGCAGCTCGCCCGACTGCAGGTAGGCGTTGTTGACGTCGGTGATCTCCAGTTCTCCGCGCGCCGAAGGCTTGACCTGACGCGCGATGTCCACCACCCGGTTATCGTAGAAATACAGGCCGGTGACGGCGAAGCTGGATTTGGGCTTCAGGGGCTTTTCTTCGATGGAGATGGCTTTGCCCTGTGCATCGAATTCGACTACGCCGAATCGCTCCGGGTCGTTGACCTGGTAGCCGAACACAGTGGCGCCCGTCTTGCGGGAAGCGGCCTCCCGCAGCATCTGGCTGAAGCCGTAGCCGTAGAAAATGTTGTCGCCCAGGATCAGGCTGACGTTGTCCTTGCCGACGAAGTCGGCCCCGATGATGAAGGCTTGCGCCAGCCCGTCGGGCGAGGGCTGCTCGGCATAGGAGAGCGCCAGGCCGTAGCGTGAACCGTCGCCTAGCAGCTTGCGGAAATTGGGCAGGTCCTCGGGGGTGGAGATGATCAGGATTTCCCTAATGCCCGCCAGCATGAGTACGGACAGGGGATAAAAGATCATGGGTTTGTCATAGATGGGAAGCAGCTGCTTGGATACGCCCATCGTGATCGGATGCAGGCGGGTACCCGAGCCGCCTGCCAGAATGATGCCTTTCATGCTTTGTTTCCTATGCGATCCAGGCGGTAATCGCCGCTCAGCACACGATCCCACCATTGAGTGTTTTCCAGATACCAGGCCACGGTCTTGCGCAGGCCGGTCTCGAATGTTTCCTGGGGCCGCCAGCTCAGCTCCCTGGCGATCTTGCTGGCATCGATGGCGTAGCGTTTGTCATGGCCGGGGCGGTCCGCAACAAAGGTGATCAGGTCGGCATAGTGCGCCACGCCTTGCGGCTTGTCGGGAGCCAGCTCTTCCAGGATCGCGCAGATGCTGCGCACCACGTCCAGGTTCTGTTTTTCGTTGTGGCCGCCGATATTGTACGTTTCGCCCACCGCGCCGTGTGTGACCACCTGCACGAGCGCGCGCGCATGGTCCTCGACATACAGCCAGTCCCGGATCTGGTCGCCTTTGCCGTAGACAGGCAGAGCCTTGCCTTTGAGCGCATTGAGGATGACGTGCGGAATCAGTTTTTCCGGAAAATGGTAAGGGCCGTAATTGTTCGAGCAGTTGGTGACCAGAACGGGCAGGCCGTAGGTGCGGTGCCAAGCTCGGACCAGGTGGTCGGAACTGGCCTTGCTGGCCGAATAGGGCGAGCTGGGTGCGTAAGGCGTCGTTTCCAGGAACAGGTCGGTGGTGCCGTCAAGGTCCCCATAGACCTCGTCCGTGGAAATGTGATGGAAGCGAAATGCGGCCTGGCGGCCTGGTTCGAGCGTCAGCCAATAATGGCGCGCCACTTCCAGCAGGGTATAGGTGCCGAAAATATTGGTGTGAATGAATTCGGCCGGGCCGTCGATGGAGCGGTCGACGTGGGACTCGGCCGCCAGATGCATGATGGCGTCGGGGCGGAAATCCTCCAGCAATTCGCGCATGGTTGCGGCATCGCAGATGTCGGCGCGCGCGAATCGATACCTTGGATCGTCGGCCACGGGAGCGACGGATTCCAGATTGCCCGCATAAGTCAGCTTGTCGACGTTAAGGACCGTGTGATCCGTGTCCTGGATCAAGTGGCGGACGACTGCCGAGCCGATGAAGCCAGCTCCGCCGGTTACTAGGATGCGCATGGAGTGATCTCGATAGTTCGGGTTGGACGAAATAATGAGGTTCGGTCGAAAGAAGGTCAACGGTATCGCCTGGAGAGCAGGACCAGGGCCAGGCAGTCTACGCCTACTCGCAAGGTCCAGGCCAGGGCGGCGCCGATGACGCCCCATTGGCTGATGAACAGGTACAGTAGGCCCAGATACGGCAGGATCTCCGCCAGGTGCAGCAAGGCGGTGACGCGCGAATGTCCGGCAGCTTGGATGACGGTGTACGGGATCTGGGCGATGGAATTGAAAAAGAAGCCCACCAGCAGTATCTGCAGCACAGGCACGGCAGCGCCCAGGAATTCCTTGCCCAGCCACAGCAGCAGTATCCACTTGGCCAGCAGGATGCCGACCACGGCGATCAAACCGCAGACGCCGCTGAGCAGCAGATAGGACAGCCTGGTTTCATGGCCTGCACCGCTGCGTGCGCTGAGCAGGGGAAAGATCACTCGGACCACGGAGCCTGGTATGGCCAGCAATCGGGAAATGGCTTCGGCGGGGCCGGTATAGAAGGCGACGACTTTGGCTCCATTCATGGTCGAGAGCAGAAAGCGGTCGAAATAGACCATGAGCGGGCTGATCACGTTGCTGACCGTCAGCCAGCCGCCGAAGCGAAAAAGAGCGACGGCCGTGGACGTTTCCCAGCGCAACAGATAGCGCTTGGGCGAGTCCGGCAGGCCCCAGAAATAGGCGATTACGACGGTCAGCAGGCGGCCGAAGAAAAGCCCCCATACGGCATGGCTCAAATCGGCCTGAATCGATACGCCGATGAGTGGGGAAACCGCCAGAAAAATCCCGCTGAGAGTGCGCAGGATATTGAGCAGCCGGAAGTTCGATATGCCTTCGAGATAGGAGAACCATACCGAGCTCAACAATACCAGGGGCAAGATGGCGGCCAGGATGGAAAAAGCGTGCGCGCTATCGGAATGCAACTCGGGGCTGATCGAGAGCCATTGCACCAGTGTGGTGTTGAAGCCCGCGATCACCAGCATGGCGAGCAGGCTGCTGGCGGCCACCAGCAAGGTGGAAGTTCCCAGGATGCGTTGGATGCCTTCTGCGTCGCCCTGTTCCATGGCGACTGCGCGGATGACGGCCCGGCTGATGCCCAGGTCGAAAAGGCTGGCGTAGCCGACGATGGCGAAAAATAAGGTGAAGATGCCGAACTGTTCGACACCCAGCAATCGGGCGATGATGCCCATCGCAGGGATGGCGATGACGAGTGGAGTCGCGTAGCCGGCCAGATTCCAGAAAGAGTTCTTTAGCAGGCTCATTGCACGGCTGCTGGCTGATTGACTGGCGAGCCGGTCTTGTTTTTGAACAGGCTCCAGAATGTCGCCAGGGCAATGAGGAAAAACAATAATGTATTATTTCTTTCCATCATGTTCTGGGTGAAGTTGGCAATGAAATAGACGAGTATCAAAATAGATCCATTGATCGCTGCCTGTTGGGAAATCGGATTGTCATGGCGAATGTGCCTGATGAATTGGGAAAAACAGTAAATCAGCAAGAGCAGCAGGAGAATCAGTCCGCTGATGCCAAGATATACCCAGCTCTCTATGTAGTTATTGTGCGAATTGGCCAGGTTCAGAACGACATTGGAGCTGTGCTTATCTCGGACTGCCTGCTCCAGCGCCTGTTCGTGGCCAGCCTGGGACCAGCCAAGGAGGGGGCTCTGTTTTATCAGCTGCCAATTGGCCTGCCAGATCGCCAGGCGTGCGCCGATGGATGTGTTGGCATTGCCTGCTTCGTACTGGGCAATGTCTTGCGTCGCCAGATCGTAGCGCTGTTGAATGAACGTGCTCTGGGACAGCAGAATGCCGGCGACGCCGGCGATGATCGCGCAAGCGGCGATGCACCGCATTGCGTAGCGCTTGGGCGTATACCCTGCCACCATCACCGCCAGGGCCAGCGGAGCGGCGATCCAGCCGCCCCGGCTGCCGGAGGCCAGCGAGGCGAAAAAGCCCGCGGCTGTGCCGGCGCCATACAGCAGGGCGAGCAGACGATCAAATGTTTTGGAGCGCCACTGCGAAATCAGGGCGGTCAGGCAGAACAGGCCCAGCAGCAGGGCGATATTGCCGAACTGGATGGCGCCGGTGTAGCCATAGACTCGGCCGTCGTATGCTTCTCCGCCCAGCTGCCGATGGACAAGCCAGAGCGATGACAGACTGCCCACTGCAAAGGATGCGGTAATCCAGGAGGGCTGCAGACGAGTCCGGCAGAGCGTGTACAGGACCGGAACCATGAGGGCATAGCGGCTCAACAGGTCCAACTGCCGCAGCGCATTATCATGGTACAGCCACATGCCCAGGCCATTGAGGAAGATGAGCAGCAGAATGGCGTAGAGAGCGCCGTTGGAAGGCTGGGCCGCAAGAGGATTGGGCGATGATCGGACACATTTGACCAGGCATGCGGCCAGCAGCAGTCCTGCGCCGATCGCATATACGCTGCGCGTGGACAGGATGCCGGCAAAAAAGAGGAACAGGCCTGCATTGACGCCTGTGTCCACTAGCCTTTCGGGGGGTGAAGAGTATGGTCGCATGATGGAGAATATTGTACGCGCAAGCATAATGCACGACAGGTTTCATTAATCGTCTGAGTAAGGGATGCCGTGAGTTACAATTTTCAGGATTCCGCATCTCACTGCAGCTTGGCAATGGGATAACTTAATGAGTTGTCATTTATCAGTAGCGCCACTTGCTTCCTAGTTAGTTGGCTTGATCTGTGCGTCCGGTATTTTTTTGTAACACCAGATGCGTATAATGCGCCCTGAATTCAACCTGGAATATTGGACTCCCGAACCCGTATGAGTCAGTTAAAAATCCGTCGGTTCCAGCGCATGCACGAAATGCTGCTGTTGTCCCTGCCTATGTCGCTGTTGTTGGGTGTGTTGTTGACCGTGGTTGCGCCTGCTTTGGGCTTATGGGGTCTGCGCGTGCTGCAGCATCCTGACGCGGGACAATTGACAGCATGGGTGCTGACAGGCTGCGCCTTCATGGTCAGCAAGCTGAGCATCAACAAGAGTTCGGCGCAATATCCCGGCGCCCGCAGCGCCTGGCTGATCGCCCCCACGGTATTGAGCGTGTATGGGCTGCTTTATATTGTTACTTTTTTCTTGCGGTTCGACGCCTCGCGCGCCCTGTTGCTGGGCAGCGGACTGCTGTCCATGGCGTGGCTGCATCTAGAGTATGTTGTGACCAGTCGATACCGCATTGTCAAGCTCGCGGTGATTCCCGGCGGGGAGGCCGATGGATTGATCGGCCTGTCGGGACTGGATGCGCGCTACATCTCGGAGTTTGATCTGGAAGGGCGCCGCTTCGATGGTGTTGTGGCGGATTTTTCCTGTCTGGATGCCGATGCGGAGCGTTTCCTGACGCATTGCGCGCTGGAGCGCATCGCCGTATACAGCGCGCGCCAGGTATTTGAATCCGTGACCGGGCGGGTCAAGATCGATCGCATGTCGGAAAACAACATCGGCTCCTTGCTGCCTTCGCGGCAGTACGAGATCGCCAAGGCCGTGTTCGATTACGGGATCGTCCTGCTCAGTTCGGTGATCGTCGTGCCGCTGTGCCTGCTGACCGCGCTGGCGATTCGTCTGGAGAGCCCCGGAAAAGCCATTTACACGCAAACGCGGGTTGGGCGGGGCAATCGCCCCTTCACAATCTACAAGCTGCGCAGCATGCGCTTTGACCGCGAGGCGCCCGAGCAGTTTGCCGGGGAGAACGATCCGCGCATCACCCGGGTGGGCAGGATCATCCGCAAGTTGCGCATCGACGAGCTGCCGCAGTTCTACAATGTGCTGCGCGGCGAAATGAGCCTGATCGGCCCAAGGCCCGAGCAGCCTTCCTTTGTGCGTGAATTCGATGAGCTGATTCCTTTCTACAGCTACCGACACGTGGTCAAGCCGGGCATCACCGGCTGGGCGCAGGTCAGGCACGGATACGTCTCCAATGCCGAGGATACCCGTGTCAAGATCCAGCATGATCTGTACTACATCAAGAACTGCTCGATGATGCTGGACCTGTACATTACCTTCCTGACCCTCAAGACCATGGCCACGGGCTTCGGCGCCCGCTAGGCGCCGCCTGGCCCAAGCCGCTTCTTGACCCAGGTCTTGACCGGCTGCAATGCGCCATGGATGAGGTGGTAGAGGCGGTGCAGCACGCGGCCCCGGCGTCCGTAGCGCTTGTCCAGGTAGACTTTCATGCCGTCGCTGTAGCAGCGTCCGCGAAACGAGGCATCGGTGAAGGTGCCGCCCGATTCGTGCAGATAGCGCGCCGCGGGAACATGGATGGAGGCGATGCCCTGTTCGCGCGCGCGGTACTGCAGGTCGGTTTCCTCGAAGTACAGGAAAAAGGCTTCGTCAAAGCCGCCGAGCCGTTCGAACTCCCGACGGCCGATCAGCAGCAGGGACCCCGAGACGTAGTCGACCGGATGTGGTTCGCGATGCGCGTACGAGGGTTCCAGCAATCGTCCCAGCCCGAGCGCCTTGAGCATCAGTGTGGCAGGGGTCGGGAAGCGCTCATAAGCATAGCTGGGCTTGCCTTGGGCGTCTACCGAAAGACCGCCCAGGATGGGTTGCGGATCGGCGGCGTGACCAGCCAGGTATTGCTGGAAGATCTCGATGACGTTGGTGAGCAGTTGCGCGTCGGGGTTGAGCAGCAGGATGTTGGGAGCCTGCGTGTGGCGGGCGCCGATGTTGCAGCCTTTGCCAAAACCGTTGTTGCTGCCTGTGCGCAGGACCTGGGTGTCCGGGTAGAGCCGTTCTATCTGATCGCAGCTTTCGTCGCTGGAGCCGTTGTCCACCACGGTGATACGGTACGAGCCAGCGGCGCTGTGCCGGTGGATGCTGGCGATGGTGTCCAGTATCTGGGCTCCGCCGTTGTAATTGACGAGCAGTATGTCCACCCAGGCCGAAGCGCAGGAAGAAGGATTCATGGTGTCAGAGCCTTTTGAGGACTGCCTTGGCCAGATAGTGCAGCATCAGATAGCCGCTGCGCGGAGCGGACAGGCCCAGGTGCCGGTGGTAGATGTCCCAAGTCCACTGGATGGATTTGAGTTTGTTGGATGACAGGGAGCTGTGGCCGACCCTGTAGGCGGCCAGCGGGGCGGGAACGGCACAGATGTCTCCCGCCTTGCGGGCGATCTCCAGCCACATCAGATAGTCTTCGTGGCGGACGGGCTGCTGATAGACTTTGCCCAGCTTTTCGCAGTCGTAGATGCCGGTCAGGTTGCCGATCACGTTGCCCTTGAGCAATTTTTTGTAGTTGGTGCGGGCTGGAGGACGGGACGTGCCCAGCCATTGTCCCGGAACTTGAAAGCGGTGGTAGGCCGACATGCACGCCAGGCAGCCTTGTTCTTGCATCAGAGCCAGTTGCCGTTCCAGTTTGTCGGGCATCCACAAGTCGTCCGAGTCCAGGAAGGCAATGTATTTTCCTTGCGCAGCCTGTATGCCGGCATTGCGGGCCTGGGCCACGCCCGCATTGTTTTCCTGGTGGATCAGGCGCACCCGGGGGTCCTGCCCAGCCAGGCTTTCCATGAGCTGCGCGGTGCCGTCGGTCGAACGGTCATTGATGATCAGGAGTTCAAGATGAGAGTAGCTTTGCTGCAGGACGGAATGGGCGGAGTCAGCCAGGGTGGCCTGGGCATTGTAGGCCGGCATGATGACGCTGACGAGGGCGGAATCGGTTCTGGAGGTCATGGATGTCGAGCGGGAAGTTGGCCGTCCCTGGTTTGGGCACGACGCGCTCCCGTATACTTGGCGGCCAGGTTGCGTCGGAAAGAGCGGCCCGGCGAGTGCCACGGCGGTGCGTCCGGCGATGCCGTGGAACACGCCACCCCGGGAGCGTGTCCGGCGATGGGCGCTCGCTGCCTTGCTGCCGTGACTGGGCCGGATGCGCGGGCGCAGATGTAATTGAGAGCGTATCGATACAAGTTGTAGGTGGGCGGCTGTGCCATACTCCGTTCAGCGAGACAGGCTACGCCCGTCGAGATGCATTGCCCCAGGCTTGGGATGATTAGCCAATCGAATTTTATAATATAGCGTACTTCGAAGTGGGTTATTAATGACTATGTCCGTGATTTCTCCGGTTGTGTTATGTGGCGGATCGGGAACCCGTTTGTGGCCGCTGAGCCGGAAAAGTTTTCCCAAACAGTTCGCCCCCGTCATCCGCAATCGCAGTCTGTTGAGGCTGACCCTGGAAAGGCTGGCCCCCTTCAAAGGGGATTTGCTGTGCATCGGCTCGGAGGAGCATCGCTTCCTGATCAGCAATGAGCTCGAGGCCGAAGCCATGCACGGCAGGATCATTCTCGAACCCGTGGCCAAGAATACCGCGCCGGCTGTCGCATTGGCCGCCTGCGCGGCCAATGCGGACGATCTGCTGCTGATATGTCCTGCTGATCATTACATTCCCGATGCGTCATTGTTCGAAGCGTGCATATGGCGGGCGGCGCCCGCCGCCGAGCAGGGCGCCATCGTGATCTTCGGCATACAGCCCACCTTTCCCAGCACTGCTTACGGCTATATCGAGAGCCAGGGCGAACCGGGCGATGCGCCAGCTATCCCGGTGAAGGCCTTCATCGAGAAGCCTTCGCTGGAAGTGGCTACGGAACTGCTGGCGAACCGCCAGGTGTTCTGGAACTCGGGCATGGTGCTGGCCAAGGCCAGCGTGCTGCGCCAGGAACTGGGGGCATTGGCCCCGGACATGCTCGACTGCGTGGCGCGAGCCTTGCAGGCCGGGCAGCCCGACGGGGGCTTCTTTCGTCCTGATGCGGGGGTGTTTTCCGATTGCCCCGAGGACAGTTTCGATTATGCCGTGCTCGAAAAGAGCGATCGAGTCGTCATGGCGGCGTTTCGCGGCGCGTGGAGCGATGTGGGCAGTTGGAATGCCTTGTCGGCCATCGACGAGCCGGATTCGGACAACAATCGTCTGTCGGGGCAGGCCTACGCCTACGAGTGTTCGGGCACGAGCATCCGCGCCGAGCATCGCGTCGTGGTCGGCTTGGGGCTGCAGGACCTGCAGATTGTCGAGACAGCCGACGCCGTACTGGTGGCCAAGGCCTCCGAGTCGGAGAAGATCAAGCATATCGTCGAAGACCTGCGCAAGGCCAAGGTGGCTCAGGCGGATGCGCATCGCAACGTGGTGCGGCCTTGGGGCTCGTACGACAGCATAGACAACGGCGACCGTTTTCAGGTCAAGCGCATCGTCGTCAAGCCCGGCGCCGCGCTCAGCCTGCAGAAGCATTACCAACGCTCTGAACACTGGATCGTGGTCAAGGGGACGGCCCTGGTGACCCGCGGCGAGGAGCAACACCTGTTGTCCGAGAATCAGTCCATCTACATACCGCTTGGAACCACGCATAGGCTTGAGAACGTGGGCAAGACCCAGCTCGAGCTGATTGAAGTGCAGACGGGAGCCTACCTGGGCGAAGACGACATCGTCCGTCTGGAAGATACCTACGGGCGGGTGTGATCGTCGTGAGCATCAATGTCCTGATTGTTTCCCTCAACGGCGTGCAGGAACTGTCCGGGGGCGGCTTGTACCTGCGTTCCGTGGTCTCGGCCTTTGCCGGCCTGGAGGGCGTGGTAGACAGGCTGACCGTCCTTTCCAAGGATGTCGGTGAGCAGAAAGTCGCCTTGCCGCAAGGCGCGCAGTACGTCTATCTGCAGAAGACCCTGAGCTCGGACGTTCTCTCGCGAGCGATGCTCAACCCCACTTTCCTGGGGACCAGCGTGGGGCTCATCGCCCGGCATGCGCGCGAGGCCGATTTGATCGTGCTGCACAATTCGCGCTGTGGCCGCATCCTGACGTCGTTGAAACGGCGTTTTCCCGGCAAGAAGTTCGGCATCATCTCCGACAACTCCGAGTACGACCTGCGCCGGCAGCACGAAGCGGGAAGCCTGCTGCGGCGGCTTGAGAAAGCCATCGACGTCCACGAAATCTACGCGGCCGAGCAGCGCTGCCTGAACGCGGACTTCATTTCGTTCATTACCCGCAAGGACCTGTCGGTGTTTGCCGCGCGTTACGGCCAGCCGCGCCTGCATGGCATTCTGCCCATCACTGTTGAGCCCGGCATGCAGGCGTCGGCGCTGCGGGGGCAGGAGCGGATCAGAGCGATATTTACCGGGCATTTCGGCTTTGCTCCTAATGTCGGCGCCCTGGAGACGTTCGCGCAAGTTGCCGCAAGCCACGCCGCTCGGGCGGGCCTCCCCGTGGTATTCGCAGCCGCGGGCGCAGGCGTTTCGCGCTGCGCCGTCCCGGGGGGGCAGGTCGAGAAGCTTGAGTCGCCGAGTGCCGCGCAGATGCAGGCGTTTTTTCGGAACGCTTCCGTATACCTGGCTCCGGTCAGTTGGGGCAGCGGCATGAAGACCAAGGTGGCCGAGGCCTTGTCGTACGGCCTGCCGGTGATCTGCCTGCCCAATGCGGCTGAAGGCTACGAGGACGTGCTGGCCTCCGAGCGCCATGCTCGTGTGATAGAGGTTGTGCACAATGGCGAGCAGATGGCCGATGCCCTGGGACGGCTGTTGGCCGACCCAGCCGAACTGATGCGGCGAAGGCAGCTGGCCCTGGAGGCCTTTGGCTTGTTCTTGTCGCCCGAATCTCAAGCCCGGCGCGTGCAGGCCTTGCTGGCCGCAATGGCGTTGGCGGAGCCCGCCGATCAGTCTTCGCGCTGAATTTCCGTCTGCAGCGATTTCTCGATGATGAAGTCGCGCTGGTACTTGTCCATGGCGAAAAATGGCTGGTACTGGTTCAGGAAGTCGCGTTCGGGATTTTTATAGGCCAGGAAAATGGACACGCTCATGATGGCCGTGCAGGCGGCGACGAACAGGAAATGGTCCGCAGCAGGCTTGCGGGCCAATATGACACCGAACAGCAAGGGATGCACCGCCAGCAGAGCCCAGCTGATCCTTGATATGTGAATGCCGAAGGGAAGCGCAGCCGAGAACAGCAAGATACCCAGAAAATAGCAGTTGAACAGAAAGATATGGTTGCCGTTCTCGAAGAGCAAGCGCCGATTGGCCAGGAAATAAACGAATATCAGGGACAGCAGGATGTAGATCTTGAAGCCGCTGCTGGACAGATGAAGCGTGAAATAACTGGAGTACAGACCGGTGTACAACGAGACGGTGGCAATGATGAGCGAGCCTATGCCCAGGAATCCGGTCCAGAGCGCAAGATAGATGAAGATGGTGCGCGGCGTGGAGAGGAATCTGCGCAACAATACCAGCGGCAGCAGGATGGTGATGGATTTGTGAAACAGGGCGGCGACCAGTAGCCATGCCAGGGAGTGCAGTGTATTTCTGTTGATGTTGCTGGCGACGTAGACGAATATCGCAATGGCCACGAACTGGCGTATCACGCCCAGGCTGTCCAGGTAGGCGATGGGCAGCCCCAGGAAGGCGAAGATCCCGACAGGATGCCACTGGTGGATTCGGCTGTAACGGTCGAAGGCAAGATAGTAGAAAAAGGCGATCAGCAGGCTGGACAGAGCGAAGAAGACGATGGGGTCGGTCTTGTGACCGATGTCCATGAGCACTCGCGACAGGGGCTCGAACCAGTCGTAGTCGTCTTTTCTGATCAGTTCGTAATAGACCGGATAGTCGTAGCCTGCATTGAAGCGGATGCCCGAAAAAACGGCAAGCGTCAGGAGCGACAAAAATACTTGGAACCTGCTCGAGATTCCAAGTTGGTGGATATAGAACAGCAGCAGAAAAAGAAAAAAATAATAGATCACATCATCTCTTGAACGGCTACAGGCTCCGATCCAGATTCCGCTGATGGAACTGGAACGACAGGCGAGTCAGCACGAACAGCAGGGCAAGCACCAGCCCGGCCGCCAGGCCTATGGCCAGGGCGACCAGCTTGCGCGGCTGGTAAGGCGTGGCCGGCTGGATGGCGCGCAAATCGATGGTGGCCAGCTTGCCTGACAGGTGAGCGATGTCCACGCTGGAGAGCAGATTTCTCTTGGTCAGCAGGGCGGGCAGGGCTTTGATGTAGGGATCGTTGTCCTTGCGGCTTTCAAGAATGTCCAGTTCGGCCTTGAGCGCCTTGGCGCCTCGCAGATACAGATTGTCGCCGGAATACGAGGTGATGAGATTGCCGGTGTTCGATGGCTGTTCCAGCTGGATCTGCTGCGCCAGTTCATATGCGTCGCGCACCCGGGTGATCTGGGCCAGGCGGTCGGCTTCAGCCGATTTGCGCAGCGAGGCAATCTGGGCATCGGTGATCTCCGTGCGCAGGCTTGCCGTGCTTTGCAGCGTATGCAGGACCTCTTCGCGGCTGCTCTGCAATGCCATGTCCACGAAGCGGTTGGTCCACTCCTGTGCCAGCTTGGGGTCCGCATGGCTGAGGGTGACGATGGAGGCGGGCACGCCGTCGCGGTCCACGTTCAGGATGGTGAGATCCTTGGAGAGACGCAGCCGCAGCAGTTCCCTGTCCTGGACCGATGGCGAAGGACTTTGGTGGGGCAGGTAGACGGTCTCGAAGAATTCGTCCAGATTATTTTGGGAGTTCAGGTGGCGGACAAAGATGCGGAACGCCGTCTCTGGCGTGAGTTCGACCAGATTGTTCTGGTCCAGGGCGCCGCTGACGACTTCGTTGATGGCTGGCCCCAGTGTCCGGATGGCGGTGTTGAAATTGGCCAGGTCCGCAGGCGTGGGAGGGATGACTTCGGAACGGGCGCGAAAACGTGGTTCCGTCACGGCAATGTAGACGATGGCGGCCAGCATGCCCAACAAGGTCAACAAGAGGATCGGCAGCTTGTTGTGCCGCAGGGCTCCCAGGACATCGAAGAACGTGGGAGCGGGCCGAGCGGAAGGGGTGTGAGCAGGCGGACTGGTCAAGCGGGAACTCCTCTCGTTGCGGATGTGATTAACGGTGATCGCACGTTCGTTCTATTGACGCCCAGTATTGTATAGCTGGAAGTAGAGCCGGATTGTATTGCGTCCGTTACGTGTTTAACCAAGTGTGGACGACGCATGCCGAAGTTTTTATTCGAATTGGTAATAAGCAAATAAAGATACGTCTCCCCAACAGGTTTATGCTTCAATTTTGGCCTGTTTTTCGAGTTCTTCATGTTTTTTCGTTATGTAGCCGCCAGCGTGCTGGCCTTGTCCGCTTCCCTGTCCGCCCATGCCGCGGAGCAGGCCCTGGAGATCGGCTATCTGCCCATCCTGCCGGCCGCCCAGTTGTTCGTGGGGCTGGAGTCGGGCGCCTTGCTGCCTGAAGGCGAGCCTGCGCCCAAGCTGGTGTCCTTCCAGAGCGGGCCGGCCCTGACCCAGGCGCTGATCGCCGGGCAATTGGATGTGGCGTACGTGGGCATCGGTCCCGCCCTGGTGGCCAAGGCCAAGGGCGCCGACGTCAAGGTGGTGGCTTCCAACATCGTGGAGCAGGTCAATGTGGTCGCCATCGGCGAGCTGGCGGCGTATTTCGATCCGGCCAAGCCTGTCGGCGCACCCGACTTCGCGGCGGCGGTGGCCCGCTTCACGCAGGAGAAGGGCCGCAAGCCCCTGATCGCCAGCTATCCCAAGGGCGCCGTGCCCGAGGCGGCCCTGCAGTACTGGCTGCGCAATGTGCTCAAGCTGCAGCCTGATGCCGTGGAACTGATCTACCAGGGCGAGGCCCAGATCCAGCAGGCGCTCAGCAATCATGCCGTGGATGCCGCCGCCATCCTGGAACCCACGGTCAGCCAGATCCTGAAGCGCCAGTCCGATGCCAAGGTGCTGGCCCGCGGAGCGGAGCTGTTTCCCAACCAGCCGGGTGCCGTCCTGCTGGTGCGCGAATCCCTGATCCAGGACAAGCCTGAACTGGTGCAGCATCTGGTCGACGCCCAGGTGCGGTCCACCGCCATGCTGCGTGATGACCCCGCCAAGGCCACGCCTTATGTGCAGAAGTACGTAGGCGGCGGGCGCCTGCCCAAGGACGTGGTGCAGGGCGCCATCGAGCGCTCCCACGACCAGTTTCAGGCCGATCCGGGCAGGATTATCGAAGCGACCCGGCAGCTGCAGGACTTCCAGGCCTCGCTGGGCACGCTGAACACCAAGCTGGATGATGTGCAAAGCCTGTTCGATACGCGCTTCTATCAGAAGGCGGTCAGCCAATGAGCATCGCCGGACAAGCCCCCGTGACGACATCCTCCGTGTCAGGGGCCGGAGCGGATGCCGCCGCCTTGTGGCAGCGCGGGCTGGAGCGGATCGTGTACGGCCTGGCCGGCCTGGCCCTATTCATCTTGATATGGCGCCTGGCCTACGTGCTGGACTGGGCGCCCAGGGGCACCTTGCCGGATCCTCTGGCCCTGCCGGCGGCCTTGCTGGCGGAGATCGAGTCCGGCCGTCTGTGGCCGGCCGCGCAGTCCAGCCTGGTGCATTATTTCTGGGGCCTGGGGCTGGGCACGGCGCTGGGCATCCTGTTCGGCCTGGCCTCGGCCACCTTGCGTCGCTTCGACCTGCTGCAGGCCTATCTGGTGCGTCTGCTGCGGCCCATCCCGCCCTTGGCCTGGGTGGTGTTCGCCATCGCCTGGTTCAAGGTCAGCCACGCCGGCGCGGCGTTCGTGATCGCCATCGGCGTGTTCTGGCTGAACTATTTCGCCACCTACAGCGCGGTGCGCTCAGTGGATCCGCGCTATTACGAGCTTGCTTCGGCCTTCGGGCATGGGTCGTATTTTGCGCGCGCCTGGACGGTGACCTTGCCGGCCATCGCGCCCGGCCTGCTCAGCGGCGTGCGCGCCGGCATCGGGCAGGCCTGGATGACGCTGATCGCCGCCGAGCTGCTGGGCGTGTCCGGCATGGGCCAGGAAATGAACGCCGCGGCCGGCGTCGGCGCCTATGACGCCGTGGTGGTGTACATGCTCATCATTTCCGTCGTCTACACCTTGTGCGACATGGTTTTTCTGACCTTCAACAAATGGATTCTGCAGTGGCAGCCTTGATTCAGTTCCAGGGGTTCGGCTTCCAGTACCCTGGCGCGCCGGCTCCCGTGATCCGCGATGTCAGCCTGGATGTGCAGGCGGGGCACTTCGTGGCCATCGTCGGCGGCTCGGGCGTGGGCAAAAGCACGCTGCTGCGTGCGGCCGCGGGTCTGAGCCGGCCCAGTTTCGGCCATCTGCGCTCCAGCCTGACGGACAGTCCCGGACGTCGATCCAACGCCTTCGTGTTCCAGGACAGCCGCCTGATGCCCTGGCGGCGAGTGGGGGCCAATGTGGCTTATGGCCTGGAAGGCCTGGGCCTGCCGCGGGCCGAACGCGAACGGCGCGTGGATGCGGCCCTGCGCCAGGTGGGGCTGGCCCATCTGAAGGATCGCTGGCCGCATCAATTGTCGGGCGGACAGGCTCAGCGCGTGGGCATCGCCCGAGCACTGGCGGTGCAGCCCGATCTGCTGCTCATGGACGAACCGTTTTCCGCGGTGGACGCCTTGACCCGGCAGGCGTTGCAGGACGAGCTGGTGCAGGTCTGGCAGCGCAGTTCCGCCGCCATCCTGTTCGTGACCCATGACATCGATGAGGCCGTCTTCCTGGCCGATACCGTCATCGTGCTGGGCGGCAGCCCGGCGGGCGTCAGCGCCCGCATCGACATCGATCTGCCGCGTCCGCGGGATCGGACCGCCGCCGAGTTCGCCGCCTATGTGAAAGAAGTGGGCGCAGGCTTGCAGGTCTGATCCCGGTGCACTTTTGCCGCTTTTCAGTACATACCCCAACTTGTAGCGGGTCCCGGTTCTTGGGCATCATGTAATTACTAAACAGGTTAATTAAAAACCTGGAACAACATGACCCGGAACGGGTGCGGAGACAGCTCATGAACACGTGGATGAAGCGGTATTCGATGTTGGGGGTGGCGGCAATCTGGGCGGCGACCTGCGCCGTTCCGGCACAGGCGCAGAGCGCCGCCGTCATGGACAGGCTGGCCCAGGGGGCGGCGGCCAACGGCAAGCAGATCACCTGGTACGAAAGTTCGCCCGAGGACCAGATTTCCAAGGTGCTGGCCGGGTTCAACCAGCGCTACCCGGATGTGAAGGTCCGCTACGTGCGCCTGGTCGGCGGCAATGAGCTGGCCTCCCGGGTGATCCAGGAGGAGCAGGCTTCGGGCAAGAGCGCGGACGTGTTGACCGGCGGGCCGGACCACCTGTGGCAACTGAACCACCGCGGCCTGCTCAAGGACTTGAGCGCCGAAAACCTGGATCTGCCGGCCAAGCTGCTGCCGGTGAACTATTCCGTGCCCACGACGGCCTCGGTCTATGTGGAGATCTGGAACACCCGCAAGGTCAAGGACGAGGAAGTGCCCGCGAGCTGGGACGAACTGATCAACGACAAGTGGCGCGGGCGCATCGGCAACTGGGTGCGGGCGGCGGCCTTTGCCCAATTGGCGCACACCTGGGGCGAGGAAAAGGCGGAACAGCAGTTGCGCAAGTTCGTCACGCTCAAGCCCTACCTGTTCAAGTCCACCTTCCCGCTGGCCCAGGGCGTGGCCTCCGGCGAAGTGGACATCGCCCTGGGCTTCTACCATTCCCTCCAGCCCATCCTGAAGGCCGGCGCGCCGGTCAAGTACCGCCTGCTCGACCCCACGCCCATGCACACCATCTCCACCGGCATCACCAAGTCCTCCTCCAATCCGGATGCGGCCATGCTGCTGGCCTTGTGGCTGACCACGCCGGAGGGCGCCAAGATCTACGAGGACGCGACGGCGCGGGGCAATCCCGTGGTGGAAGGCACGCAGACCCACCAGATGCTCAAGGACATGAAAGTGTCCGAATGGCCCTTCGACCAGAACGACAAGCTGGCCGAACTGAACGACAAGTTCAACGCCATCCTGGCCGAGGGCGCCAAGGTCAAGTGACCGGCGGCTGATTCCCCGTTTTTTCCAATCAGCCCGACCGCGCGCCGCCGCAGCGGCGCCGTGGGGCGGGCTGCGCCGTGCGCGGCGCAACCGACAAGGAGAAGAGCAATGGCGGTTGCAGTCGGACCTCGGGCAGGGCGGTTCAGCCTGCCTGTGCTGGCCTTGGTGTTCATCCTGGCCTATCTGGTGCTGGTGCCCCTGGGCATCTTGCTGATCAGCAGCCTGACGCCCTCGGGCCTGCCTTTCGATCCAGGCTGGACGTTGGGCAACTATTTAAGCGTCTACGGCGATCCGGCCTTCTGGCGCATGGTGTGGGTCACGGTGCAGTTCGCCGTGGGCTCCATGGCCGGCGCCATGGTTCTGGGCATCGCGCTGGCCTGGGTGGTGGAACGCACCGACCTGCCCGGCAAGCGCGGGCTGCGCATCTTCCTGGCCCTGCCCATGGCCATCCCGCCGTTCCTGCTGGCCATAGGCTGGATTTTGCTGCTGAGCCCGCGCATTGGCTTCTTGAACACTTTGCTGCAGGATTGGACCGGGATCGAGGGCATGGGCTTCGACATCTACACCCTGGGCGGCATGATCTTCGTGCAGTCCTTGTCGCTGGTGCCTTCCACCTTCCTGATCCTGTGCCCGGCGTTCCGCAACATGGATCCCAGCCTGGAGGAGGCCGCCATGACGGCGGGGGCGGGGCGCTACCTGCTGTTCCGGCGCATCTTCCTGCCGCTGCTGGCGCCCTCCCTGCTGGCGGCGGCTATCTTCATGCTGATGGTGGGCTTCCTGGTCTTCGACGTGCCCGGCACGCTGGGCATGCCGGTAAACATCTTCGTGCTGTCCAGCCGCATCGTCTACCTGGCCACGGACAGTGCCGGCGGCATGTCGGCCTATCACGTGATCAGCACCATCGCCGTGTTCTTCCTGCTCATCCTGCTGTTGCAGGCCATGGTCTATCACCGCCTGACGCGCAATGCGAACCGTTTCGTCACCGTGACGGGCAAGAACTTCCGGCCTCGCCTGCTGCCCTTGGGGCGGTGGAAGTGGCCTGTCCTGGCCTTGATCATGCTGTATTTCTTCCTGGCCACCATCCTGCCGTTGGGCATCCTCTTGTGGACCAGCCTGATGCCCTGGCTGATGCCGCCGTCCATGGAGGCCGTGGGCCTGATCAACTGGAGCAACCACCTGGCCTTCTTCACCAATCCCCTGACGCTAGGCGCCCTGGCCAATTCGCTGATCATAGGCGTGGTCGCGGCCACCGCGGTGGCGCTGTTCTCGGTGCTGATCTCCTGGGTCGTGGTGCGGCGCGGCGGCAAGAGCGCCAAGGTCGTGGACTTCCTGGCTTTCCTGCCCATCGCCATTCCGGGCACCATGATCGGCGTGGCCTTGATCTACGTCTACCTGAACCTGTCCTTCCTGAACATCTACGGCAGCATCTGGATCATCGCCATCGCTTACGTCACCACCTACATTCCCTTCGGCACGCGCAGCACCAACGGCGTGATGATGCAGCTGCACCGCGAACTGGAAGAGGCCGCGCGCGCTTCGGGCGCGTCCTGGCTGCGCGTGATGCGCCGGGTGGTGCTGCCGCTGACCTTGCCGGCGGTCATGGGCGTGTGGATCTGGGTGATCGCCCATTGCATACGCGAGCTGTCCTCGGCGCTGCTGCTGCAGGGGGGCGGCAACCAGACCCTGCCCGTGGTGCTGTGGAATTTCTGGGTCGGCGGCGAGCCGAACAAGGCGGCGGCCGTGGGCCTGTGGCTGGTGGTGCTGATGTTCGTGACCATGCTGGTCTGGCAGATGTGGGGCTCGCGCGGCTCCGCGAACAAGCGATAAGAGGGTAGTCATGTTGTCGATTTCGGATTTGCAAGTGCATTACGCCACCGAGCACGGCCTGGTGGAGGCGGTGAAATCCATCAGCCTGGAGATTCGCGAAGGCGAGTTCTGCACCTTTCTGGGGCCCAGCGGCTGCGGCAAGACGACCACGCTGCGGTGCATCGCCGGGCTGGAGGAGCCCACGCGCGGCCGCATCGCGCTGGGCGGGCAGGACATCTTCAATGATGCGGGCGGCGTCAACGTGCCCACCCACAAGCGGGACCTGGGCATGGTGTTCCAGTCCTATGCCATCTGGCCGCACATGACGGTGTTCGAGAACGTGGCCTTTCCGCTGGAGACGGCCGGCGTGCCTCGCGCGCAGCGCAGCGAGCAGGTGCTGTCGGCCCTGAAGATGGTGGGCCTGGGCGACTTCGCCCAGCGCTCGGCCACGCAGCTGTCGGGCGGGCAGCAGCAGCGCGTGGCTCTGGCGCGCGCCATCGTGCGCAACGGCAAGGTGCTGCTGCTCGACGAGCCGCTGTCCAACCTGGATGCCAAGCTGCGCGAACAGATGCGCGATGAACTGCGCGACCTGCAAAAGACCCTGAAGACCACCACCATCTTCGTGACCCATGACCAGGACGAGGCGCTGGCGATGTCGGACCGCATCGTGGTCATGGAAAAAGGGCGCATCGTGGAGCAGGGCACGCCCATGGACCTGTACCTGAAGCCGCGCCGGCATTTCACGGCGCAGTTCATCGGCAAGGCGGACGTGTTCGCCTGCGCGTCCGTCCAGCCCGACGGCGGCTTCGCGGCCGTGGACACGCCCCTGGGCCGCATCCGCGCCAGCGATCCTCACGGCCTGGGCGAACGGGCGGGCTTTTTGATGATACGTCCCGAATCGGTGGAGATCCTGCCCGAGTCGGCCCAGGGCCAGAACCTGGTGCCGGCGGCCGTCAGCCACAAGGTGTTCGTGGGCGACCGCACGCATTACAGCTTCGTGAGCGACTGTCAGCAACGCCTGTCCGCCGTGGCTTCGGCCTACCTGGACCTGCCGGTGGGCCGGGCCGTGAAGCTGTCCCTGCATCCGGAGCGCTGCGTGCTGCTGGAGCGCGAAGCGGCGCCGGCCGCCTGAACCCCGACAAGACCAGACACAAGGAGAAGACATGAACCAGGCTTTGCAGTTGAAACCCTACAACCAGGCCCTGCAGGTGCCGTACCGCTGGTCCAAGGGCACCCAGTACGTGCGCCGCGGCTTTCTGGTGCGCGCCGAGATCGACGGCCACGTGGGCTGGGGCGAGGCCGCCCTGCCGCCGCACGTCATCTATGACGGCTGGAGCTTCGCCGCCCACTGCGCGGCGCTCCTGCATGGACTGGACGCGGCGGACGAAGGCTTCTTCCACGAACTGGCCTTGCGGGAAGTATCGCCGCGCGTGCGCTGCGGCCTGGCTTCGGCCGTGCTGTCGGCCCGGGCCAGCGCCCAGGGCGTTTCGCTGGCGCAATACCTGGCGGGCGATGCCCGGCCGGCGGCGCGCGTGCCGGTGAATGACCTGATCGGCGATGCGGAGCCGGCCGCCTGCGTCGAGCGGGCGCGGGCCGCGCTGGAGCGCGGGCAGGACACGGTCAAGGTCAAGTGCACGGCCGAGCGCGCCCTGGACCTGGAGCGGGTGGCGGCCATACGCAGCGCCTTTCCCGCGCTGCGCATGCGCCTGGACCCCAACGAGTCCTGGGAGCTGGACTGGGCCCTGGAGCATATCCAGGCCATGGAGCGTTTCGACATCGACTACATCGAAGAGCCCTTGCCGCGCGGCACGGATCTGACGACGTATGCGCAGTTCGCCCGCCGCACTTCCATTCCCCTGGCGCTGGACGACTCCATACGCTCGCCTTTCCATGCCCTGCGCGCCATCGAGATGCAGGCCGCCAAGGTGCTGATCCTGAAGGCGCCGCGGGTGGGCGGGCCGGATGTGGCCGCCCAGATCATCGCGCAGGCGCGCGAGGCTGGCATGCGCTGCGTGGTCACGGCCAGCCTGGAGACGTCCATAGGGCTGCATGTGGCGCTGCATGCGGCCGCCTTGCTGGCCCAGCCGATCGAACCCTGCGGCATGGGCACGGCGCGGTTCTTCAGCAACGATGTGGCGGTGCCGCCGGCCATCGTCGACGGCTATATGACCGTGCCCCGGCAGCCGGGCCTGGGCGTGGATCTGCAGCCCTGGTGGGACGCCAACTGAGCCGGACGCGGGCGGATTTACTCCGCCTGCGCTAATAAGTTAACAGGTTAATTAAATTCTGCTACGATGAGGACATGAACCGCACGGCGGGAAGGGGGCTCAGCGCGCCTGGATGCGCTCGATCATGACATCCACGTTGTCATAGAGCGCGCGCAGCAGTTCCGGCCCGATGGCCTGCTCCAGGTCCTGGTAGATGGCCTCGATCCGCGGGCTCAGGCCGGCCACGGTGTGGCGGCCCTGCTCGCTCAGGCTGATGACCTGGCGGCGCAGGTCGTCCGGGTCGGCGCAGCGCTGGATCAGGTTCGCCTGTTCCAGCACCCGCAGCATGCGGGTCAGGCTGGGAGCCAGGATCTGGGCCTGCTGGGCCAGGGTGGCGGCGTCCAGGGAGTCGACGTCGTAGAGGGTGCGCAGGACGCGCCATTGCTGTTCGCTGATGCCTGCTTCGCTCAGAACAGGGCGGAACCGCTGCATCAGCACTTCCCGGGCGGACAGGAACAGATGGGGCAGGTTGCGATGTTTGAATGGGGTTGGCATGAAGTCAGGCTGACCGAGATAAAAAGGATTAGGTGATGGATTCTAAAGTGATTGAACAGATTGCGGCACAACTGGACGCCAGCGAGCAGTCCCGGCAGCAGATCCGCCAGGTGTCGCTGCAGCATCCCGACATGACCATGGATGACGCCTATGCCATCCAGCATGCCTGGGTCAGCCGCAAGGTGGCCGCAGGCCGCGTGGTGCGCGGCCACAAGGTGGGCCTGACCTCGCGCGCCATGCAGCTGGCCTCCAACATCAACGAGCCGGACTTCGGCGTGCTGCTGGACGATATGTTCTACACCGACGGCGCGGCCCTGCCCATGGAACGCTTCATTGTGCCACGGGTGGAAGTCGAGCTGGCCTTCGTCCTGGGAACGGATCTGAAGGGCCCAGGCGTGACGCTGATGGACGTGCTGCGCGCCACCGAATACGTGGTGCCCGCTCTGGAAATCATCGATGCGCGCTTCCATCAGGTGGATCCCGAGACCAAGGTCACCCGCAAGGTGCTGGACACCATTTCCGACAACGCCGCCAATGCGGCCGTGGTCACGGGCGGGCGTCCGGTGAAAGTGGATGAGGTGGACCTGCGCTGGGTGGGCGCCGGCCTGGTGCGCAACGGCGTCATCGAGGAGACCGGCCTGGCCCTGGGCGTGCTGAACCACCCCGGCAACGGCGTGGTCTGGCTGGCCAACAAGCTCGGGTCGCTGGGCGTGGCCCTGCGCGCAGGGCAGGTGATCCTGTCGGGCTCCTTCACGCGGCCCGTGTTCGCCCAGAAGGGCGATGTATTTTGCGCAGACTACGGCACACTGGGTACCATTAACTGTCGCTTTGAATGATTGCCACAGGAAAGGATGAGACATGAAACACCCCGTTAACGCGTTCAAGCAGGCCTTGCGCCAGGGTCGAGCCCAGATCGGACTGTGGCAGGGATTGGCCAGCCCCTATACGGCGGACTTGTGCGCCGGGCTGGGCTATGACTGGCTGCTGCTCGATGGCGAGCACGTGCCCAATAACGTGCAGACCCTGCTGGCGCAGCTGCAGGCCGTGGCGGCGCATCCGGTTGCGCCGGTGGTGCGCCCGAGCTGGAACGATCCGGTGCAGTTGAAGATGCTGCTGGACATCGGCGCGCAGAACCTGTTGATTCCCATGGTGCAGAATGCGCAAGAGGCCAGGGACGCCGTGGCGGCCGTGCGCTATCCGCCCCAGGGCATCCGCGGCGTGGGCACGGCCCTGGCGCGTGCGGCCCGCTGGGGCGGAACGCAGGATTACCTGGCGCGCGCGAACGAGGAAATCTGCGTGCTGTGCCAGGTGGAAACAGCGCAGGCGCTGGCCAATCTGGATGACATCCTGGCGGTGGACGGCGTGGACGGCGTGTTCATCGGCCCGGCCGACCTGGCCGCCAGCATGGGGTATCTGACCCAGCCCGGACATCCGGAGGTGCGCGCCGCCATCGAGGATGCCATCGTGCGCATCCGCAAGGCCGGCAAGGCGCCGGGCATCCTGCAGTCGGACGTGGCCACCGCCCGTCATTATCTGGAGCTGGGCGCGCAGTTCGTGGCCGTGGGCGTGGACGCCGTGCTGTTGCGCCGCGCCGCTACCGACCTGCTGGCGCAGTTTCGCGACGACGTGAGCAGTGCGCCCGTGCAGGCCGGCGCGGCCTATTAACGTCTATACAGGAGACAAGAATGGAACAATTGCAGCGCAAGGACCTGTTTCGCCAACAGTGTTTCGTGAATGGCCAGTGGCAGGATGCCGATTCCGGCAAGACCCTGGAAGTCCAGAATCCGGCCACCGGCAAAGGGCTGGGCACCGTGCCGCGCATGGGCGCGGCCGAGACCCGCCGGGCCATCGAATCCGCCCGCCAGGCCTGGGCCGGCTGGCGCGCCAAAACGGCCCAGCAGCGCAGCGTGATCCTGCGCCGCTGGTTCGAGCTGATGATGACGCACCAGGATGACCTGGCCGTGCTGATGACCCTGGAGCAGGGCAAGCCGCTGGCCGAGGCCAAGGGCGAGATCGCCTATGCGGCGTCCTATTTCGAGTGGTATGCGGAAGAAGGCAAGCGCGCCTATGGCGACGTCATTCCCGCCGCCTCGGGCGCCCAGCGCATCGTAGTGGTCAAGGAGCCCATCGGGGTGTGCGCGGCCATCACGCCGTGGAACTTCCCTTCGTCCATGATCACCCGCAAGGCGGGCGCGGCCCTGGCGGCCGGCTGCCCCATCGTGGTCAAGCCCGCCAGCCAGACGCCGTATTCGGCCCTGGCGCTGGCCGTGCTGGCGCAGGAAGCGGGCGTGCCCGACGGCGTGTTCTCCGTCATCACCGGCAGCGCCTCGGAAATCGGCGGCGAGATGACCGGCAACCCGGACGTGCGCAAGGTCAGCTTCACCGGCTCGACCGAAGTGGGCCGTACCCTGATGGCGCAAAGCGCGGAGCAGATCAAGAAGGTGTCGCTGGAGCTGGGCGGCAATGCGCCTTTCATCGTGTTCGACGATGCGGACCTGGATGCCGCCGTGGAGGGCGCCATCGCCAGCAAGTATCGCAACATGGGCCAGACCTGCGTGTGCACCAATCGTTTCTATGTGCACGAAAAAGTGTATGACGCTTTTGCGCAGAAGCTGGTGGCGGCCGTGGAAAAGCTCAAGGTCGGCAACGGCCTGGAGGAGGGCGTCACCCAGGGGCCGCTGATCGACCAGGCCGCCGTGGACAAGGTCAGCGAGCACGTGGCCGACGCCCTGAAGCTGGGCGGCCGCGTGCTGACCGGCGGCAAGCAGCCCGAGCTGGGCGGGCAGTATTACCTGCCCACGGTGGTGGCGGACGCCACGCCCGCCATGAAAGTGGCGCAGGAAGAGACTTTCGGCCCCATGGCCCCGCTGTTCCGCTTCAGCAGCGACGCGGACGTCATCGCCCAGGCCAACGACACCATCTTCGGCCTGGCCGCTTATTTCTACAGCCGCGACATCGGCCGCGTCTGGCGCGTGGCCGAGGCTCTGGAATATGGCATGGTGGGCATCAACACCGGCCTGATCTCCAATGCCGCCGCTCCCTTTGGCGGAGTCAAGCAGTCGGGCATGGGCCGCGAAGGCTCGTTCTACGGCCTGGATGACTACATGGTCGTGAAGTATCTGTGCATGGGCGGCGTCTGAGCCGTTCCCTGCGCCTGCGCGGTCCGCTTGCGGTCCGCCTCCAAGCCCGGCTGCGCGCCGGGCTTTTTTTCGTCCAGCCTCTTTGCGCCCGGGACGATGCCGCGGCGTTCCGGACAAGGGGCTATTCCGGTCAATCAGTCAGCCTGCTGACTATCTAATAACTGTAAGCCTTTGATAGAAAAGATGTAGGTGCAAAAAATTAACTAGGGTATTCACTATATTTTTATTTATTAATCGTTTAGTTAATATTTTTCCGACAGCAATTCCAAGACTTACAAACATCCTTCAGGAGACAAGAATGCGGAAGACAACGCTGATGACCGTGGCCGGATTGGCGCTCGGCATGGGGGCGGCGGCGCAAGCCGAGAGCATCAGGATCGGCGTCATCCAGCCTTTGACCGGCTCGGTGGCGTACAACGGGGTGGCGGACGTGAATGGTTCGCGCCTGGCCGTCCAGCAGCGCAACGCCAGGGGGGGCGTGCTGGGGCAGCAGGTGGAGCTGGTGGTGGAGGATGGCGAATGCCAGCCGTCCAAATCGGTGAACGCCGCCGAAAAGCTGATCCAGAAAGACAAGGTCGCGGTGATGTCCGGCGCATTCTGCAGCTCGGCCACCATCGCCGTCATGAGCGTGGCCCAGAAGTACCAGGTGCCGCTGCTGTCCGGGGTGTCTTCCAAGAGCGACCTGACGGAGCGGGGCAATGAATGGTTCTTCCGCACGGCGGAGACCGACGGCCTGCTGGCGCATGCCTTTGCCAAGCTGCTGGTCGAGCAGCTCAAGCTCAAGCGCATCGCCTACATCGGCGTGAACGACGACTGGGGCCGGGGCGGCATGGAGGAGTTCTCGCGCCAGATCGAGGCGCTGGGCGGCGAGACGGTGGAGAAGCTGTATTTCGATCACGGCGCCACGGACTTCTACACCATGCTGACGCGCCTGCGCGCCCAGAAGCCGGACGGCATCTTCGTGGCCGCAGAGACCCAGGACGGCTCCATCCTGGTCAAGCAGATGAAGGAAGTGGGCCTGCAGTCGCGCATCTTCGGCGTGGGCAGCTGGGCCACCGCGGACTTCGTGGGGCTGGCCGGCGAGGCGGCCGAGGGCATCTACGCCGCCGTGCCCTACGCGCATACCATCAAGCGCGAGCAGAACCAGCAGTTTGTGAAGGACTACCAGGCTGCGTACAAGGAGCTGCCCGGCAAGTACTCGGCGGCCGGCTACAACGCGCTGAACATCATCATGGACGCGATCGAGCGCGCGGGCGCCGCCGATCCCGACAAGATCCGCCAGGCGCTGGCCGCCACGGACTACCAGGGGCCCAACGGCAGCTTCACGTTCAATGACAAGCGCCAGGCCTATGGGTTCGACGCCGTGCTGGTCCAGCTGCAGGGCGGACAGCCGCAGATCGTGGCCGAAACGTCGGTGACCAATGACTGATCGGCCCGGACTTCGTTCTGGCTTTGTTGAGGAGATAGCAAAGTGCTGGACCTAACGTTGCAGTTCATCGTGAATGGGCTGGTCAATGGCACGTTCTACGCCTTGTCGGCCCTGGGCTTGACCCTGATCTTCGGCTTGATGAGGCTGGTGAACTTCGCGCATGGCGAGTTCTACATGATAGGAGGGCTGCTGGGCTGGATCGTCACCCAGCAGCTGGGCTTGAACTTCTTTGCCGGGCTGGCCCTGGTCATCCTGGTGATGGCCGCCTTCGGCTGGCTGCTGGATCGCTTCCTGATCGAGCGCATCCGTGACAAGGGGCCCGAGCCGGGCATCCTGCTGACCATAGGGATGTCCATATTCCTGGCCAACACCGCCTTGATGCTGGTGGGCACGGCGCCGCAGAAGGTCCTGGCGCCGGTGCCCAGCGCGCCCCTGTTCGTCGGCCCGGTGTTCATCACCGAAGTGCGCCTGTTCGCCATCGCCATGTCGGTGCTGGCCATCGTCGCGGTGCGCCTGCTGATCCAGAAGACCAAGCTGGGCAAGGCCATGCGGGCGACCTTCCAGGACCCGACCGCGGCCAGCCTGGTGGGCATCAAGACCTCCACCATCTATGCGGCGACCTTCGCCATGGGTTCGGCCTTGGCCGCGACCTCGGGCATGCTGCTGGGCTCCATCTACGTCGCCCAGGCGTCCATCGGTGGGCTGATCAGCCTCAAGGCCTTCGTGGTCGTGATCCTGGGCGGCATGGGGAACTTTGCCGGCGCCATTCTGGGCGGCCTGATCCTGGGCGTGGCCGAGGCTCTGTGGGGCGGCTTCGTGCAGACGGGAACCGTGGACATGGTGGGCTTCGCCCTGGTGATCCTGATCCTGCTGTTTCGCCCTTATGGTTTGTTTTCCGTCCGTGCGGAGCGTGCCTGAATGACTATCGAACGACGTTTTCTGATCGGCAGCCTGATCGTGGCCGCCGTGCTGGGGGGCGTGCTGCAAAGCGACTACCTCCTGCACATCCTGGTCCTGATGCTGCTTTACGCCATCCTGGCCAGCAGCCTGAACCTGATCGTGGGCTATGTGGGAGAGTTTCCCCTGGGCCACGTGGCCTTCTTCGGGATCGGCGCCTATGCGGTGGCCATCCTGAGCTCGCCCGCGGTGGGCTGGCCAGTCACCTTGTCGCTTTGCGCGGCCGCCCTGATCGCCGCTATCCTGGGCTGGCTGATCGGGCGCATCACGCTGCGTCTGAACGGCCCCTTCTTCGTCATCGTGACGCTGGCCTTCGCCGAGGTGCTGCGCCTGCTGGCCAACAACTGGATAGGCCTGACCAACGGTCCCATGGGCATTGCCGGCGTCGCCCACCCGGCGATCCTGGACGCGGTGCCTTTGCTGCACGGCAAGCGGGGCTTCGTGGCCATGGGCGTGGTCCTGGCCGCCCTGACTTTCTACGTGTGCTACCGGCTGGTCCATTCCAGCGCGGGGCGCGCCGCCGTCACCTTGCGGGAGAACCGCTACGTGGCGCAGTCCGTGGGCATCAATCCATTCCGCTACGCCCTGTTCGTGTTCGTGGTGGCCGCCTTCCTGGCGGGCCTGGCCGGCGCCTACTACGCCACCTACATCGGCTTCGTGGGGCCGGAGGTCTTCGGCTTCCCGTTCACCGCCACCATGATCATCATCGTGCTGCTGGGCGGCAAGGGCACTCTGATCGGTCCGGTCATCGGCGCGGTCATCGTGACTCTGCTGGAAGAGTACCTGCGCGAATTCAAGGAGCTGCGCCTGTCCCTGTTCGGCCTGGTGGTGATGGGGGTGGTGCTGTTCGCGCCGGACGGGGTCATGGGATATGTGCGGCAGCGTTTCGCGCAGGGATTCAGGAGAGTGCGCCATGCTTGAGGTTCAAGGACTGGGTAAATCATTCGGCGGCATCCATGCCGTGCAGGACATCGATTTCGCGGTGCCCAAGGGACAGATCGTCAGCCTGATCGGTCCGAACGGCGCGGGCAAGACGACCTGCTTCAATCTGATCACCGGCTTCTATCAGCCTTCAAGAGGGCAGGTGCGCTGGGATGGACAGGACGTGACCGGCAGCCGGCCCTACGACATGGCCCAGCGGGGCGTGATCCGCACCTTCCAGAAGACCAATGTGCTGCGCTCGCTGCCGGTCTTCGACAATCTGGTGCACGCCCAGTACATGCAGGACCGGGATCCCTTGTGGCGCACCTTCTGGCCCGGACGCCGGCGTCAGGCGCAGAGCCGGCAGATGGACGAGGCGGCCGGCGCGCTGCTGGAGCTGGTCGGACTGAGCCGCCGCGCGGACGTGCAGGCAGGTTCGCTGTCCTGCGGAGAGCTGCGCCTGCTGGAAGTGGCGGTCGCGCTGGCGGCGCGGCCGCGGCTGCTGATGCTCGATGAGCCGGCAGCCGGGCTGAACACGCGGGAGGCCGAACACCTGGCCGAGCTGCTGCGCAGCCTGCCCGGCCAGTGGGTGGAGTCCGTGCTGGTGGTCGAGCACAACATGAACCTGATCATGCGGGTCTCGGACCACATCGTGGTGATGAATTTCGGCAAGAAGCTGGCCAGCGGCACGCCCGCCCAGATCCAGGCCGATGAACAGGTGCTGGAGGCGTACATGGGGAGGAAAGCCGCATGAAGGTCGTGAATACACCGCCCTTGCTGGAACTGGAGCAGGTCGTGGCCGGCTATGGAAACCTGGTGGCCCTGCACGAGGTCAGCCTGACGGTGCAGCCCGGGGAAGTCGTGGCCCTGCTGGGCGCCAACGGCGCCGGGAAGTCCACGACGCTGCGGGCCATCTCCGGCCTGATCAGGCCCATGGCGGGCGCCATACGCTGGAAGGGCCGGGAAATCCAGGGACGCAGCCCGGAACATATCCTGCGCCTGGGCCTGTCGCACTGCCCCGAAGAGCGCCATGTCTGGCCGGAGATGAGCGTGGAGGAAAACCTGGAGCTGGGCGCGTACCTGATACGGTCGCGCAATGAAGTCGAGCGCCGCAAAGCCATCGCCTTTCATCGTTTCCCGCGCCTCAAGGAACGCGCCCGCCAGTTGGCCGGGACACTGAGCGGCGGCGAGCAGCAGATGCTGGCCATCGCCCGGGCGCTCATGTCCGAACCCGAGCTGCTCATCCTGGACGAGCCGTCCCTGGGCCTCAGCCCCAAGATGGCGCTGGAAGTGTTCGAAGTGGTGCGGGAGATCAGCGAGCACGGCGTGTCCATTCTGGTCGTGGAACAGAACGTGCACAACGCCTTGAGCGTGGCGAGCCGGGCCTATGTGCTGGAGACCGGACAGGTGATTGCCGAGAAGGACAGCTCCAGCTTGCGGGACGATCCGGAATTGCTGAGCGCCTACCTGGGCGGTTGAACGGGAATCTGGGGTGCGCGGCGGCGCGTACTGATCCGGGCTTAAATTATTTATTCGATCAATTAAATTAAAGTTGTTGCCCGCTGGACGGGCGGAGGAAGAGAACATGAGCAAGACCTTGAAAGTGGGAGTGGTGGGCGCGGGCATCGGCGGCGTGACGCTGGCGGCGGCGCTGGCGCAGCGCGGCATCGAGGTGCACCTGTTCGAGCGGGCGGCGGCCTTCGGCGAGGTGGGGGCGGGCATCCAGATGACGCCTAACGCCGTGAAGGTGCTCAATGCCCTGGGCGCCCACGACGCCCTGGCGGCCGTGGGCTTCCTGCCCGAGGCGCTGGTGGGGCGCAACTGGGAAACGGGCGAGGAAAGCTTCCGCATCCCCCTGAAGGCGGACTGCCCGCGCCTGTACGGCGCCGAGTTCTTCCACGTGCATCGCGCCGACCTGCATGAGCTGCTGACTCGTCTGCTGGGCGATGCGCGCGTCACGTTCAATGCCCAGTGCGTGGGCATCAGCCAGGATGCGGACAAGGCCGTGGCGCATTTCGCCGATGGCAGCCGCTTCGAGGCGGACCTGATCGTCGGCGCCGACGGCGTGCGCTCGGAGGTGCGGCGTGCCTTGTTCGGCGCCGAGGCGCCCCACTTCACCGGCAATATGTGCTATCGCGCCGTCGTGCCATTCGAGCAGATGCCCGATTTCGTGGCGCCCGAAGCCTCTTTCTGGTTCGGCCCCAAGAGCCATGTCGTTACCTACTTCGTCAATGGCGGCAAGGCGGTCAACATCGTGGCGGTCAACGAGACCAGCGATTGGGTGGAGGAGTCCTGGAACGTGCGCAGCACGCGGGAGGAGATGCTGGCGGCGTTTGCGGGCTGGCACCCCAACATCCAGCGGCTGTTCGAGCGCGTGCAGGAGGTCTATCGGTGGGGCCTGTTCGACCGCGACCCGATGGCGACCTGGACGCAGGGGCGCGTGACGCTGCTGGGCGACGCCGCCCACCCCATGCTGCCGTTCCTGTCGCAAGGCGCCGCCATGGCGATCGAGGATGCGTATGTGCTGGCCGCCGCCCTGGCGGCCTGGCCCGACAATCTGGCGCTGGCCCTGCAGCGCTACGAACAGGAGCGCCTGCCGCGCACCAGCCGCGTGCAGCTGGAGGCCAGGGAGCGCGGCCGCACCTATCACCTGGCCGACAAGGAGGAGCAGGCGCGACGCGACGCCGCCTACCGCGAGCAGCAGGCCCGCAATCCGCATGCCGGCGGCATCAAGACCGATTGGGTGTATTCGTATAATGCCACTGACTTCCATCCGGAAACCGCGCCGGTTTCGTCCTGAGCTTACGGAGACCCTGATTGCAATTTCTGCGCCAGCGCATCGAAGACCAGATTCACGCCGTCACCGGGCTGGATTCCAGTCCGGTGGACTTTACCGTGCCGCCGGGAGACCCGGGGCTGTTCGGTCCGGATTCGGCGGTATGGATCGTGCATTCGGACTTCACCTCCATGCTGATAGGCGGAGTGGCGGCGTTGTACTTGCAGATGCTGGATCCGCGGGTGTTGGCGGGCGTCTGGGATCACTCCAATTTCCGCCAGGACCTGCATGGCCGCCTGGCGCGCACGGCCCAGTTCATCTCGGCCGTCAGCTATGGCGGACGTGAGCAGGCCGAGCAGTTCATCGCCCGGGTGCGACGCCTGCATGAGCGGGTGCGCGGCCATTTGCCCGACGGCACGTCGTACGACGCCAATGATCCCGAGCTGCTGGCCTGGGTGCATCACAGCCAGGCTTACAGCTTTTTGCGCGCGCACTTGCGCTATCGTCGTCCCGACCTGGCCGGTGAGCTTCAGGATCGCTACATCCGTGAATACCGGGTCGTGGCCCAGGCCCTGGGAGCGGACGCCGGGCTGGCGTGGGACCGGGAGACCTTGCAGCAGTGCATGGACCGGCATCGCGCCCTGGTCGTGGTGGATGAGCGCACTCGCGAGGTCGCCCGCATCCTGAGGCAGTCCGCGGACCAGTTCAAGGGCCCCAAGGCGCTGGCTGGCCGGATCTTCATGGCCTCGGCCCTGGATCTGCTGCCGCCCTGGGCGCAGGCCTGCTTCGGGCATGAGCCTTCCGGGCTGGAGCAGCGCTGGCGCCTGGCCGCTGTATCGACCATGGCGCAGGGCTTGCGCTGGGCGACGCGCAACGGCTCTATGCACAGGGCCCGGCGACGCATGGGGCTGTCGTGAACGGGCCGTTCGGCGGAAAATAAGGAATCATCGAAGGGGAGAATGGGTATGCCATCAGCCGCCGCAGGGCGCTGGGTCAAGCGCGACCGGCCGGGACGGCCGGAAGGGGTGGGCGACAATGCGTCCGAACGCATCCTGGATGCGGCCGAGCAGGAGTTTTCGGAAACCGGCTACGCGGGCACCACGCTGCGCACCATCGCGCAGCGCGCCGCCGTGACGCAGGCCCTGATCAATTATTACTTCGGGTCCAAGTACGGCCTGTACGAGGCCGTCTTCATCCGCCGCGGCCGCCTGATCTCGGACGAGCGCCTGCGGCGCCTGGAACAGATTCGCGCCCAGTCCGGCGCGGCCCGGGTGGAAGAGGTCGTGCGCGCCTTCCTGGCGCCGACCATCGCCTTGCGCGAGACCGAAGGCGGCCGGCGCTTCCTGCGCCTGCAGGCGCGCCTGCATACGGAACCGGCGGAGATCTCCTACAAGCTGCGCAACGAGGCCTACGATGCCTCCACGCGCGCCTATGTGCACCTGCTGGAGGAAATCCTGCCGCAGCTGCCGGCGCGCGATGTGTACTGGCGCATGGTGCTGATGATAGGCGCCTACATGTACGCGTTCTCCGACACGCATCGCCTGGAGGAGCTGGCGCCGGTGGTCTGCGATCCGAACGACACCGGCGAGGTGTTCGAGCAGATCGTGGCCTTCGTGACGGCGGGGCTGCAAGCCGAAGCGGTGCGCCAGGGCGAATCATTGCGAAGCCCTGCAGGGAAATCCTAACCTGTTGAATTTAAATTTTTTTCTATGCCAAACTTTACTTGGACCCGCCCCGATTTACAGCTCGAATTGCCCAAAGGCTCGTAGGCGGCAAGTCGGCGGGTAGATAGAGGTAAAGGAAATCTTGCTATCCGGTCAAAGAGAAATAATCGCTGCGCCGGGCAGCCGGGCAGCATTTTGATCGAATGTAGCCAGGGGACGTGTATTCTGAACCGCATTGGCAATGTGCATGCAATCCGCAAAGTCAGCGCCAGCCCAGTTGCGCCATAGCTTGAGGGCTTCTTCCAGTACGGCAGGCTCTTGCACGACGAGCTCATGTGTCTCCAGGACCGCATTGAAGGCCTGCTGGATCTCCGCCGGCAAAAGCTTGTAGCGGCTGCGCAGCACCCATTCCGTTTCCAGAAGTACACCCGACGAAATCAACACTGGCGTGCCTTCTTCCGCAGCGGCCTGCACGATCCGAACTGCTGCCGCGCACTGTGTTTCATCGTCGCGAGTCAGAAGCCGGACGAGCACGCTTGTGTCTATGGCTATGCTCATGAGACGGAGTCATCGGTTGGTAGGTCAACAGTCATCTCTTTGAGCGGCACAGGTGTTCTACCCGGTTTATGCAGCAGCCCGGCCAAGTCCGACACATGCCGCAGCTTGGGCCGCACAACCAGGGTCCCGTCGCTGAGCAGCGAGAAGGTGATCTTGTCGCCGGGCTTCAGCCCCATTCGCTGTCGTATATCCCTAGGCACGGTCACTTGTCCCTTTGATGTCAGAGTGGTGGCCTCGGTCATAGCGGTCTCCCGGGTGAAAGTATTACGTTATAGGGTATCGTGCTACTTTCATGCCGCAGGGTCAAACCTTGGCGAGCCCGAGGCGCATGCGGGCGCCAAGGCGAGTGAAGCCCGGCTTTTCGGGTTCAGGACGCGGTCTGCAGCAGGAAGTTCAGCAGCGTCTGGGCGCTGGGCTGCAGGTCCCGGCGCCGGCGCACGCCGATCAGGATGTCTCGCCGGCTCCAGTCGTCCTCCAGTTCTATCATGCGCGTCTGGGGCACCTTGTAGATGCGGGCGCTCTCGCGCGGCAGGATGGCGATGCCCATGCCGGCGTTCACGAGCAGGCACATGGCGTCGTAGCCCGACACTTCCGTGCGCACGCGCACCGAACGGTTGGCTTCCATGGCGACCTTGGTGATCTGGTAGTTGATCTGCGTGCCGGGCAGCAGGGTGATCTGCTCGTGTTCCAGGGTCTGTTCGAAGCGCAGGCGTTCGTGCCGGGCCAGGGGGTGGTCCAGGGGTGCGAGCACCACCAGTTCGTCGCTGCGAAACGGATAGGCCTCGATGTCGGCGTCGTAGGGCAGGCGCGTGAACACGCCCAGGTCGGCTTTGCCGTCGGCCAGGGCGCGGATGATGTCCAGGCTGGTCTTTTCTTCCAGCTGCAGCCGTATGCTGGGATGCAGCCGCCCGAATTCGCCCAGCGGCGCGGGCAGGAACTGCGAGATGGCCGAGGTGTTGGCCAGGATGTGGACCAGGCCTTGCTGGCCCTGTGAATAAGCCTGCAGGCGTGATTCGATGTCCTCGACGCTGTTGAGCAGGGCGCGCGAGCGGTACAGCAGCTCCAGCCCCGCCGCGGTGGGGCTGACGCCTTTGTTGGTGCGCACCAGCAAGGTGGTGTTCAGGGCCTGTTCCAGGTCGGCGATGCGGCGGCTGACGGCGGCCGCGGCGATGTGCTCGCGCTCGGCCGCCTGGCTGATCGTGCCTTCTTCCAGTACCCGGACAAACAGTTTGAGGGTCAGGAGGTCCAGTTTCATGCACGCATCATATCGTTTTTTTCTTCATCGACGATATGAAAAAAGCCCTGCCGGCGCAGACCGGCAGGGCTTTGCGCAACGATGCGGGCGATCAGGCCTGCTGGGGCTTGGCGCCGGACAGGATGTGGCCGGCGTTGGGCACGCGGGTTTCCAGGCCCAGGGTCTTGAGCATCTGGTACACGGTGCAGACGGCGGCCGACAGCACGGGCTTGCCGATCAGGTCCTGGGCGCGCTGGATGGCGGGCAGGGAAGGCATCTGCACGCAGGCGGACAGGATCACGGCGTCCACGCCGTCATGGTTCAGGCGCTGCACGTGCTCGAGCAGGTTCTCGGGGTTCAGCAGGCCCACTTCCAGGTTGTCGGACACTTCCAGGCTGATGGAGTCCTGCACTTCGATGCCCTCGGCCGTGATGTAGTCGGCCACGCGCTTGGTCAGCGGCTTCATGTAGGGGGTGATGATGGAGACCTTCTTGTAGCCGAATTCCTTCAGCGTATCGACCAGGGCGCCCGCCGAGCTCAGCACGGGGATCTCCACGCCGTTTTCCTTGACGGTGTTCTGCAGGCGGGCCTGCGAGACGCGGTGGTAGCCGTCGCCCTGGGCCATGATGGCCACCAGGCAGGCGTAGGCCATGACGTTCATGCGGGCGTCGCTCAGTTCGACGGCGCAGCGGTCGCTGGCGATGTCCATGGCCTTCAGTTCCTCGGGGTTCACGTGCATCATGCGCATGCGCGAGGAGTGGAAGGTGAAGCGCTCTTCCGGAAACTCGGCGTAGCGAGCCTGCAGCATGGCAGGAATCTCGGTTTCCATGGTGGTGTTGGAGCTTGGGACGATCTGGCCGATGCGGTAGGTTTTCATAGCGGTCTGTCTCTGAATGAGGTTTTTAGATTGACCACGCTCCAGGCGCAAGCCTAGGCCTTCGAGCCGAGGTCAAGCGAGGCATTATTTGCAATCCGGCGCCATGGGCGCCCCTGAATCGTGGCGGGGAGTTCCGGCCCTCGGGCCGGAGCTCTTCACGGTTTCATTCTAGAGGCCGCCTTCCGCCTTGCAAATCAATCATCTGTCAACGTGCCATCGCCGTTGGCGATGGCACGCGGGCTTCAATTGCGCGCCTGCCGCAGGTAAAGGCCAATGACAGTCGCCGCAGCCCCGGCAAGCAGGCCCGCCAGCACACCCCACAGGGCGAACTGGTAGGCGGGCATGACGGGGAGCTGGGGGACCATGGCAGGTTGGTCCATCGTGGCGGCCTGCAGTTGGATGGCGCGCGTGTCGATCGTCTCCAGCAGGTTGCGCCTGCGCATCACGCTGTCCAGGCGTTCGATGTAGGGATCATTGTCCTGACGGGCCTGCACCTGGCGCAATTCCGCTTTCAGGGCCCTGGAGCCGCGCAGATACATGGTGTCGCCCGTGAAGGAGGTGATGACATTGCCTTGCTGTGCCGGCTGCTCCAGGTTGATCCGACTGGCCAGCTCCAGGGCGTCGCGCAACTGAACGATCCGGGCCTGCTGGTTGGAGGCGGCTGTCGCGCGCATGGCCTGGATCTGCTGGTCGATGACGTGTATGCGGGACTGCACATCGTGGCGCAGCGTCTGCTGGAGCTCCTGCTGGCTTGTCGTCAGGGCAAGGACAACATACTGATTGAGCAAAGAGGCTGCCCTGGACGCATCCTTGTCCCTCAGGTTGAGCATCACGGGCGCGTCCGGCGTATCCTTATGCGGCATGGCGATCAGCAGCGATTGCATGTAGCGAGTCCAGTGGGCGTCGCGTTCCACGAGAGGGAGGCTGGCGGCGTCCAGGCCGTTTGCCGGAAGATAGAACTCTTCGAAAAACTGGACCCGATTATGGGTGGAGTTCAGGTGGCGCAGAAAAATGGCATAAGCCTCCTTGGGTGTAAGGTCCTTGAGAGGCGTCATCTGCACCCAGTCCGATTTCGGGTCCGAAGTCAGCATGATTTCGTCGAGGGCCTGCCCGGCCGTTTGCACGCCAACGTTGTAGCTGTTCAGATCGACGGGCGTCGTCATGGCCGCGATGGCGGTGGCTTTGTAAGTCGGGCCCGCGTAGAGCGCGTAACCCAAGGAAATACAGGCGAACAGCAGGGCGCCGCCCAGAAGAAACCATTTTTTACGGGAAAGAGCCTGAAGAATGTCCGGGAACCCGAGATCCTGTGTAGAAGGTGGAAGCGAATTCATAATTGTTATTTGAAAGAAAATGAAAGCAGGGCGCTAGATTACGCCTTTGGTGCCGTGCTGTCGTTCTTGCCAGGAAAGGGGACCGGCGTCCAGCCTACCCGTTTCCCATTGCCGTTCTATGACTGCCTGGCCTGCCAGCGCCAGGCGTCGTCGCACATTTCCTGTATGTCCCTGACTGCGGTCCAGCCCAGCTTTTCGCGCGCCAGGCGCGTATCGGCCCAGCAGGCGGCGATGTCGCCTGGACGGCGCGGCGCGATGGTGTAGGGAATGTCCCGGCCGCTGCTGCGCGCGAAGGCCTGGATCATCTCCAGCACGGAATAGCCGCGGCCTGTGCCCAGGTTCACGGCCAGCAGTTCGGGCTCGTTGTCCTGCAGGTAGCGCAGGGCGGCGACGTGGCCCTGGGCCAGGTCCATGACGTGGATGTAGTCGCGCACGCCGGTGCCGTCCGGGGTGTCGTAGTCCTGGCCGAAGACCTGCACCCGTTCGCGCTGGCCGCTGGCGACCTGCGCCACATAGGGCATCAGGTTGTTGGGTACGCCTTGCGGGGCTTCGCCGATCAGGCCCGAGGGATGCGCGCCCACGGGGTTGAAGTAGCGCAGCAGGGCGATGCGCCAGCCCGGCTCGCTCCTGGACAGCTGGCCCATGATTTCTTCCAGGACCAGCTTGGTGTGGCCGTATGGGTTGGTGGCCGACAAGGGGTGGTCCTCGGGAATGGGAAGCTGCTGCGGGTCGCCGTAGACGGTGGCGGACGAGGAGAACACCAAGCTGCGCACGCCGGCCTGCTGCATGGCCTGCAGCAGGGTGACGGTGCCGGCGACATTGTTGTCATGGTAGTCCAGCGGCCTGGCGACCGATTCGCCGACCGCCTTCAAGCCGGCGAAATGGATGACGGCGCCGATGTCGTGCTGCTTGAAGATCGAGTCCAGCAGGGCGCGGTCGCGGATGTCGCCGCGGATGAACCCGGGCCGCGCGCCGCTGATCTGTTCGATGGCGTCCAGGACGGTTTCCCGGCTGTTGGACAGATTGTCCAGGACCAGGACCTGATAGCCGCCGGCGATCAGTTCAACGCAGGTGTGGGAACCAATGAAACCGGTTCCGCCGGTCACGAGAATCTTGCGGGTCATCGGGTGAATCTCCAGTAGATGACGAGGCGAGGGAATAAGCTCAGTCCAGGCGCTTGAGGGCCGTCTTGTAGTGGGCGGCGCGCTCGGCGTAGACCTTGGCATTGTGGCGCAGCCTGGCCACCTCTTCATCGCTCAGGGTGCGCACCGCCTTGGCGGGCGAGCCGATGATCAGGCTGCGCTCGGGAAAGACCTTGCCTTCGGTGACCAGGGCGCCGGCCCCGACCAGGCAGTCGCGCCCGATGACGGCGCCGTTCAGCACCACGGCCTGGATGCCGATCAGGGCGCCCGCGCCTATGGTGCAGCCGTGCAGCATGGCCTGGTGGCCGATGGTGACGTGTTCGGCGATGTCCAGCGGGAAGCCCGGGTCGGTGTGCAGCACCGCGCCTTCCTGCACATTGGAGCCGCGGCCCACGGTGATGGTCTCGTTGTCGCCGCGTATGACCGCGCCGGGCCATACGCTGCTGTTTTCTTCCAGCACGACCTTGCCGATCAGGGTGGCTTCCCTGGCCACGAAGGCGCTGTCGTCGATCCGGGGGCGGTGTTCGTCCAGTTGATAGATGCTCATGGCTTGTGCGGGGCCGGAGCGCCGGCCCATGGGGTTACAGGGCCTGCGCGAACAGGTCGTACTCGCTGGAGTCGGTGATGCGCACGCGCACCATCTGGCCGGGCTGGAGGGGCTGCTCGCTGGTGACGAACACGTTGCCGTCGATCTCCGGCGCGTCGGCGCTGGAGCGGGCGACAGCGTCGCCGTCCTCGTCGATCTCATCGACCAGCACGTCCATCTCGCGGCCTACCTTGGCGGCCAGGCGGGCGGTGGAGATGGCCTGCTGGTGCTCCATGAAGCGTTCCCAGCGCTCCTGCTTGACTTCGTCGGGCACCGCGCCGTCCAGCTGGTTGGCGGGCGCGCCTTCCACGGGCGAATACTGGAAACAGCCCACGCGGTCCAGCTGGGCCTCGCTCATCCAGTCCAGCAGGTACTGGAAGTCGTCCTCGGTCTCGCCGGGAAAGCCCACGATGAAGGTGGAGCGTATGGTCAGGTCCGGACAGTCCTGGCGCCACTGCTTGATGCGCGAGAGCGTGCGGTCTTCGAAGGCGGGGCGCTTCATGGCGCGCAGCACGGAGGGGCTGGCGTGCTGGAAGGGAATGTCCAGGTAGGGCAGGACCTTGCCTTCGGCCATCAGGGGGATGATGTTGTCCACGTGCGGGTAGGGATACACATAGTGCAGCCGCACCCAGGCGCCCAGCTCGGACAGGGCGGCGCTCAGGTCCACCATGCTGCTCTTGACGGGACGGCCGTTCCAGAAGCCGGTGCGCTGGCGGATGTCCACGCCGTAGGCGCTGGTGTCCTGGGAGATGACCAGCAGTTCCTTGACGCCGGCCTTGACCAGGCGTTCGGCCTCGCCCAGCACATCGCCCACGGGGCGGCTGACCAGCTTGCCGCGCATGGACGGGATGATACAGAAGGAGCAGCTGTGATTGCAGCCCTCGGAGATCTTCAGGTAAGCGTAGTGGCGCGGGGTCAGCTTGACGCCCTGCGGCGGCACCAGGTCCACGTAGGGGTTGTGCTCGAGCGAGGGCGGGGCGGCTTCGTGCACCGCGCGCACCACCTGTTCATACTGCTGGGGGCCGGTGACCGACAGCACCGAGGGATGCACGTCGCGGATGACGCTTTCTTCCACGCCCATGCAGCCGGTGACGATCACCCGGCCGTTCTCGGCCAGGGCCTCGCCGATGGCCTCCAGCGACTCCGCCTTGGCGCTGTCGATGAAGCCGCAGGTGTTGACCACCACCACGTCGGCGTTGTCGTAGCTGGAGGTGATCTGGTAGCCGTCGGTGCGCAGCTGGGTAAGAATGCGTTCGGAGTCCACCAGGGCCTTGGGGCATCCCAGGCTCACGAATCCGACTTTGGGGGCGGTCATAGAGGGTCCTTCTGGAGCCGGATGGCTCGAAATTGGCAAATAGGGTTGATTTTAACGTCCTGCGTGTTCAAGCGCGCCGGTCTTTGGTTTGCGGGCCGGCCAATGCGTCAAATAGTGCTAAAGTCGCAGACATATTTTTCTTTACTACCGGTTTTCCAGTGTCCGACACGCACCTTTCCCCATCCCTGCCCTTGTCCGAAGTCCTGCTGCTCAGCGCCCGCCATGTGGAGGGCGTGCTGGCGGGCAAATCGCTGTCCGACAGCCTGGCGGCCACGCCGGCGCCTGCGCGGGCGGCGGTGCAGTCCGTCAGCTTCCATGTGCTGCGCCGCCTGGGCCATGCGCGCCAGATACGTATCACGCTGGTGCCGCGCCAGCCGGGTAATCCCTGGCTGGACGCCTTGCTGATGGTGTCGCTGGCGCTGCTGGATACGGCCATGCGCGTGCAGGCCGACGCGCAAGCCTTCGCCGACCGGCCCGACGTGCCGGTATACGCGGTGCATACGGTGGTGGACCAGGCGGTGCGCGCCGCCGACAGCCAGGCCGCGCTGCGCCAGTCCAAGGGGCTGGTCAATGGCGTGCTGCGCCGCTTCACGCGCGAGCGCGAAGCCATTTTAACGCAGGTCGAGTCCCGCCCAGAAGCCCGCTGGAATCATCCGGGCTGGTGGGTCAAGGAATTGCGCCGCGCCTATCCGCGAGACTGGGAAGCACTGTTGCAGGCCGCCAACCGCCCCGGTCCGCTGACGCTGCGCGTGAACCAGCGCCGCTGCACGGTGGAACGGCTGCGCGCCGTGCTGCAGGAGGCCGGCATCGCGTCCAGCTCGCCCGGCCAGGGCGCGGTGACCCTGGACAAGGCCTTGCCGGTGCATGCCATTCCGGGCTTTGACCTGGGCTGGTGGTCGGTGCAGGACTGGTCCGCCCAGCAGGCCGGCCTGCTGCTGCCGCTGCGCGACGGCATGCGCGTGCTCGACGCCTGCGCGGCGCCCGGCGGCAAGACCGCCCATCTGCTGGAGCAGGCGGACCTGTCCCTGCTCGCCCTGGATTCGGACGCCGAGCGCCTGCAGCGTGTCTCGCAGAACCTGCGCCGGCTGGGGCTGGACGGCGAGCATGTGAGGGTGGCGCAGGGCAACGCCGGCCGTCCCGCGCAATGGTGGGACGGCCGGCCTTTCGACGCCATCCTGGCGGACGTGCCCTGCACGGCCTCGGGCATCGTGCGCCGCCATCCGGACATACGCTGGCTGCGGCGCGAGTCCGATGTGGCCGACACCGCCCGTCTGCAGAGCACCATTCTGGACGCTTTGTGGTCCACCCTGCGAGTGGGCGGCCACCTGCTGTATTCGACCTGCTCGATCTTTCCGGCCGAAGGCCAGCAGCAGGTGGAAGCCTTCCTCGCCCGCCACGGGGAAGCCGAGCTGCTGCCGTCTCCGGGCCAGATCCTGCCCGGCGTACCGGGCAGGTCCCTGGCCGATGGCGACGGCTTTTTCTATGCTTTATTTACGCGTCGCGCTTGAGCCGTCACAATAAGGGTTCCGACTTTGTTCTTCTTGCGGTTGATCCCGATGTGGCGCGTTCTTCTGTCCTTCCTGCTGCTTTTCCACTGCGCGCTGACGTCTGCCGAAGACATCGTGCCGGTCGCGGCATCGGGAGAGCGGGTGGTCAAAGTGGAACCCCACATCCGGGACGAGAAGCTCTACATCGACGCCGACATCGAATTCGAGCTCAGCGACGAATTGCGCAACGCCGCCGAGAAAGGCGTGCCGCTGTATTTCACGGCTGAAGTCGAAGTGGCCCGACCGCGCTGGTGGTGGTTCGACAAGAACGTTGTCAAGGAGCAACAGACCTGGCGGGTCGTGTACAACGCCCTGACCCGGCAATGGCGCGTGGGCACCGGGGACCTGTCCCTGCCGGAATCAACCATGAACGACGCGCTGGACATGCTGCGCCACATCCGCGGCTGGGCCGTGGCCTACGTGGCCGACCTGGACCATGACCTGGAATATCACGGCCGCCTGCGCCTGCGGCTGGATACCTCCCTGCTGGCCCGTCCTTTCCAGGTGGATGCCATCAACAGTTCTGCATGGTCGCTTGCTACTCCATGGAAAACCTTTTCTTTTTCCGTCTCCGTCGCCGAGCCCCGGCCTTGATCCGCTGGGTTCTGCGCACCGCCCTGGCCGGGGCGGCGGTCAGCGCCCTGGCGCTGTTCTCCCTGCTGGTCTGGTCCACGGGCAACGCTTCGCGCTACGCGCAGCAGTACGACCTGCTGCTGGTGCTCAACGGCGTGCTGGCCGCCACCCTGATCTCCTGGGTGCTGCTGCTGACCGCCCGCCTGGTGCGGCAGATACGCCGACGCCAGTTCGGCGCGCGCATGACGGCGCGCTTCGCATTCTATTTCACCCTGATCGGCATCATCCCCGGCGTGCTCATCTACATCCTGTCGGTGCAGTTCATGTCGCGCTCGATCGAATCCTGGTTCAACGTGCGCGTGGACACGGCGCTCGAGTCGGGCTTGAGTCTGGGGCGCGCCGCGCTCGACTCCCAACTGAACGAGCTGGAGGGCAGGGCGTACGAGATGGTGGCCGCGCTGAACAAGTCCGATGGCGCGCAGTACAGCAACCTGCTGACCACCCTGCGCGAGAACAACGGCGTGTCCGAGGCCATGATTTTTTCCAGCAACGGTCGTCTGCTGGCGTTCTCCTCTTCCCGATACGATACCTTGCTGCCGGACATGCCGCCTTCCAGCGTCATGAACCAGTTGCGCATCTCCCGCCAGTATTCGGCGGCCGAGGTGGACGACGACCAGCCCGTGTCCGACGGAGCCGTCGACGAAAGCGGAACGCCGGTGGAATCCACCGGCCTGCGCCTGCGTACGGTGCTGCCGCTGGGCGAGGCCAACCGGTTCACCGCTTCGCTGGGCGGCAACGCCGACGCCCGCTGGCTGCAGGTGATCCAGCCGGTGCCGGACAAGATCGCTCGCAATGCCAATCAGGTGCAGCAGGGCTTTCGCGACTACCAGGAGCTGGCCTTGTCGCGCCAGGGCCTGCGCAAGCTGTACGGCATCACTCTGACCCTGGCGCTGATCCTGGCCGTGTTCACGGCCGTGGCCGCCGCCCTGGCCCTGTCGCGTCGCCTGACTCGTCCCTTGCTGACGCTGGCGGCGGGCACCCAGGCCGTGGGCGTGGGGGACTACCGGCCCCTGCCAGAACCCCCCGCCAAGGACGAAGTGGGCCAGTTGACCCGCTCCTTCAACGCCATGACCCGGCAACTGGACGAAGCGCGCCGCATGGTGGAGAAGAACCGGCTGCAGCTGGAACGTTCCAACGTCTATCTGGAATCGGTGCTGAGCAATCTGTCCAGCGGGGTGCTGGCCTTTGACGAGATGTTCCGCGTCACCATGTTCAACCAGGGCGCGCAACGCATCCTGCACGTGGACCTGCGGGCCATCAAGGGTCGGCCGCTGGAGACGCTGGACGGCGCCCTGAAGTTCGCCACCGTGATCCGCGAGGCCTTCGCCGCGCATCAGGCCATGGGATCCGAGCATCCCTACTGGCAGCAGCAGTTCGAACTGGAGATGGGCGAGGCCAACGAGGCGCGCGACACCATCGTCACCGTGCTGGCGCGCGGCACACTGCTGCGCGTGGACGGGCAGGCCACGGGCTACCTGGTGGTCTTCGACGACATCACCGACGTGATCTCGGCCAGCCGCCTGGTGGCCTGGAGCGAGGTGGCGCGCCGGCTGGCGCACGAGATCAAGAACCCGCTCACGCCCATCCAGCTCTCGGCCGAGCGCCTGGCCATGAAGCTGGAGTCGCAGCTGGACGAGACGCACGCGGCCATGCTGCTGCGCTACACCAATACCATCGTGAACCAGGTGGGTTCGCTCAAGAAGATGGTGGAAGATTTCCGCGAGTACGCGCGCAAACCCGCCACCCAGATGCAGGACATCAACATCAATTCGCTCATCACGGAAGTCCTGACGCTGTACGGCTGGGATCCGGTGGATGGGATGGTGCGCGACGACGGCTACAGCGTGGCCATCGATGTGGAACTGGATCCGGATCTGCCTCCGATACAGGGCGATCCCACGCAGTTGCGCCAGGTCATCCACAACCTGCTGGCCAACGCCCGCGAGGCCGCCGCCCATGATCAGTCGCTTGACCAGGCGCGGGTATTTGTTAAAACCATGATGGCGGGCGTGGAAGGGTCGGATTCACCGGCCGCGGTGCGCTTCGTGGTCTCGGACAACGGACCGGGCTTCGATCCCCAGATGCTGGCGCGGGTTTTTGAACCCTATGTAACCACCAAGCCCACCGGCACCGGACTGGGACTTGCTATAGTTAAGAAAATCATCGAGGAGCACGGCGGCAGGATCGATGTCTCCAACCGCCGTGAGGGGGGCGCACGCATTTCCATCCTCTTAACCCGGCTTGCCGGCCAGCATATTCGTCTGGACTCTGGGCGGCAAGCAAACGATAATGCGTAAAAAGTACGTAGGTGACGCTATATGGCCAGAATTCTGGTAGTTGATGACGAAATCGGCATTCGCGAACTCTTGTCGGAAATTCTCTACGACGAGGGGCACACCGTTCAGCTGGCGGAAAATGCCGCCCAGGCTCGCGAGGCCCGCCTGCGCGGCCGTCCCGATCTGGTCCTGCTGGACATCTGGATGCCCGATACCGATGGCGTCAGCCTGCTCAAGGAATGGGCTTCCCAGGGGCTGCTGGACATGCCGGTCGTCATGATGAGCGGTCACGCCACCGTGGACACGGCTGTGGAAGCCACGCGCATCGGCGCCGTGGATTTCCTGGAAAAACCCATCACCATGCAGCGCCTGCTCAAGACCGTGTCCGCCGGCCTGGAACGCACCGTCGCGCCCAAGGCCCTGGCCGCCGCCCGTCCGGCCGCCAACGGCAACGAGCGCCGGCCCGACGCCCCGGCCGCGCCTGCCGCTCCCGGCCAGCCGCCGGCGGTGGCCGCGCCCGAGCCTGAAGTGGACGAATCCCAGCTGGGCAGCATTTCCCTGGACCTGCCCCTGCGCGAAGCGCGCGATGAATTCGAGCGCATCTACTTCGAATACCATCTGCGCCGCGAGAATCACAGCATGACCCGGGTGTCCGAGCGCACCGGCCTGGAGCGCACTCACCTGTACCGCAAGCTCAAGCAGCTGGGCATCGACTCGTCCCGCAAACGCAATCAGTCCTGATCCAGTGGCAACACGAAGAAAAGCCCGCGCTTCGCGGGCTTTTCTTCTTTGGCGGCAGCGGCGCCGGCGCGCTTAGAGGCCGTGGGCATAAAGACATAACCTCTGCTTCGTTTTCCCCTTGATAGCGGGTGCTTAGAATGGTCCGGCGCCCCGAGCCGGCGCCCCATCGCCTGCGCTTTTCCCGAGGATCCATGAGCAATACATCGACAACCATCCGCAAACATACCGTAGCAGTCATCGGCGCCGGCGCCGGCGGCGCGGCCGTGGCGGCCCGCCTGCGGCGCCAGCAGGCCGACCTGGACATCGCCGTGATCGATCCGTCCGAGCATCACGATTATCAGCCTGCCTGGACGCTGGTCGGCGGCGGCGCCTGCCGCGCCCAGGACACGCGCCGGACTCTGCGCGACTGCCTGCCCGCCACGGTGAGCCACATTGCCCGGCGCGTGGTCCGGCTGCTGCCCGAGGAAAACCGGGTCGAGCTCGATGACGGTACGAGCGTCGCCTACGACTATCTGGTCGTGGCGGCCGGCATCCAGATCAACTGGGATGCCATCGAAGGCCTGGCCGAATCGCTGGGCAAGAACGGCGTCACCAGCAATTACCGATATGACCTGGCTCCCTACACCTGGGAGCTGGTCCGGCAGTTCACGGGCGGCACGGCGATCTTCACGCAGCCGGCCGGCGCGGTGAAATGCCCGGGGGCGCCGCAAAAAGCCCTGTATCTGGCTGCCGATCATTTTCGGAGCCAGGGCGTACGGCCGCACAGTCTGCAGTTCCGCAGCGCCGGTCCCACGGTGTTCGGGGTGCCGTTCTATGCGCAGGCCCTGGAAAAGGTCATGGCGGCGTATGACGCCGACACCCGGTTCGGGCAGAACCTGGTGCAGGTGCGCGGCCAGGACAAGATAGCCGTGTTCGAGTCCGTGGTGGACGGACAGCCCGTACGGGAAGAAGTTGCCTATGACCTCCTGCACGTGGTGCCGCCGCAGTGCGCGCCGGACTTCATCCGCCAGAGCGCGCTGGCCGACGCCAACGGCTGGCTGGAGGTCGACAAGAATACGCTGCGCCATCCGCGCTACCCGAACGTGTTCGGCCTGGGAGACTGCACATCCACGCCGAACAGCAAGACGGCTGCCGCCATCAAGAGCCAGGCCCCGGTGCTGGTCGGCAATCTGTTGAGCGCCCTGCGCGGCGGCGGGCAGGTGCATTCCTACGACGGCTACGCCGCCTGTCCCCTGACCACGTCCAGAGGCAAGGTGCTGCTGGCGGAGTTCACCTATGGCGGCACGGTCGCCCCGAGCCTGCCCCTGGATCCGCGTGTGCCCCGGCGCCTGTATTGGGGCCTGAAGCGCTCCTTCCTGCCCTGGTTTTATTGGAACGTCCTGATCAAGGGACGCAGCCTGCCTGTCATCGCTCACAAGCCGCGCCAATTCCAGGCCGGCGTGCCGACCGTCCAGCCCTGAGCCCGCATCTTGCGGATCCAGAAAAAAGGAACCCCCTGGAGCAGGGCGGTTCCTTTTTTGTTCAGTAGCGCTGTCTCAGAGAGCGGGCGCGGCCAGCGGCATGGGCAGGGCCTGCAGCTTGGCCACGGTGTCCAGGCAGGTGCGGGCGGCTTCCTGGCCCTTGATCACGAAGTGGCGATGGAAATAGTCGTGGTGCTCACGGCCATCATGGAAGTGGTGCGGCGTCAGCACCACCGAGAACACGGGCACGCCGGTTTCCAGTTGCACCTGCATCAGGCCCTGGATGACGGCCGTGGCCACGAAGTCGTGGCGGTAGATGCCGCCATCGACGACCAGGCCGGCCGCCACCACGGCGGCGTATTGGCCCGATTGCGCCAGACGCTTGGCATGCAGGGGGATTTCAAACGCGCCGCCGACCTCGAAGAAGTCGATCTGCGCGGGATCCTGGCCCAGCGCGCGCACTTCGTCGACGAAGCCCTGGCGGGCCTGGTCCACGATGTCCTTGTGCCAGCATGCCTGGATGAAAGCGATACGGGGAGCCAGCTGGCTGGCGGGGGTGAAGCTGTTCATGGTGATTTCCTGTTTCAAGACAGCAAACAGGGCTTGCAGGAAGCAGGATAGGCAATCGGCCGACGTCGGACGCAGGCCCGGCGTGGTGGAGAGATCTGTATCCCGTTCTCTCTTCATCCGGACTGTTACCGTCGGCTCCGGAATCGCACCGGATCTGCTGTCCCTGGCCATGGGCCAGGCGCTCGCGGGCTAGGTCAGGAACCTGTTCATGCATTTGCCATGAACAGGTTCCAGGGCCATTACCGCCGGTGGGGACTTGCACCCCGCCCTGAGAACGCAGCCGGCCATGGGGCCGGCCGAACAAGTTTACCTCTAAACAGATGGTTTGTCAGAGAGGGCCTGGCGCGGCGCCTCAGGGCTTGGGACGGCGGCCTATGGTGGAGATGGGCACGCTGACTTCGCCCTGCATGCCGCGCTGGCTGCGGGCGCGCCAGGCGTGGCCATAGGCCACTTCCAGGGTGAGGTGCAGCGTGCCGTCCATGTGGCGCTGTTTTTCCAGCGCCTGCAGCAGGCGCTGACGCCACTGCAGGCTGCTCAGGCCTGGCCTGCGGCCGATGTGCGGGTTGCCGCCCAGGATGCGCAGGTCGTCCAGCAGCTTTTCCGCAGTGCGATAGGTAAGGGTGATGATCTCCTGGTCCATCACGGGATCGGCGAAGCCGTTTTCCAGCAGCAGGTCGCCGAAGTCGTGCATGTCCACGAATTCCATGCTGTGCGTCCCCAGGTCGGCCTGGGTCATGGCGCTGCGCAGCTCGGCCAGAGAGCCGGGGCCCAGGCACGAGAACATGACCAGGGTCTCGGGCTTGAGCAGGCGCCGCCATTCGGCCAGCACTCGATGCGGCTCGGGATGCCAGTGCAAAGCCATGTTGGACCAGATCAGCTCCTGGCTTTCGGCGGGCAGGCCGCTCTGGGCCAGATCCGCCTGCACCCAGCTGGCGGCCGGCGTGGGCTGGTTGCGCAAGCGTTGCCACAGACTGGGCTTGGATTGGTAGCGTTCGCGTGCGGTCTCCAGCAATCTGGCGCTGCGGTCCAATCCGACGTAGTTCATGTCTGGATAGCGGGAGCGCAGCGGCTCGAGCGCGTGGCTGGCGCCGCAGCCGGCATCCAGGATGTGGGCCGGCTGCAGGCGTATCAGGGCCAGCCGGGAGAGCATGCGCTGGGCGACTTCCCCGTACAGGAACTGGGCCTGGTCCAGGGGCGCGCGACGGTCGAACTGCTGTTCGACGTGGACGGGATTGATGGGCAGCGAGGGTAACTGGGACATGTTTGCGCAAGTGGCGCTGGCGCGGATCCCGGTCTCGTGGTGTGATCAGGCCAGCGTATTTCCGTAAGGACAACAAGTTATTATGGCGCATCCCCCGCCGCCGCGCGACCTGCAACCCCTGGCCTTGTGGCGTCATTTTCCGGCCAGGCCCTGCCTGTTGTGCGGCTTGCGCTCGACGTCAGGCGCCTTGTGCGGGCTGTGCCGGCAGGCGCTGGGACCTCGTCCGGGCTGCGTGCGGTGCCCGCGCTGCGCGCTGGCCCTGCCGCCCCTGGCGCTGCTGGCCTGTCCTGATTGCGGCGCCGGGCAGGTATCGCTGTGCTCCACGGTGGCGGCTTTCGATTACGAACATCCTGGCGACATGCTTATCCATGGGCTTAAAATTTCGCATCAGCTGGAGGTCGCACCGGCCTTGGCCGAACTGATGGTCGATCAGTGGCGGCGCTGCGGCCCCGGCCTGGGCCCCGATGCCTGGGTGATCCCCGTTCCGCCCAGGCCGCAGGCCTTGCGCCGCCGCGGCTTCAGCCCCAGCGCCGTGCTGGCGCGGCGGGTTGCTCGCCTGCTGGGCCTGCGGATGCGGCCCGGCGTCGTGCGCTGGGCGGGAGCCCGGGACCTCGTTCAGAAGCGGCTGGGCAGGCAGGCGCGCCGCGCCGCCATGCGCGCCGCTTTCGTGGCCGCAGACGGGCTGCGGGGCCGGGAGCTGCTGCTGGTGGACGATGTCCTTACCACGGGCGCTACGCTCGATGCATTGGCCCGGGCCTGCCGGACTGCGGGAGCGCGGTCGGTCCACGCCCTGGTGGCGGCCCGCGCTCCCTGGACCGTGGCTGTACCTTAAATCATGCCTGGCCGCTTTGGCGGCGTTTTTTCTGGATGCTTCATGTTTCATATCGTGCTGGTCTCACCCGAAATCCCGCCCAATACGGGCAATGTCATCCGCCTGGCCGCCAATACCGGCAGCGCGCTGCATCTGGTGCGGCCCCTGGGTTTCGAGCTGGAGGACAGCAAGCTGCGGCGCGCCGGCCTGGACTACCATGAATGGGCGCAGGTGCGCGTGCACGATGACCTGCAAGAAGCCCTGCAGGCCACGGGCGCGGCGCCGGGCCGCTGTTTCGCCCTGACCACGCGGGGCAGCCGCCTGATCGGCGGCTCATCTTTCCGGCCCGGCGACGCCTTCGTGTTCGGCCGCGAAACCGCGGGACTGTCCGCCGAGCAACTGGACCTGTTCGCGCCGGAGCAGCGCATCCGCCTGCCCATGAGGGCCGGCCAGCGCAGCCTGAACCTGTCCAATGCCGTGGCGGTCTGCGTCTTCGAAGCCTGGCGCCAGGCCGGCTATGACGGAGGCGTATGAACGGCGATCCTGACCGGCGTCCATGAAAAAAGCCGCTTCCCGGGAAGCGGCTTTTTCTTCTGAGGGACCGGCGATTATTCCAGCGACAGTTTCAGGCGCTCGATCACGGCGTCCCAGCGGGCCTTGTCGGCGATGATCTTGTCGGTCATTTCCTGGGGCGTGGACGGTTCGGACGAAAAATAGAAGGCGTTGAGCTTGGCCTTGATGTCCTCGCGCTGCAGGATGGCGGTGACTTCCTTGTTCAGGCGGGCCACCACGTCGTCGGGCGTATTGCTGGGCACGAAGAAGGCGTCCCAGGAGATGGCCTCGAAATTGTCCAGTCCGGCCTCGACCATGGTTTCCAGGCCGGGCAGCAGTTCGCTGGGCTGCAGCGAGGTGATGGCCAGAGCCTTGACCTTGCCGGCCTGCACCTGCGGCATGGCGATGCCCGGCACCATGAAGGCGGCGTCGATGTCGCCGGCGATGATGGCGGTCAGGATCTGCGGAAATCCCGAGTAGGGGATCTGCTCCAGCTTGATGCCGGCGGCGTGCTCGAGCATGGCCATGGCCAGGTGGGCGGAGCTGCCAGGCCCTACCGTGCCGTAGTTGAGCGCGCCGGGGCGGGACTTGGCCAGTTCGATGAATTCCTGGACGCTGTTGGCCGGCGAGTCGGCCGGAACCACCAGCACGTTCGGGCTGGTGCCTATCATGGAGATGGCTTGCAGGTCCTTGAGCGGATCGTAGCCCAGCGTGGTCTTGTACAGCGTGGGGGCGGTCACCATGGGGCCGTTGATGGTCAGCAGCATCGTGTAGCCGTCCGGCTTGGCGTGCGCCACGAAACGGGTGCCGATGTTGCCGCCCGCGCCGGGGCGGTTGTCCACGATGACGGGCTGGCCCAGAGCCTGGGCCAGAGGCTCGGAGATGGCGCGCGCCAGCGCATCCGGAGAGGAGCCGGCCGGGAAGGGCACGATCATCTGGATGGGGCGCTCGGGCCAGCTGGACTGGGCCGATGCCGAGGCGGCCGTCAGGCCGGCGCAGGCCAGGCCCAGCAGTGATTGGGATATCAAGCGGCGAAAGCTTGCTAGCAATGACATGGTTCGGTCTTCAAAAATAAGTACGAATTCGCTCTTGGGCGCAAGGGATGGGCTCGCGTCCGTGTCGGCGCAGCCTTGGACGGGCGGCGCCCCGACGGGTGTTCAACTGCTTTCCTGCTTGGCCCCGCGCGCCAGCAGTTCGCTGACTGCCTGGCGGGGCGAGAGTTGGTGAAAGAGGATCTGGCAAACTGCTTCGGTGATGGGCAGGTCGACGTGATGGGCGCGGCCCATGGCCAGCGCCGCGCTGGCGCAGCGCACGCCTTCGGCGGTGATGCCGGTGGCCAGGATGCTGTCCAGGCTTTGGCCGGCGCCCAGCGCCAGTCCGACCTGGCGGTTGCGCGACAGCTCGCCGGTGGCGGTCAGGACCAGGTCGCCCAGGCCGGCCAGGCCGAAGAAGGTTTCGGCCTGGCCGCCCAGGGCCACGCCCAGACGTTGCATCTCGGCCAGGCCGCGCGTGATCAGGGCCGCGCGGGCATTGTGTCCCAGGCCCAGCGCATCGGCGATGCCGCAGGCGATGGCCATGATGTTCTTCAGGGCGCCGCCCACTTCCACGCCTATGATGTCGCTGCTGGTGTAGAGCCGCGCCTGGGTGCCGTGCAGCGCGTCCAGGGCCACATGGGCCATGGCGGCGGGCTCGCTGGCCAGCGTCAGGGCCACGGGCAGTCCCTTGGCCACTTCCAGTGCGAACGAGGGACCCGAGAGCACGGCGCGCCCCAGCCAGGCATGATCCGGCAGGTTCTGCTGCGCGATCTGGTGCGGCAGCAGCCCGCTTTCATGCTGGAAGCCCTTGCAGGTCCAGACCACCAGCACGGGCTGGCGGCGTCCGGCGGGCAGGTGGCGCGCCAGGTCCAGGCAGGTCTGGGCCAGGCCGCGCACCGGTACGCCCAGGATGATCAGCGCAGGCGCGGAATCGTCGCCCAGCGCGAAGGCCATGGCCTGCGAAAGCTGGTCGGCGGCCTGCAGGTTTTGTGGCAGGGCGAGCCCGGGCAGATAGTGTTCGTTGCGGTGCCGGGTGTTGATCTCCTGCGCCGTGGCAGGGTTGCGCGCCCACACCAGGGTGGGGGCCTGGGCGCAGGCCAGGGCGGCCAGCGCCGTTCCCCAACTGCCCGCGCCCAGGACGGCGACGCGAGGGGTGGTGCGCGCTTGCGGCACGATCAGGCCTGCAGGGGCTGGTTGCCGGACTGTTCAGCGCCTTGCGCCAGACGCTGCTCGTACAGGGACTGGAAGTTCACTTCCGTCAGATGCAGCGGGGGCAGGGACGTGCGGTTGATGGCATCGGCCACGGCGGCGCGCAGGTAAGGGTAGAGCATGGTCGGGCACACGATGCCCAGCAGCGGGTCGAGCTGTTCGGCGGGGATGTTGGCGGCTTCGAAGATGCCGGCCTGGGTGGTCTCCACCAGGTACATGACCTTGTCGCCGATACGGGTGGTCACGGTGGCGGTCACCGTGCTTTCGTAGACGGTGTCGGCCAGGCGCTGGCCGCCGACATTGATGGACACTTCAACGGTGGGGGCCTCCTGCTCCAGGAAGATCTGGGGAGCATTGGGCATTTCGATGGACATGTCCTTGATGTAGGTGCGCTGCAGGCTGAAGCTGGGTTGCGCTTCCTGGTCGGCGGCGGTCTGGGTGTTCTGGTCGGCCATGGTGGGTCCTATGGGGTGAGAGAGTGGTAAGTAAAAGAATCAGGCGGAAAGCAGCGGCAGCAGGCCGCCTTCGCGGTCCAGGGCGGCCAGGTCGTCGTAACCGCCGACGTGAGTGTCGCCGATATAGATCTGGGGTACGGTGCGTCGGCCGGTGCGTTCCATCATGATGGCGCGCTGCTCGGGCTCGCGGTCGATCAGGATCTTGTCGATCTCGGTCACGCCGCGCTGCTTGAGCAGCATTTCGGCGCGCACGCAGTATGGGCACACCATCGTGGAGTACATCGTTACTTTTGCCATGAGTACCTCGTGGAGCGTTGGCTTACGATTTTTTGACGGGCAGGCTGGCCTGCATCCAGGCCTGGATGCCGCCTTCCAGCGTGTAGACTTCCTGCAGGCCGTGCTTGCGCAGCACGGCCACGCTGCGCGGCGCGCTGCGGCCGGTGTCGCACACCAGGATGACGGGCTTGTCCTTGGGCAGGCTGGCGGCCTTGGCGTCCAGGTCGGCGGCGGGGATGTTGCGGGACTGCGCAATGGAGGCGGCCTTGAACTGGTCGGCGCCGCGCAGGTCGATCAGCACGGCCTCTTTCTGGTTTACCATTTGTACCGCTTCGGCGGTTGAAACAGCCCGTCCGGCACGGCCTTTGAAAAAGCTGGGCATTAACAGCATAATGCCGGCAACCAGCGCAATTGCTAAAATTAGAAGATTATTCTGACTTAATATGAAGTCCACGTTAAATCCTGTTGAGTGCCAAGAAAAACAAGAAAAAGGGCGGGATCACACGATTATAGAGTGGCGCCGATTTTTCAACCTCGAGGCTGTTTTTACCATGTATAAACTTGTACTGATGCGACACGGCGAAAGCCAATGGAACCGGGAAAACCGGTTCACCGGCTGGACCGACGTCGATCTTACCGAAACCGGGCGCCAACAGGCAAAGCAGGCAGGTGAGCTGCTCAAGGAAAACGGCTATGAGTTCGACCTGGCTTTCGCGTCGGTACTCAAGCGCGCCATCCGTACGCTGTGGATCGCCCTGGATTCCATGGACGCCATGCACACGCCCGTAGGACTGAGCTGGCGCCTGAACGAACGCCATTATGGTGCTTTGCAGGGCTTAAATAAAGCCGAAACCGCACAAAAATACGGCGAGGACCAGGTGCTGGTCTGGCGCCGCGCCTACGCCATCGCTCCCGATCCGGTGGGCGAGGACGATCCGCGCAATCCGCGGTTCGACCGCCGCTACGCGCGCGTGCCGGCCGAACAGCTGCCGCGCACAGAATGCCTGAAGGACACGGTCGCCCGCGTGGTGCCGTTCTGGGAGGAGTCCATCGCGCCAGCCATCCGCTCGGGCCGCCGCGTGCTGGTCACGGCTCATGGCAACAGCCTGCGCGCCCTGATCAAGCACCTGGACGGCATCTCGGACGAGGACATCGTCCACCTGAACATCCCCACCGGTCAGCCGCTGGTTTATGAACTGGACGAGAACCTGCGTCCCATCCGTCATTACTACCTGGGCGACCAGGAAGCCATCCAGGCCCAGATGCAGGCCGTGGCCAACCAGGGCAAGGCCCATCAGTAATGCGGCGCGCCGGCTTCTGCCTGCTGCTGGCTGCCTGGGCCCTGCCGGCCCTGGCCGCCGACCCTGACCTGACCGCGCGCCAGGCCCAGGCACAGAAGCAGCAGGCGGAGCTGCGCCAGAAGATCGACGCGCTGCGCAAGTCCATCGACAGCAGCGAGGGGTCGCGCCGGGACGCCGCAGGCGCCCTGCGCGAATCCGAACAGGCCATCTCCGACATAGACCGCCGCCTGGCGCAGCTGGAGCGGCGCCAGGAGGAACTGCACGGGCAGCTCCAGGTCCTGGGCCGGCAGATCGCCGAGCAGCAGGCCCTCAAGGCCCGGCGCCAGCAGGAGCTGGCCGAGCAGCTGCGCACGCAATATGCGAACGGCGTCTCGCCCTGGGCCGCCCTGTTGTCGGGCGACGACCCCAACGCCATCAATCGCGAGCTGTATTACCTGGGCTATGTGTCGCGCCAGCAGACCGAACAGGTCCACAAGGTGCGGCGCACCGTCGAACGGCTGGACCGCCTCCAGCAGCAGGTTGCGGCGCGCGAGAAAGAACAGCAGCAACTGGCCGCCGAAGCCGTGGAGCAGAGGGCGGCCCTGGAAGAACAGAAGGACAAGCGCGCCAAGGTGCTGGCGGACATCAGCGCCGAGCTGGATCGCCAGCGCGGCGAGGCTTCGCGCTTGCAGCAGAACGACAGACGCCTGGGCGAGCTGATTTCCGGCCTGGAGGTGGAGATCGCCCGCCAGGCGGAACTGGCGCGCAAGGCCGAGGAACAGCGCCGGCGTGAAGCCGCCCGGCGCGCCGAGGAGGCCCGCCGCGCCGAGCTGGCGCGCCAGGAGGCGCTGCGGCGCAAGGCGCGCGAGGAGCAGGCCGCCCGCGAACAGGCGCGTCTGGAACGGGAACGCGAATTGCTGGAGCGCGCCCGCGCCACCCAGCCCGCGCCGCCTCCCGCGCCGCCGCGCAGTCCATCCGCGGCGCCGGAGCCGGAAGCGCCGCCAGCGGCACCTCCGCCAGCGGCACCTCCGCCATCCACTTATCGGCCGCCCGCCGAGCACGAGCGCTTGCTGTCCGACAGCCTGGATGCGCCGTCCGAGCCCAGTCCGGCCATCAGCAGGCCGGAGCGGCCGGCGGTGCGCGAAGTGGAAGCCGTGCAGGAGGAGCCGGCGCAGGCCCGGCCCGCCGTGGAGCCCGAAGGCGGGTTCCGGGGGCTGGCCCGGGGCCTGCCGTATCCGGTGCGCGGCCAGGTGCAGGGCAAGTTCGGCGCCGCGCGTCCCGACGGCGGCATCTGGCGCGGCATCGTGCTGCGCGCCAACGCCGGCACGACGGTGCGCGCCGTGGCTCCCGGCCGGGTGGTGTTCGCCAACTGGATGTCGGGCTTCGGCAACCTGCTCATCATCGACCATGGCCGCGACTACCTGAGCGTCTACGCCTACAACCAGAGCACGCTCAAGCAGGTGGGCGACATCGTGGGGCGCGGCGAGGCGGTGGCCCGCGTGGGCGCGACCGGCGGGCAGGTGGAGCCCGGCCTGTATTTCGAATTGCGCCACCAGGGCAAGCCCATCAATCCGCAAGTCTGGCTCGGCCAGTAAGATCGTAAACAGCTTCCAAGCGCCGCGCACCCGTCTGCGTATCGGTAAATTTGCATTGGTTATCAACGGACAGGCTGCTAGTATGGCTTTTTGGGCTACTCTATAATGCTTGGGCGGGCCGACAGGAACATCCCGGCCCAGTCTTGAATCTGAATTAATGGGAATGTGCATGGGCACTCGAAGGTTTGGCAGCATCGGTCTGGTGGCAGCAGGCGCCGTGGGCGGCATTTTGATCAGCCTGGGCATTACCGCAGCCGCCCAGCGTGGCGAGCCCTTGCCGTTGCGCGAACTGCAGCAGTTCGCCAATGTGTTTGCCGCCATCAAGAATACATACGTGGAGCCCCTGTCCGACCAGGCCCTGATCAACAATGCGATCAAGGGCATGTTCAACGATCTGGATCCGCACTCGGCCTACCTGGACGCCGACGCCTTCAAGGAAATGGAAGCCATGACCCAGGGCGGCTTCGGCGGCCTGGGCATCGAAATCGGCAGCGAGGACGGCATGCCCAAGGTGATCTCCCCCATCGAGGACACTCCGGCCGCGCGCGCCGGCATCCTGGCGGGCGACATCATCACGCACATCAATGGCAAGCCCACCAAGGACATGACGCTGAACGACGCCATCAAGCAGATGCGCGGCGAACCCAAGACGTCCATCAAGCTGACCATCCGCCGTGCCGGACGCGAAAAACCCATTGAATTCCAGCTCGTGCGCGACCTGATCAAGGTGCGCAGCGTGCGCTCCAAGATGCTGCCCGGCGATGTGGCCTACGTACGCATCGCCCAGTTCCAGGAACGCACCGCGGCCGACCTGATCAAGCAGCTGGCCACCGTCAACAAGGGCGCCGGCGCGCCCAAGGGGCTGGTCATCGACCTGCGCAACGACCCGGGCGGCCTGCTCGAGAGCGCCATCGGCGTGTCTTCGGCCTTCCTGGAGCCCGGCGCCCTGGTGGTGTCCACCAAGGGCCGCATCCCCTCGTCCAACCGCGAGTACTACGTCAAGCCCATGCAGTCCGTTCTGGGCGAGCTGGATGCCGACGCCGACATCCTCAAGCAGGTCGACTGGCTCAAGAAGGTGCCCGTGGTGGTGCTGGTGAACGTGGGTTCGGCTTCGGCGTCCGAGATCGTGGCCGGCGCCCTGCAGGACCACAAGCGCGCCACCATCATCGGCAATCGCACTTTCGGCAAGGGCTCCGTGCAGAGCGTGGTGCCGCTGTCCGACGACGCCGGCCTGAAGCTGACCACCGCCCTGTACTACACGCCCAGCGGCCGCTCCATCCAGGTGACCGGGGTGGAACCGGACGTGGTGGTGGACGACACCGCCCAGGGCAACCTGTTCCGCCTGCCGCGTGAAGTGGACCTGAAGCGCCACCTGCTCAACAGCAAGGTGGACGAGGAGGCCGACGGCGCCAAGGCCGAAGAAGGCTTGAATCCCGACCTCAAGATGTTCGAGTTCGGCGGGGACGACGACTTCCAGCTGCAGCAGGCGCTCAATCAGCTGGCGGGCCGCCCCGTCAAGAAGAACGACCCCGCCAAGGTGGCGGCCGCCAAGCAGGCGGCCCAGGACGCCAAGGCCGGGGAAGAGGCCGCCGCTGAAAAAAAAAGTCCGCTGAATGATCAACCGCGCATCGAGCGCTTCCGCATCACGCCCAAGGGCGTGGAGCCGGTGACGCCCTGATCGCGAGCGTGCAGACGTGGAAGATCAGCAACTACTGCGCTATGCGCGGCATATCCTGCTCGACGAGTTCGGCGTGGAAGCCCAGGAACGCATCCTGGCTTCCCACATCCTGGTCGTAGGCGCCGGCGGCCTGGGCTCGCCGGTGGTGGCCTACCTGGCGGCCTCGGGGGTGGGCAGGATGACCCTGGTCGACGACGACCAGGTGGAACTGAGCAACCTGCAGCGCCAGATCGCCCATACCACCGACAGGCTGGGATGGGACAAGGTGGAGTCCGCCAGGGTCCACATCCATCAGCTCAATCCGGAAGTCCAGGTGCAGCCGGTGGTGCAGCGTCTGGACGATGCGGCCTTGATGCACTGGGTCGGGCAGGTGGACCTGGTGCTGGACTGCTGCGACAACTTCGCCACGCGCCATGCCATCAATCGGGCCTGCGTGGCCCATCACAAGCCGCTGGTCTCGGGCGCCGCCATCCGCTTTTCCGGGCAGGTCAGCACCTATGACCTGCGTCAGCCGCAGGCTCCGTGCTACCACTGCCTGTTTCCTGAAGCCGACGATGTGGAAGAGCTGCGCTGCGCCACGACGGGCGTGCTCTCGCCCTTGCTGGGCATGGTGGGCAGCGTGCAGGCCGCCGAGGCCCTGAAGGTGCTGGGCGGCTTTGGCGAGCCCCTGGTGGGCCGCCTGCTCAGCGTGGACGCCTTCAACATGAACTGGCACACCGTGCGCTTTCGCAAGGATCCGGGCTGCCCGGTCTGCAGCGCGGCCGAGTCGCTTTAAGACATCCCCCTATTTTCGGGAGCAGAGCCGCCGTGCCGGTGATTGCCCAGCTGGGCGATCCGGCTGATGCGGCTGTCCACGTACTGGTTGCGCCCTCGATGCAGGGCGCTGAAGGGCGTGCCCGCGTTGTAGATGTGTATGGTGCGCATGCCCAGCTGACGGGCGCTTTTCAGGTTGCGCAAGGTGTCTTCGACCAGGATGATGTCGCGCGCCTGGGCCTGCAGCACGGCCAGAGTCTGGCGCATGAGCGCGCGCGAGGGCTTGGGCCGGTAGCGGCCCTGCAATTGCATGTGCTCGATGGCCCAGATGCCGTCGAAGACGGGCAGCAGGTTCAAGGCCTTGAGCACCCGGCGGGCATATTCCAGCGGTGCGTTGGTCAGCAGCAGCTTGTAGCCCGGCAGGCGACGCACTTGCGCCGGCAGGCCTTTCTCCGCACTGAGCAGGGCCGGCACGTCGAAATCGTGGGCGTGCTTCAGGAAGGCCGCCGGATCGGCGCCGTGATGGCGGTGCAGGCCTATCATGGTGGCGCCGTAGCGCTGCCAGTATTCCATGCGCAGCCGGTCCGCCGTGTCCATGTCCACACCCAGGGTCTGGGCCACGCCGATGCGCATGCGCTGGTCTATGGCCTGGAAGATGCCGCCGGAGGCATTGTGCAGGGTGTTGTCCAGGTCGAACAGCCAGATGGGGCCGCCCTGGCGGCAGGCCGTGAGGGGCCGCGCCCAGGGATGGGCGCGGATTGGGTCGCGCATATCGGTGTCGGCAGGCTTTAGTGCGAGCTGATCATGGTGCCCACGCCGCGATCGGTCAGGATCTCCAGCAGCAGGCAGTGCGGCACGCGGCCGTCGATGACGTGCACGGAATTGACCCCGTTGCGCGCAGCGTCCAGGGCCGAGGATATCTTGGGCAGCATGCCGCCGGAGATCGTGCCGTCGGCGAACAGTTCGTCGATGGTCTGGGCCGACAGGCGGCGCAGCAACTGACCGCTCTTGTCGAGCACGCCGGGCGTGTTGGTCAGCATGACCAGTTTTTCAGCGCCCAGTACTTCAGCCATCTTGCCGGCGACCACGTCGGCGTTGATGTTGTAAGCCTGTCCGTCCTCGCCGTAGCCGATGGAGGAAATCACGGGGATGAACTGGTCGTCCTGCAGCGCCTTGACCACCTCGGGCTGAATGCGCTGGATGTCGCCCACGAAGCCGATGTCCAGGAGCTCCCCGGGGTGCTCGGCGTCGGGCAGCATCTTCTTGGTGACCTGGATCATGCCGCCGTCCTTGCCGGTCAGGCCCACGGCCTTGCCGCCGGCCTCGTTGATCATCATGACGATGTCCTGCTGCACCTGGCCGCCCAGCACCCATTCGACCACTTCCATGGTCTCCGCGTCCGTGACGCGCATGCCCTGGATGAAGGTGCCTTCCTTGCCGATGCGCTTGAGCGCGTCGTTGATCTGGGGGCCGCCGCCGTGCACCACGACGGGGTTCAGGCCCACCAGCTTCAGGAGCACGACGTCATGGGCGAAGCTGCGCTGCAGGGCTTCTTCGGTCATGGCGTTGCCGCCGTATTTGATGACCACCGTCTTGCCGTGGAAGCGGCGGATGTAGGGCAGGGCCTCGGACAGGACCTCCGCTTTGACGGTGGACGAGTAATTCTGCGAATCTGTGGTGCTCATTGACGCGCTCACTTGAAGAAAACCCGGGTCCACTGCTGGCACCCGGGGTTGTATGTGGCTGGGGCGAAAGTAAAGATCAGCTGCTGGACAGGGCTTTCTCGACCGTGGCGATGAATTCCTGCTTGTCGTAATTGCCCAGGTATCGCTTGATGATGTGGCCCTGCTTGTCCAGCAGGAAGGCGGTAGGGGTCAGGCGCACGTCGCCGAAGGCCTTGGCGATCTCGCCCGTGTCGTCGTGGGCGACCGTGAACGGCAACTGGCGCGACTGGGTGAAGTTGCGCACGTAGTTGATGGGGTCGTGCTTCATGGCCACGGCCACGATGTCGAAGCCCTTGCCGGACAGGGCGTTGAAATTGGCGATGTTGTCGGGCATCTGCGCCACGCAGGTGGTGCAGTCGGTGGCCCAGAACTTGACCAGCACCACCTTGCCGCGCAGGTCTTCGGTGTGGAAGGTCTTGCCGTTCAGGTCGGTGAAGGCCACGTTGGGAGCGCTGGGCTTGGAGTCGGACATGGTCCAGACTCCCAGGCCCACGGCTGCCGCCACGGCGACGGCGATGATCAGTACTTTTTTCATTGCACAGGCATGACTTCGACGGAGGTGGCGGCGGGGGCTGGCTCAGCAGCCGGCGCCGGAGACGGAGTCGTCTTTTGCGTGTTGCTGGACAGCGGCTGCGCCAGGCTTTCGGCGCTGACGTATTCGAACAGCTTGACGACCTTGTTCACGCCAGGCACGCCTGCGGCCGCAATGGCGGCGCGTTCGCCTTCGTCCTGGGTGACGCGTCCCTGGAGATAGACCACGCCGCGCTCGGTGGTGACCGAGATGGTGCGGCTGGGGACTTCCTTGGTGTTGATGAGCGCGGTGCTGACCCGGGTGGAAATCCAGGAGTCGTTGGAGCGTACGCTCAGCGGGGTGGGTTCGCCCACGCGCAATTCGTTGACCACGCGGGTGACTTTCTCGACCTGCGATACCAGGCGGCCGGCCTCGGCCTTGTCGGCTTCGGTGGGCACGTCGCCCGTCAGCAGGGCCACGCCTGCGTAGGAAGACGTGTTGATGCGGCCTTCCTTGTTTTCCAGCAGGCGGCGCGTTTCCGAGCCGGCCTTCATGACGATGGCCCTGTCCTCGACCTGTTCGCCGGTGGTGCGCCGGTCCGTGGCGACCGCGGCGGTGGTGGCGGCGGCGCCGCCCACGACCAGCAGGCCGCAGCCCGACAGGGACAGCAGGGATCCGGCCAGTAGGCCGGCGATGATCAGACGGTTGTTCTTCATAGGGGGTCTCCGAGCAGCAGGGCGTCGATGCCGTCGCACATGGCGTGCAGCAGGACGATGTGGACTTCCTGGATGCGCATGGTCCGATCGTGGGGCACGCACAGGTGGATGTCGGTGTCGGAGAGCAATTCGGCGATCTTGCCGCCGCCCTTGCCGGTCAGGGCGATGATGACCATGTCGCGCTCGCGCGCCGCTTCGATGGCGCGGATGACGTTGGGCGAGTTGCCGCTGGTGGAGATGGCCACCAGGATGTCGCCGGTCTGGCCCAGGGCGCTGACCTGGCGTTCGAACACGCTGTCAAAGCCGTAGTCGTTGCCGACGGCGGTCATGATGGAGGTGTCGGTGTTGAGGGCGATGCCCGCCAGCGGCAGGCGGTCGCGTTCGAAGCGACCGACCAGTTCGGCGATGAAGTGCTGGGCGTCCGCCGCCGAGCCGCCGTTGCCGCAGGCCAGAATCTTGCCGTCGTTGGCCAGGGTGGCGAACAGCAGCTCCACGGCCGCGGCCAGGGGTTCGGCCAGTTCGCGGGTGCTGGCTTTGAGGGTGTCGACGGAATCGTCGAAATGCGATGTCATTAAGGCGATAAGGTCCATAGCGCGCATTATCGCATGGAGAATTTCGCCGTGGGGCAGGCAGATCGTGTCATGTTGAAAAAAACGCAGCCGTATTGAAAAGACTATGACAGGCCCGTTTCCGGAAGGTTCCCGGGGCAGGGGATCGAGAGCGTTTTCACTGGTCGGCGAAGGCGTTGCGTATCCAGCGCAGCGACTCGCCTTCGATGGCGATCACATCGAAGCGGCACGGCGGCAGCCGCCCCTGGAAATGGCGCCGGGCCAGGGCCGGCAGCCATTGGCGGGCGGCCAGGATCAGACGGCGCTGCTTGTCCCGGTTTACACTGGCAAGCGCCCCGCCGAAACGATGCGAATTGCGCTGGCGCACTTCCAGGAAGACCAGATGCTCTTCGTGCCACAGCAGCAGGTCGATCTCGCCGCCGCGGGCGCGCAGCTGGCGCGCCAGGATGCGCGCGCCATGCCGCTGCACGTGGTCGGCGGCGCGCTGTTCCGCCCGGTCGCCGCGTTGCTGGCTGGGGGAACGGCGCTCCGAAGGGGCTGCAGGAGCGGGGCGAGCGCGCCGCAGGCGGCGCAGCGCGCGTTCCTGGGCCCGGCGGGCCTGTTCGAAAGGATTCATGGGCACTCAATGACAACGATGTTTAGACAGGATTTAGCATGAGCGACACAGAGGGCCGCATACCGTCGGCCGGGGCCTGGCAGGGCATGATGGACAAGGTCAGGGGCCAGGTCTGGCCCGAGGCCTGCCTGTATGTGGTGGCCACGCCCATCGGCAATCTTGGAGACCTTACCCTGCGCGGCTGGCAGGCGCTGGAACAGTGCGACATTATTGCGGCGGAGGACACGCGCGCAACGCGCCCCTTCCTGCAGGCCTGGGGCATACAGACGCCGCTCATGGCTGCGCATCGGCACAACGAGGCCCAGGCGGCCTCGGCCATCATCGAGCGACTGGCGCAGGGCCAGAGAGTGGCGCTGGTCTCGGATGCGGGCGCGCCCGCCGTCAGCGACCCGGGCGCGCGCGTGGTGCGCGAAGTGCGGCAAGCCGGCTACCGGGTCGTGCCGCTGCCGGGGGCCTCGGCTGTGATCGCGGCGCTGATGGGCAGCGGAGCGACCAGCGACGAAAATCCGGCCTTTGCCTTTGCGGGCTTCATGCCGTCCAAGGCAGTGGCGCGCCGCAAGTGGCTGCAGCAGTGGGCAGGCCTGGACATGCCGGTGCTGATGTTCGAGTCGCCGCATCGCCTGCGGGCGGCCGTGCGCGACATGGAACAGGTCTGCGGGCCGCAGCGCCGCCTGACCTTCGCGCGCGAGCTGAGCAAGCGTTTCGAGCAGATCCATACCGTGCCCCTGGGGCAGGCCGAGCAATGGCTGGCCGAGGACGGCCATCGGGAGCAGGGCGAGTTCGTGCTGATCCTGCACGAGGCCCCGCGCCAGGAGCATGATGCGCCGGAGCTGGATGCGGCCACGGAGCGCTGGATGTCGGCCTTGCTGGAGCAGGTGTCGCTGCGCGATGCGGCGCGCATCGGCAGCCAGGCCAGCGGCGTGCCGCGGGATGTGCTGTACGCCTGGGGCCTGGCGCGCCAGGCCCGGGAGGACCGGTCCGGCGATTGAGCCGGCGCTTGCGCCGTTTCGTCAGCGCACCGCCACGGCGGGGTTCAGGCCCGTCTCCTGGCGGATGCGCAAGGCCGCATTGATGGCTTCCGTGCGGCTCTGGTAGGGGCCTATCTGCACCCGGAACAATTCGTTGTGCGCTTCGACCTCGGCATTGCGGTACTCCACCTGCGCGATCTGGCGGTTCAGTTGCTGCGCCAGGGCGGAAGCGTTCTGGCGTGCGGAGAAGGCGCCGAACTGCAGGTAGACGCGAGTCTCGCCGGATGCGGCGTTGCGGCGCGGCTGGGCTGGCGCGGCGGACTGGACGATCAATTGCTGGTCGCTTGCATCGCTGCTCCAGCTGGGCGATTCGTCCAGTTCCAGGTCCAGTTCTTCCTGCGCCAGCGCCTCCAGCGCGTCCGGAGTCGGCTGCTGCTCCTCCTTGACCACCAGGCTGGGCTTGGGAGCCGGAGCGGGCGCGGCCTGCGTGTCGGCCCGGGCGATCCGGGTTTCGTCGTCGTCGAAGCGGCCTGCGCGGATTTCATCCTCGGTGATGGCCTCCACCAGTACGGTGCCGCTGCCGGGCGCGATCAGGTCCAGCTTGGCGGCGGCCACATAGGACAGGTCGATGATGCGAGAACTATGAAATGGACCCCGGTCGTTGATGCGCACGATGACGGATTTGCCGGTGCTGGGCCGGGTCACGCGCGCATAACTGGGAATCGGCAGCGTGGGATGGGCTGCCGTCATGGCGTACATATCGTAGGTTTCGCCGTTGGCGGTTTTCTTGCCGTGGAACTTGCGGCCGTACCAGGACGCGGTGCCGGTCTGGGAGAAGGGCTTGTGGCTGGTGTGGGGGACGAAGCTCTTGCCGAGCACCGTGTAGGGACGGGTATTGCTGCGGGCAATGGGTTCGAGGCGGGGGGTGGCGTTGGGAGTGGAGAGCAGATTGGCGGGGATGCGGGCGTCGGGCCCGTCATCTTTGTAGTAGCCTCCGCCGCGAGGGGCGGAGACGGTGGCGCCGGGCTTGGGCTTGGAGCGCTTGGGGCTGGAGGAGCAGCCCGCCAGCAGCGCCAGGGCCGCCAGCATGGCTCCCAGCGCGCGCAGGGAGGATGTATTCATGGGACTGGATTGATGGGTGGCTGGTTGCGGTGGCGCACCAGCAGGGGCGCGTGGTCGGCGAAGCGCAGCGCCAGCTGCTCGGTGACGTAGACGGAACGATGCTGGCCGCCGGTGCAGCCGATGGCCACGGTCAGATAGTTGCGGGTGTCCTGCATGTACAGCGGCAGCCAGCGGCGCACGAAGCTGGCGATGTCGTCGACCATGTTTTCCACCGAGCCGAACTGGGCCAGCCATCTGGCCACGGGCTCGTCGCGTCCGGTCATGGGGCGCAGCTCGGGATCGTAGTGGGGGTTGGGCAGGCAGCGCACGTCAAAGACCAGGTCGGCATCGCCCGGCACGCCGCGCTTGTAGGCGAAGGACTCGAAAGTCAGCACCACGCTGGCGCGGTCGGCCTGCACCAGGTCGCGCACCCAGGCGCGCAGCTGGCCGGGCGTGGTGTCGCTGGTGTCGATGACATGCTCCAGTTCGCGCAGCGGCGCGGTCAGCTCGCGCTCCACGGCGATGCACTCCTCCAGCGACGGCGAGCGGCCGTCCTGGCGCAGGCGGTCGGTGAGCGGGTGCCGGCGGCGCGATTCGGAGTAGCGCTGCAGCAGGGTATGGTCGCTGGCGTTCAGGAAGATGACGCGCAATGCGTAGCCATCTTCGCGCAGCTTGCGGATGACCTCGGGCAAGGTGTCCAGATCGCCGGAGCCGCGCACGTCGATGGCCACGGCCAGGCGCTCCAGCCCCTGCTGGGCCGAGCGTTCGACGAATTCGGCCAGGAAGCGGGCGGGCAGATTGTCCACGCAGGTATAGCCGGTATCTTCCAGCAGGCGCAGCGCAACCGATTTTCCCGATCCGGATATGCCGGTGATCAATACAACTTTCAGCATTGTGGTTAGGGCCTGTTAACACGATGCGATGATTCGCATTCGAATCAGTTCGCCGGCAGGCTTGGCCTGGCCGACGATTCGTCAGAAACGGGGCAGCCGCAAAGGCTGCCTAGTCTTCACGGCTGTTCATGATGGCCAGGGCCTGGCGCTCGATGAAGTCGCCCATGGTGTCTATGCCGCGGAAGGCGAGTATGGTGTTGCGAACCGCCGCTTCCACCAGCACGGCCAGGTTGCGGCCGGCGGCCACCTGCAGCATGACGCGCTTGATGCCGATGCCCAGCACGTCCTGGACCTGGTCCTGGGTGGGCAGGCGCTCGAAGTTGTCGGGGTTGGAGCGGACGAGATGCACGATCAGCTTGAGCTTCATTTTACGACGAACCGAGGTTTCGCCAAAAATGGTGCGTATGTCCAGCAATCCCAGGCCGCGCACTTCCAGCAGGTTCTGCAGCAGCGGCGGGCATTGGCCGTCGATGATGTTGGGCGCGGTGCGCGACAGTTCGACCGCGTCGTCCGCGACCAGGCCGTGGCCGCGCGAGATCAGCTCCAGCGCCAGCTCGCTCTTGCCCAGGCCCGATTCGCCGGTGATCAGCACCCCCAGGCCCAGCACGTCCATGAATACGCCGTGCATGGTGGTCTTGGGGGCCAGGCGCTTGCCCAGGTAGATGCGCAGCAGGTCGATGAGCTGGGCGGCGTCGATGGGCGTGTAGAGCAGCGGCACCCCTTGGGTTTCGCAGAACTCCAGCAGGTCGGCCGGCGCGGCGGCGTTGTTGGCGATGAAGATGGCCGGCACGCCGCCCTGCACCAGGTCTTCCAGGTGATGCTGGCGCCGCTTGACGTCGAAGCGGTTGTAATAGGAAAGCTCTTCCGGCCCGAAGACCTGGATGCGGGAGGGATGGATCAGGTTCAGGTGGCCGACCAGGTCGGCGGCCGCCATGCCAAGATCGGGGATAGGCCGGCTGGCGGCGTGCTTGCCGGCGGCCCAGCTGACCGCGATCTTGTCGTTGTTGTCATTGACCAGCTCTTGGACTGTCAGCATCGGGGTCTTCCGCTTGAAGGGCTGCGGGCTGGGTCAGGATGTGGTGGATCCGGGCCGGATCGGTTTCCTGCGCCAGGGCCTGGCGCACGTCCGGATCGGCCATCAGACGGGCGATCTCGGCCAGCAGGTCCAGGTGCGTCTGGGTGGCGGTCTCGGGCACCAGCAGGAAGAACAGCAGGCTGGCGGTGCGTCCGTCGCTGGCGTCAAAGCGCACGGGTTCGGCCAGGCGCATGAAGACGGCGCAGGGCTCCTTCAGGTCTTTGATGCGACCGTGGGGCACGGCCACGCCGTGGCCAAGCGCTGTGGAGCCCAGCCGCTCGCGAGCGATCAGGCTGTGGAACACGGCTGTCCGGGCGATGCCGTGATGGTTCTCGAAGATCAGTCCGGCTTGTTCGAAAGCGCGTTTCTTGCTGGTGGCAGCAAGATCCAGAACCACATTGGACAGAGGCAAAATGCGCGACAAGAGATTCATGACGGCCATTATAGGGGGGAATGTTTTTTAGCTGAACACTTTTTGCACAGCGTGGAACAGAGCGGCAGTGTGCCATAAAACACAAAACCCCGAACCGGATGGTGCGGGGTCTGTCGGCAGGTCGGGCCTGCTGATGAGAGTCCTGCGCGATCAGGCGGCCGGGACCTCGAGCCGCTTGGCGGGCTCATGTGCGTGGCTGTTCGCCTTTTCCTTGTATTTGACCACCTGGCGGTCGATCTTGTCGGCCAGCAGGTCGATGGCGGCGTACAGGTTTTCGTCGGAAGCGGCGCAGTGGATGTCCTTGCCGGGCACGCGGACGGTGACTTCGGCAGTGTGCTTCAGACGTTCGATGGAAAGCATGACCTGGGAGTCGACCACATTGTCGAAATGCTTGTCGATCCGACCGATCTTGTTCTTGACGTAGTCGCGGATAGCAGGGGTGATGTCGAGATTACGGCCACTGATGTTAAGGCTCATATAGGCTCTCCGTAGTAGTGATGCTGGTGCGTCCAAGACGCGGGAGGGTTCGTTCTGAAGGCTCCTTACTATCGAGGTTGGAGATTCCAGTATACCTATATGTCAGCGGGATTACATGACTTGGATCAAGGGAAAATGTCAGGAAAACCCTAGGGTGGACGCGCTTTCGAAAGCCCCGGCGCAGGGGCCGGGGCAGGGGGGACTACATGCGGAAATTCGAGCCCAGGTAGACTTTGCGCACGGCCTCGTTGTCGATGATCTCGGAGGGGTGCCCGCTGGTCAGCACCGTGCCTTCGCTGATGATGTAGGCGCGGTCGCAGATGCCCAGGGTCTCGCGCACGTTGTGGTCCGTGATGAGCACGCCGATGTTGCGACCCTTCAGGAACTGCACGATGCGCTGGATCTCGATGACGGCGATCGGGTCCACGCCGGCGAAGGGTTCGTCCAGCAGGATGAAGCGCGGATTGCTGGCCAGGGCGCGGGCGATCTCCACCCGCCGGCGCTCCCCGCCGGACAATGACACGGCGGTGTTGCGGCGGATGTGGCTGATCTGCAGTTCGGAAATCAGGGTCTCCAGGCGCTCGCCGATCTCGCGCGAACTGATGGCACGGCCCTTGTCGTCCTGCTGCAGCTCCAGCACGGCGCGGATGTTTTCCTCGACCGTCAGGCGGCGGAACACGGAGGCGTCCTGGGGCAGGTAGGACAGGCCCAGGCGGGCGCGCTTGTGCATGGGCATGCCGGTGATGGGGGTGCCGTCGATCTCGATGCGGCCGGCGTCGGCGTGCACGATGCCCACGATCATGTAGAAGCTGGTGGTCTTGCCGGCCCCGTTGGGGCCGAGCAGGCCGACGACCTCGCCGCTTTCCACGTTCAGGGATACGTCCTGCACCACGGTGCGCTTGCCATAGGTCTTGCGCAGGCCCTGGGCGATCAGGCTGCCTTTGACGGAATTGTCGGCTCGGGTTGGAGTGGATGGGCTGGGGGATGCAACCATGTTAGAGCGGAATCCGGGCTATTTGCGGGGAGAGGACTTGCGCTGGCATTCGGCCAGGGCGGCGTCGGCGCTGGCGCGCGAACGCGCCACCGAGCGTACCCGGCCGTCGCGCGTGGCCGATTCGGCGCCGCCGAAGGCCTGGTAGGTGCCGCTTTTCTGGCGGTAGATGATGCGCTGGCCCTGGATGGTGTCCTGCAATTTGCCGCAGACGTAGCGGTTGACGATGGCCTTGCCGATGAGTTCGATTTCCTCGGTCTTGCCGTTGTAGACGGCCTTGACGCCCTCGGCGGTCAGCAGCTCGAACTTGGCCGGCTCTTCCTGGCGTATGGTGACGCGCGGGCGCTCGGTGACCGTGGCGGTGCCGTGCTGGTAGCCTTCGGCGTCCTGTTCGATGGCGAGCTGGTCGGCCATGAGAGTCAGGGCGCCGCGCGTGAGCACGATATTGCCCTTGTAGATGGTCTGCTTGGTGACGTCGTCGTAGGTCAGGGTGTCGGACAATACGGAGGTGTCTGGCTCCTGGGCCGCTTCCGCGCCCGCCTGGGCCTGCGCGGGCGCGTTCGGCAGCAGGACGAGGGCGGCCGAAGCCATGGCCAGGCCCAGGGCGCTGCGCAGGAGGCGGGTGAGGAGCTCGGGCCGGAGGCTGGAGCTGGCGCTGTGACGCGTGGTCATGGTGGGGAATCCTTAGAGCTGTTGGAGGATCGCGCTTTCTGTGTCTGCTGGCCCGAGATTTTAACGTCGGATTCCGACATGACGTTCAGTTGGCGAACGCGATTGTCGTAGCGCATGCCCGTGCCGCGCATGGTGGACTGGCCATTGACCACCAGGGCCGGTTCGTTGGTGTAGACCACGTCTTCGTCGGGCAGGATGATGAGCACGCTGCTGCGCACGTCCAGGGCCTCGTCCTCGGCCGTGGCCTGGCGGTGGATGTGGGCGTTGCCCTTCATGGTGATCGTGTCGCCGCCGGCGCTCATGTGGGCGGTGTCCGAGGTGGCGACGGTCATGGGCGACTGGGCGCGATTGCTGACGGCGCGCGGTTTTTCGATTTCGTAGGAATCGTCGTCGGGAAAGTGATAGGCTAGTTCGCCGTCCAGGCGATTGGTGGCCATGCCGGTGGCGTCGGTGCTGACCATGGTGAAGTTGCGCGCCCAGGAATCGGGTTCGTGGGTGACGCGGCGCGGCGGGTCGATGGCCACTGAGCGCTGGGTGTAGTCGACCGCCCACCAGGTGGCCAGCACCAGCAGGGCCAGAAGCAGCAGGGAAATGACGGTGGGCAGGCGATCGCGCATGGTTACTGGATGACTCCGGTGGTTTTCAGCAGGCCGCCGGTGATGAAGGTCGCCAGGCGGCCCTGGGCGGCCAGGATGGCGTCGCAGCATTCGCGCACGGCGCCCTGGCCGGCGGGCAGGGTGGAGACCCAGCTGGCCATCTGGGAGACGTAGAAGGGCGCATTGGGCACGCTGGCGGAAAAGCCCACGCGCTGCATGGCGGCCAGGTCGATGAGGTCATCGCCCATGTAGCCGAGCTCGTTCAGGGCCAGGCCGTTCTCCTGGGCGATCTGCGACAGGATGGCGACCTTGTCGCCCACCCCCTGGTGCACGAAGCGTATGCCCAGCTCGGCGGCGCGGCGCGCCACGATGCCGCTTTCGCGGCCGGTGATGATGGCCACCGAGATGCCGCTCTCGCCCAGCATGCGCAGGCCGTGACCGTCCAGGGCGTGGAAGCCCTTGAAGACTTCTCCTTGTTCGCTGTACCACAGGCGGCCGTCGGTCAGGACGCCGTCCACGTCAAAGACCATCATGCGCAGGGCGCGCAGACGTTCACGGGTGGTCTCGGGCAGCTTGGCGAGGATTTGCGCTTCGGCGGGGTGCAGCGGGGCGGTTGGATTGTTCAACATGGTCAGATTACCTTTGCGGCCAACAGGTCGTGCATGTGCAGAGCCCCTAATAGTAGCCCGTTTGCGTCCAGTACCAGCATCTGGTTGATGCGCAGTTTGTCCATCTGGCGGGCCGCCTCGATGGCCAGGGCGTCCGCGGAAATGTTGCGTGGCTGGCGCGTCATGCCTTCCGAGACGGGCAGGCCGCGGATGTCGCCTCTGCGGGCGATCAGGCGGCGCAGGTCGCCGTCGGTGAACAGGCCCACCGGATGACCCGGCGGGTCGGCCACGATGGTCATGCCCATGCCTTTGGCGGACATTTCGGCCAGCGCGTCGGGGACCGGCGTGTCGGGCGTCACGACGGGCAGCTGCTCGCCGCGGCGCATGATGTCGCGCACGAACGTCAGCAGCTGGCGTCCCAGGGCCCCGCCGGGATGCGAGCGGGCGAAGTCCTCGCGGCTGAAGCCCTTGGCCTCCAGGCAGGCCACCGCCAGCGCGTCGCCCAGCGCCAGCGCGGCCGTGGTGCTGGCGGTGGGCGCCAGGTTCAGCGGGCAGGCCTCGTGCTCCACGTGGGCGTCCAGGTGCAGGTCGGCGTTCAGGGCCAGTTCGGACTGGGCGTTGCCGGTGATGGCGATCAGCTGGGCGCCCATGCGGCGCAGCACCGTCAGCACGGTCATCAGTTCCTGCGCCTGGCCGGAGTAGGAGATGGCGACCACCACGTCCTGGCTGGTGATCATGCCCAGATCGCCATGCAGGGCCTCGGCCGCGTGCATGAAGAAGGCCGGCGTGCCGGTGGAGGCCAGGGTGGCGGCGATCTTGCGGGCGATGTGGCCGGATTTGCCGATGCCGGTGACCACCACGCGGCCCTGGCAGTGCATGAGCATCTGCGTGGCCTTGACGAAATGTTCGTCCAGCCGGGCGCTGAGCGACTGCAGGCCCTCGATTTCGGTGGCGAAGGTGCGACGCGCCGAAGCCAGTATCTGGTCGGGGTCGGGAAGGTCCGGTTTATTCATTGAGAAATTGTAAACGCGAAGCGCATGCTTGGCATGTCGGTTTGCAGGGTCTTATTTTAAGGCTCCTGGCGTGAATCCAGTAGCCGCATAAATACTTTAGGGTTAAGATACGGTCTGTTTCGTTATTTCAGTAATTACTGAAAATTCAAAATACCATGAACCTAGGACCACAGGCGGAACGATTCGTTCTGCACTTCGGGGAAATGGGCGGACGCTGGGGGGTCAACCGTACCGTCGGCCAGATCTACGCCCTGCTCTTCATTTCCCCCGAACCCCTGCACGCCGATGAAATCGCCGAAACGCTGGGCATCTCGCGCTCGAACGTCAGCATGAGCCTGCGCGAGCTGCAATCCTGGCGGCTCGTCAGCATGACTCACAAGATCGGCGAGCGCCGCGAGTATTTCGAATCCCCCAAGGACGTGTGGGAGATCTTCCGCACTCTTGTGGAGGAGAAGCGCAAGCGCGAGATCGACCCCACGCTGACGCTGTTGCGAAGTATCCTTATGGAAGCGCCCGTGAACGAGGAAGAGGCGTACGGCCAGCAGCGCATCACCGAGATGCTGGAATTGATCGAGTTGGCGTGTGGCTGGTTTGACGAAGTGCATCATTTGCCGCCCGAGACTTTGCAGAACCTGATGCGCCTGGGCAGCAAGGTTCAGAAAGTCCTGGGTTTTGCCGGAAAAATTCGCAAGGCTGATCAAACTGGGGGTCGTCATGATTGATCTGGATGTCGTTACCTTGTCGCGGCTGCAGTTCGCATCCACCGCGATGTTTCACTTCTTGTTCGTGCCGCTGACGCTGGGCCTGTCCTTCCTGCTGGCCATCATGGAAAGCGTCTACGTCATGACGGGCCGAGAGATCTGGCGCCGCATGACCAAGTTCTGGGGCGTGCTCTTCGGCATCAACTTCGCGCTGGGCGTGGCCACCGGCATCGTGATGGAGTTCCAGTTCGGCATGAACTGGGCCTATTACAGCCACTACGTGGGCGACATCTTCGGCGCGCCCCTGGCCATCGAGGGGCTGATGGCCTTCTTCCTGGAAGCCACCTTCGTCGGCTTGTTCTTCTTCGGCTGGGACCGCCTCTCCAAACTGGGCCACCTGGTCGTCACCTGGCTGGTGGCGCTGGGCACCAATCTGTCCGCCCTGTGGATCCTGGTGGCCAACGGCTGGATGCAGAATCCGGTGGGCGCCGTCTTCAATCCGCAGACCATGCGCATGGAGATGACGGACTTCGCCGAGGTGATCTTCAACCCGGTCGCGCAGGCCAAGTTCGTGCACACGGTCAGCGCCGGCTACGTGCTGGGCGCCATGTTCATCATGGGCATCAGCGCCTGGTACCTGCTGCGCGGGCGTCACATCGACCTGGCCAAGCGCTCCATGACCGTGGCCGCCAGCTTCGGCCTGGCCTCGGCCCTGTCGGTCGTGGTGCTGGGCGACGAGAGCGGCTACCTGACGACCGAGCACCAGCAGATGAAGATCGCGGCCATGGAAGCCATGTGGGAGACCGAGGAGGCGCCGGCCAATTTCAACCTGATCGCCATCCCGAACCAGGAGGCGCGCGAGAACAGCTTCGCCATCGAGATCCCCTGGGTCATGGGCCTGATCGGCACCCGTTCGCTGACCACGCCCATGCTGGGCATCAATGAACTGGTCGAGCACGCCAAGGTCCGCATCGCCAACGGGCTGCGCGCCTACCAGGCCTTGCAGGCCGTGCGCGCCGACGCCTCCGACATAGAGGCGCGCCGCCTGTTCGACGCCAACTGGCGCGACCTGGGCTACGCCTTGCTGCTCAAGCGCTACATGCAGGACATCACCCAGGCGAGCCCCGAGGACATCGCCAAGGCGGCCTGGGACACGGTGCCGCAGGTGGCGCCGCTGTTCTGGACGTTCCGCGTCATGGTGGGGCTGGGGCTGTATTTCATCCTGTTCTTCGCCGTGGCCTTCTTCCTGGCCTCGCGCGACCGGCTGCAGCGTCATCCGCGCCTGCTCAAGCTGGCCGTCTGGAGCATCCCGCTGCCCTGGATCGCCATCGAATGCGGCTGGTTCGTGGCCGAGTTCGGCCGCCAGCCCTGGGCCATCGAGGGCGTGCTGCCCACATATTACGCCGCCTCGGGGCTGTCCTTCACGGACCTGATGATCAGCATGAGCATCTTCCTGCTGCTGTACGGCACATTGGCGGTCATCGGCGTGAAAGTCATGCTGCATGCGATCCGCAAGGGACCCGACGAGCATGGCGCGCCGCTCGCGCCGTCGGCCCTGTCCTATGGCTCGCGCAATGCGCCCTTGCTGCGCGGTTAAGGGGGAAACACCATGGAAAAACTGATTCTTCTCGATTACGACACGCTGCGCGTGATCTGGTGGCTGCTGCTGGGCGTGCTGCTGGCCGCCTTCGCCATCATGGACGGGGCCGACCTGGGCGTGGCGATGGCCTTGCCGCTGGTGGCCCGCACGGACGACGAGCGGCGCATGCTCTACAACGTCATCGGCCCCGTGTGGGAGGGCAACCAGGTCTGGCTGATCGTGGCCGGGGGCGTGGCCTTCGCGGCCTGGCCCCTGCTGTATGCCATGGCCTTCTCCGGTTTCTACCTGGCCATGATGCTGCTGCTGGTGGCGCTGATCGTGCGGCCGGTGGCCATCAAGTACCGCAGCAAGCTGGCCTCGCGCCGCTGGCGCCGAAACTGGGACGCCATCTGGACCGTGGCCGGGCTGGTGTCCGCGCTGGTGTTCGGCGTGGCCATCGGCAATGTGATGCTGGGCGTGCCCTTCGGTTTCGATTCCACCACGCTGCGCCCCATGTACGAAGGCAGTTTCTTCGGCCTGTTCCAGCCCTTCGCCATCCTGTGCGGCCTGCTCAGCGTGCTGATGCTGGCTTTCCAGGGCGTGGTGGTGCTGGCCTGGAAGGCCTCGGACCAGGTGGCGCGCCGCGCCCGAGCCTGGGCCATTCCTCTGGGCCTGCTGTCCATCCTGGCTTTTGCCGCGGGCGGCTGGTGGATCACCCACCTGAACGGCTACGCCATGAGCTGGCCCGAAGTCGGCCATGCCATGTCCAACCCCATCGGCAAGGCGGTGGACGTGGTGCAGGGCGGCTGGCTGGCCAATTACCGCCAATGGCCGCTGCTCTGGCTGGCGCCGGCCGCCGGCTTCGCGGGACTGCTGCTGGGCGCCTTTCTTGCCGGGCGCGGGCGCGGGCTGCTGGCGGTGCTGTTCTCCTCCCTGGCACTGGCGGGCATCATCCTGACCTTCGGCTTCGCCGTCTTCCCCTTCCTGCTGCCTTCGTCGCTGACGCCGGGATCCAGCCTGACGCTGTTCGATGCCTCGGCCAGCCACCTGACGCTCTGGCTGATGCTGCTCATCACCCTGGTGTTCCTGCCCATCATCGTGCTCTACACCTCCTGGGTGTATCGCGTGATGCGCGGCAAGGTGACGGTGGCCGGCATGAACGACGCCCCCCATTCCTACTAAGGAGGCCTGAGACTATGTGGTATTTTTCCTGGATTCTGGGCCTGGGCCTGGCCTGCGCCTTCGCCATCCTCAACGCGATGTGGTTCGAACTGCGCCAGACCACGACGGGGCTGGACGATGTGCAGCGCGCGTCCCGCGCGGACACCGAGGCCTGATTGGAGGTGCAGGCGCCATCGGCGCAGCAGTGGCTGGGGGAGTTCTCCGCCCGCGCCCGCGCAGCCCTGCGCTGGTCCATGGCCGCCCCGGTGCTGGCGGGCGCCTTGCTGATTCCCCAGGCCTGGCTGCTGGCCGGCGTGGTGCAGGCCCTGGTCGTGGACGGCTTGGCCTGGGCCGGCCAATGGGCGGCCATCGGCCTGGTGCTGGTCCTGCTGCTGGCGCGCGCCGCCCTGCTGGCCAGCGGCGAGCGCCGCGCCCAGCAGGTGTCGGAGCAGATCAAGCAGGAGCTGCGCACCGAGCTGTTCGCCCGCCTGTTCCACAGCACCGTGCCGCGCCTGCGCGCCAGCAGCAGCGGGGAGCTGTCCTCCAGCCTGGTCAGCCAGGTGGAGGCGCTGGATGGATTCCTGACCCGCTACCTGCCGTCCATGGCGACAGCCGCGCTGGTGCCCCTGGCCCTGATGCTGGCCGTGCTGCCCGTGGACGGCGTCGTGACCCTGATCCTGCTGTTCAGCACGCCCTTGATTCCCTTGTTCATGGCGCTGGTGGGTTGGGGCGCTGAAGCCGCCAGCCGCGACCAGCAGCAGGCCACCCTGCGCCTGTCCGGCTTCTTCGCCGACCGCCTGCGCGGCATCTTCACCTTGAGCCTGCTGGGGCAGAGCCGAGACGAAATCGATAGTGTCGAGATGGCCAGCCAGGAGTTGCGCACGCGCACCATGAAGGTGCTGCGCATCGCCTTTCTGTCCTCCGCCGTGCTGGAGTTCTTCGCCGCGCTGGGCGTGGCGGGCATTGCGGTCTACATAGGCCTAGGCTACCTGGGCTACCTGGGCGACTCCTTTTCCGGGCTTAGCCTTCAGCAAGGCTTGTTCTGCCTGCTGCTGGCGCCCGAGGCCTATCAGCCCTTGCGCCAGTTGGCGGCCAATTATCACGACCGGGCGGCCGCCCGGGCCGCGGCGGCGGAACTGGACCGGGTCTGGGCCGGCCTGGGGCGGGACCTGATCCCGGCCGGGTCGCCGGCCGAGACGGGCTCGGTTTTTTCCGCATTGCCCATGCTGGTGCTCAGTCATCTGCGACTGCCGCAATTGGGCGGCGCTGGAACACTGCTGCAAGTTCCGGGCCTGCAGCTCTACATCGACCAGTCCTATGCTTTGCTCGGCGCCAGCGGCACGGGCAAGACCAGCCTGCTGGAGACCCTGGTCGGCCTGCGGCCGCTGGAAGACGGGCGGGTGATGCTGCGCGGCAACGATACGACCGGCCGCCTGTTGACGCGCCACGACGGCGTGGTGCTGGTGTCCCAGCAGGCGTTCCTGTCCATGGAGTCGATCCGCGCCTGCCTGCGCCTGGCCGATCCGCACGCCAGCGATGCACAGCTCTGGCGCGCGCTCGAGCTGGCCTGCGCGGATGATTTCGTGCGTGCGCTGCCGCAGGGCCTGGGCAGCGCATTGGGGGAAGGCGGCTTCGGCTTGTCCGGCGGGCAGATCCAGCGTCTGGCCCTGGCCCGCCTGTTCCTGACCGATCCGCATCTGGTGCTGCTGGACGAGCCGACTTCCCGGCTGGATGCGGCGACGCGGGACCGGGTCATGGACAACATCCTGGACTTCTGTCGCGGCCGCTGTCTGGTACTGGCCACCCATGATGAACATCTGGCTTCCCGTTGCTCGGCGCGCTTGCGCATTGCTCAAGGGGTGCTGTCGGCATGAAGGCCTGGTTCCGTCTGTTGGCCGGCAGCCTGCGCGCCCGACGCGGCGCGCTCCTGCTGACCATTCTGTTGGCCTCGAGCACCGTGGCCGCCGGAGTGGGGTTGCTGGGGGTCGCCGGCTGGTTCCTCAGCAGCGCGTTCCTGGCGACGCTGGGCATTGTTTTCAACCTGTTCGGGCCCTCCGCCCTGATACGCGGCCTGTCCTTCTGGCGCATCGCCTCGCGTTATCTGGAGCGCGTCGTGGGCCATGCGCTGACCCTGGATCTTCAAGTAAGCATCCGTACCCGGGTATTCGGGCGCCTGGCCCGTTTCAGCCAGGCCAGGCTGGCGCAGTTCCGCGATGGCGAACTGGCCGCCAGCCTGACCGCCGATGTGGCCGTTCTGGACCTGGTGCTTCTGCTGCTGGTGGCGCCCCTGACGACATCCGTGCTGGCGGGTCTGGCCTTCAGCCTGATTCTCGGCATCTGGCTGGCAGGGTGGGCCTGGCTGGTGCTGGCCTGCATCCTGCTGGCGGCGTGCCTAGTGCCCTACCTGTGCGCCCGCGGCGCGGCGCATGCCGCCCGGCGCGTGCATGGATTGGAGAACCGCCTGCGCACCTTGACGCATCATGCGGTGCGCGCCTATGTGGACATCCAGATTTTCGCCGCCCAGCAGGCCGTGCAGGAGCAGGTCGAGGCGCTCAGCAGCGACCTGGGCCGCGCCCGCTTGCACAGCAGCGCCTGGGGCGTGGCGGGGCAGTTGCTGCAACAGATCCTGATGGGCTTGGCTCTGCTGACTTGCCTGTTGGCCGGGGCGCGGCAGGTTGACCTGGCTGCCTTGAGCGGTCCTGTCTGGGTGGGCCTGGTACTGGCCCTGCTGGGGCTGTTCGAGATCATGGCACCCATGATGCGCGGCGCCGCGCGCCTGGGCGAGGTCGAAGCGGCCAGCCGTCGCCTGCTTCAGGTCATGGACGAACCGCTGGACGAGGGAGCGGACCAGGGGCGCGAGCTGCCGATTGATCGGCCGGCCTTGCTGGAGCTGAGGAAGCTGGATTTTGCCTACGGCGATCAGCCGATCCTGAGCGGCGTGGACTTGCGGGTGGATCCCGGTGAACATCTGGCCCTGTTCGGGGCCAGCGGTTCGGGCAAGTCCACCTTGCTGGGCGTGCTGATGCGGCTGCTGCCGGCTCTTCCGGAAAGCTATTGCATTGAAGGCGAACCCGCTGCAGCGTGGTCGCGGTCCGGCTGGTTTCGGCATTGCGCCTTGCTGGCGCAGGATTCGCCCTTGTTCCTGGGCTCCGTGCGCGACAATCTGCTGTTGGCCGATCCCGCCGCCACCGATCAGCGTGTGTGGCAGGCCTTGCGCGACGCCCAGTTGGAATCCGTGGTGCGGGCCTTGCCGCAGGGGCTGGATACCTGGCTGGGGGAAGGCGGACAGCAATTGTCGCTGGGGCAGCAGCGTCGTCTGTGCCTGGCCCGCGTCCTGCTGTCGCCGGCGCGCATCTGGTTCCTGGACGAGCCCACCGCCAGCCTGGACGGCGCCACCAGCCAGGCTCTGATGCGCGACATCCTGAACGCCGGCCAAGGCAGGACGGTGATCATGGCCACGCATGACACGCGTCTTTTGCCGCTGGCCGATCGCGTCTTCCAACTGGAAGGCGGGGCCCTGGTGGAGGTGTCCGCTCAAGAGCGGGATTGATCGAGAACCTTCGCCCGCCTGCGACAAGGCTCGACAAGATCGGACCGACGCGGCGCCGGACTGGCTTGTGCATCGTGGCGGTCAAGTGCGTCGTATTAGCACAACGTCTTGCAACAAGTCGGCCCGGCCCTTGTTGCCCCGGCCCAATTGTGTACACTTGCGGCGTATCCATGGACGCTTTTCGCGTCAGGATTTTTCTTGTTGTAGAAGCCTTAGCCATGCAAACTGATCCAGCCCAATACATACGTCAAACGATCCGCAATGTGCCGGACTGGCCCAAACCGGGCGTGACGTTCCGTGACATCACTCCTGTGCTGCAGGATCCGCGCTCCTTCCGGGTGCTGATCGATTTGTTCGTGTACCGTTACATGGGCCAGAAGCTGGATCTGGTGGCGGGCGTGGATGCGCGCGGCTTCATTGTGGGCTCGGTGCTGGCCTACGAGTTGAATCTGGGGTTTGTACCCGTGCGCAAGAAGGGCAAGCTGCCTTTCAACACCGTGGCCGAAGAATATTCGCTGGAATACGGCAACGCCAGCGTCGAGATGCATACCGATTCGGTGCGTCCCGGCCAGCGCGTCCTGCTGATCGACGACCTGATCGCCACGGGCGGCACCTTGCTGGCGGCGGCGCGCCTGCTGCAGCGCCTGGGCGCCAATGTGGTCGAGGCGGCCGCCATCATCGACCTGCCCGAGCTGGGCGGCTCCAAGGCCGTCATCGATTCAGGCCTGCCGGTCTATACCGTCTGCAGTTTCAAGGAAACGGATTGTTGATGTGAAAAGCCCGCTGCGAAGCGGGCTTTTTTCTTGTAATCGCATCCCTGCCATGCCCGAGCATCGCAGGGATTGTTGCCTTGGGGCGGACGTTAGAACTTCACTTTCAGGAACAGAGACCCGGCGTGGTCCTGGTTGCGGCCGAACTGGCCCTGATAGTTCAAGCCGAAGGAGGTGCGTTCGCTGGCCAGCAGCTCGGCGCCGAGCTCGGCCACCGCGGCGTTCTTGGCGATCGGCGCGCCGCTGATGCGGAAGTCGCTGCCGGGCAGGGCGGCAAAGGCCAGGCGACGCTCGGGCGTGGTGTCGCCCATGGCGTGCCGCCAGCCCAGTCCGGCCGTCAGGGCCAGGCTGGCGCTCTTGATCTCCAGCGTGGTCTTGCCGCGCAGGCCCAGCGTCATGGTGCTCAGGTCCTGGCGCTGCGCGTCGGCGCGCAGCGCGGCCTGGCCGCCATGCTCGGTGAAGGAGCCCTGGCGCAGCTGATGCCAGTTCACGCTGGCGTAGGGCTCGATCTGGGAGCGCTCGCCCACCGGCATGCCGTAGCCGAGCTGGGCGAAGGCCTGCACGCTGCGCGCCCGATAGTCGGCTTTCAGGGTCTGGGGTGAACCCAGTTCGAGCTGGCGGCGGCTGTCCAGACTGTGGCGGGTGTAGGCGCCGCCGGCCATCAGGTTCAGGCTGCCGGGGCCGGCCTGCCAGCTCTGGGTGCCGTACAGCGCGGCGCTGTAGCTGTTGCTGCGTGCAGACTGGTCGCGCTCGTCCAGCTTGATGCGGTTCTCCAGGTAGCCCAGCGCGGCGCCCAGGCGCCAGCCCTGGCTGCCCAGGGCGGTGTCGCCGCCCAGGAACAGGCCGCCGACATCGTGGCGCACGTCGCGGCTGTTGCCGTCGCCGTCCAGGTCGCGGCGCTGCTGGATCACGTCGACCCACAGCATCGTGTCCTGGCCGGTGGCCCGGCGGGCGGCGCCGGCTTGGCGCACCAGCGTGCGCGGCAGCAGGTCGCCGTTGCCCAGCAGGGCGGAGACGGCGCCGGCATGAACCTGGCCCTGCAATTGCTCCATATAGCCGGCCACCTGGCCGGCCTCGGCGTTCAGCACGGTGTTGTAGACCTCCGTCATGGCGGCCGGAGGCTGCGCGGAGGCCGGATCCAGGGCATGGGCGACGGCCCGCTGGTTGGCGGTGGCGGCAAAGCGGGCGAACGGCACGTCATTGCGCTGGATCAGCAGGGACAGATCATGGCCGTGCAGCAGCGTGGGCGACAGGAACGCCATGCTGTAGGTGATATGGGAGAATTCGCCGGTCACGCCCTGGCCGGCTTGCAGGAAGGAGTAAGGCACATTCTGGCGGTAGGGGCCGCCGGCCAGCTTGAGGGTGCCGGCAAGGTGGGCCTTGCCGCCCACGACCAGGCGGTCGGTGGCGCCGGCCGGGCCGACTTCCAGCTCGTGCACGGAGCCTTCGTGGGCGGTGTAGTCGCCGCTCACGGTCAGGGTGCCGACCGAATTGCCGGGCGCCAGGGTGCCGTAGTTCTCGACCTGGCTGACCACGCCCGAGCCGCCCAGCGTGCCGCCGGGCTCGACGGTCACGGCCGAGGCCAGGGTGCCGTTGACGGCCAGGCGCCCGCCGCTGACGGTAGTCGGTCCGGTGTAGGTGTTGTGGCCCGTCAGTTGCAGCGAGCCCTGGCCGCGCTTGCTCAGCCCGCCGTTGCCGCTGATGTCGTTGGAGAAGGTGGAATCAAAGCCCAGGGTGTCCACGTCGAACAGGCGGGTGAACTGGGCGGGACCGCGCACGGCCTTGCCCGCGTTCAGCAGGCCCCAGCCGTAGATCTCCGGATCACCCATGCTGGTGGCGGTGGTCAGCAGGGTCTGCTGCAGGTGATAGGCCGTGAAGTAGGGAAAGGCCTCCTTGACCAGGGCGGCGGCGCCGGCGACATGCGGGGCGGCCATGGAGGTGCCGTTCAAGTAGGTGTAGCCACCCTTGGAGTCGACGGAATAGATGCCGGGGTTGTTCCCGCCAGGCGCCGCCAGGCACCATTCGCTTGCTACGCCGCAGCGGTTGGCATACCAAGCCAGGTTTCCATCTTCGTTCAGGGCCGTGACCGCCAACCAATTATCTTTGAGCTCTGGGAACCAATAGGGGGCGCCGGCCAACAGGTCGGGGTGGGGCTGGCTTTCATTGCCTGTGGAAACGACCATTAGCGAGCCGGCTGCTGTGCTGTTTCGAAATGCCTCGATGGTCAGGGGGTGGGTCTCCAGCGCCGCCTGCGCCGAGCCGTAGTCAGCAACATTGCAAGGCGGCGGGTCCGATGCATTGTTGCAGTCGTTCACGCCCAGACTGCTGTTGATGACGGGGAGTTTGAAGCCAGCCAGGTAATTCCAGCCCTGGGAAAGAGAACGGTCGGAAAAAGCGATGGCTTCGGCACGCTCCTCAGGCGTGGGGGGCGTGTCATCATCGTCGTCCTCGTCGTCCTCGTCTTGGGGAGGCACCTGCGAAGCCACCGCGACGAGCTTGCTGTTGAAGGCGACGCCATGCATGCCCACGCCGTCCCGGCGGGCTGCGATGATGCCGGCCACATGGCTGCCGTGGCCGCCATCCTTCGCGGCATCAGGATCCTGGTCGATACCCGAGCCGGGTGCATAGGGTGTGCCTGCATTGAAGTCGAAACCGCCCGCGATGGCGCTGGACAGTTCGGGATGGCTGGCGGCGATGCCTGTATCCAGATAGCCGACCGTGACGCCCTTTCCGGTGTAGCCCAGGGCATAGGCTTCGGCGGCCCGTATCATCTTCAGGCCGGGCTGGCGCCTGTATTCCATGGTTTTCCAGTCCTGGACCGAGGCGGCCTGAGCGGCGGACAGGGCGGCCAGACTCAGAAGGCAGGCCTGCAGCAGCAGGTCTGTTTTGCTTATTTTGTACGACATCATTGCTCGCTGTGATTCTTTCATGTTCGTTGCGGCGCCGCATTCCTGGCGGGCGGCGGTGGCCGCGGCCTTTGCAGTTGACGGCAGGGAGCCTGCATCTTATAGCCTGGTTGGACCTCGATTCTACGTGCCAGGCGTTTGAAACGTAGCGCCAGTGGCGAGTGCATCAAAGCCATTATCTGACTCAGGCTGGAAACGAGCGGGTGAAGGAGCCGTTTAATGTGCGGAACAGGGATGTCTTGCAGGGCCGCTGCCTGTTCAGTTTTGTTGCGCGGCCGTGGGGGTTCAGCAAATATGAGGTCAGCCGCCTCAGATGCCCGCCGCCAGCAGATGGCGGACTTTCTCCGGGTCCAGGCTGCGGGCGGCGAAGGACACCATGGAGACGAAAGGCAAACCCCGGTTGGTCAGCGTGCCCAGCGCGGCCGTGCGCTGGGTCTTGAGCAACTGTTGCAGACCGGCCAGCAGCAAAGCGTCATCGGACATAGAGGACCTCCGGGCGGATGTTCAGGAGCGTGCAAACGAAAACGGGCCGGCATCGAGCCGGCCCGTTTCCTGGCGAAGCGGAACGATCAGACCAGCACGCGCTCGATGCCGCCTTCATTGGCGCGGCGCACGTACTCGGGCATCCAATTCTCGCCCAGCATGTGCTTGGCCATCTCGACGACGATGTAGTCGGCATCCATCTTGGTTTCGTCCTGGTAGCGCGCCAGGCCTTGCAGACAGGAAGGACAGGAGGTCAGGACCTTGACTTCGCCCTGAAAGCCGTCGCTGCTCACGGCCTGCTTGTTCTTGAGCAGTTCCTCGTGCTTGCGAAAGCGAATCTGGGTGGAAATGTCCGGACGCGATACGGCCAGCGTGCCCGATTCTCCGCAGCAGCGGTCGGCCTTGATGGTGGATTCGCCCACCAGGGACTTGACCGTCTTCATGGGGTCCTGCAGCTTCATGGGAGTGTGGCAGGGGTCGTGGTACATGTAGCGCACGCCTTGCACGTCCTCCAGCTTCAGGCCTTTCTCCAGAAGGAATTCGTGGATGTCGATCAGGCGGCAGCCGGGGAAGATCTTGTCGAATTCGTAGCCGGCCAGCTGATCGTAACAGGTGCCGCAACTGACCACCACGGTCTTGATGTCCAGGTAGTTCAGCGTGGTGGCCATGCGGTGGAACAGCACGCGGTTGTCCGTGATGATCTTCTCGGCCTTGTCGCTCATGCCGTTGCCGCGCTGCGGGTAGCCGCAGCACAGGTAGCCGGGAGGCAGCACCGTCTGCACGCCCACGTGCCAGAGCATGGCCTGCGTGGCCAGGCCGACCTGCGAGAACAGGCGTTCGGAACCGCAGCCGGGAAAGTAGAACACCGCCTCCGAATCCACGGAGGTCGTGTTCGGGTTGCGGATGATGGGCACGTAGTTCGGGTCTTCGATGTCCAGCAGCTTGCGGGCGGTCTGCTTGGGCAGGCCGCCGGGCATCTTGCGGTTGATGAAGTGGACGACCTGCTCGCGGATGGGCGCCTTGCCGGTGGTGGCGGGCGGGGCCGCGACCTGCTTGCGGGCCGGCGCGGCCAGCACGTCGTGGGCCAGGCGCTGGGCCTTGTAGCCCACGTCTATCATGGCCGTGCGGGTGGCCTTGATGACGCGCGGGTCCTTGGCGTTCAGGAAGAACATGGCGGCCGCGGTGCCGGGGTTGAAGGATTTCTTGCCCATGCGCCGCAGCAGCGAACGCATCTCCATGGAGACGTCGCCGAAGTCGATGTCCACCGGACAGGGGTTGTAGCACTTGTGGCACAGCGTGCAGTGATCGCCCACATCCTCGAATTCTTCCCAGTGCTTGAGGCTGATGCCGCGCCGGGTCTGTTCTTCGTACAGGAAGGCTTCGATCAGCAGGGAGGTGGCCAGGATCTTGTTGCGCGGCGAGTACAGCAGGTTGGCGCGCGGCACGTGGGTGGCGCACACGGGCTTGCACTTGCCGCAGCGCAGGCAATCCTTGATGGCGTGCGAGATCGAGCCGATCTCGCTGCGCTGCATGATCAGGGATTCGTGGCCCAGCAGGTTGAAGCTGGGCGTCCAGGCGCGGCTGAGGTCGGCGCCGGGCATGAGCTTGCCGGCGTTGAAGTGGTTGCCGGGGTCCACTTCGCGCTTGTAGTTCTGAAAGGGTTCCAGCTCTTCCTGGGTCAGGAATTCGTACTTGGTCAGGCCGATGCCGTGCTCGCCGGAAATGACGCCGTCCAGGTTGCGCGCGATCTGCATGATGCGCGCCACGGTGACGTTGGCCTGCTGCAGCATGCCGTAGTCGTCGGAGTTGACCGGGATGTTGGTGTGCACGTTGCCGTCGCCCGCGTGCATGTGCAGGGCCACGAAGACGCGGCTCTTGAGCACGCGGTCGTGGATGGCCTGCAGTTCGGCCAGGACGGCGGCGCAGTCCGCGCCGGGGAAGATGTGCTCCAGCCGTTCGCGGATCTCCGTCTTCCACGAGGTGCGGATGGTGTGGTCCTGCAGAAGCTGGAAGAGGGTGGCTTCGGGCTGGGCCTGCAGGCGTTCGGCGATGGCGGCGGGCTCCAGCGGCACGCCCAGCTCGGCCAGCGCGTCCTGGCTGCCGGCCAGCGGCGTGTCCAGATTGTCCAGCAGCCATTGCCAGCGGCGGCGCACGTCCTGCACCACCTGCAGGGCGTCGTGACGGCGGGCCTCCAGGATTTCCTCGCGGGTGTGCTCGGCGTCGTCCGGATCCTCGATCTTGCCCACGGGCAGGTCGCCCTTGAGGAAGTCTTCCAGCTCGCGCGTCAGGCGCAGCTTGTTGTCGGTGGAGAGCTCGATGTTGATGCGCTCGATCTCTTCGGTGTATTCGCCCATGCGGCGCAGCGGGATGACCACGTCTTCGTTGATCTTGAAGGCGTTGGTGTGGCGCGCGATGGCGGCGGTGCGGGAGCGGTCCGCCCAGAATTTCTTGCGGGCCTCGGCGCTGACGGCCACGAAGCCTTCGCCCGAGCGGCCGTTGGCCAGGCGCACGACTTCAGAGGCGGCCTTGGCCACGGCATCCGGGTCGTCGCCGACGATGTCGCCGATCAGGACCATCTTGGGCAGGCCACTGCGCTTGCTCTTGGTGGCATAGCCCACGGCGCGCAGATAGCGTTCGTCCAGGTGCTCCAGGCCGGCCAGGATGGCACCGATGCGCTTGCCTTCGCCGTTCAGGTAGTCGATGACTTCCACGATGGACGGCACGGCCTCCTTGGCCTGGCCGAAGAACTCCATGCAGACGGTGCGGGTGTGCGCCGGCATGCGGTGCAGCACCCAGCGGGCCTGCGTGATCAGGCCGTCGCAGCCTTCCTTCTGGATGCCGGGCAGACCGGCCAGGAACTTGTCGGTGACGTCCTTGCCCAGGCCTTCCTTGCGAAAGCGCCGGCCTTCGATGGCCAGCACCTCGGTGCGCAGCAGGCGCGCGCCGGGGGCCTGGCTGCCGTCGAACCATTTGAGCTCGAAGCGGGCCACGTCCACGTCGTGGATCTTGCCCATGTTGTGGTCCAGGCGAGTGACCTCCAGCCAGTCGCCCTTGGGGTCCACCATGCGCCACCAGGCCAGGTTGTCCAGGGCTGTGCCCCACAGCACGGCCTTCTTGCCGCCGGCGTTCATGGCGATGTTGCCGCCCACACAGGAAGCGTCGGCCGAGGTGGGATCCACCGCGAAGACGGCGCCGGCCGCTTCGGCGGCCTCGGCCACGCGGCGCGTGACCACGCCCGCGCCGGTCAGGATGGTGGTGACGGGGTGATCGACGCCGGGCAGCGAGCTTTGCTCGGGCTTGCCGATGGCGTCCAGTTTTTCCGTGTTGATGACCACCGAACGCCAGGTCAGCGGGATGGCGCCGCCGGTGTAGCCGGTGCCGCCGCCGCGCGGGATGATGGTCAGCTTGAGGTCGATGCAGGCCTTCACGAGGGCGGCCATTTCGTTTTCGTGATCGGGCGTGAGCACCACGAAGGGGTACTCCACGCGCCAGTCGGTGGCGTCGGTGACGTGCGAGACGCGCGACAGGCCGTCGAACTTGATGTTGTCCTTGGCGGTCAGGCGCGAGAGGCTGCGCACCACCTGCTGGCGCAGGTCGCGGGTGTCGTTGAATTCCTGCTCGAAGGCGGCCACGGCGTCGCGGGCGGCGCGCAGCAGGCGCATGACCTTGGCGTCGCGCTCGGGCGCGGAACTGTCGCGGCGATGGTCGATTTCGTTCAGGCGGTGGTTGAGCGCCTCGATCAGCTGGTGCTGGCGCTTGGGATTGTCCAGCAGGTCGTCCTGCAGGTAGGGATTGCGCTTGACGACCCAGATATCGCCCAGCACCTCGAACAGCATGCGCGCCGAACGGCCGGTGCGGCGCTCGGAGCGCAGTTCGGACAGCTTTTCCCACGCTTCCTCGCCCAGCAGCCGCAGGACGATCTCGCGGTCCGAGTAAGACGTGTAGTTGTACGGGATTTCACGCAGGCGCGGCGTGTCGGTGTTGCTTGCCTGGGAGGCCAGGTACTGACTTGCGATGGGGGCGTTCATGGCGATAGTTGGCAATGCCCGTCAAGGGCGCTCGGGCTCGAGCGGATATGCAAAAGACAAGTGTATACGAATCCCAGCCCGACTGCCCCCATACCAGGGAGCCGCGTAATGATTAAGCGGGGAGCGCCGGCCTGTATGGAGTGAATTTGTTGTTTGATGGCAGGGGAAGTCTTTGTGAAGATGCCATTCGAGGCGGGGGTTCCCTTTTTACCAGCCCAGGCGGGGGAAGATCCACAGCAGTCCTGCGGTCATGCTTATATAGCGGGCCAGCTTGCCGATGGCCATGTAGATCGTGCAGGGCCACAGGGGCAGGCGCAGCCAGCCGGCGACCGCGCACAAGGGATCGCCCACCACGGGCAGCCAGGAAAACAGCAGGGCGGCCGGACCCAGGCGTGTCAGCCAGCGCGAACTGAAGTCATGCCAGCGGCCCGCCGTCTTGCTCTTGAGGGCCTGGCCCTGGCCCGGATCGTCGGAATGCGGGTGCTTGAGGCGCCAGGCTTCGTAGGCTTTCTCCGCGCCCGCGCCCATGGCGTAGCTGATCATCCCGCCCAGGGTGTTGCCCGCCGTGGCCACCAGCACGGCGGGCCAGAACATGTGGGGCGCGAGTTTCACGTAGGCGAAGACGGCGGGCTCGGAGCCCAGCGGCAGCAGCGTGGCCGATACGAGGCTGACGGTGAAGATGGCGCTCAGGCCGACTTCGGGCAATGACAGGGCGGCCAGGAGCCAATTGATGGATTCGTGCAACCAGGCTTGCATGGAGAAAAAGGGGTCGGGTGCGTAGAGTGAAAGTGGACGCCAGCGGGGGCGCCTGCCTATGGTATTCTGTTTTTCTTTTCCGGTGATGGGGCCCGTGGCGTGCGCCATAGGACCGCCAGGGTGGCAAACCGGTCGTTAATTTAAACCTGAATCATGTCGAACGATTACCTAAAGCGAATACTCACCTCGAAAGTGTACGACATTGCCGTCGAAACACCTCTTGAACCCGCTCCCCAGGTATCGGCTCGAATTAGCAACACGGTGCTGCTCAAGCGCGAGGACTATCAACCGGTCTTCAGCTTCAAGCTGCGCGGCGCCTACAACAAGATGGCCAATCTGTCGCCCGCCGAGCTCAAGCGCGGCGTGCTGGCCGCCTCGGCGGGCAACCATGCCCAGGGCGTGGCCATGTCGGCGCGCAAGCTGGGCTGCCGGGCCGTCATCGTCATGCCCACCACCACGCCGCAGGTCAAGATCGACGGCGTGCGCAATCTGGGCGGCGAAGTCGTATTGGCTGGCGACAGCTATTCCGATGCCTACCAGCATGCTCTGGAACTGGAAAAGAACGAAGGCCTGACCTTCGTGCACCCCTTCGATGATCCGGACGTGATCGCCGGCCAGGGCACGGTGGCCATGGAAATCCTGCGCCAGCACCCCGGTCCCATCGAAGCGGTCTTCGTGGCCATAGGCGGGGGCGGCCTGGCGGCCGGCGTGGCTGCCTACATCAAGGCCCTGCGTCCTGAAATCAAGGTCATCGGCGTGCAGACCGAGGATTCCTGCGCCATGGTGCGCAGCGTCAAGGCCGGCCGGCGGGTGAATCTGGCGGACGTGGGCCTGTTTTCGGACGGCACGGCCGTCAAGCAGGTGGGCGCCGAGACCTTCCGCCTGGTGCGCCAGTACGTGGATGATTTCGTGGTGGTGGACACCGATGCGGTCTGCGCCGCCATCAAGGATGTTTTCCAGGCCTCGCGCAGCGTCCTGGAGCCGGCCGGCGCCCTGGCCCTGGCCGGCGCCAAGCGCTACGCCGTCCAGCACAAGCTCAAGAACAAGACCCTGATCGCGGTCACCTCGGGCGCCAACATGAACTTCGACCGCATGCGCATGGTGGCCGAACGCGCCGACGTGGGCGAGGCCCGCGAGGCCCTGTTCGCGCTGACCATTCCGGAGCGCAAGGGCAGCTTCCGCCGCCTGTGCGACGCTCTGGGCACCCGCTCGGTCACGGAGTTCAACTACCGCATGTCCAATCCCGAGCAGGCGCATGTGTTCGTGGGCATGTCGATCTCCTCTGAAGCCGAGATCGCCAAGCTCGAAGAGCGTTTCCTGAAGAAAGGCTTCGGCACCCAGAACCTGACCGGCAATGAACTGGCCAAGACGCACCTGCGCTACATGGTGGGCGGCACCTCCAGCGAGGCCACCAACGAAGTCCTGCTGCGTTTCGAGTTTCCCGAACGCCCCGGCGCGCTGCGCAAGTTCCTGAGCAGCATGAACCAGGACTGGAACATCAGCCTGTTCCATTATCGTAACCAGGGCGACGACTACGGCCGCATCCTGATCGGCATCCAGGTCCCGCCGACGGACAAGAAAGAGTTCAAGGCTTTCCTGGATGCCCTGGGCTATCCTTACTGGAACGAGACGGACAATCCGGCCTACAAGCTGTTCCTGTAAGCGCGGCGCCTCGCCTTGTCAACGCCCCGGCAAAGCCGGGGCGTTTTGTTTGCGGCCGCGTCAGGGCCGGAATATTTGTTCCAGCGTTTCCGCTTCAAGCAGGTTCAGGCTCCAGTCCAGCAGTTGTTTGCTGTCCGCTTGTTGAAGGCGCTGTTCAATATTGCTATTGATTGGGCCGAAGCGGCGTTGCAGCAGCTGATGCAGAATGCGCTGTTCGCCTGCACGCTCTCCTTGCGCATGTCCTTGCTTCATCCAGCGCAGTTCCCAGTTGCGTTCCTCGTAATTGATCATGGCGTCGATCTCCTCGAAAGTATGGATCAGGGGGGTGTCCAGATGGGGCAGGTGCAAAGGCAGCACCACATGCTGGACCCAGCTGCTCAGCAGTCGGCGCAGCCGAGCGTGTTCGATGGGATGGGTCAGCTTGGCAATAGTGTGCAGACAGTCCCGCAGCTCGTCCATGCTTTGCAGATGCTGCAGGCGGAAGATTTGGGTGATGATGGCTTCGGGCGGCAGGGACTGGTTCAGAAGCAGTTGTTTTTGTTCAATCAGCAGGAAAGCTTGCGAGGGGTTGTAGCGCTGCAGCCACGGCGGAGTATCGGTCATGAGCGTCTGCATGTCGCAAGCCGCGCTCCAGGGCGCATCGCCCGTGTGCAGCACCACGGGCAGGATGGGCGGCAGGGTGTGTTGGGCTGGCGATGCTGATGCTGTTCGTGCAGCAGGGCGCCGTAGCTGCGCATGCGCAGCGCCATGGAGCGGTCGCTGCGCGATTGGTGCTCCAGCAAGAGCAGCATGTTCTGGCCGCCGTCCAGAGTCAGGCTCCAGGCCATGTCGGCCTGGCGTGTGGGTCGATCGGCATGGGCGAAGTGGGTGTTCAAGGCCTGCAGCGATTCCTGCTCGATGCGTTCGCCCAGCTCGGCGGGCAGGCAGTGGGCGATGAAGTCGTGCAGCACCAGAGGCTCGTCGAGCAGGCTGCGATAGAAGGCGTCGTGACGGGACATGGAAAGGGTTCCTGAAGGGGTGAGGACCAGGAACCAGAATGACTGATTGCTTCCGTCAGAACAGCCGGGCGCGCAGCCGTTTGTCCATGCGTGGAATTACCCCAGGCAGTCCCGCAAGGACAAGCGCAGCGGCTGCAGACTGTCGCTCAGGCGCTGGAAGGCCTGCTCTTGGCGGGTGCTGAGGGACAGGGCCTGGTCCAGCGTGACGACCTCGAAACCCAGGCTCTGGCCGGGCAGGCGCTGGGCGAGCTGGGCCAGGTCCACGGCGGCGACCTGGGCGATGCGCGGGTAGCCGCCAGTGGTCTGGCGGTCGGCCATCAGCACGATGGGCTGGCCGTCGTTGGGAACCTGGATGGTTCCAAAGCAGGTGGGCGCGGAAAGCAGTTCCTGCGTCCTGCCGCGCTGCAGGGCCTGCCCTTCAAGGCGGTAGCCCATGCGTTCCGAAGCCGGACTGATGCGGTAGCTCTGGGTCTGGAACAGCTCCAGCGATTCGGGCGTGAACAGGTCCGCCTGCTCGTCCAGAACGACGCGCATACGGTCGCGCGCGGGCAGGGCCAGGGCGGCTGGCAGGTAGATGCGCAACTCGTCCAGTTGTGCTTTCAGACGGTCCAGCACCTGTGGATCCGCCGGCAGGGGGCGGGCCAGGGGCAGGATGTCGTTCTTGCGCAGAGCCCGTCCGCCCAGACCTCCCAGGCCTACGCGCATGTGCGTGCTCTGGCTGCCCAGTACCGGCTCCACGTCAAATCCGCCGTGAATGGCCAGATAGGCGCGCGCACCCTGGCCGGGGCGGGCGGCCTGCAGCGTCAGGGCCTGTCCGGCGCGCGCCAGGATGGGGCGCAAGGGGGCGATGGGTTGTCCGTCCAGGACCGCGTTCAGATCGGCGCCCGCCAAGGCGAAGATGCAGGGGGAGTCGAATACCAGGGTGGGGCCCGACACCGTGACCTCCAGGCTGGCCAGGTCACGGTCCTGCCGATTGCCAGCCAGCAGGTGCGCCAGGCGGTGGGCGCGTTCGTCCATGGCGCCGCTGGGCGAGACGCCCAGGTGCTGCTGGCCATAGCGGCCCCTGTCCTGCAGGCTGGTCAGCAGGCCTGGTTTGACGATGCGCAGGCTCATGTCTCGGTCCAGTGCTCGAATTGCTCGGGGGCGATGGGAATGAAGCGCACCTGGTCGCCGGGCGCCAGGCGGGCGGCGGGCGAGCGCCGCGCGTCGAACAGGTCCAGGGGCGTGCGGCCGATCAGGTGCCAGCCTCCGGGCGACTCGTTGGGGTAGATGATGGTCTGCCGGTTCGCAATGGCCACGGAGCCCTTGGGCAAAGCCGTGCGCGGCGTGGCCCGGCGCGGCAGGTTCAGGGCTTCGGGCAGGATGCCCAGGTAGGGCGCGCCCGGCGCGAACCCGACCATGAAGACCAGTTGCGGCGTGCTGCAGTGCAGCTCGATCAATTGCGCCTGGCTCAGGCTCAGCTTTGCGGCCATGTCGGCCAGGTCGGGGCCGAAGTCCCCCCCGTAGCAGACCGGAATGTCGACCAGGGCGCCGGCGGCGGCCTGTTCCCCGGCCGCGTCCAGGCCCTGGAGCGCTTCATGGACATAGGCGTGCAGCCGTTCGGGCCGATCGGTGCTGCCATCGGGCTGGAAATGGACGGCCACGGCGGTGAAGCTGGGCACCAGATCGCGGACGCAATCCGGCGCGCGGGCTCGCAGCAGCCGGGCGGCCTGCGTGCAACGCAGACCGGTTTCCAGGGAAATCCCGCCGCCGAATTGAATCAGCAGGCAGCGGTCGCCTTGCTGAACGAGTTGCCAGGGGAGGGACATGCTTATTTGGCGAACAGCGAGTCCAGGTTGTTGAAGGCCTTGAATTCCAGCGCGTTGCCGGACGGGTCCAGGAAGAACATGGTGGCCTGCTCGCCGGGCTCGCCCTTGAAGCGGATGTAGGGCTCGATCACGAAGTCCGTGCCTTGGGCCACCAGCTTGTCGGCCAGTTCCTGCCAGGTCTGCATGTCGAGCACGATGCCGAAATGGCGCACGGGCACATTGTGGGCGTCAACGGCGCTGGTCGCATTGCTGCCGCATTCCTCGGGCGCCAGGTGCGCCACGATCTGATGGCCGTAGAAATTGAAGTCGATCCACTGGTCCGAGGAGCGTCCTTCCGGACAGCCCAGCGTCTGCCCGTAGAACTGCCGCGCCACGGCAAGGTCGTGAACCGGAAAGGCAAGATGGAATGGGCGTAGCCCGCTTGTGTTCGACATGCTTGGCTCCTGCGCGGCCCGCGGCCGCCAACGTGGGTAGAGCCGTTCATTGTAGGGCCAATGCGACGTCCGCAGGCTCTTAGCTGTCCAGGATGCGGACGCGGCTCTTGGGAAAGCGCAGCGTGAAGATGCTGCCCACGCCCAGGCGGCTCTGGATCTGCAGTTCGGCGTTGTGGCGCACCACGATGTGCTTGGTGATGGCCAGGCCCAGTCCGGTGCCGCCGGTCGAGCGCGAGCGGCCCTTGTCCACGCGGTAGAAGCGTTCGGTCAGGCGAGGGATGTCCTGGGGTGCGATGCCGATGCCGGTGTCCTGCACCGAGTAGCAGGCGTCGCCGTTGTCCAGCATGTACCAGCTGACCGTGATGGTGCCGTCCTTGGGCGTGTAGCGGATCGCGTTGGTGATCAGGTTGGAGACGGCCGAGCTGAGCTCGTTCTCCATGCCCTGGATGGCCAGGTTGGGGTCCAGGTTGGTGACGAAGATGTGCTGTCCGCCGGAGAGGGCCTCGCCCTGCTTGAGCGCGCTCTGGATCAGGTTGCTGACCTGCACGGTCTCGCCCTCGACGGTGGGCGAGGACTCCAGCGTGGACAGGGTCAGCAGGTCGGCCACGATGGACTGCATGTGCCGGGTCTGCTCCAGCATCATGGTTTCGTAGCGCTGGCGCTGCTCGGGCGTCAGGCTTTCGGGCGGCATGTCCCGCAGGGTCTCCAGAAAGCCCAGCAGCACGGTCAGGGGGGTGCGCAGCTCGTGCGACACGTTGGCCACGAAGTCCTTGCGGGTGGTTTCCAGCTTCTCGACCTGGGTGACGTCGCGCGTGACGATCAGGAACTGGCCCAGTCCGTAAGGGGTCAGTTGGAGCAGCAGGGACTTCTCCAGGCCGTCCTTGTCGATGTGCAGCAGCAGGGGGCCGTCCCAGCGGGACTGGCGCGCGTAGCGCGAGAACTCGGGCGCGCGCAGGATGTTGAAGATGCTGTGGTGGCGGTCGGTGGCCAGGTTAAGGCCGATGTGCTCGCAGGCGGTCTGGTTGCACCACTGCAATTCCATGTCGGCGTTCAGGGTGATGGCGCCGTCGGGCAGGGCCTCGGCGGCCATCATGATGCCGTCCACGTGGCGGTTCAGGTCCAGGATCTCGTGGCGGTCGCGCCGCAGCTGGCGGTAGACCGGAGCCAGGATGGCGTCCCACGGGCCGATGGACGGCGGCGGGGGATCGTTCAGGTTGCGCGTCCATTTCTGGATGCGGGACACGTGCGCCCCGCTGACCAGCACCATGATGAGCAGGCCGAAGGCCAGGCAGGCAAAGCCTGTGGCGGCCCCAAGCCACCAGCCCATGATGGCGCCGAACACGGCCCAGAGAAAAATAGACGTCAATGTGCTGAGCATGGGGTCAGGCTGCCGGTGCTTTTTCCAGGGGGGAGAGGGCAAAACGATAGCCCGAGCCACGGATGGTTTCAATATGCTTGTCGTGCCCGGTGGGTTCCAGCGCCTTGCGCAGGCGTCGGATGTGCACGTCCACGGTGCGCTCCTCCACGAAGACATGGTCGCCCCAGACCTGGTCCAGCAGTTGTGAACGCGTGAAGACGCGTTCGGTATGCGTCATGAAGAAGTGCAGCAGGCGGAATTCGGTGGGGCCTATGGTCAGGGCCAGGCCGTCGCTGGACAGGCGATGCGTGCCCGGATCCAGCTGCAGGTTGCCGATGGTGATCATGTCGTCGGTCAACTGGGGCGCGCGGCGGCGCAGCACGGCCTTGATGCGGGCGATCAGCTCCTTGGGGGAGAAGGGCTTGGTGATGTAGTCGTCCGCGCCGGCCTCCAGGCCGTCCACCTTGTCCTGCTCGGACCCCTTGGCCGTGAGCATGATGACGGGAATATGGCGCGTGCGCTCGTCGGTGCGCAGCTTGCGCGCCAGACTGATGCCCGAGGAACCGGGCAGCATCCAGTCCACGAGGATCAGGTCGGGCAGCTCGGCGCGGATCAGCACCTGGGCCTGCTCGGCATCGAAGGCGCGCAAGACCTTGTGGCCGGCGAAAGAGAGATTGACTGAAATCAGTTCCTGGATCGCGGGTTCGTCTTCCACGACTAATATGCTTGTACTCATTGTTTCTTCAGGCAGGTCCGATAGAGAAGTGAAAGGGCTGCGGGGGTGTTGCAAAGTCGGTTCACCCTAGGATATGCCGCCATCATATGGCGCAAATGTTTCAGGTTTGTGAACGTGCATGAAACTGCAACATGCGCATGCGGCCGGGCGCCTCGTCACTTTTTTTTCCGGCGCCGGAAATCTGCGTTACGATTACGTCATTATGGAAACACAGCGCCCTCATACTTCCTCCGCCCAGGATTCCGCCACGCATTTCGGCTTCCAGACCGTCGCCGAAAATGAAAAGGCCGGCAAGGTCGCCGAGGTCTTTCACTCGGTGGCCGGCAACTACGACATCATGAACGACCTGATGTCGGGCGGCCTGCACCGTATCTGGAAAGCCTTCACCATAGGTCGGGCCGGCGTGCGTCCGGGCATGAAGGTGCTGGACATCGCGGCGGGCACCGGCGACCTGACCCAGTCCTTCGCGCGCCAGGCCGGCGCCGACGGCGAAGTCTGGCACACGGACATCAACAGCTCCATGCTGCGCGTGGGGCGCGACCGCCTGCAGGACAAGGGCATTCTTACGCCGTCGGCGGTCTGCGACGCCGAGCACCTGCCTTTTCCGGACGGATACTTCGATCGCGTGTCGGTGGCCTTCGGTCTGCGCAACATGACGCACAAGGACCGCGCCCTGGCGGAAATGAAACGGGTGCTGCGTCCTGGCGGAAAGCTGCTGGTGCTGGAATTCTCGCGCATCGCCAAGCCGCTGCAGGCGCCCTACGACTGGTACTCCTTCAACATCCTGCCGCGCATCGGCAAATGGGTGGCCAAGGACGAGGACAGCTACCGCTATCTGGCCGAATCCATCCGCATGCATCCCGACCAGGAAACGCTGGCCGGCATGATGCGCGAGGCGGGCCTGGAACGGGTGCAGTATTTCAACCTGACCGCAGGCATCGCGGCTTTGCACGAAGGCGTGCGCCTGGACTGAGCCCGGCTTTCGCAGACAATCACGGCACCCGCGGGTGCCGTTGTCTTTTTCACCTGATCCCTTGAAAAAAATCTGGTATGGTGGAAAGTGTCATGGTAATGTTCAGCTTTCCGTAAGTTTTCTTGAACAATCGACTGGGGTGGCCCCAGGCCGCAGCGGACAAGGTCCGGTGTCGCAGGCAGGTCATGTCAGCCAGGAGTCTTGCACTATGTCTAGCCGACTTTCTCGTTTCTTCATGGCCGCTGTGCTGGCCGTCAGCACCGGCGCTATGTTGACGGTGTCGTATGATGCGGAAGCCCGCCGCATGGGCGGCGGTTCCAGCATGGGCCGGCAGTCTTCCAACATCACCCAGAACCGTTCCGCCGTGACGCCTCCGGCCGCGGCCAACAACACGACGCGCTCGGCGGCCCCGGCCGCCGGCGCGGCGGCGGGCGCCGCCGCAGCCGGCACGGCCGCCAAGAGCGGCATGTCGCGTTTCCTGGGCCCGATCGCCGGCATCGCCGCCGGCCTGGGCATTGCCGCGCTGCTGTCCAGCCTGGGCCTGGGCGGCGCCTTCCTGGAAATGATGTCCAGCCTGCTGCTGATCGGCCTGGTGGTGTTCGCGGTCCTGTTCATCGTGCGCCGCTTGCGCGGTTCCTCGTCCCGGCCCGCCATGCAGCAGGCCGGCGCCGGCGCCCAGCCCATGATGCGCAACAGCCAGGCGCCCACGCCCTGGCAGCAGTCCAATCCCGCTCCGGCCGCCGCGCCTGCCGCTGCGCCCGCCGCCGTGGCCGCCGTGCCGGCCCCGCCAGTGGACGAGAGCTGGTTCATTCCCGGCGATTTCGACACCCCCACCTTCCTGGCCAATGCCAAGAAGCAGTTCGTGGAAATCCAGAAGCTGTGGGACAAGGGCGACCTGGACCAGCTGCGCAACTACCTGACCGATGACCTGCTCAAGGAAGCCGCGCCGCAGATCCTGCAGCGCCAAGGCGACAACGTCACCGAAGTGGTGCTGCTCAATGCCGAACTGCTGGGCATAGAAAAAGTGGCCGACGGCCACCTGGCCAGCGTGCGCTACTCGGGCATGCTGCGCGAAGAAGCCGGCGCCGATGCGTTCCGCTTCGAAGAAGTATGGAATCTCTTCAAGGCCGATGGCGCCGGCTGGCTGCTGGCCGGTATCCAGCAGATCCCGGTCGACCCCAACGCCTGATCGGCGTGGCCGCAGAGACAGCCGCCTCTGAACATGGAAGGCGGCTGTTGTCACAAGGATGGGCGCTTGCCTTGGCCCGCAGCCAGGGCGCGCTTATCCCTTCAGTTCCGTGCATCGAACTGTGTCTATGTCGGGTTAAACTGACTGTTTTTCATTTGACTGGTTTGCTGGCGTCGGCAGCGAGCCCACATGGACATGCCTGCTATCCCTTCCTTCCTCGACCCTGCCGCCGTGGGCGTGCGCCTGCTCAATGCCTTGCTGCGCCGCGAGCAATGGGCGCGCGATCGCTTGCGCGCCCATTCCGGCAAGACGGTGGCGCTGGTGCTGGGACGCCTGCGCCTGGTCTACACGATCACCTCCCTGGGCGAACTGGACCTGGGGCATCCGGCCGTGGTGCCGGACGTCATCCTGACCCTGCCGGCCGAGCGCCTGCCGGATTTGCCGCAGGTGCTCAAGGACGGCGATTTCAGTCGCGTTGCGCAACTCATGCTCGTCCAGGGCGAAGCCGGCCTGGCCAATCTGGTGTCGGACCTGGCCGCCAATCTGCGCTGGGACGCCGAAGAGGACCTGTCCAGGCTGGTGGGCGATGTCATGGCGCATCGCCTCGTCGGCGGCGCGCGCCAGGCTTTTGCAGGCCTGCGCGATCTGGGCCAGCGCCTTGCGGACAATGTCACGGAGTACCTGTCGCAGGAAAGCGGACTGCTGGTGCCGCATTCCGAATTCGAGCGGCTTCGCGGGCAAGCCCAAGGCCTGTTGTCCCGGCTGGACGGGCTGGAGCGGCGCCTCGAGCAGGCTGAAACCAAGCGGCGGGAGCACTGACCATGTTTTCGTTCAGCCGCCTGTTCACCATTCTTCTGGTCGCCTTCCGTTATCGCCTGGACGAGCTCGTGCTCTCCAGCATCCGCCACCCCTGGGCCTTCCGGTTGCTGCGCATCGTGCGCCTGGGGCGCGCGCCCCGGCTGCCGCGCGGCGTGCGCCTGCGGCTGGCGCTGGAAAGCCTGGGCCCGATCTTCGTGAAGTTCGGCCAGGTGCTGTCCACGCGCCGCGACCTGATACCGCTGGACATCGCCGAGCAACTGGCGCTGCTTCAGGACCGCGTACCGCCGTTCCCCTCGGAAGTGGCCGCCGCCACCATTCACAAGGCGCTGGGCGCTCCGCCTCAGGAGCTGTTCAAGCGCTTCGACATGCAGCCCATCGCTTCGGCGTCGATCGCCCAGGTGCACTTCGCCGAGCTGCACGACGGGCGCGAGGTGGCCGTCAAGGTGCTGCGTCCGGGCATGCACGAAGTCATCTACAAGGACCTGCGCCTGATGCGCGCGCTCGCCGGCCTGATAGAGCATCTGGGGCCCGACGGCCGGCGCCTGAAGCCGCGCGAAGTTGTGGCCGAGTTCGACAAGTACCTGAACGACGAGCTGGACCTGATTCGCGAAGCGTCCAACTGCAGCCAGCTGCGCCGGAATTTCTCCCTGGTGAAAGAGCGCGCCGAACTGCTGATCGTCCCGGAAGTCATCTGGGAATATTGCGCCTCCTCGGTATTCACCATGGAGCGCATGAAGGGCATTCCGATCAACCAGATCGACCGCCTGCGCGCCGCCAATGTGGATCTGAAGGACCTGGCGCGCAAGGGCGTGGAAATCTTCTTCACCCAGGTATTTGCCGACGGCTTCTTCCATGCCGACATGCACCCCGGCAATATCTACGTGTCCGATGCGCCGGACACCCTGGGCCGCTACATCGCCCTGGACTTCGGCATCGTCGGCTCCTTGTCCGAATTCGACAAGAACTACCTGGCCCAGAACTTCCTGGCCTTCTTCCGCCGGGACTACCGCCGGGTGGCGCAGTTGCACATCGAATCGGGCTGGGTGCCGCCGCAGACGCGCGAAGAGGAACTGGAAGGGGCGGTGCGGGCCGTGTGCGAGCCTTATTTCGATCGTCCGCTGTCGGAGATCTCGCTGGGACAGGTGCTGCTGCGGCTGTTCCAGACCTCGCGGCGCTTCAATGTCGAAATCCAGCCGCAGCTCGTGCTGCTGCAGAAAACCCTCCTGAACGTGGAGGGCATGGGGCGGGACCTGGATCCGGAACTGGATCTGTGGGACACCGCCAAACCCTATCTGGAAAAGTGGATGTACCAGCGCGTCGGTCCGTCCGGCTTTTACCAGCGTCTGCGACAGGAAGCGGGGCAGTGGGCCCAGATACTGCCGCAGCTCCCGCGTCTGGTCTATGCCAACCTGGACAGGCCCGATACACGGCAGACGCTGAACCAGGAACTCAGGCTGTTGCGCCAGTCGCAGCAGCAGACCAATCGCCTGCTCACGGTGCTGTGCGCCGTGCTGGCCGTGGCGCTTGGCATTGCCATCTGGGCGTTGGCGGGACGATGAACTGTCTGTTCCACGCGACGCGTCGGTCTTTTTCTTTGACTGACATATTTCTGATAACCACAGGTTCTACGATGGACGCAGGCTGCCGGCCGTTTTCCCGCGCCGGCCTCTTGCAGCCTTGTCCGGCCGGCCTTCGCGCCGCCGTCAAGGAACCGCTTGATTCTTTTTAGGAATCGTTATGCTCTACCACGAATTGTTCAAATCCATGGAGGCGGTGCGCTGGAACCTGTCGCACGACATACCCTGGGACGATTTTGACGGCAGCAAGCTCAGCGACGAGCAGGCCTACACCATCAAGATGAACGCCATCACGGAATGGGCCGCCCTGCCGGCCACCGAGATGTTCCTGCGCGACAACAAGGACGACAGCGACTTCTCCGCCTTCATGTCGGTCTGGTTCTTCGAGGAACAGAAGCATTCCCTGGTATTGATCGAATACCTGCGCCGTTTCCGTCCCGAGCTCATGCCTACCGAGGAAGAGCTGCACAAGGTGCGCTTCGAGTTCGATCCGGCGCCGGCCATGGAGACGCTGATGCTGCATTTCTGCGGCGAAGTGCGCCTGAATCACTGGTATCGCCGCGCCGCCGACTGGCACACCGAGCCGGTCATCAAGGCCATCTACAAGATCGTGGCCCAGGATGAAGCCCGCCACGCCGGCGCCTACCTGCGCTACATGAAGCGCGCCCTGGTGCACAAGGGCCAGGAGTTCGGCCTGCAGGCCCGCATGGCCTTTGCCAAGATCGGCGTGCTGATGGCTTCGGCCCACCGCACGGCCCAGGCCCTGCATCCGACCAACCTGCACGTGAACAAGGCCCTTTATCCCCAGGACACCGTGCAGTCCAAGCTGCCTTCGCCGGGCTGGCTGGAGAACTGGCTGGACAGCCAGATCCGCTTCGACAAGGAATGGGAGCACAAGGTCAGCACACGCATCCTGCACAATATGTCCTTGCTGTTGGGCGGCTCCTTCGAAACGGTTCAGGACCTGAACCGCTATCGCAAGGAATTGACGCGTCAGGCGGCGCCCGAGTCCCTGGTTCCGGCCTGACATGACGGCGCGCTTCGAAGCCAAGATACTGGATCGCGACGCGCTGGTCCTGGCCATCGCCCAGGGCCGGCTGCCGCGCCCGCTGGTCTTTACCAACGGCGTGTTCGACCTGCTGCACCGGGGTCACGTCACCTATCTGGATGAGGCCGCTCAACTGGGCGCCTCGCTGGTGGTGGGCGTCAATGCCGATGACTCGGTGCGCCGCCTGAACAAAGGTCCGGAACGCCCCATCAATGGCGAGCAGGACCGGGCCGCGCTGCTGGCCTCGCTGGCCTGCGTGGACGCGGTGGTCATCTTTCGGGAGGACACGCCCGAAGCCCTGATCGCCGCGCTGCGGCCGGACCTGATCGTCAAGGGTGGCGACTACGACATGGAAGTGCTGCCGGAAACCGCGCTGGTGCGCAGCTGGGGCGGCGAGGCCCGCGCCATCCCTTTTGAGTTCCAGCGCTCCACGACGGCGCTGGTGAAGAAGCTGCGGCAATAGCGGATTTCCCGCGGCCGGGCTTATGTCGAAAGTGGTCAAGATTGATTACACTGGGGCATGGTCAAACAACTCGAAAAAGACGGCGCGACCGCCGCCGACAAGGCCGGCGTGCTGGGCAAGGCGCTCAAGGTGCTGGAGATGGTGATTCTGTCGCCCAGCCCGCCTTCGGCCGCGCAGATCACCGATGCGCTGGCGCTGTCGCGCCCCACGACCAATCGCCTGATCGCCCAGCTCATACGCCTGGGCTACCTGAAGCGTGACGTCCGCCGCAGCCAGTTGATGCCGGGCGACGCCCTGGTGCGCCTGTCCGTGGGCGCCGTGGCCGAACAGGTGCGGCGCGGCCCGCGCCACGAAGTCCTGCGCACGCTGTCCTTGCGTACTGGCGAGACCTGCAACGTGGCCATGATCGTCAATGGCCAGGCCCAGTATCTGGACCGCGTCGAGGCCCAGTGGCCCTTGGCTTTCCGGCTGGAGCCAGGCAGCCACGTGCCCCTGCACTGCTCGGCGGTGGGCAAAATGCTTCTGAGCCAGCTGTCGGAGTCCGAACAGGACAAGTACCTGGGCGCCTTGTCCTTGCAGGCCTATACCCCCAATACCATTACCGACCCGGATGAATTGCGCCGGCATTTGCGGCAGATCGCCCGGGAGGGCGTCTCCCTGGATCAGGAGGAGTTCCTGAGCGGCGTGCTGGGCATGGCCGTGGCCATTCCGACCGGCTCCCGGCAGTCCGTTCTGGCGGTGGCGATCGCGGCTCCGCGGGCGCGCGTCACGGTGGAGCAGTTGCGAGGAGAGCTGCCGCATCTGCAGGACGCCGCCCGGCAACTCGCGTTCTGCTACGACTGATCGTCCGCCCGGCGGGCTGGCCGCCGGGCTCCGGCCTGTTCAATGCATGGCGTGGCTGCGATTCGCGCCGTTCACGACCAGGCGGGCCACCAGCCCCGGTTTTTCCCATTGCGGCATGTGGCCCGCGTCGGCCAGCAGATGCAGGCTGGTCTGGGCGGGCGCGTCCAGCGCGTCCTGCCAGTTGACGATGGCGTCCTGACGCCCTTGTATCAGTGTGACGGGCACGGTCAGCTGCTCCAGGACAGGCAGCAGGTCGTGCTGCTGGACGCCGGCATGCGCCAGTTCGGCACAGATTCCCGCCAGCGTGGCTTTGCGGCGCTCGATGTGATCCAGCATACCGCCCAGCTGCGTGTCCGACAGCGGGACGCTCTCGGCGGTCAGGCGCTTGAGTTCGCGTTGCAGGGCCTGCGGCGTGCGCGCGTGCAGCATGCCGTCCAGGAAGTCCTGATTGATGCGCGTGCCCATGCCAGCCGGGGCGATCAGCACGAGGCTGCGCACGGGCAGGTCGGCGCGTCTGGCCAGGTGGGCGGCGACCAGCCCGCCGAAAGAGTGGCCTACCAGCACGATGGGGCCGCCCTCGCCGTTCTTCAGGCGCGTTGCGCAATCCTGGACGATGTCTTCCAACCGGCTGAGGTCTTCCTGATTGGCGCCGTGGCCGGGCAGCTCCAGGGTTTGCACCGCCAGATTCTGGCGACGCAGCTGGCTTTGCAGGCCTGACCAGGCGCTGGCGTCGCCGAAGATGCCATGGATGAGCACGAATCGCGGCGACTGGCCCGGCGCGCCGCCCGTGCGCAGCTGGGCCTGCACGTCGGCCACTTGCACGCGGCGGGACTGCATGGGAATGTCTTGCAGCGACAGACCGTTTTCGCGCGCCAGTCGGCGGGCGGCGGGCGTGGCGGGGATGCGGGCGCCCGGAACACGGGCCGTAGCGTCTGCAGGGACGGCCGCAGGGACTTGCGCAGAGGCGTCAGCAGGGGCGCTTGCAGTGATGCCTGCCGGGGCGGCGCTCGTGGCGGCCGGCGGCGGGGCCTCGTCAGGGGCGGGCTCTTGGGGCTCGCCCTCGACCTGGGCCTTGGCATAGACGCCCAGCGGCTCCAGCATCTCGCCTTCGGCGACGCAATGCTCCAGCAGCACGCCGTCTTCTTCGGCGGCGATCTCGATGATGGACTTGTCGGTTTCCAGCTCGAACAGCACCTGGCCGGCCGCGTAGGCCTGCCCGGGCTGGACGAGCCAGCTCACCACGCGGGCGGCGTCGGCCACTTCGCCCGTAGGCGGCAATGTCAGGGTTTTCAGGTAAGTCATGGCAGTATCGATCCAGTGTCGGGAGTGGATGGGCGGGCGGCCCGCCCCGCGTGTCAGACGTCGTGCACGTAGTAGCGGCTTGGCGTGTTGGCGGCCTGGTTGAGCTGTTCGAAGACATCCAGCGAGCCGACCAGCGATTTCTTCATATCGTCCCATTCGCTGCGCTGTGCGCCGGCGGCTTCTTTCCATTGGGCGAGCTCGTCCTTGCTGGGGTGGTAGAACTGCACGCCGGCCTGCTCCATTTCGGCCATGGCGAACTCGCGCGCGGCGGGCACATGGGCCATGTTCTGCAGGAAGGTGATCTGCGCGGCCCACAGCAAGGCCTCCTGGGTGTCGCTGTCCAGGCTCTGGAACCATTTCAGGTTGCAGGAGTAGGCACCGCCGTCGGGCACGGCGCGGATGAAGGAGACGTGGGAGATGATTTCCTTGAAACCGAAGAGGTTCAGCCCCATGACGTTGGGGTCCAGGCCGTCGGCCACGCCCTGGCGGATGGCCGAGGCGGTCTCGCCCCAGGACACCGGCGTGGGGTTGGCGCCCATCAGACGGTATACCTGGGCCAGGATCTTGGAGCCGGGCACGCGGAATTTCATGCCGCGCAGGTCTTCCGGCGTGCGGATGGGCGTATCCCGGAATCCCTTGCGCAGCGAGATGGTGCGCGGGTCCACGCATTGGTAGAGCAAGGGCTTGAAGCCGTTGGCCTCGACGCGCTGGTTGACGTGCTCGGCCCAGGCCCTGGAGCTGACCAGATTCACGAATTGCTGATTGTCGCCACACCAGTAGGGCATGTTGATCAGGTCCACGGCCGGCGCGAAAGGCGCGAAATTGGACATGGAGTGCTGGGCGCCCTGGATGGTGCCGGCCTGCACCTTCTGCGCCAGCTCGGAGTCCGAGCCTATGGCCCCGCCAGGCACCAGCTTGACGTAGATGCGTCCGCGCGTGGCGTTCTGGATGTTTTCCTTCAGGTGCAATTGCATCACCGGGAAGGTGCGGTCCGTTCCCACCCGATAGGAGGTGGCGATGGTCATGGTGTACTTGGCGGCTTCGGCGCGTTCGCGCTCCTCGTTCTTGGTCTGCGCCACGGCCTCGGGACTGAACAGCGCGCCGCCGCCCGCGGCGACCGCGGCGACGGTGAAGCCCGTGGTGGCGCTCAGCTTCAGGAAGCGGCGGCGCTCGGGGGCGCTCAGCAAGGGGGATGGGGTGGTTTTCATGCTTGTCTCCTGTGGATTGCGCTTCAAGGCGCTGGTATAGGGATCAGCGGGACGGCAGACTGCAGGTGTAGGCCACGAAGCTGCCGGCCGCCAGCAGCAGCACGAGGAATTCGGCCGCGTCGTCCAGGCGTGGGAAGGTCCCCAGCTTCAGGGCGTGCAGCTTGCCCAGGAGCAGGTTCAGGACGAAGGCGGCGAACAGCAGCAGGGTCAGGGCGCCGAGCAGGCGCGTGCAGAGGCGGGAGCGGGGAGCGTTCATGGCGTCTCCTTGGGCAGGGGGATCAGAGGGATGCGCCCGGCAAGCTGCTGCACCGCCAGCAGCATGGCGGTGCAGTCCGCCTTGGCCAGACCCAGGTTCTGGGCGCTCTGGAACAGGGCCTGGCTGGCCTGGCCGACGAACAGGGGCACGCCCAGCTCGCGGCCCAGTTGCACGCCCAGGCTGATGTCCTTCAGGCCCAGGTGGATGGGGAAGTCGGGACTCACATCGCCGCTGAGCACCTTGCGCGGATAGTTGACGTTGATCTGTCCCCGGCCGGCCGTGGTGTTCTGCAGGACCTCGGCGGCCAGCAGCGGATCGATGCCGCTGGCTTCGGCCAGGGCCAGGGTCTCGGCGGTCATCACCATGCCGACCATGGACATGAAGTTGTTGATGATCTTCATGCGCACGCCGTTGCCTTGCGGCCCCAGATGCAGCACCCGGTCGGCCATGCAATCGAGCGCGGGCCGGGCGCGTTCCAGTTGCTGCGCGGTGCCTCCGGCCAGCGCCAGCAGGGTGCCGGCGCGCGCGTCGGCCGGGGTGCGGCCCACCGGCACGTCCATCATGTCTATGCCGGCCCGGGCAAGCTGCGTCGCCATGTCCTGGCTGCCGGCCACGGAAATGGTGCTCATCTCCACCACCAGCGCACCGGGCGCCGCGTGCTCGAGCACGCCATCGGCCCCCAGCAGCACGGCGCGCACATGCTCTTCGCGCGGCAGCATGGTGATGATCAGCCCGGCTTGGCGGCAGGCCTGGGCGATGTCGGCGCAGGCCTGGCCGCCTTGCCCGGCCAGTTGCGCCAGCGCTTCGGGATTCAGGTCGTGGCCCTGCACCTGGAAGCCGCCGCGTACGAGGTTCAGCGCCATGGGCAGGCCCATGGTGCCCAGGCCGATGAAGGCGATGCGGCGATCAGTCATGGCGCTCTCCCGGCGCCCCGGGCGCCTGCGCGTCCAGGAACTGGATGAATTCCGTCACGGCTCCCTCGGGCTCGGCCAGGTAGAAGGCGCGGGTGGCGCCGTTGCGCAGCGTCTGCGGCGGGGAGACGCAGGCGTAGCCGGCCTGCACGGCTTGCTCGTAGACCTTATCCACGTCGGACACCACGAAGCCGATGTGGTTGTAGCCCAGGTCGCACTGGCGGCGGGGCTGCGTATCGCCCACGGGTTCGTAGTACTTGAACAGCTCGATGCGCTGGCTTCCCAGGCGCAGCATGGCCCAGCGTATGCAGGCGCCGGGCAGGCCGACCACGGTGGCCAGCGCGGGCTCCCGGCGCTGGTCCATCTCGCCTTCCACCTCGAAGCCGAGAAAGCCGGTGTAGAAGCGCAGCGCGCGGTCGAAATCATGCACGCTCAGCGCCGTATGGTGCATGAGGGCGTCATCAATCCTGGCTGGCATGTTCGGGACTCCAGTTGGGGTTGCGGGTGCGCTGGAGCTGGACGAGCGCCCGGGCCAGATCGTCCTGATTGGCCAGGGCGGCGGCCTCCAGCACCTTGGAGACGACAGGGGATGACTCGGAGCCGGTCACGTGGACGATCTCGTGGTCCAGCCAGTCGAACAGGCGGGCCTGGGCGTCGCTGATCAGGCGCGAGCCGATGGACGTGCCGCGCGTGGTCTGCTCCGCGACGACCAGCGCCTGGGTGCGGCGCACGCTGGCCTCGATGCATTCCCAGTCGATGCCGGCGGCGTCCAGGCTGCGCAGGTCGATGACTTCGGCGTCCACGCCGCTGAGCTCGGCCGCCTGGCAGGCCATGCCCACCATATTGCCGTAGGTCAGCACCGTGCAGGCCTGGCCGGGGCGGGCGATGCGGGCCTTGCCGAAGGGCACGATGTAGTCCCATTCGTCGGCGGGCACATCGTCCACATTGCGGAACAGGTCCTGGTATTCGACGATCAGCACGGGGTCGTGGCAGCGCAGGGCGGCGTTGAGCAGGCCGATGTAGTCGTGGGGGCGCGAGGGGGCGACGATGCGCCAGCCGGGATACAGGGCGAACAGGCCGGCCGCGTCCATGGAATGCTGGGATCCGTAGCCCGTGCCGGCGGACATGCGGCTGCGCACCAGCACGGGGACCGGGAATTCGCCGCCGAACATGTGGCGCACTTTGGCGATCTGGTTGAACAACTGGTCGGCGGCCACCAGCGAGAAGTCGGGGTACATGATCTCCACCACCGGCCGCAGGCCGTTGAGCGCCGCACCCAGCGCCAGGCCGGTGAAGCCGTTCTCGCAGATGGGCGTGCCGATCAGGCGGTCCGGGTATTGTTCCCCGATATTGCGCGTGGCGCCGGCGGTGCCTCCGCGCAGGCGGTGCACGTCTTCGCCGAAGATGACGATGCCGTCGTCCCGCTGCATGTTGCGCAGCATGGCCGCGGAAATCACGTCCACGAACTTGGCGGGCCGGCGCCGTGTCGCGGGCAGGTTCTCCTGCTCCAGGACCGGCAGGCCGTTCAGTTCGCTGAGATCGCCGCGGATGCCGTAATCCACGGTCTCGGGGCGCGGCCACAGCTCGGCGCGGATGCGCGGCTGCTTGCCGGCGTGGTCCTGCACCAGGACGTCCAGGGCGGCGTCCAGAACCGCGTCCATCTTGGCGGACAAGGCCTGGAATTGCTCCTGATCCAGCAGGCCCCGGGCCATCAGCTGGCGGGGATAGACGATCATGGGGTCGCGCTCGGCCCATTGGGCCTCTTCGTCCTTGGCGCGATAGCCGAAGGCGCTGCCCTTCTGCGCCCCGGACTGGTGCAGGTAGCGGTAGGTGCGGGCCTCGATCAGCACGGGGCCGCCCTGTTCGCTGATGATGCGCAGCGCCTCGCGCATGGCCGCCCGGGCCGCCAGCACGTCCATGCCGTCGAACTCGATGGCCGGCACGCCCAGCGACAGGCCGCGGGCCGACAGGCGGGTCTCGCGGGTCTGTTCGCTGACGTGCGTGGAGACGGCGTACAGATTGTTCTCGATGAAGAAGATGGTGCTGGTCTTGTACAGCGCGGCCAGGTTCAGCGCTTCGTAGCAGGCTCCGCTCTGGGTGGCGCCGTCGCCGAAGAAGGCCACGGACACGGCGGGGCGGCCGCGCAGTTTGTCGGCGAAGGCGTAGCCCACGGCGTGCGAGGGATTGCCGCCCACGATGGCGTTGGAGCCGTAGATGCCGGCCTCGGGATGGCGCAGGTGCATGGAGCCGCCGCGCCCGCCGCAGTAGCCGGGCGTCAGGCCCAGGATTTCCGCGTAGGTGCGCATGACCACTTCCTGCATGGCGGCGGGATAGTCCTGTTGCAGCGGATCGTAGTCGGCCGGGCAGGCGTGGTTCAGGGCCTTGGCCAGGAACTGATGGTGCATGCGATGGGTGCCGTTGATCTTGTCCTGGGATCCCAGCATGGACAGGGCGCCCACGGCGGCTCCATCCTGGCCGATGCTGGAGTGGGCGGGGCCGTGCAGCACGCCCAGCACGCTCAGGTTCAACAGGCGTTCTTCGAAGCGGCGGATCAGCAGCAGTTGTTCCAGCATGCGCACGGCCTGCCGGGGGTCCATGGTCTGCAGTTCCTGGTCATCGGTCTCGAGCCGCCACCAGGGTGTCTCGGTGGTCAGGTCGATGAGCTGGCAAGTCATACGGCATCTCCGGGTAAGTGAAAACCAGTGAAAGGTCAGCGGGCGGTGAAACCGCCGTCGAGAAAAAGGGTCTGGCCGGTCATGAACGAGGAGGCCGGGCTGCACAGGTAGATCGCCAGCCCGTGCAGGTCTTCCAGCTGCCCGTTGCGGCCCACGCAGGTGGAGGCGGCCATGCGCGCCAGTTGTTCCGGGTCGCGGTACAGCGCCTGTGTCAAGGCGGTGGGAAACAGGCCCGGCGCGATGGCGTTGCAGGTGATTCCGTCGCCGGACCAGGCCTGGGCCATGGCGCGGGTCAGCTGCACGATGGCGCCCTTGGTGGCGCCGTAGGCCATGCTGTCGGGAAAGGCGCGGACCGACTGCAGCGAGCCGATGTTCACGATGCGGCCCCAGCCGCGCCGGCGCATGGCGGGCGCCAGGGCCTGGGCCAGCAGGAAGGGGGCGGTCAGGTTCAGGCGCAGGGTGTAGTCCCAGTCCTGCAGGGACGTGGCCTGGGCGGGCTGGCGCAGGTTGACGCCGGCGGCGTTGACCAGGATGTCGGGACTCTGCCCGTCGCCCAGCTCCGCGGCCAGGACGGCGATGGCCTGGGGATCGGACAGGTCGGCCTGGCGCGCATCCGCCGTGCCGGGGCGCACCGCGTTCAGGCGCTCGCATTGTTCGGCCAGGGGAGCGGCCCGCCGGCCGACCAGGGTAAGGCGGGCGCCGGCCCCATGCAGGGCGCGGGCGATCTCGGCCGCCAGCCCCGTGCCGCCGCCGGTGACCAGGGCGTGGCGGCCTTCCAGCGAAAACAGGGAATCAAGTAAAGACATGCGTATCTCTCTAGAAGGCCCACAGCGAAAGCTGCGGGACGAAGGCGATGATCAGGGCCACGGCGACCAGGGCGATCACGTAGGCGACCGAATGCCGGGCCACGTTGAGGATGGGCTGGCCGGTCACGCCGGAAATCACGAACAGGTTCAGGCCCAGCGGCGGCGTGATGAAGCCTATGCCCAGGGTGGTGATCATGAACACGCAGAAGTGCAGCGGATCCATGCCGATCTCCATGGCCAGCGGATACATGATGGGCGAGAGGATGACGATGTTCGGCGTGGCTTCCATGAAGCAGCCGGCCAGCATGAAGATGGCCAGCATCAGCAGGATGATGAGCACCGGGTCGCTGGTGTAGTCGCTGATCATGCCGGCGAAGGCCTGGGGCACTTCCACCAGCGCCAGGGCCTGGGCCAGCGGCAGGGCCACGGCGATGATGGGCACGATCACCCCGTTGACCTTGGCCGAGCTGGCCAGCATCTTGGGAATGTCGGCCAGCGTGATGGTCTTCTTCCAGAAGCCGATGGCCAAGGTGATCAGCACGGCGACGGCGGCCGCCTCGGTGGGCGTGAACAAGCCGGAATAGATGCCGCCCAGGATGACCACGGGAATGGACAGGGCGTACTTGCCGTCCCACATGGCGGCCAGCCAGCGGCCCCAGTCGAAGCGCTGGCTGCTTTGCTCGTAGCCGCGCCAGCGGTTGATCAGGATGTTGGTGATCATGATGGCCACGAGCACCAGCACGCCCGGAATGGCGGCCGCCAGGAACAGGCTGGTGACCGGCACGCCCAGGACCAGGCCCACGATGATGTAGGCGATGGACGGCGGGATCAGGATGCCGGTGCAGGAGCCGGCCGCCACCAGTGCGGCGGCGTAGGCGGGCGGATAGCCTTTCTCCACCAGCCGGCCGAAGGTGATGCGCCCCACGGCCGCGCAGCCGGCCGCATCGGAGCCGGAAATGCAGGCGAAGAAGCCGCAGCCCATGACGGTGGAGGTGCCCATGCCGGTGCGCAGCGAACCCATGGTGGCTTCGGCGATGTTGAGCAGTTTGTCCGACAGGCCGGTGCGCACCAGGGCGTCGCCGGTCAGCAGGTACAGCGGGATGGCGATCAGGGCGAAGGCGTCCACGCCGTTGAACAGGCTCTCGCCCAGCAGCGAAAGGGGCAGGGCGCCGGTGAACCAGAGCATGGCCAGTCCGGTCAGCCCCAGGGACACCCAGATGGGTACGCCCAGCGCGAACAGGGCCAGCATCAGCAACAGGGGGCCGGCCACATCCATGCCGACATTCAGCTCGGCGCTGTAGTTGGAATAAAGCATGCTTGCTCCCTCAGTCGAAAAGTTTGCTGTCGGGCAGGGTGACAGAACCGCGCAGCAGGTCGCTCACGCTGATCCAGGTCATCTGCACGGCGCGCAGCAGCACCAGCGTGAAGCCGAAGGGCACGGCGAACAGGAACCAGGCCTTGGTCAGGCGCAGGCCGTCGGTGACGGAGTCGTACTGCATGGATACGGCCACGGGCTCCCAGGACAGGCGCAGCGCAAAGACGGCGAAGACGACGGTGCAAAGGCCGGCCAGGATGTTCAGCAGGGCGACGCCCCGGGGCGGCAGCAGGTTGAACAGCAGGTCGATGCGGATGTGGCCGTTGCTCTTGATGGCGGCGGCCGCACCAATCCAGGTCAGGTAGATGAAGGCGTAGCGGGCGGCCTCTTCCCCCCATAGCGAGGAGTAGTCCAGGGCGAAGCGCCGCAGCACTTCGACGACGATGACGATGACGACGAAGGCATAGAGCCAGAGCATGAGGCAGCGCTCCAGGTGCCGGTCCAGCTTTCTGAGAAATTTCATGGAATGGTCTCCGTTTCCCCTGGATCTCTGGTGGATCTTTCCGGGTGGTTGGCAATGGGTCCAACGGGTCCGCACGGGACGGCAACGGATGCAAGGCTGTCGCGTACGATCAAATCAGATCATTTGATGATTTGAATCATATCGACATGTAATTTGAAAACAAGATGCCCGGCTGCCGGTCCAGCCTTGAAACGAGCTTGCATGAATGAGTCAGGCGAAGCGGGCGGGCTTGGACCCATGGCGTGGGGCCAGATGAAAAATCCTTTTTTATCAGTTGACTGGAAAGAACTGGTGAAAGGGATTGGATCCAGGGCCGGGACGCGAGCGCGCGCCCGAGACAGGGACTTCCCTATCCGGGTATGCACTGAGCTTTGGAAAGAAGATCAGATCACTTTTTGATCCGATCCGACGCGTGGATTCAGGGTTGCGTCGTACGGGGGGAATCGAGCAGTTCGTTGACTGCCCGCAGGTCGTTCTCGTCCAGCGTGCCGCTGGCGGCCTTCAGGCGCAGGCTGTTCATCAGGACATCGTAGCGGGCCTGGGACAGGCTGCGCTGGGTTTCGTACAGCTGTTGCTGAGCGTTGAGCACGTCGATGTTCACGCGCACGCCGATCTCGTAGGCGAGTTTATTGGCCTGCACGGATTCCAGGCTGGATTTTTCGGCGGCTTCCAGGGCCTGCACGCGGGCCAGGCCGGTGGTGACGCCCGAAAAGTACTGACGCGTCTGCTGGATGGCCTGCTGCACGGCGAACTGCTGCTGATAGCGCGCCTGCTGCAGGCGCGAGGTCTGTTCGCGCACTTGCGAAGAGGTCTCGCCGCCCCGGAAGATGGGAATGCTCAGTTCCAGTCCCACGGAGCTGTTCAGCGAGCGCGGGCCGCCGCCGGTCTGGCCGAACAAGGTCTGGTCGCTGCCGCTGCCGGTCTGGGCCTTCAGGGCCAGCGTGGGCTGGTGCTGCGCCTGGGTGCTCTTGAGCTGTTCCTCGGCGGCGCGCGCGTTCAGCTCGGCCAGCGCCACCGCCAGCCCGGACTGGGTGGACTGGTCCAGCCAGTCCTGCAGGCGCGCCGGCTGCGGGGCGGGCAGGCGCAGCGGGCTGCGCAGCCGGGCCAGCTCCCCGGGGCGTTCCAGGGTCAGGGCGGCCAGCTTGTCCTGAGCGACCTGCAGGGCGTTCTCCGCCTGCAGCACGCTGGCGCGCGTCAGGTCCAGGCGGGAACGCGCCTCGTAGGTGTCGGTAATAGTGGCGCCGCCCAGCTGGAAGCTCTGGTCGGCGGCGCGCAGTTGTTCGTCTATGGCGGCCTGCTGGGCCTTCAGGGTGGCCAGCGCGTCCTGCGCGGCCAGCACGTCGAAATAGCCCTGGCTCACGCGCAGCATCAAGTCCTGCCTGTCCAGCGACAGCCGAACGTCGGCGCTGCGGGCCAGAAGCTGGGCGCGCTCGTATTGCGCCCAGGCGCTGCGGTTGTAGACGGGCTGGCTCAAGGCCAGCGTCCAGGCGGCGCGGTCCGTGGAGTTGCGGTTGGAGAGCTGACTGGTCTGGCGCCGTTCCTGCCATTCAGCCGTGCCGGTGGCGGTGACCTGCGGCAGCAGCTTGGCGCGGCTTTGGGGAACGAGTTCCTGGTCCGCCTGCCGGGCCGCCTGGGAGGCGCCGAACTGCGGTTCGCGCGCCAGCGCCTGGTTCCAGATCTGGAGCAGGTCCTGGGCCTGGGCGGCGCCGCCCAGGACGCCGAAGGCCAGAATGCACAGCTGCAGGCGGATGGCGGACCCCATGCCGGCCTGGTTCAGAAGCGGAACTGGGACACGGCGGTGCCGCGCAGAGGCTTGATCCAGGTGTCGAACAGGGGGGTGGTCTCGAAGCTGGCGGCGCTGGTGCGGGTGATGCGCACGGCCGTCATGACGGGATTCTGGCCCACCACCACGACCAGGCGGCCGCCGACGCACAGCTGGTACTTCAGGGCGTCGGGGATGGCGGGTACGGAGCCGGTGACCAGGATGGCGTCGTATTCGGTGGTGCCCCAGCCGGCGTGGGCGTCGCCCACTTCGACCTTGACGTTGCGCACATTGTTGCGCTGCAGGTTTTCCTGGGCGAATGCGGCCAGCTTGCTGTCGATTTCGATGGAGGTGACCTGCTGGGCCAGGTGGGCGAGCAGGGCGGCCTGGTAGCCCGAGCCGGTGCCGATTTCCAGCACGCCGTCGGTGGGCTGCAATTGCAGTTCCTGGGCCAGCCGGGCCTCGACCTTGGGCGAGAGCATCGTCTCGTGGGTGTCCACGGCGTTGATGATCAGGGGCAGCTCGGTGTCCGAGAAGGCCATCGAGCGCAGGGTCGAGGGAACGTAGCGTTCGCGCTGGACGGAGAACAGGGCTTGCAGCACGTTTTCGTCGGACACGTTCCAGGGCCGGATTTGTTGTTCGACCATGTAGTAACGGGCACGTTCGAGTTCAGACAGCGCGGTGATGTTCATAGCTTCCAGAAAACTAAAGGCTTGGCAAAGAATCGATTATAAGCCAGCGCACCAGTATCAGCGCGCCGGGGCATGGAACCTGTCCACGTTCTCAGCATGCCGGCACCATGGCGTGCAGCAGGGCGCTGGCATTGTCCACGGCGATCGGCAGGAAGGTGTCGAAATCCATGTGCGCGCCCTGGTTGGCATTGTCGGAGATGCTGCGGATGCAGACGAAGGGCAAGGAGTTCAGATAGCACACGTGGGCGATCGCGGCGCTTTCCATCTCGCAGGCCAGCGCTCCGAACGTACGGGTCAGCCATTGTATTTTATCGTTACAGGCGACGAATTGGTCGCCGGTAACAATTCGGCCCACGTGCACCCGGTGGCCCTCGATGCGCTGCGCCGCCTGGCGGGCGATGGCCAGCAGGGCGGGGTCGGCCGGAAAGTCGAAGGTGTCCAGGCGGAATATCTGGCCGGGCGGCAGGCCCAGGGCCTGCACGTCCATGTCGTGCTGCACCAGCGTGTCGGCGATGACCACGTCCCCGGGCACGATGCCGGGGGCCAGGCCGCCGGCGATGCCGATGTTGATGATGCGGCCGACGGAGAATTCCGAAATCAGCAATTGCGTGCAGGCGGCCGCATTGACCTTGCCCACGCCGCAGACCACGGCCACCACGGCCTTGCCCAGGTAGGCGCCGCAATGGAAGGTCATGCCGGCGCGGTGATGGGTCCGGACGTCCTGCAGGCGGGCCAGCACGACTTCCAGCTCTTCGTGCATGGCGACGATGATACCGAGTGTAGACATAGAAGCGAAAGGCGCCGCCCGTGGGCGGCCGCAGTTAGGAGGACGGCCAGAGGCGGTGGAAATGGTGCACCGGGCCATGGCCGTTGCCCACTTCCAGCTCGCCGGAGCGGGCGATGGCTTCGTACAGATACTGCTTGGCCGCCAGGGCGGCTTGCGGCACGCTGGCGTGCTGGGGCAGCAGGGCGGCCAGCGCCGCTGACAAGGTGCAGCCGGTGCCGTGCGTGTTGGCCGTGGCGATGCGCTTGGCCGGCATTTCTATCATCTGGTCGCCGTCGTGCAGCAGGTCGATGCAGTCCGAACCGGGCAAATGGCCGCCTTTCAGGAATACCCAGCGCTGGTCGCTGTGGTCCATCAGGCGGCGCAGGCGTTCGGCCGCCTGGCGCATTTCCTTCAGGGTCTCGACCGGGCGGGCGTCCAGCAGCACGCCGGCCTCGGGCAGGTTGGGCGTGATCATGGTGCATTGGGGAACCAGTTCTTCGCGCAGGGCGTTGACCGCGGCGCGTTCCAGCAGGTGGTCGCCGCTCTTGGCGATCATGACCGGATCCAGCACCAGATGCCTGGGCTTGAAGTGCGCCATGCGGTCGGCCACCACGCGGGTGACGGCTTCCTGGCCCAGCATGCCGATCTTGACGGCGTCGATGCGCACGTCGGCGAACAGGGTATCGATCTGCTGGCGCACGAAGTCCACGGGGACGGGGCAGATGCCGGTGACGCCCTGGGTGTTCTGGGCGGTCAGGGCGGCGATCACGGCGGTGGCGTAGGCGCCCAGCGCACTCATGGCCTTCACGTCGGCCAGAATGCCGGCGCCGCCGGAGGGATCGACTCCGGCGATGGTCAGCGTATTGGGGATCATGTCGTCAGGACGTGCGGGAGTGGATCAGGCCTTCGGTGGGCGAGCTGGGGTCGGCGTCGTAGTACTTGCGCGGCACGCGGCCGGACAGGTAGGCCTGGCGGCCGGCCTGCACGGCCAGGTTCATGGCGCTGGCCATCAGGATGGGCTGGCGCGCGCCCGCGATGGCGGTGTTCATCAGCACGCCGTCGCAGCCCAGCTCCATGGCGATGGCGGCGTCCGAGGCCGTGCCCACGCCGGCGTCCACCAGAACGGGGACCTTGCTCTGGTCGATGATCAGGCGCAGGTTCCAGGGATTGAGGATGCCCATGCCCGAGCCGATCAGCGAGGCCAGCGGCATGATGGCCACGCAGCCTATGTCCTCGAGCATGCGCGCCTGGATGGGGTCGTCGGCGCAGTAGACCATGACGTCGAACCCTTCGGCGACCAGTGTCCTGGCGGCTTTCAGGGTCTCGGGCATATTGGGGAACAGGTTGCCGGAGTCGCCCAGCACTTCCAGCTTGACCAGCTTGTGGCCGTCGAGCAGCTCGCGCGCCAGGCGCAGGGTGCGTACCGCGTCTTCGGCGGTGTAGCAGCCGGCGGTATTGGGCAGCAGCGTGTACTTGGAGGGCGGCAGATAGTCCAGCAGGCTGGGTTCGTCGGCGTTCTGGCCGATATTGGTGCGGCGGATGGCCACGGTGACGATTTCCGCGCCGCTGGCTTCGATGGCCTCGCGCGTTTCGTCGAAATCCTTGTATTTGCCGGTGCCCACCAGCAGGCGGGATTGATAGGTCTTGCCGGCCAGGACAAATGGGTCGTTCATCAGGGTGTGGGTCATGGTGGTGATGCGGGAGAACTGCGCGCGGACAGGCGCAGGCTGTTTCAAATAGCCAATAAACAGAAGAATAATCGATTTATGGATTCCGCGTGGGCTGGCCCGCGGCCATCGTGGCGAATCGGCGGCCAAGCGCGCGGCGTCCGCCCGGAAGCGACGCTCAGGGCCGGCTGGCCCGGTAGTGGTCCAGCTGTTCGCACAGCTCGTGCGTGGCGTCGATCAGGCGGGGGCCGGGGCGGTACAGGGCGTCGGGGTCCAGGTTGAGCAGGGCCTGGGGCGCCAGCCCCAGGTGCTTTTCCCAGAACCGGTGGCGCTCGCGCAGCATTGCCGGGTCGCGGTAGGCCATGATGACCACCTGCGGCTTCTTGTGCAGCACGTCTTCCAGGCTGATGGTGGGCGCCACGGCGGCGTGCCCGGCGTAGATATTGCGCGCGTCGCAGGTGTCGAGCACATCCTGTGTCAAGGGATCGCGGGCCAGCGTATACAGCGGCTCGTGGCCGATCTCCAGGAAAGCCGTTACGGCGTCGCCCGGATGGCGGTCCTGGCGCAGCGCGGCGATCTGGTTCTCCAGGGCGGCGGCGGCCCGTTCGGCCTGGTCCCGCGTGTCCAGTTCCAGCCCGGCCTGACGCACCAGGGCGGGAATGTCGTCCAGGCGGACGGGAGCGGCCAGGGTCAGGCCTATGCCGGCCTGCTGCAGCTGCCGGGTCAGTTCGGGGCCGATCTGACCGCTCTGCCAGGCCCAGACCTGGTCGGGCTTGAGCTGCAGCAGCCGTTCGGGGTTGACGCGCAGCGCATCGCCGATGCGCGGCAGGGTCAGGGCGTCGGGCGGAAAATCGCTGGCGCTGTCCACGGCCAGCAGTTGGTCGCCCGCGCCGGCGGCAAAGAGGATTTCCGTGATGTGCGGGGCCAGGCTCACGACCGTGGGAGGCTCCGCCCGCGCCGGCGCGGCCTGGCTGCTCGCGCAGGCCGCTTTCGCGGCCAGCAGACATGCGCCGGCCATGGCGGCCAGGAGCCGTCGCAGGCGGGAAGTCGTAGCGAAAGCGGGCATGGTCGGGGTTTCCAGGACGGGCCGGCGCAAGGCCGGCCCTTGCGCCATTCTTACATGCGCCAGGCCAGGTTCAGGAATACGCTGGAGCCGGGATTGTTGTAGCCGCGGATCAGGGTGTAGTCCTTGTCCAGCACGTTGTTCCAGCGCAGCTGGGCTTCCAGGCTGGCGGTGATGGGGTAGCTGGCCGTCAGGTTCAGCAGGCCGTAGCCGCCCAGGCGCACCTTGTTGTCCGCGTCTTCGTAGCGGCGGGTGGCGAACTGGTACTCGGCGCCGACTTTCAGGGCGTCAAAGCGCTGTTCCACGGCCAGCTTGTAGTTCTGCCTGGCGCGGCGGATCAGCTGATTGCCGGTATTGTCGTCCTTGGGATTGGCGAAGTCGGCGCTGGCCGTCAGAGTGGTGTCGCCCAGCTGCTTCATGGCCGTCAGGGTCAGGCCGGTGATGCGGGCGCGCTCCGTGTTGGAGGTCGTGCATTCGAAATTCGCATCGCAGACGTAGGGATTGATCATGTCGCGGATGCGGTTCTGGTAGACCACCAGGCCCAGCTCGGTCGTGTCATCGGCATAGCGTACATGGCCTTCCACGTTGCGCGACTTCTCGGGGCGCAGGTCGGGATTGCCCTGGAAGCCCCAGCTGTAGGGGGTGTACAGGTCGGCGAAGGTCGGCGCGCGAAAGCCGGTGTTCGCCGCCACGCCCACGGTCCAGTTGTCGGTCACGTCCAGGTCGTAGCCCAGGCCGCCGGTCACTTTGTTGCCGTAGCCGCTGATATTGTCGTTGCGCACGCTGGCCTGCAGGTGGTGGCGGTCCAGGTCGCCGCGGTAGATCAGGGCGAAGGCATTGGTGTTGCGCTTGTCTTCGTTGTGCACGGTGGTGTGCTTGATGCGCTCTTCCAGGCGCTCGGCCAGCAGCGAGACGGTGTGGCCCTGGGCCACGGCCAGGTCGTTCTGCCAGCTGTACTGGCGCTGCAGGGTGGAATAGCGCGAGCCGTACAGGCGGGTTTCCACATCTTCCTTGCTCAGCGAGGCGCTCAGGCGGCTGGTCCAGCGTTCGGCCAGCTTGTTGGTGCTGGTCAAGCCATAGGCCTGCTGGCGGGTCAGCGTGCTGGGAGCCTTGATGCCGGGGCCGCCGTCGAACTGGCCGTCCATGTAGCTGTTCAGCGCAGTCAGGCCCAGGTGCTGGCCCTGGGCCCATTCATAGCCCAGCGTGCCGCTGAAGCCGTGCTGCGTGTAGCCGTTCTTGTCGCGGTTGTAGGTGAAGCTGCCGGCCTGCGGGTTGGTGGCGTTGAAGCCGTCGCTCGTGCCGTAGCCGGTCGCCAGGCTGTAGTCCCAGCCCTGCGTGGCGCCGGAAAAGCCGGCGCTGGACTTGAAGGTGTCGTAGGAACCCAGGCCCACATTGCCCCAGGCGCTCAGGGCGCGTTCGCGCTGGCCTTTCCGGGTGATGATGTTGATCACCCCGCCGATGGCGTCCGATCCGTACAGGCTGCTGCCGGCGCCGCGCACGATCTCGATGCGTTCGATCAGCGCGGGATCCAGCGCCTGCCAGTTCACCGAGCCGCTGGTCGAGCTGTTGATGCGCATCCCGTCGATCATGACGCGGGTCTGCTGTGGATTGGTGCCGCGCAGGTAGATGCTGGTGACGGCTTGCGGGCCGCCGTTGGTGGTGATCTCCACGCCGGGCTGGCGCTGCAGGATCTCGGCCACGCTGCTCTGGCCGGCTTTCTGGAGGGCGTCGCGGCCTATCACGGTCACGTCGCCCACGACGTTCTTCAGCGGCTGTTCGATGCGGCTTGGAGTGACCACGATCTGTTCGAGCTTGGCGACGGGGGCGGTCTGGGCGGCGGCGAGCAGCGGCAGGGCGCCGGCCACGGCGGCCATCAATGGCCGGAGGGAAAATGCGGACATGGTGATTCCTGTATGACGTGCGTCCCCGCACGTCGTTGAACGAGGCCGCCCGGCGGTGGGGCGGCAATGGATTCAGGGCGGCAGGAACCTGCGGGCAGGTCCCAAGAGGCTGGTATCGGGCTATGCGCGGGGCATGTACCGTTGCGGGGGCAGCACGTTTGGCCGCTCCTGGGCGGAGCGGGGGTCGTTTCCCATTTGACTTTCCCAGGCCCGGGCGGGGCCGGACCGGAAAGCACCTCTTTCCGAGCGGCAAATGTTACATGCCTGTGACGCAAACGTTAAGGGTTTGGGTCTGTTCGCGGATGCAAAAGGCTACAATTGTGGCGTCAATCCACCAGATTCGCGGCCGGCGCCCTTGGAGGCCAGCAAGCCGGAGGCGCGGCGCGGGGGTCTTTTTTTTACTTGCCACGGGGTTTGCCAGTGTCCCATCCTGCTTTGCCTTATCCGATTTCCGCCTACACCCGCGGGGCCGAGTTCGCTCGCCGCCTGGGCCGGCGGATCATGATCCTGGACGGTGCCATGGGCACCATGATCCAACGTTACAAATTGGGCGAGGCGGATTTCCGGGGCGAGCGTTTCGCGGACCATCACAAGGACCTGAAGGGCGACAACGAACTGCTGTCGCTGGTGCGCCCGGACATCATCCGCGAGATCCACGACCAGTACCTGCGAGCGGGCGCGGACGTCATCAGCACCAATACCTTCGGCGCCACGGACATCGCCCAGGGCGACTATGACCTGCCGGGCATCAGCTACGACCTGAACCTGGAATCGGCGCGTCTGGCCTGTGCGGCGCGCGACGCCTTCAGCACCCCGGACTGGCCGCGCTTCGTGGCCGGCGCGCTGGGCCCGCAGCCCAAGACCGCCTCCATTTCCCCGGACGTGAACGATCCGGCGGCCCGCAACGTGACTTTCGAGCAGTTGCGCGTGGCCTACGCCGAGCAGGTCAACGCCCTGCTGGACGGCGGCGTGGACATCCTGCTGATCGAGACCGTGTTCGACACCCTGAATGCCAAGGCGGCGGTGTTCGCACTGGAAAGCGTCTTCGAGGAGCGCGGCGAGCGCGTGCCCGTCATGGTGTCGGGCACGGTGACGGACGCGTCGGGGCGCATCCTGTCGGGCCAGACCGTGGAAGCCTTCTGGAACTCCATGCGCCATGCCCGCCCCATCACCATAGGCCTGAACTGCGCCCTGGGTGCGGCGCTCATGCGCCCCTACGTGGCCGAGCTGTCCAAGCTCTGCGACACCTATGTCTGCGTGTACCCCAACGCCGGCCTGCCCAATCCCATGGCGGAAACGGGCTTTGATGAAACGCCGGCCGATACTTCCGCCCTGCTGCAGGAATTCACCCAGGCCGGACTGGTGAACATGGTGGGCGGCTGCTGCGGCACCACGCCTGAACACATCGCCGCCATCGCCGAGCTGTGCCGGGACCTGCCGCCGCGCGTCGTGCCCGAGGTTCCCGTCAAGACGCGCCTGTCGGGCCTGGAGCCCTTGAACATCGACGACGAGACCTTGTTCGTGAACGTGGGCGAGCGCACCAACGTCACGGGCAGCAAGGCCTTTCTGCGCCTGATCCGCGAAGAGAACTACGAAGAGGCCCTGTCCGTGGCGCGCCAGCAGGTCGAGAACGGCGCCCAGATCATCGACATCAACATGGACGAGGGCATGCTGGATTCGGCGGCCTGCATGCACCGCTTCCTGAACCTGATCGCCTCCGAGCCGGACATCGCCCGCGTGCCCATCATGATCGACAGTTCCAAGTGGGACGTGATCGAGACCGGCCTGCGCTGCGTGCAGGGCAAGGCCATCGTCAACTCCATCTCCATGAAGGAAGGGATCGAACCCTTCCTGGAGCACGCCCGCCTGTGCCGCAAGTACGGCGCCGCCGTGGTGGTCATGGCTTTTGACGAGCAGGGCCAGGCCGACAACCTCCAGCGCCGCATCGAGATCTGCGAGCGCGCCTACCGCCTGCTGGTGGACGAGGTGGGCTTCCCGCCCGAGGACATCATCTTCGATCCCAACGTGTTCGCGGTGGCCACGGGCATGGACGAGCATGCCAACTACGGCCTGGACTTCATCCAGGGCGTGAGCTGGATCCACAAGAATCTGCCGCACGCGCGCCTGTCGGGCGGCATCTCCAACGTCAGCTTTTCCTTCCGCGGCAACGAAGCCATGCGCGAGGCCATCCACACGGTGTTCCTGTACTACGCCATCCGGGAAGGCCTGACCATGGGCATCGTGAACGCGGGCCAGCTGGGCGTGTACGCCGACATCGAGCCGCATCTGCGCGACCTGATCGAGGACGTCATCCTGAACCGGGCCGAACCCAAGGGCAAGACGGATCCGGCCGACGAGCGCACCCCCACGGAGCGCCTGGTGGAGATGGCCGAAAGCGTGAAGGGTTCGGGCGCCAAGAAGGAAGAAGACCTGGCCTGGCGCGAGGCCTCGGTGGAGCAGCGCCTGATCCACTCCCTGGTGCATGGCATCACCACCTTCATCGTGGAAGACACGGAAGAGGTCCGGCAGAAGATCGCCGCCCAGGGCGGCCGCCCCATCTCCGTCATCGAAGGCCCCCTGATGGACGGCATGAACGTGGTGGGCGACCTGTTCGGCCAGGGCAAGATGTTCCTGCCGCAGGTGGTCAAGTCCGCGCGCGTCATGAAGCAGGCCGTGGCCCACCTGATTCCCTTCATCGAAGAAGAAAAGCGCCAGATCGAGGCGGCCGGCGGCGACGTGCGCTCCAAGGGCCGCATGGTCATCGCCACAGTCAAGGGCGACGTGCACGACATCGGCAAGAACATCGTGTCGGTGGTCATGCAGTGCAACAACTTCGAAGTGGTCAATATGGGCGTGATGGTGCCCTGCGCCGAGATCCTGGCCAAGGCCAAGGAAGTGCAAGCCGATATCGTGGGCCTGTCGGGCCTGATCACGCCCAGCCTGGAGGAAATGGCCTACGTGGCGTCCGAAATGCAGCGCGATCCCTACTTCCGCGAGCGCAACATTCCCCTGATGATAGGCGGGGCCACCACCAGCCGCGTGCACACGGCCGTGAAGATCGCGCCGCACTACGACGGCCCGGTCATCTACACGCCGGACGCCAGCCGCTGCGTGGGCGTGGCCACCAACCTGGTGTCGGACAATGTCGAGGAGTTCCTGGCCGAGATCCGCGAGGAATACGAGCAGGTGCGCCAGCGCCACGCCAACCGCAAGGCCACGCCGCTGATCTCCCTGGACAAGGCCCGCGAGGACAAGCCGGCCATAGACTGGTCCGCCTATGTGCCGCCGCGTCCGAAGTTCATCGGCCGGCGCGTGTTCAAGAACTACGACCTGGCCGAAATCGCCCAGTACATCGACTGGACGCCTTTCTTCCAGACCTGGAGCCTGTTCGGCAAATACCCCGCCATCCTGGAGGACAAGGTGGTGGGCGAGCAGGCCAGGACCTTGTTCGCGGAAGGGCAGGCCATGCTCAAGAAGGTCATCGAAGGCCGCTGGCTCACCGCCAACGGCGTGGTCGCCTTCTACCCGGCCAACACGGTCAACGGCGAGGATATCGAAGTCTATGCCGATGAGTCGCGCAGCGAGGTGCTCTTCACCTGGCGCAACCTGCGCCAGCAGGGCGTCAAGCGCGAAGGCGTGGACAGCAAGTGCCTGGCCGACTATATCGCGCCCAAGGAAAGCGGCGTGGCCGACTACATCGGCCTGTTCGCCGTGACCGGCGGCCTCGGGGTGGACAAGCTGTCCGAGCGCTTCCAGGCCGAGGGCGACGATTACTCGGACCTGATGATCAAGGCCCTGGGCGACCGTTTCGCCGAAGGTTTCGCCGAGTGCCTGCACGCCCGCGTGCGCACCGACCTGTGGGGCTACGTCACCGACGAGCGCCTGTCCAACGAGGAGCTCATCGATGAAAAATACCAGGGCATACGTCCGGCTCCCGGCTATCCGGCCTGCCCTGAGCACGTGGTCAAGCAGGAGATGTTCCGCGTGCTGCAGTGCGAGGAGATCGGCATGTTCATTACCGACAGCTACGCCATGATCCCGGCCTCCAGCGTGTCCGGCTTCTACTTCAGCCACCCCCAGTCCAAGTATTTCAACGTGGGCAATATTGGCGAAGACCAATTGCAGGACTACATCCAGCGCAGCGGCCGCACGGAAGAGGACGTGCGCCGCACGCTGTCCAGCGTGCTGGGCTGACATGGCCGGGCGCACCGGAACCGCTGCGGAGCAGTCCGCGGCCCTGACCCGGCGCCAGGCGCTGGGCCGCTTCCTGCGCCATGCCCGTGAACGCATCCGGCCCGAGGACCTGGGCCTGGCTCCCGGCGTGCGGCGGCGCACGCCGGGACTGCGCCGCGAAGAGGTGGCGCAGTTGTGCGACATCAGCACCACCTGGTACACCTGGATCGAGCAGGGCCGCGATGTCACCGTCTCGCCGGCGGTCTGCGCGCGCCTGGCGTCCGTGCTGAAGCTGGCCCGCGCGGAGCGCCACTACCTGTTCGAGCTGGCCGACTGCGCCGATCCGGAACACTGGCAGGGCGACATCCAGCCCCTGCCGCAGGGCTTGAGCGCCTGCGTGGACAGCATCACTGCGCCGGCCTACATCCTGGATCGCAGCTGGAACGTGCTGGCGCGCAACGAGGCCCTGCTGGAGCTGTTCGACGGCTGGCCCGACCGCAGCGAGCAGCCCAATCTGCTGCGCTATATCTTCCTGGATCCGGCCGCGCGCGACCTGGTGGTGGACTGGGAGCAGCGCGCCAGCCGCGTGGTGGCCGAATTCCGCGCCGATGTCGGCGCGCATGCGAACGAGCCCGATCTGCAGGCCCTGATCCACGAACTGACCCAGCAAAGCCAGGTGTTCGCCTTCTGGTGGGGGCGGCAGACGGTGGTCGAGCGCGAAGGCGGCCTGCGGGATTTCCGGCATCCGCGGCTGGGCGTGCGGCGCTTCCAGCAGTTCACCTTCAGGCTGGCGATCCGGCCGGACTGCAAGCTGGTGATGCTGCTGGCCGATGCGGCCGCTCCAGCCTGAACCGGCGCTGCGCGGCCCTCTAGCGCTGGATGACTTTCCGGGTCTGTTTTTCCTGCAGGGCGTCGCCGTCAGCCGGCGACAGGCGGGCGAAGGACAGGCTGGAGGCGGCCGTGATGGCGCCCAGGATCAGGAAGGCCCAGACCACGTCCTGCGTGGCAACGGCGGTGGCGCCGCGCAGGGACATGCTGACGTTCAGGGTGACGGCCGCGCAGGCCACCCCCAGGCTGATCGCCAACTGCTGGGCCATGGCCGCGAAGCTGCTGGCGCGGCTCATGGCGTACGAGTCCAGGTCGGCATAGGTCAGCGTGTTCACGGCCGTGAATTGCAGCGAACGGAAGAAGCCGCCCGCCGTCAGCACGGCGGCCATCAGCCACAGCGGCGTGCTGGCCTGGAACAGGGCGCAAAGGGCGATGAACAGCCCGGTCAGCCAGGCGTTCACGATCAGCACCCGGCGAAAGCCGTAGCGCCGTATGATGGGCGGGGCGGCCAGCTTCATGACCAGCGCGCCGATGGCGCCCGTGAAGGTGATCAGGCCGGCGGCCAGGGCGCTCATGCCGAAGCTGGTCTGCAGCAGAATGGCCAGCAGGAAAGGCGAAGCGCCCAGGGAAAAGCGGCACAGATTGCCGCCCAGCACGGAAATGGCGAAGGTCTTGGTGCGCAGCAGCGTCAGGTCGATGATGGGGTAGGCGGCCTGGCGCGAATGCCAGCCGTACCAGAGCCCGGCCGCCAGGCCGGTCAGGGTCAGCCAGCCCAGGGTGGGCCAGCTCAGCGTGCCGTGGCCCACGTTCTCGAAGCTGGTCACCAGCGTGGCCAGGCAGACGGCGCTCAGCAGAAAGCCCAGCCAGTCCAGGGGGGCGCGCTCCATGGGGTAGTCTTCGCGGATGTACTTGAGCACCAGGGCGATGCCCAGCAGCCCCACGGGAATGTTGATCAGGAATATCCAGTGCCAGGTGGCGTAGGTGACCAGGAAGCCGCCCACCGGCGGGCCGATGATGGGCCCCAGCAAGGCGGGCAGGGTCAGCACGGCCATGGCGCCCAGCAACTGGTCCTTGGGCACGCGGCGCAGCAGGATGATGCGCCCGACCGGCACCATCATGGCCCCGGCCATGCCCTGCACCACCCTGGCGGCCACCAGTTGCGGCAGGTTCTGGGACAAGGCGCATGCAACAGAACTGACGGTAAAGAGTAAAATGGCGGCCAGGAACACCTTGCGGGCGCCGAAGCGATCGGCGGCCCAGCCGCTGATGGGCACGAACACGGCCACGGCCAGCAGGTAGCTGGTGATGATGATGTTCATGCGGATCACGCTGGTGTCCAGCGAGAGCGCCATGGTGGGCAGGGCGGTGGCCACCACCGTGGAGTCCAGCATCTGCATGAAGAGCGCGCAGCCGACGATGTAGGGAATGATGCGTATGGCGCGGCGCTCCTGGGAAGACATGGCCGCATCGGCAGCGGTTTCGGTCGTGACAGACGTCATGCAGCGAGCTCTCCGGTGTTCGGTGCAGTAAACTCGAACTTTTCTGTTATCCAATTACTTTAGGCGTACAGGTATTATGGCAAAGAATTACGAATCGGAAATCACCCAGTTCCTCAAGCAATACAAAGATCAGTATCCCGATACCGAAGCGCGTCAGCGCGAAGGCCGTCATCGTCTGTGGGACAAGCAGATCGACCAGGAGCTGCAGGACGGCTACAAGGCGGCGCGCACGCCTCAGAAGCCTTACGTGTACTACGAGAACAACTGAAGCCGCACGCCTGACCTGTGTCCGAGATCGAACAGGAAATCGCGCTGGACGAGCCGCAGGCCGATGCCGATGCGGTGCTGGCGCGACTGTACGGCGAACCCCTGTTCGCCATACCCCAGGATCTGTACATCCCGCCCGATGCGCTGGAAGTCTTTCTGGACGCCTTCGAAGGCCCGCTGGACCTGTTGCTGTACCTGATACGCAAGCAGAACTTCAACGTCCTGGACATTCCCATGGCCCAGGTCACCGGGCAGTACCTGGCCTATGTGGAACAGATCCGCGCCAGCAATCTGGAGCTGGCCGGGGAATACCTGCTGATGGCGGCCCTGCTCATCGAGATCAAGTCCCGCATGCTCCTGCCCGTGCGCAAGGCCGATACCGGCGAGGAGGTCGAGGACCCGCGCGCCGAGCTGGTGCGCCGTCTGCTGGAGTACGAACGCATGAAGTTGGGGGCGCGCCGTCTGGACGAGCTGCCCTTGCAGGGGCGCGATTACCTTCTGGCGGCCGCCCACGCCGAGCTGGTCGTGGAGGAGATCCTGCCCGAGGTCTGCGCCGACGACCTGCGCCAGGCCTGGCTGGGCATCCTCAAGCGCGCCAAGCTCAACGCCAGCCACAAGATCACCCGCGAGCAATTGTCGGTTCGCGATCACATGAGCCAGATCCTGCGCCGATTGCAGGACGTGCGCTTCATGGAATTCACCCAGCTTTTTTCCGAACGCCTGGATCAGGGAGATCCGGCGGCGGTGATTGTCGTGCACTTTCTGGCCATGCTGGAACTGGCACGAGAGTCCCTGCTTGAAATCACCCAGGCCGAGCCCTATGCTCCCATTTACCTGCGCCTGACCTACATCCGGGCCTAGGGCGGGCCAGCCGGCCTCATTCCGTAGCGGAGAAATTTTTGAAAGTCGTCCACAACATCCAAGAACTGCGCGATCAGCTCCAGGGCCAGACACGCGTGGCATTCGTGCCTACCATGGGCAATCTGCACCAGGCTCACCTGTCGCTGATGAAGCTGGCCCGTCAGCACGGCGATCCGGTGGTCGCCAGCATATTCGTCAACCGCCTGCAGTTCGGGCCCAACGAGGACTTCGACCGTTATCCGCGCACCTTGCAGGACGACGTGGCCAAGATGGAGCAGGAACGGGACGTGTACGTGCTGTTCGCGCCGTCGGAAAAGGAAATGTACCCGGAGCCGCAGAATTTCCGCGTCAGCCCGCCGGACCACCTGGGCCGCATCCTGGAAGGGCATTTCCGCCCCGATTTCTTCGAAGGCGTGTGCACGGTGGTGCTCAAGCTGTTCTCCTGCGTGCAGCCGCGCGTGGCCGTGTTCGGCAAGAAGGATTACCAGCAGCTGATGGTGGTGCGCCAGATGGTGCGCCAGTTCCAGCTGCCGGTGGAGATCCTGGCCCACGAGACCGTGCGCGAAACCGACGGCCTGGCCATGTCGTCCCGCAACCGTTACCTGAGCGAGGCCGAGCGCGCCGAAGCGCCGCAGCTCTACCAGGCGTTGCAGGACATGGCGCGGCAATTGCAGCAGGGCGACAGCCGCGAGCAGATCGAGGAGCGCGCCGCCCGCCGCCTGGCCGAACGCGGCTGGCAGGTGGACTACATGGCCCTGCGCCGCCAGTCCGACCTGCTGGAACCCACGCCGGAACAGATCCAGGGCGGCGAGCCGCTGGTGGCCTTGGCCGCCGCCAAGCTGGGCGCCACCCGGCTGATCGACAACCTGGAGATGGTGAAGGCCTGATTGCGCGATCACGGCAGCAAGGACAAGGAAGCACGGTTCAGGCCGTGCTTTTTTATTGACAACTTAGACCTGTGACAAAGTCATCCTGTCAGAGCTAACAGTCGCTCGGATGTTGCATAAAATGACAAAATATGTCTTATGGTTAACAAGTTGAGCCAGCGGCGGCAGGACCGCCCGGCACATGTATCGCGAGGCTGACATGGTATTGAATGGTCATCTTCCCGCCAACGTCCTCTTCGACAGCCTGACGCCGCGCGAGCGCGACGTGCTGTCCTATATCGCCATCGGCAAGGCCAACAAGGTGATCGCGGCCGAACTGGCCATTTCCCAGCGCACCGTGGAGGCGCACCGGGCGCGGGTCTTCCAGAAACTGCGGGTGCGCAATGCCGTGGAACTGACCCGGTTCGTGTTCAGCGAACCGGGCCTGCTGGAGGCGCTGCCGCCCAGGGTATCGGGCAGGCAGGCGGGTTAGAGCCGGTCTGGGCTCAGCGGCAGGCCGGGACGGGCTTGCCGTCCAGCTCGGCAATGGGGTCGATGTCGGCCTGGCGGGTCAGGCGGCTTTCCAGCGTGGGGCGCTGCTGGTTGAATGTATTGATGCGCAGCACATTGCCATTCACGAAGCTCAGGTCGGCCAGCGTGGTGTCGTTGTCCGCCAGCAGGGCGATGCGCGTGGGCTGCGCGCCTATGGGCACCCAGCAGCCGCCGGCGCTGCGCGCCTGTCCGCCGTCCAGGGACACGGCGCGCAGGCGCCACTGGCCGGCGGGCGCCAGCGTGACGCTGATCTTGGAAGGCGAGCAGGCGCCGCCCTGGGGCGGGCAGGACAGCGTGCCCAGGAAGGTCTTGGGCTCGGCCAGTTCGGCCACGGCCGTGCCCAGCGGCGCGGCTTGCTGTTCAGCCTGGGCGGGAGCGACGGGGCGCACGCCTTCCTGGTCGCCGAAGCCCAGGGTGATCTGCGAAGGAGCGCGGGTCGTGTCGCGGCCCTGGGCGTTGCGCAGGGCATCCTGCTGCGTGGAGCCGCGCCCTTCGTTGGGATCGGGCTGGGCCGGGTTCTGGGCGCAGGCCGCCAGCAGGGCGACCATGACCAGGGAAAGGGGACGCAGGGACGTGATCTTCTGAAAAGGCATGGCGGACTTCCGTGGAGAGGGATACTGCGATTCTACGCGAGACCTTGCGCGCAGGACAGCGCCGCCGTTCGCCTGCGGGGTAGGAGGATCGCCGTCCTTACGTTACAGTTTCATTTTTGACGGATGGACGGCGCATGCTGACGATAGGGCTGACGGGGGGAATCGGATCGGGCAAGAGCAAAGTGGCGGATTTCTTCGCCGCCTGGGGCGCGGCCGTCATCGATACGGATGTGATCGCCCATCAGCTCACCGCGCCCGGCGGGCAGGCCATCGAACCCATCCGCCAGGCCTTCGGGCAGGAGTTCATCGCCGCGGACGGATCCATGGACCGCGACCGCATGCGCGCCCGCGTCTTTCAGGATCCGCCGGCGCGCCGCCGCCTGGAGGGCATCATTCATCCCTTGATTTCAGCCGTAACAAAAGCACAGACCTTGACTGCGCAGGGATGTTATCTTGTCGTGGTGGTGCCTTTGCTGGTGGAGTCGGGCCGGTGGCGGGAGCGGGTGGACCGCATCTGCGTCGTCGATTGCGATCCGGCCACCCAGGTGCGCCGCGTGCAGCAGCGCAGCGGGCTGTCCATTGCCACGATTGAGCGTATCATGGCCGCACAGGCCACGCGCGAGCAGCGTCTTGCGCTGGCCGATGATGTCGTCCTGAATGACGGGGAGACGACGCTGCCGCTCCTGGAGCAGCGCGCCCGGGCCGTACACGAAGCCTGGCGCGCCCTGTCCGGTTGAGCGCGGGTCCCGCCCCGCCGCAAGCAGTCTAATAAAGGTTTCTAAACGCGTGACTTTATACGAATACCCATGCAACGAGCGTGTCAGGGCTTTGCTCCGGGTGGAATACCTGTTCGAGCGGCTGTTTCACTTTGCCCGCAGCCTGGACGCGCACTCCCATCAGGTTGCCGTGGCAACCCTGTTCGACTTGCTGGACATCTCCGATCGCACCGACTTGCGCTCCGCCGTCCTGCAGGACCTCGAGCGCCAGCGCATCGCGCTGGCGGCCTTGCGCGAGCATCCCGGCGTGCAGCTGCAGGCGCTGGACAAGATGCTGGACGAAATCAACGGCGCGGCGGCCGAGCTGTCCGCGCAGGGACGGGTGGGCCAGGGCCTGCGCGACAATGAATGGCTGGCCAGCCTGCGCGGCCGGGTCGCCGTTCCGGGCGGCACCTCGCAGGTGGACATGCCGTCCTACTACTCCTGGCAGCAACGTCCCGATGCCGAGCGCGTCGAGGACATCCGGCGCTGGTCGGAGCCCTTTGCGCCCCTGTATCAGGGCCTGGCCCTGATCCTGCGCCTGCTGCGCCAATCGGGCGACGCGGTCGAGCAGACCGCCCGCGAAGGCTCCTACCAGGAGATGCTGGCCGGCAAGTCCTTCCAGTTGCTGCGGGTCTGGGTGAACGCCGGCGCGCGCATCTATCCCGAGATGAGCGCCAACCGCTATGTGGTGTGGGTGCGCTTCGTGCAGCAGGACAACCAGCTCAAGCCGCAACCGGTCACGGCGGACATTCCTTTCCGGCTGGCGCGCTGCAATTTCGGCTGAACAGTTCCGTTCATATCAGGTTCAGGTAGCGGCTTTTATACTTGGCCGGGCAGGCGCGCGCCGGAGCGGGCGGCTGTTGCACGCAGGCTTCGCGCATGGACATGAATCCGTCCCTTGCGCCGGGCTCAATGGAATAATGTCACACGATGCGCGAGCGCGTCCGAAACGGACGCGCTGCCGTTAAACGCTGGTTTTGACGCTGCGTGCGGACAATCGAGTTTTAGCCGGGGAGCTTACATGTCGGAGTTGAATACAGGCAGAGGTCGGAAGTCCCGAACCTTTTATGTCTGCTTGGTGCTGGGTCTGTTGGTGGCGGGAGGCCTGGCTTACTACGTTTTGTCCCCGAAGCCCGCCGCGACCGAAAGCGCCTCCGGCCAGCCGCGCGGACCGCGCGGCATGATGGGCTCCGCCAAGGTGCCGGTGCGCGCCGTAACCGTGCAGGAAGGGCTGATCGACCAGACCTTGACGGCCATCGCCACGGTCAAACCCCTGCAGACCGTGGCCGTGCGCGGCGAGGTCGACGGCGTGCTGGTGCGCGTCCTGTTCAAGGACGGCCAGCGCGTCAAGGCCGGCGACCTGCTGGCCGAAATCGATCCGCGCACCTATCAGGTCCAGCTGGATCAGGCGCGCGGCCAGTTGCTGCAGAACCAGGCCCAGCTCAAGGGCGCGCAGCAGGAGCTGCAGCGTCACCGCGTGCTGTTCCAGCAGAATTCGATTTCGCGCCAGGCGCTGGAGACCAAGGAAACCGCCGTGCAGCAGCTTCAGGCGCAGGTCAAGTCCAGCCAGGCGGAAGTGGCCCGCACCCAGTTGCAGCTGGATCGCACCCGCATTACGGCGCCGCTGGACGGTCGTCTGGGTCTGCGCAAGCTGGATCAGGGCAACCTGATTTCCGCCGCCAATACCGACGGCCTGGTCGTCATCACCCAGACCGATCCGATCGGCGTGGAATTCTCCTTGCCCCAGAATCAGTTGGCGGCTCTCTCGCAGGCCATGCGCCAGAGCCAGGGGCCGCTGCGCGTGGAGGTCACCGACAGCAACGGCCGGGTGCTCTCCAGTCAGGGCCGGCTGCAGGCCCTGGACAATCAGATCGACGTGGCCACGGGCACCTTGCGCGTCAAGGCGGAGTTCGACAATCCCGACGAGACCCTGTTTCCCAACCAGTTCGTCAATGCGCGCATTTACCTGGGCCAGCAGCAAGGGCTGCTGATCCCGTCCTACGCGGTGCAGCGCGGCTCGGTGGGCACCTATCTGTATACGCTCGACGCGGACGACAAGGTGCACGTGCAGCCGGTGGAACTGGGCACCGCCTCGCTGGACACCACGCTGGTGGCTTCGGGCTTGAAGGCGGGCGAGCGCATCGTGGTGGAAGGCACCGACCGCCTGCGCGAAGGTTCGGTCGTGGAAGTGATGGACGCAGCCGGCAAGGCCCAGGCGCCGGCGGCCAAGCCGGAACAGGCCCAGCGGCCGGCCGGCGGATCGGGCCGGCGCGCACGCCCGGCGGGTGAATAAACGGTGAGCATGTCCCGACTTTTCATTTTGCGCCCGGTGGCCACCACCCTGGCCATGGTCGCGCTGCTGGTGTCCGGCCTGCTGGGCTATCGCATGCTGCCGGTGGCGGCCCTGCCGCAGGTGGACTATCCCACCATCCAGGTGGTCACCCTTTATCCGGGCGCCAGTCCCGATGTGGTGGCGGCCCTGGTCACTTCGCCGCTGGAGAGGCGCTTCGGCAGCATGTCCGGCCTGTCGCAGATGATTTCCTCCAGCTCGGGCGGCGCCTCGCGCATCACCTTGCAGTTCGACCTGGGCCTGTCGCTGGACGTGGCCGAGCAGGAGGTGCAGGCGGCCATCAATGCGGCGTCCAACATGCTGCCCAACGACCTGCCGGCTCCGCCCATCTACAACAAGGTCAATCCGGCCGACGCGCCGGTGATCTCGCTGGCGGTGACCTCGCCCAACATGCCCCTGCACGAGGTGCGCGACCTGATCGATGTGCGGGTTGCGCAGAAGCTCTCGCAGGTCAACGGCGTGGGCCTGGTCAGCATCGCCGGCGGCCAGCAGCCGGCCGTGCGCATCCAGGCCGACCCGGCCGCCCTGGCCGCGCGCAACCTGACCCTGTCCAATCTGCGCCAGGCCGTGGTCGCGGCCAACGTCAACCAGCCCAAGGGCAATCTGGACGGACCGCAACGCTCCACCAGCATCAGCGCCAACGAACAGCTCAAGTCGGTGCGCGACTACGAGAACCTGATCATCGCCTACCAGAATGACGCGGCGGTGCGGCTGGGCGAGGTGGCGACCGTGGTGCGCGACGCCGAGGACGTGCGCCAGGCCGCCTGGGCGGGATCGGAGCCGGCCATCCTGCTGAACATCCAGCGCCAGCCCGGCGCCAACGTCATCGACGTCGTCGACCAGATCCAGAGCCTGCTGCCCGAGATCCGCCGTTCCCTGCCGGTGGGCGTGGACGTGTCGGTGGCCACCGACCGCACCCAGACCATCCGTGACTCGGTGGACCACGTGCAGAAGGAGATGATCCTGGCCATCGTGCTGGTGGTGCTGGTCACGTTCGTGTTCCTGCGCACCTGGACGGCCACCGTCATTCCCAGCGTGGTCGTGCCCATTTCGCTGATCGGCACCTTTGGCATCATGTTCCTGTGCGGCTTCAGCGTGAACAACCTGACACTCATGGCCCTGACCATCGCCACCGGCTTCGTGGTGGACGACGCCATCGTCATGATCGAGAACATCGCGCGCTACATCGAAAAAGGCGAGAGCGCCCTGCAGGCGGCCCTCAAGGGAGCCGCCCAGATCGGCTTCACGCTGCTGTCCCTGACCATCTCCCTGATCGCCGTGCTGATACCGCTGCTGTTCATGAGCGATGTCATCGGGCGGCTGTTCCGCGAGTTCGCCATCACGCTGGCCGTGGCCATCCTGCTGTCGTTGTTCATCTCTCTCACGCTCACGCCCATGATGTGCGCGCGCATGCTCAAGCCCAGCGCCGAGCAGAAGCACGGCCGCTTCACGACCTGGGCCGGCGTCCAGATGGACAGGGTCATTCACGCCTACGACAAGGGCCTGGTCTTCGTGCTGCGGCACCAGAGGCTGACCCTGCTGGTGGCCGTGGGCACGGTGGCGCTTACCGGCCTGCTGTACGTGGTGGTGCCCAAGGGCTTCTTTCCGCAGCAGGACACCGGCCTGATCCAGGTCATCACGCAAGGGCCGCAGACGGCTTCTTTCGGCGCCATGAGCCGCCTGCAGCAAGAGGCGGCCGCCATCGTACTGGAAGATCCGGATGTGGATACCGTCACCTCCTTCATCGGCGTGGACGGCACCAATGCCACCCTGAACAACGGCCGCATGCAGATTTCCCTGAAGCCCCGGAGCAGCGGGCGCGCCGGCGCCGATGAAATCATGGCGCGGCTGGGCGAACGTCTGGCGGACATTCCCGGCCTGACGGCGTACCAGCAGTCCATACAGGAGCTGACGGTGGACGATCAGATCAGCCGCAACGTCTACCAGATGGCCCTGTCCGATCCGGACACGGACGTGCTGAACGAATGGATGCCCAAGTGGCTGGACGCCGTGCGTCGGCTGCCGCAGATCAAGGACGCGTCCATGGGGCTGCAGAACGATGGCCTGCAACTGCTGCTGGACATAGACCGCGATGCGGCCGCGCGCGTGGGCGTGACCAAGGCCAATATCGACGATGCCTTGTACGATGCTTTCGGCCAGCGCCTGATCTCCACCATCTACACCCAGTCGGCCCAGTACCGCGTCGTGCTGGAAGTGCAGGGCGATTATCGCCAGGCGCCGCAGGACCTGGAGCATATCTACGTCACGACCAGCTCCGGGACTTCGGTGCCGGTCACCTCCCTGGCGCGCATCCAGCTGCTGCCCAGCACCTTGTCGGTGGAGCGGCTCGGCCAGTTCCCGGCCGTGAATGTATCCTTCGACGTGGCCGAGGGCTATTCGCTGTCGGACGCCATAAGCGCCATCGAGACGGTGCGCGAGGACATCGGCATGCCGGCCTCGGTGGACCTGCGCTACCTGGGGGCGGCCAAGGCCTTTCATGCCTCCTTGTCCAGCACGTTGTGGCTGATGCTGGCGGCGGTGCTGACCATGTACATCGTGCTGGGCATCCTGTACGAGAGCTACATCCATCCCGTCACCATCCTGTCCACGCTGCCGTCGGCGGCCATCGGGGCTCTGGTGGCGCTGTTGCTGGCGGGGCGGGACCTGGACATGGTGGGGGTGATCGGCATCATCCTGCTGATCGGCATCGTCAAGAAGAACGCCATCATGATGATCGACTTCGCCCTGGAGGCCCAGCGAGAGCAGGGCCTGCCTCCGCGCCAGGCCATCCATCAGGCGGCCTTGCTGCGTTTCCGGCCCATTCTGATGACCACCCTGGCCGCACTGTTCAGCGCCATCCCGCTGATGTTCGCCACCGGCTCGGGCGCGGAGCTGCGTCAGCCGCTGGGCCTGGTCATGGTGGGCGGCCTGCTGGCCAGCCAGCTGCTGACTTTGTTCACCACGCCCGTCATCTACCTGTTCTTTGACCGCTTCACCCGCCGCAGCGGCGCGCGCGAGGCCTCATGAAGCGTCTGCTTGGGCTGTTCATCTTCCGGCCGGTGGGCTCCAGCCTGCTGGCGCTGGCCATGGTGCTGGCCGGCGCCTTGTCGCTTCGCCTGCTGCCCGTGGCGCCGCTGCCGGAAATGGATTTCCCCATGATTGCGGTCGAGGCCCGCCTGCCCGGCGCCAGCCCCGAGACCATGGCCTCCAGCGTGGCCACGCCCCTGGAGCAGTCGCTCGGTTCGATCGCCGGCATTTCCGAGATGAGCTCGCGCAGCAGCGAAGGCTCCACCCAGATCATCCTGATGTTCGAGCTCGACCGGGACATCGAGGGCGCGGCCCGCGACGTGCAGGCGGCCATCAACCAGGCCCGGCCCATGCTGCCATCGGGCATGTCCAGCGTGCCCACCTACGAAAAGGTCAATCCTTCGTCCATGCCCGTCATGGTGCTGGCCCTGACTTCGCCCACGGCGACCAAGGCCCAGCTTTACGACATGGCCAGCGGCATCGTGCAGCAGAAACTCGCGCAGATTCCGGGCGTGGGCTCGGTGGACGTGGGCGGGGGCTCCCTGCCGGCGGTGCGCGTGGGCTTGAATCCCAAGGCGCTGGCCTCGGCCGGCATCGCATTGGATGACGTGCGCTCCGTCATCAACAATGCCAACAGCCTGCGGCCCAACGGCTACCTGGAAGACGGCAAGGACCAGTGGCAGCTCAGTTCGGGCAAGCAGTACAACCAGGCGCGCCAGTTCGAGCCGCTGGTGCTCAAGACGCAGGACGGGCAGGCGATCCGCCTGGGCGATGTGGCCAAGGTGGAGGATTCGGTGGAGGACATCCACAGCCTGGGCTACCTGAACGACCAGCCGGCGGTCCTGCTGATCGTGCGCCGCCAGGCGGGCGCCAACATCATCGAGACCGTCAACACCATACGCGAGCGCCTGCCCGACATCGAGGAGATGCTGCCCAGCGAGGCCCACCTGTCCGTCGCGCAGGATCGCACGCCCAGCATCCGCGCCACGCTGGACGAGGCCCAGCTGACCCTGGTCATCGCCGTCGCCCTGGTGGTGCTGGTGGTGCTGCTGTTCCTGCGCAACTGGCGCGCGGCCCTGATTCCGGCGATTGCGGTGCCGGCTTCGCTGATCAGCACCTTCGCCCTGATGTATCTGTTCGGCTTCACGCTCAACACCATTTCATTGATGGCCTTGATCGTGGCCACGGGCTTCGTGGTGGACGATGCCATCGTGGTGCTCGAGAGCATCATGCGCTACCTGGAGAAGGGCTTGTCGCCCATGCGCGCGGCGTTGCGCGGCACGCGCGAGGTCGGCTTCACGGTGACGGCCATGAGCCTGTCCCTGGTGGCCGTGTTCATTCCCCTGTGGCTGATCGGCGGCCTGGCCGGGCGTCTGTTCATGGAGTTCGCCGTCACGCTGTGCACGGCGGTGATGGTCTCGCTGATCATCTCGCTGATGCTCACGCCCATGATGTCGGCGCGCCTGCTGCGTCCGGGGCCGCAGCATGGGCAGGCGCGCAATCCGCTCAGCCGCTTCCTGGGCTGGTTCGGCGAGGTCAGCTGGCGCGGCTATCGGCGCTCCCTGGACTGGGCCCTGAAGCATCATCGCATCATGCTGTTGTCGCTGTTCGCCACCATAGGACTGAACGTCTACCTGTACGCCGTGGTGCCCAAGGGTCTGTTTCCCCAACAGGACACGGGCCAGCTGATGGGGTTCTTCCGCGTGGACCGCGGCACATCCTTCCAGGCCATGGAGCCCAAGCTGGAGCATTTCCGGGCCATCCTGAACCAGGATCCGGACATACGTTCGGTGGCCGTGTTCGCGGGCGGGCGCGGCGGCAGCACCTCGTCCTTCATCCTGGTCGAGCTCAAGCCGCTGGACGAGCGCACATCCAGCGCCACGGACGTGGTCAACCGCCTGCGCGAGCCGCTCAGCACCACGCCGGGCGCGCGCATGTTCATGGTGCCCCAGCAGGACATCCCGGTGGGCGGGGGAAGCGGCTCGCGCTCCGGATCCTACGACTATTCGCTGCTGGGCAGCGACCTGGAGCTGCTCAAGACCTGGCTGCCCAAGGTGCAGCAGGCCATGGCCGAACTGCCCGAACTGGTGGATGTGGACACCAGCACGGACGACAAGGCCGGCCTGGTACAGCTGGAGATAGACCGTGACCAGGCCATGCGCCTGGGCGTGGACATGGCGCTGGTGGCCAATACGCTGAACAACTCCTTCAGCCAGCGGCAGGTCGCGACCATTTACGGGCGCCTGAACCAGTACAGCGTGGTCATGGGGGTGGAGCCGCGTTTCGCCCAGGATCTGCAGTCATTGAAGGAGATCGAGGTCGTGGCCCGCGACGGCACGCGCGTGCCCCTGTCGGCCTTCACGCGTTTCACCACCGGCACGACGCCGCGCAGCATCAATCACATGGGGCTGCTGGTGGCTGAATCCGTATCCTTCGGCCTGGCCGAAGGCGTCACCTTGAGCCAGGCCACGGCGGCCATCGAGCAGGCCATGGCGCGCATCCAGCTGCCCACCCGCGAGATCCAGGCCGGCTTCGAGGGCAATACTGCCCAGATGCTGGATTCCATCGCCAAGCAGCCGCTGATGTTCCTGGCCGCGCTGGTCGCCCTGTACATCGTGCTGGGCATGCTGTACGAAAGCTACATGCATCCGCTGACCATTCTGTCCACGCTGCCCTCGGCGGGCATAGGGGCCTTGCTGGCCCTGATGATGACCAGCGGCGAATTCAACCTGATCGCCATGATAGGCGTGTTCCTGCTGATCGGCATCGTCAAGAAGAACGCCATCATGATGGTGGACTACGCCCTGCAGATGGAGCGCGAGCGCGGTCTGGATTCGCGCCAGGCCATCTATGAGGCCTGCCTGGTGCGTTTCCGGCCCATCATGATGACCACGCTGTCGGCCATCTTCGGCGCCGTTCCGCTGGTGCTGGCCTCCGGTCCCGGGGTGGAGATGCGCCAGCCGCTGGGCGTCACCATCGTGGGCGGCCTGGTGCTGAGCCAGATCCTGACCCTGTACACCACGCCGGTGGTCTATCTGTATCTGGACCGCCTGCGCCACCGTTTCCTGCGCCGCATGCGCCGCACTACTTTGGACGAGCAGACTCACCATGCCCGCTAACCGACTTTTCTTCGCGCCCCTGACGCGCCTGAGCCTGGCCTTGCTGCTGGGGGGCCTGGCCGGCTGCGCCGTGGGTCCGGACTATCAGCGTCCCGACGCCCCCGTGGGCGAGCATTTTCGCGAAGCCCGCGTCGAGGGAGCCTGGAAGACCGCCCAGCCGGCGGACCTGCAGGCGCGCGGCGCCTGGTGGGCGGCCTTCAACGATGGCGTGCTCGACGAGCTGATGCGCGGCCTGAACACCCAGAATTTTTCCGTGCAGCAGGCCGAGGCGCGGGTGCGCCAGGCCCAGGCGGCCCTGTCCAGCGCGCGCTCGGGCCTGTTCCCGCAGGTGAACGGCACGGCGGCTTCCACCCGCCGCGGCAGCGGTTCGGGCCAGACCAGCCAGAGCGGCAGCACGTATGACTTGAACGCCAACGTGTCCTGGGAGGTGGACCTGTGGGGGCGCATCCGCCGCCAGGTGGAATCGGGCGACGCCTCGCTGCAGGCCAGCGCGGCCGACATGGCGGCCACGCGCCTGAGCCTGCAGTCGCAATTGGCGCAGACGTATTTCCAGTACCGCAGCGCGGAGTCGGCCGAGCGCCTGCTGGACCAGACCGTACAGGCTTACGAGCGCTCCTTGCAGATCAATCAGAACCGCCTGGACGCCGGCTTTTCCGCGCAGAGCGACGTGGCCGCGGCGCTCAGCCAGTTGGAAGGGGCGCGTACTCAGCGCCTGGCGTTGAATCGCGAAAAAGCAGGCTACCAGCACGCCTTGGCGGTGCTGGTGGGGCGTCCGCCCTCGCAGTTCGAACTGGTGCCCCATGCGCCTTGGCCGGTTGTGCCGGACATCCCGGTGGGCCTGCCGTCCAGCCTGCTGGAGCGGCGTCCCGACGTGGCGCGCGCCGAGCGCCGCATGGCGCAGGCCAACGCCGAGATCGGCGTGGCCAAGGCAGCCTGGTTCCCGAGCCTGAAACTCAACGCCAGCGGCGGCTTCAGCAGCTCGGATTTGAGCGAGTGGCTGACGGCGCCGGCCCGCGTATGGTCCCTGGGGCCGTCCCTGGCCCTGACCCTACTGGATTTCGGTGCGCGCCGGGCCAAGGTGGAACAGGCCGAGGCCGGCTATGACGAGCAGGTCGCCGCATATCGCCAGACCGTGCTGACCGCGCTCAAGGAAGTGGAGGATGCACTCTCGGACTTGAACGGGCTGGGGCTCGAGCAGGCCAGCCAGGCCCGGGCCCTGGCGGCGGCGCGGGAGTCCCTGCAGTTGACGCGCAATCAGTTCGACGCGGGCCTGGTGGACTACCTGAGCCTGGCGCAAACCGAAACCACGGCGTTTTCCGCGGAGAGGCAGGCGCTGGACCTGGAGTCGCAGCGGCTGCGCGCCGCGGTCAAGCTGCTGGTCGCCCTGGGCGGAGGCTGGGCGGCCCCGTCGGGCTCGGAGCAGGCGGAACCGGGAACGACCGCGTCCGCCGGCTCGCCCTAATCCTGCTCCATCCAGGCGTACAGGCCGTCCACCCAATTGCGGGCGTCGTCCAGGCCGAGTCGGCTCCGGATGCGCTCGGCGCGCTCATAGAGCTCGTCAAAATCGATTTGCGGCGCCTGCTTGAAGGCGATGGCCACGATATTGCCGTCGTGGCTTTCCGGCAGCCAGGCCACGGCAGCGAAGATCTGCTGCAGCGCATGCAGATTGCGCGCATGAACCAGCGGGGCGCCCAGCAGATTGACGGTCAGCAGCCCGTGCGGGGCCAGGGCCTGGTGGCAGGCCTGGTAAAAGTCCAGGTCTTCCAGCGCAGGGTGATCGGCCTGGTCGGAATACAGATCCGCCTGCAGGACATCCAGCGTTGCGTCCTGCTGCCGCAGGTAGGCCAGTGCATCGGTGATGTGTATGCGCAGGCGTTCGTTGTCGGGCGGCAGTTCGAAGACCAGCCGGCAGGCCCTGTACACCTCGGGGTTCAGCTCCACGGCCTCGACCAGCGCATCGGGAAAGTGGCGATGGCAGAAACGCGTCAGCGCGCCCGCGCCCAGGCCCAGCTGGACGATGCGCCGGGGCTGATCCAGGAACAGCGTCCACATCATCATCTGCCGTATGTATTCCAGTTCCAGGCGTTCCGGCGCGTCCAGGCGCATGGCGCCCTGCACCCAGGGCGAGCCCAGGTGCAGGTAGCGCACGCCTTCGTGCTCCGAGATGGTGACCGGCGGCATCATGCCTGCGGGCCGTCCATCAGCTTGCGTATGCCGGCAATGCCATGGGCGCCGTGCCGGCGGGCCGGATCCAGCGTCTGCGACGATTGCCCGCCGATGGCATAGACCGGGCGGCCCGCCTGGGAGGCCAGTTCTGCAAAACGCGCCCAACCCATGCCGGGGTCGCCGGGATGGGAGCGGGTTTCCAGCACATGGCCCAGCACCAGGAAGTCCGCCTGGATTTTGCGGGCCAGCTCGATGTCGCTCTCGTTGTGGGCCGAGATGCCGATCAGTCCCTGGTTCAGGGCAGGGAAGGCGGTCAGGGTGTCGTGGCGACGCTCGGCCAGGGCCAGCGCGTCGCTGGCGCGCAGATGCACGCCGTCGGCATGGTCCCACCAGCTCTGCGGATGCACGCTGTTCACCAGGCAGCGGGCCTGGTAGCGGTGACACAGGCTGACCACCTGCAAGAAAGCCTGGTGCAGGAGGAATTCCGCGTCCTCGCGCGCCGCCCAGCCCGGTTCGCGGAACTGGACCAGCGCCAGGCCCTGTTGCAGGGCCTGCTCCAGTTGTTGCAGGTATCGGGGCAGGTGCGCGGGCTCTTCGATCTGGGTGATCAGGTAGCGTTCGGGCAGCTGCAGCCATTTCAGGGGCGGTTCGGTGGCCGGCAGCACGGGACCCACGTCCAGCGGCCCGGCCGGGCGCACCCAGGCCAGTTCCTGGCCTTCCATGCCGCGCGGCTCGCCTTGCCAGCCGCGCACCAGGCAGAAGTACAGCTTGACGAAGTTCTTGGGATATTCGTGGGTGTACGTGACCCAGGGCTGGGCCTCGGTGACCTCGATGTCCAGTTCCTCGCGCAGCTCGCGCGACAGGGCCTGCATGACGTCCTCGCCCGGTTCGATCTTGCCGCCGGGCAGCTCCCACCAGCCCGGCCAGGGCTTGTCGGCCGGGCGGCTGCCCAGCAGGACGCGACCGTCGGGCTGCAGCAGCACGCCCACGGCCACTTCTATGCTGGGTTTACACATGGCGGGCCGTCCAGTCGCGGGCGAACTGGCGCGCCACGCGGCCCGAGCGCGAACCGCGCTCCAGCGCCCACTGCAGCGCCTCGGTGCGCGAGGCCTGGATCTGGTCGGCGGGACAGCCCAGCGCGCCCAGCCAGTAGTAGACGATGTCCAGGTAGTCGTCCTGCTTGAAGGGATAGAAGGACAGCCACAGCCCGAAGCGCTCGGACAGGGACACTTTTTCCTCGACCGCTTCGCCGGGATGGATCTCGCCGTCGGCCGAGGTGGAGACGCCCAGGTTCTCCTTCATGTATTCCGGCATCAGGTGGCGCCGATTGGACGTGGCGTAGATCAGCACGTTGTCGCCCGGAGAGGCCACCGAACCGTCCAGCACCGACTTCAGGGCCTTGTAGCCGGCTTCGCCTTCTTCAAAGGACAGGTCGTCGCTGAAGATGATGAAATGCTCGGGGCGCACGCTGATCAGCTCGATGATCTCGCCCAGGTCGCCCAGATCCGACTTGTCCACTTCGATCAGGCGCAGGCCCCGGTCGGCGTATTGCGACAGCATGGCCTTGACCAGCGAGCTCTTGCCCGTGCCGCGCGCACCTGTCATCAGCACGTTGTTGGCGGGCTTGCCTTCCAGGAAATGGCGCGTGTTGCGTTCGATGATGCTTTTCTGGCGCTCGATGTGGTGCAGGTCCTCGCTGCGTATGGCGGCGATGTGGCTGACGCCCTCCAGCCAGCCGCGCGAACCGTTCTTGCGCCAGCGAAAGGCGACGGCGTCCCAGTTGATGGGCGGGGGGCGGGGGGCAGCCAGGCTTCCAGCTGGGCCAGGACGCGTTCGGCGCGGCTGACCAGTGTGCTGAGGTCTTGCGGATTCAAGACGGTCTCCGTAATCGGTCTTCGAAACCGCTATTATCGCTAATTTGAAACGCTTTCCAGTGCTCAAATCCGTGCAAGGCTGGTAACAATAGGCCTAAAGCGACTCAAAATCGTATAATCACCAAGTTACGAATGGCCGTGACGGCGGCCGCACCACTCACTCGTCCGGAATCCTGTTTTGAACCTCTCAGCCCTGATTGAACCTATCGCCGACGACATGAAGGCTCTCGATGTCGTCATTCGTGAGCGCTTGAATTCGGACGTGGTGCTCATACGCACGATCGGCGAATACATCGTCAGCGCCGGCGGCAAGCGCATGAGGCCCGCCCTGCTGCTGCTGGTGGCCCGGGCGCTGGGCTATCAGGGCGCCACGCATCACTTGCTGGCCGGCGTAGTGGAGTTCATCCACACCGCGACCCTGCTGCACGACGACGTGGTCGACGAATCGGACATGCGCCGCGGCCGCCACACCGCCAATGCCGTCTTCGGCAACGCCGCCAGCGTGCTGGTGGGCGACTACCTCTATTCCCGCTCCTTCGAGATGATGGTGGAATCCGACTCCATGCGCGCCATGGCCGTGCTGTCGGGCGCCACCACGGTCATCGCCGAAGGCGAGGTGCTGCAGTTGCTGAACGTGCATGATCCGGACGTCTCCCTGGAACGCTACCTGCAGGTCGTGCGCTACAAGACTGCCAAGCTGTTCGAGGCTGCCGCCCAGGTGGGCGCCATCGTGGCCGGTGCGCAGCTGCATCTGGAAGAGGCCATGGCGTCCTATGGCCGCCATATCGGCACGGCCTTCCAGCTCATCGACGACGTGCTGGACTACACCGGCGACACGGAAGCGCTGGGCAAGAACGTGGGCGACGACCTGCGCGAAGGCAAGCCCACCATGCCGCTGATCCGCGTCATGGAAGTGGGCACGCCCGAGCAGGCGCAGCTCATCAAGAGCGCCATCGAGACCGGCGACGCCGATTTCAGCGCCGTGGCCCAGGCCATCGAGCAGACCGACGCCCTGGCCTATACCCGCCAAGCCGCCGAAGCCGAGGCCGAGCTCGCCGTGCAGGCGCTGGAGTCGGTGCCCGACAGCGAATTCAAGCAGGTCCTGCTGCGCCTGTGCGCCTTCGCCGTCCAGCGCGACCGTTGAACCCGCACTCGTGAAACCCGCCGAACGGCGGGTTTTTTTGGCTGCCTGAACTGCAAGTCTAAAAGATGCCTCCTGGAGAAGCTGGACTTTTTTGTAAGCAGATCGCGGAAATTCAACGGTTTTTACACGTGAAATCCGTTGATTATGTTATTTTCTGAACCCCGCTGCAATTTGCTCAGCACAGGTGCGCCGCGTTATCGTGTGGCCTGCCTGCAAAAAATTTGCACGCGCACCCGGGATGTCGCGGCAGTGAGTCCTGCCTTGGTAAAGAGGGTCGCGTCGACATATCCAAAAGATGTAAGGGAAAGGATTCATGGACATCCAGCTTGATATCGCACAGACGGTCGGCATGGCCGCCGTTTTTCTGGTTTTGGGGGAGTACATCAAGAATCGCGTGGCCATCCTGGCGCGCTATTTCATCCCCAGCCCCATCATCGGGGGACTGATCTTTTCCCTGATCGCCCTGGTCGGGCACCAGACCGGCGCCTTCACCTTCCAGTTCAACGACGATATCCGCAACTTTCTGCTGATGGCGTTCTTCACCACCATCGGCTTCTCGGCCAGCTTCGAGCTGCTCAAGAAGGGCGGGGTGGCCGTGGCCATGTTCCTGGGCTGCGCCGTGGGCCTGATCGTCCTGCAGAACGTCATGGGCGTCTCCCTGGCCATGCTGCTGGGCGCCAATCCGCTGATCGGCCTGGCGGCCGGCTCGGTATCCATGACGGGCGGCCACGGCACGTCCGCCGCCTTCGGCCCCTTGATGGAGACCGCGGGCGCCACCGGGGCCTTGCCTGCCGCCATTGCCGCCTCCACCTGGGGCCTGGTCATGGGCTGCGTGATCGGCGGCCCGGTGGGCCTGCGCCTGATGAAGCGCCACGGCATCACAGGTCCGGAGCCGCACCGCCGCCATCGCCGCCAGCACGAGGGCAAGGATGTCGCGCCCGCCACCCATACGGAAACCATCCAGGTCGATGACAGCGGTTTCGACATGCCCGTGTACGCCGTGGTGCTGCTGGCCGTGGCCATAGGCATAGGCAGCCTGATCATCAACTGGCTGGCCGAGCGCGGCATCGTCCTGCCGGCCTACCTGGGCTCCATGCTGGTGGCCGCCGTCATCCGCAACATCATCGATTGGCGTCGCTACCGCCTGCCCGAGAAAGAATTCGAGATCATGGGCAATGTGTCGCTGGCCTTCTTCCTGGTCATGGCCTTGATGGTCATGAAGCTCTGGGAACTGGCCGACGTGGCCGGGCCGCTGCTGCTGATCCTGGTCGCCCAGACCGTCCTGATGTTCGCCTACGCGTCCTTCGTCACCTTCCGCGTGATGGGCAAGGACTACGACGCCGTCGTGATGTCCGCCGGTCACTGCGGCTTCGGCATGGGCGCCACGCCCAACGCCATGGCCAACATGCAGGCCTTCACCGAGGACAACGGCCCCTCGCGCAAGGCCTTCTTCGTGATCCCCCTGGTGGGCTCGCTGTTCATCGATTTCTTCAACGCCGTCATCATCACGGGGTTCATGAATTTTTTCAGTTGATTCGGCTCCAGCCGCAGATCAAGCAAAACGGGCGCCCATCAGGCGCCCGTTTTGCTTATGCGCCGGCCTGTTCAGTAACCCACGGTAAAGCGCATGCGGGTATGGCGGGGGCGTTCGACTTCGTCCAGCATGGCCATGGCGTAGTCCTGGGTGCTGATGCGGCTGTCGCCTTTGTCGTCCACCAGCAGATCGTCCTTGCCCAGGCGGAACTGCCCGGTTCGCCGGCCAGGCTCCAGCATGGCGGAGGGCGACAGCATGGTCCAGTCCAGGTCGCAGGCCCGCAGCAGGGCCAGGGCGTCGCGCGCGCCTTCGGCCGTCGCTTTCCACTCCTTGGGGAAGTCGGGCGTGTCCAGCAGGGCCTGGCCCGGTCCCACGTTCAGCGCGCCGGCGCCGCCCACCACCAGCAGGCGCGGGACGCCGGCCAGGCGCACGGCGTTCAGGATGTGCCGCATGCCCTGCATGTAGTAGGCGCGCACGTCCGGCTGGGCGTGACCGCTGAAGGCGCTGATGACGGCGTGATGCTTGCGCAGCTTGTCGGCCAGCGCCTGCTCATTCATGACGTCCACCTTGAGCGCGGTCAGCTTGGGGTGGGCCGGCAGCTTCTCGGGGTGGCCGGCCAGAGCGCTGACCTGATGGCCGCGGGCCAGGGCTTCATCGCGCAGGGCCGAGCCGACATAGCCGCTGGCGCCGATCAATGCAATTTTCATGGCTGCTCCGGAGGGTAGGGTGAGCATCTATCTTCTCAGCCTGTCCCGAAAATAAAAAGTGCGCAGATGCAAGGCGGTTTTGCGTTGATGGCATAGTGTTACTGCTGTGCTTGCCCTGGCGCAAGGACAGCGGCCGCCGCCTGGGTTCCAATCCAGATATGTAGCGGAGATTGTCATGAGAAAGCGAATTCTGGGAACCATGGCGCTGGCGGCCTTGCTGGCGGCGTGCTCGGCGGGCGAACAGGCCGCCGCGCCGGAAATGCCGGAGTTGGTCAGTGTTGCGGGACCGGCGCGCCTGCTGGTCCAGCCGGGCGAATTCCTGCAGGACGGCAAGCTGGTGGCGTCCGATACGGTCATGTACGCGCCCGCCGGCTCCCTGCAGGTCATGAAGCATCTGGTCAGCCAGCGGGACTACAGCCAATGCGTTGCCGCCGGGCATTGCAAGCAGGCCGATCCCGTCGGCCAGGGGCAGGCGCGGGACATGCCGGTGGCCGGCGTCAGCTGGCAGGACGGCCAGGACTACGCCGCCTGGCTGTCGGAGCGTACCGGCAAGCGTTTTCGGCTGCCGACTTTTCTGGAATGGAGCTACTTCGCGGGCCTGCAGGCTCCCGATGCCGCCCAGGGGCCATTGGACGAAAACGCCCAGGCGGCCCTCTGGCTGGAGGAATACCAGGTCAACTATCGCCGCAAGCAGGAACAGGAAGTCCCCCTGGCGCCCATGGGCCAAGGGCAGGCAAATGCGCACGGGGTGTTCGATGCGGGCGGCCAGGTGTCGGAATGGACCGACACCTGCCATGTCCGCGTGCACAGGCTGGGCACGCCGGCCGCTGAATCGCGGCTCGAGAATTGCGGCGTGCGCACCCTGGGAGGGGAGCACGCTGCCGTCATGCCCGATTTCATCCGCGATCCCAAGTCCGGCGCCTGCTCGGTGGGCGTACCGCCGCGCTACCTGGGCCTGCGCCTGGTGACCGAGGGCTGAACACGCGCCGTGGCGCAAGCCTCGCCGTTCGCGGCAAGGCCCGATCTTCATTTGCCCGGCGGCTTCAGGCGCCGTCGAGCACGCTACGTGCGAATCCGTCCAGGTCGGCGATCGTGATCTGCTTGCGGCCGGCCTGTATCAGTCCCTGATGGTCCCAGCTGCTGACGATGCGGCTGGCGGTGTACAGCGTGGTGCCGGCCAGGTCGGCCAGATCCTGGCGGGTCACGGGGATGCTCAGGGACGTGCCCTGCGCATCGTCCTGGCCCACCTGCCGGATCAGGCGCAGCAGGCTGTGCGCCAGGCGTTGCTCCACTTCCAGGCTGTGGATTTCCAGCAGTCTGTCGTCGGCCTCGCTCAGGCGCCGGGAAACCGTATCCTGGGCGGCGTGCAGCAGGCAGGGGTAGCGGGAGGTCAGGCCGTCCCAGGCCTGCTCGGGCCAGGCCAGCGCGGCGCTCTGGGTCACGCTGACGGCGGTGGCCGGATAGCTGCGCCGGCGCAGAGCGGGAGCGATCCCGATGACGTCGCCCGGCAAGGCGAAGCGCACCAGCAGTTGCGAGCCGTTGGGCATGGTGCGCACGACTTTGATCAAGCCTTGCAGCAGCACGAAAAAATGATCGCTCACCTGCTCCTGGCGAAAGACCTGGCTGTCCTTGTCGTATCGGATCAGGCGGCCCTGTCGCCACAGATCGTCCAGGCTGGCGGCATCCAACCGGGAGAATACGGGCAGGGCCGACAGCATGGAGGCGCTGGAAATGTCATTCATGAATGAAAGTCTCTGAACGGGCCTTGAGCCCAAGTTTGCCGGCCAGTTTGTGCAGGTTGCTGGGATCCAGTCCGAGGCGGCGGGCGGCCTGGCTCCAGTTGCCGCCCGAGTGCTCCAGGGCCTGGCGTATGAGATGGCGTTGCAGCTGGTCCACCGATTGGCGCAGCGGTTGCCAGACTTGGCCCCCTGAAGGCGCGGCGGTAGGCGGTTGGGCGTCCACGGGTGCAGTCAGGCCCAGATTGTCGGCGTCCAGCGTGAAGATCTGATTGCGGTCGGGCGCATCGACCAGCAGCCGGATGGCGGCCCGGCTGATCAGGTGTTCCAGTTCGCGTACATTGCCGGGCCAGTGGTAGGCCAGCAGGGCGGCCTCGGCGCCGGGCGAGAGCCGTATCCCGCGCAGGCCCAGGCGCGAACGGTTGGCCTCCAGGAAATGCCCGGCCAGCAGCAGGATGTCGTTGTGCCGGTCGCGCAAGGGCGGGATGTTCAAGGGAAACACGGACAGGCGGTGGAACAGGTCCGAGCGGAAGGCGCCCTGGGCGACCTGCTGGCCCAGGTCGCGGTTGGTGGCGGCCACCAGCCGCACGTCCAGCTTGACCGGGTGGTCGGCTCCCAGGCGTTGGACCTCGCCGTTCTGCAGCGTGCGCAGCAATTTGGCCTGCACCGACAGCGACAGCTCGCCGATCTCGTCCAGGAACAGCGTGCCGCCTTCGGCGGCCTCGAAGCGCCCGGCGCGGTCGGCCTGCGCGCCCGAGAACGCGCCTTTCACATGGCCGAACAGCTCGCTTTCCGCCAGCGATTCAGGCAGGGCGGCGCAGTTCACGTAGACCAGCGGCTTGTGGCTGCGGCGCGAGCGCTGGTGCAGGCGGCGCGCGAACAGCTCCTTGCCCACGCCGGTCTCGCCCAGCAGCAGCACCGGCAGTTCCGAATCGGCCACGGTGTCCAGCAAGTGGATCACGTCCAGCATGGGGACGCTGGCGCCGATGATCTCCGACGAGCTGGTCTGCGCCAGGCGCCCGGCCGGCTGCGTGGACAGCAGGCGCAGGCTGCGGTTTTCTTCTTCCAGCTCGCTCACGCGGATGGCGCTCTCCAGAACCAGGCTGCAGCGCTGCAGCTCGATCAGGGCCTGTTCGCAGAACGTGCCCGGCTGCAGGGCGTCCAGGGTCAGGATGCCCCAGGGCGCGCCTTTCAGGTGCAGGGCGATGCCTACGCAGTCATGCACGGGCAGGGGCTGTCCCTGCTTGTCGTCCAGCAGGCCGTCGTAGGGGTCGGGCAGCTCGCAGTCGGGCTCGAAGCGGATCGGGCTGCGGCTGGCCAGGATGCGGGCGAAACGGGGATGGTCGGCAATGACGAAGTGCCGGCCCATGGTGTCGTTGCTCAACCCGCTGGCGGCCATGATGCGCAGCACGGTGTCGTCCAGCTTGAGCAGGCCTACGGCATCGCAGGCGAAATGGCGGGCGACCAGCTGCACCATGCGCTGCAGGCGCAGGGCGCCTGGGATGTCGGTGGCCAGGTCGGCGATGAGGAGTTCAAGCATGGGTGAAAAATACCCTGATGGTGGAAAGTACCCGTTTTTCGATGGGTCATTTATACCGTGGCTGGCCGGAAAGCCCTTTAATCCAGATCAATCCAGGTTGGCATGCTCCTTGCTTTGAACGCAATGCAATCATTTTTTCAAGGAGTGCGGCATGACACTTGAACTTCTGGGGCGCAGCCTGAGCGATCTGGCCAGCGAAATACCAGGGGCGACCCGTGTATTCCACCAGCACAGGCTGGATTTCTGCTGCGGCGGGCACGTCAGCCTGCGCGAGGCGGCCGAGCGCCGGTCCGTCGACACGGCCGGGCTGGTCCAGGCCCTCAAGCAGCTGCAGGAGCAGGCCAGGGAGAACGGAGAGGATTGGCGCCAGGTTCCGGTCCCGCAACTGATCGCCCATCTGGTCCAGCGTTATCACGAAGTCCATCGCGAACAACTGCCCGAGCTGATCCGCTTGGCGCGCCGGGTCGAAGTCCGCCACCAGGACCATCCCCATTGCCCCGCGGGGCTGGCCGACGTGCTGGAGTCCCTGCAGCAGGAACTGGAAAGTCACATGCACAAGGAAGAGCGCGTGCTGTTTCCCATGCTGACGCACGGCTCGGACAGCATGGCGCAAAGCCCCATCGCCGTCATGCGGCTGGAGCACGAGCAGCACGGCGAAAGCCTGGAGGACGTGCTGGAACTCACCCAGGACCTGCAACTGCCGCAGGACGCCTGCACGACCTGGCGCGCCCTGTACGGCGGGTTGGAGCAGTTCCGGCAGGATCTGATGGAACACATCCATCTGGAAAACAATATTTTGTTCAAGAACTCGACCGAACGGGTTCACGGAGGCGGTCATGCGTAGTTACAAGGGTTTATGGCTGGCGTTGCTGGCGGTTCTGATCGTGACGTTCTCGATATTGGGCTGGACGGGGGTGGAGGTCTACCGCCAGGCGCCGCCCATGCCCGTCAAGGTGCTGACCCAGGACGGCAAGTTGTTCACCTCGCAAGAACAGATCGAGCGCGGACAGTCCGCCTGGCAAAGCACCGGCGGCATGCAGCTGGGTTCGATCTGGGGCCACGGCGCCTACCAGGCGCCCGACTGGAGCGCCGACTGGCTGCACCGCGAAGCGCTGGCCTGGCTGGACCTGGCCGCTCGCCAGGCCTATGCGCTGCCTTATGGGCAGCTGACGTCCTCCCAGCAGGCCAATCTGCGCCAGGAGCTGCAGGACGAGTACCGCGGCAACCGGGTGGACGCCGCCACGGGCGAGCTGCGCATCAGCGACCGGCGCGCCCAGGCGATCGAGCGGACCGCGCAGTACTACATCGACCTGTTCGGCGACGCGCCCGAGCTGAAGAACACCCGGGCCAGCTTCGCCATGAAGGACAACACCCTGCCGGACCTGCAGCGCCGCGAGGACATGACGCGCTTCTTCTTCTGGCTGTCCTGGGCGGCCGCCACGGAGCGTCCCGGCACGAACGTGACCTACACCAACAACTGGCCGCATGAACCCCTGATCGACAATCATCCGTCCACCGCCAATGTGGTCTGGTCGGTCGTCAGCGTCGTGCTGCTGCTGGCGGGCATCGCCTTCCTGGTCTGGGGCTGGTCCTTCCTGCACAAGGAGGATCCCCTGCCGCAGGCGCCTGCCCAGGATCCCGTGTTGAGCGTGCGCCTGACGCCCTCGCAGCGCGCCCTGAAGAAATACGCCTTCCTGACCGTCGCGCTGTTCGTGTTGCAGGTGTTTCTGGGCGGCTTCACGGCGCACTACACGGTGGAAGGCCAGACCTTCTACGGCATCGACGTTTCGCAGTGGTTCCCCTATGCCCTGACGCGCACCTGGCACATCCAGGCCGCGCTGTTCTGGATCGCCAGCGGCTTCCTGGCGGCGGGCCTGTTCCTGGTGCCCATCATCAACGGCGGCGAGGATCCCAAGTTCCAGCGCCTGGGCGTGGACATCCTGTTCGGCGCGCTGGTGGTCCTGTTCCTGGGCTCCTTTGCCGGCAACTATCTGGCCATCAAGCACATCCTGCCCGCCGAACTGAACTTCTGGTTCGGACACCAGGGTTATGAATACGTGGACCTGGGCCGCTTCTGGCAGATCATCAAGTTCGTCGGCCTGGCCTTCTGGCTGGTGCTGATGCTGCGCGGCATGATGCCCGCCCTGCGTCGCAACAAGGGCGACAACCACCTGCTGATGCTGCTGGCCGCCTCCACCGTGGCAATCGGCCTGTTCTACGGTTCGGGCCTGTTCTACGGCGAGCACACCAGCATCACCATCATGGAATACTGGCGCTGGTGGGTCGTGCACCTGTGGGTCGAAGGCTTCTTCGAAGTGTTCGCCACCACGGCGCTGGCCTTCATCTTCACCACCCTGGGCCTGGTGACGCGTCGCAGCGCCACCGTCGCCAGCCTGGCCGCGGCTTCCATGTTCCTGCTGGGCGGCGTGCCCGGCACCCTGCACCATCTGTACTTCTCGGGCACGACCACGCCCATCATGGCCATCGGTGCGACTTTCAGCGCCCTGGAAGTGGTGCCCCTGATCATCCTGGGCCACGAGGCCTGGAGCAATTGGAAGCTGCAGGAGCGCGCCGGCTGGATGAGCGACCTGCGCTGGCCCGTCATGTTCTTCGTGGCCGTGTCCTTCTGGAACATGTTGGGCGCGGGCGTCTTCGGCTTCATGATCAATCCGCCCATCTCGCTCTACTACATCCAGGGCCTGAACACCACGCCGGTGCATGCGCACGCCGCGCTGTTCGGGGTGTACGGCTTCCTGTCCCTGGGCTTCGTGCTGCTGGTGGTGCGCTATCTGGCGCCCCATGTGCGCTTCAACGATCGCTTGATGAGCTGGGGCTTCTGGACGCTGAACATCGGTCTGGCGCTGATGATGTTCGTGAGCCTGTTGCCCGTGGGCATCATCCAGGCCTGGGCCAGCATTTCAGAGGGCATGTGGTATGCCCGCAGCGAGGAATTCATGCAGCAGCCCATCCTGCAGTCGCTGCGCTGGTGGCGCACGCTGGGCGACGTGGTCTTCATCGCCGGCGCCCTGCTCGTGTTCCAGCAGGTGTTCGTGCGCATCTGGGCCGGGCGCCGCGGCCAGAGCGCCCTGGCTGCCGGCTCGGCAACGGGATCGGCCCGCTGATCCGGTCCTGACGGCCAGCCTGGAAAACCGCCTTCGGGCGGTTTTCTTTTTTTGGTCGTCCGTCCAAGGCAAAAGACGCCTGCTTGAGGCGCGACTTACGTCAAGGAAAAGTGGCGCTGTTTGAGCTGCAGCAAAGAGCGAAACCTGCGGATGCGGTGCAATACAGCCATGGACTGCAAAACCCGCAGAACACTAATCGACAGGCTACAAGCCTGGATAAACCGGGAGGTACTATGGAACGTCGTCATTTCTTGAAGAGCGCTGGCCTGGGCGTGGCAGCCGGAACGACTTTGCTGGCGGCGCAAGTGCAGGCGCGCGAGACCGCGGCGCCCAGGAAGTCGGCGCCTTGGCTGGCGCCGCGCACCGAAGCGGAAATTGCCAAGCTCAAGCGCGTCAAGGTGGACCTGGTTGCGCCGCCCATGGTGCATCCGCATGAACAGAAGGTCGGCCCCGAACCGCGCGTGGTCGAGTTCACCATGACCATCCAGGAAAAGGAAATCGTCGTCGACCGCGACGGCACCACCATGCACGCCATGATGTTCGACGGTTCCATGCCCGGCCCCACCATGGTGGTGCATGAAGGCGACTACCTGGAACTGACCCTGATCAACGCGGCCACCAACACCATGCCGCACAACATCGACTTCCACGCCTCCACGGGCGCGCTGGGCGGCGGCAAGCTCACCAATGTGAACCCCGGCGAGCAGGTCACGCTGCGCTTCAAGGCCGATCGCACCGGTACATTCATCTATCACTGCGCACCCGAAGGCTCGGTGGCCTGGCACGTGGTGGCGGGCATGCACGGCACGGTCATGGTGCTGCCGCGCGACGGCCTGAAGGATTCGGCCGGCAATCCGCTGCATTACGACCGCGCCTACACCATAGGCGAATTCGACCTGTACATCCCGCGCGATGAAAAAGGCAACTTCAAGAAGTACGCCTCGGCGGCGGAAAGCTATGGCGACACGGCGGAGGCCATGCGCGGCCTGGTCCCCAGCCATGTGGTGTTCAACGGCAAGGTCGGCTCCCTGACGGGCGATGGCGCCATGAAGGCCAAGGTGGGCGAGACGGTGCTGTTCATCCACTCGCAGGCCAACCGCGACACCCGGCCGCACCTGATCGGCGGCCACGGCGACTGGGTCTGGGAATTGGGCAAGTTCGACGATCCGCCCGCCAAGAACCTGGAGACCTGGTTCATACGCGGCGGCTCGGCGGGCGCGGCGCTCTACACCTTCAGGCAGCCAGGCGTGTACGCCTACGTGAACCACAACCTGATCGAGGCGTTCGAACTGGGCGCGGCCGGCCATGTGCTGGTGGAAGGCGAATGGAACGATGACCTGATGAAACAGGTCAGCCCTCCCGGCCCCATCAAGGCCTGAGACTGACTCGGCAAGCAACGCGGCGGCATGAGGACATGCCGCCCGCTCTAGGGAGAAGAACATGAAAATCCGTCATCGTCCAAGCACCATTGTTTCCGCCATGCTGGCCGGACTGGTCATCATGGCCGCCGTGCCGGCGGCTCAGGCGAATCAGGACGAGGCCGTCAAGCTGTACCGTTCGTCCTGCATGGTCTGTCATGCTTCGGGCATGGCCAACGCGCCTCGCCTGGGCGACAAGGCACGCTGGACGCCTTTGAAGGAGCAGGGCGAGGACGCCCTGATGGACGTGGTGCTCAAGGGCAAGGGCGCCATGCCCCCGCGCGGCGGCGCGGCCAAGGCTAGCGACGAGCAATTGCGCGGCGTGGTGCGCTACATGCTGGAGCAGGCAGGTTGAGGACCCTGCCCGTCTTTACAGAGCCCAGTCGTAGTCGATGGTCAGGGGAGCGTGGTCGCTGAAGCGCTCCTCCTTGTAGATCGAGGCCTTCAAGGCCGTGGCGGCAATACCCGGGGTGGCGATCTGGTAGTCGATGCGCCACCCCACATTCTTGGCCCAGGCCTGGCCCCGGTTGCTCCACCACGTATAGCATTCATCCGTGGTATCCGGATGCAGGCTGCGGTATACGTCCACCCAGGCCAGTTCCCCCAGCACCTTGCTCATCCAGGCGCGCTCTTCCGGCAGGAAGCCGCTGTTCTTCAGGTTGCCTTTCCAGTTCTTCAGGTCGGCTTCGCGGTGCGCGATGTTCCAGTCGCCGCAGATGATGAATTCACGGCCGGTCTGGCGATGCTCGCGCATCAGATCCCCGATCCATTGCTCGAAGTGGTCCAGGAAGCGATATTTGGCGCTTTGGCGCTCGTCTCCCGAAGAGCCCGAGGGCAGGTAGGCGCTGATCACGCTGAGCTTGTCCCAATCGGCGCGCAGGATGCGGCCCTCCGCATCGAACTCTTCGCATTCCATGCCTTCGGTCACGGCCTCGGCGCGCGGGCTCAGGTAGAGCCCCACGCCGCTGTAGCCCTTCTTCTGGGCGTGGTGGAAATGGCCTTCGTACTGGCCGGGGTGGCGCATGTCGTCGGTCAGGTCAGCGGCGCTGATCTTGATTTCCTGCATGCACACGATGTGGGGCTGCTGGGCTTGGAGCCAGGCGGGCAGGCCCTTGCGGAAGGCGGCACGAATGCCGTTGACGTTTAATGATGTGACGCGTAGCACGGCGGTATTCTCCTTGTAGCGTCAGCACTTTAACCCGTATTGCCGCCCCGCGTCAGGTGGCGGCGCGCCGGTTCGCCGTCAGGCCTGGCCGAAACGGTAGCTGGAGACGGTCAGGCCGCCGAAGGCCTGGGTCTCGTGATGAAAACGATGGGCCGCCTCGTGGTGGGCGGCGCCCACTGCCACCATCAAGGGCACCAGATGGTCTTCGCGGGGATGGGCGATGCGCGCGGCGGGCGCCTGCTCCCAGTCCAGCAGGGCCTGGCGGCGCTGGTCCGCATCGTCCAGGGACAGGCTCCGGTCCAGCCACCGGTCGAACTGCGCCGAAGGCTCCACTCCGCCGGCGCCCATATTGCGCAGGTTGTGGTAGCTCAGTCCGCTGCCGATGATCAGGATGTCCTGCTCGCGCAAGGGCGCCAGGGCCTGGCCGATCGAATAGTGCAGGGCCGGGTCGTAGCCGCCATGGATGGACAGTTGCACCATGGGCACGTTGGCGTGGGGATAGATGCAATAGGCCGGCACGAAGGCGCCATGGTCGAAGCCGCGCTGCGCATCTTCCCGCGCGGGCAGGCCCTGGGCTTGCAGCAGCTCGCGCACCTGGCCGGCCAATTGCGGATTGCCGGGCGCGGGGTAGCGGATCTCGTAGGTGTGGGGCGGAAAGCCGTAGTAGTCGTACACCATGTCGGGACGCTCCGCGGAGGCGACCAGCAGATGGTCGCCGCGCGCTTCCCAGTGCGCCGAGACCATCAGCATGGCCTTGGGCGTGCGTCCCAGCTGGCGGGGAACATCCTTGAGGGCGGCGCGCAGCGGCGCGTACATGGCCTGGGCTTCGGGCATCCACGGCCAGGGTCCGCCGCCATGCGAGATGAAATAGGTAGGCATGCTCATGAATGGCTCCTGTCCCTGCCCGAGCGGGCAGGGAGGCGTTCAGAAGAAAGGACGGTCAGGCGGCGTTGCGGGCCGAGTCCACGCTCCAGGAGCCGGGGCCGGCCACGGCCAGGTACAGGAAGATGAAGCAGAACAGGACGGCGGCTTCGCCGCCATTGAGCAGGGGGAAGAAGAAGGTGCTGGCGCTGACGTGGCCGATGAAATAGGCGGCGGCGCACAGGCCCGAGGCGATGAAGGCGGCCAAGCGCGAGAACAGGCCGATGACCAGCAATGCGCCCAGGATCAATTCCAGAATCCCGGCCACGCCATATAGCGAGGCGATCTGCAGGTTGGCGAACATGTCCACCTTGGGAAAACCCAGGAGTTTGGCCGAGCCATGTGTGAACAGCGCATAGCCGGCGACGATGCGCAGGATGCTGAGTACGCGGGGGGACCATTGGGAAGTAACTGCGCTCATGATGATTCCTTTGTAGAAATGAAGGCATCGATGGAACAGGGCAGTAGACCAGGCTTCTGAACGGGAGCCTGGCCATAGTATGACGATAATTGTCGGCCCTGCCCACGGTTGAGCTTGTGGATGCCCTCGGTCGGTGCATGTTGAAAGCTTATTGAATTACTATCTGGAAATGAATAGTGGTTTTTTTATCAATTGATTTCTTATAAGGAAATCATGGATACCATTCAAAGCCTGCGGGTGTTCAGGGAGATCGTGGCGGCAGGCAGTTTCGTCGCCGCCGCGCAACGGCTGAACATGTCCGCGCCCATGGTCAGCAAGCATCTGGCGCATCTGGAGAAGCAGCTGGGCGCGCGCCTGCTCAATCGCAGCAACCGCAGGTTGAGCCTGACCGAACTGGGCCAGACCTATTTCGATTACTGCCTGATGGCCCTGGACACCTTGCAGAAAGGGCAGGAGGCCTTGCTGAGCTCGGAGCAGAGCCCGCAAGGCGTGCTGCGCGTGACGGCGCCGGTGTGGTTCGCCAACGCCCAGGTTGCCCGGATCCTGAGCGCTTATCAGAAGCGCTTTCCTGACGTCGTTCTGGACCTGAGTCTGAGCAACCACAAGGTGGACCTGGTGGCTGAAGGATTCGACCTGGCCCTGCGAGTCACGCGCGAACCTTCGCCGCATCAGATCGCGCGCCATATCTGTCCCATTCAGTTCCACCTGGTGGCTTCGCCTGCTTTCGTGGAGCGCCATGGGGCGCCGCTGACCTCGGTGGACGTGATGCGGCTTGCCGCGGTCACGCCCAGCTACCTGCATCAGGATGGGTTCGAGTTCATCGGCCCTGAAGGACGCGAACTGTTGCGTTTTCGCCCGGCGATGAAGTCCGACAACACCAACCTGACGTATTACGCCGTGCTGGAGGGGCTGGGCCTGGCCTACCTGCCGGACTGGCTGGTGGCCGACGATCTGGCCGGCGGCCGTCTGCTGCGGCTGCTGCCCGATTACCGGCAGACGCCCCAGGAACTGCATGCGGTCTACGCCAGCCGCCGCTACCTGACGCCCAAGGTGCGCAGTTTCATCGACTTCCTGCTCGAATGGTTTGGCGGCCAGGACAGGACGCGCGCCGCCAAGTCTGTAAAATAGGCGCTGTTTTTTCAATTACCTATTCTGTCATGTCGGCCAAACAAGATAATCGTCGCAATTTCGTGCGCTTCTCCCTGGAACAGGGCGTGCTGCGCTTTGGTGAATTCAAGGTCAAGTCCGGCCGCCTGAGCCCCTACTTCTTCAATGCCGGCCTGTTCAACACCGGCCGCAGCGTGGGCCAGCTGGCGCGTTTCTATGCCCAGGCCCTGCTGGATTCGGGCGTGCCCTTCGACATGCTGTTCGGGCCCGCCTACAAAGGCATTCCCTTGTCCACCGCGACGTCCATCGCCCTGGCCGAGCACCCTCAGGCCAATGGCCGTGACGTGCCCTTCGCCTTCAACCGCAAGGAAGCCAAGGATCATGGCGAAGGCGGCACGCTGGTGGGCGCGCCCCTGCAGGGCAAGGTCGTGATCATCGATGACGTGATCACCGCCGGCACCTCGGTGCGCGAATCCATGCAGATCATCAAGGCCGCCGGCGCCGAGCCGGCCGCCGTGCTGATCGCCCTGGACCGCATGGAGCGCGCGGGCGCCGATGATGCGCTGTCGGCTCATTCCGCCGTGCAGGAAGTGGAGCAGACCTACGGCATTCCCGTGATCAGCATTGCGTCCCTGGCCGACATCATGGATCTGCTCGCCGACGACCAGACCCTGGCCGCCCACGCGCCGCAGGTCAAGGCCTACCGGGATCGCTACGGCGTCTGATCCTTGCCCGACCAGCAGAACCCCGGCCCAGGCCGGGGTTTTTCTTTTATCGGCCAGGCCGAATGGGCGGCAGCTGCGCAGCGGGCTCGTTGTGATGGTGCCGTTTGTGCAGCAGGGTATTTTGGCGATGATGGCAGAGGCTCGTCCCTCAGGAGAGAACACAGGCTGCGGCGGCTCTTACCGCGCGTGCCGCCCGGGCTGCCAGCGGCGCGCCGCCAGGTCGGCCAAAGCTTGCAGGCCGCTGCAGAACAGGTAGTAGACCAGGGCCACGAAAAGGAAGATTTCCACGGGATAGATCATCTCGCGGTTGCTGACCTGGGTGGCGACGAAAGACAGTTCCGCCACCCCGATCACATAGGCCAGCGACGTGTCCTTGATCAGGGCCACCCACTGGTTGATGAAGGAGGGCAGCATGATGGGCAGGGCCTGCGGCAGGATGATCCAGCGCATCAGCTGGCGGCGTGTCAGGCCCAGGGCCAGGCCGGCCTGCCATTGGCCGGCGGGCAGGCTGCGTATGCCCGCATGAACGGCATGGGCCAGGTAGGCGCCGCCGATCAGCGACAGGGCGCAGACCACGGTGACGGTGCCCGGGATGTCGATCTGGAACAGCATGGGCAGCAGGAAGTAGGTCCAGAAGATCAGCATCAGCACGGGAATGGCGCGAAAAAAGCCCAGGACCAGCACCAGGCCCTGGTGCGCCAGGCCGCGCGTCAGCGACAGCGCCACGCCCAGCGCCAATCCCAGGACGGCGGAGGACAGGGCGCTGCTCAGGCTCAGGATCAGCGTCAGGGCCGCGCCGCCCAGCGGACCGTAGGGCCAGGCTCCCACCATGAAGTACAGCAGGTTGTCCTGGATGACGTGCAGGTTCATCGCTGTCCTCCCCAGACCTGATAGCGGCGCCGCTGCAGGTATTGTCCGCCCGCTTCCACCAGGGCGACGGCCAGGATGTAGAGCGCGGTGGCGACGCCGAAGGCCTGGAAGGCCTTGAGGCTCTCGGTCTCCACCTGGCGCGAGGCATAGGACAGCTCGGCCAGGCCGATGGCCATGGTCAGCGAGGTGTTCTTGATGGTGTTCATGTACTGTCCCAGCAGCGAGGGGAAGGCGTTGCGCAGCGCCTGGGGCATGACGATCCAGCGCCAGATCTGGAAGTCCGCCAGCCCCAGCGAGCGGGCGGCCGCCCATTGGCTGGCGCGCACGCCTTGCACGCCCGAGCGCAGCTCCTCGGCGATGAAGGCCGCCGTGTACAGGCTCAATCCCCACAGGGCGGCCAGGAACTCGAAACTGGGCCAGGACAGCGGCACGCCTGCCAGCTCGATGCGGTGCGGCGTGTTCAGCCACGCGACCCAGTGTTCGGGCATCAGGCCGGACGCGCCGAAATACCAGAAGAACAGCTGGATCAGCAGCGGCGTGTTGCGGAACAGGCTCAGGTAGGCGCGGCTCAGGCACGAGGGCAGCCGGTGGCGCGACAGGCGCCCCAGGCAGATGAAAAAGCCCAGGACCGTGGCGACCACGGACACCAGGGCGGACAGCCACAAGGTCAGGTAGAAGCCTTTCAGCAGCCAGCCCACATAGTGCGGCGCCAGCCAGTCGGAGACAGCGAACATGATGATAAGAGAGCAGGGCCGCCGGAGCCGCCCGATGGAAGAGACGCCGCCCACGCCCGGCCGGGCCGGGGTGGGCAGCGTGTCCGGTCAGCGCAGCGCGGCTTACTTGGCCTGGCCGATCTTGTACAGGCGGGCCAGCGGCGTGGCGGTGTCAGGGCCGAACCAGCGGTTGTAGATCTCGTCGGCCTTGCCGCTTTGCTCCAGCTCCAGCAGGGTGGCGTCCACGAATTTCTTCAGATTGTCTTCACCCTTGGGGATGCCGATGCCGATCAGGTCGTCCGAGATGGAGAAGGCGGGGATTTCGTACTTGTCCTTGTCGGGCACGTTGGCCAGCAGGCCGATCAGCTTGGGGCCGTCCTGCGTGATGGCCTGCACGTTGCCGTTGCGCAGGGCCGTGAAGGCGAAGGGCGTGTCGTCGTAGGCGACCAGCGTGGCGCCGGGGAATTTCTCGCGCAGCACGATTTCATTGGTCGTGCCCTTGTCCACGCCGATGCGCAGGGAGTTGAGCTGTTCGGGCGAGCTCAGCGTGCCTTTCCTGGCGATGAACTGCTGGCCGGAAGCGAAGTAGGGAATGCTGAAATCAATCTGCTTGGCGCGCTCTTCGGTGATGGTGAAGTTGGCCACGACCAGGTCGGCCTTTTTGGAACTGAGCAGCGGGATGCGGTTGGCGGGGTTGGTGGGCTGGATGGCGAGCTTGACGCCCAGCTTGTCGGCCAGCGCCTTGCCGAAGTCCACGTCCAGGCCCACGATCTGGCGGGTCTTGGCGTCCACGAAGCCAAAAGGCGGGTTGCTGTCGAAGGCGGCGATGGTCAGCACGCCGGACTTCTTGATGTCCTCCAGGCGGTCGGCATGGGCGAGGCCCGCGACCAGGGACAGGGCGAGAGAGGCAAACAGCTTGAAAGACGTTTTCATGAGGCTTCCAGTAAGAAACAAGGCCCGAATGCTTGTCTCGGGCCATAGGCGGGGGCCGGGCGGAGCGGGTTGCTCGTGAGCGGCGGGTTTCCCATGGAAAGTATTTCAGCATGTGTCCGAGGACCTCGTGAAATACGAAAACTTCGCTTGCTTATAACAATTCTGGCTAATGCTTTTTATTGACGATGGTGAAGAGAATGAAAAAAGGCGGCTTCGCCCAAGGTCTGCAAAGAAAAACACCAGGCGCGCGGCCTGGTGTTTTCCGTTGGGGGCGTCCGGCGGATCAGGCGTCCAGCTTCTGCTTGAGCATGTCGTTGATCTGCTGGGGGTTGGCCTTGCCCTTGGCGACTTTCATGACCTGGCCGACCAGCGCGTTGAAGGCTTTCTGCTTGCCTGCGCGGTACTGTTCGATCATGTCGGCATTGGCGGCCAGCACTTCGTCGACCATGGCGCCGATGGCGCCGGCGTCGTTGATCTGCTTCAGCCCCTTGGCCTCGATGATGGCGTCCACATCGCCGTCCAGTTCGCCTTCCCATTGCGCGGTGAAGACGTCGCGGGCGATCTTGTTGGAGATGGTGCCGTCGGCGATGCGGGCGATCAGCTGTGCCAGTTGGGCAGGACTGACGCGCGACCGGGCGATGTCCAGTTCCTGGCGATTCAAGGTGGCGGACAGCTCGCCCAGTATCCAGTTGGCGGCCAGCTTGGCGTGAGCGGGCGAGCCGGCCTGCAGCACGGCTTCGAAGAAGTCCGCCGTGGCCCGGTCCACGGTGAGCTGGGACGCGTCGTAGCGGCTCAGTTCGAATTCGCGCTCGAAGCGGGCCTTTTTCTGGGCCGGCAGTTCGGGCATGTCCTGGCGCACGCGCTCGATCCAGTCGGCGCCGATGATCAATGGCGGCAGGTCCGGATCGGGGAAGTAGCGGTAGTCGTGCGCGTCTTCCTTGCTGCGCATGCTGCGCGTCTCGTCGCGATCGGCGTCGTACAGGCGGGTTTCCTGCGTGACCTTGCCGCCGTCCTCGATCAGTTCGATCTGGCGCCGGGCTTCGTACTGGATGGCGCGTTCCAGGAAGCGGAAGGAGTTGATGTTCTTCAGTTCGCAGCGCGTGCCGAACTCGGCCTGGCCCTTGGGGCGCACCGAGACGTTGGCGTCCACGCGAAAGGAGCCCTCCTGCATGTTGCCGTCGCAGATGCCCAGCCAGACGACCAGGCTATGCAGCGCGCGCGCATAGCCCACGGCCTCGGCGGCCGAGCGCATCTCGGGTTCGGATACGATTTCCAGCAACGGGGTGCCGGCCCGGTTCAGGTCGATGCCGGTGGAGGACTCGCCGTGCGGGCCGCGGAAGTTCTCGTGCAGCGACTTGCCGGCGTCCTCTTCGAGGTGGGCGCGAGTCAGATTGACGGTCTTTTCCTCGTCGCCGACCATGAAGGAAATCGTGCCGCCCGACACCACCGGGATTTCCATCTGGCTGATCTGGTAGTTCTTGGGCAGGTCGGGGTAGAAGTAGTTCTTGCGCTCGAAGACCGAGCGGGGCGCGATGCGGCCGCCCACGGCCAGGCCCAGGCGGATGGCCCGTTCGGCCGCGCCGCGGTTGAATACCGGCAGCGCGCCGGGCAGGGCCATGTCGACCTCATTGGCCTGCGTGTTGGGCAGCGCGCCGAAGCGGGTGCTGCTGCTGGAGAAAATCTTGGATTCGGTCGAGAGCTGAACGTGGGTTTCCAGCCCGATGACAATTTCCCATTCCATCATTCTTGTCCTGGTTGACGTTGATGCCAGTCGGTGGCTTGCTGGAAGCGGTCGGCGAAGGCCAGCAGCTGGCCTTCGCGGAAGTAGTTGCCGATGATCTGCAGGCCTATGGGCAGGGGCTTGTCGCCGCCGCTCAGGCCGCAGGGGATGGACATGGCGGGCAGGCCGGCCAGGCTCACGCCCAGCGTGTAGATGTCGCCCAGCCAGTCGGCCGTGGGGTCGTCCGTGGCGTCGCCGATCTTGCGGCCCAGCGTCGGGGTGACCGGGCCCAGGATCAGGTCGCACTGGGCGAAGGCTTTCTGGAAATCGTCCACGATCATGCGGCGCACGCGTTGCGCCTGCAGGTAATAGGCATCGTAATAGCCGTGCGAGAGCACGTAGGTGCCCACCAGGATGCGGCGCACGACTTCGGGGCCGAAGCCTTCGGAGCGCGAGCGCGAAATCATGCTGGCCAGGTCGGTGTATTGTTCGGCGCGGTGACCGTAGCGCACGCCGTCAAAGCGCGACAGGTTGGTGGAGGCCTCGGCCGGGCTGATGACGTAATAGGTCGGGATGGACAGCTCGGTCAGGGGCAACTGCACCGTGACCCGTTCCGCGCCCAGGCTTTCGTAGGTCTTGAGGGCCGATTCGATGCCGGCGGCGATGGCCGGATCCAGGCCTTCGCCGAAGAACTGGGCGGGCACGCCGATGCGCAGACCCTTCAGGGGCTGGCTGCCTTGCGCGTCGTACTGGGCGGCGTGCTGCTCGAACTGCTTGCGGATGCGCTCGCCCGTGTTGGGCTGGTCGTCGCAGAATTCCAGGCTGGTGGCGTCATGCGGATCGAAGCCGCACATGGCCTCCAGCAGGTCCAGGAGGTCGCGCGCGCTGCGGGCGATGGGGCCGGCCTGGTCCAGGCTGGAGCCGTAGGCGATGATGCCGAAGCGCGATACCGTGCCGTAAGTGGGCTTGATGCCGCTGACCCCGCACAGGGCGGCGGGCTGGCGGATGGAGCCGCCCGTATCGGTGGCGGTGGCGCCGGCCACCAGGCCGGCGGCCACGGCGGCGGCCGAGCCGCCCGAGGAGCCGCCCGGGATCACGCTGCTGTCCCAGGGGTTGCGCACGGGGCCGAAGATGGAGCTTTCATTGCGCGAGCCCATGGCGAACTCGTCGCAGCTCAGCTTGCCCAGCGAGACCGCGCCGGCGGCCTGCAGCTTCTCGACCACCGTGGCGTCGAAGGGGCTGACGTAGTCGCCCAGCATCTTGCTGCAGGCGGTGGTGCGCCAGTCGCGCGTGACGAACAGGTCCTTGTGGGCAATGGGGATGCCGGTCAGCGGACCGGCCTTGCCCTGCGCGATCAGGGCGTCGGCCGCGTCGGCCTGGGCCAGCGTCAGGGCCGGTTGCTGCTGCACGAAGGCGTTCAGGTCCTGGCGGCGCGCGCTGCGCTCCAGCGCGTGCTGGGCGAGTTCCCGGGCGCTGATGGTCTTGGCTTGCAGCGCTTGCCGCAAGGTGGCAATGGAGGCGAATTCAGGGGAGAAAGACATGGTTCTGCTTTATTCGATGACCGTGGGCACGAGGAACAGGCCGTCCTGTTCGGCGGGGGCGTTGCGCATCATGGCTTGGCGGCTGTGCACCGTTCCCGTGGGCAGCGCCTGGTCCTCGCGCAGGCGCAGGCTGATCTCCTGGTGCGCGGACAAGGGGTGGGCCATGGGTTCGACGCCGGTGGTGTCGACGGTCTGCAGGGTCTGGATCAGCCCCAGGATGCGCGTCAGATCCTGCTCGACCTGGACGGTCTGTTCGGCAGATAAATCGATGCGCGCCAGTTGCGCGATACGGGCAACATCCTGTTGAGTGATGGACATGGGGGTCGTAGTCGAAAATAAGTAATAAAAAATGGCGGAGGCCTGTCAGTTGGCGACAGATTCGCGCTTTTATGGGAAATGTGAAGGTTACAGAACTTAACTGACCATTAAAACAGTCCTAGTGCAGACCAATTATAAGTTATCATTGACCGTTTCCTTCCCAGGTATTTTTGAATTCGTTGCCTGGTTCTTGTGCCTGCCGTTTCACGCTTGAGTTCCGCGCCGAATTTACCTGCCCATCTCCCAAACACTTTACACGTTGCGCGCCCATGTTCGGATTCCTACGCAGTTACTTTTCCAGCGATATGGCAATCGACCTCGGTACGGCCAATACCCTTATCTACGTACGCGGCAAGGGTATCGTACTGGATGAACCGTCCGTTGTAGCCATCCGCCACGAAGGCGGCCCCAATGGCAAGAAAATCATTCAGGCAGTCGGCCACGAGGCCAAGCAGATGCTGGGCCGGGTGCCAGGCAACATCGAAGCCATCCGTCCCATGAAGGACGGCGTGATCGCGGACTTCACGGTCACCGAACAAATGCTCAAGCAGTTCATCCGCATGGTGCATCCGCGCAGCATGTTCGCTCCCAGCCCGCGCATCATCGTGTGCGTTCCCTGCGGCTCCACGCAGGTCGAGCGCCGCGCCATCAAGGAATCCGCGCTGGGCGCCGGCGCAAGCAAAGTCTACCTGATCGAGGAACCCATGGCCGCCGCCATCGGCGCGGGCCTGGCGGTCTCGGACGCCAGCGGCTCCATGGTCGTGGACATCGGCGGGGGCACCACCGAGGTGGCCATCATCTCCCTGGGCGGCATGGTGTACAAGGGTTCGGTGCGCGTGGGCGGGGACAAGTTCGACGAAGCCATCATCAACTACATCCGCCGCAACTACGGCATGCTGATCGGTGAGCCCACCGCCGAACTCATCAAGAAGCAGATCGGCTCGGCCTTCCCCGGCACCGAGATCCGCGAGATCGAAGTCAAGGGCCGCAACCTGTCCGAAGGCGTGCCGCGCAGCTTCACCGTCTCCTCCAACGAAATCCTGGAGTCCCTGACCGATCCGCTCAACCAGATCGTCTCGGCCGTCAAGACCGCGCTGGAACAGACCCCCCCCGAACTGGGCGCCGACATCACCGACAAGGGCATCGTCTTGACCGGCGGCGGCGCGCTGCTGCATGATCTGGACCGCCTGCTGCAGGAAGAGACCGGCCTGCCCGTGGTGGTGGCCGAGGATCCCCTGACCTGCGTGGTGCGCGGTTGCGGCGAGGCGCTGGAGCATCTGGAGCGCCTGGAATCCGTATTCATCTACGACTGATCCCTGCTCAGCTCCCCGGGCGGTCCGTGCCCTGGGGGCAAGCGTCCGAGTGCTTGAGTAATGCGAGAACAAGGCTCCATCCGGCTTTTCAGGCGCGGCACGTCCGCCGAGCTGCGCGTGGCCGCGCTGGTCGTGCTGGCGCTGGGCCTGATGCTGGCCGACGCTCGCCTGGCCGTGCTCGAGCCGGTGCGCCAGGCCGTGGCGGCGGTGCTCTATCCCTTCCAGCGCGTGATGCTCGCCCCGCGCGACCTGGTCAGCTATTTCAGTAGCTGGACCGACGCGGCCTCCACGGCGCGCTCTGAAAAAGAAGCGCTGCAACGCCAGCGCATCGAGCTGGCCCAGCTCTCCACCCATGCCGCCCAGCTGTCGGCGGAAAACGAGCAATTGCGCCGCCTGCTGCAGGTGGCCGATGCGGTCACCCAGCCTTCCGTGGCGGTGGAGGTCCTGTACGAGCCGCCCAACGGCTATGCCCGACACCTGATCTTCAACAAGGGTTCCTCCAGCGGCATCCGTCCCGGCATGCCGGTCATCGACGAGGGCGGCGTGGTCGGCCAGGTGGTGCGCGTCACGCGCTTCACCTCGGAGGCCGCGCTCATCACCGACGACAAGGTGTCGGTGCCGGTGCAGGTGCTGCGCAACGGCCTGCGCCTGATCGCCTTCGGCGGCAATCCGGGCGGCAAGGTGGAGGTGCGCTACCTGACGGCCGACGTGGACCTGCAGGAGAACGACACGCTCATCACCAGCGGCATCGGCGGTCTGTTTCCGGCCGGCCTGCCCGTGGGCACGGTGGACCGCATCGAACGGGACGACGCCTCGGGATTCGCCCTGGCGCTGGTCTCGCCGCTTTCGCATCCGGAACGCTATCGCCACTTCCTGATCCTGCTCGTGCCCGAGAGCGAACCCCCTTTTGAACAGGACAAGCCAGACCATGAATCGCCCTGAATCCCCGGATACGCAGTCCCGGCGGGCGCGGCATTCATCCCTGAGCAGTCTGCAGCCCATCGACAGCAGCCCCTTTTCCCGGGCTTCCAGCCCCTGGCTGGTCTGGGGCTCCATCCTGCTGATGTGGCTGTCCTCCATGCTGCCCTGGCGGCTGTGGTCCTTCGCGCCCGACCTGCTGATGCTGGTGCTGGCCTTCTGGGCCGTGCACGAACCGCGCCGCGTGCCCATGTCGCTGGCCTTTCTGCTGGGCATCCTGGTGGACGTGCACGACGGTAGCCTGCTGGGCGAGCATGCGCTCAGCTACGTGCTGGTGGTGTACGGCGCCCTGGTGCTGCGCCGGCGCATGCTGCATTTCGGCATGTGGACCCACGTGCTGCACATGCTGCCCGTCATGCTGCTCGCCCAGCTCGTGGTGCGCGTGCTGCACGCCTGGCTGATGGGAGAATGGTCGGGCTGGGACTGGGCCGGCGCCGTCCTGCTGACGGCGGCGCTCTGGCCATTGGCCGACAGTGTGCTCTTTCTGCCGCAGCGGCGTCATGACGAGACCGATTCCGGTTCGCCCTGAACGGAGCGGCGGCCATGTTCGAATTCAAGAAAACCACCCACCAGCAACGCCAGCGGATGCTGGTCCGCGCCATGGTGGCCGCCATCCTGGCCGCATTGCTGCTGAGCGTGCTGGGCGTGCGCCTGTGGTATTTGCAGGTGGTGCGCTACGAAGGCTTTGCCGCGCGCGCCGACCAGAACCGGATCGCGGTGGTGCCCATCACGCCCCGGCGCGGCGAGATCCTGGACCGTAACGGCGTGGTGCTGGCGCGCAACTACCGCGACTACACCCTGTCGGTGGTGCCCGCCAATCTCGAAGAGCCCGTGGACGACATGCTGGACAAGGTCGGGCAGCTGGTGGAGCTCAGCTCGCGCGACCGGCGCCGCTTCAAGCAGAGCGTGGCGCAGAACAGCCGCTATTCGGAAAGCATGCTGCGCAACAACCTGAATGACGACGAGGCTTCCTGGTTCGCGGCCCACGCCTACAAGTTTCCCGGCGTGACCCTGCAGGCGCGCTGGGTGCGCGAATATCCGCAGGGCGAGGCGGCCGCCCATGTCATTGGCTATGTGGGCCGCATTTCCGAGGCCGACCAGACGCGTCTGGAAGAGACGGGCCAGACGGGCAACTACCGGGGCACCAGCGTGATCGGCAAGAAGGGCATCGAAAAGACCTGGGAGCAGACCCTGCATGGCCGCACCGGCATCGAGGAAGTCGAAGTGGCGGCCTCGGGGCGCCCGGTGCGCACGCTCAGCCGTGTGGATCCGGTGCCGGGGGCCAACCTGAAACTGTCGCTGGACATAGGCTTGCAGAAGGTGGCCGAGGCCCAGTTCAAGGGGCGCCGCGGCGCCCTGGTGGCCATCGAGCCGGCCACCGGAGAAGTGCTGGCCTTCGTGTCGGCGCCTTCCTTCGACCCCAATCTGTTCATCGACGGCATCGACGTCGAAAACTGGCGCAAGCTCAATGATTCGCCCGACCACCCCCTGATCAACCGTCCCTTGTACGGCACCTATCCCATCGGCTCCACCTACAAGCCCTTCGTGGCGCTGGCGGCGCTGGAACTGGGCAAGCGCAACGCCACCGATCGCCTGCCCGACCCCGGCTACTTCGAGTTCGGCGGGCAGCGTTTCCGCAACGCGGGCGGCGCCGTGTACGGCGCCACGGACATGCACCGCGCGCTGGTGGTGTCCTCGGACACTTATTTCTATTCGCTGGGGCCGGAGATCGGCGTGGACAGTCTGCACGACTTCATGAAGCAGTTCGGCTTCGGCCAATACACCGGCATAGACCTGGACGGCGAGCGCCGCGGCATCCTGCCGTCAACCGAATGGAAGCGCCAGGCCTATCGCAAGCCCGCCCAGCAGCGCTGGTATGCGGGCGAGAGCATCTCGGTGGCCGTGGGCCAGGGCTACAACTCCTTCACCCTGCTGCAACTGGCCCACGCCACCGCCGTGCTGGCCAACAATGGCATCTCCCGCAAGCCTCACCTGGTCAGCCAGATCGTCAACCCGCATGATCCGGACGTCGAAAAGCCGGTGCGCATCGATACCGAGGTCATCCCCCTCAAGCAGGCCAACCTGGACGTGGTCAAGCGCGCGCTGGTGGACGTGGTGCGCATGGGGACCGCCCGGCGCGCGTTCGCGGGCGCGGCCTACCAGGCCGCCGGCAAGACCGGCACGGCCCAGGTGTTCAGCCTGCGCGGAGCCAAGTACAACGCCAATGCCATCGATGAACGCCTGCGCGATCACGCCCTGTTCATGTCCTATGCGCCGGCCGACAATCCCAAGATCGCCGTCGCGCTGATCGTGGAGAACGCCGGTTGGGGCGGCTCGGTGGCGGCGCCCGTGGCGCGCCAGGTGTTTGATTACTGGCTGGTCGAGCGGGGGCATCTGCAATGAAACGTCTTCTTCAATGGGGCTTGAAAGCCATCAACGCCTTCGACTGGCCCCTGTTGCTGCTGCTGTTGCTGATGACGGTGCTGGGCCTGACGGTCATGCATTCGGCCGTGGGCGGCACCGACTGGCGCTTTGCCGACCAGACGCGCAATTTCCTGCTGGCCTTCGGCGTCATGTGGCTGGCCGCCTTGATCCCTCCGCCGCTGTGGATGCGCCTGGCGCCCTATGTGTATTCATTGGGCGTGGTGCTGCTGCTGGGCGTGGAGTTCTTCGGCGAGACCAGCAAGGGCGCCACCCGCTGGCTGGACCTGGGCGTGGCGCGCATCCAGCCTTCGGAGATGCTGAAGATCTCGGTTCCGCTGATGCTGGCCTGGTATTTCGATCGCCACCAGGGCTCGCGCATGCGCTTCATGGACTTCCTGGTGGCCGGCGTGCTGCTCATGATTCCGTTCCTGCTGATCGTGCGCCAGCCGGACCTTGGCACCGCGCTGCTGGTGTTCGGCGCCGGTTTCTGCGTCATTTATTTCGCAGGCCTGTCGTTCCGCCTGCTGGTGCCCATCTTCCTGGTGCTGATCCTGGGCATCAGCGCCTTGCTCTACTACGAAGACCAGATCTGCGTGCCGGACCTGGACTGGGTGGTCCTGCACGACTACCAGAAGCACCGCGTCTGCACCTTGCTCAACCCGGGCAGCGACCCGCTGGGCAAGGGCTTTCACACCATCCAGTCCATGATCGCCATCGGTTCGGGCGGCATCTATGGCAAAGGCTACATGATGGGCACCCAGTCCCACCTGGATTTCGTGCCTGAACGCACCACGGACTTCATTTTCGCCGTGTTCGCCGAGGAATTCGGCCTGTATGGCGGCATCATGCTGCTGGTGCTGTATGCGCTGCTCATCGTGCGCGGACTGACGATCGCCGTGGCCGCGCAGACGCAGTTCAGCCGCCTGCTGGCCGGCTCCATGTCCATGATGCTGTTCGTCTACGTATTCGTGAACATCGGCATGGTGACGGGCATCCTGCCCGTGGTCGGCGTGCCCCTGCCGTTCCTGAGCTACGGCGGCACGGCCTTGATGACCCTGGGCGTGGCCTGCGGGATGCTGATGAGCATCAGCCACCACAGGCCGGGCAGGCCCTAGCGCCTGTTCAGCATCGGGGGGCGCGCCGCTATTCCAGCGTCAATTGCGCCTCGCCCACGCCGTACAGGCCGTCCAGCAGCTTGCGTATGGGCGCGGGCAGGGCGGCGTCGCGCAATCCGTCGAGTTCCAGCCAGCGCTGCCGGGCGGCGGGCTCGGCCAGTACGGGGTCGTCGGCTTCCAGCAGCCAGGGCGTGATGTGCAGCTTGAAATGCGAAAACACATGCTGGAACGAGGCCAGGACCACGGGCTCCTGGTTCGACCAGCGCCGCGCTGCCGCGTGCAGGGCCTGTTCGTCGTCGAATTGGGGCAGGGTCTGCAGGCCGCCCCAGATGCCTTTGTCGGGGCGTTGTTCCAGCAGCAGCCGGCCGTCCTGCTCCAGGATCAGCACGTGGCAGCAGCGCTCGTCCTGGCGGGTGCGCTCCTTGGGGCTGGGCAGCTCGGCCTGCACCTGGCGGGTATGGGCGTAGCAGTCCGATTGCAGGGGACACAGGCTGCAGGTCGGCTTGCTGCGCGTGCAGCACTGCGAGCCCAGGTCCATCAGGCCTTGCGTGTACGCCGCCATGTCCAGATCGGCCGGCGCCTGTGCCAGCACCTCCTGCGCCTTGTCCCACAGCGCGTTCTCCACGGCCTTCTTCTGCGTCGGACCATAGATGCCGAAGTAGCGCGTGAAAACCCGCTTGACGTTGCCGTCCATGATGGGACTGCGTTCGCCGAAACAGAAGGCTGCGATGGCGCAGGCCGTGGAGCGGCCTATGCCGGGCAGCCCGGCCAGTTCCGCCGCTGTGCCGGGGAAGCGGCCCTGCCAGCGTTCCGCGACCTCGCGCGCGCAGCGGTGCAGGTTGCGGGCGCGGGCGTAGTAGCCCAGGCCGGCCCAATAGGGCATGACTTCGTCCTGGCTGGCGGCGGCCAGATCCAGCACGGTGGGAAAACGTTCCAGAAAACGCTCGTAGTAGCCCAGGACAGTGGCGACCTGGGTCTGCTGCAGCATGATCTCGGACAGCCAGACCCGGTAGGGGTCCCGGGTGTGCTGCCAGGGCAGATGGTGGCGGCCCGCCTCTTTCTGCCAGGCCACCACGCGGCCGGCCAGGCCGCGCGTACAGGGTTCGGGTAGGGACATCAGTATTGGGTGGTGCGGGTGACGGACCAGCGAGCGGCCAGGGCGCCCAGGATGGCGACCAGGACGGCGGCGGTCAGCAGGAGCGAGAAGTCGGGCAGGCGCAGTTGCAGCGGCACGCCGTAGCTGGCGGCCAGGCGCGACAGCGCCTGGTTCAGGGGCGTCAGGGCCAGCAGCGCCAAGCCGCAGGCCAGGGCGCTGGCCAGCAGGCCGGTCAGCGCGCCCATGTACAGGAAGGGGCGCCGCACGAAGGCCTCGGTCGCGCCCACCAGGCGCGCCACGGCGATTTCCTCGCGCTGGCTGAGGGCCTGCAGGCGCACGGTGTTGAAGACGGTGGCGATGACCACCACGCCCACGCCGGCCATCAGGATCCACAGGCCGATGCGGATGAAGCGCAGGATGGCCTCCAGGCGCTGCACCCATTCGCTGTCCAGCAGCACACTGTCCACGCCTTCGCGGCCCTGGATGTCCTTTGCCAGGGTGTCGGCCCGCGCCGCCAGGTCGGGGGCCTCGTGCAGGGTCAGGACGATGGCATGGGGCAGGGGGTTGCTGGGCAGCACGGCGAGCGCGTCCGCCCAGGTGGGGTTGCCCTTGAGCTGGCGCAGCGCCTGCTCGTTGCTGACCAGGCGTGTTTCGGCCAGCAGCGGTTCGAACTCCTGCCGGATGCGGGCCGTCAAGTCCTGAGCCTGCTCCAGCTTGGCGTCCTGTTTCATGAAGACCGTCATTTCGGGGGAGATCGGGATCTCGCGCACCACGGGTTGCGCGGCCAGCAGGATGGCGGCGCCAAGGATGGGCACGGCCAGCGTCAGGGCGATGACCACCAGGTTGGACAGCGAGGAGAAGGGCTGCACCTTCAGGCGGCGCAGGGCCACCAGCAGGGCGTATTGATGGTGTCGCAGCCAGCGTGTCATGCCAGCACCCCCGGATGGTCGGAGAAGCGCCCGTCCTGGATCAGTAGGGTGCGGCGGGCGTAGCGGGCCATGAGCTTCAGGTCATGGGAGGCGATCAGCGTGGTCACGCCGACCCGGTTGAAATCCATCAAGACGTCCATGATGCGTTTGGCGTTGTCGGCGTCCAGGTTGGCGGTGGGTTCGTCCGCGATCAGGATGGCCGGGCGGTTGACGATGGCCCGGGCGATGGCCAGGCGCTGCTGTTCGCCGCCGGACATCTCCACGGGATTGAGGTCCTCCTTGCCGCGCAGGCCCACTTTTTCCATGGCGGCGCGGGCGCGCGCCTGGGCGGTGCGCGGGTCCAGACCCACGACCGCCAGCGGCAGGGTGACGTTGGCCAGCGCGCTGCGGTCGTACAGCAGGTGTGTATCCTGCAGCACCACGCCCACGGCGCGGCGCAGGTAGGGGCGGGCGCGCGCCGACAGCTTGTCCAGGCGGTGTCCGTTGACCTGCACGGAGCCGCGGCTGGGCGGCTCAAGGCCGCCGATCAGGCGCAGCAAGGTGGATTTGCCGGCTCCCGAGGGGCCCGAGACGAAGATGAATTCGCCGGCCTGGATGCGGAAGTTGATGTCGGCAAGAATATTCCTGCCGCGGCCATACGACTTGAAAACGTGTTGGAACTCGATCATCGCGATGGAAAATCAAAGGTAAGTCTGTCCGGGACGCCCCAATGGCGACCCGGCGCGGGCCGGCGTCAAAGCGCCGGGCCAAACATGGCCGGCCGTGGTTCCATAAGAGGGAAATTCCCCATACTTGTTTCGCAACACTGGTCTTACGATTGGATACCGACAGCTTAGCTGCAATTGTAATCTGCATCCATTTACCAAAAGTAAACAGGAGGTGACATACCATGAGGTTCGTGAAAACCATTGCATGCGGTGTGGCTTTGATGGCATTTGGCGCCAGCGTACAAGCCGGTGAAACCCTGGACGCAGTCAAGAAGAAGGGCTTTGTCCAGTGCGGGATATCCACCGGCATCGCCGGCTTTTCGCTGGCTGACAGCAAGGGCGCCTGGTCGGGCATAGACGTGGACGCCTGCCGCGCCATCGCCGCCGCCGTCTTTGGCGACGCGGCCAAGTACAAGGTCACCCCCCTGACGACGCAGCAGCGGTTCACCGCCCTGCAATCGGGCGAAGTGGACGTGCTGACCCGCAACACGACCGCCACCATCGCCCGCGACACCACCCTGGGCCTGATGAGCGCGGGCGTGAATTACTATGACAGCCAGGGCATCATGGTCAAGAAGGCGCTGGGCGTCAAAAGCGCCAAGGAGCTGGACGGCGCCGCGGTCTGCGTGCAGCCCGGCACCACCACCGAGCTGAACCTGGCCGACTGGTTCCGATCCCAGAACATCAAATTCAATCCGGTCGTGATCAACAACCCCGAAGAGGCCATGCGCTCCTTCACCTCCGGGCGCTGCGACGCCTTCACCACCGACAAGTCCCAGCTGGCCTCCATGCGCGCTGCGCAGGCCTCGCCGGATGATTTCGACATCCTGCCCGAGGATCTCTCCAAGGAGCCGCTGGGACCCATGGTGCGCCAGGGCGATGATGAATGGTTCACGCTGGTGCGCTGGACCTTGAACGCCATGCTGGAGGCCGAGGAATACGGCATCACCTCCGCCAATGTGGACGAGAAGGCCAAGAGCGACAATCCGAACGTGCAGCGCATCCTGGGCGTGTCCGGAGAACTGGGCAAGGGCTTGAAGCTGGACAACAAGTGGGCCTACAACATCATCAAGCAGGTGGGCAACTACGGCGAAAGCTTCGAGCGCAACCTGGGCAAGAACACGCCGCTCAAGCTCGAGCGCGGCCTGAACGCCCAATGGCGAGACGGCGGACTGATGTACGGGTGGCCAGTGCGTTAAGATTCCACATCTTCACCATCTGTTTCCGCGCCTTGCCGACGGCGGGGCGCGGGCCATCTCGCAGGGCTACGCGTAGTGCTGCTAACACGGGTTTTACGCTATGGCACAAAACACACCGGCTCCGCAGGCGCCGCGCCGCCGCCTGTCCTGGAATGATCCGTTCACGCGCGGCATCATCTACCAGGTCCTGATCCTGGGCATGCTGGGCTTCTGTGTGTGGTATCTGGTCTCCAATACCTTGCACAATCTGGCGGTGCGCAATATTTCCACAGGCTTTGGATTCCTGGACCGCGAGGCGGGCTTTGCCATCGGCGAGTCCTCCATCGCCTATACGCCGTCCGACACGTACGGGCGCGCCATCCTGGTGGGCCTGATCAATACGCTCAAGGTCTCGGTCATCGGCATCGTCGCCGCCACCCTGATCGGCACGGTGCTGGGCATCGCGCGCCTGTCCAGGAACTGGCTCATCTCCCGGCTGGCGGGCCTGTACGTGGAGGTGATGCGCAATGTCCCGCTGCTGCTGCAGCTGTTCTTCTGGTATGCATTGATCACCGAGGCGCTGCCCGGCCCCCGCCAGGCGCTCAATCCGGTCAGCGGCGTGTTCCTGTCCAATCGCGGCCTGAAGCTGCCCACGCTGCAGGGCGACGGCCTGAACTGGCTGCTGCTGGGCCTGGGGGCGGCCATCGTGGCCGTCGTGCTGCTGGCGCACTGGGCGCGCCGCCGCCAGGAGCAGACCGGCCGCATCTTCCCGGTGGCGCGCGCCAGCGCGGCTCTGCTGCTGGTCCTGCCGGCCGCCGCACTGCTGCTCAGCGGCGCGCCGATCGCGCTGGACGTGCCCGAGCTGCGCGGCTTCAACTTCGCGGGCGGACTGACCCTGTCGCCTGAATTCGCCGCGCTGCTGGCCGGGCTCATCATCTATACCTCGGCCTTCGTGGCCGAAGTCGTGCGCTCGGGCATACAGGCCGTGGGCAAGGGGCAATGGGAGGCCGCACAGGCGCTGGGCCTGACCCGCAGCCGCATGATGCGGCTGGTCATTCTGCCGCAGGCCTTGCGCGTCATCGTGCCGCCCATGACCAGCCAGTACCTGAACCTGACCAAGAACAGTTCGCTGGCCGTGGCCATCGGCTATCCGGACATCGTATCGGTGGTGAACACCACGCTGAACCAGACGGGCCAGGCGATCGAGGGCATCCTGATCATCATGGCGGCCTACCTGACCGTCAGCCTGTCGATCTCGATCTTCATGAACTGGTACAACAACCGCATCGCCCTGGTGGAGCGCTAATGAGTCAGAACACCTCGACCCTGTCGGCCCCGCCGCCGCTGCAGCGCGGCCCGATCGGCTGGCTGCGCGAAAACCTCTTCTCCTCGCCGCTGAACGCCATCCTGACCGTCCTGGTGGTGTGGCTGCTGCTGATGACCGTGCCCGCCCTGGTGGACTGGCTGTTCATCAAGGCCAATTTCGACGCCCGGACAGCCCAGGATTGCCGTGCCAGCGCCGGAGCCTGCTGGGCCTTCATTCGCGAGAAGCACCGTCTGATCCTGTTCGGCATCTATCCCTACGACGAGCAGTGGCGGCCCTTGCTGGCCTCCATCCTGCTGACGCTGCTGATCGTGTGCAGCTGCGTGAGCTGGTTCTGGAAGCCCTGGCTGCCCCTGCTGTGGCTGGCCGGCCTGACCGTGGTGGGCGTGCTGATGTGGGGCGGCGTGCTGGGCCTGAGCTACGTGGAGAACAGCCTGTGGGGCGGTTTGCCGCTGACCCTGATCCTGGCCACCTTCGGCATTGCCTTTGCCTTTCCGCTGGGGCTGCTGCTGGCCCTGGGGCGCACATCGCGCCTGCCGGCGGTCAAGGCCGTGTGCGTGGTCTACATCGAGCTGATCCGCGGCGTGCCCCTGATCAGCCTGCTGTTCATGTCCTCGGTGATGCTGCCTCTGTTCATGCCCGAAGGCTTCAATATCGACAAGCTGCTGCGCGCCCAGATCGCCATCATCCTGTTCGCCGCCGCCTACATCGCCGAGACCGTGCGCGGCGGCCTGCAGGCCATCCCCAAGGGGCAGTACGAGGGCGCGGAGTCCATCGGCCTGAGCTACTGGCAGACCATGCGCAAGATCGTGCTGCCGCAGGCGCTCAAGATCGTGATTCCGCCGCTGGTCAGCATCTTCATCTCGCTGTTCAAGGACACCTCCCTGGTGGTGATCATAGGCATCTTCGACCTGACCCAGGCCGCCAAGGTGGCGCTGGCCGATGCGGCCTGGCGCGGCTTCAGCACCGAAGCCTATCTGTTCATCGCCCTGATTTACTTCGTGTTCTGCTATTCGATCTCCCGTTACAGCCGCGCCCTGGAGCGCCGGCTGCAGACCGGGTATGAACGCTGAGACAGGCCGCGGCGCGCCAGGTGCGGGCCGCGGCCGACCCTACTAGGAGTTTTGCATGGCAGAGGCCATCATTGAGCTGAAGAACGTCAACAAGTGGTACGGACAGTTCCACGTGCTGCGCGACATCAATCTGGACGTGGGCCGGGGAGAGCGGATCGTGATCTGCGGGCCCTCCGGCTCGGGCAAATCCACCCTGATCCGCTGCATCAACCGGCTGGAAGAGCACCAGCAGGGCCGGATCGTCGTGGACGGCGTGGAGCTGACCAATGACTTGCGCCAGATCGAGGCCATACGCCGCGATGTGGGCATGGTGTTCCAGCACTTCAATCTGTTCCCGCACCTGACCGTCATGGAGAACCTGACGCTGGGGCCCATGTGGGTGCTGCGCAAGACCAAGGCTCAGGCCCAGGCCATGGCCATGAAGTACCTGGAGCGCGTGCGCATCCCCGAACAGGCCCAGAAATATCCCGGCCAGCTCTCCGGCGGCCAGCAGCAGCGCGTGGCAATTGCCCGTTCGCTGTGCATGGAGCCTAAAATCATGCTGTTCGATGAGCCCACCTCGGCGCTGGATCCGGAAATGGTCAAGGAAGTGCTGGAGGTCATGGTCGAGCTGGCCCAAACCGGCATGACCATGCTGTGCGTCACCCACGAAATGGGTTTTGCGCGCAAGGTGGCCGACCGGGTCATTTTCATGGACCAGGGCGAGATCATCGAGCAGAATGCGCCGGATGCGTTTTTTGACGCTCCCCAGAACGAGCGCACGCGGGAATTCCTCAGCCAGATCATTCACTGAGCCTGCGTGGTTTTACGCTTGCGCTGTGCGCAGGCATGTTTTTGTCGCCGGGCCGTCGGAATGCCGCATCACCCAAGACAAAAAGCGCCCCCTTGGGGGCAGCAAGCCGAAGGCGCCGCTTAATTTTTTTACTTGAAGGATAGTTCGATGTTTTGTGCACGCAAGTGGCTGTTGGCCGCCTCGGGAGTCGCCGCCATGATGGCCGCGCCCGCCGTCATGGCCGAAGATGCCTTTCCCTCCAAACCCATCCAGTTCGTGGTGCCGTATCCACCTGGAGGCCCGCTGGACAGCATGGCGCGCCTGCTGGCCGAGCGCGTCAAGGGCGACCTGGGCACCGTGGTCGTGGAGAACAAGTCGGGCGCCGGCGGCAATATCGGCGCCAGCATCGTGGCCAAGGCGGCGCCGGACGGATACACGCTGATGATGGGAGCCGTGGCCATCAATGCCATCAATCCCTGGCTGTACAAGACCGTCCCCTTCGATCCCGTGCAGAGCTTCGAGCCCATCGCCCTTGTGGCCTCGGTGCCCAACATCCTGATCGTCAACAAGGAATTCGCCCAGGACAACAAGATCGCCACGGTGCAGGACTTGGTGGCTTACGCCAAGCAGCATCCCGGCCAGCTCAATTTCGCGTCGGGCGGCAACGGCAGCGCGGGTCACCTGGCTGGCGCCGTGCTGAACACGCGCGCCCAGATCGATGCGATACACGTGCCCTATGCGGGCGCCGCCCCGGCCAAGACAGCCCTGCTGGCCGGCCAGGTGCATTTCATGTTCGACAACCTGGCCTCGGCCGCTCCCCTGATCAAGGCCGATTCGGTCAAGGCCCTGGCCGTGACCACGACGGAACGCTCCAACTTCTTCCCGGACGTGCCCACCATGGAGCAGGCAGGCGTTCAGCCCTTCGATTTGGGGACCTGGTTCGGCGTGTTCGTGACAGGCGGCACGCCCCAACCCATCGTGCAGAAGCTGCACGATGCCTATGCCAAGGCGCTGACCGAGCCGTCCGTGCGCCAGGCGCTGGCCGTGATGGGTTCGGACGCCGAGCCGGGCACGGTGGAGCAGTTCCGCGAGCTTGTCAGTAATGACCTGAAGAAGTACAAGGAGGTTGTGGCCAGTTCCGGCGCTGAGTTGTTCTAGGTCCTGGCCGTCCGGTGCCCGTCAGGGACGGGCATCGTGCAGGTGAAGTGCAGTCCGTTTGATCAAGAATTGTTAACAGAGGTGTTTGGAACCATTCTGTAACACCGAGTCTATGCGCGCCTTGCTAGCATAGGGGCGCTCGATAGGCCCTTGTACTTAATTTCGAGATTACGGAGAAAAGAATGACAATTTCCATTCGTTCTGCCAAATTGGCGGCATGTGCAGGCGCTTTCGCCATTCTGGCCGGCTGCGGCACCATGGACAATATGGGTACGGGCGGGCGCACTGCCGTCGGAGCGGGGGCAGGCGCCGCCGTGGGGGCGGGCCCGGGCGCCCTGATCGGGGACAGCAGCAAGGCGGCGGCCATCGGCGCGGGCATCGGCGCCCTGGCCGGCGGCATTGCGGCCTACAACTGGTCCGGCATCAAGAAAGATGTCCAGCAGTCCGGCGCGACCAGCCTGGGCGTGGACGTCACGGAAATGCCCGACGGCAGCCTGCGTGTCAACATCCCCAGCAGCGTCTCCTTCGACACGGGCAAGTACCAGCTGAAGCCGGCCCTGCTGCCGGTGCTGGACAGCGTGGCGCGCGCCATGGTCCAGCATCCCGAACTGCGCGCCAAGGCCATCGGTCACACTGACAGCACGGGCTCCGCCCAGACCAACCAGACGCTGTCCGTGAACCGCGCCAGCGCCGTCACCAACTACCTGACCCAGCAAGGCGTGGGCCAGGGCCGCCTGATGGTCGAGGGTCGCGGGCCGAACTCGCCGATCGGTGACAACGCCACGGCGGAAGGCCGCGCCATGAACCGGCGCGTGGAGCTGTATCTGTACGCTCCTCAGCAGTAAAGAAGGCTTTATGCGCCTGCAGGCGCGGACGAGCAAAGGCCCGGCTTTCGCCGGGCTTTTTTTGGGCCTGATGGTGCGCGAACAAGATTCCCCGCCTAGTTGCGGGGTGCGAATCGGCTGGTTGATAAGCAAGCAGGTCTTTGCAAAGACGCCGTTCAAGAAGCCTGGGGGACAGTCTGGGCTGGCTGCCTGCCGGTGCTGCGCACTGGTGCCCTTGCCGGCGGATCGCTCCGGGCGCATTCTGAACTCGCGCGATGGCTCGCCCCCCGGACGAGCCATAAGCGTCGCGCTCGAACAGCAGAATGCTTGCCTCTCGGAGCGCTCCCCCGCCGGCAATGGCCTTGATAATCGAAGAAGCCCCACAAGAAAGCCCCAGGCAGGATAAACCCGCCCGGGGCGCTTTCACTGCCTGATCATGAAGGCGTCAAGCCTCCTGGTACAGCTTGCTGCCCTGCTGCACGAACTGCACCGACATCTCCTTCATGCCCTGGTCCACGGCGGCCGCCTCGTCCAGGCCCTTGGCCTTGGCGTAGTCGCGCACGTCCTGCGAGATCTTCATGCTGCAGAACTTGGGTCCGCACATGGAACAGAAGTGGGCCACCTTCATGGAGTCCTTGGGCAGGGTCTCGTCGTGGAAGGCGCGCGCCGTGTCCGGGTCCAGGCCCAGGTTGAACTGGTCCTCCCAGCGGAACTCGAAGCGCGCCTTGGACAAGGCGTTGTCGCGAAAAGCCGCGGCCGGGTGTCCCTTGGCCAGGTCGGCCGCGTGGGCGGCGATCTTGTAGGTGATGATCCCGTCCTTGACGTCCTTCTTGTTGGGCAGGCCCAGGTGCTCCTTGGGCGTGACATAGCACAGCATGGCCGTGCCCTGCCAGGCGATCATGGCCGCGCCCAGGCCGGAGGTGATGTGGTCGTAGCCTGGCGCGATGTCCGTGGCCAGCGGCCCCAGCGTATAGAAGGGCGCTTCATGGCAGTGCTCCAGCTGCAGCCGCATGTTTTCCGGGATCAGGTGCAGCGGCACGTGGCCGGGGCCTTCGATCATGACCTGCACATCGTGCTTCCAGGCTGCCTGGGTCAGCTCGCCCAGGGTGCGCAGTTCGGCGAACTGGGCCTGGTCGTTGGCGTCGTATCCCGAGCCGGGCCGCAGGCCGTCGCCCAGCGAGAAGGCCACGTCGTACTGCTTCATGATGTCGCAGATGTCTTCGAAGTGCTCGTACAGGAAGCTTTCGCGGTGATGCGCCAGGCACCATTTGGCCATGATGGAGCCGCCGCGCGACACGATGCCCGTCATGCGGCTGGCCGTCATCGGGATGAAGGGCAGGCGCACGCCGGCGTGGATGGTGAAATAGTCCACCCCCTGTTCGGCCTGCTCGATCAGCGTGTCGCGGAAGATGTCCCAGGTCAGGTCTTCGGCAATGCCGCCGACCTTCTCCAGGGCCTGGTAGATGGGCACGGTGCCCACAGGCACGGGCGAGTTGCGGATGATCCATTCGCGCGTCTCATGGATGTTCCTGCCGGTGGACAGGTCCATGATGGTGTCCGCGCCCCATCGTATGGCCCAGGTCATCTTTTCGACTTCTTCGCCGATAGTCGAGCCCAGCGCCGAGTTGCCGATGTTGGCGTTGATCTTCACCAGGAAATTGCGGCCTATGATCATGGGCTCGGTTTCCGGGTGGTTGACGTTGGCCGGCAGGATGGCCCGGCCGCGCGCGATCTCGTCGCGCACGAATTCGGGCGTGACCAGAGCGGGCAGGGTGGCGCCGTAGCCCTGGCCGGGATGCACGCGGGTCAGGCGGCGGGCCATTTCTTCGCCTTGCGGGCCGCTGGCGCGCAGGCTCTCCAGGTAGTGCTCGCGGCGCAGGTTCTCGCGGATGGCCACGAACTCCATTTCGGGCGTGACGATGCCGCGTCGCGCATAGTGCATCTGGGTGACGTTGGCGCCGGGCTTGCCGCGCCGCGGCCGGCGGACCAGCTCGAAGCGCAGCGCGTCCAGCTCCGGATCGGCCTGCCGGGCCCGGCCGTACTGGCTGTTCAGGCCGGCGGTCAGCTCGGTGTCGTCGCGCTCCTGGATCCAGGCCTGACGCAGCGGCGGCAGGCCCTTGCGGATGTCGATATGGGCGGCCGGGTCCGTGTAGGGGCCGCTGGTGTCGTAGACGCTGAGCGGGGGGTTGCGCTCCGCGCCGAACTGGCTGGGGGTGTCGGCCAGGGTGATCTCGCGGAACGGCACGCGCAGGTCGGGACGCGAGCCGGTCTGGTAGATTTTGCGGGAATTGGGCAAAGGCTGGATCGCAGCCGGGTCCACGCTGGCCGCGGTGGCCGTGAAAGTTGGGTTTTTGCTTGTCATTGCAGCTCCAAGGAAGGGGTGGAGCCGATATAGGAAGAAGCACCTTGCAGGCATTGCACCTGGGGCGCACGCTCCCAGCATCGGCATTATCCGTACTGGTACGAGGGTGTTTCTCAACCCGCCTGCGGCGAGTACCCCTGCGTGAGGACAAGTATAGGTGTCTTGGACCTGTCTGTGGGCTGATAAAGCTTATTTGCTTTTCATGCCATTGAGCAGATGGCGTATGGTCTGGTCCAGGTGTTCGCGGTCCTTGCCGGACAGCGCCACGATCTCGTCCACGGAGAAGCGGCTGAAGGGCCAGGTGACGATGGGCGGTCCGCCGTCCGGTTCATGCATGACCAGTGCGCCGCCCACGCTGATCTCCATGGGGCCCAGGCCGCTCTTGAGCCACTGGGCGCTGACGTTCAGGGCCTTGGCCAGGTCCAGGATCTCGCGGGCGTCACGGCGCGCGCCGCTCTCGTAGTTGGAGATGGCGCTCTGGCTCAGGTTGCAGAGCCGGGCCAGCTCGGCCTGGGAGAGGCCGCGCTGCTGCCGGGCATGGCGTAGGCGTTCGGAAAAGTGCTTCACACCAGTGATTGTTCATGGAACGCCAACCACGATGGTTTTGGTGGATAATCCCGTATGTGATGATGGGGCTGCGGCCTTGCCGCGAGAGGGACCGCTAGCGGGGTTTCATGCCGTCGAGCAGGTGGCGCACGGTGCGCTCGAGCAGTTCGCGCTCGGCCACGGGCAGCGCGACGATTTCATCCACGGAAAAGCGGCTGAAAGGCCAGGTGACGATGGGCGGTCCGCCGTCCGGTTCATGCATGACCAGGACGCCGCCCGCCCGGGGCTCCATCATGCCCACTCCGTTGCGCAGCCACTGCGCGCTGACGCTCAAGGCCTTGGCCAGGTCCAGGATTTCCCGGGCGTCGCGGCGCGTGCCGTTCTCGTAGTTGGAGATGGCGCTCTGGCTCAGGCCGCACAAGCGGGCCAGCCCGGCCTGCGACAGGCCGCGTTGTTGCCGTGCGTGGCGCAGGCGTTCGGAGAAGTTTTTCACACCACAGATTGTTGATGCAACGACCACCACGATGGTTTTGATTAAATAACACGATTGTGATTTATAATGTCAGGCAGGGTCATCTGGCGTCATTATAGTTAAGGTATCAACTATGTCGGTTACAAATGTGGTTACTGGCGGTCCTGTTGTGCTGTACCTCTCCAGTGTCATTCCTGATCGAAACCTGCTGGAACAGCAGGTCAAGGCCCTGGCGGAACGGGGCTATCGGCCGATTTCCTGCCGCGACTCCACCGCCTTGCTGCAATTGGCGCAAAGCCGGGGCAGGCACATGGGCTCGGTGTGCATCGCCTGGCTGGGCGGCGCCTTGTCCGATATCTGCGCGGCCGCCGTGCGCCTGCGCATGCTGTGCCCGCAGGTCGGCATCCTGATGCAGGCGGACTATTCCGACGCGGCCATGCTCCAGGCGCTGCACAGCGGCGGAGACCAACTGTGTCCCAGGGATGCGTCCTTCGAACTGCTGGCGGCCAGCCTGCAAAGCCTGCAGCGTCGCCTGATGCAGGTGCCCATGCTGCCCGAACTGCGCCAACGCGCCGACTGGGCGCTCACACAGGAAGGCTGGGCCCTGGTGGCGCCCAACGGGCAATCCTTCGCCCTGACCACCACGGAGCGCTCTTTCATCTGCTGCCTGCTGCATCACCCCGACCGGCGCGCCAGCCACCATGAACTGCTCAGCGCCATCGCCGGTGTGCAGGGCGAGATCGAAGATCCGCCTTCGGCTCTGCTCATCAATCGGCTGGGGGTGCTGGTCAGCCGGATGCGCCGCAAGTTCAATCGGGGCGATGCCGTGCTGCCGGTGCGCTCGGTGCACAACTGGGGTTACATGTTTGCCGCCAATTGCGAACTGCGCGACTGAAGCCTTGGTTTGTCGTTCTTTCCCTCCGCATCATGCGGTTCGTCCGGCGCCAGGACCCTGGGATGAACTCTTTGTACGCCCGCCGTTGCGAATGACGCTTGCCCGTGCGTCCGTGTTCCGCGGTGGCGGGCGTTCTGCCGCTGCGGTCAATGCGCGTAGCGTTGCACCGACAGGTCGTCGGCACGGATGGCGGGCTCCCGGCCGCTGATGATGTCGGCCAGCAACTGGGCGCTGCCGGTGGCCAGCGTCCAGCCCAGCGTGCCGTGGCCGGTGTTCAGGAACAGATTGTCATAGCGCGTGCGGCCTATGATGGGCGTGCTGTCGGGGGTCTTGGGTCGCAGGCCGGTCCAGAAGTTCAGATCCACGCCGCTCTGGTAGCTGCCGGGGAACAGGTCGTTCAGCACCATCAGCAAGGTTTGCTGGCGGCGCGGGTTCAGGCGTTTGTCAAAGCCCACCACTTCCGCCATGCCGCCTACGCGTATGCGGCGATCGAAACGGGTCAGGGCGATCTTGTAGCTTTCATCGAGCAGCGTGGACTGCGGCGCCCGCGATTCGTCCGCAATGGCCGCCGTGATGGAATAGCCTTTCAGCGGATAGACGGGAATGGCCTGCAGGTCTTTCATCAGGCCCGTGGACCAGGAGCCCAGCGCGACGACATAGGCATCGGCCACCAGCAGTTCGTCCTGGCATTGCACGCCGCTGATCCGTCCGCCGCTTGCATGGATGCGCTGGATCGTCTGGCCCCAGCGGAATTCCACGCTTTCCTGACGGGCCAGTTCGGCCAGGCGGGTGGTGAAAAGCTGACAGTCGCCGGTCTCGTCGTCAGGAAAGCGCAAGCCGCCGCTCAGCTTGTGCTCAACATGCCGCAGGGCGGGTTCCACGCGGTGCAGCTCAGAGGCCGGCATCAGCTCGTAGCGCACGCCAGCCTGTTGCAGCACCTGGATGTCGGCGGCGACGGCGTCCAGTTGCTGCTGGGTGCGGAAAAGCTGCAGCGTGCCCTGCCGGCGTTGCTCGTACTGGATGCCGGTGGTCTCGCGCAGCTCGGCCAGGCAATGCCGGCTGTATTCGGCCAGCCGCACCATCCGTTCCTTGTTGGTGGCGTAATGGTCGGGCGTGCAGTTGCGCCACATGGCCAGGAGCCAGCGGATCTGCTCCAGGCTGCGGTCCGGGCGTATGGTCAGGGGAGGGTGGCGGTCGAACATCCAGCCTATCGCCTTGCGGGGGATGCCGGGCGCGGCCCAGGGGCAGGCGTAGCCGAAGGACAGCTGGCCGGCATTGGCGAAGCTGGTCTCCAGGGCGGGGCCCTGCAGGCGATCCACCACCGTCACGCTGTGGCCCTGGCGGGCCAGATAATAGGCGCTGGTGACTCCTTCCACGCCGGCGCCCAGAACGAGGATCTTCATACTTTTCCTTATATGGCGCGGCAGGGCTGCGCAGGTGCGAGGCGCGACATGCGCGCCCGCTGTCGTAATTCGATACGTCTGGCTGGTCTATTTCAACAGGCGGGGGCGGAGCGGGTCAAGGCCGGACGTCCGAGGCCCGCCCTGCCGGGTCAGTCCGACTCGGAGGCCGCGTTGGGAAACACCATGTTGTTGCGGTGCATCAGCTCGGTGTCGTTCGCGCCGCCCAGCAATTCATTGATCAGGTGGCTGGGCTGGCCCATGATGCGCCGGGTGTCGTCGGACGAATAATTGATCAGGCCGCGCGCGTACTCCACGCCATGCCGGTCCACGCAGGCGACCACATCGCCCCGGTCGAACTCGCCTTCCACGTGGGTGACGCCCACGGGCAGCAGGCTTTTATGGCCTTCGGTCAGGGCGCGCACGGCCCCGTCGTCCAGCGACACGCGTCCGCGCACGCGCAGGTGGTCCACCAGCCAGCGCTGGCGAGCCGAGCGTACGGGCAGCATGGCGCGCAGTTCGGTGCCTATGCGTTCGCCCCGGGCCAGACGCGAGAGCACATTGCTTTCCCGGCCCGAGGCAATGATGGTGTGGCCGCCGCTGTTGGCGGCCCGCTTGGCCGCCAGGATCTTGGTGATCATGCCGCCGGTGCCCACCATGCTGCCCGAGCCGCCGGCCATGGCCTCCAGCGTGGGGTCACCGGCCTGGGCCAGGGAGATGAACTCGGCATCCGGATTGCGGCGCGGATCGGCGCTGTACAGGCCGGCCTGGTCCGTCAGGATGATCAGGGCCTCGGCTTCGATCAGGTTGGTCACCAGCGCGCCCAGCGTGTCGTTGTCGCCCACGCGGATTTCGTCGGTGACCACGGTGTCGTTCTCGTTGACGATGGGCACCACGCCCAGGTCCAGCAAGGTGTTGATCGTGCTGCGCGCGTTCAGGTAGCGATGGCGGTCGGCCAGGTCTTCGTGAGTCAGCAGGATCTGGGCGGTGCGCACGCCATGGCGGGCAAAGGCCACTTCATAGGCCTGGATCAGGCCCATCTGTCCCACGGCGGCAGCGGCCTGCAGCTCGTTCATGGCCTTGGGCCGGCGCGGCCAGCCCAGGCGCGCCATTCCTTCGGCGATGGCGCCGCTGGAGACCAGCACCAGTTGCTTGCCCTGCGCATGCAGGCTGGCGATCTGGGTGGCCCACTGCTCAACGGCGTCAAGGTCTATGCCTTTGCCTTCGTTGGTGACCAGGGACGAACCCACCTTGACGACCAGGCGCCGCGATTGGGCGACGGCGGACTCGGAGTGAGAAGAGAGCTGCATGATGAGCCTGAGATCCATCGGTTAGCGTAGAAATAGGGAAAATGCCCGGAGGGAAGGAGCGGCAGGCTGACCGCGGGACCGGGCGTCATGGGTTCGCGCCGGCCCCGAAGGCCGGCGCAACGGGCCGCCGGCCTGTTCAGTCCGGGGCGAAACGCGGGTCGTCGTACACGTGGGTGCCGTCGGCCTTGTCCTGTTCGATGTGTTCCTTGCGGGTTTCCTCGTCCAGCCAGGATTGCAGTTGCCAGACCAGTTCCTGGGTGCCTTCGCCGGTCAGGGCGGAGATGCCGAACACGGGGCCTTCCCAGCCGAGCTCCTTGAGCAGGCGGGCCTTGAGGTCTTCGGGATCGTCCACCATGTCCAGCTTGTTCAGCACCAGCCAGCGCGGCTTGGCGTACAGTTCTTCGCTGTACAGGCGCAGTTCTTCGACGATGGCGCGGGCTTCGGCGACGACTTTGTCCACCACGTCCACGTCCGGATCCAGGCTGGAGACGTCCAGCAGGTGCAGCAGGATGCGCGTGCGGGTCAGATGGCGCAGGAACAGATGGCCCAGCCCCGCGCCTTCGGAGGCGCCTTCGATCAGGCCTGGAATGTCCGCCACCACGAAGCTGTGCGATTCGGAGGAACGCACCACGCCCAGATTGGGGTGCAGCGTGGTGAAAGGGTAATCGGCGATGCGCGGGCGGGCGTTGGAGACGCGCGAGATGAACGTGGACTTGCCGGCGTTGGGCATGCCCAGCAGGCCCACGTCGGCCAGCACTTTCAATTCCAGGCGCAGCTTGCGCTGCTCGCCTTCCTTGCCGTAGGTGAACTGGCGTGGCGCGCGGTTCACGCTGGACTTGAAGTGCAGGTTGCCCATCCCGCCCTGGCCGCCCTTGGCCAGCGTGACGCGTTCGCCGTGGCGTTTCAGGTCGTACAGTTGTTCGCCGGTGTCGGCGTCGAACACCATGGTGCCCACGGGCAGGCGCAGCACGATGTCCGGGCCGGCGGCGCCGTACTGGTCCGAGCCGCGGCCATTTTCGCCGTTGCGGGCGCGGTGCAGACGGGCGTAGCGGTAGTCGATCAGGGTGTTGACGTTGCGGTCGGCCACGGCATGGATGCTGCCGCCCCGGCCGCCGTCGCCGCCGTCCGGCCCGCCTTTTTCGATGAATTTTTCCCGGCGGAAGCTGGCGACGCCATTTCCGCCTTTGCCTGCGATGACTTCAATGGTCGCTTCGTCTACGAATTTCATGGTGATGAGTGCTGTATGGGTCCAGGAACACGCGTGGCCGCGGTCCCGTATCCGGACCATTTTAAACAAAAAACACTAAGTGCTCAGTGTATAGGAGATTGGGCGCGAAGCCGGCAGATTGCGCGCCGGGCAGGCGTGCTCTTGTCGTTCTGGGGCCGGCCGCGCAAAGAAAAAGCCCCGCCGCAAACGGCAGGGCTTTCTGGGCTGCTACGCGTGGAGCGTGAGCTTACTCGGCGGCAACGACCGAAACGGTACGCTTGTTCAGTGCACCGGTGATGGAAAATTTGACTTTGCCATCGACCAGGGAGAACAGGGTGTGGTCCTTGCCAATGCCCACGTTCACGCCGGGGTGAAACTGAGTGCCGCGCTGACGGACAATGATGCCGCCAGCCAGAATTTCCTGACCGCCGTAAACTTTTACGCCCAGTCGTTTGGCCTGTGAGTCACGGCCGTTCCGCGTAGAGCCGCCGCCTTTCTTCTGTGCCATGTTTTAGCTCCTTGATGAAGAAAATACCAGATTCGCTTCGAGCAACGGCTTAGCCGTTGACGGCCTCGATGCGGATTTCGGTGTAGTTCTGACGATGGCCTTGCGTTTTGCGATAGTGCTTGCGACGGCGCATTTTGAAGATTTTCACTTTGTCGTGACGGCCTTGCGCAAGAACGGTTGCCTTGACCACGGCGCCGTCAACGAAAGGAGCACCGATCTTCAGTGCTTCGCCTTCGCCTACGGACAGGACCTGGTCGAGCGAGATTTCTTGCCCAATGTCAGCCGGTATCTGTTCTATCTTGAGTTTTTGGCCAGCAGTAACGCGATATTGCTTACCGCCGGTTTTTATAACCGCGTACATAGGGAGTCCCTTAGAGATTCAATCCGGCTGGCGCCCCGACACCGCACTGTTCCATAAGCATGGCGGCAGGGCGGATTGGTCAGCATGTAGCCGGCAATCGTTGAAAATAGCTTGGCACGCAAAATGCCAAGCAAAAAATAATAAGATAAAAAGGCTTTGCCGTCAATGGTTTGGGGCTTGGGCTGTCTGCATTTCGCATCTATTGGTTACGTCGCGGCGGCGCAAAAAGGCGGGGAGCCGCGGCGCCGCAGCAAGACCGTCCATGACCGCGGCCGCAATGGCCGCCGGGCGGGCCGGCAACAACAGACGTTTACATTTACTGGCATTCTGTGGCCTGCCGTCCGGCATGTTTAGCTACGGTATGGGTAACGTTCGATGAGCGTAAGTCGATATTTCTGAAACCTTACACAAGGGGAACAGCATGAATAAAGACACGATCGAAGGTAAATGGAAACAGCTGGCCGGCAAGGCCAAATCCGTCTGGGGCGACCTGACCGATGACGAACTGGCCCGGGTCAAGGGCGACTCCCAGCAGTTGGCCGGTCTGGTGCAGGAGCGCTATGGCCGCACCCGCGAAGAAGCCGAGCGCGAAGTGAAGGACTTCTACGACAAGTACGACCGTTAGCGCGGCGGCCTGCGCCGGCCCCGTCCGGGGCGGGGCGTCATCAGGGCTGTCAATGCTAAGTGGCCGCCAGCCGCGGCCGTCACAAGGAGAGTCGTATGCTTTACTACGCCGTTATCTTTTTCATCGTGGCCATCGTGGCCGCCGTCCTGGGTTTTGGCGGCATCGCCGCTGGCGCGGCTTCGATCGCCAAGATCCTGTTCTTCGTGTTCCTGATCCTGGCGGTGATCTCGCTGATCAAGGGCATGGCCAAATAGATAAAGGCCCGGAACCGGTCCGGGCCAGGAACAAGCGTGACGACGACAGGCTCCGCCGGGCGACCGGCGGGGCCTGTTGTCGTCAGGAGCGGTAATCCGCGTTGATGGACACGTATTCGTGGGAGAAGTCGCAGGTGTAGACGGTCTCGCTGGCTTGGCCGCGGCCCAGCGACACGCGCACCAGGATTTCGGCCTCCTGCATGACGCGCTGCCCGTCTTCTTCGCGATAGTCGGGATTGCGGCCGCCGTTCTGGGCCACCAGCACGTCGCCCAGCCACAGGCGCAAGCGGGAGACGTCCAGATCGGCGATGCCGGCGTAGCCGATGGCGCACAGGATGCGGCCCAGGTTCGGGTCTGAAGCAAAGAAGGCCGTCTTGACGAGCGGCGAATGGGCGATGGCATAGGCCACCTTGAGGGCTTCCTCGGAGGAGCCCGCGTCCTCGACCTGGATGGTCATGAACTTGGTGGCGCCTTCGGCGTCGCGCACGATCTTCTGGGCCAGTTCGCGCGAGGCGTCCACCAGCGCGTCCAGCAGCTTGTTGTAGTTGGGGTCCGCGATGGACTCCACCCGCACGCCGCTCTGGCCCGTGGCCATGATGATGAAGGAGTCGTTGGTGGAGGTGTCGCCGTCCACGGTGATGCGGTTGAAGGAGCGGTTGGCCGCCAGGCGGCACATGTCCTTGAGCAGTTCGGGGGCAATGCCCGCGTCCGTGGCCAGAAAGCCCAGCATGGTGGCCATGTTGGGACGGATCATGCCCGCGCCCTTGCTGATGCCGGTCAGGGTGACGGTCTTGCCGGACAGGGTGATCTGGCGCGACACGATCTTGGGCTGCGTGTCCGTGGTCATGATGCTGTGGGCCGCATTGAACCAGTTGTTCGCGCTCAGGTCGGCCACCGCCTTGGGCAGGCCGGCCAGCAGGCGGTCCATGGGCAGGGGCTCCAGGATGACGCCCGTGGAGAAGGGCAGCACCTGCTGAGGACGCAGGTTCAGCAGCCTGGCCAGCTCATTGCAGGTGTGGCGGGCGTCGGCCAGGCCGGTCTCGCCCGTTCCGGCGTTGGCGTTGCCGGTATTGATGACCAGCGCGCCCATGTCCTCGTGCGTGGCCAGGTGGGCCTCGCAGACCTGCACGGGTGCGGCGCGGAAGCGGTTGGTGGTGAACACGCCTGCCACGCTGCTGCCGGGCGACAGTTCGAAGACGGTCAGGTCGCGTCGGTTGGCCTTGCGGATGCCGGCTTCGGCGATGCCGATTCTGACGCCGGCGACGGGGTGGATGTCGGATTCGGAAGGAATGAACAGATTGACGGCCATGACGCTATCCGGAAAACAAAGTTAAAGGCGGCTCAAAACAGTAATGATACTTGCTTTGAGCCGCCTGGGCATATGCTTTCGGGAGCGGGCCGGGTCAGTTCTGGCGGGCGCCCATCGAGACGTGGTTGCGGGCGATGAGCTTGAGCTCTCCCAAGGCCTCGAAGAGGTTCTTGCGCGTTTTCTCGGACAGGTCGGCGAACATGTCCTGCAGCCATTGTTCGTGCGAGGCGGCCATCTTGCGGAACTGGCGCTTGCCCTTGGGGGTGAGGCGGATCAGGGAGCTGCGCCGGTCGGTGACCACCTTGATGCGCTCCACCAGGCCTTCTTTTTCGAGTTGGTCGGTGATGCCGGTGATATTGCCGTTGGTGACCATCAGGTGGCGCGAGAGTTCGCTCATCTTCATGCCGGCGGGGCGGCGCTGCAGCTGCGCCATGAGGTCGAAGCGCGGCAGGGTGGTTTGATGTTCGGTGCGCAGACGGCTGCGGATTTCGCCTTCGACCAGGTTGGTGCAGGCCATCAGGCGCAGCCACAGGCGCACGTCGAAGTGATCGTCGCTGCTGGCACGGCTCTCCAGGTCGGGGGCGGCGTCGGCGACGGCGGAAGCTGGGATATCGTTCATGATCATAGATAGCTGGCCTTAATGGTGCATGTCCAAAATTTTTAGCTTTGAAGGACGCAGACCGCAGCCGGAAGTAAGCTGGGTAAGCTCAGGTGTCATTTTAGGGGGGTGCTTGCAAGTTTGACATTGCGGCAGATCAAAGTAAATTCGTTTTTAAGTTTAAATTAATAATATTATTAAAAACGTATACTGAAGCTTGCCGTCGGACAAGCTGGAAACATGAAAAACAGTATTCGGAAATTTGCTTATTACCTTCTCCGACTTAACTTTCCCATCCTTGGGCTTTGGAAGCGCTTTGCTCCATAAGCTGGATGAAATCAAGGGACTATCTGCTTCAAGTGTCATGAATAAGCTGGCGTATGAGGTCCAGTGGCGGCAGTCGGTCCGCTCCTCATTTTTGTTTCTAAACGGATACGTTTTCAATTATTTTCTTAATTGAAAATTTTACGTATTTTTGACGCCGGATTCTTTTGGCAGGGCCGGATCCTCTATTCGAGGCTCAGTCCGGGCTTGTCAATCATGCCAGGGCTTCAGGCGGAGCGACGGGCCGCGGCGGACCCGGCGCAGGTCCCGCTACTGCGGATAACCCGTAGGCTCAAGCAGTGGCGGCCAGGTTTTTTTTTGCTAATATAGTTTAGAACTAAACAATATAGGTCTTGGTACATGCGGCGGTGCGCGCCGGCTGGCCGGGGCCTACGCCCGAGCGGGGCGCTACATACGCAGGAGACAAGGATGGAACGTTCGGCCCATATCGACACTTTTGCTCGTGACAATCTGCCGCCGCTGGAATGGTGGCCGCAGATGCTGATCGAGGGCAATCCCGACGTGGACTATCCGGCCCGCTTCAACTGCGCCGCGGCGCTGCTGAGCGAGCAGGTGGCCGCCGGGCATGGGGAGCGGATCGCGCTGCGCTGGGCGCAGGGCGAGCAGGACGCCAGCCTGACCTATGCGGAACTGGATGTGCTGACCAACCGCATCGCCCACGTGCTGACGCAGGACCTGAAGCTGGTGCCGGGCAACCGCATTCTGCTGCGCGGCCCGAACAACCCCATGATGGCGGCCTGCTGGCTGGCCAGCATCAAGGCGGGTCTGGTCACGGTTCCGACCATGCCGTTGCTGCGGGCCGTGGAGCTCAAGACCATACTGGAAAAGGCCGAGATCCACGCCGCGCTGTGCGATGTGCGCCTGCGCGAGGAGCTGGATCATTGCATGGACGCGGGCCATGCCAGCCATGCGCCCGTGCTCAAGCAATTGCTGTGCTTCAACGACGAAGGGCCCGAGGGCCTGGAATCCCTGCTCAAGGACAAACCGGCCGATTTCTCGGCCTGCGACACGGCGGCCGACGATGTCTGCCTGATCGCCTTCACCAGCGGCACCACAGGCCAGCCCAAGGGCTGCATGCATTTTCACCGTGACGTGCTGGCCATGTGCGACACCTTTTCGCGCCACATCCTGCGCCTGAGCCCGCAGGACGTGGTCTGCGGCACGCCGCCGCTGGCCTTCACCTTCGGCCTGGGCGGCCTGCTGTGCTTCCCGCTGCGGGCGGGCGCGTCGACGGTGCTGCTGGAACGCCTGACTCCGGCCGACCTGCTGGCCACCATAGACCGCTTCAAGGTCACCATGACTTTCACGGCGCCGACGTTCTACCGCCAGATGGCCGCGCTGGTGGGCCGCTATTCGCTGGCCAGCCTGCGCGCCAGCGTCTCGGCCGGCGAGGCCCTGCCCGACGCCACGCGCCAGCTGTGGAAGCAGGCCACGGGCATCGAGATGACCGACGGCATCGGCGGCACCGAGATGATCCACGTCTATGTCTCCAGCCCGCCCGAGCAGGTGCGGCCCGGCGCCATCGGCAAGGTGGTGCCCGGCTATGTGGCCGCGATCCTGGACGAGAACCTGAACCCGGTGCCGGTCGGCACGGTGGGACGCCTGGCGGTCAAGGGGCCGACCGGCTGCAAGTACCTGAACGACGAACGACAGAAGCAGTTCGTGCAGGGCGGCTGGAACTTCCCCGGCGACACCTTCAAGATGGATGAGGACGGCTATCTGTATTACCAGGCCCGCAATGACGACATGATCGTCTCGGCCGGCTACAACATCGCCGGCCCCGAGGTGGAAGGCACCCTGCTCAAGCACGAGGCGGTCGCCGAGTGCGGAGTGGTGGGTGCGCCGGACGAGGACCGCGGCCAGGTGGTCAAGGCCTTCATCGTGCTCAAGCCCGGCTTCACCGGCAGCGAGGAGCTCAAGAAGCAGCTTCAGGACTTCGTGAAGGAGAATGCCGCGCCCTACAAGTATCCGCGCGCCATTGAGTTCGTGACGCAGCTGCCGCGCACCGAAACCGGCAAGCTGCAGCGCTTCGTGCTGCGGCAGATGGCGCAGGGCTGACCGGGGCCGGGCAAAAAAAAGCGGGGCGTGGCGCCCCGCTTTTTTCATGCCTGCCGCTGGAGGGACATCAATCCTTGAGCGTGGCGAAGACCTCGCGCGCCGCCTGCACGGTGGCGGCTATCACGTCGGGCGTGTGCTGCACGGACACGAAGCCGGCCTCGAAGGCGGACGGGGCGAAGTACACGCCCTTGTCCAGCATGGCGTGGAAGAAGCGCTTGAAGCGCGCGATGTCGCCGGCCGAGACTTCGGCCAGGGAGGCGGGGACGCGTTCGCTGAAGTAGATGCCGAACAGGCCGCCCTGATGATCGGCGCAAAAGGGTATGCCGGCTTCGCGGGCGGCGTCGGTCAGGCCCTGGATCAGGAGAGCGGTGTTGCTGTTGAGCGTGTCGTAGAAGCCGGGCTGGGCCAGCTTCTTCAGGGTCGCCAGGCCGGCGGCCACGGCGACCGGATTGCCCGACAGCGTGCCGGCCTGGTAGACGCCGCCTACGGGCGCCACGCATTGCATGATGTCGCGGCGTCCGCCGAAGGCGCCCACCGGCATGCCTCCGCCAATGACCTTGGCCAGCGTGGTCAGGTCGGGGCGGATGCCCGTCAGGCCCTGCACGCCCTGCGGGCCGACGCGAAAGCCGGTCATGACTTCGTCGAAGATCAGTACCGCGCCGTGCTCGGTGCACAGCTCGCGCAGGCCTTCCAGGAAGCCGGGGGCGGGGCGCACCAGGTTCATGTTGCCGGCGAAGGGTTCGACGATGACGCAGGCGATGTCCTGGCCTTTCTGCTGGAAGGCGTCGCGCACGGCGTCCAGGTCGTTGTAGTCCAGTACCAGGGTATGGGCCACGAATTCGGCGGGCACGCCGGCCGAGGTGGGGTTGCCGAAAGTGAGCAGGCCCGAGCCGGCCTTGACCAGCAGGCTGTCGGCGTGGCCGTGATAGCAGCCTTCGAACTTGATGATGGTCTTGCGGCCCGTGTAGCCGCGCGCCAGGCGGATGGCGCTCATGGTCGCCTCGGTGCCCGAGCTGACCAGGCGCACCTGCTCGATGGAAGGCAGCAGCTTGGTGATGGTCTCGGCCAGCACCACTTCGCCTTCGGTGGGCGCGCCGAAGGACAGGCCGTGCACGGCCGCGTCCTGGACGGCCTTGACCACGTCCGGATCGGCATGGCCCAGGATGGCCGGGCCCCAGGAGCCGACGTAGTCGGTGTATTGCCGGCCATCCGCATCCCAGATGTAGGGACCCTGGGCGCGTTCGATGAAGCAGGGCGTGCCGCCGACCGAGCCGAAGGCGCGAACGGGCGAGTTGACGCCGCCGGGAATGAATTCGCAGGCGCGTTCGAAAAGTTGCGTGTTACGGGACATGATGCAGAAATCCAGACGGTAGGAACGGTTGGTTCGTGGCAGGCGGTCCGGTCAGCGCGCGTGGCGAGACCGGGCCTGGGCTAGGAAAAGGTCGGTGAAGCGTTGCGCCGTGGCGCGCACGTCGTCGGCCTCGAACAGGCTGCTGATGACGGCCAGGCTGTCCACCCCGGCCTCCAGCAGCGCCGGGGCGTTGTCGGGGGTGATGCCGCCTATGGCCACCACGGCGGCGCGGCGGCTGCGGTCCTGGTCCTGGCAGAGCTGGCGCGCCTGACGCAGGGTGTCCAGCTCGGCGCGCGGCGCGTCGGGCTTCACGCTGGACGGAAAGACCGCGCCGAAGGCGATGTAGTCCGCGCCTTCGGCCAGGGCCTGCCGGGCCAGCTCCAGGCTGTTGTAGCACGAACGCCCCAGCAGGGCATGCTGGCCGAGCGCGTGGCGCGCCTGGATCAGGTCGCCGTCGTCCTTGCCCAGGTGGGCGCCCTGCACCGGGAACTGCAGCGCCCAGGACCAATGGTCGTTGATGAGCAACGGCAGTTCCAGCGACGCGCACAGCTCGCTCAGCTGGGCCAACTGTTGATGCAGGGCTTCCTGGCTGCCTTGCTTGCGGCGGAACTGCAGCACCTTGAGGCCCCCGTCGTGCGCGGCGCGCACCGCGCGCAGCAGGCGGGGCGTGTCGTCCCAGTCGGGGGTGATGCCGTACAGGCCGGCCGGAAAGCGCAGGGGCGTGGAGTCAGTCATGGCGAAAGGGGGCGGGGTTGAGCAGGCGGTGGCCCATGCCGGGCTGGAAGGTGTCGCGCGAGCATGCCTGCAGGTGGCTCAGGGCTGATTCTACCGCGCCGTCCAGTTCCTGGCCCTGGGCCAGCCGGCAGGCGCAGGCCGCGGCCACCAGGCTGTCCATGTCCTGCTGGCGCAGGCCCGGGTCGCGCGGCAGGCTGTATTCGAGCCGGCCGTGGTGTCCCTGGAACAGGGCGTGCCACTGGCCGGGAGCGCCGGGCCCGGCCGTGATCAGCACGGCATGCGCGCCCGCGGCCAGCAAGGCGGCGGCCGCCGATTCGCTGTCTTCCAGCAGGCCTTCCGAGCGCCACTGTTCCAGGCTGGCGTGGTCCACGACCAGCAGGGAGCTGAGCGGCAGCAGCAGGCGCAGGCAGGCATCCAGGGCGTCCTCGGCGTCGATGTCGTCCAGGCCGGCGGGCATGGCGGTAAGGTGCAGCACCAGGGGCAGCTCGGGGTAGTCGGCGCAGATCTCGGCCACCATGCTGGCCATCTCGGGGCTGTAGAGCGGTCCGCACTTGACGGCCTGGATGTTGACGTCCTCGAGCAGGCAGCGGGCCTGGTCGTCGGCAACGTCCTCGGCCAGCGGCTGTATGCTTTCCAGCTGGGCGGTGTCGCGCACCAGCAGCGCCGTGGGCACGCTCAGGACGTGACAGCCCAGCCGCGCGCCGGTCACGACGTCGGCCGGCAGGTGGGCGCCGCCGCTGGGATCGTGAGGCGCCAGAACGAGCGCCAGCCCTGGACTTGAATTTTCGAGATCAGCAGCCATCTTGTATCAAATGTGGTCCAGCGCCAATTATCTGGCCCGGATGCCGCAGGGTTTAGTAATATTGACCCCATTTTAATGGATTGCCCCGATTTGCACGCGGATCGGACTATGTTTACAAATACAGTAGGAATGTTATGCGTACGTGGATGTGCCTGATTTGCGGCTGGATTTACGATGAAGAAGCGGGGCTGCCCGAGGAAGGGATCGCCCCCGGCACGCGTTGGGAGGACGTGCCTCCGAACTGGGTCTGTCCCGAATGCGGCGCCCGCAAGGAAGATTTCGAACTGATCGAAGTGTGATCGGCCCGTTCCCCACGGTGGTCTGCCCCGACAGGAGGTGCGTATGAGTGCAACAAGCCAGTCGCCGCTGGTCCAGGAAAGCGCCAATCTGACCCACCACCTGTTGCTGGCCATGCCCGGCGTGGTATCGGGCAGCCTGGCCGACACCGTCATCTACGTCTGCGAGCACAATGAGCAGGGCGCCTTGGGCCTGGTCATCAACCGGCCCACGGACCTGACCCTGGCCGATCTCATGTCGCGCATCGAAGTCGAGGTGGACGCCGACACAGACCTGGCCGGCACCTCCGTGTATTTCGGCGGACCGGTGCAGACCGACCGCGGCTTCGTGCTGCATGATTCGGACAAGGCCTACACTTCCAGCCTGGCGGTGGGCGAACTGACCCTGACCACCTCCAAGGATGTACTGCAGGATGTGGCGCACGGCCAGGGCCCGCAGCATATGCTGGTCACGCTGGGCTACGCGGGCTGGAGCGCGGGGCAGCTGGAAAGCGAGATGGCCGGCAATGCCTGGCTGAACGTCAAGGCCACTCACGAAATCCTGTTCTCCACGCCCTTCGAAAAGCGCTACGACAGCGCGCTGGCGCTGCTGGGCATCGATCCCCTCATGTTGTCGGGCGGCGCGGGCCATGCCTGATCGTGCAGAGGGCGCCGGCGCGCCGGCCGCCGAGACCATCCTGGCCTTCGACTACGGCCTGAAGAAGATCGGGGTGGCGCTGGGCAACACCTTGACGCGCCAGGCTCGTCCCTATGCCATCCTGCGCCCCGTCACGCGCGAGCAACGATTTGCCGCCATCCAGAAGTTGCTCGACGAGTGGCAGCCCGACCGCCTGGTCGTGGGTTTGCCTTTGACCGCCGAGGGCGCGGAGCAGTATGCTTCGCTTCGCTGCCGGCGTTTCGCCAACCAGCTGCATGGCCGCTACGGCCTGGCGGTGGAGTTGGTGGACGAACGCGGCTCCAGCATGGAGGCTCAAGCCTTGCTGGGAAGCAACGACGACGACGATGCGGTGGCCGCCTGCGTGATCCTGCAGCGCTACCTGGACCGCCTGCCGCCCGTCTGAGTCCCTCACGAGGCTGAAGTCCTTTGAATACATTCCGTTTTGCCTGGCGCGCCGTGGCGCTGATGTTGTGGATACTGGCAGGCCTGCTGCTGGTGGGCCTGGCATTTCCCATCCTGCGCCCGGGCGGGCGACGCGCGATGGTGCTGGGCATGTCGCGCCTGCTGATGCGCATCTGCGGCGTCGCCGTCCTCCAGCATGGCCGCGCCGTGCAGGACAGAGCCGTGCTCTATGCATCCAACCACGTATCCTGGCTGGACATCTTCGTGCTCAACAGCGTGCGCCCCACCTCCTTCATCGCCAAGAGCGAAATCCGTCGCTGGCCCGTGGTGGGCTGGCTGGTGGCCGGGGCCGGCACGGTGTTCATCGAACGCGGTCAGCGGCGTGCCCTGCATACGGTCAGCCAGCAGATGGAGCGCTGCTTCGAACGGGGCGACGCCGTGGGCCTGTTTCCCGAAGGCACCACCTCGACAGGCCTGGACGTCAAGACTTTCTATGCCAGCCTGTTCGAGGCGGCCATCAATCTGGAGGTGGACATCCAGCCTGTGGCGCTGCTGTTCGAGCAGGCCGGCCGGCGCACCGAGCGTTTCGCCTTCGTGGGCGAGCAATCGCTGGTGGGCAATATCTGGGTCCTGCTCAGTTCGCGCCGGGTCCAGGTGCACTGCCATTTCCTGGACGTCATGCCCGCCCAGTCCTGTATGCAGTGGGGCCGCAGTGCCACGGCCCAGCAGGCCAGGGAACGCATCCGGGCTGTCGTCCGCCCGGACTGGCCGTATGAGGTCGACACGACTGATGAATCCGAGGCGCGCGCCAGCGCCGAGGTGGACTAGGCTCGGGCTGACAGGCCGGAGTTTTTCATCATTCGCCGGGCTTCTGGTTTTCGGGGCAATGGATCTGTACCAGCCGCCGGTCCTGCAGGCGCACGGCGCTCAGCTGTCGACCCCAGACGCAGCCTGTGTCCAGGCTGAGCAGCGTGGGCGTGTTCATCAAGCCCAGCGTGGACCAGTGACCGAAGATGATGGGTACGTCGGCGCAGGCCCTGTCCGGCAGTTCGTACCAGGGCAGGAGTCCTGAATCGGGGTCCGGCGCACCCTTGTGCTTGAAATCCATGCTCCCGTCGGCGCGGCACATGCGCATGCGCGTCAGCGTGCTGACGATGGCGCGCCGGCGCGCCTGACCCGTCAGGGCGGGGTGCCAGGCGTCGGGTTCATTGCCGAACAGTTCGGCGATATGTTCGCGCCAGTCGTCGGCGCGCAGCAGGGCTTCCAGTTCGCGGGCGTGCTCCAGGGTCTGTTCCGGGCTCCAGGCCGGATGCACGCCGGCGTGCACCATCAGATGCTCGTGTTCGTAGTGCGCCAGCGGCTGATGGCGCAGCCAGTCCAGCAGTTCCTGTGCGTCCGCCGCGGCCAGCAGCGCCGCCAGCGTGTCGTGCTTGCCCGGCTTGCGCACCCCGGCGGCCACGGCCAGGCAATGGATGTCGTGATTGCCCAGCACGCAGGTGGCGCGCTCGCCCAGCGCCCGGATGCGGCGCAGCGAACCGGCCGAATCGGGGCCCCGGTTGACGAGGTCGCCTGCGAACCAGAAATGGGCCTGCTCGTCGGCCTGGATGTCGGGGTGGCGCAGCAGCGCATCCAGGGAAGCGCAGCAGCCCTGGATGTCGCCGATGGCCCAGATGGATGCGGAATGGGTCAGGGGCATGGTTCAGTTGGAGACGCTGGAGTGGCGGCGGCGCAGGTTGTGGCGGTTTTCCATCAGGATGAGCGCGCCCAGCGCCAGGGCCATGGCGATCAGGTTGGGCACCAGGGCGGTGACCCAGGGCGGCAGGTTGCTGAGCATGGCCACGTTCAGGGCCAGTTGGTTGACCATGAAAAAGCCCACGCCCAGCAAGATGCCGGTAAAGACTTTGGTGCCCACCCCGCCGTGGCGCGTCTGCATGAAGCCGATGGGCGCGGCGATGGTGATCATGACCAGCAGGGTGAAGGGGTAGGCCACCTTGCGCCAGAGCGCCACCACCTGACGCTTGGTCTGCAGCTTGTTGGCGTCCAGGTAGTCGATGTAGTCCTTCAGGTCCAGGATGGACATGCGTTCGGGCGTGACCACCCGGGCGATCAGGCGGTCGGGCGTCAGCGTGGTCTGCAGGGTCAGTTCCGGCCGCTTCTCGATGCGCGCCAGGGGCTGGTCCGGCGCCTGGGCCTGGGCCAGGGCAAGGTGGGAGGACTCGCTCAGATGGGTTTCGGTCACGTCGCGCAGCACCAGTTCATTTTCCTTGAACTGGCCCGACGGCGCCTGGGCCACCATGTTCAGTCGCTGGCCGTCCATGAAGTCGTAGATGCTGACATCGCTGACGCTGCCGTTGCCCTGCAGGTTGGCGATGTTGATGATGCGCATGCCGTTCCCCGGCTTGTTCTCCTTGAACCAGTAGCCGCTGTCCAGCCGTCCGCCGCCCGAGCGGCCCAGCAAGGCCATGCCCTGCTCGCTGGACTTGATCTCCGCCATGGGCGTGACGTATTCGGACAGCACGAAGGCGCCGGCCACCAGGGGCAGGGTGACGGTCCAGAGCATGACCATCATGCGCAGCCCGCTCACGCCCGAGGCGCGCAGGATGACCAGTTCGTTGCGCTGGGCCAGGCTGGCCAGCGCCAGGATGGCCCCGATCAGCAGTCCGATGGGCAGCAGGTCGTACAGGCGCGTGGGCAGCTCCAGCGCCTGGATATAGAACAGGCTGGCGAGCGTGAACTTGGAGCCCACCTTGTCCAGTTCCTCGATCAGGGCGAAAAAGGTGAACAGCCCCAGCAGGGCGATCAGCACGACGGCGCTGGAGCGGTAGATTTCGGAAGCGAGGTAGCGGCGGGCGGTGCGCATGTAAATAGGGCTGTTGCGATGACGAGGCTAGGTTAACAAAAAAAGCCGTGTACGGTCATGGAATGGCGACCTGCCGCATGCGCTGGCTGATGGTGCGGGTGCGCGATTGCAGGTAGGGGCTGTCGCGGCGCCGGTCGTAGTAGGCCGGGTTGGGCAGCATGCTGGCCAGGCGGGCGGACTGCACGGCGCTCAGGCGCGCGGCGTCCTGCTTGTAATAATGGCGGGCCGCCGCCTGTGCGCCGAAGACGCCTGTGCCCCATTGGGCGACGTTCAGGTAGAGCTCAAGGATGCGTTCCTTGCTCATGACTGCTTCTATCATGTAGGTCAGGATCAGCTCCTGGCCTTTGCGCAGATAGCTGCGCGAGTCCGACAGGAACAGGTTCTTGGCCAGTTGCTGGGAAATCGTGGAGCCGCCGCGGCGGCGCGCCGAGCCTTTCTCGGCCTGACGGCGGTTGTAGTCCCAGGCTTTGCGGATCGCGTCCCATTCCACGCCGGAATGCTGCATGAAGTTGGCGTCCTCGGAAGCAATGACGGCGCGCTTGAGATTGGCGCTGATCTGCTCGTAAGGCACCCATTCGTAGCGCACCTGCGCATCGGGTTGCGCGGCGCGCAGCTCGCGCTGCTCGGCTGCCATGAAGGGCGTGAGCCTGGGCGGCATCACGCTGTACCACAGCACCATCAGGAACAGTGCTATCTGGTAGAGCAGTATGCCGGCGGCGGCCGCCAGCAGCAGCATGCCGGCCAGTTTCCAGGGGCGGGCGGCCAGTTTCACGTCAGACTTGTCCGACCTGGCTGCGCAGCGCGGCCAGCACGGGTTCCACTTCGGGCTCCACGCCGTGCCAGATGGCGAAGCTGGCGGCCGCCTGGCCCACCAGCATGCCCAGGCCGTCCATGACCTGGTCGGCGCCGGCCCGTTCGGCCGCCAGCATGAAGGCCGTGGGTTCGCCTGCATAGAACATGTCGTAGGCCAGGGAGTTCTTGCGGTAGCGCGCATCGGGCAGCTCGGGCAGCGTCTGTTGCAGGCTGGCGGAAGTGGCGTTGATGACGATGTCCCAGTCGCCGGAATGGTCGTCCAGCCCGCCTGCGCTCAGGCGGCGCGAGGCGTCGGGCTCCAGCGCCACGACATGCTCGCGCAGGTCGTGGGCCTTGCTGCTGGTGCGGTTGATGACGTGCAGCAGTTCGCAGCCGGCCTCCAGCAGGGGGAAGACCACGCCGCGCGAGGCACCGCCCGCGCCGATCAGCAGGATCCGCATGTCCGCCGGGTCGTGGCCCAGGCGGCGCAGGTCCGAGCACAGGCCCACGCCGTCCGTATTGCAGCCGTGCAGCTCGCCGTCCTTCATCCACAGGGTATTGACCGCGCCGGCCATGCGGGCCCGGCGGGTGAGGCGCTTGGCGGCCAGCTCGAAAGCCTGTTCCTTGAAGGGCAGGGTGACGTTCAGGCCCTTGCCGTCGGCGAAGAACTCCCCGACGGCGGCTGCGAAGCCGTCCTCCGGCGCCAGGATGCGCTCGTAGCTCAGCGCGATGCCGCACTGGCGGGCGAACTGTTCATGGATCTCGGGCGAACGGCTGTGCTTGATGGGGTTGCCGATGACGCCGTAGCGGCCGGCGGAAGTCGTGTCGGACATGAGAGGCTCTAAGGAAGTGTCTTGTTATTGGATCCGGCCGGCCTTCGTGTTCTGACGGATCCTCCGGACACGGGGGGCCGAGTGAAGCCTGGTCGAGGCTTTATTTTACCGCCGGGCCGCTGGAACGCCGAATTGTCCGAGGTGAAACAGGCCTCTTGGAGCATGAAGGAAGGCGCGCGGTCAATCATTGGCCGGGCCCTGCATGCTGAGGGCGTCGCGAGTGAATTCCCAACTGCGGGTGATCACCAGCACATCGGCGCCGGGGGCCACTTCCGGCGGCAGGGGGGCGAAAGGGGCGGCCAGCTCGACGATGCGCCGGGCGGCAAGGTTCAGAGCCGGGTCGGAGGCGGGCCGCGTCAGTTCGGCGCGCAGCAGGCTGCCGTCGCGTCGTATGTAGACCGTCATCTGCAATTGCCCGTAGAGCCTGCGGCCCTCCTGCCGGGGGTAGTGGCGGGTGCCGGTCTGCTCGATGGTCTGGCGCCACTGGTCCAGGTAGCGCGCCTCGCCGCTGGCGCGCGCGTTCGGGCCGGCGTAATGGTAGCGCGGCTGGCGCTGCTGTTCGCGGATCTGGTCGCGCAGCAGCGCGATGCGCGCGTTGCGGACCTGGGGGCTGCGGTCGTCATCGTCCTGCCCGGGGGCCTGGGCGGCGCCGATGTACTCGGGGGCCGGGGTGGACGACGGCACGGCGTCCTGGCTGTCCAGCTCGCCCAGCAGGCGTTGCTGCTCGGCTTCCAGGCTTTGCTGGCGCTTGCGCAGCGCCTCCAGCACCAGCAGGTCGGGCAGGTCGGGATCGGTGAGCGGCAGGGGCTGGCTGGCCTGGCCGCGCGCATCCTGCCCGCCGCCTTCCAGGTTCAGTTGCGCGAGCAGTTGCGGATCCAGAGGGGCGGATTCGGTGCTGAAGTTGACCAGGGCCACGTCCAGGCTGCGGGCGGCCTGCGGAGCGGGCGCGCGCGCGGGCCAGAACACCAGCGCGGCGTGCGCCAAGGCCGAGACCGCGACCGCCGGCCAGAGGTAATCGCCTTGCGCAGGGCGGCGGGGCGGCCTGGCCATGGCCGTCAGGCTGCGGCGGCGACCTCGCGCAGGCGGCATTCCACCGTCAGCGCCAGTTCGTCGAAGGCCAGCAGGTCTATGGTGACTTCCTGGCCGCGCTCCAGGGCGGGCAGGCCGGGCACGTGCAGCACCAGGGGGGCGTCGTTCAGGCGCACCAGGTCTTCTTTGATATAGGCGGCGCGCGCCTGGGTGATGCCGTTCTGCTGCAGCCAGCGCAGGCACCAGTAGCGCTCCAGCGAAGATTGGTAGTCGGCCCATTGCGCGTACTGGCCTTCGAAGGCGCCGATGATGGCGAACAGGTCGGCGTCCTTGGGCTGGAAGGGGGCGGCCAGGCGGGCGGAGATGCCGTGTTCGGCCGCGGCCAGGATCTGTCCCTGGTTGATCAGGTCCACGTAGCGGCGCAGCGGCGAAGTGGACCAGGTGTATTGCGGCACGCCGATGGACTCATGCGGCGCGGGCGTGGTGGACATGCGCGTGCGCATGAATTGCTGCGAGCGGTAGATGCCGGGCACGTTGTGCTCGGCCAGCAGGCCTCCCCAGAGCTGGTTGGCCAGGATCATGTATTCGGCCACCAGCAGGCTCAGCGGGGCGTTGCGCACGCGGGGTACCAGGCGGATGACGGAATCGGGGTCGTCGTGCGGTCCGTCCAGCTCGAAGGTGTATTCCACGCGGTTGTTGTTCTCGGGCTTGCCGCGCACGGCCTCGCGCTGGGCGGCAAGCTGGCGCGAGAAGGTCCACAGCGGACGCAGCCACTGCGCATAGGGCAGTTCGGCCGCGGGATCGTTCAGGGCCTCTTCGGAGATCAGCGGGTCCAGTTCGTGCTGGCGCAGGTTGCGCTCGACGGTGATGCGCTCCAGGCGGGTGTGATGCGCCAGGATTTCGCCGGTGCTGATGTCGGCGTCCACGTACAGCGACAGAGCGGGGCGCGCCTGGCCCTCGTCCAGGGAGAAGCGCGCGATCAGCTCGGGCGGCAGCATGGGAATCTTGTGGCCTGGCGTGTAGACCGTGGCCATGCGGTTGCGCGCGATCTGGTCAAACTCGTTGCCGCGCTTGACGGCCAGCGTCGGCACGGCGATGTGCACGCCCACGCGGATGCGGCCGGGCTCGGGCGTCTGCACCGACAAGGCGTCGTCGATCTCGATGGTGTTGGCGTCGTCCACCGAATAGGCGGTGACGTCGGCCTTGGGCAGATCCTGGCCCCATTCCTGGACCTGGATGGGCGGAAAGCCCGTGCCTTTGGGAAAGTGGGCCGACAGGAAGCGGTGCTGGTGCAGCGTCAGGGGGTTGGACCAGGCGCCCAGCGACAGCAGCAGTTTTTCCGTGCCCACGCCCAGTTCTTTCTGGGCCTGGTCGAAGGCCTTCCATTCCAGGGAGTTCTTGTCCGGCTGGGCCAGGAACGTATGCGCCTTCTGGGCGACCTGCTCGGGCAGGCGGCCTTGCACCATGTCGCGCGCCCAGGCCTCGATCTGTTCCTGTTGCAGGCGTTTCTTTTCAATGGCGGCCAGCGCAGCCTGCAGGATCTCGGGCGGGGCGGGGCGGTACAGGCCCTTGCCGCGGCGATGGAAGTAGGCCGGGGCGCTGTGCAGCGCGAAAATGGTGCCGGCTTTTTCCACGGCGTCGGGCGCATGGCCGAAATAGTCCTGGGCCAGGGCGGCCGCTTCGAACTCCTCCTGGGGGGCGCATTCCCACAGGAAGTTGATGTCCAGCGACTCGGCCAGGGCCTGGGCCTGTTCCATCAACTGCGCGGGAGCGGGTTGCTCAAAGCTGAACAGCACGGTGTTCTTCTTGATCTTGCTGCGTTTCCCGGAGGCCGATTCCACTTGCAGGGTGGAGTCGCTTTCGGAGAAGACTTTTTCTGCTTTGAAGTTGCCGCTGTCTTCGAAAAGGACGTACATGATGTTCCATCTGGATGGCCGCTGCCATCCGGTAAGTATTTTTAAGGTCGTTGCAGGGCGAACTGCAGGATGTCGGGTATCCAGGGGTCGAAATCCGAGAAGCCGTGGTCGCCGCCTTCGACGATGTGGCCGCGGCTGCCCCGGTACCAGTCCGCCATTTCCCGCCAGTTCAGGACTTCGTCGCCTTTGGCCGCCAGCAAGTAGAACTGCTGCGGATCGGCCGGGCGGGGGACGTGGATGTCGTCCAGTTCGTCCACATATTCGGGCAGGAAGTGAAAGGGCGCGTCCGAGTGGTAGCAGGTGTGTTCGCCCACCTGCGTGGCCAGATCCCGGCCGGCGTAGACCACCGGGTTGATCAGCACGGCCCGGCTGCGGTAGTGCTGGGCCAGGTGGCTGGCGTAATAGCCGCCCAGCGAGGACCCCATGATGCACAGCCGCTCCCGCGCCTGGCCGGCCTCCAGTTCCGTATCCAGGATGCGCCGGCACAGGGCGATGGCCTGCGCCGGGCTGGCCGGCAACTGCGGGCAGCGCCACAGGTGCAGCAGGTCCCGTTCCTGCAGGGCTTGCTTCATGCGCCGCGCTTTGTAGGACGAAGGCGAAGAGCGAAAGCCGTGAAGGTAGAGGATCATGACAGCACCTGGGGGGACGGAAGGGGGGTCAGCGCGGCAGGCGGTCCAGCAGGCGTTGGTGGACGCCGCCGAAACTGCCATTGCTCATCACCACGATGGCGTCGCCGGGACGGCTGGCCTGGACAATGGCAGTCACCATTTTATCCAAATCGTTCCAGGCTGTGGCGCGCTCGCCCATCTCGGCCAGCACGACCGTCGGGTCCCAGCCCAGGGCGTGCTTGCCCTGGGTCTCGCCGTAGCAGAACACCAGGTCCGCCTGCTCCAGCGATTGCGGCAGGCGGGCGGCCATGGCGCCCAGCTTCATGGTGTTGGAGCGCGGTTCCAGCACCGCCAGGATGCGCGTGGCCGGTCCCACCTGGCCGCGCAGCCCGTCCAGGGTGGTGGCGATGGCGGTGGGGTGGTGCGCGAAGTCGTCGTAGACGGTCACGCCCTTGACGGTGCCGCGCACTTCCATGCGGCGTTTGACGCCCTTGAAGCGGCACAGGGCGGCGATGGCCTGTTCTGGCGCCACGCCCGCATGCTGCGCGGCGGCGATGGCGGCCAGCGCGTTGAGCTGGTTGTGCCGTCCGGTCAGCGGCCACTGCACGCGGCCCAGGGCCTGGCCGTGGCGCAGGACCTCGAAGGAAGTCGGGCTGATGTCGCGGCTGTCCCAGTCGCCCTGGGGGCCGAAGTAGTTGACCGGCGTCCAGCAGCCGCGCTCGAGCGTCTGTTCCAGGGCGGGCGCGCCGGTCGGGCACAGGATCAGGCCCGAACGCGGAATGGTGCGCACCAGGTGGTGGAACTGGGTCTGGATGGCGTTCAGGTCGGGGAAGATGTCCGCGTGGTCATATTCCAGGTTGTTCAGCACGGCCGTGCGCGGACGGTAGTGGACGAACTTGGAGCGCTTGTCGAAGAAGGCCGTGTCGTATTCGTCGGCTTCGATCACGAAGAGCGGCTGCGCGGGGTCGAAGCGTGCCGACACGCCCAGGTCGGGCGCCACGCCGCCGATCAGGAAGTTGGGCGCCAGGCCGGCCTGCTCCAGGATCCAGGTCAGCATGGAGCTGGTCGTGGTCTTGCCGTGGGTTCCGGCCACCGCCAGCACGTGCCGGCCGCGCAGGATGTTCTCGCCCAGCCACTGCGGCCCGGACATGTAGGGCAGGCCCTGGTCCAGGATGGCTTCCATCAGGGGATTGCCCCGGGAGACGACGTTGCCGATGATGTACAGGTCGGGCGCCAGTTCGGTCTGGCTGGCGTCGAAGCCTTCGATCAACGCTATGCCCTGTTCCTGCAACTGTGTGCTCATGGGGGGGTAGACCCCGGCATCGCAGCCGGTCACGGTATGGCCCGCCGATCGGGCGATCAGCGCCAGGCCACCCATGAATGTGCCGCATATGCCTAATATATGTATGTGCATGACAATCCTCCGGCCCACATTTTAGTCGAGTGTTTGATCTGGCGCGCCGACTTGGTCGGGATGCGGGTGCTATCATCGCCGAATGATGTGTTCCACCCCGGGGAAGCCCGGGGTGCTTTTAAAGTGTGAGCAAGTATGCAAAGGCGTCTTTTTCTGCGGCGGTCCTTGTTGTGCGCGGGGCTTCTGGCCCTGCACCCGGCGCCCTGGGCCAGTCTGCTGCCCGCCGATCCGTTCCTGGCGCAGAGCTTTCCCGATCTCCAGGACCAGGACCGGCTCTTGTCGGCTTACGCCGGCAAGCCGCTGGTCATCAATTTCTGGGCCACCTGGTGCGCGCCCTGCATCAAGGAGATGCCGGATCTGCAGGCGCTGCACGAGCGCTATCCGGATGTGCAGTTCGTGGGCATCGCCGTGGATTCCAAGAGCAACGTCCAGGAGTTCCTGCAGCGCGTTCCGGTCAGCTACGACATCCTCCTGGCCGGTCCGGGCGGAGTCAGGCAGATGCGCAGCCTGGGCAATAAAAAGGGCGGCTTGCCGTTCACGGTGGTGTTTGGAAGCAACGGCCGGGTGGACGAACGGATTCTGGGCCAGATCGATCCGCAAAAGTTGGACGAAGTTATCAAGCGTCAGCGCTAAATGGCGCACTTCGTCGTTCAATTTCGGCAAATTCCGGCCTGCGGCCGGTTTTCTCCTGAAAAAGCAGAATCCCTCGGTTACCGCTTGTAATCGACGTCGTTGATAGACAAATGGCGCTTTTTAGCGTAAAAAGGCGGTCTGTCTTCACGAAAAATCCGCTATGGCGAATCATGTTCTGGTCCTTAACGGGCCCAACCTCAACCTGCTGGGTACCCGGGAGCCGGATGTCTACGGACATCAGACCCTCGAGGATATCAATGGCGGTTTGCGGGCCCTGGCCGACCAGCGTGGCGCACAGTGTCAGTTTTTTCAAAGTAATCACGAAGGCGGGCTCGTCGACCGGATCCACCAGGCCCGCGCCGAGGGTGTCGATTTCATCATCATCAATGCCGGTGCCTACACACACACCAGCGTGGCGATACGCGATGCTCTGGCCGGTGTCGGCATTCCGTTCATCGAAGTCCACTTGTCCAATGTACACAAGCGCGAGCCGTTCCGTCATCATTCCTATCTCTCCGACGCCGCCCGCGGCGTGATCGTGGGGCTGGGGGCGTTCGGGTATGAGGCTGCGCTGCGTTTTGCCTTGGACAGCTAGGCGGCTGTCTTCGTCTTTTTGACCAATTTTCTTTTTTGATGCCGTTCTGATTCAGCACTAGGACAGTGCGGCGTCGCGGGAAGCATGCATGGATCTTAGAAAACTCAAAACCCTGATCGATCTCGTGGCCGAATCGGGTATTGCCGAACTGGAAATCACCGAAGGCGACGACAAAGTCCGGATCGTCAAATTTTCGCAGAGCTCGGCTGCCCCCGTGGCTTACGTTCCCGAGGCGCAGGCCGCCCAGGTCGTGGCCGCTCCGGCCGCCGCCGCGCCGGCTCCAGCCGCTGCCGCCGCGCCCGCCGCGGCCGAAGGCCATGCCGTCAAGGCGCCCATGGTCGGCACTTTCTACCGCGCTCCCAGCCCCGGGGCCGCTCCCTTCGTGGAAGTGGGCCAGACGGTCAAGGAAGGCGATCCGCTGTGCATCATCGAAGCCATGAAGCTGCTCAACGAGATCGAGGCCGACAAATCCGGCGTGATCAAGGAAATCCTGGTCGAAAACGGCGGCCCCGTGGAATACGGCCAGCCCCTGTTCATCATCGGTTGATGACATGTTTGAAAAAATCCTAATCGCCAATCGCGGCGAAATCGCCTTGCGTATCCAGCGCGCCTGCCGCGAGATGGGTATCAAGACGGTGGTGGTCTATTCCGAAGCCGATCGCGGCGCCAAGTACGTGCGCCTGGCCGACGAGGCCGTCTGCATCGGCCCCGCGCCCGCCCGCGACAGCTACCTGAGCATGCCGGCCATCATTTCCGCGGCCGAAGTCACGGACGCCGAAGCCATCCATCCCGGCTACGGCTTCATGGCCGAGAACGCGGACTTTGCCGAGCGCGTCGAAAAGAGCGGCTTCGTCTTCATCGGTCCGCGTCCCGAGAACATCCGCACGATGGGCGACAAGGTCATGGCCAAGAAAGCCATGATCGAGGCCGGCGTGCCCGTGGTCCCCGGCTCGGACGGCGCGCTGCCCGACGATCCGCAGGAAATCATGCGCATAGCCCGTGAAGTGGGCTATCCGGTGATCATCAAGGCCTCGGGCGGCGGCGGCGGTCGCGGCATGCGCGTGGTCTACACGGAAGCGGCCCTGCTGACGGCCGTGGCCACGACCAAGTCCGAGGCGGCGGCGGCGTTCAACAATCCCGAGGTCTACATGGAAAAGTACCTCGAGAACCCGCGCCACATCGAGATCCAGGTGCTGGCCGACGGCGAGCGCAACGCCATCTGGCTGGGCGAGCGCGACTGCTCCATGCAGCGCCGCCACCAGAAAGTCATCGAGGAAGCGCCCGCTCCCGGCATTCCCCGCCGCCTGATCGAACGCATCGGCGAGCGCTGCGCCGATGCCTGCCGCAAGATGCGTTACCGCGGCGCCGGCACGTTCGAGTTCCTGTACGAGAACGGCGAGTTCTTCTTCATCGAGATGAACACCCGCATCCAGGTGGAGCACACGATCACCGAGATGATCACCGGCATCGACCTGGTCCAGGAGCAGATCAAGGTTGCCGCGGGCGAGAAGTTCGTGCTGCGCCAGCGCGACATCCAGTTCGAAGGCCACTCCATCGAATGCCGCATCAATGCGGAAGATCCGTTCAAGTTCACCCCCAGCCCCGGCCTGATCACCAACTGGCATACGCCGGGCGGTCCCGGCGTGCGCATCGATTCGCACGTGTTCGCCGGCTACACGGTTCCGCCGTTCTATGATTCGATGATCGCCAAGCTGATCACCTACGGCAAGACCCGCGAACAGGCGATCGCCCGCATGGACATCGCCTTGTCGGAAATGGTGGTGGAAGGCATTCAGACCAACGTTGCGCTGCACCGCGAGCTGATGCAGGACGCCAACTTCCAGGCCGGCGGCACCAGCATCCACTACCTGGAACAGAAGCTGTCCCAGCGCAAGTGAAACACAGGGACGACGGCGGGGTCGCGAGCCGTCTCGTCCTGGGCAGTGAACATGCAAAACAGGGGCTCGCCCCTGTTTTGCTTTATGGAAGACAAGTATGCGTGAACTCTTATTGAGCTGCCGTGAAAACGAGGCCGAGCGTCTGTCCGACGCCTTGCTGGAGGCCGGCGCGCTGTCCGTGTCGGTGGAGGACGCCGACGGCGACACCGATCGTGAGCAGCCCCTGTACGGCGAGCCCGGCATTGAGCCGGAGGTGCTGGCGTGGGACCACAACCGCGTGGTGGCGCTGCTGCCCGAGGGCGTCGAACCCGAAGACATGCTGCAACCCCTGTACGAGGCCGGCGTGCTCGATCCGCAGCAGGCTCAATGGAGCGTACGCGAGGTGCCCGACGCCGACTGGGTGCGCCTGACGCAATCACAGTTCGGCCCCATTCCCGTGGGCGAGCGCATCCTGATCGTGCCCAGCTGGCACAAGAACGACGAGGACCTGCCCCTGGTGCAGGATGCGGGCGAGGATCTGGTGCGCATCGAGCTGGACCCCGGCCTGGCGTTCGGCACCGGCAGCCACCCCACCACGCACTTGTGCCTGGACTGGCTGGCGCACCATGTGCAGCGCGGACAGACCGTGCTGGACTACGGCTGCGGCTCGGGGATTCTGGCGATCGCCGCCCGCAAGCTGGGCGCAGGCCACACCGTGGGCGTGGACATAGACGAGCAGGCGGTCATTTCGACGCGCTACAATGCGCAGGTCAATCAAGTCGACGTGCAAGGGCTGCTGCCCGACGAAATGCCGCAAGGCCAGACCGATCTTGTGGTGGCCAACATCCTGGCCAACCCCTTGCGCATGCTGGCGCCCATGCTGGCCAATCGTGTCAAGCCGGGCGGCCACCTGGTGCTGTCGGGCATCTACGACTGGCAGGCCGAGGAGATGATCGCGGTGTACTCGCCTTATCTGTCCCTGTCGGTCTGGCAGGCGCGCGATGGCTGGGTCTGTCTGGCCGGGCAACGGTCTGTGTAGGACAGCAGGAATTTAGGTGGGCTTATGGAGTTGAAGACTCGCTGCCCCCGGTGCGGGACAATTTTTGCAGCCAGCGTCGAGCTGCTGCAGCGCCGCCGGGGCTATATACGCTGCATCCAGTGCGCACATATTTTTGATGGCTTCGAAGAGGTCATCGACGATGACGCGCCCGAGCCTACCTATGATGCGCCGCGATCCGCTCCTGAACCGGCGTCCAGGACCGAACCGATGCTGGGACGCCGCCAGACGCAGGCCGTGCAGCACGTCGATCTGCAGGCCCCGGCGCAGGGGCCGCGCTTCGTCGAGCACTCCCGCCATGCCCCGCCGCGCGACGAGGGGTCTGCGCACGACTCTCTGCAGGTGCGCAAATTTCCTGATTCCGCCCTGGCCAGGGCGCCGGTGACCCCGGCCGATCCGTCCGTCATTCGCGCCCGCGCCCCGATTGCGCGCGACCGGACGGACGACGACGCTTCTTTCTTCGTGTCCGGCCTGGACACCGAGGACGACGCCGGCGATCATCACATCGGCCAATCCTCCTGGGGGGACAACGAGCCCGACTTCAGCGTGGGCGACCGCGCCAGCACCTTGCGCGCCGCCTATCCCTCGCGTCAGGCCGACGGCTCGGGCGAGGACTGGGTCATTCCCTCCAATCCCGCCATGCAGCGCGAGACGCGTTACGAGGGCGAAGCCGGGCTGGGCCGGCGCGCCTGGTCCGTGTTCTGGAAACTGCTCTGCGCAGCGGGCGTGCTGGTGTTGCTGGCCCAGCTGGTCTATGTCTATCGCGTGCAGATCGCCAGCCACATTCCGCTGCTGCGGCCCGCCCTGGAGCAGGCCTGCGCGAATCTGGGCTGCCAGGTGCCCTACGAGCGCCGCATCGGCGACATCCGCGTGGTGTCCTCGGCGCTGCACAAGGAGCCGGGCGAAGGTTCGCGTTCCACCCTGCGTTTTACGCTGCGCAATGAATTCGAGCGTCCCCAGGAGTGGCCCACGCTGGTGCTGGACCTGAAGGATTTTTCCGGCGCCCTGATTGCCCGGCGCAATATCGAGCCGGCCCAGTACCTGGCGCCGGAGCGACGCGGCGAACCCTTTGCGGCGCGCACCGAACTGATGGTGCAACTGCCCCTGGATACCGGGGGCCTTCAAGTCAATGGCTATCAGATTAGCCCTTTTTTTCCATAAGGTAAGTTATGTCCGAGCGAGTGCTGGTATGCGGGTCGATCGCGTTTGATACGATCGCCGTTTTCGAGGGCTATTTCAAAGACCATATCCTGCCCGACAGCATACAGACGCTGAGCGTCTCCTTCTTCGTGCCCAGCCTGCGCAAGGAGTGGGGCGGATGCGCCGGCAACATCTCCTACACGCTCAAGCTGCTGGGCGGCCAGCCCGTGCCCGTGGGCACGGTGGGCGGCGACGGCCTGGATTACATCAAGCGCATGGAGGGCCTGGGCATCGACACCAGCATGGTGCGCGTAATGCCCGAACTGTTCACGCCCCAGTGCTTCATCACGACCGACCTGGCTGCCAGCCAGATCACCTCTTTTCATCCCGGGGCCATGCTGCATTCGGCCGACAACGATCTCTCCGGCCAGCAGGCCGGCTGGGGAATCGTGGCTCCGGATGCCAAGGATGGCATGTTCGCGCATGCGCGGCGCCTGAATGCCATGGGCGTGCCGTTCATCTTCGACCTGGGCCAGGCCATGCCTTTGTTCTCGGGCGAAGATCTGCTGCAGATGCTGCAACTGTGTCAGGTTCTTACGGCCAACGACTACGAGGCCGAGGTCATCGAGCAGCGCACCGGCAAGTCCATGACGCAGATCGCCGCCGGCTTGAAAGCCGCCGTGATCACCCGTGGAGCCCATGGCAGCACGCTTTATCGCGACGGGCAGGAGATTGCCATTGCTCCGGTGCCGGCGACTGAAGTGGTCGATCCCACCGGCTGCGGCGATGCGCATCGCGCCGGCCTGTTATATGGGCTTACAAAAGGCTGGAGCTTCGAGGAAGCCTGCAGCTTGGGCAACCTGATGGGCAGTATTAAAATCGCGAGTAACGGCCCCCAGAACCATGAATTTAAACGATCTGACATTCAGGCTATGCTAAAACAGCATTTCGGCATCGAACGCAGCCTGTAACCTTGCGCCCGCGCGCAGATCTCTTGGTCAGGCCAGATGCATCTTTCGGAGTGAACCGCATGCACGCTTCTTTTTTCAATCGTCCCAAAGTACGCCTGCTGATGGCAGCGAGCCTGGCCGTCCCGGTGTTCCTGATGGCCGGTTGCGCCAATCAGTCGGCATCGAGCTCCGTCTACAGCTATGGCCAGGCCCAGCGTGAACAGATCGTGCGCCTGGGCACGGTGGTGGGCGTGCGCCCCGTCACCATCCAGAAGGATCAGACCTCCGGCGTGGGTTCGGTCGCCGGCGCGGCCATGGGCGGCGTGGCGGCCAGCTCGATCGGCGGCGGCCGCGGCAGCATCATTGCCAGCATCGGCGGCGCATTGTTGGGCGGCCTGGTCGGCAATGCCGTGGAAAACCGCATGGGCAAGTCCCAGGGGCTGGAGATCACCGTTCAACTGGACAATGGCGAAACCCGCGTGGTCGCCCAGGAGGCCGACGTGCCTTTATCGGTGGGCCAGCGTGTGCGCATGCTCAGCGGCAACGGCCCCACCCGCGTGGTGCCCATGTAAATCCGTTCCGGGGCCTGCGGGCCTGCGACACGCAAGAACCCGGCCCAAGGCCGGGTTTTTTCATGGCCGGGCGGCCGGGCTTCAGGAGCGCTCCCGTTCCAGCAGGCTGCGCTTGCGGTCCAGGCCCCAGCGGTAGCCGGCCAGATCGCCGTCCTGGCGCACGACGCGGTGGCAGGGGATGGCCACGGCCAGGGTATTGGTGGCGCAGGCGCGGGCCACGGCGCGTACGGCGCGCGGCTGCCCCATGCGTTGCGCGATTTCGGTGTAGGTAGCGGTCTGCCCGGCGGGGATGCTGCGCAGGATCTCCCAGACGCGCTGCTGGAAGGCCGTGCCCCGGATGTCCAGCGGCAGCGCCAGGCCTGCCGACGGGGTCTCGACCAGCGCCACCACCTGTGCCACGCGCTGGTTGAAGCCGGGATCGGCGCCTATCAGTTCGGCGGCCTTGAAGCGGTCCTGCAGCTCGCGCAGCAGCAGTTCCGGATCGTCGCCCAGGGAAATGGCGCAGATGCCTCGTTCGCTCTCGGCCACCAGCAATGCGCCCAGGCTGCATTGAGCGATGGCAAAGCGTATGGTGGCCCCCTGGCCGGCCTTGCGAAAGGCGCTGGCCGGCATGCCCAGCAGTGCCTGCGACTCTTCATAGAAACGGCTTTGCGCGCCGTAGCCGGCCTCGTAGATGGCGTCGGTGATGCGGGTCCGTGGGTCGTCCAGCTGGCGGCGCAGGCGCCGGGCGCGATGCGCCTGGGCATAGGCGCGCGGCGTCAGTCCCGTCTGGGCCTTGAAGATGCGGTGGAAGTGGTAGGGGCTCATTCCCACGGCGGCCGCCAATTCGTCAAGGCTGGGTGCGTTTTCCGCGTCTTCGATCAGGCGGCAGGCCTGGGTTACGGCTTGCTGGTGCTGCAGGGCCTGCTGGCGGCGGTCGGCGTGGCGGTGGCGGCTGGGGCGAAAGCCGGCCTGCTGCGCCTGCTCGGGCGTGTCGAAGTAGCGTACGTTTTCCTGTTTGGGACGGCGCGCGGCGGCGCTCGGGCTGGCGTAGGTGCCGGTGCTCAGGACGGCATAGACGAAGTGCGCGTCGGCGCGGCTGTCGCGTTCCACGATGGCCTGCCAGCGCTGTGCTTGCGTGGCGTAGGGGGCGGCCTCGATGCGCGGCACGCGCCACAGGTACCAGGCCGCCAGGCTGCGGTAGGGAGACCAGGCCTGGCCCAGTTCGCGCAGGACCCGGGCGGCGGGGGCCTGTTCGAGTTTCTTCAGGCGCCGGTAGCCTTCGCGCACGCCGAAGTCGTCGGCGGGCAGTATGTCTTCGCGCTCCAGGGTGTAGATCAGCATCATTTCCACGGTCCAGCGGCCTATGCCGCGCAGTTGGCTCAGGCCGTGTATCAGCTCCTGGTCGGGCATGAGCAGGGCGGTCTGCTGGTCGGGGATGCGGCCGTCCAGTCGCGCCTGGGCCAGCCCCAGGATGCTGGCGGTCTTGGCGCCGGACAGGCCGCAGGCGCGCAGCGCATCCACGGGCGTGGCCAGCAGTTCGTCGGGGGCGGGGCAGCGGCCGTGCGGGTACAGGGCCAGCAGGCGCTGCAGGATGCGGTCGGCGGCGCGGGTGTGCAGTTGCTGGTAGACCACCGCGCGCACCAGGGCTTCGTAGGGGTCGCGTTCGGGCCGGGGCTGGTGCACGCAGGGGCCGACGGTCTCGACCAGCGCCTGCCAGTCGGCGTCCAGTCCGGCCAGAAAGCGTTCCGCTTCGCTGTAGCGGCCGGGTGCGTCGTGCAAGGGAAGGGGGCTGCTCATGTTGATCTGCCGGTGCTGTGGAGATGGGAGCAGTATAGGGTTGGTTGCGGGCCTGTACATCCTGATTCTTGCGCTCGAATTTTTTACAAATGATTCGAGCCAGTGGTTAGCCAGGAACAGTTCATTACCGTGCTCCACACACGAACCAATTGGGCGATGACAGAGCGGGTCTCTGTGAAAGCGCCGTTCAAGCCTGTGGCGGGGATAGCTCCCGTACGTCAAGAGAACCGAGGCTATTCCGTTTCCATCCTTGGGACGATTCAATGCTGGAAAGTTCTCTGAAAATTATGACGGCCTGCAAAAAAGCCACCGTGACAGGTGGCTTTTCTGGGGCAGGAGACGTGTTCAGATCGGGACCAGGGAGAAGGCCATGCGCGTGACGATCATGTTCAGCACCTGGGTCAGGAGCAGCAGCACCAGGGGCGAGAGGTCCAGGCCGCCCAGGTCCGGCAGGATGCGGCGGATGGGGTCGAGCAGCGGGGCGGTGACCGAGCGCAGCAGCGGCATGGTGGGCGACTGGGGCTGGATCCAGGACAACAGCGCCTGCAGCAGCACGATCCAGAAGACCAGGCTGAGCGCCCAGCGCAGCACGGTGAAGACGGCGGCCAGCAGCAGCATGGGCAGGTTGCCCAGGACGGAGAAGGAGCCGGTCAGGACCATCGCGCTGAGGATCAGGTACACCAAGGCGCTGAGCCAGCTGCCCAGCAGCGAGGTCCAGTCCCAGAAGCGGCCTGCCTTGACCAGGCGGCGCAGCGGCAGGACCAGCCAGTCCGTGACCTTGAACATGGCCTGCGAATACGGGTTGAAGGGATGGACCCGCAGGGCGTAGACCCAGGCGCGCAGCAGCAATATGGTGCCCAGGAGCGAGAAGACGATATTGATTAGGAAAAGGCCGACTTCGCTGAACATGGTTGCTTCAAGTGGATGTAAGGAAGAAGGATTGTCGCATGCGAGCGCTCAAAGCCAAAGAGCCACCCGGATGAGGGTGGCTCTTTGTGTGTAACAGCGTGTCGTGCTTACGGACGCTTGCCGGTGGGGAAGGGCCAGGAGCCGGCGGGGTTGACGTCCTGGCGGCTTGGCTCGGCAGGAGCGGCGGTCTTGGCGGCCTTGCGGGCGGCGGTCTTGTTGCCGGTCTTGGCGGCGGCCTTCTTGGCCGGGGCGGCCGTCGGGGTTTCAGTTGCTTTGGTCACGGGTTTGGCTTCTTTCTTGGGAGCCGCGGTCTTTTTGGCGGCTGCGGAGGTGCTGGCTTTCTTGGCGGCTGTCTTCACGGCCGCTTTGGCGGCCGGCTTGGCCGCAGGTTTGGCCGTGGTTTTTGCCGCGGCCTTGCCGTTGGATTTGTCGGCTGGCTTTTCCGCCGATTTGCCGGCGGCGGCAGGTTTGGCGGCGGTGCTTTTGGTGCTTGCCTTGGCGGCTGTGTCCGCTTTGGCGGCCGGTTTGGCCAGCGTGGATTTGGTCGCGCTTGTTTTGGCAGCCGCCTTCTTTACGGTTGCGGCTTTGGCAGCCGGCTTGGCGGCTGTTTTGGCAGCGCTTTTGCCGCTGGCGGTTGTTGTCGCGCTGGCTTTGTCCGCCGTGGTTTTGGCGGCGGCCGGCTTGGCGGCGGTTTTTGCCGTCGTGGTTTTGGCTGTCGTCGTTTTGGCAGCTGGCTTCACGGTTTTGGCGGCGCTGGTTGCCGTTTTTGCCGGTGCGGCTTTCTTGGCGGCGGCCTTTTTCACGGCCGATTTGGCGGCCGGCTTGGCGGCGGTTTTGGTCGTGGATTTGGTCGCCGAGGACTTGGCGGGCGTCTTGCTTGGGGAGGTTTTGCTGCTGGTCGGGCTGGCCTTCGGGGCTTCAGCATTCACGGGGGTGACGGCGGTTTTGGCTGGCGTTGCTTTTTTTGCGCCGGCCGCTTTGCTGGCGGTCGATTTTGCTGCGCCTTTTTTGGCTGTTGCCATGATCATGCTCCTTGAGAACAAGTCTTTAGTTTGTCCACACCCATTTGACCTGGCCCTGGAAAATCGCATTGGCCCTTTGCAAATGACGCAGGCGTATAAGGTTGATACCTTATACGCCTAGAAGTCTAACGGAACACTCTATACAGTCAAGTATTAATCCCAGCTAAGCGCCCCGCCGGTTTGGTATTCGATGACGCGTGTCTCAAAAAAGTTGCGTTCTTTTTTGAGGTCGATCATTTCAGCCATCCAGGGGAAGGGATTTTCCTCGTTCGGATAGAGCGGCTCCAGGCCGATCTGCTGGCAGCGGCGGTTGGCGATGAAGCGCAGGTAGGACTTGAACATGCCGGCGTTCAGACCCAGCACGCCGCGCGGCATGGTGTCTTCGGCGTAGGCGTATTCCAGCTTCACGGCCTCTTCGAACAGGCCCCGGATCTTCGCGCGGAACTCCTCGGTCCACAGGTGCGGGTTCTCGAGCTTGATCGTATTGATCAGGTCGATGCCGAAGTTGCAGTGCATGGACTCGTCGCGCAGGATGTACATGTACTGCTCGGCCGCGCCCGTCATCTTGTTCTGGCGGCCCAGCGCCAGGATCTGGGTGAAGCCCACGTAGAAGAACAGGCCCTCCATCAGGCAGGCGAAGACGATCAGGGATTCCAGCAGCTTCTGGTCGTTTTCAACGGTGCCGGTCTTGAAGTCGGGGTGCGAGATCTGGTCGATGAAGGGGATCAGGAACTCGTCCTTGTTCCGGATGGACGGCACTTCGTGGTAGGCGTTGAAGATCTCCGACTCGTCCAGGTCCAGGCTTTCCACGATGTACTGGTAGGCGTGGGTGTGGATGGCTTCCTCGAAGGCCTGGCGCAGCAGGAACTGGCGGCATTCCGGAGCCGTGATGTGGCGATAGGTGCCCAGCACGATGTTGTTCGCGGCCAGCGAGTCGGCCGTGACGAAAAAGCCCAGGTTGCGCTTGACGATGCGGCGCTCGTCCTCGGTCAGGCCGTTGGGGTCCTTCCAGAGGGCGATGTCGCGCGACATATTGATTTCCTGCGGCATCCAGTGGTTCGCGCACGTGGCCAGGTATTTTTCCCAGGCCCATTTGTACTTGAAGGGAACCAGCTGGTTGACGTCGGTCTCGCCGTTGATGATGCGCTTGTCGGCGGCGCGGATACGGCTGCCCGTACCCGTGTTCAGGCCGGCCGCCGTCGAGGCCACGGGGCTGGAGGCCCCGTTGTCCTGAGGTTCGGCGGCGGTGGCCGCGGGTTGATCGTTGTCCCAATTCAACATTGTGTCATTCCTGTGAAGAAGGGCTTATTGGCAGGCTTCGCATTCCTCGAAGCCCTCGTCGCCGGGGCGCATGGTGCAGACGGCGCCGAGCACTTCGGGCTCAGGCGCGGCCGCGGCCGCGGCAGCAACAGCGCCGGCGGCCGGGCTGCTGGTGGAAACGGCGTTCAGCTCGCCAATGCGGCCGGTGGATTTCTCGGCGTTGGTGGCGCTGCTGGAACGCAGGTAATACGTCGTCTTCAGGGCGCGGACCCAGGCCAGCTTGTAGGTCTCGTCCAGCTTCTTGCCGGATACGCCGGTCATGAAGATGTTCAGCGACTGGGCCTGGTCTATCCATTTCTGGCGGCGCGAGGCGCATTCCACCACCCAGCGGGTGTCCACTTCGAAGGCCGTGGCATACAGCTGGCGCAGCTCGGCCGGGATGCGGTCGATCTGGGCCAGGCTGCCGTCGAAGTACTTCAGGTCCGAGACCATGACTTCGTCCCACAGGTTCAGGGCCTTGAGGTCGCGCACCAGGTATTCGTTGACCACGGTGAACTCGCCCGACAGGTTGGATTTCACGTAGAGGTTGCGGTAGGTGGGCTCGATGCAGGGCGACACGCCGATGATGTTGGCGATGGTGGCCGTCGGGGCGATGGCGATGCAGTTCGAGTTGCGCATGCCGTTCTTCTGGATGCGGGCGCGCAGGCCGTCCCAGTCCAGGGTCTGGGACTGGTCGATGTCCACATAGCCGCCGCGTTCTTCGCGCAGCATGGCCAGGGTGTCGAACGGCAGGATGCCGCGATCCCACAGCGAGCCCTTGAAGGACGAGTAGGAGCCGCGCTCGACGGCCAGATCGCTGGAGGCCTTGTAGGCGTAGTAGCACACGGCCTCGGCGGAGCGGTCGGAGAATTCCACGGCTTGCTGGGAGGCGAAGGGCACGCGCATCAGGTGCAGGCAGTCCTGGAAGCCCATCATGCCCATGCCCACGGGGCGGTGCAGCATATTGGAGTTGCGCGCCTTGTCGACAGCGTAGTAGTTGATGTCGATGACGTTGTCCAGCATGCGCATGGCGGTGTTGATCGTGCGCTCCAGCTTGGCGTGATCCAGCTCGTACTGGCCCTGCGCGTTCTTGACCATATGGGCGGCCAGGTTCACCGAACCCAGATTGCATACGGCGATCTCAGTGTCGCTGGTGTTCAGGGTGATCTCGGTGCACAGGTTGGAGCTGTGCACCACGCCCACGTGCTGCTGGGGCGAGCGGATGTTGCAGGGATCCTTGAAGGTAATCCAGGGGTGGCCGGTCTCGAACAGCATGGACAGCATCTTGCGCCACAGCGAGACGGCCGGGATCTTCTTGAACAGGGTCAGTTCGCCGGTCTCGGTCTTGCGCTCGTATTCGGTGTAGGCCTTCTCGAACTCGCGGCCGTACTTGTCGTGCAGGTCAGGGGTGTCCGAAGGCGAGAACAGGGTCCATTCGCCTTCCTCCATGACGCGCTTCATGAACAGGTCCGGAATCCAGTTGGCGGTGTTCATGTCGTGCGTGCGGCGGCGCTCGTCGCCGGTGTTCTTGCGCAGTTCCAGGAACTCTTCGATGTCCAGGTGCCAGGTCTCCAGGTAGGCGCAGACCGCGCCCTTGCGCTTGCCGCCCTGGTTCACGGCCACGGCGGTGTCGTTGACCACCTTCAGGAAGGGAACCACGCCCTGGCTTTCGCCGTTGGTGCCCTTGATGTGGCTGCGCAGCGCGCGCACGGGCGTCCAGTCGTTGCCCAGGCCGCCGGCGTACTTGGCCAGCAGGGCGTTGTCCTTGATGGCGTCGTAGATGGAGGCCAGGTCGTCGGGCACCGTGGTCAGGTAGCACGAGGACAGCTGGGAGTGCAGCGTGCCGGAGTTGAACAGGGTGGGCGTGGAGCTCATGAAGTCGAAGGACGACAGGATCTCGTAGAACTCGATGGCGCGCTGTTCGCGCTGGGGCTCGTTCAGAGCCAGGCCCATGGCCACGCGCATGAAGAAGATCTGGGGCAGCTCGATGCGCGTGCCGCGCACGTGCAGGAAGTAGCGGTCGTACAGGGTCTGCAGGCCCAGGTAGTTGAACTGCTGGTCGCGCTCGGCCTTCAGGGCCTGCGCCAGCACGGGCAGATCGAACTGCGCCAGCTTGGGGTCCAGCAGCTCGTTTTCTATCCCTTTCCGGATGAATTCGGGGAAGTATTCGGCGTAGCGCTGGTTCATGCCGGCCTGGGAGACTTCCTCGCCCAGCACTTCGATGCGGATGGTGTGCAGCAGCAGGCGGGCGGTGACCAGGCTGTAGCTGGGGTCGGTCTCGACCAGGGCGCGGGCCGACAGGATGACGGACTTGAAGACTTCTTCGACGGGAATGCCGTCGTACAGGTTCTTGACGGTCTCGCGCAGGATGCCGTCCACGTCGATCTTGATGCTCAGGTTGGAGCCGGCTTCGGCGATGGTGGCGCGCAGCGCGTCGATGTCCAGCGGGCGCAGGCGGCCGTTGTCCGAGACGTTCAGGCCCGACTTGCCGGCGGGTTGCGCGGCGGCCACGGACTGGGAGCGTTCCTGGGCGCGTTTCTCACGGTACAGCACGTAGGCGCGCGCCACGTCGTGTTCGCCCGAGCGCATCAGGGCCAGTTCGACCTGGTCCTGGATGTCTTCGATGTGGAAGGTGCCGCCGCTGGGACGGTTGCGCACCAGCGCGGACACGACTTGCGCGGTCAGCTCTTCGACGAGCTGGCGCACGCGGGCGGACACGGCGCCCTGGCCGCCGCCCACGGCCAGGAAGGCCTTGGTCATGGCGACGGAAATCTTGTTCGGTTCGAAGCCCATGACCGCGCCGTTGCGGCGGATCACACTGAACATGGACCATTGATTGGCTGCAGCGCCGGGTTCGGCCGCGGGAGCGGAAGCGGCCAGGTCGGCGGGTCTGGACTCAGCAATCGGGGAGGTTTGCATGGGGACTCCTGGAGTGGAAAGAGGCGCGCGGGCACGCCCGTGCGGCGGGTTGATTCGGTAATGGTGGTCTTGGGGGAAACTCGGCGAGCTCTAGTGCTTGCTTGGGCTCGAACCACAATATCTAGTGGTTCGAGCGGCCCGTTGCACTAATTGTAGTGACGGGGTGGGGACTGCGCAACATTGACTTTTGTAATTTCCCAATCGATTTCTGCAATCTGCAGACGGCAAAAAAGGCCTTGCCGCAGCAAGACCTTGGAGGGAAGCCATTGTAGCGCCAGTCGGGCGCTCAAAGGCGCTGCGCTGTCAGATTATTTGCAGGTGCAACGCTTTGTGTCAGTTGGGCGGACAGTTCGGCGAAGCGTTGGCGGTAGTGTACCGCGGCGGCCATCTTCACCGGTCCAAAGCCGCGCAGCTGCTGGGGCAGATCGGCCAGCTCCAGGGCGGCCGGGTACTGGCCGGCGTCCAGATGCTGCGCCAGATGCTTGAGCAGGGCCAGGTAGTCGCGCCAGAGGCGGCGCTCCATGCGCCGCTCCTCGGTATAGCCGAACACGTCCAGCGGCGTGTCGCGCAGGACCTTGCCCTTGGCCAGCCAGCGCAGCAGGGTGGCCGTGCGCGGACCCAGGGTGATCTTGCGCGGCCGTCCCGTGGCCGGGTCGCGGCGCGCCAGCAGAGGCGGGGCGAAGTGAAAGCGCAGGCTGAAGTCGCCCTGGAACTGGCGCTCCAGGTCCTGCCGGAAGTCGGGGTGGCTGAACAGGCGCGCCACCTCGTATTCGTCCTTGTAGGCCATCAGCTTGTACAGGCTGCGCGCGGCTTTTTCCGTCAGCGCAGGACGCTGGCCCGGACGCAGATCTTCCTCGGCCTGACGCAAGGCGGCGATGGCCTGGGTGAAACGGCGCGCGTAGGCGGCGTCCTGGTATTGCTCCAGGCTGCGGCTGCAGCGCTCCACGATCTGTTCCAGTGTTTCGCGCCGCTGCAGCGTCACGACCTGGGCCGCGGGCTGTTGCAGGCTGGCCAGGGCCTGGGCGTCGTGGCCCAGCACGCGGCCGATGTGGAAGGCGTCCAGGTTGGCCTGCACGGCCACGCCGTTCAGGCGTATGGCCTGCTCGATGGCGGCGCCGCTCACCGGCACCGAGCCCTGCTGCCAGGCCATGCCCAGCAGCATCATGTTGGACAGCAGGCTGTCGCCGAACAGGCGCGTGGCGGCCTCGTGCGCATTGAAGGAGCGTACCTGGTTGCGGCCCGCTCCGTCCTGCAGCTGCTTGAGCAGCCGTTGGGCGTCCAGCGGCGCATCGGGATTGCGGGTGAATTCGGCGGTGGGCGCCAGGTATTCGTTGATGACGGCGTGGGTGTGGCCGGGCCGCAGGCAGGACAGCGCATTGGGATGCGCGGCCGCGACCACGTCGCACAGAATGGCCAGGTCGGCCTGGCCGGGGTCCACGCGCACGGCGCCGGTGGGGCGCCCGTCGGCCGAGAGCCGGATGTGGCTGATGACGGTGCCGCCTTTCTGCGCCAGGCCCGTCATGTCCAGCACCGAGGCGGCGCGGCCTTCCAGATGAGCGGCCATGGACAGCACGGCGCCTATGGTGATGACGCCGGTGCCGCCCACGCCGGCCACGATGACATTGCCGGCGCGCGCCTGGGCCTCAGGCGCGGGCAGGGCGGGAAGTTTCTCCAGCAGGCGTCCCTTCAGGTCGGCCTGGCCGCCGTCGTCGCCGCGCCGCAGCGCGCCGCCCATGACGGATACGAAGCTGGGACAGAAGCCGTCCACGCAGGAGTAATCCTTGTTGCAGCTGGACTGGTCGATCTGGCGCTTGCGCCCTTCGGGAGTGTCGGCCGGCACCAGCGACAGGCAATTGGACTGCACGCCGCAGTCGCCGCAGCCTTCGCATACGGCCTTGTTGATGAACAGGCGGCGCGCCGGATCGGGATATTCATTCTTCTTGCGACGGCGGCGCTTTTCCGCCGCGCAGGTCTGGTCGTGGATCAGGATGGTCACGCCGGGGATCTCGCGCAGTTCGCGCTGCAGGCGGTCCAGTTCGCGCCGGTGGTGCACCTGCACGCCGGAGGGCAGCTCCACGCCCCGGTAGCGCTCGGGCTCGTCGGTGGTGATGACCACGCGGCGCGCGCCCTCGCCCAGGGTCTGCTGGCAGATGCGCGGCACCGAGATCGGGCCGTCCACCGGCTGGCCGCCCGTCATGGCGACGGCGTCGTTGAAGAGAATCTTGTAGGTGATGTTGGCTCCGGCGGCGATGGCCTGGCGTATGGCCAGGTAGCCGGAATGGAAGTAAGTGCCTTCCCCCATGTTCTGGAACATATGGCCCGTCTGGATGAAGGGCGACAGGCCCACCCAGTCCGTGCCTTCGCCGCCCATCTGGGTCAGGCCGCGCGTCCTGCGATCCATCCAGGTGGCCATGTAGTGGCAGCCCACGCCGGCCATGGCCTGGCTGCCCTCGGGAACCTTGGTGGAGGTGTTGTGCGGACAGCCCGAACAGAAATAAGGGCGCCGCGTCAGGCCGCCGGTATCGACGGCGGGCAGGGTCTGGATCGCACAGGCGGGCAACTGCAGGCCGGCGTGCCGCCCCAGCCAGCGGCGCAGGCCCACGGCCACGCGTGCCGGGCTGAGCTGGCCGTCGGCCGGGATCAGCACTTCCTGCTCCACGTCGCGCTTGCCCGATACGGTGGGGCGTTGCGCGCGGTTGAACAGCAGATTCTTCAACTGGTCTTCGATGACGGGGCCTTTTTCTTCGATGACCAGGACGTGGTCCAGGCCCTCGATGAAGTTCTCCAGCGACTCCGTGTTGACCGGCCAGCTCAGGCCTATCTTCAAGTGGCGGATGGGCGGCAGCTCGCCCGGCCCGGCCAGTTGCTCGAGCGCGTCCAGCGCATCCAGCGTGGCCTTGCCGGTGGAGACGATGCCCAGGCGGGCGCCCGGCGCGGCCTGCAGGATGCGGTCCAGGCTGTGCTTGCGGGAGAAGTCGCGCACGCTTTGCAGGCGCGCCTCCAGCGTGCCCTCGATGGCGGGCGTCAGGAACTCGCCGGGATTGTAGGGATGCAGGCCGCCCTGGGCATCGTTCAGCGCTGCGTCCAGATCGTCCAGCGGCGCGATCTCGAAAGAGCGGCCGCTTTCCACGGTTTCGGTGATGGCCTTCAGCGCCACCCAGGAGCCCGAGTAGCGCGACAGCGCCCAGGCCCAGATGCCGAAGCGTTCGTATTCGTCCACCGAGGACGGATTGACCACGGGAATGCTCCAGGCCATCAGGGAGTGTTCGCTGGCGTGCGGGATGGACGAGGAGGAGGCGACGTGGTCGTCGCCCACGATCATCAGCACGCCGCCATGCCGCGAGGCGCCGGCGGCGTGTCCATGGTGCAGGGCGTCGCCCGCGCGGTCCAGGCCGGGGCCCTTGCCGTACCACATGGCGAACACGCCGTCGACCTTGCGGTCGGCGCGCTCGCCGGCCTGCTGGGTGCCCATGATCATGGAGGCGGCCAGGTCTTCATTGATGGCGGGCTGGAAGCGCACCTTGGCCTGTTCAAGCTGCTTCTGCGCCTTCCACATGGCCATGTCCACACCGCCCAGCGGCGAGCCGCGGTAGCCGGACACGAAGCCGGCGGTGTTCAGGCCGCGCTCCTGGTCCAGGCGGTATTGGGTCAGCAGCATGCGCACCAGGGCCTGCGTGCCGGTCAGGAAGATGCGGCCGGACCGGGCGGTCAGGTTGTCGCTGAGCTTGTAGTGTGTGTCGACGGACTGCGTCATGATGGAACCTCCAGATAAGGTTCATGATAGATTTTCCGCCATCTCTTTTTTTTGCGTTATAGTTGCGCGTATTCCCTATTCTTTGAAATGTTTATTTCGTATTTATTTAAATATGGATAAAACTGATTTAAAAATACTGGACGTGCTGCAACAGGACGGCCGGGCGTCCGCCCAGCAGGTCTCCGAGCGGGTCGGGCTGTCCACCGCGCCGGTGTGGCGGCGCATCAAGACCCTGGAAAAAGACCGGGTCATCCAGGGTTATTATGCGCGCGTCGATCGCCGCCAGGTCGGCCTGCAAAGCTGCATGTTCACCCAGATCAGCCTGGACCGGCATTCGGGCGAGATCGTCGACAACTTCATACGCGCCGTGCGCGATGCGCCCGAGATCCTGGAATGCCACGCCGTCACCGGCGACGCCGACTTCCTGCTCAAGATCCTGGTCTCCAGCGCCGAGGCCTACGACGATTTCCTGCACCGCTTCCTGTTCAACATGCCGGGCGTGCGCCAGACGCGCACCATCGTGGCCATGCGCGAGATCAAGAACGAGACCCGCCTGCCTTTGCCGCTGTGATGCATCTTGTTGAAGGCCCGGCCCGGGGCTTCAGGTAAAATAATCCGGATTGGGCGGCCCGCGCGGCGGGCCGGCATGCAACGACGAAGGACTGGTTTCTATGAAGAAGGCGAATTTTCTGCGGCGGTCTTCCTGGACCGCCTTGCTGGCTTCCGTTCTATTGAGCGCCTGCGCGGTCAAGCCGCCGGCGCCCGCACCTCAGGCGCAGGCGCCCGCCAAGCCCGCGCATCCCGCCTGCCAGCCGGCGGCCGCCGGCGAGGCCCTGACCGGCAACTGGCTCAGCAAGCATCGACAGAAAGGCGTGGTGGGCGAACTGCGTACCTTGTTCACCTTGCAGGCGGATGGCTCCATGGCCTACACCGAGCAGGTCAAGCGACCCAACAAGCCTTCCCAGGGCCTGAACGAGAGCGGCTGCTGGAAGCGCGAGGGCAATGCCCTGATCCTGGACACCCAGGAGTCCAATGGCGTGATCACCGAGCCGGGCGATCCCATCTACCAGAACAGCTACACCATCGTCAGCGTCACCGCCCGCAATCTGGTGCTGCGCAGCCAGGATGGCGCGACCTACCGCCTGACCAGGATGTCGCCGGGCTACCGCCTGCCGTTCTGATTCATCCCCTGTCCAACCGGGGCCGTTCCTGCAACGGCCCTTTTTTCAGGCCCGCCTGGCGGGCCGTCTGCATCATGGCCTTGCGTTCCACCGTCTATAAAGCTGAACTGAATATCGCCGACAACGATCGCGCCTACTACGGCAGTCACGCCGTCACGCTGGCGCGTCATCCTTCCGAGACCGAGGAGCGCCTGATGGTGCGCCTGCTGGCCTTCGGCCTGCATGCCGACGCCGACGAAGGCCTGGCCTTCGCCCGCGGCCTGAGCGACACGGACGAGCCTGCCTTGTGGGAGCACGACCTGAGCGGCGAGCCGCTGCACTGGCTGGAAGTGGGCCTGCCCGACGAACGCCGCCTGCTCAAGGCCAGCTCGCGCGCGCGCCGGGTCACCGTGCTGGCCTATGGCCGCACCGTGGGCGTGTGGTGGAACGGCGTCAAGGACAAGATCACGCGCGCCCGCAACATCCATGTCTATGCGCTGGACGCGGCCGGCACCGAAGCCCTGGCCAAGCTGGCCGGACGCGGCATGGCCGTGAACCTGAACATCCAGGACGGCACGGTCTGGGCCAGCAGCGAGCAGGGCGAGGCGACCATCGAGGTCAGCCGCCTAAATGAAGCGGACTGACGCCTCGTTTCTTGATTGAGTCGGAGCGGATGCCGCGCCTCGATAGGATCGGGGCTTGCCTGCCGCGGCCGAAGGCCTGGCGCAGCAGGGAAAAGCCGTCCGCAATTCCGAGTGGCAAAAAAACCGCCGCCTGTATCGAGGCGGCGGTTTTTTTTGGGGAAGATGAATGGCGCTTACAGCCCCGCCAGACGCCCCAGCACCTTGTCGCGGCCGATCAGGGCCAGCACGGCGTCCACGGCCGGAGTCTGCTTCTGGCCCGTGACGGCCACGCGCAAGGGGATGCCCAGCTTGGGCATTTTCACGTCGTGGTCGGCCAGCACCTGCTTGATCAGCGCAGCCAGGCTTTCCGTGTTCCATTGCGGCAGCGCGGCGGCCTTGGCGGCGAAGTCGCGCAGCAGGACGCGCGCCTCGGGCGTCAGCACCTCGGCCTGCAGTTCGTCGCTGGCGGGCTCGAAGGGGCGGCAGAACAGCAGGGCGCCTTCGGCCAGCTGGTTCAGGGTCTCGGCGCGATCCTTGAGCAGGCCCATGATGCCGGGCAGGTCCTGGCCGTCGGTCTTGCCGCCCAGCGCCTGGATGCGCGGGGCGACGCGCTCGGCCAGGTCCGCGTTGTCGCTGGCCTTGATGTAGTGGGCGTTGACCCAGTTCAGCTTCTTGGGGTCCCACTGCGAGGCGGACTTGTTCAGGTTGCGCGTGTCGAACCATTCCACCAGTTGTTCGCGGGTGAAGAGTTCGTCGTCGCCGTGGCTCCAGCCCAGGCGGGCCAGGTAGTTGATCATGGCCTCGGGCAGGTAGCCGTCCTTGTCATATTCCATGATGCTGACCGCGCCGTGGCGCTTGGAGAGTTTTTCGCCGTCCGGGCCCAGGATCATGGGCACGTGGCCGTACTGGGGCAGGGTGGCGCCCAGGGCCTGCAGGATGACGATCTGGCGGGGCGTGTTGTTGACGTGGTCGTCGCCGCGGATCACGTGGGTGATGTTCATGTCCCAGTCGTCCACCACCACGCAGAAGTTGTAGGTGGGCGTGCCGTCGGCGCGCGCGATGATCAGATCGTCCAGCTCGCCGTTGTCGAAGCTGATGCGGCCCTTGACCAGGTCGTCCCAGCTGGTGGCGCCGGTTTGAGGGCTCTTGAAGCGCACCACGGGCTGGCGGCCGGCGGGCACGGGCGGCAGCGTCTTGCCGGCCTCGGGGCGCCAGGTGCCGTCGTAGCGGGGCTTCAGGCCCAGGCTGCGGGCCTTCTCGCGCATGGCCTCGACTTCCTCGGGGCTGCTGTAGCAGTAATAGGCGTGGCCGTCCTTGAGCAGCTGGGCGATGACTTCGCGGTAGCGGTCCATGCGCTGCATCTGGTAGAAGGGGCCTTCGTCGGCCTCCAGGCCCAGCCACTGCATGCCGTCCAGGATGGCCTGCACGGCCTGCGGGGTGGAACGCTCCAGGTCCGTGTCTTCGATGCGCAGCACGAAGGTGCCTTTGTGATGGCGGGCGAAGGCCCAGGAAAACAGCGCGGTGCGTGCGCCGCCCAGGTGCAGGTAGCCGGTGGGCGAGGGAGCGAAACGGGTGCGGATGGCGTTGGGGGTAGACGTGCTCATGACTTGTGTTCGGCGTTGACCTTGAGAAGTCCGCAAGGGGGACTGGACCGGGCTATTTTAACTCAGCCCGCCGCCCCGGCACGCGATGCCCGTCGGGCGCGGGCTGCGCGCCTGACGGCAGGCCGAGCTGATCGAACAGCCGCACCAGCTCGGCCAGGGAGCCGGCCTGCATCTTCTGCATCACCCGGGCCCGGCGCACCTTCACAGTGACCTCCTTCACGCCCAGTTGCGCCGCGATCTGCTTGTTGAGCAGGCCCTGGGCGACCAGGGCGAGCACGTCCCGCTCGCCCGCATTGAGCGCTTCCCAGCGCTGCCGCAAGGCCTGCCGGGCCTGCTCCTGCCGCAGTCGCCGGCCGTCGGCGGCCAGCGCGGCCTGCACCGCGTCGATCAGGTCCTGGTCCACGAAGGGCTTGGTCAGGAAGTCCGCCGCGCCATGCTTGATGGCCTTGACCGCCATGTGGATGTCGCCGTGGCCGGTGATGAAGATGACCGGCATGCGCAGGCCCAGCGCCTCCATCTGGACATGGAAGTCCGTGCCGCTTTGCTCGGGCATGCGCACGTCCAGGATCAGGCATGAAGGCCCATCGGCGGGCGCATGGGCGAGGAAATCGCGCGTGCCGGAAAACGCCGCGGCCCGCAGGCCCACCGAGGCCAGCAGGTCTTCCAGCGCGGCGCGCATGGAAGGATCGTCATCGATGATGTAGACGGTGGGGGAGTCTGTGGGCATGGCGCATGTCATGGGGCGGTCGGCAGGGTGAACTGAAAGAGGGCGCCCTCGCGGACGTTGTCGGCAGCCCCGATGTGGCCGTTGTTGGCGTCCATGATGGCGCGGCTGATGGTCAGGCCCAGGCCCAGCCCTGCCGGCTTGGTGGTCCAGAAGGTGTCGAACAGCTGCGGCATCTGCCCTGCAGGCAGCCCCGGGCCGTTGTCCTGGATGAGGAACTGTACCTTGCCGGGCTCGGGAGCCAGGGTGCGGATGTGGATTTGCGGCGCACGCTTGCCGGGTTCGGACAGGGCTTCGATGGCATTGAGCAGCAGATTGCCGATGACCTGCTGGATCTGGACCCGGTCGGCGTAGGCGGGCGGCAGCTTCTCCTGCAGAGACAGGGTCAGGGAGATGCCGGCGCGCAGCAGTTCGCCGCGCGAGAGCTCGATGATCTCCTGCGTCGCCTGGTTGAGGTCGAAGGCGGTCCTGGCGGGCGTCTCGTTGCGCGTGATGCTGCGCACGCGCTCCAGCACATCCTTGGCGCGCTGCGCGTCGGCCGCGATGCGTTGCGCCGTTGCCCGGGCTTTCTCCACATTGGGCGGGTCGGCGTCCAGCCAGCGCTGGCAGGCGCCGGCACTGGCTGCAATGGCGGCCAGCGGCTGGCTGACTTCATGGGCGATGGAGGTGCTCAACTGGCCCAGCGTGGTCAGGCGCGACAGGCGCAGCAGCCGTTCCCGGGCCTGGTGGGCGGCGGCCTGGGCGGACTTGAGCTTCAGTCCCAGGTAGGAGGTCACGCCGATGGCGATGATGCTGATGCAGGTATTGACCAGCCCGGCTTCGTAGTGGCCCGAACGCGTCAGCAGGAAGCTGACCACGGTCAGCACGATGCTGGCCGCAGCCAGCATGACGACCTGGCGCGCCGACAGGAAGCGGATGGCGATCAGCAGGAGGGTCGTGTGGAACACGGCGGCCGCGATGGCGTAATCGGTCAGGGTGTCCGCCACGAAGACGAGCAGCATCAGCGCGCCCAGCACGGTCAGGACCCATGCGGGGGAGGCGCTTGCGCGGCGCGGGGAGGCAGGAGTGCTCATGCGTATTCCGGTCAGTCGTGGCCCGGCATCGGACGGATGCCGGGCGATGTCGTCATCATATACTTGCGCGGCGCCGCCGCCGGCAGGCGGAGCTCAGAATCTGACCGACATGCCCAAGGTCACCTGGCGGGCGTCCGAGCCGTCCACGCGACGGCCGACGAGCAGGTCCAGGTCCAGCGGACCGTTGCCCGGGTTCCAGCGCGCACCGGCCTGGTAGCCGCTCCTGGAGCCTTTGCGCTGGAAGGCTTCGGCCATCAGGGAAACCTGAGCGGCAAGGTCGGCCTCCACCTGCAGGCCGTAGAAAGCGGCGTGGCGGCGGCTTTCATCGTCCTTGTCCAAGGTCCAGCCCGCATTCAGGTTCAGGCGCAGCCATGGCCTGATGGGCAGGGTGATCGGCACGATCCAGCCGGCCGTGGTCCAGCGGCCCGTGCGCGCGTCCATCCCGGCCTCGGACTTCAGGCCCAGTCCCAGGCCGTGGTCCGGGGACAGCAGGGACAGCTTCAATGCGGGCCCCACGCGGCTCTCATGGCGGGAGCCGCGCCAGTCATGGCCCAGGTTTGCGCCCAGCTCCAGCCAGGGCAGGGCGGCGGGCGTGCAGGCCGGGGCCAGGGATATCTGCTTCTGGTGGTGTTCCTGGAGCGCGGCCCAGGTGTCGACATGGCAGGAGCCGGGGGCGCCGACTTCGCTGTCGTCGATGACGTGGGCGCCGCCGGCGGCCTGCGCCTGGCCCGCCGCGGCCAGGACGGCGGCGAGCAGGGCGGTGCGGGTGCGGAGATTGCATTGCATGGGAATGACCTCAGAACCATTGGCCGAAACGGCGGATGTACAGGGTCTTCATGCCCTGGGCGAGCAGGCAATAGGACAGCAGCGTGGCCAGCAGCCAGGGGAAGTACTCCCAGGGCAGCGGCTGCAGGCCCACCAGGCTTCCCAGCCCGGAGAAGGGCAGATAGATGCCGATCACGATGATCAGGCCGGTCATGAGCATCACGGGCAGGGCCGCCGTGCTCTGGATGAACGGGATCTTCTGGGTGCGCAGCATGTGCACGACCAGGGTCTGGGACAGGAGGCCCTCGATGAACCAGCCGGACTGGAACAAGGATTGCATCTCGGGCGTGCTGGCGCCGAAAACGTACCACATCAGCATGAAGGTGGTGATGTCGAAGAGGGAGGACGTCGGTCCGATCCAGATCATGAAGCGCCCGATGTTCTTCGCGTCCCATTTGCGCGGCTTGCGCAGGAAGTCCTTGTCCATGCGGTCCCAGGGCAGGGCCAGTTGCGAGATGTCGTACAGCAGGTTCTGGATGAGCAGGTGGATGGCCAGCATGGGCAGAAAGGGAATGAAGGCGCTGGCCACCAGTACGGAGAACACGTTGCCGAAGTTGGAGCTGGCCGTCATGTTCAGGTACTTGATGATGTTGCCGAAGGTCTCGCGGCCCTTGATCACGCCTTCTTCCAGCACCAGCAGGCTTTTCTCCAGCAGGATGATGTCGGCCGACTCCTTGGCGATGTCGGTGCCGCTGTCCACGGAGATGCCCACGTCGGCGTCGCGCAGGGCGGGCGCGTCGTTGATGCCGTCGCCCAGGAAGCCCACGGTGCGGCCGTTGGCCTGCAGGGCCTTGAGCACGCGCGACTTCTGCAGCGGCGTGAGCTTGGCGAACACGGTATGGCGCTCGACGGCGCTGCGCAGCACGGCCTCCTCCATGTGTTCGATCTCCTGGCCCAGCAGCGGCTGGCCGGGCTCCAGGCCGACTTCGCGGCAGATCTTGGCGGTGATGACCTCGTTGTCGCCCGTCAGCACCTTCACGGCCACGCCGTGTTCGGTCAGGGCGGCGATGGCCTGGGCGGCGCTTTCCTTGGGCGGATCCAGGAAGGTCAGCAGGCCCTGTACGGTCAGCCCTTGCTCGTCGGCGATCTCGTAGCGCGACCTGGCCTGTTCACGGGCGATCTCGCGCGTGGCGACCAGCAGGACCCGGAAGCCGTCCGCGTTGTAGGCGCGCGCCAGCTCCTGCAGGCGCTCGCGCTGCGCGGCATCCAGGGCCAGGCGCTGCCCGCCGTGCTGCACGTGCGTGGCGACGTCCAGCATTTCCTCGACGGCGCCCTTGCACACCAGCAGCTGTTCGCCCTGGGGCGCCTGCACCACCACGGACAGGCGGCGGCGGATGAAGTCGAAAGGCAGTTCGTCGATCTTGCGGTAGGCGCCGATCGCCTGCCGCGCGGCGGGCGCTTTTTCGGCGAAGCGCACCACGGCCTGGTCCATCAGGTTCTTCACGCCGCTCTGGTGCAGGCTGTTGAGCAAGGCCAGCTGCAGGACGCGGGCGCTGCTGCTGCCGTCCAGGTCCAGGTGATGCTCCAGGATGATGCGGTCCTGGGTCAGCGTGCCGGTCTTGTCGGTGCACAGCACGTCCATGGCGCCGAAGTTCTGGATGGCGTTCAGGCGCTTGACCACCACCTTGCGCCGGGCCATGGCGACCGCGCCCTTGGCCAGGTTGGACGACACGATCATGGGCAGCATCTCGGGAGTGAGGCCCACGCCCACGGCCAGGGCGAACAGAAAGGCTTCGGTCCAGTCGCCCTTGGCGAAGCCGTTGATCAGCAGCACGACCGGCACCATGACCAGCATGAAGCGGATCAGCAGCCAGCTGACGCTGTTCACGCCGCGGTCGAAGGCGGTCTGCGCGCGCGAGCCCACGATGGCCTTGGCGAGCGAGCCGAAGTAGGTATGCGGGCCGGTGGCCACGACCACGGCGGTGGCGGTGCCGCTGACCACGTTGGTGCCCATGAAGCAGATGTTGGATTGCTCCAGCAGCCCGGCGCCTGCGCTGGCCGGACCGGCGCGCTTGCCGGTCACCGCGCCCAGCGTGTCGTATTTTTCGACGGGCAGGGCTTCGCCCGTCAGCGCCGCCTGGCTGACGAACAGGTCGCGCGATTCGACCAGGCGCACGTCGGCGGGGACCATGTCGCCGGCCGACAGGCGCACGATGTCGCCGGGCACGACCTGGCTCATGGGGATTTCACGCAGGACGGGCCCGCTGGACACGGTGGAGCGGCGCAGCACGCTGGCGGTGGTGCGCACCATGGCTTTCAGGGCCTGGGCGGCGCGCCCGGAGCGGTACTCCTGCCAGAAACGCAGCAGCCCGCTGAGCGTCACCATGGTAAGAATGATGGCTACGCCCGTGTAGTCGGCCGGCTCCCCGGCGCGCAAGGGCAGGACGATGTCGGTGAAGGCGCTGACGAAGGCAAGCGCCAGCAGCACGGCGATGAATGGGTTCTTGAAGGCCAGCAGAAGCTGGATCAGGGCGTGCGGCGGCTTGTCGCGGGCTACTTCATTGAGGCCGCATTCGCCCAGCCGGGCCCGCGCCTCGGTGTCGGTCAGGCCGTGCAGGCTGGCCTGGACGCCGGCCAGCGTGGACTCCAGGCTGTTCCGGGCCTCCTGGGCCGCGCGCATGGACAGGCTGCGGTCCTCGCTGTCTAGGGACTTCAGGTCTAGGGTGTGTTCTGCGGTGTTCATGTGTTTCTCCTGCCTTTGAACAGGTTCTTGTAGGCGTGGCAGCGCCGCCCCTGGGCCGGAAGCGGCAGGGCGCGGCAGGTCGGGCCGCGGGACGCGGCCGGCAAGTCAAGAAAAAAAGTGGGAGGCCCGGCGGAACGCGGCGGACGCCGCCGCGTCAGTGGGCGCGTACCGGCGGAGGCTTGTCGCCATCCAGGGTCCAGCGGCATTCAGGGCGGCGGGTCGTGGCATTGATGCGCCAGGCGATGCCGGGGCGCTTGGGGGCGAGGCGCAGGGCGGCGGGCCGCATATCGGCGCGCGAGGGCGGGGCGGCGGGGCCGCCATGGGCCCGGCCGGAATGAAAATCGAGACGCATGGGTCACTCCTTGGCGTGCTGCGCAGGCCGCCGGAGCCGACCGCATCAATCAGTCACGCCCGGATGGCCCTTGCAGCCTGCTTCTTCGACTACTGTCGCTGGACATAGTGGGTTTTCCTGTCAGAGAGCCGGAAGACGCTGCTTTCCGGACAGCCGTCATTTTACGGCGCGCCGCCGCTGCGAAGCAGGCGTTTGGCCAAGGCATTGGGCTACGCCGCCTATACCAAAGGATAAGTGAGTTGCATCTCCGATGGCTTTTACTTTGGCGGCGGCTGTGCTTAAGATGGGAGGACTTTCAACTTGGCGTGTGCTTACAGTATGGCGGAGCGATCATGGCAGTCTTGAGGCATCGTCTGACGGCATTGTTTGAACCCCGCTCGGTGCTGGTGGTCTCGACCCTGCCTTTGCCCATTCTGCGCGAGGAGCCGGCGCGCCTGGCCGGGCGCATCACCCAGGCTGCGATCAGCGCGACCGAGGTGCGCGTACCCGACCGGCTGGAGGGGCTGACCGGCACGCAGCGCCTGGACCTGGCGCTGGTCTGCATCGCGCCCGATCGCCTGCCGCAGGCGCTGGACGCCATCCGTGCGCACAAGCCGCGCGTGGTGCTCATCCTGCCCTCCGACCTGTCTTCCCAGGATCCGCTGGAGGACATGGTTTACGCCCGCTCCTGGGCGCGCATCAACGATTGCCTGGTGCTGGGCCCGCGCGCCTTCGGCGTGCAGCGGCCGCACCTGGGCATCAACCTCAGCCACGAGCCGCAGATGGCCCTGGCCGGACGGGTGGCGCTGGTTTCCCAGTCGCGTTCCATCACTTCCGCCCTGATGGACTGGGCCGAGGACGTCAGCCTGGGCTTTTCCGCCATTGTCTCGGTAGGGGACGAGGCCGTCGTGGACGTGCCCGAAGTGCTGCACTACCTGGCCATGGATCCGCGCACGGACAGTATCGCCCTGTACCTAGAACACACGCCGGCCTCGCGCCGCTTCACCAGCGCATTGCATGCCGTGGCGGCGGTCAAGCCGGTGGTGGTGCTGAAGGTGGGCGGCCAGCGCCAGCAGGGCGAAGCCCACGAGGCCGTCTTCAATGCATTGATGCGGCGCGTGGGGGCGGTGCGCATCCGGTATTTCGTGCAGTTGTTTTCCGCCCTGAAGGTGCTGGTCTATACGCGCCGCCCCAAGGGCCGGCGCATCGCCCTGTTTTCCAATGGCAACGGCGCCGCCCAGCTGGCCCTGGACGTGCTGGGGTCCGACGCCGCCGTCTCCTGCCCGGAGCTGGCGCCCGCCACGCAGCGCGCTCTGGAAAATTTGCTGGTGCCGGGCGACCAGTCCCAGAATCCGGTGGTCACCTTCGCGCCCCTGACGCCCATGCGCATCGATTCGGTGGTCTCCACCTTGCTGGACGACGCGGACATCGACGGGGTCCTGGTGCTGCTGACGCCCGACCCTCTGTCGGACATGCAGGCGGTATCGCGCCAGCTGGCCGTGCTGTCGGCCAGCGCGCGCAAGCCCATCATCACCTGCCTGATCGGCGATGCGGACATGCGGCCTCTGCGCCATCTGCTCGACGGCGTGGGCACGCCGGCCTTCCGCACGCCGGACACCGCCGCCAACGCCTTCGACCTGCTGGCGCGCTATCACTACAATCAGCACCTGTCGCAGCAGACCCTGCCGCCGCTGCCCCTGGGCACGCTGCCCGAGGTCGAGCCGGCGCGCGCCCTGGTCAGCGAGATCCAGAGCGAGCGCCGCCAGCCCACACAAGAGGAGTGTCGCGACCTGCTGCGCTATTTCCACGTGCCGGTGGTGGACCTGCGCGTCACGAGCGATCAGGGTCTGCCGGACCCCGACCTGCCGCCCATGGGGATCCGCTTCGAGACCGACGACAAGCTGGGGCCCTATGTGGTGTTCGGCGCGGCCGGCCACGAGGGCTGGCTGTCCGCCACCTACCCGGCGGTGGAGCTGCCGCCCCTGAATCGCTACCTGGCCCGCCAGCTGGTGGAGCGCAGCCCTTTGTGGCGCAAAATGCTGTCCTCGCGCCTGACGCCGCTGGTGCTGACGCAATTGCTGCAGACGCTCGAGCGCCTGTCCGACCTGATGAGCGAGCTGCCCGGCGTGAGCGGCGTGGCGCTGGACCCGCTGATGGCCGGCGACAACAGCCTGTACATCCAGAGCATCAAGATCACCCTGAGCAGCCAGTCCATGCTGGTGCTGCCCGAGACGGCGGGCTACCGCCACATGGCCATCCACCCCTATCCGCGCCATCTGATCGAACGGCGCCAGTTCCAGGACGGGCAGCGCTGGACGCTGCGTCCCATCCGGCCCGAGGACGCCGAGGCCCTGCAGGCCTTCATGCGCGGCCTTTCGGACGAAACCCGCTACATGCGTTTCGTGTCCATGTTGCGCGAGCTGACCCCGCGCATGCTGTCGCGCTATACCCGCATCGACTATGACCGGGAACTGGCGCTGATCGCCACCGTGCGCTCGCCCAACCCGGACAATCGCAACCACCCGCGCGACGAGATCATCGGCTTCGCCCACTATCTGCGCAACGCCGACGGCCGGGGGGCCGAGTATGCCCTGGTCATCGGCGACGCCTGGCAGCGGCGGGGTCTGGGGCTGACCTTGATGCAGGCCCTGATCCAGGCGGCGTCCGAGCAGGGCCTGACCTACATCGACGGTTACGTGCTGGCCTCCAATTCGCCCATGCAGGCTTTGATGAAGCGCCTGGGCTTTCAGAATGACCCGGATCCCGAGGACCCCGGCATGCGGCGGGTCTGGCTGGACCTGGGAGAGACGCGCCGCTCGGATTGAGCCTGCGCGAGTTGAAAAAAAACGCCGCTGTGACCAGCGGCGTTCTGCTTGAGCGTCCGTCATTCTAGCGCAGCACGTTGCGCAGGAACTCGCCGATGGCGGCGATTTCGTCCGGACAGACGGCGTGCGGCATGGGGTAGGTGTGCCACTGGACGGCATAGCCCAGGGACTGGAGCTGCTCGCGGCTGGCTTCGGCGCGGCTGATCTGCACGACCGGGTCCATGATGCCGTGCGCCATGAAGATGGGCGTGTTCTGGTTGGCCGGATGGCGCTCGGCCGCCACCGAGCCCGCCAGGGGCAGGTAGCCCGACAGGCAGACCATGCCCGCCAGGCGTTCGGGCAGGCGCAGGCCGGTCTGCAGCGTCATGGCGCAGCCCTGCGAGAAGCCGGCCAGCACGATGCGTTCGGTGGGGATGCCGCGCGCGTTCTCGCGGGCGATCAGGTTCTGCACCTCGGTCTGGGAGTGGCGCAGGCCGTTCTCGTCTTCGCGGCGCACCAGGTCGGCCACGTAGATGTCGTACCAGGAGCGCATGGCCATGCCGCCATTGATGGTGACGGGCTGGACGGGAGCATGAGGGAAGATGAACCGGATGGGCGGGGCGGCTTCCAGGCCCAGCTCGGGGACGATGGGCGCGAAGTCGTGGCCATCGGCGCCCAGGCCGTGCAGCCAGATGACGGCGTGCTGCGGATTGAGGCCGGTTTCAATTTCAATCGACTCAAGCAGGGGATTCATGGGGACTCCGAAAGGTCAACCAGGGTCTTGATGTACTGGTACAGGGCGCGGTAGTGTTTGCGCTGCGGATCCTGACCGGGCATCAGTGTCTCATTTTTCTGTGACTCTTTGCGGGCGGCTCGTATCAGCGTGCGAAGCTGCTGGATATCGGCGCCGGGGAATTCGTTCATGAATTCGGTCAGGGCGTCGTCGCTGCGCAACAGCAGGTCGCGCAGCGCCTCCAGCCGGTGCATGGCCTGGGTCTGTTCCCGGGAACCGTTCTCCCAGACGTCCAGTTGCTGCAGGATGGGTTCGGGGTCGACCTGGCGCATAAGCTTACCGACAAAGTGAATTTGCCGGCGGCGGCCTTCCCGGGCTGTAATGCGTTTGGCTTCCTTGATGGCGATCAGCAGCCGCTCGTCCAGCTGGAGCTGCTTGAGCCTGTCGTCGGAGAGCTCGATCAGTCGTTTGCCCAGGTCCAGCAGGGCATGCATTTCACGTTTGACCTGCGATTTGCTGGGCCGATCGTATCCGTTTTCGTCGATTTCAGTGCGTGGGCGGGACATAAAGAGTGAAAAAGATTGTCGCCAATTGGCTATGATAACCGCCTAACCCTGAAAGAGTAGCAATGAGTCAACGAACTATTTCCCAATTGGCTATCAGCGCCAACCAGTTCCAGTTCTGCGAACTGGTGGACGAAGCGCTGCGTCACGCCAGCAAGCTTGGCGCCAGCGACGCAGCGGTGGATATTTCCGAGAACAAGGGCCTGGCCGTGTCCGTGCGCCAGCGGGAACTGGAGACCGTCGAGCAGACGCAGGATCGTTCCCTGGGCGTGACCGTCTTCGCCGGCCAGCGCAGCGGCTCGGCATCGACGTCGGATTTTTCGCTCAAGGCTCTGCGCGAGACCGTGGAGGCGGCCTGGCACATCGCCCGCTACACGGCCGAGGACCCGTTCGCGGGCCTGCCTGAAAAAGACATGCTGGCCCTGGAGTACCCGGACCTGCAGCTGCATCACCCCTGGCTGCTGGATGCGGACCAGGCGACCCGCCTGGCCATCCGCGCCGAGCAGGCGGCGCTGGACCTGAGCCCGCTGGTCAGCAATTCGGAAGGCGCCTCGGTCGATACCGTGGAAGGCCATTTCGTCATGGGCAACAGCCGCGGCTTTCTGGGAGGCTATCCCTACAGCCGGCACTCCATCAGCGTCAGCCCCATCGTGGGCAAGGGCGATCGCATGCACCGCGACTACTGGTACAGCACCTCGCGCGATCCCCACCGCCTCTCCAGCCCCGAGTCCGTGGGCCGCTACGCCGCCGAACGCACCTTGTCGCGCCTGTCGGCGCGCCGCATTCCGACGGGCCGCTACCCGGTGCTGTTCGAGGCGCCGCTGGCCGTGGGCCTGCTCGGTTCGCTGGTGCAGGCCACCAGCGGCTCGGCCCTGTACCGCAAGACCTCCTTCCTGCTGGATTCGCTGGGCAAGTCCGTGCTGGCCAAGCATATCGACGTGGTCGAGCGCCCGCATCTGGCCGGCGCCATGGGCAGCGCGCCATTCGATGCGGAGGGCGTGCGCACGCGCGATCGCGACGTGGTGCGCGGCGGCGTGCTCAAGGGTTATTTCCTGTCTTCCTACGCGGGCCGCAAGCTGGGCATGCCGTCCACCGGCAATGCCGGCGGATCGCACAACCTGCTGCTGAGCTCGCGCCTGACGCGCCCCGAGGATGACCTGGACGCGATGCTGCGCAAGATGGATCGCGGCCTGCTCGTCACCGAGCTGATCGGCCAGGGCATCAACTACCTGACGGGCGACTACTCGCGCGGCGCCTTCGGCTACTGGGTGGAGAACGGCCGGATCCAGCACGCGGTGGAGGAAATCACCATCGCCGGCAATCTGGCCGACATGTTCGCCCAGATCGTGGCGGTGGGCGCCGACACCTTCGGACGCGGCTCCAAGAGCACCGGCTCCATCCTGATCGAGCAGATGTCGGTGGCCGGCTCCTGAGGCCGTACCGCACGGCGCCCCGTGCGCCGGAGCGCTCCCGCACCTTGTCCGCGCTGCGCCCGCACTGCGTCCGCGCTGCGCCCGCACTGCGTCCGCACTTAATTTCACGGGCGGGTCGCCGTTATGACGGGGTTGCGGGATAATCCCGGTCCCGCTGGGCCCCGCTGGGCTGTGCGCCAGTGTAATATCCTTAGCACAAAAAAACATTTCCCAATGATCGTCGAACGCCCACAAGGAGGTTTTTCATGCAGCGTCGCTCGTTCCTGAAAAAGGCAGGCCTTGGCGCCGTGGCCGGCAGTGCCGCCATCGCCGCTCCTGCCATTGCTCAGAGCAATCCCAAAGTCAACTGGAAGTTGACGTCCACCTACGGACCAGCCACGCCGGCCCTGTTCTCCACCGCCCAGGCATTCTGCAAGATGATTGAAGAGGCGACGGACGGCAACTTCAGCATCCGCCTGTATCCCGCCGGCGAGATCGTTCCAGGCTTTGGCGTGATGGACGCCGTGAGCAACGGTACCGTGGAATGCGGCCAGACCGCCTCCTACTACTACTATGGCAAGGACCCCTCCTTCAGTTTCGACACGGCTGTGCCGTTCGGCCTGAACGCCCGCCAGATGAACGCCTGGATGCAGGAAGGCAACGGCACCAAGCTGCTGCGCGAGCTGTTCGCCACCCGCAACATCATCAACTTCGCCTTCGGCAACACCGGCACCCAGATGGGCGGCTGGTACCGCAAGGAAATCAATTCGCTCGAAGACCTGAAGGGCCTGAAGATGCGTACCGCCGGGTTTGCGGGCGAAGTGCTGGCCCGCATGGGCGTGGTGCCCCAGCAGGTGCCGCCCGGCGACATCTATCCCTCGCTGGAAAAGGGCACGCTGGACGCCGTGGAATTCGTCGGCCCCGTGGACGATGAAAAACTGGGCTTCCAGAAAGTGGCCAAGTACTACTACTACCCCGGCTGGTGGGAAGGTTCGGCCCAGGTGTCGCTGTACGTGAACGATGCCGCCTTCAAGGCCCTGCCCAAGCAGTACCAGTCCCTGATCGAGACCGCCTCGCGCGCCGCCGGCGAGCGCATGATCGCCCAGTACGACGCCCAGAGCCCCGCCGCGCTGCGCCGCCTGATCGCCAGCGGCGCCGTGCTCAAGGCCTTCCCGCGCGACGTCATGGACGAGTCCTTCAAGACCGCCAATGTGCTGTACAAGGAATTCTGCGACAAGGACCCCATGTTCAAGAAGATCCACGACGACTACATGGGTTTCCGCGACGCCATCGTGCCCTGGTTCCGCGTGGCTGAAGGTTCCTACGACAATTACCTGGGCATCGCCCTGGCCAACCAGAAGAAGGGTTGAACCCTGCGCGCCGCGTCCGCGGCGCCTTTCCGGGCCAAAGCCCTTCCCGCGTCAGGGGAAGGGCTTTTTTGTGGCCTCTTTGCCCTGTTTGCCGAAAAACCCTGTGTGTTTTCCGCTATTTATGTTATTATGGCGAGCTATTTGGCAAAAAATGCACGGGCGGAACATAACGTCTTGGCAGGGCCGTATAGGGCTGACCCGTACGTGGTGCGGGCGGCGCAATGGGGCAGGCATGTTGTTTGCCCTGTGTATTTTTCATATTTAGGAACCATCATGAAGACCTTCGTGGCCAAGCCGCATGAAGTCAAACGTGACTGGTTTGTGATCGACGCTAAAGGCAAAGTCCTTGGTCGTGTGGCCAGCGAAGTCGCACGCCGTCTGCGTGGCAAGCACAAACCCGAATACACCCCTCACGTTGATACGGGCGATTACATCATCATTATCAATGCCGCTGAAATTGCCGTGACCGGCAACAAGGCGCAGGATAAGAAATACTATCGCCACTCCAACTTCCCAGGCGGTATTTACGAAACCAATTTCCAAACCATGCAAGAGCGCTTCCCCGGCCGTGCCATCGAAAAGGCCGTCAAGGGCATGCTGCCAAAGGGCCCCCTGGGCTACGCCATGGCCAAGAAACTGAAGGTTTACGCTGGTGCCGAGCATCCTCACAGTGCTCAACAGCCTAAAACTCTGGACATCTAAGGATAGGTCATGATCGGTAACTGGAATTACGGTACGGGCCGTCGCAAGACCTCCGTCGCTCGTGTCTTCATCAAGAAGGGTTCGGGCCAAATCGTGGTCAACGGCAAACCCGTCGACGAATACTTCGCCCGCGAAACGGGTCGCATGATCGTGCGCCAGCCTCTGGTGCTGACCAATCATGTCGAATCGTTCGACATCAAGATCAACGTGCACGGCGGCGGCGAAAGCGGCCAGGCCGGTGCCGTCCGTCACGGCATCACCCGCGCTCTGATCGACTACGACGAGTCCCTGAAGTCCGCCCTGAAACAGGCCGGCCTGGTGACCCGCGACGCCCGCGCCGTCGAGCGCAAGAAAGTCGGTCTGCACAAGGCACGTCGCCGCAAGCAGTTCAGCAAGCGCTAATCCGCTTCGCTGCCTGTCTGGCGCTCAGAAACCCCGGCCTTGGCCGGGGTTTTTGTTTGCCGGCTACATTTGTCCATGCGGCCGGCGCGCTTTGCGCCGGGACGGGCGGGGACTGCGGTAACATACGATTTTTGACCTCATATTCAGGAAAGTTCATGGCTTCACACAGCGATACCCGGATCAAGGTAGGGATTGTCGGCGGCACGGGTTACACCGGGGTCGAGCTGCTGCGTCTGCTGTCCCAGCACCCTAACGTCGAACTGGTCGCCATCACCTCCCGCAAGGAGGACGGCGTGCCCGTCTCGGACATGTATCCGAACCTGCGAGGCCACGTGGACCTGAAGTTCTCCACGCCTGAACAGGCCGGGCTGGAGCAGTGCGACGTCGTCTTCTTCGCCACCCCCCACGGCGTGGCCATGAGCCAGGCGGAGCGCCTGCTGGAGGCGGGCGTGCGCATCATCGACCTGGCGGCGGACTTCCGCCTTCAGGACACCGATGTCTTCCAGAAGTGGTACAAGATGGAGCATGGCTGCCCGGACGTGTTGCGCCAATCGGCCTACGGCCTGCCCGAGCTGCTGCGCGACAAGATCGCCCAGTCCAGGGTCATCGGCAATCCCGGCTGCTATCCCACCACGGTGCTGCTGGGCCTGGCCCCCTTGCTGGAAGGCGGCAAGAAACTGGTGGACACCGCCCACCTGATCGCCGACTGCAAGTCCGGCGTGTCGGGCGCGGGCAAGGGCGCTTCGGTCCCCAACCTGTTCGCCGAGGCCAGCGACAACTTCAAGGCCTATGGCGTGGCCGGCCATCGTCACCATCCTGAAATCGTGGAGCAGCTGCAGCGCCTGGCGGGCGGCCCCGTGGGGCTGACCTTCGTGCCCCATCTGGTGCCCATGATCCGCGGCATGTTCTCCACCATCTATGCCCGCATCCTGCCCGAAGCCCTGGATACCGATTTCCAGGCCTTGTTCGAGCAGCGCTACGCCCAGGAGCAGTTCGTGGACGTGCTGCCGGCCGGCACGCTGCCGGAGACCCGTTCGGTGCGCGCATCCAATCAGTTGCGCATCTCCGTGCAGCGCCCCGGCAACGGCGACCAGCTCATCATCCTGGTGGTGCAGGACAACCTGGTCAAGGGCGCCTCCGGCCAGGCGGTGCAGAACATGAACATCCTGTTCGGCCTGCCCGAGCAGACCGGCCTGCGCCAGGTGGCGATTCTTCCTTGATTGCGGGCCTTGGCGTCGGTCCCGCCGTCCATGACGGGCGCATGGCAAAGCCGGACGCGTCCCGCATGGCGGCGAAGAAGCGCAGGCTGCAAGGCTGGAGCTCTGCCTGGGAACTTGCCGTTGATGAACGGGTCAAACGTTCATGACTGAACCATCCGAATCGTCGCGCGTCGCGTCCGCCCGATCCCGCTTTCCGGGCGCCATCGTGCTGGCCCTGGCGGCCGGCCTGCTGCTGGGGGCCGGCGGCCTGTGGGCTTACCAAGGCTTCATCCAGCAGGACAGGCGCGCCGATCGCATCCAGCAGGCGCTGCAGGACTTGAGCCGCAGCCAGGAGTCCCTGCGCCAGATGCAGACGGAGTTCGAAGTCCTGCGCGGCCAGCTGGTGCTGGAGGAAAGCACGCGCAAAGGGCTGGAGAAGTCCCTGCAGAGCACGCAGGCCGACCTGGCCCACACGCGCGAGCAGCTGGCCTTCTACGAACAGCTTCTTCCGCCCGGCCCCAGCGGATCGGTCAGCATACGGGCGCTGGACATCAGCCGGCGCGGCGATCTGCTCGCCTACAAGGTGTTGCTGCAGCGTAACGCCACGGAAGGCAAGGCTTTTTCCGGCCGGCTGCAATTTCAGGCCACTGGCCGGCAGGGCGGAAAAACCGTTAAAATCGACTTATCGCCGACCGTGGGGCCGGATCCCGCGGCCACAGAGTCCTCCGGCGAACAACCGGATCCCTTGGCCTTGAATTTCAACCAGTTTCAGCGTGCCATAGGCTGGCTGGCCCTGCCAGAGGGCTTTCAGCCCACCTCCCTGACACTGAACATCCTGGAAGGAAACACCATCAGAGTGTCCCGCCAGGCGGACATCGCCCAGTCAGACTGACCGCCCGACCCGCGAGCGGCGCAAGCGCTGTGCGATCCATACGATCATTACGCATGCCGGCGGGGGCCGGCAGGAGAACCACATGAGCACCCTTACCGAATCCGTTGATCTGCAAGCCCCTCCTTCTCCCCTCATCTTCACGGATGCGGCCGTGGAGAAAGTGCGCGAACTGCTGATCGAAGAGGGCAGTCCCGAACTGAAGCTGCGCGTATTCGTGCAAGGCGGCGGCTGTTCGGGGTTCCAGTATGGTTTCACCTTCGATGAGCTCGTCAACGACGACGACACCATCATCGACAAGGACGGCGTGCAGCTGCTGGTGGACGCCATGAGCTTCCAGTACCTGGTCGGTGCGGAGATCGACTACAAGGACGATCTGGACGGCGCGCAGTTCGTCATCCGCAATCCCAACGCCACCACCACCTGCGGCTGCGGCTCTTCCTTCACGGTGTAAGCCGCGCGCTTCCTTGCTGAAGCGGCGTCTGCCACAAAAAAACCTGCCTTTCATCGGGCAGGTTTTTTTTGCGGCCAGGCCCTCCAAAGACAAGAGGGCGGCCATTTTGGGGCCGGCAGGCCGGCGCGGCCTGCACTGCACGAGGGCGCTGCTCTTTGCCGGAAAGCAAGCCCGAGGCAGGCGGGCCGCAAGCCGGATCAGGCCGGGTAGCAGGCGCCCAGGATCGTAGGTCGACGCGCCCCGGTCACGGCGGGCAGGCCGGCGGGGATGCGCTCCACGTGGGCATGGGCCAGCCAAGCGAAGGCCAGCGCCTCGATGTGCTGAGGATCCAGTCCCAGTTCGCTGGTGGGCCGCACGGGCAGGGCCAGTTCGTCCGACAGACGGGCCAGCATGCAGGGATTGGCCGCGCCGCCTCCGCAGACCAGGACTTCCTGCGCCTGCGGCGCGCTGCGGCGGATCGCATCGGCGACGCTGCGCACCGTCAGTTCCAGCAAGGTGGCCTGGACGGCGGCCGGGTCGAACGGCTGTGCGCCATAGACCTGCAGCAGGCGCTGCTCCAGCCAATCCAGGTTGAACAGATCGCGGCCCGTGGACTTGGGCGGCGGCAGCTGCAGCCAGGGTTCGGCCAGCAGGGCGGCAAGCAGGTCCTGGTCGGGCGCGGCGCTGGCGGCCCATCGGCCGTCCTGGTCGTAGGACAGGCCGCGGTGCTTGCGTATCCAGGCGTCCAGCAGCATATTGGCCGGACCGGTGTCAAAGCCGAATACGGGCTGGCCGGGCAGCAGCAGGGAAATATTGGCGATGCCGCCCAGGTTCAGGATGACGCGGCCGCCTTCGCTGCGGAACAAGGCCTCGTGGACGATGGGGACCAGCGGCGCGCCCTGGCCGCCGGCGGCAATATCGCGGCTGCGGAAGTCGGCGATCACGTCCACGCCGCAGCGCTCGGCGATCTGGGCGGGAGCGTTCAATTGCAAGGTATAGCCCTGGTCGGGCGCGTGCCGGATGGTCTGGCCGTGCACGCCGATGGCGCGCAACGCCGTTTTTTCAGGGCCCTGAATCCAGGGCAGGCAGGCCTGCACGTACAGGTCGGCCAATTGCAGCGCGGCGCGACTGGCGCGGGCCAGCTCGTCGTGGCCGGGGTGCTGCAGGGCCAGGAGTTCGTCGCGCAAGTCGGTCGGCATGGGCAGGCTGTTCGCCTGCAGTATACGGGCGCCCTGTGCGCCGAATTCGGCCAGCACGGCGTCGACCCCGTCCATGCTGGTGCCGGACATCAGGCCGATGTACAGGGGCCCTTGCATGGCCGTGCTCAGCGGCTGGCCACTTGCACGCCTTCGGCGGCCGGCTGCAGCAGCGCGAAGTTGTTCTGGTAGGAGGCCAGCACGGCGGTGAACTGCTTGCGTTGCGGCGCATCGAGCACGCGTGCCACGGGCAGGTCCACGGACAGCGGGTCCACCGCCTTCTGGGCGATGCGGAATTCGTAGTGCAGATGCGGGCCGGTGGCCCAGCCGGTCGAGCCCACGTAGCCGATCAACTGGCCTTGTTCCACGCGGTCGCCCTTGCGCAGGCCTGCGGCAAAGCGGCTCTGGTGCGCGTACAGCGTGGTGAATTCGCCGTGATGCTTGAGGATGATGGTGTTGCCGTAGCCGTTCTGGCGCCCGATGAATTCGACCACGCCGTCGGCCGTGGCATGAATGGGCGTGCCGCTCGGGGCGGCATAGTCCACGCCTTTATGGTCCCGCCAGCCGCCGTGCACGGGGTGGCGGCGTCCGCCGAAGGTGGAGCTGATGCGGGTGAATTTCAGGGCGGTGCGCAGGAAGGCGCCTTTCAGGCTCTTGCCGTCGAAGTCGTAGTAGCCGCCGCTGCCGCTGTCGGGCTGGAACCAGGCGGCTTCGTGGACCTTGCCCTGGTTAATGAACTCCACGGCCAGCAGGCGTCCGGCGCCCACTTCCTGGCCTTCGTGGCCGTAGGATTCATACACCACGCGGAAGCTGTCGCCCTTGCGCAGGTCCTTCAGGAAGTCGATCTTGCTGCCCAGGATGTCGGCCATCTGCAGCGTGATGCTGTCGGGAATCCCGGCCTGGTCGCTGGCGCCGAACAGGGAGCTGTTGATCTCGGCCTGGGCCACCCGCACCTGGGCGTGGGCCTGGTCGGTCTGCTCCTGGGCGGTGAAGCCCTTGCCGCCGTCGGGGCGCACTTCCAGCCAGCGCGCCACGCCGCCGCCCGCTTCCTCGGAGTAGGGCGTATGCTTGTAGCGCAGCCAGAGCAGGTTGCCGTTGGCGTCCAGGGCGGCCTGCAAGGTGCGGCCGGGATACAGCTTGTAAATGGAGCGCGCCTGCTTGTCGTGCGTCAGGAACTGCAGCAGGCCTTCCTCGTTGATGTTCATGCGCTGCAACAGCGCGGCCAGCGTGTCGCCGCGGCGGATGCGGGTTTCACTGACGTAGGCCTGGCTGTCCCGGGTCTGCAGCACCGTCATCTCGGCCGGCAGGGGCAGGGCGGTGCGCGCCTGGTAGATCAGGGGCTCGGGGCTGCTGGGCATGACGACCGCCAGCGCGCCGGCGGCTGCGAAGGAACCCAGGGCCAGGACGACCAGTCCCGCGCGGATGAATGGAGCTCGACGAGGTCGAGGCTGGTGGATGTCAAGGGGTGGGGAGGAGCGTTTCCCTTTGCTGAACATAAAACCAGAACCTTGATGGACGTACGAGTCACTGTCCCCCTTGCCAGCAGGCGGCGGTCAGTGAGTACTGGGCGGACAAAAAGCATTCCTGCCCGGGCGAACTGACCTGCGCGGGAATGATAAGATAAGTTGGGATACGAATCCTTGCCGAATTTCAAGCGCGGCTCGCAATAGCAGGCTATCCTAGCGCATTAGACTTCATTTTTCGAGCATTTTTACTTATTAGTTTGTCACCAGATCGTTATGTCTTCCCCATCAGAGCCCCTTTCCCCGGATGTCCTTGCCGACCTGGCCATTGTCAAGCGTGGCTGCGACGAATTGCTGGTCGAATCCGAATTCGCGCGCAAGCTGGAGCGCAGCCGTTCCAGCGGCCAGCCGCTGCGGATCAAGCTGGGCCTGGATCCCACCGCGCCGGACATCCATCTCGGGCACACGGTGGTGCTGAACAAGATGCGCCAGCTCCAGGACCTGGGGCACACCGTCATCTTCCTGATCGGGGACTTCACCTCGACCATCGGCGACCCCAGCGGGCGCAACAGCACCCGGCCGCCGCTCACTCCCGAGCAGGTCGTGACCAACGCCAAGACCTACTACGATCAGGCCGCGCTGGTGCTCGATCCCGAGCGCACCGAAGTGCGCTACAACTCCGAATGGTGCGACAAGCTGGGTTCGCGCGGCATGATCCAGCTGGCTTCGCGCTATACCGTGGCCCGCATGATGGAGCGCGACGACTTCACCAAGCGTTTCAAGGCCAACCAGCCCATTTCGGTGCATGAATTCCTATACCCCCTGCTGCAGGGCTACGACTCCGTCCAATTGAAGGCGGACCTGGAACTGGGCGGCACGGATCAGAAATTCAACCTGCTGGTGGGCCGGGAGCTGCAGAAAGAATACGGCCAGGAGCAGCAGTGCATCCTGACCATGCCCCTGCTGGTGGGCCTGGACGGCGTGGAGAAAATGTCCAAGTCCAAGGGCAATTACATCGGCATCAGCGAAACGCCGGACTCCATGTTCGGCAAGCTCATGTCCATTTCGGACACCCTGATGTGGCGCTACTACGAGCTGCTGTCCTTCCGCAGCCTGGGGGACATCGCCGGCCTGCGGCGCCAGATCGAAGAGGGTCGCAATCCGCGCGACGTCAAGGTGGAGCTGGCCCAGGAGATCGTCGCGCGCTTTCACAGCGCCAAGGCCGCCGGGCAGGCGCTGGAGAACTTCGAGGCGCGCTTTCGCCGCGGCGAAATGCCCGAGGACATGCCCGAAGTCACCGTTGCCGGGCAGTTGGCCCTGCTCAAGGTCCTGCGCGAAGCGGGCCTGGTGGCCTCGGGCAGCGAGGCCCAGCGCAACGTGGAGCAGGGCGGCGTGCGCATCGACGGCGAGCGCGTGGACGACAAAGGTTTGCAACTGGAGCCGGGCAGCTACGTGATGCAGGTGGGCAAGCGCAAGTTCGCCCGCGTCACCCTGACCGGCTGATTGATTGTGGAGGTCTGCAATGAAACTGCGTAGTGATTCTTTCCAGGACCAGGGCGTCATCCCCGAGCGTCTGGCTTTCTGCCGGTACGACGCCCAGTCCCATGTCGCCCTGGCGGGCAATGCCAATCCGCATCTGGAGTGGTCGGACGCGCCCGAGCAGACCCAGTCCTACGTGGTGATCTGCCACGACCCCGACGTCCCCAGCCGCCCGGACGACGTCAACCAGCCCGGCCGCGAAGTGCCGGCGGACCTGCCCCGGGTGGATTTCTTCCACTGGGTGCTGATCAATGTGTCCGCCAGCGTCGCCACGCTGGCCGAAGGTTCGTACTCCAAGGGCATCACGCCCAGGGGCAAGGCCGGTCCGCTGGCGCTGGACGGCACGCGCCAGGGCGTCAACGACTACACCGGCTGGTTCGCCAACGACCGCGACATGAACGGCGACTACTTCGGCTACGACGGCCCGTGCCCGCCCTGGAACGACGCCTTGCCGCATCGTTACGTGTTCACGGTCTATGCGCTGGATGTGGCCGAGCTGCCGCTGGAAGGCCGCTTCACCGGCCAGGACGTGCTGCGCGCCATGGAGGGCCACATCCTGGCCAAGGCGTCCATCACCGGGCTGTATACGCTCAACCCGCGCCTGATCCAGCAATCCTGACGCAAGCGGCGGGCTTGTTGAGCAATGCTCATATTGTCTTGAGCCCGCCTCCTTCCGCCCGGCTTTTTACCCGGGTTTGCGTGGTTTCCGGCGTGAAAGCCGCCGGATGCGGCGGATCGGCCCGCATCCGCGCTAAAATGTCGCTTTCTTGTTTGCTTCCACTTAAACGTTAGGAACCCTCATGTTTGACCGTTCTGCCACTCTCGACAAAGTCGATCCCGAGCTCTGGGCCGCCATTCAGAAAGAAGACGTGCGCCAGGAGCAGCACATCGAGCTGATCGCCTCTGAGAACTACACCAGCCCAGCCGTGATGCAAGCCCAGGGCACGCAGCTGACGAACAAGTATGCAGAGGGTTACCCCGGCAAGCGCTACTACGGCGGTTGCGAGTACGTGGACGTGGTGGAGCAACTGGCCATCGACCGCCTGAAGGAACTGTTCGGCGCCGAGGCCGCCAACGTGCAGCCCAACTCGGGCTCGCAGGCCAACCAGGGCGTGTACATGGCCGTGCTCAAGCCCGGCGACACGGTGCTTGGCATGAGCCTGGCCGAAGGCGGCCACCTGACGCACGGCTCGCCCGTGAACGCCTCGGGCAAGCTGTACAACTTCGTGTCCTACGGCCTGAACGCCGACGAGGAAATCGACTACGAGCGTCTGGAGCAACTGGCCAAGGAGCACAAGCCCAAGCTGATCGTGGGCGGCGCTTCGGCCTACGCGCTGCGCATCGATTTCGAGCGCATGGCCCGCATCGCCCATGAGAACGGCGCGCTGTTCATGGTGGACATCGCCCACTACGCCGGTCTGGTCGCCGGCGGCGCCTATCCCAACCCCGTGCCGCACGCCGACTTCGTCACCTCCACCACGCACAAGTCCCTGCGCGGTCCGCGCGGCGGCGTCATCATGATGAAGGCCGAGCACGAGAAAGCCATCAACTCCGCCATCTTCCCCGGCATCCAGGGCGGTCCGCTGATGCACGTCATCGCCGGCAAGGCCGTGGCCTTCAAGGAAGCGCTGGCTCCCGAGTTCAAGACTTACGCCGCCCAGGTGGTCAAGAACGCCGATGTCCTGGCCCGCACCCTGGTGGAGCGCGGCCTGCGCATCGTCTCCGGCCGTACCGAAAGCCACGTGATGCTGGTCGACCTGCGCGCCAAGGGCATCACCGGCAAGGTGGCCGAGGAAGCCCTGGGCAAGGCCCACATCACGGTCAACAAGAACGCCATTCCGAACGACCCCGAAAAGCCTTTCGTCACCAGCGGCATCCGCCTGGGCACGCCTGCCATGACCACCCGCGGCTTCACCGAAGCCGAGGCCGAGCAGACGGCTCACCTGATCGCCGACGTGCTGGACAACCCGCATGACGAAACCGTGCTGGCCGACGTTCGCCGCCGCGTGCACGAGCTGACCTCCAAGCTGCCCGTGTATTCCAAGTAATCAGCCCGGAGCGGGCCGCAAGGCCCGCGATCTTGAATGAAGTGTCCGTTCTGTCATCATGTCGATACCCAGGTGATCGATTCCCGCATCACCGAAGAAGGCGACGCCATCCGGCGGCGGCGCAAGTGTTCGGCCTGTGAACGGCGTTTCACCACCTACGAACGCTCTGAACTGAGCCTGCCCGTGGTGGCCAAGCGCAACGGCACGCGCATGGATTTCGATCCCGCGCGCCTGCGCGCCAGCATGGGCGTGGCGCTGCGCAAGCGTCCCGTACCCATGCAGCAGGTCGATGCCGCCGTGCAGCGCATCGAAGAAAAACTCCAGCTGACCGGCGAACGGGAAGTCTCTTCCGAGACCATCGGCGAGCTGGTCATGGCCGAACTCAAGCAACTCGACCAGGTTGCCTATGTGCGTTTCGCCTCGGTCTACAAAAGTTTCAAGGACATCCGCGAGTTCGTGCAGGCCATCGACGAAATGAACGAGCCCAGTCGGTCCTGAACAGGATTGCCGCCATGCTGGATCAACATGACTACGACTGGATGCGGCAGGCCCTGGCGCTGGCTCGGCAGTCGCTGTACATCACCGCTCCCAATCCCCGCGTCGCCTGCCTGATCGTGCGCGACGGCCAATTGCTGGCCAGCGGCGCCACGCAGCAGGCGGGCGGTCCGCACGCGGAAGTCATGGCGTTGCGCCAGGCCCGCGAGCGCGGCGTGGATGTGCGCGGCGCGACCTTCTATGTCACTCTGGAACCGTGCAGTCATCACGGCCGCACGCCGCCTTGCGCCGAGGCGCTGGTCGCGGCCGCTCCGGCGCGGGTGGTCGTGGCCATGCTCGATCCCAATCCGCTGGTGGCGGGCCGGGGGCTGGCCCGCTTGCGACAGGCCGGCATCGCTGTGGACGGCCCCTTGTGCGTGGAGCAGGCGCTGGAAATCAACGCAGGCTTCTTCGCCCGCATGACCCGCTCCCGGCCCTGGTTGTGGCTGAAGATGGCGGCCTCGCTGGATGGTCGCAGCGCCCTGTCCGACGGCCGGTCCCAATGGATCACCGGGCCGCAGGCGCGCGATGACGGCCATCATTGGCGCGCGCGCAGCTGCGTGGTGCTGACCGGCATAGGCACGGTGCAGGCCGACAATCCGCGCCTGAACGTGCGGGCTGTCGACACGCCGCGTCCGCCCATCAAGGCGGTGCTGGACACGCAGTTGAAGCTGGCTCCGCAGGCCGCCTTGCTCGACGGTTCGGTCTGCTGGGTCTTCAGCCACCGCCGCGATCCGCAGCGCGAGGCGCAACTGGCCGAGCGCAACGCCCAAGTCATCCACATGCCCCTGCGCGACGGCCATGTGGATGTGCACGCCGTGCTGGACTGGATGGCGGGGCAGCAGGTCAATGAAGTGCACGCCGAGGCGGGGGCGACCTTGTCCGGCGCCTTGCTGGACGCCGGCGTGGTGGACCAGCTGCTGATGTACGTGGCGCCCAAGGTTCTGGGCCAGGGCAGGGGCGTGGCCGATATCGCCGCCCTGTCGGGGCTGGACGCCGTGCAACCGTTTGAATTCACCGATCTGCGCCTGCTGGGACAGGATGCCCGCCTGCTGGCGCGCCAGCGCGACCATTGGGCGGCCTTGCTGCAGTCCGTGGGCGGCGCAGGCCGGTCCGATTGATCACGCACCGCAAGGTGCGGGGCGGCGACGCCCATTTTTTTCTGCGAGAGGCTTGTTGTGTTTACAGGTATCGTGGCCGCCGTAGGCCGAATCACCAAAGTCACCCCCCTGCTGCAAGGCCAGGAGGACGCCGGCGTGCGTCTGGAAATCGATGCCGGCGGCCTGCCCCTGGGCGAGGCGCGCCTGGGCGATTCCATCGCCATCCAGGGCGCCTGCATGACGGCCGTCGAACTGGGCGACAATTCCTTCGTGGTCGATGTCTCGCGCGAAAGCCTGAACCGCACGGTGGGGCTGGACCAGCCCGGCGAAGTCAACCTGGAGCACGCGCTGCGCCTGGGCGACTCCCTGGACGGCCACATCGTCTCGGGCCACGTGGACGGCGTGGGCACGGTCAGCCATTTCGAGCCCGTCGGAGAGTCGTGGGACCTGCGCATCCAGGCGCCGGTGGATATGGCGCGCTATTTCGCCTACAAGGGCTCGGTCACCGTCAACGGCGTGAGCCTGACCGTGAATCAGGTCGAGGACAACGCGCAGGGCTGCGAGATCCGCATCAACCTGATCCCGCATACCGTTCAGGTCACGACCTTGAAGAATCTGCGCGCCGGCAGCCGAGTCAATCTGGAAGTGGACACCATCGCCCGTTACGTGGAGCGCATGTTCAGCCTGCAGCAACGCGGCTGACGCTCGCCGGCAGGAAGGCCGCTTTCCGCCCGGGGGCGGCTGTTCAGGCGCGGACGCGCCCTGTTATTTGCACCATGTTCTGCTGGAGCTCAAACTTGGGCTTGCAAAGCGGGAATGAATACTGCTAATATTATGGACTTGGCATCAGATGCTTTGAAAGCAGCGCGCCAAGTCAGAATTAGGACAGGTGGCCGAGTGGTTGAAGGCGCACGCCTGGAAAGCGTGTATACGTGAATAGCGTATCGGGGGTTCGAATCCCCCCCTGTCCGCCAAAAAACTCTCCATATAAAACAAAAAAACCAGGGTTTGATGCCCGTCACTTTAATGACACACTTCTTCCAGCCTGTTTGCACGGATCACGGTACGCTTGCCTAGTGTTGGCTGAATTAAAATCAGGCGTTTCAGAACATACAAAAACCCGGCTTATGGCCGGGTTTTTTGATTTTCACTTTTTGAATAGGAAGGCTTTGATCAGCTTCACGGTCAAATAGGGAGACTCATGCAGAAAATGTGCTCATCTATGCCGACCTTGGCACTATCAGGCTTGCTGGCGGATCTGCCTGAAATGACATCGCGCCAGACGGAATCGTGGCCGTGGACAGGAGAAGCGCCTGCAACCGGCGCTGCGCGGTGCTTATTGGGCGTGCAGTTGCTCGCAAAGCCAGTCGGCAAAAACCTGCGCCCGAGGATCCTCGCTGAGGGGCTGCGGAGACAGCAGGTAGTAAGCCGAGCCGTCGGCTACGAACCCGTGCGGAGCGATCAACTGACCGCTGCGGATCTCGTCCTGCACCATCAGGCGCGAGACGATGGCAATGCCCTGGCCGGTAAGCGCCGCCTGGATGCAGAGGTAGAAGTGATCCAGCTGCAGTTTCGTCGCGTGTCGCGTGGACAGGCGGCTTACCCTGGCCCACGTGGCCCATGCCTGCGGCCGTGAGCTGGTATGGATCAGGACCTGGCCTCGTTCACCGAACGCATGCGGATAGCTTGGCTGGCATACGGGACCGATCATTTCATCGCATAGCCTGAGGCCACATACCGAGTCGGCCCAGTGGAAATCGTCTCGCCGTATGGCCAGGTCTATCCCCATCTTGAGGAAGTTCACCGGTCCGCCCGCTGTCATGAGGTGGATCGTTACTGCGGGATGCTGGGCATGAAATTGCCCAAGCCGCGGAATCAGCCATTTCATCGCGATCGTGGGTTCGCAGGAGACGACCAGGGCGTGTTCACGCTGCGTCTGCTGTAGCTGGTAGATAACGTCCTGCAGCCTATCGAACATCGGTGTCGTGACCTGCATGAGCTGGCGACCAGCAGGCGTCAAGAAAATAGCCCGATTGCGCCGTTCAAACAATTCCACTCCTAACGACTCTTCCAGTGCGCGCACTTGCCGGCTTATCGCCCCGTGTGTCACGTGCAGTAATTCGGCTGCTCGCACGAAGCTACCTGCTTGCGCGGCAGCGTCAAAGTAGCGAAACGCCAGCAGGTTTGAAATCTGCATCATTGATGAATTCTCACAGAAAATCGATAGCAATCATCGTTTTTAAATTGCGACGGCAGCATCAATAATAAAGCAGCATGATTTTGCGTGCAGGTGAAAAGCCTATTGATTTTTGGAGTCTCCATGAATATCCATGCTGCGCCGTTAGAAAAGGAAGTCACCAGACGAACGAATATCAGTCTCTCAAACTTTTTGCAGAATGTGTGCGTGAGTATCGCTCAAAAGAACTTCATCTTTTTGACGCAACCCGCAACGCAAGCCCTTCTAAATGTTTCGGGGTCCGATTGGAAGGCGTTCCAAGACAGCTGGAACAACCTGGAACAAGATATGTACATGAAAGATGGCGGCACCTATCGGTACCGTCGGCATGCCACATACAGCGTGGAGCCCTATGGCGCCCCTCGCTTAGAGCCGAAACAACCGCATTTTCAGACCCTGGACTACAACCCATTGAATGGTGGGGTCGCTCGCCACTTCGCACACATCGAAGAGGGCACGTTAAGCAATCCTGCTTTCCTATCCACGTTGGGCCTGTGCGCGACCTTGTTTGCAAGCATGGCGCCGTTCTATGCCTGGCACATCGAGGTGCACCAGTTCCGCATCGAGGCGCAACCACAGGGCGCATCGCCCACCCCCGAAGGCATTCATCGAGACGGCGTTGATTTCGTGTTCATGATGCTGATCAACCGCGTCAATGTGTTGCAGGGCAGCACCCGAATCTTTGATCTGCGGCGAGAACCGCTGGGCGAGTTCACGCTGACTCATCCGATGGAGGCGGCCATTGTCAACGATCACCATGTGATGCACGGCGTCACCCCGATCCTGCCCGAAACCGAAGATAAACCAGGCTACCGCGATGTACTGGTGATCACGTTCCGCAAGAAATAATTTCAACCTCTCCGGACAAGAAAATGCACGAACTCATTGCCGTTGCCACCATCACTATCTTGGCTGTAATCAGTCCAGGGCCCGACTTTGCCATGGTCACCCGCAATGGCTACTCATTCGGTCGCAAGATCGGCCTCATTTCCGCCTTGGGCATCGCAGCCGGGGTTCAGGTGCATGTGTTCTATACAGTGCTGGGGATTGCGGTGCTGATCACTCGATCACCCAGCCTGTTCCTGGCCATGAAAGTGGCCGGAGCCGCGTACTTGATGTACTTGGGCTACAAGTCCTTCACGAATCGCGCCCCCATCAAGACCGATTCGGCGCCAGGCCATATGCCCACCAACCGGCAGGCATTCGGCATGGGGTTCTTCACCAATGCGCTCAATCCCAAGACCATGTTGTTCGTGGTGGCCACATTCACGCAGGTCGTGGAGCCGGGAGCGCCGTTCTGGCTGAATTTCTCCTATGGCTTTTTCATGTCGTTTGCGCATTGGGCATGGTTCAGCATTGTGGCCATCGTGTTTTCCGAGAAACGCCTACGCGCCGCCATGCTGGCCAAGCAAAGGGCAGTGGATGTACTTATTGGCGCGGCGTTGTTCGGGCTTGGCGGCTCGCTGCTTTTCGCGAACTCAACCGTCTGAAAGGAATTGTCCGCAAGCCATGGGGGAAGACGTTCAATCTCTGTACGAAGACCTGAAAACGCGCCTGTTCCAGACTACCGCGCTGCGCCGGCTTATTGAAGCCAACGCCTATTTCAGCGCGCACGTCGAATCTGCATCACCTCAATGAAATAGTCTTCTGAATGAAGGCCGCAACCACCGCTGCCTTCGAACGGCTCATTAATGGGGTAGAGCAACATATGCTGGGCATCCAGCGTATCGACGGGGCAGAAGGCCCCGCCAGGTTCATTGTGCATATAAAAATCGCCTTGCGCGGCATGACAGTGCTCGCAGTGATTCAAGAAATACCTTGTCCCGGCGGTCCGGCTGTAGGCCTGCCGGTAATTCCGGGTGTACCGTTTCATATGAGCCAAGACAGTGGGCGGTAAGGCATCGATCATCGACACGATGCAGACCCCGCCTGGAGAGAACCAATATCCGGGGCCGTCATCATCCGCGGGTTCATAGGCCTCATGTTCAGGCGGCAACAAAAACGAGAATACGCGAGTCAGTCCCTTGCAGCGCCAGCAATGCGTGTGTGATTGCACGATGAAGTAGTGCATCGCCCGAATGTCGAATCCGGGCGACTGAGAGGTATCAGCATACGGGGCGGCTTCGGGCGGCAGCCAGTGGGCGAAAGGGGCGGGATCCACGCCGTCTGGCACATACCAAACCTTGTTTGCAAAGTCCCAGCGGGCCCCCAGTTCTTTGGCCAAGTCCTTTTGCATGAATGGCACATTCAAGTTGATGCGCGGCACCTTGCTGCTGCTCCTTCAATGCGGTTTGATGATTTCCTTTATGCACCGCTGTGCAGAGCCATTAATAGCCATTCGATCTTCTTCGGTCAAGGCCACACCGTGTCTAGGCAGTGGCGCAGGCCTGCTTGGAAGCTGCGGAGCGTCGAGCGATGAGAATGCCCGCGGCCACCAACGCAATGCCGGCATAGGTGGTCAGATGAATGGCGTCGCCGAACATCCAGGCCGCCCAGATCAGGGTTACCGGCGGTTCCAGGTAGACCAGGGCCGCGACCTTGGTGGCGGACATATCTTTGAGCAGGCGCCACAGGCTCAGGTACGCCAGGAAGGTAGAGAACACGGTCAACCAGATGATGGACACCCATACCGATGGTGTTGAAGGGACATGCAGCATTCCTCCAAAACCGCCGATGGCCGTCAACAGAATCAAGCTGGTTGCCGACTGCAGGAACAGAGGAAAGAACATGCCATCCTGGCTATGGCTGGATTCCAGCAATGCCTGGCGGCGCTGATATAAGGTGGCGATCGACAAGGTGATGGCCGACACCAATGGCAAGGCGTACACCCACAGGCTTAGGTGCGTGCTCGATAAGGCATATTCACCCGAGATCACCACACCCACGCCGGCAAACCCGACCAGCAAACCCAGCCACTCGCGCCGGCCGCTCTGTTCCTGCTGACTGATGTTGGTCATGGCGGCCGTGATGAGCGGTTGAAGCGCGGCAATGATCGCGGCGATGCCGGCCGGCAGGCCGTGTCGAATCGCGATATAAAGGCTGACCAGGTAGGCAAATTGCGACAGGAAGCCGATGACAGCGTTATAGCGTACCCGCTCCCAGTTCAGTTTGGCCAACTGGCCATGGATGAAGGGGAGCAGGCACAGGCACACGAGCAAGAAGCGCCAGAAAAGCAGGTTGATGGCGCCGGAATCATCGGTGCCGAGTTTGGCGCCGATGAACCCCGAACTCCAAGAAAGAACGAAAACAAGTTGGATCAACAATAAGCGCATAATGGCCCGCCATTCCATGTTTGTCGAAAATGGGCCAACGCAGCCTAATAGACCCGATTGATTCAGGCTCTACCAGAAAATAAAGTTGAGCCTGTGCAACTGACACCACCATATGGTTCTCAAATAATTCAGTCAATTTGAATTAATTTAAACAGTAATTCTGTTTTTGTGGATTATGGCAAAAAGCTTGGACATCAATTTGCTGCGCACTTTCCATGCGGTTGCGCGCTTCGGACGGTTCAAGACAGCGGCGGCCCACGTTCACCGCAGCGCGTCAGCCGTTACCGCGCAGATTCAAAAGTTGGAGTCCCGGCTAGGGCGAACGCTGTTCATTCGCAATAACCAAGGCGTCGAATTGACAAGGGCCGGCCGGCATCTGCTGGCCGACACACGGGAGTTCTTGCTGCTTCACGACAAACTGCTGGCTTCGATGTCGCCCCAGCGGATCGCGGGCAACATTCGTGTCGGCGTGCCGGACGGTTATGCCGCGCAGTTCGTGTCCGAATTTCTGCCACAGCTAATTGAGGCAAACCCCCGCCTGGAAGTTGAAGTCGAGGCTCGCTCCAGCGCTGAGTTGTTGGATATGTTTGCGCGTCAGCAGCTGGACTTAACGCTCGCCGTCAGTCGCCAAAAGTTGGATCAAGGCGAACTGTTGTTCATGACTCAACCGCAATGGGTAGCGGCCGCCCGTTTTGAGCATGACAAGCGATTGCCCGTGCCTGTCGCTTTGCAATTGCAAGGATGCCCCTACCGCGAAAGCGCCCTGCACGAATTAAAGGCTCATGACATCGAGTATCGGATCTTGCTTGAAAGCAGCAATTGGCAAGCCGTGGAAGCATGCCTGCGCAGCGGACTGGCTGTAGGCATCATGGAGCAAGCGTCTGGCGATATGGCCCTGCCGGCGCCCGCCGGCGTTCGGTGGCCTGCTTTGCTTGCTCATGGGGTCTATCTCCTGACAGACAGCGCACACCCGCTGGTGTTGCCCATTCGGGATATTGTCAAGACCACCTTCCGGACTGATGGCTGGGTTCCTGCGCGTTGAGGGGGCGAGAGGCGCCTTGCCCTTGCGGCCAGGCGATCGTCTCTGAAGTTCGTTTATGATAAAGCTGCCAAGGCTATCGGTGTGGCGCGGAAAACCAAGGCATTGTATTTTTCGAAAATGGTTCTTGAAATTTGATTCTCAATCGCTTTCCATTTTGATGAGTTTTGATAAGGAAGGACTCTCATGCGACCATCAGTTGCGCTCGACATGAACCGAAGTGCGGTGCGTGAAGCGGTAGGCCGCTTCCGCACGGCTAACCCTCGTGTCTTCGGCTCGGTGCTGCATGGTACCGACCAGGATGGTAGCGACATTGATCTGCTGGTTGATGCGCTACCTGGTGCTACGTTGTTGGATTTGGGTGATTTGGAAGAAGAGCTGAAATCGCTGCTCGGCGTGGACGTCGATGTGCTGACACCTGGCGACCTGCCGCCGAAGTTCCGCGCCAAGGTGCTCGCAGAGGCGCAGCCGGTATGAACGAAAATCGCTTGTCCGATTACCTTGACCACATCCAGCAGGCTGCAACCGATGCGTACAGCTTTGTGGAAGGGATGGGCAAGGTCGACTTCCTGGCCGACAAACGCACCCAACAGGCCGTCATCATGAGCTTTATTATCATCGGCGAAGCTGCCACTAAGGTGATGGATGGCTATGCCGCATTCACCCAGATGCATGTCGAGGTGCCATGGCGCAGCATGCGCAATATGCGTAATCGAATGGCCCATGGCTATTTCGATATCAACCTCGATGTGGTGTGGGAGACGGTACAGGAATGGCTGCCAGCGTTACTCCAGCAATTGCCCGCCGTGCGTCAGGCTGCTGATGATGTCATGGAGGCCATGCAAGAACGCGCCGATCGAGCACAAAACAAGCCATGCTGATTGGATATGCGCGCTCGGCGAACTGCACAAGCAAGGTGTCCAGCTTAAAGGCCTTGCCCGATTCCATTGACACCGGCGCGCCGTCTGGGGGCTGCTTCTTTCACGCCATGGGCGGTCTGGCCGAGATGGAGCGCGAATTGATTGTCGAGCGCACCCGCGCTGGCCTGGAAGTAACCAGGCAACTTGGCCGCAAGGGCGGTCGCAAGCCAAAGATGACCTATAGCGAGAATATGATCAAGGCGTGATTGCCAGGTTCATGCGCAGCGGACAGAGTTTACAGACACAGGCGCGCGGCACCGCTTTAGTTGGTGCTAGACAGTGTACGTCCATAAGCTTGTCCGCTGAGGATCATGGTTTAGTCAATCTGGAGCAAGCGTCTGGCGATCCGGCCCTGCCAGCGCCCGCCGGCGTTCAGTGGCCTGCTTTGCCTGCTCATGGGGTCTATCTCCTGACAGACAGCGCACACCCGCTGGTGTTGCCCATTCGGGATATTGTCAAGACCACCTTCCGGGCTGATGGCTGGGTTCCTGCGCGTTGAGGGGGCGAGAGGCGCCTTGCCCTTGCGGCCAGGCGACCGTCTCTGAAACTTGATCGCTGCGCTCAGAACCGAATCTGCAAATTCGCTTTGATGCCGTGGTCTCGGGCCGAGTCGCTGATCCGGCCTGCATAGCTCAGACCGAAGCGCGTGTTGCGCGTCACCGCCAGGTCAACGCCGAGATCGACGACGGCGCTGTCTTTGGCAACGGGCACGCCCGCCACGGTAAAGGCGTTGCCGGCCGAGAACGCATGTTGTGCCCGGGGCGTGACATCGCCCGTGGCGTGGCGCCATCCCGCCATGGCGCGCACAGTGCCTTCCACGGCGCCGATGCTGAGCGCGTGTTCCGCGCGCACGCCCAGCGTGCTGAACGTGGATTCTGTATTGGCGCTGTTTGCCGACAGCGCGGCGGCGTCTCCGTTCTCGCCGTAGCCATCGGTATGTAGACGCACATGGGACAGACTGGCGAACGGCTCCAGGCGCGTGGTTGTGTTCAGATCGATGCCGTAACCGAGCTCGCCAAAGGCCTGGAATGTACCACCGCCATAGTCGGCGCGAAGGCTGTCGTGCAGACCGGGGACGGCTACCGAACGCCGGGTGCGCATATCATGCCAGGAGTAGGCCAGGCCTGTGCGCAGTCCCAGGGCGCCCCGTTGGGTGCCGCCGTACATGCTCAGATGATAGTTGTCGCTTCGGCCGGATGAAGCTCGGCCGAACGCCTTGAAATCCGAATGGCTGTACCCGGCCAGGGCGCCCACGCGCCAACTGCCCAGCGCCTGATCGGCGCCGATCAGCATCCCGCCGACCTTACGATCCAGGCTGGCGGCGTTGTCGTCACTGTCGGTCGAGCCCCAGGAACCGAAGGCCTGCGACCAGACTACCGGCCCGTCATGGGAGGCGGACACGGGTTGCGCGGCGCCGTCCGCGCCGCGCGCGCTCACTGGAGCCCTGAATGCCCCAGGGGCTGCGAATGCGGCCCGCATACGATCCGTCGCGGCGTCGCGCACGAAGCGGCTGTCTTCGATCAGCGCTGTCTTGGCCGAGGCGTGGATCTCTCCCGAGAGCGCGTCGAGACTGGCGCGCACCCGCGCCGCATCGTCGGGCAGTTGCGCGATCGCGTCATACACTGCGTGGCCGGCGGCCAGGCCGATACTTTCAATGCCGTCAGCCGTGGCGCTTTGATTCTTGGTCAGGGCCAAGGCAGCGAAGCGGCGGTCGTTGCGTGTCAGTTCAAGGCCAATCTTGCCCGCTTCGTAATCGTAGTGCAGCGCAGGCGTCAGGAAAGCGAAGTCGGAGGTGACCGTATCGAACTTGCCCGACAAGGCGCCGCCTGTCGTCAGCAGGGTGTACGTCGAGCGCAGGTCGTACTGGCCGGTCGCGCCGAGGTGCGCTACCGAGCCGCCATGGATACCGGTGTCGCCCGTGACCCTCACCTGATCGCTGTCCTTGCCCTGCGGATCGACTTCCACCTCGAATCGCGATCCGTTCTCAAAGACCAGGTCGCCGTTCACCGTCAGCGTGCCGATGGAGTTGCCCGGCGCCAGCACGCCGCCCGAGGCCACCGTCGCCCTTGACCCGGCGCCCGAGCCGACTGTGCCCGAGCCTCCCAGCGTGGCGCCGGCCAGCACGTCCAGCGAGCCGCCCAGCGCGCCGTTGCCGTCGTGATCGCCGACGAGCAGAGTACCCGCTTTGACCGTGGAGCGGCCGGCAAACCCGGCGCTGTCTCCAGTCAGCAGCAGCGTGCCTGTGCCCTGTTTATGGAATTGGCCCGTGCCGCTGATAGTTCCGGCGTATGAGGCTGCCTGTATGTCATCCAGTACGAAGCGTCCATCGGTTCCAATGGCCACATCCCCCGAAAACCGGACGCCGGAACTGTTCAGATGGCCGGCCTCAAGTGCCCAGTCCAAGGTGTTGCGTCCCTCCAGGGTGAGCATGCCGAAGCCGACTTTGCGCATCAGGCCCGAGCCCGAAATAGCGCCGGCAAAGGTGCCGTCCGTCTGCTGGTAGAACGCGACTTCGCCATCATTGACGATGTTGCCGCTGATCGAGGCCGCATCGCCGATCAGCCCGCCTTCGCGCACCATCGTGTCGCCGTAGCGGTTCGTGCCGGTCAAATGCAGTGTTCCCGAGCCGGTCTTGATCAGGCTGCCCGGGCCGCTGATGGTCCCGGTCGCCGCCAGCGTCGTACCGGCGGCCACATCGAAGCCGCCGCGGCCCGCCAGGGTGATGGCCCGGCCGGTCGTCATACCGGCTGTCGTGGCCAGCGTGCCGCCATTCAGCAAGACTTCGCCGGTCGCCGCGCCCAGGTTGCCGTCTGATGCGATGGACACCTCACCGTTCAGGATTTGGGTGCCGCCCTCATAGCTGTTGTGTCCCGAGAGCACCAGCGTGCCGGCCTGGGTCTTGACGATGCCGCCGCTGCCGCTGATTTCCGCCGCAATCTCGGCGCGGTCGGCCAGCACGCGGATTTCCGAGCCATCGGCTCCGGTTTCGAGCTTGCCACCGCCTTCGAGGCGATAGCCTTCGTCGACGAATTGCAGGCCCGCAAAGCGCTGCGAGCCCTCGACCGAGATCGTGCCGCCGTCGAATCCGCCCGGCTGGTTCTTGAACACGGCGTGATTGCCCGCCCACGCGGTCGGCATCTCGCCGTCGGCATTGCGCCATTGAGTGCTGGCCGCGTTCCAGGTGCCGTCGCCGCCTTGCCAGTGTTGCAGCGTATCGTCGCCGATGGCCCCGACGAACAAATCAATGCGCTGGTTCCCGCTTTGAACTTCGTAATCGGCACCCGGAAGGGCCGGGACGCTGCCGAAGGCGAGGCCATTGCCGGAAAGCGATCCGGAATAGGTGATCAGGCGGTAGTAGCCGGGGCCGAGCGTGCCATCGGCCGCGCTGTCGCTTTGCGACAGGTTCAGCGTGCCATTGAGAACGAGGTCGCCATTGACGGTGATGCGATCGCTGATGCCGAGCAGCGCATCGCCCGCGCCGGATTTGCCCAGCTCATAGTCCAGCCTGGCCGCATTCGCCAGGATAAGCTTGCCGTTCACGGCCAGAGTTCCGATGGAGCGGCCCGGCGCCAGCGTGCCGCCGTCGGAGACGATCACGCTTGAAGCTGCGCCGGAGCCAATAGAGCCGGAGCCGCCCAGCCGGGCATGGTCCTCGACCCGCACCGAGCCTCCGAGGGTGTTGTCGACGATCAGGGTGCCGCCGGTGACATGGGTAAGCCCGTCGAAGGAGGCATTGTTCGCGTCAAGCGTGGTTACTCCCGCCCGGTGCAGGATCCGGCCACCGCCGGGGTTGCCGCTCGTCAGCCTGGCGGTGAATCGGTAGTTGGCCGAGGCGTGATCGAACACGAGTGCTCCGTCCCCCATGCCAAAGGTGATGCCGGATGTCGCCAGTGACCCAGCGTCGGCGCCTTCGCCGATGTGCAGGCTGCCGCTCGATCCCGCTTGCTCGGCAAGGACAATGCCGGAAAAACCCGTGTCCAGCGTACCGCCTTCCGTGAGGCTTACCCGCCCCTCGCCGTTCTGCCCAATGGTCAAACCCCACGTCGTCCAGGTCGAGCCGCCGCCGTGGATGGCAACCGCGCCCTGACTGCCTGCCGCGGCTCCGACACTGGTTTCCCGACTGACGACAGCGCCGCCGTTGGTCACATCAAGCGTCCCCCGGCCTTGATGACCCACGTTCAGTTTCGCCATGGACCAGCGGCTGCCCGCGCCGTCTACGCTCACGCGGCCAGCGGCGTGTTCTTCATAGCCGATGAGGCCATGTTCGCGGGTATTGCCCGCCCCAACGGTGACAAGGCCCGCGTCACGGATGGTCAGGCTGCCTTGGCCGCCGTCGCCCACGAAAAGATTCCGGGCAGTGGTCCATTGGCCGTTTGAGACGACGACCGCGCCCGAGCCATCGGGGACCTGGCCGATGTGGGTCATGCCGCCGGTAGCCATCGAGCCGCCTGTCTCGATCTTGAGGCGGCCCGCGACCCCTGCCGCTCGACCCACGACGAGAGTCCCGCTCTGCTCCCAATGCGCGCCGTTAGAGACCGACGCTTCACCGTCGCTGCCATGGCCAATAAAGGCGGCTGTGGAGGTACGGGCTTGTGCATGCTCGTCGATGACAAGCTCGCCTGTGCCGTCCGTGCCCACGGCCAGCAGACCTGAGTGCCATCGCGTATCTCCGCCATGAATCCGGAGCTTTCCATCTGCACCGCCTATCGTGGTTTGTCCGCCATAACGCAGCGAGCCGCCTTGTTCGATCGAAAGCGTGCCTCCCAAGACTTCCAGGGAGAAGGAGCCAGCGTTGCCCCACGAGGAGAGGTCGCTGTCTCCAGTCAGGTGCAGCGTTCCAGCGCCTTGTTTGGTCAAGCTGCCAAAGCTGGTGCTGAAATAATTACGCAGGTCAAACGAGCCGGCGAAGGTGCCGTCCTGCGCCTGATCGATCGTCAGGGATGGCATGCCGGTAGGGCCAAAAAGGACCGAACCGTCACCCGATAATGACGTGATGGTTGCCGTGTGGCGGTCGAGATCGAGGACGCCTTGCGCGCCGATCGCATAGCCGCCCCGGATGGCCTGGCTGGAGCCCGCCAGGATTTTTCCTCCCTCGATGACTGTGCCGCCTCGATAGCTGTTGTCGCCCGATAACACCAGCGTGCCGGCCTGGGTCTTGACGATGCCGCCGCTGCCGGTGATACCCGCTGCAATCTCGGCGCGGTTGGCCAGCACGCGGATTTCCGAGCCGTCCGCTCCGGTTTCGAGCTTGCCACCGCCTTCGAGGCGATAGCCTTCGTCGACGAATTGCAGGCCCGCAAAGCGCTGCGAGCCCTCGACCGAGATCGTGCCGCCGTCGAATCCGCCCGGCTGGTTCTTGAACACGGCGTGATTGCCGGCCCAGGCCACGGCAGCGTTGCCATCCTTGTTGAGCCATTGCGCGCTGGTCGCGTTCCAGGCGCCGTCGCCGCCTTGCCAGTGCTGCAGCGTGTCGTCGCCGATGGCCCCGACGAACAAATCAACGCGCTGGTTACCGCTTTGTATTTCGTAGCCGGCATCCGGAAGGGCGGGCACGGCGCCCAGGGCAAGGCCATTGCCGGAAAGCGATCCGGAATAGGTGATCAGGCGATAGTAGCCGGGGCCGGCCGCGCCATCGGCCGGATCACCGCTTTGCGAGAGATTGAGCGTGCCGTCCAGCGTCAGATCGCCCGTGACGTCGATCCGGTCGCTTACGCCCGCGGCCGGGGTGCCGGCGGTTCCCGAGCGGCCCAGTTCGTAATCGAGAATGGAGCCCGACGAGAGCCTCAGATCGCCGGCGACCGTGAGCGTACCGATTCCGCCATTGCCCGGCGCCAGGACTCCGCCATCGGCCACTGCCGTGTCGCCGACTGTGCCTGAACCGCCAAGCGTCGCGCCGGGATTGATCGTGAGCTGTGAGGAGCGGGCGATCGACCCCTCGACGATCAATGTGCCCGCATCGACAACGGTGGCTCCGTCGTAACGGTTGTTTCCCGCAAGCGTCAGCGTGCCGGCGCCGGCTTTGAGGAGGGTGCCAGCGTTCGAAAGCGGATTAGTAGCGCCGATAGCGCCGGTCAATGTGAGATCATGGCCGCCTTCGATTGTGAGACTGCTTATGGCGCCGTCGAAGAGCAAGTCATTGGCAAGAGTCACGGTGGTGTTGGAACGCAGAGTGGCGTTCGTGCCCCTCAATAACACCGCGCCCGTCGAGAGGGCCTGATTGTGGCCTGCTTCAAGCACAGCGTTTCCGAGGACTGTGTACCCGGCATAGGTATTGACGCCGTTCAGCACCAGCGTGCCGCCCTCTGCATAGAGGCCGTGGTTGAGGCTGCTGATTTGACCGTTAAGGACGAGAGAACCAGTTCCCCGCTTGTACAGCCGCCCCGATGGCGCAGTAATGTCGCCTTCGTAGATCGTGTCGGCTGCCTGATCGACCCTGATGTAGGTGCCGCCCATATTCAGCATGCCGCCGCTTCCCGAGAGGGAAGACATGGAAAGGTCAATACCTGTATCCGGATTCTTGTAGTTGGAGAGATCGAGCGTACCGCCGTTGATGACATAGGCGCCATTGTTCACAAAGGCGCCATATCTATCCGCGCGCAAGATTCCAGCCTCGACCGTCGTGGCGCCGGCGTATGTATTGGCGCCGGACAGGGTCAGGGTGCCGTGGCCAAGTTTTGTCAGCCCGCCGACGCCTGCCAGCGGCGCGGCGATGCCGATGTCGTGACCGTTGGTATCGATAAAGGCGCCCCCGACGTCGAACGTAATGTCGCCGGCATTGAAATTCTTAAAGAAGTCCGTCTGGGCGGCCGTCGCTCGCAAGGTGCCGCCATTGAACGAGACGTTGGCGGATCCTAGTCCTTTGCTGATTTGACCGGTTTCCAGCACGCCGCGGGCGCTATCCGTGCCGAAGAGATTGAGCATCCCCGAGCCGGCATGGCCCGTGCCGGGAACACCGCCCATGAAGACTTCAGACGCGCTGACCATCCCTTCGTCAGCGATGGTCAGCATTGCGGTGCCCAAATGTCCAAGAGTCAAATGCCCTGCGGCGCTTAGCGTGGAGCCGGCGCCTGTCACCATTGCCGTCCCGATTGCATCGGCCGCATTCACGCCGAGCGACACATAGCTCTGCGCGGATACAATGCCGCCATCCTGCACAAGGAGGTTGCCGTTGCCAAATTGTCCGACGTGGAGAGCCTGCCCGATGCTCAGAGATGAACCTTCACCGGTGACCGTGACGGTGCCGGTGCCATCTACGTAGCCGATAGTCGAAGGGCCGTCAGTAGTGACGATCCCGCCGTTTCGGATGGTCAAGGCGCCCTCGGATCCGCCGCCAATATCCAAGGCGCCAGTTACCCATGGACTCGGTTTGGTACCAGAGCTGGGGTGGGAGCCATCGACGATCTCATGGGCGCCGTTGTTGATGGTTTCAGCAAAGGCGGGATGAACGGCGGCCATCAGCGCCAGGGCGGCGACACCGGCCTGCAGCGTCAGCCTGCCAGGGCTTGCGCGGACCAGGGCTTTACGCTTGCCTTGTCCTCTCGCATGTTCTGATGCCACGCGGTATTGGCCCAGCGTGCGGTTAAAGATGATGCGGTAGATTCGATTCACGAGCGGCCCCTGGATGCTGCGGTATTGCGGTATGCCCACCGCTGCACAATCTATGGACCAAGTCTTCAACCCGGATGCGGACCCGCGCCGAGAAGCGGGTCATGTTGCCGGGTATTGCTCCGCGCCATGCAACAAGTAAGCTCTTGTAACGCGCACTATACGATCGTTCGCCCGACCGGGACCGTCACTGCATATCGTGTTGATCGTCGTTGCGTCTCAAGCGGTTCGATGGTGCGTGGAAAGTGATCGTGCTTCGGCTGGCGTCATGCCGAAGCGGCGACGAAACAGGCGGCTCAGATTGGAGTAGTCGTACAGTCCGCAGCGCTCGGCCAGCACCCGGATGTGGATGGCCCTGTCCTCGGTCTGGAGCAGGTGCACGAAGGCCTGCAGGCGTAGTTCCCGGACGTACCCTTGCACCGTCCATTGATGGTCGGCAAACAGGCGGTACAGCGTGGCGCGCGAGCAGCCCAGCGCGGCGGCCACGGCTTCGGGGCACAGATCCGGGTCGGCCAAGTGGCGTCGAATGTAGCGCTGCGCCGCCGTGATCAGGCCGGAGCCAAATGGTTCGGCTGCGCCGCGCAGCGTCGCGCAGGCGGCTTCTATCGCCGCCAGGGCAAAGGATTCGGACGCATTGAGCCATGCCGCCTGCTCATGCGGCGCCATCGTCGTCACCTGTTGTGGAAAACGTCGCAAATGATCACGTAGGAGCGGGGCCAGTCGTGATCGCGCCAGCGCCGTGTTGATGAACGCGGGCGATGGCGCGGGACCGGAGAAAAGCGATTGCAGCAGAGGACGGGGCAAGTCGAGCTGGATGAAGGAATGCCGGGAAAAACGCAGCGTGGTCTCGCGTGTTCCGTCGACCAAGAAGAAATCCCCGCTTTTCAGGATTTTCGCGTCCGCGCCTTTATATTCACACTGGACTTGCCCTTGCAGCATCAGGATCAGGCATAGTTCGTCACATATCAGGTTTTGTACCGCATGCGTCGTCAAGAAGAGATCCAGCCCATCGGCTTCGGTGTAGTGCATCTCGCCGGTCGCCGTGGCAAGAGACGTGGCTTCTCCGCGGAAATCCCGGCGCCGGGAAAGGTCATGCGAATCGACGGTGAAGTTGCGCACGACTTCGCCCGCCCAGAAATCAAAACGTTGTGCGGGCGGCAATGAATCAGTCGAAGTCTTTTGGAGCAGGAGCCGCTTGGGCCTTCCTTTGGAAAATGAATGCTGTTCGATAACGGCCTCCTTCCGGTATCGATGACGCCTTGGATGGCGGATGACGGGCTGACCGCCTTTGGTCTCGTTCTTTTTTACCGCTTTTTTATTAAAAATATATGCACTGGTCAATCATGGACGTCGTATGGGCCGGCCAGCGCCGGCTCCTTATCCGGCATGTATCCGATAGATGCAAATTTGATCCCGTTCCGAGGCCGGCATTACGATTATTTCGATGACCATAGGGACAGTCGAGGCCGTCTGCAGGGACAAGCTGCAACTGGTGATCTGGTCTACGCGGGAATCACCGCCGCCCTGGCGCGCGAGTACGCCGTGGACTATGGGTTGGGAGGGTATTCCGCCTTGCCGCCTGGAATACGCATGAACCTGGCCAGAGGCAAACCATTGCCCCCTGGAATCGCCAAGAGGGCAGTGCCGGGCTCTCTCTTGGGGCGCTTGCCGAGCTATCCAGGCTATGAATGGCGTATCGCCGGCACGGACCTGATTCTGATCTCCCTAAGTACAGCCCTTATCGCCGATGTTCTTTATGACGTTTTTGATTGACGTCGTGAGTCAAGCACGGGTACGCGCCACCGGTCGGTTCAAGTGATCATCCGGCCGGTCTTGAATCCGAACGCTTGGGCTGCAGTTCTATCCGCATTTCGCTATAGCTGCACATATGCAGCGAATTCGCTTCCTGCTACGATGTTCCGGCTTTTCAGGCCGGACCGCTCCCGTATTTCCTGGCGGCCTGTCTTCTCCGGATGTTCATCCGGCGCTTTTTATCGCTGAATGTGGAGTGCTCCCCATGGATGTCATTGAACCGTCTTTTGCGCTTGGCGCCATCGTGCATGCCGGCAAGGGCAGCGCGGATGCCGTGTTGCTGGATTTTGCGCAGCGGCTGAGCGCACGGGGGCTGGTCGTGCGCGGACTGGTGCCCGGGCCGCAGGCCGACCTTGGCGATTGCGCCGCCCGCACGGTACGCGACCTGGAGACCGGCGACATCTATCCCATAGGCCAGAACCTGGGCAAGCAGTCCGGCGCCTGCTGCCTGGATCCAGGCGCCTTGCTGGCGGCGGGCGTCGTCCTGCGGCGTGCGCTGGAAGGGCCCGCCGACCTGGTCATCGTCAATCGTTTCGGCATCCAGGAGGCGGCGGGCGATGGATTCTGCGCTGAATTCCTTGAGCTGATCACCCGCGGCTATCCGCTGCTGACGGTGGTTTCCCATTCTTATCTGCCGGCCTGGCGCGAGTTCACAGGCGGCATGGCCACGGAGCTGAACCCCGATGCCGAGGCCTTGCTGGCCTGGTTCGAGCGGATCAGGAGCCGACCGCCGACCGCAGCGGCGCCCAGCGCCAGTGCGTGAAGCTGCGCAGCAGCCATTCGGCGGGGCCGTACTGGAAGCGCTGCAGCCACAGGCGGCTGAGCAGGCACTGGCTCAGGTACAGCGTCAGCGCGATGGCGTAGGCGACCGATGAGGACACCCGGCCGATGAGCCCCAGTCCCACGCCGTAGAACAGGAAGACGCAGGCCAGCGATTGCAGCAGGTAGTTGGACAGCGCCATGCGACCGGCGGGCGCAAGCAGGAACCGCATGAATCCGCCAGCCGCGCCCTGGTAAGCTTTCAGGGCCAGGACGCAGTACAGGCCGACCAGCAGCGGACCGGTCAGGATGGTCAGGATCAGCGCGCCGCCTTCCCAGATCGTGCCGACCAGGAAGGTGGCGGCGTAGCCGTACAGCAGGGCGGCGGGCGCGCCAACGAGCACGCCCCAGAACGCCATGCGCCGCAGCCAGGGACGATAGGCGTCCAGATGCAGGAACAATTGGCGGCGGCCGGCGATCAGGCCCAGGCAGAACATGGCGAAGGCCATTGGTCCTTGCAGCGTGGCCATGATAGGCCAGGCCTCGCGCACCACGCGCAGGTTTTCAGCAAGTACGGACGGCCAGCCGCCCTGGTAGCGGCGGGTCTGCTCCTGGATGCCGGCCAGCAGTTCAGCGGCATCGGCGGAGCCTGCGGCCTCGAACAGGATCAGGCAGGTCCACAGCAGGGCCGTTGCCGTGACCACGCCGGCTGACAGCCAGGCCAGGGTGCGGTCGCCGCAGCGTCGCACGCCCAGAAGCAGCAGGCCCGCCAGGGCGTAGATCATCAGGATGTCGCCGATGTACAGCAAGATGGCGTGCAGCAGGCCGATCAGCAGCAGGCCCAGCAGCCGGCGCAGGAAGCTGCTCGAAAAAGAGCGATTCCGGCGTTCGGCCGACATCATCTGGATGGTGAAGCTGTATCCGAACAGTAATGAGAACAGCAGGTAAAACTTGGTCTCGAAGGCGGCGCCGACGATGTAGTCCAGCGCGCGGTCCAGCACGCCGGCGCTCATGGGATGGGGCAGGCCGGAACCATAAAAGGGCGAGGAGAACACCTTGACGTTCACCAGCAGTATGCCCAGCAGGGCAAAACCGCGCAGGCAGTCCAGGAAATCTTGTCGTTGCAGGGAGAAAGCGGCGGGCGTCACGATGGAAAAATCCAGTATCTGCGGGGGAGGCGGGACCAAACTGTTTTATAGTGCTGATCAGCGGGCCTGTTGCACTGACCGACCGTGCATCGTAGAGGACAGCCTTGAGGCAGGCAAACGATAAATTTTGAGCGTAATTGATTAGTTCTTCTTACTTGTCATGCTGAAACATTGGCCGGCCTTGAGCGCCTTGCGCGGATTCGAAGCGGCTGCCCGCCTGGGCAGTTTCCACAAAGCGGCGCAGGAGCTGCACCTGACCCAATCGGCTGTCAGCCAGCAGATCCGCAGCCTGGAGCAGTACCTCGAGCAGCCGCTGTTCGAGCGCATCGGACGCCGCATCGCCTTGACGGACGCCGGCGCGGACCTGCTCAGCACCACGCAGCAGCTCCTGCAGCAATTGGCGACCGGCATACGCCGGCTGGAGCAGTATCGCAAGCCGCACCAGGTCATCGTGAACACCACGCCGGCCTTCGCGCGGCACTGGCTGCTGCCCCGGCTGGACGCTTTCCGGGCGCAGTTTCCCGAGATCGACCTGTGGCTGCTGACCACCGACGAGCCGCCGGACATGGCCGAGCAGACCATAGACCTGGCCATTCGTGATGACATCGACGAGCAGCCGGCCTGCCACTTCCTACCCCTGCTGCAGGACAGGCTGTATCCCGCCTGCCACCCCCGCCTGCTGCAGGTGCCGGCCGCGCAGCGCTTCACGTTGCACGGGGAGCGCATCATGGACTGGGCGCAATGGCAATTGCAGGGCGGCGAGGACGTGGGCCAGCGCAGCGCGGGCCTGAACTTCTCCGATCCCGGCTTGCTGCTGGACGCCGCCTGCCAGGGTCTGGGCATCGCACTGGTCAGCGAATTGCTGGCCGGGCAGGCCCGATTGGACGGGAAGCTGGCGCCCCTGTCCGAGACACTGGTGCCGGGGCCGGTATGGAATTGCCTGCTGCACGTGGACAGCGAGCGCATGGCTGATGTGCGCCGTTTCCACCAATGGCTGGAGCACGCGCTGGGCGCGGCCCAGGCCTAGCCGGACGACGCGTACGCCGGCGCCGCGCCCGGCGGGCGCGCAGGCGTCCAGGCTCGCTATTTGCTGGAGGCGCACAGCGGCCTTGCCGGTGAAGGGCGGCCTTGTTCTGCCGTCCGCTGAAGAGATGCGGCATGAGGAGTCCCTGCACGGGAAGGCCGGTTCGGGGGGCGTCGCACGGCTTGTCCGCGTCGAGGCTTCATTGTGATCACGCCGCGTTTGGAGCACCGCCATGCCGGATTTGAGCGCATTGGACCTGGCTCGCGTGCAGTTCGGGTTCACCATCTCTTTCCATATCATCTTCCCGGCCATCACCATCGGCCTGGCGGCCTATCTGGCGACGCTGGAGGGCTTGTGGCTCTGGACGGGCAAGATGGTCTACCGCAACCTCTATCACTTCTGGTCGCGCATCTTCGCGGTGAATTTCGGCATGGGCGTGGTCTCGGGCCTGGTGATGGCGTACCAGTTCGGCACCAACTGGAGCCGGTATTCCGAGTTCGCCGGCAGCATCACCGGTCCTTTGCTGACCTATGAAGTGCTGACGGCCTTTTTCCTGGAGGCCGGCTTTCTGGGCGTGATGCTGTTCGGCTGGAACAAGGTGGGTCCGCGCCTGCATTTCTTCGCCACCCTCATGGTGGCCCTGGGCACCCTGGTTTCGGCGACCTGGATACTGGCCTCGAACAGCTGGATGCAGACGCCGCAAGGGCATGAGGTCGTCAATGGCGTGGTCGTGCCGGTGGACTGGATCGCAGTCATCCTGAACCCGTCCTTTCCCTATCGCCTGGCGCACATGGTGATGGCGGCCTTCATCGCCACCGCCCTGATGGTGGGGGCGTCGGCCGCCTGGCATCTGCTGCGCGGCAACCGCCGGCTGGAGGTGCGTCGCATGTTCACCATGGCCATGGGATGCCTGCTGCTGGCCGCGCCGCTGCAGATCTTCATCGGCGATCTGCACGGCCTGAACACGCTGGAGCACCAGCCCGCCAAGCTGGCCGCGATGGAGGGGCACTGGGAGAACGAAGCGGGGAAGGGCGCGCCGCTGGTCCTGTTCGGCTGGCCGGACATGCGGGCCGAGACCACGCGCTACAAGATCGAGATCCCCCGTTTGGGCGGCCTGATCCTGAGGCACGACTGGGACGGGCAATATCCCGGCCTGAAGGATTTCCCGCCCCAGGACAGGCCCCACTCCCCCAGCGTGTTCTGGACGTTCCGCATCATGGTGGGACTGGGCCTGCTGATGCTGGCGCTGGCCGTCTGGAGCGCCGTGGCGCACTGGAGGGGGCGGGCGCACGACTCCCCCGCCCTGGCACGCTTTGCCCTGTACATGGGGCCGGCGGGGGTGATCGCCATGCTGGCAGGCTGGTTCACCACCGAGATCGGCCGCCAGCCGTGGGTGGTTTACGGTCTGATGCGAACCGCCGATGCCGTATCGGATCATTCGGCGCAGACCTTGTCGGCGTCCCTGCTGGTGTTCCTGGTCGTGTATGCGGCCGTGTTCGGCACGGGGGCGGCCTATGTGTTCAAGCTGATCCGCCAGGGCCCGGATGCGCACGAGGTCCCGCCCGGCGGCGAGGCGCTCGACCAGCGCCCGGCCCGCCCCCTGTCCGCGGCCACAAGGAGTTGACGCCATGGGTATCGATCTTGCTCTGATCTGGTTCTTGATCATCGGCTTCGGTGTGATGATGTACGTCGTCACGGACGGCTTCGACCTGGGCATAGGGATGCTGTTTCCTTTCGTTCGCGACGCCGCCCAACGCGATGCCATGGTCAACACGGTGGCGCCGGTCTGGGACGGCAACGAGACCTGGCTGGTGCTGGGCGGCGCCGGCCTGATGGCGGCGTTCCCCAAGGCCTACTCCATCCTGCTCAGCGCCCTGTATGCGCCCGCCATCCTGATGCTGGTGGGCCTGGTCTGGCGGGGCGTGTCCTTCGAATTCCGCTTCAAGGCCGATGAGTCGCACAAGCCGTTCTGGGACAAGGCGTTCATGCTCGGCTCGTTCGCGGCCTCTTTTTCCCAGGGCCTGATCCTGGGCGCCTTCATCGAAGGTGTGCAGCCGCGCGCGGGCGGCCAGGGGGTCATGGACTGGCTCAGCCCCTTCGCGGTCTTCACGGGCCTGGGCGTGTCGGCGGCCTATGCCCTGCTGGGAGCGACCTGGCTGGTGCTCAAGACCGAGGGCGAGCTGCAGCGGCGCATGCAGAAGCTGGCGCGGCCCATCACCTGGGGCGTGCTGCTGGCGATCGCCGTCGTCTCGGTCTGGACGCCGCTCATCAATCCGGACGTGGCCCGGCGCTGGTTCAGCCTGCCCAACATGCTGTATTTCGCGCCCGTGCCCGTGCTGGTCCTGGCATCGGCCTGGAGCTTGTCGCGCCGGCTGCGCGGCACGCCCCAGTCCGGCCCGTTCGGCTGGGCGCTGGTGCTGGTCTTCCTGGGGTACTCGGGCTTTGTGATCAGCGTCTGGCCGAACATCGTTCCGCCTTCGCTATCCATCTGGGATGCCGCCGCGCCGCCGCAGAGCCTGGGTTTCACGCTGGTGGGCGCCTTGTTCGTCATTCCCATGATCCTGACCTATTCGGCCTGGGCCTATTACGTGTTCCGCGGCAAGGTGAAGACGGGGGAGGGCTACCACTGATGGCGGCGGGCGGACCATCGCGGCGGGCGGGTTTGCTGCGCAGGCTGGGCTGGCTGGTGCTGATCTGGGCGTGCAGCGTCGCCGCGCTGGGCGCGGTCGCGCTGTTCATTCGACTGCTGATGGGCCTGGCGGGCATGAGCCCCGGCTAGGGACGGGCGGCGGCGTTCCGGCAGCTGTTCCAAATTCAGGAATAGTGTTTTATATTTTTTGCGTGGTTGATGTTTCCGTGCCGCGCGCATGCGCGACGGTTTCCATTGTTCGGCCGGACAGGATGGGAAGCAATCGATGAAGCGCGAATATACCGCCGCCCATTGGGGCATTTATGAAATAGACCGCCAGGCGCCCGGGGGGCCGGATGTGCGGCCTCTGGAACAGGATCCCAACCCTTCGCCCATCGGGCAGGGCATGGTGCGGGCCAGCCTGGACCCGGCGCTGCGCGTACTGCGCCCAGCCATCCGCGAAGGCTGGCTGGAAGGACGGCGTCCGGCGCGGCGCGGCGCCGAGCCTTTTGTGCAGGTCGGCTGGGATCAGGCCCTGGAGCTGACGGCGGGGGAACTGCGCCGGGTCATCGCCGCACACGGCAACCAGGCCATCTTCGGCGGTTCCTATGGCTGGTCCAGCGCCGGACGCTTTCATCATGCACAAAGCCAGATCCACCGTTTCCTGAACGCGCTGGGCGGCTACGTCGCCCACAAGGACAGCTACAGCCTGGGCGCGGGGCGGGTGATCATGCCGCACATCGTGGCCTCCATGGATGCCCTCATGGCCCAGCACAGTTCCTGGGACACGCTGGTGGAGCACACGCAATTGCTGCTGTGCTTTGGCGGCGCCTCGGAGAAGAATGCGCAGGTCAGCCCCGGCGGTCCGGGCCAGCATCATCTGCGCTCCAGCTTGCAGGCCATGGCGCGACGCGGCGTGGAAATGATCAACATCAGCCCGACCCGCGACGACCTGGATCCGCAGGGGGCGTTCGAATGGCTGCCGATACGGCCCGGCACGGATACGGCGCTGATCCTCGCCCTGATGCACACCCTGGTCGAGTCGGGCCTGCACGACCGCGCGTTCCTGGCCCGCTACACCGTCGGCTTCGAACGCCTGGAACCCTACCTGATGGGGCATGAGGACGGCCAAGCCAAGTCGGCGCGCTGGGCGGCGCCCATCACCGGCATCCCGGCCGAGCGCATCCGCGCCCTGGCGCTGCGCTTGGCGCAACGACGCAGCCTGATCAATATGGCCTGGTCGCTGCAGCGCGCGGATTACGGCGAGCAGCCCTTCTGGGGCCTGGTGACGCTGGCCTGCCTGCTGGGCCAGATAGGCCGGCCGGGGGGCGGCTTCGGGGTGGGTTACGGACCGGCCAACACCATGGGCAACAAGACCCGGCTGTTCTCGGGTCCCACGCTGGACCAGGGACGCAACGGCGTGACCTCTTTCATTCCCGTGGCGCGCATTGCCGACATGCTGTTGAATCCAGGCGGGCGCTTTCGCTACAACGGCGCCTGGCACGCCTATCCGGACATACGCCTGGTGTACTGGGCCGGGGGCAATCCCTTCCACCACCACCAGGACTTGAACCGTCTGGTCCAGGCCTGGCAGAAGCCCGACACCATCATCGTGCACGAACAGTACTGGACGCCCAGCGCCAAGATGGCCGACATCGTATTGCCCGCCAACACCACGTTCGAGCGCGACGACCTGGCGTATTCCAAGCGCGAGCGCTTCATGGTCTACATGAGCGCGATGGCGTCCTCTGTCGGGCAGTCGCGCAGCGACTATGACATCTTCGCCGATCTGGCGGGCAGGCTGGGCGTGCAGGCCGAATTCACGCGGGGGCTGGACAGCGCGGGCTGGCTGCGCCGCCTTTACGAGGACAGCCGGCAGCGCGCCGCCGCGCAGGGCGTGAGCTTGTGCGACTACGAACAGTTCCGCGAACAGGGCCTGATCGACCTGGACCAGTTGGCCGAACCCGCCCCGGTGACGATGCTGGCCGATTTCATCCGTGATCCGCAGGCCCATCCCCTGCAGACGCCCTCCGGCCGGATCGAGATCTACAGCGAGCGGATCGCGGCCATGGAGCTGCCCGACTGCGGCGGGCATGTGCGCTGGTATCCCGCCCGCGAAGGGCTGGGCATGCAAGAGGCGCCCGACGCCTTTCACCTGATCACCGACCAGCCGCAGACGCGGCTGCACAGCCAGCTGGACCACAGCCATTACAGCCGGCAGGACAAGATACAGGGCCGCGCGCCCGTCTGCGTGCATCCGGATGATGCGCGGCGCCTGGGCCTGGCGGACGGACAACTGGTCCGCCTGTACAACGAACGCGGCGCCTGCCTGGCAGCCGTGCGCCTGAGCGAGGCGCTGATGCCGGGCGTGCTGCGCCTGTCCACGGGCGCCTGGTTCGATCCGGGGCGGGACGCGCGGGGCCGCCCCCTGGAGCTGCACGGCAATCCCAATGTCCTGACGCGCGATGCTGGCGCTTCGGAACTGTCCCAGGGCTGCTCGGCGCAGTCCTGCCTGGTGCGGATCGAGCCTTACGCGGGCGACCCGCCGGCCCTGTCGGCCTTCGAGCCGCCGCCGCTGCGCTGAGGGCGCACGGTTCCATGCGACAATTCACCCACTTTTAGCAATAGGCGGGAAACACGATTGGACAAGACCTTTCTCAAGGGCCTGGTGCTGCTGGAGGCCATGGCCAAGCATGAGCGCGGCTCGGGCGTGACCGAGCTGGCCAACCAGCTGATGCTGAACAAGAGCAATGTGCATCGTCTGCTGCAGGCCCTGGTGCACCAGGGCTTTGCGCGCAAGAACGAGGACACCGGCCGCTACGAATTGACCATGAAGCTCTGGGAGCTGGGTTCGGGCGTGGCCAATCGCCTGGACGTGCGGCTGGAGTCCCTGCCGTTCATGAGGGAGCTGGCCGAGCAGACGCAGGAGACCGTGCACCTGTCCATCCTGGACGGCATCGAGGTGCTGTACATCGAGAAGATCGACAGCCCGCAGCCGGTGCGCGCCTACACCACCGTGGGCGGGCGCTCGCCGGCCCAGTGCGTGGCCACGGGCAAGGCCTTGCTGGCCTGGGCCCAGGAGGACACCCTGAACAGCATCAAGAATCGCCTCAAGCCCTATACGCCGCGCACGGTGGTGAAGTTTGGCGAGCTGCGCCGCGAACTGGAAGAGATCCGCGAGCGGGGCTTCGCATTGAATCGGGGCGAATGGCGCGAGCAGGTGGTGGGCGCGGCCGCGCCCATCCATGACGGGCGCGGCCAGGTGGTGGCGGCGGTCGGGATTTCAGGACCGGCCGAGCGCCTGGACGAGGCCCGGCTGATGCAGGCCGGCCAGACCCTGATGGCGGTGGCGGCGCAGATCTCGCGCCGCCTGGGCTACAGCGGTCGCTGACCGGCGGCCGCCTGCCGGAAGGCGGCGATGCGCTCCCTGATGCCCGGCGCCGAGGCCGAGCGCGCCAGCGCCGCCATGTCGCCGTCCGGATTGTCGCCCAGGCGGGTCAGGTCCTGCAGCAGGCGGCGGCTCTCCGGACTGAGCGCCCTGGCCTGCGCGCCGGCCTGCCCGATCAGCTCCGGCCAGTCCTGAGGTTCGCGGATTTCCTGCACGAATCCCATGTCCAGGGCCTGTTCGGCGGAAAAAGTCCGGCTGGCGGCCAGCAGGTCATGAGCCCGCTGGGCGCCCACCAGCGCCGCCAGGCGGCGGGTGCCCAGCGCCAGGCCGAACTGCAGGCCGGGCATGCGAAAGCGCGCGTCGACGCTGGCCACGCGGGTTCGGCAGGCCGCCAGCAGATCCGCGCCCGCGCCGAAGTTCTGGCCGTGCGCCAGCGCCAGGGTGGCGCACGGGCTGTAGGCCAGCTTCTGCAGCAGCGTCTCTATGCGCACGAAGCGCAGCAGCAGGTCGCCCTCGCTGTGCCGTTCGTAGTCCGTGAAATCGAAGCCGGCGCTGAAGTTGCGCCCTTCGCCGCGCAGCACCAGCAGATCGGCCTGCTCGTGCTCGGCCGCTCCCACGGCGGCGATCAAGGCTTCGACCAGGTCGGCGGACAGTGCATTGCGTTTGTCGGGGCGGTCCAGCGTCAGGATCCAGACGCCGTCCTGGCGCTCGATCCGCAGGCCGGCCGTCGCCGTGCCGAAAGGATCGTTCATGTCGGCACCTCGGCGAAGACGCTGTCGTTGTGTTCGCCCAGAGCGGGCGGGTTGAGCCGCACGGGCAGGCCCCGCCCATCGATGCGTATGGGCGATACGAAGGTGCGCGTCGGGGTGTCGCCGGGCAGGGTGATGGGCTGGATCCACTGCATATGTTCGACCTGGGGGTCGCGCAGCACGTCCGAGTAGCGATTGATGGGACTGCTGGGCACGCCGCGCGCGCGGAACTCGGCCAGCCAGTGCGATGCGTCCGCCTGCATGAAAACGGCTTCCAGCAGCTCGCGCAGCGCATCCTGGTGGCGGGCGCGCAGCGATGTGGACGTAAAGCGCTCGTCCCGGGCCAGCTCGGGTCGCCCGACGACCTCGCAGACCGACCGCCACAGGGCGTCGTTGCCCGCCGCCATGGCAAAGTAGCCGTCCTTGCAGCGGAACGCCTGATACGGAGCGTTGCGCGGGTGGGCCGAGCCCAGCTTGACCGGATCGCGCCCGCTGCCGAAGTATTCGGAAGTCTGCAGGGCGGCGATGGCCAGCGTGGTGCCCAGCATGGGCACGTCGATGTGCGCGCCCTGGCCGGTGGCGCGCGCCTGGGGCAGGGCGGCGCTGACGGCGAAGGCGGCATACAGGCCGGCGGCGAAGTCGGCCAGCGGCACGCCGCACTTGACGGGCGCGCCGTCCGGTTCGCCGGTGACGCTCATGACCCCGCTCATGGCCTGGATGGTCAGGTCGAACCCTCCTTCCTGGGAACGCGGCCCGGACTGGCCGTAGGCGGAGATGGAGCAGTACAGCAGGCGCGGGTTGAGGACCTTGAGACTGTCGTAGTCCAGCTCCAGTCGCCGCATGACGCCCGGGCGGTTGTTCTCCAGCAGCACGTCGGCCTCCAGCACCAGCCGGCGCGCCTTTTCCCTGTCCTCGGGACGCTTGAGGTCCAGCGTGACCGAGCGCTTGTTGCGGTTCAGGGACGCGAAGTTCTCGCTGAAGCCCTGGGTGATGGGCGGCCAGCTGCGCAGCGTGTCGCCTCCTTGCGGGTTCTCGATCTTGATGACGTCCGCCCCCATGTCGGCCAGCAGCATGCCGCAGTAGGGGCCGGCGGCCACGTTGCAGAATTCCAGTACCCGGACCCCATGCAGGGGCAATGTCTTGTCCATAGTCGGCTCCAGAGCGCTATCGGTGGGTGGGTCTGGCTTCAGGCGTTCACGTCGACCACGATGCGCCCGCGCACCCGGCCTTCCAGCAACTGGCCGGCCTGCTCGATGGCCTGGGCCAGCGGGATGGTGGTCGCGCCAATTCGCGCCAGGGCCTCGCGGGACAGGTGCCGGGCGAGCAGGTCCCAGGCGGCCAGGCGCTCAGGCTTGGGGCAATGCACGCTGTCCACGCCGATCAACTGCACCCCGCGCAGGATGAAGGGCGCGACCGTGGCAGGGAAGTCCATGCCCTGGGCCAGGCCGCAGGCCGCCACGGCGCCCCGATAGCGGGTGCCGGCGCAGACATTGGCCAGGGTGTGGCTGCCCACGCTGTCTATGGCTCCGGCCCAGCGCTCCTTGCCCAGCGGCTTGCCCGGTTCGCTCAGGGTCTGGCGGTCGATGATCTCGCTGGCGCCCAGGGACTTCAGGTAGCCCTCTTCCCGGGGGCGGCCCGTGCTGGCCATGACGGTGTAGCCCAGGGCGTGCAGCAGGGCCACGCTGACGCTGCCCACGCCGCCGGCCGCGCCGGTGACCAGCACCGGCCCCTGGTCGGGCGTCACGCCCTGGCGCTGCAAGGCCCGCACGCACAGCGCGGCGGTGTAGCCCGCCGTGCCTATCATCATGGCGTCGCGGGTGCTGAAGGCCTCGGGCAGGGGGATCAGCCAGTCGCCTTTGACGCGCGCCTGCTGGGCCAGTCCGCCCCAGTGGGTCTCGCCCACGCCCCAGCCGTTCAGGACGACTTTCTGGCCTTCACGGAAATCCGGATGAGTGCTGGCGGTGACGGCGCCGGCGAAGTCGATGCCGGGCACCATGGGGAACTGTCGCACCACGGGGGACTTGCCGGTCATGGCCAGCCCGTCCTTGAAGTTCAGCGTGGAATAGTCGATGCGCACGCTGACGTCGCCTTCGGGCAGCGCGGATTCGTCCAGGGTTTGCAGACTGGCCTGATAGGCGCCGTCGGGCTTGTCGATCACGATGGCAGAGAACATGGTGGAATTCCTATGATCAGTAAAGGTTGGTGTTCTGATATTTGGAACTGCGTTCTTCAATTTGACATGATGCTTGCGTTTTTATTTTATCCAGAAGCCTGGCCCGGTCAAGCGACTTTACATGCGCCCGGCGTGCTGGGGAAATCCCGAGGGCGCTTGATGGTTGACACCTGAAATCAAATTTCCCTATATTTGAACCGTTGTTCCGCGTAGCTTGTGTTTCTGCTGTTTGCCGTACAAGAGCCGTTTCGACGGCATTTTAAATATCAAAAAAAAGAACAGCGTTCCATTAAATGGAACATAAGGGTGGTTCCAAAGTAGCACTCACACAAGGAGGCAGGACCATGGCACGACGTTTTTCAGCTCGTCGGCGCGGTTTGAGCGCGCTGGCGTTCGCGGTACTGGCGGGCATCGGCTCCCTGGCGGGGCAGGCGGCTTTGGGGGCAGACGCTTATCCCAGCCGCGAAATCACGTTCATCGTTCCCTATCCGCCGGGCGGCAACAGCGACAATCTGGCGCGCCTGTATGCGGACCGCCTGCGGGTGAAGCTGGGCGTGCCCGTCGTGGTCGAGAACCGGCCCGGCGGCACGACCTCGCTGGGCACGGGGCTGGCGGCGCGCGCCAAGCCGGACGGCTACACCTTGCTGCTGGCCACCAGCACGGCGTTCACGGTGCTGCCCTTCCTGCGGGAGGTGCCCTACGATCCGGTCAAGAGCTTCGACTTCGTGGGCAGCCTGGCGGGCTATCTGCCCATCATGACGGTGCGCAAGGACCTGCCCGTCTCCAACCTGAAGGAGTTCGTGGAGCTGGCCCGCAAGGAGCCGGGCACCTTGACGTTCGGGTCGGCCGGCGTGGCCTCGGGCGGACACCTGGCCGGCGAGATCCTGAAGAATTCCGAGAAGCTGGACATGCTGCACGTGCCCTTCAAAGGCTCGGCGGACACCATGACGGCCTTGCTGGGCAATCACATCGATTTCTTCATCGACGGGGTGGGGCTGGAGCTGGTCAAGAGCGGCAAGGCCAAGGCGCTGGTCACCTTTGCCGGCGTGCGCCATCCCGAATTGCCGGACGTGCCCACGCCCAAGGAGGAAGGCTTTGATCTGGCGCTGCCCTTCGAGGGCTTCTGGGGCGTGGCCGCGCCGGCCGGCACCCCGGCGCCAGTGATGGAGAAGCTGGCCAGGGCGACGCAGGAAATCCTGGCCGAACCCCAGACGCAGGAACGCTTCCATCGCATCAGCGTGACCGCCAGCTGGAAGGACGGCGCGGCCTACGAAAAGGACCTGGACAAGAGCCGCGACTATTACCGCGAACTGCTCAAGACCATCAAGATGAGCAGCAACTGAGCGCATTGCGCTCGTCAATCAAGGAGACAGAATCGTGATGGATACCGCCGCTCGCGCCGCCTCGCTGGACAGCCTGCTCAGTCCGGCTTCCATCGCCCTGGTGGGCGCTTCGGAAGATCAGTCCAAGTTCGGGGGCCGGCTGTTGCGCATGCTGCTCAAGCATGGCTACGGCGGAGCCGTGCTGCCCGTCAATCCGGGCCGCGATCGCCTGTTCGGCCTGCCCACCGCGCCTGCGCTGCAAGACCTGGAGCAAGATCCCGATCTGGTCGTCTTCACCGTCGGCGCCGATACGGTGCTGGAGCAGGCCGAGGCGGCTGCGCGGCGCGGCGCCCGCGGGCTGCTCGTGATCTCCGCCGGGTTTTCGGATGCGGGCGAGCGCGGCCGGGAGCGGGAGCAGGCGCTGCTGCGGATCTGCCGCGACTCGGGCATGCGCCTGATCGGCCCGAACTGCCTGGGCGTGATCAGTCCCAGCCGCCGTCTGGCCTTGTGTTCTTCACCCATCCTGGACAGGGACAGCCTGCCTTCGCGTCCCATCGGCTTCGTCAGCCAGAGCGGCGCCTTGATGACCACGTATTTCGATCGGGCCTGGGCCATGGGAGGCGGTTTCACGCATGGCTTTTCCGTGGGCAACCAGGCTGACCTGGAGCTGTGCGACTTCGTCAATTTCCTGATCGAGGACCCGCAGACGAAGGTGATCTGCACATACATAGAGGGCGTCAAGGATGCGCAGGCCTTGCGGCGCACGGCGCGCCGGGCCCAGGAGGCGGGCAAGCCCTGGCTGGCGGTCAAGGCCGGGCGCTCCAGCGCCGGCAAGGCCGCGGCCTTTTCCCACACCGCCAGCGTGGCCGGCGACCATGATGTATTCGCCAGCGTCTGCCGCGACGAGGGCATCACCTTGATGAACGACATGGGCGCGATGCTGTTGCTGGCCAATGCCATGGTGCCGCATCCCGGTCATGCCGTGCGCAAGGTCGCCATCGTCACGCCGTCGGGCGGAGGCGGGGCGCTGGCGGCTGATGCCTTGGCCGACCATGGCGTCGGCCTGGCCGATTTTTCAGAATCCACCCGGGACGCATTGGCGCGTCACTACCCCAGCGGTCAGGCGGACAATCCGGTCGACCTGGGGGCGCGCCTGACCAACGATCCGGCCGAGGTCGCCCAGGCGACGCTGCAGGCCCTGGCGCAGGACGAGCAGACGGACGCCATCCTGGTGGCGGCTTCCATGTGTCCGCAGGAATGGATCGGGGCCCTGATCGACGTGTGCACGGCGCCGGACCAGGCGTTGGGCAAACCCGTGATGGTGGCTTTCGACGCCGGCGCGACCTCGCAGCCGCTGCGCCAGCGGCTGGCTGCGCATGGCCAGGCCTATGCCGGTTCCAGCCAGGAGGCCGCGCTGGCGCTGTCGGCCTGGAAGCGCAGCAGCGAGTTTCGTCCGCGCCAGCCCGCGCAGCGGCCCGGCGGCTGTCAGGCGCCCGCGATCATGCCGCGCGGAGTACTCAACGAAGACCAGTCCAAGCGCCTGCTGGCGCACTACGGCCTGCCGGTCAACCTGGGGCGGGTGTGCGCGGACGTGGAGCAGGCGGCCGCCCAGGCGGCGGCCATGGGCTATCCCGTGGTCATGAAGATCGTATCCGCGGACATCGTGCACAAGACCGAGGCGGGCGGCGTGGCCCTGGGCATCGCGGACGAGGCGGCCTTGCGTCGGGCCTATGAGCGCCTGCTGGCCAACGCCAGGGCCTACAAGGCGCAGGCGCGCATCGACGGCGTGCTGGTGCAGGCCATGGCGCAGGGCGAACTGGAATTGCTGATCGGCGCCCGCCAGGACCCGCAGTTCGGGCCGGTGGTCGTGTTCGGGGCCGGCGGCATCCTGGTCGAGCTGCTGGCCGACCGGGTGATCGCGGCCGCGCCGCTGTCCCTGGATGATGCGGACCGTCTGCTGGCCGGCCTGGGGGTGGACCGCCTGCTGCAGGGCTATCGAGGCCGGACGCTGGATCGGGCCGGCGTGCTGGAGGCCATCGTGCGCGTCAGCTGGCTGGCGCACGACCTGCGCGAGGCGCCGTTCGAGCTGGACATCAATCCCCTGATCGTGGCCGCCACGCGCTGCCATGCGGTCGACGCCCGCCTGTCCATCGGGCCGTGAGCGGACCGGGAACCGGATTTCATTGATCACCAAGAAGGAGCAGACCATGTCGGACTATCAGTGCATCACCGTGGACAATCAGGAAGACGGCGTATCCGTCATCACCATCAACCGGCCCGAGCGCCGCAACGCGCTCAGCGCCACGGTCGTGCGCGAGCTGCAGCAAGCCTTCGCGGCCTTCGATCAGGACCCGACGCGCCGCGTCGCGGTATTGACGGGCGCGGGCAACGATGCGTTCTCGGCCGGCGCCGACATCAATGAATGGCCCGAGCTGTGGCGCGCCATCCCCACGGTGGGCTTCGAGACGGACAAGCCCATCATTGGCGCGGTCAGCGGCTGGTGCGTGGGCGGCGCGCTGGTCATGGCCATGATGACGGACCTGCTGGTGGCCTCCGAGAGCGCCAAGTTCTCGTATCCCGAAGCCAAGCTCGGCTTTACCGGCGGGATCATCTCGGGGCTGGCTTCGCGCATTCCCCATCACGCGGCGATGGAGATCATCCTGCTGTGCCGCACCCTGGAGGCGCGCCGCGCCTACGATCTGGGCTTCGTCAACGAGGTGGTTCCGGTGGGCGAGCAGGTGCCCGCGGCGCTGCGCATGGCGCAGGACCTGGCCAGGATGTCGCCCATGGTGCTGCACACCCTCAAGCGTTTCATCAATAATGAAGTCCTGACGCGCGGTCCGTCCGAGCAGATGGCGCGCACGATGCGCCACCTGAAGGCCATCGAGGACAGCCACGATTCCAAGGAGGGCATGGCCGCCTTCAAGGAAAAACGCGCTCCCGTCTATCTGAACAAATAAGCCCGATGCGGCGGCCGGGCGCAGAGGCGGCCCGGCTTTTTCATTGGAGACCGACACCATGCATCCCCGTTTCGAGCGCTTCATCCAGGGCATGAGCGAGCTGACGGCGCGCGCCGGCGTGACCGAGCCGGACATTCTGCGCGACGGCGGCGAGCTGCTGCGTGAGCTGGTGGCCCGGGACGACTGGCTGGCCCGCGAATACGCCCAGGCGCACCCCCAGTACTACCAGCAGTATCTGCTGTACTGCTGTCCCGAGCAGCGATTTTCCGTCGTCAGCTTCGTCTGGGGGCCGGGGCAGAAGACCCCCATCCACGACCATACCGTCTGGGGCCTGATCGGCATGCTGCGCGGGGGCGAGCAGTCGCGCCCGTTCACGCGCGACGCCGCCAGCGGACGGCTGACGGAAGGGGCGACCCAGGTCCTGCAGCCGGGGGTGGTGGAGGCGGTCTCGCCCGCGGTGGGCGACATCCATGAGGTCTCCAACATCTACCAGGATCGCGTGTCCATCAGCATCCACGTCTATGGGGCGGACATCGGCCAGGTGCGCCGCCATGTCTACGATCCGCAGACCGGGGCGGCCAGGGAGTTCGTGTCCGGCTACGCCCGGCCTGCGGTCTGAGTTCCTGCCGGTTCAGTTGGCGTCCAGGGGCAGGTGTCCGATACGGGCGCCGATGATCATCTCCTGGATCCAGCGGTAGAGCAGCACCGAGTAATTGCGCTGCGCGGTCTTCTCGCTCAGGGCGTGATCGCAGTCCACCAGCACGCGATGGGTGACCGAATGAGCGACCGCGAAAGCCTGCCGGTAGCTCAGTATGGTCTGGCGCGGGATCAGCTCGTCGTTCTCGGCCTCGAACAGCATGACATCGCCCTTGAATTTCGAGCAGGCCTTGAGCACGCGGTTTTCCTTGGGCGTGTGGGCGTACAGTCGGTAGTCCTGCAGCAGGCTGCGGTTGAGCTGGTCCTTGGGCGCGAGCCAGTCCTCGTCGGGGTACAGGGCCGGGGTCAGCAGGCTGAGCCAGCGCACCGGGCGGAATTCGCTCAGCAGGCAGGCCAGGTAGGCGCCGTAGCTGTGGCCCACGATGGCGATGGACTCCGGATCCACCATGGGGTGGCTGCACAGCGTGTCGAAGGCGGCGCAGATGTCCTGGAAGTTCTGCTCGCGGGTGACGCTTTCCCGATCATAGGGCGAGGCGGTGTGGCCGGCCAGATCGAAAGTCAGACAGATACAGCCCATGCCGGCGATGGTATGGGCGCGTTTCAGGTCGAATTTCTGGTTTCCCCCCCAGCCGTGCACGAACAGGATTCCGGGTATGGGAGATTTGGGAACCAGTATTCGCGCATCGAGCTGCTGGTGGGGAACCTTGATCTTCGTATTGAAGATTTCCGTGGTCATGGCTACAGGGGGCCTCCAAATCGCGCCAGGTAGCCGCCGTCTTCCATACTCAGGCTGTACAGGTTGGGCGAGTCCTGGACCGACGCCGCGTCGGTGACATACCGTTCGCGCGTCCATGCATGGGTGTGGGTTCGTTCGGGATGGCGTTGCAAGGTGCGCAGCGCCAGGATCTCGGCGACGGAAGCGCCGCCGCAACGCCAGGAGTGCTCGAGCACGCCGGCCTTGTATTCGCCCCGGGCGTTCCTGCCCAGGATGACGTCGTAGTTGCGCCGCGAGGCGTAGAGTTGCGGATAGGCGGCGCCGATGCGTTTTTCGTAGTCCAGCGCCACATCGATCAGGTAGCGCGCGCGTTCCACGGCCTTTAGCTGGAACAGTTGGTCAAAGCCGCCGCGCGCCGCCAGCAGAGTCGTGCCGCCGTAGACGGACTCGCCCGCATGGTTGCGGGTCTGGTGCTGCTGGCCGATGTAGGACAGCACCAGATCTCCGATCTGTGTCTGGCCGACGCTGAAGGTGTGGCTCTGGGGCAGATTCTCCTCCAGCACCAGGCCGTGCGCGAGCTGGTCCTTCCAGGCAGGCAGCGCAAGCAGCTCCTCCAGCTCGTGCCGGCTGTAGACCACGCTCTGGCCCTTGCCGGCGTTGGCGACGGCCAGCTTCACCCGTATACCGGCCTGGCCCGCCTGGTCCAGCAGGCTCATGGTGCGCAGGGCGTCCTCCGCCGAGAAGACGCTGAAGCCGGGCAGCACGTCATGGCGCAGGGACAGGGAGAGTTCATCGTTCCAGCCTTGAGGACGGACCATGTCGGCTTGGGGAAGCGGGTGCGTCACGCATTTGTAGGCCAGGAATTCGTAGGGCACGACTCCGCCGTACAGGTCGGCGGGGCCCTCGATGCCCAGGCTGCGAGCCTGCTCCAGGGTCAAGGTCCTGACGGGCAGGTAGTAGGATTGGCCGTGCGCATCCTCCAACTGGTCCTCATAGGCAATGTAGACGCGGGAGAGCTCCAGCAACTGGGCCAGTTCCTTGGCCATGAATTCCAGTCCCTGCACGGTGCCATTGTCGCACCCGTTCAAGGGCAGGCTGATTTGCAGAGATGCTTCAGGTGGGAGGGCGAAGATCATGTTCATCAGTCCGTCCTAGGCTAGATAGAGGGCAGGCCAAGAGGCTCAGGGCGCCGCGACGTGCGCGGCGGGGCAGTGGTGCGAAACGGGGCGGGAAGGGGGAAGCTCGGCGGCCAGCCATTGCCGCAGCAGGGCCAGCAGGGCGGCCGGGTCGCGCAGATAGAATTGCGCGGCGCTGTCGGGCTCGCCCGGGCCGATGCGGATGCTGACTCCCTCCTGCTCGTTGACGAGCCGGAAGGCGGCCTCGTCGGTCAAGTCGTCGCCTATCATCACCGGCCTGCGGCCGGCAAAGGGCGCGTGCTGCTGCGCGCGCGCGATGGCCAGTCCTTTGTCGAAGCCGGCCAGCCGCAGCTCGATCACGCAATGGCCGCGTGTCAGGCTGAAGCCGGGGTGTTCAGAGCACAGGGTCGTGAGGCTCGCATGCAATTCATCGCCCAGTTCTGGGCGCTGGCGAAAGTGCACGGCCACGCCGTGGGCCTTGCGTTCCATCCACACCAGGGCGTGGGGGCGGATCAGGGCGGTCACGGCCTGTTCCAGACGGCGATGTCCGGCCGCATCCATTGCCGCATGCCAGTGAGGTTCGCCTTGCGGACCGTGCATGGCCGCGCCGTGGCTGCTGATCATGACCAGCGGCAAATCGTCGCAGGCCTGGCGCAGGCTGGCGCGGTCCCTGCCGGAAATCAAGGCTACCGCTCCATGACAGGCCTGGTGCAGGTGCAGGAGCAGGCGCGCCGTGCTTGCGGGCAGGCGGACCATCTCGGGCCGGGCTGCCAGAGGGACCAGCGTGCCGTCCAGGTCCAGGTACAGGGCCGTCTCGCCCAGGGCTGGAAGCATGTCCATGTCAGCTCCCGGGAGTGCCTGTGATGGGCAGCACGGCGCCGGTGATGTAGCTGGCCGTGACCGGGCTGGCCAGATAGACGTAGGCCGGGGAGAGTTCCTCGGGCTGGGCGGGGCGGCCGAACACGGTCTGTTTGCCGAACTCGGAGATTTCCTCGGGCGGCGAGTCGGCCGGATTGAGCGGCGTCCAGACCGGACCGGGAGCGACAGCGTTCACGCGTATGCCCTTGGATGCCAGGTTGGCCGCCAATGAATAGGTAAAGGCGATGATGGCGCCTTTGGTGCTCGAGTAGTCCAGCAGGTGGGCCGAGCCGCGCAGGGCCGTCACGGAACTGGTGTTGATGATGGCGTCGCCCGCATGCAGATGGGGCAGGCAGGCCTGGGCCATGTAGATGTAGCCGTAGATGTTCGTGCGAAAGGTCTCGTCCAGACGTTCGGGCGTCAAGTCCAGCAGGGACTGGGCATGCTCCTGGAAAGCGGCGTTGTTGACCAGGATGTTCAGGTGGCCGAAGCGGTCCAGCACGCGCTCGACGGCTTGCCGGCAGAATTCGGGATCCTTGACGTCGCCGCGCAGGCACAGGCATTCACGGCCTTCGTCGTGGACGGCCTGCCGGGTCTGCTCGGCATCCACATCTTCGTCCAGGTATACGATGGCCACGTCCGCGCCTTCGCGCGCATACAGCACGGCCACGGCCCGGCCTATGCCCGAGTCGCCCCCGGTGATCAGCGCCACTTTCCCTTCCAGCTTGCCGCTGCCCCGGTAACTGGACGCTTCATAGTGCGGAGCCTGCTCCATCTCACTTTCGCTGCCCGGCTTTTCCAGATGCTGCTGGGGCAGGGGCGGCGTGGGATAGTCGCTGCCGGGCTGGCTGCTGTCGTGGGTGACCGGTTCGGTCTGCCCACTGCCGTGCTTGTCTTTCTGGTCCTGTTGCTCCTGGATGTGGCGCTGCTGCTCCACGGTCTGGCGGGTTTGCGTCATACGGACTCCTGTTCAGCACAGTGGGAAAAAGAGGGGACGCGGCGGCCCTGTGGGTCGCCGCCGCGTCCGCGTGGGGGCAGGATCGGTCAGCGGCGCTGACCCTGGGTGGCCTGGCCTCCCTTGGAGCCGGCCTTGCGGGCTTCCTCCGAATCGAACTCATGGGCCGTGCCCTTTTCGTGGGCCGCCTTGCCGCCCTTGGAGCCGGCCTCGCGGGCTTCTTCAGAGGTGAACTCGTGCGCCGTGCCCTTTTCGTGGGCTGCCTTGCCGCCCTTGGAGCCGGCTTCGCGGGCTTCTTCAGAGGTGAACTCGTGCGCCGTGCCTTTCTCGTGAGCCGCCTTGCCACCCTTGGAGCCGGCCGCGCGCGCTTCTTCGGACGTGAACTCGTGCGCCGTGCCGCGTTCGTGGGCTATCTTGCCGCCCTTGGAGCCGGCTTCGCGCGCTTCTTCAGAGGTGAACTCGTGCGCCGTGCCTTTTTCGTGAGCGGCGCGGCCGCCTTCGGCAGCGATCTCACGTTGCTTCTTTTCATCCATGGAGGCGAAACCACGCTGGTCCTTGTGATCCTGATTGCGGTCATGGGCTTCAGTGTGCTTGGTCATGTGACTCTCCTTTAGAAAGAATGCCAACCTCGTGATTGGCGTTTTTCCTCCAGCAGAAAGTGTGCCCAAGGACTGCGGCCGAGGCCGCGGAACGCTATTTGCTATGGATGAGCATCGGTTTTCTTCTGGAGACGAGTCATGTCGGCAATGTCGTGGTGGATGTGGTTGCTGGTTCTGCTTCTGGGCTGGGCCGTGCTGCTGCTGGTCCATTACCTGGGCGGGGAACTGATCAAGCGCGTCGTGCCGCAGGGACATTTCCTGCGCTTCTTCACCCAGCGGATCCGGGTGCCGTCCAGGGTGTTCTTCCTGGCCTTCTTTCTGCGCTTCTGCATACCCCTGGCCCCCCTGGCCGGTCCGTGGCAGAGCTACCTGGCCATGGGAGACATGATGGTGCTGATCATCTGCACGATCTGGATGCTGATGGCCGCGGTCGAGGCCCTGTTCCAGGTGGTGGTGGCGCGCTATCCCTTGAATGTGGCGGACAATCTGCGCTCGCGGCGCATCCACACACAGGCGCGGGTGCTTGCGCGCAGCGCGCATTTCCTGCTCCTGCTGCTGGGCCTGGGTTTCGTGCTGATGATTCTGCCGGGCGCGCGCCAGCTCGGTACCAGCCTGCTGGCCTCGGCCGGGGTGGCGGGGCTGGTGGCCGGTCTTGCGGCCAAGCCGGTGCTGGGCAACCTCATCGCCGGCCTGCAGATCGCCTTTACCCAGCCCATTCGCATCGACGACGTGGTGATCGTGGAAGGCGAGTGGGGTCGGGTCGAAGCGATCACCGGCACATACGTGGTGGTGCGCGTCTGGGACGAGCGCCGCCTGATCGTCCCCTTGCAGTGGTTCGTGGAGAATGTCTTTCAGAACTGGACGTATCAAAGCGCGTCCCTGCTGGGCACGGTGTTCCTGTGGGTCGATTACCGCGTGGACCTCAAGGGGCTGAACGAGGCGTTCAAGGCCGTGTGCGAATCGACCGAACTGTGGGACAGGAGGGTCCAGGTGCTGCAGGTGACCGACACCAATGAATGGGGCATGCAGTTGCGCTTTCTGGTCAGCTCCACCGACTCGGGCCGCCTGTTCGATCTGCGCTGCCTGCTGCGCGAGCGGCTGGTGGCCTATCTGGGGCAGCACCAGCCCGATGCGTTCGTGCGGGTCAGGATACTGGAAGCGCAGTAAGGTCCCGGGGTTTTTCGGGGACCTGGAGCTCGGGCTTCAGGTCCTCCAGGAAGTGCGCGCACCACTGGGCCAGGTTCTGGCCGCGCAACTGGGCCATCAAGGTCTGGTGCCGGCTGCGGCGCTCGGCCAGGGGCATGTTCAAAGCCTGGTACAGCGCGCGGGCCGTGCCGTCCATGTCATAGGGGTTGACCGCCAGGTAGCCGCCTTCCAGGGATTGGGCCGCGCCGGTGAACGTGGACAGCACCAGTACGCCGGGGTTGTCGGGATCCTGCGCGGCCACATATTCCTTGGCCACCAGGTTCATGCCGTCGCGCAAGGGGGCAATGTAGCCGACCCTGGCCTGGCGCAGCATGCGCATCAGTTGCGGCGCCGGGAAGGCGCGATTCATGTAGACGATGGGCGTCCAGTCCAGCGTGGCGTACTGGCCGTTGATCTGGCCGGCCAGGCTTTCGAGCTCTTCGCGCATTAGCTGATAGTCCTGGATGTCGCTGCGGGTGGATGGGGCGATCTGCACGTAGGTGGCCCGGCCCCGCAGGGTGGGATAGCATCGCAGCAGGGTGTCGAAGGTGCGGAAGCGATGCGTCAGGCCCTTGGTGTAGTCCAGCCTGTCCACGCTGATGACGGTGGCGGCGCCGTGCGGGGGCTCGGCCTGCTGGCCGGTCTCCATCCAGGAAGGGGCGCCCGCCATGGACTGGATCAGGTCCACGTCGACCCCTATCGGGTAGACGCCGCTGCGCGTGGCCCGGGCTTGCTGCGAACTCGGTCGGGCCGGCAGGGTCTGCAGCGCGGCCTGCAGGGCGACGTGGTCGCCATGGCTCTGGACGCCGATCAGGTCGTAGTCCTGCAGCATGGGCAGCCAGTGGTCGTGGCGAGGGATGGCGCGCAGGATCTCGGGGCAAGGAAAGGGCGTGTGCAGGAACAGGCCGATGGCCTGCTCCATGCCTTGCGCGCGGCAGAAATGAGCCAGGGGGATCAGGTGGTAGTCCTGGATCCAGATCAGGTCGTCCTCCCGGGCGATCTGCTTGAGGTAGGCCGCGATCTGGCGATTGACCTCCAGGTACTGCTGGTAATGGTGGGCCTGGAAGTCCATCAGGTCCAGCCGATAGTGGAACGCCGGCCACAGGCAGGTATTGGCATAGCCGCAGTAGAACTGTTCATATTGTTCCTGGGTGAAGGAGAAGGTGACGGCCTGGTAGGTGCCCCGGTCTTCAGTCTGGAGCTCGCCGGCTTTTTCTTCGCACTGGCCGTTCCACCCCAGCCAGATCCCATTGATGTCCTGCTGCTTGAGCAGCAGGTCCACCGCAACCGCCAGCCCGCCGGTGGAAGGCTTGTTCGAGCTGGCTACGCGTACCGATACCATGATGATCTTGCCCATGCTGATCCTCGCTTAAGTGATTGAAAAAAACACACAGGCTGTATCAGCAAATTGCGTACCCGCTCAGTTGGGCCGGCTGCCGCGATCCTGTCCCGACAGGGCTCGCAGGCGTGCGCGCTGCAGGCGTTCGCGCGCGTTGGGAATGCCTAGCTGCAGGCGGTACTTGGTGACGGTGCGCTTGGACAGCTCCACGCTCTCATCGCGCAGCGCCTGGTGCAGCTCCACGTCCGACAGCGGCTTGTGCCGGCATTCCTGGGCCACCAGCCGGCGTATCTGCTCCTTGACCAGCGCCGTCGAGCAACTGCCGCCAAAGCCGGTTTCCAGCTCGCCTGAAAAGAAGTGACGGAAGCTCAGCGTGCCGAAGGGCGTGCTCATGTATTTGTTCATGGTGGCCCGCGAGATGGTGGACTCGTGCAGTTCCAGCTCCTTGGCCAGGTCGCAGATGCGCAGCGGCTGCAGGGCCTGCTGGCCCAGCTCGAAGAAAAGGGCCTGCCGCTGGACGATGAGCCGCGCGACGCGGCACACGGTGGCCCGGCGCATGGACAGGCTGTCGGACAGCCAGCGCGCCTGCGTCAGCGTATCGTGCAGCGCGCGGTCTTTTGCGCTGCGGGCCTGGGCTTCCAGCAGCTCGGCGTATTCATGGTGGATGCGCACGCGCGGCAGGCTGCGCGGGTCCGGGGCCACTTTCCATTGGCTGCCGTCGCGGTAGACGTAAACGTCGGGCACGATGGCCTGGCGCGCCGGCTGGAGGTAGGCCAGGCCGGGGTTGGGGTCCAACTGCTGCAGTTCGCGCAGGGCTTGCGCGAACAGGGGAGAGGGCAGAGACAGGCGCGTCTGCACGCCCGTCCAGTCGCCCTGGGCCAGGGCCGGCAGCTCGGTGGCGATCAGGTCCAGCAAGGCCTGGCGCACGGCTCCCGACAGGCGGCTGCGCGCCTGCACCTGCAGGCGCAGCGCTTCCTGCAGATTGCGCGCCCCGGTGCCCGGTATGGACAGGGACTGGACCAGCGCCAGCGCGGACTCCCATTCGGCCAGCGGCACTCTTTCGTAGTCGGGCGGCAGCAGGTCGGCAAAGTCCTCGCGCAGGTAGCCATTGTCGTCCAGCGCATTGACGAGCAATGCGCACAAGGCCCGGCAGCGTTCGTCCGCGCGACTCAGGCGCACGTTCTCCAGGATCAGCTCGTCGCGGCTGCGCGGCGCGCTGCCCAGATAATCCTGCGAGGACAGCCCGCCGTCGTCATGATGGGTCGAGCGCGTAAGGCCTTCGCGCACGGGCGGCGCAGGGTCGGGCTCGGGTTCAGGCTCCAGCAGGGGATTGTTCTGCAGGCTGTCCTGCAGCAGGGTCTGCAGTTCCTGGACGGACAACTGCAGAATGTGCGCGGACTGCTGCAGGCGCAAGGAAAGATTCTGTTGAATCTGCAACTGTGGAACCAGCTCAAGCTTCATGTTCTAGTCTCCTCTTTCAAAGGGCGGCATGCTGACTTTCTGTCCGGGCGGCGCGACGGAAAGATGGACCCGTCCGCGTCCGGCGCTGCTGTACCGGCAGTTACTAGCTAGCAGCAAATTCCGTGCCCGGGCGCGCTGTGTCGCTGCAGGAACGGTGTTTGCTGACGAGGGCTCAAGGTTTCCGCCGGATCGGCCGGCGGGCCCCAGTCCCCGTGGGGACGCCAATCATGGGTATTTCTATCCAAGGAGGCGATACATGCGTTTACGACATATGTTGTGTTTGGCGGCGGCCGCCACGGCGGTGGTGGGCTTCGGGCTGCGCAGCAGCCATGCGGCCGAACTGTTCTCTCCTGATGTAAGCTTCATGAAAGATGCCGCGCAAGCGGGGCATTACGAGATCCAGGCCGCAAAGATCGCACTGGCGCGCAGCTCCAATCCCCGCATCGCCGACTTTGCGCGCATGATGATCACCGACCACGAGCAACTGTCCCAGGAACTGAGTGCGCTGGCTCGCGCCCGTGACGTGGAGCTGCCTGCCGACCCCAGCCTGATGCAGCGCGGCAAGCTGACCTTGCTCAAGGGCAAGGAAGGCGAGGCCTTTGACGCGGACTATGCCGAGCAGGCGGCGGTGAAAGCCCATGAAGACACCATCAAGCTGTTCGAGGACTACCTGAAGAAGGGCAAGGACAAGGAAGTGATGGGTTTCGCCCAGGACGCCTTGCCCCTGTTGCGCAAGCACCTGCAGCATGCCCATACCCTGGCCGATTCGATGAAGTCAGCCATGGCGGCGGCATAGCCGGGCCCGGCGAGCGTCGGGCCTTCGTCAATCGATGCGCCCGGGCTCCAGGTTGATGTCGATCTGGTCCGTATTGCTCATGATGTAGCTGCGCAGCACCGCATTGCGCAGCTCGCGGATGTTGCCCGGCCAGCGGTAATGGGCGATTTTCTCCAGGCTGGCCACGCTCAGTTCCCTGTGGTGTCCGTGCTCCTTGTTCAGCTCGTCCACCAGGTGGCGGGCGATGAGGATGGCGTCCTCGCCCCGATCGCGTAGCGGCGGGATCTTGATGGGGAATACGCCCAGGCGGTAATAGAGGTCTTCACGCAGCTTGTTGTCCTTGATGGCGCGCGAGGGCGAGCGGTTGGTGGCGGCGATGATGCGCGTATTGCATTTGTGCAGCTCGCTGCCGCCCACCTTCATGTATTCGCCGTTCTCCAGCGCGCGCAGCAGCTTGGTCTGCGCTTCCACGGGCATTTCGGTGACCTCGTCCAGAAAGAGCGTGCCATTGTTGGCTTGTTCGAAGTAGCCCTGGCGCTGGCGGTCCGCTCCGGTGAAGCTGCCCTTTTCGTGGCCGAACAGCTCGCTTTCGATCAGTTGGCCCGAGATGGCCGAGCAGTTGATGGGCACATAGGCGTGTTCGCTGCGCGTGCTGCAGCGGTGGATGGCGCGGGCGGCCAGCTCCTTGCCGGTGCCGCTCTCGCCGATGAGCAGCACGGGCAGATCGGTGCGAGCCACTTTGCGGATTTCGTTGTAGAGCTTCTGCATGGCAGGCGAGCGACCAATGAACTCGGCAAAATCGCACGCCGCGTCGGGCGAGCAGTCGGAAGAGCAGGGGTGGCCGACGCGATGTCGGGCGCGCAGCCGCTCGAGCAGCTCGCGCAGTTGCGTCTGTGCCTGTGCGGCCGGCTCGCCGGGACGGGCCGCGGTGTAGATGGCCGGCGCCGCATCGCCTATCTTTTCCTTCAGTTCACGTTCTTGCAGCGGACCCGATCCGGGGCCGAGCACAATGGCGTCGGGGACCTTCTGGTGATAGCGGATCAGGGCGTCCTGCATGCTTTTGGCCGCAACGGCGGAGAAGCCCAGTTGCCGCGCCAGAGCAAGAAATGCGGTGATGAACTCCAGGTCCGTCTCCAGCAATAATAGATGGGGCATTCTATTTCCTCTGTTTATGGGTGGATGGGGATTTGAGCTCTATGTCTTATCCTAGCCACGAATGCACAGAGTCTTGTTACCAGATATGGCAACGATGAGTTGGTGTTATTCCCCTGGCGGACCTGCTGGGCGAAAGCCTTGCCTCGCGCTCCTATGGCAGCTTTTGTCGCGCTGTAATGTTTATATTCAAACTACAAGTCTGCTTACTTGGAAGGCGGCATACGCCTGTTAGGAAGCGCCCGCGGCACGCTGCGCATGGCGGGGCGATGCCGCAGGCGGCCGGACTCAGGACCCGTCCCAGTTCTTAAACATCTCCATGACCTGGGCCTCGGTCATGGTGGGGGTCTTGTTGGCCAGGGCGTAGTAGTCGGGCTTCTTGTCGATGAAGATCTGGCTGTGCAGCCGCAGGTTCGCGGCATCCTGGAACAGTCCGGCGGACACGGCGTAGAAGCCGCCGGTCTGCAGGCGGTAGTACAGGTGCGTGCCGCAATGCTGGCAGAAGCCGCGCTCGGCCCATTGCGAAGATCGGTAGTGGGCGATGTCTTTTTCGCCTTCGATCTCGATGGCCTTGCTTTCAATGGAAAAAAACGGCCCTCCGCCCCAGCGCCGGCACATGCTGCAATGGCAGACGCTCACATCGGTGTGATCAATGCAGCCGATGGCAATGCGGCCGCATAGGCAATGTCCTTTCATGGCTGTTCTCCGAAATGGTTTCCAGCCTTATGGTACACCGGCCTCGGGCGCCGTCGCCTGCCTTCGCTGCAGGCCTCAGGCCTGGGCGGCGGGCTGGGGAACCTGGGCGACGTCGATCCACTGCGCGCCGGTCAATTGCGCCAGGCGCTCGGGCGTGATGCGCACGGCCGAATTGATGGAGCCGGCCGCGGGCATCACGATGTCGTAATCCCGCAAGGAGACGTCGCAGTAGACCTGCAGCGGGGTGCTCAGACCGAAGGGGCAGACCCCGCCCACCGGATGTCCGGTCACGGCCTGGGTGCTTTCCAGGTCCATCATCTTGACCTTGACGCCAAAGGCGGCGCGCAGCTTCTTGTTGTCCAAGCGGGCGTCGCCGCGCGCCACCACCAGCACGGCGCGCTCGCCGACCTGCAGGCTGAGCGTCTTGGCGATCTGCCCGGGTTCGACCTGATGCACCTGCGCGGCCAGGGCGACGGTGGCGGTGCTTTCGGCGGTCTCGATGACGGTGATGTCGGGTGCGTGCTGAATGAAGAATTGTTTGACGGAATCGAGGCTCATGGGGGCGGGACCGGGGCTAGAATGACCCGGTAAACTTTTTGTCCAAAGACAAGTCTCAAACACTTGGACTTGTGTGTCAATCAAGGCGCCGCGGCGCCGTTCACTGGAATTCGATTGTGTTCAAACCTTTGTTGCTGACGGCCGGCCTGCTGGCGTTCAGTTCGCTGGCCCAGGCCGGCGACCATGCCCTGACGGTCTATCAGGATCCCAATTGCGGCTGTTGCGACGGCTGGGCGCAGCATATGCGCGACTCGGGCTTCGAAGTCACGGCCATCAAGACCCGCGACATGGCCCAGGTCAAGCAGCGCCTGGGCGTGCCGGCCGAACTGGCTTCCTGCCACACCGCCGTCCTCGAGAAGACCGGCCAGCGCGTGGAAGGCCACGTGCCCGCCAAGGTCGTGCGGCGCATGATGACCGACATGCGGGTACAGGGCGTGGCCGCGCCCGGCATGCCTCAGAACGCGCCCGGCATGGGCGAGCTGGACGGCAATCTGGTCACCGTGGATTTCAACGGCCGCCCTTACTCGCGGGACTGATCGCCTCCCGGGCAGGGGTGGCATGCTGATACATGAATCTACATAGCGAAACTTGTAAGGCATGCATGCCCTTGTCATCATGGGCATTCACTGATTCTGATTAGGAGGTTCCATCCATGCAGCAATCTGTCAAAGCTTTTCTGGCTGCTGCCGCGGTCGCGTTTGGCCTCTCCAGTCCCCTGGCCATGGCTCAGGGCAGTGCGGCAACGTCAGGCGCTGCCGCTCCGGCTGCCAACCAGGTCATTCATCCCACGGACTCCCAATTGCAACAGTACGTCAGCACCTATAAGAAGGTGGCTCAGACGGCTTCCGAATATCAGCCCCGCCTGGATGCGGCCAAGAGCGACGCCGAACGTCAGTCCATCGTCCAGGAAGCCGACCAGCGGCTGGTGGGCGTGGTGAAGGCCAATGGCATGGATCTGGCCGAATACAACGGCATCAGCCTGGCCATTCAACAGGACCCGGCGCTGCGTCAGCGCGTGGAAGGCATGTTGAAGTAACTCCGGCGGCGCGAGCGCCGCAGGGCATCGACTGCGTAGTGGCCGGTCTGCCGGTCAATTCCCCTGGATCGGTTTGCTGATCCAGGGGTTTTTTGTGCCTGCGCAATCTTCGAAAAAGCGCCCCCTCCGGAAGCAAGAAAGCCTTAGTCCTTGCGGCCGAACAGCCGTCCCACGGAGTAGCGGATCTGCGACCAGACGGCCTTCAGGCCGATGGAGAGCATGTTCAGTTCGCCGGCCCCGTCCTCGTTGCGGCGCGCCTGCAGGCGCAACAGGGTCTGCTGCATCTGCGCCTGCAGTTGCTGGGTCTGGGCCAGGACGGCCTGGGCCTGGTAGAGGATGGCCTGCGCCTCGGCAGACGAGACCGGCGCGCCGGTGGCGGACATGCCGGTGGCGGACATGCCGGTAGCGGACGTGCCGGTAGCGGACATGCCGCCTGCCGGGCCTGGGGCAGCCGGAACGCTGCCCAGGGGCGCCGGCGTTTCAGGCAGCCCGGCCGGATCGGACCCGCCCTGGACCAGCCGGGCCAGATTGCGTTCGAACTGGCCCAGGATCTGCGCGGCGACTTCCGCGATCATGCCGCTGCCCCGGCCGTATTGGGCCACGGCGCCGGACAGGGTCAGTTCGGTGCTGACTTCCACATCGGTGCCGCCCTCCGGCGCGGGCGTCAGCGCGAAGCTGAAGTCCGAGCTGGCCGATCCCCGCCCTTTGGGGTCCAGGCCGGCGCCGCGCAGGTAGGCGATGTGGTTTTCCTCGTCGGTGCGCAGCAGTTCGGCGGTTCCGTCGAAGGAGAGCTTGATAGGGCCGAGCTTGACCGATACCGAACCCTGGTACTTGTTGCCGTCCAGCACGTCGGTCAGTTTCGCGCCGGGCAGGCAGGGCATGATGCGCGGCACGTCCAGCATCAGCGTCCAGGCCTGCTCCAGCGGCAGGGGAATGTGAAACCTGTTCTTGAAATTCATGGCAGCGTTCCTGTTTTATTGTGTCTTTTGCGTGGCCTGATCGATCAGTTCCAGCAGCCGCATGGGGCTGAGCGGGAACTCGTTGATGCGCACCTGCAGCGGCGCCAGGGCGTGCTCCACGGCCGAGATCACGGCTGCCGCGACGGCGATGGTGGAACATTCGCCCACGCCCTTGACGCCCAGCGGATTCAGGCGCGTGGGCGACGGGCAGAACAGCACCTCGATGTCGGGCACCTCGGGAGCGGTGGGCAGCAGATATTCGGCGCAGGTCGTGGACAGCGGCTGCCCTTCGGCGTCGTAGGCCATGTGCTCGAACAGGGCGTTGCCCAGGCCGTGCACCACGCCGCCCACGACCTGGCCTTCCACGATCATGGGATTGATCAGGTTGCCGCAGTCCTGCACGGCCAGGTAGCGCTTGATCTCGATGGCGCCCGTGGCCGCATCCACCTCCACTTCGCAGGCATGGGTGGAGCCGGCGTAGGTCTGTTCGTCGCAGTGGAAATGGGCGGTGCACTCCAGGCCGGGATCGGTCTTGACCGGCAGGCTGTAGCCCGGCACGCCCTTGAGCACCATGGCCAGCCGCGCCAGGCTGACGGTCTCGTCCGTGGCGCTGCTGCTCACGATGCCGTAGGCGATGTCCAGGGACTCCTCGGGCGCCTTGAGCACGGCGGCCGCCGCCTGCAGCACTTTGCGGCGCAGCCGGACGGAGGCCTGTTCCACCGCCGTGCCGGCCATCAGGGCTTGCCGGCTGGCGAAACCGCCCATGCCGAAGCCGATGTGGCGCGTGTCCCCGGCATGGATATCCACGCCGCCCGGATCCACGCCGAAGTGCGCGGCGCAGATCTGCGCCAGCGAGGTCTTGATGCCCTGGCCCATGGCCAGGGCGCCCGTGAAGACGGCGATGCGTCCCGAAGGGAAGATCTTGACGGTGGCTGATTCATAAGGCCCGCGGCCGGTCGGCTTGACGGCGTTGGCCAGACCCAGGCCCCGGTACCGGCCCCGTTCCAGGGCGTCCAGGCGACGCTGTTCGAAGCCGGCGCGATCCATCGCGTCCTCGGCCGTGGCCTGCATGCGCGGAAAATCCCCGCTGTCGATGACCAACGGCACGCCGGCCCGCGACTTCAGGGGCTTGGTGTAGGGGATCTTGCCCGCGGGGATCAGGTTCAGTTCGCGGCAGCGGATGGCGTCCATGCCGGTGCGCTGCGCCAGCCTGTCCATGAGCCTGTCCATGACGAAGGCGGCCTGCGGATAGCCCGCGCCGCGCACGGTGGCCACCGGCACCTTGTTGGTGTAGACCACGTCGGCCGTCAGGCTGAAGGCGGGCACCACATAAGGCCCCGTCATGGACGAGGCGGCGTTGTAGGGCACGTTGGTGCCCTGCGGCGTGTAGGCGCCATGATCATGGATGAAGCGGCCGCGCAGGCCGCGGATGCGGCCGTCCTTGTCGGCTGCCAGTGACATGGTCCAGAACTGGTCGCGCTCCTGGATGGAGGTCAGGAAGTTCTCGCGCCTGTCCTCCACCCACTTGACGGGGCGGCGCAGCAGGCGGGCCACGGCCGGGATGACGACTTCCTCCGGATAGATCATGAACTTGGCGCCGAAACCCCCGCCCACGTCGGGCGTGATCACCCGCAGCTGATCTTCGCGGTGACCCAGCATCAGGGCCAGGGTGTAGTGCAGTTCGTGCGCCATCTGGGTGGACGACCAGACGGTCAGCTCGTTGCCGGCGGCGTCCAGGCGGGCCAGCACGCCGCGCCCCTCGATGGGATGGGCGCAGCCTCGATGCGCTGAAAACGTTTCTTCGATGACGATGTCGGCGCCCTCGAAAGCCTGGTCCACGTCGCCATAGGCCAGCGTGTAGTGCTGCAGGCCGTTGCTCTCCAGTTCGGTGCGCACCAGCGGGGCGCCGGGCTCGAGCGCGCGGCGCGCATCGGCCACGGCGGGCAGGACCTCGAAATCGATGTCGACCAGCGCGGCGGCGTCTTCGGCCAGATGGCGCGAGCGGGCCACGACCACGGCGATGGCCTCGCCTACGAAGGCCGTTTCGTCGCGCGCCAGCACGAAGGGAACGGTGTTCTCGGGCAGCACGGCGAAGGCGAAGCCCAGCGGCATGCGCCAGTGGGTCAGCTCGCCCATCAGGTCCTGCGCGGCGAACACGCCGTGCACGCCCGGCGCGGCGCGGGCGGCGGACAGGTCGATGGAGCGGATGCGCGCATGCGCATGCGGGCTGCGCACGAAGCAGGCGTGCAGCACGCCGTCCATGGGCACGTCATCCAGGAACCGGGCCTGGCCGGTCAGCAGCGCCTCGTCCTCCAGTCGCGGGACGGAGCGGCCCATGCCGGGGGCGGCCCGGGCCAGAACGGATTGCTCCAGCTCGCGCGTGTCATTCATGTGCATGGCTGCTGGCCCTCATGAGCGCGGCGGCTTTCTGCACGGCTCGCACGATGTTCTGATAGCCGGTGCAGCGGCACAGGTGGCCGGACAGCACGTCACGGATCTGTTCTTCATTGGGATCGGCGTTGTTCTCCAGCAGTTCCACCACGGACATCAGCACGCCGGGCGTGCAGAAGCCGCATTGCAGGGCGTGCAGTTCGCGGAACGCTTCCTGCACGGGATGCCAGCGGCCTTGTTCGTCGGCCAGGCCTTCGATGGTGCGGATGCGCTTGCCCTGGGCCTGGACGGCCAGCATCAGGCAGCTGCGCGCGGAGTGGCCGTCGATCTGGACGGTGCAGGCGCCGCACACGCCGTGCTCGCAGCCCACGTGCGTGCCGGTCAGGCCCAGCTCGTGGCGCAGGAAGTCGGCCAGGTTGACGCGCGGTTCGGCGCATGCGCTCAGGTTGCGGCCGTTGACGCACAGCGTGATGGGGCGGCTGGCCGAAGGGGATGGGTCACTCATGCCGTTTTCCTGTACGGGAGAGCGCGAGCCGCAGGGCGCGCGCCGTGTATTCTTTGGCCAGTCGCTGGCGGTACCAGCCCTGGACATAACTGTCGCTGGATGCTTCCACCTGGCCGCACAGGTCGGCGGCGCGGGCGATGTCCTCGGGGCCGGCGGGCGTGCCCAGCAAGGCGGCTTCCGCCTGGCTCATGCGCAGCGGGAAAGCGCCCACTCCGCCCAGCGTGATGCTGGCGCGGCTGACCAGGCCGTCCTCGTCCAGCAGCAGCAGGACGGCGCAGGACACGATCGCGAAGTCGCCGTGGCGACGGGAAAATTCCAGAAAGGCCCAGCCGTGGCTGGCGGGCCAGGGCTGGACCTGCACGCGGGTCAGCAACTCGTCGGCCTGCATGCTGGGGGTCATGTAGGCCGCCGGAAACTCGGCCATTGGAATGGCTCGTTCCCCGCGCACACTGGAAACGGTCAGCACGGCGTCCATGGCCATGCAGACAGTGGGTATTTCGGCCGAAGGATCCAGCTGGCAAAGACTGCCGCCCACTGTGCCCCGATTGCGGGTCTGCCTGTGTCCGACGTTCAGGACGGCCTCCTTCCAGAGCGGCAGCCGCGCGGCCACCAGCTCGGAGAATTCCACCTCGCGCTGGCGGGTCATGGCGCCTATGCCTATGCCGCCCTCGTCCTCGCGGATGTAGGCCAGCTCGGGCAGCTGGTTGATGTCCACCAGCGTGTCCGGGAAGGCGAAGCGCATGTTCAGCATGGCCAGCAGGGACTGGCCGCCGGCCAGCACGCGGGCGTTGTCCTGGGTGGACAAGAGCTCCAGCGCCTGGGCCAGCGTGGCGGGGGCGTGGTAATTGAAAACAGGAGCCTTCATGCCGGCATCGCCTCAGATCTTGGAAAGGTCCAGCGAGGAGGCCGCGAACAGTTCCTCGGGCCTGACCAGGCGTTGCGACATGCCCTGGTCGTGGTGGTACTGGGCGAACGTCTCTATGGTGTGGCGATTGGCTTGCAGCCCGTACGGCCAGTAGTCCTCGCCCATCAGGGCCTTGGCTTCGTTGTGGTGGTGCACCATCCAGGGCAGGGTCACGGCCAGGTGGCACAGCTCGTTCAGTTCGTGCACGGCCAGTTCCTTGGCCTTCAGGAAGGCCTTGTAGACGCTCACCGGCAGCCAGGGGTTCTCCTGCACCAGGGACTTGCGTATGCCCACCATGTGCATGATGGGGAAGATGCCGGTGCGGCGGAAATAGTCCTTTTCCACTTCCAGGTATTCATCCCCGAACAGGCGGCCCACGTTGGGCGCGCCGCGCAGAAAGCATGAGGGCGCGCGCGCGCCGATGTAGCCGTCGATCTCGCCTTTCTCGATCATGTCCGACAGGGTGCGGTCGTCGGGGATCTGCTCCAGGCTGATGTCGGCCGGCAGATCGATGGGCGCGCGCTCGCCCCGGCCCGGCTCCTCGATGCCGCCCCGCACCCATTTGATCTGGCTGGGGCGGATGCCGAACTCATCCTGCAGGATGCCGCGGATCCAGACGTTGGCGGTGATCTGATATTCGGGCACGCCGATGATCTTGCCTTTCAGGTCCTCGGGCTTGCGGATGCGGTCGGTGCGCACGTAGATGCCGGAATGGCGGAACACGCGCGACAGGAAGGCCGGAATGCCGACGTACTGATTGTCGCCGCGCGCCGTGGTCATCATGTGGCTGCTCATGGAGATTTCCGTGACATCGAATTCCTCATAGCGGAATGCACGATGAAACGCTTCCTCCGGTTCCAGCGACACGACATTGACATCGCAGCCTTCAATGCCGACGCGCCCGTCCTTCAAGGCCAGGGTGCGGTCGTAATTGCCAATCGATACGCTCAGCTTCAGTTTGCTCATGGTGGGTCCTTAGTTGATTTTCAGTCCAATCTTCTGCGCCAGTTCCCGGAATCGATCGATGTCGGCATTGATCATCGTCTGGAACTGCGCCGGTCCGTCGTGGGCGACCGTGTAGCCCAGGCTGGCCAGCTTGGCTTTCACGTCGTCGCGCGCAATGATTTTTTCCACGGCCTCGTGCAGTTTCTGCACCACGGGCTCGGGCGTGCCGGCGGGAGCGAGCAGGCCGTGCCACTGGTTCAATTCGTAGCCGGGGTAGCCCAATTCGGCCACGGAGGGCACGTCGGGCATCAGCGGGCTGCGCTGCGCCGAGGTCACGGCCAGGGCGCGCACCTTGCCGCTCTCGATGAAGGGCAGGGTGCTGGAGGCGGTGACGAAAGCCGCCCCGACCTGGTCGCCCATCACGTCATTGAGGGCGCCGCCGCAGCCCTTGTAGGGAATGTGGGCCATTTCCACGCCTGCCGCCTCGTTGAGCATCTCGCCGGCCAGGTGCTGCGGAGTGCCGTTGCCGCAGGAACCGAAGAACACGTCGCCGGGCTTGGCCTTGGCGGTGGCTATCATGTCCTTGAGCGTCTTGTAGGGCGAGTTGGCCGGCACGATGATGACCGAGGGCACGAAGGCGAAGTTCGAGACCGCGGTGAAGTCCTTCTTGGGGTCGAAGGGCAGCTTGTCGAACACCGCCGGATTCACCGCGAAGGAGCTGTTGACCATCAGCAGCGATTGGCCGTCGGCCGGGCGCTGGGCCACCAGGCGCGCGCCGATGTTGCCGCTGGCCCCCGGGCGATTGTCCACGATGGCGGGTTGGCCCAGCTGCTCATTGAAGTAATTGCCGATCAGACGCGCCAGCAGATCGGTGCCCCCGCCCGGCGGGAAGGTGACGATGATTTCGATGGGTTTGTCGGGGAAGGTGTTGGCGCTGGCTGCCACGGGGTTCAGCAGTGAACAGCCCAGCAGCAGGCCGGCCAGGGCCAGCAGACGCGGTTGGCGTTTGAACATGGTGTCTCCTCGGTGTTCGAGTTCTGTGGTTGGTTTTTTTGCCTATTTAGTCAGTGTACTGACATAAATATTATTCACACATATTAAGCAACATCCTACTAGGGAAAACGAGAAAAGTCAGTCTGTTTATAGTTATAGTTTTTTGAGCTTTTCCTATCTGAAATATTTTTTGTGATTTAAATTCACATAAAAGGTTGCGCTTTCCTATGAAGGCAGGCTAGGCATAGGCAGGCGGCGTGCTGTCTCGCGGGCGTTTGAAAATCGAACGCCCCTGGAGCAGGCAAAAAAAACCCGCCGGTCGCGGCGGGTTTGCTTGCGGGCGCTCAGGGCGCAGGGCGCGGTATGGGCACCCCTTCGGTAATGCGCCGGGCCCAGTTTTCCAGCGGCAGCGCGGGGACGGGGTCCCAGATGCGGCGTATCGCGGGCTCAAGCTCGCTCATGTCGCGTCCGCTGATCCAACGGTAGGGGATCACAGGCAGCCAGGTGTCTTCCAGGGCGCGCTCGGCCACCACGAAACGGAACGAATATTGTCCCGGCCCGATGCCCATGCGTATGTCGCTGACCACCATCAGGTCGTCGACCAGGTCATAGCGCAGCCAGTCGCCGGAGAACCAGCGCAAATGGTCCAGTTGCGGCGCGACCGGCAGCACTTCGGTGTACTGGCTGTTGACGGGCAGGCAGAGGGATTCGTAGCGGTGGCCTGCCGGCGCGCGCCAGCGGTCCAGCAGGCCGACGATCACTTCGCACTCCCTGTCGTGGTCGTCGCGGGCCACCACGCGCCAGAGCAGGATGTTCAGCGGCTGGGCGGCGGAATAGATACGCTGGATGCGGACCTGGTCCTGGCGCAGCTGCATCGCGGCCAGGTGTTCGGCCCAGAACTTGGCGCCCACCGAGGCCGTCAGGTACAGGCTGCTGAGCAGCAGCGCCCAATTGCAGGCCCGCACGGTGGTGGCGTTCGCGCCGCGCGCAAAGCCCGTCAGGGTCGCCAGCAGCAGGGGCAGGGTGTAGAGCGGGTCGATGATGAAGATGCTGGACCAGGTGGCCGGCGTGGGACGCAGCGGCCATAGCAGCTGCGTGCCGTAGCTGGTGAAGGCGTCCAGCAGGGGGTGGGTGATCAGGGTCAGCCAGACGGCCAGGCCCAGGCGTGCCGCCGAGGCGCGCGCATCGGGCCGCAGCAGCTTCCAGAGCAGGGCGGCCAGCAAGGCCAGCGCGCTGAGCACGAACAGGGAATGGGAAAAGCCGCGGTGGCTGACCATGGCGGTGATGGGATCCGGATACTGGATGAAAACATCCAGGTCCGGCAGTGTGGCCAGCACGGCTCCGGCCAGCAGCGCCTTGCGGCCGTACTGGCGGCCCAGCAAGGAGCCGCAGATGCTGGCGCCCAGTACGGCTTGTGTTACGGAATCCATAAACCTCGCACGATAAAAAAACAGCGCCCGTCCCTCAAGATGCGGCGCGCCGGCTTTGGCGTTATCATTTTAAAATCGAACCCAGGCTCTAGTATCGCCTTTTTTGACAGGCGTCAAAGGCGCCAGATCGTCTTTGGCTTATAGTTTTCGCCTGCCTGTGCCGGCCCCGGCGCCGTTCCGGCGCGCCGCCGCCTCTTCCAGAGAACCCGTTTTTGCTATGTCTACCTATCTGATCGCGGCTTTGTACAAGTTCGTGGAGCTGCCCGATTTCGCTCAATTGCGCGACCCTCTGTTCGAATTCTGCGAGCAGCACGATATCAAGGGAACCTTGCTGCTGGCGCGTGAAGGCATCAACGGCACCATCGCCGGCCCGGAGGCGGGCATACGCGCCGTGCTGGCCTATCTGAATTCGGATCCGCGCATCGTCGGCCTGGTGCACAAGGAGTCCTGGGCGGACAAGGCGCCGTTCTATCGGCTCAAGGTCAAGCTTAAGAAAGAGATCGTCACGCTGGGCGTGCCCGATCTCAAGACCGCGGAAATGGTGGGCGAGTACGTCAAGCCCGAGGACTGGAACGCCTTGATCAGCGATCCTGACGTGGTGGTCGTGGACACCCGCAACGATTACGAAGTGGGCATAGGCACGTTCAGCCGCGCCATCAACCCCAAGACGCAAAGCTTCACCGAATTTCCCCAGTGGGTGGCCGAGCAGTCCAAGGAGGGCGGCGTGCTGCACGGCAAGCCGCGCGTGGCCATGTTCTGCACGGGCGGCATACGCTGCGAAAAATCCACCGCCTTCATGCGTTCCCAGGGCTTCGATCAGGTCTATCACCTGCAGGGCGGCATACTCAAGTACCTGGAGGACATTCCCGAGCAGGACAGCCTGTGGGAAGGGGACTGTTTCGTCTTTGACGAGCGCGTCTCCGTGCGTCACGGGCTGGAGCCGGGCGACTATGACTTCTGCCGCGCCTGCCGCATGCCCATCGGTGATGCCGAGAAGGCCTCGCCCCAGTTCGAGGAAGGCGTGACCTGCCCCTACTGCCACGGCATGCACACTCCCGAGCAGGAAGAACGCTTTCGCGAACGCCAGAAACAGGTGGTCCTGGCGCGCGAGCGCGAAGAGCGTCATATCGGCGTGAGCATGGACGAGCTGCAGGAGCGCCGCGAGGCCGCGCGGCGCAAGGCCGAAGAGCAGCGCCGACTGGTCCAGCAGGCCAAGGACGCCTAGCCGGGCATCGCGGGCTGTGGTACATCTAGTGAAGCGCTGAGCGCATCCATGCGGCGCCCCTTGCCGGGCGCATCCGGCATGGGGTTGCGTCCGGCGCTTCCCTGTTTTTGTGCCGCTGCTCGCAGGCGGCTTCTTGCTGGTGCCGCATATGTCCTTGTCCGATCTGCCCGTCCTGTATTCCTTCCGCCGCTGCCCCTATGCCATGCGGGCGCGCCTGGCCATTGCCGCCAGCGGCACGGTCTGCCAACTGCGTGAAGTCGTGTTGCGCGACAAGCCCGAGGCCCTGCTTCAGGCTTCGCCCAAGGGCACCGTGCCGGTCGTGGTCACGGTCGACGGCGAGGTCATCGACGAGAGTCTGGACATCATGCGCTGGGCCCTGGCCCGCAATGATCCCGGGCGCTGGCTGCAGCCCGAGCGAGGCGAGGTCAGCGAGATGCTGGAGCTGATCGGACGCAACGACAGCGACTTCAAGCATGACCTGGATTGCTACAAGTATCCCGACCGCCATCAGCATTGCGAGGATTTCACCGACGCGGCCGACTATGCCGCCCGGCATCGCGCCCAGGCGGCCCGGTGGCTGCAGGAGCTCGATGCGCGCATTGCCGCCCAGGGCTACTTGATGGGTTCGCGGCCATGCCTGGCCGACATGGCCATCGCGCCTTTCGTGCGCCAGTTCGCCCAGGTGGACCGCGACTGGTTCGACGCCCAGCCCTGGCCGGCCCTGTCCAGATGGCTGGCCGATTGGCTGGCCTCCCCTCTGCTGGCCAGCATCATGCACAAATACCCCGCCTGGACGCCGGAGGCAGAGCCGGTGCGCTTTCCGCCTCAACAGTGAGGGCGCGGTGTCGCGTCGGCTTTGTCGTGGCGCCATTTAGAGCGCCTCATCGATCTGTGGGGGGCATTGCAGCATCGTCAGGGCCTTCTTGGGCCAAGCCGGGGAAAGTCTCGATTTTCTTGGCCCAAACGGCGCTGTGTCAGCATCATCCTAGGTATCGAGCGCGGTGATCCAAGGCGATGATGCGGCAGGTCTTGCCTGCCGGCGCACTTTCATCGGCTGGTCGATAAGGTGGCCATTGTGAGCCGTTCGGGAAGTGGGCGGACCCGTCAGGGCGGGTCAGATGGCTTGCCGCAGGCGGGGGAGCGATCCGGGAGGCAAGCGCCTTGCTGTTTGAGCCGCACGCTTGTGGTTCGGCACGAACCACGCGGCGAGTTCAAGGCGCGCCCGGAGCGATTCACCGACAAGGGCACCGGTGCGCAGCACCGGCAAGCCATCAGCCCAGATGGGTCCGCCCACTTCCTGAACGGCGTCTTTACAAAGGCCGGCTTGGCTATCGGCCAGCTGAATCGTGCTTTGCAAGTCGACCTGGAACCAAAAAAAAGAGGAACAAGGCCAAAACCCTGTTCCTCTTTTGTCGTCCCGGCGTTCAGCGCCTGGCGGCGATGCTTATTCCTGCATGCCGGGGACGATGCAGTTGAAACCGCCGTCCACGTGGGTGATCTCGCCGGTCACGCCCGCGGCCAGGTCCGACAGCAGGAAAGCGGCCACGTTGCCCACGTCCTCGATGGTGACGTTGCGGTGCAGGGGGGCGTGGGTCTCCACGAACTTCAGGATGGTGGAGAAGTCCTTAATGCCGCTGGCGGCCAGGGTCTTGATGGGGCCGGCGGAAATGCCGTTGGCGCGGATGCCATGCTCGCCCAGGGCCACGGCCAGGTAACGCACCGACGCTTCCAGCGAGGCCTTGGCCAGGCCCATGGTGTTGTAGTTGGGGATGGCTTTTTCGGCGCCCAGGTAGGTCAGGGTCAGCACCGAGCTCTTGCGGCCCTTGAGCAGGGGCAGGGCGGCCTTGGCCAGCGCCGGGAAGCTGTAGGCGGAGATGTCGTGCGCCACGCGGAAGGCTTCGCGCGACAGGCCGTCCAGGAAGTTGCCGGCGATGGCTTCACGCGGCGCGAAACCGATGGAGTGCACCAGGCCGTCCAGACCGTCCCACTGCTCGCCCAGGGACTGGACGGCTTGTTCGATCTGCGCGTCTTCGGACACATCGCAGGGCAGCACGATGCTGCAGCCCAGTTCCTGGGCAAAGCCTTCGACGCGTTCCTTGAAGCGCTCGCCCACGTAGGTCAGGGCGATCTCGGCGCCTTGCTGGCGACAGGCCTGGGCAATGCCGTAGGCGATGGAGCGATTCGAGATGACACCTGTGACCAGGATGCGTTTTCCCTGCAGGAAACCCATGCTGAAGATCCTTTAATCAATATTTTGTGGTCTAGCCACGAATGTTGGTACCGGGGACGCGCAGGCGCGTTCCCTTGGAAAGAGTGTTGCCTTTGATATTGTTCAGGCGGCGCAGCTCGGCCACCGAGGTGTCGTAGCGCTTGGCCAGGGCGTACAGCGTATCGCCGTTCTTGACCGTGTGGGTGCGCACGTTGGCGCCGCGCCGCAGCACGGTGACGTCGCGACCGCCCTTGCGGTTCAGGCTGACCTGCTGCGAGCGCGAGGCCTTGCGGGCCGATTCGGCCACGGGCGCAGCCGGGGTGTTGGTGAGCGAGGCCAGCTGCACGCTGCCTTCGCCCAAGGTGGAGTTGGGCACCAGCAGGGTCTGGGCCACGGCCTTGCTGCGCTTGCTGCCCAGGCCGTTGATGGAGCGCAGCTGCGAGAGCGTGATGCCGTGGCGCTGGGCGATGGACAGGTAGCTTTCGCCACGCTTGGCCTGGTAGGTCTTCCAGTTGCTCAGGCGACCCTGGTAGGCGGCCAGGTTGGCCTTGAAGATGTCGACCTTGTCGGCCGGCAGCAGCAGCGTGGAATTGTGGGCCGGGATGGTGGGCCGGTTGTGCGAGGCGTTCAGGGCCTTGAATTCGTCGATGGAGATCTCGGCCAGCTCGGCGGCCACGGCCACGTCGATGTCCTTGTTCTTGCGCACCGCCGTGAAGTATGGCGTGTTGCTGACGGGCGGCAGGGTGATGCCGTAGCGCGCCGGATTGGCCACGATGTTCTTGATGGCCTGCAGCTTGGGCACGTAGTTGCGCGTCTCTTCAGGCATGTTCAGCGACAGGTAGTCCACGTCCAGGTCGGCCTGCTCGTTGCGTTCCATGGCGCGGCGGACCGAGCCTTCGCCCCAGTTGTAGGAGGCGAGCGCCAGGTACCAGTCGCCCTGGAACTCATACAGGTAGGACAGATAGTCCAGGGCGGCGTTGGTGGAGGCGATGGGGTCGCGGCGCTCGTCCGTCCACCAGTCCTGCTGCAGCTTGTAGTGCAGGCCGGTGCTGGGGATGAACTGCCACAGGCCCGAGGCGTGCGAGCGCGAGTAGGCCGTGGGGTTGTAGGCGCTTTCCACGAAAGGCAGCAGGGCCAGCTCGGAGGGCAGGCCGCGGCGGTCCAGTTCGTCCATGATGTGGTACAGGTAGCGCGAGGCTCGCTGGCTCATGGTGCGGATGGATTCGGGGTGCGAGGCGTAGTAGTTGGTCCAGTAATCGACCAGGTCGGTGTGCAGATTGGGGATGGCGAAACCGCGGCGGACCCGATCCCACATGTCCTTGGGGGGATGCGTGAGATCGATGGTGCGAGACGTGTCTGCGGCGACGCTGGTGGTGGTCTTGGCGGCTTTCTGGGGGCTGACTTTGGGGCCCGTGGCGCAGCCTGCCAGCACGAAGGCGCACAGCAGCGCAAAGAGTCTCAGTAAGTTCATTGCGGAATCATCAGACGTTGTTCTTCCAGTTGCGCAAGCTGGCAAAGACATCCACCGATGTGGCCAGGGGATGGCCGGCGTGGCGATGGGCGGCTTGCATGACCGATGCCTTGTCCGTGCGCAGGAATGGGTTGGTGGCGAGTTCGGTTTCCAGGGTCGATGGCACCGTGGGCACGTGCTGCTTGCGCCGCTGGCTGTCCTGTTCCCAGCGCTGGAGCAAGGCTGGATTGTCCGGTTCCACCTGCAGCGCCCAGCGCAGATTGGACAGCGTGTACTCGTGGGCACAGCAGACCAGGGTCTCGGGCGGCAGGGATGCCAGCTTGTCCAGCGATGCCAGCATCTGCTCCGGGGTGCCTTCGAAGAGGCGACCGCAACCGGCGGCAAACAGGGTATCGCCACAGAAAACAAAGGGCTGTTTTACCTCATTTTGGCCGAAGTACGCAACGTGCCCGGCCGTGTGGCCCGGGATGTCCAGCACCTGCAGCGTCAGTTCCAGCGCGGGCAGCACGACGCGGTCGCCCTGTGCTACGCGCACGTCGCAGGCCGGCAGAGTCTCGCGGGCCGGGCCCCAGACCCGGGCCGGGCGGCGCGCCAGGATCTCGCGCACGCCGCCCACGTGGTCGCCATGATGATGAGTCAGTAAAATGGCATCCAGTTGTAAGGATTCGCGTTGCAGCCAGTCCAGCACCGGAGCGGCCTGGCCGGGATCCACGACCAGCGCATGTCCCTGACGGGCCAGCGCCCATATATAGTTGTCGTTCAGGGCGGGCAGGGGGATCAGGCGAACGTCGCTTGGCGCAGGCCAGGTAAATGCATTCTTCATGGTAGACGGGGGGTGAGTGTCAGTGGAGCAGGCTTTGAATGATCAATTTGCCCAGTGGCTGGAAACCGTGCCGGGACGTTATGTCCGTTCCTGGGAACAGGCCCAGGTCGATGCCGTCGTGGCCAACACCTTCGGTTATCATGCCATACAAATTGGATTGCCGCATTGGAACCTGCTGCAGGCCAGCCGGGTCTGCTTCAATGCCTGCACGGCGCAGGCCGGCGTGCAGGCAGGCGGGCGCGACAACCTGGTGCGCGCGGAACCGGAACAGATGCCCTTCGACACGCAGAGCATCGATCTGCTGGTGCTGCCGCACGTGCTGGAGAGCGCCTGCGATCCGCACCAGGTGCTGCGCGAGGCCGAACGCGTGCTGGTGCCCGAAGGGCGCATCGTGTTCACCGGCTTCAATCCCTGGAGCCTGTGGGGCCTGCACGAACGCATCCCCGGCCTGGAGCGCGGCACGCCCATCCTGCCGGGGGACCTCATCTCCGCCACGCGCCTGCGCGACTGGCTCAAGCTGCTGTCCTTCGACGTCGAGGACACCCGATTGGGCTGTTATGCGCCCTTGTGCCGCCAGCAGGCCTGGCTGCAGCGCTGGGCCTGGATGGAGGACAGCGGCGCGCGCTGGTGGGGGTTCGCCGGCGCGGTCTACGTGGTCAGCGCCGTCAAACGCATGCCGGCGCTGCGCCTGGTGGGACCCAATTGGAAGAAAAGCCGTCGGCGGATGCGGCGCGCCGTGGTGGTCACGGGGCGGGCCGCCGATCAAGGAATGACAAGTGTTAACAGGCCCTGAAACATGACAACTGTGGTTGATATCTGGACCGATGGCGCCTGCAAGGGCAATCCCGGCCCTGGCGGCTGGGGAGCCTTGCTCAGGCATGGCGGGCACGAGAAGGCCATCTGCGGCGGGGAGGCCGAGACCACCAACAACCGCATGGAGCTGATGGCCGTGATCCAGGCCCTGCGCCTGCTCAAGCGCCCCTGCCAGGTGCGCGTGCACACGGATTCGCAATATGTGCAGAAAGGCATGAAGGAATGGCTGCCGGGCTGGAAGGCCCGCGGCTGGCGCACGGCCGACAAGAAGCCGGTCAAGAACGCCGATCTGTGGCAGGAGCTGGAGGGTCTGGCGGCCCAGCACGAGCTGAGCTGGCTGTGGGTGCGCGGCCATGCCGGCGACCCCGGCAACGAGCGGGCCGACCAGCTGGCCAACGAAGGGGTGGAAATTGCCCGTCAACTGCAGAGCGCCTGATAGTACTATTAGAGCTTGGGCAGGTTACGACTTGCTTCAACGTTCAACCAGACTGCAGCGCCGGCCGAGCCGGTCGAGACGACCAGAACAATGATATCGAAGATCCGCCACGCCCTTGCGCCAGCCCTTGTGCTGGCATTTCTCGTCAATACCGCGGCCTGGTCCCAGGGTGCAGGAGGAACGAGGGTCGAGGTGGCCGCCGTGCAGCAGCGCGAATTGACGCGCGATGTGGCCGCCGTGGGTTCGCTGGTGGCCCGCGATTCAGTCATGCTGCGCGCCGAGATCAGCGGCCGCATCGCGGCCATCAGCTTCGAGGAAGGCCGTCCCGTCAAGAAAGGGCAGGTCCTGGTGCAGCTGGACGATGCCATGGCGCGGGCCCAGCTGCAGCAGGCCCAGGCCAACCTGAACCTGATCGGCAGCCAGCACAGGCGCTCGTCCGAACTGAGCCGGCAGGGCTTCATCAGCCAGCAGGCGCGCGACGAATCGGGCAGCCGCCTGGCGGTGCAGCAGGCCGAGCTGGACCTGGCCCGCGTGCAATTGGACAAGACCCGCATCCGCGCGCCCTTCGACGGGGTGACGGGCCTGCGCAACGTGTCCGTGGGCGACTACGTGGGGCCCGGCGCCGACCTCGTGCAAGTGGAGGCCATAGCGAGCCTGAACGTCGATTTCCGCATTCCCGAGCAATACCTGGCCGACGTGCGCGCCGGCATGCCGGTGGAGCTGCGCTTTGACGCCTTCCCGGGCCAGCCGCGGCGCGGCACGGTGCTGGCCGTCAGCCCGGTCGTGGATGCGGCGGGGCGCTCCATCCTGCTGCGGGCCCAGGTGCCCAACGAAGACGGGGCGCTGCGCCCGGGGCTGTTCGCGCGCGTGCGCCTGGAACTGTCGCGCCAGCGGGCCCTGATGGTGCCCGAGACCGCCCTGGCCCCGGCCGGGCAGGCGCAGTACGTCTACGTGGTCAAGGACGGCCGGGCGGTTCGCCGCCAGGTGGACGTGGGCTTGCGCCAGGATGGCTGGGTGCAGGTCAGCGGCGAACTGAAGGCGGGCGAGAACGTGCTGGTCGCGGGCCTGCAGAAGGTGGCCGACGGCGTGCCCGTGGACATCCAGGAGATCGTCGACACCCAGAAGCAGCCCCAGCAGTAGGACAGGATCATGGTGCTATCCGATATCTGCATCCGCCGCCCGGTCTTTGCCACCGTCCTGTCGCTGGTCATCGTCCTGGTGGGGCTGATCTCCTACGAACGGCTGACGGTGCGCGAGTACCCGGCCATCGACGAGCCGGTGGTGTCCGTCATCACGAACTACAAGGGAGCATCGCCCGAGGTCATCGAATCCCAGGTGACCAAGCCGCTGGAGGACCAGCTCTCGGGCATCGAAGGCGTGGACGTGATGACTTCGCGCAGCCGCTCCGAGCGCAGCCTGATCAACATCAAGTTCAATCTGGACCGTTCGCCCGATGCGGCGGCCGCCGACGTGCGCGACAAGGTCTCGCGGGCGCGCCGCTTCCTGCCCGACGAGGTGGACGAGCCCATCATCAACAAGGTGGAGGCCGACTCCACGCCCATCATCTATATCGGCGTGGACACCGGCGACTACAGCCAGCTGGAGGCCTCGGACTACATCAACCGCTACCTGAAGACGCGCCTGTCCGTGCTGCCGGGCGCGGCCGAGATCCGGGTATTCGGCGAGCGCCTGCCCTCCATGCGCATCGATGTGGACCGCACCCGCCTGGGCGCCTACCAGTTGACCGTGCAGGACGTGGAGGACGCGCTGCGCAAACAGAACGTGCTGATCCCGGCCGGGCGCATCGAGTCCGAGGCGCGCGAGTTCTCGGTGGTGTCCTCCACCAACCTGGAGACGCCCGAGCAGTTCCGCGACATCATCGTCAGTCAGGCGGGCGGCTATCCGGTGCGCATCGCGGACGTGGCGCAAGTGCGCATCGCGCCGGCCGAGGAGCGCGTGCTGGCGCGCTTCAATGGGCAGAACAGCCTGAACATCGGCGTGACCAAGCAGTCCACCGCCAACCCGCTGGACCTGTCCAAGGCGGTGCGCGCCGAAGTCGCGCTGATCAACGAGAACCTGCCGGGCAACATGAAGCTGAACATTGCCTACGACAGTTCCATCTTCATCCAGAAATCCATCGATTCGGTGTACGCCACCATCCTGGAGGCCATCGTGCTGGTGGTGCTGGTCATCGTGTTCTTCCTGCGCAGCCTGCGCGCCAGCATCATTCCCATCGTGACCATACCGGTGTCGCTGATCGGCGCCTTCGCCATCATGTACATGCTGGGCTTCTCGGTGAATACGCTGACCCTGCTGGCCATGGTGCTGGCCATCGGCCTGGTGGTGGACGACGCCATCGTGGTGCTGGAGAACGTCTACCGCCACATCGAGGAGGGCAAGACGCCGCTGCAGGCTTCCTTCCTGGGCGTGCGCGAGATCGCCTTCGCGGTGATCGCCATGACCTTGACGCTGGTGGCGGTGTACGCGCCGCTGGCCTTCGCCACGGGCCGCACCGGCCGCCTGTTCATCGAGTTCGCCCTGACCCTGGCCGCCGCCGTGCTGGTGTCCGGCTTCGTGGCCCTGACGCTCACGCCCATGATGTGCTCCAAGCTGCTGCGTCCCCATGGCAAGCCGGGACGCATCAGCCAGGCGATCGAGGACTTCCTGGTGTGGCTGACGCGCGCCTACCGGCGCCTGCTGCTGCGCGCCCTGCGCTGGCGCGCCGTGGTGCTGCTGCTGGGGCTGGCCGTGGCCGGCGCCAGCGCCGTGCTGTTCACCGTGATCAAGAGCGAGCTGGCGCCCGTCGAGGACCGCGGCGTGATCTTCGGCATCGTGAACGCTCCGGAGGGCGCCACGCTGGACTACACCTTGAAGAGCGTGCAGCGGGTGGAGGACCTGTACCGCGGCATTCCGGAGATGGAAGGCTACCAGTCCATCATCGGCTTTCCGACCGTGACCGACTCTTTCGCCATCCTGCGCCTGAAGCCATGGGAAGAGCGCAGCCGCAACCAGCAGTCCATCGCGCGCGAGCTGCAGCCCGGCTTTTCGGCCATCCCGGGGGCGCGAGCCTTCCCGACCAATCCGCCCTCGCTGGGGCAGCGCGCCACCTCCAAGCCGGTGGAGTTCGTCATCATGAGCCAGGCGCCCTATGCCGAGCTGGCCCGGATCGTCGACACCTTCCTGCAGGGCTTGAAGGACTACCCGGGCCTGCAGAACATCGACACCGACCTGCGCCTGAACACGCCCGAGATCCGCATCGACGTGGACCGCGACAAGCTGGCGGACACCGGCGTGTCCGTGGACACGGTGGGGCGCACGCTGGAGACCATGCTGGGCGGGCGCCAGGTGACGCGCTACGAGAGCGACGGCGAGCAGTACGACGTGATCGTGCAGGTGGACAAGCAGGCGCGCTCCAGCCCGCAGAACATCCTGGACATCTATGTGCGCACCAAGGAAGGCGGCATGGTGCAGGCGTCCAATTTCCTGACCGTGCGCGAGAGCGTTTCGCCGCAGTCGCTGAACCACTTCAACCGGCTGCGCGCCGTTATCGTGCAGGCTTCCATCGCGCCCGGCTATGCCTTGGGCGAGGTCCTGGACCACATGAACGAGGTGGCGCGCCAGACCCTGCCCGACACCGTGCAGACCGACCTGGACGGACAGTCGCGTGAATTCCGCGACTCCTCGGGCAGCATCTACCTGGTGTTCATGATGGCGCTGGCCTTCATCTATCTGGTGCTGGCGGCGCAGTTCGAGAGCTGGCGCAATCCGCTCATCATCATGCTGTCCGTGCCCCTGTCCATGACCGGCGCGCTGCTGGCCCTGTGGCTGTCGGGCGGCACGCTGTCCATCTACAGCCAGATCGGCCTGATCACCCTGGTGGGCCTGATCACCAAGCACGGCATCCTGATCGTGGAATTCGCCACCCAGCAGCGCGAGGCCGGCGCCAGTTTGTACAATGCGGTGGTGCGCGCCTGCGAAATGCGCCTGCGGCCCATCCTGATGACCACCGGCGCCATGGTGCTGGGCGTGCTGCCTCTGGCCTATGCGGGCGGCGCGGGCGCCGAGTCGCGCCAGCAGATAGGCTGGGTGCTGGTGGGCGGCCTGTCCCTGGGTACGCTGCTGACCCTGTTCGTGGTGCCGGTCGCCTACACGCTGATCGCCTCCAGGCAGCTTGCGCAGGACAAGCAGCTGGAGCTGGACGACGAGCCCTAGCGGCAATGAACTTGTATGGGAAACCTGATGCGTCAAATTATTCTGGATACTGAAACCACCGGCCTGGAGCCTCGCGAGGGGCATCGCATCGTCGAGGTGGGCGGCGTGGAGCTGATCAATCGCAAGCTGACCGGACGCCATCTGCACCTGTACCTGAACCCGGACCGCGATTCCGACCCCGAAGCGCTGGCCGTGCACGGCTTGACCACGGAGTTCCTGTCCCAGCACCCGCGCTTCAAGGACGTGGTCCAGGAGATCCTGGACTTCGTGCAGGACGCTGAAGTCATCATCCACAACGCGTCCTTCGACACGCGCTTCCTGGACGCCGAGCTGGAGCGTATCGGCATGAAGCCCTTTGCCGAGTATTGCGGCTCCATCACCGACTCCCTGCTGGTGGCCCGCGAGATGCACCCCGGCAAGCGCAACTCCCTGGATTCGCTGTGCGAGCGCTACGGCATCTCCAACGCCCACCGCACCTTGCACGGCGCCTTGCTGGACTCGGAGCTGCTGGCGGACGTCTGGCTGGCCATGACGCGCGGCCAGGACGCCTTGCTGATGGATTTCGAGGAAAGCGAAGACCAGGGCGAGGGCGGCGCGGGGCTGGCCCTGGGCAAGTTCGATCCCGGCGTGCTCAAGGTGCTGCGGGCCTCGGATGCGGATCTGGCCGAGCACGAAAAATACCTGGCCCAGCTGGAGAAAGAAAACAAGAAGCCGCCCATGTGGACGGCGGCGCCGGCGAGCGAGACAGTCGCCTGATCCGGCAGGGCTGGCGGGATTTTTCGCCAACCCTTGTATTTTTACTTTGACGGTGCTATAGTTTCTTTCTTCGCAGTTTGCTCTTCTTGCAAGCTACGGGCGGTTAACTCAGTGGTAGAGTGCCACCTTCACACGGTGGAAGTCACAAGTTCGAACCTTGTACCGCCCACCATCCCCTTCTGCCATATCCCCCGCTCCCTTTTCCGGCCTGTGCCCTGGCGCATCATTCAGCCTGGCTCAAAAAAGCATGTCCGCGTCGTTCATCCGGGTGGCAGGAAAGCCGTCCAGTTCGAGCAAAACATTGCACAAGACGTTTCGACTCCGTAACACCGGCCCTGTAAAGACTTCTATAACATGGTGAGACGCCGCTCGCAGGCGTTCAAGCATCGTGCCCGTCCCCCGGCGCGCAGGCTCCGGGAACTGGCCGGGCTCTTCCCCCAGAATGGAGTCATCATGCGTACCAGCAAAACACTTTTCCTGTTGTTCCTGGGTGCCGTATTGTCCGGCCCGGTCCTGGCCGAAGCTCCCAAGACTCAAAACGGCCACTTCATCGACGACAATGGCGCCACCCTTTACATGTTCGACAAAGACAAGGGCGGCAAGAGCGCCTGTGTCGACAAATGCGCCAAGAACTGGCCGCCCGCGCTTGCCGGGCAAGAGGACGTGGCCAGCGGCGACTGGACCTTTGTGGAAAGCCATGACGGCAGACGGCAATGGGCTTACAAGGGCAAGCCTTTGTACCGCTTCGCCAAAGACGCGAAGCCGGGCGATACCTCCGGGGACGGCGTCGGCGGCGTATGGCATCTGGCCAAGCCCTGACAGCCGGTATCGCCGCTTCACGACGGCATGATCAGTCCAGGGCCAGATTCAGGTCGGTGATGATGCGTCCGTAGCGCTCGTAATCGGCGCGCATGGCGTCGGACAGCTCCTGCGGCGTGCTGCCTATGCCTACGGTGCCCGAGCCGGCCAGCACCTGTTTCAGATCCGTGCTGTCCATGACCTGGCGTATGTCGTGCGCAATTTTCTCGCGCACGGCCATGGGCGTGCCCGCGGGAGCCATGAAGCCTGACCAGGATACGAAGTCCCCGTAATGTTCGCCTGTGGATTCGGTCAGGGTGGGCGCATTGGGCAGCAAGGGGCTGCGCTGTCCGGCGGCCATGCCCAGCAGCGTCACCGTCTTGCCCTGGATGAAGGGCAGGGCGCTGGGCAACTGAGCGAACATCAGGTCCACATGGCCTCCGGCGACGTCGGTGATGGCGGCCGATACGCTGTTGTAGGGGATGTGGGTCAGGGCCAGGGCATGCTTGCGGGCGAAGGCTTCGGCCGCCAGGTGCGCCTGGCTGCCCACGCCCGGCGAGCCGTAGGTCAGGCTGCGCTCGGGTTGCCGGGCCAGTTCCAGCAGTTCGGCGGCGGTCTGCACGCCCAGGGCCGGATTGACGATCAGCACATTGGGCACCGAGCCCACCTGGCTGACCGGGTCCAGGTCCTTGAACACGTCGAAGGGCCGCTTCTTGTACAGGTGCGGATTGACGGCCAGGTCCGAGACGGGCACGGACACCAGCGTGTAGCCGTCGGCCTTGGACTTGACCGCCGTCATGATGCCTATGGTGCCGATGCCGCCGGGCTTGTTTTCCACAATGACGCTCTGGCCCCACAGCTGGGTCAGCTTGTCGCTGACGGCGCGGGCCAGGATGTCGGCCGAGCCGCCGGCGCCATAGGGCACGATGATGCGCACGGGCGCCGAAGGAAAGTCCGCCGCCTGCTGCGCGTGCGCCGGGGGCAGGCCGGCCAGCAGGACGGCGCCGGCCAGGATGCGGGCTAGTTTTTTGATCATGGCTTGTCTCCTCGGGGGATGTGTTTCTTATTCATGCGTGCAGCGGCTGATCGGACACATGTCCTGCGCGCTGCGCTTGAGCGGGTCCCAGTCCTGCAGGCTGGGCCAGATGTCCTCGGCGAACTCCTGCACCTGGCGGCGCAACGCGGGCAGATCCACGCCTGGAATGATGCCGTCACGCATGCTGATGCGGCCGTTGCAGATGACGGTGTCCACGTCGTCGCCGATGCCGCACTCCACCATGCTGCGGATCGGGTCCCAGACCGGACCGTAGCGCAGCACGTCGCCGCGGCCGATGCGCACCAGGCACATGTCGGCGCGCGTGTCCGGCGCCAGGCGTCCCAGGTCGTCGCGGCCCAGCGAGCGGGCCCCGGCAAGCGTGGCGGCCTCGAAGACCTCGGCGGCGCTGGCGGCGGTCAGGTCGTGGCTCATGACCTTGCCGTGGTAGGAGGCGGTGCGCATGTTCATGAACATATCGCGCGGGTAGGTGTCGCTGCCCAGGGTGATGTTCACGCCGGCCTGGCGATAGGCCTTCCAGTTGTCCAGCGTGCGCGCCCGGCGCACGATGTTGATGGGGCAGTGGGAGATGGATACCCGCCGGCGGCCCATCAGGCCCAGGTCGTCGCCGCCGGAGTAGTTCATCCTGGGGTGGTTGGAGATCAGGTTGGCATGGCCTATGTTCAGGGTGGGGCGCAGCATGCCCACGTGGTTCAGCAGTTCGATGGGCGTCATGCCATGATCGCGCACGGTTTCCATGAATTCGATGACGTTGTAGCCGGCATGGGTGGCCATGGGCAGATTGAGCTCGTCGGCGGCGCGCACTGTCTGGCGCAGCAGCTCCAGGCTGCAGTTCTCGATCTCGCGGGGCACCAGGATGCCGTGGACCAGGTCGGAGTCGTGCGCCTGGGCGCGGCGTATGAAGGCCAGGGCGTCCTCGAACAGTTGCTGGCCCTTGTCGGGGTAGGGGATGCGCTCCAGGCGGCCATCCTCATCGGACTGCCAGCGTCCGCTGTCATAGCCCGGCCCCAGGTATCCACGGATACCGCGCGCTTCGCATTGCGCCCACAATGCTTCCTGCACCAGCACGTGCCCGCCCAGTTCCACGAATGTGGTCACGCCGTTGCGCAGCAGTTCGGCCACGGTGAAGGCCGCGTGCAGGGCGATGCCCGGGTCGCGCGCCGCCTGCTCCTTGTCCAGGTAGTTGGGATAGCCGCGTATCTGCGTGCCCTTGCGGGCAATGGTCACGTCCATGTAGGGCTGGCCGAACAGCGAGGGCCGGCCGCCGTCGGCCAGCAGCTTGTGCAGGGCGCGGTGGCCGGAATGCACGTGGGTGTCGATGAAGCCGGGGGCCAGGACGCTGTCGGGGGCCTCGATGACGCGGTCCGCCTGGCCTTCGTAGCGCGGGCCGACGTAGACAATGCGCTCGCCTTCGTAGACGAGCTGGCCGTGATCGATCACGCCGTGGCGTCCGTCCTGGAAGGCAATGACCCAGCGCGCCTTGATCAGCGTTTTCATGTTGTCTCCTGTGGTGATGATCATGGTCACCAGTGTCGGAGAAGCGGGGGAGCGGCGGCAATTCCGTAGCGGAATGATTGATTAGGCCGGATTGGAAAGAGCCGGCCGGGAGAAGAGGATGAAGAACCTGGATCTGGACCAGCTGCGCGTCTTCCTGGCCGTATTCCGGGAGGGCAACGTGAGCCGCGCCGCCCTGGCGCTGGACTCCAACCAGTCCACCGTCAGCAAGGAATTGTCCAAGCTGCGCCTGCATTTCGATGACGCCCTGTTCCTGCGTAGCGCTCAGGGCGTGGCGCCCACGCACAAGGCGCGGGCGCTGGCGCCGCGCATCGAGCAGGCGCTCGCGCTGCTCGATGATTTGTTGCTCATCGACAGCGGCCAGGACGATCCCGACCGATTGTCGGTCCGTTTCCGCGTGGCCACGACCGAATACCTGTCCTACCTGCTGATCCCCGCGCTGACGGCGCACCTGCAGCAGACCGCGCCGGCCTGCAGCCTGGAGGTGCTGGACATGGCCGATCTGGGAGCCGAAGACTGGCTGCTGGGCGGCAAGGCGGACCTGGTGCTGTCTTCCTCGACGGCGGTGTCGTATCCCCTGTTCCGCCAGGAACTGTTCCAGGATCGCTACGTGGTGTTGATGCGCGCCTGCGGCCGCGACGGCCAGCGCATGGGCCTGGAGGAATTCTGCCGGCGCAGCCATATCGGCGTGCCAGGCCACAATGGCAGCCGGGAACGCCGCCTGGCCGACGCCTTGCAGATGCGGCAGCTGGAGCGCCGCGTACAAGCGAGCCTGCCGCATTTCCTGGCAGTGCCCGGCCTGCTGGAGCGCACCGACCTGGTCATCAGCCTGGCCGAACGCATGGCCCGCTCGCTATGCGCCGGCCACGACCTGGATGTGCTGGAGCATCCCCTGGCCCTGGAGCCGTTCACCGTCTACCAGGTCTGGCACGAACGGACCCGCGCCAGCGGCGCCTATGCCTGGTTTCGCGAGCAGGTCCGGCAAGTGTGCGACGGCATCCAGGCCGTTGCGCAGCCCGCCGCAGGCGGGCGCGCTTGAATCACATCCAGGTCAGGCCGATGGAGATCACGACGCCGGACACGAACAGCTGGATCAGGCAGAAGCCCATGATGTCCTTGGCCTTCAGGCCGGCGATGGCCAGCACGGGCAGCGCCCAGAAGGGCTGCAGCATATTGGTCCAGGAATCGCCCCAGGCCACGGCCATGGCGGTGCGAGCCATGTCGGCGTCCAGCGCCTGGGCGGCGGCGATGACCACCGGGCTCTGCACGGCCCACTGGCCGCCGCCCGAGGGCACGAAGATGTTGACCAGCCCGGCGCTCATGAAGGTCCAGAAAGGCAGGGTCGTGGCCGTGGCGAAGGAGACCATCCATTCGGACAGGGTGGCGGCCAGTCCCGAGTCCAGCATGATGGCCATGATGCCGGCGTAGAAGGGGAACTGGATCACGATGCCGGCGCCGCCGCGTATGGCCTCGTCCAGGCTCTTGAGCAAACGCCTGGGCGTGCCGTGCAGGATGATGGCCAGGATCAGGAAGGTGAAGTTGATCACGTTCAGGTTCAGGTCGGCCCCGCGCAGCACGTAATAGTCGAACAGATAGGCCAGGCCGGCAAAGCCGATGAGCAGCGAGATCCAGCGGCTGTTCTCCAGGCGGTCGGCGGGGCGGTCGCTGCCGCCTTGCGCGTCTTCGGAGCTGTCCTGCAGCAGTTGCGGATCGACGTAGATGCTTTCCTTGTCGCTGGGCAGCATCAGGCGGTTGACCAGGGGCACCAGCACGAACAGCGCGATCACGATGGCCAGGTTGAACACGGCGAAGATGGTGTCCGAGGTGCTGATGATGCCTATCTTGCCTTCGGCGAAATGGCCCGGGGTGGCGATGGTGAGCGGCACCGAGCCGGCCAGCCCGCCGTGCCAGACCAGGAAGCCCGAGTAGGCGCTGGCCACCAGCAGGCGGTAGTCCACCCGCACCTGGCGCGCCAGCTCCTTGGCGAACAGCGCGCCCACCACCAGGCCGAAGCCCCAGTTGATCCAGCTGGCCGCCAGCGACACCAGCGTCACCAGGATGATGGCCGAGCCGGCCGAGCGCGCCAGCGAGGCCAGGCCGCGCAGCCAGCGCTTGACCAGCGGGGTGCTGGCCAGCATGTGGCCGGTCAGCAGCACCAGCAGCATCTGCATGGCGAAGGTCAGCAGGCCCCAGAAGCCGTTGCCCCAGTAGCGGACGATGTCCATGGGCGTGCGCTGCTCGATCGCCATGGCGGCGATGCCGGCGATCAGGGTCAGCAGGATGACGAAGATGTAGGGGTCGGGCAGATAGCGTTCGACCAGGCGGACCGAGCCGCGCGTCAAGGCTTTGAACATAGGGTGATTGCTCCTTTTTGCAACAGGCGCCGGTGCTGTCGTTGATCATGATTCTGAGGGGCGCCCGGGATGGGGCGCATCGGCGCGCGCGCCGCGCCGCCCGAGTGGGACGGCGCAGCCGGCCCAGTGTACAGGCAGGCACGCATCAGGTAGAAGCGGGCGCGGGGGAACGGCCATCCGATGGGCGTACCCCCGCGCCCGCAGGAACATCACCCGGACTGAATAAGGCTTATGCCTTGATTTTATCTGGCTATGTACCTTACTATATAGCGGTGTTTTCGAAAGAACCATCACTCATCGCTCGATGATGGGTTCTGTTTACGGGCCCTTCGGGCCCGTTTTTTTTGAGGAGGCGCCGGCTGCAGGGCCGGAGTTCTTCGCCACGCGCCGCCGCGCGAATCAGAAAAATCGCCACATAGGGGAAAGAGGATGACGCAGCTTGTACCGCATGCCGGATCACGCCGGAACCATGGCGCCCTGGCCAGGAGGGGGGCACGGATTTTTATGGTCAGTACGATCAGTATGCTGACTATTAAAGCGGCCTGCGCGCAGGAGGGCGAGCAGGTATTCCAGTTGGGCAAGGTGGTGGTGCGCTCGGGAGCCGACCGGCAGGCGCCGCTGGGCGAGAGCTCCGTCAGCCAGGCGCAGATGCGGGCCTACGACCTGCGCGACGTGGGCGCCGCCGTCAGCGTGCAGCCCGGCGTGAATGTGTCGGCGGGCGGGCCGCGCAACGAACAGACCGTGTTCGTGCGCGGTTTCGACTCCCGCCAGGTGCCGCTGTTCCTGGACGGCATCCCGCAGTACGTGCCCTATGACGGCTACGTGGACTTCTCCCGCTTCACCACTTTCGACCTGGGCGAGATCCGGGTGGCCAAGGGGGCGGCATCCTTGCTGTACGGTCCCAACATCATGGGCGGAGCCATCAATCTGGTGACCCGCAAGCCGGTCAAGGAATTCGAGGGCGAGGTGCGCGCCGGCTACGCCACGGGCGACCAGCGTTATACCGCGCTGAACGTGGGCGCCAAGCAGGGCGCGTGGTATCTGCAGGCCGGGCTGTCCTGGGCCGACGCCCGCAGCTTCCCGCTGGGGCGCGGCTTCCAGGATCAGAAGGCGCGGCCGACGGATACCGGCGACATGCGCAGCAATGCCTCGCAGATGGACAAGAAGGCTTCCTTCAAGCTGGGCTTCACGCCCAATGCCACGGATGAATACGTGATCGGCTACGTGAACCAGAAAGGGCGGAAGGACAATCCCGTCTACACCGGCGTCAAGGACGCCAAGCTGGGCAATCGCTACTGGCGCTGGCCCTACTGGGACAAGGAAAGCCTGTATTTCCTGAGCACCACGGACATAGGCGCGAACGACACCCTGAAGTTCCGCCTGTACGAGGACAAGTACAGCAACGGGCTGGACATGTACAGCGACGCCACCTATTCCGCCCTGACCGGGCCGACCAGCGAATACACGGACAAGACCCGCGGCGGAGCGGTGGAGTGGGTCAACCGCAGCCTGCGCAATCATGAACTGCACGTCGCCTTCCACTACAAGGAAGATTCGCACCGTGATCCCAAGACCACGGGCGCGGAACACTACAAGGACGTGACGACCTCGCTGGCCTTCGAGGACCGTATCGCGCTGGGCGATGCCTGGCGCCTGCGCGCAGGCGCCAGCCACGAACGGCGCAAGGCCAAGGAGGCGCATGATTATGAAACGGGCGCGGCCGACGCCGCCAATGGCTTGCTGGAGCTGGCCTATGACTGGAGCGAACAGATGGAGATCTACGGCAGCGTGGCCTACAAGACGCGCTTCCCGACCATCAAGGACCGTTATTCCAGCCGCCTGGGCTATGCCAAGCCCAACCCGGACCTGAAGCCCGAGCACGCCGTCCATTATGAGCTGGGCCTGCGCGGCCAGCCCTGGGAAGGGGCGCAGCTGGAATCGGCCCTGTTCCTCAGCCAGGTGCGCGACATGATCCAGAGCACGGTGATCCAGTCCCCCGGCTGCGACAAGTTCCGTCCCGCGGGTTTCTGCGACCAGGCCGCCAACGTGGGCAAGGCGCGCCAGATGGGGCTGGAGCTGTCCCTGCAGCAGCGTTTTTCCGAACAATGGTCGGGCGGCCTGGCCTACACCTACCTGAACCGCCGCAACCAGTCCGATCCGGACGTGAAGCTGGTCGACACGCCCGCGCATCGGCTGTTCGCCCACCTGAGCTGGTCGCCCTCGGCGCAGTGGGAAGTCATGGGCACGGTGGAAACCGAGAGCGGCCGCTACTATTCCTATGCCGATGCGCGCGGCGAGCCGGTCTTCGAGAAAACCGCCGGTTTTGCGGTACTGGGCCTGAAGGGCATATGGCGGCCCAGCTCCGCCGTCACGCTGGAGGCCGGCGTGCGCAACCTGGGCGACAAGCTGTATGAATACAAGGAAGGCTATCCCATGCCCGGACGCGTCTGGTTCGTGGGCGGCAGCTACCGTTTCTGATCCGCTGCAAGGCGGGCTTGCTCAAGGAGGCGACGGGATGCATCGTCGACATTTGCTGCGTACCCTGGCGGTCCTGCCAGCGCTGGCGCCCGTCCTGAAGGCCTGGGCGGGCGGGGCTGCGGATCGCGAAGAAACCGGATCTTTGCACATGACGGTGGCGGGCCGCCTGCCCGAACCCGCGCAGGTGCGCACCGTGGTCGCGGCCGGGCCGCCGGCCTCGGTGCTGGTGTATTGCCTGGCGCCCCAGACCCTGGCGGGCTGGCCTTTTCAGCTCGCGCCGCCGGCCCAGGCCCTGCTGCGGCGGGCCGGATCGGACCGTCCCTGCCTCGGCCGCCTGGCCGGCCGGGGCAGCACCTTGTCCCTGGAGCGCTTGCTGGCCTTGCGGCCCGACCTGGTGCTGGACATCGGCGACGTGAACCCGTTCTACGAATCGGCCGCGCGTTCCATCCAGGAGCAGACCGGCATTCCCTACGTTCTCATGGGCGGACGATTGCAGGACAGCCCGGCCCAGCTGGAGCAGGCCGGCCTGCTGCTGGGGCGGGCGGCGCGGGGCCGGCGACTGGCCGAGCAAGCCCGGATGGCGCTGGACCGCGCCCGGCAGGCCGCCTCGGGGCGGGCCGGCGGCTTGAAGGCCTACCTGGCGCGGGGCCATGACGGGCTGGAGACGGGGTTGGGGCAATCCATCCATACCGAAGTGCTGCGCCTGTGCGGCCTGACCGTCATGGGCGATGCGCGCCAGGACAATCGGCTCGGGCGGATTTCCCATGAGCAGTTGCTGGCCTGGGAGCCCGACATCCTGTTCGCTCAGGATGAGGCTTTCTTCCAGCTCGCGCGCAGCCAGGCGCCGTGGAACCGATTGAAGGCTGTACGCGAAGGGCGGCTGTATCGCGTCCCCGCCTGGCCCTTCGGCTGGCTGGACGGCCCGCCCGGCATCAACCGCCTGGCTGGCCTGATCTGGCTGAGCGCCTTGCTGGACGGCCCGGCCGCCGTGCCGGGCATGATCCGGGACCTGCGCGCCTTCCATGCCTCCTTTTACGGCATGGCCCTGACGCAGGCGCAGATGGAACGCCTGTTGCAGGGTCAGGACCCCGCGCAGGAGGGCGCATGATGGAGCGCCTTTCCTATGCCGCCTTGCTGTCGGGCCTGATGCTCGTCCTGGCGGTCCTGGTCGTTCTGGCCCTGGGGCAGGGCGCCTATCCGCTGGATGGCGGGCAGGTGCTGCACGCCCTGGCGGCGGGCGCGGGAGCGCGGGAGACGGACGACGGCGCGCGGGTGGTATGGGAGCTGCGCCTGCCCCGCATCGCGGCGGCCCTGCTGGTGGGCGCGGCCCTGTCGGCGGCGGGCGCCGCCTACCAGACCATGTTCCGCAATCCCCTGGTGTCGCCCGACATCCTGGGCGTATCGTCCGGTGCGGGCCTGGGCGCGATGCTGGGCATCTTCTTGAACGCCACCTTGCTGGGCGTGCAGCTGGCCGCTTTCGCAGGCGGGCTGCTGGCGGTGGGCGGCGTACTCGCGCTGGCGCGCCGGCTGCGCCGGCATCCGCCCGTCCTTGTCCTGGTGCTGGCCGGCATGGCCGCCGCCACCTTGCTGGGCGCCGGCATCTCCCTGATCAAGATACTGGCCGATCCGTATTCGCAGCTGCCGTCCATGACCTTCTGGCTGCTGGGCGGGCTGAGCGCGGTGCGCTCGCACGAAACCCTGCCGGCCGCGCTGATGGTGCTGTGCAGCCTGCTGCCGGTCTGGCTGCTGCGCTGGCGCATCAATGTGCTGGCCCTTCAGGACGACGAGGCGCGCTCGCTGGGCATGCCGGTATCCGCGCTGCGCCTGGGCCTGATCGTCTGCGCCACCCTGATGACGGCCGTCTCCGTTGCCCTGGCCGGCATCATAGGCTGGGTGGGCCTGCTGGTGCCGCACATGGCGCGTCTGCTGGTGGGCCCTGATTTTTCCCGTCTCCTGCCGGTCTGCATCGTGCTGGGAGCGGCTTTTCTGCTCCTGGCCGATACGCTGGCGCGCAGCCTGGGCACGCTGGAACTGCCGCTGGGCGTGCTCACCGCGCTGGTGGGCGCGCCGGGTTTCCTGCTCCTGCTGGCGCGCAGCGGGAGGCCGGCATGAACAGGGAGGCGATACAGACCATGGGCCTGGCCGTGGGCTACGGTCGGCGGGTCGTGGCCAGCGGCCTGGACCTGGAGGTCCGGGCCGGCCAGGTCGTATGCCTGCTCGGGCCCAATGGCAGCGGCAAGTCCACTCTGCTGCGCACCTTGCTGGGCTTGCAGCCGCCGCTGGGCGGGACGGTGCGGGTCGGTGGGCGGGCGCTGGACGCCTGGGGAAGGGCGGCCCTGGCGCGCCAATTGGCCTATGTGCCGCAGGCGCAGGATCCGCCTTTCTCCTTCACGGTCGAGCAATGGGTATTGCTGGGCTGCGCCAGCGGACTGCCCTGGTTTGCGCAACCCGGCGCGCCCGAGCGTCAATGGGCCATGGCCTGCCTGGAGCGCCTGGGCATCGAGTCTCTGGCGCGCAGCCGCCTGGACCGCATCAGCGGCGGCGAGCGCCAACTGGCCTTGATCGCGCGGGCGCTGGCCCAGCGTTCCCGCTTCCTGATCATGGACGAGCCGGCTTCCAGCCTGGATTTCGCCAATCAGGTGCGTGTGCTGGAGCAGGTCGCGCATCTGCGCGGCGAAGGGCTGGGCGTGCTCATGTGCACTCATCAGCCCGAGCATGCCGCGCGCGCGGCCGACTGGGTGGTGTTGTACAGGGATGGGGGGATACTGGCGCAGGGCGAACCGCGTGCGATGTTGAGCCGCGGGCGTCTGCGCCAGCTGTACCAGTTGCCGGAGCGCGCCTTCGAGCTGCCCGACTGGTACGGACAGGCTTCGCAGAACGCTTGAGCCGCCTCAGGCGGCCCGGCCCTGCGCTGGTTTCTTACATGTTCTTCAGCGCGGCGCGGCCGTATTGATTGTTGTGTTCCACGACCTTGGTCAGCATGGCCATGAAAGTCTGGCGCTGCTTGCCGGTCAGGGGATCGAGCAGGCGTTCCTGGGCGCGGTTCATGCCGGCGCTCAGTTCCTGCATGACGGCCAGGCCCGCTTCGGTGATGTAGGTCTGGCGCGAACGGCGGTCGTCCGGGTTGACGCGCCGGGCCAGCAGTCCTTTTTCTTCCAGCCGGCGTATGACGTCGGCCGAGGTGGTGCGGTCCAGGCCCAGTTCATAGCCTATGGTGGTCTGGTCCAGCCAGGGCGAGCCCATGAGCACCGACAGCACGCCGTGCTGCACGGGCGTGATGTCGCTCTTGCACTCTTCGTAGAACATGGCGTAGTGGATCTGGTTCAGCCGGCGCACCAGGAACCCCGGACGCGACCACAGCTTGCGCCGGTACAGTTCGGCGTTCTCTTCTTCCACCGGACCCAGGATCTCGGCCTCGTTGGCCTCCAGTCGTTCTTCTTGCTTTAACTCGGCGTGATTCTTCATGGATAAGTCAGTCATCGATTGAGTGGCCAGCCGTTGTGCGGGACGGCGGGCGGGACGACCTGCGAAGGGTAAGGCTGCAAGGTCGGCGGCTACAAGGAAAGCGGGGCTACGGCTGCGGCGGCAGGCCCCGGATTTCAACTTTGTATTCGTTTCCAAGGGCGCTGTCCATGCTCCGAAGTATATGTGATTTCCCGACTTGCTGAAAACAAAAATAATCAGCATACTGATAGATATTGTTGGGGGGTCAAGGCATTGACCTTATGTAAATCAATAATTTAGGGAAGATATACGGTGAAACGTATTCCAAAAATAGCACTGGAGGAGCACTTCAACGCCGTCGGTTTCGAGGATTACTCGAAGGCGTTCGTCAAGCACATCGACAGCGCCGATGCGCGTGAGCTGATGGCCCGGCTGCACGACTTCGACGCCCAGCGCCTGGAGATCATGGACAAGGCCGGCATCGAATATGTGGTGCTGTCCCAGACCGGTCCCGGCGTGCAGGCGGAGAAGGATGTTTCGGTCGCCATCGAGCGCTCCCGCCAGAACAATGATTTCCTGGCGCAGCAGATCGCCCGCCATCCGGATCGTCTGGGCGGCTTCGCCACGCTGCCCATGCAGGACCCGGCCGCCGCCGCGCAGGAACTGACCCGCGCCGTCCAGGACCTGGGCCTGAAAGGCGCCCTGGTCAACGGCCACACGCATGGCGTGTATTACGACGATCGCGCCTACGACGGGTTCTGGGAAACCGTCCAGAAGCTGGACGTGCCGTTCTACCTGCATCCCTTCGATTCCTACCAGATGCCGCATGCCTATTCGGGCCATCCCGAGCTGGCCGGCGCGACCTGGGGCTGGGGCGTGGAGACCGGCACGCATGCGCTGCGCATGTTGTTCGGCGGCGTGTTCGACCGCTGCCCGGAGGTCAAGCTGATCCTGGGCCACATGGGCGAGGGCCTGCCTTTCCAGCGCTGGCGCTATGACAGCCGCTTCGCCGTCTATCCGCACGGCGTCACCCTGAAGCGCAAGCCGTCCGAATACATAGGCAGCAATATCCTGATCACGACCTCGGGCGTCTGCTCCGCTCCGACGCTGATGGGCGCCATCGGCGAGATGGGCGCCGAGGCCGTGCTGTTCTCGGTGGACTACCCGTACGAATCCACCGAGATCGCCGCGGATTTCATCGAAGCCGCTCCCATGGACGACAAGACGCGCGAGCTGGTCTGCTATGGCAACGCCGCGCGCCTGTTCAAGCTGGACCGGAGCTGAGCATGAGCCATTACCTGTACGGCGGCCATGTCCAGGCCAACGGCATACGCCAGCATTATCTGCGCTATGGGGGCGCGGGCGGGGGGCGCGACCAGCGTCCGGCCGTCATCATCGTGCCCGGCATCACCAGTCCGGCCGTGACCTGGGGCTTTGTCGGCGAGCAGTTCGGCTGGCACTTCGACACCTATATCCAGGACGTGCGCGGCCGGGGCCTGAGCGAGGCGGCCGAGGGCATGGACTACAGCCTGGACGCCCAGGCCGACGACCTGATCGCCCTGGCGCAGGCGCTGGGCCTGAAGCGCTACATCGTGGTCGGGCACTCCATGGGAGCGCGCATCGGATTGCGCGCCGCGCGCAAGAACAGCCGGGGCCTGGAGCGCCTGGTCATGGTGGACCCGCCCGTATCGGGCCCGGGACGCCGCGCCTATCCCGCCAAGCTGCCCTGGTACGTGGATTCCATGGCCATGGCCCGCAAGGGCTGCACGGCCGAAGACATGCGCGCCTTCTGCCCGACCTGGACCGAAGAGCAGCTGCAGCTGCGCGCCCAGTGGCTGCACACCTGCCACGAGCCGGCCATCCTGGCCAGCTTCGAGGGCTTCCATACGGACGACGTCCATGCGGATCTGCCGCATCTGACCGTGCCCGCCTTGCTGATGACCGCCGAGCGCGGCGACGTGGTGCGCGACGAGGACGTGGCCGAGATCCAGCAACTGGCAAAAGGCATGCAGCATGTGCGCGTGCCCAATGCGGGCCACATGATCCCCTGGGACAACGAGGCCGGCTTCTATGCCGCCTTCGGCGATTTCCTGGGCCGGCCGCTGGCGTGACGGATACCGGGCCGCTGCGGCGGCCCATCATGGCCTCGCGCTCTAGGCGCCTCCGCATGGTGACGGGGCCGCGCGGGCCTAGGGCCGGATTACTTCACAAGGAGACAGAGTATGGCAGTCAGTGATTATCAACTTATCGAAGCCTGGCAGGAGGTGCTGCGCCTGTCCAAGCTGGAGCGCGGGCAGACGGTGACGCTGCTGACCAGCTCGAGCACGCATCCGCAGACGCTGCAGTGTGCCCAGATCGCGGCCCAGTCCATGGGGGCGGTGGTCAACCGGCTGGACCTGCTGCCGGTCAACGCCGACAAGGCGCTCAGCCGCGACTCGCTGGCCTACCTGGGCACCACGCCGCTGACCGGCAACGAGGCGGCCATTGCCGCGCTCAAGGCCAGCGACCTGGTGCTGGACCTGATGACGCTGCTGTTCTCGCCCGAGCAGATCGACATTCTGAAGTCGGGCACCAAGATCCTGCTGGCGGTCGAGCCGCCCGAGATCCTGGTGCGCACGGTGCCCACCGAAGCGGACCGGGCGCGGGTGACGGCGGCCGCGCAGCTGATCAAGGCGGCCAAGGAAATGAGCATCACCTCGCCGGCGGGCACGGACCTGCGCTGCGCGCTGGGCGAGTTCCCGGCGATTCGCGAGTACGGCTTCGTGGACGAGCCGGGTCGCTGGGACCACTGGCCCAGCGGCTTCGTGCTGACCTGGCCCAACGAGGGCGGCTCGAACGGCACGATCGTGATCGACAAGGGCGACATCCTGCTGCCGCAGAAGAAGTACTCGACCGAGCCGATCATCCTGACGGTGGAGAACGGCTACGCGACCCGGATCGAGGGCGGGGTGGAGGCCGAGCTGCTGGACGAGTACATGAAGTCCTTCAACGATCCGGAAGGCTACGCGATCTCGCACATCGGCTGGGGCCTGCAGCCGCGCTGCCACTGGTCCACGCTGGGGCTGTACTCGCGCGAGAACACGATCGGGATGGATGCGCGGGCCTTCGAGGGCAACTTCCTGTTCTCCCTGGGGCCGAACAACGAGGCCGGGGGCACGCGCACCACGGCCTGCCACATTGATATTCCGCTGCGCCACTGCACGGTGAGCCTGGACGGGCGCGCCGTGGTGCGCGATGGCAAGGTACTGGACGGAGGCGTGGGTGAGTACGAATGAAGGGGCGGTGTACGCCCAGCAGGGTTTTGGGGCGCAGCTGGAGCCGCAGGCGCCGTACGGGCTGCTGATCATCGACCTGGTCAACGGCTTTGCGGACCCGGCGGTGTTCGGGGGCGGGAACATCCCGCAGGCGATCGAGAACACGCGGCATCTGCTGGCCACGGCGCGCGCGCAGGGCTGGCCGGTGGCGCACTCGCGCATCGTGTACGCGGACGACGGGGCGGATCACAACATCTTCAGCATCAAGGTGCCGGGGATGCTGGGGTTGCTGGAGAACGAGCCCAACAGCCAGATCGTGCCGGCGTTGACGCCGGCGCCGGGCGAGCTGGTGGTGCGCAAGAACGTGCCCTCGGCGTTCTTCGGCACGTCGCTGGCGGCGTGGCTGACCCAGCGCGGGGTCAAGACGCTGCTGGTGGCCGGGGCGGTGACCAGCGGCTGCGTGCGCGCCAGCGTGGTCGATGCGATGCAGCTGGGCTTTCGCCCGCTGGTGGTGTCGGACTGCGTGGGCGATCGGGCGCTGGGCCCGCACGAGGCGAACCTGTTCGACATGCGCCAGAAGTACGCGACGGTGGCCACGCGCCAGGAGGCGATGGCGCTGCTGGGCCTGTGAGGGCGGCGGCCGCGTGACGGTTTCGACGGCCTGCCGCTTGGGGGCGGGCCGTCGGACACGTACCCCCGGGGGCTGGACGGCTTCCGGGGGTTTTTTTAGGTTTATTGATGGCTTGTGAGGGCGTTTGCTTCGTCCTTTTGGTCGAAGCGGGGAAACCGTGGCTTCCTTGAGGGGCGCCTTTTCAAGTTTCTGGCAAACAGGGTGCGGGTTGCGCCGAGTGCTCGATACAGGGTATGACGAGCCGTCCAGGATCCATGGCAGGCAGGGCAAACCGTATCAGGCGATCGCTACAGTAGCCCTTGAACGGCGTCCTCACAAAGACCAGCTCTGCTATCGATCAGTCGATTCCTTCCCTGGGGGCAATGCTGAAAAAAAGCGCCTCCTGGAGGCGCTTGGGAAGGGGATGGCCGGGCGAAGCTCATCGCCAGGAACGATTGGTGTGCCTTGTTGCCTCAGACCTGTTCAGGACTGGATCGGCCTGTTTTCCAACAGGCCCGCCGGATATGCCGACAGGCCTGCGCACGGCTTCAGACCGGGAAGACCAGGTCGTTGGCCAGGATGGAGGTGTCGAAGATCACCTGGCGTTCCTTGATCATCAAGCGGCCGTCCACGCGGGTGAAGGTGTCGAAGTAGTTGCCTACCAGGTGCACGGTGGAGGGGCCTTCGACCAGCGTCTGCATCAGCATGAAGTTTGCCTCGGCCTCGACGTCGCCGTTGGCCGCTTCACTGATGACGCGCACGTCCGTCACCAGGTGCAGCATGTAGCGCGGCGCGTACATCTGGGTGCGGGCGATGGCCACGGCGCGGTCATGCATCATGTCGCGGCCTTCGGCATAGACCAGGCCCACGGGCAGGTTCAGGTCGCTGTTCTCGCGCGAGGTCACCCGGTACAGGGCGTCCTCCACGAAGAACATCGGCCAGTCTTCGATGTTGCCGCGGTCCAGGGTGGCGCAGTACTCGGCGTTGAACAGCTCGATTTCCGCTTTCAGGGCCAGGGCGCGCTGCGTGGCGACCTGGGCGGGTTTGAAGGAAAAATCCATTTTCATAATCAGCTCGTCTTACAGGTCCATGACTTGGCGGTAGTACTGGTACATGGAGCGGATGGCCGCTTCGGAGATCAGGGTGTTGGACGTGCCGACCTTGTTCTCCTCCAGCTTGATGATGTTCACGTCGGTGCTGGAGCGGCGCACGCCTTCCTGCACGAACTTCATGGCTTCGTTGTCTTCCAGGCCCAGGAAACCGGCCGGCCCCATCAGGTTGCCCTGGCGCAGCCGGTGACGGGTCATCTCCTCGGTGTCGTCCTCGTAGCCGAACATGGTCCATTGCATGATCAGGCTGTTGGGGCCGTTGGGAACGATCTGGCGCACGCCCAGCGTGTTCATCTCGCGCTGCACGATCAGGTTGGGCCAGATGGTCTGCATGGTGACCGACCAGGGCGAATCGAATTCCTTGATGTAGTCCAGGAAGCGCTCGTCGCGCAGGCGCAGGTCGTCCACGAAGGAGCGCATTTCCTTCTTGTTGTCCTCGCTGACCTCGGCGTACTTGTCCTCGGACTTGGCCGAGGCCATGTAGCCATGGCGGCCGTGCACGGGATCCACGTACATCTGCGACTTGTTGCCCGCCACCAGCAGGCCGAACACCACCAGGAAGGAGTGCAGCAGCGTGGCGTGGTAGGGGTCCTTCAGGTTCTCGTGGTACATCTTCCAGTTGCAGGGCAGCTCGTTGCGGTAGTAGCCCAGGATCTTGAGCTTCTTGCCCGTGAAGACGGCCTCGAAGTCCTTCAGGATCTCGGGGGTCAGGTACTCCTGGATAGGCTCGACCTTGTCGCTGTACGAGGCGAAGATGACGCCGTTGTGCGTGGTGACGTGCAGCTTCTTCAGGCCGTGGTCGGCATTCTTGAAGCTGCGCGGCATGCCGCCTTCCTTGTTGACGCCGCGCTTGAAGGGAATGCCCTGCAGGTCGCCCTTCAGGCTGTAGGACCACTGGTGGTAGGGGCAGACGAATTCATTCGTGTTGCCCTGGTTGTGGCGGCAGAATTCGGCGCCGCGGTGGGCGCAGCGATTCTCGAACACGTTGATGCTGCCGTCCTCGGCGCGCGCCACCACCACGGGCGTGGAGCCTACATAGGAGCGCTTGTAGTCGCCCGAATCGGGAATCTCGGCCTCCAGGGCGACGAAGTTCCAGGTGTCGCCATGGAAGATGCGTTCCATCTCGCGGTTGTAGACGTCGTTGCTGGTGTAGACCCAGTCCGGAATCGCGTTGAGCGCGTCTTCGGGCCAGCTGCATTCGTCGACGGGACGGTCCTTGGACCCGACCGTCTGGCCTATCACCGTTTGTGCCTGATACATAGGGATCTCCTCTGATAACTCTTTGATGAAGCGTGTTGAATGCCGTGCGGCGCGGGGCCGCCGGCGTGATCGGTGCGCAAATGCCGGGGGCCGGCGCATCAAGCGTGGGCGGCGCGCGCGGCCTCCTTGACGTACTGGCGCAGGTTCGTCGCCGGGTCCAGCAGGGCGGCCGGATCCACGGGCAGGTCCTGCTCCATGAGCGTGCGCAGGGCGCGCAGGTCCGCGCCCGCGTTGACGGCGATGGCATGGCGCAGGCGCCGGCCCTCGAAGGCCAGCAGCATGAACTTGACGGCCTCGCCCGCGCTGTCCATGACGCCGCGCACCTGGTAGTCCAGGTCGGGCGAGCCCTGGCCCAGCATCTGGATGTTGCAGCCCAGCACGTCGGTCCAGAACCAGCTGACCGGATGATCGGGCGCATCCTGCCCGGCGATGGCATGCGCCACCTGGCGCGCCTGTTCGTTGGCGTTCTGCCAGGATTCGATGCGGCGGCGCGCGGCGGTGTCGGGACAGATCTGGGTGGCGCAGTCGCCGGCGGCGTAGATCCCGGCCACGCTGGTGCGGCCCTGGCGATCCACGATGATGCCGGCGGTCAGCTCGTCCACGGCGATGCCGCTGGCGCGCGCCAGCGTCGAATTAGCCTGCAGGCCCGCAGCCACGATGGCCAGGTCGCCGTTCAGGATCTGGCCATCGTCCAGCTCCAGCTGCACGGGATGCTCGTCGTCCGGCGTGAAGCGGGCCTGGCGCACGCCATGGCCCAGGCGTACCGTAATGCCATGCGCCTGGAAGCGCTCCAGCAGCCATTGCGACAGCGGCGCGGGTGCATTGCGCGACAACAGGCGGGTGTTGGCCTCGATGACGGTGACCTGCGCGCCGGTTTCGCTGGCCGTGGAAGCCAGCTCCAGCCCCATGAAACCGCCGCCCACCACCAGGGCGCGCAGGCCGGGACGCAGCCGGGCCTGCAGGGCCAGCGCGTCGTCCAGGGTGCGCAGGTACAGGGCGTCGGCCTGCGCGGCGGGCAGCAGCGCCAGTTCGCGCGCCGCGCCGCCCGTGGCCAGCACGGCATGCTCGAAGCTCCAGACCTGGCCATTGCTGAGCGTGGCCTGGCGGGCGGCGCAGTCCAGCGCCTGCACGGCGGTGCCCAGCAGCAGCGTGATGTCCTGTTCCTGGTAGAACTCGGCTTTCTGCAGGAACACGCTGTCGGCGGCGGCGCTGGCCTTGAGCACGTCCTTGGACAGGGGCGGGCGCTCGTAGGGCAGGTGCGCCTCTTCACCCACCAGGGTGATGCTGCCGGCGTAGCCCAGGCTGCGCAGTTCGCGCGCCAGCACCGAGGCGGCCTGGCCGGCGCCGATGATCAGTACGGAAGTGTGGTGTGCCATGATGTCGCGGGTCTCGTGGGCAAGAATGGCCTCAGGCCTGGCTCAGGTCGGCCAGGATGTCGCTGCCTTCGATGCGCAGCGGATAGACCTTGATGTCCACGGTGGCGGGCGCGTTCATGGCCTTGCCGGTGCGCAGACAGAACTTGGCCTGGTGCAGGGGGCACTCCACGCAGCCGTCTTCCAGATAGCCGTCCGACAGCAGGGCGTACTGGTGGGTGCAGATGTTGTCGGTCAGGAAGAACTCGTCGTCCAGTTTGTGCAGGGCCAGCTTCTTGCCCTGCAGGTCGATGGCCAGGGACTCTTCATTGTCGATGGCGTCGGTTTCGGAAATTTTGATCCAGTTCACAGCAGTCTCCGCGTAGTGCTCATAATTACTCAGTATACTGTATAAATTGGAAAGTCAAATATCGTTTTTCTTAGGGATTTTGCTAGTTCAAGCTTAAGCTATTGATAGTGCTTTCCTTTAGTCCATCAATGACATGCGTCAGTAGTTTCCCTGCTTGACCTAAATTTAATTAATCAGCACACTTACTATTATCGGAGCTGCCGAAGTGAAATTTTGACGCGAAAAAGCAGCTCTGAACGTCGGTCCGGCCCCTGGGGGGGAAGGTCTGGAACCCACAGGCAGGCTCATGCCTGATCGGAGCGCCAGACTGGCGGCGAATACCTAGGCCCCTGCCGAGCAAGGGGTGTGAAGACGTTAAAAAATACAAAGAGGTGAGTGATGGAGCGTCGTAGTTTTCTGCTGAAGTCGGCTTCCGTGGCCGGCGCAGGCCTGGCGGCGGTGGCGGCCCCCGCGATTGCGCAAAACAGCCCCACGGTGCGCTGGCGCATGTCCACGGGCTGGCCCAAGAGTCTGGACACGATTTACGGTTCGGCCGAAGCCCTGTGCAAGCGCGTCAGCGAGCTGACCGAAGGAAAGTTCGAGATCCGCGCCTTTCCGGGCGGCGAACTGGTGCCGTATGCCCAGAACATGGATGCCATCAGCAATGGCACCGTGGAGTGCAACCACGTGCTGAGCACGGCCTTCGTGGGCAAGAATACGGCCGTGACCTTCGACACCGGGCTGTCCTTCGGCATGAACGCCCGCCAGCACAATTCCTGGGTGCATTTCGGCGGCGGCCTGAAGCTGCTGCGCGAGATGTACAGCCAGTACAACATCGTCAACTTCGTGGCCGGCAACGTGGGCGTGCAGATGGGCGGCTGGTTCCGCAAGGAAATCAAGGGCCTGGAAGACCTGCAGGGCCTGAAGATGCGCATCGGCGGCATCGGCGGCATGGTGCTGTCCAAGCTGGGCGCCGTGCCCCAGCAGATCCCGCCCAGCGACATCTATTCCTCGCTGGAGAAGGGCACCATCGACGCGGCCGAGTGGATCGGCCCCTACGACGACGAGAAGCTGGGCCTGAACAAGGTGGCTCCATTCTACTATTCGCCCGGCTGGTTCGAGGGCAGCGCCTCGTTGACCACCATGGTCAACAAAGACGCGTGGGAAGCCTTGCCCGCCAACTTCAAGGCGGCGTTCGAGACGGCCTGCAATGAACAGACCATGCTCAGCCTGGCCAAGTACGACGCCTTGAATCCGGGCGCGCTGCGCAAGCTGGTCGCCGACGGCGCCAAGCTGCGCTACTTCCCCAAGGACGTCATGAAGGCGGCCTACGACAAGTCCCAGGAGCTGTGGAAGGAACTGTCCGACAGCAACGCGGACTTCGCCAAGATCTATCCGAGCTGGAAGGCCTTCCAGGAGCAGGAAGCCAGCTGGTTCCGCGTGGCCGAGAGCGCGCTGGACAACTTCACGTTCAGCGAGCTGGGCAAGCGCGGTTGAGCAGGTCATCGTTAAGGTAGTGAAATGAGTCAGCACAGTCACCCGTCAAGCCCGGGTGGCCAGGGAGTCGGCGCGCGCATCCTTCGCAAGGAGGATGTGCGCCATCTCAATGGCCGGGGCAACTTCATCGGCAACATGACCATGCCGGGCCTGCAGGAAGTGGCCTTCCTGCGCAGCCCCATGGCCCATGCCCGCATCCGTCAGATCCAGGTCGGCCAGACCGTGCGCGAGCAGGTCATCACCCGCGCCGACATGCCGGACTGCCAGGACATCTACGCGGCCTCCACGCTGCCCAGCTACCAGGCTTCCAGCATGCCTGCGCTGGCCAGCGGCAGCGTGCGCTACGTGGGCGAGCCGGTGGCGCTGGCCTTTGGCCAGAGCCGCGCGCTGGCCGAGGACGCCCTGGAGGAAATCGAGGCCGTCTACGACGAACTGCCGGTCTACGGCAGCGTCCAGGCTTCGCTGCAGGCGCAGGGGGACCTGCTGCACGAAGGCTGGCAGGACAATGTGTTCGTCACGCTGCGTTCGGACATCGCCTTCGAGGAACACGCCGCCCGCGCCGACCGCGTGGTGGAGCACTCGGTCAGCCTGTCGCGCCAGTGCATGCTGCCCATGGAAGGCAAGGCCGTGCTGGCCTATTGGGATTTCCAGGCCGACCAGCTGGTGGTGTATTGCGGCAGCCAGATCCCGCACATGCACCGCACCGGCATCGCCCAGTTCCTGGGCATGGACCAGGCCCAGGTGCGGGTGATCTCGCCCGACGTGGGCGGGGCGTTCGGCTACAAGTGCGTGCTGCACCAGGAAGAATTGTGCGTGGCCTGGCTGGCCAAGACGTTCCGCAAGCCGTTCCGCTACATGGAGGACCGCCGCGAACATCTGATCGCCGGCGCCAACACCCGCGAGCACCAGTACCGCCTGAAGGCGCACATCACCAATGAAGGCCGGCTGCTGGCCCTGGATGCGGAAATCGACATCGACGGCGGCGCCTATTCGGTCTGGCCTTTCACGGTCGGCCTGGAAGTGGGGCAGGCGCTGGGCAATCTGCCCGGTCCCTACGACTTCCGCGGCTACCGCTGCCGTACCCGCGGCGTGGGCACCAACAAGCCCGGCTTCATGCCGTATCGCGGCGTGGCCCGCACCGGCGTATGCCTGGCCATCGAGCAGATGATGGACCAGATCGCCCTGGCCGTGGGCAAGACGGCCTGGGAGGTCCGCCTGTTGAATCTGGTGCAGGGCGAGCAGATGCCCTACGTCAATGTGGCCAACAAACACTACGATTCCGGCAACTATCCGGAAAGCCTGCGCCGCGCGCTGGCGGCCGTGGACGTGGACGCCGTGCTGGCGCGCCAGGCCCGGGGCGAGCCGGACGGGCGCCTGATCGGCCTGGGCGTGGCCACGTATACGGAGCAGTCGGCGCACGGCACTTCGGTGTTCGCCAGCTGGGGAACGGCCGTCATCCCGGGATTCGACCAGGCTTTCGTGCGCATGACGCCCGATGGCGGGCTGGAAGTGCGCGTGGGCGTGCACTCGCACGGCCAGGGCATGGAAACGTCCTTTGCGCAGATCGCCAGCGAAATCCTGGGCATAGATGTGGCCAGCATCAAGGTGGTGCACGGCGATACCGGCCGCACGCCTTTCTCCACGGGCACCTACGCCTCGCGCTCGCTGGTCATGTCGGGCGGCGCGGTCTCGCGCGCCTGCAAGGAACTGCTGCCGCGCCTGCGCAAGATCGCGGCGCACATGCTGCAGGCCCAGGAGGCCGACCTGGTTCACGAAGGCGCCGCGTTCAGCGCGGGCGGGCGCACCGTGACCCTGGCCCAGGTGGCCGACGCCTGGTACATCAATCCGCAGCATCTGCCTGCCGATGTGGACCCGCAAGGCCTGGAGCTGTCCGTGGGCTACAAGCCCAAGGTCGATACCGGCAGCTTCACCTATGCCAGCAATGCCGTGGTGGTGGCGGTGGATCCGCGCACCGGCGGCGTGGAAGTGCTCAAGTACGTGGTGGTCGAGGATTGCGGCGTCATGATCAATCCCATGATCGTCGAAGGCCAGACCATAGGCGGCATCGCCCAGGGCATAGGCACCGCCCTGTACGAGGAGATGCCCTACGACGAATACGGCCAGCCGCTGGCCTCCACGCTGGCGGACTACGTCATGCCGGGCGCCTGCGAAGTGCCCAATATCCATATCGAGCATATGGAAAGCCCCTCGCCCAATACGGAATTCGGCGCCAAGGGCATGGGCGAGGGCGGCGCCATCGCTCCGCCGGCGGCCATCATGTCCGCCATCAACAACGCGTTGAGGTCGACCGGCGCGCAAGTGTCCCACACGCCCGTCACCCCGCATCGCCTGCTCAGCGCCATTCGCGCGGCAGCACAGCAACACGCCACGCCCGTGTCGGAGGTCCAGGCATGAAGGCCGCCAAGTTTGAATACGAAAAGGCCTCGAGCCTGAAACAGGTCCAGGATGCATTGAGGGGCGATTGCGCCGGCGTGCGCCTGATGGGCGGCAGCCAATCCCTGGGGCCGATGCTGAATCTGCGCCTGGTGCGTCCGGGACGCGTGCTGGACCTGTCCGCCGTGCCTGAGCTGCGCCAGGTGAGCGCCGCCGAAGGCCGGGTGCGCATCGGCGCGGCCGTGACCCACGCCCAGATCGAGGACGGCGTGTACGAGCCGCTGCGCGGCCACATGATGCAGAAGGTGGCCGGCCGCATCGCCTATCGGGGCGTGCGCAACCGCGGCACGCTGGGCGGCAGCCTGGCCCACGCCGATCCGGCCGCCGACTGGGTGCTGACCTGCGCCGCCCTGGGCGCGCGCGTGAACGTGCGCGGCGCTCAAGGCCTGCGGCCGGTGCCCATGGGCGAATTCATGCTGGCCGCCTACACCACGGTGCTGGAGGCCGGCGAATTCATCGAGTCGGTGGACGTGCCGTGGGTGTCGGCCACGGCCCGCTGGGGATATTACAAATTCACCCGCAAGGTGGGCGAGTTCGCCGACGCCAGTTGCGCCTGTTACTTCGACCCGGCCACGCGCACGGCGCGCGTGGTGATCGGCGCCATGGAGGGCGCGCCCCGTTCCCTGCCCGAACTGGCGGTGAAGGTGGCGGCGCAAGGCGCCGCGGCGCTGGAGGGCGAGGCGATCGCTTCGGCCTTGAAACCGTATCTGGAGCAGCGTGACGAGGCCCATCAGGTGCTGTTCCGCACGGTGGTGGAACGCAGCCTGCAGCAGGCGCTGGGCGTGAAAGGTTGAGACATGGCAGAGATTTCGATTCAAGTAAATGGCCGCACGCAGACGCACGAGGCCGAACCGCGCACCCACCTGGGTGACTTCATCCGTGAAAAAGGCCGGCTGACGGGCACCAACCTGAGCTGCGAGCATGGCGTGTGCGGAGCCTGCACGGTGCTGGTGGACGGCCGTCCGGTGCGCTCCTGCATCACGTTTGCCGGCGCCTGCGACGGGCATGAAGTCACCACGGTGGAAGGCTACGAGGGCGACCCCATCATGACCCGCCTGCGCAAGGCCTTCTCCGAGCACCACGCCCTGCAGTGCGGATTCTGCACGCCGGGCATGCTCGCCACCAGCCGCGACATCGTGCTGCGTCTGCCGGACGCCGACGAGGCGCGGGTGCGCATCGAGCTTTCCGGCAATATCTGCCGCTGTACGGGTTACCAGGGCATCACCGCCGCCATCCTGTCCGTGCTCAAGGCCTTGCGCGAGCAGCCTGACGAACAGGTTCAGGCCTTGCGGGCCATGGTGGTGCAGCATGTGCCCGATGACTGGTCCCAGGGCGGCTTCGCCACGTTCGAGGCCGTGCAGGAAGAAGCGGCGGCCGTCGCGCCTGCGCCCGCCGCGGCGCCGGCATCGGCCGGCAGCGCGGACAAAGGCAAGGGCCAGGCCATCCAGGGCGGTTTCGAGGCGCGCTTCCCGGCCGATCAGGTCTGGGCATTCATGAAGGACCTGCCCAAGGTGGCCGGCTGCCTGCCCGGCGCCGTCATCGAGTCCCAGGACGGGGCGACCGTGCAGGGCAAGATCGCCATCAAGTTCGGCCCCATGTCGGCGGCCTTCAAGGGCCAGGCCACGCTGGAACAGGACGATGCGCGGCGCGCCGCCGTGCTGCGCGGCGAAGGCGTGGATTCGCTCAGCCAGTCGCGCGCCCGGGGCGATGTCAGCTATCAGGTCGCGCCGGAGGGGGAATCGCGCAGCCGCGTGGACGTGGAGCTGGTGTATTCCCTGCAGGGGCCGCTGGCGCAGTTCTCGCGCTCCGGGCTGGTCCAGGACTTCGTGCGCCGCATGATCGCCGAATTCGGCAAGAACGTGAATCTGCGTCTGGAAAAGCCGCTGGCCGAGGGCGAGGCGCCCGTGGCGGCGGAGTTCAATCCGGTCAAGATGTTCTTCAGCATTCTCTGGGATCGTTTCAAGGGATTTTTCCGGCGCCGCTGAGCGCATAGATCATAAGAAAAGGGGGTAAGGAGATGACAGAGCAGAACGCTTTGGGGGGACGCGTGCGCCTCGCCATGGGAGCCGCCATGCTGATCGCCAGCTGGGGCGCGGCCGCCGAGCCGCTGAATGTGAAGCTGGACTGGACCCCCTGGGCCGTCCATGCCCCTTTCCACCTGGCCATGCAGAAGGGCTGGTTCAAGCAGGCCGGCCTGGATGTGCGGCTGGAAGACGGCAATGGTTCGGTGACCACGGTGCAGATCGTGGGCGGCAGCGACCGTTTCGATGTGGGCCATGCCGCGCTGGCCTCCATGGTGATCGCGCGCAGCAAGGGCCTGCCGGTGAAGGGGCTGGCGCCGTTCGCCACCTCCAGCGACATAGGCGTGCTGGTGCCCGCGGATTCGGGCATCGCCGGGCCGGACGGTCTGAAGGGCCGCAAGATCGCCTATACGGCCGGTTCCCTGGAGGCGCCTTTCGTGGACGCGTTCCTGGCGGCCGGCGGCCTGCGCCGCAGCGACGTGGACCTGCTCAGCGTGGATGCGGCCGGCAAGGCGGCGACCTACGCCGTGGGCCGCGCCGACGCCGTCATCTCCACCATTCCTTTCGTGCTGCCCTCGGTGTCGCGCCAGCGCCCTTCGGCGGCCATCCCCTTTGCCCGGCACGGACTGGACATGGTCAGCTTCGGCCTGTTCGCCAGCGAGCAGAAGCTGGCCAGCCGCGAGCAGGACATCCGTACTTTTTCCAATGTGGTGGCCAAGTCCTGGAACTACATCTACGACGGCCATGAGCAGGAAGCGGTGGACGCCATCGTGGCGCAGCGCCCCAATGCGCGCCTGGACAAGGCCATCCTGCTGGACCAGCTCAACACGCTCAAGACCTATTTCGGCCCGGCCGTGGCGGGCGGCTCCATCGGCGTCAGCCAGCCGGCCGACTGGGACAAGACCATCGCCACGCTGGAGCGGGTGGAGCTGATCCCGGCCGGCCAGAAGGCGGCGGACTACTACCAGCCCGGCGTGGTCAGCAGCGAATCGCTGGCGGGCCTGGAGCTCAAGTGATGGCGGCGCGCGTCCTCTCCCAAGACGTGCGCAAGCGCTTCGAAGGCGCGCGCGACGTGCTGGCGCTCGACGGCATCAGCGTGGACATCCAGCCCGGCCGGTTCATCAGCATCCTGGGCCCCAGCGGCTGCGGCAAGAGCACCTTCCTGCGCTGCGTGGCCGGTCTGGAGAGCATCAGCAGCGGCTCGCTGACGGTGGACAACCAGCCCGTGAAGGGGCCGCCCGACCAGGTGGGCATGGTGTTCCAGCGCGACGCCCTGCTGGAGTGGCGCACCATACGCGAGAACATCCTGCTGCCGCTGGAATTCGCCGGCAAGCGCCGCGCCGACTACCGCGACAAGGTGGACGAACTGCTGGCGCTGACCGGCCTGTCTCAGTTCGCCGACAGCTACCCGCGCCAGCTGTCGGGCGGCATGCGCCAGCGCGCCTCGATCTGCCGGGCTCTGGTGGACGATCCGCGCCTGCTGCTGATGGACGAGCCCTTCGGGGCGCTGGACGCCCTGACGCGCGACAACATGAACGCGGAGCTGCAGCGCATCTGGCTCAAGACGGGCAACACGACGCTGTTCGTGACGCACGGCATCGCCGAGGCCGTCTTCCTGGCGGACACCGTGCTGGTGTTCTCGCCCCGGCCGGGTCGCATCCTGGAGCAGATCCACATCGATTTTCCCCGTCCTCGTCCCCTGTCCTTGCGGGAGACGCCGGAATTCGGGCGGCATGTGGCGCATATCCGTCAATTGTTCGGCATCGCCGACGGCGCGGGAGACAGCCATGAATAAAGCCTTGCGTTCCTTGCCCTCCTGGCTGGCGGGCCTGATTTCCGTGGTGGTGGTCCTGCTGGTCTGGGAGGCCGTCTGCCGCTTCGGCCAGGTGCGCGAGGTCATCCTGCCCCGGCCCACGCTGATCCTCAAGGACCTGTACGGCGAGCTGGGCTGGTACCTGAGCCAAGCCCTGTACACGCTGGGCGTGACGCTGGCCGGCTTTGCCCTGGCGGCGGTCGGCGGCGTGCTGATCGCCGTGGCCCTGGTCAGCTCTCCGCTCTTTGAGCGCTTCTGCTATCCGCTGATCGTGGGCTTCAACAGCATTCCAAAAGTGGCCCTGGCTCCGCTGTTCGTGGTCTGGATGGGGACCGGCTACGAGCCCAAGGTGGCCATCGCCTTCATGATCGCCGTGTTCGCCGTCATCGTGGATACGGTGCAGGGATTGCGCTCGGTCTCGCCCGACATCCTGGACCTGGGCCGGGTGCTCAAGGGCGGACCGGTGGCCATGTTCTTCAAGGTGCGCCTGCCCTCGGCCCTGCCATCCATCATGGCCGGGCTGAAGGTGGCCCTGTCGCTGGCGCTGGTGGGCGCCATCGTGGGCGAGTTCGTGTCCTCGCAGCGCGGGCTGGGCTTCGTGATCATGAGCGCCCAGGGGGTGTTCGACACGGTGCGGGTGTTCTCGGCGCTGATCATCCTGGCGGTGATGGGGCTGGCGCTGTACTTCCTGCTCGATGCCGTGGAAAAGCGCGCGACGCGTTTCCGGGCTGACTAGTTTCCAACAACTTCAATGCAGAAAATCTGGGGGATTGATGCAATTTCTACTCAAACTGTCTCGGGCGATCGACTGCCTGAACCGACTATGCGGCCGTTCGGTCATGTGGCTGGTTCTGCTGGTGGTGGTGATCAGTTCGTTCAACGCGATTTCACGCAAGTTCTTTGATTCCAGCTCCAACGCCTGGCTGGAGGTGCAGTGGTATCTGTTCGGCGCCCTGTTCCTTTTGACCGGCGGCTACACATTCCTGCGCAACGAGCACGTGCGCGTGGACGTGCTGGCCTCGCGCCTGTCCGAGCGCAAGCAGATCGTGATCGAGATCGTCGGCGTGCTGCTGTTCATGCTGCCGGCCTGCATCGCCATCATGGCGCTGTCCTGGCCCGTGTTCATGGATTCCTACCTCAGCAATGAAGTCTCTTCCAATTCGGGAGGCCTGATCCGCTGGCCGGCCAAGCTCATCGTGCCCATCGGCTTCGCCCTGATTTCCCTGCAGGGGATCTCCCACCTGATCAAGTGCATCGGCTTTCTGCGCGGCGCCTGCCCGAATCCCAACCGGCGGCTGCAGGAGAAGACGCCGGAAGAACTGCTGGCCGAGGAAATCGCGCGCCAGGCCCAAGCCAAATTCGAGCATCAACAGAAAGGCTGAACTTCATGATGGATTTATTTGTCGCCAATATGGCGCCGGTGATGTTCGCGTCACTGATCATCTTCCTGCTGCTGGGCTTCCCGGTGGCCTTCGCCCTGGCCGCCAACGGCATGGTGTTCGGGCTGATCGGCGTGGAACTGGGCCTGTTCAACTGGTCGCTGTTCCAGGCCCTGCCGCTGCGCGTGTTCGGCATCATGGCCAATGACACGCTGCTGGCCATTCCCTTCTTCACCTTCATGGGCCTGATCCTGGAGCGCTCGGGCATGGCCGAGGACCTGCTGGACACGGTGGGCCAGCTGTTCGGCTCCATGCCGGGCGGCCTGGCCATCGCCGTGGTGGCCGTGGGCGCCATGCTGGCGGCCACCACCGGCGTGGTGTCGGCCTCGGTGATCTCCATGGGCCTGATCTCCCTGCCCATCATGCTGCGCTACGGCTACAGCCGGCGCCTGGCCACGGGGGTGATCGCCGCCTCGGGAACCCTGTCGCAGATCATTCCGCCGTCCCTGGTGCTGATCGTGCTGGCCGACCAGCTGGGCCGCTCCGTGGGCGACATGTATCGCGGCGCCATGGTGCCGGGCCTGCTGCTGACCGGCGCCTACATCGCCTACGTCCTGATCCTGGCGGTACTGCGTCCCAAGGACGTGCCGCCCATCCCGGCCGAGCATCGCACGTATTCGCAGGCCAATGGCCGCTCGGGCGCCCGCTCCTTGTGCGTGCTGCTGGCGATCTCGCTGGTGTCGGCCTACCTGCTCGATGAGTACGTGGTCGATCCCAACGGGCCCATCGACGAGAAAGTCATCATCGGCATCCTGCTGGTGGGCGGCGTGGCCTTCGTCCTGGCGCTGCTGAACAAGTGGCTCAAGCTGGGCATGCTGTCCACGCTGGCCGAACGCGTGACCTTCGTGATGATTCCGCCCTTGGCGCTGATCTTCCTGGTGCTGGGCACCATCTTCCTGGGCATCGCCACGCCCACGGAAGGCGGCGCGATGGGCGCGGTGGGCGCCATCCTGATGGCGGTCAGCCGTCGCCGCCTGAGCCTGGACCTGCTCAAGCAGGCCATGGACACGACCGCCAAGCTGTCCTGCTTCGTGATGTTCATCCTGATCGGCTCCACCATCTTCTCGCTGACCTTCCGCGGCGTGGACGGCGACCTGTGGGTCGAGCACCTGCTGATCGACCTGCCCGGCGGCGAATATGGCTTCCTGATCCTGGTAAGCGTACTGGTCTTCGTGCTGGCCTTCTTCCTGGACTTCTTCGAGCTGGCCTTCATCATCGTGCCCCTGCTGGGACCGGTGGCCGACAAGATGGGGATAGACCTGATCTGGTTCGGCGTGCTGTTAGCCGTTAATATGCAGACATCCTTTATGCATCCACCATTTGGCTTCTCATTATTCTACTTGCGCTCGGTGGCTCCCAAGGATGACTATATCGACAAGGTGACCAAGAAGAAGATTCCGGGCGTGGCCACGGGCGACATCTACTGGGGCTCGGTGCCGTTCATCGGCATCCAGATCCTGATGATCGCCGTCGTGCTGCTGTTCCCCGGCCTGGTGACGCATTACAAGGGCAGCGGGCCGCAGGTGGATCCCAACACGGTCAAGATAGAAATGCAGGACGAGTACGGCGTGGATGCCAATCCGTTCGATTCATCGGACAACGACATGCCCGTATTCAAATGAACCAGTAGAAAGGAGACGGCCATGGAGAGCCTGGATGTCAGGGTATTGCGCCAGTTGCACGACTGGCGCGCGCAGGGGCGCGAGGCCATTCTCGTGACCGTGGTGCAGACCTGGGGTTCGTCCCCGCGTCCGGAAGGCTCCATCATGGCCCTGGAAAAGGGCGGGGCGGTGGTCGGCTCGGTCTCGGGCGGCTGCATCGAGGATGACCTGATCCGTTCCTACCACGACACGCAGGCCGCGGACAGCCGCCTGCAGGCAGGCGGCCGGCCCCAGTTGCTGACGTATGGCGTCAGCGCCGACGAGGCGCACCGCTTCGGTCTGCCATGCGGAGGCACCATCCGTCTGCTGGTGGAGTTCAATCCCTGTCCGTCGGCGCTGGCCGAGGTACTGGAGCTGCTGGAGCAGCGCCACCTGGTGCAACGCCATGTGGACCTGCACAGCGGCCGCGCCTGGAGCAGCGCCACGCGCGTGCCTGCGGCCTTGAGCCTGAGCCAGGACTGTCTGTCCGTCACCTTCGGGCCGGCCTATCGCCTGCTGCTCATCGGCGGCGGTCAGTTGTCCGAGTACGTGGCCACCATTGCCTTGTTCAATGGCTTCGACGTGACGGTCTGCGATCCGCGCAGCGAGCATATCGAGGGCTGGAGCGTGGCCGGGGCCCGCGTGGTGCGCGGCATGCCTGACGACGAAGTGATCGCCTGCGTGCCGGACCGCAGGACGGCGGTGGTCGCCCTGACGCACGATCCCAAGCTGGACGACCTGGCCTTGCTGGAAGCGCTCAAGAGCAGCGCCTTCTATGTGGGCGCCATCGGCTCGCGGCGCAACAACCAGAGCCGGCGCGAGCGCCTGGCGGAGTACTTCGACCTGACCGCCGAGGAAATCGACCGCCTCAAGGGGCCCATCGGCCTGTACGTCGGCAGCAAGACGCCGGCCGAGATCGCCGTCAGCATCATGGCCGAGATCATCGCCGTCAAGAATGGCGTGGACGTGCCGCGCGAGCTGTCGGTGGCCTCGGTCAAGAACAGGCAGGAGCAGCAGTCGGCCTGATTGCCTGCCTGCGCGCCAGTCCCGCTGTTCATGGCGCCGATTCGCATTAAGATAGGAGAACGGGCTGCGGTCCGTTCTCTTTTTTTTGCCGTCTGCGAGCCTGCGATGACTTTGTCTGCTATTTACGGCTATATGCCCGTCAGCGCCCCGCAGGGGCGCCAAGCCTTGTATACCCCCAGCCAGTGCGCCCGCATGGATGCGGCGGCGCCCGCCCTGGGCGCGCCCGTCGAGCAATTGATGCAGGCGGCGGGCCAGGCCGTGGCGCAGGCCGTGCAGCAGCATTGGCCGCGCGGCGCGGTGCTGTTCCTGTGCGGGGCGGGCAACAATGGGGGCGACGCCCTGGTGGCCGCGAGCATCCTGCGTGACCAGGGACGGGACGTGTCGGTCTACAGCCTGGTCGATCCGTCGGCGCGCCGCGGAGCGGCGGCCTGGGCGCAGGCGCAGTGGAACGGGCCCTGGGAGCCGCGTTGTCCCGATTTTGCCGGTTTTGCCGTCGTGGTGGACGGCTTGCTGGGGGCGGGCCTGGACAGGCCCGTGCAGGGCGAGGCGGCCGACCTGATCCGGGCGCTGGCCGCCTCGGGCGCGCCCGTGTGCGCGATCGACGTACCCTCGGGCCTGGACGGCGCCACCGGGCTGGTGCGCGGCGTTGCCGCCCGGGCGTGCGTCACGGTCACTTTTGTGCGCTACAAACCCGGCCACCTGTTGTATCCGGGCCGGGACTTGTGCGGGCGCCTGGAGCTGGTGGGCATAGGCATGCCCGCGGCCGCCCTGGAGCCGCCCGACACCTGGCTGAACGAGCCCGCTCTGTGGAGCGCCCGTCTGCCCCGGCTGGCGGCGGACAGCCACAAGTACACGCGCGGCCATGCTCTGGTGATAGGCGGGGCGCGCATGACGGGAGCCGGCCGGCTGGCCGCCCGGGCGGCGCAGCGCGCCGGAGCCGGGCTGGTCAGCATGGCCGTGCCCGAGGCGGTCTGGAGCATTTACGCCGCCGCGCTGGAGAGCATCATGGTTGCGCCGCTGGAGGCGTCCGTCAGTCGCGACGAGCGTATCCGCGCCTGGCTGATCGGTCCCGGCGCGGGCCTGGGAGAGGACACCCGCAAGCTTGCGCTGGAGCTGCTGGCCACGGGCAGGCCCTGCGTGCTGGACGCCGATGCGATCAGCTGTTTCGCCGGCCGTCCGCAGGAACTGTTCCAGGCCCTGCATGGGCAGTGCGTGCTGACGCCGCACGCCGGCGAGTTTGCGCGTCTGTTCGACCCCGCCGAGGATCGTCTGCAGTCGGCCCGCGGCGCCGCCCGACGATGCGGCGCGATAGTGGTCCTGAAAGGCGCCGATACGGTGATCGCCGCTCCGGACGGCCGCGCCTTGATCAACGCCTGCGCGCCGCCCTGGCTGGCAACGGGGGGCAGCGGCGACGTGCTGGCTGGGCTGGTGTGCGGATTGCTGGCGCAGGGCATGCCGGCCTTCGAGGCTGCGGGCGCTGCCGTGTGGCTGCATTCCCAGGCGGCGCTGCACTGCGGGCCGGGCCTGATCCCCGAGGACCTGCTGCAGGCCATGCCTGCCATCTGGCGGCTTCTGCCGCAAGCGCCATCTCAGGGATAGTCCGCAGGGGTGGCCGGCCCGATTGGTTTTAAGATCAGCCTTTCAGGTTTCATGTTTATGCAAGCTCGCCGAGCCCGCGTACGCGATAGGCGCGTCATGAGCCGGGACGGTCAGGGGAGGAGGAGCGCGCGACGCGTTTCGCCATTTGCGGCGGCGTCGGCGGCGGTTCCGGATCGGCCGGAGCCGCACCCCTATCAGGAGAGCATGATGAAATACGTGGAAGGTTTCGTCTTGGCCGTTCCCAAGGCCAACAAGGAGCAGTATCTGCAGCATGCCAGGCAGGCCCTGCCCATCTTCAAGGAGATGGGCATCAGTCGAGTCGTGGAGTGCTGGGGCGACGACGTGCCCGAGGGCAAGGTGACGGATTTCCGGCGCGCCGTCCAGGCGGCGCCTGACGAGGAGGTGGTGTTCAGCTGGTTCGAATATTCATCCAAGGAGGTGCGCGACGCGGTCTACCAGAAGATGATGGACGATCCGCGCATGCAGGCCATGAGCAAGAACATGCCCTTTGACGGCAAGCGCATGATCTTCGGGGGCTTCGTGCCCATCCTGGACGCTTGAGCGGGTTCAGGCGCCCTGGCGCTGGTAGGCCAGCAGCACGATCCCGCTGAGCACCACGGCGCCGCCCAGAAGCTGGGTCGGGTTCAGGGTCTGCTGCAGGATGAACCAGCCCAGCAGCAGCGAAGCTACCGGCTCGATGTTCAGGAAGGGGGCGTTGCGCGACAGATTCAGCCGGGGCGCCATCACGAACAAGGTGACGAAGCCCGCCGTGTACAGCAGGCAGACGACGGCCAGGGCCAGCCAGCCCATGGGACTTTGCGGCAGGGACGAGCCGCCGGGCAGCAGGCCCAGCGGGCTCAGGACGATCAGCAGCACCAGCGTTTGGCTGATGGTGCAGAAGCTGCGCACCGCTCCGGGCAGGGACGAGAGCTTGTTTTCGGTCACCCACAGTCCGATGGCGAAGACCAGCGCCGTGCTCAGTCCGCAAGCCACCCCCAGCAGCCAGTCGGCGTCCAGCGTGGCGCCGGCCAGCAGGCTGGGCGCGTCCAGCGCCAGCAGCAGCCCCGCCAGGATGACGAGCATGATGATCAGGGTCTTGCGGCCGGGCCGGTGGCCGCCCAGCACCCAGGTCAGCAGGGCAAGCAGGATGGGGTACATATTGGCCACCAGCAGGGCCAGGGCCACGGGAATGCGCGCGATGGAGGAATAGATCAGCATGCACTGCGTGGTGATCAGCGCGCCCAGCAGCAGTTGCCAGCCCAGATAGCGGCGCGGCACGCGCAGGGCCTGGCGCTGCCAGATCAGGAGCAGGCCCAGGGCCAGCGTGGCCGAAGCCGAACGGGAAATCACGGTGATGATCAGGCCCGCGCCGTGGTCCAGCGCGACCTTGGCGGCGATGTGATTGCCGGCGAAGGAGCTGCCCAGCAGGAGCAGCAGGGCGATGGCCAGGTGGCGGGGCAGCAGGGAAGGCGCAGACGCGGGGGGCATGCCAATTATTTCAAATTTAAAGTATCAGCTTGTACCCAATTGTTGTCTGCGGCCGGTTTTGCTGCAAGCGCTATTTGCGGGAAAGCGCCCGTTTGTGGCTGGTGAGGCGCCAAACCAGGCGCACCGGCATGATGCGGCGCCGCCATGCAGGGCGGCGTCGCGCTTCAGTGCGTGCTGTCGCTGGGGTTGACGCGCGGGATCTGGTAGGTGATGGACTGGTATTTGGGCGTGGACTGGTGGCCCACGATCTCGCCGCCCAGACTCTCGGCGATCTTGCGGCTGGCGATGTTTTCCTCGGCCACCGGATAGCAGAATCCGGCGGCCTCGCTCACGCTGGACGCCCATTCAAGGACGGCTTGCACGGCTTCGCGGCCGAAGGCCATGCCCTGCTTGTCCTCGCGAATCCAGATGCCCAGCTCGGGCGTGGCGGTGCGCAGCCGGTGCAGGCCCGCCAGTCCCAGGAACTGGTCGGTGGTGCGGTGACGCACCGCAAAGACGAATTCGGTGCCGTCTGCCGCTCCGGTCAGCCATTCGCCCCAGATGCTGTCGAATTGCTGGCGGCTTTCAGGCGGATCCCAGGTCATGAAGCGGGTCAGGGAAGGAGTGATGCAGGAAAAAGCTTCGTCCGCGTCGCGCAGGCTGAAGGGTTTCAGGGACAGCCGGGCCGTCTTGAGAGTCAGGTTTTCTGTGTCGAGTGGCATAGGATCTCCTCGGTACAGGCGGACTGGCCCGGTGGGCAGCCGGCCGCGATTGCAAAACAGAGGGCGGCTAGCCCGGCCCTCGCTTTTTTTAGCGTAACAGCGTCGCCCTTCCGAAGGCCAGTTAAAAAACTGTTGTTCCCGGGGAAAAGGCCAGTGCGGGCGGACCTATGGATGGCGGCGCGCCTGCAGCGGCGGGCGCAGCGCTGCCGGTTGCAGTGCTACTATGATGGCCGACGTCCCCGCTGACAGAGATTCCACCATGAATTCCGATTCCGCCCAGGCGCCGATTGCAGACAACAAGCGGGCGCAGTCCTTGTTCCGGCGCTGGCGCGCCATGCTGGCCGGCAGCCTGCTGCTGGCTGTCCTGGCAGGCTGTGCGCTGCCCTCACTGGAGGGGCGCACCCAGTCCGTCTCCCTGGACAAGGAGCAGGCCGAGCAGACGGCCCTGGGCCGGGCCATCGTCCCCCTGGCGCAGGCTCATCCGGGCCTGTCGGGCATTTATCCTTTGTACGACCCCTACAATGCCTATGCGGCGCGGGCTCTGCTGGCGCACGCCGCCCAGAAGACGCTGGACGTCCAGTATTACATCTGGCGAGGGGACACCACCGGCATGCTGCTGCTGGGAGCGCTGCTGTCCGCGGCCGAGCGCGGCGTACGGGTGCGCCTGCTGATCGACGACAACGGCATTACGGGCCTGGACAGCACGCTGGCGGCGCTCAACGCTCACCCCAACATCGAGGTGCGGCTGTTCAATCCCTTCGTGCTGCGCTGGCCCAAGTCGCTGGGCTACCTGACCGATTTCTCGCGCTTGAACCGGCGCATGCACAACAAGTCCTTCACGGTGGACAATCAGGCCACCATCATAGGCGGGCGCAATGTGGGCGACGAATATTTCGGCGCCACCCAGGACGTGCTGTTCGCCGATCTGGACGTGCTGGCCATCGGAGCCGTCGTCCAGGACGTCTCGGACGATTTCGACCGCTATTGGGCCAGCCAGTCCTCCTATCCCGTGGACCGGCTGGTGTCGGCGGACGGGCCGCAGGCGCTGGAGTCCTTCCGGGAAGAACTGGCCGAAGCCGAGCGCCAGCCCCGCGCCCAGGGTTACCGCGCCGTGCTGACGGGCTCCAAGCTGGTGGGCAGCCTGATGCGCGGCGAGATGGAATTCCACTGGGCGCGCACCACCATGATCAGCGACGATCCGGCCAAGGCGCTGGGCGAGGTCAACCCGGAACAGCTGCTGGTCTGGCAGATGGACAGGCTGCTGGGCGAACCCAGGCGCAAGGTGGACCTGGTCTCGTCCTATTTCGTGCCCACGCGCACCGGCGTGCGTTCCTTCCAGTCCCTGATGGCCCGGCCGGGCATGCGGGTGCGGGTGCTGACCAATTCGCTGGCCGCCACGGACGTGGCCGCCGTGCACGCCGGCTATGCCAAACGGCGTCGCGCGCTGCTGCAGGCCGGCGTGGAGTTGTGGGAACTGCGTCCAACCGGGGACAGGCCCACGCGGCATGGCTCGGCGCCCTTCGGCAGTTCGGGTTCGGCGCTGCACGCCAAGACCTTCGCCATCGACGAGCAGCGGCTGTTCGTGGGCTCGTTCAACTTCGATCCGCGCTCGGTCAATCTGAATACGGAGCTGGGCTTCATCATCGAAAGTCCCGTCATGGCCCAGGCGCTGTCCAGGGCCTTCGACCAGGCCATCCCCTATCGCAGCTATCGCGTCGAACTGGACGACAAGGGCGAACTCATGTGGGTACAGTTGAACGAAGACGGCAGCCGTCGCGTCTTCCATACGGAGCCCGAGGCCGGCCTGTGGCGGCGCCTGAACGTCGGCGTGCTGTCGGTGCTGCCCATCGAGTGGCTGCTGTAGCGGCCCGGCTTGGGAACAAGCCGAGGCGGCCTTTATACCTTCAGGCGCTCCAGGGCGACGCGCCGGGCGCTGATCCAGCCTGCATACAGGTACAGCCCGTATTTTTCCATTTCCTGCTCGGCCAGGTTCCATTCGTGCAGGGCGCGTCCCGGTTCGCCCAGCGCGAGCCATGCATCGCCCCGGACGCAGTGCAGCTCGGCGGACAGGCTGTTCGAGGCGTAGCGCAAGCCTTGCGCCGCGGCCTTGTCCAGCCAGGGCATGGCCTCGTTGCTGCGCCCCAGGCGCACCAGCGCGCGCGCAATTCGCGCCATGAGCCCGTCGGCGCAGATGGGCAGGCCGTGCAGCACGGTCGGCACGCAGTCCAGCATGGGCTGCAGGCTGGATTGGCGGCCATGCAGCATGATCTGGCAGTAATGAAGAAAGGAACGGGCCAGAGCCGACCAGGGTTCCGGACTGCTCAGCTCCTTGAGTTCCTTCAGGGACTGATCGGCCAGCTGGCGGCATTGTTCCAGCTGATCGCTCAGGTACAGGGTCTGCAGCGCGAACAGCCGGGTGATGGCGCGCATGGTGAAGGACGTCTCGGGACGCAGGCTCTGCAGCGCCTGCTGGGCATGCTGCCGTGCGGCGGCCGGGTCGCCCTTGAGCGCTAGCGTCACGGCCAGGGTGCCCAGCGTCAGGTTTTGCGGAAACTGATCGGCGATCGCCAGCCGGCTCTTCGTGGCGGGCAGATCCTCCAGCACGGCCAGGCTGAGGTTCAGGGTCTGCTCGGCGGCGCGCACGTCGCCTTTCCATAATTCGTGCTGGCCGATGGCGTACAGCGCCCAGCTGCGGTTCTGATCGTGGCCGGTCTCGCTGGCCAGGGCCAGAAGCTGGCGGGCCACCTGCAGGGCCTGCTCGAAATTGCCCTGGGCCTGCAGGGCCGACCAGGTGGTCCACAGCGACACCATCACCTGGTCGCTGTCGTGATGATCCTGGACGTGGCGGCCCAGCTCATAGGCCATGGCCGTCGAGGCGGCGGCCGGGCCGTAGAGCGCGGTTTCGATGGCCCCTTGCAGCATGCGGCATTCGAACTGCAGAGTCTGGCGCACCTGCAGGTCGCTGATGAGCTCGCTGCGGTTCAGGGAGCGCTGCAACAGTTGGCTGGCCTGGCGCAACTGAGTCTGCGCCAGCGCTTCGCGCGCGGCGCGCTGCCACCAGAATGCGGCCTCGGCGCTGTCGGCCTCGCACAGGTGCCGGGCGATCAGTTCGGGCGCATGGCGACGGCGTATGCCATGGCGGGCGATGGCCCGGTGCGCGTCCTGCTGTTCGCGGCGCAGGGCGATTTGGCCCACGGCCTGGGCCACCAGCGGCTGGCAGCTTATCTCGCGGCCATGGCGCTCGATCAGGTCCAGCGTGACCAGCGTATCCAGCCCGCTGTCCAGCGTGTCGACGTCCATGTTCAGCATCAGGGCCAGTTCGTTCGTCTCGATGGCATGGTCGTTGAGCGCGACGGTGGTCAGTATGCAGCGCGTGGCCGGCAGCAGGCAATGGTACTGGGTGCAGACCAGGTCGTTCAGGCGGGGCGCGCAGTCGGGTGCGCCGCCCAGTTCGATCTGGCGCAGCAGATCGTGGGCATGCCCCGGGTTGCCGGCGCTCAGCCGGGCCAGGCGCGCACGGTGGTCCCTGGAGAGCCGCTGCCCGCGGCTCAGAAGATTGTTGATGCTGGAGCGGTCCAGGGGGCGCAGCGCCAGGCGCTCGGCGCGTTCCAGCCCATGGCTGGGATTGCGGCTGGTGGTCAGCAGCAGCGTGGGGTGCCGCGGCGCGGAGTGCGCCAGCAGCCGGATCAGCTTGTGTGTGGGCGGATCGGCCCATTGCATGTTCTCGATGATCAGCAGGCGACGGCGGGTCGAGCCCCGCGGACCGCTGAGCAGGTTGAAGAGCATGTCCATGTGTGCGGCGCAGGGCTCGTTCAGTTCCAGCTCATCGGGCGGCGACTGCAGCCATGAGCTCAGCGCACGGGCCTGCTGCGGCGTGATCTCCAGGGCGGCCTGCACAGCCTGCGGAGAAAACGGGTCCTGCAGGCCGGCCGGCTGCTGCGCCATCTGGCCGGCCAGCCGCTCGTACAGCCACAGGCGCACCGGGTGCCAGGCCAGGCGGCGCATGTCTTCGCGGCACTGCAGGGCGATGCAGGCGTGATCGGTCTTTTGCACGTAGTCGGCCAGGGACTGGACCAGCAGGCTCTTGCCGATGTGCGCGCGGCCGTGGATCGCAAGATGTTGCAGCGGACGGTCCGGACCTACCAGGGACCAGGCTTGCACCAGCTGGTCGAACTCCTGGGATCGACCGTAGACGCGGCTGGCGAGGCGCCCGGCGTCCGCGCCCGCTGTGCGCAGGTTGAGCGCCAGCGCCTCGTCCTGGCCCGGGTTGGGCGCCAGCGCGTCCTCGGGCGCCAGGCGCAGCGCAGCCTGCAGCGTGACTTGGGGCGAGCCGGGCGGTGCCTGCCAGCTCAGCGGCAGGACGACCTGCGCCAGTTGTCCCCAGGGGTCGGGCCGGCCGGACTGGTCGTCTATGGCCAGGTCCGCATGCACGGCGATGCTCATCTGGATGCGTTCGTCCAGCCGCCGGGCGGCCGCGGCGCGGGCCAGTCCGGCGGCCAGCGCCACCGGCGACTCCAGCAGTTCGGGATAGCCGAAATACGCCAGCACCTGATTGGAGCCGGCGGAACAGAACCAGCCCCCGTGCTGCTGAATCAAGAAGGCCAGCAATTGACGGCTCTGGTCCAGGACGGCCCCGCTGTGTTCGCGGTCGTGGCGCTTGTCCGGCTGGAAGCGCAGGCAGAAGCCGACCACGGCCAGCGGGCGCAGGCGCAGGTTGCTCTGCGAAGCCTGGACGGGATCAGCCAGCCGTCCGGACGCGTCGATCAGGTCGCGGGTCTGGGCGCTGGGCTCGCAGCCCAGCCGGTCGGCCAGCAGCACGGAGCACTGCTCGAAGGCCTGCATGGCGGCGTCGTGCTGGCCTTCCTGCTTGAGCAGGCGGATCAGGCGTTGATGCAGCTGTTCTTCCTCGGGCCAGATGAGCAGCCACCGCTTGAGGTGGGCGATGGCCTGCGCGGACGGCACGGCGTCCAGGCCCGACTCCATGTAGCGGTCGCGGCACTGCGCCAGGGCCCGGCGAATCTGCGCATGGGCGTCCTGCAACCAGTCCTGGAGCTGTTCGCCGTGGTGCAGCTTGACCTGTTCAAGCAAGGGCCCCTGGTACAGCTCCAGGCGTTCCAGATCGCTCAGCTCCGGCTGGCTGGGGTGCTGGAGCAGCGCCAGCACGTCGATGCGGATCCGGGCGGGGTCCAAGGCCAGGGTTTCATTGCTGATGCGCAGGACCTCGCCGCAGCCGTCCAAGGCGCGGCGCAGGGCGTGCAGGGCGTGGCGCAGGCGTGCGCGGCCTACGCTGACCGGATCCTCGTGCCAGATGATCTCCGCCAGGTGGCTGCGGCCCAGCGGCTTGCCGTGGGCCAGCGCCAGCAAGGAGAGCAGGATGCGGGCCTTGTCGTAATTGATGATCTGGGTGCGCGGCTGGCCGCCGACCAGCAGTCGGTACGGCCCCAGCAGATGGAGCTGGGCCTCGGGCGGGGCAGGTGAAGACAAGGCAGCCATGGGCTTGTTCACGTATCAAGAGTTAAGCAATGACGTCTAGAATGTATCCAATGCGTTTAATTGTGCTTCAAGTATTTCTTCGAGGATAAACGTTTTTTGTTCGGAGCCTCCGACATCATGAAATTTTCGATCGGCTTTTCAGGGTTTTCCCCTCTTTCACCGTTCTGGCCGGCAGTCGGGACGGTCAGGCATGAAGCTTTAAAAAAGGGGTTCCTGAAATGATTAAACGGAGCCGGCGAGCGCTTGAGCCCGTCCGGAGCGCGGCCTTGAAAGGCTGAGGCGCGCCGACGCGACCGGCGGCATGCCCGGCGGCGGCCTCTCATGTGATCCGGCGGTTGAATCAGGGCTGAAACGGCGTGACCGGCGGACAATGCGTCAGGCTATGATGTGGCTTTCTGAATAAAAATTACCAGCCGCTATCCTGTCATGGTCGACCCAACTCGTTCCTCGCTGCGCAAGCAGTCCCGATTGCCCCTGTCGCTCAAGGTCAAGTACACCTTGCGGGCGCGCCTGGAGCGGGGAGAATGGCCCGTGGGCACGCGCATCCCCACGCTGGAGGAGCTGATGCAGGAGTACGGGGTGTCGCGCGCGACGGTGCGCGCCGCTCTGGACGAGCTGGAGGGCGAAGGGCTGATCGAGCGCACGCGCGGCAAGGGGACTTTCGTCATCGGCGACGTGGCCCAGGATCACTGGCTGATGCTGCCTACCGACTGGGATTCCCTGATCGAGCACCTGAACCGACTGCACACCGTGATGGTGGAGCTGGGCAGCGGCAAGGGCGCGCTGCCGGTGGAGATCACCGGCGAATCCCTGCCGGGCTCGTACTGGTGGACCACGCGCGTCAACCACACGGACGGACTGGCCTACAGCCTGAATACGGTCTACGTGCTGGATGAGCTGGCCCGGAAGCTGCAGCCCCACCTGAGCCGCGAACCTGTGCTGCTGGTGCTCAACCGGCTGGGGCGAGACCAGATCCATTCCATCCGCCAGACGCTGACCGTGCGGGTGGCGGACGCGGACCTGGCGCGGCATCTGAACATGGACATCGGCATGCCGGTGGTGCGGGTGGTCCGCATCATCCGCAACCAGCAGGACCAGGTGGTGTATGCCGCGCATGTGTTCTATCCGGCCAAGTACCTGAGCATCGAGAACGAGCTGACGCCGGCGCCCGTGCCGGCCGCGCGACGCTCCGCCTGAGCGCGCGCCTTTGCGCCAGATCCGTCGTGCGCGGCGGGATCAGGCGCGGCCGGATGGATGCGGCGCGCAAGGCGCCTGCGCATGGCGACGAAAAATCCCTGGCCGCAAGACCGGAGTCCTTCATTTCTCTTTCTAGGTAGAAACACGGTGTTAACGCCTGCCGCGGCTTGGTGTACAGTCTGTTTTCCATAAAGTTCTAAAAATAGAACTTTAAGACTTATCGGAATTCAGCTCGCCCTTGCGGCGATCGTTTTCATCTGCTTTGAGGAGTACCACGTGAAGATAACCATGCTTGGCACCGGCGCCGCCTTGCCCGATCCGGACCGCGCACAATCGTCCATTCTGGTGACGCTGGACAACGGCAAGAACTACCTGTTCGATTGCGGCGAGGGCTCCACCCGCCAGATGGTCAAGGCCAACATCAACCCGGCCGACGTGCCCTGGGTGTTCCTGAGCCACCTGCACTACGACCATGTCTGCGGCCTGCCTTTCTTCGTGCTGTCCAGCTGGGTGTTCAACCGCGAGGGCCGGCTCAAGGTCTTCGGTCCCAAAGGCACGCAGGACTTCGTGGATCACTCCTTCGAGAACGGCGCCTTTCGCGTGGACATCCAGGCGCGCGCCGCCTATCCGGCCCGCCAGAAGAACATCGAGGCCGTGCGCCCTGAAGTGTTCGAAGTCGAACCCGGGCTGATGTACGAGGACGAGGACGTGAAGATCCATATCGACCTGGTCGATCACATCCCCACCGAGATCACCGACTGTTTCGGCATCCGCATGGAAGCCGAGGGCAAGGTCGTGGCCTTCAGCGGCGACACCGCGCCATGTGAATCCATGATCCGCCTGGCCCAGGACGCCGATCTGCTGATCCACGAATGCACCTTTCCCGAATCCTTCCTGGAGCACCGCGCCAGGTCCGGGGTGGGCACCTTCGCGCACACCAGCCCGTTGCAGCTGGGCGAGATCGCCCGCCGCGCCAACGTCAAGAGCCTGGTGGCCACCCATTTCGGCCATTACGACTCGACCAGCCCCGTCATCAAGCGCGCCGCCCGCAACCACCTGCCGGTGGATCTGATGGGGCCCGAGCGCCTGGACGAGGTCGCGCGCGACATCCGCAAGAGCTACAAGGGCGAGCTGCGCCTGGCCACCGACCTGATGCGCATAGACCTGTAGACAGGCGCGGGGGAGACAAGATGCGAGTATTCGAGAAAAGCGGAGCGGCCCTGCTGGCGGCCCTCCTGCTGGGCGCCGCGGGGGCGGCCCCGGCGGCCTATCCGGAGCAACCGCTGCGGGTGATCCTGCCCTACGCGCCCGGCGCGGCCGGCGACATCATCTTTCGCATGATCCAGCCCGAGCTGTCGCGCGAGCTGGGCCAGACGGTCGTCATCGACTACAAGACCGGCGCGGGCGGCAATATCGGCACGCAGATGGTGGCGCGCGCCAAGCCGGATGGCTACACGCTGCTGTTCTCGGCCACGAACAACTTCGTGATCAATCAGTTCCTGTACAAGAAGATGGGCTACGACCCGCTCAAGGACTTGCACGTGATCAACAAGGTGGCCGATGCGGCGGCGTTCGTCTATGTGAATGCGCAGGTGCCGGTCAAGACCATGGCGCAGTTCCGCGACTATGTGCAGCAGCATCGCGGGCAGGTGAATTATGGTACGCCGGGCGCGGGCACCACGCCCGATCTGTCGGGCTGGATGCTGTCCGAGGCGCTGGACGGCGACATGCTGGGCATCCAGTATCGCGGCTCGGCGCCGGGCGTGCAGGCGCTGATCGGCAATGAGGTGCAGATGTTCATCGGCGGCTACGGACTGGGCGCGGCCTTTCTGCCCGAAGGCAAGATACGCGCCCTGGCCGTGGCGCTGCCCGAGCGCTTCCCGGCCCTGCCGGACGTGCCCACCATAGACGAGCTGGGCTACAAGGACGTGGTGGTGAGCAACTGGTGGGCCCTGGCCGCGCCGGCCGGCACCGACGCCCGGATCCTGGACCAGGTGGAGAAGGCGCTGGACAAGGTGCTGGCCGACCCTGCCGTCCGCGACAAGCTGATGGCCCAGGGCTATGTGGCGTCTTCCACCCCGGCCGCCCGGTTCCGCGCCGATCTGCCCGCCCAGGCCCGCTATTGGCAGGACGTGGTGCGCAAGTCAGGCATCAGCATCGAATAAGACGTGAACCATCCTCGGGGCCGGGTCGGCTTCATAGCTGGGCCAGCCCGGTCCTTTTTGCAGCGCCTCCTTCCGGTGGCGCTGTTTTTTTTTGCTCATGACAACGGCTCCGTTGCTGGGGCCGCGTGCCGGCCGTCCTCAACCGTCCGACCGGATTCCTGCTTCGCGCACTACGTTTTCCCAGCGCCGGCTGCGCTGGTCTATCCATTGCACGGCGTCGGCCTTGGACGATTCATAGGGCCGGATGTCCAGGGTGCGCAGCATCTGCGCCGTGGAAGGGCGTTTCATGATGTCGGCCAGCAGCGTGTTCCAGGCCTGCACCTGGTCGGGAGGCGTGCCTTTAGGGGTGAAGACCAGATAGGCGAAGCGCTCGTCGAAGTTCTCCAGGCCGGGCAGCTTGGCTTCGGCCACGGTGGGCACGTCGGGCATCAGGGGATTGCGTGTGTCGCCCGAGACCGCCAGCGGCGTGAGCTTGCCTTCCTGCACGGCGCCCAGCACCCCCGCGATCACCAGGAATCCGCTGTCGATGCGGCCGCCGTACATGTCGTTGACCACGGCGGGATTGCTCTTGTAGGGGATGTGGTCGAGCTTGACGCCGCTGTCCTGGGTCAGGGCGGACATCATCAGGTGGCCGGGCGAGCCTATGCCCGCCGAGCCGTAGTTCATCTGTCCCGTGCGCGCCTTGTCCAGGAACTGCGCCGTGGTCTTGATGCCCGAGCCGGACGGCACGACCAGCACCTGGTCGAAGGTGCCCAGAAGGGACACCAGCTCCAGCGAATCCTTCAGCCGGAAACGATTGTTCACGTAGACGTGCGGGTTGGCCGTGGCCACGGTGTCCAGGGTCAGCAGCAGGGTGTTGCCGTCCGGCTTGCTGCGGCCCACGGTTTCGGCCGCGATGGTGCCCGAGGCGCCGGCGCGGTTCTCCACCACGATGGTGCGGCCCGTGGTGGCCGAGGCCTCGCGCGCCAGCATGCGCCCCAGCACGTCCAGCGGCCCGCCGGCCGCGGAACTGACGACCAGGGTGACGGTGTCCGACTGCTGGGCCGGTGCGGCCAGGGGCAACAGCAAGGCACAGGCGGCCAGGCTGCGAAAGAGGGGGGCGAATGTCATGTTTGTCTCCAGATGGATGTGGTTATTTATGGTTGTTGCAAGGACTCAGGCCAGTGCCAGGGGCAGAGGACTGGATTCGCTGTGGGCCATCAGTGTGTCCACCAGCTGGCACAACAGGCGGGTCTTCAAGTCGCGTGACGAGGGATCATCCCACAGGTTGTTCTGTTCCAGGGGGTCGGCCTGCAGGTCGTACAGCTCCCCCCATTCCGTCCCCTGATAGACGCTGATCCGGTGCGACCCGGTCAGCAGCGAGCGCAGCTTGCAGCGCTGGGGCATGTTGAAGAGCTGGCGCTGGTTTTCTTCTTCCACCAGCAAGGCCTGGCGCCATCGGGCCGGCTCGCGTCCCATCAACGGCAGCAGCGAACGGCCCTGGATGCCGTTGTAGGGCAGCAGGCCGGCGCGCTCCAGCACGGTGGGCGCGATGTCGATGGTCGAGCACAGGGCGCCGCTGCTCCCGCAGGCGGCCGGGGCGGCGGGGTCGAACCAGATGAACGGGGTGCGGATGATGCTTTGGTAGTGCACCGGGCCTTTGAGCAGCAGCTGGTGGTCGCCCATGAAATCGCCATGGTCGCTCATGAACATGACGATGGTGTTCTCGGCCAGTCCTGACTGCTGCAGATGGTCCAGCACGCGGCCGATCTCCGCATCGATGTGCGTGATGGAGCCGTAGTTCAGGGCGATGGCCTCGCGCGCCTCGCGTTCGCTGCAGGCGAACAGGGCAGGCGTGTGCTTGACGGCCTTGCCCTGGTCGCGCTGCTGGTGCAGCCACTGGATGTGCGGAGGCGGAGTGTGCGGGCCGGGCTGGAAGGAGGCCGGCAGCGTCACCTGTTCAGGGTCGTACATGTCCCAGTAGCGGCCGTGCGGCGTGAAGGGATGATGCGGATCGGGGAAGGAGCATTGGATGAAGAAGGGCTGCTGCGCCTGCGCATAATTGTCCAGCAAGGCGCGGGTGCGCGCGCCGATCCAGGCCGTGGTGCTGTATTCTTCGGGCACGCGCGTGCGCCAGGCCTGGCCGCAGCGGCTCAGTTCGAAGTCGGGGCTGGGCAGGGCCTGCTCGGGGCCGGACAGGGCGGCGATCTCGGGATGTTCGTTCTGGAGCCAGCGGCCGTAGTCGCCCCAGACCTGGTCGCCGTGGTCCACGGCCAGGTCCACATGCTCGAAGCCGTAGAAGGGCAGCGTCATGGCGTGGTCGGGCCGGTCGCGCCAGAGCGCGCCGCATTCCTGGTCGTAATCATTGGTGGCCGTCTGGCGACGGGCCTCGCCGCGCGTGGGAGGCGCATCGGGCCTCGGGTACAGCGCGGGATCGTCCGTGATGTTCTGCAGGTGCGCCTTGCCCACCAGCGCGGTGCGCCAGCCGGCCTGGCGCAGCACGTCCACGAAGGTGGTCGACTCCAGCGGCAGGGGCACGCCGTTGTGACGCGCGCCGTGCACGGAGGGCATGCGGCCGGTCATCAGCGAGGCGCGGTTGGGCATGCAGATGGGCGTGGCGACGTAGAAGCGCTCGGCGCGCCAGCCGCGGCTGGCCAGGGCATCCAGGCTGGGCGTGCGCACTTCGGGGTTGCCGTAGCAGCCCAGGTGGTCGGCGCGGTGCTGGTCGGTGATGAACAGGAGGAAATTGGGTGCAGCGGTGGACATGGCCTTCCTTTTTTTGCATGACAGGGTTTTTGTCCATTATGGAAGCCAGGGCCATAATGATAAATTGAATAATTGACAGCTATATATACAAATAATTCATGGGTGAGACATGGGTTGGAGCGATCGCATACGACTGAAGCACCTGCAGGTCCTGATTCGCTTGTGCGAGCTGAAAAGCATGAGCGACGTGGCCCGGCAGTCCAACATGACGCAGCCGGCCCTGTCCAAGTGGCTCAAGGAGCTGGAGGACAACGTGGGCATGCCGCTGTTCGAGCGCCATGCGCGCGGCATCGAGCCCTTGCCGCCGGCGCTGGAGCTGGCGCGCCAGGCGCAGGGCGTGCTCAGCCGCCTGGATCGCATGGGCGAGTCGCTGGATCAGTATCGTCAAGGCTTCCGGCAGCAGTTCGCGCTGGGGGTCTCGCCCATGGTGGCGGTGGTCTATCTGCCCGACCTGCTGCGCGACGTCTACCAGCGCCATCCGCACTGCCACGTCCGCATCCAGGAGGGCACGCTGGACATATTGGGCAAGAACCTGGAGCAGGGCGAACTGGACCTGGTCATCGGCCGCATCGACGAGACCGGCCGCAATCCGGACATGGCCTTCATGTCCCTGGGCATGGTGCCGCTGTGCGTGGCGGTGGGCCAGAGCCATCCGCTGGCCGGGCGCGCGGGCCTGGACTGGGAGGAGCTCCTGGACTACCCCTGGGTCTTGCCGCCCAAGAGCAGTCCGATGCGCCGGCGCTTCGAACTGGCGCTCGATGCACAGGGCCTGCAGCATCCGCACTGCGCCATCGAATCGTCCTACGCCCATACCAGCGCGCGGCTGGCAGTGGACAGCCCCTTTCTGGTGCCCATGGCGCGCAGCATAGCCCAGGTCTATCCTGACTTGCGCGTGCTGGCGCTGAACTGGAGCGACGCCAGCCTGCACGGCCAACTGGGCCTGTTATGGCGTCCGGAGGACACCGGCCAGCCCTTGCTGGAGGAAATCATAGGCTGGATGCGGAACCGTCACGCTTAAGCATCAAGTTTCGCGGCTTGGAATGTTGTTCCCTTGCGCGATCTCAAATACTGCGCATATGCTTTTGTAACCAGGTATGGCTGACGTGTTATTTTGTTTCGTCTGGGCGGATTATTTGTATGGGAACATTCCTGTCAGGTTGGAAGAATTTGCAAGCGATAAGCATCAGCTCCGTACGCGATACGCTGAGCGGAAAATACCATTCCCGTGATTTCATCCACGCCCGCATGGAGTACCTGCGCACCCGGGTCATGCTGGTGGGGCTGATCTTTGCCGTGCTCACCCCGCTCTGGACCATCATGGACTGGCTGGTGCTGCCCAGCTGGCCCGCCCATTTCCTGACCGCCCGGATCTTGAGCTTCGCAGGTCTGGCCGCCTGCGTGTGGCTGGCCCTGCGGGGACACCAGCGCATCCGTCTCATTTATGTGCTCAGCGGCCTGGTGTTCATCCTGCCGGCCTCTTTCTACGCCTACATGCTGCTGACCTCGGCCAGCGCCGGACGCTACGTGGTGCTGGGCTACGGGTTCATTCCCTTCCTGCTGGTGGCCACGCTCAGCATCTTTCCCTTCACCCTGCTGGAATCCGCGCTGGTGGGCAGCGCGCTGCTCGGCCTGCAGGTGCTGGCGTCCGTGCGTTCGGGCACCTGGATGACGGCGCAGGGCTTGCAGGACCTCTGGCTGCTGGCCGCCTTGCTGGTGGTGGCCCTGACCGCCAATTACTTTCACCTGGGCCTGCTGCTGCGGCTTTACCGGCAGGCCACCCACGACGCCCTGACGGGCCTGCTGAACCGGGGCGCGCTGAACCAGCAGCTCAAGCAGCGCGCCGATGCCGACAATCTGCATGTGCTGATGGTGGACCTGGATCACTTCAAGCAGATCAACGACACCCACGGCCATTCCGTGGGCGATGACGTGCTGATGCGCACCGCCGCCCTGCTCAAGACCCACCTGGGTCCGCAGGACCTGGCCGCCCGCTATGGCGGCGAGGAGTTCACGCTGATCCTGGCCGGCCGTACGGACGAGCAGGCGCTGGAAGTGGCCCGGCAATTGCTGCGCGAGGTGCAGGGGCAGGTCCTGTACAACCATGATCGCATGTCGTTTCGCGTCACCGCCAGCATGGGCCTGGCGGTCTGTCCGCCGGGCCTGGAAGTCGAGTCGGTCCTGCAGGTGGCGGACGAACGCCTGTACCTGGCCAAGCAGCGCGGCCGCAACCAGGTGGTGGCGGAAGACTGAGCGGCGCTTAACCGGCCTGGCCGGGCGCCGCCTGCAGCCAACGGGACGCCAGGGTATCGGCGGACCGGGCGCTGTCGGTCACGTGCAAGGGATAGCCCCAGACCTTCTGCGTCAGCGGCGCCATCGCCTCGAGGGCGGCGCGCTTGTCCGGATCGGCTTCGATCATGATGTGTCCGCGCACCAGCGCCTGCAGGCGCTCCTTGTGCTGCTTGATCCACAACACCAGCTGCTTGCGCAGAGCCTGGTCGGGGTCGGCGGACAATTCCGGGGCGTCGGGGCTTATTAATACGAAGGGGCGTTCCTGGTCCAGGGCCTGCTCGAATTGCGCCAGGAATGCGGCCGCATCGGGCGGCACGCCGGGTTCGTAGACAAGATCGACCAGGGGGAAGCGTTGCAGATCAATATACATGGGGCAGCCCGATACAGTAATGATAATAATTATCATTACTGTATCTAAAACTGCCTGGCTTGTCACTCAATAGCGCAGCGTCAGGGTGTCCACGGCGGCTTTTTCGACCGCCTGCCCGCCGACGGCGTCGGGCTTGCATCCGAAGCGGCTGAACAATTCAAGCTGGTCCGAGTGGTGCGGGTCCGCCTTGCCCTGGGGATCCACGAAGCCGCTCTGGCCGGGCGCGGCCACCGAGCACATGCGCACGCCTTGCGGGTCCAGCACGACCTGGAAGCTTTCGCTGCCGGTGTTCAGATAGGGCCAGACGCGGCGCTGGTGGGCCGGGTCGCCCCAGGGCACGCCGATGGCATTGCGGGCGGCGAACAGCATGGGCCCGGCCGGCGCGCGCCACTTGGCCGCCTGCGCTCCCTGTTCCCCCTGCAGGCTGCGCGCCGCCTGTTCCAGGGCATCCAGCACCCACTCCCGGGCGGGGCGGCCCTGCAGGAAGTCGATGGTCTGCGGCACGCCCGAGCGCGGTCCCTGGATGGCGTTCCAGATCAGCTTGGCGGCGGCTGCGGGCTGGGCGCTGCGTGGATCGTCCACGCCCGGATACAGGCCTTTCTCGTAGCTCGCATAGACGCTCTCAGGCAGCCGGCCCTTCAGGAACACCGGCACGGCGGCTTTCATCCAGGCCTGCATGACGGCCGGGGCGCTTCCACGGTAATGCCGTCCGTCCTCGTCCAGGTGCAGCTTGTAGTCCCAGCCGCGCAGCTGGGCTGCCGCTTCGCGCGCCAGGGCGCTGGCGCGCGGCAGGTCGGCGGCCTGCTGGATCAGCGGCGCGAAGTAGCGCGCGTTCAAGTCCGAGCGGGCGCCCAGCTGGTCCACCGCCCAGATTTCCTCGTCGCTCAGACGCTGCTTGGCCTGCAGCGGGGCCAGCAGCTCCTGCACGCGATCCACATAGGAAAAGTTGGAGCTGTCGGCCAGCAGGCCGGCAAAGGCCTTGTTGTTCCAGCTTGCCACATAGCCCTGTTCGGGATTCAGCACCTTGGGGTTGTGCTCGAAGGGCAGGAAGCCCTGCCATTCCATGCTGCCGTCGCCGACGGCCGGGAACTGCACCGGCTGGCCCGCCGGGCGCTGCGGCAGCCGGCCCAGCGCGGCGGCGCCGATGTTGCGCTCGGTGTCGGCATAGAACCAGGTGATGGAGGCGCTGACGCGGGCGGCCTGGGCCATGAATTCGTCCCAGTTGCGCGCCTTGGCCGCCTGCGCCCAGCCCAGCAGAGTCTCGATCTCGCGGCCTTCCCAACTGCGGCGATTGGCGTAGGCGGTGTTGTTCCTGGCGTCCCAGGTGCTGACGAAGCCCTGGACCGAGCGGTACACGTCCAGCAGCACGTCGTCCTGGCCGCGCACCTTGATGCGCACCTGCTTGTGCTCCATGGGGCGCCAGGCTCCCCGATACCAATAGCTGTGGGGATCGCCATCCTTCAGGCGCAATTGATAGACGTCGTTGGTGTCCAGGGAGCCCACGGTTGAGCCCCAGGCGATGCGCCCGTTGGTGCCGAAGAGGATGGCGGGCAGGGCCACGGCGGTACTGCCGGTCAGGTCGTAGCCTGCGCCGTGCAGGCCCACGCTGTAGGTGATGGAGGGGGCGTACCAGCCTTGCTGCGGGCCATTGTACAGCACGGCGTGGCCGTGCGTGGTCTTGGCCGGCCCCAGCACCCAGGCGTTGCTGGCGGTGGGCGTGCCGTTGGCTACGGCGGGCCCCAGGGCGACGGACTGGCGATGCAGATAGTCGCGCGCGGCCTGGGACGAGAGCGCCTGCAGGGCGGCAGGCATTTGCGCCTGCGCCTTGCTTGCGGACTGCTGCGGGATGATGGTCGGGGCGGTTGGATCGTTCAGCCAGCGCAGCTGCCGGTAAAGCTGTTCGCCGCGGACCGGCCCTTCGGCCGCGCGCAGCGTCTCCAGCAGGCTCAGATTGGCCATTTCCGCCGTTCCGGCGAAGAAGCGGTTCAGTATCAGGCCCACCCAGACCATGGCGATGTCCTCGGGCTGCCATTCCGAGGGCTCGAAACCGTTGGCGATGAACTCCCTGGGCATCAGCGTGGCGGCCTGCGCCTTCACGTCGCGCACGCGCTGGGTGAAGCCGGCGGCGTAACCTTCGAAGATGGCGCGGTCCTCGGCCGGCAGGGCGGCGAGCTGGCGGCGTATGGATTCGGGGTCGAAGCTGCCGTGGGTGACCTTGTCCAGTTCCAGGTAATCCGGCCCCAGCACTTCGGCCACCGTGCCCCAGCCGGAGCGTTTGGCGATCTCCATCTGGTACAGCCTGTCGGTGGCCACCGCGTAGCCATAACCGTAGAACAGCCCGTAGGTGTTCTGCGCATAGATGTGGGGCACGCCGAAACTGTCGCGCTTGATGGTCACGCTGCGTTCGGCGGGCGGGGTGGCGGCGCAGGCCGCCAGCAGCAGGCTGGCGCCCAGGACGCTCAAAGTCAGGCGGCGCGGGGAGCGGCGAGGGGAATCCATGTCTCTGTCTCCTTGAATGTGCTGCGCGCTGTGCCGCGGCACTGTCTCTTATGCCATGAATATACCGTCAATATTATTTATACATATATATATCCACGAGAATATTTATAGAGGATTTCCCGAATCGGGCTGCAGCAGGGAATGAAAATTGCTAGAGGCACACATGACCTCAGACATGGGAGTACGAACATGGAACGTATCATTGCAGCGGAATTCGATACTTTCGAGCAGGCCCAGAAGGCGTTCACGGCCCTGCAGGTGTACGGCCTGGCCATGCAGGACATGCAGATCTTCTACCTGAAGCCCGGCGGCCAGCATGGCCAATATCCCATAGGAGGAGACAGGGCGACGGACAAGGCCTCGCGCGGAGGCGGCCGGGGGGCATTGCTGGGCGTGGCGCTGGGCGTGATCTCGGGCGCCCTGGTGGGCTGGTGGCTGCTGAGCCTGACCCAGTGGCCGCCGCTGGTACTCATTGCTTTCATCGCCCTGGGGGCCTATGTGGGCGCCATCTCCGGCGGTATCACGCGGCTGGGCGGGCGCGGCCGCCGCCGCGATCCCTTGAACCGGGTCTCGGGCGTGATGCTGGCCGCCCGGCAGGGGCAGGCCGACGAGCGCGGCGTGGTGGAGGTGTTGCAGAGCAACGGGGGCTATGCCATCGAATGGGCCCAGGGCACCTGGGCCGACGGCCAGTGGAAGGACTTCAATCCCACCCGCACCCCCCATTTGTATGACCTGCCGGGCAAGGGCCAGCACATCCACGAAGTGCGCAGCGGCTGAATCCGGGATTCAGTCCAGGCGGGTCAGGGTCTCCATCCAGAACGAGCGGCGCAACGCCAGCGTGGAGACCAGGATGTGTTCGCGCAAGGTGTGGGCGCCGTCGCCGTCGGCCCCCAGGCCATCGAGCGTGGGCACGCCCAGCGCCGCGGTGAAGTTGGCGTCGCTGGCGCCCCCGGTCATGGGTGCCTCTTCCAGCGCAAGGCCCACTTGGCGGGCGAATTCCTGGCAGCGGGACAGCAGCCCGGCGGTGGCTTCGGTGCGGGACATCGCCGGCCGGTTCAGGGAAAAGGTCACCTCCAGCTTCACGTCCGGATTGACGGCGCGCAGGGCCTGGACCCGTTCGCGCAGCGCCTCGGCCGCCTGCGCATCCGGGACGCGGAAGTCCGCCCGTATGCTGCAATGCTCGGGCACGACGTTCGGGGTCGTGCCGCCCGAAATCGTCCCCACGCTGACCGTCACCCCGCGCTCATAGTCCGTCAGAGCCTGCAGCGCCAGAACCTGGTGGGCGACTTCCTCGATGGCATTGCGGCCTTTCTGGTGCTGGATGCCGGCGTGGGCCGGACGCCCGCGGGCGGCGAGCTGAATGAAGCCCGTGCCCTTGCGGGCGGTGACGCAGCGGCCTTCTTCGACGCGGGCGGGTTCGCAGACCAGCGCATAGCGCGAGCGGCGCGCAAACGCCTCGGTATGAGGGCGGGACAGATGGCTGCCGGTTTCTTCGTCGGGCAGCAGCACCATGTCCACGGGCAGACGGGTCTGCCCGGCGACCGCGCCCAGGGCGGACAGCGCCAGACATACGCCGGCCTTCATGTCGTAGATGCCGGGCCCGTAGAGCCGGTCGTGCTCGCGCCGCACGGGATTCTTCTCCAGCGTGCCCAGCGGGTGCACCGTGTCGTAGTGGCCCAGGACCAATATGCCTTCGCGCTCGTCGCCGTCGGAGCGGTTGTGTATATGCAGCAGGGGAGCGCCGGCATCGCCCATGTCCACGGCCTGCACGGCCAGGCCCAGCTCGCGGGCGTCCTGGCTGATCAAAGCGGCCATGGCCTGCAGCGCGGCCTGGTCGTGGGAAGGGGATTCCAGCCTCGTCCAGCGTTCTATCTGCTGCACGAGGGCGTCGGTGATGGTGTCGGTGGTCATGGCGTGGTGTCGAGTGGTCGGATATGGTGGCAGGCGGCCTGGTGGCCGGTGCCTATGGTTTGCAGGGCGGGCGCGGCCTGGCGGCAGATGTCCGTGGCCAGGGGGCAGCGCGGATGGAAGGTGCAGCCCGGCGGCGGCTTCAGGGGGGAGGGGATTTCGCCCTGGATGGGGGCGAACTCGCGCCGCCGGCGCTGCACGTCGGGCATCTCGGCCAGCAGGGCCTGGGTGTAGGGATGCGCGGCATGGCTGAAGATCTCGGCCGTGGGCGCCATCTCCACGATGCGGCCCAGGTACATGATGGCCACCCGGTCGGAGATGTGGCGCACCACGCCCAGGTCATGGCTGATGAACAGGTAGGTGAAGCCGTGGCGGCTGCGCAGGTCCATGAACAGGTTGATGACCTGCGCCTGGATGGATACGTCCAGGGCGGCCACGGGCTCGTCGCACACCAGGAAGTCGGGCTGCACCATCAGGGCGCGGGCGATGCCGATGCGCTGGCGCTGCCCGCCCGAGATCTGATGGGGCAGGCGGTCGCGGTATTCGGCGGCCAGGCCTACTTCGGCCAGGGCCTGGTCCACGCGCGCCGGTATGTCCTGACGGGGCGCCAGCTTGTGCACGTGCAGCGCCTCGCCCAGGATCTGGTGCAGTTTCTGTTTCGGGTTGAGCGAGGCCTGCGGATCCTGGAAGATCATCTGCACTCCCAGCGTGTAGTCCAGCCTGTCCTTGGGGCCCAGGCCGGCCACGTCGCGGCCTTTGTAAAGAACCTGTCCCGCCGAGGGCCGGATCAGGCCGGCCACCATGCGGCCCAGGGTGGACTTGCCGCAGCCCGATTCGCCCACCAGGCCGACCACCTCGCCGGCGGCGATGCTCAGGTCGACGGTGTTGACGGCATGGACCGTCGGCAGCTCGGGCGCCTGGCCGAGGGCCTTCATCAGTTTGTAGGCCAGGTCCGGCGAGCGGCTGAATTGTTTGCGCAGGCCGCGCAGTTCGATGACGGGCGTCGTGCTCATGATGCCTCGTTGATCAAGGGGTGGAAGCAGCGGTAGTCCTGCCGCCCGTGGCGGCGGATCTCGGGTGCGGACTGGCCGCAGCGCTCGCTGGCGCGGGGGCAGCGGGGGCGGAAAGTACAGCCCGCCTCCCGGCCGGTCAGGGTGGGGGCCATGCCGTCGATCTGCTGCAGGCGCTGTCCGGGAACGGTGGCTCCGGGCATGGAGTCCAGCAGGCCGCGCGTATAGGGATGGACCGGCCGGGCCAGCACCTCGGCGACCGGGCCGTGCTCGACGATGCGGCCGGCATACATCACGGCCACCTGGTCGGCCAGTTCGGCGATCACCCCCAGGTCGTGGGTGATCCAGATCATGGCCGTCTGGTGCTCGCGGCACAGGGTCTGCATCTGGTAGAGGATCTGGGCCTGGATGGTCACGTCCAGCGCGGTGGTCGGCTCGTCGGCAATGATCAGGTCGGGCTGGTTCAGCATGGCGATGGCGATGGCCACGCGCTGGCGCATGCCGCCGGAGAATTCGTGCGGATACTGGTCCAGGCGGCTTTCGGGCGCCGGGATGCCGACCTGGGCGAGCGCTTCCACGCAGCGCTGGCGGGCCTGGCGGCGCGGGGTGCGCGGATGATGGGTCAGGATGGCCTCCATCATCTGCTCGCCCACCTTCAGCACCGGGTTCAGCGTCATCAGCGGATCCTGGAAGATCATGGCGATGCGGTCGCCGCGCAGCGCGCGCATGCCTTCTTCGTCCAGGGCGCGCAGGTCGCGCCCCTGGAACAGGACGCGGCCGGCGATGACCTCGCCGGGCGGGTCGATCAGGCCCAGCAGGGAAAAGCCCGTCACGGACTTGCCCGAACCGGATTCGCCCACCAGGCCCAGGATTTCGCCGCGGCGCACGGTCAGCTCGACGCCGTCCACGGCCAGCCAGGCGCCGTCTTCGGTATGGAAGGCCGTTTGCAGGCCTTCGACATGGAGTAGGGGTGTGTCAGGAGTCATTTAGCGTCGCGGGTCCAGGCTCTCGCGCAGGCGATCGCCCACGATGTTGATGGACAGGATGAGCAGCAGCAGGGCCACGCCCGGGAAGATGCTGATCCAGTAGTCGCCCGAAAGCAGGTATTCGAAGCCGCTGGAGATCAGCAGGCCCAGGGAGGGTTCGGTCACGGGCACGCCCACGCCCAGGAAGGACAGCGTGGCCTCCAGCGTGATGGCCGTGGCGATCTGTATCGTGGCAAAGACCATGATGGGGCCCAGGCAGTTGGGCATCAGGTGGCGCAGCATGATGCGCCAGGCGGGAAAGCCCAGGTTCTGCGCCGCCTCGATGTATTCCTTGCGGCGCTCCTGCAGGGCGCGGCCGCGCATGATGCGGGCGTAGTGGGCCCATTGCACCACCACCAGGGCGATGATCACCTTGTCGATGCCCCGCCCCAGCATGGCCAGCAGCACCAGGGCCACCAGAATGGTCGGAAAGCCCAGGATGAAGTCCACGCAGCGCATGACCAGGGTGTCCACCCAGCCGCCGCGGAAGGCGGCCAGCAGGCCCAGCAGCGAGCCGATCAGCGTGGACAGGATCACGGCGCCCAGTCCGACCAGCAGGCTGATGCGCAGCCCGTAGAGGATGGCGCTGAGCATGTCGCGCCCTTGGGCGTCGGTGCCCAGCCAGTAGACCTGGCCGTCCATATTGGTCGAGCCCGGCGGCAGGCGGCCGTCCAGGATGTCCAGCGAGAGCAGGTCATAGGGATTCTGCGGGGCGAACAGCGGGGCGGCCAGCACGATGGCGATCAGGATGGCCAGGGTCCACAGGCAGCGGCGCGCGCTGGGACGGGCGTGCAGGCGCCGCAGGATGCGGCGGCGCTGGGGCGTCTGCTGCAGGGGGGCTACCCGGGCGGGCGGGGTCTGGATGTGATTGGGGGTTTTCATATCAGGCGCTGGGCTCCATCAGTTGGACGCGCGGGTCCAGCACGGCATACAGGATGTCCACGATCAGATTGATCAGCACGAACAGCAGCGTGACCAGCATCACATAGGCCACGATGACGGGGCGATCCAGCTGATAGACGCTGTCGATCAGCAGCTTGCCCATGCCGGGCCAGGAAAAGACGGTCTCGGTGATGGTCGAATAGGCGATCAGCGAGCCGAATTCCATGCCGATCACGGTGACCACCGGGATCAGGATGTTGCGCAGGATGTGGCGGCGCACGATGCGGCCCGGACGCAGGCCCTTGGCGCGCGCAAAGCGCACGTAGTCCTGGCTCTGGGCTTCCGATACGCCCGAGGCCGTCATGCGCAGGATCAGCGCGATATTGGCCACCGCCAGGTTCACGGCGGGCAGGGCCAGGTGGCGCCAGCCTTCGGCGCTGAACAGGCTGAAGGGCACGCCCAGCACGTCCACCGTGGGACCCCGGCCGGAGGCCGGCAGCCAGCCCAGCCACACGGCAAAGAGCAGGATGAACACCATGCCCTGCCAGAAGTTGGGCAGGGAAAAACCCAGCACGGAGCCGCCCATGATGCCCCGGCCCAGCCAGCGGTCGCGGTACAGGCCGGCGACCAGGCCCAGCGGGATGCCCAGCAGGCAGGTCAGGGCGATGGCCACGGTCACCAGCTCCAGCGTGGCCGGAAAGCGCTGCAGGATCAGCTCCACGGCGGACACCCCGTGCACGAAGGAGGTGCCCAGGTCGCCCTGCAGGGCCCGGGAGAGGAAATGGAAATACTGCTGCCACAGCGGCAGGTCCAGGCCGAGGCGGGCGATCAGCGCGTCGCGCTCGGCCTGTCCCACGTCAGGACTGACCAGCAATTCGATGGGGTCGCCCACCGCGTACACCGCGGCGAACACCACGACGGACACGGCCAGCAGCACCAGCACGCTTTGCAACAGGCGGCGGACAATGAAAATGGCCAATGCGTTACTCCTTACTCATCAGTCCCGCGAGGGCTTACCGGGCAGGGCGCGCGGCCGTGGCCATGGTGCGCTGGTCGGCGCGGCCTTCATACTGGATGTCGCCGCGGTAGGCCCATACGCCGCTCTCGAAGTGCAGCGGGATGCTGGGCATCTCGTCCAGGGCGATCTTGACGGCCTGCTGCAGCAGGGCGCTGCGCTTGTCGTCGTCCAGCGTGCGCACCGCCTCCAGGTAGACTTTGTCCAGCTCGGGATTGGAGTAGCGGCCGTAGTTGCTGCTGCCCACGCCCAGCTCGGGGTTGCGGGTGGTGATCCAGTACTGCAGGAAGTTGCTGGCCTCGCCCGTCTCCGAGCCCCAGCCGCCCAGGGACGCGCTCATCTCCAGCTTGGCGCGCTTGGGGAAATACACCGAGCGGGTCATGGTGTCGACCTGGGTCTTGATGCCCACGCGGCTCAGGTACTGGGCCACGGCCTGGGTCAGCTGGGCGTCGTTGATGTAGCGGTCGTTGGTGGCCGACAGCGTCAGCTCGAAGCCGTCCGGGTAGCCGGCCTCGGCCAGCAGCTCCTTGGCTTTCTTGGGGTTGTACTCCAGCGGGGGCGCGCCTTCGATGGAGCCGAACATGCCCGGCGGGATGAACTGGTTGGCCGGCTCGGCCACGCCGTCCATGATGCGCTCGACGATGGCCTTGCGGTCGATGGCCAGCGACATGGCCTGGCGCACCTTGGCGTTCTGCAGCGGATTGTCGCCCTTGGGGGACTTGACCAGCGGGCTTTGCTCGCGGCCGGCGTCCAGCTGGAAGAACATGACGCGCACGGAGGGCTTGACGGTGTAGGCGAAGCCGCTGTCCTTGATGCGCTTGAGATCGCGCGCGGCCGGGTTCTCGATCAGGTCGAAGTCGCCGGCCAGCAGGCCGGTCAGGCGCGGACCGGCGGCGGGCACGGCTGTCATGCGCACCTGCTCCCAGGCGGGCGCCTCGCCCCAGTACTGGGGATTGCGCTCCAGCACGATGCCCGAGCCCTTCACATAGGATTTGAGCAGGTAGGGGCCGGTTCCCACCACCAGGTCGCCTTTGTTGAAATCGGCGACGGTGGGCCAGGGGCTGGTGACGCCGCAGCCTTCCTTGGGCGCGTAGCGCAGCTGCTCGTGCTTGGCGATGCCGCTCCAGATCATGGGCGCGCGGGCCAGCTCGTTGGGCAGCACGGGATAGGGCGCGGCGGTCTTCAGGCGCACGGTGTGGGCGTCGGGCGTCTCGATGGCCACGATGCGGCGGGCCACATTGGTCAGGCCCCCGCCGATGGCGGTCTCGTTGTTCAGGATGCGGCAGAAGCTGAACACCACATCCTGGGCGGTGAAGGGTTCGCCATTGGAGAAGCGCGCGCGCTCGTCCAGCTTGAAGGTCCAGGTCGTGTCGTCCGTGGCTTCCCAGGACTTGGCCAGCGCGGGCGTGAGCTTCATGTCCGGGCTCATGGCCACCAGGGGCTGGAAGATGTGATAGATCAACGCCTCATTGGGCGTGGTCTGGTGGTAGTGCGGGTCCACGGCGGTGGGTTCGGAAGCCAGGCCGATCTTCAGGGTCTGGGCGGAAGCGGCGCCCGCGAACAGACAGGCCAGGCCGGCGGCCAGGGTGGTGAGCAATGGCTTTTTCATGGGCAGCGAGTCCCCTATGTAATAGGTGTTATCGAAAACGAGGGCTTATTCTAGGAGGCGTCATGTTTCTATACAATTAGAATATTTAGAGAATGATTTGCCTGAATTAGAAAGCTTTGTGCGGGAAAACCCTAGACTTCCCTAGGGAGCAGGCCCGGCGCGGAATCTGGTTTTTAGGGAGAATTGGCGTGCAAAGCCTGGCTTTTAAATACTTTTACGAAGTGGCCCAGACCGGCAGTCTGAGCGCGGCCTCCGAGTCCCTGCACGTGGCGATCTCGGCCATCAGCCGGCAGATCTCCACCCTGGAGCAGCGCCTGGGCACGCCGCTGTTCGAGCGCAGCGCGCGCGGCATGCGCCTGACCGAGGCCGGGCAGTTGCTGCTGCGCCATGTGCGCCGCTCCTTGCTGGAAACCGAAGCCGCCTTCGAGCAGATCGCCGCCTTGCGCGGCGCCGAGCGCAGCCCCATACGCATCGCTTGCACGCAGGGCCTGGCCAACGAGCTCGTGCCGGGCGCCATCGCCGCTTTCGGGCGCAAGCACCCTCGTTGCCGCTTCCGCATCTGGGTGGACAGCGCGCGCGGCGCCACCGAGCGCGTGGCGGCCGGCGAGGCCGACATGGCGGTCACGTTCAGCACCACGCCCGCCGACCACGTGCAGGTGCGCTATGCGCACAGCGCGGCCGCCCTGGCCGTCATGTCCCAGACTCATCCGCTGGCCGAGCGCCGACGCCTGTCGCTCAAGGATCTGGTTGACTATCCCCTGGCGCTGACCGACGAGAACACCTCCACCTATCGCCTGTTCCAGCTGGCGTCCAACATGGCGGGCCTGAACCTGCAGCCGCGGGTGTTCAGCAATTACGCCGAGGCCCTGCATGCCTATGTGCGCGACAGCCAGGCGGTGCTGTTCGCCAGCTATGTATCGATCTCCGAGCGCCTGCGGCCCAATCGCCTGGTGGCCATTCCGCTGCGCAATACGGAAATGCATGCGCGCACCATACAGGTTCAGGTGATGTCGGGGCGCATTTTGCCGGATATGATGGAGCAGTTTATTGAGTTCATGATTCGTCGCGTGCACGAAGTCAGCGAGGCGGCGCCACGGTAATAGTCTGGCTTATTAAGCGTAGGCGCTGAATATTTTTATTTGCTCCTCTTCGTCGGCCAAGGCCTTTTTCTGCTGGATCCGTTCTATGTTCCATGCAATTTCGACATTGTGCACGGCCTGGCATGTTTCAGGGTTGAAGTGTTCAAGGGTATATCCCTAGGCCATGGCCGATTTACTCGCAAAATCGCTATGTGTACACTTCAAATCACTAAAACAAGGCAGGTAGTCGAAACCTTTTTTCGCTTCACGAGCCCACGGAGAAGACAATGAAGAAGATGGTTGCAGGTGCACAACTGGCCGGCGTGCTGGTGTTCAACACCCTGGCCGGCGCCGCCGTCGCAGACGGCGTGATCAAGATCGGCGAACTCAACAGCTACAAGACGCAGCCCGCCTTCCTCGGGCCGTACAAGAACGGCATGGAACTGGCGGTCGAGCAGATCAACCAGGCCGGCGGCATCAACGGCAAGCAGCTGCAGCTGATCATCAAGGACGACAATTCCAACCCGGGCGACGCCGTGCGCGCGGCCGAAGAGCTGATCTCCCGCGACAAGGTGGACGTGCTGACCGGCACCTTCCTGTCCAACATCGGCCTGGCCATCACGGACTTTGCCAAGCACAAGAAAGTCTTCTTCCTGGCCAGCGAGCCGCTGACCGACAAGATCGTGTGGGCGGACGGCAACCGCTATACCTTCCGCCTGCGCAATTCCACCTATATGCAGGTGGCCATGCTGGTGCCCGAGGCCGTCAAGCTGAACAAGAAGCGCTGGGCCATCGTCTACCCCAACTACGAATACGGCCAGTCCGCCGTGGCCACTTTCAAGACGCTGATGAAGCAAGCCCAGCCGGACGTCGAGTTCGTGGCCGAGCAGGCCACGCCGCTGGGCAAGGTGGACGCCGGGGCGGTGGTGCAGGCGCTGTCCGAAGCCAAGCCCGATGCGATCTTCAACGTGCTGTTCGCCTCCGACCTGGCGCGCCTGGTGCGGGCCGGCAGCCAGCGCAACTTCTTCAACAAGGACATGCCCGTGGTCAGCATGCTGACCGGCGAACCCGAGTACCTGGATCCGCTGGGCGAAGAGACGCCCGAGGGCTGGATCGTGACCGGCTACCCCTGGTATGCCATCGATACGCCCGAGCACCAGAAGTTCCTGCAGGCCTATCAGGAAAAGTACAAGGACTATCCGCGCCTGGGTACCATCATCGGCTACAGCGCCATCCTGTCGCTGGCCGCCGGCATCGAGAAGGCCGGCTCCACGGACACGGAGGCCATGATCAAGGCCTTCCGCGGCCTGGAGCTGATGACGCCGTTCGGCCCCATCACCTACCGCACCCAGGACCAGCAATCGACGCAAGGCGCCTATGTGGGCGTGCTGGCCAAGAAGGACGGCAAGGGCATCATGACCAACATCCGCTACGCCGACGGCAAGGACGTGCAGCCCACGGATGAACAGGTGCGCCAATGGCGCCCCGAAGCCGCCAATCAATAATGCAAGGGGGCCTCTGAACCAGGCCCCGCGTCGCGCGCCTTTGCGGGTCCGGATGATCCGCGGCGTTGTGAATCCTCGCGATGCCAAAGGCTGTCGCGGCGGTTTGCGCCTTGCACCTCATTCCGAAGCGCAAGTGCCGCTTTCCGACCTGGTTCATAGGCTCCTGGCGGCTCAGGCTTTTCTGTAGACCGGCGCGCCGGGGGGTGCGCCACTTCTTCTCACGCGAGGCAATATGGCCTTATCGGCTCTGTGGGTGCAGTTCCTGAACGGACTGGCCGAGGCATCGTCATTGTTCCTGGTGGCGGCCGGCCTGTCCCTGATCTTCGGGGTGACGCGCATCGTCAATTTCGCGCATGGCTCCTTGTACATGCTGGGCATCTACATCGCCTACTCCGCCGTGCAGTTCCTGGGCGGATCGGCGCTGGGTTTCTGGGGCGGCCTGATCGCGGCGGCCCTGCTGGTGGGCGCGCTGGGCGCGCTGCTGGAGATCGTGCTGTTGCGGCGCATCTACAAGGCGCCCGAGCTGTTCCAGCTGCTGGCCACCTTTGCGCTGGTGCTGGTCATCAACGACGCCGCGCTGGCGATCTGGGGGCCGGAAGACCTGCTGGGCCCCCTGGCGCCCGGCCTGAACGGCTCGGTGTCCATCGCAGGACGCTTCTTTCCCGTATACGACCTGGCCCTGATCGTGATCGGGCCGGTGGTGCTGGGCTTGTTGTGGCTGCTGCTGACGCGCACCCGCTGGGGGGTGCTGGTGCGCGCCGCCACGCATGATCGCGAGATGCTGGGAGCGCTGGGCGTGAACCAGGCCTGGCTGTTCACCGGCGTGTTCGCGCTGGGCGCGTTTCTGGCGGGCCTGGGCGGGGCGGTGCAGCTGCCGCGCCAGCCGGCCAACCTGCTGCTGGACCTGAGCGTGATCGGCGACGCCTTCGTGATCGTGGTGGTCGGCGGCATGGGCTCGATTCCCGGCGCCTACGTGGCCGCGCTGATCGTGGCCGAGCTCAAGGCGCTGTGCATCGCCCTGGGCACCGTGACGCTGTTCGGCGTCGATTTCGCCTTCCCCAAGCTGACGCTGGTGGTGGAGTTCATCTTCATGGCCGTGGTGCTGGTGTTCCGGCCCTGGGGCCTGTTCGGGCGGCCCCAGGCGGTCAGCCGCAATTCCGCGCCCATCGAGGCTCCGCTGCGGCCCAGCGGCCTGGCGTTCCGGGTCCTGGTCGCGGCGGTGCTGGCCGTCATGGCCGCGCTGCCCATGCTGACGCAATGGTTCCCCTATGCGCCCGTGCTGGCCCTGGACATCCTGGTCGTGTCGCTGTTTGCCATCAGCCTGCATTTCATGATGGGGCCGGGCGGCATGAACTCCTTCGGCCACGCCGCCTATTTCGGCCTGGGCGCCTATGCGGCCGCCTTGCTGCTCAAGGCGGCCGCCCTGTCCATGGGCTGGTCCATCGCCCTGGCGCCTCTGGTGGCCGGCGTGGGCGCGCTGGTGTTCGGCTGGTTCTGCGTGCGCCTGTCGGGCGTCTACCTGGCCATGCTGACCCTGGCCTTCGCGCAGATCATCTGGTCCATCGTCTACCAGTGGGACAGCTTCACGGGCGGCTCCAACGGCGTGGTGGGCATCTGGCCTTCCGAATGGCTGTCGGGCGACCGCTACTATTACTTCGCCTTGGCGCTGGTGGCGCTGGCCGCGCTGTTTCTGCGCCGGGTGCTGTTCTCGCCCTTCGGCTACGCCATGCGCGCCAGCCGGGATTCGGCCTTGCGCGCCGAAGCCATCGGCATCCCCGTCAAGCGCGTGCAATGGCTGACCTTCATCCTGGCCGGCACTTTTGCGGGCCTGGCGGGCGCGCTGTTCGTCTTTTCCAAGGGCAGCGTCTCGCCCGAGGTCATTGCGGTGAACAAATCGGTGGACGGTCTGGTGATGGTGCTGCTGGGCGGCCTGCAGACCCTGGTCGGTCCGGTGGTGGGCGCGGTGGTGTTCACGCTGCTGCAGGATTTCTTCCTGGGCATCACCCAGTATTGGCGAGCCTTGTTCGGCGGAGTGATCCTGCTGCTGGTGCTGGCCTTCCCGCAAGGCATTGCCGGTTTCTTCAAGCAATTGGCGGACCGCCGCGCGCGGCCCGCCGCCCAGGAGGCGCAGCCATGAGCCTGTTGCAAGTACGTGATCTGAAAAAGGCCTTCGGCGGCAACGTGGCGGTGGACGGCATCCAGTTCGACCTGCATGCAGGCGAGTTCCTGGCGCTGATCGGGCCCAACGGGGCCGGCAAGACCACCACCTTCAATATGGTGGGCGGCCAGCTCGCGCCCACGGCCGGCTCGGTACGGCTGGAAGGCCAGGAACTGGTGGGTCTGGCGCCACGCCGCATCGCTGCGCTGGGCGTGGGGCGCACCTTCCAGATCGCCGCCACCTTCGCCTCCCTGACCGTGGTGGAGAATGTGCAGATGGCCTTGCTGGCGCACCAGAAGAAGGTGTTTTCCTTCTGGCGTCCGGCGGCCCGATTCCAGCGCGAGCGCGCGCTGGAGCTGCTGGCCCAGGTGGGCATGCAGGCCCAGGCCGACCGGCCCTGCAGCGAACTGGCCTACGGCGACGTCAAGCGGGTGGAGCTGGCCATTGCGCTGGCCAACGATCCGCGCCTGCTGCTGATGGACGAACCCACCGCCGGCATGGCTCCGCGCGAGCGCAACGAGCTGATGCGCCTGACCAAAAAGCTGGTGATCGAGCGCAATATGGGCGTGTTGTTCACCGAACACAGCATGGACGTGGTGTTCGAGCATTCCGACCGCATGATCGTGCTGGCGCGCGGCCGGCTGGTGGCCGAAGGCGATGCGGACCATATCCGCAACCATCCCAAGGTGCAGGAGGTCTACTTCGGCACCGGCAAGACCTTCGAGAAAAAGGAAACGGCATGAACACGAGCCAAAGCGCAAATCCCGCCTCGCTGCCGGCGCAGGCCGGCCGGAACGATGCGGCGCAGCCATTGCTGTCGGTCCAGGACCTCAATGCCTGGTACGGTGCGGCGCACATCCTGTTCGACCTGTCCCTGCAGGTGCGGCGCGGCGAGGTGGTCGCCCTCATGGGGCGCAACGGCGCCGGCAAGTCCACGACCCTCAAGTCCATCATGGGCCTGATGGCCCGCTGCACGGGCGACGTTCACTTCATGGGGCAGGCCATCCATGGACGCCAGCCCTTCGAGATCGCCAGGGCGGGGCTGGGCTTCGTGCCCGAAGACAGGCGGGTCTTCGCGGACCTGACCGTGACGGAGAATCTGGAAGTGGGGCGCCAGCCCGCGCGCCGCTGGCCCGACGGTTCGGCTGCGCCGCACTGGCGTCCCGAGCGCCTCTACGAACTGTTCCCCAACCTGGGACGCATGCAGGACAGGCCCGGCGGGCAGATGAGCGGGGGCGAGCAGCAGATGCTGACCGTGGCCCGCACCCTGATGGGCAATCCCTACCTGGTGTTGCTGGACGAGCCGTCCGAAGGCGTGGCGCCGGTGATCGTCGAACAGATGGCGCAGATGATCCTGGAGCTCAAGCAGCAGGGCGTCAGCATCCTGCTGTCCGAGCAGAACCTGCATTTCGCCGAACTGGTCTCGGACCGGGCCTATGTGCTGGAAAAGGGGCAGATAAGGTACAGTGGCGCCATGCAGGAACTGGCCGCCAATGATGAAATCCGGCGCACCTACCTGACCGTTTGATGCGGGCCGTCTCTTGACCGGCCTGCCTTGCCCCAGGAGAAACGCATGCAAGAGACGACCCCCAATCCCCAGGCCGTGATCGATTTCTGGGTCCAGGCCGGACCGCAGAGCTGGTTCCGGAAATCCGATCAGTTCGACCAGCAGTTCCGCGAGCGCTTCCTGGACTGGCGCGAACGCGCCGCCAGGGGCGAGTTCGACGATTGGGCCGCCAGCGCGTCGGGATCTTATGCCTTGCTGATCCTGCTGGACCAGTTTCCGCGCAACGCTTTTCGCAACACCCCGCGCATGTACGCCACGGACGCCAAGGCGCTGGACCTGGCCAAGGCCATGGTGGCCCAGGGGCTGGACAAGCAGATCCCCGTCGAGCGGCGCGTCTTCTGCTATCTGCCTTATTCACATTCGGAGAGCCTGGCCGACCAGCAGGAAGCCGTGCGCCTGAACCAGGAGATCGGCCGGCCCTGGCTGGACCATGCCGAGGAGCACCTGGACGTGGTCCAGCGTTTCGGCCGTTTTCCGCATCGCAACACCATCCTGGGCCGCCAGACCACGGAGCAGGAAATGCAGTTCCTGCAGACTGGGGGCTTTGCCGGCTGATCTCCTTTTCCGGGGTCCCTGCGTCAAAACGAAGTTCTTTTTTGGGAGAACCCAGATGGCGAGCAAGAACACGATATGCCTGTGGTACGACGGCGCCGCCCTGGAGGCCGCGACCTTCTACGCCCAGACCTTTCCGGACAGCTCGGTGGGAGCGGTGCACCGGGCGCCCGGCGACTACCCGGCCGGCAGGCAGGGCGATATCCTCACGGTGGAGTTCACCGTCATGGGCATTGCCTGCCTGGGCCTGAACGGCGGCCCGGCCTTCAAGCACAACGAGGCGTTTTCCTTCCAGGTATCGACCGAGGACCAGGCCGAGACCGACCGTCTGTGGAACGCCATCGTGGACAACGGCGGGCAGGAAAGCGCCTGCGGCTGGTGCAAGGATAAATGGGGCGTGTCATGGCAGATCACGCCGCGCATCCTGACCGAGGCCATCGCCGATCCGGATCCGGCAGCGGCCCGGCGCGCCTTCGAGGCCATGATGGACATGCGCAAGATCGATATTGCCGCCATCGAAGCAGCCCGGCGCGGCTGAGCCCGCGAATGCCGGCGTCTCCGCGGGGACGCCGGCATCCTGGCGGAAAGAACAGCCTGAACCGCCTCTGATCGAGCCGGCCAGGGCCGTCAGAGATGCCCTTTCTGTTCGCGTATCGCGGCGATCTTTTCCTTCAGGCCGCTCCAGGCCGGCTTGTCGGGCGCGAAGCGCGCCCGCATGTAGACCAGCAGCTCTTCCATCTGCTGGTCGTTCATGCTGTCCTTGAAGCCCGGCATGGATCCCAGCGAAGGCTGGGCGGGCCGCGTGATGCCGTGCATCAGCACCTGGATGGCGTTGTCGGGGTGGTCGCTGTGCAGATTGGTGTTCAGGGCGAGCGAAGGCCGCGCGCCGAACAGCACCGGGCCGCCGCGCGGATCGTGGCAGACGGCGCAGGCGCCGTTGAACAGCTTCTCGCCGGGCATCAGCATCACGGCCTGATTGGCGCGGCTGGCCTCTTCCAGGCGGGCGGCCTGGGCGGCATGCTCCCTTTCCTGCTGCGCGTCGACCGGATTCAGGCTGGCCAGATAGTGGGCCATGGCGCGCACGTCCGATTCGGGCAGTTGCGCCAGGCCGGCCACGACCGGGCCCATGGGTCCGGCGGCCACGCCGTGGCGCGGCGAATAGCCGGTGCGCAGGTATTGGAACAGTTCCTGTTCGGTCCATGGGATGGGAGACCGGGACAGGCCGTTCAGGGCGGGCGCTTCCCAGTTGTCGGCAAAGCCCCCCGCCAGGAAATTGGCCGCGCCGCCTTTCTCGGCGCCCAGAGCGTTGCGGGGCGTGTGACAGGCGGCGCAATGCCCGCTGCTGTTGACCAGGTAGGCGCCCCGGTTCCAAAGGGTGCTCTGGCTTTCGTCCGGCACATAGGCCTGCTTGTCGCGATGGAACAGCAGGTTCCAGCCGGCCACCAGCGGGCGCATGTTCATGGGGAAGGGCAGTTCGGTCTTCTTGTTCGGGGCGTGCACCGGTTCCTGCGTCATCAGATAGGCATAGAGGGACTGCAGGTCCTCGTCGCTGATCTTGGCAAACGCCGTGTAGGGAAAGGCGGGATACAGGTGGCGCCCGTCCTGGTGTATGCCTTCGCGCATGGCCCGCTCGAAGGCCTTGTAGCTCCAGGAGCCTATGCCTGTTTCCTTGTCCGGGGTGATGTTGGTGGTGTAGATGGTGCCGAATGGCGTCTCCAGGCCCAGGCCGCCGGCGTTGGGCTGGCCGCCTTCGGCGGTGTGGCAGACCATGCAGTCGCCGGCAATGGCGACCAGCCGGCCCCGCTCGATCGCCTGGTCGGAAAATATGGACGTGTCCACGTGCGCGACCGGAGCGATGGCGGGCCGCCAGGGCATGGCGCTGACCACCGCGCCGGCGGCCACGGCCAGCAGTCCGCTCAGCCATGGCTTGCGCCGCCGGGGCGCGCCCTGCGGGCCTTTGCAATCCAGGGCCAGGGCGTCCATGGCGAAGGGAGCGCTGTTCAGGCGCACGCCGGTGGCGTTGAATACGGCGTTGGCGATGGCGGCCGCGGCGGGCAGTTCCACCCCTTGGCTCCAGGCCATGGGCCGCTCCAGCGCCTGCTCGGGCTTGACCAGCTGCACGCTGGGCCGGGACGGCTCGGGCGCGCGCCGCCGCTCGCCGGTGTCCGTGCGGGCGGCGGGCGCCAGCAGTTGCTGGGCCCAGCGGCTCAGGCGGTCCGCCAGGGCGGGCGGCGCTTCGGCCTGCACGCCGGGCTCGGCCAGGGCGCTGCTGTCATGGCCTATGGTCAGCCTGTCGATGCTGAGCCGGCCGCTGTGGGTATCCACGCTCACGTCCACGGCCCAGGCCGACCATTGTTCGCGCGTCGTCTCGCCCGGCTGCCGTTCCACGACGTGGCTGTAGGCCAGGCCGCGGCCCTTGCGGATCACGCCGTCCTGTCGGGCCGGCGCGCGGGTCCAGTCGGACTGGCGGGCCACGCTTTCCAGCAGCTCCCGTCCCTGCCGGCTGGTGACGCGGTCCAGGCGCGCCTGCAGCGGATCCAGTCCGCGTTCGTGGCAATACTGGTCGAATTGCGATTCCTGGGCAAAGATGGTGGCGTGCGCCACGCTGTCCGGATCGCCGACGGCGGCTTGTCCGTCTTGCGCCGCCAGCGGTTGGGAAAAATAATCGCTGACGGCCTGGGGGCCGGCGGCGGGCAGCGAGTCCTGGCCGCACAGCACGGCGGCCAGCGACGGACGCGTGCTGTCCAGGGTGTTCAGGCGCCAGTGCGCGGCCTGCAGCTGTTCCGCCAGTTCCGCGTGGGGGCGCCCGTCGTCATGAACGGCCAGGCGTATGGCCGGCTCCACGCGGGCGGCGCGCACTTGCACCGCTTGCGCGCGGCCAAAGGCCATGACGGCCGCGTCCATGGCGCAGTCATAGGCCTCGGCCGCGTCATGGCCGGGATCGAGCACGATGACGCGTTCGGCCGGCAGGCCGCTCAGGGCTTGCAGCTCGGTCATCAAGGCGGCGGGGCGGCGGGTGCGGGCCCAGACGCGCAAGGTGTCGCCGTCGTGCCAGGCCACGGCCCAGGCTGGTTCCAGTCCAAGGTCGCTGCGCTGCCATTCATAGACTTGGGCCGGACCGTCCGCTTGGCCGGCGCCGGCATTCGCTTCCAGGCTTGGGCCGGCATGGCCGACGGGCGTGGCCCAGCGGGCGTCCAGCAGGGAGCAGGCCTGTTGCGCCTGTTCCTGCTGGACGGCCAGCACGCCGACGAAGTTGCCTTTGCGCACGCAGGCCACCACGCCGGGCACCTGCAGCGCGGCCTGCGCATCCAGCGTCTGCAGTTGCGCGCCTTGATAGGCGCCGTCCGCATAGTGCCAATAAGGAGGGCGCAGCACCACGCCGTGCAGACAGGGCGTGGAGGCGGGCAGGCCGGGCAGTTCCGGACGCGGTGCGGCTTGGGCGAGATGACTCATCGCATGGCCTTTGCCGCGCGCATGGCGGCCTGCATGATTTCCACGTGCGTGCCGCAGCGGCACAGGTTGTAGCGCAGCTCGTCGCGGATCTGTTCTTCGGTCGCCTGCGGATTGCGGTTCAGCAAGGCCTGTACGGTCATGATCATGCCATTGAGGCAATAGCCGCACTGGGCCGCCTGGCAGTCGATGAAGGCTTGCTGGACCGGATTGGGGCGGCCGTCCAGGGCCAGCCCTTCCAGCGTCGTGATCTGGCGGTGCTCCACGATGCTGACGGGCACGACGCAGGAGCGCGCCGCCACGCCGTCCACCAGCACCGTACAGGCGCCGCATTCGCCCAGGCCGCAGCCGAACTTGGGACCGTTCAGTTCCAGGTCGTTGCGCAGTACATAGAGCAGCGGGGTATCGGGTTCCACGTCAATGACGTGCGTCTGTTGATTGACCCGCAGCGAATGCGGGCGGGAGCGAGAGGCCATGGAAGCTTCACCTTTAATTCGTCGCTGGCGCCCGGGTTGCGTGAACCCTGGCCTGGAAACGGAGGTTCGGTTTTATTTGCAAGTTCAACTATAAGAGCTGGCCGGCCGCAGGGAAACGGCTTTGCGCCGGCGACAGCCCCCCGGCTGCCGGGTCCTGGCCATGCGCCGGATCCGAACCTGACGCAGCTCCTCCGTTGCATCGGAGTTGATACACTTAAATTAAGTGTATACACTTTAAATTATTGAGTAAATAGATCAGGTGCGACAATTTACCGCATTTGGCGATAGGCAGGCCGATAGACCCTTGAGTTCGCTGTATCTAGCAAAATTAATAGGGTTTACACTGATTATTGAGTGCTTGATTTTCTATTTATAGTGATGGTTGAAAATGGCGTGTTTGCCATGATTTCCATTTTTTATAGGGTGTGTACGCTGATGATCGGGGCTGTCGTGGAAGCGTGGGCGCGGATGGCGTCCGTTCATGCCGACCCCGTGCAGCGGCCGGCCATCGCCGGTCGTGCAGCGAACCAGGGAGAGTCCGATGTCCTATGACGCGCCGCGACGCCAGCAGCAAGAGCTTTTGCAGGCTGAAGGAACCTTGCTCATCCTTCGCGCGCCCGCGCGTCCGCCCCGCCCGTCGCCGGGCCAGCCCGGCGTGGTTTCCGACTATCTGCAGGCGCATGATGATGTGTTCGTCGCCGTTTCCGAGCAGGGCTGGGTGCGCGCCTTCAGCGGACATGTGGACCTGGGCACCGGCATCCAGACGGCCTTGAGCCAGATCGTGGCCGACGAGCTGGACGTGCCGATGGAGCGCGTGCAGATGGTGCTGGGCCATACGGACGCGGTTCCCAACCAGGGACCCACCATTGCCAGCGCCTCCATCCAGATCCACGCCGTGCCCTTGCGCAAGGCGGCGGCGCAGGCTCGCCGTCTGCTCGTGCAGGAGGCGGCCCGACAATGGGAGCTGGACGCCGCCGAGCTGCGCGTGCAGGGCGGCCTGATCACGGCGCCGGATGGCCGCAGCCTTTCCTATTGGGACGCGCTGCGGGGCCGCAAGCTGCATGCCCAGCTGGACAACGATACCGTCACCAAGCCGGTCGGCGAGCTGCGCATCGTCGGCACGCCCCAGCCCCGCGTGGACATTCCCGGCAAGGCGCTGGGGCAGTGGGTCTACGTGCACGACGTGCGCGTTCCGGGCATGTTGCACGGCCGCGTGGTGCGCCCGCCTTATGTGGGGCGGGACAGCGGCGACTTTGTCGGTTGCAGCCTGGAGTCCGTGGACGAGGAGTCCATTCGCCATATCGCGCCGGACTTGCGCGTTGTGGTGGAGGGCGATTTCATCGGCGTGGTCGCGCGCCGCGAAGAGCATGCCATGCGCGCCGCCAAGGAACTGAAGGTGCGCTGGAAGCCCATTCCCGCCCTGGCGGACATGAGCGATGTGGAACAGGCCATACGCCGCCAGCCCATGACCGAGCGTGTACTCTGCGACACGCGGGCGGACCATCCCGTCCTGCCGCCGGAGGGCAAGCGCTTGAAGCGCACCTATGTATGGCCTTATCAGCTGCACGCCTCCATAGGCCCGTCCTGCGCGGTGGCGCACTATCAGCCCGGCCATAGCCGGGTCTGGTCCGGCAGCCAGAATCCGCACATGCTGCGCGTGCACCTGAGCCAGTTGCTGGATGAGGACGAAGGCTGCATCGAGATCATTCGCCATGAGGCGGCGGGCTGCTACGGCCGCAATTGCGCCGATGATGTCTGCGCCGACGCCCTGCTCCTGTCTCGGGCGGTGGGCGCGCCGGTGCGCGTGCAGCTGAGCCGCGAGCAGGAGCATGGCTGGGAGCCCAAGGGCACGGCCCAGCTGATGGACGTGGAAGGCTCCATCGATACCGAGGGCCGACTGCGCCATTACGACTTCGCCACCCATTATCCGTCCAACGATGCGCCCAATCTGGCCCTGCTGCTGACGGGCCGGGAAAGCGCCGCGCCGCGCCAACTGGAGATGGGAGACCGCACGGCGGTGCCGCCTTACAGCTATCCCAGCATGCACGTGGTCTGCAACGACATGCCCGCCATCGTGCGCGCCTCCTGGCTGCGCGGGGTGTCGGCCATGCCCAATTCATTTGCGCACGATTGCTTCCTGGACGAGCTGGCCTTCGAGGCCAAGGCCGATCCGCTGGAGTATCGCCTGCGCTACCTGGACCGGGACCAGCGGGCGCGGGAGCTGCTGCAGGCCGTGGCGGATCACGGCCAGTGGCGGCCAGGCCGCACGGGTACGCGCGGCGTGCCGGATGAGCAGGGGTGGCTGCATGGCCGCGGCCTGTCCTATGCCCGCTACATTCATAGCAAGTTCCCCGGCTTCGGCGCCGCTTGGTCGGCATGGCTGGTGGATTTGAGCGTGCATGCGGACAGCGGCCTCATTCGCGTGGACCAGGTCTATGTCGGCCAGGATACCGGGCAGATGGTCAACCCGGCGGGGGTGCGCCATCAGATCCACGGCAATGTCATCCAGTCCCTGAGCCGTACTCTGTACGAACAGGTCTCTTTTGATGGCCGCGGCGTGGTCAGCGCCGAATGGGGGGCCTATCCCATCATCGGTTTTCCGCGCATCCCGCCCATCGAGGTCATCCTGATGGATCGGCAGTCAGAGGCGCCCATGGGCTCGGGGGAATCCGCCTCCGTGCCTTGCGCCTCCGCCATTGCCAATGCTCTTTTCGACGCCACCGGCCGGCGCTTCCGGCGGGTGCCTTTCACTCCGGACGTGGTCCGGGCCGCGCTGACCGCTGCGAACCAGGCAGCCACGGCGTGAGCGTGTTTCAACCCAAGGACAGTTTAATGAGTACATATCTTTATGGTGGCCATGTGCAGGCGAACGGCATACGCCAGCACTACCTGCGTTACGGCGGTTCGACCGGCGAGCGCGCCGGCCGCGATGCGGTCATCATCATCCCCGGCATCACCAGCCCGGCGGTCACCTGGGGTTTTGTCGGCGAGCAGTTCGGCCGGCATTTCGACACCTACGTGCTGGACGTGCGCGGCCGCGGCCTGAGTGAAGCCGCGGAAGGCATGGACTACAGCCTGGACGCCCAGGCGGCCGACGTCATTGAATTCGCCAAGGCCCTGGGCCTGAAGCGTTACGCCATCGTAGGCCACTCCATGGGCGGCCGTATCGGCGCCCGTGCCGCCCGCTCCCATCCTGAAGGCCTGACCCGCCTGGTCATGGTGGACCCGCCCGTGTCCGGTCCGGGACGCCGCGCCTATCCATCCAAGCTGCCCTGGTATGTGGATTCCATGGCCATGGCCCGCAAGGGCTGCACGGCCGAGGACATGCGCGCCTTCTGCCCGACCTGGACCGAGGAGCAGCTGCAGCTGCGCGCCCAGTGGCTGCACACCTGCCACGAGCCGGCCATCCTGGCCAGCTTCGAGGGCTTCCACACCGATGATGTGCACGCGGATTTCCCCCAGATCCAGGTGCCGGTGATGCTGATGGTGGCCGAACGCGGCGACGTGATCCGCGCCGAGGACATTGCGGAAATCCAGAGCCTGATCCCAGGCGTGACGGTAGCCCGCGTGGCCAATGCCGGCCACATGATCCCCTGGGACAACGAGGCGGGCTTCTACGCCGCCTTCGGCGATTTCCTGGGCGTGCGGATCGCCTGATCGAGATTTAAGAAACAGCCGTGCGCCGCACGGCCTGACGACGAGGAAAACTATGGCAGTCAGTGATTATCAACTTATCGAAGCCTGGCAGGAGGTGCTGCGCCTGTCCAAGCTGGAGCGCGGGCAGACGGTGACGCTGCTGACCAGCTCGAGCACGCACCCGCAGACGCTGCAGTGCGCCCAGATCGCGGCCCAGTCCATGGGCGCGGTGGTCAACCGGCTGGACCTGCTGCCGGTCAACGCCGACAAGGCGCTCAGCCGCGACTCGCTGGCCTACCTGGGCACCACGCCGCTGACCGGCAACGAGGCGGCCATTGCCGCGCTCAAGGCCAGCGACCTGGTGCTGGACCTGATGACGCTGCTGTTCTCGCCCGAGCAGATCGACATTCTGAAGTCGGGCACCAAGATCCTGCTGGCGGTCGAGCCGCCCGAGATCCTGGTGCGCACGGTGCCCACCGAAGCGGACCGGGCGCGGGTGACGGCGGCCGCGCAGCTGATCAAGGCGGCCAAGGAAATGAGCATCACCTCGCCGGCGGGCACGGACCTGCGCTGCGCGCTGGGCGAGTTCCCGGCGATTCGCGAGTACGGCTTCGTGGACGAGCCGGGTCGCTGGGACCACTGGCCCAGCGGCTTCGTGCTGACCTGGCCCAACGAGGGCGGCTCGAACGGCACGATCGTGATCGACAAGGGCGACATCCTGCTGCCGCAGAAGAAGTACTCGACCGAGCCGATCATCCTGACGGTGGAGAACGGCTACGCGACCCGGATCGAGGGCGGGGTGGAGGCCGAGCTGCTGGACGAGTACATGAAGTCCTTCAACGATCCGGAAGGCTACGCGATCTCGCACATCGGCTGGGGCTTGCAGCCGCGCTGCCACTGGTCCACGCTGGGGCTGTACTCGCGCGAGAACACGATCGGGATGGATGCGCGAGCCTTCGAGGGCAACTTCCTGTTCTCCCTGGGGCCGAACAACGAGGCCGGGGGCGCTCGCACCACGGCCTGCCACATTGATATTCCGCTGCGCCACTGCACGGTGAGCCTGGACGGGCGCGCCGTGGTGCGCGATGGCAAGGTACTGGACGGAGGCGTGGGTGAGTACGAATGAAGGGGCGGTGTACGCCCAGCAGGGTTTTGGGGCGCAGCTGGAGCCGCAGGCGCCGTACGGGCTGCTGATCATCGACCTGGTCAACGGCTTTGCGGATCCGGCGGTGTTCGGGGGCGGGAACATCCCGCAGGCGATCGAGAACACGCGGCATCTGCTGGCCACGGCGCGCGCGCAGGGCTGGCCGGTGGCGCACTCGCGCATCGTGTACGCGGACGACGGGGCGGATCACAACATCTTCAGCATCAAGGTGCCGGGGATGCTGGGGTTGCTGGAGAACGAGCCCAACAGCCAGATCGTGCCGGCGTTGACGCCGGCGCCGGGCGAGCTGGTGGTGCGCAAGAACGTGCCCTCGGCGTTCTTCGGCACCTCGCTGGCGGCGTGGCTGACCCAGCGCGGGGTCAAGACGCTGCTGGTGGCCGGGGCGGTGACCAGCGGCTGCGTGCGCGCCAGCGTGGTCGATGCGATGCAGCTGGGCTTTCGCCCGCTGGTGGTGTCGGACTGCGTGGGCGACCGGGCGCTGGGCCCGCACGAGGCGAACCTGTTCGACATGCGCCAGAAGTACGCGACGGTGGCCACGCGCCAGGAGGCGATGGCGCTGCTGGGCCTGTAAGGGCGGCGGCCGCGTGACGGTTTCGACGGCCTGCCGCTTGGGGGCGGGCCGTCGGACATGTACCCCCGGGGGCTGGACGGCTTCCGGGGGTTTTTTTTATCTGCCTGTTCCTTGAAATACCTGTTCCAGACTTTGGGCGTCGAGTAGGCAGCGATAGAAGGTGTCGTACCGGGTCATGGATGGGGTCCTGGAGGAGTGGAGTCCAGGAACCAGCATGACTGATTGCTTCCGTCAGAACAGCCGGTTGATCAAGTGTTTATCCAGCGTAGTATTGCGGCCGGCTCATACTGTCAACGGCAAGGGCTGTCGCGAACGAGGCTTTGCCGCTACCCTAGCGGCAGTGCCGGGCGCGGACCGGCGTGAACAGGGCCGGCGCGTCGAGGCGCGGGCAAGGAGCGGCAATGACAGGCGTTGAACGAGTTCAGGGGGTAACGGGGCTGGTGCTGGCGGCCGGGCTGGGCCGGCGGTTCGATCCGTCGGGACGTCAGCTCAAGCTGCTGGCGCCCATGGCGGACGGGGTGACGGTGCTGCGCAGGGTCTGCGAGACGGCGCTGGAGGTATTGGACGAGGTCGTGGTGGTCTGCGACGTACACGAGACCGAACTGCGCCAGGAGCTGGACGGGCTGGCGCTGCGCTTCGTGCGCGCCGAACAGGCTGCGCGCGGCATGGGAGTCACTGTGAAGGCGGGCGTGCAGGCCAGCTCGCCCGCCTGCGGGTGGCTGGTGCTGCTGGCCGACATGCCCTGGGTGCAGGCGCGGACCCTGGCGGCTCTGGCTGGCGCCTTGCGTCAGGGCGCCGGCCTGGTGCGGCCGACCGTGGACGGACAGCCCGGCAATCCGGTCGGGTTCGGGGTCGGGTGGCGCCGAGAATTGCTGGCGTTGCCCGATGCCGAGGGAGCTCGGGGCCTTTTGCAGGCGCACAGCCAGGACACGGCCTGGGTGGCCGTGACCGATGCGGGCGTGTTGCGGGATGTGGACGTGCCGGCCGACCTGGATCCGTCGCTGTCCTGACTGCTCAGGCGTGACCGCGCTGCTTGGCGATCTGCTGGCGCTCCAGGCGAGCAATGTAGTTCTGAATGGCGGTCTGGGTGGAGCCGGGCAGGTCGATGAAGGTGCAGCCCAGGCGCTGGATCTGCTTGCCGTTGGGAAGCTCCTGTTTTTCCGTGCGCGCGACCTCCAGGGCGACCAGGAAGGAGCCGGTATCCGGCAATTCCAGCAGGGATTGGGCGTAATGCGTACCGATCGGCTCGGGCATGTCCATGGATTCATCCACCAGGGACAGGCCGCCGCCGCTGATGTCGTGCAGGCGAAAGCTCTGGCTTTGATTGTTCAGTCGCAAGGTGACCATGGCCGGCTCGTTCAGCGGCACATTGACGCGGAAGTACTCGCGCCGCTGCAGGCGCCGTATGGATTCCGGGATGGGAATGGCCAGGGCGGGCTGGCCTTCGAAGGAGGTGCCTTCCGGAGTCGGGGCCTGGAAAGTGATCTTGACCTTGTCCACGGACGTCTCGAAGTTGACGTGTTCGGATTGCAGCAGACGGCGGGTCTGCTCTTGCTTGTTGGCCGTGTCGATGACGATGGTGTTGCTGTCCGGATCTATCTCCAGGATGGTCGTGACGATGCTGGTGTCTCCCTGGCCCGCTTCCATGTGCAGCAGCAAGCCGCTGCTCTCGATGGTCCGCAGGATGCGCAGGATCTCAAATCGGGACTGGACCTGGTAGGGATCGTCGTCGTGGGGATGGTGCGAGGAAGTCATTGCGCTGCGGACAAGAAAAGTCATCAGTGGTCGGGGACAGCCGCCAGATTAACATTCTTGCCCGCTTTAGGACATGTCTTAAAGAATTGATAAACAGCGAAAAATCAGTCTGATTCCGCTATTTGCAAGGCGCAGCGCGCCGCGGCCAGATCCCAGGCTGCGCAGCCTACCGACTTGAAGAAGAAGGGTTTGTCCCTGGGCGCCGGCGAGCGCAGCACCTGGTGGATGCCCTGGACCTGGTCCCAGTCCACCTGGGCCTGCAGCAGGTCGCCCGCTTCGTGGCGGGCGCCGTTAAGGTCATCGACGTACAGGCGGCTGGCATGCAGGGTATGCGGCTCGAACTCGGCCATATCGGCGCGGAACGCGCCCACTCCGATCAGCAGGCGTTCCAGCCGGGCTTCTTCGTGATAGACGGGCGTCAGGCTCCCGGTCAGGGCGATCACCACGTCCGCGTCGGCGGGCAGGTCCCTGGTCAGGCGGACCCGGCCGCCATGGCGCTCGCGCAGTCCGGCCACGGCCTGTTCCGCCCGGGGCGGATTGCGGCATGTCAGGGTGACGCGGGCGTTGGGATACAGCGTCAGGATGGCGTCGGCATGGCCCAGGGCCTGGCGGCCGCAGCCCAGGGTGGCCACGTGCGTCGGCCCTTGCGGCCAGAGCGCCTGTATGCCCAGCATGGATACGGCGGCGGTGCGTCGCACCGTGACGGTGGGGCCGTCCAGCAGCGCCAGCGTCTGACCGGTGCGCGCGTCGTAGACCGCGACCAGGGCCAGGATGGAGGGCAGGCCCAGGGCCGGATTGTCGGGCATGACGTTGGCGAGCTTGTGCACGCCCACATCGTGCGCCACGGCCGGCATGGAGAGCATCTGTCCGCCCTGCGGGTAGTTCAGCACCTGCCGCTCCGGAGCCAGGATCCTGCCGGCTGCATGTTCGGCCATCGCCTTGCCCAGGCAGGCGACCAGCTCGGGGTAGGGCAGGCAGCGGGCGGTGTCTTCCGCGGACAGGACTGAAGAAAGGGTCAGGTTCATTGCAGGTCTCCGTCAAGGTGGGCCGCCGGCGCGGCGGCGCCCGGGCGTCATGCCGACCAGTGTAGCCCAGCGCCTGCGCCGGGCAAGACCGGGCTCACCCGGATTCACCCTAGGTCTCTTCACCGGGCTTGACAGTTTTTCGCCCCAAGGGCGCGCCCGTCGCGGCATAATTGCGGTTCAAGCCTGCGCCTGTCCTGGCGGGCTGCTGTAATTGGGGAGAAAAGAAAAATGGGCTTGCTCAATTCCGTAGTGTCGGCCTTGTCGTCGGCGGACCCGCACTCCAAGGTGCAGGGAGAGCTGCTGCCGGCCTTGATCCAGGTGGTCAGCACCTATCCCGGCGGCCTGGCCGGTTTGATCGAGCGCTTTCGCGAAGGCGGTTTTGCCGACGTGGTGTCGTCCTGGCTGTCCCAAGGCGAGAACAAGGCCATCGGCGAGCAGGACCTGGCGAGCGTCATGGGCGCTCCCGCCATTGAAAAGCTGGTCAGCCTGTCGGGCCTGAACCAGCAGACCGTGCTGGAGAACCTCAAGGTCATGCTGCCGTCCCTGATCGACCAGGCCAGCCCGAACGGCCATTTCGATCCGTCTCACCTGACGGACGTCAACAGCCTGCTGGGCGGGCTGACGCAATTGTTCCGCAAGAGCTGATCTTTCACGTATCAAGAAAAAGGCGCCCCTCCAGACCGGAGGGGCGCCTTTTTGCTTCGGATCGCGCCAATCAGCCGCGCGAGGCCTCCAGGGCCTGTTCCAGATCGGCCAGGATGTCGTCGATGTGCTCGATGCCGATGGACAGGCGCACCATGTCTTCGCTGACGCCGGCCGCCGCCAGCTCTTCGCTGTTGAGCTGGCGGTGCGTGGTGCTGGCCGGATGGCAGGCCAGGGACTTGGCGTCGCCGATGTTGACCAGGCGCAGCACCAGCTTCAGGGCGTCGATGAAGCGCGTGCCGCCCTCGATGCCGCCCTTGATGCCGAAGGACAGGATGGATGCGGGCTTGCCGCCCAGGTAGCGCTGCGCCAGTTCGTGCTCGGGGTGGTCTTCCAGTCCGGCGTATTTCACCCAGGATACCTGCGGATGGGCCTTCAGATAGCGGGCCACCTTCAGGGCGTTCTCCGTGTGGCGCTCCATGCGCAGCGGCAGGGTCTCGATGCCTTGCAGGATCTGGAAGGCGCTCAAGGGGGACAGGGCGGCGCCGGTGTTGCGCAGCGGGGCCACGCGGCAGCGGCCGATGAAGGCGGCGGGACCGAAGGCTTCCGTGTAGACCACGCCGTGATAGGACGGGTCGGGCTGGTTCAGGATGGCGAAGCGCTCCTTGTGCTCGGCCCAGGGGAACTTGCCCGAATCGACCACGATGCCCGCGATGGTGGTGCCATGGCCGCCCATGTACTTGGTCAGGGCGTGCACCACGATGTCGGCGCCGTGCTCGAAGGGGCGGCACAGGGCGGGGGAGGCCACCGTGTTGTCCACGATCAGGGGCACGCCGTGACGGTGCGCGGCGTCGGCCAGGGCCTGCAAGTCCACGATGTTGCCGGCGGGGTTTCCAATCGTTTCACAGAATACGGCGCGCGTGCGCTCGTCGATCAGGGACTCGAGCGCGGCGATGTCGTCGTGCGGGGCGAACCTGACGGTGATGCCCTGGCGGGGAAAGGAATGAGCGAACAGATTGTAGGTGCCGCCGTACAGCTTACTGACGGAAACAATGTTGTCGCCAGCCTCGGCAATCGTTTGTATAGCATACGTGATGGCCGCCATGCCCGAGGCCACGGCCAGCGCGCCCACGCCGCCCTCCAGCGCGGCGACGCGCTCTTCCAGCACGGCGTTGGTGGGGTTCATGATGCGCGTGTAGATATTGCCCGGCACCTTCAGGTCGAACAGGTCAGCGCCATGCTGGGTGCTGTCGAAGGCGTAGGAGGTGGTCTGGTAGATCGGCACGGCCACGGCCTTGGTGGTCGGATCGGGCTGGTAGCCGGCATGAATGGCAAGAGTCTCTAATTTCATGATTCGTTATGGGCTTGATGATCAAGTGGCTGACTGTAATAGGCGAAGCATAACCCTTGTACGGCATGAAGTGGCTTTCAATTCGCAGACTTTTGCCCTATGTTCATATTTCTTGAGGTAATGATAAGCGTTTTTGTTATAGAGCCTTCCTTTTCAGCCTCCGCGCCGAATTTTCTTGGCTCCGGTACTTCGCGACGGCCCGACATGGGTTAGCATTTCGTATCCGGCTATATGGCTTATCGCGTCATGTCTCGAGGTACTAGAGGCTTAAATGAAAGTATGGTTTAAGCGGGGCTTGTTCAGCCTCGTCGTCTTGGCAATTGTCACGGTCGTGGGCGGGGCGATTTTCCTGCTGACATTCAATCCGAATTCGTACAAGCAGAAGCTGGCCGATGTGGTCCAGCAGAAGTACCAGCGTACGCTCAAGATCGACGGCGACATCGAGCTTTCCCTGTTCCCCCGCATCGGCCTGTCCGTGCAGGGGCTGTCTCTGTCCGACCGCAATTCCGACGATCCCTTCGCCTCGCTGGAGAGCGCCCGCTTCGCCGTCGCCCTCTGGCCTCTGATCAACAACCGCCTGGTGGTCGACCACGTCGCCGTGACCGGCTTCAAGGCCTGGATCGTGCGCGACGAGGAAGGGCATTTCAATTTCGACGATCTGCTGCAGGCCGCTCCGGCCGCCGCCGCCGCGCCGCAGGCCGCCCCGGCCGCGCTGGCCCTGCTGCCCGCCGCCCAGGCCGCCGAGCCAGCCGCCGCCGGACAGGACGCGTCCTCGCCCGTGCCCGAGCTGATCGCCAAGCGTTCGGGAAGCGACACGGATTTCCAGATCGATATCGCCGGCCTCAGCCTGAAGGGCGGCGAGATCCACTACTACAGCAAGCGCAGCAACGTCATCGGCCGGCTGGTGCAGCTGGAAGTCAACACCGGCCGGATGACTTTCGGCCAGCCTTTCGACGTGGCCCTGAAGGGACGCGTCTCGGGCGACTACCCGTCCGCCGACGGCATGCTGGAAGGCCAGGGCCAGTTCCGCATGGACCCGGCCGCCAAGTCGTATTCCGCCCAGAAGCTCAACCTGCTGTTCAACGGCGAACTGGACCAGATCAAGGCGCAGAGCCTGGCCCTCAAGGGCAATGTGGCCTATAACGCCTCGCAGCGCCAGTTCAACGCCACCAGCCTGGACGTCCAGCTGCAAGGCCAATGGCTGGGGCAATATCCCCTGAATGACCTGAGCGCTACGCTAGCCACGCCCAAGATGCAGATCGACAGCGCCGGCGACCTGGTCTCCTTCGAGAAGCTGGGTTTGCGCGTCAATGGCAAGAACGAGCAGCAGGCGCTGGAACTGGCTCTGGATGCGCCGCGCATCCAGGTCTCGCCCACCCAGGCCGAGGGTGATCCGATCGTGGCCACGATGAAGGTCAGCGGGCCGCGGGTTCTGGGCCTGGGCCTGACGCTCAAGGGAATCGCGGGGAACAGCGAGAAGCTGCTGTTCCAGGAGGCGCGTCTGGAAGGGGCCGTCAAGCAGGGCAATCGCGTGGCGCAGATCAAGGCGGTGTCGCCGGCGCAATGGCAGCCTGCGGGCCAATGGCTGCGCTTTCCCGCCATTGCGGCCAATCTGCGCGTCGAGGACGAGGCTGCGGCCGGCAGCCGTTTCGAAATTCCCCTGTCCGGCGATGCGGACCTGAACATGGGGCAGCGCAGCTACCAGGCGCAGTTGAGCAGCCAGACGGATCAGGCGCAAGGCACGCTGGACCTGAGCCTGCAGGGCCAGGACGAGGGCCGCCTGCTCAAGGCGGCGCTCAAGGCCGACAAACTGGACCTGGACGAATTGCGTTCCATCTTCTGGCTGGCTGCGCCCGGCCTGACTCAGGGCGTCGAGGCGCAGCCCGAGCCGGCCGCCAAGGCCCCGGCTGCCGAACAGGAAGAATCTCCCGAGCCCAAGCCGGCGCCTGCGCCGGCCGTGGAAGAGGCGCTGGTGGCCAACGCCGATCCGCTGGCATGGCTGAAAACCACCCGCCTGGACGTGAGCATGGAGGCCGCGCAGCTCAAGAGCCTGGGCCTGAAGCTGGAGCAGGTCAAGGGGCGGCTGCAGAACCAGGGCGAAAACCTGCAGCTCAAGCAACTGACGGGCAAAGGCTACGAGGGGCAGTTCCAGTTCCAGGGCAGCCTGGAGCCTGGCAAGCAGTTCGACCTGTCGCTGAAATTGCAGAAGATGCAGGTCGGGTCCTTGTTGCTGGACGCTTTTGGCGATGACCAGCTGTCGGGGCAGGGCGATGTGCAATTGAACCTGAAGGGCCAGGGCGCGACGGTGGCGGCCCGGCTGGCCTCGCTGGAAGGCGGCCTGCAGTTCGACCTGCAGGACGGCGGCTGGCGCGGCGTGGACCTGGACCAGAGCGTGCGCGACATCAACGAAGCCGTGCGCAATGCATTCAGCGGCCAGATTCCCCTGCTGCGCCCCGAGTCGGACCCGCAGCGCCGCACGGTATTCAGCCGTCTGCAGAGCTCGCTGGACATCAAGCAGGGCCAGGGCGTCTTTCGCAGCCTGAAGGCGTCCACCCCATTGCTGACGCTGTCCATGGGCAAGCCGGCGGGGCTGGACATGGTCAACCAGCAGGCGGACGTGCTGCTGCAGGCGCGCTTGAACGCACGCCTGGATCCGCAGGAGCGCAAATCCTTGCAGGATCTGCGCAATGTGGCCATCCCCTTGCGCGTATCCGGTCCCTGGCAGGCGCTGTCTTATCAAGTGCAATGGAAGGAAATCGCCAGCCCTTCCATCAAGAAGGCCTTGCAGGACGGATTGCTCGATCTGCTCAGCCAGCAGGAGGCGCCGGCCGAGGAGTCCGCGCAGGACGCGCCGGAGCCGCAGGCCGTGCAGACTTTGGGCGACGCCTTGAAAGGACTGATGCGGCCATGACTTCCTGTACGAGCGCGGAGCGCCGGACCGAATCCGGAGCGCTCTTTCATCCCTTGAAAGGCGGCCCCGGCCTGGCAAACGGCAAGGCGGCGGCTTGCCACGACCTGTGGGTCCTGGGCGACGCCTCGGGCCGCGTCCTGTCCGCGGACGAACTGCCCCGCCTGGCGGACCTGGAGATCGACCTGCGCTTTGGCGACCTGGTGCTGCGTGCGCCCGGCATGATGCGCCTGGACATTGCCGTGGACGTCATCGAGGACGACGAGGACCTCTGCGCCCTGTGGCAGGAGGAGGGCCGCAGCGTGCGGCTGGTGGATGAAGGGGAACTGGCGGCGGCCTGGTTCAGCCGCTGGCTGGGTCAGCCCCTGCGCCTGCTCAAGCGGCTGCCCGCCTGATCAGCGCTTCAGGGCTGCTGCTTGGACTGGAGCTGCTTGAAGCGGGCCATCAGGGTGGCCTGGTCTTCCTGATGCTGCGGATGGACCTCGATGCATTCCACCGGACAGACCACCACGCACTGGGGCTCGTCGAAGTGGCCCACGCATTCCGTGCACAGGTTGGGGTTGATCTCGTAGATCTCTTTGCCCATGTAGATGGCCATGTTCGGGCACTGCGGCTCGCAGACGTCGCAGTTGATGCATTCTTCGGTGATGTGCAGCGCCATGGCGTGATGTCCTGATTGCTTCCGTCTCCCCGGCGGTGCGGCCCGAGGATGACTATCGATTCACCCTACAGTGTAGTACGGACTGCTCCGCGGGGCGAGATCAGCGCGCCGAGCCCGATTGCTGCAGCAGCTGCTCGCGCCGCTCCTTGGCCTTGCTGTGCAGCCAGCGCTCCACCGAAGGGAACACGAACTTGCCCACGTCGCCGCCCAGCACGGCGATCTCGCGCACAATGGTGCCCGAGATGAACTGGTACTGGTCCGAAGGAGTCATGAACATGGTCTCCACTTCGGGCAGCAGGTGGCGGTTCATGCCGGCCATCTGGAATTCGTACTCGAAATCGGACACGGCGCGCAGGCCGCGCACGATCACGCGCGCGTTCTGCTCGCGCACGAAGTCCTTGAGCAGGCCCGAGAAGCTCTTCACTTCCACGTTGGGGTAGTGGCTGAGCACTTCCGAGGCGATCTCGACACGTTCTTCCACGGTGAAGAAAGGGCGCTTGTTCTGGCTGGAAGCCACTCCGACCACCACGTGGTCGAAAAGATTGGCGGCTCGTCTCACCAGGTCCTCATGGCCGCGCGTCAGGGGGTCGAAGGTTCCGGGATAAACAGCAGTAATCATGGTGCGTCCGCGTGATGGGTTCAGGTTGGCGGGTTGGAGTCCTGCGGACGCGTCGCTTGCGCCCCGGGAGGTTCGGCATTATTGACTGTTTTCTGCGTCGCAGCAAATCGAAACAGATGATAATGCACCTGTCCCGCCTTCTCCTGGCGTAGTATCTCGTATTGCTCCGGGGCCTGTACAGGGCTTTCCGATTCGACGTAGACCAGCGCCTCGGGCGCCAGCACATTGGGCAGCAGCGGCCATATCCTGTCCAGCCAGTCGCGGGCGAAGGGCGGATCCAGGAAGACCAGGTCGTAACGCATCTGGCTGCGTTCCAGGATATGCAGCGCATCGCCCGAATGGACGCGTACGTGCTCGGCGCGCAGCTTGGCGCGCAGGGCGCGCAGGTTCTCCACGGCCGGGCCGTGGCGCTCCACCATCTGCACGAAAGCCACGCCGCGCGAGGCGGCCTCGAAACCCAGCGCGCCGCTGCCGGCGAACAGGTCCAGCACGTTCTTGTCGGCGAATTCGCCGCCCCAGAAGTGGCGCAGCCAGTTGAACAGGGTCTCGCGGACGCGGTCGGGGGTGGGGCGCAGGCCGGGCGCATCGATCACGGGAATCGGCGTGCGGCGGTAATCACCGCCTACAATACGGACAGCGTGTTTTCTCATCAGCGCTTTGATCGGATAATGATGTGAAGGACGCCGGCCTTGCGGCCGGATTTCTTCGCCACGATGCAGGGGCACCTGCGCGCCGCATCGATACTGCCTTTGCGCAAGCCTCGTCGTGAACGGCGAAGCTTGCGCAAAGGCGCGTGGTCATTCAACAGAATCTTCTAGTGTAAAACGTATGTTCAGTTTTTTTAAAAGAAAGAAGGTAACGCCGGCTCCGGAAGCGCCTCGCACAGAGCCGACCGAACCGCTTTCTCCCCAGGATCCCGAGTCCGGCGCGGCGCTGCCGCCCGCGGCCCCCGCCCAGGCTCCGGAGCGCGGCGAGCCGGTGGCGCGGGAGCCGTCCGCTCCCTCTGCGCCAGCTGCTGAACCGGCGCCGCCGCCCGTTGCGGATGTGTTCCAGCCGCCTGTGCAGGAAGCGGCCTCCGCCTTCGAACATCCCGCGGAGCCCGCAAGCGCTCCAGCGCCCGCTCCCGAGCCCGCCTCCGTCATGGAGCCCGAGCCGGCGCCCAAGCCCGAACGGGAACCGGTTCCGCAGCCTGAGCCCCAGCCGGTTCCGGTCGCCGAAGCCGCTTCGGCCAAGTCCTCCTGGCTCTCGCGCCTGAAGCAGGGGCTGTCGCGGACCGGCCAGAGCATAGGCGGGCTGTTCGTGGGCGCCAAGGTGGACGAAAACCTTTTCGAGGAGCTCGAAGAGGCGCTGCTGCTGGCCGACGCCGGCGTGGACGCCACGGACAAGCTGCTGACGGCCCTGCGCGCGCGCATCCGCAAGGAGAAGATCACCGACGCCGCCCAGGTCAAGCAGGCGCTTTGCGATATCCTCGCCGATCACCTCAAGCCGCTGGAAAAGGCTTTTCCGTTGCAGGCGGCGCAGCCGCTGGTGGTCATGATCGCCGGTGTGAACGGCGCGGGCAAGACCACCTCCATCGGCAAGCTGGCCCACACTTTCCAGGCGCAGGGCGCCAAGGTATTGCTGGCCGCCGGCGATACGTTCCGGGCTGCGGCGCGTGAGCAGCTCATCGAATGGGGTTCGCGCAACAATGTCAGCGTCATCGCCCAGGACGGCGGCGACCCGGCCGCCGTGGCCTTCGACGCCGTGCACGCGGGCAAGGCCCGCGGCATGGGCGTGGTCATGGTGGACACGGCCGGCCGGCTGCCCACCCAGTTGCACCTGATGGAAGAACTCAAGAAGATCAAGCGCGTCATCGGCAAGGCTGACGGCCAGGCGCCGCACGAAGTCCTGCTGGTGGTGGACGGCAATACCGGCCAGAACGCCATCTCGCAGATCCGCGCCTTCGATGCGGCGCTGGGCCTGACGGGGCTGGTGGTCACCAAGCTGGACGGCACGGCCAAGGGCGGGACGCTGGCGGCCGTGGCGGCCGGCGCGCAGGGCGTGCGCCCCATCCCGGTCTACTGGATCGGGGTGGGCGAGGGCATGCAGGACTTGCAGCCCTTCGTGGCGCGCGAATTCGCCGCCGCCGTCATCGGCCTGAACTGATCGGGCCTGCGCCCGTCAGGGCGCCGGGCCTGGAACTGAAAACTCCGGCTCTGCGCCGGCGTTTTTCCATTGGCTAGTGCCGCGCCAGCCAGGGTTGCGGGCGATGCTGGCCCAGGGCGTTCAGGGCGCGCTGCGCCTGGGCGGCGCGCGTCTCGCGGGCCTGGGTGAGCCAGCGGCGGGCGAACTGCGCCTGCTCGGGCGAGACCGCGTGGCGGGCATACCAGTGCAGCGCCACGTCCACATCCGTCACCGCGCCGATCAGCGCCTGGCATTCGCGCAACACCTTGTGCAGGCCTTCGTCGTCGGCGCCCTGCAGGAATTCCAGGCAATAGCGCAGGCTCTTGATGCGATTGCGCAGGCGGTGCTGCTTTTCCTGGCTCAGCTGGGCGAAGCGCTGGCTGCGCAGCTGGATGTTGTTGAACCAGCGGGTGATCCGGGCCTCGATCAGATGGTCGGGGTCCTGCACGCCGTGAAGGTCCAGCGCCGGGCCGCAGACCAGGCTTTGCAGATTGCTCAGCAGCAGCGACTGGAATTCGACTGCGGCGGCCAGCTCGACCGGGTCGTGCTCCACGTGCGCCGGCTCGAGCTGGGGCGCGGGGCCCGGCATGCCGGCCTGCAGCAGCAGGGGCGTGATCTCCAACTGCACCAGATCCTGGTCGCGGGCCTTGCCGAACAGGCCGAAATAATGCGCCAGGCGGGTGTTGGCATAGCCTTCGCTGGCATTGAGCCAGGGGTTGAACAGTTTGCGGCAGGAGCGCAGGCGGCGCAGGCCCACGCGCATCATGGCCAGGTAGTCGGCCTGCAGGGGCGCCGCCGGCCGTATGCCATCCACCCCCGCCAGCAGGGCGGCGTTGCGTATGACCTGCTCCAGGCTCATGGAGGCGCTGCGGCGATAGAACTGCTCCAGATCGCGGGTGTCCACGAAATGGGGCTTGGGCAGCTGGTAGGCCTTGCGCGTCAGGGCGGCGGCCACCTGTTCGGGTTGCAGCGTGTCGGTCAGGGTGCGCGCCAGCCGGCGATCGGCCAGGCTGGCCAGGGCGTCGCCGCGCTCGGACTTGCTGCGCAGCTCCAGTATCAGGTTGTGCTTGTACAGCCAGCGCTGCCCTATTTCGAACATGGCCGCGCTGTCGCCGCGGATCAGCTCGACTTCCAGCTCGTTCACCGGCAGGCGCAGGCCCTGCGACTCGATGTGACCCACGTCATAGGCCAGCTCCAGTTCGGAGCCCGCATGCTGGAGCACGGCCAGCCCGCGCAGGATCTCGGTCTGGTAGCGCGCCTGTATGCGGCCGGCGTAGGGCAGCAGGGCGGCCTCGGCGGCGGTTCCCCGGTACAGTTCCAGGTCCAGCTCGGGGCCGGGGCGCGGATGGTTGATCTCGATGCGCGACAGCGTGTCGGGCCCGGGCAGCTTGACGGTCTGCATCCATTGCCCGCCTTCCTTGCGCAGGCGCAGCGCCACGTCGGTACGCGCCAGTTCGCGCTCGGGCGTGTCGAAATAAATGGCGTTCAGGGTGATGCTGCCGGTGCGCACGGCCTCAAAAGCGGTCAGCAGACCGGGGCGGGCGCTCTCGGGTACAAAAAATTTCAGTTCTTGTTCTAGCACAGCTCGGCACTCAAAGAATGACCCGGCCGGGCACTGGCAGTGCGGTGGCCGGCGCCCATGGGGGCGCTAAAGGGTCATTCTGCATCCAAACCCGCAAAACTTGAAGCCGCAATCAAGAATGAGGCGGCTCATTGTAGCGGCCGCCCCTCGAATCAGGGTTTGTCCCCGCTTGCCGCGCCCCTCCAGCCCAACTGGCGGGAGATAGTGGCCGCGCACTGGCGCAGTTGCGCCAGGATGGGACTGTCCAGTCCGGCGTCGAACAAGGTGCTGGGCCCCAGGCTGGTCAGGGCCAGCACGATCTGGCCGGAATGGTCGAATACGGGTACGGACAGGGCGTCTATGCCCGGCAGCGGATTGCCCAGCGCCTGGGCCGCCCCTTGGCGGCGTATGCGCTCCAGCAGTTCGGCCAGGGCCGAAGGCGAGGGACGCAGCGGGCTGATGCTGGTCACCACGGCGCTGTCGCCAGCCTCGCGCTCGATGTAGTGGCGCGCCACTTCCGCCGGCAGCCAGGCGGCAAAGACATGTCCGGTGGCCGTGTGCAGCATGGACATCACCGTGCCGCAGCGCATGTTCACGTGCACCGGGTAGCTGGCTTCGCTGATATGCACCATGGTGGGCCCGTGCGAACCGAGCACCGCCAGCCCCAGCGTGTGGCCGATGCGCGGCGCCAGCGCCTGCACCAGCGGCAGGGCGATCTTGACCGGGTTCTGGCTCTGCAGGCTGACCAGGCCCATCTGCAGGGCGAAGGGGCCCAGCTCGTACAGGCCCGTCACCGGATCCTGCTGCACCAGCCCTACATTGGTGAAACTGACCAGGTAGGGGTGGGCCTTGGCCGAGCTCATGCCCGCCTGGGCGGCCAGGTCGCGCAGCATCATGGGCTGGCCGCAGTCCACCAGCGCCTTGAGCAGCCCGAAGCCGGTCTCGATGGATTGGATGCGGCGGCGTTTTTCTTCCAGGGCAGGTTCGGTCATGGGCAATGTACGGCGGATCGGAACAGGTTCTCAGTGTACAGGCATAGTGCCTGCCCGCTGTCGCGCGGGTGTCGTAAAATGGCGGTAATTATTATCTGTCTGAGCAGAGAGCACGATGAATCAAGAATTTCAGCCCGAAGCCGTCCAGACCGGCGCCAGCTCGATCTCGCCCGTCCTGGAGATCGTCGAGGAACTGCGCGCCGGCCGCATGGTCATCCTGGTCGACGAAGAGGACCGCGAGAACGAAGGCGACCTGGTGATGGCCGCCGAGTTCGTCAATGCCGAGGCCATCAACTTCATGGTCACGCACGGCCGCGGGCTGGTCTGCCTGACCCTGACCGAGGAGCGCTGCCGCCAGCTGGACCTGCCGCTGATGGCCACGCGCAACGGCACGCGCTTCGGCACCAACTTCACCGTGTCCATCGAAGCGGCCGAAGGCGTGGAAACGGGCATCTCCGCCGCCGACCGCGCCCGCACCGTGCAGGCCGCCGTGGCGCGCGACGCGCGTCCCGCGGACCTGGTGCAGCCCGGCCACATCTTCCCGCTCAAGGCGGCCAAGGGCGGCGTGCTGGTGCGCGCCGGCCACACCGAGGCGGGCTGCGACCTGACCGCCATGGCCGGCCTGACCCCGGCCGCCGTCATCTGCGAGATCCTCAACCCGGACGGCACCATGGCGCGCCTGCCGGACCTGCTCACCTTCGCCGCGCAGCACGGCATCAAGATCGGCACCATCGCCGACCTGATCCAGTACCGCAGCGAGCACGAATCCATGATCGAGCACCTGCACAAGCGGCCGGTCAAGACCGCCTATGGCGAATTCGACTGCCACGCCTACCGGGACCTGTCCTCGGGCGGCCTGCACCTGGCCCTGGTGCACGGGAACATCACTCCGGACGTGGAAACGCTGGTGCGCGTGCACGAGCCCACCACGGTGCTGGACGTGCTGATCCAGGACGACGTGGGCCATAGCTGGACGCTGCCCAAGGCCCTGCGCACCGTCGCGGCCTCCGATTCCGGCGTGGTGCTGTTGATGAACTGCCAGAGCTCCGAGGAACAGTCATTCGAACAGGTCCAGGCCTGGGGCACGGAAAGCCCCGCCGAGGCGCCGCGCGGCCGCCCCAGCCGCTACGACCTGCGCACCTATGGCATAGGCGCGCAGATTTTGCGCGACCTCAATGTCGGCAAGGCCCGTTTGCTGTCGCGACCACGTAAAATGCCAAGCATGACCGGGTTCGCACTGACCATCACGGGTTACCATAGCGAACCCGATTCTCAATCCTAAGCGGAGCTTCCGACATGAATCCTTACATCGTCACCCCGGACCTGAATGGGGAAGGACTGCACATCGGCATCGTGCGCGCGCGTTTCAACGAGTCCATCGGTCTGACCGAACTGGAAGCCTGCCTGCAGGAACTTGAAGCCCTGGGCGTGGACGAGCGCGATGTGACCGTATTGTCCGTACCCGGAGCGCTGGAGCTGGGCATCACCCTGGCGCAGATGGCCGAGACCGGCGAGTTCGACGCCCTGATCGCCCTGGGCGCGGTCATCCGCGGAGAAACCTATCACTTTGAAGTGGTCAGCAACGAAAGCGCGGCCGCCATCACCCGCGTCTCGCTGGCGACCGGCATCCCGGTGGCCAACGGCGTGCTCACCACCAACACCGACGAAGAAGCCCAGGTCCGCGCTGCTGAAAAGGGCCGCGATTGCGCCCGCACGGCCGTGGAGCTGGGCAACCTCATCGCCGTGCTAGAGCCCGAGCTCGATGACGACGACGAGGACGAAGACTACGAGGACGAAGATCTTGACGACGACAAATAAAGTCCCGGCCGGCAAGGCCAATGGACGATCCGCGCGACGCCGTTCGCGTGAATTCGCCCTGCAGGGCGTCTACTCCTGGCTGCTGCGCGGGGCGGACGGCCTGCAGGAAGCGGTATCCATCGACGCCCATATCCGCGGCGACGAGGAATTCGGCGAGGCCGACGCCGCCTGGTTCAAGACGCTGCTGTTCGGCGTGATGCGCGAAGCGCCCACGCTGCGCGAGCGTTTCCTGCCCTATGTGGATCGCCCGCTGGAAGAGCTCTCGCCCATCGAGCACGGCATCTTGCTGATCGGCAGCTACGAACTCATCCATCACGTGGAAGTGCCGTACCGGGTGGCCATCAACGAAGCCGTGGAGCTGGCCAAGTCCTTCGGCGGCACCGACGGCTTCAAGTTCGTCAACGGCGTGCTGGACAAGCTGGCCGCCGACGTGCGCGCTCCCGAAGTGGCCAAGCAGGCCCGCCGCTGACGGCTGGGCGAGACGTGCTGAACGAGTTCGCTCTCATCAAGCATTATTTCAATCGTCCCGCTCCCGAAGGCTATCTGGGGGTGGGGGACGATTGCGCCCTGTTCGCTCCCACGCCGGGCTGGCAGCTGGCCAGCAGCGTGGACCTGCTGATCGAGGGGCAGCACTTCTTTCCCGACGTGTCCCCCTTCCTGCTGGGGCACAAGTCCCTGGCGGTGAACCTGTCCGACCTGGGCGCCATGGGCGCGCGGCCGCGCGCCTGCCTGCTGGCCCTGTCCCTGCCCAGCGTGCAGCCTGACTGGCTGGAAGCTTTTTCGCGGGGCATTTTCCAGTTGGCGGAGCAGGCGCAGTGTCCGCTCATCGGCGGCGACACCACGCGCAGCCCGCAAGGCGTGGTCATCAGCATCACGGTGCTGGGCGAAGTGCGGCCGGGCCAGGCCTTGCTGCGCAGCGCCGCCCGGCCGGGCGACGACATCTGGCTGACCGGCACGCTGGGCGCCGCCGATATCGCCTTGCGCCTGCTGCAGGGCCGCCTGCCCGCCGATCCCGATCGCCTGGCGCAATGCCGGCCCGCGCTGGAACAGCCCTGGCCGCCGTATCGCCTGGGTCATGCCTTGTGCGGCCTGGCGCATGCCGCCATCGATGTCTCGGACGGCCTGGTGCAGGATCTGGGGCACATCGCCTCGGCCAGCCGCTGCGCCGCCGTCCTGGAATGGGACGCCTTGCCCCTGGATCCCGGCCTGGACGGCCTGCCCCTGGCGCTGCGCCGGGAAGCGGCCCTGGTCGGCGGAGACGTGTTCCAGCTTTGTTTCACTTCGCCTGCCGAGCGGCGGGACGAGATCATGGCCCTGGCTCGGCGCGAGGGCGTGTCCGTGAACCGCATCGGCAGCATGCAGGCCGGCCATGGCGTGCACCTGCGCGACGCGCAGGGCCTGCGCCCGGCGCCCGCCCAGGGCGGTTTCGACCATTTCGGCGCCTGACATCATGGCCACTTTTCCCGATCCTTCCCTCAACCCCATCCGCCGGCCCAGCCTGGATTGGGTGTTCAAGAAGCCTTGGCGCATCCTGGCCTTCGGCTTCGGCACGGGCGTGCTGCGTCCCGGCCCCGGCACCTGGGGCGCGGTGCTGGCCTGGGTGCTGTGGGTGCTGGGGCTGCATGCCCTGACCGACGTCCAGATGGCCGTTTTCCTGCCCCTGGCTTTTCTGGTGGGCTGCTGGGCCTGCCACCGCACCGGCTATGACCTGGGCGTCTCCGATCACAGCGGCATGAACTGGGACGAAATAGTCGCGTTCTGGCTGGTGCTCTGGCTGCTGCCCCAGACCTGGCTGGCGCAGACGGCGGCATTCGCCTTGTTCCGTTTTTTTGATATTCTCAAGCCTCCACCTGTGCGCTACTTTGACCAGCGCTGGCACAATGGTTTCGGCGTCATGTGGGACGACATCCTGGCGGCAGCCTACACGCTGCTGTTCATGGCCATCCTGGTGCGTTTCGGAGTGCTTGCATGAATGACCTTACCCCTGTATCTCAAGCCCTGTCCCTGGGGCGCGCCCTGAAGGACAGGGGCTGGATGGTGGCCTGCGCCGAATCCTGCACCGGCGGCCTGCTGGCCGGCGCCCTGACCGACGAGCCAGGCTCCAGCGCCTGGTTCGAGCGCGGCTATGTCACCTACAGCAACCTGGCCAAGGTGGAGGAGCTGGGCGTCAACGTGGACACCTTGGAGCGTTTCGGCGCCGTCAGCGAGGAAACCGCCATGGAGATGGCCGCCGGCGTGCTGGAAGCCGCCACTCGCGTGGAGCTTGCCATCTCCACCACCGGCATCGCGGGGCCGGACGGCGCCACGGCCGGCAAGCCCGTCGGCCTGGTCTGCTTCGGCTTTGCACAGCGCACGGGCGACGGCATCGTCACCCGCGCCGCCACGCGCATCTTCAATGGCGATCGCGGCCAGATCCGCGACCAGGCGGTCGAGTTCGCCCTGACCACGGCCCTGGCCATCCTGAACCCGGCCTGAGGCCTTGCCCGCGGCATGACCTAAAAAAACCGGGCCTGGGCCCGGTCTTTCAGCGCCGCTGCATGGACAGCCGCCTTTGCAGCGGCTGTTGCAGCCGCTGTCATTCGCGCGCGTCGTTGATGGCGTTGCGTGTGGCGATCGCGGCGGCCTGCGCGGCGTCGCGCCAGTTGTCGTCGCGGCCGGCGTACAGGATGGCGCGCGAGGAATTGATCATCATGCCCGCTCCCCGGGAGTCCGCGCCCGCGGCCACGGTCGCCACGATATCGCCGCCTTGCGCGCCGATGCCCGGGATCAGCAGCGGCATGTCGCCCACGCGTTCGCGCACCTTGCGGATTTCCTCGGGGAAGGTGGCGCCCACCACCAGGGCGCACTGGCCGTTCTGGTTCCATTTGTCGGCCACCAGGCCGGCCACATGCAGGTACAGAGGCGTGCCGTCGGCCAGTTCCATGAACTGCAGGTCGGAGCCGCCCGGATTGGAAGTGCGGCACAGCACGATCACGCCTTTGTCCTGGTATTCCAGATAAGGCTCGACTGAATCGAAGCCCATGTAGGGATTGACGGTGACGGCATCGGCCCGGTAGCGCTCGAAGGCTTCGCGCGCGTACTGCTCCGCCGTGGAGCCGATGTCGCCCCGCTTGGCGTCCAGCACGATGGGCAGGTTGGGGTAGGTCCGGCGCACGTAGTCGCACAGGTTCTGGAGCTGGTCTTCGGCGGCCTGGGCGGCGAAGTAGGCGATCTGGGGCTTGATGCCGCAGGCGTAATCGGCCGTGGCGTCGACGATGGCCTTGCAGAATTCGAAGATGGCGTCCGGCTTGCCGGCCAGTTCGCGCGGCATGCGACGCGGGTCGGGATCCAGGCCGACCATCAGCAGGGAATGATTGTCGCTCCAGGCGCGGTTCAGTTTTTCTACGAATGTCATGGGGGTCAGGAAGATAAACGGCTGTACAGGAAGGTGAGCCAGACGGCGCCGGCGAATATCAGGGCCAGCAGCACGGCGGCGCTGCCCAGATCCTTGGCCCGGCCGATCAGGGGATGGCGCTCCAGCGTGACGGCATCGGCCACGGCTTCCAGCGCGGAGTTGATCAGCTCCAGGATCAGGACGAAGACCACCGTCGCCAGCAGGGCGGCGATCTCCAGCGGGCTGCGGCCCAGCCAGAAGGCTACGGGCGTCAACGCCACGGCCAGCAGCAGTTCCTGGCGGAAGGCGGCTTCGTGGCGCACGGCGGCCGCAAGGCCTTGCAAGGAGTAGCGCAGGGCGCCGGTCAGGCGGCCCAGGCCGCCTTTGCTTTTGAACGGGGAGTCCGACATGGAGAAAGAGCCAAGTTGGGAGACTGCCGTGATTATAGGCGTTTCGCCAGGGCAAAAAAAACCGGATGGAAAATTCCATCCGGTTTCATGACGTGCTGCGTGGCGGCTGGGGCGGGAGTGATCAATTCCCGCCGCGGCCGGGGCGTCGGCAGGGGCTTAGAAGCCGCCCATGCCACCCATGCCGCCCATGCCGCCCATGTCGGGCATGGCAGGAGCTGGCTTGTCTTCCACGATTTCGGTCACGGCCACTTCGGTCGTCAGCAGCAGGCTGGCGATGGAGGCGGCGTTCTGCAGGGCAGTGCGGGTCACCTTGGTGGGATCCAGGACGCCTTGCTCGACCAGGTCGCCGTACTCGCCGGTGGCGGCGTTGTAGCCGAACGTGCCGGAGCCGTTGGCCACTTCGTTCACGACCACGCTGGCTTCTTCGCCGGCGTTGGTGACGATGGTGCGCAGAGGAGCCTCGATGGCGCGCAGGACCAGCTTGATGCCGGCGTCCTGGTCGGTGTTGTCGCCCTTCAGGGCGGCAACAGCGGTGCGGGCGCGGATCAGGGCCACGCCGCCGCCGGGAACGATGCCTTCTTCAACGGCAGCGCGGGTGGCGTGCAGGGCGTCTTCGACGCGGGCCTTCTTTTCCTTCATTTCGACTTCGGTGGCAGCGCCCACGCGGATCACGGCAACACCGCCGGCCAGCTTGGCCACGCGCTCTTGCAGTTTTTCGCGGTCGTAGTCGGACGTGGACTCTTCGATCTGCACGCGGATCTGCTTGACGCGGGCTTCGATGCTGGCGCCGTCGCCTGCGCCGTCGATGATCGTGGTGTTTTCCTTGGCCACTTCAATGCGCTTGGCCTGGCCCAGGTCGTCCAGAGTGGCCTTTTCCAGGGACATGCCGGTCTCTTCGGAGATCACGGTGCCGCCGGTCAGGATGGCGATGTCTTCCAGCATGGCCTTGCGGCGGTCGCCGAAGCCAGGGGCCTTGACGGCGGTGGTCTTCAGGATGCCGCGGATGTTGTTCACGACCAGGGTGGCCAGGGCTTCGCCTTCCACGTCTTCAGCCACGATCAGCAGGGGGCGGCTGGTCTTGGCAACTTGCTCCAGCACGGGCAGCAGGTCGCGGATGTTGGAGATCTTCTTGTCGAAGATCAGGACGAACGGATCGTCCAGCACGGCCACTTGCTTGTCGGGGTTGTTGATGAAGTAGGGCGACAGGTAGCCGCGGTCGAACTGCATGCCTTCGACCACGTCCAGTTCGTTTTCCAAAGACTTGCCGTCTTCAACGGTGATGACGCCTTCCTTGCCCACTTTGTCCATGGCGTTGGCGATGATTTCACCGATGGAGTGATCGCTGTTGGCGGAGATGGAGCCGACCTGGGCGATTTCCTTGCTGGTGGTGCAAGGACGGGACAGCTTGCGCAGTTCGTCCACGGCCACGACCACGGCCTTGTCGATGCCGCGCTTCAGGTCCATGGGGTTGATGCCGGCGGCCACGAACTTCAGGCCTTCCTCGACGATGGCCTGGGCCAGCACGGTGGCGGTGGTGGTGCCGTCGCCGGCGTTGTCGGAGGTCTTGGAGGCGACTTCCTTGACGAGCTGGGCGCCGATGTTCTCAAACTTGTCTTTCAGTTCGATTTCCTTGGCCACGGACACGCCGTCCTTGGTCACGGTGGGGGCGCCGAAGGAGCGGTCCAGCACCACGTTGCGGCCTTTGGGGCCCATGGTGGTCTTGACGGCGTTAGCCAGGATGTTGACGCCGCGAACGATGCGGGTGCGTGCGTCGTCGCCGAAGTAAACTTGTTTAGCGGTCATGGTTTGAATCCTATTGAATGTTCGTGGGCGATACTTATTCGATCACGGCGAAGATTTCTTCTTCGCGGATCACCAGCAGTTCCTGGCCGTCGATCTTCACGGCTTGGCCGGAGTACTTGCCGAACAGAACTTTGTCGCCAACTTTCAGGTCCAGGGGCAGAACCTTGCCGTCCTCGGACTTCTTGCCGGGGCCGACGGCCAGGATTTCGCCTTGATCGGGTTTTTCGGTAGCGCTTTCAGGGATAACGATGCCGGAAGCGGTGGTGCGCTCGTTGTCCAGACGCTTGACGATCACGCGATCGTTCAAAGGACGCAGTGCCATGGAGAAACTCCTGTTAAAAATGACAGTTAGTTGTATCAGTCCAAGTGGGGGCGACGCGTTAGCACTCAACCCCTTCGAGTGCTAATTATAGGGATGACTTCTGTAATTTCAAGAGCAGGGGAAGGTGCCTGTTACATTTTAGTCCAGCCCGCGCCGAATCTGGGCTGCGCTTGCTGACGAGCGCCAGTGAGTTTTGGACTTTCATCACTGGGTTTTGAACTCTGAAGGGAGCGTACATTCAGTGCTGGTGCGAGCTCAGAGCCCAGCATAAGGTTGAGGCGGGCTTGGAAAATGCGGATTCTGCCGGTTTTTTTGTTCAGATGGGGCTGCTCGGATACAGGATGCCTTGCTGGCCGCTTTCGGCCAGAGGCAGCCCTTCAGTCCATTACATTTTTGCCAAAGTCCTGGCATGCATCTTGGCCCGTTCTTCCTTGCGCTCGCTGTAGCGGTCAACCAGATACGGAGCGATGTCGCGGGTCAGTAGTGTGAACTTCATCAGCTCTTCCATCACATCCACCACGCGGTCGTAGAAGGAGGACAGCTTCATGCGTCCGTCTTCCTCAAACTCTTGGTAAGCCTTAGCAACCGAGCTTTGATTGGGGATGGTAAGCAGGCGCATCCAGCGCCCCAGAATGCGCAGCTGGTTCACTGCATTGAAGGATTGTGAGCCTCCGCTGACCTGCATGACTGCCAGCGTCTTGCCCTGTGTAGGACGTACAGCCCCCTCGGACAGAGGTATCCAGTCAATCTGGGCCTTCATGATGCCGGTCATGGCCCCATGGCGTTCTGGCGACGTCCAGACCATGCCTTCACACCATCGCACTAATTCGCGCAACTCTTTCACCTTGGGGTGGTCGCTTGGCACTGTATCTGGCTGAGGCAAGCCTTTGGGATCATAGATGCGGACTTCAGCCCCCATGCCTTCCAGCAGCCTGGAAGCCTCTTGGGTCAGCAACTTGCTGTATGAGCGTTCACGCAGTGAGCCATACAGCATCAGGATGCGAGGTGCATGGCTGGAGGTAAGAGGAGCTTTCAGGGCCTGCTGAGTCGGAACGTGAAAGCTGGCTGGGTCGAGCTTGGAGGAAATGGATTCGGGATGCATCAGGATTCTTTATGTTGTGCTGCCGGCAATGAGCATTCATACCAGTGCTTGGTTTTGTTGACGACGGCGACCACGGCCAGCATGACGGGCACTTCAATCAGCACTCCGACGACGGTTGCCAGCGCTGCGCCGGAGTTCAGGCCAAACAGGCTGATGGCGGTTGCTACGGCCAGCTCGAAGAAGTTGCTGGCCCCAATCAGGGCAGAAGGCCCGGCAACGCAATGGGCCACGCCCAGCTTCTTGTTCAGCCAGTAGGCCAGCCCTGAATTGAGGACCACCTGAAGAAGGATGGGTACAGCCAATAAAGCAATCACCAAGGGCTGCTCCAGAATGGACTGGCCTTGGAAGGCAAACAGCAACACCAGTGTGACGAGCAGTGCCAGTATGGAAACAGGCCCCATGGAGGCTGTGATTCGATTGAACGTGTCCTCGCCTTTGCGCATCAGATACTTGCGCAGCATCTGGGCAATAGCCACTGGCACCAAGATATAAAGCACCACCGAAGTCAGCAACGTGTCCCATGGGACGGTGATGGAGGAAATACCCAGCAGCAAGGCTACGATGGGGGCAAAGGCCGCCAGCATGATGGCGTCATTCAAGGCTACTTGAGACAACGTGAAATACGGGTCGCCCTTGCAAAGCTGGCTCCAGACAAACACCATGGCCGTGCAAGGCGCAGCCGCCAGCAGAATCAGACCAGCCACATAGCTGTCCACCTGTCCGGGGTCGAGCCACTGCGCAAAGGCATGACGTAAAAACAGCCAAGCCAGCAACGCCATCGAAAACGGTTTGATAGCCCAGTTGATGAGCAAGGTCACTCCAATGCCTCGGGCGTGAGACTTGACCTGCGCTAAGGCAGAGAAGTCGATCTTGACCAGCATTGGAATGATCATCACCCAGATGAGCACGCCCACTGGAAGATTCACCTTTGCCATTTCCATAGAGGCCACGGCATGGGTCAATCCTGGCAACGCATACCCCAAGGCAATTCCTGCGCAGATGCACAGCAGCACCCAGAGTGTGAGATAACGCTCGAACAAGCCCATCACAGGTTTTGAAGCGGCAGCGATTTGCATCTTAGGATTCCCCGATGCGCTGCACCAGCGTCTGCAAGGTCTTGTTGTCCAGTTCGGCAAACGGCAGTTGCACCAGTTGCAGCATCCGGTAGGCGATAGCTTGACGCGTCAGCTCAAAGTGCTGGGACTGTTCCTGCTCGGGCGCTGCTGATGGGTCGGAGTAGCTCCAATGGACGCGCACGGGTGCGCCAGGCCACATGGGGCATGGTTGGGCCGCTGCACTGTCGCAAACGGTGATGACCACGCGCATTGCGGGGGCACCAGCCTCGGCAAACAAGTCCATGTTCTTGCTGGAGAGGCTGGAAGTGTCCACTCCGGCTGCTTTGAGCGCCGCAAGGGCTTGTGGGTGGACGCGGCCACTGGGGGCAGCTCCTGCGCTGAAGGCTTTGGCATCAATGCCCTGCTTCTTAGCCCAATGATTGAACATGGCTTCTGCAAGAACGCTACGGGCAGAGTTATGGGTGCAAAGCACCAGAACGTTGGCGGTCATGGTTAGCAGCCTTTGTGGCCCGTAGGGCAGCGGGTTGCTTCGCTTAGCTCACAGCCAGCACCTGCACAGCAGTTCTCAGTCAGGTAACCAAGGACACCATTCATTTGACCAAAGTCGGCGCGGTAGATGAGGTTGCGGCTTATGCGTTCCTGTGTCACCAAGCCGGCATTCACCAGCTCTTTGAGGTGAAAAGACAGCGCGGTGGACCCCACCTCCAATTGTTCGGCCAGCACAGAAGGCGTCAGACCTTCGGCCCCTGCAACAACCAGAGCACGAAAGACACGCAGCCGAACCTGATGAGCCAGCGCTGCCAGTGATTTGATGATTTGATCTTCATTCATAATTCAATTATAGATGAATTATTGAATGAATGCAGTTCGAAGGACTGGCTTGGGTCGGAAGCAGTTGCCCAGACTCGGAGTTTTCCGATGCTCACCATATAGAATGGTTCAGAAAGCTCAAAACTAAACGGCGGAAAGTATGGAGTGCGAAGCCCAAAGCTGGAGGCACATGGGAGAATCATGATCGACATTCACCTCAGGAATGGCTCGCACCTGAGGGACTCGACAGGTTGTCCCAAAGGCAATCCGAAGAACCCAATGAGTCTGGAGGAAATCGATCAGAAGTTCATTAAGTGCGTCAGACACACGCAGGATACGAACCTGAATGGAAACGCCGATGCACTTCTTTCCTTGCTGCATGGATTCCCTTCCGGCAGAGGCACCGTAAGCGACCTCATGTCGTTGCTCTAATGTTTGAGCCACAGCGGACCTAGATAATTCGAGGAGTCATTTCATGTCAGATGCTGGCTATAAAGTAGGTGAAACCACGTCGCAACTCGTTACGTTCGACGTTGATTCAGTGCGACGGTTTGCGACCCTCGCCGGAGATCACAATCCCTTGCATCACGACGACGCGTTTGCCAAATCAACCAGATTCGGCGGGATCATCGTCAGCGGCACGCATTATTCGGCGTTGATGATGGGCATGGTGGCAACTTTCTTGACAGAGCGCGGGGCGGGTCTTGGTCTGGAGTTCGAGTTTCAGTTTCGAAAAGCGGTCCTGGCAGGGCAGACTGTACGCATGGAATGGCGCATAGTCTCGGTCGAACCGAATCCAAAGCTCAAAGGCGACGTCATCGGCCTTGAAGGTTCATTGCTTGATGAGCATGGCGAGGTGTACGTTCTGGCTCGTTCGAAGAGCCTCAGCATACCGAATGATCTGCTTTGAACTCGGGCATTCTTATCTTTCAGTGGCATGTGGACCAGCAGCCAGGCGGAGCGTTAGCCACGGTTTTGCCCCTGGGCTGATCCTGCCTTGGCTTGAACTGCTCACGAGCAAAATGGCGGCAGCAGATGGGCATTAAGTTTATTGGAGTTGTGCCGTATACCCCAGTTAAGATCGTAGCCGTGCAGTTCGTGCAATGCCGCTTGGAGGAGTGCAGAATGCCTGAATTTCCAACGAAAGTTCTTGTCACCCATAAGCCCCCCCGACAACTGACGGGCTTTGTCGTCGTCCCCCTATTGACCCTTGCACCAAGCTTCTATACCGGACAGGCCGCCTTTGCCGGGGACTGTACCGGAAGCCCCATATCCGTTTGTTCCGGCGCCGCTTCTGGCGCCGACGTTCCCCAGGCCATCGATATGGCCAGCCCAATCTCTGTTACCACGCAGCCTGGATTCGGCTTGTCGGTAAATGTCGTAGAAAATGGTATCGACCTCAGGGGCGAGGGGGGAGTGTCGTTCGTCGATGACAACCAATCGAACATCAGCACGGCCGGCATGTTCGGCCTCTATGTCCGCAATGACACCAGCGGCGATCTCAATATCACTTCGACCGGCTCCATCACTGGAGAGAGCCTGATGGGCGAAGGCATCAGAGGCGACAACTATGGCGCAAACATGCTGATCACCGCCAATGACACTCAGGGGGAGGGCAATGGCATTGGCGCCAATGGATACGGCAGCGGTTCGGTTCGTGTCGTCTCGACCGGGACGGCCACGGGCCTTAACAACGCGGGCATCTACGCCAATTTGATCTCTGGCTCCGACCTGACGATCGAAGCGAACAACACGCAAGGCCGTGTCCATGGCATCGTCGCCATGACAGGGGCTGGCGCGTTGACCGTGACCTCAACGGGTCTGGCAACGGCCACCAATGGAGACGGCATTACGCTTTACAGCCAGGCGGGGGATATAACGCTCACCGCGGCGGACACCAATGGCGGCGACGGTAACGGTATTTACGTGCACAATGTGGGCACTGGCGCTGTCCGTATCTCTTCCATCGGGACGGCGACGGGGTCCAGGTCAGGGATCTGGGTTGCCAGCTCTGGCGCGGGTGACGCCTCGATCACTGCCAAGAACACGGATGGCGGCCTCTATGGAATCTTCTTCCGCGGCACTGACGCGGGCAATGTCAGCATCAACAGCACTGCCAGCTCGAGAGGCGCAGCCATGGACGGCATCTACGCCGAGACCGGCGGCCTGGGTTCGGCGCTGAACATCACTGTCAATGACGCCCAGGGCGGGCGCAACGGGGTGCATGCCGTAAACGGCTCAGGCACGGGGCCGGCCGGGAATACGACCGCCATCAAGGTGCTGGGTCACGTAGCCGGCGGTTCCGGCGCTGCGATCGCGACGAAGTCGAGCTCGGGAGATTTGAGCATCGTCGACCTGAGCCCGAATGCCACCACCGAGTCGGCCTCCGGAATCGCGATTTCCAACAATGGAGGCGACAGTCATGTCATCGTCCGTGAGGGCGCCGTCGTCAACGGCGCCATCGAGCTTGGAGCGGGCAGCGATACTGTGGACCTGCTTGCCGGTTTCTCCGGAATTACGGTGCTGGACGGCGGCGGTGGCGGTGTCGATACGCTCAATGTGTCGAATGCCGTCGGCGCGACCCGTGCCGGCAGCGACATTCGTAACTGGAGCGTCTTCAATCTCGGCAATAGTGATTTGACCTTGACGGACACCGGCCTGACGGTCGGGGCGTCCAGCGATGTGACGACCGGCGTGTTTCTGCGCAATGGCTCGACGCTCGCCCTTCAGCAGAATGGCTTCGTGCTGAACGGCAATCTGTCCTTGGACGCAGGCACGGCCATGCTCGCATCGACCCTTGGCGTTGGCGCCACGACGATCAGCGGTACCGTCACCAACGCGGGGACGATCACGCTGGGGAGCGGCGAGGCAGGCAGCGTCTTGACCATCGACGGCAACTATGTAGGCAAGGACGGCGTCATCGCCCTCAATACCGTCCTCGGCAACGATGCGTCGGTCACCGACAAGGTCGCCGTCAAAGGCGACACGGCCGGAGCCTCGGTGTTGAAGGTCAGCAATGCGGGCGGCGCGGGGGCAGCGACTACCGAAGGGATCGTACTCGTCTCCGTGGACGGTGCTTCGAACGGGGCCTTCTCCCTGTCCGGTGACTACCAATTCAATGGTAAACCGGCGGTCGTGGCGGGGGCCTATGCCTATCAGCTCCATAAGGGGAACGCTTCCGGCACTGAGACCAACAATTGGTATCTGCGCTCCGAGTTGACCGACGGCTCTGCAACCGCTCCGGACACTACGCCCGCTCCGAAACCGCTCTATCAGCCCGGCGTCTCTGCATATGAGGCCTATCCCCAGGCGCTGCTTACGCTGAACGGCGTGTCGACGCTGCAACAGCGAGTCGGCAATCGCTACTGGTCCGGCGCTGGCGGTGGGCAAGGTTCCGATGGAAGTGCACGCGCAGACGCGTCGCAGAAAGGCGGCTCCTATACCGACGGCACCGGCGCGTGGGGACGCGTGGAAGGCGGGAATCACCGCGTCGAACCGGGCACCTCGACCAGCGGTACCGATTTCACGCAGAATCGCACGAAGATGCAGGCGGGCTGGGACGCCTTGTTGTCCAGGCGCGAGACCGGTGCCCTGGTGGGCGGCGGGTACCTGCAGTACGTGCATGGCAATACGGTGACCCGCTCCGTCCATGGCGATGGCGACATCGCCACCGACGGCTATGGCCTGGGCGGCACCGTGACGTGGTATGGCAATGAGGGTCACTACGTCGATGGCCAGGCGCAGGTAATGTGGTTCACCTCGGATTTGAATTCACGTGCAGCGGGTCGCAGTCTCGTCAAGGGCAACGACGGCACCGGTTACACCTTGTCGGTCGAGAGCGGAAAACGCATTGCGCTTAGCCCTGAATGGTCGCTCACTCCGCAGGCGCAATTGGTCTATTCGGGCGTCCACTTCGATCGCTTTGATGATGCGTTCGGCGCGACGGTGCGCGCAAGCCGGGGGGCCAGCCTCCAGAGCCGACTGGGCGTTACGCTGGACCGCGAGACACGGGGCGGCGAGAACGGGATGAACCGCTCGCATGTCTACGGCATCGCCAACCTGTATTACGAGTTCCTCGACGGCAGCCAGGTGAACGTTGCGGGGACGACATTCAATTCGCGGCCCGATCGCCTGTGGGCAGGCGTCGGCGCGGGCGTGTCCTACAACTGGGGCAAGGACAAGTATTCGCTCTATGCCGAAGGAATGGTAAATACGAGCCTGGCCCAGGTAGGCAGCAACCGCTCGCTGTCGGGAAATATCGGTTTTCGGATGCGCTGGTGACGCGTTCCAGGAGCGGCCGGTACACGCCGGCCTCCAGCCCGCGGTTCGGCCGTAGACCGCTAACGGCCGCCCGCTTTAGGCCAGGAGCGGTCGCCCAGACCCGGAATTTTCCGATGCTCACCAGATAGAGTGGTTCATAAAGTTCAAAGCTGAACGGCGGAAAGTACGGAAAGTTCGAAACTGAGTGATCGGGACGTTCAAGACTTAAAGGTGAATTTTCCGTGAGGGGTTGATTTTCAAAGGGTGGCAGTTCAAGGCTCAGTGATGATCGACATCATTGTGTTTCGAACTTTTGTCACTCAGCTTTGGGCAGCGAATCCAAGGGGCTTGTTACTGCACCGCCGCCTACCTGAAGCACATGGGTGTAGATCTTGATGGTCGCCACGTCTGCGAGCCTCGCAATTCCTGCATGGCTCGGATGCCCTCGGGATTGAACGCATGTTTTATGTTGGCTGCATGGGGGGCAACGTGAGCTCTCTCGGCAAAAAGACAGTTCAGAAGCAGGGACGTTCTGATTGAACAGGCGCTGCCAATGTTCGCGCGAACGTAGATGGCTTTGTTCACGGTACTCTCCCTGGCAGACATTAGGCACATGCTCACCTGCACAGACCGAATACATATTGATACACAATCATACAGAACCTATACTATTGCCAAAGTATTCCCTTTCCGAGTCCCGGGCAAAAAGGCCAGTTTGATTAGCGGCGTGCCCCATCTTTAAAGGCGCAGGTGCGGGCCCGTTGGCGGTATCTGCTACATCCATACTGCCGTAGCCCGTTCGTTTGAGATGACGGATAGTTCGTGGCGAACTCGGTTACAGCTCCTGGTACGACGGCACTATGTGCCCACGACATTCCGCGCAATCGCCACCTGCCTTGCTATGAAACTCACAAAACTGTGCGCCGCGCTGGCGCTTGTCATCGCTCCGCTGTCTACTTACGCCCTGGAAGACAGATTTGTCGAAAATGCGTCGGGGCGCAGCGTTTTTGTTGCGCGGTTTTTCGAGGTCGGCGACGGCTCGTTCGACGGTGATAAAACGTCATTCTGGAGCTGGCAGGGTAATCAGGCTTACAAAGACCAGGTTGTTGATGGCCTGCGCTATTGGGCGGAGATTTTGCAGCCCCAGGGCAACAATCCCGCGACCATCGTGAATATTGGCACGGTAAATATGCCGGGCAATGCCTACGGGGGCTCGCCCGAAGCAAACGGCGGCCAAAGCGCATTAACGCAAATGCAGCAAAACATTTTCGGCCTCTCGCCTTCCACAGGGACGCTGCCCTTGGGCGGACATGGCTTTTTTGGCCTGGGCCAAGACGACTACGCGCTGAACCCCGCCTTAACGCAAACACCCCTTAGCGGTAAAGACAGCGTGCTCCTGACAACCATCCACGAAATTGCTCATGGACTGGGCATTTCAAGCAGCGTGGAAGACAGGGGCGGCTTAAATGATACACAGCCGTACTTCGAAAGCCAACTGAACAGCTGGACGCAGCTGCTCAGGGACGACAACGGCAACCCGGCACGCGCAGGCCAGAAAATTCTATGCAATGGCTGCGCCACCTCCTACGAGCCTGATGCCTTCGACTTGCGCCAGGATGAGGGTTTTCTAGTCGGTGCAAATATCGAGCAAGTCCTGGCCGGTGGTCTGCGTGGTGTGCCCGTAAAGATACTGGGTGAAGAAGGCGACATAGACGACAACTTCATGAGCCATATCGAACTTCGAAACAGCGTCATGAGTCACCAGAGCTACCGTAACTATTCAGGCTTCATGGAAGCTGAACTGGCTGTGCTGCAAGATATGGGCTACACCATTGACCGGGCAAACTTCTTCGGGCGCTCGATCTACGGCGGTGGCCTTGAGCTGGTAAATACACAAGGCTTTTTTGGGCGCAATGCCGCGGGTACACAGTATCTTCCAGGCCAGTACAACCAGTCCACGCTAGGTTTGGGCCTGCATATCTACGGCAGCAACAACCAGATCCGGCAAGCCGCTGACCTGCTGGCAGCGGGGTCAGGCGGTGCGGGTATACGGGTCGATGGCGAGAACAACACCCTTGTCATCGATCCAGGCGTAAAAATCTACGCGGATGGTTTGAACGGACAAGGCATTCAATTTGCCTACGGCCGTGGACACAAGCTGGTTCATCGCGGTGACATCCAGGCTACCGGCCCTCAAGGTGTAGGCCTGCGTTTTGATTTTGGCACCAATTCCCTGGGCAACCATACCGAGCGTCGTGGCTCCTATATACGCAGCATCGATGGCGTCAATCAAACCCTGCTCCCGGAACTGAACGGCCCAATAGTCCAACAAGCCGACATTAGCGGGCGGGTTGCGGGCCGAGAGGCGGCCATCCTGATTTCTGACAATGCCTATGTCGGGCGCATCAACCTGATGCAAGGCGCTCAGATAGAAGGCGATATTATTTCGCATTATGCGCAACGCGACGGCAATAACCAGCTGCGTCTGACCACTCTGTCGTTTGGCCAGGCTGCCGACAATATGGGCCGCAGCGTCGATCAGCCTGATGAAGCATTCCACCTGAGCTACGCCGGCAACATCACAGGCAAAGACAACCTGGCCCTGTCATTTGACGGCGGCACAACGCAGCTGAGCGGTACCTTGCAGGTCCACAGCGCCACCATCCACGAAGCCGCGACATTGGGCGGCAATGCCAGCTTCGATCTGGCCAGCGGTACGGCCTTGATTAACGCTGGCACCTTGGCGCCCGGCAACTCAATCGGGCGCATCAGCGTGAATGGCGACTTTCAACAAACAGCAACGGGCCGCCTGGCAGCCGAATTTGACGGCACAGGCGGGCACGATGTGCTTGCCGTCAGTGGTACTGCCGACCTGGCCGGCACGCTGAAACTGACGCCTTTGGCCGACTGGTATCAAAACTCTTGGTCGGTAGACACAGGCTCGGTTGTTGAAGCAGCCAGCTACAGCGGCAGCTTCGACGCCCCTCAGATCACCTCCGTATCGCCCACCTTGCAGTTTGACGCTGCCCCCTTGGGCAATGAACGCTACCGCCTGGCTGCCAGCCGAGCCGACAATGCCTACAGCCAGTATGGTCGCAACGCCAACCAGCGCGAGGCCGGGCGCGCCTTGTTCAACCTGGCATCCGTCGGGCCTGCACAAGCGCAGGCGCTGTTCCGGGGGCTTGATTTCTCGGCCGGCGACGGTTCACAGATACCTGACGCCCTGACCCAGGTTTCACCGGCCAACTACAGTGCAGCGATGGCCGCTTCCCTGATGCGCGAGCGCACGGTCATGCAAACGGCCCGTCAGGGCCTGGGCGGGAGCACGCAGCAGCCCGGCACCGACTGGCAGGGCTATGCCCTGGCGTTCGGCTCAGGCGCCGATCAGGACGCTGGTGGATCCATGGTTGGCTACGACGCCAATACCTATGGCCTGGTCATTGGAACCGGCCGCAGGCTGGCGTCGGCACCCGACTTTGCGGTTGGCGCCCACCTTGATATTTCAGACCAGTCGGTCAGGATGGATGCCCCTTACCCGGGCAAGAGCAAAGCCACCGCGTTCGGTATTGGTGCCCATCTTCAGTACCGTCCGGGCGCGAGGCACGGCTTTTTTGCTTCCAGCGGCCTGCGCCTGGGCCTTGAGCAGGCCGATATGCGCCGGCAGATTGCCATCGGTAATTACCAGGCGACGCACTCGTTTGACTGGACGGGTCACAGTGTGTCGATTGATGCGGGCACAGGCTACCTTTGGCGATTGAACTCGTCGTTTTCAGCGGGGCCATTTGCCAGCATGAACTATGCCTTGGTGTCACGGCCCTCGATCGACGAGTCGGGCAATGCGGCAACACGCCTTCACCTGGACAGCAAGCGCCTAGATGCTTTGCGGTCCAGCCTGGGCCTGGCGGCGTCATGGAATCGTTCACTGGGCGATGGCAGCACCTTGGCCATGCATTCCAACATCAGCTGGAATCACGAATGGCTGGATCGCGACCTGACCCAGGCGGCGCGTTTCGCGATTGCTCCCACGGATACGGCGTTTGATACCCGCAATAGAGTGTTGCCCCGCGACACGATGGGCCTGGGGGCGGGTCTTACATGGCATCGCAGCGAGCACCTGTCTATCGGTGCCGACCTAAGTTCACAGCTGGGGAGCGGGTACTCGTCGCTGCAGGGGCAGGTGAATCTGCGCTGGATGTTTTAAGGGGCAATGCTTGAGGTGATGCCAAAGGCCAGCTCGTGCATGACCGCCTTGGCGGGCAGCACGGCGCCGGCCGCGCGCAGCCGGTTCACGACCTCGGCGTCGCAGGGCGGCATTTTGTTCCGCAGCGCGCCGGTGCCGGATGTGGTGGGCCTGTCGCAGGTATTGATATTGTCCTTGAGCGCCAGCGGTATGCCGTCCAGCGGCAGCGCCCGGCCGAGCGAGCGGCGCCGGTCCGATTCGGTCGCCTGGCGGCGGAAGAGATCCGCGTCCAGATGGGACAGGCCGCCCAGCAATTTCATTTTTTGGATTGGGCCAGCAGCGCATCGGCCAGTTCCAGGGTGCTGAACCGGCCTTGCTCCAGGCCGGCCAGCAGTTCGGTAGCGGTCATCTGCGTCAATGTCATAAAGTCTCCTGTTGGCTGCATACGCAGCCTCATGTTGTTTCGTGGCCGGCTGATGCGCCCGCCTGCGAACCTGACGATAAAGGAAAAACGTCCTGGCGGGCATCCACGGAGATGGGGACGACGGACTCAGGCCCGGGGCCAGGCAACCTGATTGCGGCCGGCGTGCTTGGCCTGATAGAGCAGGGTGTCGGCCTGCTGGATGGCAGCGTCCAGGTCGCCGTCCGCCGTCAGCAGAGTCAGGCCGAAACTGGCGGTCAGGGCGTCGGGCAGGCCGGCGATGCGCAGGTCCATCAGGCAGGTGCGCAGCCGTTCGGCGGCCTGGCGCGCCGTCGGCAGGTCGGGGCAGCGCATCAGCAGCACGAACTCTTCCCCGCCGAAGCGGGCGACCAGGTCTTCCTGCCGGGCCTGGCGCGCCAGCAGGGCGCTGACTTCCTGCAGCGCCTGATCGCCGGCGGCGTGGCCCAAGGTGTCGTTGATGGTCTTGAAATGATCGATGTCGCAGATCAGCACGGCCCAGTCTTGTGCGCCTTCTTCTTGCATCCGCTTGCGAGCCTGCTCGAAAAAAGCGCGGCGGTTGAGCAGGCGGGTCAGCGGATCGCGGCTGCGTTCCTGGTCCAGGACCTGCACGATGGACAGGGCGGTGCTCGCCAGGATCACCAGGGCCAGCCAGATGCTGATGATCATGTTCGCGGCAAGCACCAGCAGCCAGAAGCCCGAACGGGTCAGCTCGACCTGCGGATCCTGGGGCATGAGGGCGGCCAGCACGAATATGCGGATCACGGCGTAGGCCAGCACGATCACGTAGGACACACGCAGCATCCTGGCCAGGGGTATGCGCGGACGGTGCCCGAACAGCACGGCGCGGGCCGGCAGGGCGACCAGCAGGGCGAGCCCGACGTTCAGGCAGTCCATGCGCATCCAGAGCTGGTCGTCGATATGCGAGAAATAGAACAGCAGCCCCAGCGTCGCTGCGATGACCAGGGCCGCGGCCCATGCGTTCATTCGGCCTCCGAAGCGCAGCGCCACGCCATGCGCCATGCTCCAGACCCCGCCCATGTACAGCGCCGACATCAATACGGACCAGCTCGCCAATTGCTGGTTGTTCATCAGGCTGTGCACGCTCAAGGGGACGGTCATGATCAGGTAGCCGGCGGCGATCCAGAGCAGGTAGCGGTGTTCGCGCAGGAGGTTCCAGCAGTAGATCATGGCCATGCCCAGCAGCGCCGAGCAGGCGGGGACGATCAAGACGAAGTACTGATCGGCGGTTGGATTCACTGTTTGGCCAAGGGCCGGAGAGCCGGCCGCTGTCGTTGGGGTGAACCAATTGTAACAAGAGTGTCTGGCGCAGCCGATGAATCAGGGCCAATTTTTTGGCGGGCGGCGTTCAGGGGCGCGTCTGGTGGCCTTGCAGAAAGGCGTTTACGGCGTCCTCGATGAAGCGGTTCAGCTCGCTGGGGCCGTAGCCCATGCCCAGCATGGCCAGGTGGACCGGGTTGAAGGTGATCATGTCATGGAAGAACAATGCGGCGCGCAAGGGATCGGTGGGTCGTATCCGGCCTTGCGTCTGCTGGCTTTGCAGGTAGCGGGCGATGATGCGGCGGGACTGCTGCGGGCCGCTTTCCAGCCACGTTCGCCCCATTTCGGGGAAACGCGCCGCCTCGGCGACGATCAGGCGCTGGAAAGCCAGGTGCTGTTCCTGCAGCAGAATGCTGAGCAGGGCGTGAGCCAGGATCTTCAGGCCCTGTTCGGGCGGCTGGTCGCGCAGATCGATCTGGTCCAGGTCGCGCAGGAATTGCGCGGACAGGGTCTGCACCACGGCCAGGAACAGCCCCTGCTTGCCGCCGAACTGCCGGTAGACATTGGTCTTGGAGCCGCCGACCTGCTTGACGATTTCGTCCACGCTCACGCCTGCATAGCCATCCTGCAGAAAGCGCACGCAGGCTTCGTCCAGGATCTGCTGCCGGCGGGCTGCGCCGCGATGGGTCAGGCGGCCCTTGCCGGGCGCGGGAGCGTTGCTGGAGGACGTGGCTGTGTCGGGCATGAGGGACGCGTGGGAGCAGTAAGAGGCCATTTCTGTCTGGGCGGTGGCCCTGAACCATATTATTTTTCATATGATACGGTGTCGTATTGAAAAATGAAGCCGTCGCGGATCTTTCCCCCGGGACGCTGTAGCGCAGCGTCCACAGGCGTGGACCCGAAACTAGGCCGTAGGTCGGGCGCGGGGGACAATGCTGGCTTGATTCTCTTCAACTGATGCTGGACAGGTATCCGAACAATGCAGTGGCTCGTCAATGTGATCGAACAGCATGGCTTGGGGCTGGTGTTTCTCAATGTGCTGATCGAACAGCTGGGGGCGCCCATCCCCGCTTACCCGACCCTGGTCGTGACCAGTGCGCTGGCCCAGGGCGGGCGGTTTTCCCTGCCCGGCCTGCTGGCCCTGGCCGTGCTGGGCGCCCTGATCGCCGACATCCTCTGGTTCTATGCGGGGCGCCGCTATGGGCGGCGCGTCATGGCGACCATGTGCCGTATTTCCTTGTCTCCGGATTCCTGCGTGCGCCAGACCGAAGCCGTTTACCTGCGCTGGGGCGCGCGCTCCCTGCTGGTCGCCAAGTTCATCCCGGGTTTCGCCTCGGTCGCCAGCGCCATGGCGGGCGCCCTGGGCACCAGCATGCGCCGCTTCGTGTGGTTCGACATGCTGGGCGCGGCCATCTGGGCGGGGTCGGCCTTGCTGCTGGGCAGCCTGTTCAGCTCGGCCGTCGGCGAGCTGCTGGAGACCTTGGAGGCCCTGGGCCGCTGGGGCTTGTTGATCCTGGGCGTGGCCTTGGCCCTGTTCGTGGCGCGCAAGGCCTGGCAGCGCCATGTGTTCCTGAAGACCCTGAAACTGGCGCGCATCAGCGTGGATGAACTGTATGAGCTGATCCAGGCCGGCGCCCAGCCGCTGATTCTGGACGTGCGCAACGAGTTCTATCGTGCCGAGGGGCGCATTCCCGGCGCGGTCGCACTGGATGAAAAGGACCTGCAGGGTCCGGGATGCGTGGCGGCCGAACACGGTCACGAAGTCGTGGTCTACTGTTCCTGTCCCAACGACGCGTCGGCGGCGCGCGTGGCCCAACGCCTCAAATCCCTGGGCTACACCCGCGTGCGCCCGCTGTCCGGCGGCATAGACGCCTGGGTCCAGGCCGGGCATCCTCTGGAGGGGGCTGATGACTGAATGAGCTCCTGTGCAGTCCTGGCAGCCCAGAGGGATGGCAGGCGATCATGTCCAGCCAGCCACGAGCGCAGAGCCGGGTCAAGCCAATCGATGAGCTTTATCCCGATGGCATGTTGCTTGATCAACTCTGGCTGCATCCATAGTAAAGGTTCATGATGGAATACGCGATTCCGCAGCAGGCGCACCTGCCCCAAAGCATTGGAAATAGTGCGGCGTTGACGCAAAGGTTTGGGGCAGTGTGGGAATACCAGACGTAGATCCTTCCAGAGATGATGCTGATGCCGAGCATTGAAAAGAGAACACCAGAATCCCAGGTGCAGTTCTGCAAGAATTTTGTCAGGAGTTGGCGTCTCCTGCCGGTGGATGACTTTGGCGCGCGCCTTTCTGATTTCGGATAGTTGCCAGATGTATCCCCCATCATCGGCCCAGTGTCCCCACCAGTCTGCTCGACCATGGCTGTTTGCCAATTGGGCGTGCACGCCGTTTCGTAGTGCGATTTCAAGCGTGTTGAGCATGGGCAGCAAGGATTCGGCCAGCAATATGTTTTGAAGATAGTCGAAAGCGGCCAATTGAACATTGCCTTTGCGGGCAGCCTTGTAGCGGCTTAGCCTTGGGACTGAGAAGTGTCGTTCCAGCAGTGTCCATTCCATGTCTACGGCTTTCAAAAAAAGTCTGTCGTCGCTATACTGCTTCTGCTGCCCTAGATTGATTCCTCTCCCGGACATTGTGCCGGTGACGATGCTAGGTACGATATGGCCCTGACTTGTCAGGGCCATTTTTCTTTTCATTCTAGATAAAGCCTGCCCGTGTCAGTGGATAACTGAGAACAATCTGTCCAGCTTCAAAGAGTGTTTGATGTTTGACGACAAAAAAACGGCAGAGCATCACGCTCTGCCGTTTTCTTTTCCAGCTTGCCGGTCTTTAACGCGCCGTCTGCACCAGCACCAGTTCGGCTTCGTCCAGCGCGGTGATGGTCAGCTTGCGCTCGTCGCGGATGGCGGCGCCGTCGCGGGCCTCCAGCTCCACGCCGTTGACGCTGACCCGGCCTTTGGCGGGCACCAGATAAGCCAGGTGGCCTTCGGGCAGTTCCAGTTCGGCGCTCTGGCCCTGCTTCAGGGTTGCGCCCAGCACGCGGGCCTGGGTGCGGATGGGCAGGGCGTCGCCGTCCTGCTCGAAGCCGCTGGCCAGGGTGACGAACTGGCCGGCGCGGTCGCCTTTGGGGAAGGGCTTGGAGCCCCAGGAAGGCGATTCGCCGCGGCGGTCGGGCTGGATCCAGATCTGGAAGATGCGCGTGGTGACGGGCTCCAGGTTGTATTCGGCATGGCGGATGCCGGTGCCGGCGCTCATGACCTGCACATCGCCCGCCTCGGTGCGGCCCTTGTTGCCCAGGCTGTCCTGGTGGGTGATGGCGCCTTCGCGCACGTAGGTGATGATCTCCATGTCGGCGTGGCCATGGGGCGGAAAGCCCGTGCCGGCCGCGATGGTGTCGTCATTCCAGACGCGCAGCGCGCCCCATTCCATGCGTTGGGGGTCGTAGTAGTTGGCGAAGGAAAAGTGGTGCTTGGCGTCCAGCCAACCATGGTTGGCACCGCCCAGCTCGGCAAAAGGTCTGCGTTCGATCATGGTGATGTCCTTTGAAATTCACACGATGGGACCATCTTATGCCGCTCGCCTTATGAATGAAATAGAATGAATGGAATGTTATTTATTCCATATTTTTCATGAGCAATCTTCCTGATCTGGAAGCCTGGGCCATCTTCGCCACCGTGGCCGAAACGGGCTCCTTCGCCCAGGCGGCCCAGGCGCTGGGCCTGTCCCAGCCCACCGTGTCCAAGGCCATCGCCCGGCTGGAGAAGCAGCTGCAGGTGTCGCTGTTCCATCGCACCTCGCGGCGCCTGTCCCTGACGGCCACCGGCCAGGCCAGCCTGGAGCGCGCCCAGGACATCCTGGCGGCAGGACAGGCCGTGGAGGCTCTGGCCCGCGAACAAGTGGCGCAGCTGCAGGGGCGCATCAAGGTGGCCGCGCCCATGTCCTTCGGCATTTCTCATCTGGCTCCGGTGTTGCCGGTCTTCATGCAGGCGCACCCGGGCGTATTGCCGGACCTGCATTTCAACGATGCCCAGGTGGACATCGTCGAGCAGGGCTTCGACCTGGCCCTGCGCATTTCTTCGCTGGCCGATTCCAGCTTGCTGGCCCGCAGCCTGTGCGGCGTGCGGCTGCTGCTGGTGGCTTCCCCCGCTTACCTTGACCGGCAGGGCAGGCCGTCCCACCCGAGCGAGCTGGCCGGCCATCACAGCTTGCGCTATGCCTACGAGCGCCGCGGCAGTGTCTGGCATTTTCAGCGCGATGCGCAACGTTTTGCCCAGGATGTGCCCTGCGTGCTGCAGGTGAACAATGCCGAAGCCCTGATGCCGCCGCTGCTGGCCGGGCTGGGCCTGGCGGTGCAGCCCGAATTCCTGGTCTGGGAGCCATTGCGGCAAGGCCGGCTGGAGCAGGTCCTGCCGGACTGGCAGGTGCCGCCCATCGCGCTGCATATTGTCACGCCTCCGGGCCGCGCCCGCCCGGCCCGGGTGCAGGCCTTCATCGAGTTCCTGGTCAAGCAGTTCGAACGGGCGCCCTGGGCCAGCGCCGTGCCCGGGGAGGCAGTTTAACGGCTTGATACGCAAGTCACGCAATGTGCGTTTACCGCTAGCCCCGGATTGGATAGATTCTGCCCGGAAGGCAGGCGCAGCCTGCCCGCCAAACGGAGAAGCAAGATGGAATCCATCGGAGCGCAGTTGTGGGGCACGCTGGTGTCCGAGTTCGGCGACATTCCCAATGCGGGTGAAGTGTTGCGCATCATCCTGCGGCTCAGCCTGGCCATGCTGCTGGGCGCGCTGCTGGGGTGGGAGCGCGAACGCAGCGGCAAGGATGCAGGCCTGCGCACGCATATGCTGGTGGCGCTGGGCGCGGCCCTGTTCGTCCTGGTGCCCGCCCAGGGCGGCATGGAAATCCAGGATATGAGCCGCGTGCTTCAGGGCGTGATCCAGGGCATCGGCTTTCTGTGCGCCGGGGCGATCCTGAAATCCAGCGACGAGCAGCAGGTGCGCGGCCTGACGACGGCGGCGGGCATCTGGCTGACCGCCGCCATCGGCGTGGCCGCCGGCATGGGCCGCGAAGCGACCGCCGTGCTCAGCGCCGTGTTCGCCTGGCTCGTGCTGGCGGGCCTGGGGCGCTGGGAGCGCAAGCGGGAGCAAGCCAAAGGGTGAAGGTCGGCTGAAGAGCGGTTTCCACGTAGACTGACTTGTCCTTCACCTATTTTCAAGGAGATCGTCATGGAAAGCCGTCCCCCATTGCCGCCTTTCAGCCTGGAGACTGCAAAGCAGAAGGTGCGCGCCGCGGAAGACGCGTGGAACACCCGGGATCCGGTCCGGGTGGCGCAGGCCTACACACTGGACACGCGCTGGCGCAATCGCAGCGAATTTCCATGTGGACGCGAGCAGGTGCAGGCTTTCCTGGAGCGCAAATGGCAGAAGGAACTGGACTACCGCCTGATCAAGGAAATCTGGGCCTGGCACGGCAATCGCATCGCCGTGCGTTTCGCCTACGAATGGCACGATGCGCAAGGCCAATGGTGGCGCAGCTACGGCAACGAGAACTGGGAATTCGACGAACAGGGCTACATGGCGGTGCGCCATGCCAGCATCAACGACCTGGCCATCACCGAATCCGAGCGTAAATTCCACTGGCCGCTGGGACGCCGCCCGGACGACCATCCCGGCCTGACGGACCTGGGGCTGTAGACGCGGCCTGTCTGCGCGGCTCCGGCGCAAGGGCGCGCGCTGGTTTTCCTCGCTTCTGCGGTCCTCGCATGAGCCACATTCCCGCCACGCAGGTCGAGCGCCTGCTGCGGATGCGCTGATGGGACTGGCCCCTGGAGTGCCTTGAGCAAAACATGCCGGCCTTGTGCGGCGCCGATGTGGACGGACTGCGGGCGCTCTGGCGCCGATGGCGCGCTGAGGCGGGCGAAGGGGCGTAATATCGCAGCAGCCGCGCCGCCCCGGCTGGAAAGCCGGGACGGCCCCTTCGACAATGCAGGAGACGCATGGACAACTCGCCCCCCAAGAAAGAACGTTTCAAAGGTTTCAAGCCCGGCTCGCTGATGGCTTTGCGCTATTTCGAGCAGGCCGCCCAGCTGGAGAGCTTCAGCCTGGCCGCCAACCGCTTCAACCTGACCCACGGCGCCGTCAGCCGGGCCATACGCGGCCTGGAAGAGGAGCTGGGCCTGAGCCTGTTCGAGCGGCGCAACCGCCGCGTGTTCCTGACCCAGGCGGGGCGACGCCTGCAAAAAGCGGTGCAGCAGGGACTGGGCCTGATCGATCAGGCCGGCCGCGACATCATCCGCGACGAACAGGCGCTGCCCCTGGTGCTGTCTTGCGAGCCCACCTTGCTGATGCGCTGGCTGCTGCCGCGCTGGCCCGATTTCCAGCGCCGCTACCCCGGCGACCAGGTCCTGCTGGTGGCGGGCGGCGGCGCCTTCAGTTTCGCCAGCGGGATAGACCTGGCCTTGCGGCGCCAGGACTTCGAATGCCCGGACCACGCGCACATGAGCGATCTGTTCGCCGAGGAGATCGGCCTGGTCTGCAGTCCGGAGAAAGTGGACGTATATTTCGAGCGTCACGGCGGGCAGTTGCGCCTGCGCCCGGACGCGCCGCGCCTGGCCACCCAGAGCCGGCCGCACGCCTGGGACGACTGGTTCACCCTGACCGGACAGAAGGCCGGACCCGGCCCGCAGCAGGTCTTCGAGCATTTCTACTTCAGCCTGCAGGCGGCGGCGGCCGGGCACGGCGTGGCCATCGGCGCCCGCCACCTGGTCAACGACGATCTGCGCAATGGCCTGCTGGTGGCGCCGGCGGGCTTCATCGAGGACGGCTCGCGCTACAGCCTGCTGACGTCCCAGGAATTCCTGCCCGACAGTCGCGAGGCCCGGCTGCTGGACTGGCTGCGTGAACAGTTGCTGGAGCATCGGGACCGGTAGGCAAGCTTTCCTGCGCCTGATCAAGGACAGGCTGTCATGAAACTGGTGTAGTGTAGGGTTGTGTCCAGACCATCCTACCGGAGACCATCATCATGACTCGCCATGCTGGCCTCGCTCCCAAGTCCCCGGCCGCCGACGGCGGCCAGACGTCCAGCCATTACTCCCGCCTGATCCAGAAGGCCCGCAAGGAACCCAGCCGCACCTGCGTCGTGGCCCACCCCTGCGACGACGTGTCGCTGGGCGCCGCCCTGCAGGCCCGCGACCAGGGCCTGTTCGACATCGTGCTGGTGGGGCCGCAGGCGCGCCTGCATGCGGTGGCGGCCGAGCACGGCTTCAGCCTGGACGGCGTCACCCTGATCGACACGCCGCACAGCCATGCCTCGGCCGAGACCGCCGTGAGCGAAGTCCTGGCCGGTCGCGCCCAGCTGCTGATGAAAGGCAGCCTGCACACCGACGAGCTCATCCACGCCGTGCTGTGCACCCAGGGCAAGGGCCTGCGCACCGGGCGCCGGCTCAGCCATGTCTTCATCATGGACGTGCCGCGCTATCCGCACCCGCTTTTCGTGACCGATGCGGCCATCAACATCTTTCCCGACCTGGCGACCAAGGCCGATATCGTGCAGAACGCCATCGACCTGCATCGCGGCCTGGGCCTGGGCGAGCCGCGCGTGGCCTTGCTGTCCGCCGTCGAGCAGGTCACCGCGAAGATTCCCACCACCCTGGAGGCGGCCGCCTTGTGCAAGATGGCCGATCGCGGCCAGATCACCGGCGGCGTGCTGGACGGACCGCTGGCGCTGGACAATGCCATCAGTCCCGAGGCGGCCCGCATCAAAGGCATACGCTCGCCGGTGGCCGGGCAGGCGCAGATCGTGGTGGCTCCCGACCTGGAAGCCGGCAACATGCTGGCCAAGAACCTGACCTTCCTGTCGGGGGCGCTGGCCGCCGGCATCGTCATGGGCGCGCGCGTGCCCATCATCCTGACCAGCCGCGCCGACAGCGCGGAGACCCGCCTGGCCTCCTGCGCCGTGGCCAGCATCTACGCCGGGCATCTGGAGCGCAGCGCCGCCGTCAAGGAGATCACGCCATGAGCGAGCTGATCCTGGTGGTCAATGCCGGCAGTTCCAGCCTCAAGTTCCACATGTACGCCGTAGTGGAAGACGACCGGCTGGCATTCCAGTACGGCGGCCAGGTGTCGGGCATAGGCGGCGCCATGCCGGCCTTCAAGGTGGACGACGAGCACGGCCGCCCCATGGAGCGCCAGTCCCTGGAGGCCGGCCAGGCGCGGGACCTGCATTCGGCCCAGGCCATGGTGGCCGACTGGCTGCTGGCCCGCCTGGACCGTGAGCCCATCGCCGTGGGGCACCGCATCGTGCACGGCGGGCCGCGCTACGACCGCAGCGTGGCCCTGACGCCCGAGGTGCTGGACTATCTGGACAGCCTCTCGCCGCTGGCGCCGCTGCACCAGCAGAACAATCTTGCTCCGGTGCGCGTCATCTTCGAGCGCTGGCCGGAAATCTTCCAGGTGGCCTGCCTGGATACCGCCTTCCACCAGGGGCAGGCCCCGCAGGTGCGGCATTTCGCGCTGCCGGAGCGCTTCTACCGGCAGGGCGTGCGCCGCTACGGCTTTCATGGGCTTTCCTATCACTATATTTCCGAGCACCTGCGATCCCATTGGCCGGAGCTGGCCCGGGGCCGCGTGCTGGTGGCCCACCTGGGCTCGGGCGCCTCGGCCTGCGCCCTGAAGGAGGGGCGCAGCGTGGAGACCACCATGGGCTTCACGGCGCTGGATGGCCTGCCCATGGGCACGCGTCCCGGCCGCCTGGATGCGGGAGTGGTGCTGTGGATGATGGAACAGGGCATGGACCACGATGCCATACAGTCGCTGCTCTACACCGAATCGGGCCTGAAGGGCCTGTCGGGCATCAGCGCCGACATGCGCGTGCTGCAGGATTCCGACGATCCGCGCGCGCGCTTGGCGGTGGAGTACTTCTGCTACCGCGCCGCCGAAAGCCTGGCGGGGTTGTGCGTGTCCTTGCAGGGCCTGGACACCCTGGTGTTCACGGCGGGCATCGGCGAGCACAGCGCACCGGTACGCGCGCGGATCGCGCAGCATCTGGCCTGGCTGGGGGTGGAGGTGGACGAAGCGCGCAACCAGGCGGGCGAAGCCGTGATCTCCACGGACGCCAGTCCGGTGCGGGTGATGGTCATTCCAACCAACGAAGAGCGCATCATTGCCGAGCAGTCGCTGGCCCTGGTGCGCTCCGCGCCGGTTCAGTAGGCGGCGTTGTGCACCAGCCCGGCGGCGACCGTCTGGTTGGTGCCGGCGTCGATCAGGATGAAGGCGCCGGTGCCGGCGTGCTCCTGGTAGTCGTCCAGCACCAGGGGATCGCGGCTGGCGATGCTGACGCGGCCTATGTCGTTCAGCGCCAGCGTGCCGCTGGCTTCCTGCTCCTGCAGGCTGCGCACGTCGCGCACGGCATGCACGGCGCGCACCTTGGCCTGCGTCAGGCGGGTGCCTTGCTTGAGCCAATACGAGCGCGACGTGCTCAGCGGCTGTTCGTCCAGCCAGCATAGTTCGGCTTCGAAGCTCTTGCGCGGCGTGACGGGCTCGTCGGCCAGCGTGAGCAGGTCGCCGCGCGAAATGTCCAGTTCGCGGTCCAGCACGATCGTCACCGCATCGCCGTCCTCGACCTGGGTCTGCTCCTGGCCGGCGCGATACAGTCCGGTGACCACGGCCGTCCGGGCCGAGGGCCAGACCTGGATGGTGTCGCCCACACGGATCCGGCCGCCGTCCAGTTGGCCCGCATAGCCGCGGAAGCCGTCCACGCGGCTGCCGCCATGGCGGATCACCCATTGCACGAACAGGCGGGCGGGCTTCTGGCGTTCGTCATCCAGGCTCAGCGACTCCAGCAGCGGCAGCAGCGGCAGGCCCGTATGCCAGGGCGCATGGCTGGAAGGCCGGGTGATGTTTTCGCCCTTCAGGGCGGACAGCGGGATGATGTGGAAGTGTTCGATGCCCAGGTGGTCCGCCAGTTCCCGGTAGGCGGCGTGGATGCGGTCGAACACGGCCTGGTCCCAATCCACCAGGTCCATCTTGTTGACGGCCACCACGATGTGGCGCAGGCCCAGCAGGCGGGCCACGGTGCTGTGGCGCTTGGTCTGGGTCAGCAGCTGGCCGTCGCGGGCGCGGCTGGCGTCGATCAGGATGATGGCGGCCTGCGCCGTGGAGGCGCCCGTGATCATATTGCGCGTGTACTGTTCATGGCCGGGCGTGTCGGCCACGATGAACTTGCGCTTGGGCGTGGCGAAGTAGCGGTAGGCCACGTCGATGGTGATGCCTTGCTCGCGCTCGGCTTCCAGGCCGTCGGTCAGCAGGGCCAGGTCGGGTTCCGCGTCCTCGCCGCGCTTGTACTTGGAGCGCTGGATGGCGGCGATCTGGTCGGCGAACACGCCCTGGCTGTCCACCAGCAGGCGACCGATCAGGGTGGACTTGCCGTCGTCCACCGAGCCGGCGGTGATCAGGCGCAGCACGCCCTGGTCGGCGGCCTGGATCCAAGATTCATTGACTGCGTTCATCAGAAGTATCCTTGTTTCTTGCGGTGTTCCATGGACGCTTCCGAGGTCTGGTCGTCCATGCGTGTGGCGCCGCGCTCGGTGATGGTGGCGAGCGCCGTCTCGGCGATGATGTCTTCGGCCGTGGCTGCCGTGGACAGCACCGGGCAGGTGCAGGAGATGTCGCCCACGGTGCGAAAGCGCACGTTGCGCCAGGCCGAGGTCTCCCCTTCCTGCAGCGGCGTGAGGGGCGTGACGGGCACGATCAGGCCGTTGCGCTCCACGACCTCGCGCGAGTGCGAGTAATAGATGGAGGGCAGTTCTATGCCTTCGCGCTGGATGTATTGCCACACGTCCAGCTCGGTCCAGTTCGAAATAGGAAAGACGCGCAGGTTCTCGCCTTTGTGGATGCGGGTGTTGAACAGGCGCCAGAGCTCGGGGCGCTGGGCCTTGGGGTCCCATTGGCCGAATTCATCGCGAAAGGACACGATGCGCTCCTTGGCGCGCGCTTTTTCCTCGTCGCGGCGCGCGCCGCCGAAGCAGGCGTCGAAGCCGAATTCCTCGATGGCTTCCAGCAGCGTCACGGCTTGCGCGCCGTTGCGGCTGGCGTTCTCGTGACGCAGCACCACGGTGCCGCGGGCGATGGAGTCCTCGACGCTGCGCACGATCAGTTGCGCGTCCAGCTCGGCGGCGCGGCGATCGCGGAACTCGATCACTTCCGGGTAGTTGTGGCCGGTGTCCACGTGCATCAGGGGAAAGGGCAGGGGGCCGGGCGCGAAGGCCTTTTCGGCCAGGCGCAGCAGCACGGCGGAGTCCTTGCCGCCCGAGAAGAGCAGCACGGGCTTTTCCGCTTCCGCGGCGATCTCGCGCAGGATGAAGATGGCTTCGGCCTCGAGCCAGTCGAGGTGAGTACGGGTGGCAAGTGGTTCGCCCATGGTGTTCCTTTAGGTATTGACGCTGCTGTGCAGATTGCCGGCGTGCAGGCCGCATTCGAGGCTGTCGCGCTGCTCCCACCACCAGCGGCCGGCGCGCACGTCTTCGCCGGGGCGGATGGCGCGGGTGCAGGGTTCGCAGCCTATGGAGGGATAGCCCTGGTCGTGCAGGGGGTTGTAGGGAATGCCCAGCCCGCGGATCACTGCCCAGACGTCCTCGTGCGTCCATTCGGTCAGGGGGTTGAATTTCTGCAACCCGAACACGGCGTCGTATTCCTGGCGGGCCAGTTCGCTGCGGCTGGCCGATTGCTCGCGGCGCTGGCCGGTGATCCAGGCCGAACGTCCGGCCAGGGCGCGGCGCAGCGGCTCCACCTTGCGTATCTGGCAGCATTGCTTGCGCAGTTCCACGCTTTCATAGAAGGCATGGGCGCCGTGCTGTTGCACGTGGGCCTGTACGCGTTCGGGTTCGGGGCGGAAGAACAGGATCTCGCGTTGGTAGTGCTGGCGGATGGCGGCTGCCATCTGCACGGTTTCGGCGTGCAGCCGTCCGGTATCCAGCGTCAGGGTCTGGAGCTCGGGCGCGTAGATGGACATGGCGTGAAAGACGACCATGTCCTCTGCGGCCAGCGAGGAGGCCAGGACGGCGTCGGGATGTTCGCGGGCGATCCAGACGAGATCGTCGCGCAGTTGCTTCCAGAGCGCCAGCGGACGGGCGGTCAGGGCGGTGATGGCGGGGGCGTAGGAGGGCACGATCGGAATTCCCGGCAGGCTGTGGCGGTGCCGGCCGAAAGAGGAATTCCTGGTAAGGCGGAGCCTGGCCGACACGTCACATCGTTCATAAACTTATGAGCAAGTTTGCTTGCGCCGGCCGGGCAGGGGAACGAACTATTCGTAAGGTGGTTATGCCCCAGGCCTATTTAGCCGCCTTTTATCGCCGGGCCGCCCCAAGATAAAAAGTGCCCCCTCGGGGGGCAGCAAGCCGAAGGCGCAGCGTGGGGGTACTTTTTTATCGCCGGGCCGTCCCAAGATAAAAAGCGCCCCCTCGGGGGATGAGCCCGGACACCAGACAGTCCCTGCGGACTGTCTGGTGCCTGGCGAATCCGAGCGGCATACAGGCCGCGAGGTGGACAGCAAGCCGAAGGCGCGGCGTGGGGCAGTCCTCAGGCACGCCGGCTGGCGGCGATGATGACGATGATGATGACGCAGCTCAGCCAGGTCAGCAGGTCAACTTGCTCGCCCAGCCATAGGGCGGAGATCAGGATGGTCAGGAAGGGCTGGGCCAACTGGACCTGGCCGATGCGCGCCACCCCGCCCATGGCCATGGCCTTGTACCAGGGGAAAAAGCCCAGCAGCGACGAACACAGCGCCAGGTACAGCAGTGCCATCGTGGCTTGCGCGGAGGGCGCCTGCTCCATGGGCAGGGCCAGCCACAGGGACGCGGGCACGGTCAAAGGCAGGCTGGCCGTCAGGCACCAGCAGATGGTGCGCCAGCCTCCCAGCGTGCGCGCCACGCGGCCGCCTTCGGCGTAGCCCACCCCGGACATGAAGACCGCCAGCGCCAGCCAGAGGTCGCCCGTCTGCAGCGCACCTTCGCCGATGTAGAAGGCGTAGGCCAGCACCAGCATGGCGCCCAGCAGGCTGAGCAGCCAGAAGCGTCGGCTCAGGGATTCGCCGCTGCGCCCGGCGCTGATGATGGCCGTGGCCAGCGGGATCAGCCCGCTGAGTACGGCGCCGTGCGAGGACGGCACGGTTTGCATGGCGATGGACGAGAACACCGGCCAGCCCACGATCACGCCCGTGCAGGACAGGGCGATGCCGCGCCATTCAGCGGCTGTCGGGCGGCGGCTGCGGGTGGCCAGCAGGATCAGCGCCGCGCACAGGCCGCCGATGCCGGCGCGCGCCATCCCGATCAGCCAGGGGTCGAAGTTGTGGACCGCCACCCGCGTCATGGGCAGGGTGAAGGCGAAGACCAGCACGCCCACGAAGGCGTAGGCATAGGGAAGCAGGGCGGGGGCGGACGGTTGGAAAGTCGTGCTGCGGCTCATGGATGTCACCACGGATGAAGGTCATGTGTTCATTGGAGCATCAAGCGTAAAATAAATAGGCAATACAGTAGCAGTACAGTTGGGCGATCAGGCGGTTCAGCCGTATTGGTCGAACCACCACTACAGTTCAGCGTCGCGGCGATGGAGACAGCATAATGGAATGGACGAACTGGGAGCCGGTCCGGGGCTCGGATGTCACGCTCAGCGAACAATTGGTGGCGTGGGTGCAGCAGGAGCTGCACCTGCGCTACCGCGGCGGCAGCCGCCTGCCCTCGGTGCGCAGGATGGCGCAGTCGGCCGGCGTGAGCACGCATACCGTGGTGGCGGCCTACGACAGGCTCATGGCCCTGGGGCTGGTGGAATCCCGGCCGGGCTCGGGGTTCTTCGTGCGCGTGCGCCAGCCCCGGCGTCTGCGCACCGAGTCGCTGCGGGCGGACAGGAACGAACCGCGCAAGATAGACGTTAACTGGATGCTGAACAGCTTCATGGGGCACAGCGACAGCGCCGGCATTCCCACCCAGTGGCTGGACAATGACATGGTGCTGGCGGCCGTGAGGCAGGTCAGCCGCAGCGCGGATTCGGGCCTGCTGGGCTATGGCCATTCGCACGGCTACCGCCCCCTGCGCCAGCACATCGCCGGGCAGCTGGAGGACAGCGGCATACAGGCCGACCCGGACACCCAGATCCTGCTGTGCAGCGGGGCCACGCATGCGCTGGACCTGCTGTTGCGGCACTGGCTGCGTCCGGGCGACACGGTGGTGGTGGAGGATCCCGCCTGGTATCTGCTGTTCGCCCGCCTGGCGGTGGTGGATGTGCGGGTGCTCAGCGTGCCGCGGCGCGCCGACGGGCCGGACGTGGCCGTGCTGGAGCAACTGGCCCGAGAGCACCGGCCGCGCCTGGTCATCCTGAATACCGTGGTGCACAATCCCACGGGCTTCAGCCTGAGTCCCTCGGTCGCCCACGCCATCCTGACGCTGGCCCAGACCTGGGGTTTCCACATCATCGAGGACGACACCTACAGCGAACTGCATTCGCATCCGCCCTGCAGGCTGGCGCAACTGGATCAGCTGCACCGGGTCACCCTGGTGGGCGGGTATTCCAAGGTACTGGCGGCGGGCTTGCGCCTGGCCTACATGGCGGCATCCCCTGCCTTGCTGCAATCGCTGGTCAACCTGAAGATGCTGGCGGGGCTGACCACCCCCGAACTGAGCGAACGGGTCACCCACAGGCTGCTGGTGGACGGGCCCTACCGCAAGCACCTGGACCGCTTGCGGCGCCATGCGGACGGCGGCCGGCAGCAGACATTGGAGCGCCTGACACGTCTGGGCCTGGCGCCTGATGCGCCGCCGCAGGCGGGCATGTTCGTCTGGACGGATACCGGCGTGGAGACCGAAAGCCTGGTGCGGGCCCTGGGCAGGCCGGGGCACCTGCTGGTGCCAGGCGCCCTGTTCTCGCCGGAGCAGCAGCCCTCGACCTACGTGCGCATCAACGTGTCGGTGGCCGGCGACGATGCATTCTGGGGCGACCTCGAACGGTGTCTGGATGCCGCCCGGCAGAGGACGGACAGCGTACCTTCCTGACAATGCGCCTGCGCACCGGCCCCAGGGCCGGACGCTCCCATGGCCTTATGCCGAACTGTATCTGTAGTTGCACTGTAATCCAGCTCTGTTAGCATAGAGACGTGTTGCGCACAGAAAGAAAATTCTGCGCTCAATGCGATAGGTATTTGCAATTAGTGCAATTGTATTAATCAATTTCACTAATCGAACGCAGCTTCCTATAATGGCTTTACTGTCAATTGTTAACCGCTAACTGGAGCTAACATGTCTTTGATCAACACCGTCATCAAACCATTCAAGGCAACCGCTTACCACAACGGCAAGTTCGTTGAAGTCAGCAACGAAACCGTCGCCGGCAAATGGTCTGTGTTCGTTTTCTACCCAGCCGACTTCACCTTCGTGTGCCCAACCGAGCTGGAAGACCTGGCCGACCATTACGCAGAGTTCCAGAAGCTGGGCGTGGAAGTCTACTCCGTGTCCACCGACACCCACTTCGCTCACAAGGCATGGCACGACACGTCCGACGCCATCAGCAAAGTGAACTACCCCATGATCGGTGACCCGACTCACCAACTGTCCCGCAACTTCGACGTGCTGATCGAAGAAGAAGGCATCGCTCTGCGCGGCACCTTCGTGGTCAACCCAGCCGGCGAGATCAAAGTCCTGGAAATCCACGACAACGGCATCGGCCGCGACGCTTCCGAACTGCTGCGCAAGGTCAAGGCTGCCCAGTACATCGCCGCTCACCCCGGTGAAGTGTGCCCAGCCAAGTGGGAAGAAGGCGCCAAGACGCTGACTCCTTCCCTGGACCTGGTCGGCAAGATCTAAGACCTCTATGGTCGCAGGCGGGCGGCGCCAGCCGCCGCCCGCCAGGCGCCTGGCCGGTCCAGGCGCCCCATGTGTTTCGTTCAGTACAGGATAAAAAAGGCGTTTCTCATGTTAGATGCAAACATCAAAACTCAATTGAAGGCTTATCTCGAGAAGATCACCCAACCGATCGAGATCGTTGCGTCGCTGGATGTGGGCGCCAAGTCCGTGGAGCTGCGCGAACTGCTGCAGGAAATCGATAGCCTCTCCGACAAGATCAGCTATCGCGAAGACGCGGGCTCGCAAGAGCGCAAGCCTTCCTTCAAGATCAACCGTCCCGGAACCGACGTGAGCGTCAGCTTCGCCGGCATCCCCATGGGGCACGAATTCACCTCCTTGATCCTGGCCCTGCTGCAAGTCGGCGGCCACGCGATCAAGCTGGACGAGGCCGTCATCGAACAGATCCGCAATCTGTCGGGCGACTTCGCCTTTGAAACCTATTTCTCGCTGTCGTGCCAGAACTGTCCCGACGTGGTGCAGGCCCTGAACGCGATGTCCGTCATCAATCCGCGCATCAAGCACGTGGCCATCGACGGCGCGCTGTTCCAGAAGGAAGTGGAAGAGCGCAACATCCTGTCCGTGCCGGCCGTGTACCTGAACGGCGAGCTGTTCCACCAGGGACGCGCCAGTGCCGAGGAACTGCTGGCCAAGCTGGACGCCGGCGACAACGAAGCCCGCGCCCAGGCCCTGGACGCCAAGGACGAATACGACGTGCTGGTCGTGGGCGGCGGTCCCGCCGGCGCGGCTGCAGCCATATATGCGGCCCGCAAGGGCATCCGCACCGGCGTGCTGGCCGAGCGTTTCGGCGGCCAGGTGCTGGACACCATGGCCATCGAGAACTACATTTCCGTGGTCGAGACCGAAGGTCCGAAGTTCGCCGCGGCGCTGGAGCAGCACGTCAAGGCCTATGACGTGGACATCATGAATCTGCATCGCGCCGCGAACATCCGCCGCGAAGGCAAGCAGATCCTGGTGGACGTGGCCGGCGGCGGCCAGCTGAAGGCCAAGTCCGTCATCCTGGCCACCGGCGCGCGCTGGCGCGAACTGAACGTGCCCGGCGAACAGGAATACCGCAACCGCGGCGTGGCCTACTGCCCGCACTGCGACGGCCCCCTGTTCAAGGGCAAGGACGTGGCGGTGGTCGGCGGAGGCAACTCCGGCGTGGAAGCGGCCATCGACCTGGCCGGCCTGGTGCGCCACGTCACGCTGATCGAGTTCGGCGCGACCCTGCGCGCTGACGAGGTGCTGCAACGCAAGCTGCGCAGCCTGCCCAACGTCAAGATCGTCACCCAGGCCCAGACCACGGAAGTGCTGGGCGACGGCAAGAAGGTGGTGGGCCTGAACTACCTGGATCGCGAGACCCAGCAGTCCCGGCATCTGGATCTGGACGGCGTGTTCGTGCAGATCGGCCTGGTGCCCAACACCGAATGGCTGAAGGGCAGCGATGTCGCGCTGTCGCGGCACGGCGAAATCGAAGTGGACGTGCGCGGCGCGACCTCCCTGGCCGGCGTGTTTGCCGCGGGCGACGTCACCACCGTGCCGTACAAGCAGATCATCATCGCCGCCGGCGAAGGCGCCAAGGCTTCGCTCAGCGCCTTTGACTACCTGATCCGTAGCTCGGCCGAAGTGGAACAGCCCGTCGCCGAAAGCGTCACGGCCTGATCGTCAAGGACGGCGTGATCAGCCGCCACCCCTGCGGGGGTGGCTTTTTTTGGTTCTTCGAAGAATTCGGGGAACTGAATGGCCAGATCGATGCCGAACCGGTTTTTTGAAGACGCCATTCAAGGCGCAGGAAGAGCGGACGGTGCTGACGGCTTGCCGGCGCGCCGCGCCGGTGCCCTGGTCGAGGCGCCTGGCCGGGCGCGTCGTTAACTCCGGCGGGTTGCTCGCCCCCCGGGCGAGCAACAAGCGCCGCCGTCGAACAGAACGACGCTTAGCTCCCGTCCCCGCACCCCGCCTGCGGCAAGCCATCCGACCCGCCCCGTCCGATCTTCCCGCGCCTTGAACGGCTCAAAATGCTGATGGCATCGCCCCGGCTCTGAACATCCATACCAAGCAGAAAATTCAGCGGATGGCTGATGCGTTGTACGACGTGTGCGGACGTCCCGCCGTTTGGGCCAAAAAGACGGCGCTGTTCTCGTGAGGCGGGCCGGGGCGGCCCGGCGGGCGAGTCAGGGCCTTCGCCGCAGGCGGGATGCGGGGGCGGGAGGCAAGGGGCGTGCTGCTCGAGCAGGGCGCTTGTGATTCGTCCAGTGGACGAATCACCCTGGGAGTTCACGCCCCGCCCGCCCCCGTATCCTGACCAGGGAACCCGCGCACAGCGCGGGCGAAGGACCCAGCCAAGCCGGCCCGCCCCGGCCTGCCTCGCGAGAACCCGAGCTTCTTTCCGCTTGGCCCAAACGGCTCGTCAAACACGGAGGAGTCCCCGGAATTCCTCGAAGAACCTTTTTTTGGGGTCGGCGGCAGGGTGTATGGATCGCGGGCCCAGGCGCTTCTTGTCAGGCTTCGCCGTCCAGCCCAGGCCAACTGCCGCCCAGCACGTCCGCGCACACCTGCAGCCAGGCCTTGGCCGCCTGCGACAGGTAGCGGCCGTTCCACAGCAGGGCCACTTCCCAGTTCAGGGCGGGCTCCACGATCTCGGCCGCGACCCAGTCCCCGGACTCCAGGCGCGACAGAAAGGGTTGAGGCAGCAGGGCGATGCCCATGCCGGCCTGCGCCATGGAGGCCACCCAGTCCCATTGCCCGCTCTGGGCCGCGATGTGGGGCTGCAGGCCGGCATGCGCGAAGGCGCGGCGCAGCATGCGGGTCAGGGCGAAGTCGTCGCTCAGGAATATCAGCGGGTGGCGCTCCAGTTCTTCGAGCTTGACCTTGCCTTGCGCGCTGCGAAAGCTGTTCTTGCGGCCTATGGCCCAGACGCCGTGGCGCGCCACCGGGGCGGCGGACAAGTTCAGCTCCGGGCCCAGCGGCAGGATGCTCAAGCCCATCTCCACCGCGCCGGCGGCCACCATGCGTTCGATCCCCATGCCGGTCTCTTCGTGCAGGACGAGTTCGATCCTCGGGTGGCGGGCCTTGAAGGCCTTGAGCACTTCGGTGAACAGCACATTGATCATGGGCGGCATGCCCAGCTCCAGCCTGCCGCGCTGCAGGGCCTGCACTTCATGCACCTCGCGCAGCAGCCGCTGCACGCTTTGCAGGACCTCCTGGCCGCGCTCCAGCACCACCTTGCCGCAATCGGTCAGCTGGAGCTGGCGATGGTCGCGGATCAGCAGCGGCTCGCCCACCTCGTCTTCCAGTTGCCTGACCATCTTGCTGACCGTGGACTGGGTCACGCTCAGGCTTTGGGCCGCTTGCGTAAAGCTTTGATGTTTAACGGTTTCGATGAAGTACCGCAGCGATCGGACATCCATGGCCAGCTTCCTTTTCAGTCATGAATTTTATGACTTATCAGTAGTAATTTTATTCATTATGGCGATGCTATGCTGACGCCGTTCAAAAACATAAACGCCAGTTGCCAGGGCGTGGAGACCTCGCCCGGCGCTTTCGGACCCAGGCTCCCCCGACCGCAACAGCTGGCAGATCATGATACCGAGACAGGAGCATACGATGTTCAAGGATCGCATCCGTTTCCCAGGGTTGGAAGACAAGGTCATGACGGCGCAGGAGGCGGCGGCCTTCTTCCGGGACGGCATGAATGTGGGCATGAGCGGCTTTACGCGCGCTGGCGACTGCAAGGCCATGCCGCGCGCCCTGGCGCAGCGCGCCCAGGGCGAGCCGCTGCGCCTGAATGTGATCACCGGGGCCTCGCTGGGCAACGACAGCGATGGATTGATGGCCGAGGCGGGCGTGCTGGCCAAGCGCATGCCCTTCCAGGTGGACGCCGTGCTGCGCCGCCACATCAACCAGGGCAAGGTTCTGTTCGCCGACCAGCACCTGTCCCAGACCGTGGAGCAGCTGCGCTGCGGCAACCTGCCCGCCATCGACATCGCCGTGATCGAAGCCGTGGCCATCACCGAGACCGGCGCCATCGTGCCCACCACCTCCGTGGGCAATTCGGCCAGCTTCGCCCAGCAGGCGCGGCAGATCATCGTGGAGCTGAACCTGGGCATGCCCCTGGAGCTGGAAGGCCTGCATGACATCTATGTGCCCGATATGCGTCCGCATCGCGAGCCCATCGCCCTGATCTCGGTCGAGCAGCGCATCGGCGCCGCCGCCATCCAGGTGGATCCCGCCCGCATCGTGGGCATCGTCGTGACCGACGCTCTGGACAGTCCCTCCAGCGCCTTGCCGCCGGATGCCGAAACCCAGGCCATCGCCGGCCACATCATCGAGTTCCTGAAGGGCGAAGTGGCGGCCGGCAGGCTGAGCAATTCGCTGCTGCCCTTGCAGGTGGGCATAGGCACCATCGCCAATGCCGTCACCCATGGCCTGGTGGATTCGCCCTTCCAGGACCTGACCATGTATTCGGAAGTACTGCAGGACAGCGCCATCGCCTTGCTGGATTCGGGCCAGCTGCGCTTTGCCTCGGCCTCCTCGGTCACGCTGTCCGCAGCCAAGACGGCGCAGTTCCTGGACGGCCTGGAGCGCTACCGCGACAAGGTGGTGCTGCGTCCGCAGGAAATCAGCAATCATCCCGAGCTGGTGCGCCGCCTGGGCATCATCGCCATCAATACCGCCCTGGAATTCGATATCTACGGCAACGTGAATTCCACGCATGTCTGCGGCACGCACATGATGAACGGCATCGGCGGTTCCGGCGATTTCGCCCGCAATGCCCACCTGTCCATCTTCGTGAGCAAATCCGTGGCTAAGGACGGCGACATCTCCAGCGTCGTGCCCATGGTCTCGCATGTGGATCACACCGAACACGACGTGGCCGTGCTGGTCTCCGAATGGGGGCTGGCCGACCTGCGCGGCCTGGCGCCGCGCGAGCGCGCCCGCGTCATCATCCAGAACTGTGCGCATCCCGACTACCGCGCGGCCCTGCTCGACTATGTCCGGCGCGCCGAACAGCGCGGCGGACATACCCCGCACATTCTGGAAGAAGCCTTGTCCTGGCATGCCCGCTACCAGCAACACGGCACCATGCGCCAGGAGCAGTTCCATGCCCAGGAGGCCGCGACTGCGTAGTGATCAGGTCCGAATCGTGCGACGCCGAGTCAGTCCGCCGCCGCATGAGTATCTGGCTGACCTGATCGCCCCTGGCATGCCACCCGTGCCAGGGGCATTTTTTTATTGCTGGGCAGCCGGGCCGCCCGAGGCAAAGGGCGCCCCCCTTGGGGGATGAGCCCGGACACAGGACAGTCCCTGCGGACTGTCCTGCGCCTGGCGAATCCGAGCGGCCTGCCCGCCGCGAGGTGGACAGCAAGCAGGCGACAGCCTGCGCAGCGTGGGGGCCCCTTTTATCGCCGGGCCGCCGGAACGCCGGACCGCCCAAGATAAAAGGCGCCCCCCTTGGGGGATGAGCCCGGACACAGGACAGTCCCTGCGGACTGTTCTGCGCCTGGCGAATCCGAGCGGCCTGCCTGCCGCGAGGTGGACAGCAAGCAGGCAATAGCCTGCGCAGCGTGGGGGCCCCTTTTAGCGCTAAAATCATGGATTGTTGCGCGCAAAGCGAGGCCGGGGTGCTGGAACAGATCGGGATCATCAATTTCTGGGCGTTTGTGGTGGGGACGGTGTTCATCGTGCTCCTGCCGGGCCCCAACTCGCTCTACGTACTGGCCAGCAGCGCGGGCCATGGCGTGCGGGAGGGCTACAAGGCTGCGCTGGGCGTAGTCGTGGGCGACGGCATCCTCATGACCCTGACCGCCCTGGGCGCGGCCTCCCTGCTCAAGACCCTGCCCATGCTCTACATGGGCATACGCTGGCTGGGCGCGGCCTATTTGCTGTATCTGGGCGTGCGCCTGCTGCAGTCGGCCTTCCAGAAGGGCGGGGCGATGCGCGCCATCGATACCCGCGTGCGCCACCAAGGGCGGTTCCGCAAGGCTGTGTTCCTGAGCTTGCTCAATCCCAAGGCCATCCTGTTCTTCCTGTCTTTCTTCGTCCAGTTCGTCAATCCCGCCGCCGGCCATGCCGGCCTGGCCTTTCTGGTGCTGGGCCTGGTGGTGGAAGTCATCAGCTTCTGCTATCTGTCCTTGCTGATCGTGGGGGGCGACCGGCTGGCGGGGATCTTCCGGCGGCACCAGCGCCTGTCCCGCCTGGGCAACGGCTCGGTGGGATTGCTGTTCATGGGCTTTGCAGCCCGCATGATCAGCGACTGAAGCAGATAGCCCGCATCGCCGCAACGCACCATCTCTTCATCAGTCAAAGGAAATCATCACTTATGAGCAGCAAAATCCGTGTGGGCATCGCAGGTTATGGCAATCTGGGGCGAGGCGTCGAACTGGCCATCGCCCAGAATCCGGACATGGAGCTGGTCGGCGTCTTCACCCGCCGCGATCCCGCTTCCGTGAAACTGCAGAATGCGTCCGTGCCCGTGCATGCGCTGGACGGCATCGAGCAGCACCGTGACGCCATCGACGTGCTGATCCTCTGCGGCGGCTCCAAGAACGACCTGCCCGAGCAGGGCCCCGCGCTGGCCCGCTGGTTCAACACGGTGGACAGCTTCGACACCCATGCCCGCATTCCGGAATACCACGCCGCCGTGGACGCCGCCGCCCAGGGCGCCGGGACCACGGCCCTGATCGCCGTGGGCTGGGATCCGGGCCTGTTCTCCATCAATCGCCTGTATGGCGAGTGCGTGCTGCCGGTGGGCGAAACCTACACTTTCTGGGGCAAGGGCCTGAGCCAGGGCCACTCGGACGCCATCCGCCGGGTGCCCGGCGTGGCCGGCGGCGTGCAATACACCCTGCCCATCGAGGCCGCCGTGCAGCGCGTGCGCAATGGCGAGCAGCCCGTGCTCGGCACGCGTGAGAAACACAAGCGCCAGTGCTTCGTGGTGCTGGCCGAAGGCGCCGATGCCGACGCCGTGCGCCAGGCCATCGTCACCATGCCCGACTATTTCGCCGACTACGACACCGAAGTCAATTTCATCGATGCGGACACGCTGGCGCGCGAGCATTCGGCCATGCCGCACGGCGGTTTCGTGATCCGCAGCGGCCAGTCCGGCGCCGGCACCCAGCAGGTGGTGGAGTATTCCCTGAACCTGGGCAGCAATCCGGAATTCACCTCCAGCGTGCTGGTCGCGTATGCGCGCGCCGCCTACCGCATGAACCAGCAGGGCCAGATCGGCGCCAAGACGGTGTTCGACGTGGCTCCCGGCCTGCTCTCGCCCAAGTCGCCCGCCGAGCTGCGCAAAGAGCTGCTGTAAAACGGCGATTCCACCCATCGGCGCGCGCCATGCGCGGCGCTGATGGGCGGAATCAGTATTCGCGGCAGTCCTGCGCCTGCAAGTAGGGGGCAATAAAGAGTAAAATATCGCTCCTCTTCTACTTTTTCAGAGTGTTGGCATGCGTTTGCTGATAGCCCTGCTGCTGCCCTGGCTGGCGTTCTTCACCATCGGCCGCCCGTTTGCCGGGATCATCTGCCTGATCCTGCAGATCACCCTGATCGGCTGGGTTCCCGCCGCCATCTGGGCCGTGTATTCATTGAGTCAATACAAGACCGACAAGAAAATCGAACAGGCCCTGGGCAAGCGCTGACCCTCCCTAGGGTAAATCCTTTCCGTATTGCGCGTCTGAGCCGGTAGAATCTGCCGGCACAGACGTTTTTTATCTTTTTTTGCCGATGCAGCCATGACCATACCGCCCAGCATGGGTCATTCTCCTGACCCCGGCGAGGAAACCATGCCCGCAATGGGCGTTGCGCATCGCCTCGAGCTGAACGACATCACCAAGGAATACCCGGCCGTCGTCGCCAATGACAGCGTGTCCCTGTCCATCAGGCCGGGCGAGATCCATGCCGTGCTGGGCGAGAACGGCGCCGGTAAATCCACGCTGATGAAAATCATCTACGGCGTGGTCAAGCCTGATCGCGGGCAGATACTCTGGGACGGCCGGCCGGTGCAGATCAGCAGTCCCGCCGCGGCACGCCAGCTGGGCATAGGCATGGTGTTCCAGCATTTCTCCCTCTTCGATACGCTGACGGTCACGGAAAACATCGCCCTGGGCCTGCCTGCCTCGACCAATATGCAGGAACTGGAGGGGCGCATCCGTGAAACCGCCCGCCAGTACGGGCTGGACCTGGATCCGCGCCGGCACATTCATACCCTGTCGGTGGGCGAATGCCAGCGCGTGGAGATCGTGCGCGCGCTGCTGGGCAAACCCAAGCTGCTGATCCTGGACGAACCCACCTCCGTCCTGACGCCCCAGGCGGTGCGCCGCCTGTTCGGCACCTTGCGCCAGCTGGCGGCCGAAGGCTGCAGTATCGTCTACATCAGCCACAAGCTCGACGAGATCCGCGAACTGTGCCATGCCTGCACCGTGATGCGGGCCGGCAAGGTCACCGGCTATTGCGATCCGCGCCAGGAGACCACCGCCAGCCTTTCGCGCCTGATGATAGGCGCCGAGCCGGCTTCGCTGGGGGCTCGCGCCCGGCAGGAGGGGGCCACGCTGCTGCAGGTGCGCTCGCTGCGCCTGCCCAAGTCGCACCCCTTTGCCTGCGAGCTGGAAGACATCAATTTCGAACTGCGCCAGGGCGAGATCCTGGGCGTGGCCGGCATTTCGGGCAATGGCCAGCAGGAGCTGCTGGCGGCCTTGTCGGGCGAGGACACCCGTGCCGACCCGCAATCCATCCTCCTGGACGGCCAGCCCGTGGGTCAGCGCGATGCGGCCTGGCGGCGCGACCACGGCATGGGCTTCGTGCCGGAAGAGCGCCTGGGGCGCGGCGCCGTGCCGGAGCTGTCGCTGGCGCAGAACCTGCTGCTGTCGCACCAGGGCGAAGACACCGTGCGGCGCGGATTCCTGCGCTTTGCCTCCATACGGCGCCTGGCCGGGGGCATCATCCGCCGCTTCAGCGTCAAGGCTGCGGGCGACCAGGCCCCGGCCAACAGCCTGTCCGGCGGCAATCTGCAGAAGTACATCATCGGCCGCGAAGTCACGCGCCAGCCGCGCGTGCTGGTCATCGCCCAGCCGACCTGGGGCGTGGACGTGGGCGCGGCCGCCCAGATCCATACCGAGCTGCTGGCCCTGCGCGACGCCGGTTGCGCGCTGCTGGTCATTTCCGAAGAGCTGGATGAATTGTTTGCGATCGCCGATCGCCTGATTGTGATTTCCAAGGGTCGTATGTCTCCTTCCATTCCCGTGGCGCAAGCCAGTGTCGATCAGATCGGGCAGTGGATGAGCGGTTTGTGGACGGAGGCCGGGCATGCTCAGGCTTGAGAACCGCGCCGCTCCATCCACGCTGATGGCCTGGTGTTCGCCCTTGCTGGCCGTGTTGCTGACCATGGTCGTGGCCGGCGCCTTGTTCTGGGCGCTGGGCAAGAACCCGCTGGCGGGCTTGAATGTCTTTTTCCTGGAGCCCCTGCGCGACATGAACGGCTGGGCGGAGGTGGGCGTCAAGCTGATTCCGCTGCTGCTCATTTCCGTCGGCCTGGCGATCTGCTTTCGCGCCAATGTCTTCAACATCGGCGCCGAGGGGCAGCTGGTGGTGGGCGCACTGGCGGCCGGGGCCTTCGTGCTGCAGGTCGACACCGGCGAGAACGGCGGTTTCTGGCTGATCTCGGCCGCCTTGCTGTGCGGCATGCTGGGCGGCATGTTCTGGGCCGCCATCGTGGCCTTCCTGAAGGACCGTTTCAACGCCAATGAGATCCTCGTCTCCTTGATGCTGGTCTATGTGGCCCAGCATCTGCTCAGCTACCTGGTGCACGGCGCCTTGCGCGACCCGGACGGCTTCGGCTTTCCGCAGTCCAGCCTGTTCTCGGACGGCTTCCTGCTGCCCGCGGTGCTGCCGGGCACGCGCCTGCATGTGGGCATCGTGCTGGCCCTGGCGGCCGCCGTGCTGGGCTGGCTGTTCTTGACGCGCAGCATGTCCGGATTCCGGCTGCGCGTGGGCGGCATGGCGCCGCTGGCGGCTCGCTATGCCGGCTTTTCCTCGCGCAAGGCCTTGTGGACGTCCCTGCTGCTGTCGGGCGCGCTGGCCGGCCTGGCCGGAGCGGCCGAAGTCATGGGGCCGGTCGGGCAGCTGACGCCCTCCATCTCCCCCGGCTACGGCTTTGCCGCCATCATCGTAGCCTTCGTGGGCCGCCTGCACCCGCTGGGCGTGATTTTTTCCTCTTTCGTGATGTCCCTGATCTACATCGGCGGCGAACTGGCGCAGAGCCGCCTGGGCCTGCCCAACGCCATCACCGGCATTTTCCAGGGCATCTTGCTGTTTTCCCTGCTGGCCTGTGACGTGTTCATCACCAAGCGTCTGGTCTGGAGAAAGTAATGGACGCCATCGCACCTCTGCTCGCCGCGACCATCAATGCGGGCACGCCCTTGATGCTGGCCGCGCTGGGCCTGCTCATCAACGAGAAATCCGGCGTGATCAACCTGGGTTCCGAAGGCATGATGCTGATGGCCGCCATCGTGGGCTTCGCCGCCGCCGTGCAGACCGGCAACCCCGCGCTGGGTTTTCTGCTGGGCGCATTGACCGGCATGGCCATGGCGGCGTTCTTCGCCTGGCTGACGGTCTGGCTGGGCGCCAACCAGGTGGCCTGCGGCCTGGCGCTGTCCTTGTTCGGGGTAGGCGCCTCGGCCTACATCGGCATCCCGTTCTCGGGCAGCTCGCTGGTCGTGACCAAGGCGGGCATTCCTTTCCTGAAGGACATTCCCTTCATCGGGCCCGCCCTGTTCGAGCAGCACTACATGGTCTATGTATCCTGGGTCCTGTGCGGCCTGGTGACCTGGTTCCTGGCCCGCACCCGCGCCGGCCTGGTGCTGCGGGCGGTGGGCGAATCGCCTTCCTCGGCGCATTCGCTGGGCTATGACGTGCGCCTGATCCGCCTGGGCGCGCTGGTGTTCGGCGGCGCTTGCTGCGGGCTGGCCGGCGCCTTCATCTGTCTGGTGTACACGCCCATGTGGGTGGAGAACATCGTGGCCGGACGCGGCTGGATCGCACTGGCGCTCACCACCTTCGCCACCTGGCGGCCCCTGCGCGTGATGCTGGGCGCCTACCTGTTCGGCGGCGTCACCATCCTGACCTATCACGCCCAGGCGCTGGGCGTGCCGGTGGCCTCCCAACTGCTGGCCATGATGCCGTATCTGGCCACCATCATCGTGCTGGTTCTGATCTCTCGCAATGCCAACTGGATCAGGCTGAACATGCCTGCCTCGCTTGGCAAAAACTTCAATCCCAACAGTTAGAGGACTGACATGTCTGGAAACTTTCTGCGCAAGGCGCTTCTGGCCGCTGCGGTGGCCTCCCCTCTGGCGTCCGTGCCCGCCCAGGCGGCCGACCAGGAACCCCTGAAAATTGGTTTTGTCTACGTCAGCCCCATCGGCGAAGCCGGCTGGACGTGGCAGCAGGACATCGGCCGCCGTGAAATGGAAGAGGCCCTGAAAGGTCGGGTGGTGACTCAGTATGTGGAAAACGTGCCCGAAGGCGCGGACGCCGAGCGCGTCATCCGCGATCTGGCCCAGCAAGGCAACAAGCTGATCTTCACCACGTCCTTCGGCTACATGAACCAGACGCAGAAGGTCGCCAAGCAGTTTCCCGACGTGAAGTTCGTCCACTCCACGGGCTACAAGACGGCGCCCAACGTGGCCACCACCAATGCCCGCTTCTACGAGTCCCGCTACCTGGCCGGCGTGCTGGCCGGCAAGATGACCAAGTCCAACGTGGTCGGCTATGTGGGCGCGCACCCCATCCCCGAAGTGCTGCAAGGCATCAATGCCTTCGCCATCGGTCTGCGCAGCGTCAATCCTGAAGCCCAGGTGCGCGTGGTCTGGGCCAACAGCTGGTACGATCCGGGCAAGGAACGCGACGCGGCCGTGACGCTGCTGAGCCAGGGCGCCGACGTGGTGACCCACCATACCGATTCGACGGCCACCGTGCAGGCCGCCGAAGAGGCCGGCAAATACGCCATCGCCTACCACTCCGACATGCACAAGTTCGGTCCCAAGGCTCAACTGGCCGCCGTCACCCACCACTGGGGCGACTACTTCACCAGCAAGGCCAAGGAAGTGCTGGACGGCAACTGGAAGAACGACAGCACCTGGGGCGGCCTGAAGTCCGGCATGGCCGCGCTGGAGGGCTTCGGGCCTGAAGTGCCCGCCGACGTGAAGGAACTGGTCCTGGCCAAGCAGGCCGAGATCATCGCCGGCACGCTGCAGCCTTTCGCCGCTCCCATCAAGGACAATGACGGCAAAGTTCGCCTGGAGTCCGGCTACCTGGACGACGACGCCCTGAACCGCATGGACTACTACGTGGAAGGCGTGGCCAGCAAGCTGCCCAAGCAGTAAGCCCGCAAGGCCAAAAGAAAGAAGCCGGACTGCGTGCCCGGCTCTTTTGCTTCCTGAATCCCCGCCCGGCTTTGGCTGCGCGGGGATTTTTTCATTGTCATGCCGTCCGCATGGCCTCCACGGCCGGGTAGAAGTCGGTGTTTTCCTGGCGCATGCGCGCGTGCAGGCGGCGCAGCACCGTGTTGGCGTCGCTGCGGAACAGCTCGGGCTGCCGGGCCACGGCCTGCGCCGTGTTCCAGCGGCGCGAGAAGCCCAGGTAGGAGGCCGCCAGGGCCTGCATGTCGTCCTGGTAGGCCTGGCCCAGGCGGGCCAGTTCCGCGTTGCCGCTGCGTTGCAGGCTGGGGTAAAGTACCTTGTCCTCCACGGCCAGATGCATCTTGATGATGGAGCTGAGCTCCACCACCTGGCGAGCGATGCGTTCCGCGTTTTCGGCTATGCCGGCGTGGGCGAACCTGCGCAGGGCGGCGATGCCGGCCAGGATCTGGACATGCTGGTGCTTGAAGGAGGAGAGGTCCATGAGCTGTCCTTTTCGAATAGTGCGGTCTGAGAATCGGTTTTAAGATGGATATTAAATATATCTTTGGGGGCGCACAAGTTTGCCGCGAGGCGGCATGCGGTCAGGAACGTGCGGGGCGCTTGCGAGCCAGCCGGCGCGAAGCCCGGACCCAGCGCAGGGTCAGCAGGACGGCCACGATGGACAAGCCGGTCACCAGCCCTATCCAGATGCCCACGCCGCCCATGCCCGCCTGGAAGGCCAGCAGGGCGCCGGTAGGCACGCCCAGCACCCAGTAGCCTACCAGGGCCAGCAGCATGGGCGTGCGAGTGTCGTGCAGGCCGCGCAGCATGCCCGCCGCCACGGCCTGGGCGCCATCACTCAGCTGGAACAGGGCGGCCAGAGCCAGGAAGCTGATGGCCAGCGGGATCACGGCCTGGTTTTCCGGCAGGTCCAGGTCCAGGAACAGGCTGATCAGGCTGAGAGGCGCGATCCAGAAGACCAGGGCGGCCAGTCCCATGAAACCCACTCCCAGGAAGTAGGCGATCCAGCCGGCGCGGCGAGCGCCCAGCGGATCCACTCGTCCGGCGGCCAGGCCTACGCGTATGGTCGCCACCTGGCTGAAGCCCAGCGGAACCATGTACGACACCGAGCTGATCTGCATGGCAATGGCGTGCGCCGCCAGTTCGGACTTGCCGATCACGCCCATCATCATGATGGCGGCATAGAACACCAGTGTTTCCAGGGTGAAGGTGATGGCGATGGGAATTCCCAGTTTCCACATCTGCCAGAGCCGCTTCAGGTCCCAGTGCCAGACGCGGTCGAACAGGTAGTAGCGCCGGAAGCGCGGGTCGCGCAGCACCACCATGCACAGTCCGGCGAACATGAACAGGCTGGACAGGGTGGTGGCCAGACCGGCGCCCCGCAGGCCCATGGCCGGCAGCCCCAGCTTGCCGAACACCAGCACCCAGCCAAGCAGGGCATTGACGCCGATGGCCAGCACGGCGATCAGGAGCGTCCAGCCGGGCTTTTCCATTGCCGCCAGGAAGGAGCGCAGCACGATGTAGCCCAGATAGGGCAGCAGCGCCCACTGCAGGGCATGCATATAGGTGACCGATCGCGCCGCCACCGCCGGGTCCTGCTTCATCAGCACCAGGATTTCCTGCGCATGCCAGAGCAGCACCCAGGCGGGCAGGGTGATCAGCAGGGCCGTCAGCAAGCCGTGGCGGATGATCTGCTGCACCTCGCGCACGTCGCGCAGCCGGCGGCCCAGCGTGGTGGCCAGCATGGGGATCACGGCCGAGACCAGGCCCATGCTGAAGATCATGAAGGCTTGGTAAAGGCTGGCGGAAAGGGAGCCGGCCGCCAGTTCGTCCTTGCCCAGGCGCCCCATATAGATCAGGTTGGTGGTCAGCAGCGCGATCTGGGCCAGGTTGGTCAGGATCAGCGGGCCGCCCAGGCGCAGGGAGGATTGCAGTTCAGCCAGCCAGGCGGGGCCCTGTCCGGCAAGATGGCGAGGAGCGTTCATGGATCAGTTCTGGCGGGGCAGCGACCAGGTGCTGATGACCTGGGCGACCGGCGCGCCTCCCTGGGCCGGTTCGAGCATCACTTCTCCGGCGCACAGGCGGCCGGTCTTGTGGATGCGGGCGTGGGCCAGGATGTCGCCGGGCGGCGCCTTGCGCAGGAAATTGATGGTCAGGCTGGAAGTGACGGCATCGGGATTGCCCGTGGCGCCTACCACGGCGGCGTACAAGGCCAGGTCGGCCAGGCCCATGAGCATGGGTCCGGCCACCATGCCGCCCATGCGCTGGTGGGCGCTGCGTTGCGGCAGGCGCAGGCAGGCGGTGCCGTGCCCGATGTCCACGACGTCGATGTCCAGGACGGCGGCAAAGGGATGCAGGCGCTCGAGCAAGTCGCGAAATTGCGCGATGTCGATCCGGGGCTCGGAAGAAGAGGGAGCTGTGGGCATGATGTCGCTGGAAGGGATAACGACGTTGTAAATGAAATGCACTGGCTGGTACTGTATCAGATAGCTCCGCATGCCGGGGCGGGCGGGGTGGAGCCTGAACAAGCGCCGCCCTTTTTCGGAACATTGTTGGCGGAGGCGGACACTATGAAACGGATATCGATTGCCCTGGCGGCGGGACTGAGTCTGGCGGCGGGCGCGACCTGGGCGCACGGCCATGAGCATGGCCACGGGCATGCAACCCAGGTCCGGGCGCTCAGCACGCAGGTGCAGGCGCGGCACTGCTGGGTACGCCTCATGCCGGGTCGCGCGCCGGCGGCTGCCTACCTGGAGCTGGAGAACCAGGGTGAACAAACCGTGCAGTTGACCGGGGCAAGTTCTCCTTCCTATGGCCGCGCCATGGTGCACCAGTCCAGCGACAAGGACGGCATGAGCCACATGAGCCATGCCGATGCGGTCGCCATACCCGCAGGAGGCCGCCTGACGCTGCAGCCCGGCGGGTATCACGTCATGTTGGAGAAGCCGGCTGCCAAGCTGGCGAAAGGGGAAAGCATAACCCTGAGCCTGCACCTGTCCGATGACACGCAGGTCCAGACCCAATGCGAACTGCGTCCTCCCAAGACCCAGTCATACTGAGCGGGGATTCAGTTCCGGCTCGATTTTCGGGGCCTGGATGCGGAAGGCTGGAAGACCTCGTCCAAGGTGTTGGCGTCCAGCAGCTGCAGGCTCCACGCCGTCAATTGGCGTGAATTCGCCGTGGACAATTGTTGCCTGCGCGCATTGGGCAGCTTGCCGAACTTGTGCCGTATCAAGCGGGCCAAGGTGTCCTGTTGGGCTTGCAAGCCCTTTTGTAGACCTTTTTGCAAACCTTTTTGAATGCCCTGGGCTTCCCATTGGTGCAGCCAGGAATCGGAGTTGTCTTCAAGCATGGCGCGTATGTCCTTCAAGTGCAGGTGTTGAGGAAGGTCCAGATTGGGCGGGCAGCGCGGCAGGATGGCCTGGTTGACCCAGGCGGCCAGATCACGCAGCAGAGTCATGTCCGAGCAGGTGTCCAGGACAGTCTGCATCAGCTCGTTCAGGTGCGCCAGCCCTTGGTTGTGCTGGATCCGGCAGATCAGCATAAACAGGTTGGCGGGCTGCAAGGAATGGTTAAGAGTCTGTTTTTTTAGGTCAATCAGTAGGTAGGTTTGCTTCGGAATGTGGTCTGCAGGCCACGGCGGGCCAAGCTTGGGAAAAAGATCCTGGCTGCGGGTGGGGGCGTTCCAGGTCTGCTTGCCGCTGTACAGCACCAGCATCATGGGCAGGGGCAGCGGGCTCCCGGATTCATGACCTTGAATGAATGACTCCAGCTGCAGGTGCCTGTAAGTGCCGATGCGCAGCGCCATATGACGATCGGCTTGGGACTGGTGTTCGATGCCGAGCAACAGTCCCGCGTGGAAGTACGGGGGACGCGCTTGCGTATGATGATCCGGAAGCACGTCCAGGGCCTCAGCCTTGGATGATCTCCAGGACAGCCTGGTTGAAGGCCTTGGGATTGGCCAGGTTCATGCCGTGCGCGGCATCGGCGATGGTGAACAGGCGATCTTCGCGCCGATGGGCCCGTATCAGGTCCATGCAATGACGGTAGCGGGGCGGGCTGTTCTGGCCCGTCAGCAGGGCCAGCGGCGCATCCAGGTCCTTGAGCCATTCCAGCGCCGGGCTGCCGCCCGGCTCGCTTTGCTGTTCGAGCAGAGTGTGAGCGTTGTCCCGGACCATCTCGCGGAACCAGCGCGTCATCTGCTTCCAGGTCCCGGAACCGTTGACCGTGTCCACGAACAGGGCCATGGCGCCGTCGATATCTTCTTGCCGCAGGCGCTGGGCGACCTGCTCGAACAAGGGTGCGGAGGAGTAGGCGCCGGGGGTTGGGAAACCCGGATCGGCCAGCGTCAGGCTGGCTACCCTTGCGGGAGCTCGCTGGGCCAGCAGCAAGGCCACGTGGCCGCCGCGCGAATGGCCCAGCACATGCACTTTCTGCTGAGGGAATTGTCGGGCCAGCAAGGCATCCAGGTCCTGGGCGTGTTGTTCTGGGCTGAAGCGCATGGGGTCGGCTACGCCCGGCCAGTAGGAGCGCAGGCTGGGCGCCAGCACGCGGTGGCCGGTCGCCAGGAACGGGATTTGCCAGCGCCAGTAGCGCCAGTCGCACAGGGAACCGTGGATGAGCAGCACGGGCTCGCCCTGGCCCTGGTCCACCAGCGTGTGGTGATAATCCAGGACATCCAGTTCAACGGTGGGGTAATCGGGAAAGTTCATGTCGGGCAAGAGGCGCTGGACGGTCGTTCGTCCGCCAGGCCATGAAAAAGACTTCCGTGCTGGGCGGTTCATCGCCTGCTTGCTGCCTGCCTTGGGGCCGTCGCCGCTCGGATTCGCCCGGCACAAGACAATCCGCAGCGACTGTCCTGTGCCGGGCAAATCCCTCTACGCGGGGGCTTTGCCTTGGGCGGGTGGGCTCCCCGGCGGTAGAAGAACAGGGTGCACCCGGTTCGGAGGAGGGTGGGTCCGGGGGCTGGCGGAGCTTATTCGAGCAGCTTCAGGCGGCTGCGGGCGGTTTCCGCGGCGTCGGATTGGGGGTAGTCCTTGACGATGCGCTGCAGGCTGGTCTTGGCGCCGGCCAGATCATTCAATTCGATCTGGCTGGAGGCGATCACCATCAGCGCGTCGGCGGCGCGTGGGCTTTGAGGCGAGGCTTTCACGAATGCCTGGAGCTTCTGGACGGAGGTCTTGAAGCTCTTGATGGCGTACAGGCTGCTGCCTTCGTAGAAACGTACCTCGTCGGCCAGCACGCTGGAGGGATAAGCGGCCAGGAAAGCGGCGAAGCCTTCGGCAGCCTGCTTGTATTGGCCGGCGCGGTAGGCATCCATGGCGCTGTCGTACACGGCCTGCTCTTGCGGGTCGGCGGCCTGGGGCGCATTGTTTTGCGCGGCGGAGTTGTCCTGGCGCAGGTTGCTGGCCTCCCAGCTCAGTTTTTCGACCTGGCCGCGCAGCGTGACCACCTCGGAGCGCAGGGATTCGATCTGGTCCGCCAGATGCAGCCGCGCCTGCGCATTCTGTTCGTTCATCTGCCGGATTTGCTGACGCAGCTCCAGAATGGCGCGCCTGGCTTCATCATCGGCAAAGGCCTGGGCCGGCAGGCAGGCGAACAGGGCAGTCGCGGCCAGCAGGGACGCGGTCGCGAGACGAAAAGGCTTTTTATAGGCGTTCATAGTGGTTTCCGTAAAAAAATGCTCCCACGCTGCGCAGGCCGATAGCCTGCCTGCTGTCCGCCTCGCAGCTGGTATGCCGTGCGGATTCGTCAGGCCCAGAATAGTCCCTATGGACAATTCCACGTTTGACGACCCCCCAAAAGACGCATTTTACCTTGGGACGGTCCGGCGTTCCGGTGGTCCGGCACTCCGGCGGTCCGGCGTTCCGGTGGTCCGGCACTCCGGCGGTCCGGCATTCCGGGGTCCGGCACTTCAGCGATCCGGCGGCCTGGCGATAAAAAACGCCGCGGCGTAGAACAACCGCCACGGCGTTGGAACAACTGGGTCTACGCAGGAATCAGCGTTGGTAAACGATGTCTGCGCGACGGTTTTCAGCGTAATCGGCTTCGGTGTTACCCAAGGCCTTTGGACGCTCTTTACCAAAGCTCACGGCTTCGACCTGGTTGGCGTTGACGCCCAGCAGACCGAGCATGCGGGCCACGGCGTCGGAGCGACGCTGACCCAGGGCCAGGTTGTACTCGGCGCCGCCGCGCTCGTCGGTGTTGCCCTCGATGCGCACGGTTTGCTGAGGATGGCTGCTCAGGTACGACGCATGCATCTCTACGAGGCTGCGGTACTGGTCGGCGACCACGTAGCTGTCGTAGTCAAAGTACACCGAACGCTGCTGCGCCAGTGGGCTTTGAGGATTGAATGGGTCCATGATTTGGCCTGCGCTGGCAGAGTCGGAGCCAGTGCCAGTAGAGCCGGAACCGGATTGATCCAGGGGTACCGAGCTGCAAGCAGCAAGGGCGGCGGCCATAGCGGCAATGGTAAGACTTTTGAGAATGCGCGAGCTCATTTGAATTCCTTTTGAAAAAAGAGTCACACAGGATGTCAGTTGGTAAATGGTCCCCAGGTGGGTTCGCGTACTTTGCCATTCAGAGAGGAGAGGGTCTGACGAACGCGACCGTCCACAGATGTGACAGCTAGGACACTACGGCCCCCCTGAACAGAACTATATAAGATCTGCATCCCATTAGGGGCAAAACTCGGAGACTGATCGTCGGGACCTGCCGTCAGCAGCTGCTCTGACCCGGTTGCCATGTCTTGGGTGGCAATTCGGAAAGCGCCGTTTCTACGTGTGACGTATACAAGGCTAGTACCGTCCGCAGAGACCTCCGGTGAAATATTGTAACTCCCGTTGAAGGTTATGCGTTGAGCGTCGCCCCCGCCCAGACCGACTTTGTAAATGTTGGGCGCGCCGCCACGGTCGCTGACGAACACAAGGGAGTTGCCATCCGGCGTAAAACTCGGTTCAGTGTCGATCAGCGGCGAGCGCATCACGCGACGCAGTCCGGAGCCGTCCGCATTTAGCGTGTAGATCTGCGAAATTCCGTCCCTGGAGAGCACAACTGCAAGCTGATTGCCGCTTGGAGCCCAGGCTGGGCTGCTGTTGTTGCCCTTGAAATTGGCCAGCGGTTCGCGATGTCCGGTGGCCAAAGTTTGCACATAAACCACAGGTTTCTCGTTCTCGAAGCTCACGTAGGCCAGTTTTTTGCCGTCAGGCGACCAGGCCGGCGAGATGATTGAGTGTCGGGAACGCAACATTACCTGCGGATTTTGGCCATCGGCGTCTGCAATTTGTAACTCATAGCTGTTGCCGGTTTGCAACACGTAGGCCAATCGCGTGGAGAAAACCCCGCGTATGCCCGTAATTTTTTCATAAATGCGGTCGGCGATCTGATGCGAAATCCGCCGCAGCTCCTTTTCGCTGCCGGCAAATGCCACGCCGTCGAGCTGGGTCTGGCGTACCGAATCCACCAGGCGGTAGCTGACGGAATACTGGCCGCCGGTCTGGGCGACCGAGCCGTAGGCCAGGTAGTCGGCGCCGCGGTTGCGCCATTCGTCGTAGGCGATGGTGCTTTCGGCGTTCAGGTTGGCGCCGGCGGCGTTGATCAGCTGGAACTGGCCCGAGCGGGTCAGGTCGGCGCGGATGACTTCGGCCAGCGACTGGGTGGCCGGGTTATCGGCGAAATCGGCGATCGCGATCGGGTACTGGGTAGCACCCACACCGGACATGTCGACCCGCAGTTGGGCCTGGGCCGGCTGGCTGGCGAACAGTCCGGCGGCCATGGCGAACAGTCCGGTGGCCATGGCTCGCCAATGACGGCGTACTGTCGCTATGGCTGGGGTAGCGGCGGTCATTATGCAATCTCCTGATTAATCGAACATGCGGTACTCACCATCAATATACGATGGATACTTCCCGCTGGGCGGTTTGGGGAAAGGACTGCATCGGGCAAGTCCCTTGGATACGGCATCATCGAATTGGGCGATACCGGAGGAGCGTTTGATCTGCACCCGGCCCGGCGTGCCGTCCGGATTGAGATCGACGCGGTATTGGAGCGTGGGGTTGCCGCGCACTTCCGAGCGGGCCGGCGTGTTGTAGATGACGCCGGGCTGCACGCAGGCGCGCACCTTGGCCGCATAGCCGCCATCGCCTCCGCCGCCGCCCGCCTGGTTGCGGTCGGCCGTGCCGCCGGGGCGGCCTGGAGCGCCTTCGCGCATGGCGCGCCGGAAGGCCTCTTCCTTGGCCTTGCGTTCGGCCTCGGCCTTGGCTTTGGCGGCAGCCGCCGCCTTGGCCTTGGCCTCGGCTTCCGCCTTGGCTTTGGCTTCGGCCGCTGCCTTGGCCTTGGCTTCCGCCTTGGCTTTCGCTTCGGCCGCTGCCTTGGCCTTGGCTTCGGCTTCCGCCTTGGCTTTCGCTTCGGCCTCTGCCTTGGCCTTGGCCTCGGCTTCCGCCTTGGCCTTGCGTTCCTGTTCCTGCTTGTCCTTCAGTTCGCGTTCGCGCCGCTCGGCCGCCAGTTTCTCCTGGCGCAGCTTTTCCTGGCGCTCCTGCTCCAGCCGTTCTTCGCGGTCTTTTTTCTCACGTTCCTTGCGTGCCTGCTCCAGGGCGATCTCGGGGTCGACCTCGGGTTCGGCCGGGGGCGTAGCCTTGGGAGGCTCGGGCGGCGGAGGAGGGGGCGGCTCGGGCTGGGGCTCCGGTTTCGCGGGTTGGGGCTGAGGTTCGGGTTCGGCCGCCGGTTCCGGTTCGGGCTGCGGCTCGGGTTCGGCTTCAGGCGCTTCAGGATCCGCGTTCACGGCGGCGTCCGGCGCCACGCCGTCCATCCACAGTTCGACCTGCACCGCGTTGGGCGTCTTGGGCGCGGAAAAAAGTAGGCCCGCCAGCATGGCGAGCAGCAACAGCCCGTGCAGACCCAGGGCGATCAGCAGGCCGCGCCGGTCTTCCCTCTGTTCGGGAGTGAGCTGGGCCGGATTGCGGGTATTGCGAGTTCTCTGCTTCATTCAGTTCAGGTCTTCGCGCCGGATGCGCCTGCGGGCGCGTCCGGCCTGGTGTTATTTGCGATCATTGGCGTCGCTGTTCTGGTCCACGAGCAGGCCCAGGCGGGTGATGCCGTTGGAGCGCAATTCGTCCATCAGTCCCATGACGGTCTCGTAGGGGACCTTGCCGTCGGCCGCGATCACGACCGGGCTGTCGGGCTGGATGCGCGAGCGCACTTCGGCAAGCAGGGTGGACTTCTCGATGGTCATGAACTCGGAACCAGGCTCGCGCAGGCGTATGGCCAGCTTGCCGTCCTTGTCCACCTGGAGTTCCACCGGCTTGGCCGGCACGTCGGAGGCCTGGCCCACCGAAGGCAGCTCGATCAGGCCGGGAGTGATCATGGGCGCAGTGACCATGAAGATCACCAGCAGCACCAGCATGACGTCGATATAGGGAACGACGTTGATTTCGTTTTTCATGCGCCGGCCGGAGCGGCCGGTGCTTCCACGCATCGATGGCATCAGTGCACCTGTCGCTGCAAGATGTTCAGGAATTCGTCGATGAAGCTGTCGAAGCGTATCGAGATGCGATCCAGCTCGTTGGTGAAGCGGTTGTAGGCCACCACCGCCGGAATGGCGGCGAACAGGCCGATGGCCGTGGCGATCAGGGCTTCGGCGATGCCCGGCGCCACCGAGGCCAGGGTGGCCTGCTGCATGCCCGACAAGCCGATGAAGGCGTGCATGATGCCCCAGACCGTGCCAAGCAGGCCGATATACGGGCTGACCGATCCAGCCGAGGCCAGGAAGTTCAGATGCGTCTCCAGCGTGTCCATTTCACGCTGGTAGCTGGCGCGCATGGCGCGGCGCGGGCCGTCCAGCAGGGCGATGCCGTTGGGCTGGGTACGGCGGGCCTTGATGAATTCGGTCATGCCGGCCTCGAAGATGCGGGCCAGGGCGCCGTGTTCGGCGCGGCGCGAGGCGATGGACTGCTGCAGCACGGCCAGGTCGCCGCCTGCCCAGAAGTCGTCCTCGAAGCGGCGGGTCTGGTCAAGCGTGCGTTTCAGGGCGGCGCGCTTGCTGAAGATGTAGGCCCACGAAAGAATGGAGATGCCCAGCAGGATCAGCATCACGAGCTGAACGGGAATGCTGGCATCGATGAGTAGCGAAAGCAGCGACAGGTCGCTAGAAGCTTGCATGGTCAGTCCTGAACCTTTTCCAAGAGTGTACGTAAGTCAGAGTCCAGCTTGCTTGGACGAAGCGTTTTAGCGTCAACGCAAACAATTTGGATGGTGCTGTGGCATAACAGTTCCCCGTCCAGCAGAGCGCGCTGCTCGAAATTGATCGTGGCCGCCCCGATATGGGTGATGCGGCTGCGCACCGAGACCAGATCGTCCAGCCGGGCAGGTTTGCAGTATTGTATTTCAACCTTCTTGACTACGAACAGGCGTTGAATCTGCTCGGCCACGTCGGATTGATGCACGCCCAGGGACCGCAGCCACTCCGTGCGCGCACGCTCGAAGAACTTCAGGTAGTTGGCGTAGTACACGATGCCGCCGGCATCCGTGTCCTCGTAATATACGCGAATATCGAGGCGGGCCTCGGAGCCCCAGTTGTCAATAAGCATGTCGTTGGTAAGAGAGTTTGAGCTTCGCCGGCGCACGCGAACGTCCGCCGGCGAGGATGGGCTTAGAGCGTGGCCAGGCGCTCGAGCGCCACGCGGGCGATGTCGGCCACGGGCACCTGGGTGCTGGCCTCGTCGCGGCGGGCCTGCAGTTCCACCATGCCTTCCTTCAGGCCGCGGTCGCCGATGGTCACGCGCAGCGGCACGCCGATTAGCTCCCAGTCGGCGAACATGATGCCGGGACGCGCGTCGCGGTCGTCCAGGATGACGTCCACGCCCTGATCCTTCAGGCTGGCGTAGAGCGCTTCGGCGGCCTGGCGCACGGCTTCGCTCTTGGTGAATCCGATCGGGCAGATGACCACTTCGAACGGAGCCAGAGCGCGCGGCCAGATGATGCCGCGCTCGTCGTGGTTCTGTTCGATGGCCGCCGCGGCGATGCGGCTCACGCCGATGCCATAGCAGCCCATTTGCATCAATGCGGGTTTACCATCGGTTTCCAAAAAGGTGGCCTGCAGCTTGCGCGAATACGTGTCGCCCAGGAAGAAGACGTGGCCCACTTCGATGCCGCGCTGGATGGCCAGCTTGCCGCCTTCGGGCGCCGGGTCGCCGGCCACCACGTTGCGCAGGTCCGCCTTGACGGGCTCGGGCAGGTCGCGGCCCCAGTTCACGCCCGTGTAGTGGAAGCCTTCCTCGTTGGCGCCGCAGATGAAGTCGCTCATGTTGGCCACGGTCAGGTCGGCGATGACCTGGACGGGCTGGCGGGTGCCGATGGGGCCCAGGTAGCCGGGCTTGCAGCCGAAGGCGGCCACGATTTCCTCTTCGGTGGCCAGACGGTGCCCCTGCTCGAAGCCGGGCAGCTTGGAGACCTTGATTTCGTTGACTTCGTGGTCGCCGCGCACCAGCAGCAGGTAAATGGTGGTCCGGGTCTGCTCGTCTTCCTGCACGTCGGTGGCCAGGACCACGGACTTCACGGTGGCGGACAGCTCGCGTCCCAGCTGCTCGGCGACCAGTTCGCACTTGGGCGCCTCGGGCGTGGCGGTCTTGACCAGAGCCTCGGCGGGCGCGGCGCGCTCGGCCAGCAGGCAGGGCGCATCGGCCAGCTCGATGTTGGCGGCGTAGTCGGAGTCGGGGTTGTAGACCAGCAAGTCCTCGCCCGTGTCGGCGATGACCTGGAACTCATGGCTGCGCGAGCCGCCGATGGAGCCGGTGTCGGCCGCCACGGCGCGGAAGGTCAGGCCCAGGCGCTGGAAGATGCGCATGTAGGCATCGAACATGATGTCGTAGCTGGCCTGCGCGGCCTCGGCGCTGCGGTCGAAGGAGTAGGCGTCCTTCATGATGAACTCGCGCCCGCGCATCAGGCCGAAGCGCGGACGGCGCTCGTCGCGGAACTTGGTCTGGATGTGATAGAAGTTCACGGGCAATTGGCGCCAGCTGTGGATCTCGTTGCGGGCGATGTCGGTGATCACTTCCTCGGAGGTGGGTTGCAGCACGAAATCGCGTTGGTGGCGGTCCTTGATGCGCAGCAGTTCGTCGCCATATTTTTCCCAACGACCCGACTCCACCCAGAGTTCGGCGGGCTGGACCACGGGCATCAGCAGTTCGATGGCGCCCGAGCGGTCCATTTCCTCGCGGATGATGTTTTCGATCTTGCGCAGTACGCGCAGGCCCATGGGCATATAGGTATAGATGCCGCCGGCGGCCTTGCGGATCATGCCGGCCCGCGTCATGAGCTGGTGGCTGGCGACCTCGGCTTCGGTGGGTGCTTCTTTCAGGGTATTGATGTGATACTGGCTAGCATGCATGGTAGGGAGCTCATCAGGTACGTATAATCAGACGTAATTGTATTGAATTCGTATAGAGGTGGCCTATGTTAGATCGTGAAGGCTACCGTCCTAATGTCGGAATTATCCTCGTTAATCGCAAGAATGAGGTTTTTTGGGGCAAGCGTATCCGGGAACATGCCTGGCAGTTCCCGCAAGGCGGTATCAAATACGGTGAAACACCCGTTCAGGCGATGTACCGCGAATTGCACGAAGAGGTCGGCTTGCTGCCTGAACACATCCGCATATTAGGCCGGACGCGAGATTGGCTTCGCTATAACGTACCCAGTAATTATGTGCGCAGGGATGCGCGTGGCCATTACAAAGGCCAGAAACAGATCTGGTTCCTGCTCCGGCTGGTGGGGCGCGACAGCGATGTCTGCCTGCGCACTTCCGACTCCCCGGAATTCGACGCCTGGCGCTGGAGCCAGTATTGGGTTCCGCTCGATTCCGTCATCGAGTTCAAGCGGGAAGTCTACAAGCAGGCCCTGAACGAGCTGTCGGACATTCTTTTCCGGCGCCGCCAGGAAAACCGGTATCTGCGCCAGCGCCTGCAGAATGCGGCAGGCTCCGAGAAACTCGACAGCAGGGATCATGCGCATACTATTGGTTGAAGACGAACGGGAGATGGCCGCATGGCTGGAACGCGCCCTGGCGCAAAGCGGCTTTCTTCCGGACCCCGCGCATGATGCCCGGACGGCGGAAACCCTGCTGGCCGCCCATGAATACGACGCCGTCGTCATGGACCTGCGCCTGCCCGACAAGCACGGGCTGGTGTTGCTGCGCGAGATGCGCGAACGCGGCGACCAGACCCCGGTGCTCATCCTGACGGCCCAGGGCGCCTTGCAGGATCGGGTGCGCGGACTGAACCTGGGGGCGGACGATTTCCTGACCAAGCCCTTCGCGCTGGAAGAGCTGGAAGCCCGGCTGACGGCGCTGGTGCGGCGCAGCCGCGGGCGGGTGGCCCCGGCCGTGGCCTGCGGCTCGCTGGAGTACAAGCCCGAAAGCCGCGCCTTTTCCCTGGACAACGTCATTTTGCACCTGACCCCGCGCGAACATGCCGCGCTGCTGGCGCTGATCAGCCGTTCAGGGATGCCGGTGGAGAAAACCCAGCTCTTTGCCCGGGTGTTCGAGCATGACAGCGACGCCAGCCCCGACGCCATCGAGGTGGTGCTGCATCGCCTGCGCAAGAAGCTCGCCAATAGCGATGTCCACATCGTGACGGTGCGCGGCCTTGGCTACATGCTGGAAGTGGTCGAGACGGAATCCGACCTTCCATGACGGCGCCGTCTTCCCCTCCTGGCTTCTGGCAGGGCGGCCTGCGGTTCTGGCTGCTCGTCCTCTTGATACCGGGCGTGGTCGCCCTCTTGCTGTACGACAGCTGGGAAGACTACCTGGCCATGAACGATGTCACGGAAAACGTGTATGACAGCGCCTTGCTGGAACCGGCCAAGGTGCTGGAGACCAGCGTGGAGTTCAATGCGGACGGCAGCCTGCGCATCGATCCCCCTTTCTATGCCCAGGTGATGCTGGAATCCCGGCCGGGCAATCGCAAGTACTTCCGGGTGGAGGAGGTCACTCCGCTGGTGCGCAATCTGGGCGGGGCCGACGCGCTGCAATTGAAGGGACGCACGCTGCTGGGCATGGAGGGCCTGCCGCGCCCGGAGCGCCTGGCGGACCACGAGGGCGTGCCCGTCTTCTATGACGCTTTCTTTCGCAACGATACCGTGCGCATGGTGGCCCTGTGGCGCGACCTGCACTACAAAGGCATGCATCGCCAGGTCCTGGTGATCGTCGGCGAGAGCATGGATCTGCGCCTGCGCACCCAGCAGGAAGCCTGGCGCGAAGGCCTTTTCCGCAATCTGCGCATGCTGGTGCTGGCTGTGCTGCTGGTGTGGTTCGCGGTGGCCTGGGCCTTGAGACCCTTGCAGGTGCTGCGCCAGGAAGTGCGCAGCCGCAGCGTGGATGATCTGCAGCCGCTGGACGTGCGCGATGTGCCGCGCGAAGTCGTGCCGCTGGTGCGTTCCATCAATCATCACATCGAACTGTACCGGGAGGTGCTGGACAGGCAGGCGCAGTTCCTGGCCGACGCCTCCCATCAGTTGCGCACGCCCCTGGCCATCATCCACACCCAGGCGCAGTATGCGCGCCGCGAGCCGGACATCGAGCGGGTGCGCGAGTCCCTGGGGGCCATCATCAAGCAGTTGGGGCAGGCGACGCGCCTGACCGAGCAGTTGCTGGCGCTGGCGCATGCCAGCCACAACACGTCCATGGTGCAGGGCCAGGTGGACCTGGCCGGCCTTGGGCGCGAGGTGGTCCTGCAGTATCTGCCGCTGGCGCGCGAGCGGCGCCAGGATCTGGGCTGGATCGCGCCTCGCGAAGACGGCGAACAGGCGCCGGTCTGGGTCTACGCCAGCGATGCGGAAATCCACGAATCGGTGGCCAACCTGGTCCACAATGCCATCAATCACGCCGGCAGCGGCAGCGCCATCACGGTGTCGGCCGGCCATGACGAACACCAGGCCTGGATCAGCGTGAGCGACAACGGCATGGGTCTGGCGGCCAGCCTGCGCGAAAGCGTGTTCGTGCGCTTTGACCGCGGCGGCCCGTCCCGCAAGGGCGGGCGGGGATCGGGTTCCGGCTTGGGCCTGGCCATCGCGCTGGCCTATGCCGAGCGCAACGGCGGCACCATCGTGCTGACGGATGGCGAGCCCAACGACATGGGCGGCTACGGCCTGAAAGCAACCTTGCGCCTGCCGCGTTACGTTCCCCCGGCGCCGCCGGAGGCGCTGCACTGATCCGCCGCTAGCGGGCCAGCGGGGAGAACAGGCTGGAGATATCCAGGTCCAGCCCGCCCTGGCGGGCGATCTCTTCGAACTGCTGCTGAACCAGGGTGGTGCCGGGAAGGCGGGCGCCATTGCGCTGGGCCTCCTGCTGCACCAGGCCCAGATCCTTGAGCATCCAGTTCACGGTAAAGCCGGGCTTGAAGTCCCGCGCCAGCATGGTGGGGCCCTTGGTCTCCATCTGCCAGCTGCGCGCCGCGCCCTTGGTCAGCACGGCCAGCACCTGCTCCATGTCCAGCCCGGCGCGCTCGCCGAAGGCCATGGCTTCGGCCAGGCCCTGCAGCAAGCCCACCACGGCGATCTGGTTCACCATCTTGCACAATTGTCCCGAACCCAGCGGACCCATGTAGGCGCTGGCCTGGGCATAGGCCTGCATGAGAGGGCGCGCCCGCTCCACATCTTCGGGGCGTCCGCCGCACATGATGCTCAACATGCCTTTCTGGGCGCCCGCCTGGCCGCCCGAAATGGGCGCGTCCACGAAGGCGACCCCGGCTTTCTCGGCCTGTTCACCCAGCTCCCGGGCTACCTGGGCCGACGCCGTGGTGTGATCGATGAACAGGGCGCCAGGACGCAGGCCCGCCAGCGCGCCGTCCGGCCCCAGGAAGATCGCGCGCAGATCATCGTCATTGCCGACGCAAGCCATCACCACGTCTGCCTGCGCGGCCGCCAGGGCGGGGGTGGCCGCCAGCGCTCCCTTGAATTGCGCGCACCATTGCTGCGCCTTGGCCGGGTTGCGGTTGTATACGGTGACGTGATGCCCGGCCTGGGCCAGATGCCCGGTCATGGGGTAGCCCATCACGCCCAGTCCGATGAAGGCCACGCGTTGCGGGGCGGTGGAGTCATAGGTCTTGGGCTGGATGGAAGCGGTCATGGCGGTGTTCCTTGTCTGCGGTTTAAGATTCAAGCGCAAAGCTTAGCGCAGGAGCCGCGCACTGGCAGCCCCTGAACGGAAAAGCGGAGTATGCGTTTGGCTGATCTGGCGGACGGGACCCGGACAAGTGCTCTGCAAACGCCGAGGGTTTGGGCATAATGAGGCCTGCTGAACTTGATTATTACTTGTTTTATATATTTACCACCTAACTGAATAAATGGAGCACGACTGCCATGACTACGTTTGATCGCCGCCGTTTCTTGAAGTTGGCGGGTGCCGCCGGCGTCACGGGTTTGACCAGCGGCTTGCCGCTCGCGGCCTGGGCCGCCGACAGCGCCTTGCTGGAAAAGGCCAAGGCCCAGGGCCAGGCCGTGTTCTACGCCAACATCACGGCGGTCGAGCCCATCATGAAAGCCCTGCAGCAGTCCCAGGGCATCGAAGGCAAGTACACCCGCATCTCCAGTTCGAAGTTCATTCCCACCATCCTGACCGAATTCAACGCCGGCAAGCTGATGGCCGACGTGATCCAGGCCCCGCTGCCCATGCTGCAGTTGCTCAAGGAGCAGGGCGTGCTGGCTCCCTACCGGTCGGACGCTTTGCAAGGCTACCCCGAGTGGGCGACGGCCGATGACTCCATCATTCAGTTCGGCATCGAGTACGTGTCCTATATCTACAATACGGACCACGTCAAACCCGAAGATGCGCCGGCGCGCTACGAAGACCTGGCCGATCCCAAGTGGAAGGACAAGATCGTCATGGCCAACCCGTCCAACCACCCCTCCACCATTGGCTGGCTGATCGGTCTGAAGGAAAAGGTCTTCAAGAGCGAAGACGAATGGATGCAGTTCGTCAAAGGCCTGGCCGCCAACAAGCCCATGTTCGTGGCATCCTTCGGCCCCACCCCCGCGCCCATCGAAAGCGGCGAGAAGCTGATCGCCATTTCCATGCCCAAATACATCGTCACCAAGGCCCCGGCGCCGTTGGCCTGGGGGCCGATGTCGGGCCAGCCGCTGCTGGGTTCGCCGCGCGCCATCGCCTTGACCAAGAATTCGCCGCACCCCGAGGCCGCGCGCGTGTTCATGGATTACTGGCTTGGCGCCGAAGCCATGGGCATCATGGCCAACAAGGTTGGCGAATACGTGCTGGCGCCGGGCGTGCATCCACCGGTTCCGGGCATGGACAAAGCCGAGGTCCTGCCCATCCGCGACTTGAGCGATGAAGAGCTCACACGCTGGGGGCGCGAGTTCAGTCGCATCTTCGCAGTACGCTGATACTGCGCACCATCGGTTCATTACCTGCGAGCGAGGCGCCTACGCGCCTCGCCGCGTTTCTACGGAATTACTCACTTCACCATGCAAATTGAAATCACGGGCCTGTGCAAGAACTATGTCTCTGAAGGAAAAAGTTTCAGGGCCTTGGACAACATCAATCTGACCATTCCCGCCAACGAGTTCTTCACCCTGCTGGGCCCCAGCGGCTGCGGCAAGACCACCTTGCTGCGCTGCATTGTCGGCCTGGAAACGCCTGACGAAGGCGAAATCCGCATCGGCGGCGAAGTCGTCTGGTCCAAGGAAAAGAACATCGCCGTTCCTCCGGAAAAGCGCGGCCTGGGCATGGTGTTTCAGACTTATGCCATCTGGCCCCACATGTCGGTGTTCGACAACATCGCCTACCCCTTGCAGGTTCGCGGCGAGCGCAAGGATGTCATCCGCGACAAGGTGATGCGCATCCTCAAGTTCGTCCAGCTCGAAGGCGTGGAGCAGCGCTCGGCCACGCGCCTGTCCGGCGGCCAGCAGCAACGGGTCGCCCTGGCGCGCGCGCTGGTGGCCGAACCCAAGGTCATCCTGTTCGACGAGCCGCTCAGCAACCTGGACGCCAAGCTGCGCGAGGAAACCCGCAAGGAGCTGCGCGAATTCCTGAGCAAGCTGGACATCACGGCGGTCTACGTCACCCACGACCGCGTCGAGGCGCTGGCCTTGTCCGACTCCATTGCCGTCATGCGCAGCGGCCACATCATCGAGATCGGTTCGCCGCAGAAAATCTATTTCAATGCCGACCACCGCTTCGTGGCCGATTTCATCGGCCGCGCCAACCAGATCAGCGCCACGGTGCTGGAGCAGGGCGGCGAAGCCACGGTCATCCAGTGCGAACTGGGCCGACTGCATTGCAAGAAGCGCGATCTGCCCGTGGGGGCGGACGTGACCCTGTGCATCCGTCCTGAATTCATACGCGTCAGCGGCCAGGCGCCCGCCGCCGGGCAGAACCTGTTCGAAGGGCGGGTGCGCGCCCTGGAATTCGTGGGCGAAGTCTACGAAGCGGAAGTCGAGGTGGGCAAGGAGCGCCTGCTGGTCTGCATCAATCCGGATGTACAGGTCAAGGAAGGCGACACCGTCCGCTTCAATCTGGATCCCGCCCACTGCATGCTGCTGTCGGCGTAAAGGATTGCCAGAAATGAATCAGACTCGAACTCCCCTGACCTGGTCGCTGATCGTCGTCGTCGGGTTTCTGACCCTGTGCCCCGTGCTGATGCTGCTGCTGGGCAGTTTTTCGCAGGGGCTGACGGCCTTCGGAAACTTCACGACGGCCAAGTACGTGGCCGCCTACACCGATCCCTTCCTGCTGGAAGTCACCGTCAACACGGTGATCTTCGTGCTGGGCTCATCGCTGTTCTCGACGGTCCTGGCCGTGTTCCTGGCCTATCTGAACACCCGCACGAACATGCCCATGAAAGGCCTGTTCACCGTGCTGTCCATCGTGCCGATGATGATCCCGCACCTGCTGTTCTCCGTCAGCTGGGCCTTGCTGCTGAATCCGTCCAACGGCCTGCTCAACATGATGCTGCAGAACACCTTCGGCCTGCAGGAGGCGCCGCTGGACATCTATTCGCTGTGGGGCATGATTCTCGTCGAGGGCTTGCTGAACATGCCCATCGCCTATCTGATCATCGCGCCCGCCATGGCGTCCTTCGACGTCTCGCTGGAAGAGTCGTCGCGCGTGTTCGGCGGCGGCGTCTGGCGCACCCTGGTGCGGGTGACCCTGCCGGTCCTGCGTCCGGCCATCCTCGCGGCCTTCATCCTGGCCATCGTGCGCAGTCTGGCTTCCTACGCGGTGCCTCGCGTGCTGGGCACGCCCGGCCGGGTCGACGTGCTGGCGACCTATCTGTTCGAGATGATCTCCACCGGCTTCGCCCCGGACTACGGCAAGGCCGCCGCCCTGGGCATGAGCGTGCTGTCCGCTTCCATCGGACTGATCGTGCTGTATCGCTACCTGACGGCCGAGAGCAGCAAGTACGTGACCATCTCCAGCCGGGGCTTCAAGCCTACCCTGATCGAATTGCGCCGCGCCAAGGCACCCTTGTTCATCGTGGTCGGCATCATCAGCATCCTGATGATCGTGCTGCCCGTGGCCGTGCTGCTGTACACGTCCATGATCCCTTATTCCATGGTCCCGAGCGCCAAGGCGTTCTCCATGATGAGCTGGGCCAACTGGATCGACGTGCTGCAGGATCCGCTGTCCAAGGTGGCCATGAAGAACAGCCTGTTCCTGGCCGTGGTGGGCGCTACCCTGGGCGTGCTGCTGTCCCTGTTCGTCGCCTACGTGGTCGTCAAGCTGCGCACGCGCGCCGCGGGCCTGCTGGACACCCTGAGCTTCCTGTCCTTCTCCTTCCCCGGGATCGTGATAGGCATAGGCTTCATGTGGTTCTTCGTCCAGACGCCGCTCTACGCGACCCTGACCGCCTTGCTGCTGGCCTACATCGCGGCCTACCTGCCTTACGGCATCCGACCGCTGTCGGCCGCCTTCGTGCAGGTCCACGCCCACCTGGAGGAATCCTCGCTGGTGTCGGGGGCCAGTTCGCTGACCACCATGCGCCGCATCATCGTCCCCTTGCTGATTCCGGGCGTGGTGTCGGCCTGGATCCTGATGGCGACCATGTACATCCGCGAACTGACGGTCTCCGTGGTCCTGTCCCGTCCGGGCACCGAAGTGCTGGCCGTGCAGATCCTGAGCTACGCCGAAGACGGCCTGTGGGGCAAGCTGTCCGCCCTGGGGATCATCATGATCCTGATCTCCACCGCGCTGGTGCTGCTGGCCATGTACATAGGCAATTTCTATAAGCGGCGGCAGGGGACGATCTAGCGTCCGTGTTCCGCCTGTATCTGCCCAGGCCTTCGTGCCTGGGCGGGCGCACCCGTGGTTTCGGGCAGCATGCTCTCGTGGGCTTGCGTCCGCAGCGATGACAGGGTTGGTCCTCTGAACGGCTCACAATTCGTTCGGGTTCGGAGAGGGACCAGGGAAAACCATGTAAGGTGAAGCCACAAAAATAAAGCCCCCGCATGTGCGGGGGCTTTTTGCTCCATTGCCGGAAAGACGCTGGATCAGTCCTCTTCCACGAAGGTCTCTTCGCGTTTCTTCTTCACGGCCGGCAGGGCCACGATCACCACCAGCAGGGCGGCCAGCACCAGCAGCGACAGCGACAGCGGACGCGTGACGAAGGTGGTGTAGTCGCCGCGGGACAGCAGCAGGGCGCGGCGGAAGTTCTCTTCCATCATCGGTCCCAGCACCAGGCCGAGCAGCAGGGGGGCGCCTTCGCAGCGCAGCTTGGACCAGATGTAGCCGATCAGACCGAAGGCGGCGGTCACCCAGATATCGAACACGTTGTAGTTCAGCGAATACACGCCGACCGTGCAGAACACCAGGATGGCGGGGAACAGCAGGCGGTAAGGCACTTTCAGCAGCTTCACCCACAGACCCACCAGCGGCAGGTTCAGGATCACCAGCATCAGGTTGCCGATCCACATGGAGGCGATCAGACCCCAGAACAGTTCGGGGTGGCTGGTCATCACCTGCGGACCAGGCTGGATGTTGTGGATGGTCATGGCGCCGATCATCAGGGCGGTCACGGCGTTGCCGGGAATGCCCAGGGTCAGCAGCGGAATGAAGGAGGTCTGGGCGGCCGCGTTGTTGGCGGACTCCGGACCGGCCAGGCCGGCGGGATGGCCCTTGCCGAAGCGTTCGGGGTTCTTGGAGATCTTCTTCTCCAGCGTATAGGACGCAAAGGAGGAGAGCACAGCGCCGCCGCCGGGCAGGATGCCCAGGCACGAGCCCATGGCGGTGCCACGCACCACGGCAGGCCAGGCTTCCTTGAACTCCTGCTTGTTGGGGTACAGCGAGCCGACCTTGTCGGTGATTTCCACGCGCTGATCGCGCAGCTCCAGGTTGTTCATGATCTCGGAGAAACCGAACACGCCCATGGCGACCACGGCGAAATCGATGCCGTCCTGCAGCTCGGGAATGCCGAAGTCGTAGCGGGCCACGCCGGAGTTCACGTCCGTGCCCACCATGCCCAGCAGCAGGCCCAGCAGGATCATGCAGATGGCCTTGGGCAGCGAGCCGGAGGCCAGCACCACGGCGCCCACCAGGCCCAGCACCATCAGGGAGAAGTATTCCGCGGGGCCGAACTTGAAGGCGACTTCGGCCAGCGGCGGCGCAAAGCCCGCCAGCAGCACGGTGGCGAAGCAGCCTGCGAAGAAGGAGCCCAGGGCCGCGATGGCCAGCGCCGCGCCGGCGCGCCCATTGCGCGCCATCTGGTGACCGTCCAGCACCGTCACCACCGCGGAGGTCTCGCCCGGCAAGGCCACCAGGATGGCGGTGGTCGATCCGCCGTACTGGGCGCCGTAGTAGATGCCCGCCAGCATGATCAGGCCGGCCACGGGCGGCAGCACGTAGGTGATGGGCAGCAGCATGGCGATGGTGGGTACCGGGCCGATGCCGGGCAGCACGCCGATCAGGGTGCCCAGCAGGCAGCCCAGCAGTGCATAGGCCAGGTTCTCGGGCGTGACCGCCACGGAGAAGCCCAGCATGAGATTGTCAAATAATTCCATGTCCGTTCACTCCGCGCTCATGCCAGAAAGGTCGGCCACAGAGGGAACACCAGTCCCAGGCCCTTGATGAATGCCAGCCAGACGAACAGCACCAGGAAGATGGCGGCGCCCAGCGCGACAGGCCAGCTGAATTCATGGCTGGCAAAGCTGCTCAGCACCACCAGCAGGAAGATGGAGATGTACACGCCCAGGTAGTTCAGGGCGGCGCCGCAGATCACGACGGCCCCGATGATCACGATGGCGATCTTCCAGTCGAATTTCTCGACTTCGGTTTCCTCGGCCTTGGGCGACATGGCGCCCAGCGCGACGATGGCCCCCAGCACGCTCAGGCATACGCCCAGCCAGAAGGGAAAGTAGCCTGGGCCCATGCGGGCGGCCGTTCCCATGGAATAACTGGTTGCCCCCAAGGCAAAGCCGGCGCCCAGCACCACGAACATGATGCCGGACCAGAAGTCCTGTTTATTTCTGAGTTGCATAGGGTGGATTCTCCTTGTCTGCTTTGAGCATGTTGTTCCTCATTTCCTGTGTCTGTCTCTTTATGTTGGAGCCCGGCTTCACCCCCCTGGCAATGCCGGTTCCATTCTGCAGGGGTGACGCATGGTAATGGAGGGCTCGGGGGCTGAAAACCCCAGCTAGCGCTTAGTTTTTAGGGGTTTTCCCGTAAAATTTTCAAATCTAGGGGTTTTCCGGAGCGCTGGACGCCGATAATCAGGCGCCTTGAAAGAAGTTTGAAAGGTAATGGAAAGAAGGGTGAAAGGTTATGATTGGTATGAAATTCCCTCTACCCACTAACGCCGCCTATGGTTTACGATAACGCCCATGTTGCAAGATCTCGATTTTCTCGCTGACCGCATCGGTCAACTGGTTGAGCAGTCGCGCCAGCTACAGGCTGAGCGCTCTGCCTTGTTGGCTCGCCTGAAGAATCAGGAGGCGGAGCTGGAAGCGCTGCGCCAGCAGAATCAGCGCCAGAAGGACGAATTCGAATCCCTGTCCAGCGGCGTGGCTTCGCATCAGCGTCAGCTGGATCTGGTGCAGCAGCAGGCGCAAGCCGAGCAGCGCGAACTCAAAAGCCTGCTGGAGCAGGAACAGGCCCGCGTGCAGGCGCTGCGCCGGGAGCTGGACAGCGCCCAGGCGGGACTGGGCGTCCTGCGCGAAGTGGCCGAGCAGGCCCGCAACCAGGTCGGCTCCATCCTCATGCGACTGCCCGGCGCCGTACAGGAGTAAGTCATGGAACGAGTCGATATCTCCATCCTGGGCCGGGATTATTCCCTGGCATGCCCGCCTTCGGAAAAAGCCAAGCTGCTCGATGCGGTCAAGCTGGTGGATCAGCGCATGCAATCCATCAAGGGATCCGGCCGCATTTCCGGCAACGAACGCATTGCCGTCATGGCCGCCATCCAGATCGCCAGCGAGCTTTTGTCCGCCAAGGCGCCTGATGGTCCGCTCGCCAATGTTGCTTTTGGCGATTTCAAGCGTAAAATTGAAGACATGCACGGCATGATAGACCAGTTGCTCGGTCCATCCGCTACGCCGCGCTAGCCCGAATTTGAAGGCGGCTTGCTCGCAGTTTCCGGCAAGCCGCTTTTCATACCAGTAAGTCCCTGCCGTGTTCGTGACACGACCATACATTCCTTGAACCAATGCTTATGGCACTCAGGTTGTTGGATTGGCCAGTAGGAGCGATCGTCCTCGTCGATGAACCCGAAGCTGGCCTGATGACAGCCGATCTTGGACCTCCGGTTCCAGGATGCCGGTCTAGACGGCAATGGCGGGGCACCTACCACGAAAAAGCCACCCCTGCGGGTGGCTTTTTCGTATCTTTCAGGACCTCTAGGTATGCTGGATCCGACGGCGCCCGGCCACTGCGAACAGGATCAGGCCCGCGACGATCATGGGTACCGACAGCCATTGTCCCATGGACAAGCCTGCGCTCAGCAGCCCCAGGAAGCCGTCGGGTTCGCGGGTGAATTCCACGCCGAAGCGGAACACGCCGTAGCCGATCAGGAACAGGGCGCTGGCCTGCCCGACCGGACGGGGCCGGCGCGAGAACCACCACAGCAGCAGAAACAGGACGATGCCTTCCAGCGCCATTTCGTAGAGCTGGGAGGGATGACGCGGCGTTGCATCCACCTGGGGGAACACCATGGCCCAGGGTACGTCGCTGGGACGACCCCACAATTCGCCATTGATGAAATTGCCCAGCCGGCCCACAGCCAGGCCCAGCGGGATCAGGGGGGCCAGGAAATCGCTGACTTCCAGGAAACGGCGCTGGCGCAAGCGCGCAAACAGGGCAATGGCCAGCAGCACGCCGATCAGTCCGCCGTGAAAGGACATGCCGCCGTTCCAGACATACAGGATCTCCAGCGGATGGGACAGATAATACGAAGGCTGATAGAACAGGGTATAGCCCAGCCGCCCGCCGGCCACCACGCCAAAGACGCAATAGAAGATCAGGTCTTCCAGGTCCTTGCGGCTGAGCGCGGTCTGGCCGGCGTGGATGCGAGCCGTTCCCACCAGCCACACCAGGCCGAAACCGATCAGGTACATCAGGCCATACCAATGGATCGCCACGGGGCCGATCTGTATGGCGATAGGATCAAACTGCGGGTGTATCAACATGCTTGCCCACTACAGAGGTGAATGTCAGATAATAGCTCGAATGCGGCCCACTGCCGGGCCTCGGTAAATTGTAAGGGAAGGATGATGACGCGCTCCGCTTCTTGGGCATCCTGTTTACCATTGGTAGTGCTTTGTTCACTGGCCGGCTTTAATCCTAGCGTAAAGGCTGATACGGTATCAGTTACAGCCCTGTTGCAGACGCAATGCCTGTCCTGTCACCAGGTGGACAGGAAACGGGTCGGACCCCCATTCCAGGAAATCGCCCAGCGCTATGCGCAGGGCGACCGGCAGGCCGCCGCGGCGTATCTGGAAAGACAGATCCGCCAGGGTAGCCGGGGCAACTGGGGAGCCATACCCATGCCTGCGCAGAACAGGGTCAGCGTCGAACAGGCGCGGGCCATCGCGGCCTGGTTGCTGGAACTGGCCGACACGTCAACGAAGGAGTCTCCATGAAAGAAACAGCCGTTTTAGGTGGTGGATGTTTTTGGTGCACGGAAGGGGTCTTTCAGGCGCTGCGAGGCGTCGAGTCCGTCGTTCCGGGGTACTGTGGCGGTCATGTGGACGAGCCCACGTACGAGCAGGTTTGCAGCAAGCAGACGGGGCATATCGAAGTGGTGCGCGTGGAGTTCGATCCCGAGGTCATTTCTTTCCGGGATTTGCTGAACGTCTTTTTCCTGACGCACGACCCCACCACGCCCGACCGTCAGGGCGCCGATGTCGGTCCGCAGTATGCTTCGGCCATATTCTGCCAGAACGAGGAGCAGCGTCGGCTGGCCTTCGAGGTCATCGAGGAACTGCAGGCCGAATTCGACCAGCCCATCGTCACGCATGTCCTGGACAGTTCCACATTCTGGCCGGCGGAAAGCTACCACCATAATTATTTCGCGCGCAATCCCAACCAGGGCTACTGCCAGATGGTCATCGCGCCCAAGCTGCACAAATTCCGCCAGCGCTTTCAGGCGCTGCTCGAATGAACGGCTCGACAGGAGCCGCCTGCGCTCAACTGCCGGCGCCGGCCAGGTAGCGCCGGTACAGGGGCGTGCCCGGCAGGGTCAGGCGCGCCATCAGGCCCACGACCAGCAGCGTCAGCACGATGCGGCCGGCCACGACGATCCAGATATTGGCGCCCAGCGCCATGATCAGCAGCGTGTCCTCGATCAGGGAGTGGCACAAGGACAACCATGACAGGGCCAGCAAGCGCGTGCGCGGGCTGTAGTTCTGCTGTCGCGATTCGTCGATGATCAGTGCGCCGCCGTAACTTAGACCCAGCAGTACGCCTACCGTGGTGGTGGGGGCGACGCGCTCCTCCAGTCCCGAGAAGCGCAGCAGCGGCAACAGCAGGCGGGTCAGCACCCGCGTGAAGCCGATCTTCTCCAGTACGGAGAGCGCGATCAACAGGCCTAGTATGATCAGCCAGGTCATCAGCAAGGAGCCGGCCGTGCCCAGCAGCCAATCTTTCCACCCTTCCCAGCCGCCCTGGCTGGCGCTGGCCTGGCCGTACAGCCAGCTCAGGGAAACGGGTTCCTGAAGCAGCCCGGCGGCGGGCAGAAGCCAGGCCAGCAGCGCGGCGTAGAGAACGGCGCACCCCAGGCGCAGGCCGGCGGTGAGCCAGAAGCTGGCGCCCGCCTTGCGTACGATGGCCTGTTCCATCGGCATGTTGTGAGCCAGCAGCATCATGCTGCCCAATATGCTGATCTGGGCGGCGTTCAGGCTCAGGCTGTCGCCCAGGGCGGCCAGAGAGCCTATGCCTGCGTAAATGCCAGCCAACGCCGTGGTCGCCCAGACGATGCCCGCCTCGGGCGGCAGGCCCACCAGGGCCATCAAGGGGCCGATGAATCGGCCGACCATGTCTACCAGCCCCAGTTGAGCGGCGACCCGCACGATTATCATGACGGGCAGCATGATGCGGGCGACCGTGTAGAACATGCGCATGCTGCGCAGCAGGGTGGTATGTAGGTAATTGAGCATGGAGGCGGACTGCAGAGGGGGCTTTTCGCAGATGCTAGCACAGAGCGCCGGGCCACCGTGCGCGCGCCGCGGACGGCCTTTCGGAATGTGTGGTTCTTGCAATGAAAAACCGCCCCGGGCGGGGCGGTGATCCTGTGTTCATCGACCGGAGCAATGGCCGCCGCTGGCGGCCTGGCCGCTGCCCAGGGCGATGGGCGGCGGTTCGGGGCGATAAGGGCGCGGCTGCAGGCTGTCCAGGGCGACCAGCAGGACGACGAGCAGCCAGAACACGCTGGTGATCAGGCGGAAGGAGGTTTTGCTCATGGGGTGCCTCTCAGGGATTGACGCGGCGTCGGATGCGCACGCCCAGGATGGAACCGGCGAAGGCCAGGGCGAACCAGACCCAGCCATGCAGGCTGGCCGAGGCGATGCCGCCCAGGAAGGCGCCGACGTTGCAGCCGAAAGCCATGCGCGCGCTGTAGCCCATGACCAGGCCGGCCGCGGCGCCAACCCACAGGGTGCGTGCGGCCGGAGCCTTGAATTCGGCTGGGTGGTTCCAGCGGGAGGCCGCCATGGCGCCCAGGATCAGACCGAAGTTGGTCACCGAGGTCACGTCGGCAAGTACGGGCTCGGCCAGGCGCTGGGCATGTGGGGCCACGCCCCAGAAGGCGTCGCCGGCCGGCGACCAGCCCAATGCGGAAAATACCTTGGCGCCCCATAGCCCGATGCCGTAGACGATGCCCCAGGGCTGCCCGGCGACCACCATGTGGATCAGGTAGAGCACGGCCAGCAGCAAGGCGCCCATCCACCAGCGCATGGCCCACTTGGCGGGCGTGACGCCATTTTTCTGCTGGTGGCGGCGTGCGCCGCGGCCGACCAGCCAAGCCACGGCGGCGCAGCCGGCCACCGTCAGCAGCAGGGCGGTGGGCCAGCCCAGGGTCTGGTTCAGGTCCACTGCGGGCAGCCCCCCCAGCGCGATCCAGGCGGGCTGGTGCGAAGCGCCGAAAAAGCTGCCTATGGCGAAGGCGGGCAGCACGGCAAAGGAAATGGGAGCCCCGGCGCCGGCTTTGTACAGTGTGCCCGAGCCGCAGCCGTCGGCCAGCTGCATGGCGGCGCCGAACAGGAAGGCGCCCAGCACCAGGCTCAAGGTCAGCGGCGCGACAGCGCCGACCAGCTCGCCGCCGCTGTCCGCGATCAATGGCAGCGTGAATGCCGCCGCCAGAACCAGCAGCAGCATCTGGGCCCAGATGCCTTGCGGGTCGCGCCGTTCTATATAGTTGCGCCACCCCGTGGTGAAGCCGAAGCGCGCGCCTTGGAGCACGGCGCCAAAACCGATGCCCAGCAGGGCCAGCAGTCCCTGGCGCAGCCCGCCGACCAGGGTCACGCCCAGGATCAATGCGAGGCCGGCCAGGACGAAGCCCGATCGTGTCAGAAAAAGCATGATGAAAATACGTAAAGAGTGCAGTGGGCCGGGATCAGTTGAAGGCGCGCTGGGCGTCCAGCTTCAGGACCTGGAAACGCGAGGGCTGATTGTCCATGGGCAGCTCTCTGCGGCTCCATTCGACTACGGATTCGGGATACAACTGCACGTTGGGATTGCCGGCCAGTTCGGACAACACGAACCAGTTGGTGGAGGCCCAATGTCCCGTGTTGCAGAACGAGACCGTGGGTTTGTCGTCCAGGCCCTGTTCCTTGACCAGCTTCAGGATTTCGCTCTTGTCCTTCAGGGTTGGCTTGTCGCTGTTGAAGAAGGTGTTGAAGTCCAGTTCGCGCGCGCCGGGCAGGGTGCCGTAGCGAGCGGCGGCATCGACGCGTTTTTCGCCTTTGAAGAAAGGCGTTGGACGGGCGTCCAGCAGGACGGGAGCCTGGCCGGACTTGATGTAGTCGGCGACTTCCTGCGTGCTGGCCACCATGTCCTGGTTATAGGTGTAGGTGAACTGGGTCGGCGCGACCTCGGGGGCTTCCGTGCTGAGAGCCTGCCCTTCGGATTGCCAGGCTTGCAGGCCGCCGTCCAGGATGGACAGCTGCGTCAGGCCGCCGGCCTTGAGCGTCCAGTAGACGCGCGCCGCGGCGCCAAAATCGGTGGGATTGGCGCCGGCGTAGGTGACGACGACATAACTATCCTTGCTGATGCCCGCCTTGCTGAACAAGGCGGACAGATCGGCCTCGGGCCGCAGCGCGCCGGCATTGTCGGCCGGCCCTCGGTAGGCGCCATAAGGAGTGTTGACGGCGCCGGGCACGTGGCCGGCCTGATACTCCTGCGGGGAGCGTATGTCCAGGATGCGCAGATCTGCTTTGTCCAGATGCGCGGCCAGGTCCTTGGCCGAGATCAAGGGTTGGCCCACCGTGCTGGGTGAGGCTTGCGAGGGGCTGGCCGCCTGGGCGGACACCGGCGCGACGGCCAATGGACTGAACGCCAGGGCCAGGGAGATGATGATGGGCTTGATCATTATTACTCTCGATAGTAAGCGGGGTGCTAAGCATGGTTTTAATTACATAAGACGATGGTAATAAAGACGGCCAGAGAGAATAACGATGTTTTCGGGATTAGCTTATTTCCTTAAGGATTAAACAAAGGCGGCCGCTGCATCTACTCGGCCGCCATCCCCGTTCGCGGTCCATTGTCGACTTAGCTCTTCTATATATAGAGCAGGCATGGGAGTAAGTTATGCATCTGTACCCGCCGGTCTTGTCGCACTCACTCTATATATAGAAGGTAGGTAGGTAGGTAGGTAGGTAGGTAGGTAGGTAGGTAGGTAGGTAGGTAGGTAGGTAGCGGATCAGTTGCCGCAAGGAAAGCGCCGTCTTAGTTACATATATTTATGTTCTTGAAGTTTCAATAGAATCAGCGGCTTGCGTTTGAATGGTCATGTCGAGGCCGGAAACTACGTGGAAAACGTGAACTAAGGCTTGCCATTCGAGAAAACACCGTGCTATAGTTTCTTTCTTGCTGCAGCGAACGGGGGTTTCCCTAAGCGAAGCGGCAAGCGGTTCAGTCTGTTTTCACCGCCTTGGCCCAGAGGCCCGCACCGAAAGCGTTCGAGCTGAAGCAGAAAAGAAAACTTGCACGGATTTAAATTCTTGTGTTATAGTTTGAAGTTCTGCAAACGAGACGGCAATGTTAAGTGCTCAGGATTGAGGATTTACCATTGCGGCTTGTGAAGCGGTTCAGGCAGTAGCGGGGCGGTTCGCTCCGGTCGGGCAGGAAGCGGTTTGAAGGAAATGGACTTCAAACGAACTTCAAAAAAATGCTTGACACGCTGCACGAAGCACTTCATAATCTCGTTTCTCTGCTGCTCCAACAGCAACGCTGATTCAGCGACGCCAAGGCAGCCGGGACGACAGGCAACTGTCACTGCTCTTTAACAATTAACAGCCGATAAGTGTGGGCGCTTGGCATGAGCGGGCCGAATCCCTTAATGGGAATCGCCACAAGTTTGTATCAAGTGCTCACAGACGAAAAATGAAGATTTACCTTGTGTAAACTCTGAATTTTTCTTTGAGACACAATCGGTCTCGTCGCAAGACGGGACAACCACAGAGATTAAACTGAAGAGTTTGATCCTGGCTCAGATTGAACGCTAGCGGGATGCTTTACACATGCAAGTCGAACGGCAGCGCGAGAGAGCTTGCTCTCTTGGCGGCGAGTGGCGGACGGGTGAGTAATGTATCGGAACGTGCCCAGTAGCGGGGGATAACTACTCGAAAGAGTAGCTAATACCGCATACGCCCTACGGGGGAAAGGGGGGGATCGCAAGACCTCTCACTATTGGAGCGGCCGATATCGGATTAGCTAGTTGGTGGGGTAAAGGCCTACCAAGGCGACGATCCGTAGCTGGTTTGAGAGGACGACCAGCCACACTGGGACTGAGACACGGCCCAGACTCCTACGGGAGGCAGCAGTGGGGAATTTTGGACAATGGGGGAAACCCTGATCCAGCCATCCCGCGTGTATGATGAAGGCCTTCGGGTTGTAAAGTACTTTTGGCAGAGAAGAAAAGGCGCCCTCTAATACAGGGCGCTGCTGACGGTATCTGCAGAATAAGCACCGGCTAACTACGTGCCAGCAGCCGCGGTAATACGTAGGGTGCAAGCGTTAATCGGAATTACTGGGCGTAAAGCGTGTGTAGGCGGTTCGGAAAGAAAGATGTGAAATCCCAGGGCTCAACCTTGGAACTGCATTTTTAACTGCCGAGCTAGAGTATGTCAGAGGGGGGTAGAATTCCACGTGTAGCAGTGAAATGCGTAGAGATGTGGAGGAATACCGATGGCGAAGGCAGCCCCCTGGGATAATACTGACGCTCAGACACGAAAGCGTGGGGAGCAAACAGGATTAGATACCCTGGTAGTCCACGCCCTAAACGATGTCAACTAGCTGTTGGGGCCGTTAGGCTTCAGTAGCGCAGCTAACGCGTGAAGTTGACCGCCTGGGGAGTACGGTCGCAAGATTAAAACTCAAAGGAATTGACGGGGACCCGCACAAGCGGTGGATGATGTGGATTAATTCGATGCAACGCGAAAAACCTTACCTACCCTTGACATGTCTGGAAAGCCGAAGAGATTTGGCCGTGCTCGCAAGAGAACCGGAACACAGGTGCTGCATGGCTGTCGTCAGCTCGTGTCGTGAGATGTTGGGTTAAGTCCCGCAACGAGCGCAACCCTTGTCATTAGTTGCTACGCAAGAGCACTCTAATGAGACTGCCGGTGACAAACCGGAGGAAGGTGGGGATGACGTCAAGTCCTCATGGCCCTTATGGGTAGGGCTTCACACGTCATACAATGGTCGGGACAGAGGGTCGCCAACCCGCGAGGGGGAGCTAATCTCAGAAACCCGATCGTAGTCCGGATCGCAGTCTGCAACTCGACTGCGTGAAGTCGGAATCGCTAGTAATCGCGGATCAGAATGTCGCGGTGAATACGTTCCCGGGTCTTGTACACACCGCCCGTCACACCATGGGAGTGGGTTTCACCAGAAGTAGGTAGCCTAACCGCAAGGAGGGCGCTTACCACGGTGGGATTCATGACTGGGGTGAAGTCGTAACAAGGTAGCCGTATCGGAAGGTGCGGCTGGATCACCTCCTTTCAGAGCGAAGGGCTCGCAAAGCGAAAGCGTCCACACTTATTGGCTGTTAGTTAGGTCATGACCATAGGGTATCGCCCACTGGTGACAGATGGGTCAGTAGCTCAGTCGGTTAGAGCACCGTCTTGATAAGGCGGGGGTCGTTGGTTCGATTCCAACTTGACCCACCACGATTACCTCGGGGGATTAGCTCAGCTGGGAGAGCACCTGCTTTGCAAGCAGGGGGTCGTCGGTTCGATCCCGTCATCCTCCACCACCGCCTGCTGCAGGCGGTGCGGCGACACAGTACTGGACGTCATGACATGAGCGGGGCAGGCCCGGATGTACTCCGGGCGCAGCGCGAGATTCAACGAAGAGCGTTCTTTTGCAAGAGCGCTGCTCGTTGGGTTAGCCAACCCACGATCTGCTCTTTAACAATCTGGAAGAAGCACAACGAAGGTGTGTTGTCTGATACGCATCGACTCTTTGGAGGCGGTGTAGACAATGCACGGGTTGTGATTGCAACACGAACAATTTATGTTCAACAAGTTCTCAAAAATATAGACGTTGTCCCTTCCTCGGATGGGATGACAGCTAAGGATTGATGAACGGCAACAACGTATACTCATCGGTTCTATAGCCGTAAGCGTTATAGGATCAAGCGAATAAGTGCATATGATGGATGCCTTGGCGATCACAGGCGATGAAGGACGCGGTAGCCTGCGAAAAGCTACGGGGAGCTGGCAAACAAGCTTTGAGCCGTAGATGTCCGAATGGGGAAACCCACCGCAGCAATGCGGTATCCCACACTGAATACATAGGTGTGTGGAGGCGAACCGAGTGAACTGAACCATCTCAGTAACTCGAGGAAAAGAAATCAACCGAGATTCCGGAAGTAGTGGCGAGCGAAACCGGAGCAGCCTGGACGTTTTAGCGTCTTGGATAGTCGAATGGAATGGAAAGTCCAGCCGTAGCAGGTGATAGCCCTGTAGACGAAATCCAGGACGTGGAACTCAGCGTCGAACAAGTAGGGCGGGACACGTGAAATCCTGTCTGAATATGGGGGGACCATCCTCCAAGGCTAAATACTCGTGATCGACCGATAGTGAACCAGTACCGTGAGGGAAAGGCGAAAAGAACCCCGGAAGGGGAGTGAAATAGATCCTGAAATCATATGCATACAAACAGTAGGAGCCCTTTCGGGGGTGACTGCGTACCTTTTGTATAATGGGTCAGCGACTTACATTCAGTGGCAAGCTTAACCGAATAGGGGAGGCGTAGCGAAAGCGAGTCCGAATAGGGCGATTCAGTCGCTGGGTGTAGACCCGAAACCAGGCGATCTATCCATGGCCAGGTTGAAGGCACGGTAACACGTGCTGGAGGACCGAACCCACTAATGTTGAAAAATTAGGGGATGAGCTGTGGATCGGAGTGAAAGGCTAAACAAGCCTGGAGATAGCTGGTTCTCTCCGAAAACTATTTAGGTAGTGCCTCACGTATTACTGTCGGGGGTAGAGCACTGTTATGGCTAGGGGGTCACAGCGACTTACCAAACCATGGCAAACTCCGAATACCGACAAGTACAGCGTGGGAGACAGAGCACCGGGTGCTAACGTCCGGACTCAAGAGGGAAACAACCCAGACCGCCAGCTAAGGTCCCTAACTATGGCTAAGTGGGAAACGAAGTGGGAAGGCATAGACAGTCAGGAGGTTGGCTTAGAAGCAGCCATCCTTTAAAGAAAGCGTAATAGCTCACTGATCGAGTCGTCCTGCGCGGAAGATGTAACGGGGCTAAGCCATAGACCGAAGCTGCGGATGTGTACTATGTACACATGGTAGGAGAGCGTTCCGTAAGCCTGTGAAGGTGTCCTGTGAGGGATGCTGGAGGTATCGGAAGTGAGAATGCTGACATGAGTAGCGATAAAGGGGGTGAAAAGCCCCCTCGCCGTAAGTCCAAGGTTTCCTGCGCAACGTTCATCGGCGCAGGGTGAGTCGGCCCCTAAGGCGAGGCAGAGATGCGTAGCTGATGGGAAGCGGGTTAATATTCCCGCACCGTCGTAGAGTGCGATGGGGGGACGGATTGCAGAAGGTCATCGGGGTGTTGGATGTCCCCGTTGGCGCATCGTAGAAGGCACTTAGGCAAATCCGGGTGCGTAATTCAAGGGTGTGACTGAATAGAGCTTCGGCTCTAAACTGACTGGAAGCAGTTCCAAGAAAAGCCTCTAAGCTTCAGCTCTACGAGACCGTACCGCAAACCGACACAGGTGGACGGGATGAATATTCCAAGGCGCTTGAGAGAACTCAGGAGAAGGAACTCGGCAAATTGATACCGTAACTTCGGGAGAAGGTATGCCTCTGTAGTGTGAAGTGCCTGCGCACGGAGCATGACGAGGCCGCAGTGAATCGGTGGCTGCGACTGTTTACTAAAAACACAGCACTCTGCAAACACGAAAGTGGACGTATAGGGTGTGACGCCTGCCCGGTGCCGGAAGGTTAAGTGATGGGGTGCAAGCTCTTGATCGAAGCCCCGGTAAACGGCGGCCGTAACTATAACGGTCCTAAGGTAGCGAAATTCCTTGTCGGGTAAGTTCCGACCTGCACGAATGGCGTAACGATGGCCACACTGTCTCCTCCTGAGACTCAGCGAAGTTGACATGGTTGTGATGATGCAATCTCCCCGCGGCTAGACGGAAAGACCCCATGAACCTTTACTGTAGCTTTGCATTGGACTGTGAACCGGCCTGTGTAGGATAGGTGGGAGACGTTGAAGCGTGGTCGCCAGATCGCGTGGAGTCATCCTTGAAATACCACCCTGGTCTGTTTGCGGTTCTAACCTAGGTCCCTTATCGGGATCGGGGACCGTGCATGGTGGGCAGTTTGACTGGGGCGGTCTCCTCCCAAAGTGTAACGGAGGAGTTCGAAGGTACGCTAGGAACGGTCGGAAATCGTTCTGATAGTGCAATGGCATAAGCGTGCTTGACTGTGAGACTGACAAGTCGAACAGGTACGAAAGTAGGACATAGTGATCCGGTGGTTCTGTATGGAAGGGCCATCGCTCAACGGATAAAAGGTACTCTGGGGATAACAGGCTGATACCGCCCAAGAGTTCATATCGACGGCGGTGTTTGGCACCTCGATGTCGGCTCATCTCATCCTGGGGCTGTAGCCGGTCCCAAGGGTATGGCTGTTCGCCATTTAAAGAGGTACGTGAGCTGGGTTTAAAACGTCGTGAGACAGTTTGGTCCCTATCTGCCGTGGGCGTTGGATACTTGACGGAGCCTGCTCCTAGTACGAGAGGACCGGAGTGGACGTACCACTGGTGTATCGGTTGTCATGCCAATGGCATTGCCGAGTAGCTACGTACGGAAGAGATAACCGCTGAAGGCATCTAAGCGGGAAACTCGTCTGAAGATTAGGTATCCCGGGGGCTTGACCCCCCTGTAGGGTCGTCCGAGACCAGGACGTTGATAGGCTGGGTGTGGAAGTGCAGTAATGCATGTAGCTAACCAGTACTAATTGCCCGTGTGGCTTGATCCTATAACCCTTGTGGTTGTAGCGAGTCCAAGTTGTTGACCACAGAACGTAAATATTGAATGTGCAGCGCAGCCCGCGCTCCAACCCTTCGAGACACGTGTTCGCGATCCGTACTGATCCCGAACGCGGTGCTTCTTCCATATTGGCCAGGCCGCCTCGCAAGGCGACCCGGCAACCAGTTACGCTTGACGACCATAGCAAGGTGGTCCCACGCCTTCCCATCCCGAACAGGACTGTGAAACGCCTTCGCGCCGATGATAGTGGACGGACGTCTGTGAAAGTAGGTCATCGTCAAGCTCTTATCCGCCAAAACCCCCGCAAGCTACCCTTGCGGGGGTTTTGCTTTTTACGCGCGCCCGCAACAAGGGCGGCGCATGCCCGCGGCCTGAACCCTAGCCGCGCCTGCCCCCCTGCAGGGCGGGCGACTGCGCCCGACACATCCGGCCTCCCGTCGCGCTCGCCCGGGCGCGGCTGGCAGCCGCCAGCGTCTCGGCGCGGCTCGGAACCCGCGCCGTACCCAATCCTCGTGCAGGCCGCTGCACCAGGCGCTCGGAGGCGGCCCGGCTTCCAGTCATTGAATGTCCCGAACCCGTCCCGTTGACCTGCATCAAGCAGGGCATGGTCCTGCCCGTCCAGGGAGGCTGAGCTTGCAGGTTGTTACAGACGATGCCAGCTCAGCAAGAACGGGTAAAATGGTTTGGTACTGTTGTCGTCAATGCTTGATTCAGGAGAACCGAATGAACCAGCCCGTCAACCCCGAACTCGAACCTGGCCTGCCGCTGCGCAAGATAGCGCATATCTGTTATGCCCTGTTTTCCCTGGCCATGATCAGTGCGGGCCTTTTCGGAGCGGCGGCGGTGGCCGCAGTCATCCTGGCTTACGTCAAGCGGGGTGACGCCTCCGGAACCATTTACGCCAGCCATCTGGATTGGATCATCAAGACCTTTTGGTGGGGGCTGCTCTGGGTGGTGCTCAGCGCCTTGCTCACGGCGGTTTTCATTGGCTGGGTGACAGGCTTGGTCGCCCTGGTGTGGATCATCCACCGCTTGATCAAGGGCTGGCTGGCCTTGGCGGGCGGCCAGGCATTGGGACAGGATTACTGATCGCACGCGCTGGCTCTCACAGGGCAGTCGTCCTGACAAAAAAAGGTGTTCGCTAGAACACCTTTTTTCTTGTCCGGAAGAGGCTGCCTGCCGTGTCCGGAGAGCTCAGTCGCAGAGCAACTGGATTTGCGAGACGTGCAGGTGGTGCAGGCATTCGCGCAGCAACAGAAGATAAGCGCCGAGCGATTTGTCGTCCAGCGGGGACGGCCCCGAAGCTGACCCAGCGGCTTTGGCCGTGGACGAGGCGCCCACGGTGGCGTCCGCATAGATGTTGAAAACGGTTTCCAGATTCTCGATGCTCAAGGCGTGGTTGTCATTGCCCGTCACGTCCTTGATCCATTGCATGAGCCGGCCGGCTTGCGGTCCGGAGGCGAATACCTGGAACTGGCGCAAGTCCAGCCGCGCCGGCATGAGGGCGTCTTCCACCACTTCGATGGCTTGTTCCAACTGGAGCGCCGTGGTGCCGGGACCGGCGAAGCAGGTGGCCAGGAGCTGCGTCAAGGTCAGTTCGGGGAATGGCTCGATGTGCACGGGAACCCCTTTGCGGGCCAGGCCGATGGCGGCTTCGTCATCCGTGAAGTGCAGCACGGCGATCTGGGCATGGGGTTGAGCAAGCTGCAGATGTTGAAGCAGGGCCAGGATAGTGTGGGGTGGGTTCAGGGTTGTCGCGTTGTCCGACATGATGATCCTCATTGACTGTCCGTATCTGTCTTGTCTTGCGGGGACGCTACCTGGAACAAGGCCAGGGCCAGGGGCCGCTGGACATCGTGATCCACGACAGGGAAGGGATAATCCCGGCCGAGCGCGAAATCAAGCGGCAGTTGCCTGGCCTGCCAGGGGGCATGAATGGCCTTGGCATCGAGCCGGGCCAGTTCAGGCACGTAGCGCCGGATAAAGTCTCCGTCGGGGTCGAACTTGCGGGACTGGGTGACGGGATTGAAGATGCGGAAATAGGGCTGCGCATCGCACCCCGTTGACGCCGCCCACTGCCAGCCGCCCACATTGGACGCCATGTCGTAATCGAGCAGCTTGCGCGAAAAGTATTGTTCGCCCCACCTCCAGTCTATCAGCAAATCCTTCACCAGAAAGGATGCGGTGATCATGCGCAGGCGGTTGTGCATATAGCCTGTCTGATTCAGCTGACGCATGGCGGCATCCACGATGGGATAGCCTGTGCGGCCCTCGCACCAGGTCTGGAACCAGTCTTCCCGGTTTGGATAGGGCAGGTCGCGGTAGGCAGGCTTGAAGCTTCGGGTGGCGCTGTCCGGATGATGCCAGAGAAACTGCTGATAGAACTCGCGCCAGATCAGTTCGCTCAGCCACGTCGCGGCGCCCTGGGAGTCGCTTGGCCAAGCCAGCGCCACGGCCTGGCGCACGGACAGCGTGCCGAAGCGCAGATGCGGCGACAGGTAGGATACGCCGCGCTTGGCGGGAAAGTCGCGCTGGCTGGCATAGGCGTGCAGCCGGGGCTCGAACTGCTTGAACATCTGCTGTGCGCCGGCCATGCCGGGCGGGTTGAGCAGTTTCTTTTCCAGTCCCGGCTCAAACCCCAGCTCGGCAAGGCTGGGCAGATCCTGCGCCGGCAGGCGCGCCCAGGCGCCCTGCTGCGTATCGTGGGGCTGCACGTCGTGTGCGCCCATACGCTCCAGCCAGGCCCGTTTGTAGGGCGTGAAGACGGTATAGGGGCCGCCCTGTCGGGTCAGAAGCTCGTCGCGTGCGAAGATGACCTGATCCTTGTACAGGTGCAGCGTCCGGCCTTGGGCGGCCAGCGCCTGGGCCACGGCGGCGTCTCGTTCCCGGGCAGCCGGTTCGTAATCTTCATTTGCGTAGACGGCCCGGGCCTGCAGGTCCTGTGCCAACTTGGGCAAGATGCGCCGGGGATCGCCCTGGGCCGTGACCAGGTCGCTGCCCAGGCGGCGCAGCTCCTGTTGTACCTGCAGCAGGCTCTCGCGTATGAAGGCGACCCGCAGATCATCGGCGGGCAGCGGTTCCAGGATGCTCGTGTCGAAGACGAACACACAGGCAACCGGACGGCCGCTGCGCAGGGCGTGGTGCAGGGCGGCATTGTCTTGCAGGCGCAGGTCGCGGCGCAGCCAGCAGATGGAAAGGGAATGGCTCATGGCATAGATGTGGGCCTGCTGGCCGCGCGGGCTCGAAGAACGGCGTGCGGGCGCGGGCAAGAAAAAAGGCCGCGGCTGGTCCCAGCGGCGCGGCCTGATACTGTGCGAGGTGCCGACGCACCCGCCGGCTCACTTGAGATGGGCGCTGACCAGCTTGGTCAGTTCGAACATGGACACCTGGTCCTTGCCGAACAGCGGACGCAGCTTGGCATCGGCATTGATGTTGCGGCGGTTCGCGGGATCCTGGAGATTGTGCTTTTTGATGTAGTCCCAGATCTTCTTGGTGACTTCGGTACGAGGCAGCGCGCCGGGACCGATCACGGCAGCCAGGGTGGGGCTAGGAGTGAGGGGCTTCATGAAGGCTGCATTGGGTTTGCGAGCAGCAGGCTTTTTTTCAGTGCTGGCCATGAACAGAACTCCTGAGGAATGAGTTGAAAGGACAGGATATGCGACTGGGCACGACTCCGCTGTCAGCATACCGTGATCCTTCCAGGAAATCCAAGCCATTTGTTTCCTAAGGCAACCGGGGCTGCGAGGGGATTTTCCCCGGCTGGACAGGCGCGGCGGATTTTGCTGGCGGCGCCGAGCGCCGGCCGGGCCTCGGCGTGAAGGGACAAGGCATGCGTATGGCGGATGCCTGTAGCATAATGATGGATTCGATACCCAAAAGGCGAGTCCCGGCGGTGCGCCAGCGCCGCCCGCCCTGTTTGGCGCTGCCGGCAGGACGGGATCGCCCGTTTTTGAGCCTAGTTATGAGCCCTACCGTGGATACCCTTGTAATTCGCCGTCCCGACGACTGGCATCTGCATCTGCGCGATGGCGCGGTGCTGGAATCCGTCGTAGGCCACACTGCCGCGCAGTTTGGCCGCGCCATCATCATGCCGAACCTGACCCCGCCGGTCACCACCACGGCGCTGGCCTTGGCCTATCGCGAACGTATCCTGGCCGCCTTGCAAAAGACGGGCGTGCATTCAGGGTTCGAGCCCCTGATGACGCTGTACCTGACCGACAACACCGACCCCGACGAGATGCGCCGCGCCCGCGACAGCGGCAAGGTGCACGGGGTCAAGCTGTATCCGGCCGGCGCCACCACCAATTCGGATGCCGGCGTGACCGACCTGCTGGGCAAGTGCAGCAAGGTCCTGGAAGTCATGCAGGAAGTGGGCATGCCCTTGCTGATGCACGGCGAGGTCACCGATCCCGCCGTGGACCTGTTCGATCGCGAAGCCGTGTTCATCGAGCGCGTCATGATCCCGATGCGCAAGGCCTTCCCCGAATTGAAAGTGGTGTTCGAGCATCTGACCACGGCCGATGGCGCAGCCTATGTCAGCCAGGCCGAAGGCCCGGTCGCCGCCACCATTACCGCGCACCACCTGCTGTACAACCGCAACGCCTTGTTCCAGGGCGGCCTGCAGCCGCATTGGTACTGCCTGCCCGTATTGAAGCGGGAAACCCATCGTCAGGCCTTGCTGAAAGCCGCGACCAGCGACAGCGGCCGCTTCTTCCTGGGTACGGACAGCGCCCCTCATGCACGCAGCCGCAAGGAACAGGCCTGTGGCTGCGCCGGCTGCTACACGGCCCTGCACGCCATGGAGCTGTACGCCACCGCCTTTGATCAGGTGGGCCGCCTGGACAAGCTGGAGGCGTTCTCCAGCCTGAATGGACCGGCTTTCTATGGCTTGCCTGTAAACGAAGGCAGCCTGACCCTCAAGCGCGGCCAGTTCGCCATTCCCGATTCCGTCGATATGGCCGGTGATCCGCTGGTGCCGCTGGCCGCCGGTCAATCGCTGGATTGGAGCGTGGTGGCCTGATCGTTTCCGTGCAGCGGAAATTGCAGGCGCGCGGCATGCCGCGCGCCTTCTTTTTCCGTATCACGGAGCGGTTTCTCCTACGGATACAGCATGCTGGATACCTTATTTGCGGATATTTCGTGGCCCGCGCTGCTCATCAGAATGACGGCCACGGCCTTGGTGGTGGTGATGGTGTCTTGGTCGGTGGGCGCCTTCGGCCCCTTGATCGGCGGAGCGCTGGCCGGCTTGCCCATGGTGCTGGGGCCCGGGTTCTATTTTCTGGCGGCGCAGTTTCCGGCGGCCTTCGTGCATCAGGCCGCATCCTATGCGCTGTATTCATTGTGCGCCACGCAACTATTCGTGCTGGCCTACATCCTGGCGGCGCGTACCTTGACGCCCTGGCGCACGCTGGCTTGCGCCGTGCTGGTCTGGCTGGCTTCGGCGGCGCTGCTGGCCTTCCTGCCTGCGCAACCCTGGCTGGGCCTGGCGGTGTTTGTGCTGGTTACGGCGGGCTGCGTGCGCCTGGGGCGCGGGGCCGCGTCGGCGGCCACCGCGGCCAAAGGCAAGGCGGGTTGGGGCTTGTTGCTGTTGCGCGGGGCACTGGCAGGCGTGCTGGTGGCGTTCGTAACCACAGCCAGCCAGTGGCTGGGCGCCAGCGGTTCGGGCCTGCTGCTGGCTTTTCCCATCGGTTATACCGTGGTGGCGGTGACGATACACCAGAAGATGGGAGCGGGCAGCGTGATCGCCACCTTGCGCTCGGCCCTGCTGGGCACGACCAGCCTGGCGGGTTTCTGCACCGTGCTGGCGCTGTCAGTGGAGCAGATGGCCTGGCCCCTGGCCTTGCTGCTGGCGGCGGGCGTGTCCATGTCGATCACCCTGGGCCTGGTATTTCGGCCCTGGGCTCGTCGTTGAAGGATCAGGCGGGGTCGAACAGATCCTGAGGGCCGCTGTTGCGCGGCGGCGTCAGGCCCAGGTGCCGCCAGGTGTTCAGCGTGGCGGTGCGGCCGCGCGGCGTGCGCTGCAGGAATCCGTGCTGGATCAGGTAGGGCTCGATGACGTCTTCGATGGTGTCGCGTTCTTCGCCGATGGCGGCCGCCAGGCTGTCCACGCCGACAGGGCCGCCGTCGAACTTGTGCACGATGGCCTCCAGCAGCTTGCGGTCCATCAGGTCCAGGCCTTGGGGATCGACTTCCAGCATGGCCAGCGCCGCCTGCGCGCATTCAGTGTGGATGACGCCGCCGGTCTTGACTTCGGCGTAGTCGCGCACGCGCCGCAGCAGGCGATTGGCGATGCGCGGCGTGCCGCGCGAGCGGCGGGCGATCTCGTAGGTGCCGTCGTCGGTGGTGGACACATTGAGCAGGCCGGCGCTGCGCGCCACGATGCGGGCCAGATCGTCCACGCCGTAGAATTCCAGTCGCGACACGATGCCGAAGCGGTCGCGCAAGGGATTGGTGAGCATGCCGGCGCGCGTGGTGGCGCCCACCAGGGTGAAAGGCTGCAGGTCCAGCTTGACGCTGCGCGCGGCCGGCCCTTCGCCGATCAGGATGTCGATCTGGAAATCCTCCAGCGCCGGGTAGAGGATTTCTTCCACCACGGGCGATAGCCGGTGGATTTCGTCGATGAACAGAACGTCGTTGGGTTCCAGGTTGGTGAGCAGGGCGGCGAGGTCGCCTGGACGCTCCAGCACGGGACCGGAGGTCTGGCGCAGGTTCACGCCCATTTCGTGGGCGATGATGTGCGCCAGCGTGGTCTTGCCCAGTCCGGGCGGGCCGAACAGCAGCACATGGTCCAGGGCCTCGCGGCGCTGGCGGGCGGCGGCGATGAAGATTTCCAGCTGCTCGCGTGCGCGGGCCTGGCCCACGTAGTCGTCCAGCATCTTGGGGCGCAGGGCGCGTTCGATGGATTCCTCGTTGGGCGACAGGGCCTTGGGCGTGATGATGCGCTGCTCGGACGGCAGACTGGAGAGCGAATCGGAGTGAATGGCCATGGTGTTCAGGCTGATTGAATATACAGTATGGTACACCATGCGGACCCTGGCCGGACATAGGCCGGGACGAATGAATGCCCGCGCGCTCCCGCCGCGGTTCCCTGGCCGGCAAGGCTAGGCGCGAGCCGTGCTGTTCCCGCATAATGAAGGGTCGATGTCCCCAGAAGAGATTTTACCCATGTCCTCTACCATGCCGACCTTTGACGATGTCCTGGCGGCGGCGCAGCGCCTCAAGCCCGTGGCCCACCGCACGCCGGTGCTGACGTCCTCCACCTTGAACCAGCGCCTGAACGGCGAAGTCTATTTCAAGTGCGAGAATTTCCAGCGCATCGGCGCCTTCAAGTTCCGCGGCGGCTATAACGCGCTGGCCAGTCTCTCGCCCGAGCAGCGCCGCGCCGGCGTGGTGGCCTTTTCTTCCGGAAACCATGCCCAGGCCGTGGCGCTGGCCGCTCGCTTGCTGGGCATGCCGGCCACCATCATCATGAATTCCGATGCGCCCGCCGCCAAGCTGGCGGCCACGCGCGGCTATGGCGCCAACGTGGTGGAGTACGACCGCCTGACGCAGGACCGGGCGCAGATCGCCCAGGAGCTGGTGGAGCGTGAGGGTTTGACGCTGATTCCGCCTTTCGGCCATGCCGACGTCATCGCCGGGCAGGGCACGGCGGCGCGCGAACTCCTGGAGGACGTGCCCGACCTGCAGGAACTGTACGTGCCGCTGGGCGGCGGCGGCCTGTTGTCGGGCTGCCTGCTGGCCGCGCATGCGATGGCTCCGGACTGCAAGGTGTATGGCGTCGAGCCCCAGGCCGGCAATGACGCCCAGCAGTCCTTGCGCCGCGGGGAGATCGTCAAGATCGCGCCGCCGTCCTCGATCGCGGACGGGGCCCTGACCCAGGCCCTGGCGCCCATCACGTTTGACATCATCCGCCGGCACGTGGCCGACATCGTCACCGCCACCGATCCGGAACTGGTGGACGCGTTGCGTTTCTTTGCCGAGCGCATGAAGATCGTGGCGGAGCCGACCGGCTGTCTGGGAGCGGCTGCCGTGATGCGGCAGGCCAATCTGCAGGGGCGGCGGGTAGGTGTGGTGATCAGCGGCGGCAACGTGGACGTGGGCGCACTGGGCCGCCTGCTGGCTTGAGCGCCCGGGCAGGAGAGCTGTTGCGGCCCGCCTGCGTCGGGCCGATTCGCTTCAGCCGCGCGAGAGCGATTTGAGCGCCTGCCTGATGCCTTCGGACACGTCGATGCCTTCGGGCAAAGCCTTGACCGCGACGGCGGCTTCCTTGCTGGAATAGCCCAGCGCTTCCAGGGCATGCTGCACATCGTCGCGGCTGCTGGGGGCGGCGCCGCTCACGGCGCTGCCGCCCAGGTCCGCGCCCAGCTTGCCGCGCAGCTCCAGCAGCAATCGTTCGGCGGTCTTCTTGCCTATGCCCGGAATCTTGACCAGGCGGCCGCTTTCCTGGCGGGTGACGGCGTCGGCCAGCTCGTCCGCGCTCATGCCCGAGAGCAGGGCCAGGGCCGTGCGCGCGCCGATGCCCGTGACCTTGATCAGGGCGCGGAAGGTGCTGCGTTCGGACAGGCTGGAAAAGCCGAACAGCACGTGGGCGTCCTCGCGGATGGCCAGGTGCGTGAACAGGCTGACCTGCGCGCCCAGCTCGGGCATCTGGTAGAGCGTGCTCATGGGCACGTCGATCTCGTAGCCCACGCCGCCCACATCCACGCAGATGGTGGGCGGTTGTTTTTCGATCAGGGTTCCGCGGATGCGTCCTATCATGGAAATACCTCTGGTTCAGGGGGTGACGGCGGGCCCTAGCCCAATACCCTGCCGGCGCGGATGCGGCGGCGCGGACCGGCGGCCAGCACGCCGCTCTTCTGCAGGCCCGCCAGCACGCTGGCATGGTGTGCATGGCTGATGGCGCAGGCCAGGGCGTCGGCCGAGTCCGGCGCCGGCAGGCCGTTGAGCTGCAGCAGACGCTGCACCATGAGCTGGATCTGCTCCTTGGCGGCATGGCCGTTGCCCGCCACGGTTTTCTTGATCTGCAGGGCCGTGTATTCGTGCACGTCCAGGCCGCCCACGGCCAGGGCGCACAAAGCCGCGCCGCGGGCCTGGCCCAGCAGCAGGGTGGAGGCGGGATTGCTGTTGACGAAGACTTTCTCGATGGCGGAGGTGTCCGGCCTGCTCTGTTCGATGACTTCCGCGATGTGGGTCAGGATGAGCTTGAGCCGCTGCGCCAGGGGGAGGTCGGCCGGGACCACGATGGTCCCGCTCGAGACGTAGTTCAACCTGGGCCCCTGGGCGTCGATCACGCCGAAACCGGTGCGTCGCAGGCCAGGGTCTATGCCCAGGATGCGCATGTCAGTGACGGAAGTGGCGCGTGCCGGTCAGGACCATGGCGATGCCGCGCTCGTTGGCGGCGGCGATGACTTCATCGTCGCGCACGCTGCCGCCGGGCTGGATCACGCAGGTCGCGCCGGCTTCGGCCACCACGTCCAGGCCGTCGCGGAACGGAAAGAAGGCGTCCGAGGCCACGGCGGAGCCCGTCAGGGACAGGCCGGCGTTCTCGGCCTTGATGGAGGCGATGCGGGCGGAATCCACGCGGCTCATCTGGCCGGCGCCCACGCCCAGCGTCATGCCCTGGCCGCAGAAAACGATGGCGTTGGACTTGACGTACTTGGCCACGTTCCAGGCGAACAGCAGGTCCTGCATCTGCTGGGCGGTGGGCTGCACCTGGGTCACGACCTTGAAGGCCTGGACATTGTCGCGGAAGGTGTCGGGCGTCTGGACCAGCCAGCCGCCGCCCACGCGCTTGACGTCGAAGGCGTTGTGGGCGTCGCCCGCGTCCACGGTCAGCACGCGCACGTTCTTCTTGGCGGCGAACACGTCCAGGGCGCCCTGGGTGTAGGAGGGCGCCAGCAGCACTTCCACGAACTGGCTGCTGATGGCCTGGGCCGCGGCTTCGTCCACTTCACGGTTGAAGGCGATGATGCCGCCGAAGGCGGAGGTGGGATCGGTCTGGAATGCCTTGCGGTAGGCCTGCTCGGCGGTTTCGCCCAGGGCCACGCCGCAGGGATTGGCGTGCTTGACGATCACGCAGGCGCCGGCATCGAAGCTGCGCACGCATTCCCAGGCGGCGTCCGCGTCGGCGATGTTGTTGTAGGACAGCTCCTTGCCCTGCAGCTGGCGGTAGCGGCCCAGCAGGCCGGCGCCGATCTGCGCATCCGCGTAGAAGGCGGCGGACTGGTGCGGGTTCTCGCCGTAGCGCAGGGTTTGCTGCTGCTGGACCTGGATGGTCAGCACGCGCGGCCATTCGGCGCGCTCGGGGGCGCTTTCCTGGGCGGGCTCGGCCTGCGCCAGGCTGGTGAGGTAGGCGGCGATGGCGCCGTCGTAGGAAGCCGTGTGGGCGTAGACTTTGGCGGCCAGCTCCAGGCGCAGGCCGTAGGAGGGGTGGCCGGCGGGGCCGTCGATGTCGGCCAGCACGCGCTCGTAGTCGGCCGGGTCTATGACCACGCACACGCCGCCTTCCGGCGTGCCGTGATTCTTGGCGGCGGCGCGCAGCATGGCGGGACCGCCGATGTCGATGTTCTCGACGGCGTCGGCAAAGGTGCAGCCGGGCTTGGCGATGGTCTCGCGGAACGGATAGAGGTTGACGACCAGCAGATCGATGCGATCGATGCCGTGCTCTTCAATGGTCTTCAGGTGTTCGGCGCTGTCGCGGCGGGCCAGCAGGCCGCCGTGGATCTTGGGATGCAGCGTCTTGACGCGGCCGTCCAGGATCTCGGGCGAGCCGGTGTGCTGGGCCACTTCGGTGACGTTCAGGCCGGCTTGCGCCAGCAGCTTGGCGGTGCCGCCGGTGGACAAGAGGCGCACGCCGCGCTGGGCCAGCGCCTGGGCGAATTCGACAATACCGGTTTTGTCGGAGACAGAAAGAAGAGCTGTCTGGATTTTCATGGAAGGTGAGGCTTGAGGGTTAGGAATCAGGGTTGCAGGTTGTGGGCGCTGAGCTTCTTGCGCAGCGTGCTGCGCGTGATGCCCAGCATTTCCGCGGCCTTGGACTGGTTGCCGGCGGATTTTTCCAGGGCAACCTGCAAAACGGGCCGTTCCACGCAGGAGATGACCATCGACAGCATGTCGCGTGGCTCGGAGTCGCCCAGGTCGGCGAAATAGCGTTCCAGGCGCTCACGTACGGACTGTTCGAGTGGGTTGGTCGTAGACATTTTTTTCTGAAGGTATACGTTGCTTAAATACAAAAGAGCTGCTTGCGACGCCCTATCCCTGGTAAGGCTGGTCGAGGTCGCATTCGTCGAACCATAGTTTTATGGTCTGCAGTTGTTCGGTGCAGCATTCAATGCGGTTGATGCGTCCCAGCCAGCGTTCGGCATCGGGCATGCCGGACAGATACCAGCCAATATGCTTGCGGGCAGTACGTACACCAGTGTGCTGCCCATAGAAGGCGTAATGATCTTCCAGGTGCTCGACCATGCAGTCGCGCAGTTCCCCGAACGTGGGGGCAGCGCGGTGCGTGCCGTGTTCGAGGTAATGCAGGATTTCCCGGAAGATCCAGGGTCGTCCCTGGGCCGCCCGACCTACCATGACGGCATCCGCTCCGGTGTACTCTAGTACGAATTTGGCCTTTTCGGGACTATCGATATCCCCATTGGCAATGACCGGAATAGAGATGCTGTTCTTGACTTCGCGTATGGTGTCGTATTCGGCCTGGCCCTGGTAGAAGTCGCAGCGAGTGCGGCCGTGCAGGGTGAGAGCGGCGATGCCGATGTCTTCGGCCAGCCGGGCGATACGCACAGCATTGCGCGATTGCGCGTCCCAGCCGGTGCGGGTCTTGAGTGTAACCGGAACCTGGTGGGGAGTACATGCCTTGACAACGTGTTCCAGGATGTCGACCACCCTGGCTTCGTCGCGCAGCAGGGCCGAGCCGGAGGCGACATTGCACACCTTCTTGGCGGGGCAGCCCATGTTGATGTCGATGATGCGGGCGCCCTTGCCTATGTTGAAGACGGCGGCCTCGGCCATCATTTCGGGGTCGGAGCCGGCGATCTGGACCGCCACAGGGTCGATTTCGCCGTCGTGGTTCAGGCGGCGCGAGGTCTTGACGCTGTCCCACAGGCGCTTGTTGCTGGCGGCCATTTCGGATACCGCGTAGCCCGCACCCAGAGCCTTGCACAGCCGACGGTAGGGTCGATCCGTGACGCCAGCCATGGGGGCGATGAAGATGGGATTGGGAAGGGTCCAGGAACCAATGCGCATTTAGGGGATTTTAACCTTCCCGCCCTGCTCTGTGGGAGAAGACTTTGCATGAGCTTGGTCAGCAGGCGGCGCTCCTGGCCCGGGCGCCTTCCCGCGGGGCGGGCTAGGCTCGCAGGCCCTGCAGGAGCTGGCGCGCGAAGGGTTTGCGCGCCAGGGGCAGGGTGTCCATGGCCAGCAGCCCCAGTCCGCAGGCGTGTTGGACCAGCGGATTGCGAGTGGCGAACAGGCGCGGCAGGGTATCGGTGATGGCGGCGGTCAGCCAGCGGTCGGGGCGCCGCAGCCGGGCGTAGCGGGCCAGAAAGGGATCGGGATTCTGGCGGCAGTCGGCCTGCCAGGCGGCCAGGCTTTGTGCCAATTGCGCCACATCGCGCAGCCCCAGGTTCAGGCCCTGGCCGGCCACCGGATGCAGGGTCTGGGCGGCGTTGCCCACTGCCAGCAGGCGTTCGGCCAGCCGGCTGGGGCCGGCATGGAAGGCCAGGGGGAACATATGGCGCGCCGAGACCGGTTCCAGCACGCCCAGGCGTTCTCCAAAGGCCTGCATCAGCGCGGACTGGAAATCGGCGGCCGGCAATTCGGCCAGCATCTGGCTGCGTTCGGGCGAATTGCACCAGACGATGCCGTACAGGTCGGGAGCGTCGGGATGGGGCAGGGCGGCCAGGGGGCCATTGGCGGTGAAGCGTTCGTAGGCCCAGCCTTCCTGCGGCCGGCCGGCGCGCACGGTGGTCAGCAGGGCGTGCTGGCCGTATTCCCGGCGTACGCCGGCGGGGCGGGCGCCGTCGCACTGGACGGCCAGCAGGGCGGAGGACTGGCCGGCGTCGTGCTGCACCAGCATGCGCCCGGGAGCCGGGCGCGCCTGGGCGGCCTGGGCCGGCACCAGCGTCACGCCGCTGTCGCGCAGGCGGGCGTGCAGGCTCCAGAGCAGATCGTCGTAGTGCACCACGGCGCCCAGGTCGGGCACCCCGAGCTCGTCGGCCTGGATCAGGCAGCGCCCCAGCCGGCCCTGCTGGGATACATGCACGGTGCGCATGAGGGCGGCCCGGCTGGGCCAGGCCCTGAGCTGGTTAAGGATGAGGCGGCGACTGCCGTGGTTCAGCGCCAGGGTGCGCGGGTCGCCCTGCGCATGGTCCGTGGCCGCGAGATTGAAGTTCTTGCCCAGGACGGCGATCCGGGAGGGATCGGAGTGCTGGCTGGCCAGCAGCAGCGCCAGGGCGGCTCCGACGGGGCCGGCGCCGCAGATGGCGATATCAAAGTCGGTGGCGTTCATGGGGACCTCGTGACGACGGTGGAGCAATTCGAGTATTGTACGGGAAGGCGACCGCCGCGACGGCCCGCAGGGAAAGGCCCCGCGGGACACGGCGGTCTTGCGCAACGGCCGCCCAGGCCCCGGCTCGGATTTTGCCCATGTCCCCACAGACACTGCGTCTCGAACAGGCTTCGCGTTTTCGCAACAAGACCCTGGCCGCCTTGCTGGCCCTGTTTTTCGGCTCCCTGGGAGCGCACGGGCTGTACCTGGGGCGGCGGCTGTGGTGGCTGCCGCTGGCCTACACGATGCTGATGGCGGCCGGAGTCCTGGTCGCCGATACCTGGTGGGACAATATCTTCGTGCATCTGCTCATCGTGCCGGTGACGGCCGGCATCCTGGAAGCGGTGATCCTGGCCTTGCGCGATCCGGCGCGCTTTGACGCCGTCTACAACCCGCAGGGCGGGGGGCGGAACAGCCATGGCTGGCCCAGCGTCCTCACCGCCATCGCCGGGGCCGTCGCCTTCGTCAACATCAGCCTGTATTGGCTGGCCATCATCGTCCTGGCCCTGTATCGCCACCTGGGCTGGCTGGACTCCTGGGTCTACTAGAATCTGTTCACGAAAAAAACGCGAATGGCGCCACCGGCAAGGCTGTTGTAAAACAAAGGCTTACAAACTTTCCGCCTGGGGTTTTCCCTTGTGGAGAAGTCTTGCCTACGCTACAATATGGGTTCTTTCATTTCATAGGAGCTGTGTGGTGAATTCCGACCCCGGCGACAGTCCCAGTCGAATGGTTTTCGACATGTTGACGTCCAGGCGCGTCCAGGCCCGCTGATTCATGCACAGCTTGCCGCGTCCTGGAAAATTCAGGGCGTGGCTTTTCTCCGGCGGCTTTTCTGCGCCGCCCGAAATCCCGCCATTCCGTCCTTAGGAGGCCTTCAGGCTTCCGCATCCTGATATGCCGCATGTCTCATGCGCAAGAGGAGGAATGCATGCGTATTTTTGATCTCTTTCTGCGTCGCGCCGGAATCCAGGCCTCCACGGCCCGTGCGCGCAACAACCTTTCCGTGTCCCGCCTGACGGTGGTCTGCCCGCGCGGCGACCTTGCCCAGGTGCGGCGCCGTATCTACTCCGACCTGAACACCGCCGGCATACGGGTGGCCAATCTGGAAGTCGATCATTCCGACACCCACGATACCGCCCAGGCCTGTGTCACCCTGACCTGCCCGCCTGAGCTGCGGGCCGAGCTGATGCAGCGCGCACGGCTCATCCGTGATTACCCGGGCGTGCTGAACGTCAGGTGGGCAGGCCGCGAGCGTATTGCTATAAACTAAGTCGCAACTGGTTTTCCGGATTGCGCATTCATGACCCTGATAGACTGGCTGACCCCCTGGGAGTTCTCTCCCGTACTGCTGGCGACCTTTCTGCTGGTCATCGTGCTGTACGTCAGGGGGCTGCGCGTGCACCGGCCCAACCGGCTGCGCCAATGTTTTTTCTGGGTCGGCCTGATCCTGCTGTACCTGTCCCTGCACACCCGGCTGGATTACTACGCCGAGCGCATGTTCTTCATCCATCGGGCCCAGCACCTGATCCTGCATCACCTGGGCCCGCTGTTCCTGATGGGAGCCTATCCGGGCCAGACCTTGCGCGCGGGCCTGCCCCTGGCCTGGCGCCGCCGCCTGGCGGACTGGCTGCGCCGTCCATCCGGTCGTCGGGTGCAGGCCGTGCTGACCAATCCCGTGCTGGTGGCCTTCCTGTTCGTGTTCCTGGTGCTGGTGTGGATGCTGCCCGTGGTGCAGTTCTATTCCATGCTGGACTGGCGCCTGTATCGGCTCATGAACTGGTCGGTGGTCATCAGCGGCATTCTGTACTGGAACCTCATCCTGGATCGCCGGCCTTCTCCGCCGGCCCGGCTGTCCGTGGGCGGGCGCATCCTGTCGCCCGTCATCACCATGGTGCCGCAAATGGTCGTGGGCGCCATCATCACCTTCACCGAATACGACCTTTACCCCATATTTGACCTCTGCGGCCGGGCCATCCCGGGCATGGACGCCGTGGCCGACCAGGTCATGGGCGGCCTGATCATGTGGGTGCTGGCGGGATTGGTCGAAGTCTTCGGCCTGCTCTATGCTCTGGGCACGCTGATGCGCCTGTCCGCACGCCACCGCCTGCCCGAACCTCGTCGCCGCGCCCCGACCGCGTCGGCGGCCGCCAGTTGACCCTGTTGGGAGTTCGAATGTTGTTCAAACCTGTTTTACCTCTGGCGCGCACGGGTCTGGCGCTGCTGCTGGCCGCCTGCCTGGCCGCGCCCGCGCAGTCCCAGCCCATGGGCATCCCCTCGATGGGGGCCGCTTCCGGCGCGGAACTGTCGCCCTCCCTGGAACGGACGCTGGGCAATGCCATCATGGAGCAGGGGCGCCGCTCGCCGGACTACGTGGCCGATTCCGACATCAACCAGTACCTGACGGACATGGGGCGCAAGCTGGCGCGCCATGGGCCGGCCATGGCGCAGCCGGTCACCGTCTTCGCCTTGCGCGACAGCAGCATCAACGCATTCGCCCTGCCGGGCGGCTACATCGGCATCCACAGCGGGCTGATCACCGCGTCGCAGTCCGAGTCGGAGCTGGCCTCCGTGCTGGCGCACGAAATCGCGCACGTCGCCCAGCGTCATGTGGCGCGCGGCATCACCCAGAGCGCCCAGAGCAATCACCTGATGATCGCCGCCCTGGCCGGCGCCTTGCTGGGCGCGCTGGCGGGCAGCGGGGACCTGGCCATGGGGGCGGCCGCCTTCGGGCAGGCCGCCGCCGTGGATCGGCAACTGGGGTTCTCGCGCCAGGCCGAGCAGGAAGCCGATCGGGTCGGTTTTGAGATGCTGACCAAGGCCGGCTACGAACCGCAGGGCATGGTGCGCATGTTCCAGCGCCTGGCCTCGGCCTCGCGCCTGAACGAGAGCGCCAGCGCGAACGAGTACGCCAGCACCCACCCACTGTCCCAGCAGCGCGAGTCCGACATCCAGAACCGGGTCCGCGGCGTGCCCGCCTCGGGGTATCAGGACTCGCCATCGTTCTGGTATGTGCGCGCCAAGCTGATGATCATGCAGGCCGGCGCGGGCCAGGCCCTGCGCGAGGTGGAGCAGAGCCTGCAGAGCAGCGCGCGGCAGGAGCAGGACAGCATCGAGCGGTCCGCCGCCCTGTATGGCCTGGCCTACATCGCCATGGGGCGGCAGGATTACGATCAGGCCCGGGCCTTGCTGGCCCAGGCAGGCGGGCAGGGGCGCTACCAGGCCCCGGAGCTGGACACCCTGGCGGTCAGCGTGGAGATCGCGGCGGGCGATCGCCAGGCCGCCCAGGCCCGGGCCCAGCAAGCATGGAAGCGCTGGCCGCAAAGCCAGGGTGCGGCCCTGGCCTATGTGCAGGTGTTGCAGCAGGCGGGCCAGAACGAGCAGGCGCAGCGTTTCCTGCTGCAGCTCATCGAGCAATGGCCCGACGTGCCGCGCCTGCACCAGCTGCTGGCGCAGACCTACGATCGCCTGGGCGACGGGGTCAAGGCGCGCCGCGCCATGGCGGAGTACTACCAGCTGGTGGGCGCGCTGCCTACCGCGGTGGAACAGTTGCAGCAGGCGCGCAACCTGACCACGGACTTCTACCAGCAATCGGAGCTGGATACGCAGATCCGGCAATTGCGTGAACGGGTCGAGAATGAAAGGGCGCTGCTGGAGCGTTTCCGCTCCTGATCGGACCTAGCCGCGCGTTTCGAAGAAACGGGCCAGCCGGGCGGGCAGCCAGCCCATATTGCCGGGAAAACGGCCCGTGGTGAAACCCACATGCCCGCCTTCGGCGGGCTGATGCAGCAGGATGGAGTCCGAGCAGTCCTGCACGCCGGGCAGGCAGGACTGCGGCACGAAAGGGTCATTGCGGGCGTTGAGCACCAGCGTGGGCACCCGGATGTCGGGCAGCAGCGGCTTGCTGGAAGCGCGGGTCCAGTAGTCCAGCGCATTGCGAAAGCCGTGCATGGGGGCGGTGTAGATGTCGTCGAATTCGCGCAGCGTGCGCGCCTGGGCCAGGCGCACGGTATCGATCAGGCCCGGAAAGCGGCGCGCCTTGTCCTGCAGCTTGGTGCGCATGGTCTTCAGGAAGTAGGGCGAATAGAACCAGCGCCCCATGCGCGATTCGGACAGGTAACGGCCGCAGGTCACCAGGTCCAGCGGCACGGAAATGGACGCGCAGGCCTGCAGCCAGCCCGCCTTGTCGCCCGCCTCTCCCAGGAACTTGAGCATGGCGTTGCCGCCCAGCGACGTGCCGGCCGCGTGCCAGCGCGCATTAGGCAGGTGGCTGCGCACCGAGTCCAGAATGAAGCTGACCTCCTCCGAGTCCCCCGAATAGTAGGCGCGAGCCATGCGATTGGGAAAACCCGAGCAGCCCCGGAAGTGGGCGACCACCACGACCCAGCCGCGCGCCCGGAAATACTGGGCGATGGCCTGGATGTAGTGGCTGCGGCTGCTGCCTTCCAGGCCGTGGAACAGGACGAGGGCGTGGGTATCCGCGCTGGAGGGCAGGCTGGCCCAGTCTTCGGGCTGCAGCCAGCGCCGCGCGGCGGTGCGCGACAGATGGGCGTCGGCATGGGCCGTGGCGCCGCTGGCCAGCTTGTCGGCGAACAGTCCGGGTCCGGTCCAGTCCAGGTCCAGGAAGTCGCCGTCCGGCGTATCCAGGCGCTGGCGCACGAAGGCGATATGGTGATGGCGGGCGAAGAACGCGCCGTGTATGGTCTGCAGATGTCCGCCCGGCAGCCAGGCGGGCAGGGGGCAGGTGCTGGTATCCAGGCGAGCGCTCATGTTCAGGCGCCGCCGCAGGTGCGCGCGCCCGACGACGGGCGCCTGGCCCGTGCCGTCAGGGGCGGAGTGAAGGAGGGGGCGGGGTCCAACGATGCAACCGGATGGATCAGTGGCCGTGGACTTTCTCGCCTTCTTTCAGGCGGTAGCGGGCGCCGCAGTAGGGGCAGGCGGCTTCGCCGGTCTTGCTGATATCGATGTACACGCGCGGATGCATGCTCCAAAGCGGTGCCTTGGGACCAGGGCAGTGCACGGGCAGGTCGGCGGCTCCGACCATGATCAGTTCGTGCTCTGCTTTTTTGGGTTCGATAGCGGCGCTCATAGGGTTCCTGAAAAACGATAGACCAACGGATAGACAAGGTAGGGGCACGGCGGACGGCAGGCGCGCCTGGCGCCGCCGTTTCCCGGGTGCACAATCTGAAGATTGTACCAAGACGGCGCGTGTTTTTCGTGAACACGTGCCAAAGGACGACACAGGCCGATGTGCAGCAGCCGTGGCCTGCGCCCGCCATGGAGCGGCCGGGGGACAATTTGGGGTCCCGGGCGCCGCCAGCGGCGGTTTTACTCCTAAAATAACGAACCATAAGCAAAATAGCCGCAGCGGCCCGGGCCGCGCGGACATCCCGCATCAGGAGGGGGCGTGCAGGCCTTCACGAAAATATCCCGCCTGTTGCCCGGTCCCCAGGACCGCGTCAACATGCGCGAAGGATTCATCGATTTCATTCCGGCCCTGATCGCCACGGTGGTCTGGGGCTTCGTGACCGGCGTGGCCATGGTCAAGTCGGGCCTGAGCGGCCTGGAAGCCACCTTGATGACCTTGCTGGTCTATGCTGGCTCCGCCCAGCTGACGGCCCTGCCGCTGATCGAGTCGCACGCGCCCCTGTGGCTGATCTTCGCGGCGGGCTTCATCGTCAACATCCGCTTCATCATCTTCGGCGCCGCGCTGCAGCCGTTTTTCCGCCACCTGGACTGGAAGCGGCGCCTGGGGCTGGGCTACATCACCAGCGACATGGTGTTCGTGCTGTTCATGTCGCGCTACGGCGACGCCAAGGAACGAGGTTCGCGCGAGCATCTGTGGTATTACCTGGGCATCATCCTGCCGGGGTGGGTGAGCTGGCAGCTCGCCTCGCTGGCGGGCATCGTGCTCAGCGCCTATGTGCCTACCTCGTGGTCGCTGGAGTTCGCGGCCATCCTGGCCCTTCTTGCGCTGCTGATCCCGCTGGTCAACAACCGGCCCATGTGGGCCTGCCTGCTGACGGCCGGAGCCATTGCCTGGGTCGGCCAGCTGCTGCCCCTGCGCCTGGGGCTGGTGGCCGCGGTGCTCGGCGGAGTGCTCGCGGGCGTGGCGGCAGAACAACTGCAACGGCACAGGGACGCACGGCGATGAGCGATTGGCAGTATGATTGGTACGTTTTGGGTGCGATCGCCCTGCTGGTGTTGTGCAGCCTGCTGACCCGTACCGGCTATTTCATGTTCGGCGACCTGCTGCCCCTGACCGAGCGTATGCGGCGCGCCTTGCGCTATGCTCCGGTGGCCGCCCTGGTGGCGATCATCGTGCCGGAGCTTCTGCCCTGGGCGCCCGGCGACACTCCCCGATTGGATATCAAAGCGCTGGCCAGCCTGGTCGCCGTGCTGGTGTTCATCCGTACCCGCAATGCCGTATGGGTCATCGTGGCCGGCATGCTGGCTTTCTGGCTGATTCGCGCCGTCGTGGCCTGACGCCACAAATCCGATGGTTCATGCCCGCTTTCCTCTGTTGGACCGGCGGGCATAAGCTAAAATAGGGCTGTTACAAATGCTTGCCAATCATGAGCAAGCCGAATTTTTGCGTACATGACAGATAAAACTTCTTCGACCTCCGATACCGTTACTTTTGCTGATTTCGGTCTGCACCCTGGAATCCTGAGCGCCGTGCTGGACGCGGGATACTCCAAGCCCACGCCGATCCAGGCGGAAGCCATTCCCGTGGTGTTGGCCGGACGTGATGTCATGGGCGCCGCCCAGACCGGCACCGGCAAGACCGCGGCATTCTCGCTGCCCATCCTGAACCGGCTGATGGCTCATGCCAACACCAGCGCCTCGCCGGCGCGCCACCCCGTGCGCGCCCTGGTGCTGACGCCGACCCGCGAACTGGCCGACCAGGTCGCCGAAAGCATTGCGCTCTACAGCAAGTCCGTGCCGCTGCGTTCCGCGGTGGTGTTCGGCGGCGTGGACATCGGTCCCCAGAAGGAAGCGCTGCGCCGGGGCGTGGAAATCGTGATCGCCACGCCGGGCCGCCTGCTCGACCACATCGAGCAGCGCACCGTCAACCTGAGCCAGGTGGGCATCCTGGTGCTGGACGAGGCCGACCGCATGCTGGACATGGGCTTTCTGCCCGACCTGGATCGCATCGTCAGCCTGCTGCCCAAGAATCGCCAGGGCCTGCTGTTCTCGGCCACGTTCAGCAAGGAAATCCGCAAGCTGGCGCGCTCCTTCCTGAACGAGCCCGTGGAGATCGAGGTGGCCGCCCGCAACGCGACCGCCTCCACGGTCACGCAACTGATCTACCCCATGCCCGCGGACGACAAGCGTCGCGCCGTGGTGCACCTGGTCAAGACCAAGAAGCTGACGCAGACCATCGTCTTTTCCAACACCAAGATCGGCGCCGGCCAGCTGGCCCGCTACCTGGAGCGCGAAGGCATACGCGCCGAATCCATCCACGGCAACAAGAGCCAGCTGGAGCGCATGAAGGTGCTGGACGCCTTCAAGGGCGGCAAGGTGGACGTGCTGGTGGCCACCGACGTGGCCGCCCGCGGCCTGGACGTGGCCGGCGTGCCCTGCGTGATCAATTTCGACCTGCCCTACAATGCGGAAGACTATGTGCACCGCATCGGCCGCACCGGCCGCGCCGGCGCCTCGGGCGAAGCCATCGCCCTGATGTCGCCCGACGAGGAGAACCTGCTGCAGGATATCGAGAAGCTGATCGGCTCGGCCGTGCCGCGCGGCCGCCTGGAACTGCCTTCGGCTTCGGCGGGCAGCCGCAATGGCCGCCACGAGCGCGGCGAGCGCCGTTCCTACCAGCCCAGCACGCCGCCGGTGGACGAGTTCTTCCTGAAGCCTTACGAACCTTCCACCGCCGCGCCGGCCAAGCCCGCCGCCGCCGTGCGCAGCAATGCACCGCGCAAGCGTTCGGTGGGCGTGCTGCTAGGTGGCGGCCGCTACTAGGGCGCGCAGATCGCCGGGGCCGCCCGGCACAGTGGCGCTTTGCGCCGACACGCTGCGCAGCAGCCGCTCCAGATGCTCGATGTGGGGCAGCATGGGACCGTAGAACACGGTCCCATTTTCATTCTGGACCTGCAGGGTGGGGAAGTCCTCGATGTCCTCATCGCCCAGCAGCTCGGGCTGTTCCTCGATGTCGATCCAGACCAGGCAGGCCTGGGGCCATTGCGCGGCCAGGGCCTCGAAGGCGGGCTGGTACTGCTTGCAGGTCTTGCACCAGTCGGCGCAGAAACAGGCGACCAGCAGGGCGTCGGGGTGCTCTTGCAAATGCCGGGCCAGCGCCGGCAGTTCGAGGTGGGCGTTGAACAGGGCCATAATTTCATACAGACAAAGCGAAGTGACTATGTCTATGATAACCGGGTAATCGGCTGCACGCCTTCGCGCCAGCCTCGCCGCTCGCGGCGGGGTCGAGCGGGCCTGCACCGATGCGGCGCCCTGAGCGCCCCCATATCGTGGCGAAGAAGCTCCGGCCGCAAGGCCGGCGTTCTTCATCTTGCCCAGCAGGAGCCTTATGTCCGATTCTTCTTCCTTTTCGACCGCGCCGGCCATTTCGGGAGGCTGGTTCAGCGTGTCCACCGCCTTCAAGCGAGCATTGGTATCGCAACTGCAGCCGCGCATGCTGCTGGCCCTGGTCATGCCGTTCGCCATCATGCTGCTGGGCCTGGTCCTGCTGACCTGGCTGCTCTGGACGCCTATACAGGGCTGGCTGACACAGGTCCTGAGCGATTGGAATGCCTTCGAAAGCGTGGACCAGTGGCTGATCGGCCTGGGCCTGTTCTCCATCAAGCTGTATCTGGTGCCGCTGCTGGCCATCGGCATTCTCCTGCCCCTGGCCGGCGCCGTCGGGCTGGTGATCGCGGCGGTGCTGGTCATGCCGCTGGTGCTGGGGCACCTGCAGCAGAAGGATTATCCGGACGTGCTCAAGCACGGCCACAACGCCACGGTCTACAGCGTCTGGAACAGCGTGTGGGTGGGCGTGCTGTTCGTGGTCGGCTGGCTGGTGACGCTGCCTTTGTGGATCTTTCCGCCCTTTGCCCTGATCCTGCCCGTGCTCTGGTGGGTGTTCGCCCTGACCCGCATCCTGAAGGTGGACTCGCTGGTCGAACACGCGGACGTGCGTGAACGCCGCCTGTTGTGGAGCGGCCTGAATCGGCAATACTGGCTGATCGGCCTGATCTTCGCCCTGCTGAATCTGCTGCCGCCCGCCTGGCTGGTGCTGCCGGTGTTCTCGGCGCTGGTATTCGCCCATTTTTCCCTGGAGAACCTGCGGCGCCTGCGCCGCCAGGCCGTGTCAACCGCTTCGCATCCCGTCATCGACCATGAGCAATAAAGGCCAACAGAAAATCCGCTTGATCATCATAGGCGACGAAATCCTGTCGGGTCGTCGCCAGGACAAGCATTTTTCCAAGCTGATCGAATTGCTGTCGCAGCGCGGCCTGCAACTGAACGGCGCCGAGATCGTTTCCGACGACCTGGACGATATTGCCGCCGTGCTCAAGCGCAGCTTCGCCACCCCGGACATCGTCTTTTGCTGCGGCGGCATAGGCGCCACTCCGGATGACCAGACCCGCCAGGCGGCGGCAAAGGCGCTGGGCGTGGAGTTGCGCTTGCATCCCGAGGCGGCGCTGCTGATCGCCGAGCGCTGCGCCGACAATGAGCGCAATGGGCAAGGCAGCGCCGACATGACGCTGCCCGAGAACCAGCAGCGCCTGCAAATGGGCGTGTTCCCCGTGGGCGCGGACATCGTCCCCAATCCGTACAACAAGATCCCGGGGTTTTTCATCAACAATCACACCTTCATGCCCGGTTTCCCGGTCATGGCCTGGCCCATGATGGAATGGACGCTGGACACGCGCTACCAGTCGCTGCACCACCAGGTACAGCGCGTGGAACACTCCTTTCTGGCCTTCAACCTGCCCGAGTCGCGCATCACGCCGGCCCTGGAGCATCTGGAGCTGCAATGGCCGGGCGTCAAGGCCTTCAGCCTGCCCAGCGTGGGCGAGACGGGCGGCCAGCCGTACATCGACCTGGGCGTCAAGGGCGATCCGGACCAGGCGACCCAGGCGCTGGACTACCTCAGGCAGCAGGTTCTGGATCTAGGCGGAAGTCTGACGCCCATGCAAAAATAGGGCTTGCCAAGTCGGACTCCGTTCCATATTATGGGAATTGTTGCGCTGCATCAAAGATCCCTACCAACAATGACAACAAGCTCTTCTACGACCCAAAGCGCTTCCGCCGCCAACGGAAACCAGATGTCCATCCAGGTGCTGGAGCGCGCCATGATTCTTCTGGACGAGCTGGCCAAGCAGTCCGAGCCCGTCGCACTGAAGAACCTGGCTGCGGCCACCGGCCTGCACACATCCACCACCCACCGCATCCTGAATGATCTGGTGGTGGGCCGCTACGTGGAACGCGTGGACAGCGGCCTGTACAGGCTGGGCATGCGCCTGCTGGAACTGGGCTCGCTGGTCAAGGGGCGGCTGAATGTGCGCGCGGCCTCGCTGGAACCCATGCGCGAACTTCACAAGCTGACCGGGCAGACCGTCAATCTGTCGCTGCAGCAGGGCGACGAGATCGTCTATGTGGAGCGATCCTGGAGCGAAAGCTCGGGCATGCAGGTGGTGCGCGCCATCGGCGGCCATGCGCCGCTGCATCTGACTTCAACCGGCAAACTGTTTCTGGCTTCCTGGGAGCCGCGGCAGGTGCGCGCCTACGTCATGCGCACCGGCCTGGCCGGCGCGACCCGCAACAGCATCACCCAGCTCGATACGCTGGAGCGCGAACTGGCGCAGGTGCGCCGTCACGGCTATGCGCGCGACAACGAAGAACTGGAGATGGGCGTGCGCTGCATCGCGGCCGGCGTCTACGACGACACCGGCAAGCTGCTGGCCGGCCTGTCCCTGTCCGCGCCGGCCGAGCGCATGCACGACGAATGGATCCCCATCCTGATGTCCACGGCGGCCAAGATCTCCGAGACGCTGGGGTACGACGGACAGCACTAGAATGGCGGCCGGTCCGGCTTAAGTGCTTGTTCTGTTGTCTTTTTCCTGTCATCTGGGCTGCGTATACTCAAATAAGAAAGCCCTTATGAGTATTATTACGTTGCGACGCAGCAATTTTCATTGACATTGATCTGAATTGGTTTTACATTGAAATTGTTGCGGTGCAACATGGAAGGTTTGCCTTGTGTAGCAGTGAATGGGCCGGGCCTTCTTAGACCGAAGTCTGCTATTTCCTGTCTCCAAACTTAGCGCCAGCCTGATCCACGGCGGCGCACCACCGAGGAAAACATCATGAGCGCAATTCCACAAAACGTACTGGAAACCCAAAAAGCAACCCTGGACAATCTGTTCGCCGTGCAAGGACAGCTGTTCCAAGGCTTTGAAAAGCTGATCGACCTGAACCTGAGCATACTGCGCTCTTCCCTGGAAGACGCCGCCAGCAAGTCCCAGCAGGCCATCAACGTGAAGGACGTGCAGGACGTGGTCGCCCTGACGCAAAGCGTGGTGCAGCCCAATGCCGAAAAAGCTCTGCAGTACGGCAAGAGCGTGTACGACATCTTCTCCAACGTCCAGCTGAACCTGTCCCGCATCGCCGAGTCCCAGATTGCCCAGGGCCAGCAGCACGTCACCGAAACCATCGATCAACTGGCCAAGAACGCGCCTACCGGCACGGAAAGCGCCGTGGCCCTGCTCAAGACCTCCTTCGCCACGGCATCCAATGCCGCCGAAACCGTGGTCAAGGCAGCCCGTCAGGCCGTCGACGCCGCCGACAACAACATCCAGGCCGCCACCAACGCCAGCCTGAAAGCGGCTGCCCAGGTCAGCGAAGCCGGCAGCAAGTCGGTTGAAGCCGCCGCTTCGGCTGCCGCCGCAGCCGCCCCTGCCGCCGGCAACCGCCGCGGCGCCAACGCCAACTAAGCCATGCCGTCCGGCCTTCGGGCCAGGATGGAAAAAGCCAGCTCATCGAGCTGGCTTTTTTTTGTCGCCGCGGGCGGGCGCACGCCGAAGGGCCCGCATGCGCATGAGGCTTTACAGGGCGCGCACGCACTCCGAAATGAGCGCCGGGCCTTTGTAGATCAGGCCGGTGTACAACTGCACGGCCTGGGCGCCGGCCTGTATTTTCTCCTGGGCCTGACGGCCTGATTCGATGCCGCCCACGCCGATGATGGGGAAATCGGGCCCCAGCCGTTCACGCAGGCGGGAAATGACCTTCAGGGACAGTTCGTGCACAGGAGGGCCCGATAGCCCGCCTTGTTCCTGCGCATGGGGCTGGCCCTGCACCGCCTCGCGGGACAGCGTGGTGTTGGTGGCGATGATGCCATCCAGCCCCTGGCCGGGAACCGTGTCGGCGACGGCATCGATCTGGTCCTGGTCCAGGTCGGGCGCGATCTTGACCACGATGGGCACATAGCGGCCGTGCTCGTCGGCCAGTTGCCTGCGCAAGTCCTGCAGCGCGCCCAGCAGGCGGGCCAGCTCGTCCTGGCCCTGCAGGGCGCGCAGATTCTTGGTGTTGGGCGAGGAAATGTTGACCGTCACGTAGTCGGCATGGGGATAGACGGCGCGCAGGCAGGTCAGGTAGTCGTCCTGGGCCTGCTCGATGGGGGTGGTGGCGTTCTTGCCGATATTCAGGCCCAGGATGCCGCCCTGGGAACGGTAGCGGCTGCTGCGCACGTTCTGGATGAAAGTGTCCAGGCCGTGGTTGTTGAAGCCGAAGCGGTTGATCAGGGCATTGGAGCCGGGCAGGCGGAACAGGCGCGGCTTGGGGTTGCCGGGCTGGGGCTTGGGCGTGACGGTGCCCACTTCCACGAAGCCGAAACCCAATGCGCCCAGCGCATCGATGTGCGCGCCGTTCTTGTCCAGGCCGGCCGCCAGGCCCACAGGGTTGCGCAAGGTCAGCCCCATCAGTGTCAGCGGCTTGGCGGGCAGGTCTTTCAGGAGCGAGCCCAGCAGCGGGGTGCTGTGGGCGCAATGCAGGGATTTGAGCGTCAGTTCGTGGGCGTGTTCGGCATCCAGGCTGAACAGCACCCGTCGAGCCAGAGGATAGAGGCTGAATAAGGCGGACATGCGGGCAGATGAGAAGGACGTTAGGCCGGCCATTCCCAGCGGCCGTTGACGAGCAGCTGGTAGGGGCGAAAGCGGGTTTTGTACGTCATTTTACGGCTTTCTTCGATCCAGTAGCCCAAATACAGCCAGGGCAGGGATTCCTGGCGGCAGTATTCCAGCTGCCAGAGGATGGCGTAGGTGCCCAGGCTGCCCGCATCGTCCGGATCGAAGAAGGTGTAGACGGCCGACAGCCCGTCCTGCAGCAGGTCGATGACGGAAACGATCTTCAGCACGCCGTCCGGATCGCGGAATTCGACCAGGCGGGAACTGACGTGGCTGGCCAGCAGGAACTGCGCGTATTGGGACTGGTTGTCTTCGTCCATGCCGGCGCCGGGGTGCCGGCTGGACTGATAGCGCCGGTACAGCCCGTAGTGATCGGCGTTCCAGTGCAGGGGCAGAACCCGGGCCTGCAGCGTGCCGTGCCGCTTGAGGGTGCGGCGCTGCGTGCGGTCCGGATGGAAATGCAGTGCGTCGCAGCGCAGGGGCTGGCAGGCCTGGCATTGGTCGCAATAAGGGCGATAGGTGAAGGTGCCGCTGCGCCGGAATCCCTGCTGGACCAGTTTGGAATACACCTTGTCGTTGATCAGGTGGGAGGGCGCGGCAACCAGCGAGCGGGCCTGGTGGTCAGGCAGATAGCTGCATCCGTAACTGGCGGTGGAGTAAAACTGCAGCGTCTGGGGACTGGGGGCTTTGGGGTGGCTCATGCGGATCTACCATGCGTGACAGATCCATTATGGGACGCCCGCGTTGAGCTAGCAAGCGGGCTCTTCCCGCAGGCGCATGCGACCCTGCGGCCAGGCGGGCGGCGTTTCGGGCAGCGCCCGGGCCAGGGCGTTCAGAAAATCGTCCCGGGGCACGGGACGGGCGCCCAGGCTGGCCAGGTGCCGGGTTTCCTGCTGGCAGTCGATATGGCGCACTCCGGCGCCCTGCAGGAAGTCCACCAGATGGGCCAGGGCGATCTTGCTGGCGTCCGTGCGCAGCGCGAACATGGATTCGCCAAAGAAGAAGCGGCCCAGGCTGACGCCGTACAGGCCGCCGGCCAGCTGGCCGTCCATCCAGGTCTCGATGCTGTGGGCGTGGCCGGCGCGGTGCAGGGCCCCGTAGACCTGCCGGATCTCGGCGCTGATCCAGGTGCCGGCCTTGGCTCGCAACGCGGCGCAATGAGCGATCACCTGGTCGAAGGCCTGGTTGCAAGTGACGGCGACGGGAGCGTCGGGTTCGTGCTGGCGGCGGCGGATCTGGCGCAGCTTCTTGGCCAGCGAGCGCGAGACGCGGAATTCCCGGACATCGAGGACCATGCGCGGGTCGGGACACCACCACAGCACGGGGTCGCCCGGGCTGTACCAGGGAAACATGCCCTGGCTGTAGGCTTCCAGAAGGCGGGGCACGCTCAGGTCCAGTCCGGCGGCGACCAGCCCTTCAGGCGTGGCCTGCGCGGGGCTGGGCAGGGCCTGGTCCGGGGCGACCCAGACGAGCGTCATGGCCGGTTGTGTTCGCGTTGCGCGATGTCGAATTCGTGGATCTGGAAGCGGCCCGCGCGACGATCCTGCACGTAACGCTGCAAGGTGGCCGAGACGGTGCGAAAGGCCAGATTGTCCCAGGGGATCTCGTCCAGGTGGAAGAAGCGCGCCTCCAGGGTCTCGGGACCGGGGTCCAGGACCTCGCTGGTGACCGTGGCCAGGAAATACACGTGCACCTGCTCGGCGTGCGGCACGCTGATGACCGTGAAAAGCGATCCAGGCTCGACCTGCGCGCCGGCTTCCTCGCCCATTTCGCGCAGGGCGCCCTGCGCCAGGGTTTCGCCCAGCTCCATGAATCCGGCGGGCAGGGTCCAGGTGTTGTAGCGCGGTTCGATGGCGCGGCGGCACAGCAGAACCTGATCCTCGCCCCACATGGGCACGATGCCGACCACGTTGCGCGGATTCTGGTAGTGCACGGCGCCGCAGTGTTCGCAGACATCGCGCATGCGGTTGTCATCGGGCGGGATGAGGCGGGACAGCTTGGCTCCGCATTGACTGCAGAAATTCTGGGCGCGCGGCGCGGGGAAATAAAAGGAGGCGGAAGGCTGGGTCATGCAAACAGTTCGGTGGACGGTTCAAATGGGATCTGTCTCTGGGAATGCAATATACGCCAATTCCCGCGCGGGGGACACGGCTGCGGACCAGATGACAAGGGGGCGGGGCGCTGGATAGGCGGACGTGCGCCAGCCCTCGCTGCGCTGCGGCCGGCCTGTGTCCAGGTCGCCCAGCCCCCGGCCCCGGCCGTCGTGCAATTGATCCGCCAGGGCAGGCAGGTCGCGGCCGGCCAGCAGGGCCGGGCCGCGCTGCGTCTGGAGATACAGCCAGCCTTGTGCGCTCAGGTACCACGCCAGCACCTGCTCGACCAGCTGCCCGGCCTGATCCTGGAGATGCACGCCGTCGGGCGCCAGATGCAGGACGAGGGGGGCGCCGTCCAGGCGCACGAATACTTTCTGGGGGCCGTTCTGGACGTACCAGCGTCCCTGTTCGTCGGCCTGATAGTTGCGGTTCAGGAAGTCGAGCAGTCCGGCGTGCGTGATCAGTTCGCCCGAGGTCGGCGGATGCTGCAACGCATCGCCGCGAGGGTGGTGGCGCCAGCGTCCCGCATGATCCAGGGACAGCCAGCCGCTGACTGCCGGCACGTCCGGCCATTTCCGCATGGCCCGGATGACTGCTTCATCCATGGCCGGCTCAGTGGACCAGCTTGCGCTGGGCACGCTGCAAGACGCGCAAGGCGGCGCGGGCGTGCTCGGGCACGGTTTCCTGGGCCCAGCTCTGGCAGAGCGCGCGCACCCATTCAGGCTGGGATTTGGCGGCGTCGTTGAGCCAGTTGGCCACGGAGTCCTGGACATAGATGGAGCTGTCGTTGCGCAGGGCTTCCAGGATGGGCAGCGCCGCCGCCGGATTGATCTTGAAGTCGGCGATGTGCGGGCACCAGACGCCGCGCGGCCTGAGGATTTCACAGCTGAAGCGCCGCAGCCGTTCGGACGGAGACAGGCTCCAGTCGCGCAACTGCTCCACCGCCAGGGATGGCGCGGCAACGACGTAGGGGCGCAAGGCCAGCCAGGACCATTCCCGCACGCCGAAATGTTCGTCGTTGGCCAGCGGGGCTATTTTGTCCAGTCTTTCGCGCAGCGAGAGCGCCGGCAGCTCGGCGATGATGAAGCATGCCCAGCCGCGCACGGTATCGGACACGTGGGTCTGCAGATAGGCGGTGATGCCTTGCCCGTATTGCGCCAGCAGCACGTTCGCCATCTGCTTCATGCGCTGCAGTATGCCTAGCTCCTGGGCCTTGAGCGCGGCGGTCAGCGAATGGGGCGAAAGGTCGGGCAAGGCATGCCGGGCCAGTACGGCGTGATCGATGGCGAGCGCCTCGACAAGGGTCGCGCTGGGAACCTGGCCTGCATTGAGGGTTTGCAGCAGGGACGGGGAAATATCCCTAAGCCGGGTAGCTCCTTTGCGCGCTGGTGTGTGGGTCATGGATGAATGGTTTGACAGATTTGTCCTCGAGGACGTTGCCCTGTAGAGCCTCGGACAGCAGACTGGACAGGCGTTGGCGCAGCTCTTCTGGTAAGTAGGCAAAGACGCCGGAAAGCCATTCCGTATAGTAAGGCAGTAAATGATCGCACAATTCCTGTCCCGCTTCAGTCAATTTGACGGTCAGCACGCGACGATCGGCGCTGTTGTTCTGACGAATCAGCAATTGTTGTTGTTCCAGGCCGTCGAGCAGCCCGGTGATGGTGGCCCGGGTCACGCCGGCCTGCTCGGCCAGCAGCGCCGGACTCAGCCCGTCGGGATGGCGGCTGAGCAGGAACAGCAGGATCAGGCGGCCTTCGGACAGGCCGAAGTCATTCAGCAAGGCGCTGGAGGCCCGGTTGATGCTCGAGGCCAATGAAAGTATGCGCAGGCAAAGCTCCACATCCTGAGTCTTGGGATGCGCCTGACGTTGGGTTTCAGCCAGGATGGTCTGGTATTTCAGTTCAAGTAGGTTCATAGTGCCGTGCCAATTCAGTAGGTCGCGGTTGAATCAGTAAACGTCCTGGAAAAGAACAACAAAACCGGGCGACGCGCGGATTGTTTTCGTTTATTCCTGTGCGGCTGCTTTTGTTGTGGATTTTTTGTCTTGTTTTTGAATTTCATTTTTTCTGATTTAAACATCTTTTATTGATTTAAAATTTTCATTTAGTAAAATAAAACCTGTTTTTTTAAGCGCCGACGGTTTAGGTTTTGTATCGGAATGGATAAGGGAATTTCGTAAGCGGCTGTAGGGAGGCGCAAGCGCCGCGCCGCCGCTTTGGCGCAGGTGCCGCGGGCCTTGCGCCAGCCAGGTTTTCGCTTGCAGGCGCGTTTGTCCAGGTGCGCGGGCCTGAAGAGTGATGCAATCACGCAACGCCGGACGGGGCTGCGCGGGATGAGGGACAGGCGGCGGGACGCCCATGCACAGGGGCGCGGCCGGATGCGCCGCCGTCAGGCAGGCGCGTGCAAGCCCCTCTTTGTGCAAGAAAAACGGCAAACGGCCTGGCGGTCCTGCGTCCGGCGTTTACAATGGTTACAGCGCTTCCCGAGCTCGACGATGCCTTCAAACAAGGCGGTTGGACCATTCATTCCGCGCAGCAGATTGCAAAGTGGCCCGTTTTTGACGGGCCTTTGCTTTCAGGAACCGGATATAAGCATTTTCCGAAGGTTCCTTGCGGTATTTGCCAGCATGTCCCCGAGCCCCTGCCAAGTTCGCAAGAAATGGCAGGGCTTTGGTTCGCTTGAACGCCGGGCCCGGACATGAAGCGTGTCAGAAAAACTTTGCTATCGTTATTAAGGAAACGAAGGAATTATGAGTCAGTTCCGTATCGAACATGATTTACTGGGTGACCGTGAAGTCCCCGACGAAGTCTATTATGGTGTTCACACCTTGCGCGCCAAGGAGAATTTCCACATTACCGGTACGCCGATTTCTACCTACCCGGAACTGATTAAAGCCCTGGCCATGGTCAAGCAGGCCGCCGCCCAGGCCAACTTCAAACTGGGGCTGCTCAGCGAAGAGAAGCACAACGCCATCGTGACCGCCTGCCGGGCCGTGGCCGACGGCGCCTTGCACGAGCATTTCGTGGTCGACATGATCCAGGGCGGCGCGGGCACTTCCACCAACATGAATGCCAACGAGGTGATCTGCAACCTCGCGCTGGAGAGCATGGGCCACAAGCGCGGCGAATATCAGTACCTGCATCCGAACGAAGACGTGAACATGGCGCAAAGCACCAACGACGTCTACCCCACGGCCCTGCACGTCGCGGCCTACCGCTCGCTGGACCCTCTCTTCGCAGCCATGGAGCGCCTGCGCGACGCCTTCCTGGCCAAGTCCGAGGAATTTTCCTCCTACATGAAGATCGGCCGCACGCAGCTGCAGGACGCCGTGCCCATGACCCTGGGCCAGGAGTTCAAGGCGTTCGCCACCATGGTCAATGAAGACATCGTGCGCCTGAAAGAGTCGCGCAAGCTGATGTGTGACGTGAACCTGGGCGGCACGGCCATCGGCACCGGCATCACGGCGCACCCCGACTACGCTGCGCTGGCCGTCTCCTACCTGTCCGATATTTCTGGCGTGGAGCTGCGGGTGGCAGGCGACCTGATCGAGGCGACCCAGGATTGCGGCGGCTTCCTGCACCTGTCCGGCGTGCTCAAGCGCACGGCCGTCAAACTGTCCAAGCTGTGCAACGACCTGCGCCTGCTCTCGAGCGGCCCGCGCGCCGGCATGGGCGAAATCCACCTGCCCGCCGTACAGGCCGGCTCCTCCATCATGCCCGGCAAGGTCAATCCCGTGATTCCGGAAGTGGTGAACCAGGTGGCCTTCGAAGTGATTGGCGCCGACATGACGGTGACCATGGCGGCCGAAGCCGGCCAGCTGCAGCTCAATGCCTTCGAGCCCGTGATCGCGCACTCCCTGTTCCGCAGCATGTCCTTGCTGACCAATGCCTGCGATACGCTGACCAAGTTCTGCGTGGTCGGCATCACTGCCAACCGCGAATGCCTGGAAGTCAACATCGAGCGTTCGATCTCCCTGGTGACGGCCCTGAATCCGTTCATCGGCTACAAGGCGGCGACCTCCGTGGCGGCCGAGGCCTTCAACACCGGCACCAATATCCGCGACGTCGTGCTCAAGCGCGGCCTGATGGGCGCCGAGGAACTGAACGAAGCGCTGCGCGCCGAGTTGCTGATCCAGCCGCGAGACCTGCGCGCTGCTGATCCAGTCTGAAACAGGCCTTGACGCGGACAAGCCCGGATCTTTTCCGTGTCGGCCTGAAAATGCCTCCTGACGGGAGGCTTTTTTTATGCCTGGCGCAAACGTGCGGGCATGGTAAGGTTTGGCATTGCTGGCGATGGGGGAGCGGCACAGATGGAGTCCTTTTATGGTGTGGTGGCGGTCGGTGCCGTGCTGGCCGGGTTCGTGCAGGGCCTGTCGGGCTTTGCCTTCGGCCTGGTGGCCATGTCGTTCTGGGCGTGGTTCCTGGAGCCGCAGCTGGCCGCGGCCCTGGCGGTCTGCGGCGCCTGGACGGGCCAGATGCTGGCCGCGCTGACCCGCCGCCGGGCTTCGTACTGGGGAACGCTGATGCCGTTCCTGGCGGGCGGGGTGCTGGGCGTGCCCCTGGGGACGTGGCTGCTGCCCATGCTCGACGCCCAGCTCTTCAAGGTGTTCCTGGGCGCGCTGATGGTGATCTGGTGCCCCATCATGCTGGTCTCGGGCCGCCTGGGGCAGGTCTCGGTGCGCAGCCGCGCGGTCGACGGCCTGGCGGGCCTGGCCGGCGGGGTGATGGGCGGCCTGGGTGGCTTCACGGGTGTGATCCCGACGCTGTGGACCACCATGACGGGGCTGCCCAAGGACGAGCAGCGCGCCGTGATCCAGAACTTCAACCTGGCAACCCTGTCGGTGACCCTGCTGGCCTACCTGGCCACGTCTTCCATACAGCCCGGCATGCTGCCGGCCATCGCCGTGGTCGTGCTGGCCGTGGTGCTGCCGGTGCTGGCCGGCGCGCGCCTGTACGTGGGGATCAGCCAGCAGGCATTTCGCATCATCGTCCTGAGCCTGCTGACGCTCTCGGGCGTGGCCATGCTGGCGTCCGCCTTGCCGCCGGTGCTGGCCAGGCTGGGCTAGGCGCTTCTGCGCTAGGGTAATGCTCTATGGCGCCGGACGTGGTTTGGCCGTCATAATGAGAATCGGCATCGGGAGCGCATTTCGCCCTCCTGCCATCTGGAGCAGAGCCCATGAGAGTTCTGGGGTTTCAATTGTTGTTCGGCGATCACCTGGCGCGCAGTGTGCGGGGAGTGTCCTGCGCGCCTCCCGAAAAAGCCTGACCCAAGCGTCCGCGTTTTTTCACATAGCCCAAGCAGTTGGAGTCTCACATGACTGATCTGTTCGACAACCCCATGGGTCTGATGGGGTTTGAATTCATTGAATTCGCCGCCCCCACGCCCGGCGTCCTGGAACCCGTATTCGCGATGATGGGGTTCACCAAAGTAGCGGTGCACCGCTCCAAGAAAGTCTCGCTGTACCGCCAGGGCGAGATCAACCTGATACTGAACGAAGAGCCCAAGAGCCACGCCGCTTATTTTGCCGCCGAGCACGGTCCTTCGGCCTGCGGCATGGCCTTTCGCGTGCGCGACGCCCACAAGGCCTACGAGCGCGCCCTGGAGCTGGGCGCCCAGCCCGTGGACATTCCCACCGGCCCCATGGAACTGCGCCTGCCCGCCATCAAGGGCATAGGCGGCGCGCCCCTGTACCTGATCGACCGCTATGGCGAAGGCAGCTCCATCTACGACATCGATTTCGTCTACCTGGACGGCGTGGACCGCCACCCCGAGGGCGCGGGCCTGAAGTACATCGACCATCTGACGCACAATGTCTACCGCGGCCGCATGGCCTATTGGGCCCAGTTCTACGAACGCCTGTTCAATTTCCGCGAGATCCGCTACTTCGACATCAAAGGCGAGTACACGGGCCTGACCTCCAAGGCCATGACCGCGCCCGACGGCAAGATCCGCATTCCGCTGAACGAGGAATCCTCCAAGGGCGCGGGCCAAATCGAAGAGTTCCTGATGCAGTTCAACGGCGAAGGCATCCAGCACGTGGCCTTCCTGACGGACGATCTGATCGGCACCTGGGACAGGCTCAAGGCGTTGGGCATGCGCTTCATGACGGCGCCGCCCGCGACCTACTATGAAATGCTGGAAGGCCGCCTGCCCGGCCATGGCGAGCCGACCGCCGAGCTGCAAAGCCGCGGCATCCTGCTGGACGGCACCTCCGAAGGCGGCCAGCGCCGCCTGCTGCTGCAGATCTTCTCCGAGACCCTGCTCGGGCCGGTGTTCTTCGAATTCATCCAGCGCAAGGGCGACGACGGCTTTGGCGAAGGCAACTTCAAGGCGCTGTTCGAATCCATCGAACGCGACCAGTTGCGCCGCGGCGTCCTAAAAACGGAATAGCCCATCGGCAAGCCCATGAAAAACCGCCCTTCGGGGCGGTTTTTTTTGGGGCTGTGCAAAATGTCAACGCACCGGCGGCTGCAGGATGCGGTACAGGTCCAGCATCAGGTCGGACTGGGTGATCATGCCCGCCAGGCGGCGCTCGTCGTCCACGATGGGCATGTGGCGGTGGCGGCCCTGGCTGAACAGGGGGATGAGGTCGGCCACCGACATGTTCTGGTTCGCCGTGGCGACCGGCGTGGTCATGACGTCGGCCACGGTGGGGGTCGGGCGCTGTCGAGGAGCCAGGAAGTGGCGCAGCCGCTGGCGCAGGGTGTCGGGCTTGTCCAGTCCGGCGCGCCTCAGGAAGTCCGACAGGGTCAGGATGCCGATGACGTGTCCGTCCTGGTCCAGCACGGGCAGGGCCTTGATGTTGCGTTCGCGCATCAGGTCCCAGGCCTGCTGCAGCGGCATGTCGGCCTGGGAGGTGACGGGCGAGGCGTTCATCAGCGTGGCGCAGCGCCGGGTGCCCAGGTTGCGGCGAAAGGCGGACTGGTGCACGAAGCCGACCAGTTTTTCCAGGTCGTCGTGGCTGATGTTCAGGGTCTGGTTGTAGTGGCTCAGGGCGGCGTCGTAGTCCTGGTCGATGAAGCGCGGCGTCGTGTGGGAGGGCGGCGCATGGATCTTCAGCGAAGGCGGGTAGGGCACGCCGGTCAGGCGGTTGTAGATCATGCCCAGCAGCACCAGCACGCAGGAATCGAAAAGCACCGGGAAGACGGCGAAATGGTAGTCCTGGATGCCGTTCAGCGCCGGGAACACGGCCATGGCGATGCTGGGCGGATGTACGGAGCGCAGCGCCAGCATCAGCAGCATGGCCACGCACACGGCCACGGAGATGGAGGCGATGGGATGAGGCAGCAGGATGGCGCAGGTGATGCCGGTCAGCGCGCCGACCAGGTTGCCGGCCAGAATGTTCCAGGGCTGGGCCAGAGGGCTGGTGGGCACCAGGAAGATCAGCAGGGCGCTGGCGCCCAGCGAGGCCACCAGCCAGTGGTGAGCCTCCGCATAATTGGCGAAGGACAGGCTGAGCCAGGAAGTGATGAGCACGCCCAGCGTGGCGCCCAGGGTGGCGCGCAGCATTTCGGTGCGGGGAATGGCCAGCGATCTGGGGCGCAGGCAGGAAAGCCAGTGGCGGAGTGAAGCGGTCATGCCGGAGGGGATGAAGGACGGAACCAGTCGGCAATGATACTCCGATCAGGCGGCGCTCAGGGCCGCGGCAGGCGCCGGATGCCGTCGCCGGCCGGCGGCGCGCGCCGTTCGGTCGCCACGGACTGTGGAACACCGTCCACGGTGACGGTGATGTGATCGCGCTGCAGGGAATGCAGCACCACGCCCGGCGCCAGCTCCTGCCCCTGGCGATAGGCGCGGACCGGCTGCTGGTTGATGCCGAGCAAGGCGGCGCCGCTGCCGGCGCTGGTGATCATGCCATGCAGGCGCAGCTCCGGCAGCGCCGTGGCGCCGCCGAACCACGAGGCGAGCGCCTGCGTACCCTGGCGCTCGGCGGGCGTATCGTTGAGCAGGGGGGATGGGCGGGCCGGCCGGCAGCCAGAGATCGAGGGCGAGTGCGCCCAGGGCCAGCGCGATGCCGGCCTGGCACAGGCGCACCCACAGATATGACGGAAATATGGCGGAAATAATACCCATCTAGACTGCGTTCCATCGAGGTTCGGCAGGCAGCCGCAGTCGGCTGCCCATGCCGCAGCTATTTTGAGCGTGGCCCATGAAGCCCGTATGACAAGCCCGCCGGGTTTTTTACTTCGTCCGCATAATTCATGTTTCGAATTTACACACTACAACAGAAAGAAGGCAGGCCGTCCGCGCCGCCGTGCCGGCCCCATCCCCAGAAGGGCTTTTCGCTGATCGAGGTCATGGTGGTCGTGGTCATCATGGGCATCATGGCCGCGCTCGTGGTGCCCAGCCTGATGGACAGGCCCGATCAGGCCCGCATCGTGGCCGCCCGCCAGGACATCGCGGCCCTGACGCAGGCCCTGAAACTGTACCGGCTGGACAACGGCCGCTATCCATCCACGGCGCAGGGGCTGGCCGCCCTGCATGAACGGCCCGCCCAGCCTCCGGAACCCCGCAACTGGCGTCCCTACATGGACCGCCTGCCTCAAGACCCCTGGGGCAATCCGTACCAGTACCTGCAGCCCGGCGTACGCGGCGAGATCGATGTGTTCTCGCTGGGGGCGGACGGCCGGCCGGGAGGCGAAGGGACCGATGCGGACATAGGCAATTGGGACTGATGCCGTGCAGCGGGGATTCTCCCTGATCGAAACCCTGGTGGTGCTGCTGATCGTGGGCATTGTCAGCACGGCCGGCCTGAGCGTGCTGGTCCTGGACCGGGCCGAGGGCGTGCAGGGCGATGCCCGGCAGCTTGTCCTGCGATTGGCCCAGGCGCAGGCCTATGTACGCGAGAGCGGGCACGCCGTGTCCTGGACGGCGGATGCGCAGGGCTACCGTTTCCGCCTGCATGCCGCAGCGGTCGCGACGCCGGGGGCGCAGGAAGGCGCCGCGCGGGACCGCGACCGTTTTGCACAGCTGTTCCCGGAGCGCCGCTGGAGCGCCCAGGCCTTGAGAGTACGCATGGAGCCCGCCGGGCCTTGGCTGTTCGTCAATGAATGGCTGTCGGCGCCGCGCCGGCTCGAGCTGGACGATGGGCGCCAGGTGCTTCATGTGCGCAGCGACGTCAACGGCCGCTTCGCGGTGCAGCCATGAGCGAGCGCGGCATGACGCTGGTGGAAGTGCTGATCGCCCTGGCCATCGTCGCCGTGGCGCTGACGGCGGGTCTGCGCGCCCTGGGGCTGAGCGCATCCGGCAGCCAGGCCATGCAGCAGCGCAGCGCCGCCTTGCTGGCGGCGGACGCCGTCCTGGCGGAGATGCGCCTGCGCCGGCTGTTCCCCGAACCGGGCCAGTCCACCGTGCCCTGTCGCCAGGGGGAACTGTCCCTGCAATGCCGGCAGACGGTGCAGGCCACGGCCAATCGCCATTTCCGCCAGGTGACCGTGCAGGCCTTCCTGCCCGAAGGCCCCGTCCTGGCCGAACTGCACGCCACGCTGGCGTCCCTGCCATGAGGCCCGCCGTGCAGCATGGGTTCACGCTGGTGGAGATGATGGTCGCCTTGACCATCCTCGCCCTGATCAGCGTCATGTCCTGGCGCGGCCTGGATGCCGTCTTGCGCGCCGACGAGCAGCTGGGCGCGCAGGCAGCCCGGACCCAGGCCCTGTTCAATGCCCTGTCCCAGATGGCGCGGGACCTGGAGCAGCATGTGCAGGCCCCGGCGCAATCCGAAGGCGGAGCGGTGGCCGCGCTGCCCGCCAGCATACGCTGGCAGGCCGAGGGCCAGGGGCCTGCGATGTTGCTGATCGAGCGCCGCGCCGATCAAGGCGCGGGCGCGCAGCAGATCCAGTGGCGTCTTCAGGACGGCCGCCTGCAACGCGCGGCGGGACTGGGCGGTCTCGCCTATCCGCTGCCTGAACCGGGCCCCTTGTTCGACGTGCTGGAGCCGGTCAGCGCCTGGAGCCTGAGGATCTGGATACCCGCCCGAGGCTGGCAGAGCTGGCCCTGGCCTCAGGAGGTCGGCGCGGCGGCGACCGGCATCGAGTTGTCCTTGCGTCTTGGAGACGACGAGCACCCCTACCGCAAAGTGGTGATGCTGCCATGAGCGTGGCGCGCCAGGCCGGGATGGCCGTGATCAACGCGCTTGTGGTGGTCATGGCGGTATCGCTGGCGACCATGGCCATCGTGCAGCGGCAAAGTTCATTGGCCGTGCAGCTGGCCAGCGAGCGCGATCATCTGCAGGCCAGCTGGCTGCTGCGCGGCGCCTTGGACTGGGGCCTGCTGGTGTTGAGGCTGGATGCGCAGCGTTCGGCCGTCACGCAGGCGGGCGGTCTGTGGGCCCAGCCCTTGCAAGAGTTGAAAGTGGAAACTCCGGACAAATCGCGCGCGGCGTATTTCTCGGGGCGCATCGAGGACGAGCAGGGCAAGTTCAACCTGGCCGGGCTGGCTCTCCAGGGCCGCATCCAGCCCACGGCCGTGCAGGCCTTGGAGCAATTGTTGCGCAGCCTGCGGCAAGCCGAAGGGCTGGCGCTGCCGATGGCGCGACAACTGGCGCAGGCTCAGTCCGGTCAGGGGCCCTGGCCGCGCCATGTGGCGGATTTCCTGCCGGGCGACCAGGATCAGGCTGCGCGGCTGGCGCCATACCTGACGTTTCTGCCGCAGGCCGTGGCCGTGAACGTGAACACGGCCAGCGCGCCGGTCCTGGCGGCCCTGCAGCCCGAGGTCAGCCTGGCGGAGTGGCGCAGCCTGCTGGCGCAGCGCGACCGGGGCGGCTGGTTTCGCGATACGGCTGATGTGCTCGCGCGTCTGCAGCGTCAGCAGCCGCTGGCGGGCGCGGCGCTGGCGGTGCGCAGCGAATGGTTTCTATTGAGCGGCGAGCTGCGGCTCGACCACAGCCGGGTGGCGACGCAGGCCCTGATACATCGGGTTCCCGATCGCAGCCGCATTGTCTGGATTCGTTGATTGATGAAGAACGTGTTACGCCTCTATCTGGATTCGCCCTCGGGCCTGGCGGGCGCTCCCGTGCTGGACTTCGTCCTGCGGGACCGGCGCGGGCAGGTGCTGCGCCGCGGACGCGCCGCGCTGGAGGAACTGAGGGAGCAAGGTCTGGCGCGCGCGGTCGAGCTGATTCTGCCGCCGGACCTGGCGACGGCTACGCAGATCCGCATCCCGGCAGTCAGCGCCGCGCGCCGGACCGCGGTCGTGAACAGCGCTGTCGAACCTTTGTGCCTGAGTCCCCTGGAGCAGGTCTGGGTCGCCTGCGGCCGGCGCCTGGAAACCGGGCTGGCGGACGTCGCCTGGGCGGAGCGCGCACACTTGCTGGCCCTGGGCGGGCAGGCGCGGGCGGCGGGCCTGTCCGTGAGCGGCGTCTATGCCTGGTCCGAGCGTCATGCCCAGGATCGCGCCGGCCAGGGCGACGCGGTGCTGGTGTCCGACTGTTCCTTGCTGATGCCGGACATGGCCGCCCAGGGAGGACAGGCGGTTTTTGTGCGCCTGGCCCTGTGGGGACTGGCCGCCGTGCTGGCCTGGGCGCTGGTCTGGCAGCAGCAGGCGCGCAGCCTGCGGCAGGAGGTCCGGAGCGCCCGGACGCAGATGGAGCAATCCCTGCGCCAGGCCCTGCCGCAATTGCCCGTGGTGGTCGCGCCGCTGGTCCAGGCCCGCCAGCATCGCGACGCCTTGCTGGGCGAGCAGGGCGGGGCGCCGGCTTTGTTCGATCGGCTGCTGCTGGGCGCGGCGGCTCAATGGCCTTCCCTGGAAGGACGGGTGCGGGCGCTGAACTTCAAGGATGGCGCGCTGGGCCTGGTTCTGGCTTCGGACGCGGCCCTGGAGCCGGCGGCAGCGGATTCGGAACTGCAATGGCAGGCGGGGGACTCGCCTCGCGAGTTGCAGCTGCGCATGAGGAAAGCGCCCGGGGCGGGAGGACAGCCATGAACTGGATTGACCGCCGGTGGCCGGCATGGCGGCAGGCCGCGCAGGCCAGGGCCGCGGAAGCGGTGCAGCGTTGGCGCCAACTGAGCCGCCGCGAGCAGAGGGCCTTGCTGATGCTGGCCGGGGCGACGGCCGCGCTGGCCCTGTGGATGTTGCTGTTGCGACCCGCATGGCGGGACATGGCGCAGGCCCGCAAAGAGCTGCCGCGCCTGCAATACGAACAGGCAGAACTGCAGGCCGTGCTGGACCAGATCCGCGTGCTGGAGCAACAGGCCGGTCAGACTCCCGTCGAGCAGGGGCAGGACAAGGCGCTGGAGCGCAGCTTGCAGGTCCTGGGAACGCAGTGTCGCGTGCAGGCTGGACAGACGCGCGTGGTGGCCTGCCAGTCGGCCCCTGCCGCCGCCCTGATGGATTGGCTGTTGCGCTATCCGCGCCTGCTGGGGCTGGAGGTGCAGGCGCTGGAACTGACTCGTTCGGTGGTGGACAGCCGTGAAAGGCCCGGCCTGCTGGACGGGCGCATCGAACTGCGCGCAGGGGCATCCTCATGAGGGCCGTCGGACGAGTGCTGGGGGTGGCGCTGATCCTGGCGCTGGTCATGGCGGCGGCGGTTCCCTTGCTGCCGGCCCGCCTGCTGCTGGCCTGGCAGCCCGAGCAGGCCTTGCTGCGGCTGGTCAGCGCGCACGGCAGCCTGGCCTCGGGCCAGGGGCTGCTCAGCGTGGGATCGGGCCGTCTGGCCCGGACCATCCCAGGCCCTTTGAGCTGGCAGTGGCGGCTGGCGCCCTGGCCGCAGCTGGAGCTTGGCCATGTCTGGCTGGAGCAGCCGGTGCGTGTGCAGGCCGGCTTGCAAGGCTGGAGCCTGTCGGGGCAGACCTTGAACCTGCCCGCCTCGGTGCTGGGCCGCTTGCATCCTTTATTGCAGACAGTGCAGCCGCTGGGCGAGCTGAGCCTGCGCTGGCCCAGCCAGGCGCTGGGTTCGGCGACGGGCGCCGTGCTGGAGCTGGACTGGCGCGCCGCCCGTTCCGCTCTTTCCGGCGATGCCGAACTGGGCCATTACCAGTTGGCGGTCAGCCGCCAGGGCAGCGGCTTGCAGCTGTCCCTGCGCACCCTGTCCGGCGATCTGACGCTGGCGGGTCAGGGACAGTGGACGACGGGGGGGCTGCGCTTCGACGGCAAGGCCAGGCCGGCGCGCGCGGACGACGGCCGCTTCACGGAATTGCTGGCCGTCCTGGGACCTCAAAGCCAGGGCGTGACGCACTGGCGCATTGCCACAACGACTACGACACAGGAATAAACAGAGTTCATCATGACCATTTCGTCTTTCCGCCGTCCGGGCGTGCGCCCCCGCTTTGCGCTGAGCCTGGGAGCCCTGTTGCTGCTGGGCGCCTGCGCCACCACGGGTCAGGACCGGCAGGCCGGGCCCGATCCTTCTTCCCTGTTCGCCTCCGTGAGCAAGGAGCCCATCGGGCAGGCAGTCGAGGATCCGCGCTTCAGCGGCGCGGCGCAATCGGCCGGCCCCATCGGCCGGCGTCCGGTCCAGCGCGTCGGAGGGGGAACCGCGCAGCTGGAAGCGCCGCCGGCGGCCGAGTTCCCCGACGGCGAAGACATCACCCTGAACTTCGTGGAAGCGGAACTGGACAGCGTGGTGGCCGCGCTGGCCCGGTTCACCCAGCAGAATTTCATCGTGGATCCGCGCGTCAAGGGCCAGTTGACGCTGGTCTCCGAAGTGCCCGTCGATGCCCGTACGGCCTACGAGATGCTGCTCTCGGCGCTGCGCATGCAGGGTTTTGCCGTGCTGCGCACCGGCAAGGTCAGCCGCGTCGTGCCCGAGGCCGAGGCGCGCCAGCAGGGCGGGGCGGTGCGCAGCGGCGCCAGCGGCAGCGGCGAGCTGGAGACCCGCGTCTTCGCCCTGCGCTACGAGAACGCTTCGGCGCTGGTGCCGGTGCTGCGGCCCATGATCTCCCCCAACAATCCCATCAATGCCTACCCGGCCAACAACACGCTGGTGGTGACGGACTATGGCGACAACCTGGACCGCATCGCCCAGGTGATCGCGGGCATAGACACGCCGGCCGGACTGAATACGGACATCATTCCGATTGACTACGGCGTGGCGCTGGACGTGGCGGCCCTGGCGTCGCAGATGCTGGATACGCCCGGCAACGACGTCGCCCAGCGCATCACCGTGGTGGCCGATCCGCGCAGCAATTCGGTCCTGGTGCGGGCCGGCAGCCCGGCGCGCCTGGACCTGGCGCGCGACCTGATCCGCCGCATCGACAGCCCGGACAGCCGCAAGGGCAATCTGCATGTGGTCTATCTGCGCAACGCCCAGGCCGTGCAACTGGCCGAGGTGCTGCGCGCCGCCCTGACCGGGCAAGCGGGCGCTCCGGCGGCGGGCGCCGCCAAGCCGGCCGCCGCGCCGGCCCCGACGGCCAAGGACGCGGGCAGGACGGCGGCAACGCTGCCCGTCGCCCAGGGGGCCGCGCCTGCGGAACCGGCCTTGGGCTCTCCGGCCGCAAGCGGCACCGTGGCGTTCAGCGCGGGCGGCGCGACCGTGCAGGCCGACCCCTCCACCAATACGCTCATCATCTCCGCGCCCGATCCGGTGTACCGCAGCCTGCGCGAGGTCATCGACCAGCTGGACCAGCGGCGCGCGCAGGTGCTGGTCGAGAGCCTGATCGTGGAGGTCAACGCCGAGAACGCCGCGGAGTTCGGCATTCAGTGGATGACGGGAGGCGGGAACATCGCCGACGGCGGCTCGGGCTTTGTGGGCGGGGCCAATCTGGGCGGCAGCGGCTTGAATCCCAAGGGCGTCACCACGCTGGATTCGCTGGCCGCGGGCCTGAGCCTGGGCGTGGTCAAGGGCACGGTCAACGTGCTGGGCCAGCAGATCGTCAACCTGGGGGTGCTGGCGCGCGCGCTGCAGCGCCAGGGCGGCACCAACATCCTGTCCACGCCCAATCTGATGACGCTGGACAACGAGGAGGCCAGCATCATGGTGGGGCGCACCGTGCCCTTCGTGACCGGGCAATACACCACATCGGGCGATGGTGCGAGCAATCCCTTCCAGACCATCGAGCGCGAGGACGTGGGCCTGACCCTGAAGGTGCGGCCGCAGATCTCCGAAGGCGGCACCGTCAAGCTGGCGCTGTACCAGGAGGTGAGCAGCATAGACACGGCGTTCTCCGTGTCCGGCAACACGCCCGTGACCCGCAAGCGCGCGCTGAGCACCAATGTGCTGGTGGACGACGGGCAGATCATCGTGCTGGGCGGCCTGCTGGAAGACTCCATCGAAGACGGTACGCAAGCCGTGCCCCTGCTGGGCGATGTGCCGCTGATCGGCAATCTTTTCAAGTATGAAAAGCGCAAGCGCACCAAGACCAACCTGATGGTGTTCCTGCGCCCGCACATCGTGCGCAACGCCCAGGACAGCCAGAGCCTGTCGCTGGACCGCTACAACTACATGCGCGCCGTGCAGGCGGGCCTGCCCGACCGTTCCACCTGGTTCAGCCAGGATGCCGGCCACGTGGTGCTGCCGCAGGCCGCAGGCCAGAGTAAGGCCGGTGTCATGGACCTGCGGGAGTCATCGTGAACCGGCTGCCTTATTCCTGGGCGCGCCAGCAGCGCGCGGTGCTGGTGCGCCAGGACGGGGCCTGGCGCATCGCCGTCAGCGAGCGCACGCCCGACTGGGCCCTGACCGAGCTGCGGCGGCGCTATCCGGAGCTGGATGAGCAGCGCGTGCCGGACCTGGAGCTGGACACGCTGATCGATGCCAGCTATGCGCAGGGCGATGATGCCGCCAGCGTGGTGGACGCCGCCGCCAGCGAAGTGGACCTGGACCGGCTGATGCAGGAGCTGCCGGAGGTGACCGACCTGCTGGAGAACCAGGACGACGCGCCGGTGATCCGCATGATCAACGCGCTGTTCACGCAAGCCGTGCGCGACGGCGCCAGCGACATCCACCTGGAGCCCTACGAGACGCATTCCGTCGTGCGCTACCGGGTGGACGGCCGCCTGCGCGACATCGTCAGCCCGCGCCGCGCCCTGCACGGCGCGCTGGTCTCGCGCATCAAGATCATGGCCAGCCTGGACATTGCCGAAAAGCGCCTGCCGCAGGACGGCCGCATCGCCTTGAAGGTGGGCGGGCGCGCGCTGGACCTGCGCGTGTCCATCCTGCCCACCGGGCACGGCGAACGGGCCGTGATGCGCCTGCTGGACAAGTCCGCGGGCCGGCTGGAGCTGGAGCGCCTGGGCATGGCGCCGGACATCCTGGCGCAGCTTGACGAATTGATCCATCAGCCGCACGGCATCGTGCTGGTCACCGGTCCGACAGGCAGCGGCAAGACCACGACCTTGTACGCCGCCCTGGGCAGGGTGGACACCGCGCGCAGCAATGTGCTGACCGTGGAGGATCCGATTGAGTACGATCTGCCGGGCGTGGGCCAGACGCAGGTCAACCCGCGCATCGATCTGACGTTCGCGCGCGCCCTGCGCGCCATCCTGCGCCAGGATCCGGACATCATCATGATAGGCGAGATACGCGACCTGGAGACCGCCCAGATCGCGGTGCAGGCCTCCCTGACGGGACACCTGGTGCTGGCGACGCTGCATACCAACGACGCCGTCTCGGCCGCCACCCGCCTGGTGGACATGGGCGTGGAGCCTTTCCTGCTGGCCTCGACCTTGCGCGGCGTGCTGGCGCAGCGATTGATCCGCAAGTTGTGCCTGCACTGCCGGGAAGCGGCCGGGGGCGGCCTGTTCCGCGCGCGCGACGGCGGCTGCGAACAATGCGGCCATACCGGCTACCAGGGGCGCACGGGCATCCATGAACTGTACCGGGTGGACGAACGCGCCCAGCAACTGCTTTCAGAGGCGGGGGCCGAGCATGCGCTGCGCCAGGCGGCGCGCCAGGCCGGCATGCGCAATCTGCGCGAGGACGCCGAGCGCTGGGTGCGGCAGGGCTTGAGCACCCCGGAAGAGGTCCTGCGCGTGACCCGCGAGCTTTAGGCGTCATGAAAGGAGGCCGGACGGATGGGAACCTATCAGTATGAAGCGGTGGACCAGGCCGGGCGCAGCGAGCGCGGCGTGCTGGAGGCCGACAGCGAGCGCCTGGCGCGCCAGCAACTGCTGGCGCGCGGCCTGTTGACGGTCTCCTTGAAGTCCGGCCGCTCGCGCGCCGCCGCCCTGACGCGCAGCGCCGGCCTGCGCCGCAGCGAGCTGTCCTGGCTGACCCGCCAGCTGGCCAGCCTGGTGGCCGCGGGCCTGTCATTGGAGGCCAGCCTGGGCGTGGTCATGGAGCAGGCCGCGCGCCGGCCCGTGGCGCAACTGCTGGCCGCCCTGCGCTCGGACATCCGCGCCGGGCAAAGCCTGAGCGACGCCCTGGCCAACCACCCGCGCGACTTTCCGGACATTTATCGGGCCCTGGTGCGCGCCGGCGAGCAGTCCGGCGAGCTGGAGCAGGTGCTGGACCGGCTGGCCGCATTCATCGAGGATAGCGGCGCCCTGCGCGGCAAGGTGCTGACGGCCTTCATCTATCCGGCCATCGTCAGCCTGATTTCCGCCGCCATGGTGGTGTTCCTGCTCAGCTACGTGGTGCCGCAGGTGGTGGGCGCCTTCACCCAGGCCAGGCAGCAGTTGCCCCTGCTGACGCGCATCATGATCGCGGCCAGCGAGGCGGTGCGCGACTGGGGCGGCGCCGCCTTGCTGTTGCTGCTGGGAGCGGCCTTCCTGGCCGCCGTCCTGCTGCGCCGCCCGCCCGTGCGGCTGGCCCTGCACCGGCGCCTGTTGCGCGTGCCCGTGCTGGGCGCCTATCTGCTGGGCGTGGACACGGCCCGTTTCGCGGCGACGCTGGCCATCCTGGCGGGCAGCAATGTGGCGCTGCTAACCGCCTTGGAGGCGGCGGGACGCACACTGTCCAATCTGGCCCTGCGCGCGGCGGTGTCCGAGGCGGCCGCCCGCGTGCGCGAGGGTCTGCCGCTGGCCGCCGCCTTGCAACGCAGCGCCTTGTTTCCTCTCTTGCTGGTCCAGCTGGTCGCCAGCGGCGAGAAAACCGGCGAGCTGGCGCCCATGCTGGACCGTGCGGCCGCCACGCTGTCCGCGGAGCTGGAGCGCCGCGCCCTGGCCATGACAGCCTTGCTGGAGCCCTTGCTGATCCTCCTGATGGGCGGGCTGGTGCTGCTGATCGTGCTCGCCGTGATGCTGCCCATCATCGAGATGAACCAGCTGGTGCAGTAGGACAGGCGGCGTGCCGCTGCTTTGCCGGAGCGGGCGGGATCATGGCGCCGCGACGACGATCAGGCGCGCGGTCATGTTGGGGTGATAGCGGCAGTAGTAGGTCTGGTCTCCTGTCTTGTCCAGCACGAGGCGGGCCGACTTGCCCGCGGGGATCACCACGTCCCAGAGGCCGGCGACCGTGGCGGTGTGGTCGATCACGTCCTGGTTGCGCCACACCACGGTGTCGCCCACGCGCGCCTGGACGACGGCGGGCGTGAAGGCCAGCTTGGAAATCGTGATTTCATGCGTATCGGCCAGGGCCTGCTGGCCGGCTGCCGCCAGCAGCGCGCCGGCCAGCAGGCGGCAAAGGCGAACGGTATCCATGTCTGTTCAGCCTAGAGTTCGCCTGCCAGGTGCTCGGCATGTTGCTGGTGGCCCTGGAACAGTTTCAGGCCGGTTTCAAGCAGGCTCTTGAGCTTGGGGTTGTGCGCGCCGGGAATGAGCGTGCTCTCCAGCGCGGCGTTCACCTGCTTGTGGTAGGCCACTTCGTTCTGGACGTAGGCCTTGTCGAAAGCGGCGCCATCCAGCTTGCCCAGGGCGGCCCTCTGATCGGCGGCCTCCTTGGCCAGCGCCTGACTGGTGGGGTTGTCCTGCGCGGTGACGCCCAGTTCCTTGAGCAGCGCCAAGGCCTGCTGGTTGACGGCCAGGTGGTCCCGTTCCATGGTCTGCGCGAATTCGCGCACGTCGGGATTGCGCGTCTTGTCCAGCGCCTGGCGCGCCGCCTGCACGTCCAGGTCGCCGGCCGTGTAGGCGATGTGGGCGATCTGGGGATCGGTGAGTTTTTCCGCTGCGTGAACAGGCAGGACCAGGCCAAGCGCGCCCATGAGCAGGGCGGCGAGAGTGGTGCGTATCAGCATGACAGCCTCCGGTGGGAAATCCAGGCCTTCGGGGCGAATGGCCTGTGGACGCCCATTGGATGGCGCGGGCGCAGGCAAGGTTACGGGTCAGCGCTCGGGGTTTACCCCGAGCCGCGCCAGCACTGCCTGGACCAGCGCGTGGCAACGGGCTCCGTCGAAGGGAAAGGTCTCCAGCAGCCTGGGCGCGTCCTGTTCCCGCAAAGCCAGCACCAGCATGCGGCGCGCCCGATGCAGGCGCGTCTTGACGGCTTCGGGACGTATGTCCAGCAGCAGCGCGGTCTCCTCCACGCTCAGTCCTTCCACGGCGCGCGCCATGACCACCAGGCGATAGGCCTGGGGCAGGGCGAGGATGGCGCGTTCGACATTTTCGAGCACTTGGCGCTGGGCCAGGGCTTGTTCAGGACCGGGATCGGGATCGGGCAGGGACCGGGCGCCGTCCTCGTCCAGGATCTGGCGGTTCTGTCGGCGCTTCAGTCCCAGGGCCTGGCGGATGGCGATGCGGCACAGCCAGGTGGACAGCGTGCTGTCGCCGCGGAAGGTATCCAGGTGGCTGAAGGCCAGCAGATAGGTTTCCTGGACCACGTCCCGGGCGTCGTCCGGGTCGCGGACGATGGCGCAGGCCAGCCGGAAGAGCCGCCGGTTGTGGGTTTCCATGATCTGGCGCAGGGCTTGCGCATCGCGCTGCGCGGCGCGCCGGACCAGTGCGGCTTCGTCGGATTCGGGCTGCAGGGCGGCTGGAAGATCCATGGGGCGCTCCGGGAATGAAGGCCCAGCCATTATGCGCCCAAGACGGCCGCATCGCCATGGGGCGCATCGGGTCCCGCAGGAGACAAGAAGCCAAAAAAATCCCCGAAGGCAAGGTGGGCTTGCGCTTCGGGGGAAGTCCGCGCCAGGCGCGGACGATCACATCAATGGTTTACAAATAGGCCGGGATGCCCAGGGCGGGATCGCTGACGCCGTGCGCGCCCGATTCCACGCGGCCGGCAAAGCGCCGGTAGTAGCTGGGGTCGCTGCTGCTGCGCACCACGAAGTCATACCAGTGGCCGCTGGAGGACAGGGCCCAGGACTGCTTGGCCTGCTGGCCGGCCTGCACGGTGACTTCCCAGGGGCCGTCCTCGCGGTAGGCCATGGACTGGATCGTGAAGGTGCAGTCGGACTGGCCGCCGTTCATCAGTTCCAGGTAGACGTCGCCCTGCGTGATTTCGTAGCAGACCCGGATCTCGGGGCGCGCCTGTTCGGGCTGGCCCAGCACGCTGACATCGCCGCGGAAGTGGCGGTGAAAGCCGTTGGGGCCCAGCACCCACAGGTCGTAGTGGCCCAGGTTGTCAGCCTGCGCGTCCCAGACGTCGTCCAGGATCTGGCCGGGCTCGACCATGTAGCGGCGCGGGATGCGGTCCAGGTTCAGCTTGTCGTAGACATGGAAGACGGCCGCCGCCTGTCCGGTGTTGGAGAACAGCAGCTGCACGCCCTTGCTGCTGTCGCAGCGGGCGCTGACGTGCAGTTCGTAGGGCAGGGCGCGCGAGGGGCGCACGCCGGTCTGCTGCACGGGGATGCGCTGGTTGTCCACGGGTTGCGGCACTTGCGCCAGGCGCTCCTGGGCGCTGCGGATCGCGTCGGCTTCCTGGCGGCTGCGGCGGCCCTTGAGCGTGGGCAGGGGCTCGTCGTTGGGGCGGGCGAAGTTGAAGGCGCTGGTCAGGTCCCCGCACACGGCGCGGCGGTAGGGGCTGATGTTGGGCTCCATCACGCCGAAGCGCGCTTCCATGAAGCGGATCACGGAGGTGTGGTCGAAGACTTGCGAGTTGACCCAGCCGCCGCGGCTCCAGGGCGAGATCACATACATGGGCACGCGCACGCCGGGACCGAAGACCTTGCCGTCGCGGGGCGGCTGGCCGCTCAGGCCGCGCGGGCTGGGGTAGTTGTAGTATTCGAAGGCGATCTGCTCGTCGCTCAGCGTGGTCTTGCCCGCGGGCCTGCCGGTGGCCGGATCGATGGACGGCGCCGAGGGCGAGGGCACATGGTCGAAGAAGCCGTCGTTCTCGTCGAAGTTCACCAGCAGCACGGTCTTGCTCCAGACCTCCGGATTGGCGGTCAGCGCGTCCAGCAGCTCTTGGGTGTACCAGGCGCCCTGAACGGGGCTGGACGGGCCGGGGTGCTCGGAGTAGGTCGCCGGGGCCACCACCCAGGAAATCTGCGGCAGATTGCCTTCCATCACATCCTTGCGCAACTGCTCGAAGAAGCCGCCGTCGGGCATGGTGTTGGCAATGCCCTTGTAGAGCGGATTGCCGACATCATCCGACGGTTCGTAAGGGGTGTTGGCGGGTTTGCCGGATTGCTCATTGGCACGACGATACTGCTTGAAGCCGGCCAGCGAATTGTCGGTGAAGTTGTCGGGCAGGTTCTGGTAGACCTTCCAGCTGATGCCGGCCTCCTCCAGGCGCTCGGGGTAGGTCTTCCATTCGTAGCCCAGCGCCGAGCTGCCCAGGCTGTCCCAGGCATTGTTGACCGTGCACTCGCCCGTGCCGGTGGGGCCGTTCGTGCCGGTCCACAGGAACATGCGGTTGGAGTTGGTGCCCGTGTGCATGGAGCAGTGGTAGGCGTCGCACAGGGTGAAGGCGTTGGCCATGGCGAACTGGAACGGCACTTCCGCTTCGCGGTAATAGCCCATGGAGTGGCGCTGCTTGTACTTGGGCCAGAAGGCCATGCGGCCGTGGTCCCAGGCCTGCTGGCCGTCCACCCAGGCGTGCGGCGTGCCGTTGACGCGCTGGGCATTGCCCTTGGTGCTGTCCAGGTGGTAGGGCAGCACGGTTTCCGTGCTGCTGACGTTCTGCTGCCAGACGTTGCGGCCGTTGGGCAGGGGGATGGTGAAGCGGTCGCCAAAGCCGCGCACTCCTTTCAGAGTGCCGAAGTAATGGTCGAAGGATCGGTTCTCCTGCATCAGGACGACGATGTGCTCGACGTCCTTGATGGTGCCGGTCTTGTTGTTGGCGGGAATGGCCAAGGCCTTGCGGATGCTGGGCGGAAAGGCGGCCAGGGAGCCGGCCGCCAGGCCGGCGCCGGTGACGTTGCGTAGGAAGGTGCGGCGTGAAGTCATTGTTGCTGGTCTCGTGGTGCGGTCAAGGGGCGCATTTCAACTGTTTGGGAGTCTCGGGGACGGGCGTCGTCTCCGGATTGCCGGGCTGGCCGGGGTTTTCGGGGACGGAGCCGGTCGAGCCGCCGCCGTCGCAGGCGGCCAGCAGGCCGCACAGCATCATCAGGGCCGCGGCGCGCTTGAGGCGTGCGCGGGAGACGGAACCGATCGTGTCGTTCATGGAAGGTCCTTGGTCGGAAATCAGGGTTGCAGGCTGGAGAGGGGTTTGCGGGACTCGTAGATGCTGGTGAGCTCGTCCGTGCTCAGGGCGCGCTCCCAGATGGCCAGTTCGCCGAAGTCCATGTTCACGTCGAAGCCGGGGTTCCAGCGCTTATAGTACTGGCCGGTCACGTCCTCGTTGACGCCCAGCTTGCCGGCGCCCGTGCCGCCCAGCGCCTGGATGCTGCGGGTCTCCAGCGCCACGGAGCTGAATTGCGCGCCCAGCGCGGGATCGAAGACGTGGCCGCGCATGACCTGGCCGGTCTTGTCGATGACCACGGCCACGTAGGCCCATTGGTTGGGGGTGACGCGGTAGCCCTGGCTTTCATTGCGGCCGCCGCCGTAGCCGGTGTTGAAGCGGATGTCGCAGCCGCCGGAATTGAACAGGCCCAGCGCAAAGCCGGGGTTGTTGCCCGAGTCGTAGTTCTTGTTGGCCATCATGGCGGCGCCGTAGCCGTAGCTGGAGCAGCTGGGCGGCGTGCGGAACCAGAAGCCCAGGGTGAACTGCGGCACGCTGGGCAGCGAGAACACGTCGCGGCTCAGGGTCAGCGCATAGCCGCGCTGGCCGTTGGCGTCGGCATTGGCGCCCAGGATGCGCAGCGCGCCCGTGGGGGCGGCGGGGTCCAGGAAGTCGGCGGCGATCAGGGCGCCGGCCGGCACGCCGGCGGCCGAAGGCTGCAGCGTGCTGCCGCCCTTGCCGTCCGCCAGGGGCAGTGAAGTCATGGGGTAGTAGCTGACCAGGCCGTCCTTCAGGGTGGCGGCCAGCTTGGGCGGCGGCTTGTAGCCGGCCTGCACCTGCATGGCGGAGGCGGCCTTGCCCGATTGCACGCTGTAGCGGAAGGAGTAGACCTGCGCCGTGTCGGAGACCGGCAGGGTGTCGTCATACCGGGTGGCGCCGGCCGGCAGCGTGGCCACCAGCTGGCCGTCGCGCAGCACGCGCACCTCCTGGTCGGTGTCGCCCTGCAGGGTCCAGTTCAGGGTCACGATGTTCTTGTCGGCCGGTTTTTCGTAGCCCAGGCCCCGGATGCTGGTGGCCGCCTGCAGGCCCGTGCCGCGGAAGCGGTAGTCCGGACCCAGGGCGCCCAGGTGGGCGAGCACGGTGGGGGCGATGTCGATCACGGCGCCCAGCGCATTCATGTCGGCGTCCGGGGCTACGACGCCGTCCACGGCGGGCAGCGAGGGCAGCGCCTTGTTGGCGGCGATGAAGCTGGTCTTGTTGCGGTTGAATTGCGAGCCGGTGGTGCCGCCGAATTCATCCAGTCCGTAGCCGGTGGTGACGATCAGCAGCCAATCCTCGCTGGATTCGGCCTGGCGGCGCGTCTCGATCAGGGCGGTCAGCTGGTCCAGGGCGACGAGCGATTGCTCCACGGCTTTCCCGTAGGCTTCGCTGCCCAGGCCGTGCTCGGCGGCGGCGCGGGCCGGCGCCTGCAGCTGGGCCAGGACCAGGGACTTGCCCTGCTGCAGATAGTCGCGCGCCTGCTCGGCCACGCAAGGGTCGGAATCCGTGCAGTTGGCCGCTTCGATCACGCGCCCGGCCTGGATGTCCGCTTGCAGCAGGCGGCGGTAGTCGCCGGTGCTGACGGCCGCCGCGGCGGTCTGGGGTTCGGCGGCCAGGGCGAACAGGGTGGGCGCTTCCAGGGTCGGCGCTTCGGCGCCGACGCCGCGCAGGCCGTGCTGGTCGGCCCAGGTGCCGGTCAGCAGCGAGGCCCAGCCGGGTACGGGCAGGGTGCGTTGTTCGCTGGCCGTGCCCACGTAACCGCCCGTCTGCACGGGGGCCACCGTCAAGGAAGCGAGCGCGGGATGGCGGGCGTCGCGGCGGGCCTGTTGCAAGGCTTCGTAGGTCAGCCCGTCGATGCTGACGACCAGGGCCTTGGCGCCGCCCAGGGCTTGCGGCTTGCCGCCCGGTTCGGGCGCCGGCTGCTCGGGCTGGCCGGGGCCGGCGGGCGCATCGCTGCCGGTGGAACCGCTGCCGCAGGCGCTCAGCAGCAGCACGGCGGACAGGGACAGGCAGGCCTGGCGCAAGCGGCGCCCGGGCAAGGGGGGAAGTGCAGGTAAGGACATACAGCCACTCGTTCTGAAAGAAGAAAAAGGAGGGCCGGACTGTGCGTGGGGCGGGCTGCCCAGTCGGCATCGGATCAGGACGCAGGCAGTGTAGGAAGGGCGTATGACTGCCCCGTTAACAGAAGGGCAAATCCGCCAATGATTGGATTGTGTTTTATGGGTTCAGGCCGAGGCGGCCCGGCAGCGTTCCTCCGCAAGCCGCGGCCGTCGCGGCTTCCAGGGTTTGTTGCAGTTTGATGTCGTGTTTGTTGTACGCGGAAAAATTATTTGAAATCCAAACAGTAAATGGCTTGAACGTCGAGACGGCGGGTGTGGAGCCGTGTATGGGGCGCCGTGCCCGTGCCGCGGCGCGCGCGTTGGCCATGAAAAAACGGGAGCCTGGGCTCCCGTTCTTTGCGGCCCGCAGGCGGGCTTATTTCGCGTCGGCGCGCAGGCGTCCGCCATTGGGCGTGGATCCGGCCCCCAGCACCTTGCCATTGACGGTCTGCCCGTACAGGTCCGTCTTGGCATCGTGGTACTTCTTCTGGGTTTCTTCCACGGAGCCTTTGAAGCGTGGATCCTGGGGCCGTTCATGGGCGTTCATGAAATAGGCCACGTCCCAGGCTTCCTGGTCGGTCAGGCTGTCGCCCTTGCCCAGCGGCATATTGGCCTTGATGAAGGCGGCCGCCGTCGGGATGCTGTGCATGCCGGCGCCCCAGTTGTAGGAGCCGTCGCCCCACAGCGCCGGGAACACCATGTGCCCATTCACTTCCTGGCCCGCGCCATCGGCGCCGTGGCACAGGGCGCAGTTCTGCGCGAAGACTTTTTCGCCGCGCACGTAATCGGGCTTCTGCGCCGGCTGGGGCAGGCGCTTGAAGCCCTGGCCCTTGAGCGTGACGCCGGTGGGCGCGCCCTGGGCCAGCCAGTACATATAGCTTTCCAGGGCCACGATGGTCTCGTCGTCGGCGGGCGGCATCTGGCCGTTCATGCTGTAACGGAAGCAGCCCTGAAGGCGTTCGGCCAAGGTGTTGACGTGGCCGTTCTTGGCGCGGTAGGCGGGATACAGGACATAAGCCGCCCACATGGGGGAGGCGTTCTCGCGCCGTCCGGCGTCCATGTGGCAACTGACGCAGTTCAGGTTGTTGCCCACGAACTTGGCGGCATTCTGGGGCGTCTTCAGGAAGATTTCCTGGCCTTTGAGCACGGCCTTGCCGAAGTCGTTGTCGGGAATGCTGTGGGCGTCGGGCGGCGTGAAGGCGGGCGCGGCATCGCCCAGGTTCACGGCGTGGGCGACGCCCGGGCCGGCCATGCCCAGGCTGCAGGCCAGGGCGAGAGTGCGCAGTCGGAGGGTGAGAGTGCGGGTCATTACTTGGCTCCCTCTGTGACGGTTTGATTCTTCAGGTTGGCGGGCAGCTTGGCGAAGTAGTCGGAGGTCGCGCTGATCTGCTCGTCGTTCATGCGTTTGGCGATCTCGCCCATCAGAGCCAGCGGACCGGGGTCGCGCTTGCCGTCGCGCCAGGCCTTGAGCTGCTCGGTGATGTAGGCGGCGGGCAGGCCGGCCAGGGCCGGGAAGGCGTCGCCCACGCCCACGCCGCCTGGACCATGGCATTGGATGCAGGCGGGGATGTTGTTGTTCCAGTCGCCGCGGTTGGCGATCCAGGCGCCAAGCTGCTCCTGCGCCGGGTACAGGTCCAGGTGGGCGCTGAGCATGTTCTTGTCCAGCGGCGCGGGCAATTGCGTGAAGTAAGCCGATACGGCCTTGATCTGTTCGGGCGTCATCGCCTTGGCGATGGGCTGCATGATGGGGTTGCTGCGCTTGCCCGAGGCAAAGTGCTCCAGCTGCTCGGCCAGGTAATTGGCACCCTGGCCGGCCAGAAAGGGGAAGCCCCCGGCGGCGTTGCCTTCACCCTGGGCTCCGTGACAGGTTGCGCAGGCCAGGACGCTGCCGCTGCCGGACGTCGCCAATGCCTTGCCCTGTTCGACCAATTCGTCCGCCATGGCGGACGCGCTGCTTGCAAGGGACAAGGCGAGCACGAGGCCCCGGCTTGCCGGGACCAGTTTTTGCCATGTTTTTTGCATGATGTTGTTCTCTCCCAATCAGTTATCACCCTCATTTTAAGCTCCAAATTTATGTAAGTCATATACAAATTTCCAATTCTTATATAGGACAGTTGATTCGGAGCCTAAGCGCTAAGCGCTTGACAAATAAGGAATGATTCGGAAAACAGCCTGGGCGGAACGGCGTGCGCTTCGCGCCATCCGGCGCTCAAAATGTACGGTTGTGTATGGTCATGCGGCGGAACGCGCCTGACGGAAATTTGCAAATAGCCAGGCTTTTCATATGGTTAAGCCCGGGGTCCGCATAAGGTCAGCACGGATCGATCGTTTGCTTGGCGGCCGGGCCTCTCTAGCATGTTTTTCCCGGGAGATGCAGCGGACAATCCGCCAGAAAACGCCATCCCCGCAATGCGGCTACACGGAGAACATGCATGCGAAGAATCAATCAGGGGCGCCGTCGTTTCGCGGGCCTGGCGGCCGGCCTGTTGCTCGGCGGGCTGACGCGGCCCGCATTGGCGCAATCCGCCTGGCCTGCCCAAGCGATACGGCTGGTCGTCGCCTTCCCGCCGGGCGGGGCCAGCGATCTGGTGGCCCGCCTGCTGCAGGCCGATCTGTCCAGGGAACTGGGCGTGCCCATCGTCGTCGAAAACAAGCCGGGGGCGGGCTCCACGCTGGGCACCGCGCAGGTGGCCCTGTCCGCGCCGGACGGCTACACCTTCCTGATGTCCAATTCCGCGCCTTTGTCCATCGCCCCGGCATTGCTGGACCACATACGCTACGATGCGCGGTCCAGCTTCAGTCACATCAGCTATATCGGCGCGGTGCCGACCGTGGTGCTGGTGCATCCGTCCCTTCCCGTGCATACGCTGGCGGAGCTGACGGACTGGCTGCGCGCCCAGAAGGAGCCTGTCCACTATGGCAGCGGCGGATTGGGCTCGGTGGCGCACGTCGTGGGCGAGTTGTACGCCCGCCAGGCCGGCGTGCGGCTGGAGCATGTGGCGTACAAAGGGGCCGGCCAGATGCGCACCGATTTGCTGGGCGGCCAGATCCGGGTGGCGGTGGACGCCTTGCCCGCCAATCTGCCTTTCCTGAAAAGCGGCCAGCTGCGTCTGCTGGCCGTGACGGCGCCGACACGCGTGGCCCAGGCGCCGGATGTGCCGGCAGTGACGGAGCTGGGTTATGAATCCCTGGTGGCGGAGAACTTCGTGGGCGTCTCGGCGCCCGCCGGCCTGGATCCGGCCATCGTGCAGCGTTTCCACCAGGCGGTGGAACGGGTGCTGGCCAAGGCGGACATCCGGGCCCAGCTGGAGCAGCAAGGCTTTGTACTGGCGTCCAAGACCCCGGACGAGTTCCAGTCCTACGTGGCCCGGCAAGCCGAGCAGTGGCGCCCGGTGGTCAGCCAGTTGAAGAGCAAGGAGGCGCAGGCATGAGCGCGATCGTCATCGTGGCCTTTGGCCAGCCGGGGCGGGGCAGTTTCAATGAGGCGGCCGAACGCGCGCAGGCCAGGCTGCACGACAAGGGCGTGCCCGCCGTCCTGACGTGGGTGGCCGAGCGCGATCCCGGGCGGCGCGCGGAGCGCTTGCGAGAGATCGCCGGCGAGCGGCCGAGCCTGATCGTGGCGCATGGGGGGCAGGGGGACGGGCCGGTCGCCCAGGCGGCTGCGGATTTCCCGGCGCTGCCCTTCGTGATCACGCAGGGGCATTTCCTGGCCCCGAATGTGGCGAACTACGAGGTCCTGCAGGAACAGTCGGCCTTTCTGGCCGGCGTATTGAGCGCGGCGCGCTACGAGCCGGAGCGGATCGCCCACTTGTCCGGCGACCCGGTGCGGCCGGGCCTGGCGGGCCGGGCCGCGTTCGCCCAGGGGGTGCGTCTGCAGTCCGGGCAGCCTTTGCGGCACACGGGCTTCAATGGCAACCAGCATGATGTCGAGCTGGCTGTGCGCAACACCCGCTACTTCGCGGACCGCGGCGTGCAGGTGTTGTTCACCATGATGGATGGCGGCCGTGAGGGCGTGGATGCGGTGTGCCGGGAGAGGGGCTTGCGCCAGATCGCCAATGTGCGCAACTGGGTCGAAACCGATCCCCAGCTGTACTGGGCGTCCGCCGTGGCGGACTCGGCCTGGGCCATCGAGCAGGCCGTGCTGGATTTCGTCCAGGGCAGGCTGGCGTTGGGGCAGCGCATTCAGACCGGGCTGGAAAACCCGGACGTGGTCCGGCTGGCCACCGGTCCGGACCTGAACGCGGCCGAGCGCGCCGTGCTCGATGATTGGTCCCAGCGGCTCCTGGCCGGCGAACTCGTGCTGGAAACCCGGTTCGAGGGCGAGGAAAGTCCTTTTTCCGTCGTGTCTCAGGCTTGAGCCAAGGATACGGCCGGCACGGGTGCGCCGGCCGCATCGCCGATCTCCAGTTCCGGCAAGGACTGGACCAGGGCGAAGGGCAGGCCGGCCAGCGCGGCGATGACGCGCTGTGCCTGATCCAGGGGCGCGCTGCTGATGAAGTCGCTGCGGCCGCCATGGTCCCGGGCGCTCAGGCGGCCGGCTTCGTGCAGGCGCCGGCGAACCTGCGCGGCCACGGCGAAGGAGGGTTCGATGATCTGGAAACGGCCCCCGCTGAGGCGTTCAATGGCGGGACGCAAGAAGGGGTAGTGCGTGCAGCCCAGCACCAGCGTGTCGGCGCGGCTCTGCAGCGCGGGCTCCAGCCGCATGCGCAGTTCCTGCTCCAGTTCGGGGCCGTCCAGTTGCAGCGCTTCCACCCGGTCCGCCAGACCGGGACAAGGAATGCGGATCACGTCCACGCCGGCTGCGTGGTGGCGTACGAGCTGCTGCAGACCCGGACTGTCCATGGTGCGGCTGGTCGCCATCAGGGCGATGCAGCGGCTGCGGCTCAGGGCGGCGGCCGGCTTGACGGCCGGCTCGATGGCGATGATGGGGACGGCAAAGCGCGCCCGCAGCAAAGAAGCGGCGACCATGGTGGCCGTATTGCAGGCGATGACGATGGCCTTGCAGCCTTGATCCAGCAGGTACTGCGCAAGCAGGGCGGTGCGCGCCTGTATCCATCCGGCGGGCCGGTCGCCATAGGGCGCGCATCCCGAGTCCGCCAGGTACAGCAGATCTTCCCCTGGCAGGGCCTGGCGTATGGAGCGCCAGACGGACAGGCCGCCGACGCCGGAGTCGAATATGCCGATGGGCGCGGTTGCGCTGACACGGCCCGTGCAGGAAGTCATGGTGTGCAAGACAAGGAAGAACGCCGGAACGAAGCCCGTATTATCGCGTGTTTGCTAGCCGGGGGTAAGAGGATGCCCAAGGACAGCGAGGAGATTGTTTAAGCTTGAACTAGGGCAAGTCCTTATACCTTGCGGCTGCGCCGCATCGCATCATCGAAAAAAGAAAAATCGTCTCTGCGGCGCGGCGGCCGCGGACAGGCGCCTTGACGCAGCACGATGACCCGGACAGGAGGCGAGGAACGATGCAACAGGCAGGCATGGCGCGACGGCCGTTCTCGGCCAGATTGCGCGGTATCGACGAGGCAGTGGCGTGGATGCAGGCATTGAACGGTCCGCATGGCTTGCGGGTGGGCAAGCCTGATGGACTGGAGCTGCTGCATCAAGGCACGACGGTGGGGCGGATCACGACCGGATGGATCCGCTACACGGATGCGGTCACGGTGCAGATCGACCACCTTCCGCACAGTTATTGCATAGGCATCCCGCTGGAGGGCGAGCAGCTGATCGATACGGGCGCGCGTCGCTTCGTCTCCGAGCCGGGGGTGGGCGTCATCATTTCTCCCTTTCAGCCAGTGCGCATGGCTCTGTCCGAACAATGCAGCAAGATCATGCTGCGCATAGAACGAGGGGCCCTGGAGGGACGCTTGCAGACGCTGCTGGGCCGCAGCCTGGGCGAGCCCCTGGTCTTCGACACCCGCATGGACCTGCGGGGCGGAGCCCGCGACTGGTTCGCCTTGCTGCAGCGCTTGCGCGACACCCTGGATGACGAGCAGGGCCTGTGCGACCTGCCCGATGTCTGGAGCAGTTTCGAGACGGGATTGATCACGACCTTGCTGTACAGCCAGCCCCACAATTATTCGGCGGCGCTGTTCCGGACGCATGACTCCCGGCCCGCGTATCTGGCGGTCTTGCAGGAGCGCCTGCGCGAACGGGCGGGACAGGCGCTGGAGCTGGCGGCCATCGCCGATCTGGCTGGGGTATCCAGAGACCGCCTGTACCGGGATTTCCAGCAATTCTGCGGTCAGTCTCCGGTGGCGTTTCACCGGGGCCTGCGCCTGGAGCATGTGCGCCAGCGCCTGCTGCAGGCCGGGCGCACCGAGACGGTGTCCTCGATCGCGATGGATTGCGGCTTCGCCCAGCTGGGGCGCTTCGCCAGCGAATACCGGCAGCGTTTCGGCGAGCTGCCTTCGCAGACCCTGGCGCATCGCGGCGCCCTGCCGGCGGGGCTGCCAGCAACTGCATGAACATCGCGGAAAAAGCGCATAGCGCGAGCGGCGGCTTGCCGCCAGCATGATGGGCAGGCGTCGCGCTTGAGACGACGCACCGAGCCAAGGAGACATCATGCAAGACATTGCCCGTGCGCCAGCCCATTCCCGTACCGATTCCGAGCCAGGCGTGACCTGGAACGTGCTGGGCCACGCCTACACGCCGCGCATCGACACGCAGGCCTGCTATGCCTGGCTGTCCGTCGATCCTCCCGGCACCTTCGTGCCGCCCCACAGCCACGGCAATCAGGACGAGCACGTCTACGTGCTGGAAGGGGAATATGAATTGTTCATGGACGGCCAGTGGTCCCGCGTCGGTCCCGGCGACAGCGTGTGCTGGCCCCAGGGGTCCGTGCACGGCTACCGGATCGCCGGCGACAAGCCTTGCCGGGCGCTGTTCTGGGTCAGCCCCGCAGGGGAGCTCTCGACCCTGTTCTCCGAACTGCATGAGCAGAAGGATCCGGCGCGAGTGGTGGAGCTGTCGCGCGTGCGCAGCATCTTCTTCGCCGAGCCGTCCCAGGTGCCGGATTTCCATGCGCGGATGCGGGTCTGAGGCCGTCGTCCGGTCAGCGTGCAGCCCCGCGAGGGGCTGTTTTTTTTTTTGCGGAACCATGCCGAAAAAGCGCATAGCGTCCCACCCGATTGCGCATAGCGGGCCAGGGAGGGCGCCGGTAGATTGGACGACAGTTCCGTCCTGAACGGAACCGCGTACCAATAACGACATCGAGGGCGGCCGCACGCCGTCCACAGGAGACATCATGGCTGCACAAGAAAATCAGGGAATGCGCGTCTATACATTGGGCACGGGCGGCGGTCCCATCGTGTCCAGCACCCGGGCGGGAACCTGCACCGCGGTATGCGTGGACGGCGCGACCTACATCGTGGACTGCGGCATGGGCAGCATCCGCCATTACCGCAATCATCTGGGCTGGGAGAGCCTGCGCGGCATTTTCATCACGCATCATCATTCCGACCACATCTACGACCTGGGCTCCTACCTGCTGACCGGCTGGCAGGTGCCGGGCGAATCGTTCCAGAACGAGGTCCACATCTATGGCCCGGCCAAGCCGCCGCGCGCGCCTGCCTTGAACGAGGAGCATCTGCGGCATGTGAATTGCTGCACGGCCGGCCATGCCATGGCGGGCACCCGCCAGATGGTGCATGCCCTGATCGATTCCGTCTTCGCCTCGGACGTGGTGATCCGCATGGCCGACGAAGGGCGGGCCAGCCCTTACAACTGGATCAAGGCGCACGACATCCAGGTGCCCGGCCATGTGCCGGCGGACCCCGTGGACAATCGCCATCCCGAAATGGAACCCTTCCTCATCCATGAAGACGAGCACGTGAGCGTGTCCGCCATCCTGGTCGATCATCGCCTGTGCTATCCCGCTTTCGGCTATCGCTTCGATTCCCGATACGGTTCGGTGGTCGTGTCGGGCGACACGACGTTCTCGCGCAACTGCATACGACTGGCCAGCGGCGCGGACCTGCTGCTGCATGAAGTCATAGACCTGGACGCCATCCTGGCCACGTTCCCGCCAGGCCCGACCCGCGACGGCATTGCCGTGCACCTGGAGGAGTCGCACACTTCCTATGATGTCGTGGGCAAGGTCGCGGCCCAGGCCAAGGTGGGGCAGCTGGTGCTGCACCATATCGTGCCCAATGTGCCGGGCGCCGCCGACTTGAACAAGATGCTGCAGGCGGCGCGGCGCGATTTCGGCGGGCCGGTGTCCATCGCCGAGGACAATGACTGCTATCGGGTCGGCGTCCAGGTCGAGGAAGCCGAATCGGAACATCTGGCGAGGGCCCACGCATGACTGCCCTGACCTTGAATCCGGATACGCGCGCGGCGCCGGCCCATGCCGGCCTGGTGCGCAGGGCCTGGATCATCACCGGCATGCTGGTGCTGTTCCAGATGATCAATTTTGCCGACAAAGCCATTCTGGGATTGGTGGCCGAGCCCGTCATGCGGGACCTGGGGCTCAGCCCCGGCGAATTCGGCTTCATCGGCGGCGCTTTTTTCTTTCTGTTCGCCTTGTCGGCGGTGCTGGTGGGCTTTCTGGCGGGGTGGATACAGAGCCGCTGGATCATCTTGTCCATGGGGCTGGCCTGGGCCGTGCTGCAGTTTCCCATGCTGCTGGGGGGCGGCGCGGCCTTGCTGCTGGGAACGCGCATCGTGCTCGGCGCGGCCGAAGGGCCTGCCACGCCGATCTCCCTGCAGCACGTCCAGGGGTGGTTTCCCGCCACGGACAGAGGCCTGCCCAGCAGCCTGGTGGCCATGGGCTCGACGCTCGGCCCTCTGGTGGCTGCGCCCTTGCTGGCCTGGATCATCGCCCATCCCGACTGGGGGTGGCGCTGGGCCTTCGGCTTCATGGGCGTGACGGGGCTGGGCTGGACGCTGGCGTGGGCCGTGCTCAGCCGCGAAGGGCCGTATGCCGCTTGCGGCCGGGCAGGCGAAGGCGCCAAGCCGCAGGCTGCCGTCAGCGCCCTGGATGACCAGGTGCCGCCGGCTTGCCTGCGCCGGGTCTTTCTATCGCCCATGTTCATCGTGGCCACGCTGGCCGGCGCCGGCTGTTTCTGGGCGCAGGGATTTCTGACGACCTGGTCGCCCCGTTATCTGACGTCCGTGGTGGCCCTATCGCCCGAGTGGATAGGGTTGGTGTCCACCCTGCCGTGGCTGATGGGAGCGGCTGCCCTGTTCGTGCTGGGCGTGCTGTCGCGGCGGGCCATGCGGCGCGGCGCGTCCGTGCGCTGGGCGCTGGGCGCCATGTTCGGCGCGACGCTGGCCGCTTCCGGCCTGGCCTTCCTGGCGCTGCCCTGGCTGGATGGCTATGTGGCGGTGGCCGTCCTGACGCTGGCGGCGGGCCTGGCCATGATCTTTCCCTTGGCGCCCGCGACGGTCGCCTACTGCGTGGCGGCCCGCCAGCGCGGCGCCGTCATGGCGGTCCTGACGGGCGTCGCCTCGCTGGGAGGGGTGGTGTCGCCCATGATGGTGGGATACCTGATGCAGAAGGCGGCTTATGTGCCGGGCATGGCGGGCGTCTCGATGGACAGCGGCATACACAGCGCATTCTGGTTCATCGGTTGCTACTTGCTGGTGACGGGACTGGGATGCGTGGCCGTTCTGAATCCGGATGCGCTGCTGCGCCGCTGGCATGCTTGCCAGGACGAGCGCCCTGGCCATCCTTGAGTCCGGCGTGCTGATTGCCCGCCGGCGGCGGGCGATCAGCCTAGGGAGTCTTGCTGGTCCAGCGCCTGTTTCAGGTGGTGCAGCAAACCGTGGTTGATGCGGAACTCCACGCTGTCGGACGCGCCGAAAGGATGGCTGGCCAGGCAGTGACGGGCCAGTTCCGCGGCGCGCAGGTCCTTGCTGATCAAGCGTATGTCGTGCTCGAACGCCAGAGTCTCGGGCAAGGGGTCCGACACCCATTCGTAATCGATGAACCAGCGAAACAGCAGGTTGTAGGTGATGTGCTGGATGATTCTGTCTTCGGATTCGAAGGAGTACAGAATGTGCAGGAACCAGCACTTGAACAGCTGGCCGGGCGTCAGCGAGGACTTGCATTTGGCGGCCGCGTCCTGATGCAGCGGCCAATGCGTGTAGAGCGCGGCATCCACGGTTTCCTTCATTGCCTTGAGCGGGTGGCTGGCGGGCAGATAGCCATTGATCTGGTCCAGCGAATACCAGATGGGATGGCCGATGACCCAGACGTAGGGCATATTGTGCCGGTCCACGGCAAGCGGCACCCCTTGAGCCACTTCGCAGAATCTGGCCAGTCTGGCATCCAGTTCCGTCATGGTGGTGCGGGCGTAAGGCAAGATCCTGCGCGTCATGTGTTTCCCCTTGATGCAACAGCAAAGCACATGTTCCGGGTCCTGCCCCGGCAACGATAAACCATTGCTCCCTTGATGGGTTCTTCCCCAAACCCCCGGGAGTCCTGAAGAAAATATGCCGTTTGCACGTTGCGCCTTGTTGTGGCGGTTGTCGTTCACCTGCCTGTGATTAAAGCGGGCTTTGGGAATTCTAGTTTTTGTGAATGACAGAATTGTTAATGTCATTCTCTTTTAATCCCGATTTAATGTTTCTTTTTAATTTTTTTATTTTCATAAGTGAAAATAAATTATTCAAGGGTCGATTTTATCGAGCGATATTTTATTGTCTGCGCTCGATAAGACCCGCGTCCCCGGCGGGTCTCGAAGCCGGAAACGGCACGGAAACCCGCCGGCCTTGATACGTGAAAACCGCGTGATCCTTTTCCACGGATTGAAGCGCCAGCCCGGGCGGCCGTTCCTGCCCGAGCTTGAAGCTTTGTGCTTGCTGGCCATTCAGCGACACCAGCACGACCCGTTGATTGTCGTTTTCTATCAAGCCCTTGAATTCCAGGTCCAGGCGTACCGGGCCTTTCCGGAACCATTGGCCAACGGCGTCTCCCGCGGCGCTTGCGGCGGTGTCCGGTACGACGGAAACCGTTTCAGGGACGGCCCTATGCATCGGCCCGGGAGCCAGGGCCCAGTAAGTCAAACCTAGAGTCATGATGATTCCTGCCGCATGCATGGGGATGATATATCGGTTGTTTCTTTCTTTGCTCATATCTATGCCTGGGGTTTGCGTGATTTCCGTTTTTCATTCTCCTGGTCATATCTATAGCAGCGCATTGTGGACGTTTCATGTCAATGCCATATTTGGACTTTAATCTGGCGTCATCAGGTTTTCATCGGGGTCCGCACATGGAGCTTATTTTCACGCCCAGCCGGGCCAGGGGCTTTTCCTTGGTGGAAGTGATGGTCGTGCTGGTCATCGTGGGCATTGCGACGGCGGCCGTCATGGTCAGCGCCGCCCCGGACCCCGGCCGCGAGCTGCGTCGCGACGCCCGTGAACTGATCCAGCGTTTCAGTGTCGCGCAAGCCGAGGCGCGCCGGGACGGGCGCATCATTTATTGGCAGCCGCAGGCCCGGACAGAAGGCTTTACACGCCGACGCTGGCGCGATCCGGACAGGGGTGGCTGGCCCGTCCTGGAACCCGGAATCGCCCGCGAGCCATTTCCCGCCGACAGCCTGCTTGGCGAACGCTCCTGGCATAGCGGGCATCCGGTCGTGCAGGGCGAGCTGCCGCTGCGCTTCACGGCCGAACCGCTGGGGCAGACGTGGGAGATCGAGCTCAGCAGCCAAGGAAGCCGCGTGGCGGTTCGCCGGGACGCCGACGGCCAGTTTCGGGTGGTGCCGTGAACCTGTCTGCGGTTGGAGCCGGCCGGCCCGCCCTGGACAAAGGCTTTTCCCTGGTGGAGGTCCTGGTCGCATTGGTGATCGTCAGCGTGGCGCTGGCGGCATTCGCCAGGACGGGGCTGCATTCCACGGACAATGTCGAGCACCTGGAGCAGAAGAGCCTGGCCATGTTGTCGGCGCGGAATGCGCTGGCGCAGTGGCAGGCGGGCGTCCGGCCCTTGAAGCCGGGAGCGGACAGCCAGCCTTGTCCGCAGGCGGGCTGGCGGTTCGTATGCCACAGCCAGTTGAGGCCGGCAGCGCCTGGGCTGTTGTTCCTGACCATTCATGTCGATGCGCAGCAGCCCGAACGGCGCCGTCTGGTCACGCTTCAGACGCAGCTCGCCAGGGAGGCATCGCCATGAACCTTGCCGCAGGGCAGCGGGGTTTGACCCTGATCGAAGTGCTGGTGGCCCTGGTCGTCATGGCCGTTCTCAGCCTGATGACCTGGGGCTCGCTGGACAGCCTGCAGCGTACGCAGGGCGAACTGGAGGCGCGCAGCATGCGTATCCAGGCCGTGCTGGCCGTGCTGGAGCAGTTCGAGCGGGATGTGCAATGGCGGGCCGGAACCGAGTTTTCCGAACAGGGCTGGCTGTTTCCCCCGGTCGCCACCGAGGCCGGCGGAGCGGCGCAGACGCCTGCGCCCTTGTTCCTGCCTCCCAGCGTCCTCTTGCAGCGCAGAGGGGCGGACGGGTGGGTGCTGGAGATGGTGCGCGCAGTGGACGGCCGGCCAGGCTATTGGCAGCGCGTGCAGTGGTGGCAGGGCAGCGACGGCCTGTACCGGATCGCCGGCGCTGCCGGCAAGCGCTATCCCTTGCCCGAGCCCAGGCATCAGGACGCGGGGCGCGTGCTTGCGGACAGCCTGCGCTGGCGTCTGCGCGCCTGGGAGCCCGGCGCAGGCTGGCAGACGCTGCAGGTCAAGGGCGGGACCATGCAGCGTCAGCCGGCCGTCGCGCTGGAACTGGAGATAGAGCTGGATACGCGCGGCAAGGAACGGGGGAAGGTAAGCAGCGTCGTCAGTTTGCGCTAGTGGCCGGGCTTGGACTTGTCAAGTCGCCTTATGAGGGGCAGGCGGGGGTAGGAATACTTCGTCCACGGTAGGCGCGTCCAGCAATAGCAGACTCCAAGTGGTCAATTGGCGTGAAGTGGCTTTGGCGATCTGCTGCTTGTACCGGTTGGGCAGGATGCCGAACTTGCGCCGTAGCTGGCGGATCAAGGTGCTCTGCTGGGCTTGCAGGCCGCGTTGCAGCCCTTGGGAGAGTCCTTGAGAGAGTCCTTGGGAAAGCCCTTGGGATAAGCCCTGGGCCAGGCCTTTTTGAATGCCTTGGGCTTCCCATTGGTGCAGCCAGGAGTCGGAGTTGTCTTCAAGCATGGCGCGTATGTCCTTCAAGTGCAGGTGGCGGGGAAAATCCAGATTGGGCAGGCAGCGCGGCAGGATGGCCTGGTTGATCCAGGCGGCCAGGTCGCGCAGTAGGCTCGGATCGGGGCGGGCGTCCAGGACAGTCTGCATCAGCTCGCTCAAGTGCGCCAGCCCTTGGTTGTGCTGAATCCGGCAGATCAGGCCGAACAGGCTGCTTGCTTGCAATGAATGGTTAAGAGATTGTTTTTTAAGGTCAATAAGCCAATAAGCTTGCTGAGGAATGTGGTCGATGGGCCACGGTGGCGCGAGCGCTGGGAAGAGGTCTTGGCTGCGGGTGGAGGCGGTCCAGGCCTGTTTGCCGCTGTTTAGCACCAGCATGACGGGTATAGGCAGCGGTGTCCTGGGCCTATGCTGTTGGGCAAAAGACTCCAATTGCAGATGCTTGTAGGTGCCGACGCGTAATGCCATGAGGTAATCGGGTTGGGACTGGTGTTCGATGCCGATCAGCAAAATGGGATCATCGTTGTCACGGGGCGGGACGCTCCAGGCCAGATCCCCCTGGCGGACTTGCATGGCCGGGCCTACATAGGCCGGGGACAGAGGAAGCGCTCCGTCCAGGTCCAAGCGTTTACACACATCGGGCGAAAATACGGTACATAACAGATCCTGCAGTAGATTGCGGTGATTGAACAGTCGCCGATAGCTGGCATCGAGCAGAGTCATGGCGGTGAACGTGCAGATAGTGGATACCGCCTCAGCATGACGTATTGTTTCTGATCCGGCTTATGCCGGACAGGGCATTTGTCCATCGCAAAACTACGGATAGCCATGTATAAAAAAACCGCCAATTTGAACTGACCCTCAAAAGTTGGACGGTCAGAGCCTAAAGCCCGAAGGCCTGTGAACTGCTGTCAAAAACCGGAGTAGTTCAAATTGACGGTTTTCCTGAGGCCCTTGAGGCTGAAGCGTGTCCCCGGCAGTAGAGTCAGACCTTCTTGACGAATTCGGTTTTCAGGCTCATGGCGCCGAAACCGTCGATCTTGCAATCGATGTCATGGTCGCTGTCGACCAGGCGGATGTTCTTCACCTTGGTGCCCATCTTGACCACGCCGCCCGAGCCTTTCAGTTTCAAATCCTTGATGACCGTGACGGTGTCGCCATCCTGCAGCATATTGCCGGCCGCATCCCGATACACGCGGCCTTGGGGTTCGGACGCCTGCGACTCCTGTGCGGACCATTCATGCCCGCATTCCGGGCACACATACAGAATTCCGTCTTCGTAAGTGAAAGCGGATTGGCATTGCGGGCAGGCGGGTAAAGCAGTAGTCATGAGTTTTCGGCAAGAAGAGTAAAAAGGCCGGCCAGTATAGCCCTTATTGATAAAAGGGTTATTTGGATGAGGCTGGCCATCAGGCTCATTTCCTGTGACGCATGCCCCGAACGAATTCAATGCCGGGGGGCGCCCCTTCCTTTGGGCGAAGGCGATTGAAAGACCTCGTCCAGCGTAGCGGCATCCAGCAGCTTCAGGCTCCAAGCCGTCAATTGGCGAGTGTTGGCCTGGACGATCTGTTGCTTGCGCATGTTGGGCAGCCTGCCGAACTTGCGCCGTAGCTGGCGGATCAGGGTGCTTTGCTGGGCTTGCAGGCCGCGTTGCAGCCCTTGGGACAGCCCTTGGGAGAGCCCTTGGGATAAGCCCTGGGCCAGGCCTTTTTGAATGCCTTGGGCTTCCCATTGGTGCAGCCAGGAGTCGGAGTTGTCTTCAAGCATGGCGCGTATGTCCTTCAAGTGCAGGTGTTGAGGAAGCTCCAGATTGGGCAGGCAGCGCGGCAGGATGGCCTGGTTGATCCAGGCGGCCAGGTCGCGCAGCAGGTTCGGGTCGGGGCAGGCGTCCAGGACAGTCTGCATCAGCTCGCTCAAGTGCGCCAGCCCTTGGTTGTGCTGAATCCGGCAGATCAGGCCGAACAGGCTGCTTGCTTGCAATGAATGGTTAAGAGATTGTTTTTTAAGGTCAATAAGCCAATAAGCTTGCTGAGGAATGTGGTCAATAGGCCACGGCGCAGCATAATTTGAAAACAGGTCGCGGCTTTGCAGAGGGGCGCTCCAGACTTGCTTGCCGCTGTACAGCACCAAGGTCAAGGGCAGGGGCAAGGGATCTGTAGCGCTGGCCCGCTATCCATGCAAAGCGCGCAGCGCAAGCTCCGGCGCATTTGCGACCACTTTAAGCAAAGCCGCCGCAGGGCCTGTGGGAGTACGGCGCCGCTGTTCCCAATTTTGCAGCGTCCGAACGCTCACCTGAAGGGCTGCGGCAAATTCAGCCTGGGACAGATTTGTTTGTTCCCGTACGCGCTTCACATCCAAAGAGTCCAGGGCAAATACTCGAGCAGGGGCCTGTTCGCCTTTGCGAATGGCTTTCGCTTCTTTGAGGCTGGCTTTCAACTCGGCAAATAACTGATCATTCATTTCACAATTCCTTGATAAGCGCCCGCAGTTGGGTCAGTTGACCGGCGGTCAGATTTTCTTGTTCGTTCTTGGGATAGGCCAGCAGCATCAGAATCTGATCATCGCTGCTCACCCAGTAATAGATCACTCGCAATCCTCCGCTTTTACCTGTGCCGGCCCGGGGGAATCGCACTTTCCGTATCCCTCCGCCACCAGGAATTACATCACCTTTAGCAGGATTTTCGAGCAAAGCGTGTTGAAGGCGCCGGTATTCATCATCAGACAGTAGAGCCGTGATCTGACGAGTAAAGATTGAGGTTTCGAGAAAAACCATGTTTACCTTTATACGCCATTGGCGTATGAATTGCAATATGAAAGCCAGTACAGGCGGGCCTCCGGGAATAGACCACAACAGCATGACTCAGTGCGGGGCCTGGTTCCATGTTGCAGTCAGGGATTGATCCTGCGTAGAACTACCTGATAGCCATAAAAAAAACAGCCCGTCTGGCGGCGGGCTGTGGAGGGTCTGGGACACGGGTTCGGCGCCCGTGGAGTTGCTTGGGATTATGAGTCTCCGAAGCCCAGGATCTGCACCGTCACGATGGACGGCTGGTTCTGCTGGCGCGCGGCCTGGTTGCGCTGGACCACGTCCTGCGCGGCGGCCGTGGCGCTGGAGGCGGCGGCGCTGGCGCTGGTCAGGGCGCCGGTGTTCACCGCGGCCACCACGGGGATGCCCTTGGATTCGCCCTGGGTCTTGATGTTCTCCGAGTTGATGACCTGCAGCGCGGCCACGTTGACGTTGCCCGACACCCGGATGCCGGCTTCGCCCGCGTCGATCACGCCTTCGGGGGCGATCAGGTCCACGTCGCCGGCAGGAACTTCAGGGATGGGCGCCAGGGTGGCGATGCCGGCCCCGGTGCTGGGCACGTCCGGCGAAATCCGCACATTGCCCACGCTGTCGTAGACGCGCAGCGGCGGGGTGTAGACCACCGTGGTCTTGGAGCCGCGCCCAGCGTTGATGTCGCCGCGGTTGGCCCAGGCCAGGATGTCCCCGCCGAAGGAGGTCATGACCCGGCTCTGGCCCAGCAGGATGCTGTCACGCGAATAAAGCTGGATGTTGCCCCGGCCGCGGGTGATGATCCCGGCCGTGGACGGCGGCTGCGGGCCTTCCACGCCGAAGGTCAGCCCGCCGCCGGGCGCCAGCATCTGGATGTCGCCGCCCTGGTTGGTGTGCACGCCCGCGCCGCCGAACAGCAGCACGTCGCCGTCGTACACGATGGGCTGCTGGTTCATGTCCAGTTCGGGGAACAGGGCCTGGATGACGCGCCGGCCGCGCAGGTAACTGCCTGAACGCGGACCGCCTTCGTCGTTGTACTCGCGCCCGCCCTCGCGCAGTTCCGCAAAGTAAATGTCGCGGGCGAAGATGCGCTGCTGGGCGGCGGGCAGGGTCTGGAAGTAGGCCAGGGCGGACGGCGCGGCATCGTCGCCGCTGAAAGTCACGCCGTAGCGTTCCCGCAGCCAATCCATCAGTTCCCCTTCATAGCTGTGCACCACGCGGCCGGGCTGGCCGGCCAGAGACTGGGACGCATCCGCGCGCAAGGCGGGGTTCAGGTACTGCTGCAGCAGGCCCGCATACATGCTGTTGTGCATGCCCGCCTGCAACACGATGCCGGCGCCCGGACGGGTATCGCCTGCCACCACCGGCCCCAGGCTGACGATGCCGGCCTTGTCTTCCTGGATGATGTTGCGCCCGGCGGTGATTTCCACCGTGCCCGGCCCGGCCACGCTCAGGTTCAGGTAGCGGATATCGCGCCCGGCGATAATGGTGGAGACGTCGTTGGGGTGGGTGTGCAGGATGAAGCTGCCGGTAGGTGAAGAGCCATATATGACAGGGAGCTCCCTGGATGCTTCGTCCTTTCTTTGTCCAGTCCAGATAATGTCCTGCCCTGCTCGGATTTGAGCGGCGCCGCTGCTCCAATACCAGGCTGCGGTGCGCATGTAGTCTCCGCCGGTGTGCTCGATTTGAGCGCCCAGCCAAAGACCGACAATGTCCCCATCGCGGCTATAGACCCGGGTAGAGGTCGAAGGATGGGGACGGTAATTGACCTCGTTCCGTATGGTGTTGAGTGACCACGCATGCAGCGCATCGCCGGTAAAGAAAGAGGTTTCCTCTGGCGTATTACGCCCAATGGGATTTCCAGCACCGTGGACACGATAGCTGGGGCGCAGGAAGGTCGAAACGCTGTGGCTGTCCGCGCCCGAGGAGGCGATGATCTGTCCGCCGCCGAAATAGGAGCCGCCGGCCAATATGGTCAATTGGCGTGGGCCTAAGGGAGCTAGCAGCAAGGGAGCCTCCAGAGGCGAGGCGGACCGGGTCATGGACGTGCCCTGGTAAATATTGCCTTCCGTCGCGATCAGAGAAACCGAGCCTGGCAAGGTAAAGGCGCCATCGCTTGGCCGATGGGGGTTCAGCGCATGGCTTTCGCCGGGGTTCAGTTCTTCTGAAATGCGCGTGTCGCCGGTCAAATGGGAACCGGCTGACCAGGCGCGCGCAGCGGTATGATCCGTCCACAAGCTGAACCAGGTCTGCCCCTGGCCGCGAGAGTCAGCCCTAGAGTAAGGCGTCGATGGCCTGGTGGCGTCAGCAACGGCGGACAAGACCAGATTGCGCTGGCTTTGAAGATCCGCCGTGGCGTCTCCCAAAGTCAGTACAAGACCGCCTACCGATTGGGTTTTGGAGGATTGATACGGGTTGTGAGGCCGGCTATCCCGGCTATCTCTTTGATTGCTTTCATAATATTGCTTCATCAGTCCAATCTGCCCGGCGGAAAGTTGGATCTGGCCGCGTAAATTAACAATGCCGCCGAGCAAGGCATGGGCGTTGAAGGGCAGCGAGGATCGTTTCTGCAGGGCGTCGAGTTCGGGGTTCCATCCGCCGGACAGGCGCAAGCGCAAATCGCCTCCTCCTTGAATCAGGACGCGGCCATCTGGCAGGACGCGGCCATTGCTGGCGATGGCAATGGTCAACCCCTCGCTGCGAGGCTCACTTTGCGCGCGTATGCTTGTTATGCCCGTTCGGCCGCCGACCTGAACAAGCGCATTGCCCCCGCCCAGCGTGCCCAAACCGCTGAACCCCACTTGGCGCGGCCATCGCTTGAGAGTTGCCGGCACATCGTGATTGACGACATAGTCGCCAAAATGAAGGGCCCATGCGGTGGGGATGCGGGAGGTATCGGCGCCGTCGTTGCCTTGCGTCCACAGCCAGTTATGGACGTCCGTGCTATTGATGGGCGTGCCCGAGGCAGGAGGAGTGGCCGCCCAGGCATCGCCGGCAAGATCGCCTTGGATTCGCAGCGATAGATTGCCGCCAAAGTCCGGGTACCAATTCTGACTGATCCTGTTGTTTCTGCTGACCAGATTTTCATAGTCGCCGGCTGTGTTGCCCAGCACCTTGCCGCCCTCGGTAATGGCGCGATCGGCGTCATAGTGCTTGTCCATTCCGTTCCCGAGCAGAACCGGCGTACCTGCCGTGTAGATGCCATAAGGGCTGCGCATGGAAAGGTCATGACGGACAGCCAGTTCCAGGTCTGCCGTACCGGTGCGCAATACGCTCAGGTTAGGCTGGCGAGCGTGGACGCCAGCCAGTTCTTTTTTACCTGTATCAACGTATGTGCACAGAGTTGGGTCGATTTCGCAGTATTCCAGGTATTCGTCGGGCACAGCTTCTCCGGCCGGCTCGCCCATCCAGTTGCCTTCCGCCCAGACGTATTGAGGCGGGGGGGCTTGAAGGACACATAGGCTTGGGTCCATTCCGCAATATTCCAGGTATTCGTCGGGTACAGCTTGACCGGCCGGCTCGCCCATCCAGTTGTCGGGCGCCCATACCCAGACTCCAGCCGCCTTGTATTCCTTTTCCATGCCGTAATGCGTGTCGCCCAATACCAGGCTGCCGTGGGTGGCGTCGCCGCGCAGGCTGCGCGGGTCGGCGGCGGCGGTGTCTGCGCCGGCCACCAGCCGTATGTTCCAGGATTGCGAGCCGCTGGGCAGCATGGGCGCCAGCGCCCAATTGTAGGCCTGGCGGTCGCCGTCCAGCGGGCGCAGAGGCACGCGGAACAGGCCGTCGGCCAACTTGATATCCGTGTCCGCCGGCAACAGGGCTCCGACCGGCAGGCTGATCTGGCCGGCCTGATTCATGGCCACGGGCAGGGTGACGCCCTTGGGCCAGGTGATGTTTTGTACCGTCAAATTGGCGGGCAGGTGCAGGCCGGCGCCCAGCTTGGCGCCTTGCTGCAAGGCCAGACCGCCTTCGGGCACGGGGGCGCCGGCGGGCAGCAGCAGGCTGCCGTCCGGCGCATGCACGTCGGCGCGGAATACGCTGCCGGCGGGCAGGGTGTAGGCCGCATCCAGGGTCACGTCGACGGGCAGGCGCGTACCGGCGGGCAGCGTCACATTGCTGGCAGGCAGATCGAAATTCAATGCTCGTCCTGCCGGGTACTGCGTGCCGGCTTCCAGCTTGACGCCGGCAATGGGCACGATCACATCGCCGCCGAAGGGCTGCTTGCCGGGCACCAATACCCAGCCGTCGTCATCGGGCGTGGCGGGCGGCGGCGCAAAGCCGTCGTTGATGCTGCCGTAGATGGCCAGGTCGCCGCCGGCCCGGATGGCCAGGGCGCCCGCTTCGCCCGAGCCGTAGACGGCGGTCAGGGGGCTATTTGGGTTCAAACTGTTGTAGCGGTACTTGGACAAGTCCAGGTCGCCTTGCACGACCAGGTCGCCATCGGGCGTCGCGCTCAGGATTTCCACCGCGGGACGCAAGTGGAAGGCGTCGCGGTAGGCGGTCAGGCCGGCCAACTGGTTCTGGATCAGGCCGGTATTGGCCAGGGCATTGTTGATGAAGCGCGTGCTTTCCGTGTGCCTGTCGTCCAGCCAGCCTTGGGTGATGACCTGGTACGGACGGCCGCTGGCGGCGGCGTCCGTGCCCGCCGGCGCATCGAAATACTGCTGCACCGCATGCAGCACGATCTGGCGCGCGCCGGCAATGTCCAGACCGGCATCGGCCTGCACGGCCATGCGGCCGGAGTCCGCCGCATCCAGGCGCGGCGCGTACAGCCACAGGCTGCCGCGGGCCTCGGGATCGCGTTCGGGGGTGTCCGTGCCGTGGCGCAGGTCGATGCGCGCGCCGCTGTTCAAGGTCAACCGGCCCTGTCCGCTGTTCAATTCCACCACGGCCCGGTTGGGGCTGTGGATGATCTGGCCGTAGCTGTCCACGCGCAGCAGGCGGCCATGGGCGTCCAGCACGGCGCGTCCGGTCAGCGTCAAGCCGTGCTTGGCGTTCAGGCGGATCTGGCCTACTTGCGCGCCGCTGGCGTCCAGCAGGCCGTCTACCGTCAGATGGCCCTGGTCCAGGGCGATGCCGATCTGCCCGGCGCGCACGGCGCCGCCTATGTGCAGATCGCCTTCGCCGAACTGGAACTGGCGCGCGCCCCAGACTTCGTCCTGGTCCAGGCGCTGGTTCAGCAGCGCGAATTGTTCGGACAGATCGCCCGTCAGGCCCAGATGCTTGGCCTGCAGTTCCAGTTGGGCGTGGCGGTAGGGCACCCAGGTGCCGCCCGCGTCATACTGGCCGGAGGCTCCGCCCAGCACTCGGCCTTCCAGCGCCGCGCGGCCTTCCGAAGCCTGTACCGTCAGGTAGCCGGCGTGGTTGTTGACGGCGGACACGTCGATCAGGGACTGGGCGTCCAGGATCACATTGCCGTGCCGGGAAACCAAAGTAATATCGCCGCCCCAGCTGTATTGGGTGGCTTCGTCGTCGTCAAAGAAGGTCGTGGTCTTGCCGGCCAGGTTCAGGCTGGCTTGCGGACCCAGGATCACATCCTGTTGCGCATGGGCCTGGAACTGGCCGCTGGGCAGCACGACCCGGGTGTCCAGTTCGATCTCCTGGGCCGCCAGGCGGATTTCCGAACCCATGCCGGCCAGGGACGCATCGGCGGTGGCGCTGGGCAGGCCCAGCACGCGCAAGGCTCCGCCAGCCGTAATGTGCGAGGCCGAGCCGGAGCGGCCGGTCAGCAAGGGCGTGTGGATCAGCAGATGGCCGCCGTCGTACACAGAGCCGTTCTGGTCTTCGCCGGTCCAGCGTTGGTAGACCTTCAGGCTGCCTTCGTGGCTGGCGGTAAAGGCGCGGCGGGCGGTGACGTCCACCGTATCGAAGCCCAGCGTCAGGCGTTCGGGCCGGTCGGTATTGTTGGGCCGGCTGAACGGGTCATAGCCCAGGATGAATTGCTCGGCGTCGATGCGCAATGTGCCCTGGCCGTGCCCGGCGCCGCCCAGCACGGGGGCGGGCGCGGCTTGCATCAGGCCGGTCCAGTACAGGTCGCCGGTGCGCAGATAGGCTTGTTCGCCCGCCTGGCCGGCGCCGTAGATGGCGGGCGTGCGCAGCACCAGGCGTTCCATGCGTCTGAGGCCCGTGGCCGGGTCCGTGGTGTCCAGGGCCACATTGCCCCAGAAGTTCAGGGACTGGCCGGCGGTCAGGCTGAGCTGTTCCAGCGCCGGCGCGCCCCAGGACGTGTCGCCTTGCAGCAGGCGGTCCAGAATGCCCTGGTTCAGCGTCAGGCCGGCGGGCAGCATGCCCTGGGCGCGGGCGGCGTCCAGAGCCTGCTCGCTGCCCACGTTGATGCTGCTGGTGGACAAAGTCAGGTGGCGGGCGCCGTAGCGGACTTGTTCACCCAGCTCCAGGGAGCCGTTGGTGCCGATGGTCAGGCTTGCTTCGGAATAAAGCCGGGCGGCGCCGTCGCAAGATGCCGTGGTGCAGATACCGATCTGGATAGAACCGACAGTGGACGTATTGACGTTTTGAGCCAAATGCTGATTATTGGACAGCAACACGAAGTTGTGTCCCTGGGTGTAATAGCCTTGCTCCAGTCCCAGTGGGGCGGAGCCTTGGCCCAGGGTGCTGAGCACCGCACCGGGTTCCAGCGTCATGGCCGTGGCGGCCAGCACGATTTCAGGGGCAGTCAGGTAAGTGCCCGAATGAATGGTCAAGCCTTCTGTAATACCGCCAGGCGTATAGAATATCAAACGGTTTTCCGAGATCCTGGATTCCTGGCCTAAGGCCAGGCGTCCGGCGTGCAGCCGGTTCAGGCTGGCGGCATCGACGCGGGCGGCATCCGCCGGCAGTCCTGGCTGGTCCAGGCTGGACACGACGTGCAGATGACCCGATGAGCTCTTGATGGCGGCCGTGCCCGCGTATCCCTGGGGGGCGGCTTGAAATCTCGCTTCTCCCTTGAACGACAGAGAGCGAGCGGGGCTCGGGATGATAAGGTAACGACGCTCACCGCTCAGGTCCACAATCAACTGCTTGCCATCTTCCGGCGTCGGCAAGCGCGGGTTGCCGCTGCGCGCCGCGTGCTGCCGCGCGAAGTCGCTGAAGCTGGTCTCGTTGTACTGGCTGTAACGGCGCACCGTGTCGGCGCTGCTGATGATCATGGGCTGCATCAAGCCGGCCTGGGGCGCTGCCTGATGGCTGTGGACTGCGCCCTGCACGGCCCAGGAACCGTTGCGCAGCAGTCCCGGAGCGGTGTAGCCAAGCGCCTGGGCCTGGGTTCCGTTCAGTTCCACCCGGAACGCGCCGGGCAGCAGCGCATAGCTGGACGGCAACAGCGTATAGGTGCCGGCGGGCAGGCCGGGCAGCCCGTGCTCCAAGGTGATTCGCTGGCCCAGGCCGGGCGCGACCGCGCCCTCGCCTTTTCCGCCGGGTGCGTACGGCGCCTGATGGCCGGGCACGATGGCGTAGACGGGGTTGGATTTTAACGAGGGCAGGGTGAAGCCGCCGCCGCGCCGATCCACTTGCATCAGCGGATACAGGCGCGCATCCACGGAGCCGCCGCGTCCGGCCACAAAGCCCGCCCCCAGCAAGTCGCCGCCGCCGCTCAAATCCAGCACCGCGCCTTCCTGCACCTTGATGTCGTGCGCCGACAGGCGCATGGACTTGGACGGATCGAACAAGGAGGCAGCCAGTTCGCGAATCAAGGCGCCGTGATACAGATAGTCCAGCCCATCCACGGTACCGCCGTAGGGCAGGCGCAAACCCGCCATGCTGATGGAGGTGATGCTGCCAGGGCCGAAGTCGATGGATGAATTGCTCGCTTCAAATTGCAGATCGTTTTCTTTATCGACGCGTTGCGCCCTGAAAGTGATCTGGCCGCCGGGCGCCAGCACGATGCCGTGCTGCTGAATGCGCGGCGCTGTGAAGGTCAGTTCGCCCAGGGAATAGGGCGCATAGGGAGTGGAACCGGGCGTGCGCAGAATGGTCAGGGATTGATTGCTTTGCAGCCCGCCGTGGGCATCCACGTCCGGATAGAGTTGGCGCGCCTGCAGTGTCAGGTTTGTATCGCCGACGATCTGGCTGAGCGGTGTGCCGGTCGCGGTCTGTTTCAGGAAGCGGATGTCGCCGCTGGACATAATGTCTGTATGGGCGAATCCGTTGTAGCGCAGCTTGACATCGGGCCCTACGGTGGGGAAAGTGCCGATCGTGCCGCCCAGGTTGACGGTATTCTGTATGTCCAGATGCTCCACTGTCGCCGTCAGGCGTGTTGTGCCTGTCGGCGGCGTCATGGACACCCCGTTGAACGTAGGGCGTTTGTGGCTATCCTTCACGGTAAGATCACTCAGGCCGGCCAGCCTTAGATACTGGGCCGACAATTCGATGTGTGAATCTTGCGGCGCTTCGGCGCTCAGCCCCAGCATGCCCGATACCAGATGCAGTTGGCCGTTGACGGCCAAGCGGGTGTTGTCCGTAAAGCCCAGCAGCCCGCCGCTGTAGAGCAGCAAGTCATCGAAGCCGCCGGCGGCGATCTGATCCAGGCCCAGGCTGGCCCGGCCGTAGCGCAAGGTTGCATCGGGCGTATAGGCGGCTTGCTGATTCAGTACCAGCAGTTCCCTGGGCGCCAGCACGTCCTTGTGGATATTGGCCGCTTCGTAGTTGGGCGCGTCCAGCAATACGTTCAAGCGACCGCCCCGGGCGGCGGCATTGCCCGCCTTGGCCGTCATGGAACCGTGCAGGCTCAAGCCCGCGGACGAACCCAGCGTAATGGAGCCGCCATGACTGGCCAGGGCATAGGCGCCGCGCCCGTCGGGATCGATGTGGATTTCCGCGCCCGAGGCATCCAGGCGGCTGCCGGGCCGCAGCACGACAAAAGCGTCGGAGCCGGGGGCGCTGGTGGTGTCGTCCAGAAACTCCCCGCCTATGATGATGTCCCCGCCCCGGCTGACAACGCCCAGGGTGTGGCCCAGCTTGTTCTGCCCCGTCCAGGCAGCGGCGGAGGCATCCAGAACGGCGTGTTCGCCAATCAGAATTTGACGCTGGTGGGCCTGCTTGTCGGCTTTGTTGGAGTGGATGTCTCCCGTAACTGAGAGTTCGCGCGCGCCCATAAGGCGCAGGGTTCCGCCCGGCGCATGCAAAGCGCCCAGCGCCCACAAGTCGCCGGTGCTGTTCAGCCGGATGGCCTGGCCGGGATCGACCCGCAGGCTGGAGCCTTGCTCCAGGATCAGGCTGCGTGGCTCACCCGCCGCCCATTCGGACAGCGTGGAGCCGGAAGCCAGGCTCAGGCTGGCGCCGGCGCGTTGCTGTACTGTGCGCCCGTCGGCCGACACTTGAAACAGCGGGGGCAGTATCGTGCCGGCTTGAAGCTGGGATTGGCCGTTGGCGCCGGTAAAGTTCAGGTGCTGAATGGGCCGGTGAAGATCGATCTGGACGTTTCGGGGAATATAGACGCCGTTCTGTCCGCGTAGCTGGTACTGGGCGAAGCCGGTGTTGAAGGGGGCCAGGCTGATGTTGCTGGTCTTGGCTATTTGTGCGGGACGGGCGAGCAAGGTGCCGGTTGGCAGTCGTGTGCCTTTGGAGACGACGAAGTCTGCTGGCGCTGCGGTTCCTATGGGTAGAAAGTCTTTCTTTGGTGTGCGGAACTTTAGACCGTCAGGAAATATTCTTGGGTCAACCGTTAGATGATTTATATACCGAATCTTGACCGATGCTCCGGCGGGAATGAGCAAATTTCCACGGTGACTCTCATTTTGTCTAGGTATTTCGTAACCATCGCCATAAAAAAAGATGAGAACTCCGTCCACCTCGAATGAGGCCCAACCGTTTTCTGGGCCAATTATCCAGTCGGCTTGAGGAATTACAAGCTCGTTGGCAAAGAGATCATACTTACCAGAAGGGTTCGCGATGTACTCTCCTGGCAAGGTATGTGTGCGCTCAATGGCATAAGGTACAGGAAGGATTTCTCCCGCTTTAACCTCATAGTCATTCAGCAGAATCAGGTCGCCATTGGCGCGTTCTCCGGCCTGCAGCCAGCCGTTTTCCATCTGCAGATCGCCGCCTATGGACAGGGCCGCGCGCGAATCGATGTCCAGGGTGCCGGCGCCCGTGTAGCCATAGCCGCGGATATGGCCCAGCAGTTCCAAGTGTGCCGTAGAGTGTTCAGCGCTCAGGTGGCCGGCGGCGATGCGGACGGAGCCGCCCTTGCCGCCCTGCCACTTATCGATGTCGCGCACATAGGCGCCGGCGCTGACGTCCAGCAGGCTGTCCTGACCCAGGCGTATGGAATCCGGCGTTTCCAGCGTGATGCGGCCGCCGTCGATATAGGCTTGCTGGTCGGTCTGGTGGGAATTCCGGCGGGCGTCGGTCAGCAGGCCGGCGGCGCTGATGCTGACGCCATCCGCCACGCGCAGGCCGCGCTCGATGTCGGCGGGCAGGTCGTTGCCGGCGGGATTGTTGCCCAGAAAACCGGCGGAAATGGCGCCGGATGGGGCGCTGATGTCCGCATTGATGTCAATCGAAGGCGCGAACAGGGTCAGTTCCGCACCCGGAGCCAGTTCCAGCGCCTGGTCCAGGGTAATGGTCTGTTGCGCCCACAGTTCCAGCTCGCCCAGGCGGCTGCGGTTCAGCCAGTCGCCGGTCAAGGTCAGGACGGACTGGCGGTCTTCGCTGACTTGCTCGTCCAGGTCGGCCAGGATGCTTTGGTTTTTTTCTTGTACCCGGATTTGCTTGAATATAGGCAGTATGCCTCTGGACGGGAATCCGATAGCCAAACCCGCTCGCCGCGCGACAGCGGCCTGGGATTGCAGGTAGCCGTCCAGACCCGCTTGCGCGGCCTGGATCTGGCGCGGGCCTTGGTAGACTTCCCCAATCAAGTCCCCATCCAGCAGAGCATTTTGTGTCGCGACGATCAGTTTGCCCGCGTCCCGGCCTACGGTGTAGCCGGGTTCGAAGCGGGTGCGCGGGCCGATCAAGGGGTTGTGGAAGGTGCGCGTGGCCTGTTCGCCCCAGCGCGGGTGCAGGGCTTCCCAGCCTTGGTACACGCCTTGGTACAGCAAATCGCCGGGGGCGCGGCTGGCTTCGTACAGGCGGCCGTCTTCGCCGCGCAGCCAGGTCAGGTTTATTTTGCCGGACTGCACGTCCAGCGTGCCGCCGGACAGGTTCAGGCGGGATCCGGCTTCCGACACGAAGTCCTTGCCGGTGGCGGTAATGGTGCCGCCCTGGGCCAGCCATTCGCCTATGCTGTGCGGGGCGGTATTCAGGTAGCCGCTGACTTCCAGCAGACCGCCGGCCGTATACCAACGGTCGGATTCGTAGCCCTGCGTGCCCTTGGGCACGAAGACCAGCAGGCGGCGGTCCACCCAGATGTCTTTGTTGTTCAGGTTCTTGCTGTCGCGGTTGATGGGCGCGTCGCGCTGTTCATTGCCCTGGGCGTTGATCAGCAATTGGTTGCTGTCCATGGCGACCCGGACGCCCACCTGGCCGGCCACGTCCAGCTCTGCGCCGCTGCGCAGCAGGGATCGGTGTTCGGCGTGGGTGGTGATTTCGCCGCCCGTGGCCAGGGTCAGGGAGTTGCCCTGGAAGTCAACGGTCTTGCCGCTGACGATGTCGATGCGCGACAAGGCATTCGGTGTCTCGGATCGACCCAGGTTGTCGAAAATGGCAGTGCTGTCGCCAAAGCCCTTGCTGTTCATCAGGGCCTCGCGCTGGCCATCCAGCGCGGTGGGCGAATCGGCATCCACCAGAATGGCGCTCGTGCTGCCCGCTTCCAGCGTGACACGGCCGTCCGCATCGCTGCGACGGGTGGACAAGTGGATGGTGCCGCGCTGGCTGGTGGACGTGGTGCTGACCAGCACGCCGGCCTGGCGCACGTCGTGCCCGGTCAGGGTGATGTCGCCGGTGGCCGCGCTGATCAGGCCGCTGTTGGCGACCAGGCCGGCCTGGCTGTCGGCCTTGCGGTGCGCAACGACTTCGTTGCCGCGCGTGGTGGATTGGGCGTTGCCGTCCGTGCCCTGGCCCTTGCGGATGTAGAAGATGTCGCCGGCGGCAAGCGTTGTCTGCCCCTTGGGCGTGTGGATCTGGCCGGCGTTGTGGACTTCCTGCCCCATCAGCAGCACATAGCCGCCGCCGTCGGTGGAACGGCCCGGCGCATGGGTCTGGATCTGCGCGCCGGCCTGGACGTCCGCTTTGCCCAGGGCATCGGTAAAGGTGGGCAGGGAGCCTTGCTCATTGACGTACAGGCCGCCTTTCAGGAATTGTTCGTTGCTGATGTTCGCGGCGGCCGCCACCAGATTGCGCACATTGACCTGACTGCTGCCGGAAAACACCACGCCGTTCTGGTTCACCACCATGACGGTGCCATCGCCCTTGATGGCGCCTTGGATCTGGCTGGGGGCGGCCTGCGCGCCCACGACGCGGTTCAGCACGGCATCGCTGGCTTTCTGCTGGAACTGCACCGTGGTATTGCGGCCCACGTCGAAGCGGTTCCAGTTCAGAATGGCTTTGGATTCGGTCTGCTCGATCGCCACCGTATGACGGCCATTTTCCTGCGTATGCACCGGCGCCTTGGCGCCTTGCCAGTGGGCCTGCTCGCCCGTGGCCACTTCCAGGCCGCCCGCCGCCAGGCCTTCGGCCACGCCGCCGGCCTGCTGCTGGGCCGCCAGGCGGGCGGCGTTCTGTGCCGCTTGTTGAGCCGCGATGGAGTTGGCTACGCGGTTGACGTTGTCCAGCGAGTGCTGCAGCTTCTGGCGTGACTGCATTTGCTGGGCCGCGGTATCGGGGCCGGCCATGCCTTGCAGGGGCAGCGCCCGTTGGCGCACCTGTGCGGTGTTCTGGCCGCCGCTGGTGGCGAACCAGGCGCTTTTGACCTGGGCTTGCGCGGTGTTCGGCTGCAGGCTCAGACCCAGCAGGGCCAGGGCCAGGGCTTGCGACAGGCGGGTGGGGGACAGCAGGGAAGCGGCCAGGTTCTTGGTGCGGATAGGGCGGGGCAAAGTCATGACAGTCAGCCAGGGCAGGAAAATGCAGGAATCGGGGAAGTGGAATACAGGCCGCCGAACAGGCTTGCACCTGTCCGGCGGAGTTTTAGCGAACTAGCAAGCAGAGTTAAGCCAGGGGCTTAGGGGCGGCCGATGCCGTTGCAAACGCTGGCATCACCAATGGCCAGGCTGCCGGAGGCGGCCAGGAAATTGGTTTTGATGGCGTCTTTCCACGTCGTGGGCAGTTCGATGAAGTTGTGATCGACAATCTTGCTGGCGATCGTGGCGCTGTCGGCGCTACCGTCACCGTAGAAACGCGACAGCAGATGGCGTACGCCGTCTTTCTTGGCCGCCGTGGCGTAGCACTGGCCAACCAGGAAGTTGGTGGTACCGAAGATGGGGTAGCCGGTGGCAGGCAGCGTGTAGGCGGGAACCCAGTTGCGGGGGTTGGATGCGGCGCCAGCGGGGATGGCGATGCTGTTCAGCGCCGTCTGGATGTTGGCGTTCACAGGCAGGAAGCCATTGATACGAGCAACATCAGCGTTGTTTTTTCCTGTAAAGGATGGATCAGGGCTCAGGTAGGCCAGAACGTTGCTATTGGCAGCCACAGCAGCTTTGACGCCGCTGCTGCCCGTGCCCGACACCCAGGTGCCCGCGGCCTTCAAGGCAGCAGCGTCCACGCCTGCGGAGGCAACCACCGCTTTGAAGTCGTTCGACACGGTGAAGGTGATGCCATGGGAAGCACAACCCGCCTTCAGGAAGTCGGCCAACAGTTCGGTAGTGCCGCTATTGTCTTCGCGGTAGATGACCTTGATGGGGTCAGTACCGTAAGCCGTATTGACTTGATTCCACGTGGTGATTTGACGCGAGTAGATCTTGCAGATCTGTTCGGTCGTCAGGTTCAGGTCGGCAACCGTGCCGTGCTTGTAGGGCAGCAGAACCGAGGTAGCAACGGCCGGAATCTGGATGAAAGCGCCCCATTTGGCGGTGCCGCGGGCGGTTTCGGCGTTGTTGTAAGCCACTTGCTCCGCGACGCTGACGCGCGAGTCGCTGCCGGCAAAATGGACGGGACCGGCGCCGCCCAAGAAGGAAGCGTCGTTGCCGAAGAAGGCTTTCTTGCCGTTGCCGCTGCCCACGCCGGTGTAGCCGTAGGTATTGACGGTTGCGTCAGGGTTCAGAACGTTGGTGAAAACGTCTTCGTACAACTTTTCAGGCAAGGTAGCGCCGCCGCCGACGATGGCGTTGGCGTTGGCTGCACCGGCGGCAGCCAGGATGCTGGCGGCCAGAAGGCCCATGGATGTAGCTTTAGCGAACTTTTTCATGTCAAACCTCGATAAGAAGGAGCTGATAGAAAAAAAGCTGAACCAGGCGCGGGAGGGACGTTGCGCGCCCGAGTGGCGCCTGGCTCATGAAGGACCTGCTAAAGAACAAGAACAGCGCAGTGCATGAAAACAGGTATCCGGGTGAAATCATCTTCTGGCTGTTATCGACGATGTGGAGTCGATGGCGTCATTGTGGGGCTTGAATATTAAATCTGTATGAACGGATTTTCCCGATTGCGATTTTTGTAAATCCCGATTCATCACTTTTGATTGATTAAAAATGAGTTGATTCATAGCTTAAAAAAATTAAATAAGTTATTGATTTTCAAAGTATTTTGTTGATATTTTATTTTTTGCTTAAAGCTTTTTCTGAGGGGCTTATGAAAGGGTTTTTTGAGAATAAATGAGGTTTATTGAAATTGGATTTATAAAAAATCCCGATTTTAAGTAACCGTGAAATTTTTGATGCTGAAAACCGACGTTTTTTGCCGAAGTCGGCGATATCGGCGGGCTGGCATGTTGGAAGGCGTGTTTGGGGGCTGTGGATGTGTCGGCGGGGCATGCGGTCCGCGGCGACAGGTCCGTCAGGGGAAAGGCGTGCTCGGGCATGGGCATGCCCCGGATGCGGACGCAGGGTTCCCCTGACTGCATGCGCGGCGGGCAGGAGAAAAAATGCTGAACCAGGCGTTAGCGAACTGGCTCCCGGAGCCGCCTGGTTCAGCGAAAGAGGCCGTTAGGGCGTTTGCTTATTGTTGGACTGCCTGCATCCTTTTCTTGCCGGCCTGGAAGCATCCGTGCTGCCCATGCAGTATGCGGGCCGGGCATGACAGGCAGGCTACGGCAATATGAAGATTTGAAGAAAAAAAATCAGGATAATCATACGCTTACGAATAATATGGGCTTGGCGGTCATTGAACTCAAACCCTTGATCCGACGTGGTATTCCCAGGAGCCGAAGCAGCGGCCCCATGAGCTCCTGTGGAGTCGTTACCGCTTTCCGCATGGCGAAATGAAAAATCCCGAAATGCCTGTTTTTTCAGCTGTTTTTTTGGACTGGAATGTGACAGCTGTCATATTCGGGCTGAGCGGGACGGCGCATGTCAGCCTCTCCGGGCAGGCAGCAGGAGGAATAACTGCGTAATTTTGACGATGGACGAAAGTTCGCCCGCCCGTTCTGTTGCCGGAAGCAGTCGGGCATGCTGTCCGGATGTTCATCATGCCAGGTGCGCCGCCATGTCTCTGCTGGACGCCAGCTATCGTTTGTTGTTCAGTCATCGCATTCTGCTGCGCGATCTGTTGCTTGCCGTCGTGCCCGCGGATGTGCTGGGGCGTCTGGATGTCGGACGCGCCGAACTGGTGTCGCCGGTTTATGTCGGGCCCGCCTTGCAGCTCAGGCAGGCGGACCTGGTGTGGAACGTGCCGATTCAGGAGCCATTGCAAGGCCATGTGCTGATTGCCATCGAGCAGCAGTCCCGGCCTGATGCCTGCATGGCGTTGCGCACGTATACCTATGGCGGATTGCAGCTGCAGGCGGCCAGCCGGCGGCAGCGGGCCGCTCAAGGCCTGCCCATTCTGGTTTCTTTGGTGTTGTACAGCGGGGCACGGCCTTGGCATGGCGTGCGCGCCGTGCAGCGTCTGTTCCAGGCGCCTTTTCACCCGTGGCTGAAGCGCCACATTCCGCGGCAAGCTTTCTTGCTTGTCGACTTTAAAAAACATGCTTTGAACGGATTCTTGCAGGAGTCGAACCTGTTTGGCCTGATCTGCCGGATCCAGCATAACCAGGGGCTGGCCCACGTCAGCGGCTTGCTGCAGACTTTCATGGATGTATGTTCCGAACCGGCCTTGCAGCGCGACATGGCGGCCTGGATCAATCAAGTCATCCTGCCGCGCTGCTTGCCCAAGGTGGACTTTCCCCATCATCTTCATTTAAAGGACGTGCGTACCATGCTCGACGATCATTCCGGTTCCTGGCTTCATCAATGGGAGGCGCAGGGGTTGCAGAAAGGCTTGTTACAAGGCCGGGTTCAAGGCTTGCGGGAAGGCAGGGCCGCAGAGCGGACCAAGGCTCTTGCACGAGCCAGGCAGACCTTGCAGCGTCAGTTGCGCCACAAGTTCGGCCGCCTGCCGGAGGTGTCCCGGCAGCAGCTGTCTCAAGCGGGGCATAGGCAGTTGTCTTTCTGGAGCCTGCGCCTGCTGGATGCGGAGTCCCTGGATGATGTCTTTCAGGCGGAAGCCTGAGCAGAACAGGACTGTCAGGCTGAGGCATCAAGGCGCTGGGCCCGGTTTGCGGGGTGCGCAGGAGCTGAAAATTCCTGCTTACGTACTTTTAGCGATGGATCAAGACATGTTTGTCGGAGCCATCCTCTTCTGTAATCGTCCATGCTATTGCGGTGTTCATCATGCCAGGTGCGCCGCCATGTCTCTGCTGGACGCCAGCTATCGTTTGTTGTTCAGTCATCGCATTCTGCTGCGCGATCTGTTGCTTGCCGTCGTGCCCGCGGATGTGCTGGGGCGTCTGGATGTCGGACGCGCCGAACTGGTGTCGCCGGTTTATGTCGGGCCCGCCTTGCAGCTCAGGCAGGCGGACCTGGTGTGGAACGTGCCGATTCAGGAGCCATTGCAAGGCCATGTGCTGATTGCCATCGAGCAGCAGTCCCGGCCTGATGCCTGCATGGCGTTGCGCACGTATACCTATGGCGGATTGCAGCTGCAGGCGGCCAGCCGGCGGCAGCGGGCCGCTCAAGGCCTGCCCATTCTGGTTTCTTTGGTGCTGTACAGCGGGGCGCGGCCCTGGCATGGCGTGCGCGCCGTGCAGCGTCTGTTCCAGGCGCCTTTTCACCCGTGGCTGAAGCGCCACATTCCGCGGCAAGCTTTCTTGCTTGTCGACTTTAAAAAACATGCTTTGAACGGATTCTTGCAGGAGTCGAACCTGTTTGGCCTGATCTGCCGGATCCAGCATAACCAGGGGCTGGCCCACGTCAGCGGCTTGCTGCAGACTTTCATGGATGTATGTTCCGAACCGGCCTTGCAGCGCGACATGGCGGCCTGGATCAATCAAGTCATCCTGCCGCGCTGCTTGCCCAAGGTGGACTTTCCCCATCATCTTCATTTAAAGGACGTGCGTACCATGCTCGACGATCATTCCGGTTCCTGGCTTCATCAATGGGAGGCGCAGGGAATACAGAAGGGGTTGCAGAAAGGCCGGACTCAAGGCCGAAGCGAAGGCCGGCTCAAGGCGCAGAAGGATATTCTGATCCGGCTGATCCGGCATAAATATGGCCGTTGCTCCAGGCCGTATCGCCAGATGCTGGAGCAGGCTGGTTCGCAGCAGTTGACGGCCTGGAGCCTGCGCCTGCTGGACGCGGAGTCCCTGGATGATGTCTTTCAGGCGGAAGCCTGAGCAGAACAGGACTGTCAGGCTGAGGCATCAAGGCGCCAGGCCCGGCATTGGCTGCGCAGGACCGGAAGGTCCATGCTCACGTATTTCAGGCGATGGACAGGACTGTGTTTCTTGATCCCTCTACCTTTGCAATTTCACTGCACCATCTGGTTGATCGCCATGATGGGCATCAGGATGGCCAGCACGATCATCATGACCATGGCGCCCATGCCCAGGGTCATCATGGGCTCCAGCATGGCGGTCAGTCGCAGGGCGCGGCGCTCCAGGTCGCGGGACAGGTTGGCGGCGGCGCGGTCCAGCATGGGCGCCAGGGCGCCGGTCTTCTCGCCGCTGGCCAGCAGGTGGATCAGGTTGGACGGGAAGACTTTCTGGCGCTTCAGGGCCGGAGCCAGGTTGGAGCCCTCACGCACCTGCTGGGCGGCATGGCGCACGCATTGCGCCAGATACTGGTTGCCCAAGGTCTGGCGGGCGGCATCCAGCGCGGCCAGCAGCGGCACGCCGGCATCGATCAGGATGGCCAGGGTGCTGGCGAAGCGGGCGGTGTTCACGCCCTGCACATAGCCGCCCGGGCCGGGCAGGCGCAGCAGCAGGGCGTGCCAGCGCAGGCGGCGGCCGGCGTCCTGCAGCGCCATGCGGGCCAGCACGATGCCCAGCGCTGCCAGCAGCAAGGCGATCAGGCCGTAGTCGCCCAGCAGGCGGCTGGCCTGCAGCATCAGCCGGGTCAGCAGGGGCAGTTCCTGGCGGGCCTGGGCGAAGGCGCCGATCACCTGCGGCACGACGTAGCTCAGCAGGAACACCACGATGCCGGTGGACACCAGCACCAGGATGGCGGGGTAGATGAAGGCGCTGATGATGGTGCTGCGCAATTGGTCGCGGTTCTCCAGGTAGTCGGCCAGGCGCTCCATGACGCGGGCCAGATCGCCGGCGTTCTCGCCGGCGCTGACCAGGGAGCGGTAGATGGCCGGGAAGTCGCGCGGCCGCTCGGCCATGGCGTCGGCCAGGCGCATGCCGCCGCGCACCTGGTCGCACACGTGCTGCAGGGCGGCGGCCACGGTCTTGCGCTCGGCCTGCTCGATGGTGGCGGTCAGGGCGGCTTCCAGCGGCAGGCTGGCGCTCAGCAGGCTGGCCAGCTCGCGGGTCGCCCAGCACAGGTCGGCGGCGTTCATGGCGGGGCTGAACCAGGACTGCGCGGCGCTGCCGGCGCCCAGTTCCTTCAGCTCCAGGATGGTCAGGCCGCGCTCGGCCAGCGTCTGGCGGGCGGCGGCCAGGGAGTCGGCCTGCAGCGTGCCGGCCTGCAGGGCTCCGTCCGCCTGGGCGACCTGGTAGTGGAAGCGCGCCATGTTCGCCGACCCTGTCCCTAGCTGTCGCGCGTGACGCGCAAGACTTCGTCGGCGGTGGTGACGCCGGCCCGCACCCAGCGCTGCCCGTCTTCGCGCATGCTGCGCATGCCGTGGCGGCGCGCGGCTTCGCGCAGGGCGGGTTCTTCGCCGCCGACGTGGATCAGCTGGCGTATGTCTTCGTGCACCACGAACAGCTCGTGTATGCCGGTGCGGCCCTTGTAGCCGGAATGGTTGCAGGCCTCGCAGCCCACGGGACGGCAGCGGCCGGGTCCGCCGGCCGGGTCCGGCTGCTTGCAGTGCGGGCACAGGCGCCGCACCAGGCGCTGGGCCAGCACGCCCAGCAGGGACGAGGACAGCAGAAAGGGCTCTATGCCCATGTCGGACATGCGCGTGACGGCGGAGATGGCGTCGTTGGTGTGCAGGGAGGCCAGCACGCCATGGCCCGTCAGGGAGGACTGCACGGCGATCCGGGCGGTTTCCAGGTCGCGGATCTCCCCGATCATGATGTTGTCCGGGTCCTGGCGCAGCGCCGCGCGCAGGGCCGCGCCGAAGGTCATGCCTATCTTGCCGTGCACCGGTATCTGGTTGATGCCGGGCAGGTCGTACTCCACGGGGTCTTCCACGGTCAGGATGTTGCTGACGCCGCGGTCCAGCTCGCCCAGGGCGGCGTACAAGGTGGTGGTCTTGCCGCTGCCGGTGGGGCCGGTGACCAGCACGATGCCGTGCGGCTGGCGGATCAGGCGGGTCAGTTCGGCGCGTATGTCGGGTGCCAGGCCCAGGCGGTCCAGCTGCAGGCGGCCGGCGTCTTTTTCCAGCAGGCGCAGCACGGCGCGCTCGCCATGCACCGTGGGCACCGTGGACACGCGCACGTCGATGGGCCGCCCGCCCACGCGCAAGGTGATGCGCCCGTCCTGCGGAATGCGTTTTTCGGCGATGTCCAGCTGCGACATGATCTTGATGCGGGAAATCAGGGCCGCGTGCAGCGCCTTGCGCGGAGAGACCACATCGCGCAAGGCGCCGTCCACGCGGAAACGCACCACGGACTGGGTCTCGAAGGCTTCGAAATGCACGTCGCTGGCGCCGTCGCGCGCCGCCTGGGTCAGCAGGGCGTTGATCATGCGGATCACCGGCGCGTCGTCCTGGGTGTCCAGCAGGTCGGTGACGGCGGGCAGGTCATGCAGCAGCCGCTCCAGGTCCACGTCGGATTCGGCGGCGTCCACGACGGCAGCGGCGTCCTTGCCTTCCTGGTAAGTCTGGTTCAGCAGCTTGTCCATGGCGGCCTCGTCGACGGACTGGACGGGCACGGCGCCGGCCTGTCGCCAGGCTTCGGATATGGCCCAATGCGGCGTGCGGGCGCAGATCAGCAGCGCGGGCGGGTCCTGCTGCAGCAGCAGCCGGTGATTGCGGCACCATGCGGCGGGCAGCTCGGGCAGGCGATGGGCTTCGGTCAGGGCGTTCATGGCGACTCCAGGGGGCGGGCGCGGTAGCCCAGCTCGGCCAGCAGCGCGAGCGAGGTGTCCAGGGCCTGCTCCTGCGCGGGAACGTCGGCGCGCACCTGGTAGCCGTTGCCGCCCGGGCCGGCCAGCACGTAGGCGGGCAGGCCGCTGCGCTGCACGCGGGCGGCGATGCGCCGCGCCTGGGCTTCCTGGTCAGAGTCGGCGATCAGGATGGCCTGCCGCTCGACGGGCGAGGCCGCGTAGTCCTGGTCCAGGGATTGGCGCACGCCCACGTTCGCCGGCAGGCGCGCATGCATCTGTTCGGCGGCGGGCGTCGCAGGAGCCGGGCGCTGACGCAACTGGACGGTCTGGCGGGTGGGGGGAGCGTCCTGCCCGCGGGTCTGCTCCCACTGGTCGGGACGCAGGTCCAGTTGCGCCTGGGGCTGGGCGGGTTTGCGCAGGGGCGGCAGCACGGGCGCGCTCATGTCGGGCAGCAGGGGATGTTCGGCGGGCTGGCCGCGCAATTGCTGGGCGCGCATGTAGTTGTAGCGGTGCCGGGTCAGGCCGCGCCCGGCCTGCGCATCGCGGATGACGTAGGGGCGCAGGAAGACCATCAGGTTGGTCTTTTCGCGTTCGCGCTTGTCATAGCGGAACAGCGCGCCCAGGATGGGAATGGAGCCCAGGACCGGCACGGCGTCCGAGCCGCGGGTGACCCGGTCTTCCAGCAGGCCGCCCAGCACCATGATCTGCCCGTCGTCCAGCAGCACGCTGGTGTCGATGGCGCGCTTGTTGGTGACGATGCCGCCTTCCACCTTGGTGGTTTCGTCGATGTTGGAGACTTCCTGGTAGATGTCCAGCTTGACGGCGCCGCCTTCCGAGATCTGCGGGCGTATGCTCAGCTTCAGGCCGATTTCCTCGCGCTCTATGGTCTGGAAGGGGTTGTTGTTGGCGCCGCCGCTGGTGACGTACTGCCCGCTGACGAAAGGCACGGTCTTGCCCACCAGGATGGAGGCGGGCTCGTTGTCCAGGGTCAGGATGTTGGGCGTGGACAGGATGTTGGCCCCGCCTTTGCTCTGCAGCGCGCGCGCCAGCAGGTTCAGGTTCATGATCTGGCCCGCGCCGGGGATGTTGACGCTGCCGTCGAGGATGCCCAGCGACAGGCCGCGCGGCAGCATGTCCACCGTGTTGGTCGCCCCGGTCTTGAAGTCGGCCCCGCCCAGGTTGGCGCCGCCGATGAAACGGCCATTGTTGCGCATCCACTGGATGCCCAGCTCCGAGGCGTCGTTCTCGGTCACTTCCACGATCAGGCTTTCCACCAGCACCTGCGCGCGCCGCTGGTCCAGCATGTCGATGACCCGGCGCAGGCTGCGGTACATGGGTTCGGGGGCGGCGATGATCAGCGCATTGGTGGTGGTGTCGGCCTGCACGGTGACGCCGGAGGCGGAGAAAGAACTGGCGCCGCTTCCGGTGTCGCGCTCCAGGGGCTGATCCTGCAAGCCTTGCTTGTCCGTCTTGCCGCCGGCATTGGCGCGAGGCTTGTCCTGACCCTGGCGTTGACTGCCCAGGGCGGCGCGCATGGATTCGCTGCCGCCTTGTTCCTGGTCCGGGGACTCGCCCGTCAGCAGGCCGCGCAGCACGCCGGCCAGGTAGCGCGCCTGGGCGTTGCGCAAGTACACCACGTGGAAGTTGCCCGGATCGGTCTGGGCATTGTCCAGTTCCACGATCAGGTTGCGCGCCAGGGTGCTGCGCCCCGGGCTGCTGGAGCGGATGATGACGCTGTTGGAGCGCGGGTCGGCCATGACGGCGATGTCGCGCTGTGCGTTGTTGCCGTCCTGTTCCAGGATGTCGTTGGCCAGGGCCGCGATGTCGGTGGCCACCCCGTTGTAGATGGGCAGCACCAGCGTGTGCAGGGCCGTGGGCGTGTCGATGGACTGGATCAGCGCCGCGATGCGCTCCAGGTTGTCCACGCTGTCGGTGATGACGACCGTATTGTTGTTGGGGTAGGCCGTCAGCACGCTGTCCGGCGCCAGCAGCGGTTTCAGGGCGGCGACCAGGGCGTCGGCCTTCTCGTAGTTCAGGCGGAAGCTGCGCGTGGCCACCCCGCCCAGGGCTTTGGGATCGTTGACGGCGCTGCCTTGCAGGCGGGCGTCGGCGATGGGCACCACGCGGCTGACGTCGCCCACGTCCACGATGGCGAAACCGTGCAGGCGCAGCGCGCCGTCCAGCAGCTGGAACGCGGTGGAGGCGGGCACCTCGCCGTCCGACTGCAGCGTCAGCGTGCCTTTGACGCGCGGATCCACCAGGAAGTGGCGATCCAGAAAGCTGGACAGCGCGGCGACGACTTCCTGGATGTCGGTGTTGCTGAAGTTCAGGCGCACCTTGTCCTGGCCCTGGCTGCCGCGGCCGCGGTAAGGCGCGGCGCCGCCTGCGGGCAGCGGGGCGGGCTGGCGCAGGACCTTGCGTTGCGCGGGCGCGTCATCCGGCCCCAGAGGCAGTGCGCGCGCGGCCCCCGGGGCGGGGACCAGGTCGGGGTCGTGGGTGAACAGGTCCGAGTCCTGCGGCGGCGTGGTGGTCACGCAGCCCGCCAGGAGCAGGCTGCCGGCAAGGGCGCTCAATCGGGGCAGGACGGGCTTAAGGTGAATCATGTGGCGGGCCATCCCAAGGCTGTTGGCGAATCTGTAGCTGAACCAGGGCGGTGACGGGCGCCTCCAGCGCGTCGTCGCCGTCGTCGCCCGCGCGCTCCATGCGGACCTGCTGCACGGCCAGTCCGAGCCTGGCGGCGGCCGGCGCGAGCCAGGCCAGCAGGGCGGATGCGGAGACGGGGGAGGAGAATTCCAGGCGGATGTCCGGCTCCGCCACACTGATCCGGGCGGCCAGCCCGGCCCGGGCAAGGCTGGCCTGCAGGCGGTCCGTCCATGGGCCGGCGTCCCGCTGCCCTGCCGGGTCCGAAGGAGCAAAGCCATTTTCCTGTAGCAACTGCTCCAGTTCCGCCGCCTGCCTGTGCAGGCGGGGCAGCTCCTGCTGCCAGTGCTGGCGCGTCTGCCAGGCCGGCCGCAGCCAGAACAGCCAGAGCAGGGCGGCCGGCAGCAGCACGGCCATCAGGGTCAGCTGCCGCCGCTCGCGGCGGGTAAGGGCTTGCCATTGGCCTTGCAGGGGCCGGATCCAGCGGTTCAGGGCCGGGCTGCTCAAGCGTAAGAAGGGTTTCATGGCGAAGACTCCATGGGTGCAGGCTGGGCCGTGATGACCAGGCTGTCTTGCTCGGCAGTCAGCGTGATCCGCTGGTTGGAAGCCTGCTCCCTGAGCGCGGCCAGCCGGGCCTCGGCGGGCCGGGCGCCGTCGCGCCAGGTCAGGGTCAGGGTTCCGGGCTGGTAGGCCAGCGTCTGGATCTGCCCTTGCGCGATGTCCAGGACGGGCGCGGCGGCCTGGATCAAGGAAAACAGATCGTCGCCGATGGCATCGGCGCTGCCGTCGCGGCGCGCCTCGATCTGCTGGCTAGCCTGCCGGAGCGGATCGAGCACCATGCCCATGTCCGGAAAGGCCGTCTTGACCCGCTGCGTCATGTCGTGCTTGAGCGCCTGGCCCCGGGCGGCCAGGCGGCGCGTGTCCAGGTGCACGGCCAGCAGGGACAGGGCCAGCGCCGCCGCGGCCCAGCCGGCGGCAATGCGCGGCCAGCGCGACGAGGATTGCGGCGTCAGCGCTTTCAGGGGGAAATGCCAGTGCGCGACGGCGAAGGCGGAACCGGGCGCCGCCTCCTGCCCGGCGGACGGATGGCCGGGCGGCAGGATGTCCAGGTGTTGCGGGCCGACGGGACGCAATGCCCAGCCGTCCACCCATACCGTCCGGCCGGCGGCCAGGTCGGGCCGGCCGTGTGGAGGAAGCAGCGCCCGCAGCGACAGCCCGAGATGGCGCAGGCGCTGCGCCTGTTGCCGTGCGGTCTGCCGGGACGTCCAGGCCAGGTCCATGCGTCCGTCCTCGCTGCGCGGGCCATGCGCCACCAGCAGTTCCTCCAGGGCGTTCAAGGACCGCGCCGCCACGGCCTGGCGGGCCGCCTTGAGCAGCAAGGGGCGCGCCAGGGGCGGCATGGGCAGGCTGGCCGAGGCAAGGTCGGCCGGATGCAGGCAGGCGCTCAGGCGGCGGGGCCTGAAGCCAGACGCCGCGGCTTCCAGGCCGGGGAGGCGCTCCGCTTGCCAGGGGCCTTTACGCTGCCGCCAGAACACGTCTACGGCATTGCCGGACTCCGCGCACGACGCGGGCAGCTGGATGCGCAATTCGTGCACGCGCCGGGCGCCGGGCGCGATTCGGGCGGAGCGGATCATGCCCCCTCCCTGTGCCAGACGATCTGGGGCAGGTGCTGTTTGTCGTCGAACAGCAAGGCGCGCGACAGGACCCAGGCATCCTGCAGCCGCACGGCGCTGTCCAGGCGGAACCAGTGACTGGTGATGCCCAGCTTGAGCTGGCTTTCTTCCAGCTCCGGCATGTTCAGTCGCTGGTGGATGTCGCCGCGATTGAGGAACCAGCGGCCCTTGTCGCGCTCGGCCAGCAGGGCGCGGGCCTTGTCCAGGGACAGGCCGGGCACCCAGGCGGCGATGACTTCGGCGCGCGCGGTGTTGGCGTTGATCCAGCTGGGGCGCGGCAGGATCGTGACGAATTCCCCCAGGCGCTCCAGCAGGGCTTCGTCCAGCCCGGGTTCGGGCAGCAGGTCCAGGAGGATGCGCGGACGCGGCGCCTGGTCCTGCGCCGGCACGGATGCAAAGCCCAGTTCGAGGCCGGCCTGCAAGGAGGACTGGCGGTCCTGTGCGTTCTGGGCGGACTGATCGCGATCCTCGCTGACCAGGCTGATGACGGCCCGGCGGGCGATCTGGCGGGCCTGTGCGGCGGGAATGCCCAGTAGCTGGCACAGGCGCAGGAAGGCCGCGCTTTCCTGCGGGTCCACCCGGCCCTGGTGCACCAGATTGCGCAGATTGAATTTGCCCTGCTCGTCGCTGATGCGGCTGTACAGCCAGGCCGGCGGCTGCCCGGCGTCGTGCAGCGCCCGGCGCCGGACGGGGCGGTTCCACGGGTCGTCCAGCCGTACGGCGACCTGTTCGCGGGAGAGCAGGCGCAACAGGGCGCGGGCGCGCTCCCTGTCGGCGGCCAGGGCGGAGCGGACGAACAGGCTTTGCTGCTGGATCTCCAGGCGCCGCGTATCCACCGCCTGGCGAGCGAGCATGGCGCCGGCCAGGATGGCCAGTATGGCCACCAGGGCCAGGGTGCTGACCACGACCATGCCGCGCTGGCGATCGGGCAGAGCGGGACGCTGGAGATTCATCGGGTTCAGCGCTGCCAGGAGCCGATGTCCGCATTGCCGCCTTCGCCGCCGGGCTGGCCGTCCGCCCCCAGCGAGAAGACGTCGATTTCTTCATGGACGCCGGGGTTCAGGTATTGGTAGGGATTGCCCCAGGGATCCTGCGGCAGGCGGTCCAGGTAGCTGCGCCAGTTGTCCACGCCGGCGGGTTTCTGCACCAGGGCCTGCAGGCCCTGGGCCTGGGTCGGATAGCGGCCGTTGTCCAGGCGGTACAGCTTGAGCGCCTGCATGATGGAGGCCACGTCCTGGCGGGCCGCGGCGGCGCGCGCCTGGTCGGGGCGGTCCATCAGGTTGGGGACGATCAGGGCGGCCATCACGCCCATGATGACCAGCACCACCATGACTTCGATCAAGGAGAAACCGGCGTGGCGCAGACGGGAGCGTGGGCGGGAAGAGCGATTCAGCATGGCGGGCGCATCCTTTGAAAGCAGAGTCTGACGTCCTGTCAGGTGCCTTCATGATGGCAAAATCGCATTGCAGTATTGTGGAAATAAATCGGGACTATTTGCTGTCAAATAGCGACAGTTGTCGCTTGTTTTGGCTGTTTTTGAGATTGATGTAAGCTCAATTCCCGATTATGGGTAAAGACCTGTCCTGGGCAGGGTGCAATGCGGCCGGCGGGGGGCGCGGACGGCCCCGCGGCACCGGAAAAAAGCGCCTGGAATCGGGATCAGGCGGTGTTGGCGCGGCGCCACTTCAGGCTGGCATGGCCGAGCTTGCCATTGAACAGCAGAGGCTGCCCTGTGGTCAGGTACAGATGGTCCCGGTCCAGGCGAGCCAGTCTTTGCTGCGGAACTCCCACCCAGAAGGGGATCAGCGACATGTCCACGAAGTGGGTCACGCTGCGGCTGTCTTCGTCCACCTCGAAAGGGCCGGCGTAGGCGATGTAGGACGAAGCCAGGGCGGCATATTCCCGGGGGGCGGTTGGCGCCGCTGATCTGGGCCGACATGAAACCGGATTCCGTGTACACCAGCAGGCCCGTCGGGCGCGGGCCCAGAGGCGGCATGGCGTCGCTGCCGTCCACGGGGTCGAAGGAAAAAGATTCGAGTTGCCAGGCGCCGATCAGCCTGGCGCGCAATTTGGTCGTCATGGTCGTGCTCCCGGACAGGCAGCGCGGAGGCGTCTGCAAATGATCAGTATGACCTTCTCTTTCTTTTTTTCTCAAGCTTTTGGCTGTAGTTAATTTCTATTGCCAAGAAGTAAGCGAAGTTATGGTTGAGGCTGCGAAGATTTGCAAAGCGCACCCAGGGTCTGGAGCGCGGCAAGCCCGCGCGCGTCCCAGGGATGGCCGAAGTTCAGCCGCAGGCAGTGCCTGTAGTCCTGCGTGGTGGAGAAAATGGAGCCGGGCGCGATGCTGATTCCCTGGGACAGGGCCTGGCGGTGCAGTTCCAGGGTGTTGGCGTGCTTGTCCAGTTCCACCCACAGAAAATAGCCCCCTTCCGGCCGCGTGGCCCGGGTGCCGGGCGGGAAGCTGCGCCCCAGCGCTTGCGCGAAATCGTCCCGCTGCTGGCGCAACTGCGCGCGCAGGCGGCGCAAATGCCTGTCGTAGGCGCCTTTCTCCAGGTAGCCGGCCAGGGCCAGCTGGGTGGGAACCGGAGAGGTCAGCGTGGTGGTCAGCTTGGCCTTGGCCACCTCCTGCACATGACGGCCCGGGACGGCCCAGCCGATGCGATAGCCCGGCGCCAGCGTCTTGGAGAAGGAAGAGCAGTGCATCACCAAACCCTGGCGGTCGAAGGCTTTGGCGGGCCGGGGGCGATGCGCGCCGAAATACAGTTCGCCGTAGACATCGTCCTCCAGCAGGGGAATGTCATGACGCGCCAGCAGCGCCACCAGCTCGGCCTTCTTGGCGTCCGGCATCAGGCTGCCCAAGGGATTCTGGAAAGTGGTCATCAGCCAGCAGGCCTTGGGCGAATGGCGCAGGATGGCCTGTTCCAGGGCGTCCAGGTCTATGCCTTCGCGCGGATGGGTGGGCACTTCCACGGCCTGCAGCTTCATGCGCTCCAGCGATTGCAGGGCCGCGTAGAAGGTGGGGGACTCCACCAGCACGATGTCGCCCGGCCGGGTGACGGCCGCCAGGCACAGGTTCAGGGCTTCCAGCGCGCCGTTGGTGATGACGATGTCGTCCGCACTGATCGCCATGCCGTCGGCCAGGTAGCGCAGCGCGATCTGGCGGCGCAGGGGCGCATGTCCCTGCGTCAGGTCGTCCACGCTGGCCCAGGGATCCTGCTGCTTGACGCCGGCCGACAGGAAGCGGCCCAGCCGCTCCAGCGGGAACAACAGGGGGCTGGGGAAGGCGGAGCCCAGGGGCGTGACGGAGCGTTTGGAGGCCGACTGGAGGATGGCCAGGATCAGGTCGCTGTTGCTGACGCTGGTGGCCTGCAACGGCGGACGTGAAGCCGTGTCGGCTTCCAGCGCCAGTCGCGCGGCGGACGGCGAGACGTAATAGCCCGAGCGCGGCCTGGCCAGGATCAGGCCCTGCGATTCGAGCCGGTAGTAGGCCTGGAAGATCGTGGAGGCGCTGACCTTGTGCCTGTCCATCAATTGGCGCACGGAGGGCATGCGGTCGCCGGGGGACAAGGTGCCCTGGTGAATGGCTTGCGCGAGTTCATCGGCCAGGCGTTCGTAGAGTTTCATGGCAAGCGGTCCCAGGGAGCGTCTGATAGGGTCAATGCGGGGAAAAGCGTTTTTTCATTATCTGATCCGCTTTCCGCCGGACGCAAGCGCTGCGCCGCACGTGCGGCGTTCCATGCAACTGATACGGTTTTTGGCGCCGCAACTGATTCTTGGAATGCAGAGGAGGGCCGCGTAGCCTTGCCGGGTGTTTTCGTTTGCGCCGGACAAGGCTCCGGCGCCACTCTGTCAGAGGAATACCATGAACCCGACGGCGCTATTGCTGGCCGCATTTATCCTGTCGATTGCCGGGCTATTTGCGTTTATCTGGTCCTTGCGCAAAGGCCTGTTCGACGCCGACGTGAGCGGCGCGCGCACCATTTTCCATGCCGGCGAGATCGGCCGGCCCGAAGAGCCATCCGCCGGCGCGGCGCAGCACCAGGCCCTGAGCCTGGGAGCGCGCGCCCACCTGGCCGAGAATCAGGGCCAGACCGCCGCCGCCGCCGAGCTGCGCGCCCGCGAAGAGGCCGACCGTTCCAGCTCGCTGCCGGCTTTCCTGTTGATCGCCTGTGCGGTGGTCTGGCTGGTGGTGGCCTCGTTTGCGGGCCTGATCAGCTCGCTCAAGCTGCACTGGCCCGAGTTCCTGGGCGACGTGTCCTGGCTCAGCTTCGGGCGGCTGCGCACCCTGCACCTGAACGGCGTGGCCTATGGCTGGGCGCCCATGGGATTGCTGGGGCTGACGATCTGGATGCTGCCGCGCCTGCTGCAGACCCCTCTGCTGGGCGGCCGCCTGGTCATGGTGGGCGGGCTGGTGTGGAACGCCGCGCTGGTGGCCGGCATGGGCGCTCTGGCCATAGGCCTGAACGCCGGCATGGAGTGGCTGGAGATTCCCTGGCAGATCGGCGTGCTGTTCGCCTTCGGCGGCATGATGATAGGCATGCCCCTGGCCCTGATGCTCTCGCGGCGCAAGGTCAAGCACCTGTACGTGTCGGTCTGGTACATAGGCGCTGCGCTGTTCTGGTTCCCCATCCTGTATATCGTGGCCAAGGCGCCGGGCGTGCACTTCGGCGTGGAGCAGGCCACCATGAACTGGTGGTTCGGCCACAACGTGCTGGGCCTGTTCTACACGCCCATGTCGATTGCCGCCATCTACTATTTTCTGCCCAAGGTCATAGGCCGGCCGGTACGCTCCTACAACCTGTCCCTGCTGGGGTTCTGGACCCTGGCTTTTTTCTACGGCCAGGTCGGCGCCCACCATCTGATCGGCGGCCCCATTCCCGAATGGCTGATCACCTTGTCCATCGTGCAAAGCGTGATGATGGTGATTCCCGTGCTGGCCTTTTCGGCCAACCAGCACCTGACGCTGAAGGGCCATTTCAGCGCGCTGCGCCACTCGCCCGTGCTGCGCTTCATCGTGTTCGGCGCCATGATGTATACCCTGGCTTCGCTGCAGGGTTCGCTGGAGGCCCTGCGCTCGCTGAACGCCGTCACGCACTTCACGCATTTCACCGTGGCGCATGCCCACCTGGGCATGTATGGCTTCGTGACCATGGTCATCTTCGGCGGCGTGTACTTCGCCATGCCTCGCATCCTGGACACGGCCTGGCCGCGTCCCGCCCTGATTTCCCTGCATTTCTGGCTGGTGGCGGCCGGTTTCGCGGTCTACATGATCACGCTCAGCATCGGCGGCGTGCTGCAGGGCCTGGCGCTGCTGGATCCGGCCCGCTCGTTCATGGATTCCGTCGCGGTCACCATGCCCTGGCTGCAAGGCCGCTCCCTGGGCGGCGCCCTGATGACGCTGGGCCATCTGGTATTCGCCCTGCACGTGCTGCTGATCATCCTGCGTTCCGGCGTCTTCGCCGTGACCGAGCGCAACCCCGTAACCGAGCGCGGCAGTGTCGCTGCGAAGGCCTGAAATGGAAAATGAACTGAAGCTGATCGTCGGGTCCATGGTGACCCTGTCGCTGGCCACGGCGGCCATGATCGTGGTGCCGTTCCTGCAGTTGAAGGACGAGCCCGCGCCCGAAGGGCTCAAGCCCTACACCAGCCAGGAACTGCGGGGAAGGGCCGTGTATCGGGCCAATGCCTGCATCGCCTGCCACACGCAGCAGCCCAGCACGACGGGCGCCGGCGTTGCGGATGCGAGCCGGGGCTGGGGCCGGGCATCGGTGGCCGGCGACTATCACTACGATGATCCGCCTCTGCTGGGCACCATGCGTACCGGGCCGGACCTGTTCAATATCGGCGTGCGCCAGCCCAGCGAAGACTGGCACCTGGGGCATCTGTATGATCCGCGCGCCTACACGCCGGGCAGCAATATGCCGGCCTATCGCTTCCTGTTCGAAGCCAAGGACAAGGAGCAGGTCGCACCCGGCGAACGGGTGGTGAACCTGCCGCCGGACGTGGGGCCCCAGGGCAAGGTCGTGGTCGCCAGGCCCGAGGCGCTGGATCTGGTGGCCTATCTGCAAAGCCTCAAGCGCACCTATCCCGTCATCACGCTGGAGCAGAAGGAGCGCATGCAATGAGGCCGCCCATCCAGACGCGCCAGAGCGAGAATGCGGATCCGCACGAACAGTACAACCCTATTCCCCGCATCGTGATCGCCGTAGTGGGCGCCCTGATCGCCTGGGCGGTGTATTACATCTTCACGGCGCAGCCCGACAGCGCCGCCGGCCTGGGCGATCGGCGCCCGTTGGCGGTGCTGGCTCCTCAGGAGAGCGGACCCGGCGCGTCCGTGGATGGCAGACAGCTGTACGCCAATGCGTGCCTGGCCTGCCATCAGGCCACCGGCATGGGGCTGCCCGGCGTGTTTCCTCCCCTGGCCGGGTCCGAATGGGTCAAGGGCGAGCCCGAGGTGCTGGCCAAGCTGGTGCTGCACGGCATCCACGGCCCCATCACGGTAAAGGGCCACACCTACAACGGCTCCATGCCGGCCTTCGGCGAGCAGTTCAGCGATGCGGAACTGGCGGCGGTGCTGACTTACATTCGCGGTGAATGGCAGAACGGGGCCTCGGAGATGGATGCGGCGGCGGTCGCCAAGGCGCGCGCCGCCAGCGCGGACCAGACGACGCCCTGGAATGGCGAGCAGGCGCTGCTCGCGCACGGAGCCAGGCCCTGATCCGGAATTCCGGATGCCATGCAGACAAAGGGATCAATTATTAGAAGCAAATGTGAAACGGCATGTCAGGAACAGGCCCCTGACTTTTCGGCCGGAAACCCGCCCGACCCCAGGGCGGATTTCCGGTCTTTTTTTCCTGTGACGTCGATGCGCGTCAGCCGCTTTTGCGGAAGGACAGCGACAGGCCGGCCAGGATGGCCAGCAGGCCCAGTCCGGCCGTCAAGGGCAAGGCATTGCCCAGCACCAGGTAGTCCAGTCCGGCCGTGACCACCGGCACCAGGTAGAACAGGCTGGTGACGTTGACCAGGTTGCCGCTGCGTATCATGCGGTAGAGCAGCAACTGCGCCAGCACGGAGATGACCAGGCTCAGCCACAGCACCGGGCCCCAGAAGCCGGCGGTGTTGTCCCAATGCACATCCTGGAAGGTCCCCAGCAACAGGAACAGCAGCAGCGACAGGGCGTATTGCAGCGGCATGGCCTGCAGCGGGGGCTGGGGACTGCGCTTTTGCAGGATGGCGCCCAGCGTCATGCTCAGCAGGGCGCCCAGCGAAAACAGCAGGCCGGGCAGGGACAGGCGGGTCAGGATCAGGCTCTGGTAGACCACCAGGACCAGGCCCGCCAGGGACAGGCACAGGCCGGCCAGGCGGGCGGGGGAAAAGCGCCGTTCCGTCAGCGCCAGGGTCAGGATGGGCTGCACGCCCAGGATGGTGGCCAGCAGGCCGGGGGTGATGCCATTGCCCAGCGCCTCGAAATAGCACAGGGAGTACAGGCCTATCATGAGCAGGCCGCCGGCAGCGGTGCTCCAGCGCAGGCCCTTGGACGGCAGCCAGCCGCCCTGGCTCCAGCCCAGCAGCAGCACGACGGGCAGGGCGATGGCAAAGCGCAGGGTCAGCATGGCCAGTACGGAGCCGTGGTCCAGTCCGATGCGGGTGAAAATGCCGGCGCTGCCCCACAGCAGCACGAACAGCGGCATGGCGCCCCATTGGGCGCGGGATGTGGATGTAGTCATGTCTCGTTGTCTATCAGATTCGAATTGCCTTCGCGCGCGCCCGGAAAGAGGCGCGGATGATCGATGCGAAGGAATGAAAGTGGATTGGCTTAGCAGCGAACGCCGCTATGCGTGTCTGCGACGACGGCGCGTGGCGGATGAACGCCGCTGCGTACGTCTGCGACGACGACAACGAGGAAGGGAGGAGGCGTGGCTGCCCGCACGGACACGGCCGGAAAGGCGGCGTCGGTGTTCAGCAAGAAAGGTGCGGGACAGTTCATGGAGTGAGAATCTGGAAAGATTTCAGTTTCAAGCACTGTAGCACGGCCTTAGGCCATTGTCATCGGCTGTGCTCGGGCTCGAGCCGGGCGATGCGCTGGGCCGGGGCGGCGCAGGGCCGCCAGCCATCGTGGATGGTCGGCATCGCCAGGGGTGTGACGCAGGCGATGGCGCCGGGGAGGCCATCATCTGCGTGTCAGTGGGTCGGGACATAGCCCAGGTCCTCGATCCCGTGCGCCAGGGCGCCAGGCTGTTCGGTCAGGGCGCGCAAGGGCGGCAGGGCGGCGTGCGCCGGCACGGCCACGATGAGGCGTCCGTGCGCATGACCCTGGATGCGGTCGACCCCGCCGTGCACCAGGCGCAGCGGCGCCTGCAGGGCCTGGGCCAGCGCCAGCAGATCGGGTTCCAGGCGGTCGCGGCCGTTGTAGCTCAGTTGCAGCAGGCGCTCGCCGCCGGCCGCGGGCGCCTCGCTGCGCAGGGCCTGGCGCAGATCGGGCGGCAGGTCGTGCTGCAGCGGGGCCAGCAAGGCGCGCGTGGCCGGATGGCGGGGATTGCCGAAGATCTTCCAGACCTCGCCGTGCTCGGCGATTTCGCCGCGCTCCAGTACCAGCACCTGGTCGGCGATTGCGCGGATCACGCTCATTTCATGGGTGATGAGCACGATGGTGATGCCCAGGCGCTGGTTGATGCCGCGCAGCAATTGCAGGATGGCATGCGTGGTCTCGGGATCCAGCGCCGAGGTCGCCTCGTCGCACAGCAGGATCTCGGGATGATGCACCAGCGCCCGCGCGATGCCCACGCGCTGCTTCTGGCCGCCGGACAGGCGGCTGGGATAGCTGTCGCGCTTGTCTTGCAGGCCTACCAGGCCCAGCAGCTCGTCCACCCGGGCGGCGATGTCGGCGCGCGGCACGTTGGCGACCTGCAGCGGCAGGGCGATGTTCTCCCAGACCGTCTTGGCCGACAGCAGGTTGAAGTGCTGGAAAATCATGCCGATGCGCCGGCGCAGCGCGACCAGCTGGGCCTCGTTCAGACGGCCTATGTCCACTCCATCCACGCGCACCCGGCCCCGGGTCGGCGTCTCCAGCCGGTTGATGGTGCGCAGCAGGCTGGACTTGCCCGCGCCGCTGCGCCCGATGATGCCGTAGATGCTGCCGGCGGGTATGTCCAGGTTGATGTCCTTGAGGGCATGCACAGGCCCGTTCGCGGACGCATAGATCTTGTCGATCTGCTCGAAGGAGACGCTGCCCGCGCCGCGCGCCGGGGCGAGCGCGACGTCGAGCGCGTTCGTGTCGCCTCGGGGCAGGGCCAGGGCGGGGTTCAGGGCGGCGCTCATGCTTGGGCCGGACGCAGGCACGGGTTGGCGCTGATGTCGTGGATCCGCAGGCGATTCATGGTGCCGGGAACCACGCCAATTTTCAGGTCGGCGATGTCGCAGGCCGGCATGCCCGGCATCCGGGCGGCCGGGAAGGAAGAAAGAAATCGGGTCATGAGCATTCTCTGTTGGGCTGTGTGTTGCGGATGCACAGGGCCCGGGGGCGCTGTCCGATTCATTGAATCAGACAGCGGAGAAGGCTTTAACTACCAAGTTTCCATTAATTAATGGTGTCCGACGGTTATGACGTTATGGTTTCCAAGGCCCTGCCCTTACGGGGCGCCCCAGCCCAGCGCCTGGTACAGGGCGATCACGTTCAGGTAAGAACCGGTTTCGGCCTGGGCCAGTTCCTGGCGGGTCTGGTTCAGGCTGCGCTGGTTTTCCAGCACCTGAAGGTATTGCCCCGCACCGGCGCGGTAGCGGGCCAGGGCGCGGTCATGGGCCGCCTGCAGGTGGGCGGCGGCGCGCGTCAGGCTCAGCAGGCTTTGCTGGTGCTGCGTCAGCCTGTGCAGGGCGCCCTGGACTTCTTCCTGGGCCTGCAGGACGACTTGCTGATAATGCAGGCGTGATTCGTCCGACAAGGATTGCATGCCGCGCAGCCGGGCTCGGGCGTGGCCCAGGCGCAGCGCGGGCCACTGTACGCCGGGCGACAGCTCGAAGGCGCGTGCGGCGTGGCCCAGGCTGCTGCCGCGCAGGGCGAAGAAACCGATGAAGCCGGCCAGGTCCACGCGGGGGTAGAGCTCGGCCGTGGCCGCCGCGACCTCGTGCGAACGGGCCAGCAGTTCCTGGCGCGCCGCCCGCACGTCGGGGCGATTGAGCAGCATGGCATTCACATCGCCCAGCGGCAGCGAGGCCGCCAGCGGAGCCGCCGGCTCGGGCAGGGGAGCCTGCACGGGGGACGTGCTGCCGCCGCCCAGCACCTGCATGCGCAGGCGGGCCAGCTCAAGATCGCTGCGCAGCCGCGGGATCTGCGCCTGGGCGCGCTCCAGCCCCGCCTGGACATTGTCCAGGTTCTCGGGCAGCTCGCGCCCCAGGGCGACGCCGGCCCGCACCAGCCGGCGGGTTTCTTCCCAGCTGCGCACATCTTCCTGCGCCAGCGTCAAGCGCCGCTGCAGGCCCTGGGCCTGGACATACTGGCGCGCCAGCTCGGCCGCGATGGCCTGGCGCATCAGTTCCAGTCGGTCCTGAGCGGCCTGGCTGCGCGCCTGGGCGGAGGCGGCCAATTGTTCCAGGCGGCCGAACAGGTCGATTTCCCAGGCGGCGTCCAGCCCCAGCCGCCAGTTCTCCGTGACGGCATGGTCCAGCGTGCCGTCCGGCGCTGTGAACTGTGAGCCGCTGCGCGTGTGGCGGGCCTGGGCGGTGACGGCAGGCAGCCTGTCCTGCTGGCGCTCGTCCACCAGGGCGCGGGAGGCGCGCCAGCGGGCCCGGGCCTGGGCGATGTCCAGGTTATGGTCCAGGGCGGCGGCGATCAGCGCGTCCAGTTGCGGATCCTGCAGCAGGCTCCACCAGGCCGGGCGCTGCGCGGCAGCCGCAGCGGGAGCGAACTGCGCGCTCCAGTCCTTGTCGGCCAGGGCGGGGGCGCTGGGCACGGAGCTGTCCAGCCCGACGGCGCAGCCGGCCAGCAGCAAGGCGGGCAGCAGGGCCGCAAGGCGGCGCGCCAGGGCGCCGGCGGGCATGGCGAAGCGCGGGCGCGTGGTCAAAATGGATGGCGTCATGGATCAGGATTCTCCTGTCGAAGCATGCAGGGCCTGCGCCAGGGCCCGGGCGCGCGGCGTATCGGATTGGCGGGCATGGTCGCGGGCCAGCCAGGTATAGAGGGTGGGCAGGACGAACAGGGTGAACAAGGTGCCGATCATCATGCCGGAGACGATGACCACGCCCAGGCCGAAGCGGCTGTTGGCGCCCGCCCCGGAGGCGAACAGCAGCGGCACCAGGCCGAAGACCATGGCGGCCGTGGTCATCAGTACGGGCCGCAGGCGGATGCGGGCCGCCTGCAGGATGGCCTGCGGCTTGTCCAGCCCCTGGCTGGCCTGCAGTTCGTTGGCGAACTCCACCATCAGGATGCCGTGCTTGCTGATCAGGCCCACCAGGGTCAGCAGGCCGATCTGCGTGTAGATGTTCAGCGTTCCCAGGCCCAGCGCCAGCGGCAGCAGGGCGCCGCACAGCGACAGCGGCACCGTCACCAGAATGATCACGGGGTCGATCAGGCTTTCGTACTGGGCCGCCAGCACCAGGTAGATCACGACCAGGGCGGCCAGGAAGGCCAGCACCAGCGACTGGCTTTCCTGCGTGTACTGGCGCGATTCGGACTGCCAGTCGTGCGTGAAGCCGGCGGGCAGGGCGCGGGCGAGTTCGTCCAGATAGGCCACGGCCTGCCCCAGCGTCACCCCCGGCGCAGGGATGGCCTGCAGGGTGGCCGAGTTCTGCTGGTTGAACTGACGCAGGCTGTTGGGCTCCACGTCGGTGCTCACCTGGACCACGGCGGACAGCGGCACCAGTTCCCCCTGGCTGCTGCGCACGAACTGGCGCGTCAGGGCCTGGGCCGTCAGACGGTAGTCGCGCTGACTCTGGGGAATCACGTCGTAGGCGCGGCCTTCGAGCGCGAAGCGGTTCAGGTAGTTCTCGCCCACCAGCACGGCCAGCGAATCGGCGATGTCGCGCAGGCTGATGCCCAGGCTGGCCGCCTTGCTGCGGTCGATGTCCACGCGCAGCACGGGATTGTTGTAGTCCAGGTCGCTGTCCACCACCACGAACAGCCCGCTTTCCCGGGCCTGCTGCTTGACCTGCTCCATGGTGTCGTACAGGCTGCGGTAGTCGCCGGGGCTGCGCAGCACCATCTGTACCGGCAGGCCGCCGCTGGAGCCCGGCAGCGGCGCAAGCTGGAAGGCGAAGATGCTGCTGCCGGGGATGGCGGCGGCGCGTCCCTGCAGTTCGCCCTGGATGGCGCTGGCGTCGCGGTCGCGGCTGTTCCAGTCGCGCAGGTTGATGCCGCCGAAGCTGGCCGCCGGCCCGTCCGTGCCTACGATGATCCAGGTGCCGGCCGTCTCGGGAATGGCCCAGTACGCCTTGTCCAGCTGCAGGGCGTCGCGTTGCGCGTAGGCCAGGTTGGCGTGTTGCGGGGCCTTGACGGCGGTCAGCACGCTGGCCTGGTCCTCGATGGGCGCCAGTTCGCTGTGCGTGGCCCGATAAAGCAGCGGCAGGCTCAGGCACACCGCCAGCGCCAGCAGGCCGGTGATCCAGCGGTGCCGCAGGGATGCGGCCAGGACCTGGCCATAGCGTTCGGACAGTGCGCCGAAGACGTGTTCGGCCATGCGGGCCATGCGTCCCTCGTCCTGCTGGGCGGGCAGCAGCAGCGAGCTCATGACCGGGGACAGGGTCAGGGCCACCACGCCGGACACCAGCACCGCGCCGGCCAGGGTCAGGGCGAACTCCTTGAACAGCGCGCCGGTCAGGCCTTCCATCAGGCCTATGGGCGCATAGACGGCGGCCAGGGTCAGCGTCATGGCGATGACCGGTCCCGCCACTTCGCGCGCGCCCAGCAGGGCGGCGACCACCGGAGGGCGGCCGGCGGCGATGTGGCGGTGCACGTTCTCCACCACCACGATGGCGTCGTCCACCACCAGCCCGATGGCCAGCACCATGGCCAGCAGTGTCAGCAGATTGACGCTGAAGCCGAAGGCCAGCATCAGCGCCGCCGCGCCCAGCATGGACAGCGGTATCGTGGCCAGGGGAATGAGCACGCTGCGCATGGATCCCAGGCACAGATAGATGACCAGCACCACGATCAGCATGGCTTCGGTCAGGGTGCGCAGCACCTCGTCGATGGAGGCCTGGATGAAGCGGGCGGTTTCGAATGCCAGGTCCACCTTGACGCCGGGCGGCAGGGTGGCTTCGATGTCGGGCAGGCGGTCGCGGATGCCGGCCACGATGCGCAAGGGGTTGCCGCCGGGCGTGGGGAACAGCCCCAGGTGCACGGCGGGCAGCCCGTCCATCAGGGCGCTGGTCTCGGTGGCGGCCGCGCCCAGTTCGACCCGTCCGATGTCGCGCAGCCGCACCAGCGAGGTGCCGTCCTGGCGCACGATCAGGTCCTGGAATTCGGCCACGCTGGTCAGGTCCGAATTCAGGCGGATGTTGCTCAGCACGTGCTGCCCCTTGATCATGCCGGGGGCGGCCTGGTAGTTGTTCTGGCGCACGGCCTGGGCGACGTCGGCCGCGGTCAGGCCGTAGCCGGCCATGCGGTCCGAGTCCAGCCACAGGCGCATGGCCAGTTTCTGCCCGCCGAAAGTCTGGATCTTGGCCACGCCGTCTATGGTGGAGAACATGGGTTCGACCACACGCGACAGGTAATCGCTCAGTTCGGGGACGGACAGGTCCCGGGTGGAGAAGCCCACGTAGGCCACGGCGGTGGAGTCTCCCGAGGAGCGCTCCACCACCGGGTCGTAGGCGCCTTCGGGCAGGCGGTAGCGGACCTGGCTGACCTTGGTCATCACTTCGGTCAGCGCCTGGGTGGAATCCCGGTTCAGCTCCATGCGCAGGGTCACCACGCTGCGGCTCTGCACCGAGGTCGAGGACAGGTAGTCCACGCCTTCCACCGAGGCCAGGGCCTGGGCGATGGGCTGGGTGACGAAGCCCTGCATCAGCTCGGCCGAGGCGCCGGGGTATTCGGTGGTGATGGTGATGGTGGAATTTTCCAGCAGCGGATACTGGCGGATGGGCAGCTTTTGCAGGGCGAACAGGCCCAGCATCAGCAAAAGGGCGCTGACCACCAGCGCCAGCACGGGCCGGCGCACGAAAAGGTCGGTGAAGCCGGGGCGGGAAGGCGTATTCATGAGTTCTCCCCGGCGACGGCCGGCTGCAGGAGCGAGCCGTCCTGCAGCTTGATCTGGCCCGCGCTCACCACGGTGTCGCCGGCCTCCAGGCCCTGGATGATCTCGACGCGCTCGTCCCAGCGCTCGCCGGTCTGCACGGACACCCGCTTCGCCTGCCATTGGTCCTGTTCGTTCTTGAATGCGACGAAGACCGTCTGCCCATAGGCGGTGTAGGTCAGGGCCGTCTCGGGCACGCTCAGCACCGGAGCGCCCGCAGGACGAGGTATCTGGGCGCGGGCGTACATGCCGGCCTGCAGACGGCCGTCTTCATTGGGAAGGATGGCCTGCAGCCGCACGGTGCGCGAGGCGCCGACCAGGGGATCGATGGCGGCGATGCGCGCCTGGAAGGTCCGGCCGGGCCAGGCGTCGACCTGCAGCGTCAGCGCCTGGCCCACGCTCAGCTCGGGCAAGACGTGTTCGGGCACGGTCAGGTTCACGCGCAGCCGGCTGTCGTCCACCAGGCTGGCGATGGCCTGGCCGGGCTGCAGGTAATGGCCCGGATGCAGATGGGTGATGCCGATGCGGCCGGCAAACGGAGCGTTGACCTGCTTGAGGGCCAGTTGGGCGCGGTCGTGCTGCACCTGAGCCTGGGCCATGTCATGGTCGGCCCGAGCCTGGTCGAGCTGCTCCTGGGTGGCGGCCTGCTCGGCCTTCAGCCGGCGCACGCGTTCCAGTTGCAGCGCGGCCTGCTTCAGCTGCGCCTGCTGGCGGCGCAGGCTGGCCTGCTCCAGTTCGTCGTTGAGCAGCAGCAAGGGCTGGCCGGCCTTGACCGGCTGGCCGGATTCGAAGCGGATGTCGCGGATCCGGCCGCTGGTTTCCGCGCTCAACTGCACCTGCCGCCAGGCTTCCAGTTCGCCGACGGCGTGCAGCAGGCGCGGGGCGGTTTCCTCGCGCACGTCCGCCAGCTCCACCACGGCGGGCGGATAGGCGCCGCCGGCCTGGGCGTCCCGCGAAGCGGGCATCAGCCTCCAGCCCAGCGCCAGCGCGCCGGCCAGCACGGGGATCAGCACCCATGTTGTTCGTTTGCTCATGCCTGCAGCCCTCCGCGCATCGCAAGCAGCTGGCGGCGCAGATGGCTGGCGATGGCCAGGCCCATCAGGCCGCCGATCAGCGACAGATGCTCCAGCGCGAAATACATGGACAGCATGGCCTGCGGCTGCTCCATGTTCCAGAAGGTGTGCACCACCAGGATGGTGGCGGCCAGGAATACGGCCAGCATGCCGGCGCCCAGCCACAGGGCGCGGTCGGCCAGGACCAGGACCGAACCCAGCAGCAGGGTGACGGCGGTCAGCACGTTGAAGAATACGGCCGGCTCGAGGCCGGCCTGCGTCATCTCCTGGACGCCTTGCTGGAAGTCCAGCAGCTTGGCCAGGCCGGAGCTGGTGAATACGATCACGATGAGCACGCGCGCCAGCAGCCACAGGGCGGCGCTGGCGAGCAGGGTCTGGATGAAACGGGGCATGACGGGTTCCTGTTCAAAACCATGGCAGCCGGAATGGCTTGCCTTATTCAGGTGCCCGGACTATAAAACCTCAAGCTAACTTGAGGTCAATGGATTGGACCATGAGCAAAGACATCGATTTCAGCCGCGCGCTGACGGTGGGAGAGGTGGCCCGGCGCAGCGGCGTGCCGGTCTCCACCGTGCATTTCTATGAATCGAAAGGCCTGATCGCCAGTACGCGCAACAGCGGCAACCAGCGCCGTTTCGAGTCGGTGGTGCTGCGCTACATCGCCATCATCAAGGTGGCCCAGCGCACCGGCATTCCCCTGGAGGAGATCCGCGAAGCGCTGCGCGGCCTGCCGCCCGGCAGCAAGCCCACGGCCGCCCAATGGCGGGCCATGTCGCAACGCTGGCAGGCCAGCCTGGACGAGCGCATCGAACGCCTGACGCGCCTGCGCGACGAGCTGACCCGGTGCATAGGCTGCGGCTGCCTGTCCATGGATGAATGCCCGCTGCGCAATCCCATGGACGTGCTGGGCGAACAAGGCTCCGGCCCCCGGATCCTGGAAAGGGAACCGGGGACCGAGACGCCGGCCTAGAGAGGGTCCGGCGAGCGGGCGTAGAGCGCCGTGGCTTCGGACGTGACCAGGGCCTGGTAGCGTTCGAACTGGTTGAGGATGTCGTTGATGACCTGGCTGGAGCTCAGCCCCATCAGGTCGTAGCCGCGGCTGCCGTCCGCAAACACGGTGCGCACCTGCCATTCGTGGGGCCGGGTCTGCTCATTCTTGGCGGCGGCCGCGGTAAAGCTCGCCACGCGGCGGGCCTGCATCTGCACGCCGTAGACGAAGTTGCGCTGGCCCTCGGCCTCGATCGTCAGCTGAGCCTGGTCCTCCTGCTCATCGTGCAGGGATACATTCAGCCCGCGCTTGCCGAGCTCGTCGGCAACCGCCCGCAGGGCGGGGGCGGCGACCTCGTCCAGGAAACGCCGCGCGTCCTGGCGCGTGGGACTGTGCAGAATGGTCGAGAGCCTGCGCCGCCAGGAAACTTCCGAGCCCGGCGCCGGGCCCGCGGCCGGGCCGTGCCGGCGCAGGCGCGACATATCGGCTTTCATTCCCTTGTACAGCCCCAGGATCAAGAGGAACATGATGATGGCGAAGGGCAGGGCGCTGACCAGCGTGACGGTCTGCAGCGCGGTCAGGCCGCCGGCCAGCAGGAGCAGGGCGGCGGCCGTGCCTTCCAGGGCGCACCAGTAGATGCGCTGCCACACCGGGGCGTCCTCCACGCCGCCGGCCGCCAGCGTGTCGATGACCAGCGAGCCCGAGTCGGCCGAGGTCACGAAGAAGATGGCCACCAGCAGCACGGCCAGCGTGGACGTCACGCCCGACCAGGGCAGGTATTCCAGGAACTCGAACAAGGCCACCGAGGCGTTGGCGGCGGCGTCCCGGGCCAGTTGTCCGGCGGCCGCCGTCATGTCCAGGAAGATCGCGGTATTGCCGAAGACCGTCATCCAGAAGAAGGTGAAGACGGTGGGCACCAGCAGCACGCCCAGCACGAATTCGCGCACGGTGCGCCCGCGCGAGATGCGGGCGATGAACATGCCCACGAAGGGCGACCAGGCGATCCACCACGCCCAGTAGAACAGGGTCCAGGCTTTCATCCAGTCCTGTTCGCGAAAAGCCTGGGTGCTGAAGGAGCGCGCGAAGAAATTGTCCAGGTAGCCGCCTATGTTCTGCACGAAGGCGTTCATCAGGAAGGCCGTTGGGCCGACGCTGAGCACGAAGAGCATCAGGGCGATGGCCACCAGCAGGTTCAGTTCGGACAGGCGCCGTATGCCCACGTCCAGGCCGCTGACGACCGACAGGGTGGCCAGCGAGGTGACCACGATGATCAGGATGATCTGCAGCCAGGTCTCCTGCGGCCAGCCGAACAGGTGCTCCAGGCCGGCGTTGATCTGCAGCACGCCCAGGCCCATGGAGGTGGCGATGCCGAACAGGGTGCCGCAGACCGCGAAGATGTCCACGCTGTCGCCTATCCACCCTTCGATGCGCTTGCCGAACAGCGGATACAGGCCTGAACGTATGGTCAGCGGCAGGTTGTAGCGAAAGCAGAAGTAGGCCAGGGACAGGCCGACCACGGCGTAGACCGCCCAGGCGTGCACGCCCCAGTGGAAAAAGGTGATGACCTGCGCCTGGCGCGCCGCTTCCACCGTGCCGGCCGGGCCCGCGGGCGGGGCGGAGAAGTGCTGCAGCGGCTCGGCCACGGCGAAGAACATCAGTCCTATGCCCATGCCGGCGGCGAACAGCATCGCCATCCAGGTCAGGTAGGGATAGTCGGGTTCCGAGTCGTCCGGGCCGAGCTTGAGGTTGCCGTAGCGGCTCAGCGCCAGGTAGACGACGGCGAAGAAGAACAGCGCCACGGCCAGGATGTAGAACCAGCCGAAGCTCAGGATCACCCAGTCCTGAAGCTGTTCGAAGATGCGCGCGGCATCTTCGGGAAAGATGATCCCGATCAGCAGAAAGACCAGGACGATCAGTGTGGATCCCCAGAAAACCCTCGGATGTAGTGTGCTTTTGAAAGGCAGGCTCATTGCATGCTCCGGTTTTTGCTTGGTGGCCCAAGCTTAACGAGAACGAATGCCGAGTTAAAGGCCCGATGGTTCAAGAAATGTCAGCAGTCAGGGGCGAATTGGGTCCATAGGCAGTATCAGTTCCTGGCTGCCGGCCTGGCGTGTCAGTTCGAGCTGGTGCAGGACGCTGGCGCTGGCGGTGTGCACGGCCGTGTGCAGGTCGGCGCCCAGCAGCAGGCGGGCCAGCAGCGTGGCGGCGAACAGGTCGCCGGTGCCCTTGGCGGCGGAGTCGACGCGAGGATGGCTCAGCAGGGTGTGGGCCGGCGTTTCGCGGCGCGTCAGCAGCAGATTGATCTGGCCGGCTTGCCAGGATAGAGGCGCCGCGCTGGTGGCGATGAGCCACTGCGTGCGCTCCTGGAGCAGTGAACGCGCGGCGCTGGAGGCGGCCTCTTCGGTATCGGAAGGCAGGCCTGTCAGCAGGGACAGTTCATAGCCGTTGGGCGTCAGCCCCGTGGCCAGCGGCAGCAGCGTCCGGTGGTAGGCCTGGACCAGATCGGGGTCCACGTAGAGGCCCACGTCCAGGTCGCCGATGACCGGATCCACGATGACCAGGGTGTCGGGCAGGCGGTGCAGCAGCTCGCGCAGCCAGCGGGCGATGACAGGGGCCTGCTGCGCATTGCCCAGATAGCCGATCAGCACGGCGCGCACCTTGTCCAGGGCGCCGCGCCGCCCCAGGTCTTCCAGGAAGCCGGCCAGCCAGTCGGCCGGGACGGCTCCGCCATGGACCGTCGGGTATTGCGGATTGTTGCTGAGCAGCACGGTGGGAACCGCGGCCACGGCCAGGCCGTGCTGGCGCAGCGTGGGGACGGCGACATTGTTGCCGACCCGGCCGTAGATGACTTGCGATTGGATGGAAACCACATCCACGTGGTATGGATGCAGCTCCCTGTCCACGAACGATGAGCCCGGGTTCATGCCGGGCAGGCGGCGGGGGCGGGCTGTTTCAACTGGCTGAGCCAGTTCTCCAGCACCAGGCGCGCAGCGGCATGCAGGCGCTTGCCGACCTGGGCCGCATCGGCGCGCAGGGCGTGGGGATCGATGTCGGCCTGGCCCAGTTCGTTGGCGTGGCCCACCAGCCAGCGCTCCAGCTTGCTGGTGTCGGCTTCCAGGTGGAACTGCAGGCCCAGTACCTGGGCGCCGAAGGAGAAGGCCTGGTTGGCGCCCACCGGCGTGCCGGCCAGGCGCACGGCGCCGTCCGGGATGTCGAACTGGTCGCCGTGCCAGTGCAGCACGGGAATGCCGTCCACGGCGGCCAGCGCGGATTGCGCGCCGGCTTGCGTCAGGGTCAGCGGCGCGAAGCCGATTTCCTTGACGCCCAGGGGGTAGACGTTGGCGCCCAGGGCGCGGGCGATCAGTTGCGCGCCCAGGCAGATGCCCAGCAGCGGCTTGCCCGCCAGCAGCCATTTCTGGATCAGCTCCAGTTCGCCGCTCAGGAAGGGGTAGATTTTTTCGTCATAGGCGCCGATGGGGCCGCCCAGCACGATGAGCAGGTCGGCGTCCCGTTCGCTCAGGTGGCGCAAGGACTCCACGGAAGGGTCCACGTACTGGACCTGGTAGCCCTGCTCGGCCAGGACGGGTTCGAGCGTGCCCAGGTCTTCGAAATGGATATGACGCAGTGCAATGACTTTTTTCATGACGGTCTCTTTGTATCCGATGGTGATGATGTCAGCTTGTCGAGCCGATGTCCACGGTCAGGGCGCCGGACAAGGGAAAGGTGCAGCAGGCCAGGGCGTGGCCCTGGGCCTTGTCCTGATCGCTGAGGCAGAAGTCCGGTTCGAAGCGGCAGTCGCCGTCCGATATCTTCACGCGGCAGGCGCCGCAGATGCCGGCCCGGCATTGGCTGCGGATGGGCACCTGCCCCGCTTCCAGCATTTCCAGCAGGCTGGGGCCGGGGTCGGGCGAGAGCGTCCGATCCGAGCCCGGCACACTGATCCGCAAGGGGGCGCAACCCGGTTCGGGCGCGATGTCCAGCGGCGCGGCGGCCGGCGGCGAGAAGGCTTCGATGAGCATGCGCGAGACCGGATGGGTCTTGGCGGTGTACTCGCGCAGCGCCTGGGCGAAGCCGTGGCTGCCGCAGATCACCACGGCCTGCGGATCCTGCAGGTGCTGCAGGGCCTCGGAGGAAGGGCGGCCCACTTTGAACTGGGCGCTGCTGCGGATGTTCTCGCGGGTGACGAAGACATTCAGCGAGAACCAGGCCGTGGTCAGGTCCAGTTCCAGCAGTTCGTGCAGGAAAGGAATGTCCGAGACGCGCGGGATGCTCAGCAGCAGCTGCACGTCGGGCACGGGCAGGCCGTTGCGCGCCCGCTGCGCCAGTTCGCGCAGCAGGGCGATGGGCAGGGTGATGCCTATGCCTCCGGCAATCATGGCGATGCGCTGGTAGCCCAGGATGGAGTCCACGGAGATGTCGCCGGCCACGTATTGCAGTGGCACGGTCATGCCCTCGCGCAGCGTGGCGTGCATGTGGTCGGACACGCTGTTGCGCCCCGAGCCCTTGACGGCGATCTCGAACAGGTCTGCGTCGGGCTTGCGGGTGATGGAATACAGGCGTTGCTGGATGACGCCGCCCGTGTCCGGGTAGCTCAGGGCCACATGCTTGCCGGCCTGCAGCGAGCGCAGGAAGTCGAAGTGCCCGCCCTGCACGCGCAGGGTGAACACCTTGACGTTGCCTGCCTCGGGCCGGACCGTCTCGCAACGCGCCTGGATGTGCGGCGTCATTGCAGCGCCTCCTGCTGTTCGGCTTCGGTCTGGCGGATCGTGCCGGACTTGCTGTTCAGGCCGATGCGCTCGATCAGGCTCTGCACCGAGTCGGTGTAGACGCTGATCTCGTTGCTGTCGCCCACATCGTGCAGGATGTCGCGCGCATTGGGGAATTGGAGCATGGAGAAGACCTTTGCCCAGGCGCCCAGTTCGTTGTTGGCGAACATTTCCACCGTGCGCAGGATGACGGCGCGCAGGTGCTCGCGCTCCCGCTGGCTCAGGCCCTGGACGATGTCCGAGGCGACGAAGCTGAAGACGCTGGAGTGGCTCCATTCGTCCATGGCGTGCGTGCGGGTGACTTCGTGGCAGATGGACTGGATGGCCTTGTCCTCGGCCATGGTCTTCAGGTAGTCGGTGATCAGCGTCTCGGATGCGCAAGCGATGGCGAAGCGCGTCAGGCGCCGTTCCGATTCGGAGCCGCACTGGCTCAGCAGATTGTTGCGCCACTGCACCAGGTTGAACTCGGTGAAGTCCAGCGGCTGCAGGCCGCGCATTTCATAGATGTAGTTGCACGCCATGATGGACATGCGGGTGTGCAGGGCCTCGTCCAGCAGCGCCTGGGACATCACGTCCTGCAGCAGGCCGCGATTGGCGCTGGGCGGAGGCGTCTTGATGATGTCTTCGCACGTGGGCGTGACGACATTGCACTCGATGTAGATGGTCTTCAGGTTGTAGATGCCCCAGGCGTAGGACAGGCATTGGGACTTGAGCTCCTGCGGCGCCTCCAGCCAGGCCTGGTGGTTGCGGAAGGGCAGCAGGCATTCGCTGAAGTCGGCCTTGTCCGGGTCGAAGGCCAGGTTCCAGTAATCGGGCAGTTCCTGGTTCACGGCTGCGCGGTTCTTCCAGAGCACGGACAGCTTGTGCAGCATGTTGCGTACGGCGTCATCGGTTTCGTGGCTTTTGATCGTCATTTCAAATTTCCTTGCTGTTGAGTGCGATCTCGTCAGGACGATGAGACCGTTTCGTAAACCAGCCTGTCTGTATTCCATATCTGGTATCCGCAGGCTTCATGGGTTGGATTTTTTGCGCATTTTCAAAAATGAGCCAAAAAATCCGTATCAGAACTTGCTTGAATTTTTGAAAACAATACGGTGGCGCGCTGCCGTTCCGGTGGTGGCCGAGTTCTTTCCTTGCTTGACTATAAAGTTCAAAACCATTTCACAACTTATATAAGCAAGGCATAATTTATGGGCCTTGAAGGTATAAGGAGAATGGTTTGCTTCATTCGCAGGCTGAATTCTAATGATCGAGTGACAGTAAATGACAGACCATTTTTCGCGATATTAACAGACCACTTTAGATTAATAATTTGTGCGCTGCAAAAAATGGCATTTGTGATGCGCCAATTGAGCGTGAAACAAGCGTGTTCCCTATAAATTGCTGCTTGATTTGATTGTTTTTTGGCTAAATATATGATTAAAAAAGTGGTCTGGTTATTTGATTGAAAATGGACCGTTTTTAATTGGCGGAAACGGTCTAAGATATTTGTTTTTGCGCCCATTCCAGGCTTGTACGCTGATTGGGCATGCCTCTATGCTGACGCATCCGGTTTTCAGGCGCGGGCAGGGGGCAGCCTCCATCGACACAGGAACTTGCATGAAGAGTCTTGCCAGTGGCGATGTCCACCAACTGCCTCTGGTGGGTTCGCAGCCTCTGCAGCAGACCGATCGCAGCCTCTGGGACATGCTCGAGGCCGAACGGCGCCGCCAGCAGCACACCGTCGAGCTGATCGCTTCCGAAAACTACGTCAGCCGCGCCGTGCTGGACGCGCAGGGATCCCTGCTCAGCAACAAGCAGGCTCAGGGTTATCCAGGCAGGCGCATCTATGGCGGTTGCGAACAGGTGGACCAGGCCGAAGAGCTGGCCATCGAACGGGCTCGCCAGCTCTTCGATTGCCGTCACGCCAATGTGCAGGCGCATTCGGGGAGCCAGGCCAACCTGGCGGTGTGCCTGGCCCTGTTGTCGCCGGGCGACATCATTCTGGCGCTGGACCAACGGGCCGGGGGACACGTCAGTCATGGTTCGGCCGTCAATGTGTCGGGCCGCTGGTTCCAGACGCGCTCCTATGGGGTGGATCGTCGCACGCAGTGGGTGGACATGGACGAAGTGCGCCGCCAGGCCCATGCCGAGCGGCCGCGCCTGATCATCGCCGGCGGCTCCGCGTATTCGCGCACTCCGGACTTCGTCGGGTTCAGGGCCATCGCCGACGAGGTGGGGGCCTATTTCATGGCGGACATGGCGCATTGCGCCGGGCTGGTGGCGGCGGGCGTCTTCGAGTCGCCCGTGTCCCAGGCGCATGTCACGACGCTGTCCACGCACGGAACCCTGCGCGGTCCGCGCGGGGGCATGATTCTGTGCAATGACGCGCGGCTGGCCGGCAAGTTCGATGCCGCCGTCTATCCAGGCCTGCAGGGCGGGCCGCTGATCAATATGGTGGCGGCCAAGGCCGTTGCGCTGGGCGAGGCCTTGCGCCCTTCTTTCGCCACGTACGCGCAGGCCGTCATGGCCAATGCCCGCAGCCTGTGCCGCCGCCTGTCCGAAGGCGGGCTGACGGTGGTGTCAGGCGGAACGGACTGCCACTTCGGCGTGGTGGACCTGCGCCCCTGGGGCCTGGACGGCCCTCTGGTGGAGCGGGTCCTCATGCAGGTGGGCATCAGCCTTAGCAAGCACACCGTGCCGTATGACGACGACCAGGGCTCCTATTCCGGCATACGCGTGGGCAGCGCCGCCTGTACCTCGCGCGGGCTGGGCGAGGACGACATCAAGGAAATCGGCGACATGATACTGGCGCTGCTGGGCGGGGTGCGCAACGGAGCACGCAGCCTGCGTACGGAAAACGCCATCCGCGAAGGCGTGGCCGCCTTGAACCGGCGCTATCCGCTGCCGTACTGACGCCCATGCCCTCATCCTTTGCCCTGCCGCAGCGCGTTGGCCAGACGCAGCATGGCCGACTCGATTTCGTAGGCGGTCAGGGACGCGTAGCCCAGCATCCAGCCCTGCTGTTTTTCTTCGCCCAGGTACAGCCGGCTCAGGCCGGGCAGCAGCACGCCGGCGCTCAGCCCGCGCCGCAATGTGTGTTCTTCGGACCAGCCCGGCTCCAGGAAACAGGGGATCTGCAGGCCGCCTTCGGGTCGCGTCGCCCGGGCGATGCCCTGCAGATGCTGGCCTATGGCTTCGAGCATGATTTCGCGGCGTCCCGCATAAAGCTTGCGCATGGCCCGGATGTGGGAGTTGTAGTGGCCGTCTTCCATGAAGCGGGCCAGCGTCAGTTGCAGAATCTGCGGCGTGTGGCCGTCCATGATGCTGCGCGCCTGGGTGAAGGGCTTGATCAGTTCCGGCGGCAAGGCCATGTAGCCCATGCGCAGGCCGGGGTACAAGGTCTTGCTGAACGTGCCCAGGTAGATGGTGCGCTGATATTTGTCCAGGCCCTGCACGCAGGCCGTGGGCAGGCCGTCGTAGTGGAATTCGCTGTCGTAATCGTCCTCCAGGATCCACTTGCCGTTCTCGGCCGCCCAGCGGATCAGTTCCAGGCGACGTTCCAGCGCCAGGGTGGCGCCCGTCGGGTACTGGTGGGAAGGCGTCACGTAGATGCAGTTGGCGCCGCTGCGGTCCTCGTGCAGCAGGTCGGTGCGCAGGCCCTGTTCGTCCACGGCGATGGGCACGATCCGCGCTTCGGCGGCCTCGAAGGCCTTGCGCGCGCCGAAGTAGCCGGGGTTCTCCATCAGGATGGGCTTGCCGGCGTCCACCAGCAGCTGGGCGCACAGGAACAGGGCCTGCCGGGTGCTGCTCAGGATCAGGATCTGGTCGGCCGATACCTTGGCGCCGCGCTCCAGGTTCAGGTAGACGGCGATGGCCTTGCGCAGGGGCTCGGTGCCTTGCGGGTCGCCGTGCAGCAGGACATTGCCACGATAGTCCTTCATGGCCTGGCGCTGCAGGCGTTCCCAGACATCGGTGGGAAAGTTGCGCGTCTCGGGCAGGCCGGTCGCGAACGCCTTGATGGTCTGCTGGTCGGCGATGCCGCCGCTCTCGAAGATGGCGCGGCCGCGCCGGCTCAGGCCCGCGCCGGGTTCGAGCACGCTGCGCTTGAGGTCCTGCGCCTTGATGCGCCGGTAGGCGCTGCCGCGCAGCTCCGTGCCCACGGACTCGGACACATAGCTGCCCGAGCCTTCCCGGCGCACGATGAAGCCGTCGCGATGCAGCTGCACGTAGGCATTTTCCACCGTGTCGCGCGCCATTCCCAGGGACTTGGCCAGCGAGCGCGTCGCAGGCAGCTTCACGCCGGGGTCCAGCGCGCCGTCCAGGATCAGGGCGCGCAGGGCGCGCTGGATGCGCTGGTGAAGGTCCAGGGATTGAAGGTCTACGTCGGTCAGACGCATCTTCAGGGTGTCCAGTTCAAAAGAGCGCGTCATGCGGTCTGCTCCATGTGTCGTTAATGGTCTGACGCGTCAGACCATTGTACTCGTAGACTGTTTCTTCAATACCGGAATCCTGGCGTGGCGTCCCATTTCCGGCTTTTTTGCTTGTACAGGATCTCACCACTTATGTTCCGGTCTCTCAATTTCAGCGCAGGGCCCAGCGCCCTGCCCATGGATGTATTGCTTCAGGTTCGGGATGAATTCTTCGATTTCGCCGGCACGGGCATGTCCGTGCTGGAGATCAGCCACCGTTCGCGACCGTTCATGGACTTCGCCCAGCGTACCGAAGACGCGCTGCGCCGCGCGCTGGCGGTTCCGCCCTCCTATCGCATCCTGTTGCTTCAGGGCGGTTCGTACATGCAGTTTTTCCAGGTTCCCATGAATCTGTTGCACAGTAAGAAAGCGGCGGATTATATCCACACGGGTTTATGGTCGGGGCAGGCGATAAAAGCCGCCCGCCAATATGGAGAAATCCGTATCGTTGCCAGTTCTGAAGAAAATGGTTTCGATCGCGTCCCCGATATCGAGGAATTCAATATTAATCCGGATGCGGCTTACTTGCATTACACCGAAAACGAAACGGCCCAGGGCGTGCAATTTGCAAGTCCGCCTCGATCCGCGATTCCCCTGGTGTGCGATGCCTGTTCCAGCCTGCTGTCCAAACCGCTGGATATCCAGGCGCATGGCCTGGTCTATGCTTCCGCCCAAAAGAACATGGGCGCGGCCGGCGTGACGGTCGTCGTGGTGGATCCCGATCTTCTGGACACGCCGCTCGAAGGAACGCCGGATCTTCTGGACTATGCCGTGCAGGCTCAAAAGAGCTCGTTGCTTAATACGCCGGCCACCTTTTCCTGGTACGTGCTGGGCTTGACGGTGGACTGGCTGAATCGTTCCGGCGGAATTGATGTCGTGCACGAAATAAATAAGAAAAAAGCCGGTTTGCTATATGAAATCATTGATGAAAGTAATGGTTTTTATATAAATCGTGTCCTGCCTGACTATCGATCCATTAATAATGTGCCTTTCACCATTGCCAATAAAGATCTGGAGCATGACTTCGTGGAGCAGGCGGAAAGGAACGGCCTGAACGGCCTTAAGGGCCACAGCTCCACGGGCGGGCTGCGGGCCAGCATCTACAACGCCGTCTCGCTTGCGGCGGTCGAGGTCCTGGCGGACTTCATGCGCGAGTTCCAGCGCACCCGCGGCTAGATCGCGATCCCTGTTTCTTCTGGCGGCGGCAAGTTCCGCCGCCTTTCATCTTTACGTTACACAAGGACTCTTCATGTACGACAACTCTCTTACTTTGGCTGAATTCGACAGCGAATTGGCGCAGGCCGTGCAGGGCGAGGAACGCCGCCAGGAAGACCACGTCGAATTGATCGCCTCCGAAAACTACGCCAGCCCTCTGGTCATGGCCGTGCAGAATTCGGTCTTCACCAACAAGTACGCCGAAGGCTACCCCGACAAGCGCTACTACGCCGGCTGCGAATTCGTCGACGTGGCCGAACGCCTGGCCATCGAGCGCGTCAAGGCCCTGTTCGACTGCGACTACGCCAATGTGCAGCCGCATGCGGGCGCCCAGGCCAACACGGCCGTCTTCCTGGCGCTGATCAAGCCCGGCGATACGGTCATGGGCATGAACCTGGCCCAGGGCGGCCACCTGACGCATGGCAATCCGGTCAATTTCTCCGGGCGGCTCTACAACATCGTGCCTTACGGGCTGGATCCCGAAACCGGCCTGATCGATTACGACGAAATGGAGCGCATCGCCCTGGAAACGCGGCCCAAGCTGCTCATCGGCGGTTTCTCGGCCTATTCGCGCTACAAGGACTGGGCCCGCATGCGCGCCATCGCCGACAAGGTCGGCGCCTGGTTCTGGGTGGACATGGCCCACGTGGCCGGCCTGGTCGCCGCGGGCGAATACCCCAATCCGCTGCCCCACGCCCATGTGGTCACCAGCACCACGCACAAGACGCTGCGCGGACCGCGCGGCGGCATCATCCTGTCCAAGGGGCAGAGCGACGATTTCTACAAGCGCCTGAATACCGCCGTCTTCCCCGGCGTGCAGGGCGGTCCCCTGATGCACCTGATCGCCGCCAAGGCCATTGCTTTCAAGGAAGCCCTGCAGCCGGAGTTCCGCAAGTACCAGCAGGAGGTGGTGCGCAACGCTCGCGCCATGGCGGCCGTCTTGCAGCAGCGCGGCCATACCCTCGTGTCCGGCGGCACCGACAACCACATGATGCTGATCAACCTGTCGTCCAGGCCCTATACCGGCCAGGAGGCCAGCGCGGCCCTGGCCGACGCCTACATCACGGCCAACAAGAACTCCGTGCCCAACGATCCCCGTTCGCCCATGGTCACTTCGGGCGTGCGCATCGGCACGCCGGCCGTCACCACGCGCGGCTTCGGCGTGGCGGAATGCGAACAGCTGGCCCACTGGCTGTGCGATGTGCTGGACGCGCTGGAAAACGGCAAACTGGATGCCGTCAGCGCCCAGGTGCGCGAGAACGTCGTCGAGCTGTGCCGGCGCCATCCGGTCTATCAGGACCAGCGCGAGACGGTCTGAGGGTGCCTTGACCGGAATGACTCTGTCTACGCGTCAGTTTGGGGTGTGATGCTGATGACCCGGGCTGGCAGGCCCGGGCGCTTTGTTCGTGTTCAGATCGAGGATGTCATGAAGTTGCGGACGTTGGTAGTTCTTTTTGTGGTGGCATGGGTGCTGTGGGCGGTTTCGATTCTGTGGTGGTTCGGCGACTGGTCCGATGAAGCCGCCAGTTTCGGCGACAGCTTTGGCGGCGTGTCGGCGCTGTTCTCGGGTTTAGCCTTGGCCTTGGCCATCTATTCCATGCTGATGCAGCAAAAACAGACATGGCAGTTCGAACAGGCTACCTTGGCCACGCTTGAGCAGCAGGCTCAAGCCATCAAACTGATCGAGCAAAGCCTGGTCAAGCAAGCCAATACCGCGCAGGTCGCCGCACTGACTAGTTTGATTGCGCAAGAAGAGCAGCGTATCGACGATCTGCTTAGGTGGGGCAGGGCGGCGGGCGATGAAAATAAATACATCAATGGCATCCGCGCTGCAAAAAATCGAATGGAAAACTACCAAGAAAAAATGAAATCCTACGCAGGCTGGTAGGCTAGGGGCGAAGCTCCCCGGCTGGACGGTTGAGCTTCTTTGCCTGCTAAATGGGCGTTGCACCAGCCCCTTGATGACGCACCAGCCATTCCCGATGCCCGTTGGCGCGCAGCCGGCAGGCCGGGCATTGGCCGCAGCCGTAGCCCCAGGGATGCAGGTCGGTGCGCTGGTTCAGGTAGCAGGTATGGGTGTCCTTGCGGATCAGTTCCACCAGCGCGTCGCCCCCCAGTTGCCGGGCCAGCTCCCAGGTGTCCGCCTTGTCCAGCCACATCAGGGGCGTTTCCAGCAGCAAGGGCCGATCTATGCCCAGGCTCAGGGCGGTCTGCAGGGCCGTGAGCGTGTTTTCGCGGCAGTCCGGGTAGCCGGAGTAGTCGGTCTGCGACATGCCGCCCACCAGCACGTCGAGCCCGCGCCGATAGGCCTGTGCGGCGGCCAGGGTGAAGAACAGCAGGTTCAGGCCGGGCACGAAGGTGTTGGGCAAGCCGTCGGCCTGCATGGCGAAGTCCAGCTCGTCGGTCATGGCGGTGGCGCCCAGTTGGCTGAGCACGCCGGCATCCAGCAGGCGGTCCTCGCCCAGGCGCGCGGCCCAATGCGGGTACTGTTCGCTCAGGTTCTGGCGTATGACGCGGCGGCAGTCCAGCTCCGCCCGGTTGCGCTGGCCGTAGTCGAAGCCGATGGTCTCGACCTGGCTGTAACGCTGCAGGGCCCAGGCCAGGCAGGTGGCGGAATCCTGGCCGCCGGAGAACAGCACCAGGGCGCGCCGTTGAGAGCGGGCCGTCATGCTCAGGCCTTGACGGTGATGGGGGCGCGGCGTCTCATGACGCCGATGATGGCGTTCAGGGCGACGCCGTACATGGGCACGAACAGCAGCAGGCTGACGGTCAGCTTGATGGCGTAGTCCACCAGCGCGATCTCCCCCCAGTGCTCGGCCATGAAAGGATTGCTGCTGCGCCAGAAGGCGATGCTGAAGAAGGCGATCGTGTCCAGCGCCTGGCCGAGCACGGAGGCGGCCGCCGGCGCCACCCACCACTGGATGTAGTCGCGGCGCATGCGGTCGAACACCTGTACGTCCATCAACTGGCCCAGCACATAGGCGGCGAAACTGGCCAGGGCGATCCGGAACACGAAGCTGTTGAACTCGCCCAGGGCCTGGAAACCATTGAAATGGCCGTCATGGAACAGCACCGACACCAGGTAGGACACGATCAGGGCCGGGATCATGGCGCGCGTGATCACGCTTCGCGCCTCGGCCTTGCCGATCAGCCGCACCGTCAGGTCGGTGGCTAAAAAGACGAATGGAAAGCTGAAAGCGCCCCAGGTGCTGTGGAAGCCGAACAGACTGATGGGCAGTTGCACCAGATAATTGCTGGCGATCACGATGAAGATGTGAAATGCGACCAGCAGGGCAAGATAGAACGGCACCCGCGACGGCGGGACGGAAGGCATCGTCATGAATGAACCTTTTTGGCAGATGGGGTGAGGGAACCCATGAAAGCGGACGGTAACTATGTATTGTACGGTGCGGCTGCAGTTTCTGGGAATATGAGTGCCGGAAGTCTAGCCTTTGTTCCAGGCGGGGAGTTCATGGCCCATGAATGTTCCTTATTCGCACCGTGCTTTCAGGGCATCCCCGGGCCTGTGGGCGGCCGGGAATTTATGATTCCAGTTCAGAAGGCGGCGTAGAAAGCGCTTGGCATGGCCGCCTTGTCCGCGTGTTTCCCGCGAGGGTTCGAGTATGTCTTTTTCAGCCGATGTTCATCTGTCAGGGGTGCGCGCATCGCGGCGTCGGGCTGGCCTGCCTTCGCGCTTGCCCAACCGAACGGAGCACGCTATTGGCGCGTTGCCGTCAGGGCGTCAGCTCCCTGGTCGCGTACGGCCCGGCGGCGATGCGGCGGAGCCGCGGAGCAAAGGCTTGCCAATGAGCCGCATGACCCTGAGCAAGGCATTGAGCCTCGGTCAGATCCAGGCCTGGTACCAGCCCAAAGTTTCGGTTGATTCGCAGCGGCTGGCAGGCGCGGAGGCCTTGGCCCGCTGGCTGCATCCCGAGCTGGGCTTGCTGGCGCCCGCCGCGTTCCTGCCCTGGTTCAGCCATCATGGGCTGGACGAGGCGCTGCTGATGCACATGCTCAAGGAAGCATTGAACATACAGGAAGAATGGCGCCAGCGAGGGATTCAAGTGCCGGTTTCGGTGAATCTGCCTACGCATCTGTTGAATGACGTTTTCCTGCCCGATCGGCTTTTGAATCGTGTTCGGGAGCTGCAGGGGCGCACGCGCTGCATTACCTTCGAGATCCTGGAGTCTTCCAATACGCTGACTGCTCGTGTCTTGTTGCGTGGCGCATCTCGTCTGGTCTCCATGGGGTTCGGCCTGGCCCAGGATGATTTCGGCATCGGCTACAGTTCGATGCGCCGCCTGAGCTCATTGCCGTTTTCGGAGCTGAAGCTGGACCGCAGCTTTGTCCATGGCGCGGCGCGCGTAGACCGGCAGGCGGCCACGGTATTGGCTTCGATCCGCGCCGGCAAGCGCCGGGGGCTGGCCGTCACCGCCGAAGGCGTGGAAACGCCGGAGGACCTGGCGTTTCTTCGACAGGCGGGCTGCGACTATGCGCAGGGTTATTTGTTTGCCAAGCCTCTTTCCGCCGCTGACATGAATGTCTGGCTTGCTGCCACAGGAGCGGGCAGGCCCGGCCTGGCCGGGTGACGCGCTTACCGCCTGCCGGCGCCCTGCAGCCATTGCCTATATGCGGAACGGGTCGTCTCCGAGACGGATTCCAGCACTTTCTGGTGATTGACCTGGTGCCGCACCAGCAGCCGCGCATCGGCCACCGTGCGCGATTTGCAGAACCAGTGGCAACTGTGCTGCAGCAGATACAGCTCCGCCGAGAGGTGATAGGCGCGGCTTTTCGGATCCCAGCCGTCTTCGTTGTCCACCACGTGGCGCAGGCCGGCGGCATGAATGTGCAGCAGCTCGCGGAAATCCCGCATTGTCGCGGGCAGAAAACGCTCGGCGTAGGGCACGCAGAACGAGAGCATGCTCATGCTGGCGGCTTGCAGGCTTTCCTCCTGCATGGAGTCGGCCAGCGCCTGCACCTGCGCCGCCACGGCGCGTTCGGTCTGGGCGTAGGTTTCCAGCACCTGTAGCTGGCGCGTCTCGGCCTCTTCGTGGATGGCGCGCGTGTAGCCCTGCGTCAGCGTCTCCATGTGGCGCTCGAGCTGCCTGCCGGCCAGGTGTCGTCCCAGCAAGGCGATGCGCCCGCGCTGGTAACGCACGCGCAGCACCTGCCACGCCAGGGCGACCATCAACAGGATCAATACAGTATCCATCAACCGCGCTCCTTCAGGGCCACGCCGGGACTGCCATTTGTGTCAATAAATTCGTATTTGGTTCGAGCACTTTTTGCGACGTGAAAAGAGAAGCGCACAATCATTGAATCTGGATCTTGCGAGTGGCAAAGCGTGCTGTTCTTGCACAGGCTGCCGGAAATTCGCCACGGACGAAATTGGGCCGGCCGGTTTTCCGAGGTTGCCATTGTATCTCGAGGACTATTTTTCGGCGCTCTTTACCAGAGTCAAGAGGCAGGCTGCCGCAGAGTTCTGCGTCGCGTATAAGGCATGAACGCAAAGGCCCGCAGTTGTTGCTGCCGCGGGCCTTTGCGTTGCTTGCGTCGTCTTTCAGCCTGTCAGCTACGCGGCGCCCCTCACCAAAGCACCCTCACGCCCATGGATGCCTGGACCCCGCTCTTGACCCGGTTGTCACCGCCGTTGGCCCAGAGCTTGCCCAGTTCTCCATAGATGCTGGTGCGCTTATTCAGTTGCAGGCTGGCGCCAACTCCCATTTCTGTGGCGGTGTAGCCGCCCTTGGCCTGGATATCGGTGATGGCTGCAGGCGCCGCAAAGCTGGCAACGTCGTTGGTGCTGCTGCCCTTGTAGACATTGATGCGGCCATAGGGCTGGAGCAGGCCGGCGCGGGTAGTGAAGTCGCCCTTGATGCGAGCACCCAGACGGATCGTCCAGTCGTCATCGGCCTTGTTCTTGACCGTAGCCATGCTGAGCGCCGTATCGCCGAGGCTTGCCTTGTGGTAGATGATCTGGGCCTGGGGTTCGATCTGCCATCGGCTATTGAGGGTCAGGGGTTTCCCGGCTTCCAGGGAGGCCAGCCAGCCGTTGCCCCTGGTCCTTGCCGTGGCATGGTCGACGGTGCGCAGGTCGCTGCGATAGTCGGCCCGTTGCAGCACGGCATCGGCGTAAAGACCGGACTCATCTTGCCAGGTGCCGTACACGCCCAGATAGCGGTTGCGCAGCTTGTTCAGACCGACGTGTTTGCCCTGCACGCCGCTGGCAAAGCCGGCGACATCCATATCGCCTTCCAGTTGGCCTACATACAGGCCCGCTTTGAGGCGTTGATCGGCATACAGGTCCAGGCCGGCCTGAAAGCCTTTCATATGACCGCTGCTTTCGGGACTCACCGTGCCTGACTGTCGAATCCTCGGTTCGGTGCGCAGCAGCCGGCCCCAGATACGGCGGCTGGCGCCCGCATCGGTGCTGGCTGTGGCTTGCGTGCCTTCATCGCCCATGCGTTTGCGCAGATCGCCCAGCATGGCCATGTCGGCCTGACGCAACTGGGCCGGCAGGGCGGACAGTAGAGGGGCTTCCGCACGGTAGGCCGTCGTTGGAGCGGCCTCCGTAGTGGTCGAATGCAACGCGGCTCCTTGTGCCGTCTGCTTGAGACGGTACTCGTACGCGCCTGCATCCACGTGGCCGCCGGCCAGGCTGAAGCTGCCCGGCTGCAGGCTGGCGCCATTTTCGGTGGCGATGACTTCAATGCCGTCGCCGGTGGTCTGAGCGCCCAGCCCCCCGGCATTGGTGACGTGCACGGTGGTGCTGCCGCTGGCGACCGCAGCGGCGCCGCTCATCATCAGCCTGTCGGTGACGCTGCCATCCGCGCCCAGCACGGTGGAAATGCCCAATTTGCCTCCATTGCCCACATAGGGGCCGGTGATCTTGAGCGCGGCGCCCGGCGTGCTGCCGCTAAGGTTTACAGCGCCGCTGTTATTCAGGCTGGCCAGAGTCTGGCTGTAGCCGGCCAGGTCCAGTACGGCGCCGCTGGCGACCGTATGCGCGGACTGAGCGCTGAAGGCATTGTCCGCACCGGCCTGCAGCGTACCCTGGGCCACATGGGTGGAGCCGGTATAGGTGTTGCTCGTGCTGGCCAGCGTCAACGTACCCGCCCCTTGCTTGGTAAGAGTGCCCGCTCCTGTAATGGCGCCGGCCCAGGTGCCGTGGTTGGCGCCGGTGTCGATGACGGGATCGTTGCTGCCGGTCATGTGTAGCTTGTTGGCCACGGTCATGCCATTGGCGGTCAGGCCCAGGGCGGTGCCATCGTCCATGGCCAGCATGCCGGAGCCCAGGCCTTGGGCATGGCCGAGGTCTATGCGGCCATGCTTGAGCTGCACATCTCCGGTCAAGGTGTTTGCGCCATTGAGCGCGAGAGTGCCGCCGCCTCGTTTGATCAGACCTCCTGTGCCTTGAATCTGGCCATCGAAACTGGATACCGTGCCGGTCGCGTTATCGACGGTCAAGTCGGCCGAGCCCAGGCGGACACGGCCTGCACCGCTCAGAGTGCTGGCGTGCAAGGCGTGGCTGTTCAAATCCAACGTGGCGCCCGACAGCACTTGGTAAGCCGTGTTCTGCACCAGTGCTGTGGCCGATCCGGCTTGCAGCGTGCCGGCCTCCACCCGCGTGCCGCCGGTATAGGTATTGACGCCAGTGAGTGTCTGGGTGCCGCTGCCCACCTTGATAAAGCGACCCGTTCCATTGAGCGACCCGCTGAAGACGGCGTCGCCAGAGGCGCCCGCCACCAGTGAGGCGGCCCCTAGCTTCACGGTCCCGTCGCCGGTCAGCGAGCCGACGGCGTGCAGATCCGTTGTGGCCGACAGATCAAACATGGCGCCTGTAGCCAGACCCATCAGTCCCGTGCTTGAAAAACGGCCATCGGCGCCCAGGGCCAGCGTTCCAGCATTGATATGGGTGTCCCCGGTGTACGTGTTCGCGCCATTGAGCATCAGTGCGCTCGATCCATTCTTGATCAAGCCGCCCGCACCCGCGATATCGCCGTCCAGCGTCAGATCATGCGTGCCGGTCACGGTCAGAGCCGCATTGAGCGCAACCGCGTTCGCCAGCGTCACTGCCTGCCTCGAATCCAGGGAGGAGGGACCGTCCACCGTCAAGGCGCCCGTGCCAAGGGCCGAGTGGTTGCCAAGGACCAAAACGCCCTCGGTCAGCGCCGTTCCGCCGCTGTAGGTATTGGCGCCAGTCAGCGTCAGGCTGGAGGCGCCGGTCTTGATCAGGCGCCCGGTGCCTCGGACTTCGCCGCCCAGGGTCAGGGCGTTGGAGGCGGCCACATTGAGTGCGCCATTGAGCACCACGTCGTTGGCCAGGCTGACGGCGACCTGGTTCGCCAGCGCTGTGCCGTGGGCGGCCGTCAACGCGCCGGCGCCCAGCGCCGAGTCATGGCCGACCACGATCTTGCCGCCATTGAGCACGGTGCCGCCGGTGTAGCCGTTGGCGCCGTTGAGCACCAGCGTACCGGCATCGTATTTGCCGAGGGCGCCGCTGCCCTGGAGTGCCGCGCCTATCGTCGCCGTGACGCCCGGGTCCACCCGGACCGTGGCATTGCCAAGCGCGCCGTTGACCAAGTTTAGTGAGCCTGCCGTGCCGCCCTGCAGGCTGTAGCCATCGGTGACGAATTGCATGCCGTTGAGGGTCTGCTCGCCCTCGACCGTAATGGCGCCGGCACTACCTTGGAACACGGCAAAGTTGTTGCTCCAGGCCTGATGGACCGTACCGTTGACGTTGGCCCAGTTGGTGATGCCGGCGCCCCAGGTGCCGCTGCCGCCATCTACCGAACCATCGGCTTCCAGCTTGTTGCCGTCCCAGAACTGCACGGTGACGCCCGATGCGGTGACCAGCAGATTGATCTGGTTGGCCAGCGCGGTTTGCAGTTGCAGGTCGCCCGGGACGATGCCGGCCGGCAGGCTGCCGATCAGCATTCCTTTGTCGGTCAGGGCGCCGGCGTAGTTGATCAGTCGATAGATGCCGCTGCCGAAGCCGCCGATGTCGCTGACGTTGAGCGTGCCGTCGAGGGTCAGGTTGCCATTGACCTTGACCAGTGCCTGGCCGCCGCCGGTCTTCGGTGCGCCCAGCGCGACATCGAAGCGGGCATTGTCATTGAACACCAGCGAGTCCGCCGTCAAGGTGCTGCCGGTGACGCCCAGAAGTGTGCCGCCATCGGCCACGGTCACAGCGCCCCCGAGCGAGCCCTCGCCGCTCAGGGTGGCGCCGCTGTTGACCTGCACAGAGGCGCTGGCCAGCGAACCGTTGACCTGCAAGGTGCCGCTGCTGACCGTGGCGACGCCGGTCAGGCTGCTGCTGCCGGCAAGGGTCAGCGTGCCGCTGCCCAGTTTATTCAGTTGACCGCTGCCTTTGAGCTCGCCGGCGAACGCGCTGCTGGCGTCCGTGCCGCCAATGCTCAAAGTCTTGTCGACGTTGATCGACGCGATACCGCTGCCAGTCAGGCTGGCAAGGCTGCCTGAACCTCTCAGCTCAAGTTCCGCACCGTCGGCGATATGGGCAGAGGCGTTGTTGCCCAGCGTCGTGTTGCCGTAGGTGGACAGCTTGCCGGACCGTATGTCGTACGTGCCGCTGAATGTGTTATGGCCGCTCAGCGTCACTTCATCCAGGCCGTTTTTGGTCAGCGTGCCGGCCCCGGCAAGCGGACCGCTGAGGACCAGTGCATTGTTGCCGGCCAGGCTCAGGTTGGCGTTGACGTTGACGGTATTGCTCAGCGTCATCGGCAAGGCGTTGTCGAGGCTTGACAGGCCCGTCACGGTCAGTGCGCCCGAGCCCAGCGCGCTGCTGTGGCCGAGGATCAGCGTACCGGCGTTCAGCGTGGTGCCGCCTTGATAAGCATTGTTGCCATTGAGCGCCAGGTCCGAAGCCCCGTTCTTGATCAAGCCGCCGGCGCCGCTGAGCTGGCCGTCCAGGGTCAGGTCCTTATTGCCGAGCTTGGTCAGGCTGGCGTGGAGCGTCATGTTGTTGCCCAGGCTCAATGCCCGGTTGCTGTCCAGGGACGAGGCGCCGCCCACCGTGAGTTCGCCCAGGCCGATGGCGTGGCTGCTGCCTACGGTCAGGGTGCCCGCATTCAGGATGGTGCCGCCGAGGTGGGTGTTGTCACCATTCAGGGTCAGCTCGGCCGCGCCGTTCTTAATCAGGCTGCCGGCACCGTTGACCGCGCCGTTCAAGGTCAGGTCGGCGCTGCCGCCGATGTTCAGATTGCCGCCGAGGTTGACGGCATTGCCCAGGGTGACAGCGGTATTGGCGTCCAGCGTGGTGTTGGCCGCCGCGTTCAAGGCGCCAGTGCTCAGCGCGGTGTCTGAGCCCACGGACAATGTGCCGGCATTCAGCATCGTGGCGCCGATGTAGCTGTTGGCGCCATTGAGCGTCAGGTTCGCCGTGCCGTTCTTGGTCAAGCCGCCCGCGCCGCCGATTGCCCCATTCAAGGTCAGCGCATGGCTGCCCGCCACGGTGAGGTTGCCGTTGAGTGTCGCGGCGTTGCCGAGAGACACCTCCGTGTTGCTGTCCAGTTGCGTGCCGGCCTCGGCGGTCAGTCTGCCGCTGCCCAAGGCGGTATTGCTGCCGACGACGATCTTGCCGCCGTCCAGTTGCGTGCCGCCGGTATACGTATTGGCGCCGTTGAGCACCAGGGTGCCGCTGTCCAGTTTGTTGAGGATGCCGCTGCCATCGATATTGACGCCGATGGTGCCGGTCACGTCCGGATCGACCCGCAGCGCCGTGGCGCCGGTGTTGCCATTGACGGCGGTCAATTGTCCCGCCGTGCCGCTGACCAGGTGGTAGCCGTCGGTGATGAATTGCATCCCGGTGAACAGTTGCGTGTCGCTCACCGTCACGGTGCCGCTCGCGCCCTGGAACACTGCGAAGTCGCCGGCCCAAGTCTGAGTACTTAGACCGTTGGCGTCAGTCCAGTTGGTATTGACGGCGTTCCAGGCGCCCGTGCCGCCATTGACGGTGCCGGTGGCAGTGGTCTGGCTGCCGTTCCAGTAGCGGATGTTGACGTACGGCGCTGCCACTTGCAGGTTGATCTGGTTGGCGACACCGGTCTGCAGCACCAGATCGCGGAGGGAATAGCCGACCGGCACGCTGGCGACATTCAGGCCCTGATCGGTCAGGCTGCCGGTGTAGTTGAACAAGCGGTACACGCCGACGCCGAAGCCGCCGGCATCAGTGACATTGAGTTTGCCGTCCAGGGTGACGTTGCCGCCCACATTGAGCAACGCAGTGTTCGAAGGTGCAGCAAGAGTGACATCGACATGGCTGCCGGCGTCCAGGTTCAACGCGCCAACGGACAAGATGGCGTCCGATGACAATGCCAAGCGCCCGTCGCTGTTGATGTTCAATGTACCGAAGGTCGAGCCGTTGCCGGTGAAGGTCGCGCCGCTGTTGACGTTGACCGGTCCACTGCCCAGCGAACCGCTGAGGTTCAAGGCGCCGCCGTTGATCGTAGTGGTGCCGATGGCGCTGCTGCTCCCCGTAAGATTCAAGGTGCCGGTGCCGACTTTGGTCAAATTGCCATTGCCGTCGAGCGGTCCACTGAAGGTGCTGCTGGCGTTGCCGTTGCCCACGGTCAGTGTGTTGTTGCCGATGAGCTGCACGCGGCCGCTGCCGGCCAGCGCGCCGAGGCTGGCGTTGCTGCCCACGTTCAGACTGGCGCCGGCGCTGATGTTCGCGCCGGAAGTGTGGCCCAGAGCGCCCTCGCTGAGGGTGGTGACGCTGCCGGAAACGATGTTCAGTGCACCGGAGAACGTGTTGCTGCCGCCCAGGGCCAGATCCGACGGCCCGTTCTTGGTCAGGCTGCCGACGCCGTTGATTGCACCGTTCAAGGTCAGGTCGGCGCTGCCCGCGATGGTCAGTCCGGCGTCGAGGGTGATCGCATTGTCGAGGGCGACCAGCGACGAATTGCTGTCCAGGGTCGCTGCGCCGGCGACAGTCAGCTTGCCCAGGCCCAATGCTGCACTGTTGCCTACTGTCAGCGCGCCGGCATTCAGGGTAGTGCCGCCGAGGAAGCCATTGGCGCCGTTGAGAATCAGCGTGGCTGCACCGTCTTTTACCAGGCTGCCGGCGCCATCGACCCGTCCGGTCAGGGTCAGGTCGGCGCTGCCGCCCATGTTCAAGGCGCCGACCAGATTCACCGTGTTGTTCAGGCTGACTGCCGTATTGGCGTTCAGGGTAGTGCCGTTCGCCGCGTTCAACGTCCCCGTGCCCAAGGCGGTGTTGCTGCCGACGATCAGCGTGCCGGCATTCAGCATCGTGGCGCCGGCGTAGTTGTTGGCGCCGTTCAGGGTCAGGTTCGATGCTCCGTTCTTGACCAGCCCGCCGATGCCGTTGACTATGCCGCCGAGCGTCAGGTCGGCATTGCCTCCGATGTTCAGGTTGCCGCCGAGGTTGACTGCATTGGTCAACGCCACTGTCGTGTTGGCATCCAGCGTGGTATTGGCCGCCGCGTTCAACGCACCCGCGCCCAATGCAGTATCGCTGCCGACGATCAGCGTGCCGGCATTCAGCATCGTGGCGCCGGCGTAGTTGTTGGCGCCGTTCAGGGTCAGGTTCGATGCTCCGTTCTTGACCAGCCCGCCGATGCCGTTGACGATGCCGTCGAGCGTCAGGTCGGCATTGCCTCCGATGTTCAGGTTGCCGCCGAGGTTGACTGCATTGGTCAACGCCACTGTCGTGTTGGCGTCCAGCGTGGTATTGGCCGCCGCGTTCAACGCACCCGTGCCCAATGCAGTATCGCTGCCGACGATCAGCGTGCCGCCGTCCAATTGCGTGCCGCCGGTGTAAGTACTGGCGCCGTTGAGCACCAGGGTGCCGCTGCCCAGTTTGCTCAACTGGCCGATGCCTTTGAGCTCGCCGCTGAACGTGCTGCTGGCATTCGTGCCGCCAACGCTCAGAGGGCCGGAGTAGTTGATCCGCACAGTGCCGCTGCCTGTCAGGCTGGCAAGGCTGTCCGAGCTTCCATCAAGCAAAAGCTCCGCATCGCGGGCGACGTTGACAGAGGGATTGTTGCCCAGCGTCGCGCCTATACCAGTGCTCACGCTGCCGGACTGTATATCGTACATGCCGCTGAACGTGCTCTGGCTGTTTAGCAACAGATGATTCCAACCGTTTTTAGTCAGCGTGCCGGCCCCGGTAATCACACCATTGATGATCAGGGAATTGTTGCCGGCCAGGCTCAGGTTGGCATTGACGTTGATGTTGATGTCGTTGTCCAGCATCATCGACGAGGCGTTGACAAGGTTTGCTGCGCCCTCCACGGTCAGCGCGCCCGAGCCCAGTGCGCTGCTGTTGCCCATGGTCAGCGTACCGGCCTTCAGCGTGGTGCCGCCTCCATAAGTATTGTTGCCATTGAGTGTCAGGTTCGACGCCCCGTTCTTGATCAACGCGTTGCCGAAGCCGAAATCGCTGAGGTTTCCATTCAAGATCAGGTCGTGGCTGCCGAGGTTGGTCAGGCTGGACATGAGCTGCACATCATTGTGTATGCTCACGGGCCGGTTGCTGTCCAGGAACGAGGCGCCAGCCCCGGCCACCACGAGCTCTTCCCGGCCGAGGGCGCTGTCGTTGCCGACGATCAGGGTGCCGGCATTCAGGAAGACGCCTTTTACGTCGTTGGCGCCGTTCAGGGTCAGGTCGGCCGCGCCGACCTTATTCAGGTAGTCGTCACCGGTGACTATACCGTTCAAGGTCAGGTCGAACTTGTTGTCAATGTAAAGGGTACTGGCTACATCGATGGTGTTGTCCAGCGCCATTGGCCCGCTCGTGTCCAGTGTGATGTAGACGTTCCCCGAGACATTCAGGGCGCCGCTGCCCAGCGAATCCTTATTGCCCACCAGCAAGCTGCCGCCGCTCAAGGTGGTGGTGCCGCTGTAGCCGGTGTTGGCGCCGCTAAGGGTCAGGCTGCCGCTGCCCGTCTTGGTGATGCCGTTGCTGCCCGCTATGGCCCCGCTCAAGGTCAGGCCGTGTTCGCCTTGCACGGTCAGGCCGCCCGCGCCGAGCGAGATCGCATTGCTGAGGTTCAAACCCGTAATACTGGCCTCAAGGGTCCCGCCGTTGGAGGTCAGCACGCCTGTGCCGAACGTGGCGTTGTTGTTGAACTGGGCGATCCCTCCATTGAGCGTGGCGGCGCCGCTGACCAGAGGCCCCTGCAAGGTCCAGGTACCGCTCTCGACGGACAAGTTGGTGAAGTTGATGTAGGTGTCGCTGGATGCTGTACTGGTGTCGATGGCGCTGCCGTCGTTGTTCCTGTTCTGCAGGACCAGCTTGTTGATGCCGCCGGCGCCGCCGTCGATCTGGCCGGTGGGGGCGAAGACTAGATCCACTTCCTGGGCACTGAGGCTTCTGCTGGTCTCCACGCCGTCGCCGACACTGACGGAGGAGCCAGTCACCGCGGTGAAAGTGTTGGCACTGCCCGCGCCCATTGACACACTGCCGGTGATGAGGCCGGCATTGGTGAACTTGTTGCCTGCTGCTGAGGCTTGGAACGCCATCCGGCCATTGATATGGCCGGTGTTGGTCATGTGGACTGCCGAGCCGCCAAAGACTCCAACCACCGGACTATCGGCCAAGCGGGGGCTTTCGCCTGCTAACTTCGTGGACGAGATGGTGCCGTCGTTGTGGATAGTGGTGGTGCCACTGACGCCGTTGTGTACGAAAATGCCTAAGCCATCTATCCGTTCCAGTTCGGGCCCGACAACCGTTACGGCAGTGCCGCGGATGATCCCCTCGGACTTGTTGTGTACATTGACGTCGCTGCTTGCGCCCATTCCGATGAACACACCACCACTTAAATTACTCCTCTCGGCTATGACTGCCGGGTCAATGATGCCGGCGTTGTTCAGGGTGATGTTGGTACCGTTCAAGATCACCGCGATGCCGCCGGAATCGTCAAAGTTCATCTGGGCCCCAGCCTCGATGTTGACCGTCAAGTTATCGTCGTCGCTACTGTAGCTGTTGCGAAAAGTCGGCGCGGTCGGTACACCGCTACAAGTCACGACCGAATCGACTTTGGAACAGTCTGCCCATGCCGCAGGACTGATGCCCGCTAGCCACAATACGGCCGCAGCCATAGCCACGCCTCGTGCCCTTCCGGGCATGCCGCCTTCTCTCGAGAGAGCGGCTTCGCTGGACACCGTAACGACACTTTTCGCGGATTTTGTACGCGTGCGCGCCGTTTCGGGTGCGGCCACCCAAGCGCCCAGAGCGGCATTCCAAATGGATCTATAGCTATGATTCACGGCGCAGTTCCTAAATGTGGTAGCGAGCTCAGCTGCGCAGGCAACTTGACTCAAGTTGTAATTTTGATATTCATAATTTTCAATTTACTGCATTTTGTTAAAAGTGAGTACTGGTAATTTTTATTTACTTAAAGAACAGTAAATGTATCGCCTGATGAGCCACTTTGATGATGAAATAGTTTGTATTCCAGGTTCTAGATAGCGGCAGCCATCATGCTCGATGCGGTCCGGTCGCACCGATACCATAGGGTAAAAAGCCGTGGCTTGAGTGCTGTTCAAGCGCTTATTCAGCAATATCTGCTTCGTAGCGGCGTTGATCCAGGCGACGTACTTGCCGTGTTCAGCCAAGCCGCCTGTAGCATGCTTCGCCCGTCATTTCTGCACCGCGCCGGTTAAGCCATGCAAATGAGTCGGCCAACTGCACTTTGCCGCCTCTATTACGCGAATCAGCCATCGGCGCCGACCTTGCAATGGACCGCTGCGGGTCGAAAGCAGCCAGTCATACGATGCCGCTTTCAACCCAAGGCAGCCTCTGAGCCATGCCGGCATTCAGAACTCTTCCAGAAAGCGCATGCGGAAACGGCGGCCCTTGATGTTGCCGTTGGAGATGCGCTCGAAAGCCTGTTTGGCGATACGGCGGTCCAGGGCGACGTAGGCGTTGTAGTCGGTGATGTTGATCTTGCCCACCTGCTCGAAGCTCAGGCCGCCGTCGCCGGTCAGGGCGCCGAGCAGGTCGCCGGGGCGCAGCTTGTCCTTTTTGCCGCCTTGTATGTTCAAGGTGATCATGGGCGCCTGCAAGGAGCGGCCGGACTTGGGGCGCAGCGTCTTCAGATTGCCCCATTTCAGCGCGCTTCCCTGGTACTGCTCGATCAGATTGACCCAGCGCATTTCATCGCGTGAACACAGGCTCAGCGCCAGTCCCTTCTGATCGCCGCGGCCGCTGCGCCCGACGCGGTGCACATGGACTTCGGAGTCCTTGGTCACGTCCACATTGATGACGGTCTCCAGGTTCTGGATGTCCAGACCGCGTGAGGCCACATCGGTGGCCACCAGCACGGCGCAGCTTTGGTTGGAAAACTGCACCAGAATTTCATCGCGATCACGCTGTTCCAGATCGCCGGTCAGAGCCAGAGCCTTGATCCCTTCGGATTGCAATTGCTCCACCACTTCCTGACAGCGCATTTTGGTATTGCAGAAAATCAGGGTAGAGGCGGGGCGGAAATGTTCCAGCAGCGTCACCACGGCAGACAGGCGCTGCCCGGGGTGAACTTCGTAAAAAATCTGTTCGATCTGGCTGGCATCGTGCAGTGCTTCCACTTTGACTTCCGCAGGCTTGTACAGGAAGCGGGCGCTCAGGTTGCGGATGTTTTCCGGGTAAGTGGCTGAGAACAGCAAGGTTTGGCGACGGGGCGGGCAGTGCGAGGCAATGGCCACGATATCGTCATGAAAACCCATGTCCACCATGCGGTCGGCTTCGTCCAGAATCAGTGTTTTCAGGGCGGACAAGTCCAGGTTGCCGCGCTCCAGATGGTCCTGAATCCGGCCCGGCGTCCCCACAACAACGTGAGCGCCATTGCGCAAGGCTTCTGTTTGCGGGCGCGAGGGCACACCACCGTACAGAGTCAGCATGCGTATGTTAGGAATCTGGCGGGCCAGACGACGCAGCTCGGCGGTGACCTGGTCGGCCAGCTCGCGCGTGGGGCAAATTACCAGAGCTTGTGGAGCCAGCTTACCGGGGTTGAGGGTTTGCAGCACGCCCAGTCCGAAGGCCGCGGTCTTGCCGCTGCCGGTCTTGGCTTGCGCGATCAGGTCGCGGCCTTGCAGGATGAGCGGCAGGCTCCGTTCCTGAATAGGCGTCATCTGTTCAAAACCCAGGCTTTGCAGGGTGTCCAGCAGGACGGGCAGGAGGGGGAGGGTGGAGAAGGAAGTATTGGACACGATAAGGCGGATCGCAAAAACCGCAAAAGGTTGAATTGACTGAGAATGCACGTCCTGGCGGATTTTTACCAGGTTCCGGCGGAACTTTGCAGGTATTCGGGCGGCATTTCCAGGTATTGAGGAGGTTGTAACGGCTTTCCTGGTGGAGGCGCAGCACAAAGCAAAAAGGCCCAAACCGAAGTTTGGGCCTTTTTAGGAATTTGGAGCGGGAAACGAGTCTCGAACTCGCGACCTCAACCTTGGCAAGGTTGCGCTCTACCAACTGAGCTATTCCCGCATGTGTGCGTTTCCGCAGTACCGACTTGTGACCAGGGTTACTGGAGGCGCAAGCCGGAATCGAACCGACCTAGACGGATTTGCAATCCGCTGCATAACCACTCTGCCATTGCGCCGTGGTCGATTAAAAAGGGAAGCCTGGGCTTCCCTTAGGAATCTGGAGCGGGAAACGAGTCTCGAACTCGCGACCTCAACCTTGGCAAGGTTGCGCTCTACCAACTGAGCTATTCCCGCATATCTGTTTTCACAGAAAATCCGCCAACATTCCTGTTTGCGGCTTTACTTAAAACACCGTTTAAGTAAAGAAAGCTATTTTAATTTTGCTGTTCTTGTTTGTCAAGCTTTTTTAATTTGCCTGGCTGACTGGAACCGCTCTTTAAAACCGCTTTTGCTTGGCGACTGGCGCTGCAGCAAGAACATAACTATAAAACGCGCTTGGCGTGCCTGTCAAGAAGTTCCACTCTTTTTTTTGCGATGGCCGGCCCCCCGCGCTATGCTTACTGCTTTCGTCTATCGCTAGGTAATAGCCGTGAACAGGCAGTTCGATGTGGATCTGACTTCCTTTAACACCCTGGGATTGCGCAGCCGCGCCCGTGAGCTGGTGGTGTTCGACGATGCGGCCCGGTTGCCCGCCTTGCAGGCCTTGGTCGAGCAGGCCGGCGCATTCTTCGTATTGGGCGGGGGCAGCAACGTGGTGCTGTCGGGGCAGGTGGATCCCTTGGTGATCAAAGTGCAAAGCCGAGGCATACGCCTGCTGGAAACCCGCGACGACGCCCATATCGTGGAGGCGCAGGCCGGCGAAGTCTGGCATGACTTTGTCGGGCACTGCCTGGAGCAGGGCTGGCCCGGCCTGGAAAACCTGGCCCTGATTCCCGGCACGGTGGGCGCGGCGCCCGTCCAGAATATCGGCGCGTATGGCGTGGAGCTGGAGCAGCGCGTGCACAGCGTGCTGGCCTGGAATTTCCGCCAGGCGCGGCTGGTGGAGCTGCCGGCGGCAGACTGCGGCTTTTCCTATCGGGACAGCCGTTTCAAACATGACCCGGCCGGCACCTGGCTGATCGTGGCGGTGCGCTTTGCCTTGCCGCGGCCCTGGACGCCTGTGCTGGACTATCCTGACCTGCGCCAGCGCAGCGCCTTGGCCGGCACGGCGGACGCCCGGGCGATCTTCGAGGCGGTCTGCCAGATCCGCCGCCAGAAATTGCCCGACCCCGCGGTGCTGGGCAATGCGGGAAGCTTTTTCAAGAATCCGGTGGTGCCGCAGGTCCAGCGCGACGCCTTGCGCGAGCAGTGGCCGGGCCTGGTGTCCTATGAGTTGGGGCAGGGCTTGTGCAAGCTGGCGGCAGGCTGGCTGATCGATCAGTGCGGCTGGAAGGGCCGGCGCGATGGCTCGGTCGGCGTCCATGAACGCCAGGCCCTGGTGCTGGTCAATCATGGCGGCGCGAATGCGCAGGATATCGAGCGGCTGGCGCAGTCCATTCGCGCCGACGTGCGCCGGCGCTACGGCGTGGAGCTGGAGCAGGAGCCGGTCCGGGTGGTTTGATGGATCGCGCTCACTGCAGACGCAGCTCGCGCAGCGCTTTGACGGGGTGGGCCCGCAAATAGGCCCGCATCTGCCCCCGGAAGGCGGGATGGCCTTGTTCCCAGGCTTGCCGCAGCAAGGGCAGGGCCTGATCGGTCTTGCCCTGGTCGGCCAGCAGGCGCGCGGCGTTGAACGCCCCCCGGAAGTCCTGTCCCTGCGCGGCGCGCAGGTAGCAGGCCAGGGCCTGTTCCAGGTTGCGCGGCACGGCCCAGCCGTCTTCATGAAAGCTGCCCACGAAGTTCCAGGACTTGGCGTGTCCCTGTCCGGCCGCCTTCCGGAAGAAATCCAGCGCCTGGGCCAGGTCCGCGGGCGCGCCCCGTCCCAGCGCCAGGGAAGTGGCATAGTTGTACTGGCCCCAGTCCAGGCCGGTCAGCGCCGCCTGGCGGAACCAGTAGGTCGCCATCACGTCGTCTTTCTTCAGGCCCCAGCCGTTCTCATAGCAGCGTCCGAGCAGATTCATGCCCATGGGGTGGCCTTCGTTGGTCGCCAGGCGCAGCCAGGCAAGGGCTTGCGTCGGGTCGGCGTCGCAGCCCCGGCCTTCCAGATACTTTTGCGCCAGATTGACCTGGGCTTCGATCACGCCCTGTTCGGCGGCGGCGTGCAGCCAGCGCAGGGCGATTTCGGGCGGGCCGGACAGGATGTCCCGCCATCCTTGGGCGTCGAGCCGGTTCAGTTCGCGGGCGGTGATCTCATGCATGGGCAAGACGGCGCGGCCCGCCCCTCAGGGCAGGCCGCGCCTTTTCCAGGTCAACTGCCTGTCAGTAGGACAGTTTCAGGTTCAGGACGGCGGAGCGTCCGGGAGCGATGCTGGCGTAGTGCGACGCGTAGGCCTGGTTGTAATACACCTTGTCGGTCAGGTTCTGCACGTTCAACTGCACGCCCACGTTCTTGTTGAATTGGTAGGCGGCCATGGCGTCGAAGCGCCAGTAGGACGGAATGTACAGCTTGTTGGCCGCATCGCCGTACTGCTTGGCGGAGTAGAAGGCGCCGGCGCCCACGGTCAGCTTGTCCACGGGCTTGTAAGTGGTCCACAGGCTGAAGCTGTGCTTGGGCGTATTGGGGAAGCGGTTGCCGTCATTGGCCGAGCCGTTCGGGCCGTTGTCCGTGAGCTTGGCGTTCAGGTAGGTGTAGCCGGCGTAGACGTTCCAGCGCGGCGTGATGGCGCCCGAAGCGCCCAGCTCCAGGCCGTCCACGCGTTTCTTGCCCGCCATCTCGTAGTCGCCGTTGGCCAGCGTCACGCGGGCGTTGGTGGTCTCGGTGCGGAACACGGCGGCCGACAGGGTCATGGCATCGTCCAGCACGTTCCACTTGGTGCCCAGTTCCAGCGTGCGGTTCTTTTCGGGGGACAGCTCGTCGGTGTTGCCGCCGCTGACCCGGCCGCCGCGGCTCGAGGGCGCGGAGCCGTCGCTGCCTTCCCCGGCAGAAGCGTTGAACGGGGTGGAGGACGTGGCGTAGGACACATACACCGCGCCGTTCTGCACCGGCTTGTAGGTCAGGCCGACCTGATAGTTGACCAGGGTGTCGTTGCGGCTCAGGTCGAAGGCGCCGGACTTGTAGTGCGTGGAATAGTTGTCCAGGCGCAGGCCCAGGCCCGCTTGCCAATGTTCATTGAATTCGATGGTGTCGAAGGCGAAGATGGAGCGGGTGTTGGTCTTGCTCTGGCTGGGGTTGCCGCTGGGCCGGCCGTTGAGCGTATTGACCCAGGGATCGCCGGGATTGGGATCGTACAGGCTGGTGCACTGGTAGTTGGAGGCCGCGCCCACGCCCTTGAGGCAGGCGTTGGCCGCGCCCGAGCCGCTGCCGCGATTCACGTTCAGCGAATCGCGTTCGCCTTTCTCGCGCGAGAATTCCAGGCCCACGTTGAAGCGGTGCTTGAGCGATCCGGTCGCGGCCTCGCCCACCAGTTCGGTCAGGTTGGCCAGGCTGTCGATGTGGCTGTCGCGGGTATTGGCGCGGCGCCAGACCAGGCCGTTGGCGACGTTGCCCTGGCTGTCGTCGGGCTGGGTCCAGACGTATTCCTGTGTGGTCCGGGTGTAGCGGGTGGTGTTGCGCAGGGTCAGGCTGCCGTTGATGTCGTGTTCGACGCCGATGGTGGCCATGTCGCTGTTGGTCTTGCGATAGTCGCTCTTCAGGCCGTAGAAGTTGTTGCGGTCCACGTCCACGGGACCGGTCAGGTCGCCGCGCGGCCAGCCATAGGGAATGCCGCTGTCGGGGATGTCGTCCGTCTGCAGGTGGTAGTAGCTCAGCGACACGCGGGTGGGCGTGTTCAGGCCGAAGGTGATGGTGGGCGCCACGCCCCAGCGCTGGTTCTTGACGACGTCGCGGCCGGGCACGTCGGCGTCGTGATACATGGCGTTCAGGCGAAAGGCGATGGAATCGCTCAGTTGCTGGTTGGTGTCCAGCGTGCCGCGATAATAGCTGTCGGTGCCCAGGCCCAGGTTCACGTCGGTGAAGGTGTCGGCCTTGGCGGTCTTGTTGATCAGGTTGATGCTGCCGCCGGCGCCGCCGCGGCCGCCGTAGGCGCCGTCCGAGCCCTTGACCACTTCCACCTGCTCCAGGTTGAACACTTCGCGGGAGGTGGCGCCGATGTCGCGCATGCCGTCCACGTAGGTGCTGCCCTGGGCGTCATAGCCGCGGATGAAGGGGCGGTCGCCCAGCGGGTTGCCGCCTTCGCCGGCGCCGAAGGTGATGCCGGGCGTGTTGCGCAGCACATCGGTCAGGGAAGTGGCGGCCTGGTCGCGGATCACTTCCTGGGGAATGATCTGCACGGATTTGGCAGTGTCCAGCAGGGGGGCCGTGAATTTCTCCGAGGCCGAATTCTGGATGTTGTAGCTGCGCTCCTGCGCGGCCTTGACCTGGATGGGGGCCAACTGTGTGGCGGATTCCGAGCCTTGCTGGGCAAGCGCCAAGGGGGAGATCAGCAGGGCGGGGGAGGCGAGCGCCGTGGCGATGCCTGTGGCGCGACGCAGTGAAGAAGGTGTGTTTTCTGGCACGATGGCTCCGGAATAGAGATGCGAATCATTATTGTTTTGAAGGAAGCAAATTATGAATTCGTCTTTTTTCCAGAACCTGACCAGCTCCTGAAAATCGCGTGAAAAACAACAGCCTGTTTCAAAAACAGGTTCAAGCTTCGAGTATTCCCCACCAGCGCAGGGTCTGCTTCAGGTGATCCCGCACGGCTTGCATGGCGGCTTCGGCATCCTTGTTCTCCAATCTGTCCAGGATCAGCAAATGCTCTTCCATGGCCGGCACGATGCGTTCGGGCAAGGGGCGTCGTGAATGTTGCATGACATTGATGCGGTCGCAGTTCTCTTCATAGATGGCCAATGCCGACGGATTGCCCAAAGCTTGAGCCAGCGTGCGATGCAAAGACCAGTCGACCTCCATGGCCCGGATCTGGAGTGCTACGGTTGCGTACCCCTTGCGCGCCTGTTCCAGCACTTCCTGATGCTGTTGCTTCAGCAGGGCCAGCTTCTGCGCTGGCAGGGCATGAGCCAGCAGCCGCGCTCCTTCCTGATCGAACAGGCAACGCAGGTGAAAACAGTCGTGCAGCGCTTGCGCGGTCGCCTCCAGCACCAGGACTCCCCGCTTGGGCAGTACGGATACCAAGCCGGCTGCCGCGGCGCGCTTGACGGCTTCGCGTACCGGGGCAAGCGGAAAGTCCATCAGTCTCATCAGCTCCGCAATGGATACCAGTTGGCCGGCCCGCACCTGGCCGGTAGCCAGCAGATGTCGAAAAGCCTGGAACGCCTGGGTGGCCAGCAATAGTTCATGGGAGGCCGCATGCATGGATAAGTCTCCGTTTCCTATAGGGTTTTTACTGCTGTCAATCAACATATGTTTTTCATTATATTTGAAATTCGTTTTTAAATATGTTCTGAAATGTCAGTTGAAATTCCTGCTGGCGGTTTCTTCTCTTGCAGCCTTTCTAGGGAAAAGAATCATGCGTTTTTTCTATCGGAGCTTGTTCGGGCAGGTGATTGTCGCCCTGGTGCTGGGCGTGATCGTCGGCGTGGCGTGGCCTCATTTCGGCGAGGCGCTCAAGCCCTTCGGCGACGGGTTCATCAAATTGATCAAGATGATCATCGCACCGCTGGTGTTCTGCGTGGTGGTGCACGGCATTTGCGGCAGCAGCGACCTGAAGAAGGTCGGACGGGTGGGGGTTAAGGCGCTGGTCTATTTCGAGATCGTGACCACCTTCGCCCTGGCGCTGGGCATTGCGCTGGCGTATCTGTTCGCGCCCGGGCACGGCATGAACGTGGATCCCAGCACTCTGGATGCAAGCGCCATGGCGGCTTATACGTCCCGCGTGGACCAGGCTTCCGATACGGTCGGTTTTCTGATGAAGATCATCCCCACCACCTTCGTGGATGCCTTTGCCTCAGGCGACATCCTGCAAGTGCTGCTGATCGCCATCCTGTTTGGCTTGGCCGTGGCCATGTTGGGCGAGCGCGGGCGGCCGGTGGCCAATCTGGTGAACCAGCTCTCCCATGTCTTCTTCAAGATCATCGGCTTCATTGTTCGCCTGGCTCCTCTGGGTGTTCTGGGTGCGGTCGCCTTCACCGTGGGCAAGTACGGCGTGGGAACCCTGGGCAAGCTGGGCATGCTGGTGCTGTTGTTCTATGTGACTTGCTTCATCTTCGTGATCGTGGTCCTTGGCTTCATCCTGCGGCTGGCCGGCTTCAGTATCTTCAAGCTGCTCAAGTATCTGCGCGAAGAACTTCTGGTCGTGCTCGGCACGGCTTCCTCGGATGCGGTACTGCCGCAGGTCATGCGCAAGCTCGAGCGCATGGGTGTCAAGGACTCGACGGTAGGCTTGGTGGTGCCGACAGGCTATTCATTCAATCTGGACGGTTTTTCCATTTACCTTACCCTGGCCGCCGTGTTCATCGCTCAGGCGACCAACACCCCTCTGTCATTCATGGACCTGCTGACGATTCTGGCCATTTCCATGCTGACGTCCAAAGGAGCGCACGGCGTTCCGGGTTCGGCCATCGTCATCCTGGCCGCCACGCTGAGCGCGGTGCCGGCGATACCCGCCATCGGTCTGGTGCTGGTCCTGTCGGTGGACTGGTTCATGGGCATGGCCCGGGCCTTGACCAATCTGATCGGCAATTGCGTTGGCACCGTGGTGGTGGGCGCCTGGGAAGGGGACGTGGATCGTCAGCAGGCGCATGATGTGCTGGACGGCCGCATCAAGGTGGACCTGAGCAAGGAGTCGGCCGCCTAGCAGAAGGATTGGCCTTGGTAAAAAAACACGGCCGGCGAATTGCCGGCCGTGCTTCTTCCGTGATCGAGCAGGCTTGCGCGACAGGCGCGTGCTCAGGCGCCCAGCACGTCCTGCATGGTGTACAGGCCGCTGCTCTTGTCGCCCAGGAAGCGCGCCGCGCGCAGGCTGCCGTTGGCGTAGCCGGCGCGGCTGGTGGAGCGGTGGGAGATTTCGATGCGTTCGCCCTGGCCGCAGAAAAAGACGGTGTGGTCGCCGATGATGTCGCCGCCGCGCAGAACGGAAAAACCGATGCGGCCGTCCTGGCGGGCGCCGGTGTGGCCGTGGCGGGCCCAGTCGGCGACCTCGGCCAGCGATTCGCCCCAGGTCTTGGCAATGGCTTCGCCCATGGCCAGGGCCGTGCCCGAGGGCGCATCCACCTTGTTGCGATGATGGGCCTCGAAGATCTCCGCGTCGTAGCCCTGGTTCAGCAGGGCAGCGGCCAGTTCGATCAGTTTCAGGGTGGCGTTCACGCCCACGCTCATGTTGGGCGCGAAGACGATGGCGATTTCCCGGCTGGCGGCCTGGATCTGCTGTTTCTCGGCCTCGGAGAAGCCGGTGGTGCCGATGACCAGGCGCGTGCCGTGCTGCAGGCAGGCTTCCAGGTGGGCCAGCGTGCCTTCAGGGTGTGTGAAGTCGATCAGGCAGTCGGCCTGGGCCAGGGCGTGCAGGTCGTCGGTGATGATCACGCCGGCGGGCTTGCCCAGAAACGCTCCGGCGTCCTGTCCGATGGAGGGGGCTCCCTGACGATCCAGGGCGACGCTGAGCGTCAGGTCCGGGCTGTTCAATACGGCTTCGATCAGCATACGGCCCATACGGCCGTCTGCGCCGGCAATGGCGATGCGCATGTATCCTGTCCTTTCTGCTTACTGTACGGGCTGGGTGGAGGGCGGCGCGGCTTCGTCGCTGCCGCGGGGGCTGGAATGCCCGCCTATGGGGCGCACGAACTGCTGGGTGCCTTCGTTGGCGTCGGCCGGGCCGGAGCTGTGGCGTTTGCCGGTGTCGGCGCGTTCGAAGGGCTGGCGGTCGGGTTGCTCATCGCCCTGCCAGCGCACCAGGGTGTCGCCTTCGAACCAGACGGTGAAGGTGCGCTGTTCGGTCTTGCCGTAGCCGGGCTGGTTCAGGTAGGGGTAGTCCCAGCGGTCGGCGTGGAAGATGTCCTGCAGGGTGGGCGAACCCAGCAGGTAGCGGACCTGGTCGCGGGTCATCCCGGGCTGCAGGCGGGACACCTGCTCGGCAGTGATCCAGTTCCCCTGTTGGACGTCGGCGCGATAGGGGAAGCCCCATTTGGAGGATCCGCAGGCCGTCAGGGCCGCGGCAGCCAGGCTCGCCGCCAGTACGGCGCGGATGACAGGAGTGAATGAATTTGCCTTCTTCTGCACGAAATGCCCCTGTTGGAATAAAATCGTTATCATATAAGGGTTTAGGAAAAAGCGCATGAATTGCGCTCCGAACCGCCCCGGGACAGGCCCGCCTTGCGGCGGGTCCGGACCCGGGATCCACCCCCATCAAGATGCGATAATTTTAGCCATGAACGATCAAAATGAACTGAAAAACATGGGGCTGAAGGCGACTTTTCCGCGCCTGAAGATTCTGGACATCTTTCGTCGCTCGGACCAGGAAGGCCAGCGCCACCTCAGCGCCGAGGACGTCTACCGCCTGCTGATCGCCGACGAAGTCGACATCGGCCTGGCCACGGTATATCGCGTGCTGACCCAGTTCGAACAGGCCGGCATTCTGGTGCGCAGCCAGTTCGACGGCGGCAAGGCCGTGTTCGAACTGAACGACGGCGACCACCACGATCACCTGATCTGCACCAATTGCGGCGTGGTGGAAGAGTTCACCGACAGCCAGATCGAAGCCCGCCAGCACGAGATCGCCAAGGAACACGGTTTTGCGCTGGAGAGCCACACCATGCTGCTGTACGGCATCTGCCCCAAGTGCGCGCAGGCTGGCAAGCAGGTCAAGTCCGCGTTGCGCTCCTGATCGCGCCCCATGTGATCCGGGTTCCTGCCTGACCCGGCCTCGGGGGCAGGACAAGCCCATCGGTTCATATCGATGGCACGTCCTGATATTGAGCCTGGCAGGTACGGAACCGGAAGGAATGTTTGCCCCGTCGGCGCCAGCCGGCGGGGCTTTTTCTTGCCCGGTCGCTGCGTTCTAGCCCTCGAGTCCTTCCGTCCTGTAGAAGCGCTTGAGCTCGCCCTTCGTCATCAGCTTCACCTTGGGCAGGCTGACGTGCTCGTAGATGTCGGCATATCGACGCCGGCTTCGCAGCGTGACAATCGTGTTGTGGCGAATCATGCGCCATTTCACGGTGTCCTGGCCGCCTTCCAGCGCACCGGCCCGATCGCGTTCGAACCAGGTACGGCGAAAGTAGCGAAACAAGCTGAGGACCATCGATACATCCAGCAGAATGAAGCCTGTGGCGCGCTCCAGCCGCCGGGGCAGGATGCGCGTGTAGTTGCCTTCCATGACCCATCGTTCCTGCCGTATGGCTTGTTCATGCAGGCGGCGAAACTCTGCCTCGGGCCGGGGCTGCCAGTCGGTATGGGGCTGGTGATAGAGCTGGTCCAGATGAACCACCGGCAGGCCGCATTTTCGCGCGATGGCCATGGCCAGCGTGGATTTGCCGCTGTTGGAGGGGCCCAGAATGCAGATGCGCGGGCCCAGATCGTCGAGAATGCTCATGCTTTGGCTCAAACTGGAATGACGCGGCCATTGCCCAGGACGCGGGCCGGGCCACATGAATCGATCAGCCCCCATGCCGTTGGCAAGGCATGCTTCCGAGCCGGGCGGGGTTTATCGGGCGCGCCGTCGATTATTGTTCGATCGAGAGTTCAAGGATGTCGTCGCCGTACGCGTCCTGCTCGCCGGTAGCCGTCCAGCCCAGTCGCCGGTAGAAACCGTAGGAGCGAACGTCCGGATCGCTGGCGCAGGCCAGGAACAGGCGTTTGAAGCCTTTGCGCTTGAAGTCCTCGATCATCAGCCCAAGCAAGGTTCTGCCGATCCCCCGGCCTTCGTAGGCGGGCAGCAGGGCGAGGACGGTGATCTCGCCGGTATCGCGGTCGCCAAAGCAGTAACCGATCATCCGGCCGTCCAGGCAGGCCACGAAGCCGGGAGAGCTGCCATCCTGGATGCCGGCGCTCCAGGACTGGGCGGTGATTCCCAGTGCGCGCAGATCCTCTTCGGAAAACGCGTTCTCTCTGGTCAGCCCCCGGATTGCGATACACATGGAAGCATCATCAGGCACGGCCGGGCGAAAGGTCGGGTTGATCATGACAATGCTACGCTTGTCAGCGTTGCCGCTCCAGCATTTCCCGCGCATGTTCGCGCGTGGTGCTGGTGATTTCCAGCCCGCCCAGCATGCGGGCGATCTCGTCCACCCGCTCGGCCTGGTCCAGAGGGCGTATGGAAGAAAAAGTTTGGCCCTTGACCGACGCTTTTTCGACCTTCAGGTGGTGGTCTCCGCAGGCGGCCACCTGGGGCAGGTGGGTGACGCACAGCACCTGGTGGCGCGCGCCCAGTTCCTGCAGCAGCCGGCCCACGACCTCGGCCACGGCGCCGCCCACGCCGGTGTCCACTTCATCGAAGATCAGGGTGGGCACGCGGGCCGCTTGGCTGGCGATGACGGACAAGGCCAGCGAGATGCGCGCCAGCTCGCCCCCCGAGGCAACCTTGGCCAGAGGACGGGGCGTGACGCCCTGGTGGCCCGCCACCAGGAACTCCACCTGCTCCAGGCCGTGCGCCTGTGGCGGACAGGGCGTCAGGGCGATCTCGAAGCGGCCGCCTTGCATGGCCAGCGATTGCATGGCCTGGCTTACCTGCTTGCCCAACTGGGCGCTGGTCTTGCGCCGCGCCGCGCTCAGTTGCGCGGCCAGGGATTCGTAGTGGGCCTGCGTCTTGCGCACCTGTTCCTGCAGGGCCTGCAGATCGAAGGATTGCTGGACCTGGCGCAACTGTTCCTGCCACTGCTCCTGCAGCGCGGGCAATTCTTCGGGTTCGGTCTTGAACTTGCGGGCGGCCGAAAAAATGGCGGACACGCGCTCTTCGGTCTGCGCCAAGCGCTCCGGATCCAGTTCGGTGTCGCTCAGGTAGCTGTTCAGGTCCGACACGGCTTCGGTGACGGCGATGCGGGCCGACTCCAGGCTATCGACAATGGTTTGCAGCCCGGGATCGTGGCGCAGCAGGGAAGCCATTTCGTGGGCGGCGGCGCCCAGCAGCCGCTGCACGGAGGTTTCTTCGCCGTCCAGCGCCTGCAGGGCCTGGGCGCTGCCGTCGATCAGGGCCTGGGCGTGGGACAGGCGCGTGTGCTCCTGCTGCAGCTGGTCCCATTCGCCTTCCTGCAGATGCAGCGCGGCGAGTTCGCCGATCTGCCATTCAAGCTGCTCTTGTTCGCGCTGGCGTTGTTCGGCGCTGTGGCTGGCCTGCTCCACGGCCTTGCGGGCCTGGCTCCATGCCTGCCAGGCTTGCGCGACCTGGCGGGCCAGGGGCAGGTGGCCGCCCTGGCTGTCGAGCAGTTCGTACTGGCTGTGCGACTGCATCAGGCTCTGGTGGGCATGCTGGCCGTGGATATCAACCAGCAGTTCGCCCAGTTCGCGCAACTGGGCCAGGGTGGCCGGGCTGCCATTGATGTAGCTGCGGTTGCGCCCCTGCTGGTCGATCAGGCGGCGCAGCACCAGTTCGTCCGAGGCCTCGAAGTCGCGTTCGGCGAGCCAGTCCCGTATGCCGGGCGGACAGTCGAATTGCGCGCTGATCTCGGTGCGCGGGCAGCCTTCGCGTATGGCCTTGGCATCGCCGCGCGCGCCCAGCGCCAGGGACAGGGCGTCGATCAGGATGGATTTGCCGGCGCCGGTCTCGCCGGAGAACACCGTGAAGCCGGTCTCGAAATCGATCGTGGCCTGATCCATGATCACAAAGTCTCGAACGTGCAGGGTACGGAGCATAGGAGCGTTATTCGTTTTCTTCGTTGGGCAGGGGCATGCGGTTCCAGTCCAGCTTGTGACGCAGGGTGGAGAAGAAGCTGTAGCCCTTGGGGTGAATGAAGCGAATGGTGTTGCGCGCGCGGCGCACGTCGATGCGGTCGCCCTGCTGGCAGTCCGACCAGGCCTGCATGTCGAAGTGCACGCTGCCGCCCGACTCGACGCGGCCCAGGGCCGTGATGGTCAGGTTCAGGGTGCCGCTGTCGGGCAGGACGATGGGGCGGTGCGACAAGGTCTGCGGCGCCACGGGCACCAGCAGGATGGCATTGAGCGACGGATGCAGGATGGGGCCGCTGGCGGCCAGCGAGTAGGCGGTGGAGCCGGTCGGGGTGGAGATGATCAGGCCGTCGGCGCGCTGGCGGTACATGAAGACGCCGTCCAGCTCCACGCGCAGTTCTATCATGCCGCCGCGCCCCGCGCGGTTGATGACCACGTCGTTCAGGGCCACGCCCGAATACAGAACCTGTCCGTCGCGCACCACCCGGCCCTCCAGCATGGAGCGCTCTTCGATGTCGTAATGGCCGTTCAGCACGCTGACCAGGGCGTCGTTGGCGTCGTTCAGGGGAATGTCGGTAATGAAGCCCAGGCGGCCGTGGTTGATGCCGACCAGGGGCACCTTGCTGTGCGCCAGTTCGCGGGCGGCGCCGATCATGGTGCCGTCTCCGCCCATGACCACGGCCAGGTCGGCGCGAGAGCCGATCTCCGCGTAGTCGCACACGGGAAATTCGGTGACGCCGGTATTGCGGGCGGTCGCGGCCTCCACCAGCACCGAACAGCCGGCATTGACCAGGGTCCGGGCCAGCGACCGGACGGGCGCGTCCAGGCCGGAATCCTGATATCTGCCGACAATGGCGACCGTTTTGAAATGCATGGGGCGAAAACCTTATTGATTAATGAAATAATTGCGATAAATTGATTATAGAGTTGCCGCTACAGGCTTGGTTGCAAGAATCTTCCCTTTGTCCTGCAGAGCTGGTTTTTTTTACCGCCGGGCCATCGGAATGCCGCATCACCCAAGATAAGAGGCGTTCCCCTGGGGGCGGCAAGCAGGCTTTAGCCTGCGCAGAGCGGGGGCGTTTTTTTAAGTGATACACGCGATATGGATGACAGAGCGAATGCATTGCTGAAGGTGCTGATCGAGCGGTATATCGCCGATGGGCAGCCCGTCGGGTCCCGTACCCTGTCAACCGTTTTTGATTTCTCGCCGGCCACCATACGCAATGTCATGGCCGAGCTGGAAGCCCTGGGCCTGATCCACAGCCCCCACACCTCCGCGGGCCGGGTGCCCACGCCCAAGGGGTACCGGCTGTTCGTGGACCGGCTGCTGGCCTCGCAGCGCTTCGAGCGGCCCGACGCCCAGAACCTGAGCCAGTTCCTGCCTTTCGACGAGCCCAATCGCGCAGTCAGTTCGGCGGCCTCCCTTCTGTCCAATCTGTCGCAGTTCGCCGGCGTGGTCCTGGCGCCCAAGAAGGCCCAGACTTTCAGGCAGATCGAATTCATCCGGCTGTCGGACAAGCGCGTGCTGCTGATCATCGTCACCCCGGATGGCGACGTGCAGAACCGCATCCTGTTCGTGCCGCGCGACTACCTGGAGCATGAACTGGTCGAGGCCAGCCATTTCTTCAACCAGCATTTCTCGGGCATGTCCTTCGAATCCGTGAAGCTGGCCCTGTCGCAGGAACTCAGCTCCCTGCAGGAGGACATCTCGCGCCTGATGCAGCAGGCGGTGGACGTCGGCAGCCACCAGCCCGACAACGAAGAAGCCGTGGTGATCGCCGGCGAGAGCAAATTGCTGAACGTGACGGAGATGGTGGCCGACATGGATCGCCTGCGCCGCCTGTTCTCGCTCTTCGAGAAAAAGACCGACCTGCTGCACCTGCTGGATGTCTCCAGCCAGGCCGAAGGCGTGCAGATCTACATCGGCGGCGATTCGCAATTGGTGCCGCTGGACGATGTCTCGGTCATCACCGCCCCGTACGGGGTGGATGGCAAGGTGGTCGGGACGCTGGGCGTGATCGGACCGTCGCGCATGGCGTACGATCGGGTGATCCCCATCGTGGACATTACCGCCCGGCTGTTGTCAAATGCCCTGAGCCATCATTCGGCCGGCTAGTCCGGTCTGCCCCCTTGGCCGGCCCTGCGGGTTCCGGCCTGCCGCTTTTTGCCTTTACCGCCATGCCCAAGTTGCTTGCTTCCCCCTATCTGCCCGAACCGGTCGACGTCGATATGTTCAATGCCGATGCGCCTGTGCGCGAGACCGGGCCGATCGGCATCCTGATGATCAACCTGGGCACGCCGGACCAGCCCGAACCCAAGGCCATACGGCGCTACCTGGGCGAATTCCTGTCCGATCCGCGCGTCATCGAGATCCCCCAGTTCCTCTGGCAGGTCATCCTGCGCCTGTTCATTTTGCCGCGCCGGCCGGCCAGGCTGGCGCCGCGCTACAAGGACATCTGGCTGGCCGAGGGCGCGCCCCTGCTGGTGTGGAGCCAGGCGCAGGCCGAGGGCCTGCAGGAGTTGCTGGCCGGGCAGGGGCACGATGTGCGCGTCGAACTGGGCATGCGCTATGGCAATCCTTCCATTGCCGGCGCCCTGGACAAGCTCAAGGCCGCCGGCTGCGAGCGCATCCTGGCCTTGCCGCTGTATCCGCAATATGCGGCCAGCACCACGGCCACGGCCTTCGATTGCGTGGCGGCGCATCTGCGCCGGCAGCGCAACCAGCCCGAGCTGCGCTTCATCAAGCGCTACCACACGCACCCGGATTACATCGGAGCGCTGGCCTCCCAGGTGCGCGGCCATTGGGAGGAGCATGGCAGGCCGGATCGCCTGCTGCTCAGTTTCCACGGCCTGCCGCGCCGCTGCGCCGAGCTGGGCGATCCGTATCTGCGCGATTGCCGCGAAACCGCCGCCGCCTTGCGGGCAGCGCTGGACGAACCGGCCGTGCCCGTCTTCATGTCCTTCCAGAGCCGTTTCGGCGCCCAGCGCTGGCTGGAGCCCTATACCGAGCCCTTGCTGCGTCAATGGGGCAAGGAGGGCGTGGGCCGGGTGGACGCCCTGTGTCCGGGCTTTCTGGCTGATTGCCTGGAGACGCTGGAGGAGATCCAGGTGGAATGCCGCGACGCCTTCCTGCAGGAGGGCGGGCGCGAGTTCCACTATATTCCCTGCCTGAACGCCGATCCCGAATGGGTCGAAGGGCTGGGACGGCTGGCCGTGCAGCACCTGGGCGGCTGGCTGCCCGGCCGCATTGCGCCGGGCTGAGCGCGCGCCGTCGCGCCGCTTTTTCGGCAAAATCTCGAATGCAGTCTTGAATTGGGGGCGCACGCCCCCATTTTCATGCGATCAACGATTCACGTAGTGGAGAAAGACGAATGGCTACACATGCCGATCCCAACAAGCCTCTGGACGGGGAAGTGACGGAAAACACGCCTGAACAGGCCCAGCCGGAAGTCCTGGGTCAGCAGCCCGAAGAAGACACCGCCGACCTGGCCGCCGAGCTGGCGCAGGCCCAGGAGAAGGTCTCGCAATACTATGACCAGCTGCTGCGCGCCAAGGCCGAAGTGGAGAACATCCGCCGTCGCGCGGACGACGAAGTCTCCAAGGCCCGCAAGTTCGGCACGGAGTCCTTCGCCGAGAGCCTGATCCCGGTGCGCGACAGTCTGGAAGCCGCCCTGGCCCAGCCCGAGCAAAGCGTCGAGGCGTGGAAGGAAGGGGTCGAGACCACCTTGCGCCAGTTGAACAGGGCTTTCGAGCGCAACAGCCTGAAGGAAGTCGCGCCCGGGCCCGGCGACAAGTTCGACCCGCACCTGCACCAGGCCATTTCGGCCGTGCCGTCGGAATACGAGGAAGGCGCCGTGGTGCAGCTGCTTCAGAAGGGCTACACCATCTCCGAGCGCGTCCTGCGTCCGGCCCTGGTCATGGTGGCTGCCGCCAAATGACGCTTTTCTGCCGCTGCCTTCAGGCGCGGCAGGCGCTTTTCCTGCATCGTTCAGGCCGGTCTGCCTGCCCCTTTCCAATGGGCGCTTTCTGTCTTGGAACGGTCCGGCGGCAAAAAATCGAGCTCCGGCTCTTGAAATGCACATAGTGTTCCCCATATGCATTTCATCGAACAATTTGCTTTCGCAATCTATTTTTTAGTCAGGTAAAAAATCATGGGCAAAATCATTGGTATTGACCTTGGCACCACCAACAGCTGTGTGTCTGTTCTGGATGGCGACCAGGTTCGTATTATCGAAAATGCCGAAGGCGCGCGCACGACGCCTTCCATCGTGGCTTACATGCAGGATGGCGAAATCCTGGTTGGCGCGCCTGCCAAGCGCCAGGCCGTCACCAATCCCGCCAACACCATCTTCGCCGTCAAGCGCCTGATCGGACGCAAGTTCACGGAAAAAGCCGTGCAGACGGACATCGACCACGTGCCTTACACCATCGTGGCTGCCGACAACGGCGATGCCTGGGTGGAAGCGCAGGGCAAGAAGCTGGCTCCTCAGCAGGTGTCGGCCGACATCCTGCGCAAGATGAAGAAAACCGCTGAAGACTATCTGGGCGAAGAAGTCACCGAGGCCGTGATCACGGTGCCCGCCTACTTCAACGACAGCCAGCGCCAGGCCACCAAGGACGCCGGCAAGATCGCCGGCCTGGACGTCAAGCGCATCATCAACGAGCCGACCGCGGCAGCCCTGGCCTTCGGCCTGGACAAGACCGACAAGGGCGACCGCAAGATCGCCGTCTATGACCTGGGCGGCGGCACCTTCGACGTGTCCATCATCGAAATCGCCGATGTGGACGGCGAAAAACAGTTCGAAGTGCTCTCGACCAACGGCGACACGTTCCTGGGCGGCGAAGACTTCGACAAGCGCATCATCGACTACATCATCGCCGAGTTCAAGAAAGAAAGCGGCGTGGACCTGTCCAAGGACGTGCTGGCCCTGCAGCGCCTGAAGGAATCCGCCGAAAAGGCCAAGATCGAGCTGTCTTCCGCGCAGCAGACCGAAATCAACCTGCCTTACATCACGGCTGATGCTTCCGGTCCCAAGCACCTGAACCTGAAGATCACCCGCTCCAAGCTGGAAGCGCTGGTCGAGGACCTGATCGAACGCACGATCGAGCCTTGCCGCGTGGCCATCAAGGACGCCGGCGTGAAGGTTTCCGAGATCGACGACGTGATCCTGGTCGGCGGCATGACCCGCATGCCCAAGGTGCAGGAGCGCGTGAAGGAATTCTTTGGCCGCGATCCTCGCAAGGACATCAACCCTGACGAGGCCGTCGCCGCCGGCGCCGCCATCCAGGGCTCCGTGCTCTCGGGCGACCGCACCGACGTGCTGCTGCTGGACGTGACTCCCCTGTCCCTGGGCATCGAGACCCTGGGCGGCGTCATGACCAAGATGATCCAGAAGAACACCACGATCCCGACCCGTCATTCGCAGGTGTTCTCCACCGCGGACGACAACCAGCCCGCCGTGACCATCAAGGTCTTCCAGGGCGAGCGCGAGATCGCCGCCGGCAACAAGGCGCTGGGCGAGTTCAACCTGGAAGGCATTCCACCGGCAGCCCGCGGCGTGCCGCAGATCGAAGTCACCTTCGACATCGACGCCAACGGCATCCTGCACGTGTCCGCCAAGGACAAGGGCACGGGCAAGGAGAACAAGATCACCATCAAGGCGAATTCCGGTCTGTCCGACGAGGAAATCGAGCGCATGGTGAAGGACGCCGAGGTCAACGCGGCCGAAGACCATCGCATCGCCGAGCTGGCCGTGGCCCGCAACCAGGCTGAAGCCCTGATCCACTCCACCCGCAAATCGCTGGGCGAATACGGCGACAAGCTGGAAGCCGCCGAGAAGGAAGGCATCGAGAAGGCCATCGCCGAACTGGAGGAAACCCTCAAGGACGGCGACAAGGAAGCCATCGACGCCAAGGTAGAAGCGCTGGGCGCGGCCTCGCAGAAGCTGGGCGAGAAGATGTACGCCGACATGCAGGCCCAGGCCGCCGCTCAGCAAGGCGCCGAAGGCGCTGCGCAGCAGCCTGCGGACGAGAACGTGGTCGATGCCGACTTCAAAGAAGTCAAGCGCGATCAGTAATTGCGAGCCTGAATAAGGTCTCGGGCCCGATTTCCGGCTGCGCGCTGGAAATCGGGCATTATTATTCAATCAGCGGCGTCACGGGCGTCGTTAAACAAAAATGGCAAAACGCGATTTATACGAAATTCTCGGTGTGGCCAAGAATGCGACGCAGGATGAACTCCGCAAGGCGTATCGCAAGCTCGCCATGAAGTACCATCCTGACCGCAATCCCGACAGCAAGGATGCCGAGGAAAAGTTCAAGGAAGCCAAGGAAGCGTACGAAATCCTGTCCGACGAACAGAAGCGCGAAGCCTATGACCGTTATGGTCATGCCGGAGTCGATCCCAACGCCGGCATGGGCGGCATGGGCGGCGGCATGGGCGGGGCCGGATTCGCGGATGCCTTTGGCGACATTTTCGGCGAGATCTTCGGCGGCGGACGCCGCGGCGGCGGTGGGCCCCAGGTGTATCGCGGGGCGGACCTGCGCTACTCGCTGGACATCAGCCTGGAGCAGGCGGCGTCCGGCTTCGATACCGAAATCCGCGTGCCCAGCTGGGAAAATTGCGATACCTGCTCCGGTACCGGCGCCAAGCCCGGCACCTCGGCGCAGACCTGCCGCACCTGCCACGGCAGCGGCGCGGTGCGCATGCAGCAGGGCATCTTCAGCATGCAGCAGACCTGCCCGACCTGCCACGGCAGCGGCAAGGAAATTCCTGACCCCTGCCACGTCTGTCATGGAGAAGGCAAGGTCAAGAAGACCAAGACCCTGCAGGTCAAGATCCCGGCCGGCATCGACGACGGCATGCGCATCCGCTCCAGCGGCAATGGCGAGCCGGGTGTGAACGGCGGCCCTCCGGGCGACCTGTATGTGGAGATCCGCATCAAGCCGCACGGCATCTTCCAGCGCGACGGCGAAGACCTGCATTGCGAGCTGACCATCCCCTTCACCACGGCCGCCCTGGGCGGTACGGTGGAAGTGCCCACCTTGACGGGACGCGGCGAGATCACCATTCCCGAAGGCACCCAGGTCGGCAAGACCTTCCGCCTGCGCGGCAAGGGAATCAAGGGCATTCGTTCCAGCTACCCCGGCGACCTGTATTGCCATATCCAGATCGAGACGCCGGTGAGACTGAACGAGGAGCAGAAGAAATTGCTGCGCCAGTTCGAGCAGGCCTTGAACGACGGCGGCGTGAAGCATTCGCCCAAAAGCGAATCCTGGACCGACAAGGTCAAGGGCTTCTTCTCCTGATTGAGGCAGGGAAGGCCGCAAGGCCTTTCCCGCTGCCGCTTCTAGCGTCCAAGCAGGGCCTGGATGCGCGCCACGGCCAGCGCAGCCCCGTCTTCACGAGACATGCTGCGCGCCAGGGTCTCGGCCCGTGACCTTACCTTCTCCGTCCTGGCAAGCCGGACGGCCTGTCGGATGGCGTCCGCGCTCAGTTTTCGCGTGGAGATCGGGTCGTCGGCCAGGCCCAGGCGCTTCAACTGTATTCCCCAGAAAAACTGGTCCCCCGCGAACGGCAGGACGATGGAAGGAATGCCGGCTCTGCAGGCCGAATGCGTGGTTCCGCTGCCGCCATGGTGAATGGCCAGCGATGTACGTGGAAAGAGCCAGCGATGGGGCGTCTGTCCGAGCACGAATATATTTTCGGGGAGCGGGACAGCGGGCATGCCGGCCCAGCCAGGGTAGAACAGGATGCGTTCCCCTTTCAGGGCCTCGAGCAGCGTGTGCAGCAAGGCGTTGCGATCAAATCCCACCATGCTGCCGAACCCTAGGTAAATCGGCGCCTCGCCGGCATCCAGAAAGGCTTGCAGCTCGGCGCTGGGGCTCCATGGCTGCTCCGGCTCCAGCCATTGGCCGCACAGCGTGGCGTTTTCGGGCCAGTCCGCGGGCTCGGGCAGCAAGGCCGGCGAGATGCCGTACAGCATGGGATGCCCGGTCCACAAGCGATGGCGGGGGTGCATGCCAAGCACCTGCTTTCTGGCCTGGTTGATCGATTTTCTGAATGACTGCCACAGCAGCCAGTTGACCAGCTTGTGGGAGGCCTTGTTCAAGGCCGGCGGCAGGCGCTGCCCGGACAGGAACGGCGAGGCGAAAGCCTGTGTGGGAGAGAAGGGGATCATCCCGGTTCCGATCACCGGAATGCCGAGCTGGTAGGCCACCGACAAGCCGACGAATGCGGTCAGGCCCGAAACGATGAGGCCGTCGCAACCGGCAGCCGCGTCAGCGGCTTGCCGCATCCAGCTTTGCGCCTGGGCATTGGCCATGCGCGACAGGCCCTTCAAGGTCGCATTGACCCCGGAGCCTTGCAGAACCAGGGTCTGCAGGTCCTGTTTGATGTCTCCGCTCAAGCTGTCATGCGGAACCGCCAGCTGGCGGGCGCTGTCCAGCGAGTTGGCCTCGGCCAGCAGGCGGACATGATGGCCGGCGTCCATCAAGGTGCGGCATAGTACGGCCAGGGGCCGGGTGTCGCCTTCCGTGCCGTAGGTCAGGACTGTCAGTTTCATCTTGGATGGATTTCATCAGCCGGTGGTCGGGGGCGAGGCCGCCCGGCCACGCCGGGCGCCTTCGCGAAGCGTGTCGGCAGGTTCCGCGCCTTGCGGAGCCCGCCGGCGGCTTAGTGCGCTTGCTCGGCGGCAGGCGCCTGGGCGTCGGTCTTCTGACGCTCGTGGTCTGCCGCGATCGCCACCACCAGATCCTCAGGCTTCAGGTACTTGCGCAGGACGGCATTGACCTGGGCGGCGTCCAGCTTCTGCATGGCCTGGTCCATCCGTTCGGACCACTCGAAGGTGCGTCCCAGGTCCAGGTAGTTGAGCCAGGCGCTGCTGAGCACGCTGTCATTGCTGCGGGTGAGACGGCGGTAGTTCAGCAGGGCGTTGACGCCTTCCTTGACTTCCTGCTCGGTGAAGCCTTCCTTGAGAGTCTGCTGCAGCACCTCCTGGATCGTCTTGTCCACCTTGGCGCTGTTGGCGGGTGCGTGGATGGCGTAGATGGTCCAGGAGCCGTTGGGCTCGTAGCTGGAGGCGTCCACCTGACTGCGCACGTTGTAGGAAAGGCCGTCCTGCACGCGCACCCGGTTCCACAGGCGGGAGGTCTCGGACAGACCCAGCAGATAGTTGGCCACGTAGATCGCCGGGAAGTCCGCGTCGCTGTCCTGCAGCTTCAGGCCCAGGTCCGCCAGGTAGAAGGCGTTGGCCTTGTCGGGCGTATTGATGTCGAACTGCTTGGGCGGCACGGCGTGGAACGGATCTTCGGGGCGCTGGTAGGCGGGCGCCTTGCGCCAGCCCTTGAAGCCGTCGGCCAGGACCTGACGGATCTGATCCTTGTCGAAATCGCCCACGGCGCTGAAGGCCATGTCGCCGGTACCGTAGAATTTCTGGTAGAAGTCGCGCACCTGCTTGATCTTCAGGTCCTGAACCTGTTCGATGGCCTCCTCGAAGGTGGGGGTGTAGCGTATGTCGCCCTTGGGCCAGGGGTTGCCGTAGCGCTCGATGGCGTGCTGGGCCAGGGCCGTGGGGTCGGTGCTGGCCGATTTCAGGTCCGTGATCGTGTATTCCTGATATTTCTTCAGTTCGGACTCGGGAAAGCTGGCTTCGCGCAGGATGGTCAGCGCCAGCGCCAGCGCCTTGGGCAGGTTTTCGCGCGTGGAGGACAGGCTGATCTGCAGGCGGCCGTTGGAGCCGTCGAAGCTGAATTGGGTCTGCAGGGCGGTGAACTGGTCAGCGATCTGCTCGCGGTCCAGCTTCCGGGTGCCGGTGGCCAGCAACGCCGCCGCGGCGGCTGCGGCCGCGCTTTGGTTCTTGAGTTCATCGGGCGTGCCGAACTTCAGGGACAGGCGCGCTTCCACCCGTTCGGCGCGGGTCGCCTTGGGCAGCAGGGCCATCTTGATCTCGCCCAGTTGCGGTCCGAGCGACAAGGGTTGAAGGTCGGTTCGGGCATCGATGTTGGCGGGGCTCGGATCGAAGGCTTCCACGGCCTTGCCGGTGTCCTTGCCTTTGTAGTCGGCGACCAGTTTCTGGACGTCGACCGGCGTCGCCTCGGGCGCGCGCACGGGCTTGTCGGTGGGAATGTACAGCCCGTTGGTGCGATTGCTGGCCACCAGCCAGGTCTGCAGGGCTTTCTGAACCTGGTCCAGCTTGGCGGACTCCACGCGGTCGCGCTGCAGGAAGAACAGCCGCCAGTCGCCGCTGGCGGCCGCTTCGGACAGCGCGCCGGCCAGGCTGGACGGGTTGGCGTAGGTGCGGGTCCAGGACGTCAGCCATTGGCTGCGGATGCGTTCCAGGTCAGTGGAAGCCAGCGGCGTCTTGGTCAGACCCTCCAAGGTATCGTTCATGACCTTCAGGGCTTTTTGCTGGTCCATGCCTGGTTTGAGCTCGGCGCCGAACAGCGCGTAGCCGGGATCGTGGCTGCCGGAGTCGAAGCTGAACACGCTGGTGGCCAACTGTTTGTTGACCAGGTTCTTGTAGAGCAGGCCGCCGGGCGTGTCGCCCAGGGCGCTGACGCCCAGGCTCAATGGGATGTAGTCGGGGCTGGCGGCGCTGGGCATGTGATACATGGACATGATCAGCGGCGCGCCGCCGTGGCGGCGCAGCGTCACGCTGCGGGTGCCGTCCTGCACCGGCTCCACCGTGTATTCGGGTCGCAGGCGGCGGGTGGGCTTGGGAATGGCGCCGAACGCCTTGGCGATGACCTCCAGCGTGGCTTCCTGGTCGAACTGCCCTGTAACGAACAGGACGGCGTTGTCCGGCTGGTAATAGTCGTGGTAGAACTTGCGCAGCTGCTCGATGTCCACGTTTTCCACGTCGGAGCGCGCGCCTATGGTGTTCTTGCCGTAGCTGTGCCATTGATAGGCCGCGGCGACCACTTTCTGCATCAGGATGCGAAAGGGATTGTTCTCGCCATTCTCCATTTCGTTGCGCACGACCGGCATCTCGGCTTCCAGGTCCTGCTTGTCGATCAGGGCGTTGACCATGACGTCCGCCTGCCAATTCAGGTACCACTCCAGAGTTTCAGGCTGGGCGGCGAAGCTGGCGAAATAATTGGTGCGGTCGCTGGAGGTGGTTCCATTGGCCTCCAGGCCGCGCTTGGCGAATTCGCCAAGCGCATTGCGCAAGGTGGGCGTGCCGCGGAACAGCATGTGCTCGAGCAGGTGGGCCATGCCGGTCTGGCCATAGTTCTCGTGACGCGAGCCGACCAGGTAGGTCATGTTGACGGTGGTGGTGGGCTTGGAATCGTCCGGAGCCAGTACGACGCGCAGGCCATTGTCCAGAGTGTATTGGGTGACGCCTTCGACCGAAGGGCCCTCGGCCAGTCCGGCGGGCAGGGCGTAGGCGGCCAGCGAGCTGGACAGCAGGGCGGCTCCGGCCAGATGGCGCAGGCGCAGGGCGACGGTCAGTACCGAGAGTTTCATGCACAATTCCTTACTGGGGTTACCGATGGAGCAGCCGGTAGCGGCGGCAAGTGTCTTTTGTAGCATGGGCCGGTTTGGCTGGGTAGGCGGCGCAATGGGCGGCCCGGCGGTAAAAAAGGTACTTCGAGGAATTCCGGGGATTCTTCCGTGTCTGGCGAGCCGTCTGGGCCAGGCGGAAAGAAACTCGGGTTCTCGCAAGGCCGGCCGGTCCGCCCTGGCCGGCCTCGCGAGAACGGCGCCGCTGTATGGGCCCAAACGGCGGGACGTCCGCGCACGCCGTCCAATGTATCAGCCATCGCTGAATTTTCTGTTTGGCATGGATGCGTATAGCCCTGTCCGATCTTTCTGCGCCTTGAACGGTGTCTTCAAAAAACCGGTTCGGCATCGACCTGGCAAATTGGCTGCCGCAATTCCTCGAAGAGCCAAAAAAAACCCACCAGGAGACCTGGTGGGCAAAGCAGCAAGAAAGCATCCGGATTTCAATCCGTTTTGTGTTTGAGCCGCTCCAGCGCGCTGGCTCGCAGGCTGGCGATGCTGTTGAACAGAAAATCATAGATCGCGATGAGCTGGGCGGGGTTGTGGCTGGCCGTGCGTTCAATGGCGCGGGCGGCGGACTCCTCCATGCTGATCATGATCTGCCGGCACTGTTTCAGGTCCGGGTACAGGGCCACCATGCGTTTATCCGCGGGATGGCGGCTGCGGTGGATGTAGCCGGCTTGTTCCAGTCGCCCGATCAGGGCGCTGGCGCCACTCGCGCTCAGGTTCAGCAGTTGCGCCAGCTGCCCTGGCGAGAGCGGATTCAGTTCCAGAATGAATTCCAGCGCCTTGTACTCATTGAGTGTCAGCCCGACATTTTCCGCCAGGCTGTACTTGCCGGCTTCGGCATAGACATCCAGTTGACGTCCCATCATGCGGGCAATATCGCTTCGCATATGCCCTGACAGGACGTCATCCGTGTTGCGCAGGCCGGACGAAAAGTGAGTGCCAGGCGGTTTGTCCGGCATGCGCAGTGCTCCTTATCGAGGAGACCCGCCCAGCAGGCCGCCGAGCAAACCATTGACGGGAGCGAGCAGGCCGCCATTGGCCGCTGCCGGAGGATTGCCAGCGGGTGGAGCGGACGGCTCGCCGGCCGGCGAGCCGGTCAGCCCGCCTACCAGGCCGCCGACCAGTCCGGTGACGGGGGCGAGCAAGCCGCCGTTGGGGCTTGCGCTGCCTTGGCCGCCGGCCAGCCCGCCGGTCAAGCCGCCGACCAGGCCGGTGACGGGCGCAAGCAGGCCGCCGTTGGCTTCGCCGCCGGTCAGCCCGCCGGTCAAGCCGCCGACCAGTCCGGTGACGGGCGCGAGCAGGCCGCCATTGGCTTCGCCGCCAGCCAGCCCGCCCGTCAGTCCGCCGACCAGCCCGGTGACGGGAGCCAGCAGTCCTCCTTCACCGCCGCCCAGTCCGCCGGTCAGGGAGGCGACGGCACCGGTGGCATGGTTCAGGGTCGCGCCCAGTGGATTGGGGTTCCCTTCGGTGGCGTGCAACAGGCCGCCGGCGCTGGCCACGGCGTCGCCCAGTCCGCCCAGCAAGCCGCCCAGGCCCAGGCCGGCTGCGCCGTCAACGGCTGAACCAGTCTGGTTCAGGACCGAACCTACGCCGCCCAGCAGGGCGTTGATGGGCTGGCCCACTCCCAGGCCGTCGCCGACTTGCTGGGTGACGTGAGTCACTGTTGCCCCGACAGGGGCGACGACGGTATCCAGAGTTTCGCCTACATTGCCCAGAATAGGGTTCAGGCCCACGGGAATGATGTTGTCCACGGCCTGGCCGACATTGCCCAGGGCGGGCTCGAGGATGGGAGCGGCATCGCCGCCGTTCAGCAAGCCGCCCAGGCCCAGTTGGCCGGTCAGCGGGTAAAGCAGGCTGCCTTCGCCGGTGAGCGAGTCCGTCAGCGCCGCCAGACCGCCGGTGGCATGGCCCAGCACGGCCGTCAGGGGGGCGGGGTTGTTGGGGTCGGCATGCAGCAGGCCGCCAGCGCTGCCGACCGCATTGCCCAGACCTGTCAGCAGCCCGCCCACGCCTTGACCCAGGTTCAGGGGCAGGCCGCTGTTGCCCAATTGCTCGCCCAGATTGGCGACCACGCCGCCGGTCTGGTTCAGCAAGCCATTGACGGGCTCGCCCAGGCCGGTCGCGCCGCCCACTTGCTGCGTCAGGCCTGTGGCCGTATCGACAACCGGCGCGACGACGCTGTCCAGGGTCTGGCCCAGCTTGCCGCCGGTTTCCTGCAGCCCTGCGGGCAGCACGTTGTCTACGGCTTCTCCGACATTGTTCAGCGTGGTTTCCAGAGGGCCTGGAGTGCGGGCGGGAGGTTCACCGCCGCCATTATCGCCGCCGCCGTTATCGCCGCCGCCATTGTCGCCGCCGCCATTGTCACCGCCGCCGTTGTCTCCGCCGCCATTGTCGCCGCCGCCGTTATCGCCGCCGCCGTTATCGCCGCCGCCATTGTCGCCGCCGCCGTTATCGCCGCCGCCATTGTCGCCGCCGCCATTGTCACCGCCGCCATTGTCACCGCCGCCGTTATCGCCGCCGCCGTTGTCACCGCCGCCGCCACCGCCATTGCCTGGATCAGGATTGGTCGGCACTGGTTTGCCTGAACCAGAAGAGCCGCCGCCCGTCAGGCTTCCGCAGGCCGTCAGAGTCAGTGTGCTGGCCATCAAGGTTGCCAACAGTGTCAGGCGAAGCACGGATTTCTTGCTGTCTGTGTTCTTATTCATTGCTTGCTCCAATAAGTGATCTGAGTATTCAGTTGCCTCAATACTTAAGAAGCAATAAGCGTGCCAAATTGAGTTCGGCGCGAAAGACCGCGGCAATCCTGGCTCTCCGTGAAAGGAGGCGAAAAAAAGAGGGTGTTTGTTACGCTGGCCGGACACACTGGGCCCGCATGTTACGTAACAAAAAAAAGAACCGCTGCAGGCAGCGGTTCAAAAAAGGAGATGAAAAGTATCAAGTCATGCGCGGTACGAGCGCCTTGGCATCCAGCCATGCTTTGGTGTTCTGCCGGAAGGCGCTCATGCTGTCCACCAGGAAGTCGTACATGGCGATCAACTGGGCCGGATTCTGGTTGGCGGCCGCATTGATGGCTTGAGTGATGGCGCGCTCTTTGATGGCCAGGACGCCGCGACACTTATCCATGACCGGGTGCAGGGCGATGACCCGCTTGTCCAATGGATGTCTTCCGCGAGTGATGTAGCCTTTGTGCTCCAGACGGTTGATCAGCGAGCTGACTCCGCTGGCGCTCAGGTCCATCAGCTGTGCAAGCTGTCCCGTGGGCAAGGCGTCGAACTCCATGATGTATTCCAGGGCCTTGAAGTCATTCAGCGGCAGGCCGGCTTCTTCGGCCAGGCTGGCTTTGAGCGCTTCGGCATAGACGGTGAACTGACGACCCAGCATCTTGCTCAGATCGAGCAACATTTTTTCTGAAAGCATCGTATTGCCCTCTGGGCGCGCGGACCAGTCTGTCCTGGAGACGGCGCCGGGCTGATAGCTTACCGGCCGGGAAACCGGGTTCATGACTTTATTCATCATTTGCGTCCACCTCCGAGCAGTCCGCCCACCAGTCCGGTAACGGGCGCCAGCAGTCCGCCATTGGCTTGAGCCGCTGGCGATGCTTCGCCGGCGGCGCCGGCATTGACGGAGGCTTGCACGCCCACGCCGCCCGTCAAGCCCCCCACCAGGCCGCCGACCAGGCCGGTGACCGGCGCCAGCAGCCCGCCGCCGGCTTGAGCGCCCGCTTCGGCGCCGGCGCCGACCGTCACGCTGCCTGTGATGCCGCCCAGCAAGCCGGTGACGGGAGCCAGCAGCCCGTCGTTGGCGCCGTCGCCGCCGGCCAGGCCGCCCGTCAAGCCGCCCACCAGTCCGGTGACTGGGGCCAGCAGCCCGCCGCTGGCGCCGTCGCCGCCGGCCAGGCCGCCCAGCAGGCCGGTCACGGGCGCGAGCAATCCGCCGTTATCGCCGCCGGCGACCCCGCCCAAGCCGCCGGTCAGCGATGCCACGGCTTTGGTGGTGCTGTTCAGCACATCGCCCAGCGGGTTCGCGTTATCAGCAGAGGCGTGCAGCAGCCCTCCGGCCGAGGTGACGGCATTGCCCAGATGGCCGACCACGCCGCCCAGTCCCAGCGGCGCCGCCGAGTCCAGCGTTCCGCCCGCCTGGTTCAGCACGCTGCCCACTCCGCCCAGCAAGGCGTTGATGGGTTGGCCTACGCCCAGCCCGTCGCCGACTTGCTGGGTGACATGGGTGACGGTGGCCGCCACGGGGGCAACCGTATTGTCCAGGGCGGCGCCCACATCGCCCAGGATGGGGTTCAAGCCCACGGGAACGATGTTGTCCACGGCCTGGCCGACATTGCCCAGGGCGGGCTCCAGGATGGGAGAGCCGGAATCGGCCAGAAGAGCGCCGCCCAGGCCCAGTTGAGAGGTCAGGGGGTGCAGCAGGCTGCCTTCACCCAGCAAGGCGCCCGTCAGCACCTCCACACCCTTGGTGGCGTGTTGCAGCGTATTGCCCAGGGGGTTGGCGTTGTCCGGATCGTTGACCAGCAGCCCGCCAGCCGAACCTACCGCCTGGCCCAGATGGCTGAGCAAGCCGCCGGCTCCCACGCCCAGATTCAGGGGAAGGCCGCTGTTGCTCAGTTCCCCGCCCAGGCCCGACACGACGCCGCCAACTTGCTGAGTCACGCCATTGACGGGTTCGCCTAGTCCGGTCACGCTGCCAACGGTGCGCGTGGTGTCCGTCACGATGCCGGTCACGGGCGCCAGGGCGCTGTCCAGGGTCTCACCCAGTTGCGAGCCTGTCTTTTCCAGGTTGAGCGGGATGACGTTGTCCACGGCCTTGCCCAGATTGCCCAGGGCGTTCTGCGTGACATTGGTGCCGCCTCCGTTGTTTCCGCCGCCGTTGTCGCCGCCGCCGTTGTCGCCGCCGCCGTTGTTGCCGCCTCCATTGTTGCCGCCTCCATTGTTGCCGCCGCCGCCAGGGTTCAGCGGAAGACCGGGGTCGACCACGGGAGGGGTGACGGCCACGTCGCTGCTGCGCACTCCGCCGCGCGAGGAGCAGCCTGCCAGCGCCGCGGCGCTGATGACGAGGGTGGCGACGACGGTGCGTTGCAGGATGCGTTGCACGGCGGCTTTTCTTGCTGAATTCCTTGCTTTCATGTCTGACTCCGTTTTGATATGAGAGGACGGCCCAGCGGGGCTGTTGATGAACATGAAGCAATAGTCGTGCCAATTTTTATGCTTATGGTGTTGTTGCTGGTTTCTCTTTAAAAATCAATAAACTGAAGTTTTTTTCAAGAGCAAGGGAGCGTGCTTCCTGTACTGGAAGCGGAATTTGGCCGCTGCGCCGCAGCCTGTTCCGGTGACGTGTTCCGTTCCTGTTACGTAACGTTTTCCGTAACACCTTGGTAAAAAAACGGCGAAGTTGAGGCATAAAAAAAGGCCATCTTGCGATGGCCGGGCGGCGGAGGCGGAATGCCGGGTCAGAAACCGTCGTAGAAGAACAGGAAGTTGGTGTTCAGCCGCAGCTTGCGCTTGTCCGTATTGACGGGCAGATCGCCGATGGGTTTGGCGATATTGATGTCGAACAGGTAGTGCTTGTTGTTGGACAGGCGCACGCCCAGCGCGGCCGAACTCAGCTTGCGATTGTTGTAGCTGTTCAGGCGCTCCAGGTTGTACCAGGCGCGGGCCCAGTCATAGGCGATATAAGGCTGGATGCTGTTGAGCCAGGAGGAGGAATTGGTGAAACGGCGGTTCAGTTCGATGGTGGCGCCTATGCCTTTGTCGCCCGCCAGTTCGCCTTGGGGATAGCCGTAGCCGTGGCGCCATGCGCCGAACGACACCTGTTCCGAGTTGGGCAGGACGTTGCTGCTGTATTGGCCGCTGGCTGACAGGCTCAGCCCGAACTGGGCGGGCAGGGCCACGTTCTGCTTGATCGAGGCTGTCCAGCGGGTGAAGTCCAGGTCCAGGTCCGACTCCATGTCCCGTTGCAGGTACGTGCTCAGGGTCTTGCGGGCGCCCATCGCGTCCATGCCCTTGTAGACGCCCAGATTGATCTCGCGGGACTGCCGCGCCGAGGCGTCCTTGTACTGCAATTCGCCTTTGACGGCGCGCACGTCGGTCGTGTTCTCGATCCAGACATTGTCCAGAGTCTCGTGCGTGTAGTCATCCAGCGAACGGCTGGCGTAGAAGCCCACATTGCCTTTCAGGCTGCGCTGGTTGCTCAGGATGAAAGGGTAGCTGATGGCGGCGCCGATGCGTTCGTTGATCACTTTGCGCTGCCACCCATCCCTTTCCAGCACTTCGTCCCGTGGCTTGGAGCGGTAGTGGTAGCCGTCGATGTCCAGCGACAGGCCATTGCCGGTCAGGGGGATGGACAGCGTGCCGCTGACGTACTTGACGTCTTCCGACGAGGTGGGGATGGCCGCCGTCAGCTTGAATTCTTCGCCCAGCGGGGTAAGGCTGTTGGTGGTCAGCTGCACGATCCCTTGCTTGCTGGATCCCATCTCCGCCACGCTGGCGTTGACCGCGAAGCTTTTGTGCATGGCGGCAATGACCAGTTCAGAGGCCCCGTCCGTGCGCGCCGGCATGTCCAGCTTGGGGTCTATCTTCAGGCCGGGAATGGTGCGCAGCAGGTTCATGGTGCGTTCCAGCGTGCGCTGGGTCAGCGGCTTTTCGTCCAGCATGGCTTGCGCGACGCGGCGGATGCGTGCTTCGCTGCGGCCGGGATCTCCCTCGATGCGCAGGCTGCCCACGTGTCCTTCCACGACCGTGACTTTCACGTGGCCATTGGCGAAGTCCTGTTCCTGCAAGATGGCGAACGACAGCGGATAGCCTTTTTCCTGGTAGAGCGCGGTGATGCGGTTGACCTGATTGATCAGTTCCGCAATGGTCAGGCGCTTGCCCGCCAGCGGTTCCAGGATGGCGGTGATCTGTTCGAAGGGAATGCTGCGGCTGCCGCTGACATCGAAGCTGCGTACCACCAGTTGCTGTTGCAGGCGGGCCTGCAACTGGGTCTGGGCCGGCGATTGCGGAATCGCCAGCGGGGCTGTCGGAGCCGGTTGGGCGGGGGCGGCTATCGGGGGCAGGGAATCCACGGGGTTGCCGCGCAGAGGCGCGTCGGCGCGGCTTTGCAGCGGCATGGCGCCGATTCCCAGGCCCGCCAGCAAAGCCAGGCAGAGAATGCGCGGTGAAGGCGTGTTCGTTGTCCCCGAGAGAGCGTGCGGTCGATGTAGGTTCATGGTTGCTGCTGAATTGTTATGCATGAAAACGTCGCGTGCCGTTACTGTGCCGCAGTTTGCCTGCGCTGTCATTTTTTGTTGTTCGAAGGTAACCGAATGATGGGTAGCCGATTTTCAATCCTTAACTATTACACTCGGAAACATAAGACCTGAAAAACCGCTTACCCTCTGCCTGATGTTCATAGGTTTTGAAAAAGGTTTTTCTTTTTTGCGCTAAGGGTATACACCGAGCCTCGATGGCTGACACAAACGAAGATACTTGATTTAACAAACCAAATTTATTTCACGATCGTTTTAAATCCTGCGTTGACGAAGCGGAATTTCATTGTGTCGAAAATGATAAAAATATTAACAATGACAAAGTTTGCCATATTTTATGTAAGTACATGGTTCAAAAAGCCGATTTTTTGCCGTTTTTTCATATATGAAATGACGTTCTGAAGCCACATCCATGCTTTTTTTGTATCTTTGAACTAAAATTCATCTCGTCAACAGGGCTTGTTACACGTAAATACTAGTTAAAACAACGAACTAGATAGTTATAAGATGTGTATCAACGCAAATTGAAAAAATTGATAATTTTGTTTGCCTGCTCCTGAGGCGCAGGCAGCACTGAAGTGCCCTGAGGGGCGTCCTGCCACCGGGTCCGGCGGCAATTTTTGTTCAAGGGGGAAGTCATGAAAGCTCAACTTCAACAATTCTGGAACGACGAAGACGGCGCTACCGCCATCGAGTACGGCCTGATTGCGGGCTTGATTGCCGTGGTGATCATTGCCGTCCTCACCCAGGTGGGGGATGGGCTCAAAGCCATGTTCCAGCAGGTGGTCGACAAACTGCCGGCGGGCGAGGGTGGAGAGGCAGCTAATCCTTAAGAGATTTAGCATCGGCCAGTTCCTGACTGGCCATTTTGCTGGCTTGAATAGGCTGATGCTAATGCTTTCCTTATTGCAAGGCATTTTTATATTTCTTCTGGTTTTTTTCTCGATCCAGATTATTTATCGTGATTTGAGATTCCGGAAGATTCATAACAACGTTCTTGTTCTTTATTTCCTGTCCATCCTGCTGCACAAACTGGCGGCGAATCAGTGGGTCGGGCTGCCTTCGGGAATCGTGCCGGGCTGGGGCGCATCGCTGATCGGCTTTCTGGGCGCCCTGGCGCTTTTTTTTCCGGTCTGGCAATGGCGCCTGATGGGCGCGGCCGATGTGAAGCTGATGGCCGTTCTCGGATTTGCGCTGGGGTGGCGCAGCGGCGGGGAAGTGGTGCTGATCGGGACCGTGCTGGCCGGCATGCATGCGCTGCTGTTGGTGATGGCGCCGTCTCTAGAACAAAAATATGGGTTCTCCATGCCGGGAACCCGGGTCAAGGCACGCAGCGTCCCGCTGGGGGCGTGGCTGTCTGTCGCAACAGTGGGGTGGATATGGATGCAGAGCTGAAGCAGGCCCGAAGGGGCTCGCCCAAGGCAAGGCAGCCCGCCATGGACAGTTGGCGTCAGCGCGGCGCGTACGCGCTCGAATTCGCCCTGGTCTTCCCCTTGCTGTTCATTCTTATTTATGCATTGCTGACTTTCGGTTTGATCATGACCGCTCAGCAATCGCTCAACTATGCGGCCGAATCGGGCGCGCGCGCGGCATTGGTGGCGCCGGGAGCCGATCCCGACCTGGGCGGCCTGACGCCGGCCGAACGCGAACAGGTGCTGCGCAACCGGCTGCTGAGCCGCGTGGAGCAGGCCCGCGCCCAGGCCGATGAGCAGGTCCGCTGGCTGTCGGACTGGGTGGGCGCCCAGTATGTGCGCGTATCGGCAGAGCTGATCAACAACGAAGTGCGCGTCGGCATCATCTATGACTATGGCCGGGCGCCGCTGGTGCCCATGCTTGGCCCCAGCGGCCTGTTCGCCCTGGTGGTGCCGGCCCGGCTGGACGGCCAGGCGCAGGTCAACCTGCAAGTGGCCGGCGAACTGGGAGCCGCCCTATGAGCACGCGTTCCGCCGCTGCAACCGACCTTCGTCCGGCCGCCCGGCAGCGCGGCGTGGCCGCCATTGAGTTCGCCCTGGTGCTCAGCCTGATGCTGGTGATCTTCGGCGCCATCATCAGTTTCAGCGCCTTGTTCCTGGCCCAGCAGAAAATCACCCACCTGGTGGGCGATGCCGCGCGCCAGAGCGTCACCCAGGCGCTGACTCCTGTTCAGACGGCGGCATTCTTTCAGGAATACGTGGACCGCCGCGCCCAGGACGATGTCCTGCTCAACTGGCTGGGCGGGCTGAGCGGCGGTTTTCGCCAGGCAGCCTGCGTGCAGGAGCCGGCGAATCAGTGCGGACGGTTCTCGTTGGAATTGAGTGTGCAGCCTTGGTTGCTGGCCAATCTGCTCGACATCCTGTCGCCTTTGCTGACGGACGATGAGCAGAACCATGCGCCGGGCAGTCTGCATGCGACGGCATTCGTTGTCCTAGGGAGAGGAAATCAATGAGCGGCATCATGAAGGGAGCGGCAGTGGTCCTGCTGCTGATCGCGGCAGTTCTGGTGGGCCTGGCCGTGTATCTGGGCATCAAGCCCAAGCCCGCGCCGGTGGCGCCGGCAACGGTGGGCACGGCCGAAAGTCACCGCCAGCCCTTGCAGTCGGTAGTGCTGGTCAAGCGCGCTCTGAAGGCGGGGGATACGCTTACGGCCGATGCCCTGGAGCTTGCGCAGTGGCCCGCGGCGCCCAGCCAATCCTATCAGGACATGCAGCCCCTGGTGGGCAAGACGCTGCGTTTCGACCTGGAGGCCGGGCAGCCCGTCCTGAGCAGCTTCATCGCCAAGAGTCTGGCCAGCTATCTGGAAGAAGGCGAGCGGGCGGTGACGATTCCGGTCGATGCGATTTCCGGCGCCAGCAATCGTGTCGAGCCCGGCGATCTGGTGGATGTGTTCTTCACGTTCAACAGCGGCAACGAAGTCAGTGATACCCAGGCGCGCCTGCTGATGCCGCGGGTGCGCGTGCTGTCTTACGGGAAATCCTCGCTGGCCGGACCGGAAGCCTCGGAATCCTCTGTTGCGCGTCAGGAAGGGCAGGCGCGCAACGCCATGCTGGCCGTGCCCCTGGCCTCGGTCAACGAACTGCTGCTGGCAAGCCGCAGCGGCAGCCTGCAACTGGTGCTGCGCGCGCCGTCGGACGCCAGCCTGCCCGACCCTGGCCTGTTTCCCGAATTCGCTGCTTTGATACCTGCGCGCGCGGGTCTTGCGCCAGAGCAGCGCGAGGCTCTGGCGCTGCCTGACAACCGGGCCATGGCGGGCCTGGGCCTGCGCGAGTTCTCGGCCAGCAATGAAAAGCTGGGCGAGGCCAAGACGCCGGTCGCCGCGCCGCGGACCGACGGCATGGCGCAGCCCCGCCGGGCTGAAGTCATACGCGGCGGGCGGGTCGAGGTGATCCAGTATTGAACGGGGGCGGATGCGTCCGCCCGCGGGATCCGGCCGGCTTTCGCGATGGAGCCGGGGTGATGCGAAGCAAGGCAGCATGGATTAGAGACATGAAACAACAAATCAGAACAGCAGGTCTGGGATTGATGTGGGCACTGGCGGCGGCAATGAGCGCGCTGCCCGTGACGGCAGTGGAGGCGCAGACGGTCCAGTCGGCCGGCAGCCAGAAGATCGTGAGACTGGTGGCCAATGACCAGGACATTCTGCGCCTGCCGCAGGTGCCGCAGCGTCTGGCCATCAGCGACGAGACGGTCGCGGATGTGCAGATCCTGTCGCCGGCGGCCGGCCAGCGCGGCGAGGTGCTGCTGGTGGGCAAGCGCGCGGGCAAGGCCGACCTGAGGATCTGGATGCCCGGTCGCAGCACGCCCGAGCGCTGGACCATCGAAGTGCAAAGCCAGGTGGAGCGGCAGCTGGAGCAGGCTGGACGATCCTTGTCCGCGGACGTTTCCGCGGCCGGACCGCAAGCCCTGGTCACGGGCAGCAGCCCGTCCCTGCTGGAGCATCAGGGAGCCGTGGCCGCCGCGCGCGCTGGGAGCGGCAAGGACGGCGCGGTGCTGGACCTGTCGGAAGTGGACGCCAGCGGCATGGTGCAGGTGGAAGTGAAGGTGGTGGAGGTCTCGCGCGAGGTCATGAAGGATATCGGCCTGAGCGCGGAGGCGATCGGCGGCAAGCCCTGGACGGGCGGCGTCAATCTGCTGCCGCGCGCTCTGAGCGGCGGACTGAACGTGATGTACAGCTCTCGCAATTTCAGCGCCACGCTGAATCTTCTGGAGCAGAACGGACTGGCCCGGGTGCTGGCCGAGCCCACTCTGGTGGCCATGTCGGGCCACAGCGCCAGTTTCCTGTCCGGCGGGGAGATCCCCATTCCTTCCTCGGCCGGCCTGGGCACCACGACGGTGGAGTACAAGCCCTTCGGCATAGGCCTGACCGTGACGCCCACCGTGCTCTCGCGCGAGCGCATCGCCTTGAAGGTGGCTCCCGAGGCCAGCGATCTGGATTACTCCAGGGTCGTGGAGATGCCGGGCGGCGGCCTCATGCCGTCGCTGCGCACGCGCCGGGCCGACACCACCATAGAGCTGGGCGATGGCGAAAGCTACATCATCAGCGGACTGGTGTCGCGCCAGACCGCCGCGGCCGTCAAGAAGATTCCTTTCCTGGGGGATCTGCCCATATTGGGCAGTTTCTTCCGCAATGTGCAGTACAGCCAGAAAGAACTGGAGCTGGTGATCGTCGTCACGCCGCGATTGATCAAGCCCATCCAGAAAGGAGCCACGATCGCCTTGCCGGGCGGGCGTCAGGAGAAGCTGGACGATGCGCCCAATGCCTGGGGGTACTTCCTGCTCGGCCGCCACGGCTATGAGCAGATGCCGGGGTTTTCGCGCTGAGCGGTTGGAGTCGTCATTGTGCAGAGATACAGGGAGTACCTGCTGTGTACCGAACGCCCCGAGCTGGCCGAGGCCATCAACGGCGCGGCGGCCGGGTTGCTGAAGGTGCGCGCCATCCTGCCTACGCAGGAGAGCCTGCGGCGCGAGCTGGCGGCTCAGGCCGAGCCCATGGTGTTCTTCGATTTCGCGCATGTGCAGCCCGACGGCAGCCAGGCGGGGATCGCCGCCCTGGTGCGCAGTCTGGCCCGCCTGGACGCCAGCGTGCAACGGGTCGCGGTCGGGCGGGTTTCTTTTCCGCAGGGAGCGGTCGAGGCCTTGCGCGCCGGCGCCAACGAGTTCCTGAATCTGGATGGTGCGGAGAACCTGCGCGAGGAGCTGCAGCGCATCATCGATCAGGCCGGGCAGAGCCAGCAGAGCGTGCTGGTCAAGAAGCCGTTTCGCTGCGTGCTGCTGCTGGGCGCGCGCGCGGGGGTGGGTTGCAGCACGCTGGCCAGCAGCCTGGCCTGGGTGCTGCAGCAGGAGATGAACCGTCTGGGCAAGCAGGCCCGCGGCCTGCCCGTCAACAAGCCCCTGCCCACCGAACTGGTGCCGCTCGGCGAGCGCGTCGGGCTTCTGGACCTGGGCTGGCCGACCGGCGACTGCGCCTTGTACATGGGCGCGGGTTCGGAATTCGATTTCATCCAGGCCGCCTCCCAGCGGCATCGTCTGGACGACACCATGCTGCACTCCGCGCTGGCCCAGCACAGCAGCGGGCTCAATGTCCTGTCCTTGCCCGCCGATGTGAACAGCCTGAACCAGATCGGCCTGGAAGATTCGCTGGGATTGTGCAGCTACTTGCGCGATCGCATGGGTTGCCTGGTGATCGATGGCGGCGGTTTTCCCAACCCGCGTTTCCTGGTGGAGCTGGAGTCGCAAGTGGACGAAGTGCTGCTGGTGACCGACCAGAGCATGGGGGCGCTGGTGTCGCTGGCCGAGACGCTGGCGATCCGCTCGGAGCTGGACGGCCTGGCCACGCTGCGGCTGGTGGTGAACCAGTTCGACGAACGCTACGGGCTGTCGGCTCAGGCCATTGCCGGACGCTTCGGGCTGGAGCTGGCCGCGGTGTTGCCGGACCGCCGTCTGGGGCACATGCGCAGCGCCAGCCTGGGCAAACTGCTGGTGCAGGTGGATGAAAAAGATGCCTATGCGCGCGCCGTGCAGGCGCTGGCGGGCGACATGGTGGAGCGCAAGGAAGTTCCGGCCCAGGCTGACGCGCCGTCGGTCTGGAATCGTTTCAAGTTCAGGTTTGGGGGCTGAGCCGGCCCATGCATGGAAGATTGACGCATGAATAGTATGTCTTTGCTCGGAGGGCGGCCCGACCTGATCCAGGTCAAGGAGCAGGCCCATGAACATCTGCTGGCCCGCATCGAAGAGCTGGGCGCGGAATTCGGCCGCTGGACGCGCCAGGCGATCCAGGATTTCGTCGGCATCGAGGTGGCCAGTTTCGCGCGCCTCAAGCGCATACCCGTCAACGAGGCCGAGATCCGCGAGGTGGTGCAGGCATTGACCAAGGAGCTGGCCGGCCTGGGTCCGCTGGAGGATTTGCTGGAGGATCCGGCGGTCGAGGACATCCTCATCAACGGCTTCGACAATGTCTTCGTGTCGCGCGGCGGCGTGCTGAGCCGGGAGAAGGCCAGCTTCACCGACAACCAGCATGTGCTGCGCATCGTGCGCCGCATCCTGGCGCCGCTGGGCCGGCGCCTGGATGAGTCCGTGCCCATGGTCGATGCGCGCCTGCCCGACGGCGGCCGCCTGAACGTGGTCATCCATCCGCTGGCGGTGGACGGTCCCATGGTGTCCATCCGCAAGTTCCGCAAGGATCCGCTCAAGCCGGACGACCTGATGCGCCTGGGAGCCTTCGACGAGTCCATCAACCGCCTGTTGCAGGCGGCGGTGGGCTCGCGCTGCAATATCCTGATCTCGGGCGGCACCAGCTCGGGCAAGACTTCGCTGTTGAACGCGCTGGCCTTCTACATTCCCAAGACCGAACGCGTGGTGACGGTGGAGGATACGGCGGAACTGGCCCTGAACCATCCGCACGTCGTGCGCCTGGAGGCCAGGCAGGCCGGCTACGACGGCAGCGGCGAGATCACGATCCGCGACCTGATCCGCAACAGCCTGCGGATGCGGCCCGACCGCGTGGTGGTGGGGGAAGTGCGGGGCGCCGAGGTCATCGACATGCTGCAGGCCATGAACACCGGCCACGAAGGTTCGATGGCCACCATCCATGCCAACTCGCCGCGCGAGTGCCTGTACCGGATCGAGATGCTGGCCGGTTTCGCCGGCTTCCAGGGCAGCGAGGACAGCCTGCGCCGCCAGATCGCCAGCGCCCTGGACTTCATCATCCAGATCGGACGCCTGCCCAATGGCAAGCGCCGCATCCTGTCCATCACGGAAGTGACCGGCATGGGCGACGGCGTGATCGCCATGCAGGAACTGTATCGGCATGAATCATATGTGGCCGCCGACGATACGGAGCAGGATCGCTGGGTCAGCCTGGGCATACACCCGCATACCCGCAAGCTGAACCAGTACCGCGACCAGCTCACGAGCGAACAGGCGCAGATCAGCGAGCCCGCTCCCAAGGAAGGGGGCGGCTTCTGGGACTGGAGGCGCTAGATGACGGCCTTGCTCATTGCCCTTGCGGCCGTACTGCTGATCCTGGGCGCCATGCTGCTCTGGCGACAGGCTGGACGGCGCCAGCAGGCGCAGATTTCCGCCAAGGTGCTGGAGCGGCAGCTGGCCCTGCGCCCTGGCGTACCCCTGGCCACGCGCGAGGAGCGCGTGCAGCAGGATGCCTGGCAAGGCGCGCCCAAGGGGTGGCGCGAATTCATGCTGCGCACAGGCATGCGCCCGTCGCGGCGCTTCTATTTCGCCTTGCTGGCCTGGACGCTGGGCCTGCCTGTGCTGCTGCTGGCGCTGGTCGGCCCGGTGGCGGGGGCGGCCATGCTGGCGGCGGCCATTGCCGGCGCCTATGCCTTCCTGTGGTTCAAGACCGATAGGCGGCATCGCAAGATCGTTGCGCAGATACCGGATTTCCTGGATCTGATGGTGCGCCTGATCACCATTGGCAACAGCATGGGCGCGGCTTTTCTCAACGCCGCCGACAACACGCCGCTGCCGCTGGGCGAAGTCCTCCAGGAGGCCAAGGCCCTGCACCGTTCGGGGCAGGAGCTGGATGCGGCTCTGCGCACCGTTTCCCGCCAGCATGGCCTGCATGAACTGTTCCTGGTGGCGGCGGTGATCGGCGTGGCCATGCGGTTCGGCGGACGCAGCGACCAGACCATGGAGCGCATGGCGGGTTTCATGCGGGACCGGGAAAACGCCCGCAATGAGCTGGTGGCCCTGTCGGCGGAGGTGCGCCTTTCGGCCTGGATACTGGCCTTGCTGCCGGCCGTGATCGCCGTGTACATCCTGATCTTCAACAACAATTTGTTCATGACCATGTGGCAGGACCCGACGGGCTTTCGCATGCTGGTGTTCGCGGTCGTGCTGCAACTGGTCGGTTGCTACTGGTTGTATCGCATGGCGCGCAATGTGTAGGAGCAGGCAATGATGGCAATGGATGCGGGGACGTTACTGATGTGGGGCGCGGCGGCCTGCGCCCTGGCCGGCTGCCTGCTGCTCGGTCTGTGGGCGGGCGCAAGCTGGCGGCAGCGGCAACAGGAGCGGCGCCTGGCGCGCGCCGTGGGCGAGCGCCTGCACGGGGCGCCGCCGGCGGCCGCGCCCGCCGGCCATCCGCGTCAGACCGTCGAGCAGATCAAGAGCCGGGCGGGCAATCTGGGCGCGCGCTGGCTGCAAGGGCGTTTCGGCGGCAGCCTGCTGGGCGAGGATGACCGGCAGCTGATCAACAATGCGGGCTTCGAAGACGTGGAGACGGCGCGCCGCTACTTCGTGCTCGGCCGGGTGGGCTTGAGCGTGGCCTTGATCGCCTTGTTCAGCCTGGTTCCCCTGACCCGGCGCCTGAACGACATGCTGCCCTTCCTGACCGTGTTCCTGGGCTTCGCCCTGGGCTGGATGCTGCCCAAATGGTGGCTCATGCGCCGGGCCGCACAGCGGCGCGTGCAGATGTCGGCCGAGCTGCCCTTGTTCGTGGATCTGCTGCGCCTGCTGCAGGGCGTGGGCCTGTCCATGGACCAGACGCTCTACACCATCGAGCGCGACTTCAAGGACGTGCTGCCCGTCATGGGTTCGGAGCTGACGATCGCGGTGGAGCAGTATGCCCGCGGCCGCACGCGCGAGCAGTCGCTGGAGCGTATCGCCCACCATTTCGGCAACGAGGACCTGTCCGTGATCTGCCGCCTGATCGTGCAGGTGGACCAGCATGGCGGGGCCATGCAGGAGCCCTTGCATCGCTTCGGCGTGCGCCTGCGCGAACAGCGCCGGCTGGAACTGAAGGAAAAGGTGGGCAAGCTGACGGTCAAGATGACGGGGGTGATGGTGCTGACCTTGCTGCCCGCCTTGTTGATCATTACCGCAGGGTCGGGCTTTCTGGCCCTGTTTCGAGGTTTGAGCCGGGTGGCCGGAGGATGAGCATCATGAAATCCCATGCACGCATGCGCAGATTGGCGGCCCTGGCCGTGATGACGGGCGGCAGCTTCTTGCTGGCGGCCTGCTCCAGCACGGATTCCGCGTACGAGCTGATGCGCCAGCAGCAGGAGCAGGAGGCGTTTATGCAAAGCAAGGAAATCGAACACTGGGAAAAGCGCAAGCCCAGCGACCGCCAGATGGCGGTGCAGATGCTGCAGGAAACACAGAAGCAGGGGCGGTACTTCGCCTCCCTGGCCTATGCGGACGCCATGCAGAAGGAGTACGGCGCCGATCCCGAGATGATGGCCCTGCGCGCCGAGGCCCTGCGCCAGACCGGCCAGCTGGAGCAGGCCGCCGCCACGTTCAAGTCCTTGCTCGGCACGCCGGTGAGCGCGCGGGCGTACCAAGGCCTGGGCCTGATTGCCGGCTCCCGGCAGAATTTCGAGGCGGCCGCCCATTACCTGGCCAAGGCGGCGGGGCTCGATCCCACCCAGGCGGCGCTGCAAAGCGACCTGGGCTATGCCTACCTGCGGGCCGGCCGGCCCGACCTGGCCCGTCTGGCCCTGGGCAAGGCGGCCGAGCTGGAACCGGACAATCCGAAGATACTGAGCAATATGGCCCTGTACCTGCTGGTCAGCGGCGCGCCGCAACGCGCCCAGTTCGTCATGCAGCAGGCGGGCATGAACGAGGCGACGCAGCAGGCGGTGGCGGAGATGGCCGGACAGATCGGCCGGGAGCTGGAGCAGTTGCATGCGTCCCGCCAGCGCGAGCAGCTGCTGGCGCGGGCTCAGCGCGCCCGGACTGTCGATGCTCAGTTCGCCGGGGAAGCGGCGGCGTCGGACGGGTCGCCCGTCGCAAGCCGCCGGGTGGTCGTCAGCCAGGACGGACAGGCGCCCGTTACCCAGCCGTCGCCGGCTGCTCGTCCGGCCGCCCTGGTATCGGATGCGGGGCTCAACCGGCCTTTGCTGGAAAGCCTGGCTCCAGCCTCGGCTCATTGAAACAAAGCTGCTTATTCAAGGATGTGACATGAACCATCGACAATTTCTGGCCTGCTGCTCGGTTCTCATGGCGAGCGCTTCGATTGCGCAGACTCAGCCGCCCCTGACGGGCGCCATGGCTTTGGAGGCGACCTCGTATCCTGTGGCGCCCAGTCCGGCCGCGGCGCCGGCTCCCGCCGAGCCGGCCCGGCCTGCGGCGGCCGAACGCCAGCCCTATGAAACATATCGCCTGACGCAGGAACAAGTGCACCCCTGGCCCGAAGTCGAAGGCCTGCCGGTCCACGTGCAGAATGAGCGCCGTCACATTCCGCCCGTGCTGCAGGTGGGCGAGGGCACGCGCAGCCTGATGAGCATGCAGGCCGATCCGCAGCGCGAGGGCAAGGAGCTGCCGGTGGCGGGCGCGGCGGCGACGCTGGCCTGGGAGCGCTACCTGAACAGTTTCAAGCATCCGATTCCTGAGTACATGCAGGAACGGGTGAAAACCAGCGGCAAGAATTAACAGATCGCGCAGTGTAGCGGGAGGAGGCACTATGAACTGGTTCGGCATTCGAGAGCGGGCGCAGCGAGCCGATCGGCAGACGGGTTCCGTGATCGTGCCCGCCGCCGCCGCTCTATTGGTGGGTCTGGTCTTGCTGGGCGCGGCGCAATTGGGCCAGAACTTCTATGCCAAGCGCGATCTGCAGAATGCCGCCGACCTGGCGGCGCTGGCCGGTGCGCAGTCGCTGGGCGCCGGCGATGCCGCGGGCTGCCAGCAGGCGCAGCGCATGGCCGGGGTCAGCCTGCGCAGCCAGAGCGGGTCGCCGGCGGCCGGGCTGACAGGCGAGGCGGCGCGGGTAAGTTGCGGCCGTTGGGACGGCAGCGTGGCCGATCCCGCGCAGCGTTTCACCGAGGCCCTGCCGGCGCATTCCGTGCAGGTGCGCCTGAGCTACCAGGCGCCGTCCCTGTTCCCTTTCCTGTCGCCGGCTTCGATCGACGCCGTGGCCACGGCCAATACCAGTGAGCCGACCGCAACCTTTTCGGTGGGAAGCCGCCTGTTGGCCTTGAAGAAAAACGGGCTGGTGTACAGCCTGCTGCGCGGCGTGGGATTGCGTCCGGACCAACTGACGGTGCTGGATGCGGCCGGGCTGGTCAATGCCAGGATCACGCCCGCCGGCCTGCTCAAGGCCCTGGGGCTGCCGGCCACGGTCATTGCCGGCGTGGGCACGCCCGAGGAATTGACGCGGCTGGAGCAGTTGACCCTGGCCGACCTGCTCAACGCCAGCCTGGAGCTGCTGGACCAGCAAAAGACATTGGGTCTGGACGTGGGCGCCCTGCAGGAGTTCATACGCCTGCTGCTGGGCGTGGGACCGTTGGACCTGCCCATCAAGCTCCTGGGCGAAGGCGGCATCCTGGCGATGGTCGATGGCGTGGATCCCTTGTCCGCCCTGAATGTGAACCTGGACGTGCTGCAACTGGTCAATACCGGGCTGGTGGTGGCCAACGGCGAGAACCTGATCGACCTGAACCTGACGGGCCTGCCCTCGTCCCTGTTCAACAAGACACTGGATTTGCGGGCCCGTATCGTGGAGCCGCCCAGCATTGCGATGGGCGGCGTCGGCACGACGGCCAATTCGGCCGGCGTGCGCATCTACCTGAAGCTGGACACGTCCCAGATCCCGGCGGTGGGGCCCATCCTGAAGGCGCTGGGCACGGAAGTCAGCCTGCCCCTGATCGTCGAGCTGTCCCAGGCGCGCGGCAAGCTGCTCAATGTGTGCCGTCCGCCCATCGAGCGGGATCAGGCCACGATCGCAGTCACCTCGTCGCTGGTCAATGTGTGCCTGGGCAATTTCCCGCACAGCGATTTTTTCTCGGCGGCCAACAGTTGCAAGGACACCGAATTCGGCGCCATCCAGCGTCATCGCGTCATCAACGTGCTGGGCATCCTGCCCCTGACCGCCAAAGTGACGCTGCCGCTGATCGACACCAAGGACCCGGTGGAGGTCACGCTGACGGCGCCTCCCGGCGAACCTTCCGAAAAGACGGTCAATGCCACGCAGCTCGATCTTTCGCGCAGCGTGCGCCTGCTGTCCGACGCCGTCCTGTCGGGCATTCTGGGCGATCTGCTCAACACTCCCTGGAGCGGCGCCTCGGGCAAGCGCCAGATGGCTGAAAGCGTGGTGGGCGACGGGGCGGGACGGGCCATTTCGTCCGTGGTGGCGGAAATGAACTGGTCCAAGGAGCGCATGGACCAGCTGGCGCGCACCATGAGCCAGAACGGGCTGGTCGGCGTGCTCGGGGGCACATTGGGATTCGTCGACAACCTGTTGACCACGCTGTTGGGCGCGCCGCTGAGCGACCTGGCCTGCGGTTTGGCCGGCATAGGCGGCGAGAAGGCCATGCGTGATTGCCGTGTCGGCGCAGTGGAAACGCTGGTCTTCAAGGATTCCAACCTGGTCGGCGCCGTCTTGAGCCTGGTCGTCGCCTTGCTGGATCCGGTGCTGCAGTCGCTGAGCGCATTGCTCGAAGGCCTGTTGCAGCTGCTGGGGCTGAGCCTGGTGGAGGCCGACGTCAAGCTGCACGACGTGCAGTGCGGCACGGCCTACCTGGTGCAGTAGACAAGGAGGCGGACAAGGACATGAGTAGCAGTTTCATCAGCAATGAACCTGTTCTGTACGTATGGGAGGGAAGCTCCGACCTGGCGGCGCGCGCCGAGCGCGCGATGGAAAATTCATCGGTGGCGGTGCTGCGCGTGGATCCGTCCCTGCGGCTCGATGCCGAGACGCATGCCACGCGCCACGCGGTCGCGCTGGTCTCGGTCAGCGTGATGACCGAAGGGCGCTTCGAGCAGCACGAATGGCTGGTCGAGCACGCCGTTCCCGTCATCTGGGTGGCCTCAGAGGAGCGCAGTTACGATCCGCGCTTCTATCCTTCCGCCTATTCCTATACCTTGCCCCTGTCTTTCACCGGCGCCGAACTGCGTACGCTGGTGGCCAAGCTGGCCGGACTGGTGGCCCAGGTCGACCGCCATTCCCAGGGCGGGCCGCGGCCGCTGGTGGCGGTCTCGCCCATCATGCGCGCCTTGCTGGCGGAGGCGGACATGTACGCCGACAGCGGGGCCAGCGTGCTGATCCATGGCGAGACCGGCGTGGGCAAGGAGCGCATCGCCCAGCTTCTGCATGAGCGTTCGTCGCGCGCCCAGGGGCCGTTCGTGCCGGTGAATTGCGGCGCGGTGCCCGAGGGGCTGTTCGAGGCCCATTTCTTCGGTCATGCCAAGGGTGCGTTCACCGGCGCCATCGGCGCCCACAAGGGCTACTTCGAACAGGCCGATCAGGGCACGCTGTTCCTGGATGAGATCGGTGACTTGCCGCTGCACCAGCAGGTCAAGCTGCTGCGCGTGCTGGAGCAGCGCACCGTCACGCGCCTGGGCGCCACGCAGGAGATCCCCGTGGACTTTCGCATGGTCGCCGCCACCAACAAGAATCTGCTGGGCCTGGTGCAGCAGGGGCAGTTCCGCGCCGACCTGTACTATCGCCTGGCCGTGGTGGAGCTGGTCATTCCCAACCTGGAGCAGCGCGGCCCGCAGGAGAAGATCGCCATTTTCTGCGCCTTGCTGGAGCAGGAGCTGCAATGCGACGTGGAGGACATTCCGCAGTGGGTGCTCGATGCGGTGGGCAATATGCGCTTCAACGGCAATGTGCGCGAGCTGGCCAATCTGGTCGAGCGGGTGGCGGTCATGAGCAAGCAGTTCGGCGCCTGGGAGTCGGTGCAGCTTCGCCAGGTGCTGGAGCGCTTCAATGCGCCCATCATGCCGCCGGCCCTGCCCTCGGCCAACCCGGCGCTGCTGCGCGAGTACGCCGAGCCGGTCCCGGCCTTGAGCGCGCACGAGCAGGAGGAGCGCGACCGCATCGTGGCGGCGCTGGACTCGCAGGGCTGGCGTCGACAGGATACGGCCGCCGTGCTGGGAATTTCTCGTAAGGTTTTGTGGGAAAAGATGCGGAAATTCAACATAAAGGCACAAGGCGCAACAACGGACGTTTAGAATACGCACTGTTCTCTATGTCAAGCGAATCACAACAAATTGATTTTCAAGGGAAGGGTATGGTGAACCTTAGTCGCAAGACAGGCATGGCTTTGTCGCTGGGTGTGCTGTTTGCGCTGTCGGCGTGCAGCTCGGTGTCTCTGGTGCAGGAGCCGGAGCGGCCCGTGGTGGCGCAGACCCAGGACGAAGCCGTTCAGGATGTGGAGCCTGTCGCGCCTGCGGCCGCGCCTGCTGCGCCGGCCCGTTCCGCCGCCGCGCTGAACACGACCGTGGCCGAACTGCAGCAGCTCATCCAGGCCCGGGGCGTGCAGGAATTGCGCACCGCCTACAACGGACGCTACGGCGCCAGCCTGCTGTTTGCTTCCGAGAACCTGACGTATTACGTCGCCCTGTTCCAGCAGCGCGAGTTCTGGCGCGTCTTCAAGACCACCGACGCCTCGCTGGCCGAGCGCATGTATACCCAGTACCGTCAGGACACGGTGGACTATGCGGCTTCCGACCTGGAGCGCATCAAGCTGCAGGCCGAAGTCGCCCGCACGGAAAAGGAACTGAACCAGAGCGCGGACCAGCTGACCATCCTGCAGAACGACCTGGCCATGCAGCGCCAGCAGGAAGCCCTGGCCATCGCGCAGCGCGAAGAGGCGCGCCGCGAGGCGCAAGCCCTGGCCGAGCAGGAGCGCGAAGCACGCGACCAGTTGCGTGAACTGCAGCGCCAGATCAAGGAACTGGAGCAGCAGCGCGCCGGCATGCTGGAGCGCCAGAAGCGCCGTTGACGCCTTGACGTCAAAAAAACCCGCAACGTCTGCCGGCGCTGCGGGTTTTTTTCATGGGACGGCCGCGGTCAGCGCGACAGGTAGCGCATGGCCTCTTCCAGCCCCGCCGTGGTGACCGGGTACATATGGCCGGACATCAGGTTCTCGATGATGGCGATGGACTGGCGATACGGCCAGTAGGCGCGGGGTTCAGGGTTGAGCCAGGCGGTGCGCGGCCAGTGCTCCCGCAGCCGCTGCAGCCAGGCGGCGCCGGTCTCCTTGTTGTAGTGTTCCACCGAGCCGCCGGGCGCCATGATTTCGTAGGGGCTCATGGTGGCGTCGCCCACGATGATGACGCGCCAGTCGTCGTTGTACTTGCGCAGCAGGTCCCAGGTGTCCAGGCGCTCGTCGTAGCGCCGTGAGTTGTGCCGCCAGACGGTCTCGTATACGCAGTTGTGGAAGTAGTAGGCTTCCAGGTGCTTGAATTCCGATCGGGCTGCCGAGAACAACGCCTCGACCTGGGCGATGTGGTCGTCCATGCTGCCGCCCACGTCCAGCAGCATCAGCACATTGACGCGATTCTGCCGCTCGGCGCGCATCTGCAGATCCAGCATGCCGGCGTTGCGGGCCGTCTCCCGTATGGTGCCGTCCAGGTCCAGCTCGGTGGGCGCGCCTTCCCGGGCAAAGCGCCGCAGCCGACGCAGCGCCATCTTGAAGTTGCGCGTGCCCAGCTCCTGCTGATCGTCGTAATCCTGGAACTCGCGCTTCTCCCAGACCTTGACGGCGGTCCGGTTGCCAGCCGACGGTCCGCCCAGGCGTATGCCTTCGGGATGGTAGCCTCCATGCCCGAAGGGCGAGGAGCCGCCCGTGCCTATCCATTTGCTGCCTCCGGCGTGGCGTTCCTGCTGTTCCTGCAGGCGCTGCCTGAACAACTCCAGCAGCTTGTCCAGGCCATGCTTTTCCAGGGCCGCCTTCTCTTCCGGGCTCAGGTGGCGAGTCAGGGTCTGGCGCAGCCAGTCCTCGGGCAGGACCTTGCCCTGTTCGAGCGCGTGCAACTGGGGCTGATAGAACTCGCCGAAGGCCTGGTCGAAGCGGTCATACAGGGTTTCGTCCTTGATCAGGACCAGTCGGGCCAGATTGTAGAAATCGTCCAGGGTGGGCGGCATGATGCCCCGGCGCAGGGCATCGAGCAGCGTCAGGTGCTCCTGGATGGAGACGGGCAGGCCCCGGGAGCGCAGGTGGTAGAAGAAATCAAGCAGCATGGCCGTGCCGCCGCAGGCGGTCCAGCAGGTGGGCGCGGGACTCGGGCCATTCGCCGGCCAGCAGGCTGTACATCATGGTGTCGCGCACCGTGCCGTCGCGCCGCGGCGCATGGTGGCGCAGCCGGCCGTCGAAACGCGCTCCCAGGCGGGTGATGGCCTGCTGGGACGCGAAATTGAAGTTGTCGGTGCGCCAGCCCACGACCGCGGCGCCCAGGGTGTCGAAGGCGTGCCGCAGCAGGAGCAGCTTGCTGGCGGTATTGACGTGGCTGCGCTGGACGCGCCGCGCGTACCAGGTGTAGCCGATCTCCAGGCGCGCCACGGCGGGCAGGATGTCGTGGTAGCGGGTCGTGCCCACCGCCTGGCCGCTGAGCAGGTCGCGCACCAGGAACGGCAGCATGTGGCCCTGCCGCTGGCCCTCAAGGGCGGTCTGTATGTATTGAGCCGCCTGGCCGGGGGCGGGCACGCCGGTGATGCGCAGGTTCCACAGTTCGCCGTCGGCGGCGGCCTCTTCGAGCAGGGGGGCGTGCTCGGCCAGCAGGGGCTCCAGGCGCACGCCCCAGCCTTCCAGGGTCAGCGGGACGATGGGAGCGCGAAAGGCAGTATTGTTCATGTCAGCTCCGCCGCTGGGTTTTCTGGCTCATGGCGGCCAGGCGCTGCATCAGGCTCAGGTCCTGTTCATTCTTGAGCAGGGCGCCCGCCAGCGGCGGCAACCCCCGGTCCAGTTCCTGCAGCGCGTCGGCGGGCACGTCGTTGGCCAGCAGCAGGTGCAGCCAGTCCAGGAATTCGGAGGTGGAAGGTTTCTTCTTCAGGCCGGGAACTTCGCGCAAGGCGAAGAAAGTGTCCAGGGCGCTGGCCAGGATGTCGCTGCGCAGGTCCGGGTAATGCACGGCCACGATCTGCTCCATCGTTGCACGGTCGGGGAAGCGGATGTAATGGAAAAAGCAGCGGCGCAAGAAGGCGTCGGGCAGGTCTTTTTCGTTGTTGGACGTGATGATGATCAGGGGCCGATGGCGCGCCTGCACGGTCTGGCGCGTCTCGTACACATGGAACTCCATGCGGTCCAGTTCCTGCAGCAGGTCGTTGGGGAATTCGATGTCGGCCTTGTCGATCTCGTCGATCAGCACCACGCTGGGCTGCTCGGACTCGAAAGCCCGCCAGAGCACGCCCTGCACGATGTAGTTGCCGATGTCGCGCACTTTCTCTTCGCCCAGCTGGGAGTCGCGCAGGCGCGAGACGGCATCGTATTCGTACAGGCCCTGGTGCGCCTTGGTGGTGGACTTGATGTGCCACTGCAGCAGCGGGCGATCCAGGGCGCGTGCCACTTCCAGGGCCAGCAGCGTCTTGCCCGTGCCGGGCTCGCCCTTGATCAGCAGGGGGCGCTGCAGGCTGAGCGCGGCATTCACCGCCAGCTTCAGGTCGTCGGTGGCGACATACTGGTCGGTGCCTTCGAAGGTGGCGGGCGTACCGGAACGGGAGGCGGTGGTCATGATGCGGATCCTGTGACTGGCATGAAATGTTGATCTGTCAAGAATGGTTTTTCAGGGATAAACACTAGTATCAATCATCCTTGGCAATTATCATACAATCGACTCAGTACTCGTCGGTCAGCATCACAAAAGGCAGGTGTCGCGTTATCCCACCCCGTGCTGTAATTGACGCGAGAGCCTGACCCGGACCGTTTTCAACTCCACGACAAAGCGAATAGCGATGATGAAGTTGCAAATGAAGCGGTATGTCTCTTCCATTCTTCTGGTCTCGTCCACCTGTCTGGGGCCCCTGGCGCTGGCGCAGGACGCTCCGGCCGCCAAGGCCGACCCTCAGGCGGCCCGCGACAAGGTCTCCATGTGCATAGGCTGTCACGGCCTGCCCGGCTACAAGGCCAGCTTCCCCGAGGTCTATCACGTGCCCATGATTGGCGGGCAGGGGGCGGCCTACATCGAGGCCGCGCTCAAGGAATACGCCAGCGGGGCCCGTACCTTCCCGACCATGCAGGCCATCGCGCAAAGCCTGTCGGAGCAGGACATGGCCGATATCGCGGCGTACTACGCCGGCACCAAACAATAAGAAGGGGGGCAAGCATGAAAAAAGCAGTACTGCTGATGGCGCTGGGGATGGCGACGTCCTGGGCGGGCGGCGCCCTGGCGGCCGACGATCTGAAAGCGGCGGGCGAAGCGGCCTGGAAGAAGTTCAATTGTGCGTCCTGCCATGGGGCCGACGCCAAGACGCCGCTGAATCCGGAATATCCAATACTGGCCGGGCAGCATGCGGACTATCTGCGCCAGTCCCTGATGGCCTACCAGCGCGGCCAGGCCGGCGCGCCGGCCACATCCAACATCCGCAAGAACGCCGTGATGGGCGCCATGGCGTCCACGCTCGCCCAGTCGGACATCGACAGCATCTCGGCCTGGCTGGCCAGCCTGCCGGGGCCCTTGTCCGTGCGGAAATAAAACCTTCAGTTGCGCGTGGCGTGCCGCAGGATCAGCTCGATGTAGCGTTCATTGTTCAGCGGCGCGCCCAGGCGCTGGGCCTCCCAGATCACTTCCCCCAATGCTTCCATGATGACGTGCGCGGCTTCGTGGCGGTCGTGCGTGGCCAGCAGCCTCTGATAGGCGGCCTTGATGCCTGGCGGCTGGTCGATGGACAGCTGTTCGTCTATGGCCAGATGCATGGACAGGTGCAGGAAGGGGTTGGTGCGTCCCTGCTCCACGGAATAGTCCTGGGCCACGGCGTCGGGATTGCGCAGGTCTTCGTGATATTCGGGGTGCTGCTGCATCAGGTCCACGGCCATGGTCTCCAGGGCGGTCAACAGATGGCCGCCCTGGTGCTTCTGCCAGGCTTCGATGAAGAATTGGCGAACCTGCTCGCGGGATGGATTGAACATGGTTTAGTCTTGAAATAAAAAGGCGGCCGGGCCGGAGGGGCGCATTGCGCCCGGGCATTTTACTACCGGGCCGCCATTTGCGCGGGCTGCGCACGTCGGCGCCTGGGGCGTGTAGAATCAATGATCCGCACGGAATGGAGACATTCTTGGCAAACATCGAGTCTGCAGGCGCATGATTGCGCAGGAATAAGTTAAACTCTTATATAAGACTCCGGAAACGCCGACGCGTTCCGTGTTTAGCCATTTTCTATTATTGGAGCACAACTGGAGCATCCATGTCTTATCAGCACATCAAGATCCCCGCGTCGGGGCAGAAAATCACGGTCAACGCGGACTTTTCCCTGAACGTCCCCGATCAACCCATCATCCCCTACATCGAGGGTGACGGCACGGGCGTGGATATCTCGCCAGTCATGATCAAGGTGGTCGACGCCGCCGTGGCCAAGGCCTACGCCGGCAAGCGCAAGATCCAGTGGATGGAAGTCTACGCCGGCGAAAAATCCACCAAGGTCTACGGTTCGGACGTCTGGCTTCCTGAAGAAACCCTGGATGCCGTCAAGGACTACGTCGTCTCCATCAAGGGTCCCCTGACCACCCCCGTGGGCGGCGGCATCCGCTCCCTGAACGTGGCCCTGCGCCAGCAGCTGGACCTGTACGTCTGCTTGCGCCCCGTGCGTTATTTCAATGGCGTGCCATCGCCCGTGCGCGAACCCGAAAAGACCAATATGGTCATCTTCCGCGAGAACTCCGAGGACATCTACGCCGGCATCGAGTTCGCCGCTGAATCCGAAAACGCCAAGAAACTGATCGATTTCCTGCAGAACACCCTGGGCGTCAACAAGATCCGCTTCCCCGGCACGTCCGGCATCGGCGTCAAGCCCGTGTCGCGCGAAGGCACCGAGCGCCTGGTGCGCAAGGCCATCCAGTACGCCATCGACAACGACCGCTCGTCCGTGACCCTGGTCCACAAGGGCAACATCATGAAGTTCACCGAAGGCGGCTTCCGCGACTGGGGCTATGCCCTGGCCCAGAACGAGTTCGGCGCCGAACTGATCGACGGCGGCCCATGGTGCAAGTTCAAGAATCCCAAGACCGGTCGCGAGATCACCGTCAAGGATTCGATCGCCGACGCCTTCCTGCAGCAGATCCTGCTGCGTCCCGCTGAATACGACGTGATCGCCACGCTGAACCTGAACGGCGACTACATCTCCGACGCCCTGGCTGCCCAGGTCGGCGGCATCGGCATCGCTCCCGGCGCCAACCTGTCCGACTCCGTGGCCATGTTCGAAGCCACGCACGGCACGGCGCCCAAGTACGCCGGCAAGGACTACGTGAACCCCGGTTCGTTGATTCTGTCCGCCGAAATGATGCTGCGTCACATGGGTTGGACCGAAGCGGCCGACCTGATCATCTCCAGCATGGAAAAATCCATCACGTCCCGCAAGGTCACCTACGACTTTGCCCGTCTGATGGAAGGCGCCACTCAGGTGTCCTGCTCCGGCTTCGGCGAAGTCATGATCGAAAACATGTAATCGCTGCGGGCCCGCGGGCTCCTTTGATGCAGGCGAAACCGCCGGCCTTCATGGCCGGCGGTTTTTTTTGCTGCGGGTCGGCGAATGGGTCGTCCATTTTGTTTCCTCAATGCGTCAAAGGGCCGCGGAAAGCTTTCTGCAGGCCGATTTGATCAGGCGTCATGCGCGAGAATCTGTCTTGGGTGCGGTAGCTGTGCAGGTCCCCGGACCACAGCTTGAATCCGAGGCAGGCTTGCCACTTGTCCAGCTGGTACAGCCAGTGCGTATGGCAGACCGAGCAGCGGTACAGGCTTTCGGTGCCGTTTTCGCCGAAGTCCTCCAGCCGGGTAAGGGGGCGCATATTCGCATGTCCCGGTGTGTGAGGTTTCGAGAGCGGTAGTGTCTGGCACATGATGCACATGGTGCCGTGGTCAAGCTTGGCCATATTTCTTCTCCTGGTAGTGGTGCTACAGTCGAAACGGCAGGATCAGCCGCAGTTTCAGGCATGGATGCATGAGAGGATTCATGCCGATTCTTGAAACAAAATTCAGTCTATAGAAGTATGTTTGTCATTTATGTGCAAACGTGTTTTGTGTAATCGACTGTCGCCTCAGGCTCAGGAAAGGCGAAGTATGAAAAGGCCGCCCACTAGGCGGCCCGGCGGCTGCGGAAGGAGCAGAAATAACAGGACAGGGTTCAGGCCCTGCCGGGTTCGTGCGGTGTGCGATGCGGCTGATTGCCGGGACGCTGCCCTGGATTGCGGTTGGGGCCCGTGTCCGACGTCTTGTCCCTGTCCTCCTGCACCGGCCGCCTGCTGCCGGGAATGCGTTCAGGATCGGGCTCGGGGTTGGGCGTCTTGCCGGGCGGCGTCGTGTCGGGGGCCTTGGTTGGATCGATGACATATCTCATGGCAGTCTCCTGATGAGTGGGTCCGGCGCCCAGCCGTTTTTTGCAGCGCGGACGGCCGCGTGCGCCTGAAGTGCCATCGTCACATGATCATCTTGCAAGGCTGTAAGCATTTTGCTCGTTTTTGCGGCGATTGTTTCCGTTGGCGTTCGACAATGCCAATGCCTCAGCATATCCCTGCAAAAAAAGAGCCGCTCGTAGAGCGGCTTAAACACGAGGGAGATGGAGCCAGGATGCGGGTGTGTTTCAGACGCGTCCGGGATCATTCGGGTTTGGACGGGAAGGCTCGCCAGGCTCATGGCCGGGCAGGCGTTCGGGGTCCAGGTCTGGTTGCGGCTCGGGGTCCATATCCGGCAAGGGGTCTTCACCCGGCATATTGCCCGGAAGGGGCTCGTGATTGGGAATGCCGTTGGACGGAAGGTCGCCTGGACGGGGGACGGGTTCGGTAAGACGGGTCATGGTGCTGTCTCCTGTGCTGGGGGCGCCGTTACCGTTTCTGCGGTAGGAACGCTGCTTCTTGGCACCTTGCACTTGCATCCTACATTTCCGGGACGGGCGCGATGTAAGCGCTTATGGCTGATCTGGAGCAAGCTTCCATAGGAGAAAACGCGGAACGCACGGATATTCTGTTGCGCTTTTCAGCAAGTAGTCCAATGCCGCATCAATTCAAATCCGGCATTGCATATGCAAACGCCGATTTGCAATCTGCCTGATACCCCTTTATGGCGTCTGCCGTGACGTCTACGGCTTGACTGAAGGCCTGCAGAGCAGGGCCGGACTGGTTTCGGCCGAGCTCCGTTCCTGTTGCCGGCAACCGGACGTGGCAGGTGGTCAGGCTGGCGCGTCGGGCTACATTCTCGAAGGCGCCGCCCTACACGCCCAGATAGGCCTGCTGGATGGCCGGGTCGGCGGCCAGTTCGGCGCTCGGCCCTTCGCGCACGATGCGGCCTTCGCTCAGGACGTAGGCGCGTTGGGAGACCCCCAAGGCCATGCGCGCGTTCTGTTCGGCCAGCAGGATGGCCAGGCCGTCGCGGCTGAGCCGGGCGATGGTGGCGAAGATCTCGGCCACGATCTTGGGCGCCAGCCCTAGCGAGGGTTCGTCCAGCAGCAGACAGCGCGGCCTGCCCATCAGCGCGCGGGCGATGGCCAGCATCTGCTGCTCGCCGCCCGAGAGCGTGCCGGCGGTCTGTTCCAGCCGCTGCTGCAGTTTGGGGAATACGTCCAGAACCCACTCCAGGTCCTGGCGCACGGCTTGCCGGTCGCGGCGGCTGTAGGCGCCCATCTGCAGATTCTCGCGCACGCTCAGCGGCGCAAAGACCTGTCGGCCTTCCGGCGACAGGGACAGGCCTTGCCGGATGCGCCTGTCGGCCGGCAACGCGTCCAGCGCGCGCCCGTCCAGCGTGATCCGGCCCTCGCGCTGGCGCAGCAGCCCGGCCAGCGTGTTCATCAGCGTGGACTTCCCGGCGCCGTTGGGCCCCAGCAGGCAGGCGATCTCCCCGGCCTGCAGGCGCAGGTCCACGCCGTGTAGGATGCGCGCCTGGCCTATCCAGGTCGAGACGGATTCGACTTCAAGCATGGTGGCCTTCTCCCAGATAGGCATCGAGCACGGCCGGGTCTTCGCGCACTTGCGCCGGGGCGCCGTCCGCGATGCGCCGGCCATTGTTCAGGACGGTGATGTGGTCGGACAGGCGCATGACCACGCGCACATTGTGTTCCACCAGCACGGTGGTGACCTTCTGGCCTTGCAGGAAGCGGATGGCCTGTTCAACGTGTTCGATGGCGCCGGCCGGAAGGCCCGCCAGGGGTTCGTCCAGCAGCACCAGGCTGGGCTCGGACGCCATGGCGCGCGCGATCTCCATCAGCTTGCCTTCGCCGTAGCTCAGCGCGCCGGCAGGCTGCCCGGCCCTGGCCTGCAGGCCGAGCTGCTCGAGCAGGTGCATGGCGCGCTCCCGGCCGAGGCGATTCTCCCGGCGCTGCCGGCGGCTGTTCAGCAGGGCGTCCCACAAGGTGCTGCGGGTGCGGGGGTGGCAGCCGACCATCACATTTTCCAGCACCGTCATGTCGGCGAACAACTGCAGGTTCTGGAAGCTGCGGGCCATGCCGGCCTGGATGCGCAGGTGCGCGGGCAGGTGCTCGACGGGCCGGCCCTGGAACAGGATGCGGCCGCTGGAGACCGGATTGACGCCGGTGATCAGGTTGAACAGGGTGGATTTGCCCGCGCCGTTTGGTCCGATCAGGGCGTGGATGGCGCCCGGCTGCACAGTCAGCGATACCTCGTCCACGGCCTTGAGGCCGCCGAAGTGGCGGCTGACTTTGTCCAGTTGCAGGATGGGCGCGCTCATGAGGCTCTCCCGGACTTGCCGCCCAGTCGGCGCAGCAGGCCCGCCAGGCCGGCGGGCATGAAGCCCACGACCACGATCATGGCGGCGCCCAGGATCAGCAGCTCCACGTCGTGGAAGCTGCGGATCAGCTCGGGCAGGGCGGTATAGAGCAGCGCGCCCAGGAAAGCGCCCCAATAGCTGCCGAAGCCGCCGATGGCCACCATGACCAGCAACAGGATGGAGGTGGAAAAGGAAAAGGAATCGGGCGACACGAACTGGTTCTGGTGCGCGAACAAGGCGCCGGCCAGACCGGCGATGGCGCTGGCCAGCACGAAGACGCCGATCTTGTAGCGCAGCACGGAAATGCCCATGCAGGCGGCGGCCACATCGCTGCTGCGTATGGCGCGCAAGGCGCGGCCGCTGCGGGACTGTTCCAGGAAGCACAGACTCAGCATCACGGCGCCGGTCAGCAGCCAGCCCAGCCAGTAGAAGGAGGCGGCGTCAGCCAGCTCCCAGTCGCCCAGGCGGTAGGCGGGGATGCCGATCAGGCCGTTGGGTCCGCCGGTCCAGTCCACCAGTCCCACCAGCAGCACCGACACGATGGCATTGAAGCCCAGCGTGGCCATCGCCAGGTAATGGCCGCTCAGGCGCAGCGTGGGCAAGCCGACCAGGGCGGCGCACAGCGCGCACAGCAGCATGGCGGCCGCGGTGCCCAGCCAGGGCGACAGACCCGCGTGCACGCTGAGCATGCCGCTGGCATAGGCGCCCAGGCCCCAGAAGGCGGCGTGCGCGAGCGAGGTCAGGCCGGTATAGCCCACCAGCAGGTTCAGGCTGGCGATCAGCAGCAGATGAATGAAGAAGGTCGAGCCCAGGCTCAGCACGTAGTCGTTGGGCGCCAGCCAGGGCCAGGCCAGCAGGAGCAGCCAGAGCGGGACGAGACGGCGCGCCGTGGGGTTCAGGCAGGCGTTCATAGCTTGTTGATCTCCGCCTTGCCCAGCAGGCCCTGCGGACGCAGCAGCAGCACCAGCAGCAGGACCAGGAAGGCGGCCGCGTCCTTGAACTGCGAGGTCACGTAACCGCTGACCAGCGCCTCCAGCAGGCCCAGCAGCAGGCCGCCCAGGGTGGCGCCCGGCAGGCTGCCCAGACCGCCCAGCATGGCGGCGCTGAAACCCTTGAAGCCCAGCATGGCGCCGCTGTCGTAGGACATCAGGGTGAGCGGGGTGATGATGGTGCCGGCCAGCCCGCCCACGGCGGCGGCGATGATGAAGGAGCCCAGCACGACGCGGCGGTGGCGTATGCCCACCAGGGCCGCGGCGGCCGGGTTGGCGGCCGCGGCGCGCATGGCGCAGCCCCAGCGCGTATGGGCGAAGAACACATGGGTCAGCGCCATCAGGGCCAGGGTGATGGCCAGGATCCACAGGGTCTGGCTGGCGATGGAGGCCCCGCTCAACTGCACGAACTCCCGGCCGGACAAGCCGGGATAGCCGACGGGGTTCTTGCCCAGGGTCAGCATCACCAGGCTCTTGGACAGCAAGGCGATGCCCACCGTCACCAGGGTCAGGGCGAAAGGTGTCTGGTTGACCAGCGGGCGGATCAGCAGGCGCTCGGTCAGCGCGCCGACCAGGGCCACGGCCAGCCCGGCCAGCAGGCAGGCCTGCCATACCGGCAGGTGCGCGTCATTGAAGCAGAAGGCGGCCAGCATGCCGCCCAGCATCACCCACTCGCCCTGCGCGAAGTTCAGCGCGCCCGTGCTTTTGAAGATGATGTTGAAACCCACGGCGATCAGGGCGTAGATGCTGCCATTGCCCAGTCCCGACAGGATGATCTGGAGAAAAGAGGAACTGTCCAAGGTCGATCTCGAAAGTGGAGCGCAGCGGCCCCGCGGGACCGCTGCGCGTCGGGCGCTACTGGTAGTCGTGCAGGCGGAACGCGCCGTCCTGCCACTTCAGCAGGACGATGTCGCTCTTGGACAGGCCCGAGTGGCGCTGCGCCGAGAAGTTGAAGGTGCCGCCCACGCCGTGGTAGCCCTGTATGGCCTCCAGCGCCGCGCGGGTCTTGTCCTTGTCGCCGCCGCTGCGCTCCAGGGCCTGGCGGGCCAGCTGGATGGCGTCATAGGTCTGGGCGACATACTGGTTGGGCTTGCGGCCGTAGCGGGCCTCGAACTTGCGGGTCAGCTCGGCGATGACTTCTTTCTGGGTGTCGCTGTCGGGCAGGTCGGCGCCCACCGGAAACTTGACGGACACCAGCAGCACGTTGCCGGCGGCATCGCCCGCCAGTTCCATGTACTTCTGCGACACGAAGCCGTAGCTGTGGATCAGCGTGCGGTCGGTCAGCCCCAGCTGGGTGGCCTGCTTGTTGAAGATCACCCCGGCCGGGGTCACGGTCCAGCACAGCACGGCTTGCGCATCGCTGTTCTTGATGCGGGTCAGCTGCGGGGTCAGATCGGTGTCGGTGGGCGCGAAGGCCTCGAAGCGGGCGTCCAGGCCCAGGCCCGGCGCCATCTTCTTCAGTTCCTCCGCGGCGGCCTGTCCGAAGCCGCTGGTGTCGTGCAGCAGCGCCACGCGGGTGATGCCTTGCTTGCGGAGGTAGTCGGCCAGGCGCTCGAAGACCTGGCGGTCGTCCACCGTGCTCTTGAAGGCCCAGGGGCGCTGTTCAGCCGGGTCCACGATGGCCAGCGAACCTTCCGTGGAAATGAAGGGCGTCTTTGCCTGGGCGCTCAGGGGGACCATGGCCAGCGCGATGCCGCTCATGTTGCCGCCGCCCACGATGATGTCCACCTTGTCCTGCGAGAGCAGGCGGCGGGTGGCGGCCAGGGCCTTGGCCGCCTGGCTTTCGGCGTCGTAGAAGACCCATTTGACGGGCTCGCCGGCTATGCCGCCGGCGGCGTTGATTTCCTCGACGGCGATTTCCATGCCGGCTTTCATATCCTCGCCCAGAAAGGCGGCGGGCCCGGTCGTGGACAGGATGGTGCCTATGGTCAGGGCCATGGCTTGCTGGGCGGCCAGGCCCAGGGATGCGGCGGCCAGCAGGCCGGCGGCCCGGTGTTTCAGTTTCATGATGGGTGTGTGCTTTGCAAGAGTTGTTTCAGGGGGTCAGCGGGTGCTGAAGACGCGCACGCTGACCGGGGCGCCCCGGGACAGCGAGCCGTAGATGGGACAGACGGCCTGGAAGCGGGCCACCAGGTCCTGCGCCTGCTCCTGGCTGACGCCCTGGAAGTGATAGTCCAGCGTGATGTAGCGGTAGTGGCCGGGCTGCTCCTCGTCGTTCTCGCAGTCGGCTTCGATGCGCAGGGCGTAGTCGTTCAGCCCCTGCTGGCGTGCTTCGTTGTCGATGACGGCGTGCGAGCAGGTCTGCAGGGCGCCCAGCAGCAGCTCGGCCGCCTGCCAGGCCTGGGCCTGGCCGCCGCGGCCCGCCGATGCGTCCACGACCAGGTGCTGGTCGCGGGCCTGCAGCAGGAATCGTCCTGCCTGGCCGCTCAGGCGGCTGTCCACGTGATTCTTGGCCATGTCGGCTCCTTTCAGATGCGAGCGGGGCGTTCCAGCCCAAGATGCTCGCGCAGGGTGTCGCCGGTGTAGTTGCGACGGAACAATTCGCGGTCCTGCAGGCGGGGCACGACCAGGCGTACAAAGCTTTCCAGTCCGCCGGGCAGGTAGGGCACCTGGATCATGAAGCCATCGCAGGCGTCGGCCTCGAACCAGTGCTGCAGGCTGTCGGCCACTTTGTCGGCCGAGCCCACGAAGTCGCGCAAGGGACCGATGCCGTAGCGGTGGCCCAGCTCGCGCAGGCCGATGCCGCTGCGGCGGGTGAGCTCGGCCACTTCCTTGTAGTGGCCCTGCACGCCGGGCACGTCCAGGTCCGGCAGGACTTCGTCCTGGGGAAACTGGGACAGGTCGATGTCCAGGTGATAGGACAGCGTGGACAGGCCGGACTCCGGATCGGTCAGGTCGCTGAGCAGCTTTTCCTGTTCCAGGGCGATGGCCTCCGTCTCGCCGACGATGGGCACGATGCCCGGCAGAATGCGCAGGCTGTCGGGCGAGCGCCCGAAACGGGCGGCGCGCTCTTTCATTTCCGTATAGAAGGCCTGGGCGGATTCCAGCGAGGAATGAGTCACGAAAATGACGTCGGCCCAGCGCGCCGCGAAGTCCTTGCCGCGGCCCGAGGCGCCGGCCTGGATGAAGACCGGCCGTCCTTGGGGAGGACGGCTGACGTTCAGCGGACCTTGCACGTTGAACCATTTGCCCTGGTGATCGATGGCGCGCACGCGGGCCGGGTCGGCGAACTGGGGCGTGGCGGCATCCAGGCGCAGGGCCTCGTCGTCCCAGCTATCCCACAATTTGCAGGCCACTTCCACGAACTCCTCGGCGCGGTCGTAGCGCTCGTCGCGGCTCAACTGGTCGGTCAGCCCGAAGTTGGCGGCCTCGGCCTGCTGGAAGGAGGTGACGATGTTCCAGGCGGCGCGCCCGGCGCTCAGGTGATCCAGCGTGGCCAGCGAACGCGCCACGGCGTAGGGGCTGAAGTAGGAGGTGGAGATCGTGCTGGCCAGGCCCAGGTGGCGGGTGGCGCCGGCGATCAACGACAGCACGATCATGGGGTCCAGGCGCAAGGCGCCCAGCGCGCCCAGTTGCAGTTGGCTGTCCATCCGGCCCTGGTAGCGGCGCGGGATGGCCAGGATGTCGGCCAGGAACAGCATGTCGAAGCGCCCTTGCTCCAGCAATTGGCCCAGGCGGGTGTAATAGGAGGCGGACAGCAGTTGCGTGTCGGCAGCCGGGTGGCGCCAGCCGCCGTGGCAGCCCGATACCGGGCCGGCAACGACGAAGGCGGCCAGATGCATGGCCCGATCACGGGAAGAATGGATAGTCATGAAGCGGCGTTCTTGCTTTTGTTGCGAAGGATTCCTGGGAAGCGGCGGCCGTTGGGACGGCGCTGGAGCGGTTGCCTTCAGGGCGCGAGCGAAGCGCGCAGGAAGCGCCTTTCGTCGAAGCGGTCACGAGCCCGCCGTAGTGCGATACTCGCCCTGAAGCTTCGGGGCATGTTAGCAATTGGGGGCTAATTGTTTGGATATAAAATAGTTATATGCTTAAAACCCGGCTTTCAACTTATTGTTTTTCAAGGGTTTTCTGAAACTATGCTGGGCATGTCCACACGCAAGCCGGCCGCTTGCCATTGCGGAAATCCGCCTTCCAGGCGACAGGCGTCCCAGCCTTCGGCGCACAACAGCTGGACGGCGCGGGCCGACAGGGGAGAGGCCGGCCCGCGACAGTAGACCACCAAGCGGCGGCAAGGCGGCAGCTCGGGCAGCCGCCGGATCAGCTCATCCTCGGGAATGTTGATGGCGCCGGGCACGTGTCCCAGGGCATACTCGTCTTGCGGGCGGACGTCCAGCAGGAAGGGGCGGTCCCGCTGCGGGGTGCGCAGGAATTCTTCCAGATGCATGCCGGGGCAGGAGGGCGCGCCGGAGGACTGATAGAGGCCGTGCTCCGTCGAGTTCGCATAATGCTGCAGCGCAGCCAGCAAGATCAGGACCGGCCCATCGCCCAGCCGATACACTTTGTGCTTGCCATTGCGGCGCGCCTGCACGAAGCCCGTGCGCCGCAGGGCTTGTAGATGCTGGGAGGCGGCCGCGGTGGATTGGCCTGTCAGGGCTGCCAGACGTTCGACATGCCGTTCGCCCTGCGCCAGGTGCTCCAGCAGCGCCAGGCGTAAAGGATGCCCCAGGGTCCGGGCGACTTCGGCCAGACCTGCATGATGTTCAGAGGAAGGTCGAATTGGGGTGTCCATGCTGAAAATTTATCATTTGCCGTTTCAAGCGACAATATACGCATGCAGCTTGCGCTTCTTGTAACAATGGACGGGTTTCTTCTACGGTGAAAGTCGGCCGTATGTTCGATGCGCAGGCCTGGACAAGACGATTTTTTTGGAGCGAAACGATGCGCGAAGGATTGGAAAAACTGCTGGCGGCCGGCAAGGACAGCGCCTTGCTCCGGCTGGGGCTGGGCAATGCCTGCCTGGCTGATGGGGATCTGGCGGCGGCCGAGGCGCATCTGCGCTGCGCCGTGCAGATGGATGGAAATTACACCGCTGCCTGGAAGCAGCTGGGGCGGGTTTTGCTGGACAGCGGTCAGCTGGCGCAGGCCAGGAGCGTGCTGGAGCATGGACTGGAGATCGCCCGCCAGCATGGCGACAAGCAGGCCGAAAAGGAAATGCAGGTGTTCCTGAAGCGCGTCCTGAAAGGCTTGCCGCCCGGCGACAATTAATTTAGGTTTAAATAAAGAGGCGGCCCTTGTTTTCGGCTTGAACGGATATCAGTGCATTCCCTAAGTGTGACATTGTCATAATTGGGGCACAATGCGTTTCATGCAGGTGAGGAGACATAGCCCGCAAAGCAGGGCATAAAGACTGACATCGAGCGGTCGACACTATAAAAGCAATATGCAGTACAACATAACAACAACAAGGAAAAGGCCAGCGCAAGCTGGCCTTTTTCACGTCCGGCCTCGGCTGAAGCCCCTTGGCCTGGCGGCTGGGGCATTGCACGACCAGGCGCTTCCCACATCGTATCCGGCCAGTCGCGCTTGAACCCGTCGTCAGCGGCGGGGCCGGCGCGTGGTCAGCGCCGTGGCTCCTGCGCGGGCGACTGCGCCTGCAGCACGAGCTTTACTGCGCCGTCGCCGCCCTCGTTGGGCGCGCATTCCACAAAAGCCAGCACGGCGGGCAGTTGGGTCAGCCAGCGGCGCACCGTGTGCTTGAGCACGGGTTCCCCGTTGCGTGAGCCGTAGCCCGCGCCATGCACGATGCGTACGCAGCGCACATTGTGCTCCAGGCAGGAGCGCAGGAAATTGTCCAGGCGTTCGCGCGCCTGCTCCAGGTCGGAGCCATGCAGGTCCAGGCTGGATTCGATCGGCCAGCGATTGCGCTCCAGGTCGCGCAGCACGTCGGTGCCGCAGCCCGGGCGCAGGTGGCGCCGGTCGTTGGTCTCGCCTTTGACGCTGACGTACTGGTCCGAGGCCGCCGGCAGGGCGGGCGGCGTCAAGGGGTCGCCGACCGCATGGCGGCGGCGCTGTTCCAGTTGTTCGGGGGTGGCGGCCGGGCGCGTGCTCGGCGCGGACTGGCCGCGCTTCTTGAGCGGCGCCACATCGCGCAACGACTGGCGCAGCAGGGCCAGGTCCGCGGGATCCAATTGGGACGCCGGTTCGGCGACAGTCTGGAAGACGTTGGGCCGGCGCGCGGGCTTGCTGCCCGGATCGGGCGGGCGAGGGCGCTGCCGGCGCTGGGGGCGGGCGGGTTCGGGCGCGGGCGATTCGGCCTGGCGGACCTGGTTCTGCAGCTTCTTCAGGTCGGCCAGGCTGTTGCCCACGGCCTTGGGCTTACTCGTTTTCATCCAGCCAGCGCTGTGCGTCCAGGGCGGCCATGCAGCCGCTGGCGGCGCTGGTGATAGCCTGGCGATAGATGTTGTCCTGCACGTCGCCGGCGGCGAAGACGCCCGGCACCGAGGTCATGGTGGCCATGCCCTGCAGGCCGCTGCGGGTGGTGATGTAGCCGTCGTGCATGTCCAGCTGGCCCTGGAAGATGCCGGTGTTGGGCTTGTGGCCGATGGCGATGAAGGCGCCGGTCACGTCCAGGTCTTCCGTGGCATTGGTCTGGTTGTTCTTCAGGCGCACGCCGGTCACGCCGGAGGCGTCGCCCAGCACTTCCTGCAGCTCGTAGTGCAGCTTCAGGCGGATGTTGCCGTTCTCGACCTTGTCCATCAGCTTGTCGGTCAGGATGGCTTCCGAGCGGAAGGTGTCGCGGCGGTGCACCAGGGTGACGGTCTTGCAGATGTTGGACAGGTACAGGGCCTCTTCCACGGCCGTATTCCCGCCGCCCACCACGATGACGTCCTGGTTCTTGTAGAAGAAGCCGTCGCAGGTGGCGCAGCCCGATACGCCGCGGCCCATGAATTCCTGCTCCGTGGGCAGGCCCAGGTACTGGGCCGAGGCGCCGGTGGCGATGATCAGGGCGTCGCAGGTATAGACCGTGCCGCTGTCTCCCTTCAGGGTGAAGGGCCGCTTGCCCAGGTCCACCGAAGCGATCATGTCGAAGATTAATTCTGTTTCGAATCGTTCTGCATGCGCCTGGAAACGTGCCATAAGATCAGGTCCCTGGACGCCTTGCGCATCCGCCGGCCAGTTGTCCACGTCGGTGGTGGTCATCAACTGACCGCCTTGTTCCATGCCTGTGACCAGTACCGGTTTGAGGTTGGCGCGGGCGGCATAGACTGCTGCGGTATAACCGGCCGGGCCTGAGCCCAGAATAAGTACTTTCGCGTGTTTTGTAGTCGACATCACAGAAAATCCGAAAAAGACGATCTCCAATTATAATGAGTACATGGCAAGAATACCTGCAACATCCCCTCGTACCTCCCGGTCATCGAAAAACGTGCGCAACGGCCCTTCGGCCCTTCAGCAGCGCCTGACCGGTCTGCTGCGCGAAGCGCGGTGGATCATCTTCGCCGCGCTGGCGGCCTGGCTGGGGCTGGTGCTGGCGACCTGGGATCCGGGCGATCCGGGCTGGTCGCATTCTGTGCATGCCGGGGCCACGCAGAACGGCGGCGGCATCTTCGGCGCCCATATCGCCGATTTCCTGCTTTTCCTGTTCGGCCTGTCGTCCTGGCTGTGGGTCGTGCTGCTGGTGCAGCGCGTCGGGGTGGGCTTCTATCGTCTGACCACGCTGCTGCTGCCCAACAGCAAGGGCGAAGATCCGCTGCCGCGCGTGCGCTGGGAGACCGGCATCGGCTTTACCCTGCTGTTCCTGGGCTGCATGGGTTCGGAAGCCTTGTTCTTCAAGGACCTGGGCGCGCGCCTGGGCCTGCCGGCCGGAGCCGGCGGGCAGCTGGGCCAGCTGCTGGGGCAGTTGCTGTCCACCTCCATCGGCGCCGGCGGCGCCACGCTGGTCCTGCTGGCTTTCGTGGCGGTGGGCGCCAGCCTGTTCTTCGGTTTTTCCTGGCTGGTGCTGGCCGAACGGCTTGGCGCCCTGATTGAAAACGGCCTGCGCCGCCTGCTGGCGCTGCGCGCTGCGCGCGAAGATCGCCGCGTGGGCGAGGTCAAGCGCGCCGAGCGCACCGAAAGTGTGGTGGCCAAGCAGGAACAGCTGGTGCACGAACAGCCCGTGCGCATCGAGCCGGCCTTCGTGGCCGTTCCCAAATCCGAGCGCGTCGAGAAGGAAAAGCAGCAGACGCTTTTCAAGGCCCCGCGTCAGGCCGGCGAAGCCGGCGACTTGCCGCCGCTCTCGCTGCTGGATGCGCCTTCGGACAATGCGGAGACCGTCTCTCCCGAAACCATCGAATTCACTTCCCGCCTGATCGAAAAGAAACTGTCGGATTTCGGCGTGGCGGTCACCGTGGTGGCGGCCCAGGCCGGCCCGGTCATCACGCGCTACGAAATCGAACCGGCCACGGGCGTGAAGGGCAGCCAGATCGTCAACCTGGCCAAGGACCTGGCGCGGGCGCTCAGTCTGGTCAGCATCCGCGTGGTGGAGACCATTCCCGGCAAGAACCTGATGGGCCTGGAGCTGCCCAATCCGCGCCGCCAGATGGTGCGCCTTGAAGAAATCATCGGCTCGCAGACCTATCACGCCAGCGCCTCGCTGCTGACCATGGCGCTGGGCAAGGACATCGCCGGCAAGCCCGTGGTGGCCGACCTGGCCAAGATGCCGCATCTGCTGGTGGCCGGCACCACCGGTTCGGGCAAGTCGGTGGGGATCAATGCGATGATCCTGTCACTGTTGTACAAGGCCGACCCGGCCGACGTGCGCCTGATCCTGATCGATCCCAAGATGCTGGAGATGAGCGTCTACGAGGGCATCCCGCATCTGCTGGCCCCCGTGGTCACCGACATGCGCCTGGCGTCCAACGCCCTGAACTGGTGCGTGGCCGAAATGGAAAAACGCTACCGGCTCATGAGCAAGCTGGGCGTGCGCAACCTGGCCGGCTTCAACGCCAAGATCCGCGAAGCGCAGAAGCGCGACGAGCTCATCCCCAATCCTTTCTCGCTCACGCCCGATGCGCCCGAGCCCTTGTCCGTGCTGCCCATGATCGTGGTCATCATCGACGAGCTGGCGGACCTGATGATGGTGCAGGGCAAGAAGATCGAAGAGCTCATCGCCCGGCTGGCGCAGAAGGCGCGCGCGGCCGGCATACACCTGATCCTGGCCACGCAGCGACCCAGCGTGGATGTCATCACCGGCCTGATCAAGGCCAACATCCCCACCCGCATCGCCTTCCAGGTCTCTTCCAAGATCGACTCGCGCACCATTCTGGACCAGATGGGCGCCGAGACCCTGCTGGGGCAGGGCGACATGCTCTATCTGCCGCCCGGCACGGGCCTGCCCAATCGCGTCCACGGCGCCTTCGTCAGCGACGACGAGGTCCATCGCGTGGTGGAATTCCTGAAAGAGCACGGCGAGCCGGACTACGTGGAAGGCCTGCTCGAAGGCGCCCTGGAGGGCGAGACGGGCGAAGGCGTCAATCCCGTCACGGGCATGGTGGATGCGGAGTCCGACCCGCTGTACGACCAGGCGGTGCAGGTCATCATCAAGAATCGGCGCGCGTCCATTTCCTCGGTGCAGCGCCATCTGCGCATCGGCTACAACCGGGCGGCGCGCCTGCTGGAGCAGATGGAGCAGGCCGGCCTGGTGTCGGCCATGCAGCCCAATGGCAACCGGGAAATCCTCGTTCCCGCAGGAGGTGCTAGCGATGAAGATTAAAACCCTGATGGCCTGCCTGGCGCTGGCCGCCACGCCGGCCCTGACCCTGGCGGCTTCGGCCAGTGAGCAGCTGCGCGCCTTCGTGCAGGACGTCAAGACGGCGCAGGGCCAGTTCTCCCAGCGCACGCTGGATGCCCAGGGCCAATCCAAGGGCGCTCCGCAATCGGGACTGTTCGCCTTCCAGCGTCCCGGCCAGTTCAAGTGGCAGGTGCAGCGTCCCTACGAGCAACTGATTGTGTCCGATGGCAAGCATCTTTATCAATACGATCCCGACCTGGCGCAAGTCACGCAGCGCGGCGTGGACCAGTCCATCGGCACGTCTCCGGCCGCCATCCTGTTCGGTACGGGCGACCTGGAGCAGTCTTTCGAGCTCAAGGACCAGGGTGAACGCGACGGACTGGACTGGCTGCGCGCCACGCCCCGCCAGAGCGATGCGGGCTTCGCCTACGTGGATATCGGCTTCAAGGGGCGCGAGCCCCGGCGGCTGGAGCTGAAGGATTCCTTCGGCCAGACCACGTACATCGACTTCAGCGCCCTGGAGTCCAATCCGCGCTTTGCCGCCGGCGCCTTCGACTTCAAGGCGCCGCCCGGCGTCGATGTCGTCTCCATGCCCTGATGTCGGATCTGTTCAAGGTCGAGCCGGCCGCACCCCTGGCCGAGGCTCTGCGTCCCCAGTCCCTGGACGAAGTCATCGGCCAGTCCCATCTGCTGGGCGAAGGCCGGCCGCTGCGCCTGGCCTTCCAGTCCGGCAAGCCGCATTCCATGATCTTCTGGGGCCCTCCCGGCGTGGGCAAGACCACGCTGGCAAGACTGACGGCCCGGGCCTTCGACTGCGAGTTCATCGCCTTGTCGGCGGTGTTCTCGGGAGTCAAGGACATTCGCGCCGCCATGGAGCAGGCCGAGCGGAACCTGAGCCTGGGCAAGCGCACCATCCTGTTCGTGGATGAGATCCACCGCTTCAACAAGGGCCAGCAGGACGCTCTGCTGCCTTATGCGGAAAGTGGCCTGGTCACCTTTATTGGCGCGACCACGGAAAACCCTTCTTTCGAGGTCAACTCGGCGCTGCTCTCGCGGGCACAGGTCTATGTGCTCAAGTCCTTGACGGACGAGGAGCTGCGCCAGCTGCTGCAGCGCGCCCAGGAAAAGGCCCTGCCGCAGTTGCAGTTCGACGAGCTGGCTGCCGACACCCTGATCGGCTATGCGGACGGGGACGCGCGCCGTTTCCTGAACCTGCTGGAACAATGCAGCACCGCGGCCGGGGCCGCGGGCGTGACGCATATCGATGCCGCCTTCATCGAAAAAGCCCTGACCCTGAACGCCCGTCGCTTCGACAAGGGCGGCGACAATTTTTACGATCAGATTTCCGCCCTGCACAAATCCGTGCGCGGCTCCAGCCCCGATGCGGCCCTGTACTGGCTGACGCGCATGCTGGACGGCGGCGCCGATCCGCGCTATCTGGCGCGGCGCATCGTGCGCATGGCCTGGGAGGACATCGGCCTGGCCGATCCGCGCGCGCTGCAGATCGCCAATGACGCGGCCAATACCTACGAGCGCCTGGGCAGCCCGGAGGGCGAACTGGCCCTGGGGCAGGCGGTCATCTATCTGGCCGTGGCGGCCAAGAGCAACGCGGGCTACATGGCCTACAACCAGGCGCGGGCCTTCGTGAAGCAGGACAAGAGCCGCGAAGTGCCGGTGCACTTGCGCAACGCGCCCACCAAGCTCATGAAAGAACTGGGCTATGGCCACGCCTACCGCTACGCCCACGATGAGCCCAACGCCTATGCGGCGGGCGAGACCTATCTGCCTGACGGCATGCAGGAACCGGGCTGGTACAAGCCGGTGCCGCGCGGGCTGGAAATCAAGATAGGCGAGAAGCTGGCGCGCCTGCGACAGCTGGACGAAGAGGCGGGCAAGAAGTAGGCGGGCTCAGGCCCGCTGCTTGCGGCGGTGCTTGTCTTCGTACATGGCATGGTCGGCCTGGGCCAGGGCCTGGTCGGCCATGATCTGGTCCGGGTTCAGGGTGATGACGCCCATGCTGGCGCCCTTGTAGTCCAGCACCACGCCGTCCAGCTCGTACCGGCCTGTCAGGGCGTGATCCAGGCGCTGCCTCAGGGATGCCATGGCCGCGGGGGCTTCGTCTTTCCGGACCAGGGCGGCCAGGACGAATTCGTCGCCGCCCAGGCGACCCAGGAGATCGCCGGGACGGCATTCGCGCTCCAGGCGCTGCGCCACTGCGCGCAGGAAGTCGTCTCCCGTGTCATGCCCATGCTCGTCGTTGATGCGCTTGAAGTCGTCCAGGTCTATGAAGACCAGCAATAGCTGCTGTTCGTGGCGGCGCGCCTGGTCCAGGCGTTCCTCCAGCCCTCGCACGACGGCGCGCCGGTTGGGCAGGTCGGTAAGCGCGTCCGTGTAGGAATACCCCAGCAAGGCCTGGTTGGCTTTCTCCAGCTTGTCCAATAGCTGTTCGCGCTCGATGTAGTTCGAAATGAGTTCGGCGAACAACGTCAGGGTCAGCGGGCCGCGCGGCGCCATGGGCTTGTCGTGCGCGCTGGCGGCGCACAAGGTGCCAAACAGCGAGCCGTCGCTCAGCCGTACCGGCGTGCTGGCGTAGGTGCGCAGTCCCAGGGCCCGGGCGGCGTCCGAGTCGCCCCAGCAGTCGGCCACATTGTTGGTGTAGGGGCGGCCTTCATCCAGGGCGCGCTTGCACAGCGTATCGCCCCAGGGTACGGTCAGCCCTTCGGGAATGTTCAAGGTGCGGATATTGCGGGCGAACAGGACGCGCTGCACATTAGCCTGCAGGTCGATCTCGGTCAGGTAGGTGGACTCCAGCCCGGTCACCAGCTCCAGCATTTCCAGCAGACGGCGCACCAGTATCTCCAGGCGGTCGGAGGTGGTCAGCGTCTCGGTGATCTTTGCGAGCAGGTCGTCGGCCATTGATGGGTCCTCCACGAGTCAGGCAGGGGTTGGGGCGCTCTTGCAGGCATTGTAGGAGTTCCGCCTGGCCGCGCCTAGCCGACCCTTCTGCGCGCCGTCCCGCTTGAGGGTAAAATCATGGGATCAATCTGGACTGAACCCCACCTTTACGGCTAATACATGTTAGATCTGAACCAAATACGCAAAGACCTGGATCCGCTGGTCCAGGGGCTGGCCAAGCGCGGCGTGCAATTCGACACCGGGCGTTTTCAGCAGCTGGAAGCGCGGCGCAAGTCCGTGCAGGTCGAGACCGAAACCTTGCAGGCCGAGCGCAACGCCCTGGCCAAGCGTATCGGCCAGCTCAAATCCAAGGGCGAGGACGCCAGCGCCGAGCTGGCCCAATCCCAGCAGATTCCCGTGCGTCTGAAGCAGCTGGAGCAGGATCTGGCCGAGGTCCAGTCCGAACTGTCCTCCTGGTTCGCCACCATTCCCAACCTGCCGCACGAGAGCGTACCCGTGGGCGAGTCCGAAGCCGACAACGTTGAAGTGCGCCGCTGGGTGCCGGGGGCCAAGGACGAGCAGGGCAATCCGGCGCACATCGCTTTTGCGCCGCGCGACCATGTCGAGCTGGGCGAGAAGCTGGGCCTGGACTTCGAGACGGCCCGCAAGCTCTCCGGCGCCCGCTTCATGGTGCTGCGCGGCCAGATGGCCCGCCTGCACCGCGCGCTGGCCCAGTTCATGCTGGATATGCAGACCAGCGAGCACGGCTACACCGAGTGCTACACCCCTTATATCGTCAATGCGTCCACGCTGTACGGCACGGGCCAGCTGCCCAAGTTCAAGGACGACATGTTCTGGGTCACCAAGGGCGGCCAGGACAGCGAACCCGCCGAAGAGGGCGAAGGCAAGCCCGAGGACCTGTACCTGATCTCCACCTCGGAGATCACCCTGACCGGCACCGTGCGCGACGAGATCCTGCCCGGCGACCAGCTGCCCATCCGCCTGACGGCGCATTCGCCGTGTTTTCGTTCGGAAGCCGGCAGCGGCGGACGGGATACGCGCGGCATGATCCGCCAGCACCAGTTCGACAAGGTGGAGATGGTGCAGATCGTGCACCCTGAAAAATCCTACCAGGCGCTGGAAGAGATGGTCGGCCATGCCGAGCATGTGCTTCAGGCTCTGGAACTGCCTTACCGCGTGGTGCAATTGTGCACCGGCGACATGGGCTTCTCGTCGGCCAAGACCTACGACCTGGAAGTCTGGCTGCCGGCCCAGAACACCTTCCGCGAAATCTCCTCGGTCTCCAATTGCGAAGCCTTCCAGGCCCGGCGCCTGCAGGCGCGCTTTCGCGCCGACAGCAAGGCGCGCCCCGACTACGTGCACACCCTGAACGGTTCCGGCCTGGCGGTGGGCCGCGCCCTGGTGGCCGTGCTGGAGAACCACCAGCAGGAGGACGGCAGCGTCGTCATCCCCAAGGCCTTGCGGCCCTACATGGGCGGCCTGGAGCGTCTGGTCCCCTGACGTCCGGCAAGCCGCCCGTTCAGGGCGGCGGACAGCAAAATGGGCTGATAACCTTGGCGGTTGTCAGCCCATTTTCATTGCCCGGCCTGCATGTCAGGAGCAGGCTTGCCGTGGCGGTCAATCATCCCAGTAGCGCTCTTGCGCCTTGCGCCAGCGCTTGTAGGCGCGTTTCTGTTCCTTGCGCCAGTGCTTGCCGTGGTGGCGGCCGTACTCCACATAGCCGGGGCGGTAGACGTAGCGGGGCGGGTGGTAGACCACGGGCGGCGGCGCGACGTAGACCGGGCGCTCCACGACGTGGACGGGAGGGCGATACACAGGTCCGAAACCGAAGCCAGGAATGCCCACATTGATATCGACATCGACGCCGCCGGCGAACGCGGAACCCGCGCCCAGCGCCATCAGCGATGTCAAGCCAGCCAACAATAGTTTCTTCATGTGCTGCACCTATAGTGACTCAAGGTGCTGGTATTGTTGCCGAGAAAACCTAGGGTAAACGTTAGGTAATCCTGGCAAAGCAATTCCAAACGCAACAGAAGCGGGCTGACCACCAAGTACGGTTTACGTTTCTTAACACATGCCCCGGCACATGCCCCGGCGGGGGGCATGTGCGCAAGGGTCAGAAAGTATGACGCTGTACTTGGCGTTGCCGCATCTGATGGCGGTCGTGGTTGGCATGCAGCTGGCGTCCATGGCTGTTCTGCGCCAGCCGTCCCAGCCGCGGCGCGCGACGGCTCGTCTTGGATTCGGGCTCCGGCTTGGGCGTGGAGCTCGTATAGAGCAGCCACAGGATCAGCACGGCCCAGAAAAGCAGCGACAGGATGCTGGCCAATCCGCCGTTCAGGGAGGCATAGCCGGTTTCTTGCGAGGCCTGGATGCGCAGCATGTCCGACACCACGGGAGTATTGCCCAGCGCTTCCACGACCAGGCTGCCGGGTATGCGGTAGATCCAGCGCAGGGTCTCGATGATATCGGACAGGCTTATGGAACCGTCGCCATTGGCATCGATCACCCATTGGAAGGTTTGGATGTGCATGACAACTCCTTTGGAAAAGTCCGGCGACGGGGCCGGAATTACAAGGGCTGCCTACGGGGGGCAGAGCTGCAATGCATTGCGAGGTGTTGAATTCACTATAGGCCTGCGGCGCATCAGAAACAAGCAAATCACCCTGAAATAAAGGGTAAACCCTTGAATGAAAAGAATTTATCTTTATTGAGGGTGCTGCGCTGCGGCATTTTTCATCGCTCGGACTCCCGCGCCGCGGATTATTTCGCTTGTCAGCGCCGCGTGCTTGTCGTATAGTCATGGGCTAGCTTCTTTTATTGCAAGCTATTCGCGGACAGGTGGCAGAGTGGTCGAATGTACCTGACTCGAAATCAGGCGTACGTGCAAGCGTACCGTGGGTTCGAATCCCACCCTGTCCGCCACCCCTCTCTTATCCCATTACTTTTGCGCTGAAGTCAGCGTGGCATAGCTGTTCATCAGGTTGCGGTAGTCGGGGATATGGTTCGAGAACAACGTACCCAGCCCCTCGATGTCGTTGCGCCAGTCGCGATGCAGCTCGCAGGCGGCGCCGAACCAGGTCATGAGCTGTGCCCCGGCCTGTTCCATACGGCTCCATGCGGCCTGCTGGGTCATGCTGTTGAAGGTACCCGACGCATCGGCAATCACGAACACGTCAAAGCCTTCCTCCAAGGCGGAAAGCACCGGGAAGGCCACGCATACCTCGGTCACCACCCCCGCTACGATGAGTTGCTTCTTGCCCGTGGCCTTGACGGCCTTCACGAAGTCTTCGTTGTCCCAGGCATTGATCTGGCCGGGGCGGGCAATATAGGGAGCATCGGGGAATTTTGCTTTCAACTCGGACACCAGCGGGCCATTGGGGCCGTTTTCAAAACTGGTGGTCAGGATAGTGGGCAACTTGAAGTACTCGGCCATGTCGGCCAGTGCCAGCACGTTGTTCTTGAACTTGTCCGGATCGATGTCGCGAACCAGGGACAGCAGGCCGGTCTGGTGATCCACCAGCAGCACAGCGGCGTCGTTCCTGTCTAGGCGTACATAGGGTTTCGTACTCATGGAAAACTCCTTTGAGAGCATGGATGCCCAAGAGGGCGGGAAAGCCTTCCCCCAGGCAGGGGCAGGAAAATCAAGGGCGGAAGCGGCGGCAGGCAAGGGACGGTCGACCCGGCTGCAAGCGGCGCCGCAGCAGTGATTGCAGTGAACGAGACAGCGGGTTTCAGGCACGAATCAATCGTGCGCTACGACATTGCGGACATGGCGTGCGGCTTTATTGCCAGGCATTCCCGCCGTCTTCTGGCTGAGCATCAAGCCGCCCATCACCAGCGCCGCGCCGACGACCTGCAGCCCGGTGGGCTGGATCCCTTTGATCAAGGCATCGAGCACAAAGGCCGTGACGGGCACCAGCAGCATGAAAGGCGCGACGGCCACGGCGCCTGCACGCTCGATGGCGCCAAACCAGAGTGCGAAGGGCACAGCGGTCAACGCCACGGCGAGCAGGCCCAAGCCCAGGATATTGGCGGCGTCCAATTGTGCAGGCAGGTCTTGAGCAATGGCCGCGACCAGTGTCAGCTCCATGCCGGCGATCAGCAATTGCCAACCCGTGAAGCCCAGTAGCGGCATGGGAGGCTGGCCCCATTTGTTCAACAAGACGCCTCCAGTGGCGATGGACAGCATGCTGCCGATGGCGGCGGCAATGCCAAGCAGGTCAAGTTGCGCATTGCTTGACAGCACGACCAGCGACACGCCCAGGGCGCCCAGCAAGACCGAGCCAATCTTGGTGAGCGTGGGTCTTGCTCTCAGGATTCCCCAGGCCATGAAGATCACAGCCAACGGTGTCAGGGCCTGGAAAATTGCGGCGACCCCGCCAGGCAGGCGGGTTGCCGCCACGAAGAACAAGCCAAAGAACAGCCCTGCATTGAGCGTGCCCAGTATTGCAAGCCGGCCCCACCAGACGCGCGGCGGCACGCAGCGCACAATCGCCAGCAGGACCAAGGCTCCTCCCAGAGCCCGAAAAGCGGCAAGAAACAGGGGATGTGGCGGAAGCCACGTCGTGGTCAATATATAGGTAAAGCCCCAGAGAATGGCCGCGGCGGCGGCAGAAAGCTTGGCATTCATTTTTTTATCCTGGATAAGGTGAGGGTTTTTCTTGCCTCGTGAATCGCAATGAGCTGCGAGTAAAAAAACGACCGGCATGAACATCAGCTCATGGCTGAGCGTGTATGGAAAAAGGCTTAAGCGGCAATGGCGTGAATATGACCAAACCTGCCGCTCTTGAAGTCGGCGATGGCCGTGCGGATCTCCTCGTCGCTATTCATCACGAACGGCCCATGACCGACGATAGGTTCAGCGATGGGCACGCCGCTAAGCACCAGCAACATGCTGTCGCTGTTGGCTTGCAGAAGCACTTTGGAACCGTCCCTGCCGAGATGGGCAACCTGATCGGCGTGAACGAGGCCCTGCTCATTGATCTGCACCATGCCGCGCAATACAGCCACAGCCAGTGTGTGTCCCTCGGGCACGGGCAGCCCGACGGACTTGCCTGCGGACAAGCGGACATCCCAGACGTTAATGGGCGTGAACGTGCGCGCTGGACCTGCATGGCCTTGGTAATTGCCGGCAATGACCCGCAATCGGCCCGCCTTGTCGGCTAAAGGCACATCGGGAATTTGTTCTTTGGCGATCGCCTGGTAGCCGGGCTTGGCCAATTTGTCCCGGGCGGGCAGATTGACCCAGAGCTGCGCCATGTGGAAATCGCCGCCGCGCCTTGCATAGGCCGGGGCACGGAACTCCTCGTGCAGAATCCCGCTGGCTGCCGTCATCCATTGCACGTCGCCTGGGCCGATGATGCCGCCTGCGCCTGCAGAGTCACGGTGCTCGACTTCACCGTCATAGACGATGGTTACTGTCTCAAAGCCGCGGTGAGGGTGTTGACCCACGCCTCTGCGCTTGGTGGTGGATGTGAATGGGTATGGGCTCGCATGGTACAGCAAGAGGAACGGACTCAGTTGCGTGCCGTGCAGGCTGTAGTTGAATAGGGTTCGTACAGGAAATCGACTGCCTACCCAGTGCTGTCGAGGCGCGCTGTAGATCCCTTGGATGGTCTTGTGCATGTGTTTCTCCCTGTGCCCGCAAACCTTGGAAATGATTTGCGGACGTGTTGGAAGTAACTTTAAAAGTGCAACGACCTACTGAATAGGAGGGGTTTTTTGACTTCAGCGTTCTTCTTTTGGAACGATGGCTCTGCATAGAGCCCGGCAGTCCTAGACCTGCTCTATCTGCGCCTGCAAAATGGAGAATTCCGTTCCAAGGAAATCAAGCAACAGCCGCACTGCCGGAAGCAGGCCGCGCCGTGAAGGGAACACGGCGTGCACGATGCCTGCGCGAGGCTTCCATCCGGGTATGACATCCACCAGGCGCCCGCTTCGCAGATCATCCAGGATCATCATGGCCGGCAGCTGCACCACGCCTACTCCATGCAAGGCGGCCAAACGCAAGGCAATGCGGTCTTCGCACACCATGCGCGGCTGGTAGTGCACCTCCGCCATGCCGCCTTGCGGCCCCAGCAATTGCCAGCTCTCGCTGCGTTGCAGCCGCCCATCGCCTAGACTGGGCCACTGCGACAGGTCCGCCAGTTGCGGCATGCCTCCCATGGCATTCACGAGAGCCGGGCTGGCCACCAGAAACTGCGTGCTCTCTCCCAATGTCTTCATGACCATTCCGCTGTCCTCCAAGGGCGGGAAGCGTACGCGCAAGGCCATGTCCAGCCCTTCGCGGATCACGTCTACGCGGCGGTTGGTGCTTTCCACTTGAAGCTGTATCCGCGGATATTGCGTCATGAAGCGCGCCAGCATATCGCCGACCTGATAGTCCAGCAGGGCCAGCGGGCAGCTCAGGCGCACGGCGCCTTGGGGTTCCTCATGAATCCGGTCGATGACTTCCTGGGCGGACTCCGCTTCCACCAGCATGGCCAGGCAGCGCTGGTAATACTCCTGGCCAATCTCCGTCACGGCAAAGCGCCGGCTCGATCGCTGCAGCAGCCGTACGCCCAGAGATTCTTCAAGCAAGGCAATGCGACGGCTGAGCTTTGATTTCGGCATGCCCAAAGCTCGGCCTGCCGGCGCAAAGCCTGCATGGTTCACTACCTGGACGAAGTAGTACAAATCGTTGAGATCACGCATGTATTGTGGGGATCAGCGGCTGAACAAAAGAAACGCGGCGAAGGCGGGCGGCGCGCAAGGGCGGACTGGCGCCGTCCTGGTCTAGTTTAAGCTACCCTCGATGCTCGGCAGACATTCAGTTGGACCGACATCAATCTGCACTGGCTCATGCACCGCCATGAGCCGCGAGCAGTTCCGGGGATATGCGTCTCCCACGTCGTAGCTGGCACGAGTACACTGAAGGCTACAGTTCCCTGTCGTCAACACTCACGAGGTGCACATGCTGAAAGGTAAACGGGCAGTAGTTACGGGATCGACCAGCGGTATCGGCCTGGCCATTGCGGCCGAGCTGGCCAGGGCCGGGGCGGACGTGGTCATCAATGGCTTTGGCGATGCGGGCGTGATCGAGCGCGAGCGCAGCGGGCTGGAATCGAAATTCGGCGTCAAGGCCCATTATCTGAATGCGGACCTGAGCGATGCGCAGGCCACGCGGGATTTCGTGGCCAAGGCGGGCGAGCTGCTGGGCGGGCTGGACATCCTGGTCAACAATGCCGGCATCCAGTACACCGCGCCCATAGAGGAGTTCCCGGTGGACAAATGGAATGCCATCATCGCCTTGAATCTGTCGGCCGTGTTCCATGGCACGGCGGCGGCCTTGCCCATCATGCAGAAGCAGGGCTGGGGGCGCATCATCAATATCGCCTCGGCGCACGGCCTGGTGGCGTCGGTGCACAAGTCGGCCTACGTGGCGGCCAAGCACGGCGTGGTCGGATTGACCAAAGTGACGGCGCTGGAGAATGCCGGCAAGGGCATCACCTGCAATGCGATCTGCCCCGGCTGGGTGCGTACGCCCTTGGTGGAAAAGCAGATCGAAGCCATCAGCCAGCAAAAGGGCATAGACATCGAGGCGGCCGCGCGTGAGCTGCTGGCGGAAAAACAGCCTTCGCTGCAATTCGTGACGCCCGAGCAGCTGGGGGGCGCCGCGGTGTTCCTGGCCTCGGACGCCGCCGCGCAGATGACCGGCACCACCATGAGCCTGGATGGCGGCTGGACGGCACGCTGATCGCGTCGAATCTGGTATGTTTATGGACGGCGGGCACCAGCCCGCCGTCCGTTTTTAAAAGAAGGATGAAGCGCATGTTGCTGCTGCTGTCGCCAGCCAAGAAGCTGGACTATGATTCCCCCGTTCGCACCGAACTCAGCTCCCAGCCCCTGTTCGTGGAGCAGGCGCAAGCCTTGATCGATATCCTGCGCACGCAGTCCGAGGACGACATCGCCGGCCTGATGAAGCTGAGTCCGGACCTGGCCCGCCTGAACGTGCAGCGTTACCAGGAATGGGAGCCGGTCTTCGACCGTGCCAATGCGCGCCAGGCCGTGCTCGCTTTCAACGGCGACGTGTATGAAGGCATGGCTGCCCAGGATCTGTCGGACAAGGACCTGAAATGGGCCCAGGATCATCTGGTGCTGCTCAGCGGCCTGTACGGCGCCCTGCGGCCGCTGGACCTGATGCGCCCCTATCGGCTGGAGATGGGCACGCGTCTGAAGAATCCCGCCGGCAGCACGCTGTACGCCTACTGGGGCAGTCGCATCGCGGATTACCTGAACCAGCGCCAGGAAGGCGAGCGCCATCCGGTGGTGCTGAACCTGGCGTCCGAAGAGTACTTCAAGGTCGTGGACCAGAAAGTGCTGCGCGCCCGCGTGGTGCAGTGCGTGTTCCAGGACGAGAAAAACGGCGCCTGGAAAGTCATCAGCTTCTATGCCAAGAAGGCCCGCGGCCTGATGGCGCGCTACGTCATCGACCACCGCATCCAGAAGGTCGAAGACCTGAAGGCCTTCGATAGCGAAGGCTATGCGTTCCAGCCGGACCTGTCCACCGAGGACAAGCTGGTCTTTCGCCGTCCCGAGCAGGCCTAGGCCATGCCCTGTTCAGCCGCCTGCTTGCGTTCAGGCGGCAGTTGCGGCCCCGTGCTGTATTCCAGGCCGCGCATGTCCTGGCGTATCAGCTGGGATGCCTTGCTCATCTGCCGGATGGGGTAGGCCAGCATGGCCAGTTCGCCTTCGGTTTCGATGGAGGCCGGCGGTTCGGCGTCCTGGTCCTGGATCAAGGCGCCTATGGCGTCCAGCGACCCTTGTATGCCGGGCGGCACTTCGGCCAGGTTGGCCAGCAGGGGCACGGCCGCGCTGATCTGCGAAGCCAGGACATGGTTCTGGATCAGCAGGTTGTTCAGCAGGGCCACATTGCGCTGGCGGCTGACCGGCTCATCCATCATGCGGTAGAAGGCCGAGGCGAAATTGCTGAAGGCGATGTGCACGTTCTTGTTGGCCACCTGCCAGGCCGTGTCGGCCTCCATCAGCTCCAGGTCCACTTGCTCGCGCTGCGCGTCCGGGGCCTCCCGGCCGCCTTCCCGGCGCTCCTTGACCATCTGGTTGTGCAGGCGGCTCAGGCGCGCGAATTCCAGGCCGGTGCGCCAGAATTCCTGGTTGGCGGCCAGCGCCGCGCGGGCCAGTCCCGTCATCGCGTTGGCCTCCCAGCTGGGCAGCAGGTAGCTGGCGGCCATGGCGATGGCGCAGCCGATCAGCGTGTCCACCAGGCGCTCGCCGATGATGAAGGTGCCGCCGGTCGACAGGAACTGGAAGGACATGATCACGAAGATGGTGTTGAACAGAGCCGACAGCAGGAAGTTGAGCTGCACCAGGCTGTTGCCCAGCAGGTAGGCCAGCAGCATGGCGCCCAGGTAGATCTCCCGGTTGTCGGTCAGCTTGAACAGCAGAAAGGCCGCCGCACAGCCCAGCACCGTGCCGAACAGGCGCCAGCCGTTGCGCTGGCGCGTGGTGGCGAAGCCCGGCTTCATGATCACCAGAATGGTCAGGATGATCCAGTAGCTGTGGGCGGTCAGGGCGCTGACCAGACCGAGCTGGCTCTGGTAGTGACTGCTCAGCGCGCCCACGCCCAGCGCGATCATGGAGGCAATGCTGACGCGCGCCGCATAGCGGAAATGCGAGGACTGCAGCTTCAGATTGCTGGTCAGCATGCCCAGGCGCACGTCTTCGCGCGACAGAAAGCGGCTCAGCGACTTGTTCAGGTACTGGTCCACCGGCAGGTTCTGGCTGGCGCGATGGGTCTGGCTGGCCATGTGATCCACGATGCGGTTCACGTTGCGCAGGCGGCGCAGCACCTGCACGAGCAGGGCGTAGGTCTCCGGGTCTTTCTCGGGCATGCCCTGGCGCCGATAGTGTTCCAGTTCATATTCCATGGCGCGGATCTCGGCCTTGACGCTGGCGCGCCGGCGCGTGCTGCTGCTGCGCGAGACGTTCATGGCGATGCGGCCTATGTCCAGCGACAGCTTGTACAGGCCGTCGCGCGCGAACAGCATGAAGTCGCTGTCGGCCACTTGCCGGCGCAGCACCGTGTAGTCCGTGTAGGTGGCCACCAGCGAATCCAGGATGCTGACCATGTTCAGGAAGATGGTCAGCAGGGCCTGGCGATGGTGATCGCCGCGGCCATGGCCGCGCGGCAGTTCGCGCAGCACCATGTCGCGGGCGGCCTGGTGCTTGTCGGTCATGTTCGATTGCAGATTGATCAGCCGCCGGTAGCAGGCGTCCAGGTCCGAAGTCTGGTCGTAGAACTGGGCGCGCGCCTCCATGTATTCGGCGGTGGCGAACAGCGCCACGGCCAATGTCTGGCGTTCCTCCCTGTACCAGAGCAGGCGGCGGAACAGCGTGCTGAACAGGTAATAGGACAGGCCGCCCAGGAAGGAATACAGCGTGTGCGCCAGCACTTCGTGCGGCTGCATGGGAAAGCGCATGGTCAGCGTCATCAGCAGCAAGGCCGCGAAACCGATCAGGCCGCCCCGGCGTCCGAACACCGAGAACATGCTGTACAGGAAGCAGAGCAGCGGCACGCACAGCACCAGCAGCAGGGGAGAGCTGGAGGCCAGTCCGGTCAGGGCCACCGTCAGCGTGCCCAGCGCGATGCCGCCCAGCATCTCATTGTTGCGGTAGCGGCGCGGGCCTCCGGGCTGGTCGATGATGGCCACGCAGGTGGCCCCCATGGAGGCGATCACGCCGATGTCGTAATGACCGAAGAAGCGGCCCAGGATGATGACGGGCAGCAGCACGCCGATGGACTGGCGCAGCCCGCCGAGAAAATAGTGGCTATACAGGAATTGTTTTAGTTGTGGAATGGGCGATGCCATGGGCTCCCCGAACAGCTCGACATGGATACACAGTATATCGTTTTAAGCATGTCTCTTTTTATTCCTTGCCTTTTGCACTTTCCCAACAATCCCAGTTGCCCGCTTTGTTGCGACGCGGTAAAGTAGGCGGGTATTTTTGCTCTGACCCTGAGCAATTTTTTGCGAGGCACTGTTATCCGGGCCATCCGCCCGGTTTTTTGCGCCTGAAAACTTTGTTGCTGGCCGCGTCACAAGCGTGTGATGCCAGGACTTCCGTTTCAAGCTAACGCATATGTTTTATATGCACGCACTGTGTGTCGATGAGTGCAGGCCGGACGGTAATGTGTCTGGGTGGTGTGGTCCCGTGGGCCATGAAGCGCCAGGTCATGTTGCTGAAATCGGTTCAAGCTCGGACCGTAGTAGGTCAATCGATATGTCAGGGCAGGACTGAAAGGAAAACTCATGTCTGAATTAAATGGCGCAGATATCGTCGTGCGCGCGCTCGCGGACGAAGGCGTGGAACACGTTTTCGGCTACCCCGGCGGCGCCGTGCTCTATATCTACGACGCAATCTACAAGCAAGATCGCTTCCAGCACATTCTCGTGCGTCACGAACAGGCAGCCGTGCATGCGGCCGACGCCTATTCCCGTTCCTCCCAGAAAGTCGGCGTCGCCCTGGTGACCAGCGGTCCCGGCGTGACCAATGCCGTCACCGGCATCGCCACCGCCTACCTGGACTCCATCCCCATGGTGATCATCAGCGGCCAGGTCAGCAGCCAGGCCATCGGCGAGGACGCCTTCCAGGAATGCGACGCCATCGGCATCACCCGCCCCTGCGTCAAGCACAACTTCCTGGTGCGCGACGTGCGCGAGCTGGCCGACACCATACGCAAGGCCTTCTACATTGCCACGACCGGCCGTCCCGGCCCCGTGCTGATCGACATCCCCAAGGACATCACCACCGCGACCTGCAAATACACGCCCAAGCGCGGCGAGGTCAAGATGCGTTCCTACTCGCCCGTCACCAAGGGCCACCAGGGGCAGATCAAGAAGGCGGTGCAGATGCTCAACACTGCCGAGCGTCCCCTGATCTACGTGGGCGGCGGCGTGGTCCTGGGCAATGCCTCGGACGAACTGAACGAACTGGTCAAGCTCAGCGGCGCCCCATGCACCACCACGCTGATGGGCCTGGGCGCCTATCCCGGCACCGCCGACCAGTACATCGGCATGCCCGGCATGCACGGCACCTATGAAGCCAACATGACCATGCAGCACTGCGACGTGCTGGTGGCCGTGGGCGCGCGCTTTGACGATCGCGTGATCGGCAATCCGCGCCACTTCAGCCAGAATCCGCGCAAGATCATCCACATCGACATCGATCCTTCCGTGATCTCCAAGCGGGTCAAGGTGGACGTGCCCATCGTGGGCGGCGTCAAGGACGTGCTGCAGGAGTTCAACGAGCTCTTCGCCCAGGCGCGCCAGGACGCCAACGGTTCCGCGCCCTCGCTGAACGACTGGTGGAAGCAGATCAACGTCTGGCGCGGCAAGGACTCGCTGGCCTATGCCAAGTCCGACGAGCTCATCAAGCCCCAGTACGTGATCGAAGCCCTGTGGGAAGTGACCGGCGGCAACGCCTTCGTGACCTCCGACGTGGGCCAGCACCAGATGTGGGCCGCGCAGTACTACAAATTCAACAAGCCGCGCCGCTGGATCAACTCCGGCGGCCTGGGCACCATGGGCGTGGGCCTGCCTTACGCCATGGGCGTGCAGATGGCCAATCCCGGCCAGGACGTCGCCGTCATCACCGGCGAGGGCTCCATCCAGATGAACATCCAGGAGCTGTCCACCTGCAAGCAGTACCGCCTGAGCCCCAAGGTGCTGTGCCTGAACAACCGCTACCTGGGCATGGTTCGCCAGTGGCAGCAGATCGACTACGGTTCGCGCTACTCGGAGTCCTACGTGGACGCGCTGCCGGATTTCGTCAGGCTGGTCGAAAGCTACGGCCACGTGGGCCTGGAGATCGACAAGCCGGCCGACGTGGTGCCCGCCATCCGCGAAGCCTTCACCACGCACAAGGATCGCCTGGTGTTCCTGAATTTCATCACGGACCAGACCGAGAACGTCTTCCCCATGGTGAAAGCAGGGCGCGGCCTGACCGAAATGCTGCTGGGTCCGGACGACCTGTAAGGAGAGAACCATGAAACACGTCATTTCTATCCTTCTGGAAAACGAACCCGGCGCGCTGTCACGCGTGGTCGGCCTGTTCTCGGCCCGCGGCTACAACATCGAAACCCTGACCGTGGCGCCCACCGAGGACGACACCCTGTCCCGGATGACCATCGTCACCCAGGGTTCCGACGACGTCATCGAGCAGATCACCAAGCACCTGAACCGCCTCGTGGACGTGGTCAAGGTGGTGGACCTGTCCGAAGGCCCGCACATCGAACGTGAGCTCATGCTCATCAAGGTGCGCGCGGTTGGCAAGGAGCGCGAGGAGATGAAACGCATGGCGGACATCTTCCGCGGCAGCATCATCGACGTCACGGACAAGACCTACACCATCGAATTGACGGGCGTGCAGGAGAAGATCGCCGCCTTCATCAATGCGCTGGACCGTACGGCCATTCTCGAAACGGTGCGCACCGGAGTATCGGGCGTGAGCCGCGGCGAACGCGTCCTGAAGCTATAGGTCTACGTTCTTTTTTACCGCTGGGCCGCCCCCAAGGTAAAAAGCGCCCCCTTGGGGGGCAGCAAGCCGAAGGCGCGGCGTGGGGGCTTTGTTTACCGCTGCGGGCACTTCGCGGCACCCATAGAATTGCTATATAAGCGAAATTATTACTTGGAGCACCTTAAATGAAAGTTTTCTACGACAAGGATTGTGACCTGTCCCTGATCAAAGGCAAGACCGTTGCCATCATCGGCTACGGCTCGCAAGGCCACGCCCACGCCCTGAACCTGCACGAGTCCGGCGTGAACGTGGTGGTCGGCCTGCGCAAGGGCGGCGCCTCCTGGAGCAAGGCCGAGAACGCCGGCCTGAAAGTCCAGGAAGTGGCCGAGGCCGTGAAGGCCGCCGACGTGGTCATGATCCTGCTGCCCGATGAAAACATCGCCGAGGTCTACCGCACCCAGGTCGCCGACAACATCAAGCCCGGCGCCGCCCTGGCATTCGCCCACGGCTTCAACGTGCACTACGGCCAGGTCGTGCCCCGCGACGACATCGACGTCATCATGGTGGCTCCCAAGGCTCCCGGCCACACCGTGCGCGGCACCTACCGCCAGGGCGGCGGCGTGCCTCACCTGATCGCCGTCTACCAGGACAAGACCGGCGCCGCCCGCGACGTGGCCCTGTCCTACGCATCGGCCAACGGCGGCGGCCGTGCCGGCATCATCGAAACCAATTTCCGTGAAGAAACCGAAACCGACCTGTTCGGCGAGCAGGCCGTGCTGTGCGGCGGCGCCGTCGAGCTGATCAAGGCCGGCTTCGATACGCTGGTGGAAGCCGGCTACGCTCCCGAAATGGCCTACTTCGAGTGCCTGCACGAACTGAAGCTGATCGTGGACCTGATCTACGAAGGCGGCATCGCCAACATGAACTACTCGATCTCCAACAACGCCGAATACGGCGAATACGAGACCGGCCCCAAGATCATCACGGACGAAACCCGCAAGGCCATGCGCAAGTGCCTGGAAGATATCCAGACCGGCGTCTACGCCAAGAACTTCATCCTGGAAAACGCCGCCGGCGCTCCTACGCTGACCTCGCGTCGCCGTATCAACGCCGAATCGCAGATCGAGCAGGTCGGCGCCAAGCTGCGTTCCATGATGCCTTGGATCGCTGCCAACAAACTGGTCGACAAGTCCAAGAACTAAGCTCGCAGCCATGACGGAGTAATCGGCCGTCATGACGGATCTGCCAAGCCCGGTTGTCGTCGTAAGATGGCAGCCGGGTTTTTCATGGCCAGGCGGAGAAGAAACGAGGCGGACTGCTTGAAATCTCCTCTTTGATTGAAAATGCAAATGAGAACGATTATTATTGTTGATCTTAAAAATGCATGGAACGATCATGGCGGTGAAAAAGGTATGGGCCCTGGGGGTGGCGTGCTGCGCGTGGAGCGGGGCGGGGGCGGCGCAGGCGCCGGCGGTCGAGCAGTTGTCCGCCGTGCGTGTGCAGGCCGATCCGCTCGCATCCTTGCCGGGCAGCGCGCGTGTTTCGCGAGACGTACTGCAGCAAAATGCCATCAGCGACTGGCGCGACATCGGGCTGGAGGTGGATCCGGCCTTGCACTATAACGAACAGCGTAAAAGCATCAATGTCCGGGGCATGGATCAGAACCGGCTCAACGTTCGGGTGGACGGCATACGGATTCCCTGGCTGGATGATGGCGCCCGCGGCGAGAAGGGGGGGTTCGACGCCATTGATTTCGACGATCTGTCCGCTGTGGATCTGGTGCGGGGCGCTGGAGCGAGCCGCTCGGGTTCCCTGGTCGGCTACCTGGATCTGCAGACGCTGGATCCGGCCGACATCCTTAAGCCGGGGCGGGAGCTGGGCGCGCTCTTGCGTACTTCCTGGGACGGCTCCGACGAGGGCCTGGGCCTGAACGCCGCCTTGGCTGCAAGAGCAGGTGAGCGTACCCGGTGGATGCTGCTGGCCAGCCAGCGCAGAGGGCACGAACCAAAGAACCAGGGCCGGCACGGCGGGCTGGGAGCCAGCCGGGATCGCCTCAACCCGGAGGACTACACGCAGCGCAACTATGCCTTCAAGCTGCAGCATGACCTGAACGCGGAGCACAGCCTGGGCCTGTCGGGGACGTTCTTTCAGCGTGATGCGGATGTGGACAGCCGCCGCGAGCAGGGGCCGGGCACCGGCTATGACGAGGGTCGGAATCAGACCGACAAACGCAGCGAGCGCCAGAGGCTGGTGGTGGACTACGTCTATCAGGGCAATGGAGAAAAGCAATCGCTGCAAAGTGCGAGCCTGAAGTTCTATTGGCAGAAAGCCGAGCAGGAAGGCGTGCAGCATGGTTGGCGCAACCAAGACGCGCGCGGCAATATCATCCCCCGGGATCCCTTTCAATACCGTTACCCTTACGGCTATTTCTCACGAGGCAATCTGGTGCGCGAGTCAGGCCATGGCCTGGTGGCGGAGGCGTCCGGCCACACGCCATTCGGCATCTGGCGGGCGGGAGGCGAGGCCTTGCTCAGCCGTGCCCGACAGTATTCTTCGGGCCAAGACAATTGCCCGCCAGCCAATCCTTTCCTGCCCGCTCCGTTCGGACCGCGGGCTTGCGAATTCCTGCATACCAATCAATCCGACATGCCCCTGGTCAAGGGCGAACAGTGGAGCCTGTGGGGCGAGCACGAGTTCCAGTTTGCGCAAGGAGCCTATTCGTTGACACCGTCCTTGCGGCTGGATTCCTGGCGTTTCCAGGCCCACAGCAATACGGATTATCAGAGCAACCCCAACGCCGGCATTCCCAGCCTCGCGACAAAGGCCGATGACCAGCGCCTGTCGCCCGCCCTGATGGCGCAGTGGCATGCCGCGTCGGATCTTTCGTTCTATGCGCGCTACGGCTACGGCTACACAGCACCGACCGCCTCGCAGCTTTACCTGAATTACGGCGCGCCCGGCACGTATCTGCGTGCGGGGAATCCGGAGCTCAAGCCCGAAATCAGCCGCGGCTGGGAATTGGGCGGGCAGTGGGGCGACGATCGGAAGGGCGTGCGCCTGAGCGTGTTCCACAACAACTACAAGAATTTCATCGAATCCGAAGTGGTCATCGACCCGGATTCGCCGCAATGGAATCCAGCTTGGACCGGCCGGTACCCCATGGGCGTGACCGCCGTGGCGAACAAGGCACGGGTGCAGATCTATGGAGCCGAACTGGCAGGACACTGGATGTTGACGCCGCAGTGGCGATTACGCTCGGGGTTGAGCTGGGCGCGCGGCAAAGACAGAGACAGCGGGCTGCCCATCAATAGCGTGGCGCCTCTGGGCGGCATGGCGGCCCTGGCTTACCTGCAACCTCGCTGGGGGGCGGAGCTGGCTCTGCACGCTTCGGCCAAGCGTGAGCGGGTGGAGGATCCCGCCCGCGATTTTCAGACGCCGGGTTTCGGTGTGTGGAACCTGAAGGCGTGGTGGGAGCCGCAGCAGGTCGATGGATTGCGTGTGCAGATCGGCGTCTACAACCTGTTTGACAAATATTACTGGAATCCGTTGGACGTGCCGCGGGCAGGCGGACGCGACAGCTGGCCGGTCGCGGCCTACACATCGCCGGGGCGTTATGCGCGCCTGAACCTGGCCTATCAATTTTGAGTATCAGGGAGTCTTTCATGCAGACGATGAATGGAGATCACTACGCCCAGGAGCTGCTGCAGCGCTTCGAATCGGCGCGCCAGGCCAATCCCCAGGCCAGAATGCGCAACGTGGCGCAGCAGTTGGGCGTATCGGAGTACGAGCTGTTGCGCCTGCAGCCGGCCGGCGTGCAGTGCATGAGCCTGCAGGGCAGCCTGCAGGACTTGCTGCGCGATCTTGAGGGGTTGGGGCGCGTCATGGCCTTGTCACGCAACGAGTCGGCAGTACATGAGCGGCACGGACGCTACGAGAAAGTGCGCGCGGGCCAGAGCATGGGTATCGTGCTGGGGCCCGATATCGACTTGCGATTGTTCATGGAGCATTGGGGGCCCGCATGCTGGGTCAGCGAAAAGGGACGCGAGAGCCTGCAGTTCTTCGATGTGGCGGGACAGGCCGTTCACAAGGTCTATCGGACCGGGCACACGGACGCCTTGGCCTGGGATGCTTACCTGCAGCGCTATCGCTGCGATGCCCAACCCGTATTCATTGCGCAGGACATTCCCGGCAAACACTACGCCTCGACCGAGGCGCCCGCCACGATGCGGCAGGAATGGCTGGCCATGAAGGATACGCATGAACTGCACGGCATTCTGGAGCGCGCCCAGGTGTCGCGGCTGGTCGCCCTGCGCGACGTGGGCGGCGACCTGGCCCAGGCCGTGCCCCTGGATACGGCCGAACGCATGCTGCAGCATGTCGCCGCGCAGCAGATCCCCATCATGTGCTTCGTGGGCAATCGCGGCATCGTGCAGATCCATTCGGGTCCGGTGCAGCGCCTCCTGCGCACCGGGTCCTGGTTCAATGTGCTGGATCCGAACTTCAATCTGCACCTGAACACCGATGACATTGTCGCCACCTGGGTGGTGACGCGTCCATCGGCCGACGGGTGGATCACCTCCTTGGAGTGCTTTGATGCACAGGGCGCGCTGATCGTCCAGTTCTTTGGGGAACGCAAGCCCGGCGCGCCGGAACTGGCCGCTTGGCGCGCGCTTTTGCAGTCCTATTGTCCCGATGCTCTGGCTGCCTGACATGCTGGTACTGCGCTATATGCTGCTTGTCCTGTTCGGCGCGTGCAGTCTGCCCGCCGTTGCAGAGCGCATCGTCACGCTGGGCGGGACGGTCACGGAGATCGTGTTTGGCCTGGGCGGGGGCGCCGATGTGGTGGCCGTGGACCAGTCCAGCCTGTATCCGCCCGAAGTCCGCCGGCTGCCCAGCGTCGGCTATTATCGTCAGACGCCTGTCGAGGGAGTGGCGGCGGCGCAGGCGGATCTGGTGCTGGCGTCTGAAAATGCGGGGCCGCCCGAGGCGCTGGCGCGTCTGCGCAGCCTGGGCCTGACGGTGCGGACCATGCCGGACGACGGCACGCTCGAGTCCCTGTACCAGCGCATTGCGGCGGTAGCGGCCGCCGTCGGGCGCGAGGAGCAAGGGCGGCGGTTGTCGGCGCGCATCCGGGAGGATCTGCAGCGCGCCGCCCGATTGCCTGGGCGCGCGTTGAGCACGGCGGTGCTGATGTACAGGGGCAGCCAATTCCAGCTTGCGGGCGAGGGAACCAGCGCCCATCAATTATTGGCCTTGGCGGGGTTGCGCAACGTTCACCAGGGGCGGCGCGGCTACACGACACTGGCAACCGAGGGGCTGGCGTCCCTGGACCCCGAGCTGATCGTGATCACGCAGGCCTCGTTGGATTCGGCTGGCGGCATGTCGGCCTTCATGCGCTTGCCGGGGGTTGGGTTGACGCGCGCGGGGCGCAGCCAGCGCATCCTGGTCATGGATGATCTGCTGATCCTGGGCATAGGTCCGAGGGTGGGGCAGGCTGTCGAACAGCTCAAGCGGGCGGCATCGTGAACGCTGTAGCGCAGCGGTGGCTGGGCATGCTCTTGGCGGGACTGCTTGGCGCCAGTGTGTTTGCCGCCTCGACGGGCGCCATGGGCATCCCCTGGCAGCGGATGCCTTTTCTGTTGTTGGGCCAGGGCAGGGAAGGCGAGCAACTGATGCAGAGCGTGCTGTTGACGGTGCGCCTGCCCCGGGTGCTGTTCAGCATGATGACCGGCGCGGCGCTGGCCTGCGGCGGCGTACTGATACAGGCCCTGTTTCGCAATCCCCTTGCCGAGCCGGGCCTGGTGGGCATCAGCAGCGGCGCCGCCCTGGGCGCCGTGACGAGCATCGTCATGCTGGGCAGCAGTCTTTGGTTCACGGCGCCCGCCGCCTTCGCGGGCAGCTTGCTGGCCGCCTGGCTGGCTTATCTGGTGGGCAGCCGCATTCCGGGAACGGGAGCGCTGCTGCTGGCGGGGATCGCCATCAACACCATGGCGGGCAGCGTGATCGGCCTCTTCACCTATTTCGCCAATGACGCGCAACTGCGTGATCTGACGTTCTGGAGCATGGGCAGCCTGGCGGGAGCGAACTGGCTCAATCTGGCGGTACTGTTCCCATGGACGGTCTTTTTGCTGATCGCCGCCCTGCGGCAGTGGCGCGTGCTCAATGCCTTGCTGCTGGGGGACAGGGAAGCCCGGCACCTTGGGTTTGATCTGGTGCGCGTGCGCCGCGGCCTGATGTGCCTGCTGGCATTGTTGATCGGTCCCTTGGTGGCGGTGACGGGCGGCATAGGATTTGTCGGCTTGGTCGTGCCTCATCTGATGCGCATGTCGGTGGGCGCTGATCACCGCTGGCTGCTGCCGTTGTCGGCCCTGGCAGGCGCTGTGCTCCTGACGATCGCCGATGGCATGGCCCGGGCCTGGCTTGCACCGGCCGAGCTGCCCATCGGGCTGATCACCAGCCTGCTGGGCGGACCATTCTTCTTCTATCTGCTGCTGCGAGGCAAAGGGGGCGCATGAATACGGATGGTGTACAGGAGCTCGAAAGTCGAAAGTTGCGCGTGGAGCGTGGCGGTGATCTCGTTCTTGATGGCGTCAGCCTGCGGGTCAGGCCGGGGGAGCTGCTCGGCGTGCTGGGCGCCAACGGCGCGGGCAAGTCCACGCTGCTGGGAGCGCTGGCCGGAGAGGCGGGCGCCTGCTGCTCGAGCCAGGTATGGTTGAAGTCGCGGCCCTTGTCGCAGTGGTCCCTCGAAGAGCAGGCCCGACAGCGAGCGGTCCTGCCGCAGGAGTCCGGCCTGGGCTTCAGTCTGGCCGTGAGCCAGGTCATCGCCATGGGCGCCTATGCCTTTCCGACGCAGGCGCCGGCCAACGTGACGCAATGCGTACGCGATGCTGCGCAGTGGGCCGATGTCGCACACCTGCTGGAGCGCGACTATACGAGGCTTTCCGGGGGCGAACGGCAACGCGTGCACTTTGCGCGGGCGCTGGTGCAGGTGCTTCTGGCGCGCGATCATCGCCAGGGAGCCCGATATCTGCTTCTGGACGAGCCTACGGCCAGCCTGGACCCGCGGCATCAGCAGCGCCTGCTGCAAACGGTCGGGGAACTAGCGCGCATGCACGGGCTGGGGGTGCTCCTGATACTGCACGATGTCAATCTGGCTGCGCGTTGGTGCGACCGCCTGGCCTTGCTGCATCGGCGCCAGGTCTTGGCCCAAGGAACACCGGAGGCGGTGCTGACCGTCGATAATCTGCGCGAATTGTACGGCCTGGAGGCGACGATCCTGCCGCATCCCTTGCGGCGGGGCCGGCCCCTGGTCGTGTTTTCCTGACAAGGGCAGGCCCGCATATTTTGCGGCCGGGGCCGGGTACAATGCTACATTTAGGTGAACGCTCACCTGCAACATTCATCATTGCATTCATCATGCCCAATTTCCTCAACGATGAAACCCGCCGTCGGCGCAGCATCTACCTGTTGCCCAATGCCTTCACCACGGCCAATCTCTTTGCGGGGTTCTATGCTGTCGTGCAGGCCATGAACGGCCGTTTCGAAGCGGCCGCCATCGCCATCTTCCTGGCGCTGGTCTTTGACGGCATGGACGGCCGCGTGGCGCGCCTGACCAATACGCAATCGGCCTTCGGCGAGCAGTACGATTCCATGGCCGACATGATCTCCTTCGGTGCCGCGCCCGCGCTGGTCATGTATGTCTGGGCCATGCAGGGACTGGGCCGTTGGGGCTGGCTGGCCGCCTTCATCTACGTGGCGGGCGGGGCCTTGCGCCTGGCGCGCTTCAACACCAACATCGCCGTGGTGGACAAGCGCTTCTTCCAGGGCCTGCCCAGCCCGGCCGCCGCCGCGCTGGTGGCCGGCTTCATCTGGCTGGCCGTGGACAACAAGCTGTCGCTTCAGGCCAGCTCTGTTCCCTGGGTGGCTTTCGCGCTGACCGTCTACGCGGGCCTGGCCATGGTCTCGAACGCGCCGTTCTACAGCGGCAAGTCCTTCGCGATCCGTCGCAGCGTGCCGTTCTGGGGAATGCTGCTGTTCGTGCTGGTGTTCGTCTTCGTCTCCACCGATCCGCCTGTCATCCTGTTTGCGCTGTTCTGCATCTATGGCCTGTCGGGCTGGGTGGTCATGGCCTGGCGCTGGCGCCGCGCCCGCGATCTGAGCCGCCGTCGGCGCGAAAACAACTAAGCGGGGCGATACAGGCGCGGATTTTGCCTGAAACCCTGAACTGAGCCGGGCTTTGTGGTTATAATGGCCGCTTGTGTCCGGCGGACACATTCAATTCAATGTCAAACACGTTAGGGCACCTCGGTCCTAACGCATGTCCTAGAGGCTAAATAAAATGGCAGTTGCAGATATCAAAAAAGTCGATATCGTTTCCGAGTTTCAGCGCAAACAAGGCGACACCGGTTCCCCAGAAGTGCAAGTGGCCCTGCTGACCGCTCGCATCAACGAACTGACCGACCACTTCAAGGCTCACAACAAGGATCACCACTCCCGTCGTGGTCTGCTGCGCATGGTCAGCCGTCGCCGCAAACTGCTGGATTACCTGAAAGGCCGTAATCCAGATGCTTACCGTGCACTGATCGAAAAACTCGGTCTGCGTAAGTGATACCGGGGCTGGTTCCCCGCTAGACAACCGTGCACACTGCGAACCGGTTTCGCAGTGTGCACGGTTTTTTTATTGTAAGGATTCTCCTAATGTTCAATAAAGTCACCAAGTCCTTCCAGTACGGCGAACACACCGTCGTCCTGGAAACCGGGGAGATCGCACGTCAGGCGTCAGGTGCCGTGCTGGTTTCCATCGAAGACACCGTCGTGCTGGCCACCGTCGTTGGCGCCAGCAAGGCCAAGCCCGGCCAGGATTTCTTTCCCCTGACCGTGGATTACGTCGAAAAGACCTATGCGGCCGGCAAGATCCCCGGCGGCTTCTTCAAGCGCGAAGGCAAGCAGTCCGAGCGCGAGATCCTGATCTCCCGTCTGATCGACCGTCCGCTGCGCCCGCTGTTCCCTGAAGGCTTCTACAACGAAGTCCAGGTCATCATCCATACGGTCTCGGTCAATCCCGAGATCGATCCCGACATCGCCGCCATGCTGGGCGCCTCCGCCGCCCTGGCCATCTCGGGCATTCCGTTCAACGGTCCCGTGGGCGCCGCCCGCGTCGGCTATGTGGACGGCCAGTACGTGCTGAACCCTTCGGCCACGCAACTGAAGTCCTCGGACCTGGACCTGGTCGTGGCCGGCACCGAAGCCGCCGTGCTGATGGTGGAATCCGAAGCCAAGCAACTGTCTGAAGAAGTCATGCTGGGCGGCGTGGTCTACGCCCACGAGCAGATGCAGGCCGCCATCAATGCCATCCACGAACTGGTGGAAGAGGCCGGCAAGCCCGAATGGGACTGGCAGCCCGCCCCCGTCAACGAAGCGCTGCTGACCGCCGTCACCGCCGCCGCCCAGGACGGCCTGACCCAGGCCTACCAGATCCGCGAAAAACAGGCTCGCACCGAACAGGTCCGCGCCGTCTACGCGCAAGTCAAGGAAACGCTGGCCGCCCATGCCCAGGCCAAGGGCGAAGAGCAGCCTGATTCCGTGGCCGTGGACAACATCCTGTTCGACCTGGAAAGCCGTATCGTGCGCACCCGCATCCTGAGCGGCGAATCCCGCATCGACGGCCGCGACACGCGTACCGTGCGCCCCATCAGCATCCGCCTGGGCGTGCTGCCGCGCGCTCACGGCAGCGCCCTGTTCACGCGCGGCGAAACCCAGGCGCTGGTCGTCACCACGCTGGGCACCAAACAGGACGAGCAGATCATCGATTCCATCATGGGCGAATACCGTGATCGCTTCATGCTGCACTACAACATGCCTCCCTTCGCCACCGGCGAAGCCGGCCGCTTCGGCGCGCCCAAGCGCCGCGAGATCGGTCACGGCCGCCTGGCCAAGCGTGCCCTGAGCCCGCTGCTGCCAGCCGCCGAGGACTTCCAGTACTCCATCCGCATCGTCTCCGAGATCACCGAGTCCAATGGCTCGTCCTCGATGGCCTCCGTGTGCGGCGGCTCGCTGTCCATGATGGACGCCGGCGTGCCTGTGCAGGATCACGTGGCCGGCGTGGCCATGGGCCTGATCAAGGAAGGCAACAAGTTCGCCGTCCTGACCGACATCCTGGGCGATGAAGACCACCTGGGCGATATGGACTTCAAGGTCGCGGGCACCGAGAAGGGCATCACCGCCCTGCAGATGGACATCAAGATCCAGGGCATCACCAAGGAAATCATGCAGGTCGCCCTGGCCCAGGCCCACGAAGGCCGCATGCACATCCTGTCCAAGATGAAGGAAGCCATCGACGGTTCCCGCACCGAGATGTCCGAGTTCGCACCCCGCATGCTGACCGTCAAGATCAACCCCGAGAAGATCCGCGACGTGATCGGCAAGGGCGGCGCAACCATCCGCGCCCTGACCGAAGAAACCGGCACGCAGATCGACATCTCCGATGACGGCACCATCACCATCGCCAGCGCCGACCTGGAAAAAGCGCGCGAAGCCGAGCGCCGCATCAAGGAACTGACGGCTGAAGTGGAAGTGGGCCAGGAATACGAAGGTCCCGTGATGCGTCTGCTGGATTTCGGCGCCATCGTCCAGGTCCTGCCTGGCCGCGACGGCCTGCTGCACATCTCCGAGATCGCCAACTACCGCATTGCCAACATCAATGATGTCCTGAAGGTTGGCCAGGTCGTGAAGGTCAAGGTCATCGAAGCCGACGAGAAAGGCCGTCTGCGCCTGTCCATCAAGGCGATCGGCGGCATCGAAGCCCAAGGCGGCCCGTCCGCTCCAGTGGCCCAGTAAGCCCGCGCATCTTCGGATGCCGAAAAAAGCCCGTCTTCGGACGGGCTTTTTTTTTTGGTTCTTCGAAGAATTCCGGGGATTCCTCCTTGATTGGCGAGCTGTTTGGGCCAATCGAAAAGAACCTCGGGTTCTCGCGAGGCCGGCCGGGGCGGGCCGGCTTGGCTGGGTCCTTCGCCCGCGCTGCGCGCGGGTTCCCTGGTCAGGATACGGGGGCGGGCGGGGCGTAAACTCGCAGGGTGATTCGTCCACTGGACGAATCACAAGCGCCCTGCTCGAGCAGCACGCCCCTTGCTTCCCGCCCCCGCATCCCGCCTGCGGCGAAGGCCCTGACTCGCCCGCCGGCCCGCCCTGGCCGGCCTTGCGAGAACGGCGCCGCTGTTTTGGCCCAAACAGCGGGACGTCCGCGCAAAAGCCGCACAACGTATCAACCATCCGCTGAGTTTTCTGCTTGGTATGGATGCCTAGGGCCGGGTCGATGCCATCGGCATTTTGAGCCGTTCAAGGCGCGGGTAGATCGGACGGGGCGGGTCGGATGGCTTGCCGCAGGCGGGGCGCGGGGACGGGGGGCAAGCGTCGTTCTGTTCGACGGCGGCGCTTGTTGCTCGCCTGGGAGGCGAGCAACCGCCGGAGTTAACGACGCGCCCGGCCAGGCGCCCCGACCAGGGCACCGGCGCACCGCGCCGGCAAGCCGTCAGCGCCGTCCGATCTACCCGCGCCTTGAACGGCGTCTTCAAAAAACCGGTTCAGCATCGACTTGGCAATTCAGTACCCGGAATTCCTCGAAGAACCTTTTTTTTGGCCTGGTCTCACCGTGTCTGTTGGCCGGGCAGGCGCCTGGTCCGTCCTAGGCTTGCATGGCAAGCAGGCCGGCGCGGCTGATCACATAGATGCCCGTGCCGCGCGAGCGGACCAGGCCTCGCGCGCGCAGCCGTTTCCACATGTCCGCGGCGACCCCGCTCATGACCCAGCCTTCCCGGGACAGGAAGGTGACGGATTCGATCTTCTTGTGCGCATCGCGCTTGAGCTGGATGTGGCCGCCTTGGGCCAGCATGAGCAGGACGCGGCGCTCCTGACGGGAAACGTTCATGGCCGCCCTCCGGGAGCAGAATGCCCGGCGGACGCGGAAAAGGCCGGAGCGCAAGCTCCCGCCAGTAAAAAGATAAGCATGATGAAAAACCGGAAAAAATACGCAGAAAGACGCCGGACGGCAGGTCCGGGTCAAGGGCTCGTTGGGTGTTGCTGCGGGCCTCTGCTCATAGGTCTCCGGTGGCGGGGCAAGAAGCGTCCTGCGCCCTGGTCGCCCTGAATAGGGCGGGCAAGTGGTGCATCCAGCCGGAATCGAACCGGCACGATCAAGGATCGAGGGATTTTAAGTCCCTTGCGTCTACCAATTCCGCCATGGATGCAGCGGGAAAAACTGGCGGAAGCGGTGAGATTCGAACTCACGGATGGGTTGCCCCATCGCCGGTTTTCAAGACCGGTCCATTCAACCGCTCTGGCACGCTTCCTGTTTTTTTTGGCTTTTGTTCGGCTCCGCGCCTTGGGGCGGGGCGCCGTTCCCCGCCCAGACAGGCGGGAAAGCTCTAAAGTGTAACGTAAAAGGCCGGGAGCGTCATCGGAATATTGTGGTCGTCGCGGCGGCTTTGCCAGGCAGGGCAGGGCGCATATGGTAGATTGCGGGGATAAGGTGAGAGGGCCGCCGCATGGCGGGGATTTTCTTTCGCCATGGAATTCTGAACATAGGGAGCAGGCATGCGAGCCATTGAAATTGCTGAGTTTGGCGGTCCGGAAGTATTGCGCGTGGTGGAGCGGCCCACGCCGCAGCCGGGCGCGGGAGAAGTGCTGGTCAAGGTGCTGGCGGCGGGCGTGAATCGCCCGGATGCGCTGCAGCGCGCGGGGACCTATCCGCCGCCGCCCGGCGCCTCCGATCTGCCGGGGCTGGAGTTGGCGGGAGAAATCGTGTCCGGCGATCTGCAGGGCAGCGAATTCAAGATTGGCGATCAGGTCTGCGCCCTGGTGACCGGCGGCGCCTATGCGGAGTACTGTGTCGTGCCCGTGCAGCAATGTCTGCCCATTCCCGCCGGATTCAGCCTGGTCGAGGCCGCGGGCCTGCCCGAAACCTTCTTCACGGTCTGGAGCAATGTTTTCGAACGAGGCGCCCTGACGCATGGCGAAACCCTGCTGGTGCATGGCGGAGCCAGCGGTATCGGCACCACCGCCATCCAGCTGGCGGTCGCCCTGGGCAACACGGCCTATGCCACGGCAGGCAGTGACGAGCGCGTGGAGGCCATCAATCGCCTGGGCGGCATCGGCATCAACTACAAGACTCAGGCCTACGAAGAAGTCATCAAGGCCAAGACTGGCGGGCGCGGCGTGGACGTCATCCTGGACATGGTGGCCGGCGACTACATCGACCGCGATCTCAAGTGCCTGGCGGACGACGGCCGTATCGTCATCATTGCCCTGCTGGGCGGTGCCAAGGCCACCATCAATTGCGGTGAGATCCTGCGCCGCCGCCTGACGGTGACGGGCTCCACCCTGCGCCCGCGTCCGGTCGCCTTCAAGGCGGCCCTGGCCCGGGCCCTGCGCGAACGCGTGTGGCCCTTGCTGGAATCAGGCCAGATCCGGCCGGTGGTGCACGCGACGTTTCCGCTGGAGCAGGCCGATCGCGCCCACGCCATGATGGAGGCGGGCGAGCAGGTGGGCAAGATCATCCTGGTGCCTTGAGCCGCTAATGGATCGTCCTGGGGCTCCCGTTGGTTTTTCCACGCCTATTTGGGGCAATGTCGAGCGGAATCGCCAAGCTCGCGCTACAATAGCGGGTTAGCTGCGTCTGCATTGCGGGCGTCGGGTGTAACTTCTGACTGACATCAAGGGAGCAATGGGCGTACCTTCTTTGCGAAAACGACTGGTTGCGGGCAATTGGAAAATGAACGGTTCGCTCGATGGCAACCGCCGTCTGCTGGATGAATTGCTTGCCCAGTCTGATGTTCAGCCGTCCGCGGCCCGGCCGGATGCGGCCCAGCCGAACGCGGCCCAGCCGAACGCGGCCCGGCCGAAATGCGAGGTGCTGGTGTGTGCGCCGTATGTATACCTGCCCCAGCTGGCCGACGCCTTGCGGGAATCGGGCATCGCCCTGGGCGCCCAGGACGTCAGCGTGCATGCCAAGGGGGCCTATACCGGCGAGGTATCCGCCTCCATGCTGGCGGACATTGGTTGCCAGTGGGTCATCGTCGGCCATTCGGAACGGCGGCAGTACCATCAGGAAAGCAGCGCCCTGGTGGCTGCCAAGGTGGTGGCGGCCCTGGATGCGGGTCTGACGCCCATTGTCTGCATCGGCGAGCTGCTGGCTGATCGCGAAGCAGGGCAGGCGGCCTGCGTGGTGCAGGACCAGCTCGAGCCGATCAAGGCGCTGGGCAAGGATGTCGTGGAACGCATCGTGCTGGCTTACGAGCCGGTCTGGGCCATAGGTACCGGGCTGACGGCTACGCCGGAGCAGGCGCAGGATATGCACGGACAGATCCGCGCGTTCATGGAGTCGGATCGGCTGCGCATTCTGTATGGCGGCAGCGTCAAGGCGGACAATGCCGCCGAGCTGTTCGCCATGCCGGATATTGATGGTGCCCTGGTGGGCGGTGCGTCTCTGGATGCACGGGAATTCTTACGTATTGTGGCCGCTTGAGGCCTCGGAGTCTTTGAATGCAACATTGGATGTCTTCCGTTCTGATGGCCGTGCAGGTCATTTCCTCGCTGCTGATTATTGGCTTGGTGCTGCTGCAGCAAGGCAAGGGCGCCGACATGGGCTCCGCATTTGGCGGCGGTTCCGCCGGCAGCGTCTTCGGTGCCGCGGGCGCCGCCAATTTCCTGTCGCGCATGACCAAATGGGCGGCCATTGTGTTCTTTGCCTCGACCGGCGGCCTGGCCTGGATGGCGCACCATCCCGCCAAGCAGGCGGAATCCGGCGTGATGCAAGGTTATGAGTCCCCCGTGCCCGGCGGCGCTCCTTCCGGGGCTTCTTCCGTACCTGCACCCGCCGCTGCACCCGCCGCCGTTCCCTCCCCGGCGCCTTCGTCGGTGCCGGCAGCTCCTTCGGCCGTTCCTTCCGCGGCCCCGCAGGCCCAGGAGCAGAAGCCTGAACCAGCTGCCGGTGAGCAAGCCCCCAAGGCGGAGTCGGAACCGGCCGCCAAGCCCTGACCTCTATATATATAGAGGGTCGGAGAGCCCGCCGTCAGGCGGGCTTTTTCATGGACTGCGCCTTGGTTTGTCGCGCTGAGCAAACGAAATCCTGTTTTTCCTGCGAAGGGCAGGGCTGGAATGCTGACAAGCCATTCTTTCTCGTGCTAATATCGCTGTCTTGATTGCCTTGCCGACGTGGTGGAATTGGTAGACACGCTATCTTGAGGGGGTAGTGGCGAAAGCTGTACGAGTTCGAGTCTCGTCGTCGGCACCATCGTATAAGTAAAAGTACGCAGCGCACGCTGCCAGACAAAACCTGATCCGATTGCGGACAGGTTTTTTTTTGCCTGCAAATCGGCCGGCGCTTCAATACGGGGTCGCGGGTGCGCATTCTGGGCAGGGGCCTGTTTCGCTGGCGCGGCGAGGATCATGCCGACGATAGATGCTTCGGTTCTGTGATGGGCTTCGTATGCCTCGGCAGGTTCACAACTTTCGGACCTGGAATGGGCGGTATGATTATTGTGCGTTAGGGCTTCTCTGCTTCGAAATCTGTGCTGGATTCGCCATGCGCAGAGCAGCCGGCAGGGATTGTTTCATATGCGAGATTGTCTGCCCTGGCGCAGGGAGCGTTTTCGGCGTTGCAACCATTTGCTCGTGCTGGGTCCTGCTTTGAGCGATGAGGTTTTCGCAAAGGCATGTGGTTAATTTATCAGCCCAAGAGAAATCGAGCGGACATGAAGCCGCCGGGGCCGCGCCTCGGCGTGAACGGAGAGCAGCGCCGCCAAGCGGCGACTGTTTTCGGACTCGCTGGCTGCTCGAATCGAAAAAGAGAGGCTTTCGAACGGCTTGAAAAGGGGACTTAAAGCGAGTTCTCAAGAGTGCCTTGGGTCATCAGGCTGCTAATGGTTCTGTAAAGGCCGCCAAACCACGGGTAAACCCTTGCGGCACGGGCGCTGTGACTTTGTTTTGTTGTGTATAGCCAACAAGGCGCGCACAAAGATTCACGATTCTGAATGGTTTCGTAGTCAAGCGTCGGGAATTTTGATGCAATAACGTTAACTTCCCATCGCGGAGTTAGAAAGAGCAGCAGCACTGTTGTAGTTGGGCTGCTCTGATTTACTCAAATCTACGGAGATTTCTTACATGAAAAAGACTCTGCTCGCTGCTGCTCTGATGGCCGGCTTCGCTGGCGTCGCACACGCAGAAACGTCTGTTACCCTGTACGGTATTCTGGATGGCGGTATTGGCTACCAAAAGTTCAAGGGCACTGATTCCTACGCTGCCAACCGTGACGGCATGGAATCCTTTAGCCAGAAGAAGACTGGTCTGATCAACGGCATCCAGTCCGGCAACCGCTGGGGTCTGAAGGGTTCCGAAGATCTGGGTGACGGTCTGCGCGCTGTGTTCGTTCTGGAAAGCGGTTTCGATCTGGGTACTGGTAACTCCCTGCAAGGCAAGCGTCTGTTCGGTCGTCAAGCCACTCTGGGTCTGGCTGGCGACAGCTGGGGTCAACTGGACTTCGGTCGTCAAACCAACATCGCTTCCAAGTACCTGCCTGGCGTAGCCGATCCTTTCGGCGGCGGTTTCGACCAAGCTAACATCGGTGCGGCCTTCACCTCGGCCAACACCGTTCGTTACGACAACATGGTCATGTACCAGACCCCCAACTTCTCCGGCTTCCAATTCGGCGTTGGCTACTCCTTCAACACCGACGGCCCTCAAGAATACAAGATCACCAACAGTGCTGATCCTGAAGACGGTCTGGAGCGCAACCAGCGTGGCATCACCACCGGTCTGCGTTACGCCAACGGCCCTGTCGGCGTCGCTCTGACGTACGACCAATACAAGACTCGTGAGTTCCTTGGTTCCACTGGTGTTTATGGTGGCGACACCGTCAAGTCCTGGAACATCGGCGGCAGCTACGACTTCGAAGTGGTCAAGGCTTACCTGGCCTTCGGTCAGACTCGTGACGGCCTGTTTGTTCCTCAGAACTTCAGCGGCGTCGGCATCGGCGACACCGTTTTGGGTGATCTGAAGGGTCTGAAGGTCAACTCCTACCTGGTCGGTCTGTCCGCTCCTGTTGGCGCCGGCACCCTGATGGGTTCCTGGACCATGGCTGATCCTCGTTCGGCTCCAGAGTCGCTGGACCGTGATACCCCATCCTGGGAAATGAAGAAGCAGCACACTTTCAGCCTGGGTTACAGCCACCCACTGAGCAAGCGCACCAACGTGTACGCTATCGGCTCCTACGCCAAGAACGTGCACTTCCTGCCTGACGGCAAGTCCACCCTGGTGGGCGTTGGTCTGCGTCACCAGTTCTAATTGTGCCGCGTAGCTTGTCTACGCGCTCAATGGCAAGCCTTCGGGCTTGCTGAACTGACTAGCAGTACAAGCTGTAAAAAAAAGCCACCCTTGCGGGTGGCTTTTTCTATGCCTGATAGTCCAGGAGAGGGCCTGGCGCCGGCAGGCCGGGCAAGGCAGCATGGCTGAATTCCATCGCGGCATGGGCGGGTGCGTGCCGGCTTGGTTCGGCTGGGCAATGGCACATCTTTTCTGATGAGCTTGTGGTTACAAATTAGATGCAGTCGGACGTGTTTTTCCTGTCGGATGTCTGACATAAACCTGACAAAAGAGGGTAGAATAAATATTCAAGTGCAGAAAAACCCAACCTTAAATAATCCAAATAATCAATAAGGAACCGGGTTTTGTAAGGCGGCTGAGGGATTTTTGCTGCGCATGCGCAACATCGCCGTCAAGATGTAATGGTTTGGGGTTATCCCTCAAAACTGTGCTCTCAAAATGCTACAATCCAAGAGTTTATTTACTGCGATTGGATGCTTTGCATGAACCTGCAAGAGTACTTTCCCGTTTTGCTGTTTATCATTGTCGCCACGGGCATCGGCCTGGCGCTGCTCACGGCCGGCCGGCTGCTGGGCCCGAACCGTCCCGATGCCGAAAAGCTCTCGCCGTACGAATGCGGTTTCGAAGCGTTTGGCGACTCCCGCATGAAGGTGGACATCCGCTACTACCTGATCGCGATCCTGTTCATCATGTTCGACCTGGAAATCGCTTTCCTGTTTCCCTGGGCCATGGCCAATGGCACCGTCGGCCTGGTGGGCTTCTGGACTGTCATGGCCTTCCTGGCCGTGCTGACGGTCGGCTTTATCTACGAATGGAAAAAAGGCGCTCTGGACTGGGAGTAACCCTCCGGTCGGAGGTCCGCGCGGCGGATCTTCGCGTCTCTTGCTGAATTCAAGGCGCACCGGGATGCGCCTTTGCGGCGGCAAGTTTGGTCAGCAATAGGATCGGCGGGGTTCTCCGGGCCGGATCCGGCAAAAGGCAACTACTATGGCTATCGACGGCATTCTCAAAGAAGGTTTTGTGACGACCAGTGCGGATAAGTTTCTTAACTGGGCAAAGACGGGGTCCATGTGGCCCATGACATTCGGCCTGGCCTGTTGTGCGGTGGAAATGATGCACGCGGGCGCGGCGCGTTACGACCTGGACCAGTTCGGCATCATCTTCCGGCCCAGTCCCCGTCAGTCCGACCTGATGATCGTGGCGGGCACGCTGTGCAACAAGATGGCTCCCGCCCTGCGCAAGGTATATGACCAGATGGCCGAACCGCGCTGGGTCGTATCCATGGGCTCCTGTGCGAACGGCGGCGGTTATTACCACTACTCCTACTCCGTCGTGCGCGGCTGCGACCGCATCGTGCCGGTCGACGTCTATGTGCCGGGCTGTCCGCCCACGGCCGAGGCCCTGGTCTACGGCCTGCTGCAGATGCAGAACAAGATCCGTCTGACCAACACCATTGCGCGCTGATCGGCTAGAACAGGCTAAGAGAGACTATGACACGGCTAGAAACACTGAAAACCAACCTGCTCGCCGTCCTGGGCGAACAGGCCGCGCTGACCGAGGCGCTGGGCGAGCTGACCCTGGAAGTGCCGGCGGACGCCTGGGTGGACACCTGCACGCTGCTGCGCGACCACGCTGACCTGCGCTTCGAAACCTGTATCGACCTGTGCGGCATCGATTATTCCGCCTGGAAGGCGCCCACGTACCAGCCGGTGGCCGGCCAGTTTCCCTATCGCTTCGCCGTGGTGCTGCACCTGACCTCGCTGACGCACAACTGGCGCCTGCGCGTGCGCTGCTTCGTGCCCAACGACGATTTCCCGACGCTGCCCACGCTGTTCGAGGTCTGGCCATCGGTGAACTGGTTCGAGCGCGAGGCGTTCGACCTGTACGGCATCATTTTCGAGAACCACCCGGACCTGCGCCGCATCCTGACCGACTATGGTTTCATCGGCCATCCTTTCCGCAAGGACTTCCCGATTTCCGGCTACGTCGAAATGCGCTATGACACCGAGCAGAAGCGGGTCATTTACCAGCCCGTCACCATCGAGCCGCGTGAGATCACGCCGCGCGTGGTGCGCGAGGACGACTACGGAGTAGGGCGTTAATCATCATGGCAGAAATTCAAAACTACACCCTGAACTTTGGTCCCCAGCACCCGGCCGCCCACGGCGTGCTGCGCCTGGTGCTCGAGCTGGACGGTGAGGTCATCCAGCGTGCCGATCCGCACATCGGCCTGCTGCATCGCGCCACGGAAAAGCTGGCCGAGCATCGGACCTATCTGCAGACGCTGCCGTACATGGACCGCCTGGACTACGTGTCCATGATGGTGAACGAGCACGCCTATTGCATGGCCGTCGAAAAGATGGTCGGCGTGCAGGTTCCGCTGCGCGCGCAGTACATCCGCGTCATGTTCGACGAGATCACCCGCATCCTGAACCACCTGATGTCCGTGGGCTCGCACGCCCTGGACGTGGGCGCCATGGCCGTGTTCCTGTATGCCTTCCGCGAGCGCGAGGACCTGATGGACTGCTACGAGGCCGTCTCGGGCGCACGCCTGCACGCGGCCTACTACCGTCCCGGCGGCGTGTATCGCGACCTGCCCGACAGCATGTCGCTGTACAAGGGCAACAAGTACCGTTCCGAAAAAGAGCTCAAGGCCATGAACGAGGCCCGTTCGGGTTCCTTGCTGGACTTCATCGAGGACTTCACCAACCGCTTTCCGGCCTGCGTGGACGAGTACGAAACCCTGCTCACCGACAACCGCATCTGGAAGCAGCGCCTGGTGGGCATCGGCGTCGTGGATCCGGAGCGCGCAAAGGCCCTGGGCTTCACCGGCCCCATGCTGCGCGGTTCGGGCGTGGAGTGGGACCTGCGCAAGGTCCAGCCCTACGAAGTCTACGACCGCATGGAATTCGACATTCCGGTCGGCCGCAACGGCGACTCCTACGATCGCTACCTGGTGCGTATCGCCGAGATGCGCGAGAGCAACCGCATCATCCGCCAGTGCGTGCAGTGGCTGCGCAACAATCCCGGCCCCGTGATCACCGACAACCACAAGGTGGCTCCGCCGTCGCGCGAACGCATGAAGTCCGGCATGGAAGACCTGATCCACCACTTCAAGCTGTTCTCCGAAGGCATGCACGTGCCGACCAGCGAAGTGTACGCCGGCGTCGAGCATCCCAAGGGCGAATTCGGCATCTACCTGGTGTCCGACGGCGGCAACAAGCCGTACCGCCTGAAGATCCGCGCCCCGGGCTTCGTGCACCTGCAGGCCCTGGATGAAATGTGCCGCGGCCACATGATCGCTGACGCCGTCACCATCATCGGGACGCAGGACATTGTGTTTGGCGAGATCGACCGCTAGGTCGCGCCTGGAAATACGGAACCGAATTATGTTGCTTTCCGAAAAAGCCTACCAACAGATAGATCGGGAACTGGGCAAGTTCCCGGCCGACCAGCGCCGTTCCGCCATCATGGCATCGCTGGCCATCGCCCAGCAGGAAAAAGGCTGGGTCTCGCCCGAGATCATCGCCGACGTGGCCCGCTACATCGGTGTGGAACCCATTGCCGTGCAGGAGGTCGCCACCTTCTACAACATGTTCCACACCAAGCCCGTGGGCCGCGTGACCATCTCGGTCTGCACCAACCTGCCCTGTGCGCTGCGCGACGGCGTCAAGGCAGGCGAATACCTGAAGGAAAAGCTGGGCATCGATTACGGTGAAACCACCGCCGACGGCCAGTTCTCCCTGATCATGGGAGAGTGCATGGGTTCGTGCGGCGACTCGCCCGTCATGCTGCTGAACAATCAGCACATGTGCGTGCGCATGGAAGCCGAGCGCATCGACGCCATGCTCGAAGAACTGAAGAAACACGGAGAGTCGGCATGAGTGCACCGGACATTCTGCGCAAGCTCGCCCAGGGGCTGGAGCCCAATCCCGGGGCCGACCTGTCGCGCAGCATGATTTTTCATGATCGCCACATCGAGCCCCAGATCCTGGCCGGCCTGAACGGCGACAACTGGGGCCTGGAAGAATACGTCAAGCGCGGCGGCTACGAGGCCCTGCGCAAGGTGCTGACCAGCGGCATGAAGCCCGAGGACGTCATCGCCGAAGTCAAGACCTCGGCCCTGCGCGGCCGCGGCGGCGCGGGCTTTCCAACCGGCCTGAAGTGGAGCTTCATGCCGCGCGCCATCCCCGGCCAGAAGTATCTGGTGTGCAACTCGGACGAGGGCGAGCCCGGCACCTTCAAGGATCGCGACATCCTGCGCTTCAACCCGCACATCGTGATCGAAGGCATGGCCATCGCCGCCTATGCCATGGGCATCAGCGTGGGCTACAACTACATCCACGGCGAAGTGTTCGAGATCTACCAGCGTTTCGAAGAGGCGCTGGAGCAGGCGCGCGCCGCCGGCTTCCTGGGCGACAACATCCTGGGTTCGGGCTTCAACTTCCAGCTGCACGCCTTCCATGGATACGGCGCCTACATCTGCGGCGAGGAAACCGCGCTGCTGGAGTCGCTGGAAGGCAAGAAAGGCCAGCCGCGCTTCAAGCCGCCGTTCCCCGCCAGCTTCGGCCTGTACGGCAAGCCCACCACCATCAACAACACCGAGACCTTCGCCGCGGTGCCCTGGATCATCCGCAACGGCGGCCAGCAGTACCTGGAAGTGGGCATTCCCAACGCCGGCGGCACCAAGATCTTCTCGATCACGGGCGACGTGGAGCGTCCCGGCAACTATGAAGTGCCCCTGGGCACGCCTTTCGCCAAGCTGCTGGAGCTGGCGGGCGGCATGCGCGGCGGCCGCAAGCTCAAGGCCGTCATTCCCGGCGGCTCGAGCGCTCCGGTGCTGCCGGCCGACATCATGATGGCCACCAACCTGGATTACGACTCCATCGCCAAGGCCGGCTCCATGCTGGGCTCGGGCGCGGTCATCGTCATGGACGAGACGCGCTGCATGGTCAAGTCGCTGCTGCGCCTGTCGTACTTCTACTACCACGAGAGCTGCGGCCAGTGCACGCCCTGCCGCGAAGGCACGGGCTGGCTGTGGCGCATGGTGCACCGCATCGAGAACGGCCAGGGCCGCAAGGAAGACCTGGACATGCTCGACGACATCGCACACAACATCATGGGCCGCACGATCTGCGCCCTGGGTGACGCCGCCGCCATGCCGGTGCGCAGTTTCGTTAAGCATTTCCGCGACGAGTTCGCACACCACATCGAGCACAAGAGCTGTGTGGTGCCTCAATATCTGTAGGCCAGGACAACGTAATGGTAGAACTCACCATCGATGGCATTAAAGTTGACGCCCCGGAAGGCAGCATGGTCATTCAGGCTGCCCATGACGCCGGGGTCTATGTGCCGCACTTCTGTTATCACAAAAAACTGAGTATTGCCGCCAATTGCCGCATGTGTCTGGTGGACGTGGAAAAAGCGCCCAAGCCGCTGCCGGCCTGCGCCACGCCCGTGACCAACGGCATGGTCGTGCGTACTCGTTCGGAAAAAGCCATTGCCGCCCAGAAAAGCGTCATGGAGTTCCTGCTGATCAACCACCCCCTGGATTGCCCCGTGTGCGACCAGGGCGGCGAGTGCCAGCTGCAGGACCTGGCCGTGGGCTACGGCGGCTCCGAGTCGCGCTACAAGGAAGAAAAGCGCGTGGTGGCCCCCAAGTCCATGGGACCGCTGATCTCCACCGACGCCATGCAGCGCTGCATCCACTGCACCCGCTGCGTGCGCACGGGCGAGGAAATCGCCGGCGTGCAGGAAGTGGGCATGCTCAACCGTGGCGAACACTCTGAAATCACCACCTTCGTGGGCAAGGCCGTCGAATCCGAGCTGTCGGGCAACATGATCGACGTCTGTCCCGTGGGCGCGCTGCTCTCCAAGCCGTTCCGCTTCAACGCCCGTACCTGGGAACTGGCCCGCCGCCGCAGCGTCAGCCCCCACGACAGCGTGGGCGCCAACCTGGTGATCCAGGCCAAGATGGACAAGGTGCTGCGCGTGGTGCCCTTCGAAAACGAAGAGGTCAACGAGTGCTGGATCAGCGACCGCGACCGTTTCTCCTACGAAGGCCTGTATACCGAAGACCGCCTGACTCACCCCATGGTGCGCGGCGATGACGGCCAGTGGCGCGAGGCGTCCTGGAACGACGCCCTGCAGACGGTGGTCGCGGGCATGAATGCCGTGCGCGAGAAGTTCGGTGCCGACCAGCTGGGCTGCATCGGCTCGGCCACCTCCACCACGGAAGAACTGGCGCTGCTGGCCCGCCTGGGCCGCGCCCTAGGTACCGAGAACGTGGACTTCCGCCTGCGCCAGACCGACGCGCGCCTGGACGGCGCCCTGACCGGCGTGCCCTGGCTGGGTCTGCCCCTGGCCGAACTGAACAATCTGGATCGCGTCCTGGTCGTGGGCTCCTTCCTGCGCAAGGACCATCCACTGATGGCTCAGCGCCTGCGTCAGGCCGTCAAACGCGGCGCCCAGGTGTCCTTCATCGATTCCGCCGCCGACAATCCGCTGTTCCAGGCCATTGCAGGCCGTCTCACCGTGGCTCCCAGCCAGTTGGCCAACGCCCTGGCCGAAGTCCTGGTGGCCGTGTCCAAGTCCAAGGAAAGCGCCGTGCCCGCCGGCCTGGAAGGCGTGCAGGTTTCCGCCCAGGCCCAACAGATCGCCGACAGCCTTGCCTCGGGCGAGCGCGTGGCCGTGCTGCTGGGCAATATGGCCGTCAATTCGGACCAGGCCAGCGTCATTGCCGCCAATGCCTCCGCCATCGCACAGGCCAGCGGCGGCAAGCTGGGCTTTCTGACCGCCGGCGGCAACACCGTGGGCGGCTACCTGGCCAATGCCGTGCCGGGCAAGGGCGGCCTGACCGCCGAACAGATGCTGGCGCAATCCCTGCGCGCCTACCTGGTGCTGAACGTCGAACCCGCCCTGGACAGCGATCTGGGCGAGCGCGCCGTGGAAACCCTGAAGTCCGCCACGTTCTCCGTGGCCCTGACGTCCTACCGCTCGGCCGCCGAGGCCTGGGCCGACGTCATGCTGCCGGTTTCTCCCTTCACCGAAACCTCCGGCACCTTCGTGAACGCCGAAGGCCGCGTGCAGAGCTTCAAGGGCGCCGCCGCTCCCCTGGGCGACACCCGTCCGGGCTGGAAGGTGCTGCGCGTGCTGGGCAATCTGTTCCAGCTCGACGGCTTCGATGACGAGACCTCCGAATCGGTACGTGACTCCGTCATGGCCGCCGGCGTGGAATCGCGCCTGTCCAACCAGATCAAGCTGGCCCCTTCGGTCGTGGCAGCCGCCAGCGGCCTGGAGCGCGTCGCCGACGTGCCCATCTACCGCAGCGACGCCCTGGTGCGCCGTTCGGCTCCCCTGCAGGAGACGCCGGCTTCGGCCGCGCCGCGCGCCCGCATGGCCGCCGCCACCCTGGCCCAGCTGGGCCTGGCCGACGGCGATCTGGTGCGCGTCCGCTCCTCGCAAGGCGAAGCCACCCTGCCAGCCCAGCTGGACGACACCGTGGCGCCATCGTCGGTGCGCGTGGCCACGGCTTTCCCTGAAACCGCCGCACTGGGCAGCGCATTCGGTCAACTGACAGTGGAGCGTGCATAACATGGAATTTCTCTCTGTCATCAACAACTTCGGCACCGAACTGCTCGGCCCCACCGCCTGGTACGTGGTCTGGACGCTGATCAAGATCGTGGTCATCGCCGTGCCCATCATCCTGTGCGTGGCCTACCTGACCTACTGGGAACGCAAGATGATCGGCTTCATGCACGTGCGCCTGGGACCCACACGCGTGGGTTACCGCGGCCTGCTGCAGCCGTTCGCCGACGTGTTCAAGCTGCTGACCAAGGAACTGATCGTTCCGGCCAAGTCCAACAAGACGCTCTACATCCTGGCCCCCGTGGTCACGCTGATGCCCGCCCTGGCGGCCTGGGCCGTGATTCCCTTCGGTCCGGAGTCCGTGCTGGCCAACGTGAACGCCGGCCTGCTGTACATCCTGGCCATTTCCTCGCTGGGCGTGTATGGCGTGATCGTGGCCGGCTGGGCCTCCAACTCCAAGTACGCCTTGCTGGGCGGCTTGCGCGCCGCGGCCCAGGTACTGTCCTACGAGCTGGCCATCGGCTTCGTGCTGGTGACCGTGCTGCTGGTGTCGGGCACGCTGAACCTGTCGGGCATCGTGACCGGCCAGACGCAGGGCTACTTCGCGGACAAGGGCCTGAACTTCCTGTCCTGGAACTGGCTGCCGCTGCTGCCGCTGTTCGTGATCTACGTGATCTCGTCCGTGGCCGAAACCAACCGCCACCCCTTCGACGTGGTGGAGGGCGAGTCGGAAATCGTGGCCGGTCCCATGGTGGAATATTCGGGCATGGGCTTCGCCCTGTTCTTCCTGGGCGAATACGCCAACATGATCCTGTTGTCGGCCCTGGCCTCCATCATGTTCCTGGGCGGCTGGACTCCCATCGTCGAGTTCGCGCCCTTCACCTGGATCCCGGGCTGGCTGTGGCTGGGTCTGAAGACCTTCGTCGTGGTCTCCATGTTCATCTGGTTCCGCGCAACGTTCCCCCGTTACCGCTATGACCAGATCATGCGTCTGGGCTGGAAAGTGTTCATCCCTCTGACGGGTGTGTGGCTGTTGATCGTGGCGATCTGGATGCAGACGCCATGGAACATCTGGCAGTAAGGCTAAGGGGCAAGATTATGGAAGCAATCAAAGATTTCTTTGGCAGCCTGATGCTGTCCGAAATGCTCAAGGGCATGCGCCTGACCGGCAAGTATTTCTTCAAGCGCAAGGTGACCCTGCGCTACCCGCTGGAAAAGACGCCGACTTCGCCGCGTTTCCGCGGCCTGCACGCCTTGCGCCGCTACGCCAACGGCGAAGAGCGCTGCATTGCCTGCAAGCTGTGCGAAGCCGTGTGCCCGGCCTTGGCCATCTCCATCGAGTCGGCCGAACGCGAGGACGGCACGCGCCGCACCACGCGCTACGACATCGACCTGGCCAAGTGCATTTTCTGTGGTTTCTGTGAAGAAAGCTGCCCGGTCGATTCGATCGTGGAAACGCACATTCACGAATACCACGGTGAAAAGCGCGGCGACCTGTACTACACCAAGGACATGCTGCTGGCCATTGGCGACCGCTACGAGGACGAGATCGCTCGTCGTCGCGCCGCAGACGCACCTTATCGCTAAGGCCGGAGCTCTACACACATGTTATTTACTACTGTTCTGTTCTATGTGCTGGCGCTGGTGCTGGTGGTGGCCGCGTTCCGCGTGATCTCCGCCAGCAACCCGGTGACCGCCGTGCTGCACCTGATCCTGGCCTTCTTCACGGCCGCCATGCTGTGGATGCTGATGGGCGCCGAGTTCCTGTCGCTGCTGCTGGTGGTGGTGTACGTGGGCGCCGTGATGGTCATGTTCCTGTTCGTCATCATGATGCTGGACGTGCGCCAGGAGTCGGTAGCCACCAAGTTCAAGGCCTACATTCCCCTGGGCCTGCTGATCGGCGCCATCATGATCCTGGAGATGGGCTTCGTCCTGACCCAGTTGTGGCTCAAGGCCGGTCCGGCCGCCGTCATGCCCGAGGACTACAACAACACCCGCGTCATCGGCGAACTGATGTACTCGCAGTACGTCCTGGCCGTCCTGATCGGCGGCATCGTGCTGCTGGTCGGCATGATTTCGGCCATTGCCCTCACGCTGCGCAAGCGCGACGGCGTGAAACGCACCGTCCCCGGCCAGCAGGTCAAGGTGCGCGCACAGGATCGCGTGCGCCTGGTGTCCATGCCCGCCCAAACCGAAAAGCCGTCGGTATCCAGTTCGGCTGACGCCGTCGTTCCAGGAGACAAATGATGATGACGCTGTCGCTTGCGCACTATCTCGTCCTGAGCGCCGTGCTGTTCACGATCGGACTGTTCGGCTTCTTCCTGAACCGCCGCAACCTGATCATCCTGCTGATGTCGGTGGAATTGATCCTTCTGTCCGCCAACATGAACTTCGTCGCCTTCTCCACCTGGATGGGGGATGCGGCCGGGCAGGTGTTCGTCTTCTTCGTCCTGACGGTCGCTGCGGCCGAGGCGGCGATTGGTCTCGCGATTCTCGTATTGCTGTTCCGCAATCTGAATTCGATCAATGTCGAGGATCTCGACCAGCTCAAGGGTTGATGGGATAGCACAACAATGAACTCCATAAATCTTTATCTGACGATTGCGCTTGCTCCCCTGGCGGGAGCTGCGCTGGCCGGCCTGTTTGGCACCGGCTTTCTGGGGCGGATCATCGGCAAGACCGGCGCCCACCTGATCACCATCGCCGGCGTGCTGATCTCCTTCATCGGTTCGGTCACCGTGCTGTTCCAGGTGCTCGACGGCCAGACCTTCAACGGCTCCGTCTACACCTGGATCACCATAGGCAGCATCAAGTGGGACATCGGCTTTCTGATCGACCAGCTGACCGCCCTGATGATGGTGGTGGTGACTTCCGTGTCGCTGATGGTGCACATCTACACCATCGGCTACATGAAGGACGATCCGGGCTACCAGCGCTTCTTCTCCTACATCTCGCTGTTCACCTTCTCCATGCTGATGCTGGTCATGTCCAACAACATGCTCCAGCTGTTCTTCGGCTGGGAAGCCGTGGGCCTGGTCTCCTACCTGCTGATCGGTTTCTGGTACGAGCGCAAGACCGCGATCTTCGCCAACATGAAGGCATTCCTGGTCAACCGCGTCGGCGACTTCGGCTTCGCCCTGGGCATCGGCCTGCTGTACGCCTACACCGGCTCCATGAACTACTCGGACGTGTTCGCCAAGGTCCAGGAGCTGAGCGCCATGACCTTCCCCGGCACGGACTGGCAGCTGCTGACCGTGGCGGCTCTGGCCCTGTTCGTGGGCGCCATGGGCAAATCCGCCCAGGTCCCGCTGCACAGCTGGCTGCCTGACTCCATGGAAGGTCCCACCCCGATCTCCGCGCTGATCCACGCCGCCACCATGGTGACGGCCGGCATCTTCATGGTCGCCCGCTTCTCGCCCGTGTTCGAACAGTCGACCACCGCGCTGTCCTTCATCATCGTGATCGGCGCCACCGGCGCGCTGTTCCTGGGCCTGCTGGGCATCATCCAGAACGACGTCAAGCGCGTCGTGGCCTATTCCACGCTGTCGCAGCTGGGCTACATGACCGTCGCGCTGGGCGCCTCCGCCTACTCGGCCGCGGTCTTCCACCTGATGACGCACGCTTTCTTCAAGGCCCTGCTGTTCCTGGGCGCCGGCTCGGTCATCATCGGCATGCACCACGACCAGGACATCCGCAACATGGGCGGCCTGCGCAAGTACATGCCCATCACCTGGCTGACTTTCCTGATCGGCACCCTGGCCCTGGTGGGCACGCCGTTCTTCTCGGGCTTCTACTCCAAGGAGCACGTCATCGAGGCCGCCCGCGAAGCCGGCATCTGGGGTTCCACCTATGCCTACTACGCCACGCTGATCGGCGTGTTCGTCACCTCGCTGTATTCCTTCCGCCTGTACTTCCTGGTCTTCCACGGCAAGGAGCGTTTCCGCGACGTCAAGCACGACGACCATCATGGTCATGACGATCATCACGCGCATGGCGGCGATCCGCACGAATCCCCCTGGGTCGTCACGCTGCCCCTGGTCCTGCTGGCCATTCCATCGATCTTCGCCGGCATCTGGTTCGTGGATCCGCTGCTGTTCGGCTCGTTCTTCGACGGCGTGATCACGGTCCTGCCCGATCATCCCGCCATGGCTACCCTGGCCCATCACTGGACCGACTGGATGGCCTACGCCCTGCATGGCTTTGCCACCGTGCCGTTCTGGCTGGTCGTGGCCGGCGCCGTCGTGGCCTGGTACATGTACCTGGTCAATCCAGCGCTGCCTGCCGCCATCAAGAAGAACTGCTCCTTCATCTACCGTATCCTGGAGAACAAGTACTACGTTGACTGGTTCAACGAGCAGGTGCTGGCTCGCGGCGCCCGCTGCCTGGGTACGGGTCTGTGGAAAGGCGCCGACCGCGGCCTGATCGACGGCCTGCTGGTCAATGGTAGCGCCCGCGTGGTGGGCTGGGTGGCTGCGATCAGCCGTCACCTGCAATCCGGCTACGTCTACCATTACGCCTTCGCCATGATCATCGGCATCATGGCGCTCTTAACCTTTTTTGTACTGACGGTTCGGTAAATGGCTAGCGATATGGCGTCTTCTACTCTTCCTTGGTTAACGCTGGCGATTTTCGTACCCATCGTCGCCGGCCTGCTGGTGCTGGCTCTGGGACGCGACGACCGTCCCGAGTTCACCCGCTGGCTGGCCCTGCTGGGTTCGATTGCCGGCCTGATTGTCACCATCCCCCTGTACACCGGCTTCAATCCGGGCACGGCCGACATGCAGTTCGTCGAGCTGGCTCCCTGGATCGATGCCTTCAAGGTCAACTACCACCTGGGCGTGGACGGCATCTCCATGTGGTTCGTGCTGCTGACGGCCTTCATCACGGTCATCGTGGTGCTGGCCGGCTGGCAGGTGATCACCAGCCGCGTGGCCCAGTACATGGGCGCCTTCCTCATCCTGTCGGGATTGATGGTCGGCGTGTTCGCGGCCCTGGACGGCCTGCTGTTCTACGTGTTCTTCGAAGCCACCCTGATTCCGATGTACCTGATCATCGGCGTGTGGGGCGGTCCGAACCGCGTGTACGCCGCGATCAAGTTCTTCCTGTACACGCTGCTGGGCTCGCTGCTGACCCTGATCGCGTTCATCTACCTGTGGAACGTGTCCGGCGGCACCTTCGACATCCTGACCTGGCACGACACCAAGCTGGGCTACACCGCCCAGGTGCTGATCTTCGTGGCCCTGTTCATGGCCTTCGCCGTGAAGGTGCCCATGTGGCCCGTGCACACCTGGCTGCCTGACGCCCACGTGGAAGCGCCCACCGGCGGTTCCGTGGTGCTGGCCGCCATCATGCTGAAGCTGGGCGCCTATGGCTTCCTGCGCTTCTCCCTGCCCATCGCCCCCGATGCGTCCCAGGGCCTGGCCGGCATCATCATCGCGCTGTCCCTGGTGGCCGTGATCTACATCGGCCTGGTCGCCATCGTCCAGGACGACATGAAGAAGCTGGTGGCGTATTCGTCCGTGGCGCACATGGGCTTCGTCACCCTGGGCTTCTTCGTGTTCAACACGACCGGCATGGAAGGCGCGATCATGCAGATGATCTCGCACGGCTTCGTGTCCGGCGCGATGTTCCTGTGCATCGGCGTGCTGTACGACCGCCTGCATACCCGCCGCATCGCCGACTACGGCGGCGTGGTCAACGTGATGCCCCGTTTCGTGACGTTCTTCGTGCTGTTCTCCATGGCCAACAGCGGCCTGCCCGGCACCAGCGGCTTCATCGGCGAATTCACCGTCATCATGGGTGCGGTCCAGCACAACTTCTGGATCGGCCTGCTGACGGCCACGGCCCTGATCACCGGCGCGGCCTATTCGCTGTGGATGCTCAAGCGCGTGGCCTTCGGTCCCGTGGGCAACGAGAACGTTGCGGGCATGAGCGATCTGAGCAGCCGCGAGTTCTTCGTTCTTGGCGTAATGGCGATTGCTGTGTTGGGTATGGGTGTTTATCCAAAACCATTCACCGATGTCATGCACGTTTCGGTTGAAGCGTTGCTGCAACACGTCTCCATCTCGAAACTGTAGGCCGAAACACTATGGAAACTACCTTCAACTTTTCTCTGGCCCTGCCTGAGATTCTGCTCCTGGTTCTGGCCTCGTGTGTGCTGATTTTCGACTCCTTCAGCGCGCACAAGCAGCGCCACAATACCTTCGTGCTCAGCCTGGGCACGCTGGTGGTGGTCGCGCTGGGCGTCGCCTGGCAGTGGTCGCAGGGCATGACCGGCACCACGTTCGGCGGTCTGTTCGTGGTGGACGAGCTGTCCCACTTCCTGAAGCTGCTGTCCTGCGCGGCCGTAGCCGTCACCCTGATCTACGGCCGTGACTACGCCGAGCAGCGCGACATGCTGGATCGCGGCGGCGAGCTGTACACTCTGTCGCTGATGGCGCTGCTGGGCCAGATGATCATGATCTCGGCCAACAGCATGCTGACGGTCTACCTGGGCGTCGAGCTGATGTCCTTCGCCTTGTACGCCCTGGTGGCCCTGCGCCGCGAGCATCGCCAGTCCATCGAAGCCGCCATGAAGTACTTCGTGCTGGGCGCGCTGGCCTCCGGCGTGCTGCTGTACGGCATGTCCATGATCTACGGCGCCACCGGCCATCTGGAACTGACCCGCATCGCCGAAGTCGTCGGCTCGGGCAAGGCCGAGCGCCTGGCCCTGGTGTTCGGCGTGGTGTTCGTGGTCTCGGGCCTGGCCTTCAAGCTGACCGCCGCTCCCTTCCATATGTGGACACCCGACGTCTACCAGGGCGCGCCCACCACGGTCACCCTGATCATCGGCGCGGCTCCCAAGCTGGCGGCCTTTGCCGTGACCCTGCGTTTCCTGGTCGAAGGCCTGCACGGCATCGCCGTGGACTGGCAGCCCATGCTGCTGGTGCTGGCCGTGGTGTCGCTGGCGCTGGGCAACCTGACCGCCATCGTGCAGAAGAACCTCAAGCGGATGCTGGCTTATTCCACCATCTCGCACATGGGCTTCATCCTGCTGGGCCTGCTGGCCGGCGTCTTCGACGGCCAGACCAGCGCCCAGGCCTACGGCGCTTCCTTGTTCTACGTCGTGATCTACGTGCTCACCACGCTGAGCACCTTCGGCCTGATCCTGCTGCTGAGCCGCCGCGGTTTCGAGTGCGAGAACATCGACGACCTGAAGGGCTTGAACCGCCGCAATCCCGGCCTGGCCCTGGTGTGGCTGCTGTCCATGTTCTCGCTGGCGGGCATTCCCCCGCTGGCCGGCTTCGGCGCCAAGCTGAGCGTGCTGCAGGCCGTGGTCGGCGCAGGCTACATCTGGCTGGCCGTCTTCGCCGTGGTCATGTCCCTGATCGGCGCGTTCTACTATCTGCGCGTGGTCAAGGTTGCCTACTTCGACGAGCCTGAAGGCGAAGCGCATCCTTTGGCGACGGGCCTGCTGACCAAGGCCGTCATGCTGGTGAACGGCGTGCTGATCATCGGCCTGGGCCTGCTGCCCGGCGGCCTGATGGACACCTGCATCCGTGTGATCCAGGCATCCCTGCAATTCTGATCGAGGTGACGACATGGACCAAAGCCTTTCCATCTGGGTGTTGATCGTTCTTTCGCTGATCACGGCCAATCTGCCGTTCTTCGTGGAGAAACCCTTGCTGGTTCTGCCTTGGTCCGCGCGGGGAGAAGCGCCGCGTCCCGCCTGGCTGCAGTTGCTCAGCGGTGTGGCTTTCCTGGCCGTGGTGACGTCGCTGGGCCTGGGCATCTACAGCCTGATCGGCCGCAGCTCGGGCCTGAGCTCCACGCCCGCCATGCTGGGCAAGGTGGCGCTGGCGCTGGCTGTGGCCGCGGCGGTGTTCTACTTCCCGGCCTGGCGCGCGCGAGGCCAGAATGTCCACAAGAGCTTTTTCTTCCGCTTGCTGGAAGTGTGTGCGTTCTACGGCATCGTCGGCGCCCTGGGCTTCGCCTTCGAAGCCAGCATCGGCAATCCCTTCAGCCAGACCTGGGTGTTCTACACCATCACCTTCGCCTTGTTCCTGGTGCTGGCCTATCCAGGCTATGTGTATCGCTACCTGATGCGCCATCCCAAGGGCAAGTTCGAATAAGCCGGCTGATCCGCCATAAAAAAACCCGCAACGCATGCGGGTTTTTTTATGGCCGGTCGGGATCATCGTCCGCCCAGCGGGGCATGGGGCGCGCCGGCCACGCCCAGGCGCTTGCAGACGCCCTGGGCTTCCTGGGCCAGCACCAGTGTCAGCTGCTCGGCGGGAAGGCGCCGCCCGAGCGAGGCGGCCTGTCCGCTCCAGAGCGAGGTGAAGTCGCTGCGGCCCTGTTTTTCGGCTTCGATGCGCAAAGGGCTGAGTGCGGAGCCGGCGTGCGGAAAGACAGGCGCGCTGGCGTCCAGGGGGCCGATCTCATCCATCAGCCGGGTGCGTATGCTGCGCGCCGGACGGCCCGAGAACAGATTGGTGATGGCGGTGCTGTCCGAGGTGCTGTTGTTCAGCGCCTTGCGGTGCAATTCGCTGATCTTGGATTCAGGACAGAACAGGTAGGCCGTGCCGATCTGGGCGGCGCAGGCGCCCAGCGCGAATGCGGCGGCGATGCCGCGTCCGTCGGCAATGCCCCCCGCCGCGATGACGGGCTTGTCCACGGCATCCGCAATCTGCGGCAGCAGGGCCAGGCTGCCGACCTGGGTGGAGACATTCTCGCCCAGGAACAGGCCGCGATGGCCGCCGGCCTCCGAACCCTGGGCAATGATGACGTCGGCGCCGTGCTCCTGCAGCCAGATGGCTTCGGCCACGGTGGTGGCGCTGGCCATCGTCAGTGCGCCCGCCTGCTTGACGCGCTCGAGCAGATCGGGCGAGGGCAGGCCGAAATGAAAGCTGACGGCCTCAGGACGAAGTTCTTCCAGCAGATCCGCATGCGCCGGCGAGAAGGGCGCGCGCGAGGCCTTGGGCAGCTCCTGGTTCGGGTCCAGTCCGTACTCTTGATAGTAGGGCATCAGGCGCAGCCGCCATTCCTGCAGCGCTTCAGGCTCCAGGCGCTGGTCCTGGTGGCAGAAGAAGTTCAGGTTCAAGGGGCGATCGGTGGCCTGGCGGAACAGGCTTACCTGTTCGCGTATCTGGTCCACGCTGAGCATGGCGCAGGGCAAGGAGCCCAGTCCGCCTGCGCGCGCCACGGCGATGGCCAGGGCGCTGTCCTGGGCGCCGGCCATGGGAGCCTGGACGATGGGATGTTCGATGTTCAGCAGATCCAGCAAAGTATTGTTGGGCCAGACGTACATAGAAGAGTCCTTGTTTTCCTGTGTGCTTCATCGTAGCAGGATGAGTCCGGGCTGAAAACCGACGCCTACGCCGCGGGAAGCCGCCCTGCGGAAAGCCGCCCTGCGGGAAGTCGCTCCGGCCGGGTGTCGTTTCCCTCTGCCGGCGCGATACAATAGCAATTTTTTGCCGCCGGGCAGCCGGAGCGCCGGACCGCCCAAGGCAAAAAGCGCCCCCTCGGGGGCAGCAAGCCGAAGGTGCAGCGTGAGGGCTTTTTTTGCCGCCGGGCCGCCCCAAGGCAAAAAGCGCCCCCTCGGGGGGCAGCAAGCCGAAGGCGCAGCGTGGGGGCTTTTTTTGCCGCCGGGCCGCCCTAAGGTAAAAAGCGCCCCCTTGGGGGGCAGCAAGCCGAAGGCGCAGCGTGGGGGCTTTTTTTGCCGCCGGGCCGCCCCAAGGCAAAAAGCGCCCCCTCGGGGGGCAGCAAGCCGAAGGCGCAGCGTGGGGGCTTTTTTGCCGCCGGGCCGCCCCAAGGCAAAAAGCGCCCCCTCGGGGGGGCAGCAAGCCGAAGGCGCAGCGTGGGGGCTTTTTTGGGCTCGCCGCGCGCGCCCCGTTTATTTGTTTCGTGGACGTATTGATGTCTCATCTCATTCTTCAGGGGCCGCGCCTGGATGGCGCCATCATCGAAAAAATCGCCGCGCTGGTGCAGGCGGACGGCGTCCAGGAACTGGGGCCGACGGCCGTGCGCCTGTTGGGCGCCGACGTGCAGCAGAAGCCGCAGGTCCAGGCCCTGTGCCAGGAGGCCCGCATGGACTTTGCTTTCCTGGACCAGATCGACCGGCTGAAGGAGATGCGCGTGCTGGCGATGGACATGGACTCCACACTGATCAATATCGAGTGCATCGACGAGATCGCCGACATGGCGGGCCGCAAGGAACAGGTCGCCACCATTACCGAAGCCGCCATGCGCGGGGAGATCAAGGATTTCTCGGAGAGCCTGATCCGCCGGGTGGCGTTTCTGGAAGGCGTGACGGTGAATGACCTGGCGCGCGTCTATGAAGAGCGCCTGCAGCCCAACCCCGGCGCCGAGCGGCTGGTGGCCGCGGCGCACGCGCACGGCGTCAAGACGCTGCTGGTATCCGGCGGCTTCACCTTCTTCACGGAACGCATGAAGGACCGCCTGAGCCTGAGCTATGCCTATTCCAATACGCTGGAAGTCGTCGATGGCGTGCTGACCGGCAAGGTGCTGGGCGATATCGTGGACGGACAGGCCAAGGCGCGTTTCCTGCAGGAGCTTGCCGCCGAGCTGGGCGCGGGCCCCGAGCAGTGCATCGCCATGGGCGATGGCGCCAATGATCTGCTGATGCTGGCCAAGGCCAAGTATGCCGTTGCATACCGGGCCAAGCCCGTGGTCCAGGAGCAGGCCCGCTTCGCCCTGAATCATTCGCCGCTGGACGCGGTGCTGAACTGGTTCAGGCTGGACGTGTAAGACGTTCACGCCGGCCCAGGCAGATAAAATCCCCGTAAACCGCAGGTCTACGGGGATTTTTTTCATGGACGGCCGGTCCGGCGCGAAAAAGTCTGCGGGAGGGGCGACAGGCCGTCCCGTCAGCGGCTGGTCTCAGGCTGGCTTGCCATTTTCTTTCTTCAGGCTCGCCAGCACGCTGCGCACGGCCTGGACACGGTTCTTGACGACTTCCCCGTCGCGGATCTCGATGCGCAGCTTGTCCGGGCCGGCCAGGCGCACCTGCTTGTTCTTCTGCACCAGTTCGATGATGCTGACCGGGTCCACATTGGGCTTGGTCGAGAACTGCACGGTGGCCTGGGCTTCGCTGGCGTCGATCTTGACGATGCCCAGCGGCTCGGCCTGGATGCGCAGGCGATGCACGGCCAGCAGGTGCTCGCCGGGCTCGGGCAAGGGGCCGTAGCGGTCGATGAGCTCCTCCTGGATGCTGAACAGGTCTTCCTCGTTGCGCGCGTGCGAGAGCGCCTTGTAGTGCCCCAGGCGGGCATTGACGTCCGGACAGTAGCTGGAAGGCAGCAGGGCGGAGGTGCGCAGATTGACCTCGCACTGCAGGGCGAAGGGCGAATCCAGGTCGGGCTCTTCGCCGGCCCTGAGCGCTTTCACCGCCGCATTGAGCATGTCCGAGTACATGGAGAAACCCACTTCCTGGATATCGCCCGACTGCGATTCGCCCAGCACTTCGCCGGCGCCCCGGATCTCCAGATCGTGCATGGCCAGGAAGAAGCCGGCTCCCAGCTCTTCCATGGCCTGGATGGCCTCCAGCCGCTTCTTGGCATTGCTGGTGATGGCGTCCTCGCCCGGCGTCAGCAGGTAGGCGTAGGCCTGGTGGTGCGAGCGCCCGACCCGGCCGCGCAGCTGGTGCAGCTGGGCCAGGCCCAGGCGGTCGGCGCGGTGGATCACGATGGTGTTGGCGCTGGGCACGTCGATGCCGGTCTCGATGATGGTCGTGCACAGCAGCACGTTGTAGCGCTTCTGATAGAAGCCCTTCATGACGGCTTCCAGCTCGCGTTCGGGCATTTGGCCGTGGGCCACGGCGATGCTCGCCTCGGGCACGAGCTCCTCCAGACGGGCGCGGCGGTTGTGGATGGTCTCGACTTCGTTGTGCAGGAAGTAGACCTGGCCGCCGCGCTTCAGTTCGCGCAGCAGGGCCTCGCGTATGGTGCTGCCGTCTTCGCGGCGCACGAAGGTCTTGATGGCCAGGCGCTTTTGCGGCGCGGTGGCGATCACGGAGAAGTCGCGTATGCCTTCCAGCGACATGCCCAGCGTGCGCGGGATGGGGGTGGCGGTGAGGGTCAGGACGTCCACTTCGGCGCGCAGCGCCTTCAAGGCTTCTTTCTGGCGCACGCCGAAGCGGTGTTCTTCGTCGATGATGACCAGGCCCAGCTGCTTGAAGCGCACGTCGGAGGACAGGATCTTGTGCGTGCCGATGACGATGTCCACGCTGCCTTCGCGCAGGCCGGCTATGGCTGCCTGGGTGTCCTTGCTGGAACGGAAGCGCGACAGCTCGGCCACGCGCACCGGCCAGTCGGCGAAGCGGTCCGCGAAGGTCTGGGCGTGCTGTTCGGCCAGCAGCGTAGTGGGGCACAACAGCGCCACCTGCTTGCCGTTGGCCACGGCCAGGAAGGCGGCGCGCAGCGCGACCTCGGTCTTGCCGAAGCCCACATCGCCGCAGACCAGGCGGTCCATGGGCCGGCCCGAGGTCATGTCCTGGACGACGGCCTCGATGGCGGCCGCCTGGTCGGGCGTTTCCTCGAAACCGAAGCCCTCGGCGAAAGCCTGGTAGTCGTTCAGCGGCAGCTTGAACTGGTAGCCCTGGCGGGCGGCGCGCTGGGCGTACAGGGCGAGCAGCTCGGCGGCGCTGTCGCGCGCCTGTTTGGCCGCGCGCCGGCGGGCCTTGTCCCACTGGCCCGAACCCAGCTGGTGCAGCGGCGCATGTTCGGGATCGGAGCCGCTGTAGCGAGCGATGACGTGCAATTGCGCCACGGGCACATACAGGGTGCTGCCTTTGGCGTACTCCAGGTGCAGGAACTCCACCGGGCCTTCGCCCAGATCCATCTCCTTCAGGCCGCAGTAGCGGCCTATGCCGTGCTCGGCGTGCACCACCGGATCGCCCTCGCGCAGTTCCGACAGGTCGCGCACCATGGCTTCCACGTCGCTGCTGCGCTCGTTGCGGCGGCGGCCGCGCTGGGTGCGGGCCTGGGTGGGGTAGAGGTCGTTTTCCGTCAGCAGGCTCAGGCCGCCGTGCACCAGGGCGAAGCCATGGAACAGCGGCGCCACGATCAGGGCGAAGGGCGCGTCCGAGTCCAGGAAGTCGGCCAGGTTCTGGCAGTCGGGCGCGGGCCGCAAGTCATACTCCAGCAGCATCTGCAGCAGCGTCTCGCGACGCCCGGGTGAATCGGCGCACAGCACGGTGCGGCGGCGCTGGTCGTGGACTTCGCGGCGCAGCAGCGCAAGCGGGTCCTCGGCGCGTCGGTTCACGGCCACGGCCGGCAGAGGCTCGAAGTCCGGGTGCGAAAGCGAGGCGGCGTCCGGTGTATCGGCTGCCGCCGTGTCGGGTTTCGGCGCTCCAGGCGCCGCGCCGCCCAGGCTGAGCCGGGCGAAGGGTTTGATCTCGCCGAAGAACTGCTCGTCCGACAGGAACAGGCTGGCGGGCGGCAGGATGGGGCGCTCGCGGTCGTTCTTCAGAAACGCGTAGCGGCTGTGCGTGTCGTTCTGGAAGCGCTGGATGGCCGTCTGCGCGTCGCCGTGCGTGACCACCAGGCTGCCTTGCGGCACGTAGTCCATCAGGGTGGCCGTCTGTTCGAAGAACAGCGGCAGATAATACTCGATGCCTGCGAAGGCGATCCCGTTGCCCACGTCCTTGTAGGGCAGGGCGCGCGAAGGATCTCCTTCGAACCGTTCGCGAAAGCGCGCCCGGAAGTTGTTGCGCGCCTCTTCGTCCATCGGGAACTCGCGTCCCGGCAGCAACTGGATCTCCTTGACCGGGTACAGGCTGCGCTGGGTGTCGATGTCGAAGCTGCGTATGGTCTCGATTTCGTCGTCGAACAGGTCCAGGCGGTAAGGCAGGGCCGAGCCCATGGGAAACAGGTCGATCAGGCCGCCGCGGATGCTGAATTCACCCGGCGCGCTCACCTGGGTCATGTGGGTGTAGTTGGCCAGCGTCAGCTGGGCGCGCAGGCTGGCCTCGTCCAGGGCGTCGCCCTGGCGGAAGGAAAAGGTGTAGGCGGCCAGGAAGGACGGCGGCGCCAGCCGGTAGAGCGCGGTGGTGACGGGCACCGTGAGCACATCCACCTCCTGCATCATCAGGGCGTGCAGGGTGCGCAGGCGTTCGGAGATCAGGTCCTGGTGCGGCGAAAAGCTGTCGTAGGGCAGCGTTTCCCAGTCGGGCAGCTGGCGGACGCGCAGCTCCGGCGCGAACAGCAGCACTTCTTCGGCCAGGCGCTGCGCGGACAGGGGATCGGCGCACAGCACGACCAGGGGCGCGCCGTGCCGGCGCGCCAGGTCGGCAATCAGGCAGGCGTCGCCCGAACCGGGCGGCATGGGTTGAACATAGCGCTGGCCGGGGCGCAAGGCGGCGAGCACCTCGTGGGTGCTGGGCAGGGACAGGGAGTGCTGTTTTTCGGTTTCCATCAGGATTGTCATTATAAAATCACCCACCTATGAAGACTACGTTGATTGCGATTGTTCCGGCCGCCGGCATAGGCTTGCGCGCCCTGGATTCTGCCACGAAGGCGCAGGGCTTGCCCAAGCAGTACCGCCTGCTGGGCGGAGAGCCCATGCTGCGCCGCTCCGTGCAGGCGCTGCTGGCCGACGAGCGCGTGACGCAGGTGCGCGTGGCGGTGGCGCCCGGCGATGCCTGGGCGGCCGATGCGCTGCGGGGCCTGCCGCGCACGGTCTGCCTGCCCTGCGGCGGTCTCACCCGGGCCGACACGGTGCTCAACGCCCTGCGCAGCCTGGAGCCTGAACCGGACCAGTGGGTGCTGGTGCATGATGCGGCCCGGCCGGGCCTGCCCGCCCAGGCGCTGGCGCGCCTGATCGACGCCTGCCTGCGGGCGGGGCGCGGCGGCCTGCTGGCCCAGCCGGTGCCGGACACGGTCAAGCGCAGCGCGGCGGGCGACATTCCCGCCGTGCAGGCCACGGTGGACAGGGAAGGGCTATGGCTGGCGCAGACGCCGCAGATGTTTTCCGCGCAAGGCTTGCGGCAGGCCCTGGAACAGGCCGCTGCGCAGGGGCGGCCCGTCACGGACGAGGCCAGCGCCATGGAACTGGCGGGCGACAAGCCTTTGTTGATATTGGGGTCGGCGCGCAATTTTAAAGTGACCTGGCCGGACGATTTTGAACTGATGGAAAAATGGCTATGACAATACCGTTTCGCGTGGGGCAGGGGTTCGATGTACATGTGTTGTGCGAAGGCCGGCCGCTGATCCTGGGCGGCGTCACGATCCCGCATACGCATGGCCTGATGGGGCATTCGGACGCCGATGCGCTGCTGCACGCCATCACCGACGCCATTCTCGGCGCGGCTGGCCTGGGCGACATAGGCCGGCATTTTCCCGATACCGATCCACGCTATAAAGGCGCCGACAGCCGGGTGCTGTTGCGGCACGCCTTCGGACAGGTGAAGGCGGCGGGCTGGAAGGTAGGCAATGTGGACGCCACCATTCACGCCCAGAAGCCCAAGATTGCTCCGCATGCGCCCGCCATGGCGGCCAACATCCAGACGGATCTCGAATTGGAGCCGGGTTGCGTGAACATCAAGGGCAAGACCAACGAGGCCATCGGCTTCGTGGGGCGCCAGGAAGGCATCGCCGTGACGGCCGTGGCCTTGCTGGTGCGCGCCTGAGCCGCGCCTTCAGCCTTCCTTGTCCGCCAGCGGGGCAGGCGCGTTCCGGCCGGCGCGGATGCGCGGCAGCTGGATACGGGCGGTCAGCCCGTTGGATGGCGCGCTGATCAGCTCGAAGTGGCCGCCGACCTGGCCCAGCAGGCGCTCCACGATGGCCAGCCCGAGGCCCGCGCCGCTGACCCCGGTGCGGGCCGAGACGCCGCGGGAAAACGGACGCAGCAGGCGCTGGATGTCGTTCTGGGCGATGCCCACGCCCTGGTCCTTGACGGCGATCTCCAGGATATTGCCATGCTGGTGGGCGGACAGTTCGATGCGCGCGCGATCGTCTTCGGGGCTGCGGCCGTAGCGGCGCGCATTTTCGATCAGGTTGGAGACGATGCGCTTGAGGTCGTGGGCGCTGATGCGGGCGTACAGATTGGGTTCGATGGACGCGGTCAGGATCCCGCCCAGGGTCTCGGTATGGGTGCGCTCGCGCTCGTACACATCGTTCAGCACGGCGGACACGTCGATGCCGTGTTCGGGTACCGCGGTGGCGGGCCGGGCGTATTCCATCAGCTGGCCGATGCTGTGGTCGATCTGGGCCAGATCCTCGTCGATGGCGGCGCGCGTCTCGTCCGAGACCTGGCTTAGTTCGATCTCCAGGCGCATGCGCGCCAGCGGCGTGCGCAAGTCGTGCGAGATGCCCGCCAGCATGATTTCCCGGTCGGCTTCCGTCTGGCGTATGTCGCGCGCCATGCGGTTGAAGGCGATATTCATGTCGCGGATTTCCGCCGGGCCTTTTTCAGGCAGGGTATTGGGCGTTTCGCCGCGCGCAAGCTGCTGGGCGACCTTGGCCAGCTGGGCCAGCGGACGGTTGACGAAGCGCACGCTGACGGCCGCGCCGATCAGCGCCAGCAGCAGGGCGGTGGCGCCCCAGCCCAGCCATTCGACCCCCGCCGTCAGGCTGAGCTGCTCGCGGTCGAACACCAGCCAATACTGATCGTCATTGATGTCGAAAGACACCCACACGCCGGGGACGTTGTTGACGGACCACATGACCAGCGTCTGGCTGCCCAGGGCGCCGCGCACTTCGGTGGATACGTGCTGCCAGTAGTTGGAACGCGGCAGGGGCTCCAGTTCGTCTGTGGTTTCGCGGGGCTGGACGCGCAGGCTTTCCTTGGTGGCCAGGTCCAGCAGCAGGGCGGGACGCACGGCCGGCGGCGCATAGACCAGCGCGGAGCGCGTGATGCTGACCACGGAGGCCACGCGCTGGGCCATCTGGGCGGCGCGCGGGCCTTCCTCCATGCTGAAGAACACCTGCAGCCACGCTCCCAGGCTGACCAGCATCAGGGCGGCCAGCAATAAAAAAGACCGGCTGAACAAGCCCAGCCGGATGCTCGATCTCTTGGGGGAGCGGCGCTTGGCGGCCGCGGGGGGCCGCCCTGCTGTCTGTCCGGCAGGCAAAATCAGTTACCGCCGTCGGGCACAAAGACGTAGCCCAGGCCCCAGACCGTCTGGATGAACACAGGTTTGGAGGCGTTGGGCTCGATCAGCTTGCGCAGACGTGAGATCTGCACGTCCAGGCTGCGATCGAAGGCTTCGTATTCGCGGCCGCGCGCCAGTTCCATGAGCTTGTCGCGCGACAGCGGGATCTTGGGATGGCGTGCGAAGACCTTGAGCACCGAGAATTCGCCCGTGGTGATGGGCACGACCTCGTTGTTGCGCGTCAGGGTGCGGGTGGACAGGTTCAGCACATAGGGGCCGAACTCGATGGATTCGTTTTCCTGGCTGGGCGCGCCGGGGTGTTCCTCGGTGCCTCGGCGCCGCAGGATGGCGTTGACGCGGGCCAGCAGCTCGCGCGGGTTGAACGGCTTGATGAGATAATCGTCAGCGCCCATCTCCAGGCCGACGATGCGGTCGATTTCCTCGGCCTTGGCGGTCAGCATGATGATGGGAGTGTTGTCGTGTCCGCCACGCAGTCGACGACAGATGGACAGGCCATCTTCGCCGGGCAGCATCAGATCCAGTACCAGCAGATCGAAATGCTCGCGTTGCCAGAGCTTGGACATTTCCTTTCCGTCTTCGGCGACGAAGACGTTGAATCCTTGTTCGGACAGATAACGACGCAGGAGGTCGCGCAGTCGTGGATCGTCGTCGACGACAAGGATTTTGCGGGTGAGGGGGGGGGTCTGCGTGTTCATAGCGAAAATGTAACAGGCATCAGAAAGCGCGTACAGGGGGCCGTAGAAAAATATTACACATTAAGCGTTTTGTACGACTTGCGCGCCTTTCAGCCGTTTTACAGCCTCCGTGAAAGGGGGCCGAAGGGGTCTTCGGCGCTGTTCGGCAGAGCAAGTTTAGCGGCAAAAACGGCGTTGCGGGACATGCGCGTTGAAATGGTCCGCCCCGGCCCGGGAGCAGGGGCGGAACCTGCCGCCCATTTGCCCGTGCTTAAACTAAAATAGCGCGATGGATGCACATATTCTTGCCCTGGAAAGTTCCTCCAGCCTTTGCGAGCTGGCCCTGTTGTCGCGCACGAGCGCGGGCGTGCGCGTGCTCGAGATAGCCCACGAAGGCACGGGCGACCATGCCGAGCGCCTGTTGCCCATGGCCGATCAGCTGCTCGCGCAGGCCGGCCTGGAGCGACGCGCCCTGACGGCCGTCGCCTTCGGCCAGGGGCCGGGCGGCTTCACGGGATTGCGCGTGGCTTGCGGCGTGGCCCAGGGCATGGCCTTCGCCCTGGACCTGCCCGTGCTGCCGGTCTCGTCCCTGCTGGCCGCCGCCGCGCGTGCGCCCGGGCAGGCCGACACCGTGTACGTGGTGGCCCAGGATGCGCGCATGCAAGAGCTCTATGCCGGCGTGTTCGCCTGGAGCGAGCAAGAGGGCTGGCAGGTGCTGCAAAGCCCCGTGCTGCTGGATGTCGCGCAGTTCGTGGACTGGATGGAGCGCCTGCATGGCTCCTGGACCGCGGGCATGCCGCAGGCGCGCATCCAGGTGCTGGGCGATGCGGTCCGTCAGTTCCCCGCCTTGGCTCTGCAGGTGCGCGCCAGGGGCTGGCAGGTCGGCGAGCCTTGGCGCGCCGGCGCCCGCAGCGTGGCGCAGCTTGCGCTGCAGGATCTGGACAAGGGCCTGGGCGTGGCGCCGGAACTGGCCATGCCGCTGTATGTGCGCGACAAGGTTGCCTACACCATCACTGAACGGGAACAAGGACAGGGCGGCAACCCGGCGGCCCAGGACCAGCCCGTGTCCATCGAGACCATGCGCGCCGGCCACCTGGACGCTGTGCTGGAGATCGAACGCGGCGTCCAGAGCCACCCCTGGACAAAGGGCAATTTCGCCGACAGCCTGGCGGGCGCCGGCTATCATGCGCGCGTCGCCCACCAGCAGGGCCGTGTGCAGGGCTTTGCCGTCTGGCTGGCCGCGCCGGATGTCATGCAGTTGCTGCTGATCGGCGTGGATCCCCAGTTTCAGCGCCGCGGACTGGGACGCCAATTGCTGGAAGACGGCCTGGCCTGGACCCGCAGTCAGGGGCTGGACAGGGTGGTGCTCGAAGTGCGCGCCTCCAATGCGCAGGCCATTGCCTTTTATCGCGGCCAGGGCTTCCAGATGGATGGCGTGCGCAAGAATTATTATCCGGCCGACCATGGCCAGCGCGAAGACGCCGTGCTGATGAGCCTGGTCCTGGCCGACAAGGAGGCGGCATGAGCGCGTTCGAGCCTTTGTCGCTGCTGCAGCGGGCCTGGCTGCTGGAACTGGGACTGGATCGCGCGTTCCTGGCGCGCCTGCCGCAGGCCGGCGAAGCTGCGCCCGCGCCGGTCCCGCAGCAGGATGGCGCCCAGCCCGCCCCTCAAGGAGTTGCCGACGCCCCTGAGCAGGCCGAATCCGCCGTTGCGACGGCCCGCGTGACTGATTCCGCCCGTGCTGCGCGCGACCAGGCCCTTGCCTTGCTGCGCAAGCCGGGCCGTCAGCCCGCCGCGGCGCCGGCGCCCGAGGAAGCGGCCGCCGTCCAGCCCGCCGTGCTGATCCAGCCTGAGCAGACCGCCGATCTGCAGGCCTTGCAGGAGCAGATCGAAGCCTGTCAGGAATGCGGCCTGTATACCGGGCGCTCCCTGGCGGTGTTCGGCGCAGGCGTCTCGCCGCAACCGGACTGGATGATCATCGGCGAGGCGCCGGGCACCAGCGACGATCGCAGCGGCCAGCCTTTCGACGGCAAGGCGGGCGTGCTGCTGCAGGCCATGCTGGCCAGCGCGCTGCCGCAGGCGTCGGTGTACCTGGCGCACCTGGTCAAGTGCCGGCCCCTGGGCAATCGGCCGCCCACCCAGGAAGAAATGGCGGCCTGCCGGGCCTTTCTCGACGCCCAGATACGGCTGGTTCAGCCGCGTCGTCTGCTGGCGGTGGGAAATCTGGCGGCGGCGGCGCTCAGCGGCCGCAATGAAGATCTGGAAACCCTGCGCGGCCAGGTCCTGTCTTATACGGATGCGCTGGGGCGCCAGCTGCCGCTGGCGGTGACCTATCATCCCGCCTCGCTGCTGCTTCGCCCGCAGCACAAGGCCAATGCCTGGCGCGATCTGTTGCTGCTGCGCCGGATGCAGTCCGGCGACTGATCACCAGGCTCCGATCAATGCGAGGCCAGCGCCTGGCCGTGGCCTTCCTGGCCTATGCTGGCCTCCAGCTGCGGCTGCGCGCGCAGGTTGGCGTTCTTCCACATGATGAAGACCGTCATCAGGCAGGCCACCAGCACGCCGAACAGCACGATGATGTAGTTGATGGGCAGGCCCAGCCAGAGCAGCAGACTGTAGAAGGCCAGCATGAACAGGATGTTGAGCTGTTCGTTGAAGTTCTGCACGGCGATGGAATGGCCGGCCGACAGCAGGACGTGGCCGCGATGCTGCAGCAGCGCGTTCATGGGCACCACGAAGAATCCCGACAGCCCGCCTATGCTCATCAGCAAGGTGTAGACCGCCCATTTTTCGTACACGAAGGGCATCAGCAGCACGATCAGCCCCATCAGCACGCCGACCGGCAGGACCTGCAGCGACTTCTTCAAGGGGACGCGGGCCGCGAAGATGGCGCCGAACACGGTGCCCAGCGCGGCCACCCCCATCAGGATGGAAGCCTGGTCCAGGCGGTAGCCCAGGTGCTGGGCCCCCCATTCGATCACGATGAACTGCAAGGTGGCGCCGGCGCCCCAGAAGAGCGTGGTGACGGCCAGCGAGATCTGGCCCAGCTTGTCCCGCCACAGGATATGGACATAGTTGCGGAATTCCTTGAGCAGCTTGACCGGATGCTTCTGTTGCGGCGGGTAGTGGATATTGGTGCGGGGAATCAGCAGATTGCACAGCGCCGCCATCAGATAGACCAGCGAGATCAGCAGGATGGCCACTTCGGCGCGCGTCTGGGCCAGGGGAGCGATGAGCGGGTGCTCGGCCAGCACGGCGGCGACATGAGGACTGATGAGCACGCCGCCCAGCACGGTCCCGACGATGATGGACAGCACGGTCAGCCCTTCGATCCAGCTATTGCCCTTGACCAGCAGTTCGGGCTTGAGCATCTCCGTGACGATGCCGTACTTGGCCGGCGAGTAGGCGGCGGCGCCCACGCCCACCAGCGTATAGGAGGCAAAGACCAGGATGAGCTGCTGCGAGTCGGTCATGCCGAAATACTGGTGGCAGAACATCATCAGGCAGCCGATCAGCTTGACGGCATTGGTGGCGAACATGACGCGGCCCTTGGGGAAGGAATCCGCGAAGGCGCCGACGAAAGCGGCCAGAACCACGTAGGACAGCGCGAACCACCATTTCATCATGGGAGCCATCCAGGCAGGCCCCTGAAGGTCGGCGATCAGGGCAATGGCGGCGATCAGCAGGGCGTTGTCGGCGACTGACGACAAGGCCTGCGCGGCCATGACCAGATAGAATCCTTTATTCAAAATGCGTCTCGAATGCGTGTGTCCCCTCTGGCCAGGCGATGGCGACGATTGCGAGACACGGACCAAAGTCAGGAAAGGGTTGTTTGAAGATTGAATTCCACAAGAGTTTACCGCCTGATTGCCCAGGCTGACCAATAATTGCCGCTCAATTGTTTTTTGCCCTTCCTGGCTGCGCAGAGCAGGCGCTGCGGTATCATACGTGGCGCGATGCCGGGTCGTGCCGCCCGAGGCTCGCGCCTGTTCGAACCGGACCATATCTAGCTGATTCCTACCTGTGCGCTTAACCCAGATCAAACTCGCCGGCTTCAAGTCGTTCGTGGACCCGACCTCCATTCCCACACCCAGTCAGCTGGTGGGCGTGGTCGGGCCCAACGGCTGCGGCAAATCCAACATCATCGATGCGGTGCGCTGGGTGCTGGGCGAAAGCAAGGCGTCCGAACTGCGCGGCGAATCCATGCAGGACGTGATCTTCAACGGCTCGGGCCAGCGCAAGCCGGCGGGCCGCGCGTCCGTGGAGCTGGTGTTCGACAACTCCGAGGGCCGCGCCTCCGGCCAATGGAGCACCTACGCCGAAATTTCCGTGCGCCGCGTGCTGACGCGCGATGGCGCCAGCAGCTATTTCATCAACAACCAGGCGGTGCGCCGCCGCGACATCCACGACATCTTCCTGGGGACGGGCCTGGGCGCGCGCGGCTACGCCATCATCGGCCAGGGCATGATCAATCGCCTGATCGAGGCCAAGCCGGAAGAGCTGCGCGTCTTCCTGGAGGAGGCCGCGGGTGTATCGCGCTACAAGGAACGCCGCCGCGAGACAGAAAACCGGCTGAAGGACACGCGCGAGAACCTGCTGCGCGTCGAGGACATCCAGCGCGAACTGGAGACCCAGCTCGAGAAGCTGCAGGCCCAGGCCGAGGTGGCCCGCCAGTACCGCGACCTGCAGCAGGAAGGCGAGCTGAAGCAGAATCTGCTGTGGCTGGTGAAGGAATCCAATGCCCAGAGCGACCAGAAGTCGCGCTTTCTGGCCATCGAGCAGGCCCAGACCAGGCTGGAGGAGGCCATCGCCGGCCTGCGCCATACGGAATCGTCGCTGGAATCCCAGCGCCAGGCCCATCTGCAGGCGGGCGACGCCCTGCACGCCGCGCAGGCCCAGCTTTACGAGGCCGGCTCGCAGGTATCCAGCCTGGAGGCGGAGATCCGTCACGTGCTGGACTCGCGCAATCGCATGCAGCAGCGTCGTGAACAACTGGAGCAGCAGCAGCGCGACTGGCAGGAGCAGCAGGAGCATTGCCAGGAAGAGCTGGCCGTCAGCGAGGAGCAGCGCGAAGAAGCGGCGGTCCGGGTCGAGGAGTTGCAGATGCTGGCCGAAGAGGCCCAGGGCAGCCTGCCCGACCTGGAGCTGCGCGTGCGTGAAGAAGCCCGACGGCGCGACGAGATGCGCATGGCCCTGGCGCGCGTGGAGCAGAATCTGGCGCTGGCGGCCCAGTCGCAGCGCGACGCCGACCGGCAGATACAGGGCCTGGACGTCAGACACGAGCGCCTGACCCAGGAGCTGCGCCTGCTCAACGCGCCCGATCCGGACAATCTGGAGCGCCTGCAGGGCGAATTGAACATGCTGCAGACGCAGCTCGCCCAGGCCCAGGAACACATGCAGCAGCTGGAAGGCCAGTTGCCGCGGCTGGAGGCGGAGCGCAAGCAGGCGCAGCAGCAGGCCTTGCAGGGCGGGCAGGAGCTGGCCCGCCTGGAAGCGCGGCTGCTGGCCTTGAGCCGGCTGCAGGAAGATGTGGCGCGCAAGGGCACGCTGGAACCCTGGCTGGCCAAGCACGGGCTGGATGGCATGAAGCGCCTCTGGCAGAGCCTGGATGTGGAGAAAGGCTGGGAGACGGCGCTGGAGTCGGTGCTGCGCGAGCGCATGACGGCGCTGGAGCTGCGTCGCCTGGACATGTCGGCCGCTTTCGCTTCCGACGCGCCGCCGGCGCGGCTGGCGTTCTACCAGTTGCCGACGGCGGCTCCTCAGCCAGCCAGCGGCTTTGAATTGCCCTTGCTGGTTTCGGTGCTGCGCCTGCATCAACCGGAGCTGCGCACCTTGATGGACGCCTGGCTGCGGGACGTCTATGCCTGCCAGGACCTGAAGCAGGCGCTCAGCCTGCGGGAGCGGTTATCCGATCAGGCGCTGATCGTGGTGCGCGACGGACACGTGGTGGATCGCCACAGCATCCGCTTCTACGCACCCGATTCCGAACAGGCGGGCATGCTGGCGCGCCAGCAGGAGATCGCTCACCTGGAGCGCGAACTCAAGGCCTCGCAATTGATCGTGGACGAGCTGACGGGCGCCAGCGCCCGGGCCGAGGCCGCCTTGCAGCAGGTCAGCGCCGGCCTGGCGCCGGCCCGCGCGCGCGTGGGGGAGCTGACGCGCCGCATGCATGATGTGCAGCTGGAGCATTCCCGTCTGGCTCAGCAGGCCCAGCAGTCGGAGGAGCGCGCCGGACGCATCCGCGAAGAATTGGACGAGCTGCGCCTGCAGCGCGAAGAACTGCAGGCTGGCCGGGAGGAGGCCGAGGCGCGCTTCGAGGCCCTGGACGAGGAACTGGCCGAGCATCAGACGCGCTTTGCCGACGCCCAGATGGCGGGCGAGACGCTGGCCGAGCAGGCCGAGCGCGCCCGCAACGCCCTGCGCGAGCGCGAACGCGCCGTGCAGGACGCCCAGTTCGCCGAGCGCGCCCTGGTGCAGCGCATGGCCGAACTGCAACGCAATCTGACGCTGGCCCAGGAACAGGCGCAGCGCGCCATCGGCGAGCTGCAGGGCCTGCAGGGCGAGTTGCTGGAGCTGGACGCCTCCGCCGCCCAGGCGGGCTTGCAGGAAGCCCTGGAGCTGCGCGCCGAGCGCGAGGAGAACGTGCGGCTGGCCAAGATCAACCTGGACACGCTGGCGGCGCAACTGCGCGAGAATGAACAGGCCAGGGTCGAGATCGAAAAGAACCTGCAGCCTCTGCGCGAGCAGGTGACCGAGCTGCAACTGCAGGAGCAGGCTTCGCGCCTGGCCGTCGAACAGTTCGCCGAGCAGCTGGATGCGCGCCAGGTGAATCGCGCCCAGTTGTGGGCCTTGTTACAGGAAAAGACACCCGAATGGCAGCGCGTGGGCTGGCTGCAGTCCGAAGTCCAGCGCATTTCCCGCCAGATCGAGGCATTGGGTCCGGTGAATCTGGCGGCGCTCGAAGAGCTGACCACGGCGCAGGAACGCAAGACTTACCTGGACGCCCAGCACAAGGATTTGAGCGACGCCATCGAGACGCTGGAAGACGCGATCCGCAAGATCGATCGCGAGACGCGTCAGTTGCTGATGGAAACGTTCAACATTGTTAATCAACATTTCGGCGAGCTTTTTCCGCGTCTGTTCGGCGGCGGAGAGGCTAAACTGACCATGGTGGGCGAGGAAGTGCTCGAGGCTGGCGTTCAGGTCATGGCGCAGCCGCCGGGCAAGCGCAACAGCACCATCCATCTGTTGTCGGGCGGCGAAAAGGCGCTGACGGCGACGGCGCTGGTGTTTGCCTTCTTCAAGCTGAATCCGGCGCCGTTCTGCCTGCTGGACGAGGTGGATGCGCCGCTGGACGACGCCAATACGGAACGTTATGCCAATCTGGTGGCCAGCATGAGCGATCAGACGCAGTTTTTGTTCATTTCCCACAATAAAATTGCCATGCAGATGGCCAAGCAGCTGGTTGGGGTCACCATGCAGGAACAGGGCGTCTCCCGTATCGTGGCGGTGGATGTGGACGCCGCCATGCAGATGGCCGATGCTTGAAGCTGATTTTTTAACCGTTACAGCGTTGATACGACGGAACTGACAATGAGTGATTTGCAAATCGCACTGATTTTATTGGGCATTTTGCTCATCTTGCTCGTGGTGGTGTTCAATTGGTGGCAGGACCGCCGCATACGCCAGCAGATGCAGAGCCAATTTCCGGACGGCGATACGGATCCCTTGATGAGCCAGCTGTCCGAGGCCGAGCGGCGCGAACCCAGCATGGGACGCGGCGAGCCGGCGAGCGCCGACGGCGAGCACGACGCTGCCGAGGTGGACTGCACGACCGAGGCGGTCATCGACATCAGCTTCAGCCAGCCCGTGCAGGCGCAGGCGCTGGCCCAGGCCCTGCAGGGCGTGCAGCGCGTGGGCGGCAAGCCCGTGCGCTATTTCGCCGAATGCGAGGGCGGCGGGCATCGCGCCCGGCTGCGCGCCGGCGAATCCTATTCCAGCATGCAGCTGGCCGTGCTGCTGGCCAACCGCAGCGGACCTCTGTCCGCCATAGAATGGTCGCAATTGTGGACGGCGGCCCAGTCCCTGGCGCAGCAGTTCGACGCCTCGGTCGAAGGCCCCGAACAGAATGACGTGCTGCGTCGCGCTGCCGCGCTGGACAATGCCTGCGCCGACCTGGACGCGCTGGTCGGCATTTCGGTGCGCCTGCCCGGGCCGCTGCCGGCTTCCAAGGTGATCCAGGCGGTCAGGGATGCCGGCTTCCTGCCCTATGGCCAGCAACTGGCCTGGCTGGCCGATTCGGGGCAGCCCCGTTTTACCGCCATGTTCGACAGCGCCAACCCGAACGACATCCAGTCCGCCAGCGTCGAGCGCATCGACCTGCTGCTCGACCTGCCCAACAGTCCCGCCGACGACCACGCCTTCAGTCGCATGGCCACGGTGGCGCGCGATCTGGCCGGCCGCCTGGATGGCGTGGTGCTGGACGACCAGGGCCGTCCGCTGCCCGAAAGCGCGGACCAGAACATCGATGAGCAATTGAGCAATTTATACCGTCGCCTGGACGAGGCGGGCTTTACCGCCGGCCAGGAACGGACTGGCAGGGTTTTTTCGTGACATTGAAACGAGTACAGGAACTGCATCAGGAATTGGCCCAGCACAACTGGGCCTATTACGTTCAGGATGCGCCCACGATTTCGGACGCGCAGTATGACGCGCTGATGAACGAGCTGCTGGCCCTGGAGGCCGAGCATCCGGAATGGATCACGCCGGATTCGCCCACCCAGCGGGTGGGGGCGGCGCCGCTGGCTGGTTTTGCGTCCGTGCAGCACGCCGTTCCCATGCTGTCCCTGGGCAATGCCTTCGAGGACGAGGACGTGCTGGCTTTCGACAAGCGCGTGGCCGACACCCTGGTGGAGGCGGGCCTGGCAGGGCTGGACCGGCGCGTGGACTACGTCGCCGAGTACAAGTTCGACGGCCTGGCCATCAGCCTGCGCTACGAGCAAGGCCGGCTGGTGCAGGCCGCCACGCGCGGCGACGGCGCGACCGGCGAGGACGTGACCAGCAATATCCGCACCATCAAGTCCATCCCCCTGCGCCTGCGCGGCGCCGCCGCCGACCTGCCGGCCGTGCTGGAAGTGCGCGGCGAGGTGCTCATGAACCGCGCCGACTTCGAGCGCCTGAACGAAAGCCAGGCGCGCCGCGGCGAGAAGGTCTTCGTTAACCCCCGCAATGCGGCGGCCGGCAGCCTGAGGCAGCTGGATCCGCGCATCACGGCGCAGCGCCCGCTGCGCTTTTTTGCCTATGGCTGGGGCGAAATCAGCGGCGTGCCCATGGTGACGGTGGGGCAGGGCGGCCTGTTCGAGGAGCCGCTGCCCGACGCATTGCCGCGCGACACGCAGGCCGGCATGATGGACTGGCTGGAAAGCCTGGGCCTGCCCGTCAGCCGCGACCGGCGCGTCGTGCAGGGCGCGCAGGGCCTGCTGGATTTCTACGCCCGGACGCAGGAGCGGCGAGTGAGCCTGCCCTTCGAGATCGACGGGGTGGTGTACAAGGTAAACGCGCTGACGGCGCAGCGCGTGCTGGGCTATGTGGCCCGCGCGCCGCGCTTTGCCGTGGCGCACAAGTTTCCGGCCCAGGAAGAGATGACGCGCGTCGAACGCATCGAGTTCCAGGTCGGACGCACCGGCGTGGTGACGCCGGTGGCGCGCCTGAAGCCGGTCTTCGTCGGCGGCGTCACGGTCACCAACGCCACCTTGCACAACGAAGACGAGGTCCGCCGCAAGGACGTGCGCGAAGGCGACATGGTGACGGTGCGCCGCGCCGGCGACGTCATCCCCGAAGTGGTGGCGGTCGTGCTGCAACATCGGCCCGAAGGCAGCCTGCCTTTCGTCATGGCCAGCGCCTGCCCGGCCTGCGGATCGGCTCTGGAGCGGTTGGAAGGCGAGGCGGCCTGGCGCTGCACCGGCGGATTGATCTGTCCCGCCCAGCGCAAGCAGACGCTGATCCATGCTGCCAGCCGCAAGGCGCTGGATATCGAAGGGCTGGGCGAGAAGCTGGTGGACCAGCTGGTGGATACGGGCCTGGTCAAGACGCTGGCGGATGTGTTCAAGCTCAGGGTGGAGAACCTGGTGCTGCTGGAACGCATGGGGCGCAAGTCGGCGGAGAACCTGGTCGAAGCTATCGACAAGGTGCGCCAGCCGCCTTTGAATCGTTTTGTGTATGCGCTGGGGATACGGCACGTGGGCGAGACCACGGCGCGCGATCTGGCGCAGCATTTCGGCTCTCTGCAGGCGTTGGAGCAGGCCGACGAGGATTCCCTGCTGCAGGTCAATGACGTGGGGCCCGTGGTCGCGGCCTCGGTACGGCACTTCTTCCAGGAGCCGCACAACCGGCAGGTGCTGGACGCCTTGCTGGCGGCCGGGGTGACGCCCCGGCAGGCCCAGGCGCGCGCCAACAGCGGCGCCTTGCCCCTGGCAGGCAAGACTTTCGTGATCACGGGCACCTTGCCCAGCATGAGCCGGGACGAGGCGACGCGCCGCGTGCTGGAGGCCGGCGGCAAGGTCAGCGGTTCAGTGTCCAGGAAGACCGCTTTCGTGCTGGCGGGCGCCGAGGCGGGCTCCAAGCTGACCAAGGCCCAGGAGCTGGGCGTGACCGTGCTGGACGAAGAGCAGTTCCTGGCGATGCTGGCTTAGCGGCGGTTTGGCGCGCTGATTCTTACAGACTGGTCATAGACCCCAAAGTAGTTTTTTCGCTAACCGTTGGGGATCAAATGGAGTATTTAGGAAGCCGCCGCTCAGGCCTGGCCCCAGAACCGCCTCGGCTGACGGCTTGCAGGCGCTATGCGCCTGTACCCTTGCCAGTCACGCGGGCCGGGCGCGGCCTGAACTCACGTGGTGGTTCGTTCCGAACCACAAGCGTCGCGCTCGAACAGCAGGCCGCTTGCCTCCCGGCTCGCGTGACTGTCGGCGGCAAGCCGTCTGACCCGCCTCATCGATTCTGGGGCCAGGCCTGAACGGCTCAAAATGGCACCTATTTGAATCACCTGCCTTGGAGCGTCACCGTCAAGACGCATTGTTTTGATGATGGGTGGGGATGTACCGCGAAGATGCGTACTGAGCCGCTCGAAGGTATTCGAGCGGCGGCTTCATTCGCGCTTCATTCATCCTCCGGTAAATCCGTCCGAAGAACAAAAAACCGGCGCCTTGATGAGGGGCGCCGGTTCGATCGTGCCTTTCTGGCCCGGCGTTTAAAACCGGGCCTGGACGCCTTATTTGATGTCGGCGTCTTTCAGGATCTTCTGCTGGTACTCGGCCAGCTTGCGCTGGCGCAGCATTTCTTCCAACTGAGGCTTGACGTCGTTCAGGGCGGGGAAGGTCACGGGACGGGCGTCTTCCACCTGGATGATGTGCCAGCCGAACTGGGACTGCACGGGAGCGGCGGCCAGTTCGCCTTTCTTCAGCTTTTCAACGGCCTGGGCGAACTCGGGCACGTAGGTGGAGCTGGGCGCCCAGCCCAGGTCGCCGCCTTGCTGGCCGCTGCCGGTGTCGATGGAGTTCTTCTTGGCGGCGTCGGCGAAGCTGATCTTCTTGGACTTGATCTGGGCCAGCAGATCCTTGGCGGCCTTTTCATCCTTGACCAGGATGTGGCGCACCTTGTATTCCTGCTTGCCTTCTTCCATGCCCTTGATGGTGTTGTATTCCTTGCTGATGTCGGCTTCGGAGACGGGGTTCTTCTTCAGGTAGTCGGCCATCAGGGCGCGCACCAGGATGCCCTGGCGAGCCAGTTCGATTTCCTGCTGGACGTCGGCTTTCTTGTCCAGGCCGGCTTTTTCAGCGGCTTGCACGACAGCCATGCGGTTGACCATCTCCTGCTTGACCTGCTCGCGCAGTTCGGGCGAATCCTTTGCGCCTTGCTCGACCAGCAGGGCGACGAACTGGTCCATGTCTTTCTGGGTGATGGCCTTGCCATTGACTGTGGCAACCGTCTGGGCGTAGGCAGGCGCGGCCAGGGCGCAAGTCAGGGCGAGGGCGGCAAAACGTTTCATGTGCATCCTTAAGCTATGGTTTTGGCTTGGATAGCCAGTGCGTGAATCGGGTAAGGCATGAGATCGTGGACGCGATCATACACAAGTCTGTGCCTTGCCAGTGTTGAAATTCCATCAAATTGTTTCGAGGCGATAATCACGCGGAAGTGGCTGGCGCCTCCTTGCGCTCCGGCGTGGCCGGCGTGCAGGTGGGATTCGTTGATGATGTCGAGCTCGGCCGGCTCCAGCGTCTGGAGACGCTCGCGCAGCACCTGTTCGAGAGAGTCGGTCATGATTGCGTCAGGATTTGGGTGGATTGGATTTGTCGGAATGGTCTTCCAGATAGCGGCCCAGCCAGAGGGACTGGGCGATCACGAAGACCAGCATCATGCCCAGCAGCCCGAAGGCCTTGAAGTTCACCCATTGGGATTCGGTGAAATGTCCGGAAAAGGCCACGTACAGGTTGACGACGCCCGCGGCCGCAAAGAACAGCGACCAGGCCAGGTTCAGCTTGTCCCAGACGCCTTCGGGCAGGACCAGCTGGCCGCCCATGAGCTTTTGCATCAGGTTGCGGCGCATCAGGTAGCGCGCGCCCAGCAGGATCGCGGCGAAGATCCAGTACAGCACGGTGGGCTTCCAGCGTATGAATACGTCGTTATGGAAGATCAGGGTTGCGCCGCCGAACACCACGATGACGGCCAGGTTGATCCAGTGCGAGGTCTCGATGGCCTTGCCGGTCAGCTTGAGCCAGACTATCTGCAGCACCGAGGCGAGCATGGCCACGCCGGTGGCCATGTAGATGTCGGAGAAGCGAAAGACCAGGAAGAACAGGACCAGCGGGAACAGGTCGAACAGGAGCTTCTTCATGCTTCGGGTTCGAACTTCAGCGACAGGGAGTTGATGCAGTAGCGCAGACCGGTGGGCGGCGGGCCGTCCGGAAAGACGTGGCCCAGGTGGGAGTCGCACACATTGCACAGGACTTCGGTGCGGGTCATGCCGTGGCTGAAGTCGGCCTCCTCGCGGACATTGTCCGGATTCAGGGGCTCGAAGTAGCTGGGCCAGCCGCAGCCGGCGTCGAACTTGGTGTCCGAGGCGAACAGCGGCGTGCCGCAACCCACGCAGCGGTAGATGCCTGGCGTGGTGGTGTTCCAGTAGCGGCCGGTGAAGGCGCGTTCCGTGCCTTTTTCCCGGGTCACGATGAATTCTTCAGGACTGAGCAGGGCGCGCCATTCGGCCTCGGTTTTCCGTACTTTTTCCACGAGAGCTGCCTTTTGAAAAACGGGATGGACGCCTGCATGAGCACGTTCCAGCAGGCGCAACACCACATGTTAAACGAGAATTAGAGCTAATTTGCGTTCCAAGGTTCCGCGATGCGCCACGGCGGACCGGTTGGCCCTATGATAGCGGCGGTGTCTTACCCCGCTCGATTTGACCGCGGCGCATTTAGTGCAGTATTCAAATTTTTAATATTTAAGGTAAACACCAATACCTTGTTTCAGCACGACTTGATACGGTTCCGGTATGTGCTGATGATTATCTGTATTACGATTTTCCGGCCGCCGAAACGGCCAACAACAATGAACAGATCTGGGAGATAAGAATGAACTGCTTTCCAACCGTGCGCTTGACCACGCTGGCGGCCGCCTTGGCGCTGTGCGCGCCGCTGGCCGTATCCGCTCAGGTGAAAGTGGGCGTGACCATTGCCGCGACCGGGCCGGCCGCCTCGCTGGGCATTCCCGAGCGCAACACCGTCAGCCTGCTGCCTACCGAGGTCGGCGGCCAGAAAGTCGAATACATCGTGCTGGATGATGCGACCGACACCACAGCGGCCGTGCGCAACATGCGCAAGCTGATCACCGACGACAAGGTGGACGTGGTCATCGGCACCTCGGTCACGCCCGGCTCGCTGGCCATGGTGGACGTGGCCGGCGAAACCAAGACGCCCATGATCAGCGTGGCGGCCAACGCCAAGATCGTCGAGCCCGTGGAAGGCGCCCGCACCTGGGTGTTCAAGACGCCCCAGAACGACCAGCTGATGGCGGGCGCTCTGGCCGACGCCATGGTCAAGCAGAACGTCAAGACCCTGGGCTTCATCGGCTATAACGACGCCTATGGCGACGGCTGGCTGAACGTCATGACCGAAGCCGCCAAGGCCAAGGGCATCAATGTGGTCGCCGCCGAGCGCTACGGCCGCAACGACACCAGCGTCACGGGCCAGACCCTGAAGCTGCTGGGCGCCAAGCCCGACGCCGTGCTGATCGCCGGCTCGGGCACGCCCGTGGCCCTGCCGCAGCGCGAGCTCAAGGGCCGCGGCTATGCCGGCATCATCTACCAGACGCACGGCGCCGCCAACAGCGACGTGCTGCGCGTCTGCGGCAAGGATTGCAACGACATGATCCTGCCGGCCGGCCCGCTGCTGGTGGCCGAGCAACTGCCCGACAGCAACCCCGTCAAGAAGACGGCCATGGACTACAAGACCAAGTACGAGGCCAAGTTCGGGGAAGGTTCCATCAACACCTTCGGCGGCCACATGTGGGACGCCGGCCTGCTGGTGGCCGAGGCCATTCCCGGCGCGCTGAAGACCGGCGCCAAGCCCGGCACGCCCGAGTTCCGCGCCGCGCTGCGCGATTCCATCGAGCAGATCAAGGATCTGCCGGCCTCCCAGGGCGTGTTCACCATGTCCGACAAGGATCATGCCGGCCTGGACCAGCGCGCCCGCGTCATCGTGAAGGTGGTGGACGGCAAATGGACTTATCAGCCTGACCTGTAATCTCCCACAGGCGAAAACCGGCTTCCCAGCCGGTTTTTTCTGAAGGCGGGACCCGGCGCGGGCCGGGCCCGTTCCCGCGACTGGTTTGCGTTACAGTAAGCCCCTTGCCCATTTTTTGTTGTACAGGATGTTGTCCGACATGGATACCACCATCGCTTTAATCTTATTGCAGGATGGCATATTGAATGGCGCCATCTATGCTCTGCTCGGACTCGCCCTGGTCCTCGTCTTTCTCGTCACCCGGGTCATCTTCATCCCGCAAGGCGAATTCGTCACCTTCGGCGCCTTGACCCTGGCCTTCGTGGTGAACGGCCGCATGCCCGGCACGGTCATCCTGCTGCTGATCGCCGGCGCGCTGGTGTTCCTGCTGGAGCTGCTGGCCGCCTTGCGCAGCCGCAGCGCCGCCGGCCTGCCGCGCAAGTTTTTCGTCAATATCCTGATTCCCGTGGCGGTGTACTTCGCCGCGCCCCATATCGTGGCCGCCGACCTGCCGCTGTGGATGGACGTGCTGTTCTCGCTGGCCGTGGTCATCCCGCTGGGGCCCATGGTCTACCGCCTGGCCTACCAGCCCATTGCCGAAGCCAGCGTGCTGGTGCTGCTGATCACGTCGGTGGCCGTGCATTTCGCGCTGACCGGCCTGGGCCTGGTCTTCTTCGGACCTGAAGGCTGGCGCACGCCGCCCTTCATGCAGGGCGAGGTGTCCCTGGGCGCGGTCAGCTGGTCCGCCCAGACCTTCTTCGTGATGGGCGCCTGCGTGGCCCTGATCCTGGGGTTGTGGGCCTTCTTCGGCAAGACGCTGTACGGCCGCGCCTTGCGCGCCACCGCCGTCAACCGGCGCGGCGCGCGCCTGGTGGGCATCAGCACCAATATGTCCGGTTCGCTGACCTTCACCCTGGCCGCCGCCATCGGCGCCTTCTCGGGCATGCTGATCGCGCCGGTCACCACCATTTACTACGACACCGGCTTCCTGATCGGCCTGAAGGGCTTCGTGGCCGCCATCTTCGGCGGGCTGGTCAGCTACCCGGTCGCTTTGCTGGGCGCGCTGTTCATCGGCGTGCTGGAGGCTTTCTCGTCCTTCTGGGCCAGCGCCTATAAAGAGGTCATCGTATTCACCATGGTCATTCCGGTTTTGTTGTGGCGCTCCTTTGGTAGCAAGCACGTGGACGACGAGGAGTAAACACACATGAAACGCTTGCTGACGATATTGTTCATCACCGTCCTGTTCGTGCTGCCGCAGCTGGGCGCCACGCCCGAGTTCTGGATCACCCAGCTGAACTACATCGGCCTGACCAGCCTGGTCGTGCTGGGCCTGGTCCTGCTGACCGGCGTGGGCGGGCTGACCTCCTTCGGCCAGGCCGCCTTCGTGGGCCTGGGCGCCTACACCACCGCCTACCTGACGGCCCGCCTGGGCTGGTCGCCCTGGCTCAACCTGCTGATCGGCCTGGGCCTGACCATGCTGGTGTCCTACATCCTGGGCGCCATCACGCTGCGCCTGTCCGGCCACTTCCTGCCGCTGTGCACGCTGGCCTGGGGCCTGGCGCTGTACTACCTGTTCGGCAACCTGCAGTTCCTGGGCCAGTACGACGGCATCTCGGGCATTGCGCCGCTGGACATCTTCGGGCTGTCGCTGGCCTCGGGCAGGGACATCTATTACCTGATCTGGGTCGTGGCGCTGCTGGCCATGTGGGGCACGCGCAACCTGCTCGATTCGCGCCCGGGGCGCGCCATCCGCGCGCTCAAGCACGGCAGCGGCATGGCCGAATCCTTCGGCGTGAACATGGCGGCCTACAAGGTCATCATCTTCGTCTACGCCGCCTTGCTGGCCTGCCTGTCGGGCTGGCTGTACGCGCACTATCAGCGCGCCGTTTCCCCCAGCCCCTTCGGCCTGAACTACGGCATCGAATACCTGTTCATGGCCGTGCTGGGCGGCGCCGGCAGCGTCTGGGGCGCGGTGCTGGGTTCGGCCCTGGTGCTGACCCTCAAGGACCAGCTGCAGAACTGGCTGCCCAAGCTGCTCAGCACCGACATCAACTTCGAACTGATCGTGTTCGGCATCCTGATGGTGCTGATCCTGCAATATGCCCGCGACGGCATCTGGCCCATCCTGCAAAAGGGCTGGGAGCGCGTGTTCGGCGTGCAGACGCGCCGCCAGGCGCCGCCGCCGCAGGCGCAGGCCCTGCCGCAGCGCGCCCGTCCGCAGGCCGGTTCGCTGGTGCTGCAGGTGGACAAGATCCGCAAGGAATTCGGCGGCCTGGTGGCGGTCAACGACATCAGCTTCACCCTCGACGCCGGCCAGATCATGGGCCTGATCGGGCCGAACGGCGCAGGCAAGAGCACGACCTTCAACCTGATTACCGGCGTGCTGTCGGCCACCAGCGGCCAGGTCAGCTTCCTGGGCCAGCGCATCGACAAGTTGCCGGCGCGCGAGATCTCCCGCCTGGGCGTGGGCCGCACCTTCCAGCACGTGCAGTTGCTGCCGACCATGACAGTGCTGGAGAACGTGGCGCTGGGCGCGCACCTGCGCCGCAAGGTCGGCGTGGTGCCTGCCGTGCTGCATGCCGAACGCCGCAGCGAAGCCGAGCTGCTGCACGAGGCGGCAATCCAGCTGCAGCGCGTGGGTCTGGGAGATTACCTGTATGAACAGGCCGGCAACCTGGCCCTGGGCCAGCAGCGCATCCTGGAGATCGCCCGCGCCCTGGCCTCCGACCCCGTCCTGCTGCTGCTGGACGAGCCCGCCGCCGGCCTGCGCTACAAGGAAAAGCAGGAGCTGGCCAAGGTGCTGGATCAGCTTCGCCGCGAAGGCATGAGCATCCTGCTGGTCGAGCACGACATGGACTTCGTCATGAACCTGACGGACAAGCTGGTGGTCATGGATTTCGGCACCAAGCTGGCCGAAGGCCTGCCCAAGGAGATCCAGGAGAATCCCGCGGTGCTGGAGGCCTATCTGGGCGGCATCGACGACGATCTGGAACTGGACGAACCCGCAACAACCTCGCACGCAGGAGCATCCGCATGAGTCAGGCAACACCCCAGGATGTGATCCTGAAAGTCACCAATCTGGCCGCGCAATACGGCAAGGTCAGCGCCGTCATGGGCGCCAGCCTGGATGTGCGCGCCGGCAGCATCGTCACCGTGATCGGCGCCAACGGCGCCGGCAAGTCCACCCTGCTCAACGCCATGATGGGCGCGCTGCCCAGCGTGGGCCGCAGCACCGGATCGGTCCAGTACCAGGGCGAGGAGATCAGTCACTGGGAGGTGGAGCGGCGCGTGGCCGGCGGCATTTCGCTGGTGCCCGAGCGGCGCGAGCTGTTCGGCAGCATGACGGTGGAGGACAACCTGCTTCTGGGCGGCTTCCGGCTGTACCGGGCCCGGCAGGCCGGCTGGCGCGATACGCTGGAGCAGGTGTATGCCTTGTTTCCGCGTCTGAAGGAGCGCCGCGGCCAGCTGGCCGGCACCCTGTCCGGGGGCGAGCGCCAGATGCTGGCGGTGGGGCGCGCCCTGATGGCGCAGCCCAAGGTGCTGATGCTGGACGAGCCCAGCCTGGGCCTGGCGCCGCGCATCGTGCGCGAGATCTTCATGATCATCGCCCGCTTGCGCAGTACCGGCGTGGCCATCTTGCTGGTGGAGCAGAATGCGCGCGCCGCCCTGCAGGTGGCCGACTACGGCTATGTGCTGGAGACGGGCGACGTGGTGCTGGAAGGCCCCGCGCGCGAGCTGGCCGACAATCCGCGGGTGATCGAAAGCTACCTGGGACTGGGCAAGCGAGAGGCCGAGGCGGCGTAGGCGCCGCGTCCTTGAACGCAAGACGGGCCGCCCCATGGGGCGGCCCGTTCTGCATTCGGGCGTCTTAGAAGCGGTAGCCCACGCCTATGGTGGCGACCACGGGGTCCAGCTTGGCCTTGCCGATGGACTGGCCGTTCAGCTTCACGTCGGGGCGGATGCTGATGTAGCGCACGTCGGCGTTCAGGAACCAGTTCTTGTCCAGCTTGTAGTCCACGCCGAGCTGGGCGGCGAAGCCCCAGGTGTTCTTCAGTTTCAGGTCCGCGCCTTCCAGGGCGCCTTGGGACTTGGTGTCGAAGAACATGGTATAGTTCAGGCCCACGCCCACATAGGGCTGGAAGTCGCTGTCCGGCAGGAAGTGGTACTGCAGGCTGAGGGTGGGAGGCAGGTGCTTGGTGCTGCCGATGCGTCCCAGGTTGCTGTCGATGTTGTGCTTGAAGGGGAAGGCGCCCAGCAGCTCCACGCCGATGTTGCGGGTGGCCATGTAGGTCAGCGAGAAGCTGGGGCGCACATTGTTGCCCACGTCCAGCTTGACGGCGCCGTCCGCGACCGTGCCGTTGTTGGACTTGGGGCTGACCAGGGTGACGCCGCCTTTGACCAGGAAGTCGCCCGCTTCATGGGCCTGGCCGGCCGGCGTGTAGAGGACGGCGGCCGCGCCGACGGCGAGCAGGGACAGGTGCAGGGCTGGAAACAGGTGGCGGGTTTTCATGGGAACTCCGTAGGGTTGATTCAGACCTACAGAATGCCCGAGCGCCGGGGCGCTCGATTTGACCCAGAGCAACATCTTGATACAGGCGCCCGCCGAGACTTGTTCCAGATCAAACAAGTCCGATAATGCGCGTCCGCGCTGGCGTCCGTCTCACGCCTCGCGGCGACGCAGCCGCCAGGCCAGCTCGCCCACGATGCCGCGCCGGAATGCCATCACGCACAGGATGAAGATCAGGCCGATGACGATGGTGACGGATTCGCCCAGGGTGCGGAATCCGTTCCAGCCCGTCCATTGGGCGAGCAGCGCGCCCCATTCGCCGACCTTGTTTTCCAGCACGACCACGATGATGGCGCCGATCACGGGGCCGGCCAGGGTGCCCAGTCCGCCGATCAGCGTCATCAGGATGACCAGGCCCGACATCTGCCAGGTGGCGTCGGTCAGCGTGGCCGACACGAACACCAGCGACTTGGTGGCGCCCGCCAGTCCCGACAGGGCGGCCGACAGCACGAAGGCCAGCAGCTTGAAGCGATCCACGTCGTAGCCCAGCGAGATGGCGCGCGGCTCGTTCTCGCGTATGGCCTTGAGGACCTGGCCGAAGGGCGAGTGCACGCAGCGCCAGATCAGCAGGAAGCCGAAGGTGAAGATGCCCAGCACCAGGTAGTACAGGTTCAGGTCACGGGACAGGTCCCAGCCCAGGATGCTGCCGCGCGGAATGCCCTGCAGGCCGTCCTCGCCGCCCGTGAAGGGCGCCTGCAGGAAGAAGAAGAACAGCATCTGCGCCAGCGCCAGGGTGATCATGGCGAAGTAGATGCCGCTGCGCCGGATGGACAGCGCGCCCATCACCAGGCCCAGCGCGCCGGCGCAGGCCGTGCCGAAGAGCAGCCCGGCCGCCGTGGGCCAGCCCCAGACCGCCAGCGACTGGCCGGTGGCGTAGGCCGCCCCGCCCAGGAAGGCGGCGTGCCCGAAGGACAGCAGCCCCGTGTAGCCCAGCAGCAGGTTGAAGGCGCAGGCGAACAGCGCATAGCACATGACCTTCATGATGAAGATGGGATAGGCGCCCATGGCCGGCAGCAGCGCGACGATCAGGAGCAGAACGATGAAGACAGGGATCTCTCGTTTCATTTGACTTTCCCGAACAGGCCCGCCGGACGCAGCAGCAGGACGATGACCATGATGATGAACACGACGGTATTGGAGGCTTCGGGCCAGAACACCTTGGTGAGGCCTTCGATGACGCCCAGGCCCAGGCCGGTCAGGATGGAGCCCAGGATGGAGCCCATGCCGCCGATGACCACCACGGCGAAGACCACGATGATCAGGTTGCTGCCCATCAGGGGGGAGACCTGCAGGATGGGGGCGGCCAGTACGCCGGCAAAGCCCGCCAGGCCCACGCCGAAGGCGTAGGTGAGGGTGATCATCAAGGGCACGTTGACGCCGAAGGCCTCGACCAGCTTGGGATTCTCGGTGGCGGCCCTCAGCAGGGCGCCCAGCCGGGTCTTCTCTATCATGAACCAGGTCGCCAGGCACACCACGACGGAGGCCGCCACGACCCAGGCGCGATAGATGGGCAGGAACATGAAGCCCAGGTTGTAGCCGCCCTGCAGCAGCTTGGGCGTGGGGTAGGGCTGGCCGGACACGCCGTAGATGCTGCGGAACACGCCTTCGAGCAACAGCGTCAGGCCGAAGGTCAGCAGCAGGCCGTAGAGGTGGTCCAGCCGGTAGAGGTGGCGCAGGAACAGGCGTTCCAGGATGATGCCGAACAGGGCCACGCCCAGCGGCGCGAGCGCCAGCATGACCCAGTAGTTCAGGCCCAGGTATTGCATGCCCATCCAGGCCAGGAATGCGCCCAGCATGTACAGGGCGCCGTGGGCGAAGTTGATGATGTTGAGCAGGCCGAAGATGATGGCCAGCCCCAGGGACAGCACGGCGTAGAAGGAACCGTTCACCAGGCCCAGCAGCAGCTGGCCCAGCAGAGCCTGCAGGGGAATACCGAAAATATCCGTCATAGTATGCGCGACCCGTGCATGTAGTCAGTCCTCAGGCATGGGCCGGCCGCGGCAGCGGCCGGCCGGCGGGTTCTTATTTCTTCACCAGCGAGCAGGTGGATTCTTGCAGCGAGGCATAGACCTTGTCTCCCGGCAAGGTCTCGACCAACTTGTAGTAGTCCCAGGGCTGCTTGGATTCGCCGGGCTTTTTCACCTGCATCAGGTACATGTCGTGCACCATGCGGCCGTCCTCGCGCACGACGCCGTGGTCGGTGAACATGTCCTTGATGGGGTTGGACTTCATCCATTTCATGAGGGTGTCGGCATCGTCCGTGCCGGTTTCCTTGACGCCCTTCAGGTAGAAGGCGGCGCTGGAGTAATCGCCCGCCTGCAGGAAGGACGGCATGCGGTTCTGCTCCTTGAAGAAGCGCTGCGCCCATTCCCGAGAAGCGTCGCTCTGGTCCCAGTACCAGGCGGTGGTCAGGTACAGGTTCTGGGTGGCTTCCAGCCCCAGGGCGTGCACGTCGTTGATGAATACCAGCAGCCCGGCCAGATGCATGGTGGCGGTGATGCCGAATTCATTGGCGGCCTTGACCGAGTTGATGAAGTCGCCGCCGGCATTGGCCAGGCCCAGGATCTTGGCCCCGGAGGACTGCGCCTGCAATAGGAAGGAGGAGAAGTCCGAGGCGCCCAGAGGCACGCGCACCTGGCCCTTGACCTCGCCGCCGGCTTTCTTCACGACCTCGGCCGTGTCGCGTTCCAGCGAGTGGCCGAAGGCGTAGTCCGCCGTCAGGAAATACCAGCTCTTGCCGCCGTCCTTGACCACGGCGGCGCCCGTGCCGCGCGCCAGGGCGATGGTGTCGTAGGCATAGTGCACGGTGTAGGGCGTGCACTGGGAATTGGTCAGGTTGGAGGAGCCTGCGCCCACCGCGATGAAGGGCTTCTTCTTTTCCGCCGCCACCGCGGCCATGGCCAGCGAGGTGGCCGAATTGGTGCCGCCGATCAGCACGTCCAGCTTCTGGCTGTCGAACCATTCGCGGGCCCGGGCGGACGCGATGTCGGCCTTGTTCTGGTGGTCGGCCACCAGCAGCTCGATCTTCTTGCCGTTGATCTCGCCGCCCGCATCGGCGATGGCCATGCGGATGGCGTCGCCGCCGGCCTTGCCGTCGATGTCGGAATAGACTCCCGACATGTCCGTGATGAACCCGATGCGGATCACGTCATCGGAGATGGCCGCAACTGCCGGTTGGGCCAGTAGTAGTCCGGCCGTCGTCAGGGCGGCGCTGATCGTTGCAAGCTTCATGGGCTGTCTCCTCGTGGTGTTGAGTGGCGTGTCTGGCCTTGCCGGCGGGAAAGGGTCAGACCCCGAGCAAGGTGTTGAGTGTCTCGTGCTTGTGGGCGAGCTCGCTGGCCGCGAAGCTCTCGACCACCTGGCCGTGCTCCATGACGTAGAAATGGTCGGCCAGGGGAGCGGCGAAGTGGAAATTCTGCTCCACCATGACGATGGTGTAGCCTTTGGCCTTCAGGGTGGCGATCATGCGGGCCAGCGCCTGCACGATGACGGGAGCCAGGCCTTCGGAGATTTCATCGAGCAGCAGCAGGTTGGCGCCGGTGCGCAGGATGCGGGCCACGGCCAGCATCTGCTGCTCGCCCCCGGACAGGCGCGTGCCCGGAGAGTGGCGGCGCTCCTCCAGGTTGGGGAACATTTCGTAGATCTCGGCCAGCGACATGCCACCTCCCGGCGTGGAGCCGATGGCCGGCGGCAGCAGCAGGTTCTCCTCGCAGGTCAGACCGGCGAATATGCCGCGCTCTTCGGGGCAATAGCCCACGCCCAGGTGGGCCACCCGATAGGTGGGCAGATGGATGGATTCGGCTCCCTGGATGCGGATGGAGCCGCGGCGCGTGTCCGTCAGGCCGAGGATGGCGCGCAGCGTGCTGGTGCGGCCGGCGCCGTTGCGCCCCAGCAGCGTGACGACCTCGCCCTGCGCCACGCTCAGGTTGACTCCGTGCAGGATGTGGGACTCCCCGTACCAGGCATGCAGATCCTCGATTTCCAGGGCGGCCTTGCTCATGGATGCGCTCCTTGCAGTTCGGTTGCGGTGGTCCCCATATAGGCCTGCATGACGGCCGGATTGCGGGACACGTCCTCGTAGGGGCCTTCGGCCAGGACGGCGCCGCGCGCCAGTACCGTGATGCGGTCGGCAATGGAGGAGACCACGTTCATATTGTGTTCGACCATCAGGATGCTGCGCCCGGCGCTGACCTTGCGGATCAGCTCGGTGATCCGCTCCACGTCCTCGTGGCCCATGCCCTGGGTAGGCTCGTCCAGCAGCATCAGTTCGGGCTCCATGGCCAGCGTGGTGGCGATCTCCAGGGCGCGCTTGCGCCCATAGGGGAGGTTGACGGTCAGGTCCTGGGCGAAGCCGGCCAGGTCCACCTGCTCCAGCAGATCCATGGCGCGCTCGTTCAGGCCGTCCAGGCAGCGCTCGTTGCGCCAGAATTGAAAAGAGGCGCCGGTGCGGCGCTGCAGGCCGATGCGCACGTTCTCCAGCACGGTCAGCTGCGGAAACACCGCCGAGATCTGGAAAGAGCGGATGATGCCGCGCCGGGCGATCTGCGCCGGCCTCTCCCGGGTGATCTCGGTATCGTTGAAGTAGATCCGGCCGGAGGTGGGGGCGATGAACTTGGTGAGCAGGTTGAAGCAGGTCGTCTTGCCTGCTCCATTGGGACCGATCAGCGCGTGTATGTCCCCGCGCCTCACCTGTAGATTGACCTTGTCGACAGCCACGAAACCCAGGAATTCCTTCACCAGGTTCTCGGTGCGCAGAATGTACTCTGTCATCGCCTGCCAGCCCTTGTGCGGAGTTAACGTCGAGTTTCAGTATGGAAGCCCGCATGGGCGAAAACCATGCGGGTTTGTCATAGGATAGGGAAACTCCGGTGGCGGACGGGAAGGCGGCTCCCCGAAGGAGCCGCCGGCGGGATCCGATCTACTTGGCGACCGTCTTGGGCTTGAACTCGCACAGGTCGGCAATGCCGCATTGGGGGCATCTGGGCGTGCGGGCGACGCAGATGTAGCGGCCGTGCAGGATGAGCCAGTGGTGGGCGTCCAGCAGGAATTCCTTGGGAATGACGCGCTCCAGCTTCTTTTCCACTTCCAGCACATTCTTGCCGGGAGCGATGCCGGTGCGGTTGGCCACGCGGAAGATGTGCGTGTCCACGGCGATGGTGGGCAGGCCGAAGGCGGTGTTCAGCACCACGTTGGCCGTCTTGCGGCCCACGCCGGGCAGAGCCTCCAGCGCGGCCCGGTCGCAGGGCACCTGGCCCTGGTGCCGCTCCAGCAGGATCTGGCAGGTCTTGATGACGTTGGCGGCCTTGGTCTTGTACAGGCCTATGGTCTTGATGGCCTCGCGCAACCCGTCCTCGCCCATGGCCAGGATGCCCTGGGGCGTGCCGTGCTCCGGGAAGAAGCGGCGCGTGGCCAGGTTGACCGATTTGTCGGTGGCCTGGGCGGACAGGATGACGGCGATCAGCAGCTGGAAGGTGCTGTCGTATTCCAGCTCCGTGGTGGGCTTGGGATTGGCGGCCTGGAAGCGGCTGAAGATTTCGTGGCGTTTGGCGGCGTTCATGGCGTGATTCAGTTGCCGGCCTGGCCCGCGCGGCGGGCGCGGGCGCGGGCCAGGGCGGCGGCAATGGAAGCCTGGCGCTTGTCGGCCTGGTCGGCGTCGTTGGCCAGCACGGGCTTGTTGGCCAGCGTGCGCGCCGCCAGCTCCGAGCTCTCGGCGTGGCGGGCCAGCAGGCGCAGGCGACGCTGTTCGGTATCGCGCCTGGCCTGCTCGGCCTGCGATGGCGTCCAGTCATCGGTGGGCACCATGGTGATGCAATCCACCGGACAGGGCGGCAGGCACAGTTCGCAGCCCGTGCAGCGATCGGCCAGCACGGTGTGCATGAGCTTGTTGGCGCCGACGATGGCATCGACCGGGCAGGCCTGGATGCACAGCGTGCAGCCTATGCAGTGTTCCTCGATGATGACGGCGCGGCTCGGGCCGGCGAATTCCCCGCATTCCGGGTCCAGGGGCGATTCCTCTCGCCCCAGCAGGGCGGCCAGGGCGCGCACGCCTTCCTGGCCGCCGGGCGGGCAGCGGTTGATGGCCTCGCCCTCCAGGGCGATGGCCTGGGCGTAGGGCAGACAGGCGTCGTAGCCGCAGCGCGTGCACTGGGTTTGAGGAAGCAGGGCGTCGATGCGCCGTATCAGTGAGTCGGACATGAATGCAAAAACGGGGCCGACCGGCCCCGTGGAGATGCGCGGTGGGCGAAATCAGGCGTGCTGACGGATGAAATCCTTGATTTTAGGACAGATCAGCGTGCGCCAGCGACTTCCCGAGAAAATCCCGTAGTGGCCGCAACGCGGCGCCGTGAACTGCTGCTTGAGTTCCGGGGCGATGCCCGAGCACAAGCCCTGGGCGGCATGAGTCTGCCCCAGGCCGGAGATGTCGTCCAGTTCGCCTTCGATGGTAAAGAGCGCCACGCCCTGGATGTCCTGCGGGCGCACCTGTTCGCCGCGCACATGCCATTGCCCCTTGGGCAGCTGCTGCTCCTGGAACACCACGCGTATGGTGTCCAGGTAGAACTCGGCGGGCATGTCCAGCACGGCGTTGTATTCATCGTAGAAGCGGCGGTGCGCTTCGGCGTCGTCCTCGTCGCCCTTGATCAGGTGCTGGTAGAAGTCGTAGTGAGAATGCATGTGCCGATCCGGATTCATGGCGATGAAGCCGGCGTGCTGCAGAAATCCGGGGTAGACGCGCCGGCCCGCGCCGGGGTACTTGGACGGGACCCGGTGGATCAGGTTGTTCTCGAACCAGGCATAGGGCTTGGTGGTGGCCAGGCGGTTGACCTGGGTGGGCGACTGGCGTGTGTCGATGGGGCCGCCCATCATGATCAGGCTGCGCGGCATCTTGGGATCCTTGCGGCTGGCCATGAGCGACACGGCGGCCAGCACCGGCACGGTGGGCTGGCACACGGACATCACGTGCACGTCGGGTCCCAGGGCGCGGATGAATTCCTGGATGTACAGCACGTAGTCGTCCAGATGGAAGGGGCCGGCCGACTGGGGCACCATGCGCGCGTCCACCCAGTCGGTGACGTAGATCGAGTGCTCCGGCAGCAGGGCGCGCACGGTTTCGCGCAGCAAGGTGGCGTGGTGGCCCGACAGGGGCGCCACCAGCAGGATCTTGGGGTCCTGGTCGGCTTCGGGAAAGTCGCGGCTGAAATGGATCAGGTTGCAGAAGGGCTTGGCAATCTGCACGCGCTCGGTGACCGCGACCGTGCGCCCCTGGATTTCCGTCTGGCTCAGTCCCCAGGCTGGCTTTTCGTAGTCCTTGCCCAGGCGATGCACGAGCTCGTACGCCGCCGCCAGTTGCCGGGACACGGGGGTGTAGGCCAGCGGGCTGTAGGGATGGGAGAACAGCTGCGAGCTGGTGCCCGAGAAGGCTGCCAGCGGCGCCAGGAAGGAGCGCTGGAGTTCGTGCAGATCGTAGAGCATAGGTGGTTGCGCCTTGGTGTTGCCTGATTCCTTATGCAAATAAATGCATAAGCTTATTTGCTACTTGAAACAATACGGCTTTTGCCGCCGCTTTTGACTTGGGATTATCCCGTTGCTGCGTTGCAGCAATGTTTCTTGTATCAAAAGTGCGGCGGCCGACGCAAGCGCGGCAGGGAAGAAAGGCAGCCGCGGCGCCGGCGCTCAGAGGGCGCGGGCGCGGATCAGCGTTCCAGATACTGTAGTTTGTTTTCCACACCGTTCCAGTTGTCGGCGTCTTCCAGCGGTTTCTTGGAGCGGTTGATGCTGGTGAACACCGGGGAAAGCTCGGCGTTCAGCTCGATGAACTGGACCTGGTCCTGTGGAACGTCTTCCTCGGCGAAAATGGCGTTGGCCGGGCATTCGGGAATACAGACGGCGCAATCGATGCACTCGTCCGGATCAATCACCAGAAAATTCGGGCCTTCACGAAAACAGTCCACGGGGCACACATCCACGCAATCGGTGAATTTGCACTTGATACAGTTTTCGGTGACGACATGGGTCATTTCAGTAAAGCTCCTGCGGGATCGGTAAGGCTGTCGGACCAAGGGGGCGGGCTGTGGGCGGGCGCGAGTGCCGGGCGGGCGCACAGGGCGGGGCGACAGAAACTGGATTCAATCCATCAATTTTAACGAATATTCGGGTTCCTGCTTATTGAGTTGGCGCAAGTCCGCCGCGCCGGCCCTCCCTTGCGCCAGGTGCGCGAGGCGGGGCGGGCGTGCTATGGTTGCGCAAACGAAACCGGTATGCCCGCGATGATCATCACTTCTCTTCTCGATACGGACCTTTATAAATTTTCCATGATGCAGGTCGTGCTGCATCATTTCCCGGCGGCGCAGGTGGAGTACCGCTACAAATGCCGGACCCCCAACATCAACCTGAGCCAGTATCTGGACGAGATCCGCGCAGAGATCCACAGCCTGTGCCAGCTGCGCTTCTCGGACGAGGAGTTGGCCTATCTTGGCTCACTGCGCTTCATCAAGAGCGACTTCGTCGACTTCCTGGGACTGTTCCATCTGCCCGAGCGCTGCATCAGCGTGGAGGCGGGCGCCGCGCCCGGCGAGATCGAGATCCTGGTCAAGGGTCCCTGGCTGCACACCATCCTGTTCGAGATACCGGTGCTGGCCATCGTGAACGAAGTGTATTTCCGCAACGAACGCCCCAATCCTCCCTGGGAGGAGGGGCGCGAGCGGCTGCAGTCCAAGATGCGCCTGGTGGTGGACGATCCGGCTTTGGCCGATTTCCGGGTGGCCGACTACGGCACGCGCCGCCGCTTCTCCAAGAAGTGGCACGAGGAGGTGGTCACCACCATGATCCAGCAGATGCAGCCGCATTTCGCCGGCACCAGCAATGTCTGGCTGGCCATGAAGCATGGCGTCACCCCCCTGGGCACCATGGGTCATGAATACCTGCAGGCCTGCCAGGCCCTGGGGCCGCGTCTGCGCGATTCGCAGATCTTCGCGCTGGAGGTCTGGGCCAAGGAATACCGGGGCGACCTGGGCATCGCCCTGTCGGACGTCTACGGCATGGATGCCTTCCTGCGCGACTTCGACATGTACTTCTGCAAACTGTTCGACGGCGCGCGGCACGATTCGGGCGACCCCTTCATCTGGGGGGAACGACTGCTGGCTCATTACATCGCCAACCGGACCGATCCGCGCACCAAGACGCTGGTGTTCTCCGATGGGCTGACCATCCCCAAGGCCATCGAGCTGGCGCAGCGTTTTGCCGGCCGCTGCAAGGTGTCGTTCGGCATAGGCACCAACCTGACCAATGACCTGGGTCATGAACCGTTGCAGATCGTCATGAAGATGGTTCGTTGCAACGGCCAGCCCGTGGCCAAGGTCTCGGACGCGCCGGAAAAGACCATGTGCGACGATCCGGCCTACCTGGCGTATCTGCGTCAGGTCTTCCAGCTGCCGCCGGCTTGATCATTACAGGCAGAGCAGGGCGGCCAGGTGGGCACCGGCTTGCCGCGCCTCCTGCCTCTGTTCCGCGCTCAGGTGCTTGGGGGCGAGAATGGCCTCGGGCGTCTGCGCCTGGAAGTTGAAGATGCGGCCGGGCCAGGCCGCCTCCAGTCGCCAGCCCGTGCAGATGCGCTCCAGCTGGGTCAGGGCTCCGCGGCCGTCGCTGCCGGCGCTGATCAGGGCGCCGTAGGGCCGGCCGTTGAGCTGGTCGAGCACCGCATAGTAGAGCCGGTCGAAGAATTCCTTCATGGCCCCGCTCAGGCTGCCCAGGTTCTCGGGCGCGCAGAACAGATAGGCCTGGGCCTGCAGCAGGTCTTCGGTGCCAGTCTGTTCACAGCCCAGCAGGCGGACCTGGATGCGTTCGCGCTCCTGCAGTTCCTCCAGGACCTGGCGCGCGCCTTCACCGGCCTGCTCGGCCAGCTGGCGGGAGGCGCCGGTGCGCGAATGCCAGACGATCAGCAGGCGGCGATGCTCGGGCGAAGGCATAAGGCTCATATGCTAATACTCGCGGTGATAGACTACGACTTATAGTATAGAGAGCCGCCGCCGGAACGGCCGCCATACCGAAGTAAACGACATGAATCAGACAGTATCCCCCCCTCTTGCCGAATCGGCCTTCAGCCCGCAGTGGCTGGCGCAGGCCGGCGCCGGGCTGGACGAACCGGGGCGCGAGCTCCTGCAGCGCGCGGCCGAGTGGGCCGAGCCGGCTCTGCGCGAGCTGCCGGGCAGCACGGGCGAGCCGCTGGACCAGCATTGCGCGCAAGTGGCGGTGATCCTGGCCGGCCTGGGGGCCGACGCCCAGACGCGCGCCAGCGCCTTGCTGGCCGTCATGCCTGCGCCGGATCGGGACGTCAAGCAGGATCCCGTCCAGAAAGCCTTCGGCTCCGAAGTCATGACCCTGGTGCGCGGTTCGCGCGCCCTGTACCGGCTGGGTTCGCTGACCGGCCAGGCCAAGGAGCAGCCGGGCGCCGGGGACCAGAAGGAGATGAAGCGCAAGATGCTGCTGGCCATGGCCGCCGACCTGCGCATCGTGCTGATGCGGCTGGCCTCGCGCCTGCAGTCGCTGCGCTGGTTCCGCCAGTCCAAGGCGCCGTGCCCCAGTGCCTTCGCGCGCGAAACCCTGGAACTGTACACGCCGCTGGCCAATCGGCTGGGCATCTGGCAGGTCAAGTGGGAAATGGAAGACCTGGCCTTCCGTTTCCTGAATCCGGACATCTACAAGGACATCGCCCGCCAACTGGACGACAAGCGCATCGAACGCGAGACCCTGATCGCTCAGGTGCGTGACCAACTGCTGGCGGCGCTCAAGCGCGAGCACATCGACGCCGAAGTGTCGGGTCGGCCCAAGCATATCTACAGCATCTGGAACAAGATGCGCAACAAGCACCTGGACTTCGGCCAGTTGTTCGACCTGCGCGCTTTGCGGGTCATCGTCGAGGACGAGCGCAGCTGCTACAACACGCTGGCCGTCGTGCATTCGCTGTGGACGCCGGTGCCGGCCGAGTTCGACGACTACATCTCGCGTCCCAAGCCCAATGGCTACCGGTCCCTGCATACCGTGGTGGCCGACGCGCAGGGCCGCACTTTCGAGATCCAGATTCGCACCCGCGAAATGCACCAGTATGCGGAATTCGGGATGGCCGCGCACTGGCGCTACAAGGAAGCCGGCCCGCAGGGCGGGCAGGTGGCCGCCGATGGCGAGGACGACCGCAAGATCGCCTGGATGCGCCAGCTGCTGGCCTGGGACCGGGACGCGGGCGCCTCCAATGCGGCGCCGGCCGAGCCCGCCGCCGCGGCGCAGGCGCCGGCCGCCCCGCGTCCTTTGAAGGCGCAGGAAGAGGACCATATCTATGTGCTGACTCCGCAGGCGCGCGTGATCGAGCTGCCGGTGGGGGCCACGCCGGTGGACTTCGCCTACTACCTGCACACGGACCTGGGCCATCGCTGCCGGGGTGCGCGAGTGGACGGGCAGATGGTGCCCTTGTCCACGCGACTGGCCACGGGCCAGACGGTGGAGATCGTGGCCGCCAAGTCGGGCGGACCGTCGCGCGACTGGCTCAACACCCAGCTGGGTTTCCTGGCCAGCCCCCGTTCGCGCTCCAAGGTGCGGGCCTGGTTCAATGCCATCGAACTGCAGCAGCGCATCTCCCAGGGGCAGGCCATGGTCGAGAAAGAGCTGCAGCGCCTGGGCCGCACGGCCGTGAACCTGGAACAGATGGCCCAGCAACTGGGCTTTGCCCGGGCCGACGATCTGTACGTGGCGGTGGCCAAGGACGAATTCAGCCTGCGCCAGGTGGATGCGCTGTTCCGCGGCGCCTCCCAGGAAGAAGAGCCCGTGCGGCGAGTGTTCGACGCCGCCAACGACAGTGTGGCCAAGACGGGCAAGAGCGGGGTCCTGGTAGTGGGGGTGGATTCGCTCATGACCCAGCTGGCCCGTTGCTGCCGGCCCGCGCCGCCGGACCTGATCGCCGGCTTCGTGACCCGGGGGCGGGGCGTGTCCATCCACCGAGCCGATTGCAAGTCCTATTACGAGCTGAGCCTGCGCCATCCCGAGCGGGCCATCAGCGTGGACTGGGGCAATACCGGCGATTCCCTGTATCCCGTGGACCTGGCCATCGACGCCCAGGAGCATCCGAACCTGCTGCGCGATCTCTCCGAAGTCTTCGCGCGGCTGCGTCTGAACGTCACCGGCATCAACACCCACAGCCGCCGTTCGCTGACCCAGATGGTGTTCACCATCGAAGTGCGCGACGGCGAGCAGATCCAGAAGGCCTTGACCGCCCTGAACGAGCTGCCGGGCGTGAGCGCCCGCCGTTATTCGTCTTGAACTGGTAAAATCGTGGAATCCGAACGTCGCGGGCGCTGTGCCCGCGATTGTTCTTGTCAACCAAGAGAGCTAGCTTTGAAAACCTATACCTTGCCCGACCCGGATGGACATTTTGGTCAGTTTGGTGGTTCGTTTGTGGCCGAGACTCTCGTTCATGCCCTGGACGAGCTGAAGGCCGCCTACGAACGGTATCGGAACGATCCTGACTTTCTGCGTGAGTTCAACTACGAGCTCAAGCACTTCGTCGGTCGTCCCAGCCCTGTGTACCATGCCCGTCGATGGTCGGAGCAACTGGGCGGCGCTCAGATCTGGTTCAAGCGCGAAGACCTCAACCATACCGGCGCGCACAAGATCAACAACTGCATAGGCCAGATCCTGCTGGCCCGGCGCATGGGCAAGCCGCGCATCATCGCCGAGACCGGCGCCGGCCAGCACGGCGTGGCCACGGCCACGGTGGCGGCCCGCTACGGCCTGGAATGCGTGGTGTACATGGGCAGCGAAGACGTGCGCCGCCAGGCGTCCAACGTCTATCGCATGAAGCTGCTGGGCGCCACCGTCGTGCCGGTGGAGTCCGGCTCGCGCACCCTGAAGGACGCGCTGAACGAAGCCATGCGCGACTGGGTCACCAACATCGAGAACACGTTCTACATCATCGGCACCGTGGCCGGCCCGCATCCCTATCCCATGCTGGTGCGCGATTTCCAGTCCGTCATCGGCCAGGAATGCCTGGAGCAGATGCCGGCCGAGGCCGGGCGCCAGCCCGACTACGTGGTCGCCTCGGTGGGCGGCGGCTCCAATGCCATGGGCATCTTCTACCCCTACATCGAGCAGGACGGCGTCGCGCTGGTGGGCGTGGAGGCGGCCGGTCGCGGCCTGGACACGCTGGAGCATTCCGCCTCCCTGAACAAAGGGCAGGTGGGCGTGCTGCACGGCAACCGCACCTATGTGCTGCAGGACGAGAACGGTAACGTGATGCCCACGCATTCGGTGTCTGCCGGCCTGGACTACCCGGGCGTGGGGCCCGAGCACGCCTGGCTCAAGGACAGCGGCCGCGCCCAATACGCCACGATCACGGACCAGGAGGCCCTGCAGGCTTTCCACGACTGCTGCCGCATCGAAGGCATCCTGCCGGCCCTGGAGTCCTCGCACGCGCTGGCGCACGCCGCCCGCATGGCGCCTTCGCTGGGCAAGGACAAGATCATCCTGGTCAGCTTGTCCGGTCGCGGCGACAAGGACATGCACACGGTCGCCGAATACGGCGGCCTGACACTGTAATCAATCGGGAAGCCATTATGTCGAGTAACGTACGCCTGAAAGCGGCGTTTGAGCGTTTGAACGGGCGCTGCGCCCTTGTTCCGTATGTCACGGCCGGCGACCCCTCCGTGCCGTCCACCGTCGCCCTGATGCATGCCCTGCGCCAGGCCGGCGCGGACGTGATCGAGCTGGGCGTGCCGTTCTCCGACCCGACCGCCGACGGTCCGGTCATCCAGCGGGCCGCCGAGCGCGCCATCAGTCGCGGCGTGGGCCTGCGCAAGGTGCTGGACATCGTGCGCCAGTTCCGTCAGCTGGACGATGAAACGCCTGTGGTGCTGATGGGCTACGCCAATCCCATCGAGTGCATCGGTCAGGCCGAGTTCGCCCGGCTGGCCGGGCAGTCCGGCGTGGACGGCGTGCTGACGGTGGATTATCCGCCGGAGGAATCCCAGGAATTCACCGCGCTGCTCACCGAACAGGGCGTGGACACCATCTTCCTGCTTTCGCCCACGTCCACGGACGAGCGCATCGCCAAGGTGGCCGCCCTGGCCCAGGGTTATGTGTACTACGTATCGCTCAAGGGCGTGACCGGCTCGGGGCAGATCGACGTGGCTGATGTCGAGCATCACCTGCAGCGCATCCGCAAGCATGTCAAGATTCCGGTGGGCGTGGGCTTTGGCATCCGCGACGCCCAGAGCGCCAAGGCCATCTCGCGCAATGCGGATGCCGTGGTGATCGGCTCCAAGCTGATCGAGACCATGGAAGAGGCTGTGCAGGCTCATGCAGGCAAGGACCAGAAGGACGTGGACGCCGCCGCCATCGCGGCCGCGGGCCAGTGGCTGGGACGGATACGCCAGGCGCTGGATAATTAGCCCAAAAGCGCTTTTAGCGTTTAGAATCATGTGCCTGTTCCGCGTGAACAGGCGCTTTTTTTCAGAATAAGAGGGCAGCGGCCACGGGCCGGCTGACCGAACACAGGATCTCACAATGAGCTGGATCGAGAAAATACTGCCGCCACGAATCAACCGCAATCCCGAGAGCAGCCGTCGCGTGCCCGAAGGCCTGTGGGTGAAATGCCCATCGTGCGAGTCAGTACTCTACAAGGAAGATCTGCAGGCCACGCTGAATGTCTGCCCCAAGTGCAGCCATCACATGCGCATCGGCGCGCGCGCGCGCATCAAGGCGCTGCTCGATGCCGAAGGCCAGGTGGAGATCGGTGCCAACACCCGCCCCATGGACCCCTTGAAGTTCCGCGACTCTCGCAAGTACACCGAGCGCGTCGCGGAAGCCACCAAGCAGACCGGCGAGACCGAAGCCATGGTCGTGGTCAGCGGCACGATCCTGTCGGTGCCCGCCGTGGTGGCCTGCTTTGAATTCGAATACATGGGCGGCTCCATGGGATCGGTGGTGGGCGAGCGTTTCACGCGCGGCGTGCAGGCGGCCATCGCCAATCGCAGTCCCTTCGTGTGCGTGGCTGCCTCGGGCGGCGCGCGCATGCAGGAGAGCCTGTTCTCGCTGATGCAGATGGCCAAGACCACGGCCATCCTGGCCGAACTGGCCGAAGCCGGCCTGCCTTTCGTCAGCATCTTGACCGATCCGACCATGGGCGGCGTGTCCGCCAGCTTCGCCTTCATGGGTGATGTGGTCATTGCCGAGCCTAATGCCCTGATCGGTTTCGCCGGCCCGCGCGTGATCGAGCAGACCGTGCGCGAAAAGCTGCCCGAAGGCTTCCAGCGCGCCGAGTTCCTGCTGGAGAAGGGCGCCATCGACATGGTGGTGGACCGTCGCGAGATGCAGCGCGAGCTGGCCGAACTGCTGGCCCTGCTGACCCGCCAGCCCGCCGAGGCCGTCTCGCGTCAGTCCTGACCCCGTGCCTGGCCCGCAAGGGCGTGAAAGAGCGCCGCCTGTGTATCAGGCGGCGTTTTTTATTCTTGCGATTTTTCGTGCGCCCATGAAAAAACGCCGCCCCGAAGGGCGGCGTTTCTGTCTGGCGCTTAGTGCGTTTCGACTTGCTGCAACGGTTCGCTGCTTTCAGCCTGCACCACGCGCTTGCGCGGACGGCCCATGCGCACCGGAGCGGGCTGGTAGTCATCCTGCACCGCGGAACGGGAGGTTTCTACCAGTTCGATGCCGGCGGCTTCCAATACGGCGTTCAGCTCGGCGGGCTGAGCTGCGCCGGCAGTGCCGTTCACCTGGGGCTGGGCGGCAGCGGGAGCCGCTTCCTGCACCGTTTCCACGGCTTGCTCGGTCACTTCCTTGGCAGGGGAGGTCTTGGGCGCTTCCTGAGGCGCTTCTTCCTGGACAGGCTGCTCGGCTTGAGCCGTGGCTTCTTCCTGCGCTGGTTCTTCAGCGGCCGGGGCGACGGCGGGCTCGGAGACGACCTGTTCGGCAGCTTCCTGAACGGGCTCTTCGGCGGCTTCCTGGGCGAGCGCTTCAGGCTGGGCCGCAACAGGTTCCTGGGACTGGACGGGTTCGGCGGGCTGTTCCTGGACCGGTTCGGCAGGCACTGCCTCGGCGGAAACGGGTTCAGCTTCCGAAGCAGGAGCGGCCTGCTCGGGCTCGGCGGCAGGAGCGGGCTCCTGTTCGACGGGCGACTCCACGGCGACAGGAGCGGCCGCCACTGCTGGTTCCTGGGCGGCGGGAGCCGTCTCGTCACCGGAAGCGGCGCCTGCCTGGTCCTGGTCTTCCAGGGCGGCGGGGTTGAAGCCGGGGGTTTCGTGGGCCACGTAGGCGATGGCAGCGCCTTCTTCGGTGCTGTCTTCGTTTTCAGTCGCGGCGGCGGCGTCCGGGCTGCGGCGGCCGCGACGGCTGCGACGGCGGCGGCGCTTGCGTTCGGGATCCAGCGCGCCGGCATCCGCGGCTTCTTCGCTTTCGGTTTCGGCGGCTTCGCTTTCCTCGACGGCTTCGGCGCGGGCGTCAGCGGCCTGGCTGGCGGCGGCGATGCCGGCCACCGTGGCTGCCGTGGCGGCAGCAGCGGCGACGGCTGGAGCCGACGTCTGTTCCTGCTGTTCCTCGACGGCGAGGTCCTTGTTCAGCTCGGGCGTGTCCACGCTGCCTTCTTCACGGCGCTGGCGGCCCCGGCCGCGGCGATTGCGCGTGCCGCGGCTGCTGCCGGCGCCGCTTTCCTCGGCGGCAGCCGTTGCGGCAGGCGCGGCTGGAGGGCTCTGGCGGGTTTCCAGGACGGCTTCGGAGGCGGCCGATGCGGAACGGCGGCGGCCGCGTCCGCTGGCGGCCGCGTCAGCGGCGGGCTTGTCTTCCGCGGCGGATTCGGGACGGTTGCCTTGGCGGCGACCGCGCGTGCGTTCGCCCTGGCTGCGGCTGCCGCTGGACTGGCCGTTGCGGCCCTGGCGGCGCGCGGGAGCGGCCTTGGCGGTTTCCGTCTTGGCGGTTTCGGCGGCCGGCTCGGCAGGGCTGCCGGTCAGCCAGCCGATCAGGCGCTTGAGCAGACCGGGCGAACCGGCGGCCGGCGCGGGAGCGGCGGCGGCAGGGGCGGGCTTGCTGATCGGGGCGGGCTGGGCCGGGGTGATGCCCTTGACCAGGGCTTCGGGGCGCGGCTTGACCTCGTGGCTGCGGTGCGGCACCAGGCTGTCCTGCTGTTCGGGCTGCTGCACCAGCTCGTAACTGCTGCGCAGTTCGTCCAGGCGGGGGTCGTCGTGGCGCAGGCGCTCGATGACGTGGTGCGGCGTTTCCAGATTCTTGTTGGGAATCAGGACCAGGGCGATGTTCAGGCGCGACTCGATCTTGGTGATGTCGCTGCGCTTTTCGTTCAGCAGGAAGGTGGCCACGTCCACGGGCACCTGCGCATGCAGGGCCGCCGTGCCTTCCTTCATGGCTTCTTCCTGCAGCAGGCGCAGCACGTGCAGGGCGCTGGACTCGGCATCGCGGATGACGCCGGTGCCGGTGCAGCGCGGGCAGGTGACGTGCGAGCCTTCGTTCAGGGCGGGACGCAGGCGCTGGCGGGACAGTTCCATCAGGCCGAAACGCGAGATCTTGCCCATCTGCACGCGGGCGCGGTCAAAGTGCAAGGCATCGCGCAGGCGCTGTTCCACGGCGCGCTGATTCTTGCTGTCTTCCATGTCGATGAAGTCGATGACGATCAGGCCGCCCAGGTCGCGCAGACGCAGCTGGCGGGCCACTTCGTCGGCGGCTTCCAGGTTGGTGCGCAGGGCGGTTTCCTCGATGTCGGCGCCGCGGGTGGAGCGGGCCGAGTTCACGTCGATGGCCACCAGCGCCTCGGTGTGGTCGATGACCACGGCGCCGCCCGAAGGCAGCTGCACGGTGCGCGAATAGGCGGTCTCGATCTGGTGCTCGATCTGGAAGCGCGAGAACAGGGGGATGTCGTCGCGGTACATCTTGACCCGATGCAGATTGTCCGGCATGACCACGCTCATGAAGGCGGCGGCCTGCTCGTGGATTTCATCGGTATCGATCAGGATCTCGCCGATCTCGGGCGAGAAGTAGTCGCGGATTGCGCGGATGACCAGGCTGGATTCCAGGTAGATCAGGATGGGTGCGGAATTGTCGCGGGCGGCGCCGTCGATGGCGGTCCACAGCTGCAGCAGGTAGTTCAGGTCCCATTGCAGTTCTTCGACGCTGCGGCCGATGCCGGCCGTGCGCGCGATGATGCTCATGCCCTGGGGAATGTCCAGCTGGTCCATGGCTTCGCGCAGTTCCTGGCGGTCCTCGCCTTCGACGCGACGCGAAACCCCGCCCCCGCGGGGATTGTTGGGCATCAGCACCAGGTAGCGGCCGGCGAGCGAGATGAAGGTGGTCAGGGCGGCGCCCTTGTTGCCGCGTTCTTCCTTCTCGACCTGGATGATCAGCTCCTGGCCTTCGGTCAGGGCGTCCTGGATGCGGGCGGTGCGTACGTCCACGCCTTCCTTGAAGTAGCTGCGGGCCACTTCCTTGAAGGGCAGAAAGCCGTGACGGTCTTCGCCGTAGCTGACGAAGCAGGCTTCCAGGCCGGGCTCGATGCGGGTGATGACCCCTTTGTAGATATTGCCTTTGCGCTGTTCGCGCCCGGCTGTTTCGATGTCGAGGTCAATGAGTTTCTGACCGTCGACAATGGCGACGCGTAATTCTTCTTGATGCGTCGCATTGAACAACATGCGTTTCATGAGTGAGGATCTCCGTTGTCATGGCGCACCGTTTATCGGCGCACGACCTCGGGTCACTCGGTGTGTAGCGCAATTGCTGCAGCAGTACGGGGCAGGCGGGCGTATACGGCCTGCCGGCTTATAGTCTGGGAGGCACGAATCGCACGGAAGTGCGAAGTTCAGTCAGCAGGGGGGTCAGGTTCACGTGTGTGGTTGACGGATACAAAGTTGCTGGGAACGGCAGTCGCGTTGATGACGCGCCTGGTGCAAAAGAGCGGGACAATCTGTGCAGGAATTCAGCGCCGCACGCGGGAGGGAAGCATCTACTGGAAAGCGGGCGTATCGCGACTCGACTTTCTATATTTCGGGCTCACCCCGGCGACCTTGTGACCCGGAAGCTGGAACTCAAGGATACAATTATAAGACCTTGTCCATCCAACGGAGACGCACCCTTTGCATCTCTACGCCGGACCTAGTCTCAGCTCCCTTGGGCTGAAGCGATTATATGCCCCTTTTTGTTATGTGCAAACCTCACGATTCACAAAGACCATCCCCCCAGGTGCGGATGATACGCATCGACGAAAGCCGGGCGGGTCAGCGCATCGACAACTTCCTGCTGCGTGAGTGCAAGGGGGTGCCCAAAAGCCACATCTACAAAGCCATCCGCGGCGGCGAGGTGCGGGTCAACAAGGGCCGCATCAGCAGCGACTACCGCCTGGAGGACGGCGATCTGGTGCGCGTGCCGCCGCTGCGCCTGCCCGAGCGCGACGAGCCTCGCCGGGCGCCGCCCGCGGTGTTTCCGGTGGTCTTCGAGGACGAGCACCTGATGGTCATCGACAAGCCGGCCGGCGTGGCCGTGCACGGCGGCAGCGGCGTATCCTTCGGCGTCATCGAGCAACTGCGCGCCGCGCGCCCGCAGGAACGTTTCCTGGAGCTGGCGCACCGCCTGGACCGCGAGACCTCCGGCCTGCTGATCATCGCCAAGCGCCGCGCCGCGCTGGTCGGACTGCACGACATGTTCCGCGAGATCCGGGCGCGCAAGTTCTACCTGGCCCTGGTGCAGGGCGACTGGGTGAACGATCGCCAGCACATCCGCTTTCCGCTGCTGCGCTGGCTGACCGCCAACGGCGAGCGTCGGGTGCGGGTGGACGAGGCAGGCAAGCCGGCCCACACCATCATCACCCTGCAGCGCCGTTTCGGCCGATTCAGCCTGCTGCAGGCTGAATTGAAAACCGGGCGCACGCACCAGATCCGGGTGCATCTGGCCCATTCGGGGTTCCCCATCATCGGCGACGAGAAGTACGGCGATGACGCCCTGCGCGAGCAATTCGCCCGCCAGGGCTTCAAGCGCATGTTCCTGCATTCGGGACGCCTGGAGTTCGATCACCCCGTCACCGGGCAGCCGCTGGCGCTGGAGGCGCCGCTGCCGCCGGAGTGCCGGGCCGTTCTCGACATGCTGGAGAAGCAAGCATGAAGCGCTATGCCGCCGTTGTATTCGACTGGGACGGGACCGTCATGGACTCGACCTACTCCATCGCCAGTTCCATCCAGCAGGCCTGCGCCGACCTGGAGCTGCCCGTGCCTTCCATCCAGCAGGCCAGCTGGGTGATCGGGCTGTCGCTGGAAAGCGCGTTGTACCGGGCGGTGCCGGACCTGAGCGCCGAACAGATGCCGCAGTTCCTGGAGCGTTACCGCTTTCATTTCCTGCAGCGTGATCCGCACATCAAGCTGTTCGACGGCATCCTGCCGTTCCTGGGCGAGCTGCGCGGCCGCCGGGTGGCGCTGGGCGTGGCCACGGGCAAGAGCCGCCAGGGGCTGGACCGGGTGCTGCAGCAGGCCAGCCTCGGCGCTTTCTTCGACGCGACCCGCTGCGCCGACGAAACCCGCGGCAAGCCCGATCCCGAGATGCTGCACCAGCTGCTGGACGAACTGATGCTGGAGCCCTCGCAGGTGCTGATGGTGGGCGATACGGTGCACGACATCCACATGGCCGCCAATGCGGGCATGGACAGCGTGGCCGTCACCTACGGGGCCCATGATCCGCACACGCTGGCCCAGGCCCGGCCCACCGTCATGGTGGACAGCGTGGCGCAGATGCGCGACTGGGTTCTGCCGCGCATCACGAACAGGTTCTAGGCCTTTGCAGGAACTTTGCGCCCGGCGGCCGGTCTCATGCTGGCAACCCGACAGGAGATTTTCATGTTCAAGTCGCGCTCCGTGCCTGTGCGTCCTTCGGAAATCACGGATGAATCCGTCTGGCGCTCCCGCCGCCGCCTGCTGCTGCAGGCGCCCGGCGCCCTGGCGCTGGCCGCGGCCCTGCCGGGCAGGGCGCATGCCCTGGCTGCGGGCGAACCCCTGAATTTTTCCCGCTCGACGCGCTGGGCCGTCCAGGAGGAGCCCACTCGCGAGTCGGACATCACCTCCTATAACAATTACTATGAATTCGGCACCGGCAAGGAAGACCCTTCCCGCTACGCCGGCGCCCTGAAGACAGAACCTTGGACGCTGGTCGTCGACGGTCTGGTGGGCAAGCCCCTGAAGCTGGACATGGATCAGATCCTCAGGCTGGCGCCCCTGGAGGAGCGCGTCTATCGTCTGCGTTGCGTGGAGGCCTGGTCCATGGTGGTGCCCTGGGTGGGCTATTCCCTGTCTGAGCTGATCAAGCGCGCCGAACCTCTGGGCGACGCCCGCTTCGTGCGCTTCGAGACGGTGCGCGACGAGGCCGCCATGCCCGGGCTGCGTTCCAGCATCCTGGACTGGCCCTACGCCGAGGGGCTGCGCCTGGACGAGGCCATGCATCCTCTGACCTTATTGGCCACCGGCCTGTATGGCAAGTCCCTTCCCAAGCAGAACGGCGCGCCCGTGCGCCTGATCGTGCCCTGGAAATACGGCTTCAAGTCCGCCAAGTCCCTGGTGCGCATCACCCTGACCGATTCCATGCCGGTGTCCAGCTGGATGCAGGTCGCCCCGCACGAGTACGGCTTCTATGCCAACGTGAATCCGGCCGTGCCCCATCCTCGCTGGAGCCAGGCGACCGAGCGCGTCATCGGCTCGGGTTTCTTCGCCGCCAAGAAGCCCACCCTGCCGTTCAACGGCTACGCCGAGGATGTGGCCGGCCTGTATGCAGGCATGGACCTGAAGCGGAACTATTGATGGCAACCTGGAAGGCTGCGCAAGTCGACCGGTTCAAGCCGCTGGTATTCCTGCTGGGCCTGTATCCCTTGTTGCGCTGGGTCTGGCTGGGCTTCATGGGCGGCCTGACCGCCAATCCCCCGGAATTCCTGACGCGCTCCAGCGGCCTGTGGGCCTGGGTGTTCCTGCTCCTGACCCTGGCGGTCACGCCGTCGCGGCGTCTGCTGGGGCAGCCGGGCCTGGTGCGAGTGCGACGCATGCTGGGCCTGTTCGCTTTCTTCTATACCGCGCTGCATACTGTCGCCTGGGCCTGGTGGGACCGTTCCGGCGACTGGCTCTCCATGTGGCACGACATCCTCCAGCGCCCCTTCATCACGCTCGGGGCCGTGGCGGCCGTGCTGATGCTGGTGCTGGCTGCAACGTCCACCCATGGATGGCAGCGCCGGCTGGGCCGCCGCTGGTCCAGCCTGCATCGCAGCGTCTATGCCGCGGCCATCTTGTCGGTGGTGCATTTCTATCTGGTCAGGGCGGGCAAGAACGATGTGCTGGACGTCTTCGTATATGGCGCGGTGTTCCTGGGGCTGATGCTGCTGCGCAAATGGCCGGGCGCAGCCCGCCAGTCAGCCTAGCTTAAGAAGCGCCTGGTCCAGCGCCTGCGGCGCATCGCAGCTTCGTGGATGCGGTCCTGGCCCGCCGGACAGGCGCCGGCGTTCAGTTCAGGCTTTTCAGTATGGCCAGGGTCTGCGCGTCCAGCACGCCGTCAAAGCGCGAGGGCCGGTAGTGCATCTGGAAGGCGGCGATCACATTCTGCGTGGCTTTGTCGAAGACGCCCGTCTCCGGCGTCTCGTAGCCCGCCTTGCGCAGCAGGGCCTGCACCTCGGGGGCCTGCGGCAAGGGCAGGGCGGCGTACTGCGCCTGCAATTGGCGCGCCTGCGCTTCGTTGTACCAGCGGCCTATGCCGGCCTGGGCCAGTTCCTTCCAGGGAAACAAGGGGCCTGGATCCTGCTTGCGCTGCGGAGCCAGGTCGCTGTGGCCGATGATGTTGCGCGGGGCGACGCCGTGGCGCTGCGCCAGGTCCTGCAGCAGGACGGTCAGCGTCTTGATCTGCTCCGGCGTGTATGGCATCCAGCGGCCGTCGTCCAGGCGTCCCAGATTGACGATCTCGATGCCTATGGATCCGGTGTTCAAGTCCGTGAAGCCGTACCAGGAACCCAGTCCGGCGTGCCAGGCGCGCCGGTTCTCGTCGACCAGGCGGTAGACGGTGGGACGGCGCTCGTCGGTGATCAGGTAATGGGCGCTGACGTCACGCTGGGTCAGCACTTTCAGCGACGTCATGTTGTTCAGGGCCGTGTAATGCACGACCAGATAGCGCACGCGGCTGTTCTGGCCTTTGGCGCTGTAGCTGTCATCGATCTTCAGGGGGCCGCTGCCGCCGCAGGCGGCCAGCAGGGCGGCCAGCGACAGAATGCCGGCCCGGGCGCCGCGTCGCAGCAGGGAGGAAGTCAGGGTCATGATCTTTCCTTGAACAGGTTCTCAGCGGCCGGCCAGGAACAGGAATATGCAGGGAATCTTGTCCAGGTCCGGCGCCCGGCGCTCGCGCCATTGCTCGATGGTGGCGGTGCGCACCCATTCCTGGGAGGTCGTCAGCCCGCGCGCCACGCACAGGCGCGTGCCGGGCTTGAGCGTTTGCAGGAGCGTGGCGAACATGGCCGCATTGCGATAGGGGGTTTCGATCAGGATCTGGGTCTGCTTCAGCGACTGCGAGACGCTTTCCCATTGCTTGAGCTGCTTGGCCCGGGCGGCGCCGTCCACCGGCGCGTAGCCGTGGAAGGCGAACTGCTGTCCGTCCAGTCCGCTGGCCATCAGGCTCAGCAGGATGGACGAGGGGCCTACGTGGGGCCGCACGGCAATGCCCATGTCGTGCGCCATGGCAACGACGGTTGCGCCGGGGTCGGCGACGGCGGGACAGCCCGCTTCCGACACCAGGCCGATGTCCTGGCCCGCCAGGGCCGGCTTGAGCCAGTCGCGCAGTTCGCCGGGCTTGTTGCCGCGCTTGTCCAGGGTGTGGATGGTGATTTCCTGCAAGGGGGCGGCGGTGCCCACCAGCTTCAGGAAGGCGCGCGCCGTCTTGGCGTTTTCGGCAATGAAGACGGTCAGCTCGCGCGTCAGGGCCTGGACGTCGGCGGGCAGCCAGCCGCTGATCGGGCTCTCGCCCAGTCCGACGGGAATCAGGTGCAGGGAGGCGGCTTGGGGCATGGGGCGGGATTTCCTAGTCTGGGTTGGTCAGCAGGCCGGGCTGCAGGGGATTGAGGCCGAAATGGCGCAGCATGGAGCACAGCTCGATCAGGGGCAGGCCGATGATGGCGGTGGGGTCATCCGAGCGCATGCTCTGCATGAGGGCGATGCCCAGGCTTTCGGCCTTGGCGCTGCCGGCCGTGTCGTAGGGCCGCTCCACCGCCAGGTAGTGTTCGATTTCCGCGTCGGTCAGGGTGCGGAAGCGACAGTTCGTTATGATATCGCTGCACAGGAACTCATGCCCGTCGGTCACGCACAGGGCGCTGTGGAAATCCACGCTGCGACCGCTCAAGGAGCGCAGCTGCCGCAGGGCGCCGGCATGATCGCCGGGCTTGCCGATGGCGTCAGCGCCCTGGGTGGCGACCTGGTCGGAGCCGATCACGATGGCGCCCGGGTTCAGGCTGCTGATCCGGGCGGCTTTTTCGTGCGCCAGCCGCAGGCTCAGGTCGGCGGGATGCTCGCCCGGCTGCGGGGTTTCGTCGATGTCCGGCGACTGACAGGTGAAAGGCAGGCCCAAACGCGCTAACATGTCGCGGCGATAGACCGAGCTTGATGCAAGGATGATACGCATGGTGTGTTCTTGCTGTGCTTAGGTTTGACTGTCTTGCTTCAAGCACGGTATTATCTAATGTTTTCTTCGTTATTGAAATGGTTGGGCAAGAGGGCTTTGCGGGCGGTCAATTGATTGCCTTGGCCGGGTCTTTTGCCCGCATGGCAAAACACATGGCGAAACAATACATAGATACCCAAGCTTTGAGCCGCGGTCCCCAGAATCTGGCAGGCCAGGCCCTTGTTGCGGATCTGTCTCGCCTGGTGTCGGATCTGCCCGCGCAAGGCGACCTGTCGGTGGCCTGGAGCGTGGCGGGCCGGGCTGATTCGGCGGGACGGCGCTTCGTGCACGTCCAGGCCAAGGGCGGCGTCATGCTGGAATGCCAGCGCTGCATGAAGCCCTTCGAATGGCCCATCGATATTTCCAACGAAGTGGAAGTTGTGGCAACAGAAGCCGAGCTTGAGCTGGATGACGACGACGTCGAAGGCCCGGATCGCATTTTTTGCGAAGGCCGTCTGGATGCCCTGGGTCTGGTCGAGGACGAATTGATCCTCAGCGTGCCGTACGTGCCGCGCCACGATGTCTGCCCCGGCAGCCAGGCGGCGGATGCGGAACCGGCTCCTGAAGACGAGCCGGCGCCCAAGCGGGAATCTCCGTTTGCCGTGCTGGGTTCGCTCAAGAAGCCTTGATTGTTTGTTGCTAATTCGTTAATTTTTCGGGCTGGCCCCATTCGGGGCGGCCCATCTACAGGAGTCATCATGGCTGTTCAGCAGAATAAAAAGAGCCCGTCCCGGCGCAACATGCGTCGTTCGCACGACGCACTTACCGGTCCTTCGACGGCCATCGAGCCCACGACCGGCGAACTGCACCTGCGCCACCACATCAGCCCCAACGGCATCTACCGTGGCCGCAAAGTGCTGAAAACAAAGAACGACGAGTAATCAGTCTCTTTGTCTCTGCAAGCAACATAGGTTGCATGCTTGATGTCTAACAAAAAAATACGTATTGCCATCGACTGCATGGGCGGCGATGTCGGTTTGCCGGTCACCGTCCCTGCGGCTCTGCTTTTTGCGAAGCGGTTCCCGGATGTGCACTGCTTATTGGTGGGCGATACCCAGGCCATCGAGCAAACACTGCGAGCGCAAGGCAATGTCGATACCTCCTGGTACGACATTCTTCACGCTTCCGAAGTCGTCACCATGGCCGATTCGGTCGAGGTGGCCCTGCGCCGCAAAAAAGATTCTTCCATGCGTGTGGCCGCCCAGGCCGTCAAGGACGGGGTGGCTGACGCGTGCGTCTCCGCCGGCAACACCGGCGCCTGGATGGCGATCACCCGCTATGTGCTCAAGACGCTGGACGGCATAGACCGGCCGGCCATCGCCACGTCCATTCCCAACCAGAAGGGCGGCGCCACCACCATGCTGGACCTGGGCGCCAATGTCGACTGCACGGCCGAACACCTGCTGCAGTTCGCCATCATGGGCACGGCGCTGGCCAGCATCGTCGATGGCCACGAGCGTCCCACCGTGGGCCTGCTCAACATCGGCGAAGAAGTCATCAAGGGCAATGAAGTCGTCAAGCGGGCGGCGGAACTGCTGCGCTCCAGCGGCCTGAACTTCTACGGCAACGTCGAAGGCGACGACATCTGCAAGGGCACTGTCAATGTGGTGGTCTGCGACGGCTTCGTCGGCAACGTGGTGCTCAAGTCCATCGAAGGCCTGGCCAAGATGGTGGGCGGCATGCTGCGCGAGGAGTTCACGCGCGACACCCTGAGCAAGGCGTCCGCCCTGGTCGCCCGGCCCGTCTTGAACCGTTTCCGCGACAGGGTGGATAATCGTCGTCACAATGGCGCGGCGCTGCTCGGATTACGCGGTATCGTCATCAAGAGCCATGGCTCGGCCGACGCCTACTCTTTCGGGTATGCTTTGCAGCGGGCTCGCGGCGCGGTGCTCAATGGCCTGCTCGACGGCACCAGCCAGGCGGTGGAGCGTATCAGGCAAAGCCTGAATTCGCTCGATGCCCAGCCCGGCGAACCGGATCCACTCCACACTTCAGAGCCCTCATCCCATTGAACCGGGCTCGACTGGGAAGAAAACTATGACGATATTTGCCAAAATTATCGGTACGGGCGGCTATCTGCCACCTCGGGTCGTGTCCAACGATGACCTGGCCGCCGAACTGGCGCAAAAGAGCATCGAGACCTCCGACGAGTGGATTGTCGAGCGTACCGGCATACGGCAGCGTCATCTGGCCGACCCCGGCGTGCGCACCAGCCAGCTGGCCACGCACGCCGCCCGCCAGGCCCTGGAGGACGCAGGCGTCCAGGCCCAGGACCTGGACCTGATCGTCGTAGCCACCTCCACGCCCGACTACGTCTTTCCCAGCACCGCCTGCCTGGTGCAGGCCGAATTGGGCAACAAGGGCGCCGCCGCCTACGACGTGCAGGCGGTCTGCAGCGGCTTCGTGTACGCCCTGACCACGGCCGAGGCCATGATCCGCGCCGGTCGTGCGCGCCACGCCCTGGTCATCGGCGCCGAGGTCTTCTCGGGCATCCTGGACTGGAACGACCGCCGCACCTGCGTGCTGTTCGGCGACGGCGCCGGCGCCGTGGTGCTCAAGGCCAGCGAGGAGCCCGGCATACTGGCCGCGCAGCTCAATGCCGACGGCAGCCAGATGGGCATCCTGTGCGCCGCGGGCAATGTGTCCCATGGCCAGGTCGTGGGCGATCCTTTCCTGCGCATGGACGGCCAGGCCGTCTTCAAGCTGGCCGTCACATCGCTGGCGGCCTCTGCGCACCAGGTCTGCGAACAGGCCGGCGTGCAGCTCTCCGACATCAACTGGCTGGTGCCCCACCAGGCCAATATCCGCATCATCAATTTCCTGGGCCGCAAGCTGGGCATCCCGTCCGAGAAAGTCATCGTCACCGTGGACCAGCACGCCAACACCTCCGCCGCCAGCGTGCCTCTTGCGTTGAACGCGGCGCGTCGCGACGGCCGCATCCGCGCGGGCGACCTGGCCCTGCTGCAGGGCGTGGGCGGCGGCTTCACCTGGGGCTCGGTGCTGGTTCGCTGCTAAGCCTGCCGCGCCGCGCGTCCGTCCACTTCCTTCGAGTCTCTCTACCATGAAAATTGCGTTTGTCTTTCCCGGGCAAGGTTCGCAGTCCGTCGGCATGCTGGATGCCTGGGCTGAGTCTGGCGTCGTGCGCCAGGTCATCGAGCAGGCCAGCGCCGCACTGGGTCAGGACCTGGCTGCGCTGATGGCGCAAGGGCCGGCCGAAGACCTGAACCTGACCACCAACACGCAGCCCGTCATGCTGGCCAGCGCCGTCGCCATGTACCGCGCCTGGATCGGGGCGGGCGGGCAGGCTCCCGATCTGATGGCCGGGCACAGCCTGGGCGAATATTCCGCCCTGACCGCCGCCGGCGCGCTGACGCTGGAGCAGGCCGTGCCGCTGGTGCGGGTGCGCGCGGACGCCATGCAGGCCGCCGTGCCCGTGGGGCTGGGGACCATGGCCGCGGTGCTGGGGCTGGACGACGAGCAGGTGCGCGAGGTCTGCGCCCGCGCCGCCCAGGGCCAGGTGGTCGAAGCCGTCAACTACAATGCGCCCGCCCAGGTCGTGATCGCCGGCCACGTCGAGGCCGTGGAGCGCGCCTGCACGCTGGCCAAGGAAGCCGGCGCCAAGCGCGCGCTGGTCCTGCCCGTGTCCGCGCCGTTCCACTCCAGTCTGCTGGAGCCGGCCGCCGCCGTGCTGCAACAGGCCCTGGCCGGCATCGACCTGCAGGCGCCGTCCGTGCCCGTCATCAACAACGTGGACGTGCAGTCGCCGGCCGATCCGGCCGGAATCAAGGACGCGCTGGTGCGCCAGGCCTGGCATCCGGTGCGCTGGGTCGAGACCATCCAGGCCATGAAGGCCCAGGGCGTCACGCACGTGGTCGAATGCGGCCCCGGCAAGGTGCTCAGCGGCCTGGTCAAGCGCATCGACCGCGACCTGGTCGCCCTGTCCATCACCGACCCCGCCTCGCTGCAGGCGACCCTGGAATCCCTGAAGGTAGCGTAAATGCAAGATTTCAATCTCAGCGGCAAGACCGCCCTGGTCACCGGCGCCTCGCGCGGCATCGGCCAGGCCATTGCAATAGAATTGATGGCGCGCGGCGCCAAGGTCATCGGCACGGCCACCTCCGAATCCGGCGCGCAGGCCATCAGCGCCGCGCTGGACCAGAACGGCAGCCGCGGCGTGGTGCTGAACGTGGACGACGCCCAGGCCTGCGAGGCCCTGATCCAGGAGCTGAGCAAGGAAGACGGCGGCCCGCACATCCTGGTCAACAATGCCGGCATCACCCGCGACAACCTGGCCATGCGCATGAAGGACGAGGACTGGGACGCGGTCATCCAGACCAACCTGAGCGCCGTGTTCCGCCTGGCCCGCGCCGTGGTGCGCCCCATGATGAAGGCCCACTGGGGCCGCATCATCAGCATCACTTCCGTGGTGGGCGAGAGCGGCAATCCGGGCCAGGCCAACTACGCCGCCGCCAAGGCCGGCGTGGCCGGCATGAGCCGCGCGCTGGCGCGCGAGCTGGGCAGCCGCAACATCACGGTCAACTGCGTGGCGCCCGGTTTCATCGACACCGACATGACGCGCTCATTGACGCCTGAACAGTCGGCCGCCATCCTGTCCCAAATTCCCTTGGGCCGTCTGGGTTCGGCCGAAGATATCGCCAACGCGGTCGCCTTTCTGGCCGGTCCGCAGGCGCAATACATTACTGGCAGCACCATTCATGTGAATGGCGGCATGCACATGTAAGGGCTTGGCATCGCGCCCGGCTGAGGTAAAATTGCGGGATTATTTGGGGCCTATTGCTTGAGCCGGCGTTGCACGGGTAACGCTGGGCCTCATACAAGAACGCCGTTTTTTGTCATAGCCTACATCTTTTAGCAGTTTGGATTGGCTATAATTCGCGGGAATTTTTCCCCAACTTGGAGAATCTGCATGGAAAGCATCGAACAGCGCGTCAAGAAGATCGTCGCTGAACAACTTGGCGTCAACGAAGCCGAGATCAAAAACGAATCTTCTTTTCTCGACGACCTCGGTGCCGACTCGCTCGACATGGTCGAGCTCGTGATGGCGCTCGAAGACGAATTCGAAACCGAAATCCCAGACGAAGAAGCTGAGAAGATCACGACGGTCCAGCAAGCTGTGGACTACATCAATTCTCACAGCAAGCAGTAAGTTCAATCCAGGGTGTGGGCCTGCGTTCCTGCATGCCCCCGCTCCAAGGCGGTTTCCAGAGAATGGCTCGCGCCCTGCAGCTTTGGCTGGCAAGACGCAGTCATTCCCCTCGAACCGCTTTTTTTGTGTTTAGGAGTCATCCGTGAAGCGACGTGTCGTGATTACCGGTCTGGGCATTGTTTCCCCGGTCGGCAACGATATCCCCACCGCGTGGGATAACATCGTCAATGGACGTTCGGGCATCGGGCGTATCACCCGTTTCGATCCGTCGGCCCTGAGTGCCCAGATTGCGGGTGAGGTCAAGGATTTCGATATCACGCAGTACATCTCGGCCAAAGAAGCCAAGCAAATGGATACCTTCATCCATTATGGCGTGGCGGCCGGCATGCAGGCCTGGAAGGATTCCGGCCTGGAAATCACCGAAGCCAACGCCGAGCGCGTGGGCGTCATCGTCGGGTCCGGCATCGGCGGCTTGCCCCGCATCGAAGAGACCCAGAAAGATTATCTCGAGCGGGGCCCGCGTCGCATCTCCCCGTTCTTCGTTCCCGGCTCCCTGGTCAACCTGATCTCGGGCCATCTGTCCATCAACCTGGGCCTGAAAGGTCCCAGCTACGCCGTGGTCTCGGCCTGCACGACGGGCCTGCACTCCATCGGCGACGCAGCCCGCCTGATCGAATACGGCGATGCCGACATCATGATCGCCGGCGGCGCCGAATCCACCGTCTCGCCGCTGGGCATCGGCGGCTTTGCGGCGATGCGCGCGCTGTCCACCCGCAACGACGATCCCCAGACCGCCTCGCGTCCCTGGGACGTGGACCGCGACGGCTTCGTGCTGGGCGAGGGCGCCGGCGTGCTGGTGCTGGAAGAATACGAGCACGCCAAGAAGCGCGGCGCCCGCATCTATGGCGAGTTCTCCGGCTACGGCATGAGCTCGGATGCGCACCACATCACCTCGCCCGACCGCGACGGTCCGCGCCGCGGCGTGCTCAATGCGCTGCGCAACGGCGGCATCAACCCCGACCAGGTCGACTACGTGAACGCGCACGGCACGTCCACGCCGCTGGGCGACGTCAACGAATCCGAGGCCCTGAAGCTGGCGTTCGGCGACCACGCCCGCAAGCTGGTCATCAATTCGACCAAATCCATGACCGGCCACCTGCTGGGCGCGGCCGGCGGCATCGAGGCCGTGTTCACCACGCTGGCGGTGTACCATCAGGTCTCGCCGCCCACCATCAACATCTTCAACCAGGATCCGGCCTGCGACCTGGACTACTGCGCCAACCAGGCGCGCGAGATGAAGATCGACGTGGCGCTGTCCAATTCCTTCGGCTTTGGCGGCACCAACGGCTCCATGGTGGTCAGCCGTCTTCGCTAATACGGCCCACCCCGCTCGTCACGCCCAGTCCTGGCGAACCGGCGCTCCCGCTCCGGTCCGCAGGCTGGGCGTCGTTGCTTCTGTACTTGCCGCGGCCGGCGCCGCCTGGGTGCTGCATTCCTGGCGGCAGCCCTGGCCGATCTGCCTGGCACTGGGCGTGCTGCTGGCGATATTTCTCGGCCTTCGCGCACGGCGCGCGCTGGGGGATACCGCTATCCTAAGCCATAGGGCGGGGCTATACTGGTTGCAGCGCAACGGAGCCGGGTTCGAGCCCGTGCAGCTCAGGCAGGTCTGGCGCTCGCCATGGTGGCTCACACTCCAGCTGGCCGCCGGCGGTCCGGACGCGCTGCGCAGCCAGGTCACGGTGTGGCGCTTCGGCCAGCCTCCGCAGGCCTGGCGGGCCTTGCGCCTGTGTGCGAACAGGCTGCCACAGCAGGTCCGTGTTCAGAATAAGGATACTCAATGAGTGAACGCGATACCGATGCCGAACTGATTGCACGTGTTCAGCGTGGGGACAAGCGCGCCTTTGACTTGCTGGTGCTGAAATACCAGCGCAAGATCATGCGTCTGCTCAGCCGCATGATACGCGACCCGTCCGAGATCGAGGACGTGGCGCAGGAAACCTTCATCAAAGCCTATCGGGCGCTCCCCCAGTTCCGGGGCGAAAGCGCCTTTTATACCTGGCTGTACCGCATTGCAATCAACACCGCGCGCAACTGGCAGGCTTCGGCCGGACGCCGGCCCAGCGCGCTGCAGGCAATCGAAAATGAAGAAGGTGAAACTTTTGATCAAATCGACAACCTAACTGACATAAGCACGCCTGAGTCCGTGATGGTCAGCCGCCAGATTGCCGAAACCGTAAATAGTGCGATCCAGGCCCTGCCCGAAGAATTGCGGACTGCCATCGTGCTGCGTGAAATCGAAGGCATGAGCTACGAAGACATCGCTCAGACCATGGATTGCCCGATAGGAACGGTGCGCTCGCGCATCTTCCGGGCCCGCGACGCCATTGCCGCGCAATTGCGTCCCATACTTGATGGTGAAGATAGTGAACGACGGTGGTAAGGATTGATGATGCAAGCCCTGAAATCCCATTCCGATGAAGAACAGCTGAACGCCTGGGAAGCCTCCGTATCCTCCTGGGTGGACGGCGAGGCCGAGATGCGTCCCGAAGAACTGGATTCGCCCTACGGGCGCCAGGTCTGGGATACGTATCACCTGATCGGCGATGTCATGCGCACCGAGGCGCTGGCCATCCGCACGTCGGACCGCTTCTATGCGCGCCTGTCCAAGGCGATCGATGAAGAACCCACCATTCTTGCTCCGCATGCGCTCAAGAAGTCGTTGGCGCAGCGCTATGCCGTGCCCGGCCTGGCGGCGCTGGCCGCGGTGGCGGCGGCGGTCTGGATGGGCCTGCCTTACCTGGGCGTGACCGATGCTCCGCAAGGCGGCTCCCTGGTCGCCAGCGCCCAGGATGAACAGCTCTGGAACGACTATGCCGACCTGCACCGCGACTTCGTCGGGGCCGGTCCGGTGCGCCATGTGTCCTTTGAAAGCGGAGCGCTGGGCCAATGACGCTTGTTCCCTTGCCGTCGCGTACGACGGCGGCCCGCATGCGCAAGGGCCTTGCCGCCTCGCTGCTGGCCTTGCTGGCGGCCCCGGCGCTGGCCCAGGAGCAGCGTCCCGTCCAGCCTCTGGACCTGCCCTGGCTGCAGCAGGTGCACAAAGCCGCCCGCGACCTGGACTATTCCGGAGTCATCATCTATACCCAGGGCGAATCCAGCCAGTCCATGAAGCTGGTGCACGTGGTCGACGGCACCGGCGAGCGCGAACGGCTGGAGATACTGGACGGGCTCCCGCGCGAATACCTGCGCCAGAACGACGTCACCCAGTGCCTGATGCCCGAAAAGAAGATGGTGGTCATCGAGCGCCGCCAGAATGAACGCTTCCCCAGCTTTCTGGTGGGCGATGTCAGCCAGCTGCCCCAGCATTACGATATGCGCCGCCTGCCCGAAGCCGAACGCGTGGCCGGCCGCCCCTGCGACGTGGTCGAGCTGGTGCCCAAGGACGAGCAGCGCTACGGCTATCGCCTGTGCGCCGATACCGATCACCGCCTGCTGCTCAAGATGCAGACGCTGGACGCTCGCCAGGCCATCGTGGACCAGATCGCCTTCGCCTCGGTGGCGTTCGGCGACCAGGTCGCGCTGCAGGACCTGCGCACCAGCTGGAATCCCAGCCAATGGGAAGTCGTCGAACCCGAAGTGCGCAAGCTCGATTCCAGCCAGCAGGGCTGGCAGTTCGCCATGCCGCCCGGATTCACGATGCGCTCGGAAATGCTCCGGCCCATGCGCGCCGGCCGGCAGGTCACGCATCTGGTCATGGCCGACGGCCTGGCGGCCATTTCCGTGTTCCTGGAACGCGTCGGCACGCCCGAAGCCGAAGAGAACAGCCTGGGCGCCTATCATCGCGGCTCCATGAACATGTTCCGCGCACGCATCAATGATCACGTCGTGACGACCACGGGCGAAGTTCCCATGCAGACCTTGCGCTCGCTGGCCGAAAGTACGCAGTTCGTTTCCCCATCCCGGACACATTGACTATCGTCCACCAGGAGTTTTTCAATGGAAAAATCGAGTCATAAAATGCGTTTCAATGTCCTGTCGGCCCTGACCGCCGCGGCGCTGCTGGCTGCAGCCGCGCCTTTGACGGCCGTCCATGCCCAGGCGCAGAGCGCGCCGGTCGCCCAGGCCAGCATCGCCGGGCTGCCCGACTTCACCGATGTCGTGGCCAAGACCGAGGACGGGGTGGTGAACATCCGCACCACCGAGGCCGTGCCGGTGCGATCGCCAGCCATGGGCCCGGGTTCGGATCCCTACGAAATGTTCCGCTGGTTCTTCGGCCCGGACTTCGTGCCGCCCGGCATGGCGCCGCAACGCCCGCGCGGCGGCAACCAGCCGCAGCCCCAGGAGCGCACCGTGCCGCGCGGCGTAGGCTCGGGCTTCATCATTTCCAATGACGGCTACATACTCACCAACAACCATGTGGTCGCCGACTCCAACGGCATCTTCGTCACGCTCAGCAACGGCAAGGAGTATCCGGCCAAGATCATCGGCACCGACGAGCGCACCGACGTGGCCCTGATCAAGATCGAGGCCAAGGATCTCAAGCCGATGACCATAGGCGATTCCGCCAAGCTCAAGAAAGGGCAGTGGGTGCTGGCCATCGGCTCGCCCTTCGGCCTGGAGTCCACCGTGACTTCCGGCATCGTCAGCGCCATCAATCGCGATACGGGCGACTACCTGCCCTTCATCCAGACGGACGTGGCGGTGAATCCCGGCAACTCGGGCGGTCCGCTGATCAACCTGAACGGCGAAGTCGTGGGGGTCAATTCCCAGATCATCTCGCGCAGCGGCGGCTTCATGGGTATTTCCCTGGCCATTCCGATCGACGAGGCCATGCAGGTCGTCGAGCAGCTCAAGGCGCACGGCAAAGTGACGCGCGGGCGCATCGGCGTGCAGATCACGCCGGTGGCCGATGACGTGGCCAAGGCGCTGGGCCTGCCTGACAGCAAGGGCGCGCTGATCAGCAGCGTGGAAGAGGGCGGTCCGGCCGCCAAGGCCGGCATCCGCTCCGGCGATGTGATCCTGAAGTTCAACGGCCGCAAGATCGACCAGGTGGCCGATCTGCAGCGCTTCGTGGGCGGCACCAAGCCGGGCGAGAGCTCCACCGTCGAGATCTGGCGCAAAGGCAAGCAGCAAACCGTCAAGATGGAAGTGGCGGAAATGCCTTCCTCGTCTTCGGCGCCGAACAATGCGCCCGAAAAAGCGCCGACCACCAGCGCCGACGCCTTCGGCCTGAAAGTGACCGCGGTACCCGAGGCCGACCTCAAGCGCCTGGGGCTGGACAGCGCCGTGCAGGTAACCGAAGCCGGCGCTCCCGCCAGCGAGGCGGGGCTGCAGCCCGGCGACCTGATCCTGCGCGTGAACGACAAAGACGTGGGAACTCCCGAACAATACGCTAAACTGGTGGCCTCATTGGACAAATCCAAAGCGGCCGCCTTGCTGGTATTGCGTTCGGGCCAATCTCAATGGGTTCTAATCACGCCATCGAAATAAATCCTGCAAAACGGCTAAAATAGCCGTCAGTCAGAAGGGGGCGTCCTGGACGCCCCTTTTTCGTGGCGTTTTTCTGGCATCGAGCCACAACTTATTGTTTATCTTTAACGGTCTATGGATCACATCCGTAATTTCTCCATCATTGCCCACATCGATCACGGCAAATCCACCCTGGCTGATCGCCTGATCCAACGTTGTGGAGGCCTGGCCGACCGCGAAATGTCGACCCAGGTTCTGGATTCGATGGACATCGAGAAAGAGCGGGGCATCACCATCAAGGCCCAGACGGCGGCCCTGCAGTACAAGGCCCGGAACGGCAAGATCTACAACCTCAACCTGATCGACACCCCCGGCCACGTGGACTTTTCCTACGAGGTCAGCCGTTCGCTGTCGGCCTGCGAAGGCGCGCTGCTGGTGGTCGACGCCTCCCAGGGCGTGGAAGCCCAGACCGTGGCCAACTGCTACACCGCCATCGAGCAGGGCGTGGAAGTCATTCCCGTGCTCAACAAGATGGACCTGCCCCAGGCCGATCCGGACGCCGCCCGCCAGGAAGTCGAGGATGTGATCGGCATCGACGCCAGCGACGCCATCGCCGCCAGCGCCAAGACCGGCTTGGGCATCGACGACATCCTGGAGACCATCGTGGCGCGCGTGCCCGCCCCCGTGGGCAGCCCGGACGAGCCCTTGCAGGCGCTCATCATCGACTCCTGGTTCGATAACTACGTAGGCGTGGTGATGCTGGTGCGCATCGTCAACGGCGTGCTGCGCCCCAAGGACAAGGTGCTGCTGATGGCCACGCGGGCCACGCACCTGGTCGAGCACATCGGCGTGTTCACGCCCAAGTCCGAAAATCGCCAGCAGCTCTCGGCCGGCGAAGTGGGCTTTGTCATCGCCGGCATCAAGGAGCTGGAGCACGCCAAGGTGGGCGACACCATCACCCTGGCCGGCAAGCCGGCACAGGCCGCCTTGCCCGGGTTCAAGGAAGTCAAGCCGCAGGTGTTCGCGGGCCTGTATCCCGTGGAAAGCAGCGAATACGATCAATTGCGCGACTCCCTGGAAAAGCTCAAGCTGAACGATGCCTCGCTGATGTTCGAGCCGGAAGTCTCCCAGGCCCTGGGCTTTGGCTTTCGCTGCGGCTTCCTGGGACTGCTGCACATGGAGATCGTGCAGGAGCGCCTGGAGCGCGAATTCGACATGGACATCATCACCACCGCGCCGTCGGTGGTGTACGAGGTCGAGAAGCGCGACGGCGAAGTGCTGATGATCGAGAGCCCGTCCCGCATGCCGGAGGTGGCCCACATCGAGGATGTGCGCGAGCCCATTGTTGTGGTTTCGCTGCTAATGCCCCAGGAATACGTGGGCCCGGTCATGACGCTGTGTACAGCCAAGCGCGGTTTGCAGTTAAATATGACCTATCACGGGCGTCAAGTTAACCTGACCTACGAAATGCCGCTGGCCGAGATCGTGCTCGACTTCTTCGATCGCCTCAAGTCGGTGTCCCGCGGCTACGCCTCCATGGATTACGAGTTCAAGGAGTACCGCTCCGCCGATGTGGTCAAGGTCGATGTCCTGATCAACGGCGATCGCGTCGATGCCTTGTCCATGATCGTGCACCGCAGCAACGCCCGCTACCGCGGCCGCGAGGTCGTGGCCAAGATGCGCACCCTGATCCCTCGTCAGATGTTCGATATCGCCATCCAGGCGGCCATCGGCGCCGAAGTCATTGCCCGCGAGAATGTCAAGGCGCTGCGCAAGAACGTGCTGGCCAAGTGCTACGGCGGCGACATCTCGCGCAAGAAGAAGCTGCTCGAAAAACAGAAGGCCGGCAAGAAGCGCATGAAGCAGGTGGGCAACGTCGAGATCCCGCAGGAAGCCTTCCTGGCCATCCTGCAGGTCGAGGACAAGTGATCCTGGCGCACCGGGCCGGTGCGAGCCCGGCCCCGCGCGCAGGGCTGGATTAACTTCTTTAAAGGAAACCGATGAGCTGGGATTTCGCTCTGATTTTGTTCGTGCTGCTGGTGGTGACCGGCGTGATCTGGTTTCTGGACCGTTTCTCCCTGCGCCCGCGCCGGCTGGCCCGCGCCCAGGCGGCCATGGACGCCGTGCCCGTCACGGCCGGCATGGACCCGGAGGACAACCAGCGCCTGCGCCAGGAAGCCTACGACCGTGAAAACCGCATGCCCTGGTGGATCGAGTACGGCGTCAGCTTCTTTCCCGTGATCCTGTTCGTGTTCGTGCTGCGCTCCTTCATTTTCGAGCCCTTCCGCATTCCCTCGGGCTCCATGCTGCCCACGCTCAAGAGCGGCGACCTGATCCTGGTCAACAAGTTCGAGTACGGCATCCGCCTGCCGGTCACCGGCACCAAGGTGATCCCCATGGGCCAGCCCGAACGCGGCGACGTCATCGTGTTCCGCTATCCCGTGGACACCGATGTGGACTACATCAAGCGGGTGGTGGGCCTGCCGGGCGATCGCGTGGACTACCGCGACAAGGTGCTGTCCATCAATGGCGAGCCCGTGACCCAGGTGCGCAATGGCGACTACTACGAGCCGGACCGCACGGTCTACATCGGCCGCTACCTGGAGGAACTGGGCAAGACCCAGCACAACATCCTGCTCAACAAGACATTGCCGCAAGGCCTGATGCCCATCGTGGCTTTTCCGCATCGCGATTCCTGCGAATACTTCGTCGACGGCGTGTCCTGCGTGGTTCCGGAGGGCAATTACTTCGTGATGGGGGATAATCGCGACAACAGCCTGGACAGCCGTTACTGGGGCTTCGTGCCCGACGAGAACGTGGTCGGGCGCGCTTTCTTCATCTGGATGAATTTCCGCGAACCGGGGCGCATCGGCCGCTTCCACTAATGAAACGTTTATCTTTGCTTGAGGCCGCCATCGGCCACTCTTTCAAGGACATCGCGCTGCTGGAGCAGGCGCTGACGCATCGCAGTCACAGCGCCCGCCACAACGAGCGCCTGGAGTTCCTGGGCGACTCGGTGCTGAACTTCACCGTGGCGGCCCTGCTGTACCGCCGCTTCGAGCGCATCGACGAGGGCGACCTGTCCCGTCTGCGCGCCAATCTGGTCAAGCAGGCCGCGCTGGCGCAGATCGCCAACGAGCTGGACCTGTCCGAATACCTGCGCCTGGGGGAAGGGGAGCTCAAGAGCGGCGGCTTTCGCCGCCCGTCCATCCTGGCCGACGCCGTGGAGGCCATCTTCGGCGCGGTGTTCCTGGACGCCGGCTTCGCCCAGGCCGAAGCCGTCATCACCCGGCTGTACGAACCCATGCTGGTGGATGTGGACCCCAAGACCCTGGGCAAGGATCCCAAGACCTTGCTGCAGGAACTGTTGCAGGGCCGCAAGCTGGACCTGCCGGTGTACACCGTGGTGGCCACTCATGGCGCGGCCCACGACCAGATGTTCGACATTGAATGCACCATCGCCAAGCTGAACATCCACGTCCAGGCCAGCGGCAGCAGCCGCCGGGCGGCCGAGCAGGCCGCCGCCACCCAGGCCATCGCCTTGCTGCAGGCCCAGCTGCCGGCCAAGACCACGCGCGCTTCGCGTCATCGCCGCCCGTCCCAATTGGCTCTGCCTGTGGCGGTGTCCCAGGAGAATTCATGACAGACCAAGCTTTTCGCTGCGGGTTCGTCGCCATCGTCGGACGCCCCAATGTGGGCAAGTCCACCCTGGCCAACGCCCTGATCGGCAGCAAGATCTCCATCGTCTCGCGCAAGGCCCAGACGACCCGGCACCGCATCAACAGCGTGCTGACGCGCGAGCACGACCAGATCGTCTTCGTGGACACGCCCGGCTTCCAGACCCGGCATGGCGGGGCCATGAACCGCATGATGAACCGCGTCGTCAACCAGGCGCTGGCCGACGTGGACGTGGTCGTGCACGTGGTCGAGGCCGGCAAATGGTCGGCCGCCGACGCCGAGCTGCTGCCCATGCTGCCCAAGGGCGGCAAGACCATCCTGGTGGTCAACAAGGTGGACGCCTTGAAGAGCAAGAACGAGCTGCTGCCCTTCATCGCCCGCCTTTCACAGGAATTCGAGTACGGCGCGGTCATCCCCGTGAGCGCCGCCAAGCGCGTGCAGCTGGACCAGCTCCTGGACGAGATCGCCCAGCGCCTGCCCGAAGGCGAAGCCATGTTCGATGCCGAGACCATCACCGACCGTTCGGTGCGCTTCATCACTTCGGAGCTGCTGCGCGAGAAGATCTTCCGCCTGGTGGGCGACGAACTGCCTTACGGCTGCACGGTCGTCATCGAGCAATGGGAAGAGAACGACCATGGCGCGCGCATTTCCGCCTGCGTGGTGGTGGAGCGCGAGAGCCATCGCCCCATCCTGCTTGGCGCCGGCGGCATGCACATGAAGCGCATCGCCACCGAAGCCCGTCAGGACATCGCCAAGCTGATCGACAAGCCCGTCTACCTGGATGTGTACATCAAGGTGCGCAAGGGCTGGTCCGATCGCGAAGCGGCCTTGCGCGAACTGGGGTATGAATAGTCGCCGGCAGCGTTTTCAGGACGAGCCCGGCTACATACTGCACACCAGCGCCTGGCGCGAAACGTCCCTGATCTGCCAGGCCTTCACGCGCAACCACGGCCTTGTGCCGCTGGTCGCCAAGGGGGCCAAGCGACCGCATTCCGTCCTGCGGCCCGCCTTGTCGGTCTTCCAGCCCCTGCTGCTCAGCTGGACGGGCCAGAACGAGGTCAAGACCCTGACCCGGGCCGACTGCGCCGGCATCCGGCCCCTGAAGGGCAGGGCGCTGATGTCGGCCTGGTACATGAACGAGCTCCTGATCCGCCTGCTGCCGCGCGAGGATCCGCATCCGGTGCTGTACGATGCCTACGAGGCCGCCCTGGCTCATCTGGCGCAGCAGCCCCGGCCGCCGGTCGCCGGCGCCTTGCGGCGGTTCGAATGGGTGCTGCTGACCGAGACCGGCTACGGCTTCGAGGACGACATGCCTGATTTCGACGATCCCCTGCGCGAACCCGAACTGCGCATCCGCCTGCGCGAGCGGCTCAACAGCCTGTTGGGCCGCCCCTTGCACACGCGTACCGTGCTCATGCAATTGCAACGCTACTGATATGGCCGCCGCTTCTCCTTCCGTGCTGGTGCTCGATACCTGCGTGCTGATCTCCAACGTGCTGCGCCGCCTGTTGCTGGCCATGGCCGACGCCGGCACATTCCAGCCGGTCTGGAGTCCGGTCATCGGCGATGAGTGGCGCCGCAACGCGGCGCGCCTGTGGAAGGTCATGCCCTTGTCCATCGAGGAGCAGTGGGAGCAGCTGCAGCAGGCCTACCCGCAGGCCGACCTGGGCGATACGACGCCGTTCAAGGACGGACTGCGCCATTCGGACGCCAAGGACTGGCACGTGATCGCCACGGCGCGCGCCGCCCAGCAGCGTCATCCAGGACAGCCAGTGGGCATACTGACGCGCAACATCAAGGATTTCAACCGCTCCGAACTGCGCCGCCTGAGTTTGACGCTCTGGGAGCCGGACCAGTTCCTGTCGCTGTGCATGGAACGGCAGCCCGAACTGATGCGGCGCCTGCTGGAAGGATTGCCGGGGCTGATGGTCACGCCCGAGGCCCAGGCCCTGGACACCGCGACCTTGCTCAAGCGCGATCGCCTGTTCCGCCTGGGCCAGCTGCATCTCCAGATGCCGCCGGCAGGAGCGCAGCCATGAAACAGGGCGTATTGCTGTCCGTTTTCGCCTCGTCGCTGTTTGCGCTGCTGTATTTTTATGCGACGGTGCTGCAGCCGCTCAGCGGCGAGCAGATATTCGCCTGGCGCATCGTGCTGGGCCTGCCGGCCCTGGCCTTGGTCATCACCCGGGCGCGCCGCTGGCGGGAAGTGCGCTGGGTGCTGCGCCATTGGCCGGGCAACTGGCGCTACTTCGCCTTGCTGGGCCTGGCCGCGGCCCTGGTTGGCGTGCAACTGTGGATCTTCGTCTGGGCGCCGCTGCACCAGATGGCGCTGGACGTGTCGCTGGGCTATTTTCTGCTGCCCCTGATGATGGTGCTGGTGGGCCGCCTGTTCTACAAGGATACCCTGACGCGGCTGCAGTGGCTGGCGGTGGCCCTGGCGGCGGTCGGCGTGCTGCACGAGCTCTGGCGCGTGGGCAGCGTATCGTGGGCCACGGCCGTGGTCGTGCTCGGCTACCCGCCGTATTTCATGCTGCGCCGCCATCTGCGCCTGGGTTCGCTCGCCTCCCTGTGGTTCGACCTGAGCTTCCTGTTCCCGCCCGCCTGCTGGCTTCTGTTCGTGCAGGATGCCGGCATGTGGGGGGAATTCATCCAGCATGCGCGCCTGTTCTGGCAGGTGCCGGTGCTGGGGCTGATCAGTTCCGTGGCGCTGGTCAGCTATCTGTCGGCCAGCCGCAAGCTTCCGCTGGCGCTGTTCGGCATCCTGGGCTATGTGGAGCCGATATTGCTGTTCTGGGTGGCTTTCCTGCTGCTGGGCGAGCCCATGAGTCCCGACCAGTGGTGGACCTACATCCCCATCTGGATTGCAGTGCTGCTGGTCGCGCTGGAGGGCGGAATCCGCTGGTGGCGCACCGAGCGCGCCGCGGCGCGCGGATAGGCCCATTCCCCGGAAAGCAGACGCCCGCGCTGATGCGGCTGACAACGCGGGCGCCTTCACGTCGTTTCGGCAAGACGGGGCGGAACGGCGACGGCTGGCGCGCCGTCCTTCAGACGTTCAGTGCTGGCCTGCACATTGGCATTTCTCCTCAGCCAGGGCGATATGGCCGCGGGCGCGGCGCTCAACGGCGCCGGTACGTGCTTCCCGATCCTGGAGGCCAGGGTCGGGCTGCTGCAATTCGTTCAGAATCGGGCAGTCGGACCGGTGGTCGCCCGCGCAGGAGTCGATCAGCGCCTTCAACGATTGCGCCATCTGCCGCATGTTTCCTATGCGCCGGTTCAACTCGGCGATGTGCTGCTCGGCCAGGCGCTTGACGTCCGCGCTCTGGCGCGACTGGTCGTTCCACAGGTTCAAGAGGTTGCTGATCTCGGCCACCGAGAATCCAAGGTCGCGGGCGCGGCGAATGAAGTGCAGCCGGTGGATGTCGGCAGGGCCGTAGGTACGGTAGCCTGAGTCGGCCCGGCCGGCGGGGGGGATCAGGCCGATTTCCTCGTAGTAACGGATCATCTTGGCAGAGATTCCGGAAGCCTTGGACGCATCGCCGATGTTCATGAACTTTCTCCTTTCTCAGTGCGCAGCGGTGGATGTCGATGGCGCTGGGCGCGCTCTGTGGCTGCTTGCCATGGCTGCAATTCGACATGGCACAGCTTGAGGCTTGCCATGATAGGAAGGTCAAGCCCTGTCCCTGGCCGGCGGAACCCGGCTTCTCGCTTTCAGCGCCGGGATGCCTGGCGCCCGGCGGCCATGAGCCGGACGGCAGGCGCGCCCGGCCTGCCTGTGCAGCGGTGCGTCGTGTGATTATGCGACGAAGCAATTTTCAGCAGAAGGAAGGCTTGACCTTCCCGTCGTTGTAACGCTCAGCCTTGCCTCAAATTCCTGCAGAGACGCTTCGGAAGGGCCGAAGCCCTGCAGCATGTAAAGGGGCATGTTCATGCGTCAAAAATTCAGAATCGCTGTGGCGGCGGGCATCATCGCGGCCCTCGGGGGGACGGCGTTCGCTGCCCGCGACGCCGTCAAGGACGAAGGCAAGGCCGCGGCGCCCCCAAGGGAAGCGCCCGCAGGCGCGCCGGCGGCGCCGCAGGTGCCCGTGGCCGAGGTCATCACGCGTTCCATCGCGCCCGCCATCGAATTCACGGGCTTTCTTGCCGCTCCCAGGACCGTCGAACTGCGTTCACGAGCGGGCGGGGCCGTCGAGGCGGTCAGCGTCCCCGAAGGCGGGCTCGTGCGCAAGGGGCAGTTGCTGTTCCAGATCGACCCGCGTCCGTTCCAGGTCGCGCTGGACACCGCCACGGCAAACTTGCGCCAGGCCGAGGTGCTGGCCAGCCAGGCCCAGGCTGATCTCGACCGTGCCGAGCGGCTGGTGGCCACCGGCGCGGTCTCGCGCAAAGCCTATGACGATGCCGTCTCCGCGCGCAGGGCGCGGCAGGCGCAGGTGCAGTCGGCCCAGGCGGCTGTTGCTGCGGCACGGCTCGACCTCTCCTATGCACGCATTACCGCGCCGATCTCCGGACGCGTGGACCGGGTGCTGGTGACCGAGGGGAATCTGGTCAGCGGCGGCGCGGCAGGCGCTGCCACGCTGCTGACCACGATCGTGTCGATCGATCCCTTGCACGTCTATTTCGACATCGACGAGGCCACCTATCTTGCCGCCGTGAGAGGGGCCCGGCCTGATGCCAAGGCAAACGCGCCAGCGATGCCCGTCGAGGTAGGCCTGGCCACCGACGAGGGCTTTCCCTACAAGGGAGTACTCGACTTCGTGGGCAACAGGATCGATCGCAGCACGGGCACGATACGCGCGCGCGCCGTCGTGCCGAACCCCGATGGCCAACTGGCGCCGGGGCTGTTCGCCCGCGTCAGACTGTCCACCGGCGCCGCGCGCCAGACCATCCTCATCGACGACCAGGCCGTGGGCGCCGACCAGGGACGCAGCTATGTGCTGGTCGTCGGTCCGGACAGCCAGGCCCAGTACCGGCCGATAGAACCCGGCCCGGTGGTGGATGGCTTGCGCGTCGTTCATGGCGGCTTGCAGGCCGGCGAGAAGATCATCATCAAGGGCCTGGTCCGTCCCGGCATGACCGTCGCGCCCCGCATCGTACCCATGCAGCAGGCGGCGCCGGCGCTTGCGGGGCCGAGCGGCGAGGCCGGCGCGCAGGAGGCCGGCCGATGAACTTTCCCCGCTTTTTCATCAATCGGCCGATCTTCGCCATCGTGCTGTCGGTGCTGATGCTGATCGCCGGCGCGGTGGCTTTCCTCCAGCTGCCGCTGAGCGAGTATCCTTCGGTCACCCCGCCCACGGTACAGGTCACGGCAAGCTATCCGGGCGCCAACCCCCAGGTGATCGCCGATACGGTTGCCTCTCCCCTGGAGCAGGCGGTCAACGGCGTGGAGGGGATGCTCTACATGAACTCCCAGATGGCGACCGACGGCCGCATGGTGCTCACGATTTCGTTCAAGCAGGGAACGGATCCCGATATGGCGCAAATCCAGGTGCAGAACCGCGTCTCGCGCGCCTTGCCCCGGCTGCCTCAGGAAGTCCAGCGCATCGGGGTGGTCACGCAGAAAACCTCGCCCGACGTGCTCATGGTCGTGCACCTGGTCTCGCCGGGCAAACGCTATGACCCCCTCTATCTTTCGAATTTCGCCATCCGGCAGGTTCGCGATGAGCTCGCGCGTCTGCCCGGCGTGGGCGATGTCCTGGTCTGGGGGGCGGGGGAATATTCCATGCGGGTCTGGCTCGACCCGGCCAGGGTCGCCGCACGCGGGCTGACCGCGAGCGAAGTGGTCGCCGCCATCCGCGAGCAGAACGTCCAGGTCGCCGCCGGGTCGGTGGGGCAGCAGCCGGACGCCTCGGCCGCCTTCCAGGTCACCGTCAATACCCTCGGCCGCCTGACGAGCGAGGAGCAGTTCGGCGACATCATCGTGAAGACGGGCGCCGAGGGGCAAGTGACACGCCTGCGGGACGTCGCTCGCGTCTCGATGGGCGCGGACTCCTACGCCCTGCGCAGTCTGCTCAATGGCGAACCGGCGCTGGCGATGCAGATCATCCAGAGCCCCGGCGCCAATGCGCTCGATGTGTCCAGCGCCGTGCACGCCACGATGAAGAAACTGCAGCAGGACTTTCCGCAGGATATCGAGTACCGGATCGCCTACGACCCCACGGTCTTCGTGCGTGCATCGCTCGAGTCCGTTGCCATGACCCTGCTGGAAGCCACCTTGCTGGTGGTCATCGTCGTCGTGCTTTTCCTGCAAACCTGGCGCGCCTCGATCATACCGCTGGTCGCCGTGCCGATTTCGCTGGTCGGCACCTTTGCGCTCATGCACCTGTTCGGCTTTTCCTTGAACACGTTGTCGCTGTTCGGCCTGGTGCTGTCGATCGGCATCGTGGTGGACGACGCCATCGTGGTGGTCGAGAACGTGGAGCGCCACATCGCCCTGGGCCAGTCGCCCAAGGATGCGGCGCGCAAGGCCATGGATGAAGTTACAGGCCCCATCCTGGCCATCACTTCGGTGCTGGCGGCGGTCTTCATCCCTTCGGCGTTCCTGTCGGGCCTGCAGGGCGAATTCTATCGCCAGTTCGCGCTGACCATCGCCATTTCCACCATCCTGTCGGCCATCAATTCGCTCACCTTGTCGCCGGCGCTCGCGGCCGTGCTGCTCAAGCCGCACCACGCAGGGGACAGGCCCGACCGTCTGACGCGCGTCATCGACAGCGTGTTCGGCGTATTCTTCCGCCGCTTCAACCGCTTCTTCGACAAGGCTTCGGACGGCTATGTGGGAACGGTGCGCCGCGCGGTGCGCGGCAGCGCCATCGTGCTGCTGCTCTATGCCGGCTTCCTGGCCCTGACCTGGCTGGGATTCCACAAGACACCGGCCGGCTTCGTGCCCGCGCAGGACAAGTACTACCTGGTGGGCATCGCCCAGCTTCCGAGCGGCGCGTCCCTTGACCGCACCGAGGCGGTCGTCAAGGAGATGTCCAGGATTGCGCTGGCCGAGCCCGGCGTCGAGAGCGTGGTGGCCTTCCCCGGCCTGTCGGTCAATGGCCCGGTGAATGTGCCGAACTCCGCCTTGATGTTCGCCATGCTCAAGCCCTTTGGCGAGCGCAAGGATCCGTCCTTGTCGGCCAATGCCATTGCAGGCAGGCTGATGGGCAAGTTCAGCCAGATCCCGGATGGCTTCGTCGGCATCTTTCCGCCGCCGCCCGTGCCGGGCCTGGGGGCGATGGGCGGCTTCAAGCTTCAGATCGAGGACAGGGCGGAGCTGGGCGTCCAGGCCCTGGCGCAGGCGCAAGGCCAGATCATGGCCAAGGCCATGCAGGCGCCGGAGCTGGCGAACATGCTGGCGAGCTTTCAAACCAATGCGCCTCAGCTGCAGGTGGACATTGACCGGGTGAAGGCCAAGTCCCAGGGCGTATCGCTGACCGAGGTGTTCGACACTTTGCAGGTGAATCTGGGCTCGCTTTACGTCAACGATTTCAACCGGTTCGGCCGCACCTACCGGGTCATGGCCCAGGCCGATGCGCCCTATCGCATGCAAGCGCAAGACATTGGCCTGCTCAAGGTGCGTAATGCGGCAGGGGAGATGATTCCGCTCTCCGCCCTGGCGACGATCACGCGCAGCACCGGCCCGGACCGGGTGATGCACTACAACGGCTTCCCCTCGGCGGACATCAGCGGCGGCCCGGCTCCCGGCTATTCCTCGGGCCAGGCCACCGACGCCATCGAGAGAATCGTCCGCGAAACGCTTCCGGCCGGCATGGTGTACGAGTGGACGGACCTGACCTTCCAGGAGAAGCAGGCCGGCAACTCGGCGCTGTTCATTTTTCCGCTGGCGGTGCTGCTCGCCTTCCTGATACTGGCGGCCCAGTACAACAGCTGGTCGCTGCCATTCGCGGTGCTGCTGATCGCGCCCATGGCGCTGCTGTCCGCAATCGCGGGAGTCTGGATCTCAGGAGGCGACAACAACATCTTCACGCAGATCGGCTTCGTGGTGCTGGTCGGCTTGGCGGCCAAGAACGCCATCCTGATCGTGGAGTTCGCTCGCGCCAAGGAAGACGAAGGCGCCGACCCGCTGAGCGCCGTGCTCGAGGCGGCGCGCCTGCGCCTGCGTCCTATCCTGATGACTTCGCTGGCCTTCATCGCCGGTGTCGTTCCGCTGGTGCTGGCCACCGGCGCCGGCGCAGAAATGCGGCATGCGATGGGCATTGCGGTGTTCGCCGGCATGCTGGGCGTGACGCTGTTCGGCTTGCTGCTGACGCCCGTGTTCTACATGGTGGTGCGCCGTCTGGCTCTGCGTCGCGCGGCCCGTGGCTCCGTCACGGGGATGAACAATCAGAGTGCATGACAGCCGGGAGGACATATCGACATGAAAACATCTTTTGCACTGACCCGAAGAACCAGGATGCCGGCGCTGCTTGCCGTGACGGCCGTACTGGCCGGATGCTCCCTGACGCCGACGTATCAGCGCCCGGCAGCGCCTGTCGATCCGGCCTATCCATCCGGCGCGGCCTATGCTCAGACAGCGTCCGGGAGCCCCGGCGAGGCGAGCGCCGCCGACATAGGCTGGCGTGATTTCTTTCGCGATCCGCTGTTGCAGCAGCTGATCGCCATTTCCCTGGCCAACAACCGCGATCTGCGCAAGGCGGCGCTGAACGTCGAAGCCGCCCGGGCGCAGTATCGTATAAGGCGTGCCGACCTGCTGCCCCATCTTGGAGCGGGTGCGGATGGCGCTGCCCGGCGAGTGCCGGCAGACCTCGGCCCGGCCGCAGACGCCACGATAGACCGCAGCTACCAGGTTTCGGGCATTGCGTCCTGGGAGATTGATCTGTGGGGGCGCATCCGCAGCCTGGGCGAACAGGCCCTGGCGTCCTATCTGGCGCTCGATGAAACTCGTACGGCGGCCCAGTTGAGCCTGGTCGCCGAAGTGGCGAAGACCTATCTGACATTGCGGGCCGACCAGGAACTGCTGGGCCTGACTCTAGAAACACTGAACGCTCAACAACGCTCTTTCGATCTGACCGCGCAGCTGGTCGAAGCCGGCGGCGCCAGCCAGATCGATCTGCGCCGCGCCGAGATGTCGCTGCGCAGCGCGCAGGCAAACCTGGCGATGTATGTCCGGCTGGCTGCGCATGATCGCAATGCCCTGGTGCTGCTCCTGGGGCAGCCATTGACTCCGGACCTGTCCCGCCTGCTGGATGAGGCCGTGACGCTGCCCGACGGCCTGGTGCCCGCGGACTTGCCGGCCGGCATGCCGTCCGATCTGCTGGTACGCCGGCCTGATGTACGGGCTGCCGAATATCAGCTGCGCGGCGCCAATGCCAGCATCGGCGCCGCACGGGCGGCCTTCCTGCCCGCGATCAGCTTGACGGGGGCGGCCGGCACGGCCAGCGCGAGCCTGGACGGCTTGTTCGAGGCAGGTTCGCGCACATGGAGCTTCATGCCTCGGATCACGCTGCCGATCTTCAGCGGTGGTGCGCTGAAAGCCAAGCTGGACGCGGCGACCGTGCGCAAACGCATCCAGATCGCTGCCTATGAAAAAGCCATCCAGACGGCCTTCAGGGAGGTGGCGGATGGTCTGGCCGGCAAGCGCACGCTGGATGATCAGATCCGGTACGGGCGGCAATTGGCGGCCGCCAGCCAGGAAGCCTATGAGCTGGCCCGGCAGCGCTTCACGGCAGGCGAGGATGACAATCTGAGCCTGCTGGATGCGCAACGCACGCTCTATGGCGCGCAGCAGACTCTGGTGCGCACGCGCCTGGCGCGCGCAAGCAACCTGATCGATCTCTACAAGGCCCTGGGCGGAGGCTGGTCGGAGCAGACGGTGCAGCCCGCCGTTGCTGCCATGCGGATCCCCAGCGGGCCTGAGCAAGAAGCGGAAAGGATCTCGCCCGGCGCAATACAGGCAGCCAGCCGCCCTTGATTGCGCCGCCGTGGCCAGGCCCGCTTCCAGCGATGGACCGGCCTGCCGTTGCCGCGCGCTATTGCTATTGGCCGCGCAGCAGGCTGGCCTGGGTCACGGATACGCCGGCCGGCACGTCGTCGGTGATCCACACATTGCCCCCTATGGTGCAGCCCTTGCCCAGGGTGACGCGGCCGAGAATCGTCGCCCCGGCGTAGATCACCACGTCGTCCTCCACGATGGGGTGGCGCGGCTGGCCTTTGAGCAGAAAGCCTTTTTCGTCCTTGCTGAAGCGCTTGGCGCCCAGGGTGACGGCCTGGTAGATACGCACGCGCTTGCCGATGATGGCCGTCTCGCCGATGACCACGCCCGTGCCGTGGTCGATGAAACAGGCCTGATCGATGCGCGCGCCCGGGTGGATGTCGATGCCGGTCTGCCCGTGGGCCAGCTCGGCGATGATGCGGGCGATCAGCGGCAGGTCCAGGATGTGCAGCGCATGGGCGATGCGATGGTGGATCATGGCCAGCACGCCAGGATAGCACAGCAGCACTTCGTCCACGTTCTGCGCGGCGGGGTCGCCCTGGTAGGCGGCCACCACGTCCAGGTCCAGGGTGCGGCGCATGTCGGGCAGGGAGTCGGCAAAAGACTGGATGGCGGCCTGGGCGTGCCGCTCGATGGCTTCGCGGTCCATGTTCAGCCGCAACGCCAGGGCGGAGCGGCGCAGTTCGATGCGCGCCTGCTCGAGCAAGGCGTTCAGGGCCTGGCCGAGGGTGTAGCCCACGTAGTGGTCTTCGTGTTCGCGGCGCAGGTCGGGGCTGCCCAGGCGCATGGGGAACAGTACGCCCTTGAGCTGCTCGGTCACGCGGGTCAGGGCCTGCACGGAGGGGAATTCCTGTCCGTCGGGCTCCTTCAGGCGCTGCTGCGCATGCCGCCAGTCCTCGCGCGCGCCGCGCAGATTGTCCACGATGTGTTGGGTTTCGAATACGGCCACCTGCTATCTCCGGATCGGAAGTTTCTTACAGGTTTTACTATACCCTTGAGCTTCACCTGACACATGAAAAACCAGCCTGCGGATCGGGGCGCATGGTTGCGACTGGTCGCGAGACGGCCGGCGGCAAAAAAGAGTTCGGCATCGACCTGGCAAATTGGCTCCCGGAATTCCTCGAAGAACCAAAAAAAAGCCCCCTGGGAAGGGGGCTGAAATATCGAGAAGAAGAAAAACTCAGTCGCGGTCGCCGCCGAGGATGCCCAGCAGCATCAGCAGGTTGCTGAAGATGTTGTACACGTCCAGGTAGATGGCCAGCGTGGCCGAGACGTAGTTGGTTTCGCCGCCGTTGATGACGCGCTGCAGGTCCACCAGCAGGAATGCCGAGAAGATGCCGATGGCCATCACGGAAATGGTCAGCATCAGGGCGGGCAGTTGCAGGAAGATGTTGGCCAGGGCGGCGACCAGGATGATGACTGCGCCGATGAACAGGAACTTCTGCAGGTGCGTGAAGTCGCGCTTGGTGGTGCTGGCCACGGTTGCCATGGTGGCGAACACGGCCGCGGTGCCGCCGAAGGCCAGCATGATCAGTTGCGCGCCATTGCCCATGCCCAGCACGAAGCCCAGCAGGCGCGACAGCATGACGCCCATGAAGAAGGTGAAGGCCATCAGCAGGGCCACGCCCAGCGAGCTGTTCTTGTTGCGTTCGATCAGGAACATCAGGCCGAAGGCGCCGACCAGGAATACGATGGCGCTCAGGCCGGGGCTGGCGCCCATGACCCGGTTGATGCCGGAGGACAGGCCCAGCAGGGCGCCCAGCACGGTGGGCACCATGGACAGGGCCAGCAGCCAGTACGTGTTGCGCAGGACGCGATTGCGAGCAATCAGCGACTGTGCGCCCAGGGAGCCGTTGTGCTCAGGCAGGCTGGATTGACGAAATTCGCTCATGGTGATTCCTTAGAATACAGGTGGGATCAAGGGCAAAGAATAACTGACAAATACCTGAATAATCAAGAGAGTTGTCGTCGGCTTCAGTGGCGATCCAGCTTGTGGGCGTGCAGATCGCATCCCTGGGCCTGATACAGGCGCCAGCGTTCGCGCGCCTGCAGCCGATCGGATTCGCGGTCGGAAACGATTTCCAGCACGCGCTGGAACTGCTCGAATCCGGGCGGGCACTGCGCGTCCAGGTTGAGCAGCCAGGCCTGTTCGGCCGGGGGCACGGGCGCGGCCGAGGTCAGTACCACGGGGGTGTCCGGCGCCAGGGGATCATCCACGCCGACGTGGGGCACGAAGGCGGTGGATTCGAAGCCCCACAGCAGGCGGTCGAAGCGGGCGAGCTGGCGGGGGTCCGACAGATAGACCACCACCTGCCGGCCCGCCTGGTAATGCTTGTGCACGACCTCGCAGGCCATGCGCAAGCGGTCCGGCGCGCCGAAGGCGAAATCGACGCGGCTCATGCCTAGCGGCCCTGATTCAGCAGGTACTGGACCAGCAGCGGGACGGGACGGCCGGTGGCGCCTTTTTCCTTGCCGCTGCGCCAGGCGGTGCCGGCGATGTCCAGGTGGGCCCAGCGGTACGCCTTGGTGAAGCGCGCCAGGAAGCAGGCGGCCGTGACCGAGCCGGCGGGCGGGCCGCCGATATTGGCCATGTCGGCGAAGTTCGAGCGCAACTGTTCCTGGTAGGCGTCCTCCAGCGGCATGCGCCAGGCGGTGTCGCCCGCCTGCCGGCCGGCCTGCAGGAGCTGGTCGGCCAGTTCGTCGTCGGGCGAGTACAGGCCGCTGTTGACGTGGCCCAGGGCGATCACGCACGCGCCGGTCAGGGTGGCCATGTCGATGACGGCGGCGGGCTTGAAACGCTCCACGTAGGTCAGGGCGTCGCACAGCACCAGGCGGCCTTCGGCGTCGGTATTCAGGATCTCGATGGTCTGGCCGGACATGCTGGTGACCACGTCGCCGGGCTTGTTGGCGCGGCCGCTGGGCATGTTCTCGCAACTGGCCACCACGCCGATGACTTCACGGTCCAGGTTCAGTTCGGCCACGGCGCGCAGGGTGCCCAGCACGCTGGCGGCCCCGCCCATGTCGTACTTCATCTCGTCCATGTTGAGGGCCGGCTTGATGGAGATGCCGCCGGAGTCGAAGGTCAGGCCTTTGCCGACCAGGACGATGGGGCCGTCCTCGCCCGCCGGCTTGGCGTTGGGAGTGTGGCGCAGCACGATGAAGGCGGGCGGTTCGTCCGAGCCGCGCGCCACCGACAGGAAGGAGCCCATTTTCAGGGCTTCGATCTGCTTGCGCTCCAGCACCTCGACCTTCAGCGACTTGAATTCCTTGGCCAGTTGCTTGGCGGTCTGGGCCAGGTAGGTGGGCGTGCAGATATTGCCGGGCAGATCGGCCAGCAGTCGGGCCAGATTGACGCCGTTGCCCACCGCGTGGCCTTGCTCCAGGCCGGCCTTGGCTTCGCCGGCCTGCGTGCGGGCGGTCCAGAGCTGAAATTTCTTGAGCTTGGGGGCGGGCTCGGGCTTGCTGAGCGTGGCGGTGTAGCGGTACAGGGCGCGGGTCACGGCCAGGGCGGCGTCCTGCGCGCGGCTGCGCAGCGTCGTCCCCTTGCAGTCCACGCTGGCCAGGGCGGAAACGGCTTCGGACAGTTCGGCCTGGGCGCAATAGTCGGCCAGGCTCGCCTGGGCGTCGGAGTGCGTGGCGGCTTTATACTCGTCCTGGGCGCCCAAGCCGATTAAAATGACCCGTTCGGCCTTGACCCCGGGCAGGTTGCGCAGCACCAGGCGGGTCTTGGGCTTGCCTTTGAACTCGGCCTTGACGGCGGCGCTCACGGCGCCGTTGCTGGCGCGGTCTATCAATTCCGCGGCGGGGCTCAGGACGCCTTCGGCAAAGACGCCCACGCCCAGCGCGGCGGTCTTTATCTGGTGTAAGGAAGTGGATGTCTGTGTGCTAAATTCCATTGAACTACCTCCGGGTCTCAGTACTGATTCGACTTCGATTATCCCGCAAATTCTCACATGTCTCTATTCAAACGTTCTGCGGTCTCCGAAATCCTAAGCCATGGCGGCGTGGTCCTGTCCACCTTGCTGATCGTCTGGCTGAGCGTGCTGCTGGTGCGCTTGCTGGGCGAGGCGGCCAACGGCACCATAGGGCCGGACGTGGTGCTGGGCCTGGCCGCGTTTTCCAGCATCACGGCGCTGCCCATCATTCTGGCGGTTTCGCTGTTCATCGCGGTGCTCACCACCGTCACCCGCAGCTTTCGCGAATCGGAGATGGTGGTGTGGTTCGCCAGCGGCCTGTCGCTCAAGGACTGGGTCGTCCCGGTCCTGCGCTGCGCCGTGCCGGTGGCCGTCCTGATCGCCTTGCTCACGCTGGAGGCCTCCCCCTGGGCGTATCGGCAGATCGCGGAGTACCGCCAGCGTTTCGAGCAGCGTTCGGACCTGAGCAAGGTCACGGCCGGCCAGTTCATCGAGTCGGACGACGGCGCGCGGGTGTTCTATGCGGATTCCCCCCAGCAGGAGGGCGACGAGCTGGGCAACGTCATCGCCCGCGTCATCGATCCGGAATGGCTCAGCGTGGTGACGGCCGAGAGCGCGCGCCTGCAGGACGAGCCCAATGGCGATCGCTTCCTGGTGCTGACCCGAGGGCATCGCTACGACCTGAAGCCCGGCCAGCCCGAATTGCGCATGGTGGATTTCGAGAAGTACGGCATACGCCTGGAGAGCCGCGACAGCGGCAATACCGCCGAAACCATACGGGCGCGCGCCGAGCAGCAGATCAAGGCGCGTCAGACCAGCCTGCTGTTCGGCGACGGCAACGATGAAGCCCTGTCGCAGATCATGTGGCGCTTCGCGCTGCCGCTGGCGGCCCTGAACCTGGCCCTGCTGGCCATTCCCCTGGGGGCGGTCAATCCTCGCATGGGCCGCTCGGGCAACATCCTGATGGCGGGACTGGTGGGCCTGCTCTACATGAATCTGATCAACCTGTCGCGCGGCTGGATCGGGCACGGCCAGCTCAGCTTCGAGCTGGGACTGTGGCTGGTACATGCGCTGTTCCTGGGCGTGATGGTCTTCATGATGTGGCGCAAGCTGCGCGTCAAGGCGCCCAAGCCGCCGGCCGCAACGGCCTGAAGAACAGCAAGGGGCCTCGGGCCCCTTTTTTTTTTGTTCCGGACGCGCGTCAGGTCCGGGGACGGCCGTTCAGGCCCCGTCCAGCAGGGCCTGGCGTTCCTGTACGGCCTGTTTCAGGAAATGCCACAGGCTGGTCAGGCTGGGGTTGTGGCGTTGTTCTTCATGGCAGAACATCCAGAAGCGGCGCCGCAGCTCCACCTGCCCGGGCAGCACGCAGCGCAGCCGCGGATCGGTCTGCGCCAGAAAGCAGGGCAGCACGGCCAGCCCCTGCCCCTGGAGGGCCGCCTGGTATTGTGCGATCACGCTGGTGCTGCGAAAGCGGACCGGCGCCGAATGCACGATCTCGTCCAGGTAACGCAGACTGTCGCTGAAGAGCAGGTCATCCACATAGGCGATGAAGCGGTGGCGGGGCAGGTCCTGTATGTCCGCGATGGGCGGGCGGGTGTTCAGGTAGTCGACATGGGCGTACAGGCGCAGGCTGTAGTCGGCCAGGCGGGTGCACCAGTAGGGGCCGCGCTGGGGGCGTTCCAGCGCGATGGCCAGGTCGGCGTCCCGGCGCGACAGGCTGATGGGGCGGGGCACGGGCAGCAGCTCCAGCGTCAGGTCCGGATAGCGGGCCTGGAACTGGCTGAGCAGGGGTGTCAGCACATAGCTTCCGAATGCTTCCGTGCAGCCCAGGCGCAGGGTGCCGGACAAAGGCCTGGCCTTGCCCGCGACGGCGTCGCGCGCGGCCAGAAGCCGGCTCTCCACGGGCTCCAGGCGCTGCTGCAGGTTCAGGCCTTCGCCGGTCAGGCTGTAACCGCTGACGGTGGACTTGTGGAACAGCCGCACGCCCAGCTCCTGCTCCAGGGCCTGGACGCGGCGCGCCACGGTGCTGTGCTGCACGCCCAGTCGCTGTGCGGCCAGGCTGATGCGCTGGCAGCGGGCGACTTCCAGGAAATAGCGCAGATTATCCCAGTCCATGGCCCTGTGCCCTCGGGAAAGCGGCCTTGTGCATGAATGCCCAGCTCCTGTGCGTTTTTCATCATGGTAAACGGCGTCCGGGCCTTCTACACTCGATGAGAACCCTATAGAAAGGCTGCGCCGCTCCGGCGGCAAGGGCCTGAGTTCTTCACAGGAGACAGGAGATGACCGAAGCCGTTCGCGTACCTTTGCTGATCGATGGCCAACGCGTGCAATCGAGCAGCGCGCATTGGGAGGATGTGCTCGATCCCGCCACCCAGGAGGTGGTGGCGCGCGTGCCCTTTGCGACGCAAGCCGAACTGGAGATGGCCGTGGCCAGCGCCGCCAAGGCGTTCGAGAGCTGGCGGCATTCCAGTCAGGGCGCGCGCATGCGCGTCATGTTGAATCTGCAGCGCCTGGTGCGCGAGCGCAGCGCCGAACTGGCGCAGGCCATCTCGCGCGAGCACGGCAAGACCCTGCCTGATGCGGAAGGGGAGGTCGGGCGAGGGCTGGAAGTGATCGAGCACGCCTGCTCCATCGTGTCGCTGCAACTGGGCGAATATGCCGAGAATGCGGCCAGCGGCATCGACGTCTATACCCTGATGCAGCCGCTGGGCGTGTGCGCGGGCGTGACGGCGTTCAACTTCCCGGTGATGCTGCCTTGCTTCATGTTTCCGCTGGCGGTGGCCTGCGGCAATACCTTCGTGCTCAAGCCGTCCGAGCAGGATCCGACCTCCAGCCTGATGCTGGCGGAGCTGGCGCTGGAAGCGGGCTTGCCGCCCGGCGTGCTGAACGTGGTCCATGGGGGCGCGGACATCGCCAACGCCCTGGTGACGCATCCGGACGTCAAGGCGGTGTCTTTCATCGGCTCCACGGCCGTGGGCACCGAAATCCATCGCCGCGCGACCGAGGCGGGCAAGCGCTGCCAGGCCATGATGGGCGCCAAGAATCATTGCATCGTCATGCCGGATGCCGACCGAGACGTTGCCTTGAACCAGTTGCTGGGGGCGGCGTTCGGGGCGGCCGGCCAGCGTTGCATGGCGATCTCCGTAGCCGTCATGGTGGGCGCCGCGGGCGAATGGATCGATGAGCTGGCGCGGCGGGCGGCCGCCTTGAAGGTCAACGTGGGCACGGATCGCCAGGCGGACCTGGGCCCGCTGGTATCGCCGCGTGCGCGCCAGCGCGTGGAGTCGCTCATCGAGGCGGGCGTGCAGGAGGGCGCCGCCCTGTTGCTGGACGGCCGGGGCGTGCGGGTGGCCGGCTACGAGAAAGGCAATTTCGTGGGGCCGACCATCTTTCGGGACGTGCAGCCGCAGATGCGCATCTATCAGGAAGAGATCTTCGGCCCGGTACTGTGCGTGGTGCGGGTGGAGACGCTGGAAGAGGCGGTGCAGTTCATCAACCGCAACCCCAATGGCAACGGCGTGTCCATCTTCACTCAGGACGGCGGCCATGCCCGCTACTTCCAGAACATGATCGACGTGGGGCAGGTCGGCATCAATATTCCCATTCCCGTGCCGGTCGCCTGGTTCAGCTTCACAGGCTCGCGCGCCTCCAAGCTGGGCGACCTGGGGCCCAACGGCAAGCAGGCGGTGCACTTCTGGACGCAGACCAAGACAGTGACGGCGCGCTGGCAGGCGCATGCCAATACGGTCAATACCACGATAACCATGAAGTAAATTGTGGGCGTAAGCTTATAACTTAATATAATAAGTAGAGCCTGTCTTATTACATATAATAGCCTCGTACATGGGGCTATTATATGAATCTACAGCAATTCCGATTTGTGCGTGAAACCATACGGCGCAACTTCAACTTGACTGAAGCGGCCCGTTCGCTCTATACGTCCCAGCCAGGCGTTTCCAAGGCCATCATCGAGTTCGAAGACGAGCTTGGCATCAAGATCTTCGAGCGCCACGGCAAGCGCATCAAGGGCCTGACCCGTCCAGGCGAAGCCGTGGCCGAGGTCATCGACCGCATCATGCGTGAAGTGGACAATCTCAAGCGCGTCAGCGACGACTTCGCCCGCCGCGACGAAGGCGCGCTGGTCATCGCGTGCACCCACGCCCAGGCACGCTATCTCCTGCCCAAGGTCATCCCCGAGTTCCGTCGGCGCTTTCCCAAGGTGCACATGTCCCTGGCCGAAGGCAATCCGCCCGCGCTGGCCCAGATGGTGCTGCACGAACAGGCGGATGTCGCCATCGCCACGGAAAGCCTGGCGTTGACGCCCGGGCTGGTGGCCCTGCCCGTATATTCCTGGGAGCACACCGTCGTGGTGCGTCCCGATCATCCCTTGGCCGACCTGCCGTCCAACAAGCAGTTGTCCATCGAGACCCTCTCGCAGTATCCCATCGTGACGTACGATCACGCCTTTTCAGGGCGGCGCTCCATCGACGAGGCTTTCGCGGCCGAAGGCATCACGCCGGACATCGTGCTGGAGGCCATCGACGCCGACGTGATCAAGACCTACGTGGACGTGGGCCTGGGCATAGGCATCATTGCCGGCGTGGCCTTCGACCCGCGCCGCGACAAAGGACTGGTGGGTCTGTCCGCCGGGCATCTGTTCGGCACTCACCATACCCGGGTGGCCGTCAAGGCGGGCTCCTTTCTGCGCGACTACATCTTCGTGCTGCTGGAGATGTTGGCGCCGGCCCTGACTCGCGATGTGGTTCAGAATGCGCTTGACGAAAGCCAGTCCCTGGCGCCCTGACCCTATCCTGATTTCCCGCCGGGAGGCCGTTCGCGCCTCCCGCGCCGCCTGCCTGCCGGGCGCCTTTTCTTCTTACTGTTTTCCCAACGTCCTCCCTCGATGTCGCCGCTCGTGAAGGCGGCCTGAGCAGTCTGCATCCGAAATTGAAACAGACTATCAGTGCAATTGACTGTGATAATAGGAATGATTATCATTAACTAACTTTCACACCCCGATGGAGTTCCCATGTCGCAATTCGTCAGTGCAGTCGTGGTCGGCGCAGACCGCCTAGGCAACATCCCCGATCTGCTCAAGATCCATAACATCGCCATCAAGCACCATATCAGCGGGCGCGATCCCGCCCATCAGAAGAAGACCTTGCAGCTGCCCTCGGGCACCGAATTGCTGATCCTGCTGACGGATTTCCTGGGACACAATGTCATGAAGACATTTCGTTCCGCCGCTCAGAAGTCGGGCGTGCAGGTCGTCGCCTGCCGCCGTTCGGTCTGCAGCATGAAGCAGGCCCTGGCGCAGTGCGGTTATTGCGAATCCTGCCCGCTGAACAAATCCAAGACCCATTAGCCCTAAGCTGGCCGCACGCCTGGCGACGCGGCATGGCGGGCAGGGAATCTTCAGGCGCTGAAAAAGACAGGGCCGTTGCATGTCGTGCAACGGCCTTTATCATGATGGCGACTCTGGCGTGGAAGGGCGGACGGTAAAACAAGACAGCGCCCCGAAGGGCGCTGTTCGACAAGGCTGCAAGCCAGGACGGGTTATCGGGCGCTGCGCAGGCGCGTGCCGGTGTCGGGCTGCGCGGCCGCCAGGCGGCGGGCGCCGTTGTAGCGTTTTTTCCAGTAGGCGGTCTGCATGCTTTCCACGCGTACCACGGCGCCGGTGCGCGGAGCGTGAACGAATTTGTCTTCACCCAGATAGATGCCCACGTGGGAAAAGCGCGAGCCGCGGGTGTTGAAGAAGACCAGGTCGCCCTTGCGCAGTTCGTTGCGGTTGACCGATACGCCTTCCTTGGCGATATCCTTGGACTGGCGGGGCAGCTTCAGGCCCAGGGACTTTTCCGCAGCGTAGGAAACCAGGCCGCTGCAGTCGAAACCCGTGCTGGGGGCGTCGCCGCCGAAGCGGTATTTGACACCCAGAAAAGAGAGGGCGGTGGAGGCCATGCCGGGGGAGTGGGACTTGCCTGTGTGGCTGGAGTCGCGCGTCTCGCCGCGGTTCTGGCGTCGTTCGCTGCTGTAGGCGATATTGATGTCGTTGCGGGCGCGGTTGGCCAGGTAGGCGCCCAGGGGATCGGATTCGGTCTGGAGATCGTAGTTGGCGAAATAATCGTCGTCGAGCTGGGCGAACTGATCCTGTTTGCTGCTTTGCTGCGTGCCGGTGGTGGCGCAGCCGGTCAGAGTCAGCGCGGCTGCAATCAACAGGTATTTGACGCTACGATAACCGGATTGCAGAAGCGCAGGCGGAGTGAGGTAATGTGGCGGCATGACCGAGGCTTTTTTAGGGACTTGGTGGGTAGCAGCACAACCTTGATGCCTATTTTTGCTGAATTTGGCAGCAATTGATGGGTATCAGGGCTGTAAGTATGGCTAAAAGCGCATACCTTGCCGGACGTTGCTGTACTTCGAATAGTTTGGCAGTGTACCGGATGAAAATCACACCGTAAAGCTTTGCAAAGCCCAAATTCGCCATTGATTCATACTGTTTCACAGTATGTATATAGGCCGAATGGCGAGGCGACACGGGGCTGTCATGCTGTTGGCGTCTGGTTTGCGAAAAATGCGCTGGTTTTAATGTTTTTTAATGAGCTTTAGAGGTGGATTGCATGGTGCGACGGCTGGGTGAACGCCTAGGGAAAGCCCTTAATGATAATGTCAGGCTGCGTGAGCTCTGGGCCTGGGCCATGTATGATTTTGCAAACTCCGGCTACACCACGGTCATATTGACCAGCGTGTACAGTGCATACTTCGTTGGCGTGGTGGCGGACGGACGCAGCTGGGCGACGCTGGCCTGGACGCTGGCGCTGTCGCTTTCTTATTTGAGCATCATGTTCACGATGCCGGCTCTGGGCGCGCGCGCGGATGCGCGCCGCGGCAAGCGCCGGCTGCTGTTCAGCAGCACCGTGGGCTGCGTGTCGTTCACCTTGCTGCTGTTCTGGGCCGGAAAGGGCGACATCCTCTGGGTATTGGTGTTCATTGCCTTGTCCAATTACTGCTATTGCATCGGCGAATCGGTGGTGGGCGCTTTCCTGCCCGAAATCGCCCGGCCGCAGGCGCTGGGGCGGGGGTCGGGCTGGGGCTGGGGATTTGGCTACTTCGGCGGCATGCTGGCCCTGGGGCTGTCCCTGGCCTTCCTGACCTGGGCGTCGGCGCGGGGCTGGCCGGCCGAGCGCTACGTGCCGGGAATCGTGGTCATCACGGCGGTGCTTTTCGCGCTGTCGGCCTTGCCGTCCTTTCTGCTGTTGCGCGAGCGCAGTGCGCCGTCGGGCGTCGAAGAGCCAGGCATGCTGAGCCGCCTGGCCGTCTCCTGGCGGGACGTCAACCGCCACTTTCCGGACTTTCGCACCTTGCTGTTGTGCGGCGCCGCCTACCAGGCCGGCATCGCCGTCGTCATCACCCTTTCGTCGGTGTACGCCACCGAAGCCATGGGCTTCACCATGGCCCAGATCATGCAGCTGATCTTCACGGTGAACATCGCCGCCGCGGTCGGGGCGCTGGCCTTCGGGCACGTGCAGGACCGGATCGGCCATCGTCGCGCGTTGGCGCTGACGCTGTGCGGCTGGCTGGTGATGGTGGGCATCGCCGTCAGCTCGCGTTCCCTGGCCAGCTTCTGGGCCGCCGCCGCCGTGGCCGGATTGTGCATAGGCAGCAGCCAGAGCGCGGGGCGGGCGATGGTGGGCCTGCTGGCGCCCAGGAGCCGCCTGGCCGAATTCTTCGCCTTGTGGACGTTTGCCGTCCAGTTGGCGGCGGTGTGCGGCCCCATCTCCTATGGCCTGGTGACCTGGCTGAGCGGAGGCAACCACAGGCTGGCGCTGGCCTGCACGGGGCTGTTCTTCCTGGCAGGTCTGCTGATATTGTCACGGATGGACTTCGAGCGCGGCGTGCAGGCGCGCGACGGGGCAGGGATGCCGCAGGCTGTCAGGCTTGAGTAAGTCTGGCGCGTTACGTTTACAAAAAATCAAGACGGCAGGCTTTGAAGCCGGTCGTCCACAACACCAAATCTGGAAGAAAGGAGCCAAAAAATGAGCGGTTCTACCTCTATTGAATCCGTGCTGTCGGAAAGCCGTGTGTTCCCGGTCTTCCCGGACCTGGAGCGCCATGCGCGCATCGCCGGCATGCAAGCCTACCAGGACCTGTGCATGCAGGCCGAGCAGGACTATCCGGGCTACTGGGCGGGCCTGGCCCGCGACCGCCTGGTCTGGACCAAGCCCTTCACGCAGGTGCTCGACGACAGCAAGCCGCCGTTCTACAAGTGGTTTCACGACGGCGAACTGAACGTGTCGGCCAACTGCCTGGACAAGCACCTGCGCACTCCCGTCGAGCACAAGACGGCCCTGATCTTCGAGGCCGACGACGGCGCGGTCACCAAAGTCACGTTCCGCGAACTGTACGAGCAGGTCTGCCAGTTCGCCAACGGCCTGAAGGCGCTGGGCTACAAGACCGGCGAGCGGGCCCTGATCTACATGCCCATGTCGGTCCAGGCCATCGTGGCCATGCAGGCCTGCGCGCGCCTGGGCATCACGCATTCCGTGGTGTTCGGCGGCTTTTCCGCCAAGAGCCTGCATGAGCGCGCCGTGGACGTGGGCGCCACGCTGGTCATCACGGCCGACGAGCAGCGCCGGGGCGGCCGCGCCATTCCCCTGAAGAACGCCGTGGACGAAGCCCTGGAGGGCGGCGGCTGCGAAGCCGTGCGACATGTCATCGTGTACAAGCGCACCGGCGGCACCGTGGTCTGGCACGAGGGCCGCGACCTGTGGTGGGACGACGTCGTCAAGGGGCAGGCCGCGGAATGCGCGCCCGTGCCCGTCAATGCCGAACATCCCTTGTTCGTTCTGTATACCTCCGGTTCCACCGGCAAGCCCAAGGGCGTGCAGCACTCCTCCGCCGGCTACCTGCTGGGCGCGCTGCTGAGCGTGCAGTGGACCTTCGACGCCCAGGACAGCGACGTGTTCTGGTGTACCGCGGACATAGGCTGGGTCACCGGCCACACCTTCATCACCTACGGCCCGCTGGCCGCCGGCCTGACGCAGGTCGTGTTCGAAGGCGTGCCCACGTATCCGGACGCCGGCCGCTTCTGGGACATGATCCAGCGCCATGGCGTCACCATTTTCTACACGGCACCCACCGCCATCCGTTCCCTGACCAAGGCGGCGGAGGCCAACGAAACCGTGCATCCCAGGCAATACAATCTGGACTCCCTGCGCATCATCGGCTCGGTGGGCGAACCCATCAACCCCGAAGCCTGGATGTGGTACTACAAAAACGTGGGTCGCGAGCGCTGCCCCATCGTGGACACCTGGTGGCAGACCGAGACCGGCGGCCATGTCATCACGCCGCTGCCGGGCGCCACGCCCCTGAAGCCGGGCTCCTGCGGCATGCCGTTCCCCGGCATGGACGTGGCCATCGTGGACGAGGTGGGCGAAGAGGCCGAGTGCGGCAACGGCGGCTTCCTGGTAATCCGCAAGCCTTGGCCCAACATGATCCGCACCATCTGGGGCGACCCCGACCGCTTCGTCAAAAGCTATTTCCCTCCCGAGCTCAAAGGCTATTACCTGGCCGGCGACGGGGCGCAGCGCGACGCCGACGGCTACTTCTGGGTCATGGGCCGCATCGACGACGTGCTGAACGTCTCGGGCCACCGCCTGGGCACCATGGAAGTGGAATCGGCCCTGGTGGCGCACGAGCTGGTGGCCGAGGCCGCCGTGGTCGGCAAGCCGGACTCGACCACGGGCGAGGCCATCGTGGCCTTCGTGGTGCTGAACGGCGACCTGCCCTCGGGCGAGCAGGCGGACAAGATCGCCGCCGAACTGCGCGCCTGGGTGGGCAAGGAGATCGGGCCTATCGCCAAGCCGCGTGAAATCCGCTTCGGCGAGAACCTGCCCAAGACCCGCTCGGGCAAGATCATGCGGCGCCTGCTGCGCTTCGTGGCCAACAACGAGCCCATCACGCAGGACGTGTCCACGCTGGAGAACCCCGCCATCCTGGACCAGCTCTCCGAAGCCCACTGAAAACGCCGCGTCTTCTTTTTTTGGTAGTTCCTGTTTGGCCCTGGTTCTTCATTCGAACCAGGGTTTTTTTATGGGGCGGCCATGGCGTCGGGCAAGTCCGGCCAGCCGGGTGTTCCTTCAACCGCCGCCGTTTTCTTGCCTGTCCCTTTGGCGTAGCATAGAGCCTGTTTCAATGAAGCGTCTACGCTGTAAAAAAAGGGGATGAGCTTGACCAAGGGGCAGACGCAGGACAAGGTGGCATTGGTCCTGATGGGTCTGGTGGTGCTGGCCTGGGGAATGAGCTGGGTGGTCATGAAGGCCATGACCACGCATATCGGGCCGGTGGATCTGATCGCGGTGCGCTATGCACTGGCCTTCGTATTCCTGTGGGGCTTCATGCGGCTGAAAGGGCTGCGCCTGCACGCCACGCCCTGGAAGCTGAGCCTGGGCGTGGCCGTGTTCCAGACGGTGGGCTTCCAGCTTCTCAGCCAGTTTTCGCTGCAGGCGGGCGGCGCCGGCAAGATGGTGGCCCTGGCCTACACCATGCCGTTCTGGATCGTGGTGTTTTCCTGGCCTTTGCTCAAGGAAAGACCTCAACGACGGCATATGCTGGGCATGGCCGCTGCGCTGAGCGGCCTGTTGTTGATCATAGCCCCGTGGCAAGGCATGGGGGGAGTGCTCGGTTCGCTGCTTGCCCTGCTCAGCGGCGTCAGCTGGGGCCTGGGCGCCGTATTTTCCAAGATGCTTTTCCAGCGCCATAGGGTGGAACTGCTCAATGCCACGGTGTGGCAGTGCTTCCTAGGCATGCTGATCGTGGCGCCGCTGGCCTGGCTGGTGCCCCAGCGCGAGCCGTCCATGGAATGGCCCATGGTGGCGGGCGTGCTGTTCCTGGGCGTCATCGCCACCGGCGTGGGCTGGCTGCTGTGGATGGCGGTGATGAGCCGCGTGAGCGCGGCCGTGGCCGGCATGTCCAGCCTGGGCGTGCCGGCCCTGACCGTGCTGCTGGCCTGGCTGATGCTGGGCGAGCTGCCCACGCGCCTGGAACTGGCGGGCACGGCCTTGATCCTGCTGGGGCTGCTGATCGTGAACTGGCCGGCGCGCCGATCGGCGTGACGGACCGGCCGCCCGCGGGCCGGCAAGCTGCGCAGACGGCCTGTTTTCTACATGCCGTTGTAGACGGGGCCTTCGCCGCCTTGAGGCGGCACCCAGACGATGTTCTGGGTGGGATCCTTGATATCGCAGGTCTTGCAGTGCACGCAGTTCTGCGCGTTGATCTGCAGCCTGTCGTCACCGGTTTCGGTCTTGACGAATTCATAGACCCCGGCAGGGCAGAAGCGCGCTTCCGGCCCGCCGTAGCGCGCCAGATTGACCGCCACCGGCACCTTGGGATCCTTCAGGGTCAGGTGGACGGGCTCGTCCTCCTCGTGGTTGGTGTTGGAGATGAACACCGAGCTGAGGCGGTCGAAGGTGATCTTGCCGTCCGGCTTGGGGTAATCGATGCGGGCGCATTCGGCGGCCGGCTGCAGACAGGCGTGATCGGGTTTGTGGTTGCGCAGCGTCCAGGGCATCTTGCCCTTGAGCAGGCCCTGTTCCACAAAGGTCATGACCGATGCGATGGAGCGGCCTTTCTTGAACCATTGCTTGAAATTGCGCGCCTTGTTCAGTTCTTCGTGCAGCCAGGATTGTTCGAAGCGCTGGGCGTACTGGGTCAGTTCGTCGTGCTGGCGGCGGGCCTGCAGGGCCTCGAACGCGGCCTCGGCGGCCAATGCGCCCGACTTGATGGCGGCATGGCTGCCCTTGATGCGCGAAGCATTCAGAAAGCCGGCTTCGCAGCCCACCAGGACGCCGCCCGGAAAGCTGAGCTTGGGCAGGGCTAGCAGGCCGCCGGCCGTGAGCGAGCGGGCGCCGTAGGCGATGCGCTTGCCGCCTTCGAAGGTGGGGCGGATGGCGGGGTGGGTCTTGTAGCGCTGGAATTCGTCGAAGGGCGACAGCCAGGGGTTGGCGTAGTCCAGACCGACCACCAGGCCGACCATGACCAGGTTGTTGTCCAGGTGGTAGAGGAAGGAGCCGCCGTAGGTGTCGGAGTCCAGGGGCCAGCCGGCAGTGTGCATCACCAGGCCGGGGCGGGCCTGGGAAGGGTCCACTTCCCACAGCTCCTTGATGCCGATGCCATAGCTTTGCGCATTGCGGCCTTCGTCCAGCTTGTAGCGCGCGATCAGCTCGCGGCCCAGGTGGCCGCGCGAGCCTTCCGCGAAAATGGTGTAGCGCGCCAGCAGTTCCATGCCGGGCTGGTAGTGGGACGTATGGGTGCCGTCGCGCGCCACCCCCATGTCGCCGGTGACCACGCCGCGCACGGCGCCCGAATCGTCGTAGAGCACGTGGGCGGCGGCAAAGCCGGGGAAGATCTCCACGCCCAGGGCTTCGGCCTGTTCGCCCAGCCACTGCACCACATTGCCCAGGCGCACGATGTAATTGCCGTGGTTCTTGAAGCAGTCGGGCAGCAGCCATTCCGGCGTGGAGCGGGCGCCTTTTTCGGTCAGGAACAGGAACTTGTCTTCGGTGACTGCCACGGAGATGGGTGCGCCCTTGGCTTTCCAGTCGGGGATCAGCTCGTCCAGGGCGCGCGTGTCCATGACGGCGCCGGACAGGATGTGGGCGCCCAGTTCGGCCCCTTTCTCGAGGACACAGACGCTCAGCTCCTGTTCAGTCTGCTGAGCCAGCTGCTTGAGGCGGATGGCCGTGGCCAGCCCTGCAGGCCCCGCTCCCACGATCACTACGTCGTATTCCATCGATTCGCGTTCTGACATTGCTGTCGATCTCCTGTAGGGGTAACCGTTCTGTTCTTGATTGTTCGGCGGTGAAATTCGTGCACAGTGCGTACGGTCGATTGTATTGCAGTCTGCCTGGCTTGTTTTAAGTTTAGACTCCTGCCGTGGGGCGCCGGATCGGGTCCGGCGCCCCGGCATGATTCAGCAAGGAGAACAAGAGATGCCGGAAACCGTACGCTCCGAGCCTGGTTTCGTCTTTGACATCCCGGTGCGCTGGGGCGATCTGGACGCCATGAACCACGTCAACAATACCGTGTACTTCCGCTATACCGAGGAGGCGCGCGTGCAGCTGATGCTGAAGCTGGGCATGCTGCCGCCTTCGACGCGCACGGGCGTGCTGGCGCACGCCAGCCTGGATTTCGTGCGCCCCGTCCTGTATCCGGCCACGGTCAGGGTGGTGCACCACCTGGTGCGCATGGGGCGCAGCAGCCTCGAGGTGGAAGTGAGCGTGCGCGATGCGGACCAGCCCGAGGTGGTCTATGCCCGCGGGCGCAACGTGCTGGTGTCCATCAATCCGGAAGGGCGCTCGCAGCCCTGGAGCGAAGAGGAGGTCGTCCGGATCCGCCAGGCCTTCGGCGCCTAGGCGGCTTGCCGTAAATGTAAAGCCTGACTTTCATCAAGTCGTAAAAGGCCCGATGGTATGTTCCAGGACATCTTTGCATTATTCTAAGAGTTGCTGTGCAGGATACTTTTTGAGTCATTGGAGAGTGAATTGAACAAGGTCTATCCAAGCGCCCGGGAGGCGTTGCAGGGAGTCGTCGCCGACGGGCAGACGATTGCAGTGGGCGGGTTCGGCCTGTGCGGGATCCCCGAGGCGCTGATCGCCGCCTTGCGGGACAGCGCGGTCAAGAACCTGACCTGCATCAGTAACAATGCCGGCGTGGACGGCTTCGGCCTGGGCCAGTTGCTGACCACCCGCCAGGTGCGCAAGATGATCTCGTCCTATGTGGGCGAGAACAAGGAGTTCGAGCGCCAATACCTGGCCGGCGAGCTGGAGCTGGAGTTCACCCCCCAGGGCACGCTGGCGGAAAAGCTGCGCGCCGGCGGCGCGGGCATTCCCGCCTTCTTCACGGCCACCGGCGTGGGCACCATCGTGGCCGACGGCAAGGAGATCCGCGAGTTCAACGGCCAGCAGTATGTGCTGGAACACTCCCTGGTGCCGGACGTCTCGCTGGTCAAGGCGCACATTGCCGACCGCAGCGGCAACCTGGTGTTCCGCAAGACGGCGCGCAACTTCAATCCCAACGTGGCCATGGCCGGCAAGATCACCATCGTCGAGGTCGAGGAGATCGTCGAGACCGGAACGCTGGACCCGGACCAGGTCCATCTGCCCGGCATCTACGTGCACCGCATCGTGCTCAATGCCAATCCCGAGAAGCGCATTGAACAGCGCACCGTTCGTCCTTCCTGATTAGCGAGGCAGATAAAAATGGCTTGGAACAGAGACCAAATGGCGGCGCGCGCCGCCCGGGAGCTGCAGGACGGCTTCTACGTGAACCTGGGCATAGGCTTGCCCACCCTGGTGGCCAACCACGTGCCCGAGGGCATCGAAGTCTGGCTGCAGTCCGAGAACGGCCTGCTGGGCATCGGCCCCTTTCCCACCGAAGAGCAGATCGACGCCGACCTGATCAACGCCGGCAAGCAGACCATCACGACCCTGCCGGGCTCGTCGATCTTCTCCTCGGCCGATTCGTTCGCCATGATACGCGGCGGCAAGATCAACATTGCCATCCTGGGCGCCATGCAGGTGTCCGAGAAGGGCGACCTGGCCAACTGGATGATTCCCGGCAAGATGGTCAAGGGCATGGGGGGCGCCATGGACCTGGTGGCCGGCGTCGGGCGCGTCGTGGTGCTGATGGAGCACGTGGCCCGCAAGAAGGACGGCACCGAGGATCTGAAGATCCTGCCGCAATGCACCTTGCCCCTGACGGGCGTGGGCGTGGTGGATCTCATCATCACCGATCTGGGCGTCATCGAAGTCACGGAAAATGGTTTAAAGTTGCTGGAGTTGGCACCTGAAGTCAGCGTCCAGGACATTCAGGCCAAGACGGGCGTCGAACTGGACGTCAGCGCCGTGGCCTGATTCCTCCTTCCACGACGCGAAAAAAGCTTCGGCCCGGGCCGAAGCTTTTTTTTTGAATGCCCGGTGCGTGAAAGACGTTTTACAAAGGAAGTCGGCATGGACCATACCTCTATCGCCGCGCGCCTGCAGGCGCTGCGCGAACAAATGACATTCCAGGCCCTGCAGGCCAGCATCTGGCCTACCTCCGATCCGCATCTGTCCGAATACCTGCCGGACCGCTGGCAGAGCAGGACGTGGCTCAGCGGCTTCAGCGGCTCGGCGGGCCTGCTGGTCGTGACGCGGGACTGGGCGGGCCTGTGGACCGACAGCCGCTACTGGGAGCAGGCCGCCAGGGAGCTGGAGGGCAGCGGCATCGTGCTGATGCGGGCCGGCGAACCCGATGTGCCCGAACCGGCGGCCTGGCTGGCCGGCCACCTCCCGGCGCAGTCGCGCGTGGCGCTGGACAGCCAGTCCATCTCCATGCAGGGCCTGGCCGCCTGGCAGGACGCGGCGCGCGAGCAGAATTTCGAATGGGTGCTGAACGCCGACCTGCTCGGCCCCATCTGGGCCGACCGTCCGGCCGCGCCTTGCGGCAAGGTCGTCGAGCACCTGCCGCCGCATGCCTGCCGCAGCCGCCAGGAAAACCTGGCGCGCACGCGCCAGTCCATGCAGGAGCAGGGCGCCCACTGGCACCTGATTAGCGCGCTGGACGATATTGCCTGGACGCTGAACCTGCGCGGCGAAGACGTGCCTTACAACCCGGTGTTCCTGTCCTATCTGCTGATCGGGCCCGATCAGGCGCATCTGTTCGTGGATGCCGGGAAACTCTCGCCGGGCGTGCGCGCAGCCCTGGGCGAGGCCGGCGTCGAGCTCCAGGACTATGCCTTCCTGCCGGAGTTCATGCGGGCTCTGCCGGCATCCCTGACCGTGCTGCTGGATCCGGCGCGCACCACGGCCTGGGCGGCGCAGCTGGCCGCGCATCTGACGGTGGTCGAGCACATCAATCCCGCCCATCTGTTCAAGTCCTGCAAGACAGACGCGGAACTGCAGCACGTGCGCGAGACGATGGAAAAGGACGGCGCCGCGCTGTGCGAGTTCTTCGCCTGGTTCGAGCAGCAGAGCGGCCTCACCGAGCTGGACGTGGACGAGCAGATCACCGCGGCGCGTGCGCGCCAGGAAGGGTTCGTCAGCCCCAGCTTCGGCACGATCGCCGCCTATCAGGCCAACGGGGCCATGCCGCATTACCATGCCACCGAACAATCTCATGCGCGCATCGAGGGCGATGGCCTGCTGCTGATCGACTCCGGCGGGCAGTACCTGGGAGGCACGACGGACATCACCCGCGTGGTGCCGGTGGGGCGGGTCTCGTCCGAGCAGATCCGCGATTTCACCCTGGTGCTCAAGGGCATGATCTCACTGTCCCGGCTGGTGTTTCCGGAAGGTGTCGCGGGCCAGCAGATCGATGTGCTGGCCCGCCAGCCGCTCTGGGAGCAGGGCCTGGACTTCGGACATGGCACAGGGCATGGCGTGGGTTACTTCATGAATGTGCACGAAGGACCGCAGTCCATTTCCTGGAGGGGGCGCATCGGCCCGCACTCGGGCATGAAGGCGGGCATGATCACCTCCAACGAACCGGGCCTGTACCGGCCGGGCCGGTGGGGGATACGCATCGAGAACCTGGTGGCGGCCGTGCCCGCCATGCGTACCGAATACGGACAGTTCCTGCGCTTCGAGACCCTGACCCTGTGCCCGATCGACACGCGTTGTATTGATGCATCATTGTTGACCCAGGCCGAACGCCTCTGGCTCAACGAATACCATGCGCAGGTGCGCGAGCGCCTGCTGCCCCGGGTGCAGGGAGCGGCGCGCAATTGGCTTGAACAAAGGACCCAGGCCATCTGAGCCGGACCGGCGCCGCTGTCAAGACGCCGTGCGCAAGAGGCATGCGCCGCTCGCGCGGCCTTCTTGCGAAGTCCCCAAGGACGGGCGCTTCCCGTTATAATCCAAATTTCCCGCTATCGCCTGACTTGCCGTCAGGCGCGTTTTTATAATGACCACCAAATACGTATTCGTGACGGGAGGCGTCGTGTCCTCCCTGGGCAAAGGTATTGCGGCCGCATCCCTGGCTGCCATTCTGGAGTCCCGAGGCTTGCGCGTGACCATGCTCAAGCTCGACCCCTACATCAACGTGGATCCGGGCACCATGAGCCCCTTCCAGCATGGTGAAGTGTTCGTTACCGAGGACGGCGCGGAAACCGACCTGGACCTGGGCCACTACGAGCGGTTCATCTCCGCCCGCATGCACAAGGTCAACAACTTCACCACCGGCCAGATCTACGAATCCGTGCTGCGCAAGGAGCGCCGCGGCGATTATCTGGGCAAGACCGTGCAGGTGATCCCGCACATCACCAACGAGATCCAGGACTTCGTCATGCGCGGCGCCAAGGCCGCCTATGACGGCGCGGCCGACGTGGCCATCGTGGAAATCGGCGGCACCGTGGGCGACATCGAATCCCTGCCGTTCCTGGAAGCCGCACGCCAGATGAGCCTGCGCCTGGGCCGCAACAACACCGCCTTCGTGCACCTGACGCTGGTGCCGTTCATCGCCTCGGCCGGCGAGCTCAAGACCAAGCCTACGCAGCATTCGGTCCAGAAGCTGCGCGAGATCGGCATACACCCGCACGCCCTGCTGTGCCGCGCCGACCGCGTCATCCCCGACGACGAGCGCGCCAAGATCTCGCTGTTCTCGAACGTGCCCATGGACGCCGTCATCTCCGTCTGGGACGCCGATTCCATCTACAAGATTCCGGCCATGCTGCATCAGCAGGGCCTGGACAGCCTGGTGTGCGATGCGCTGGCCCTCTCGCCGCCTCCCGCCGACCTGTCCATGTGGGACCGCCTGGTGGAAGCGCTGGAGAATCCCGAGCACGAAGTGCGCATCGGCATGGTGGGCAAGTACGTCGACCTGACCGAATCCTACAAGTCGCTCAGCGAAGCCCTGGTGCATGCCGGCATCCATACCCGTACGCGCATCAACATCGAGTACCTGGATTCCGAGGTCATCGAGAACGAAGGCACCGAGTGCCTGAAGGGCTTGGACGCCATCCTGGTTCCCGGAGGCTTCGGCAAGCGCGGCACCGAAGGCAAGATCCGCGCCATCCAGTACGCCCGTGAAAACGGCGTGCCCTTCCTGGGCATCTGCCTGGGCATGCAGCTGGCCGTGGTCGAGTACGCCCGCCACGTGGGCAATCTGGTGGGGGCGAACTCCACCGAGTTCGATCCCTCCGCCGTGCATCCCGTGGTGGCCCTGATCACCGAGTGGGCGGACCGCGAAGGCAAGATTGAACGCCGCGACGGCTCTTCCGACCTGGGAGGCACCATGCGCAAGGGCGCGCAGCGCTGCCCCGTCAAGCCCGGCACCCGCGCCGCCGCCATCTACGGCGCGGACGTCAACGAGCGCCACCGCCACCGCTTCGAGGTCAACACGCTGTACGTGCCGCGCCTGGAAGAAGTGGGCATGGTCATTAGCGCCCGCACGCCGACGGAAAACCTGCCCGAAATCATGGAGCTGCCCAACCACCCCTGGTTCATGGGCGTACAGTTCCACCCCGAGTTCACCTCCACGCCCCGCGATGGCCACCCGCTGTTCACCAGCTATATCAAGGCCGCTCTGGAGCACCAGAAGAAATCGGCCTGATTTCCCGGCATGAATGAAAAAGCCCGCATGCAGCGGGCTTTTTCCTTTTTTGGAAAGGAGATTCCTGCTCACGATATGATTGATTCTGTGTGTGCGCTCCGGACTTGAATCGGACCGAGATATCGGAACATCTGGCTGGGGACTGTCTCCACGCAGTGTCCACGTCCGCGGGAATGTGGGAAAATGCGGCAATACTGAAACGAGGTCAATTATGGATTTATGCGGCTATGAAGTGGGGCTGGATCGGCCCTTTTTCCTGATTGCCGGCCCTTGTGTGATCGAATCGCGCCAGATGGCCTTCGATACGGCGGGCCGACTGGCCGAGATCACGTCCGCGCTGGGCATCCCCTTCATCTACAAAAGCTCCTTCGACAAGGCCAACCGCAGTTCGGGCAAGTCCTACCGCGGGCCGGGCATGACGGAAGGACTGCAAATCCTGGCGGATGTGCGTTCGCATTACAAGGTGCCGGTGTTGACCGACGTGCACGACAAGGACCAGGTCGATGACGTCGCCGCCGTGGTCGATGTGCTGCAGACGCCGGCCTTTCTGTGCCGTCAGACCGATTTCATCCAGGCCTGCGCGGCCACGCTCAAGCCCGTGAACATCAAGAAAGGGCAATTCCTGGCCCCGCACGACATGGTGCAGGTCGTGGAAAAGGCGCGCGCGGCGGCGCTGGATGCCGGCGGCGACGGTTCCACCATCATGGTGTGCGAGCGCGGCGCTTCCTTCGGCTACAACAACCTGGTCTCGGACATGCGTTCCCTGGCCATCATGCGCGAGACCAATTGCCCCGTCGTGTTCGACGCCACCCATTCGGTGCAATTGCCCGGCGGGCAGGGCACTTCGTCGGGCGGACAGCGCGAGTTCGTGCCCGTGCTGGCGCGCGCCGCCGTGGCCGCGGGCGTGGCCGGCGTATTCATGGAAACCCACCCTGATCCGGACAAGGCCCTGTCCGACGGCCCCAACGCGGTGCCTCTGGCGCAGATGGCCGATCTGCTCCGGACCCTGCAACAGATTGATTCCATCGTGAAAAAAAGCGGTGCCCTGCAGCACGGCTATTGAGTTGTTTTTGGAGACACCATGTCCGCATTTCTGATTGCCAACGTTGAAGTGACCAATCCCGAGCAATACAAGCAATACCAGGAGTTTTCCACCATCGCCATGCAGACGCACAACGTGAAAGTGCGCGTGCGCGGCGGCAAGACCCTGGCGCTGGAAGGCAATGCGCCCCTGCGCACGGTCGTCATGGAGTTCGACACCCTGGAGCAGGCCCAGGCCTTCTATGATTCCCAGGAGTATCGCCGCGCCCGCCAGGCCCGCGACGGCGCCGCCAACATGACCATGTACGTGGTGGAAGGTCTTTGATCCTTCTGGGCAGGCGCCGTCCGGGCGCCTGAATGCAAAAGGGAGCGTGGCGCACGCTCCCTTTTTTCTTGGTCCGCGTACCGCACCGCGCTGCCTGAACTGGCGGGTCAGGCCCAGTCAGAAACGGGAGTCCTTCAAAGCGGGCAGTATCAGCTCCCGCACGAAGCTGGCGTCGGACAATTGCAGCAGGCTGCGCACCAGGGTGAGCACGTCGTGCACGGGGATGGTGCGGCCTTCGCCGCGCGCGGCGGCCTGTTCCAGCGGGACGTCCAGACCGTCGTCCGTATTCAGGTAGCCCAGTTGCAGGCAGGTGACGGCCAGCCCCTGATCGCGGTAGCCCTCGCGCAAGGCGTCGGCCAGGCCGTTCAGGGCGAACTTGGTGGCGCCGAACGCCGCCTCGGGCCGGCCGCTCTGACGCAGGCCAGACGTGGAGCCGGTCAGGATCAGGCGTGGCCGCGCACTTTTCAGCAGATGGGGCAGCAGGCGCCGCAGCGCCAGCAGCGCCCCGGTCAGGTTGACGTCCACCAGGTTCTTCAAGGCCGTGTCGGATTGGGCCAGGAAATCGTAGTCATCGCTGAAGGCCGTGTCTTCCCAGATGCCCAGGTTGTAGATCAGCACGTCGAGCACGGCGGGGCAGTCCGCGGCGATCCGCGCAGCGGCCTGCGGCTGGGAAAGATCAGCTGCAATCCAGTGCTGGGCAGCGCCCGAGGAGGAGTGCGAAGGCGGAGGCGCGCGCCGCGCGACGCCGATCAGCACGTCGCCTTCCTGGCCCAGTCCGTCCATGAAAGCGCGGCCCAGGCCCATGCTGGCTCCGATGATCATGATGTTCATTGTCTGTATTCCTGATTGGCGGTCGATGGCAGGGCGAACCTGGCGTCCTGCTTGCAGACGCCATTGTCGGATGCGCAACACGGTCAGGGGCCGCAATCACCTTTGTCTTGTCAGGTTTTTAGGGTTTTCGTAAAATTATTGATAAGTCAACAATTGTATGGTCAATGAAAAATGGCAAGCATTCCCGATCCGTCCCAGCTGGCCCAGGGGCGCATGTTATCCGTCACGCAATCCATCCTGGCGATGATGGGACTGTGTTTCGTCGTCATGCTGGTGGCCATCGATCAGACCGTGGTGGGCACGGCCATGCCCAATATCGTGGCCGAGCTCAATGGCTTCGAGCTTTATGCCTGGGTGGCCACGGCCTATCTGCTGACTTCGGTCATCACCGTGCCCATCTTCGGCCGGCTGGGCGACTTCTACGGCCGCCGGCGCTTTGTGGTGGTATCCATCGTGCTGTTCACCGTGGCCTCGGTCCTGTGCGGCATGGCCCAGAGCATGATGCAGCTTGTGCTGGCGCGCGCCCTGCAGGGGGTGGCCGGCGGCATGCTGGTGGGCACGGCCTTCGCCTGTATTCCCGACCTGTTTCCCGATCCGCGCGTACGCCTGCGCTGGCAGGTGATGATGAGCGCCGCCTTCGGGATCGCCAACGGCATAGGTCCGTTCCTGGGCGGTTTCCTGACCGAGCAATATGGCTGGCGCTCGGTCTTCTACGTGAATCTGCCCATAGGACTGCTCAGCCTGTATTTTGTCTATCGCTACCTGCCGCTGATCCGGCATTTCCGGCAGGGCAGCGTGCGCCTGGACTGGCAGGGCGCCATCCTGCTGATGCTGGGCCTGGGCTGCATCCAGCTGCTGGTCGAGCTGCTGCCCCAGCATGGCGCCAGCTCCTTCATGGTTCTGCTGGGGGTGGCCAGCCTGGCGGCCTTCGTCCTGCTGGTGCATTGGGAGCGCCGCGCGGCCGAGCCGCTGCTGCCGGCCGCCCTGTTCAGCAACCCGGCTCAGCTGGCCTTGTTCGTCCTGTCCGTGGGCCTGGGCTTCATCCTGTTTTCCCTGCTGTTCTATGGTCCGCTGCTGCTGCAGGGCGGTTTCGGCCTGCGTCCGCAGACCGCCGGCCTGCTCATCACGCCGCTGGTGGTGTTCATCACCGTGGGCAGCATCATCAATGGACGCGTGGTGACGCGGCTGTCACGGCCCAACATCATGCTGTACCTGGGCCTGGCGCTGCTGACCATCGCCTGCATCGGCATGGTCTTCATGGATAAAACCGTCCCGCATTGGCAGTTCGTGCTGTACGCGATCGCCGGCGGCACGGGAATCGGCTTTATCATGCCCAACCTGACGGTCTTCTCCCAGGAAATCGCCGAACGTTCCATGCTGGGCATTGCCACGGCCATGCTACAGTCCATGCGCATGGTCGGCGGCATGCTGGGCACGGCCATCGTGGGCACATTGGTCACCTACCAGTACGGCGAGGGCTTGAGCAGCCGGGTGGCCGGCTTGCCGGCCGATCTGGCCGCTTCGTTGAAGGATCCGCAACTGCTCATGAGCGCCGCTCAGCAGGCGCACTTCCTGGAGCAGGCCGGCCGTCAGGGCCAGGCCGGCGAGATTTGGCTGGGCGTGGCGCGCGACTCGCTGGCCCATGCCGTCAATATAGGAATGGCGGTCACGCTGCTGCTGATCGTCTGGTGTTTTTATTGGGTTCGCAAAGTGCCGCCGATCCGGTTCGCCCGTAAAGCGGAGTCCTCGCAATGAATGAATTTCCACAACTGCAGGCCGTTCAGCAACTGGGCCGCACCTATCGCAGCCTGATGGCCGCCTTCGACCAGCAACTGGGCATGCCCATGCCGCGCTGGCGCATTCTGATCTGCCTGTACCAGGACGGCTGCGTCTCGCAGAAGCAGCTGGTGCGCCATCTGCGCATCGATCCGGCCGCGGTCACGCGCCAGCTCAAGGGCATCGAATCGCTGGGATTGATCGAACGTTTCACCGACGAGCAGGACAACCGGCTGACCAATGTGCGCCTGAGCGCCGCGGGTCGCGAACTGGTCGAGGCCACACTGCCGCGCCGCCGCCGTCTGGTCGAGACCATGCTGCAGGACTTCTCCGATCAGGACCTGGAACAGCTCATCGCCTTGTTGACGACCTGGGAGCGATCCTTGTCGCGCGCGGTGGACGCGGACCCATCCTGAGACTTATCGGTACTTTTCGTATTTACTGATACAACGCGCAGTCTCGGACTTTCTTGTGATAATAAACAGGTCCAGGCCCCGCCGGAGCCATGCCGCCTGGCTTGCCAGCCAGGCTTTTTTGGCGGCTTTTGGGGCCAGACATGGCACGGCTGTGTCATGGGCAGGTACAATCCCAGTTCAGTGGAGGATGGCATGGCAGCCTCGTCCGGAGAGCTGACGGGACGGCGCAGATGTCATCCTGCATGCAGCGCGCCGGAGACCAGGCTGACCGCAAGGCCCGCCTTGGGCTGCAGGCCAGGCTACAGGATTGTTTAACTTATCTAGCTAAATGCTACTTCAGGCAGGACTGTCAAAATCATGAGTGCAATCGTAGATATTATCGGACGCGAGATTCTGGATTCCCGCGGTAATCCGACTGTTGAGTGTGATGTGTTGCTCGAGTCGGGCGCCATGGGCCGCGCGGCCGTTCCGTCCGGTGCATCGACCGGCGCCCGTGAAGCGCTGGAACTGCGCGATGGCGACAAGAGCCGTTACCTGGGCAAGGGCGTGCTGCGCGCCGTCGAGAACGTCAATACCGAAATTTCCGAAGCCTTGATGGGCCTGGACGCCCAGGAACAGACCTTCATCGACCGCACCCTGATCGAGCTGGACGGCACCGAAGACAAGAGCCGCCTGGGCGCGAACGCGCTGCTGGCCGCCAGCATGGCCGTGGCCCGCGCCGCCGCCGACGACTCCGGCCTGTCCCTGTACCGCTATTTCGGCGGCAGCGGCGCCATGGCCATGCCCGTGCCCATGATGAACGTCATCAACGGCGGCGCGCACGCCAACAATACCCTGGACCTGCAGGAATTCATGATCATGCCCGTGGGCGCCAAGAGCTTCCGCGAGTCGCTGCGCATGGGCGCCGAGGTATTCCATTCCCTGAAGTCCCTGATCCACGGCCAGGGCATGTCCACCGCCGTGGGCGACGAAGGCGGCTTCGCGCCCAATGTGGCCAATCACGAAGCGGCCATCGAACTGATTCTGCGCGCCATCGAGAACGCCGGCTACGAGCCCGGTTCGCAGATCGCCCTGGCCCTGGACTGCGCCGCTTCCGAGTTCTACCGCGACGGCAAGTACCACCTGGCCGGCGAAGGCGGCGTGTCCCTGAGCTCCCAGGACTTCGCCAACCTGCTGGCCAACTGGTGCGACAAATACCCTATCATTTCCATCGAGGACGGCATGGCCGAAGACGACTGGGATGGCTGGCGCATCCTGAGCCAGCAGCTGGGCGACAAGATCCAGCTGGTGGGCGACGACCTGTTCGTCACCAACACCAAGATCCTGAAGAAGGGCATCGAGATGGGCATCGCCAACTCGATCCTGATCAAGATCAACCAGATCGGCACCCTGACCGAAACCTTCGCCGCCATCGAAATGGCCAAGCGCGCCGGCTACACGGCCGTGATCTCGCACCGTTCGGGCGAAACCGAAGACTCCACCATTGCCGACATCGCCGTGGCCACCAACGCCATGCAGATCAAGACGGGTTCGCTGTCCCGCTCCGACCGCATGGCCAAGTACAACCAGTTGCTGCGTATCGAAGAAGAACTGGCTGAAGTCGCTACCTTCCCAGGTCGCGATGCGTTCTATAATCTGCGCTAATTCAGTTCAGACGGCCGGGTCGCAAGACCCGGCCCATACGCCGCCATGCGCCTTCTTGCCCTTTTGCTGTTCTGCCTGACCCTGGCCACTCATTACGCCCTGTGGTGGGGCAAGGGCGGCTGGCTGGATGTGCGACAGATGCAGACCAATCTGGCGGCCCAGAAGGAAACCAACGAGGCCCTGACCGCCCGCAACAACGCCTTGCTGGCTGAAGTCCAGGACTTGCGCTCCGGCACGCATGCCGTGGAAGAGCGCGCCCGCAGCGAGTTCGGCATGATGCGCGAAGGCGAGATCTTCGTGCAGATCGTCCCTCCAGGCGGTTCGGTCGCTCAGACCCGGCACCCTTGATCCACAGCGCGCAAGACGCCGCTGCATTTCTTTTTCTTCCCTTGGCCACATTTAACAGCCCATGCGGGCGGAGCTGCCGTGTGCGTGCGTCATGGAGTCTTGCGGCTTTGTATTCAGCCGCAGGACTCGGGCAGTGGGGGATCCGCGGGCGGCTGACTTGCTTCGCCCGACGTGGCGGGCGGCGACTGCGGCAGGCCGGGCGTCGAGGGTTCGCCGGGGCCCGGGAATGGCGGAAGAGGCGGCGCGGGCGAAGGAGGGCCATGCGGCCGTCCTGGGGCGGGTGAACCTGCTCCAGGCGCCGGCAGGTCCGCCGCATGGTCCGCTCCGTAGACGACGCGTCCGTCCGCCAGGTCATCCCATTGGACGGCATCGGACTGCATGGGATGCCGGATCTCCAGCCGCATCAAAAGCGCGCGCGGGCCGGCCGTGGTGTTCAGGCTGGCGGCCAGGATGGGCAGGAGCCGCAACAAGGACAGCGGGCCGGGCTGATGGGCGTAGCGCAGCTGCAGATGCAGGGTATTGGCCTGGAAGATGGTGGGGCGGCTGTCCGGCCGGCGCGCATGCTGCCGGGCCTGCCAGCCTTGACGGATGGCGGGCCTCATGGCGTGCTGGCGGGAAGGACGGCCGTGCAGGGCGAAGGCGGCGGCGGAAGGCGACAGGATGCGGATCTGCCAGCGATCCCTGCGTGGCGCTCTGGCTGCGGCCAGGCCTTGGGAGAAGCTGCTGGCGATGTGTTCCGGGCTGCCCTGGTGGATGCTGGCCTGGCGCGCGGCATGCAGCAGGGCATGATGCAGGCGCACGCGCAGGGAATAGAGCGTGAGCACGTCCAGAGCCAGCAGCGAAAGCAGGAGTACGGCCAGCAAGGCCGCTATCGCCGGTGCGCCGGCCAGGCCGGATTGAGACGGAAGAGGGGGGCGGAGAGCAGGCATGGTGCGTTCATCATGCCTGCTTGGCTGGAGCAGGGGCAGACGGACTTGTACTGGCGTACAAATCCGTGCGCAGGGCTTTTAATGCAGGGTGCTGTCGCCGGGCAGGCTGTCGCTGTTGTCCACGAAGAGCGAGGCGCAGTCGATGGCGTCGAATTCGTAGGGCTTGCCGCAGAAGTTGCACGAGACATGGATGGTGCTGCGTTCGGCCAGCAATTGTTCGACTTCCTGTCGACCCAGCATGCGCAGCATGTTGCTGACGCGCTGACGTGAACAAGGACAGTGCCAGCGCACGGACTGGGGGTCGAAGGCCAGCAGGTCTTCTTCCCAGAACAGGCGATGGATCAGCGTGTCGCAGTCCACCTGCAGCAGCTCCTGGGGCTGCACGGTGGACGCCAGCGCCAGGGCGCGTTCCCAGGTCTCCAGGCTTTGCACGATGCTTTGTCCGCCTTGGGCGGGCAGGCGCTGCAGCAGCAGGCCGGCACAGTGCTGGCCGTCCGCAGCCAGCCACAGGCGTGTATCGAGCTGTTCGGAGCCATGCATGTAGGTCTGCAGGACTTCGGCCACGGTATCGCCTTCCAGCGGCACCACGCCCTGGTAAGGGCGGAAATCCGAACTGCTCTGCCTGGGAGCGAGCACCACGGTGAAGCGGCCTTCGCCCTGCGTGTTCAGCAGGCTTTGCAAGGTGCCGCTGTGCGGAATGGGCTGGTTCTCGCGCAGGGAGACGGTGGCGCGTATGTCCATGTCCGATGTGCATTCCACCACCAGCAGGGCGATGGGACCGTCGCCCTGGATCTGCAGGATCAGGGAACCGTCGAACTTGAGGTTGCCGGCCAGCAGCACGGAAGCGGCCACCAGCTCGCCCAGCAGGTTGCGTATGCAGTCGGGGTAGTGCTGATGTTCGAGACCGGTCTGCCAGGCCTGCTCCAGGTGAACGACCTGGGCGCGGGTGCTCTGGTCGGCAAACAGGTATTTTTTGAGGATGTCAGTCATGACTTTGGTGAACTACTAAAAAAATGGTCTGCAGGCCGTTCCGTTCAGGCTGCGGGAACGGCGGCACGGGCCGGGCGGGCATCGATCAGGCGAGTCTTGGACAGGCGGTCGTGCAGGAATTGCTGGTCTTTGTCGAACCAGGTCCAGATGAAGTTCAGGAACGGCGTGAACACGATGAACAGGTCCGTGGACGCATAGCCTGTATAGGCCGATATCTGCTTGACCAGCAGTGCTCCCAGCAGCGGCAGGGGCCAGATCAGAATATAACGCAGCAGCAGCGTGCGCAAGGCGGGAATACGACCCTGCTCATCGACCAGACGGATGTGCCAGGTCTTCATGGGCAGGGTCTGGCCGAGCCGTCGCCAGCACAGCACGAAGTAGACGCCCAGTGCCAGGAACAGCACGACCTGGCGTCCGTGGCGCAGGTCCAGTCCGCTGCGGCTTTGCGTCAGGGTGTCGAACAGGTAGCTGGTCGTGAAGATGACGCCAAAAAGCAGGATGGATTCGTACATCATGCAGGCGAAGCGTCGCCAGCGTCCGGGCGTGGAGAAAGAGGGTGTCATGGTGCGAGCGAAGGCATACAAGACTGCATTATCGCGTATATCGGCAGCCAGCGGAACGATGCGCTTGCCATGCGCGCCCGGGAGGCAAAAAAAAGCCACCGCATCCGGTGGCTTGGGCTGCGCGGGCGGCTTGAGCCGTCCGGTTCTGGCGGATCAGGCGTTGATGCGACGCTGTTGGCCGAACAGACGCATGAAGAGGTTCTTGAGTGCCTTGAAAGGGCGCAGGCGATACTGCTCTTCCAGCGCCTGGGTAAGGAGCTGGCGTTCGATTTCGTCGGTCAGACGCAAGTCGTTGCGGTAGTTCATTTTGCCGTTCCGTTCATTGATAAGGGTTAACCCTGATTTTAGGGTTAACCCTTATATTTGGCAACTGAACCAGCAGGTTCCCGTGTACTTATGTCGTTCTATTACGACTCCATGCCGGCGTCGTCGTCCTGACGGTAGCTTGCCTGCACCATGTCGAAGCAGAACAGGCGGCAGTCCAGGGAGCCGTTGTACAGCGGGTAGCGGCGCTTGGGCTTGAGCCGCATGTGGCGCGGCAACTCCAGGTCGCTGCTGATCATGTTCACGCTCCAGCCGGCGAAGTTCTGCTTCAGGTTGCTGGACCAGTCACGCCAGAAATCGTCGTCCTGATGCTCCAGGCGTTCGCCGTAAGGCGGGTTGGTCACGATCCAGCCGGGTTCGGTGCAGGGCTGGATCTCCAGCGCATTGCCATGTTCGAAGCGGATGGTGTCCTGGGTCAGGTGCGAACGGTCCAGATTGGCGCGGGCCGCTTCCAGCACGGCGGGATTGATGTCATAGCCTATCAGCGGCGTGTCCAGGCTGGGTGCGATGCGTGAGCGGGCCTCGTCCTTGATGTCGCGCCACAGGCGGAAATCGTGGCAGCGCAGGCGTTCGAAGTGGAAAGGCCGCCAGATGCCGGGCGGCGCGCCCAGCGCCATCCAGGCCGCTTCGATCAGGATGGTGCCGCTGCCACAGAACGGGTCGAGCAGCGGCTTGGAGGGATCCCAGCCCGACAGGGCCAGCAGGCCGGCGGCCAGGTTCTCGCGCAAGGGAGCGTCGCCCTTGTCGTGGCGCCAGCCTCGCTTGAACAGGGATTCGCCGCTGGTGTCCAGGTAGAAAGTAGCGGTGGTCTCGTCCAGGAACAGGTGCACGCGGGCGTCGGGGCGTACGGTATCGATGGACGGGCGCGCGCCTTCCAGTTCGCGCAGGCGGTCGCAGATGCCGTCCTTGGCGCGCAGATTGCAGTATTGCAGGCTCTGCATGGGGCTGCGCACGGCCGAGGTGTCCACGCGCAGGGTCTGCTCGGGGCCGAACCAGCGTTCCCAGGGCGTCAGGCGGGCCAGGGCCAGGATATCGTCTTCGTTGCCGACTGGCGCGTGCGAGAGTTCCAGCAGGATGCGGGTGGCCAGACGCGAGGACAGGTTGGCGCGCATGACGCCGATCCAGTCGGCCACGAAATGGCAGCCGGCGCGGCCGGCCTGGACGTGATCGTAGCCCAGGGCCTGGAGCTCGGCCGCCAGGGCTTCTTCCAGACCCTGCGGGCAAGGAGCGAACAGGCGGTACTGTTCGGTCTGGGCGGCCTTGATCTGCACTCGCTCAGTCTGCTGGATGCTGGCGTCGTGCAGGCGTTGGCCCGGACGGGGCGCCTGCGGGCTGTCCACTTTCTTGATGGGCGAATCGTACTGTGGAAAGGCGTCGTCATCCCTGGCCGGACTGAACAGGCTGCTGCTGCGACTGGCCGATTCGCGGCGCTCGTCGGAGAACTCGCGCCGTTCGCCGGATGGGGGACGGCGGTCCTGGTCGCGGCTGAAGGCGGGACGCTCGCGGCGCTCGCCCGAGAACTCGCGCCGTTCACCGGATGGGGGGCGGCGGTCCTGGTCGCGGTTGAAGGCGGGGCGCTCACGGCGCTCGCCCGAGAACTCGCGCCGTTCACCGGATTGGGGGCGGCGGTCCTGGTCGCGGTTGAAGGCGGGGCGCTCACGGCGTTCGCCGGAGAATTCGCGCCGTTCACCGGATGGGGGACGGCGGTCCTGGTCGCGGTTGAAGGCGGGGCGCTCACGGCGCTCGCCGGAGAACTCGCGCCGCTCACCGGATGGGGGGCGGCGGTCCTGGTCGCGATTGAAAGCGGGGCGGTCGCGGCGCTCGCCCGAGAACTCGCGCCGCTCACCGGATGGGGGGCGGCGGTCCTGGTCGCGATTGAAAGCGGGGCGCTCGCGGCGCTCGCCCGAGAACTCGCGTCGTTCACCGGAGTATGGCCGACGCTCCTGGTCGCGGTTGAAAGCGGGGCGCTCGCGGCGCTCGCCCGAGAACTCGCGCCGTTCACCGGATTGGGGACGGCGGTCCTGATCGCGGTTGAAAGCGGGGCGCTCGCGGCGCTCGCCCGAGAACTCGCGCCGTTCACCGGATTGGGGACGGCGGTCCTGGTCGCGGCTGAAGGCGGGACGCTCACGGCGCTCGCCCGAGAACTCGCGCCGTTCACCGGATTGGGGACGGCGGTCCTGGTCGCGGTTGAAGGCGGGACGCTCGCGGCGCTCGCCGGAGAACTCGCGTCGTTCACCGGAGTATGGTCGACGTTCTTGATCGCGGTTGAAGGCGGGACGCTCACGGCGTTCGCCGGAGAATTCGCGCCGTTCACCGGATTGAGGACGGCGGTCCTGGTCGCGGTTGAAGGCGGGGCGCTCGCGGCGCTCGCCCGAGAACTCGCGCCGTTCGCCGGATTGGGGGCGGCGTTCCTGCTCGCGTTTGGGAGCGCCCTGCTGGCGTTCCTGCTGGCTGACGACGCGCGCGCGTGCGCCGGAGCGTGTGCGCGGTTCGGTGCTGGCGCTTTTCTTTTTGTTGCCTGGCACCAGGCTTAGTGTCTTGCGTTCGGGTTGGTCTGACATGAAGAGTGCATTAAAAGGGTTTTACAACCACCAGGATGAGGACCAGCAGCAGAACGATGACCGGAAATTCATTGAACCAGCGGAAGAAGATGTGCGAGCGGGTGTTCAGCCCCTGCTGGAACTGCCGCAGGAAGCGTCCGCATACGCCATGAAAGGCAAACAGCGTCAGGACCAGGGCCAGCTTGGCATGCATCCAGCCTTGTCCCTTGCCTATGCCGTAGTACAAAAACAGCCCCAGGCCCGTGAGCAGCGTCAGGATGGCCAGGGGCGCCATGAAGCGATACAGCCGCCGGGCCATGCCCAGCAGCGTCTCGCGGCTTGCAGCGTCGTGGTCCTGGGCCAGGTTGACGTAGATGCGGGGCAGGTAGAACAGGCCTGCGAACCAGGACGTGACGAACAGAATATGGAAAGCCTTGAGCCAGAGCATGGTCTAACCGCGCAACTGGCCGTCGCCGTGCAGGACCCATTTATAGGTCGTCAGTCCTTCCAGGCCGACGGGGCCGCGGGCGTGCAGGCGGTTGGTGGAGATGCCGATTTCCGCGCCCAGGCCGTATTCGAAGCCGTCGGCGAAACAGGTCGGCAGGTTCACCATGACGGAGCTGGAGTCCACCTCGCGCTGAAAGCGTTCGGCGTTGCTCAGGTTCTCCGTGACGATGGATTCCGTGTGCTCGGAGCTGTAGCGGGCGATATGATCCATGGCCTGCTCCATGGAGTCGACGATGCGCACTGCCAGGATGGGCGCGGCGAATTCGGTTTCCCAGTCGGATTCGGTGGCCGGTATCACGTTCGAGACCAGGGCGCGGGTCTGTTCGCAGCCGCGCAGCTCCACGCCCTTTTCCTGCAGCTGACGGGCGGCGCCGGGCAGGAAGGCGGGGGCGATATTGCGATGCACCAGCAGGGTTTCCATGGTGCCGCAGATGCCGTAGCGGTAGGTCTTGGCATTGAACACGATGCGCGCCGCCTTCTCCAGGTCGGCGAATTCGTCCACATAGACGTGGCAGTTGCCGTCCAGGTGCTTGATCAGGGGCACGGTGGCTTCGGCGCTCAGGCGCTGGATCAGGCTCTTGCCGCCGCGCGGCACAATGACGTCCACGAAATCATTCATGGTGACCAGCAGGCCCACGGCGTCGCGGTCGGTGGTGGGCACGACCTGAACGGCTTCCTTGGGCAGTCCGGCGCGCTCCAGGCCGTCGGCGATGATGCGCGCCAGCGCCTGGTTGGAATGGAAGGCCTCGCTGCCGCCGCGCAGAATGGTGGCGTTGCCCGACTTCAGGCACAGGGCGGCCGCGTCGATGGTGACGTTGGGCCGGGATTCGTAGATGATGCCGATCACGCCCAGGGGCACGCGCATCTGCGCCACGCGCATGCCGTTGGGGCGGGTGCGCGAGGCGCTGATCTGCCCGACCGGATCGTCCATGTCCGCGATCTGGCGCAGGCCCGTGGTCATGATGTGCAGGGCCTTGTCCGACAGGGCCAGGCGCTCGATCATGGCCGGCGCGATCTGACGCTCGCGCGCGGCCTGCAGGTCCAGCTCGTTGGCGGCCTGCAACTGGACCTTCTGCTCCATGAGGGCGTCGGCCATGTAGCGCAGGGCGTCGGCCTTGGCCTTGCCGCTGGCGGCGCGCATGCGGCGCGCAGCGGCCTGGGCGCGCACGCCCAGGTCGCGCATGAGGGTGGGCAGGTCGCCGGCCTGCTGGGCGGCGGAGGAATGGGTGATGTCGTTCATAGCCGTGAAACTCTCCGGTTCAAGAGAGCATTATCGCAACAAATAAAGGGTTTCGGGGCGTCGGGGAGTCAGGCGCGGGCCGGTCGTGTCGCCACGGCGATACGCAAGGTCAGGCGGCGCATTTCTTCCCAGGGATCGTTCTGGCGGCCGGCCGGGCGCAGGCCCTTGATGAGCCTGTCTATGTCGTGGGCGTGCAGCACGGCGGCCGGCCAGGCGGCGTCCGGGATGCGCTCCAGGGCCTGGCGCACGAGTTTTTCGCGCGGCCCGAAGATGCGGTGCTGACGGAACAGGGAAGCGATGTCCTGGCCCTGCTGGCGGGCGCGGGCCAGGCGAGCCAGCGTGCGCACTTCGTCTCCCACGGCCCACAGCACCAAAGGCAGGGCCTCGCCCTCGGCCTGCAGGCCGTCCAGCACGGTCAGGGCGCGGCGGCTCTGTCCGGCCAGCATGGCATCGCGCAGGTCGAACACGCTGTAGCGCGCGACGTTCAGCACGGCGTTTTCCAGCTCCTGCTGGCTGAGCGCGCCGGGCGGGTAGATCAGGGCGAGCTTCTGGATCTCCTGGAACGCAGCCAGCAGATTGCCTTCGACCTTGTCGGCCATCCATTCCAGGCTTTCGCGTTCCAGGCTCTGGTCCTGGCGCTTGAGGCGTTGCGCGATCCAGCCCGGCAGGGCGAGGCGGCCGACCGGCTGGATGTCCACCCAGCAGGCGGCCTGCTCCAGCGCCTGGCACCATTTGGCGCTGCGGGTGGCCTTGTCCAGGCGCGGCAGCTGGATCAGGACGGCGGTGCCGTCCATCTGGCCGTTGGCGACCAGCTGGCACAGGCGCTGCAGGGCGTCCGCGCCCGGCTTGCCCGGCTTGCCGCTGGGGATGTTCAGGTCCACCAGCTTGCGATCGCCGAACAGGGAGATGTTCTGGGCCGCGGCAAACAGCGGCGACCAGTCCGAACGGGCATCGAAGGTGAAGCTGCTGCGTTCGGTGAAGCCGTCCTGGCGGGCGCGGGCGCGCACGGCGTCGGCGGCCTCCACCAGCAGCAGGGGCTCGTCGCCGCACAACACATACAGGGGCTGGAAGGCCGCGGACGGCGTGCTCAGCTCGCGCAGCAGGGTGTCGTGGTCGGCTTTGCGGCCCATGGTCAGAAGCGCGCCTCGTTGCGGGGCAGGCGCTCGCTTTCCTCGAGAGAGGGCAGGTCGGGCTGGCTGGCGGCGTAGCGGAATGCGTTGGCGACGTCCGGCGAGCTGAGGCGGCGCACGATGCGGTTGATCAGCGATTGTTCCATGTCGCGGAAGATCATGGCGATTTCGCTGTCCTTGGCCTGCACGGCTTCGGCGTCGTACGGCACTTCGCGGATGGCGCTGAGCGTGGTGGGCGGCAGGATGACGCGGCCCTTGGCGTCGTTCAGCTGGAAGACGAAGTTCAGCTGCAGCTCGTATTCTTCCACCTGGCCCTTGGCGTTGATGGAGATCTCGCGCTGGCTGCGGCTGTGTTCCAGTTCCAGAAGAACGGCTTCGGCGTCCTGCTGGCGGTCCACGAAACGCGTGTTGGGCGAGCTGGCCGTCAGGTTGCGGCGCAGGTTGGCGCCGAAGGCGGTGTTGTCGGAGATGTTGGTGTAGAGCGTATCGAACGGCAGCGGCGCCACCCCTTTGAGGTGAAAGCCGCAGGCCGTCAGGAACAGGCTCAGCAGGATCAGCACGCCCGCCAGCCCCCACTGCCGTGGTTGGAACGCGGACAGGCGGGCGGACAGCGGAAGGCGGGCAGAGTGCATGGATTTATCCTACGACGTTCACGAGTTTGCCGGGCACCACGATGATGCGCTTGGCGGGGCGGCCTTCCAGGTGCTTGGCCACGGCCTCGTGGCCGGCGGCGGCCTGTTCGATGACGGCCTTGTCCGAGCCATGAGGCACCACGACCGAACCGCGCAGCTTGCCGTTGACCTGCAGCATCAGTTCGATCTCGTCGGCGATCAGCGCCTGTTCGTCCACCTGGGGCCAGGCGACGTCCAGCATGTCGCCCAGTGTATCGGCCCAGCCCAGCTCACGCCACAGTTGCCAGGTGATGTGCGGCACCACGGGATACAGCACGCGCAGCAGGATGGAGGTGGTTTCGGCCAGGGCGCGCTGGGCGGCCGGCGTGTCGGCCCACTTGGCCTGCTCCAGGGTGTTGAGCATCTTCATGCAGGACGACACCACGGTGTTGTACTGGATGCGCTGGTAGTCGTAGTCCGCCTGCTTGAGCAGCGAGTGGATCTCCAGGCGCACGCGCTTGGATTCGGCATCCAGGTCGGACCAGTCCCGGCCTTGCGCATTGCCGGCGCGCAGGGCGTCGGCGTGGTTGTGGCAGAAGGCCCAGAGACGGCGCAGGAAGCGGTTGGCGCCCTCCACGCCGGAATCGGACCATTCCAGGGTCTGCTCGGGCGGGCTGGCGAACATGACGAACAGGCGGGCCGTGTCGGCGCCCATCGAATCGATCAGGGACTGCGGGTCCACGCCGTTGTTCTTGGACTTGGACATGGTGCCGATGCCGCCGTACTGGATCTCCGAGCCGTCGCTCTTCAGGCGCGCGCCCACGATGGCGCCCTTGTCGTCGTAGACGTTCTCGACGTCTTCGGGCCAGAAGTATTCGATCCCGCCCTGGGGCGTGCGGCGCGAGTAGATGTGGTTGAGCACCATGCCCTGGCAGAGCAGGCGCGTGAAGGGCTCGTCCACCTTGACCAGGCCCATGTCGCGCATGACTTTGGTCCAGAAGCGGGCGTACAGCAGGTGCAGCACGGCGTGCTCGATGCCGCCGATGTACTGGTCCATGGGCATCCAGTAATCGGTGCGGCCGTCGACCATGGCGTCAAGGCTGTCCGGCGCGGTGTAGCGCAGGAAGTACCAGGACGAGTCCACGAAGGTGTCCATGGTGTCGGTTTCCCGGCGGGCGGGCTTGCCGCAGGAGGGGCAGTCGCACTTCAGGAAGGCTTCGTGCTTGTTCAGCGGGTTGCCGCTGCCGTCGGGGATCAGTTCTTCGGGCAGGACCACGGGCAGGTCCTTTTCGGGGACGGGGACCGGGCCGCAGTCTTCGCAATGGATGATGGGGATGGGCGTGCCCCAGTAGCGCTGGCGCGAGATGCCCCAGTCGCGCAGGCGGAAAGTGGTCTGTTTTTCGCCCAGGCCGGCGGCGGCCAGGTCGGCGGCGATGGCGTCCACGGCCTGTTCGTGGCTCAGGCCGTCGTATTTGCCCGATGCGATGGTCCGGCCCTGCTGCTTGTCGCCGTACCAGTCCTGCCATTGGGTGGCGTCGTAGTCCTTGCCCTCGACGGCAATGACCTGGCGTATGGGCAACTGGTACTTGAGGGCGAAGGCGAAGTCGCGCTCGTCGTGGGCGGGCACGCCCATCACGGCGCCGTCGCCGTAGCTCATGAGCACGTAGTTGCCGACCCAGACGGGCACGTCCGCACCGGTGAGGGGATGCTTGACCGTCAGGCCGGTGGGCAGGCCTTCTTTTTCGCGCGTGGCCAGGTCCGCTTCCGTGGTGCCGCCTTTCTTGCACTCTTCGATGAAGGCGGCCAGGGCGGCGTTGTCGCGCGCCGCATGACGCGCCAGCGGGTGTTCAGGGGCCACGGCGCAGAAGGTGACGCCCATGATGGTGTCGGCGCGCGTGGTGAAGACGTACAGGCGGCCGTCCTGGATGAGTTCGCCCTGTTCGTCGCGGATGTCGTGGGGGAAGGCGAAGCGCACGCCCTGGCTCTTGCCGATCCAGTTCTCCTGCATCAGGCGTACGCGCTCGGGCCAGCCGGGCAGGCCGTTCTTGACCGTGTCCAGCAGTTCTTCGGCATAGTCGGTGATGCGCAGGTAGTAGCCGGGGATCTCGCGCTTTTCCACCAGCGCGCCCGAGCGCCAGCCGCGGCCGTCGATGACCTGCTCGTTGGCCAGCACGGTCTGGTCCACGGGGTCCCAGTTGACGGTCTGGGTCTTGCGGTAGGCGATGCCTTTTTCCAGCATCTTCAGGAACAGCCACTGGTTCCACTTGTAGTAGCTGGGGTCGCAGGCGCACATTTCGCGCGACCAGTCGATGGCCAGCCCCATCGCCTGCATCTGTTTCTTCATGTAGGCGATGTTGTCGTAGGTCCACTTGGCCGGCGGCACCCGGGACTTGATGGCGGCGTTTTCGGCAGGCATGCCGAAGGCGTCCCAGCCCATGGGCATCAGAACGTTGTAACCGCGCATGCGCAATTGGCGCGCCATCATGTCGTTGATGGTGTAGTTGCGCACATGGCCCATGTGCAGCTTGCCGCTGGGGTAGGGCAGCATGGAGCACGCATAGAACTTGGGCTTGAGCGAGCCGTCGGGCGTGGTGGCGTTTTCGGTGGCACGATAAGCGTCGCGATCGGACCAGTTCTGCTGCGCGAGTTGTTCAACCTCGCGGGGGTTGTAACGTTCCTGCATGAGTGGCAATACCGTTTTAGACAAAATGGATGAAGTATCCGCCATTATACGGGGCAAACATCGATATGACCCCGACTGGGAAGGCGCCAGGCCCCGACTGTGCGGCCCTGGTGCGTCAAGGCGGTCCTGGCGCGCCGGCGGCATGGGCGAAAAAAAACCCTGCCGGGCAGGGTTTTTTGTCTGGAACCGGCCTGCCTTGCGGCGGGCGGACTGCTTAGCGCAGCTTGGTTTCCTTGTATTCGACGTGCTTGCGGGCAACGGGGTCGAATTTCTTGATCACCATTTTTTCAGGCGTGTTGCGCTTGTTTTTGGTGGTGGTGTAGAAGTGACCGGTGCCTGCGGACGATTCGAGTTTGATTTTCTCGCGTATACCTTTAGCCATGTTGAGCTCCTGGTGAGATGTTTATGAAGCGCGGCTTAGACGTTTTCGCCGCGGGAGCGCATTTCGGCCAGAACGGCATCGATGCCGTTCTTGTCGATGGTGCGGATGGCGTTGGCGGATACGCGCAGGCGCACCCAGCGGTTTTCGCTCTCGACCCAGAAACGACGGGACTGCAGGTTTGGCAGGAAGCGACGCTTGGTCTTATTGTTGGCGTGCGAAACATTGTTGCCCGACATTGGGCCTTTTCCGGTCACTTGGCATACGCGTGCCATGGTCATACCCCTTGATATCTAAATCGGCCTCCGCTCAAACGTAAAAAGCCGCGGGCGATTATAAAATTAGGATCGTGTTAACCCCGACATGGGGCCTAAAGCAGATTATTCTAATATGGAAAAAACGGTTAGATCAAGTTTTACCGTGCATTTGCGCGGGCGTTGCGGCCAAACAGCCACGATAGAACCGCGCAGGCGGCCAGCACCGCGGTCAGCGGCAGGGCGCTGACGTCGGCCCATGAACTGACGGCCAGACCGGCCAGGGCGCCGCACATCATCTGCATGGCGCCCATCAGCGCCGAGGCGGTGCCCAGGCGCCGCCCCTGGTCCGACAGCGCAAGCGCCGCCGAGTTCGGATTCACGAAGCCCTGGCAGGCCATGAAGCCCATCAGGGTGGCCATCAGCAGCGGCAGGGTCAGCAGGCCCAGGGCCGCCAGCACGGCGCCGGCCACCGTGATCAGCGCCTGCAGGTTCTGGGCGATGCGCAGCAGCGTCTGCGGCCTGTAGGTGTTCAGCAGGCGGGCGCTGACCTGGGAGAACACGATCAGCGAGGCCGCATTGGCTCCGAAGTAGAAACCGAAATGCCGGGGCTCCACATTGAACAACTCGATGAACACCCGGGGCGAGCCCGAAATGTAGGCGAACATGCCGGCCGAGCTCAAGCCTCCCGCCAGCGAGTAGAACATGAATTCCCGATGGCGCAGCAGGCCGGCGTAGTTGCGCGCGATGATGCCCGGCCGCAGGGGCACGGCCCGCTCGGCGGGCAGCGACTCCTTCATGGTGAACAGGGTGAACAGGCCCAGCAGCACGCCGCAGCCGGCCATGAAGTCGAAGATGCCGCGCCAGTCGCTGAAGATCAGGATCTGTCCGCCGATCAGGGGGGCCAGGATGGGCATGACGCCCATGATGAGCATCAGCAGGGACAGGGCCTTGGCGGCTTCGCGGGTCTCGAAGCGGTCGCGGATGACCGCGCGCGGGATGGCCATGCCGGCCGCCCCGCCGAAGGCCTGCACGATGCGCCAGAGCGTCAGGTGCTCGATGTCGTCGGCGATGGAGCAGAAGAACGAGGCCGTGGTGAAGATGAGCAGGCCCATCAGCAGGGGCGGCTTGCGCCCGAAGCGGTCGGCCATGGGGCCGTACACCAGCTGCGCCAGGCCCACGCCCAGCAGGTAGCCGGCCAGCGTGCGCTCCACCATCGCCGGCGTGGTCTGCAAGCCTTGCGCCATGGCCGGAAAGGCCGGCAGGTACATGTCGATGGCCAGGGGTCCGAGGGCGGTCAGCAGGCCCATCAGGATCAACCAGCGGGGAAAGGCGGGGGTGGAGTTGCTTGTCATCCGGCTTCTTGTTGCTGTGGGCGATGTCCATGCCGCCTGGCGGGACGCTGCACCCTGGGCGCCGCTTTCAATGATAAATTATTCGCACGGCAGAAGAGTCGAGTTTAGCACGCAGTACGGGCGGTCCGCGGAATTCTGTTTCAGGTCTAAAGTATCTGGACGGCTTCCGGCATGCGGGCCGCTCTTGCCGACCGCCACTTCGTTTCGGGCGCGGCCGGCAGGTTACGGGCGATGTGCTGAAAGAGGCGGCGCATCGCCATCTTTGTTTGTTTCACATACAGGGAGGCGGAGTTGAGTTCTATTTCATCAGCGGTAGAGGCCAAGCTGGCGCAACTGAGCGTGCCGGTGCGACTGACCTTGCCAGGCGGCGAGCAGGTGGGACCTGCGAATGCCCGCATGCACCTGACCATCAAGGACAACGCCACGCTGGCGCAGCTGGCCGCCGGGCAGTCGGGGCTGCTGGGGGAGGCCTACGTGGAAGGGCGGATGGATTTCGAGGGCTCCATGCGCGACCTGATGCATCTGGCGGCCGAGATCCTGCCCGGCTCTCCGGTGGACGCCGCGCAGGCCGGATGGCTGACTTCCATCATCAAGCACCTGACTTCCGTCTGGCGCCATTCGCTGGAGCGCGACGCCAAGCAGATCCAGTTCCATTACGATCTGTCGGATGATTTCTACGCCCTGTGGCTGGATCCGCGCCGAGTCTATTCCTGCGCCTATTACCGCGAGCCGGGCATGACGCTGGCACAGGCGCAGGAAGCCAAGCTGGACCACATCTGCCGCAAGCTGCGCCTGCAGCCGGGCGAGCGTTTCCTGGACGTGGGCGCCGGCTGGGGCGGCCTGCTGCTGTGGGCGGCTGAAAACTATGACGTGGACGTCACCGGCATCACCCTCTCGCGCAACCAGCATGCCTACGTCAATGGCCTGATCGAGCAGAAAGGTCTGGCCGGGCGGGCGCGCATGATGCTGCTGGACTATCGCGAGCTCGATGAACTCAAGCCGTATGACAAGCTGGCCTCCGTGGGCATGTTCGAGCATGTGGGCCGGGCACAGCTCAGCGCCTACTTCGACAAGCTGCGCCGCCTGGTCAAGCCGGGCGGCCTGATCCTGAACCATGGCATCACCGCCGGCGGGCTGGACAACAGCCAGTTGGGCGCGGGCATGGGGGATTTCATCGAAAAATACATCTTCCCCGGCGGAGAGCTGACCCATATCAGCCACGTGATGCGCCACCTTGCCGAAGGCGGCCTGGAAGGGCTGGACGTGGAGAATCTGCGTCCCCACTATGCCCGCACGCTCTGGGCCTGGAGCGATGCGCTGGAAGCGCAGCTGGACAAGGCGGCCGCCACCCTGGACTCCGAGCAGGGGCGCAAATCCCTGCGCGCTTACCGGATCTACCTGGCCGGCTGCGCCATGGGTTTCGAGCACGGCTGGATCGCTCTGCACCAGGTGCTGGCGCACCCGCAGGGAGGCGGACGCGCCGATGAGCTGGACTACCCGGCGGATCTGGCTTATCCATGGCGACGCGACTACATGTACCAGCGTTGAAGGAATTCGTCCCGCTGGAGAAAGGCAAGGCCGCGGCCTTGCCTTTTTCATGCGCGCTTCCTTGGGCTTGAGTCGGGGAAAAGGCGGCGGCCAAAAAAAGTTACAAAAAAAAATTCAAAAACCCGTGAAAACCGCGTGTGGCAAAGGCTTTGTTGCGTTTTTGCAGTTGACTTATCGCATGTTTATTGGAATTAAATGCGGTAAAAAATTGTTTTTGATGGCAAAGACTCGTAGAATGGCCTCCGTTCTTTGACGCATCAACCTGGTGAGGCCGGCTTCGACAGCCTGCCGTCACCGCAGAATTCACCGTGTCCGCACGGTGTCCCCCAGCCACTTTCCGGCCAGCCGGCCGGGAAAGGTGTCGGCCAGGATGACGGTTCCCGCAAGGATTCCCGCCCTGCCGCCTCCAGTGGCTTCACGAGTGCATTGCACTCGCTACGCAGGTATGTATTGGCGATTGTGAATCGTCTTCCGCACACCCCTTTAGCCTTGGCGCCGACTGATCATGCAGGACGCGTCCACAGTAACTCAAGGAGGAGCATCATGTCTTCATACTTCCCTCGCGCCGGTGCCGAGTCGCGCTCGCACCGATCCCCTCTTTTCCAACGTTCCCTTCTGGCCAGCGTAGTGCTGGGCCTGTCCGCCGCCTCCGGCCTGGCACAGGCGGCGGATGCGCCGGCCTGCGAGCTGGACCGCAGCGTGCGTTTCGGCGGCATGAACTGGGAATCCAATCTGGTCCTGACCGAGGTCGAGCGCTTCATCGCCGACAAGGGTTACGGCTGCAAGACCGAGGTCGTCTCGGTCGAGACGCTTCCGGCGCTGGCCGCCCTGGAGCGCGGCGACCTGGACGTGAACAGCGAGATCTGGCTGAACAGCACCTTCGAGCCCTGGCAGAAAGCCGAGGCCAGCGGCCGCGTCAAGCGCATCGGCGACATCTACATGGGCGGCGAGGCCTGGTTCATTCCGCGCTACACGGCCGAGCGCCTGCCCGAGCTGAAGTCGGCTCAGGACCTGCCCAAGTTCAAGGACGAGTTCAAGGATCCGGAAGAGCCCGGCAAGGGCCGCTTCTATGGCTGCCCGGCCGGCTGGGGATGCGAGGTGGTGAGCGGCAACCTGTTCAACGCCCTGAAGCTGGGCGACACCTTCACTTTGTTCTCGCCGGGCACCGGCGCCACGCAGAAAGCGGCGCTGACCTCCGCCTACCAGCGCAAGGAAAACATCGTCTTCTACTACTGGTACCCCACGCCCCTGGTCGGTTCCATGGACCTGGTCAAGCTGGAGCTGCCCGCCTATGACAAGGACAAGCACGCCTGCCTGACCGATCCGAACTGCGCGGACCCGCAAGCCACGGCCTACCCGGACAATCCGGTGTTCACGGCCGTGAACACCGACTTCTCCGAAAAAGCGCCCAAGCTGACGGCCTTCCTGGCCAAAGTCAGCGTGCCCCTGGAACTGATGAACCAGACCATGGCGCACATGGAAAAAACCGAAGGCGAGCCCGAGGACGTGGCCCAGTGGTTCCTGAAGGAGCACGGCGACGTCTGGACCCAGTGGGTGCCCGCCGACGTGGCGGAACGCGTAAAGACCGCTCTTTAGTACTCGTGCCTTTCGCGGGGCGCACCGGTCCGCGGGCAGTTCCCTTTGCCGGGAACGTCCGAGGGTCGAGCGCCCCTGGCCGGCTTGCCCCTTCGGGCGGGCCGGCGTCTTGGACAGGTTCGCGCCTGGCCGTCCGCACGAGTTCTACGGAGTGTTTTTTATGTTTCCAGACCTGATTGATCCGCGCGCCCTGCGCCTGCCCATCGACCAGTTCGTGGGCGAGCTGGTCGCCAATTATTCCAGCGTGCTGCGCGCCATGACGCAGCCCTTGCTGGACATGCTTGTCTTCATGGAAACCATGCTGCGCAGCAGCCCCTGGTGGGCGGTGGTGCTGGTGGTGTTCGGCCTGGCCTGGCTGGCCAGCCGGCGCGTGCTGTTTGCCGCCGCCATGGCCCTGATGCTGTTCGCCATCGGGCTGATAGGCCTGTGGGACGCCGCCATGCAGACGCTGGCCCTGATGGTCGTGGCCGTGTTCCTGTCGGTGCTGATCGGCATTCCCCTGGGCCTTTTGATGGCCAGCTTCAACTGGCTGCGACGCATCATGCTGCCGGTGCTGGACGTGATGCAGACCATGCCCAGCTTCGTCTATCTGATCCCCGTGGTGATGCTGTTCAATCTGGGCAAGATCGCCGCCCTGATCGCCACCGTGATCTACGCCATCGCGCCGGTGATCCGCCTGACGGACCTGGGCATACGCCTGGTGGACAGCGAAGTGCTGGAGGCCTCGCGCTCCTTCGGCTCGAACCGCTGGCAGCAGCTCTACGGCGTGCAGCTGCCGCTGGCCATGCCCAACATCATGGCCGGCATCAACCAGACGACCATGATGGCCCTGGCCATGGTGGTGATCGCCTCCATGATCGGGGTGCGCGGGTTGGGCTATGAGGTATTGCAGGGCATCAACCGCCTGCAGGTGGGCCGCGGCCTGATGGCCGGCCTGGGCATCGTGCTGCTGGCCATCCTGTTCGACCGGATCACCCAGGAGTTCGGCCGTCGTTTCCAGACCCGGGAGGCCGCATGAGCAAGATTGAAGTCCGCAATATCTACAAGATCTTCGGCCCCCATCCGGAGCGCTGGCTGGAGCGCGCCCGCCAGGGCGTGCGCAAGGACGAGCTGCTGGCCGAAAGCGGCCACACGCTGGGCCTGCGCGACATCAGCCTGTCCATCGAGCATGGCAGCATCTATGTGATCATGGGCTTGTCCGGTTCGGGAAAATCCACGCTGATCCGCCACTTCAATCGCCTGATCGAGCCGACCGCCGGCCAGATACTGGTGGACGATGTGGACGTGATGACCCTGGACGCGCGCGCCCTGGCCAGGTTCCGCCAGCAGAAGATCAGCATGGTGTTCCAGCGTTTTGGCCTGTTTCCGCATCGCACGGTGCTGGAGAACGCCGCCTACGGCCTGCAGGTGCAGGGCGTGGCGCGGGCCCAGCGCGAAGAAAAAGCCTTGTACTGGCTGGAGCAGGTGGGGCTGCAGGGGTTCGAGAAACAGTTTCCGCACCAGTTGTCCGGCGGCATGCAGCAGCGCGTGGGTCTGGCTCGCGCGCTGGCCACCGACGCCGACATCCTCCTGATGGATGAGGCTTTCTCGGCCCTGGATCCCCTGATCCGCCGCGAGATGCAAGATCAGCTGCTGGAGCTGCAGGCCCGCTTGAACAAGACCATCGTCTTCATCACCCATGATCTGGATGAAGCGCTGCGCCTGGGCAACCGGATCGCCATCCTCAAGGACGGCGAACTGATCCAGGAAGGCTCGCCCGAGGACATCCTGCTGTCGCCGGCGACCGACTACGTCCAGGCCTTCCTGCAGGACGTCAATCGCAGCAAGGTGCTCAACGCCACCCATGCGGTGCGCGAATCCAGCAAGACCCTCACCCTGACCATGCGCACGCGGGCCGCGCATGCCCTGGAGCGCATGAGCGAGCGCGGCGTGCGCTACGCGCCCGTGCTGGACGGCAAGCGGCTGGCGGGCGTGCTGATGCGCACCCGTGCCGAGGAGGCCGTGCGCGCGGGAGCGCGCGACGTCTCGGGCTATGTGGACGAGATGACGTCCGTGCCGGCGACCACCGGCCTGGACGAGGTCCTGGGACACATGCTGCGCAGCAACGAGCCCATGGCCGTCACGGGAGAGAACGACGAGTTCCTGGGACTGCTTTCACGCAGCAAGGTCGTGGATCTGGTGACGCCGCTGATGGACAATGCGGCCGCGCCGGATGCGCCTGCGCAAGAGGAGCCGTCCGTTCCCGCGGTCGGCGGAGCCAACGCAGCCTGAATGCAGGACGGCATCAAGCAACGGGGCGGAAACGCCCCGTTGCTTGTCGTGTCTTCAGCTTGGGCGAGCGCGCCGGGCGGGGTTGTGGATGCGCAGGATGCGGGCATACCACAGCAGGAGCAGGAAGGCGGAGGCGCCCAGGCCCAGGCTGGCCATCAGCCACAGGCTGGCGGCGCCGGTCGGCGCGCCCGGCGCCAGCCGCTGGAGGATGCCGTCCAGGGAGCCGGCCGCGGGGCCGAAGCCCAGCCACCAGCCTCCCCCCAGACCCAGTACGCTCAGGGCCAGGAACTGCAGCAGCATGGGCACGAAGGCCACTTTGTAGGCGCGCAGCAGATAGGAGATGACGCACTGGAAGGCGTCGCAGAAATGAAAGTACGGCAGCAGCTGCAGCAGGAGCAGGGCCAGCAGAGCGACCTCCGGATCGTCGGTGTAGGCGTGCGCCAGCGTGGGCCGCAGCAGCACGAGCAGGCTGACGATCACGAGCACGCCGGCCAGTACCAGGGCCAGGCCCAGCATGCCGATGTGGCGGGCGCGGTGGAACTGGCCGGCGCCGATGGCCTGGGCGCTGACCGAGGCCGAGGCCACGCCCACGGCCATGGGAACCATGAAGCAGACGGCGGCCAGGTTGGCCATGATCTGGTGTGCGCCGGACACGAACACGCCTTCGCGCGCCACCAGCAGCGCCATGAAGCTGAAGGCGCAGATCTCGATCAGGTAGGAGCCGCCCATGGGCAGGCCCAGGCGCAACAGCTCTTTTTGCGAGCGCCAGTCGGGCAGACCCAGGCGCAAGCGGAAAGGCTGGTAGAAGGGATCGGTGCGCAGCACCCACAGGCCGGCCAGCAGCATCAGCCAGGACACCAGGGCGGTGGACAGACCCGAGCCCACCGCGCCCATGGCGGGCAGGCCGGCCTTGCCGAAGATGAACAGCCAGTTGAACAGGGCCTTGAACAGCACGCTGAGCAGATTGATCGTCATCACGACCTTGGGCCGGGAGACGGCCGTGCCCAGGCAGTAGATGGTGCGGAACACCAGCGCGGCGGGCAGGGCCAGGATCAGGCTGCGCAAGTACCAGGTGACGCGCTCGTGCACCAGCGGGTCCAGGTCGCCCGACCAGCGCAGCCAGAGATCGGGCAGGGCCAGCCCCAGCGTGCCGATCAGGGTCAGCAGCAAGGCCAGCCAGACGCCCTGGCCCCACCAGCGGCCCACGTCGGTCAGCTTGCGGGCCCCGAAGCTTTGCGCAGTGATGGGAATCAGGGCGTGGATCACGCCCATCAGGCCGATGAACACCGATATATAGATGGACACGCCCAGGCCCATGGCCTGCAGGTCGATGGCGCTGCTGTGGCCCACCATGACGGTGTCCAGCACGCCGAAGACGATGCCCGCCCAGGAGCCGACCAGCACCGGCCAGGCCTGACGCAGGATCAGGCCGGCCTGGCTTTTCCAGTTGTGATGGAACAGGGTGGGCATGGTGGAGGCTGGGGCCTGTCGACCTCAAGGATTCTGGATGCGCAGCAGGCGGAAGGCTTCGTGACGGTCCGGTCCGCGCTTGCCCTGCCAGAGTTCGACGGCATTGGGCGGAATGGGCGCGTTGTTGTCGCGCAGATCGCGCAGCGAGAACTGCTCGAGCACCAGCGTGCAGCGGTTGTCGAAATTGATGCTGATGTCGTCGAAAACCAGGAAGGAGGCGCGCTGCCCCGAGCCCACGCCCCAGGAACGCAGGCATTCGCCGGGGCGGCGGTTCTCTTTCAGGGCCGCGGCCAGCTCGCCCGACACGTCGCGGTAGCTGCGCACATAGTCCAGCGAAGGCATCCACAGCGTGACCAGCAGCAGCCAGGTGGTGATCAGGCCCCCGGCCGAGAGCACCGTGCCGCGCAGCAGGCCGGGCGGATGCGTGGACAGGCGCCAGCGCACCAGGGCGATCCAGGCCAGGGTGCCCAGCGCGGCGATGATCATGACAGGCCAGGAAACGAAGGTGTCGTAGCCCTGGGTCTGGCGGGCGATGTTGCGCGCGATCTGGCTGGGCCAGCCGGTCTGCTGGGCGATCCAGCCCAGCCAGACCGTGGCGGCGGTCAGCGAAAAGCACATGATGGCGAACCAGTCCAGCGTGTTGACCACGCCTCGGCGCAGCGTGGGCAGCGAGAAGGCGGCCAGCACGGCGCAGGGCACCACCAGCAGGGCGTACTCGGGTTCGAAGGCGTCGCGCACCAGCAGCAGGCTCAGGGTGGGGATCAGGAAGCTGATGGCCGGCACGTAGATGTGCGGGGCGCGCAGCCAGCTGCGCCACTGCCACAGCGCCAGCAGGGACAGCGGCCAGGTGGGCCACAGGAACCAGGCCAGGTCGCGCAGGTTGTTGAGCTGCTCCTTCAGGCCGCTCCAGCCCCAGGCGGCCAGGTGCCACAGGCGCCATTGATCGGTCCAGTAGATGCTGACCCGCTTGGCCGGTATCCACCAGGCCATGATGATGGCCACGGTCAGGGCGATGGTCAGAGCCAGCCACTGAATGTGCGAGCGCAGCGGGCCGCGCGGCAGAAAACACAGCGCGGTGGCGACCATCACGGGCAGGGCGCCCAGCCAGCCGCGCGCCAGAAAGCAGGCGCCCAGCGACAGGCCCAGCAGGATCGCGCCCGAGGCGGGCCGGTCGAACATGCGCACCAGGCTGTAGAGCGCCAGGGCCTGCAGGGCGATCATGGCCGGCACTTCGGAGGTTTCGTGCATGCGCCAGATGATGCCCACGGTAGCCACCGTGAGCAGCAGGGCGGCGTCGGCGATCATGCGTCCGTAGTCGGCGGGCGAGGGTTCGCCGCCGAAGGGCAGGCGCAGCGGCTGGGCTTCGGGGCGCCGGGCCAGCAGGTAGGCGCAATGCCAGACCGAACCGGCCAGCATGCCGAACCACAGCAGGTTGGGCAGCCGCGAGGCGGCGATGGTGGCGTTCAGGTCGGAGGTGAACAGCTTGAGCAGCGGCGCGAACAGGGTGATGCACAGCACGCCCAGCCAGGTGGCCAGCGGGCCGTCCTGCGCGTGCGCCAGATTGCCGACCTGCGGCAACAGCAGCGCCTGGCCGCTGGAATCGCCCAGGGCGGTCATCATGGTGGCCAGCCCGATCACGTCATCGGCTTTCCAGGGATCGCGGAAGAACAGGCCGGCAAGAATGTAGATGGTGCCCACGACGATCAGCACCAGTCGGGGCAGCTTGACGGCCGCGGTGGCGGTGAGCCGGGCGGGTGTGGAGTTGGGTATGAGGCTGGAAGACACGTACGGATGAAACAGTCTGTGGATTCGCCCTATGTTAAATCAAAGGGCTGTGCTGTGGCCGTGAAAATACTCCCACGCCGCGCAGGCCGAGGATGGCCTGCTGTTCCCCGAGAGGGGCATCAGCGGTAAAAAAAGGCAGCCGGAGCTGCCTTTTCTTGCGCTGAACGCGGGTACTGGCAAAGAGGGCTTATTCGCCTTTCTTGACGGTACCGGCGGTGCGGGCGAAACGGGCGCGGAACTTCTCGACGCGGCCGGTTTCCACGATGCGCGTCTGGGCGCCCGTGTAGAAGGGGTGCGACTCGGACGTCACGTCACACTTGAACAGAGGATAGGTCTGGCCGTCTTTTTCGATGGTTTCGCGAGTCTGGACGGTGGAACGGGTGATAAAGGAATTGCCCGTTTGCAGGTCCAGAAACACCACGTCGCGGTATTCTGGGTGAATGCCTTCTTTCATGATGATTCCTGTTTTGACAAGTAAGGACCGCCAGCAGGCACTTGGCAAGCATGGGCGGAAAGCGCATGCAAGGGACAGGGCATTGTCTGCCGCTGTGTTGCTGGTGCCACCCGCTGTTTATTTGCCTTCCAGCGCCAAAAAGCTAATTGGGCTTTTGCCACGTATCCGGTAAAGCCTGAAATTCTAACATCGAGCCGGGGCTTTTCAAAGAAAAACCCGAGAAGCCCCGTGCAAGAGCGCAACAGACCGGTTCCTACAGGCTGGTGCGCAGGCTCCAGAGTTCGGGGAACAGCACCGTATCGAGCATCTTGCGCAGGTAGGACACGCCGGAGGTGCCGCCTGTGCCGCGCTTGAAGCCGATGATGCGTTCGACTGTCGTCACATGGCGAAAACGCCAGAGCCGGAAGGCGTCCTCCAGATCCGTCAGCTTCTCGGCCAGTTCGTACAGTTCCCAGTAGCGGGGTGCGTCGCGGTACACCTGCAGCCAGGCCTGTTCCACATCCGGGCTGGCCTTGTAGGGCTGGCGCCAGTCGCGCTCCAGGTAGTCGGCCGGCACCGGTACACCGTGCCGGTCCAGGCAGCGCAGCGCCTCGTCGTAGAGCGAGGGCGCTTCGTAGGCCTGGAGGACGCCGGCCAGGCGTTCGGGGTTGTGCTGGTGGGGCTTGAGCATGGCCGCGTTCTTGTTGCCCAGGGAGAATTCGATCTCGCGGTACTGGAAGCTCTGAAAGCCGCTGGACTGGCCCAGATAGGGGCGCAGGGCGGAGTATTCCGGCGGCGTCATGGTGCTGAGCACGTCCCAGGCATTGACCAGCGCGGCCATGATCTTGCTGACGCGGGCCAGCATCTTCTGCGTTTCCTGCAGCCTGTCCTCGCGCAGGCAGCCGATGGCGGCGCGCAGTTCGTGCAGCAGCAGCTTCATCCACAGCTCGCTGGTCTGGTGCTGGATGATGAACAGCAATTCGTTGTGTTCGGGCGAGAGCGGGTGCTGGGCGTTGAGCAGCTGGTCCAGGCAGAGGTAATCGCCATAGCTCATGTCGCGGGAAAAATCGAGCTTGGCATGTTCTTCAGCGACAATGCGTTCGCCGGGCGTGGGATCGGTATGGGTCATGATGTCAGGCTAGAGAACGAAGAATGGCGCGAACGGGGCTGGCGTCAGCCTCGACGAGCGCCAGGGGCAGGGCGATCAGTTCATAGTCGCCGGGGGCGATGTGGTCCAGCACCAGGTTCTCCAGCACGCGCATGTCGTGGCGGCGCAGGATCTGGTGGCTGTCCAGGGTCTTGCTGCTGGCCGGGTCGACGCTGGGGGTGTCTATGCCCACCAGCCGTACGCCGCGCTCGGCCAGCAATTGCAGGCTGGCCGGCGAGTAGGCCGCGAAATGGTCCGTCCAGGCCTGTTGCGGCGCCTGGGCGGTGGTGCTGACCAGGATGCGCGGCGGGCAGCCCTCCAGGTGCGGCAGCAGGTCGGCCGGTTCGATCAAGGCCTTGCCGTGGCGCGCATGAATGACGCGGCACGGGCCGATGAAGGGTTCCAGCGCCAGCGCGCCGGCGGCCGCGCCCTGCGGATCGTAGTGCAAGGGCGCGTCGGCGTGGGCGCCCACATGGGGCGAGAGCGTGATTTCGGATACGTTGACGGGGCAGGCGTCCGACAGTGTCCAGCGCCAGCTCTGGCGGTAGGGCGTGTCGCCCGGAAAGACGGGGGAGCGGCTGCTGACCGGCGGAGAAATGTCCCAGATGGTGCGCATGGCGGAATCGGAATTTGGTCGGTAATGCCCGCAGTGTAGATGATTTGGTACTGAAGCAGTGTGGGTTCAGAGGTCGCCTCGTTCGGCCATGGAGACGGCCTGCGTGGGCGTGACGATGATGTGGTCCAGCAGGCGGACCTCCACCAGGGCCAGGGCCTGGCGTATATGGCGCGTCAGGCGGATGTCGGCGTCGCTCGGATAGGCGGCGCCGGACGGATGGTTGTGCGCCAGGATGATGGCCGAGCTGTGGTGGCGCAATGCGGCGCGCACGATCTCGCGCGGATAGACCGAAGCTTGGTTGATGGTGCCGCGGCTGATTTCCTCGGCGCAGATCAGGCGCAACTGGTTGTCCAGGAACAGGGCCAGGCAGTGCTCCACCGGCAGGTGGCCGATGTGCGAGACGCAGTAGTCGCGCACCTTGTCGGCCTGGTCCAGCAGAGGCTGGCCGACCAGCGCCTCCAGGGCGCAGCGGCGCTGCAGTTCGCGGATGACCAGCAGCTCGGCGCATTTGGCCGGGCCTATGCCGTCGACCTGCCGCAGCGCGGAGGCCTCGGCCGATAATAATCCCGTGAGTCCGTTAAAATGGTCCAGCAGCGCCTGGCCGAGCTGCACGGCGTTGCGCTCGCGCGTGCCCGTGCGCAGCACGATGCCCAACAGTTCGGGAGTGGTCAGGCAGGCCGGGCCGTGCGCCAGCATGCGTTCTCGAGGTCCTTGGACGCGTAGTGTGGGTGTGGCCATAAGAAACGCTAAAATGCGGTAATTGAATGATTTTCCATGGTGATCGATCGTGAGTAACACTGCTAGTTCCGAGGCTGGAATTGTCCGTCCGGATTCCTACCTGACGCTGCATTACCGCATAGAGCTGGCCAGCGGCCCGGCGGCGGGTTCCGTTTTTGCCGATACGTATACGGGCCGGCCGGCCACTTTGCAGCTGGGCAACGGACAATGGGCGCCGGGCATGGAGGCGCGCCTGCTGGAGCATCGCGAAGGCGAGCGCTTCCAGGTCGACATTCCCGCCGGCGAGGCCTATGGCGAGCGCAACCCGGAGCTGCTGCAGCGCGTCACGCGCGGCATGCTGGCCGCCCATGCCGCCGAGGGCGTGCAATTCGAGCCGGGCGACATGGTGGAATTCGCCGCGCCGGACGGCAGCCGTTATTCGGGCGTGCTCAAGGAGATCGACGACGAGACCGCCCTGTTCGATTTCAATCATCCCCTGGCCGGCGTCGCGCTGCGCCTGGATGTCCATATTCTGGGAATTCTGTAATGAGCCAGTTTGCTGCCGCCCGGGACGCCGAAGTCGTCCTGGCCCAACCCCGGGGGTTCTGTGCCGGGGTCGATCGCGCCATCGATATCGTCGAGCGCGCCCTGGAACTGCATGGCGCGCCCATCTACGTGCGCCACGAGATCGTGCACAATCGCTATGTGGTGGAGGATCTGCGCGGCAAGGGCGCCATCTTCATCAAGGAGCTGGACGAGGCGCCCGCGGGTTCCATCGTCATCTTCTCGGCGCACGGCGTCTCGCGCCAGGTGCGCGCCGATGCCGAGCAGCGCGGCCTGAAGGTTTTCGACGCCACCTGCCCGCTGGTCACCAAGGTGCATATCGAAGTCTCGCGCATGCGCGCCGAAGGCCGCGAAATCATCATGATCGGCCATGTGGGCCACCCCGAGGTCGAAGGAACGCTGGGCCAGGCCGAGGGCGGCATGTACCTGGTGGAAACGCCCGAGGACGTCGCGCGCCTGCAGGTGGCCGATCCCGACAGGCTGGCCTTCGTCACCCAGACCACGCTGTCGGTGGATGACGCCCAGGTGGTGGCCGATGCGCTGCGCGCACGGTTTCCGAACATCGTCGAACCCAAGAAAAGCGATATCTGCTATGCCACGCAGAATCGCCAGGACGCGGTCAAGATCATGGCGCCGCAGTGCGACCTGGTCCTGGTGGTGGGCAGCACCAACAGCTCCAACTCCAACCGCCTGCGCGAGGTGGCCGAGCGCAAGGGCGCCGAAGCCTACCTCCTGGACAAGCCCGAGATGATCGATCCAGCCTGGCTGGTGGGCAAGAAGCGGGTGGGCGTGACCGCCGGCGCTTCGGCTCCCGAGGTGCTGGTCAATCAGGTCATCGAGCGCCTGCGCGAGCTGGGCGTGGGACGGGTGCGGGCCCTGGACGGCGTGGAAGAGAACATTGCCTTTCCGCTGCCGCGCGAGCTCTCGCGCAAGATCGAAAACCTGAACAAGTAAAGCCCACGCCGCCATTGGCGGGGACAGGAGACGCGATGATTCTGTACAGCTATTTTCGCAGCTCGGCTGCCTACCGGGTGCGCATCGGACTGAACCTGAAGGGGCTGGACTACGCCATCGAGCCGGTGCATCTGCTCAAGGACGGCGGCCAGCAGCACCAGCCGGATTATGCGCAGCTGAATCCGGCCGAGCTGGTGCCCACCCTGCTCGACGGCGGCCAGGCGATCACCCAGTCCCTGGCGATTCTGGAGTACCTGGAAGAACGCTATCCGCAGGCGCCGCTGCTGCCGCAGGACGCCATGCAGCGCGCCTGGGCCCGGTCCATGGCCCTGGCGGTGGCCTGCGACATCCATCCCTTGAACAATCTGCGCGTGCTGCAATATCTCAAGCGCGAACTGCAGGTCGAGGAAGAGGCCCGCAACAGCTGGTACAGGCACTGGGTGGCGGCTGGCCTGCAAGGCCTGGAGACGCTGGTGCGGCGGCACCGCGACGGGCGCCATTTCATTTTCGGCGACCAGCCCGGCATGGCCGAAGCCTGCCTGATTCCGCAGCTGTTCAATGCCCGCCGGCTGGAATGCGATCTGGCGCCGTACCCGACCCTGCTGGCAATCGAGGAAAAGTGCCTGGAGCTATCGGCTTTCCAGGAAGCGGCGCCCGAGCGCCAGGCGGACGCCGCCTAGCGCGCCTGTTTCAATCCCGCGAGGGGCGTGCCCTTCGCGCACCCGCCGCCATGGCGGGTTTTTCTTGCTCAGGGCAGGAAGTTTCTTTTAAGGAATGATGGACAATGAAGATCGGTTTTTGCGGTTTGGGCCTGATGGGCCAGCCCATGGTGCACCGCCTGCTGCAGGCCGGGCACGAGGTCCTGGTCTGGAACCGTTCGGCGGACAAGGCCGGCGGCGTGCTGCAGGCCGGGGCAGTCTGGTGCGACAGCCCGGCCGCCATGGCCCGAGAATGTGAAATCGTGCTGCTGTGCGTGTTCGACGCCCAGGCCGTCCATGACGTGGTGCTGGGCGAGCAGGGCCTGGCGGATGCACAGGGCGTCCTGCGCGTGGTGGTCGACCATTCCTCGATCCCGCCGCAAGCTACGCGCGACATGGCCGAGCAATTGCGCCGGCGTTGCAGCGCGCAATGGCTGGACGCGCCCGTCTCGGGCGGGGTGGGCGGTGCGGAGCAGGGTACGCTGGCCATCATGGCGGGCGGCCAGGCGGATGTGCTCGACGAAGTGCGCCCCGTGCTGGCCGCTTATTCCCAACGCGTCACCCTGATGGGCGGAAACGGGGCCGGACAGGTAACAAAATTATGCAATCAGACCATCGTGGCAACAACTTTGACGGCCATTGCGGAGGCTCTGAGCCTGGCCAATGACAATGGCGTGGACGCCTCTCTGATCAGCGAGGCGTTGGGCGGCGGGTGGGCCGATTCGGTCCTGCTGCAATTGTTCGTCCCGCGCATGACGCAGGGCACGGACCAGACCAAAGCCTCTATCGACACCATGTTGAAGGATCTGAACACGGTGGCCGACCTGGCCCGCGCCAGCCATACCACCATGCCGGTGGCGCATGCCGCCCAGCAGACCTACCGGGCGGGTCACCGCATGGGCATAGGGGGGCGGGACGTCGCCGAGATCGTCCAGGTGCTCGGTTACAATTCCAATAAATAAACCACGATGCCAAAATCCAGTTTCGGTATCATGTCGGCAAATTTAATTTAGGACTTCTGGTCCGACAAAAGGGAAGTAAATGAAGAAAAGCACAGGGGTTGTCGCACTGGTCGTGGCGCTGGCGGCTGTTTATGGTGGTTCCACTTGGTACATGGGTCAGAAGACCGAAGAGCTGGTGCGCCAGAAGGTGGCCGAGTTCAACACGGCGTCGGCCGAAAAGCTCGCGCAGTCCGGCATCGACGGCACCGTGACCATGAACGTGGTGGAGTACAAGCGCGGCGTGTTCTCGTCCGACGCCCGTTACACCGTCACACTGGCCTCGAACGACAAGCAGGACGAGCCGCTGGAACTGACCTTCGATGACAAGATCAGCCACGGTCCGCTGCCCTTGTCCGCCCTGAAGCTGGGCAACTTCACGCCCGTCGCCGCCCTGACGCACAGCACGCTGGTCAAGACCAAGGATACGGAAGGCTGGTTCAAGCTGACCGGCGACAAGACGCCGCTGTGGGCCGACAGCCTGGTCGGTTTTGACGGTGCCGTCGATTCCACCGCGCATTTCGAGGCCATCAAGCACCAGGGCGACACCGTCAAGGTCGAGTTCAGCGGCGGCCAACTGCGCGCCAAGGCCGGCGGCAAGAGCGACGACATCCTGGTCAGCGGCAATTTCCCCAATCTGCTGGTCGATGACATCGGTGAAGATCCGCTCAAGCTGCAGGCCGCCAATTTCGCGGTGGACTTCAAGCAGACCGGCGACATCAACGTGAACGGCACGCAGACCGGCAAGATCAGCGTGGACGACATCCAGTTCCAGACTCCCGAGAGCGAAGGCCTGAAGCTCAAGCAGATCCTGCTGGATACCGACGGCGTCACCAAGGATTCGGTCGGCAACGCGAAGGTGCGCTATGTGTTCACCGACATGGTATTCGAAGACAAGCTGAACCTGGGCTCGGTCGAACTGGCCATGAACATGGACAGCGTGTACATGCCCGCCATCACGGCGGTGAGCAAGCTGGTCTCGGATCCGGGCTTCCAGGACAGGATCGACAGCGAAGATCCGCAGACCGCCAAGCTGCTGCTGGAGCAGGTGCTGGTCGCCCTGGAGCGCAAGCCCGTGCTGAGCATCGAGCCGCTGCGCTGGTACAACGAGCAGGGCGAGACCAAGGCCACGCTGCGCGTGGACCTGCAAAAGCCCGCCGCCACCTTGCAGGAACTGGAAGACAGCCCGCAACTGTGGCTGCAGGCCATTCCGTCGGCCCAGCTGAACCTGCTGGTCTCCAAGCCCATGCTGCGCGGCGTGGCCAACCAGCTGGACAAAGCCGAAGGCGTCTCGCCCGAGGAAGGCACCACCGCCATGCTGGACATGATGCTCGAGGCCGCCGTCCAGCCTTACGTCGAGTCCAAGCTGCTCAAGCAGGACGACAACTCCATCTCCACGGAAGTCAAATACCTGGGCGCCGATCAAGGCTTTGACATCAACGGCCAACATTTCACCACCGACGACCTGATGGGTCTGGTGCTGATGAGCATGATGTAAATCAGCCCTGGCCTTGCCGATCAAGCCCGCCTATCATAGGTGGGCTTTTTTTCGCCGGGCCGCCGGAGCGCCGGGCCGCCCTAGGAAAAAAGCGCCCCTTCGGGGGCAGCGTGCGGGCGCAGCCCCAGTGGCGTCGGAGTTTTTTTTTGAAGGGACGAGCGCATGGCAAGTTTGTCGGATCAGTTGTCCAGGCTGGTGTACAGCACGGAACAGGGCAGGATGTGCCCCGGCTGCGGGCAGCCCCGGGCACAGTGCTGCTGTGAGCAGGAGTGCCGCCAGGAACGTCTGTCGCGGCCTCAGGGGCCGGTGCGCCTGACGCTGGAGACCAAAGGGCGCAAGGGAAAAGGAGTGACGGTGGTGGAGGGGCTCGTCATGAACGAGCCGGACTTGAAGGCGCTGGTGAAGGAACTGAAGAACGCTTGCGGGGCGGGCGGCACGCTCAAGGACGGCGTGCTGGAGATTCAGGGCGACCATCGCGCCGTGGTGCAGGCGCGCCTGGAGCAGCGGGGCCTGACGGTCAAGCGCGCCGGCAGGCCCTGAGACGAGCGGGATCAGAAACTGTAGCCCAGCCCCACGCCGCCGAACACGCTGCTCTTCTTTTCCACCAGCGGGCTGTCCTTGGCTTCTTCGCCCAGGGTGTGCACGCCCAGCACGCCCTGCAGGGACCAGCTCTGGCTCAGCTTGTGGGTGTATTGGCCGTACAGGGAGTAGGAACGCAGGCCGGCGTCGGGCCGGTAGGCGTGCAACTGGCCGTTGCTGGCGGCGGCCTCATGGCTTTTCACGCCGAAATAGGTGCGCATGGCCTTCTCGTTGGACCACTTGAACTCCGTGCCCAGGGAGAAGCTGCTGTCGTGGTCGTTCCAGAGGCGGTAGCTCAGGTCGATCACGGCGTTGGCGCCGTAGCCGCTCTTGAGGGCCTGATAGTAGCTGGCCTCCATCTTGGCGGGGCCCAGGCGCAGCGCCGTGAATACCCCCAGGTTGCCGTGGCGGCTGATGTCGTCCGTGCCGTACAGGCGATCGGCGTCGTCGGCCTTGCGCGAACGCGCCAGAGAAGCGTAGGTGCCTATGGTCCAGTTTTCAGTCAGATTGGTCTGCAGGCCCACGGCGGGCAGGCCGGCCTTGGGCGCCAGGAAGAAATGGCCGTTGCGGTGCGAGAGCAGGGGATAGGGACGGGCGCCGTAGCTGTCCGCGCCTTCGTACTTGGGCATGAAGCCCACGCCCACGCCTATCGTGGTCTGCTGGGCGACGGCTTGGCTGGCCCCCATGGCGAGCAAGGTCAGCAGCAGGCAGGGGCGAAAGACGGTACGGGAACGGGCAGACATGGGCACTCCTTGTGGAACGGATACAAAATACGCCCGCCGTTGTGGCGGGCGTAACTATCGTAACAAGGTTTGCCAGCCGGGGTGTCAAATCATGACCGAACGGTATGGTATGTTGTCCTTAGCCCACAAGGAATTCAGGACCGGATGTAGGTCCAGCCGTCCTGTTGGAGCTGCACCAGGGCGGTGACCGCGCCCTGGTCCAGGACGCGCAGGCGCTTGGGCGCGTTCAAGTCCAGGTTGCGCAAGGTGTTGGGGCACAGATAGGTATAGGCGTCGCACTCGTGGGCTTCGCCCTGGACGCAGGCCGTCACGGCCTGCGCATTGGCGATGATGCGCACCTGGGCGTCGGGCATGTCCTTGAGCAGGTTGCGGGCGTTGTTGCGGGCGCGCTGCAGCGCGTCGGGCGTGGGGGCGTGAAGCAGAACCTGGGTCGTCATGGCTCGGTCTCCTGGCAAACGGTCAGCGCGGGCCGAAAACGCGCTCGGCCGCCTCGGGAGAGGCGCCGGTCTGCATCTGCATATGGCCTTGTTCATCCCGCCAGACCATGGCGGGCGTGGCGCGCAGGTCCCAGCCTACCATCAGGTCCTCGTTGGCCGTCAACTGGGCGTCGATGTCGGCGGGAATGTCGGCCAGGCCCTTGACGCCCCCGCTGCGGTCCTTGAGCATGGCGGCGGAGTGCTCGTGCAGGGCGGCGGCCGGGTCCTTGGACGCCAGGATGGCGGCCGCCTTGGGGCCGCTGGTGGGCGTGAGTATGCCCACGAGGATGTGGCGCAACTGCACCCTGCCCGAATCCACCCAGGGGCGGGCCATCTGCCAGAGCTGCATGCAGTAGGGGCAGTTGGGGTCGGTGAAGACATACACGATGCGCTTGGCGTCATCCCTGCCGTCGGCAATCCAGCGCGACTTTTCCAGCTTGCCCTGCATGTCCTTGGCGATGGCCGGCTGTACCAGTGCGTCCAGGCCGGCAGGGCGCACTTCCTCTCCCTTGGCGTCGATCAGCGTCCCGACCAGCATATGCTGGCCGTCGGGCAGCACATAGATGGCCAGGGGGCGATTGCCGTTGTAGGCGCCCCAGGCCTTCAGGCCGCCGGGCGCATCGAACTGGCCCACCACCGAGAAACCTTGTTCTTCCAGCAACTGCAGGGCAGGGGGACGATCGGAGGCCTGAGCCGGGGAGGCTGCGCAAATCAGGCCCGCCAGGGCTGCGCGCAGGGACAGGGAGGAGGCTTGCTTCAAGGCGATTCGTGCGAAATGGGACGGCATGGTTTTATATATCCATTAAAAATATATAAATAAACAAACGGAATGAAGAGTGGGACTGCGCAGTCGGCGCGGAGTTCCCGATTCCTGTCATGCCGGCTGCCCGCATGACAGGCTGCGTCAGGCCGTCTGGACCGCCACCAGGTCGGCCAGCTGCAGCAGATGGTAGGTTTCGTGCACGGGCAGGCCCATGATGCCCGTGTAGCTGCCGCTGATATGCCGCACGAACATGCCGCCCAGGCCCTGTATGCCGTAGGCGCCGGCCTTGCCCATGGGTTCGCCGCTGGCGCAGTAGCGTTCGATCTCGCGTTCGCTGAGCGTCTTGAAGCTGACTTCGCTGATGCTGATGCTGTCGTATTCGTTGCCGCGCGCGCCCAGGCACAGCGCGGTCATGACCTTATGGGTGCGACCCGAGAGGGCGCGCAGGATGCGCCGGGCGTCATCCTGGTCGGCAGGCTTGCCGAAGATATCCTCGTCCAGGCAGACGGTGGTGTCGGCGGCCAGGATGGCGCGCTGCGGATCCAGGCCCGGTTGCGCTGCGCGCCATTGCAGGGCGCGCAGCAGCTTGTCGCGCGCGGTGCGCCGGACATAATCCAGGGCGCGTTCATCGGCCAGCCGCGGCTCGTCCTCGCCGGGCGGGCTGGGGACGGCCAGCACCTCGTGGGGCACTTGCATGCTGACCAGCAGATCGTGGCGTCGGGGACTGGCGGAGGCGAGATAGATCGGTACGAATTGCATGATGCTTGACTGGAAGTGGAGTTCTAGGCGCGGTGGTAGGGGTGGCCGGTCATCACGGACCAGGCGCGGTACAACTGTTCGGCCAGCAGGATGCGCACCAGCGGATGAGGCAGGGTCAGGGAGGACAGGCGCAGCATGCCGTGGCAGCTTTGCTTGAGGGCGGCGTCCAGGCCATCCGGCCCTCCGACCAGGATGGCGATGTCCCGCCCTTCGCCACGCCAGCGCTCCAGTTCCTGGGCGAGCTTGACCGTGGTCAGATCCTTGCCGCGCTCGTCCAGCGCAATGCGCAATGCCTGGGCCGGGATGGCGGCTTCGATGCGTTTGGCTTCGGCCTGCATCATCTGCGCCGGGGTCTTGCCGCCGCTGCGCGGCTCGGCCTTGATCTCGCGCAGTTCCAGGGCGCAATCGGCCGGCATGCGGCGTGCGTATTCCTGCCAGCCCTGTTCGACCCAGTCCGGCATGCGCTGGCCAACGGCGATGACAATCAGTTTCATGGCTTATGGTGCAGAAAAAAAAAGGCCGCCTGGCAAGTGCGGCCTGCGCGCCGCCGGGATCGGCGGGCTGGGCTTACTGTTCGTCGTCCGGGCCGTCGTAGAAGCCCGGCTGCGGGATCTGGCGCGATTGCGGCAGCAGTTCCACGTCCACCGGACGCTCGCCCCAGAGATCCTCCAGGTTGTAGTACTGGCGGATGGCGGGCTGCATGCAGTGCACGACGACGTCGCCCAGGTCGATCAGCACCCATTCGCCGGTGTCGTCGCCTTCGTGGGCCAGGATTTCGACCTTGTTCTCGCGAGCCTTGTCGATGACGCTGTTGGCCAGCGCGCGGGTCTGGCGGTTGGACGTGCCGCTGGCGATGACCACGCGGTCGAACAGCCCGGTCATGTGAGTGGTGCTGAAGACCTTGATGTCCTGGGCCTTGACGTCTTCGAGGGCATCAATGACGATGCGTTGGAGTTTTTCGATATTCATAAAAAGAACTATACAGGGCGTGCTTGTCAGTGGGAAAGATAGAGCCCGTTTTTGCGGATGTATTCGGCGACTTCCTCCGGGACCAGGCCGGCGATGTTGTCGCCGCGCCGCACTCGGTCGCGGATGTCCGTGGCCGACACGTCCATGGGCGTGAAGGCGATGCGATGCAGGCGCCGGCCCAGCTGTTCAAGGCGCGCCGCCAGCGGAGCCGGCGCCAGCGGAGCGGCGCCGGGGCGCTGGGCCACGGCCAGTTCGACGCGCTCGGCGATTTCTTCCCAGGCACGCCAGTTGCAGAAGTTGAGCAGCTGGTCGCTGCCCAGTATCCAGTAGTAACGCGGCCCGGCGGGCAGGGCGCGCAGGGTTTCGACCGTATAGGTCGGCCCGCCGCGGCGGATCTCTTCCGCGTTGACGCTGAGCTCCGGATAGGGGCGCACGGCCAGCGCGGTCATGGCGAGCCTGTCCTGTGCGCTGGCGCCCAGGGCGGGGCGCTGCCAGGGCTGGGCCGCGGGCAGCAACTGCACTTCGTCCAGCTCCAGCTGCCGGCGGGCCGCCAGGGCCAGGGCCAGGTGGGCCCGGTGGACGGGGTCGAAGCTGCCGCCCAGCAGGCCGATACGGGCTAGATCCATTCGCGCGGCACCAGGTACTGCGCCAGCGCGGCCTCCGGGGTCCCGTGCTCGGGCGACCAGTTGTAGCGCCACTTGGCCTGGGGCGGCATGGACAGCAGGATGGACTCCGTGCGCCCGCCCGATTGCAGGCCGAACAAGGTGCCGCGGTCAAAGACCAGGTTGAATTCGACGTAGCGGCCGCGCCGTATCGCCTGGAATTCGCGCTGGGCGTCGGTGTAGGGCCTATCCATGCGGGCGCGCACGATGGGGACGTAGGCCTGCGTGAAGCAATCGCCCACGGAGCGGGTCAGCGCGAAGCTGGCCTCGAAGCCGGGCTCGTTCAGATCGTCGTAGAAGATGCCGCCGATGCCGCGCGTTTCGTTGCGGTGCTTCAGGTAGAAATATTCGTCGCACCAGCGCTTGTAGCGGGGATAGTACTCCGAACCATGCGGCGCCAGCGCGTCGTGGCAGACCTGGTGGAAGTGGCGCGCATCTTCCTCGTGCAGGTAGTAGGGAGTCAGGTCCAGCCCGCCGCCGAACCAGAACACGTCTTTCTGGCCGTGTTCCTGCGCCTGCGCGACGAACATGCGCACGTTCATGTGCGTGGTCGGCACGTGGGGATTGCGCGGATGGATGACCAGCGACACGCCCATGGCCTCCCAGGGCCGGCCCGCCAGTTCAGGGCGATGGGCGCTGGCCGACGGCGGCAGGGCATGGCCCTTGACGTGGCTGAACAGCACGGCCGCGCGCTCGAACACGGGGCCGTTCTCCAGGAAGCGCGACAGTCCGCCGCCGCCTTCCTGGTGCTTCCATTCGTCCGCCTCGAAACGCGAGCCGTCCAGCTCCTGCAGCGTGTCCACGATGTGGCTTTGCAACTGGCGAAAATAGGCCTGGGCGGAATCAACGGGTAAAGACATGGAAAGACCTTGCTGCGGGGATCACGATTCGTTGGCGGGCAGGGCGCGCCAGCCGATGTCGGTGCGGAACTGCTTGCCGTCGAAATGCGTCTGGGAAATGGCCTGGTAGGCGGCCTCCTGGGCGCGGCGGATGGAATCCGACAGCGCGGTGACGCACAGCACGCGCCCGCCCGTGGTCACGATGGTCTCGCCATCCAGGCGCGTGCCGGCGTGGAAGGTCACGCAGGTATCGGTGTCGGGAGCGAACTGGATGATGGGATCGCCCGTGCGCGGGGTGTCGGGATAGTTGGCGGCGGCCATGACCACGCCGATGGCGGTGCGCCGGTCCCATTCGATGGTGGCTTCGTCCAGCTTGCCGGCCAGGGCCAGCTCGAAGGTCTCGGTCAGGTCGCTCTTGATGCGCATCATGATGGGCTGGGTTTCAGGGTCGCCCATGCGGCAGTTGAATTCCAGCACCTTGATGGGGCGGGTGGCGTCGGGGCCGTCGCCGATCATGACGCCGGCGTACAGAAAGCCCGTGTAGGGCAGTCCTTCCTTGGCCATGCCCTGCATGGTCGGCAGGATCACTTCGCGCATGATGCGGTTGTGCAGCGTGGGGCTGACGATGGGGGCGGGCGAGTAGGCGCCCATGCCGCCGGTGTTGGGGCCCTGGTCGCCGTCCTTCAGGCGCTTGTGGTCCTGGCTGGTGGCCATGGGCAGCACGTTCTTGCCGTCGCACATGACGATGAAGCTGGCTTCCTCGCCGGTCAGGCATTCCTCCACGACCACGCGCGCGCCGGCCGCCCCAAAGCGCCCGTCGCCCAGGATGTCGTCGATGGCGCCCAGGGCCTCTTCCAGGGTCGTGGCCACGATGACGCCCTTGCCGGCGGCCAGGCCGTCGGCCTTGACCACGATGGGGGCGCCCTGCTGGCGGATGTAGTCCTTGGCCGCCTCGGGATCGGTGAAGGTCTGGTAGGCCGCCGTGGGGATCTTGTGGCGGACCATGAAGGCCTTGGCGTAATCCTTGGAGCTTTCCAGCTGGGCGGCCGCCTGCGTGGGGCCGAAGATCTTCAGTCCGGCGCTGCGGAACGCGTCCACGATGCCGGCGGCCAGCGGAGCCTCGGGACCCACGACCGTAAAGGCGATTTTTTCCTGCTGCACGAAGGCGATCAATTCCTGGATATCGGTGATGTCCAGGTTCTTGATGCGTTCGGCGCGGGCCGTGCCGCCATTGCCCGGGGCGACGTAGACGATCTGCACCCGGGGGGACTGGGCCAGGCGCCAGGCCAGGGCGTGTTCACGGCCGCCGCTGCCGACAACAAGTAGCTTCATAGTGGTGAATTCGGGCAGGGCCCGCAAAGAGGAGTTTCAGGAACCAGTGTTATTCGGCTTCGTCCATGACGGCGGTGGTGTAGACCTCCTGGACGTCGTCCAGGCCTTCCAGCGCGTCCAGGAGCTTCTGCATCTTGGCGGCGTCATCGCCGCTGAGCTCGGTTTCGTTCAGGGCCTTCATGACGATGCCCTCGACTTCGGGCGCCAGGCCGGCGGCTTCGAAGGCGGCCTTGACCGCGGCGTATTCCGACGGCGGGCACAGCACTTCGATCAGGCCTTCCTCGTCGGTGAGCACGTCGTCGGCGCCGGCCTCCAGGGCGACTTCCATGACGGTGTCTTCCGAGGTGCCGGGGGCGAACAGGAACTGGCCGCAGTGGCGGAACTGGAACACCACCGAGCCGTCCAGGCCCAGGTTGCCGCCGTTCTTGGTGAAGGCGTGGCGCACGTCCGAGACGGTGCGCTGGCGGTTGTCGGTCATGCAGTCCACGATCACGGCCGCGCCGTTGATGCCGTAGCCTTCATAGCGGATTTCTTCGTAGTTGGCATCGTCCGCGCCGCCCGAGCCGCGCTGGATGGCGCGCATGATGTTGTCCTTGGGCATATTGGCGGCAGTAGCCTTGTCCCAGGCCAGGCGCAGGCGCGGGTTGGCGTCGGGGTCCGGTCCACCGGCGCGCGCGGCCACGGTGATTTCACGAATGATCTTCGTCCAGAGCTTGCCCCGCTTGGCGTCCTGGCGACCCTTGCGGTGCTGGATGTTCGCCCATTTACTATGTCCGGCCATAAAGTATTACCAATTCAGTAGTCTGCGTTCAAGAAAAGTGGGCCTATTTTAACCTGTCTGTGAAGCAAGAGCCTGTCCGCGCTTTTTTCGTGGCGCCCGGGCTCTTGCGAAAGCCGCTAGAATTCATTCATTTGGCATTCTATCCGGAAGGTGAAGAACGATCATGGCCGATCCCATCCTGCTTGCCCAGCACGGCGACACGCCCATCCATCTGCTGCCCGCCCTGGCCAACCGCCACGGCTGTATCACCGGCGCCACGGGCACCGGCAAGACGGTCACGCTGCAGGTGCTGGCCGAAGCCTTCTCGCGCCAGGGCACGCCGGTCTTCCTGGCCGATGCCAAGGGCGACCTGAGCGGCATCTCCCAGGCGGCCCAGCCCACCCCCAAACTGCAGGAACGCCTGCAGAAGCTGGGGCTGCCCGAGCCGGCCTGGGGCGCCAATCCCGTCACCTTCTGGGACATCTTCGGCGAGCAGGGCCATCCCGTGCGCGCCACGGTCTCGGACATGGGCCCGCTGCTGCTGGGGCGCATCCTGGAGCTGAACGACACCCAGGAAGGCGTGCTGAACATCGTCTTCCGGGTCGCGGACGATGAAGGCCAGCTGGTGCTGGACCTGAAGGACCTGCGCGCCATGCTGCAGAACGTGTCCGACCGCGCTGCGGAGCTGCGCGCGCAATACGGCAATGTGTCGGCCGCCAGCGTGGGCGCCATCCAGCGCGCGCTGCTGCGCCTGGAAACAGAAGGCGCGGACCGCTTCTTCGGCGAGCCGGCGCTCGATGTCATGGACTGGATACGCACCGACTCCTCGGGGCGCGGCATGATCAACGTGCTGGCCGCCGACAAGCTGATGCAATCGCCGCGCCTGTACGCGGTCTTCCTCTTGTGGATGCTGGCCGACCTGTACGAGCGCCTGCCGGAGGTGGGCGACCTGGACAAGCCGCGCCTGGTCTTCTTCTTCGACGAGGCCCACCTGCTGTTCACCGGCGCGCCCAAGGCGCTGCTGGAGAAAGTGGAGCAGGTGGTGCGCCTGATCCGTTCCAAGGGCGTGGGCATTTATTTCGTCACCCAGAACCCGCTGGACATTCCCGATACCGTGCTGGGGCAGTTGGGCAACCGCGTCCAGCACGCCTTGCGGGCCTTCACGCCCCGTGATCAGAAGGCGGTCAAGACGGCGGCCCAGACCATGCGTCCCAATCCGGGACTGGACATCGAGGCCGCCATCACGGAACTGGGGGTAGGCGAGGCCCTGGTGTCGCTGCTGGACGAAAAGGGCCGGCCCAATCCCACCGAGCGGGCCTGGCTGGTGGCGCCGGGCAGCCGCATCGGCCCGGCCACGGACGCCGAGCGCCAGGCCGTGCGCCAGGCCTCCTTGCTGGGCCTGAAGTACGACCAGGCCGTGGACCGCGAATCGGCCTATGAAGTGCTCGCCAGGCGGGTCGCCGACGCCCCGGCGGCGAGCCCGGCCGGCCAGCAGGGCGCGCCTGCCAAGCAGGACGACGGCCTGATGGGCGCCGTGAACGATTTCCTGTTCGGCACCACGGGCCCGCGCGGCGGCAAGAAAGACGGCCTGGTGCAGAGCATGGTCAAGACCGAGGCCAGGCGCGCGGCCACCAAGCTGTTGCGCGGCGTGCTGGGTTCCCTGCTGGGAGGCAAGCGCTGATGTCGGCCGGACAGCCTCACCTGATCGTCGCCACGCCCAGGGACAGCGAAACGCAGCGCTGGGCGCAGCATTTCCGCGACGCCTATCCGCAGTGGCGCGTCGATGAATTCGTCCCCGGCCGCACCGCCACCGGCGCCCATTACGCCGTGGTCTGGAAGCCCGATGCATGCCTGTTCAGCCAGGAGCCGGGGCTGCGCGCCGTGTTCAACCTGGGAGCGGGGGTGGACGCCATGGCCGCCTCCATCCCGGCGGGCATGCCTTTGTACCGGCTGGAGGACGCCGGCATGGCCGAGCAGATGGCCGAGTACGCCTTGTATGGCGTCCTGCAGGCCACGGGGCGTTTCCGTCCCTATGAAGAGCAGGCCAGGGAGGGGCGCTGGAAGGCCCACCGCCCCGTCGATCGGCGCCAATGGCCGGTGGCCGTGCTGGGCCTGGGCGTCATCGGGCGCAAGGTGGCCGATCTCATCGCCAGCCTGGGCTATCCGGTGCGCGGCTGGTCGCGCACCTTGCGCCAGGCCGGTTTTCCCTGCTACGCAGGCGAGCAGGGGCTGCAGGAATGCCTGGCGTCCAGCCGCATCCTGGTCAACGCCTTGCCGCTGACGCCGCAGACCCAAGGCCTGATCAATCGGGACACGCTGGCGCGCCTGCTGCCGGGCGCCTATCTGATCAATCTGGCGCGAGGCGCGCATGTCGTGGACGAGGACGTGCTCGAGGCCCTGGACAGCGGCCGGCTGGCCGGCGCGCTGCTGGACGCGTTCACGCAGGAACCCCTGCCGCAGGATCACCCTTTCTGGGGCCACCCCGGCGTCATGGTCACTCCCCACATCTCGGGCATCACTTTGCGCGAGCAGGCGCTGGAGCAGATCGGCTCCAGAATCGCCCTGCTGCACCAGGGCCGTGAAGCCGGCGGGCGAGTGAACGCCGCCCTGGGCTACTGAATCGCGGCAACAGAAGCGCCGGCCGTCCAGCCGGCGCTTTTCACAACAATTACATTGCAAAACCACAAGGAAGTTGAATGAGCACAGTACATCGCATTGCCGTGATCGCCGGAGACGGGATCGGCAAGGAAGTCATGCCCGAAGGACTGCGGGTCATGGAGGTGGCGGCCCGCCGCCACGGCATCCGCTTCGACTGGAAGGTGCTGGACTGGAGTTCCGGGTATTACCAGAAGCACGGCCGCATGATGCCCGAGGACTGGAAGGCCCAGCTGGCGGACGTGGAAGCCATCTATTTCGGCGCCATGGGCTGGCCCGAACTGGTTCCCGATCACGTGTCGCTGTGGGAGTCGCTGTTCAAGTTCCGGCGCGAATTCGACCAGTACATCAATCTGCGGCCGGTGCGCCTGATGCCGGGCGTGCGCTCGCCCCTGGCCGGCCGCGAGCCGGGCGATATCGATTTCTTCATCGTCCGCGAGAACACCGAAGGCGAATACTCCAACAGCGGCGGCATTCTGTTTGAAGGCACGGAGCGCGAAGTCGTGATCCAGGAAAGCGTATTCACCCGCACCGGCACGGATCGTGTGTTGAAATTCGCCTTCGAGCTGGCCCGCAAGCGCGGCAAGCACGTCACCAGCGCCACCAAGTCCAACGGCATTTCCATTTCCATGCCCTGGTGGGATGCGCGCCTGGCCGAGATGGGCAAGCAGTATCCGGACGTCAAATGGGACAAGTACCACATCGACATCCTGTGCGCGCATTTCGTGCAGCATCCGGACTGGTTCGACGTGGTGGTGGCCTCCAATCTGTTCGGCGACATCCTGTCGGACCTGGGCCCGGCCTGCACCGGCACCATCGGCATTGCTCCCTCGGCCAACCTGAATCCGGAACGCCGTTTCCCGTCGCTGTTCGAGCCCGTGCACGGCTCGGCGCCGGACATCTACGGCAAGGGCATCGCCAATCCGGTGGGCCAGATCTGGAGCGGGGCGCTCATGCTGGACTTCCTGGGCCATCCCCAGGCCGCTTCCGAGGTGGTGCGGGCCATCGAGCAGGTCCTGTCCCAGGGGCCACGCACGCCGGACCTGGGCGGGCAGGCCGGCACCCGCGAGGTGGGCGAGGCCGTCGCCCGCGTGCTTCAGGACATGGCCTGATCAGTCCGACGGTTTCGGCCTGGGCGGTCGCAGGCCCGCCCAGGTGATGGCGCCTATCATGATGGCGCCGCCCAGCAGGGCCCGCGCGCTGGGGTACTGCGCAAACAGCAGAGCCGCGAAGGCGATGGCGTAGACCGGCTCCAGCGCGATCACGATGCCTGCGCTGCGGGCGTTGAGCACGGTCAGCGCCGACACCAGCAGATAGTGCGACAGCGCCGTGCAGAACACGCCCAGCAGGGCGATCCAGAACCAGTCCAGCAAGGATGGCTGCCCCAGCAGGGGCAGCGCGAATGGCCAGCACATCAGCGCCACGAACAGATTTTCCCACCAGGCCACCTGCTGGGCCGACAGATGCTTGGCCGCGCGCCGGTTGATGATGGTGAACATGGCGAAGGTGAAACCCGAGGCCACCGCCCAGGCCAGGCCTATGGTGGACTGGTCCCGGAAATCGAAGGAAGGCGTCACCAGCAGCAGGCCGAAGGTGACCAGCGTCAGGATGATCCACTCCGACAGCGTGACGCGTTCGCGCAGCACGCCCCATTCGCACAAGGTGATGAAGGCGGGGAAGCTGGCGAAGCCCAGCGTGGCGATGGCCACGCCGCCCACTTTGACCGCCACGAAGAAGGTCGCCCAGTGGATGGCCAGCATGACGGCCGCCGACAGCAGGATGCCCAGGTCGCGCCGACCCATGCCCTGGCGCAGGCGCCGGCCCTGGGAGCGCACGCTGATGAACAGGGCCAGGACGGCGAAGCTGGCCCGGCCCGCCGTGATCAGCATGGCCCCCGTCTGGATCAGTTCGCCGAAAATGCCGGTCAGTCCGAAAAGGACGGCCGCCAGGTGGATGGCAGCCAGGGCGCGCCGCTGGGTCATGTGAAACAGTCCGACAAAAAGAGGATCAAAGTAGGCTATTCTGGTGTTTTGGACCAGGGAGCGGCACGGCCGGCGCCGATGCGGCGCGGGTGCACGGCGTCATTCTAACCAACTTGCCGCACGTCGCTATCATCGAAGGAGCGAAACAGTGAGTCAGACAGTCAAGGCGATACGTATCGAAAAGAACGGCGGACCTGAAGTCCTGCAATGGGTGCAGGTCGATCTGCCCGCCCCCCAGGACAAGGAAGTCACCATACGCCAGAAGGCGGTGGGCCTGAACTTCATCGATATCTATTTCCGCAACGGCCTGTACAGCCACCCCCTGCCGCACGGCCTGGGCTTCGAGGCGGCGGGCGTGGTGGAGGCCGTGGGAAGCGCCGTCACGCACCTGAAGGTGGGCGATCGCGTGGCCTATGGCCAGAGCCCGTTGGGCGCCTACGCGCAGGCGCGCAACGTGCCGGCCGACCGCGTGGTGCGCATCCCCGACGCGGTCTCGTTCGAGCAGGCCGCCGCGCTGATGCTCAAGGGCCTGACCTGCTGGTACCTGCTGCGCCAGACCTATCGCGTGCACGAAGGCCAGACCATTCTGTTCCATGCCGCCGCAGGCGGCGTGGGCCTGTACGCCTGCCAGTGGGCGCGCGCCCTGGGCGTCAAGCTGATCGGCACGGTCTCCAGTCCCGAGAAGGCGAAACTGGCCAAGGAGCACGGTGCCTGGGAGGTCATCGATTATTCCCGCGAAGACGTGGTGCAGCGCGTCCTGGAACTGACAGGCGGCCACAAGGTGCCGGTGGTCTATGACGGCGTGGGCAAGGACACCTGGGAGCGTTCTCTGGATTGCCTGCAGCCGCGCGGCCTGATGGTCAGCTTCGGCAACGCCTCCGGCCCGGTCACCGGCGTGAATCTGGGCATCCTGGCCTCCAAGGGTTCGCTCTATGTCACGCGTCCCGTGCTGGGCGCCTACGTGCCCACCCAGCAGGCCATGCAGGAAGCCGCCGATGAATTGTTCGACCTGGTGGTGCAAGGCAAGATCAAGGTGCTGATCGGCCAGCGCTTTCCCCTGGAACAGGTCGCCCAGGCTCACGAGGCCCTGGCCGCCCGCCGCACCACCGGCTCCACGGTGCTGACGCTGGAGTAGGGCGGATCGGGAATGAAAAAACGGCCGCCTGATCTGGCGGCCGTTGTTTTTTTGCGGAGTCAGCCCTGCAGGTGATACTGGCGGATGCGCTCGACTTCGTTGCGCGAGCCCAGGATGACGCCGATGCGCTGGTGCAGTTCGGACGGCTGCACGTCCAGGATGCGCTGGCTGCCGTCGATGGACAGGCCGCCGGCCTGCTCGACCAGGAAGCTCATGGGATTGGCTTCGTACATCAGGCGCAGCTTGCCCTTGCGGCCGGACTCGCGCGCATCGCGCGGATACATGAAGACGCCGCCTCGCGTCAGGATGCGGTGCACGTCGGCGACCATGGATGCAATCCAGCGCATGTTGTAGTTCTTGCCCAGCGGGCCTTCCGTACCGGCCAGGCAGTCGTCGATATAGCGCTTCACGGGCGCTTCCCAGTGGCGCATATTGGACATGTTGATGGCGAACTCGGCGGTGTCTTCGGGAATGGTGACGCGTTCGGTGGTCAGCACCCAGGAGCCCATTTCCTTGTCCAGCGTGAAGGCCGCCACGCCGTCGCCCACGGACAGCACCAGCATGGTCTGGGGGCCGTAGATGGCGTAGCCGGCAGCGACCTGGCGCACGCCGGGCTGCAGGAAGTCCTGTTCCTGGATGAGGCGTTCACGGGCTTCCTGCGGCACGCTCAGCACCGAGAAGATCGTGCCGATGGACACGTTGACGTCGATGTTGGAGGAGCCGTCCAGGGGATCGAACAGCAGCAGGTTCTCGCCCTTGGGGTAGTAGTCGGGGATGCGGTGCAGGGTGTCCATTTCCTCGGAGGCCATGGCCGCCAGGTTGCCGCCCCATTCGTTGGCTTCCAGCAGGATCTCGTTGGACAGCACGTCCAGCTTCTTCTGGACTTCGCCTTGCACGTTCTCGGTGCCCAGGCTGCCCAGCACGCCGCCCAGGGCGCCCTTGCTGACGGCGTGGCCGATGGCCTTGCAGGCGCGCGCCACGGTTTCCAGCAGCAGGCGCACGTCGGCGGTGACCGTCTGTTTCTGGCGCTGTTGCTCGACCAGGTACTGAGTAAGGTTTTTCTTCAAGAGAGACTCCGGGTGATCAAAGGGTTAAAGCCTTGTGCACGATTTCGCCCACGTTGCCCGACAGGCCGGGCTCGGCCTGGATGCGTTCGAGCGCCGCCTTCAGACCGTCGCGGGCCTCGGGTTCGAAACGGGCCCAGTTGTCGAAGACGCGGGCCAGGCGGGCGGAGATTTCGGGGTTGAGCTTGTCCAGCGCGATGACCTGTTCGGCCCAGAAGTCGTAGCCTTCGGGGCTGTGCACGCCTTGCAGATTGTTGATGCAGAACTGGAAGATCAGCGAACGGGCACGATTGGGGTTGCGCAGCGAGAAGGCCGGGTGCAGCATCAGGGCGCGCGCCTGCGCGACCCCCGTGCTGGGCGCCGTGGCCTGCAGGGTGAACCAGCGGTCCAGCACCAGCGGGTTGTGCTGCCAGCGCTGGAAGAAGTCCTCCAGTCCGTCCTGGCGGTCCTCGGCGCTGCCGTAGTTGACCAGCACGCTGAGCGCGCCCATGCGGTCGGTCATGTTGGTGGCCTTGTCGTACTGGTTGCGGGCCAGTTGCGCCCCGGCGCTCACGCCGGCCGCCATCAGGTAGGCCAGCGCCAGGTTGCGCAGCGAGCGTGCGCCCGCCTGCATGGCGTCGGGGCTGTAGTCGGGCTGATCCAGGTTCAGGTACTGGTAGAGCTCCTGCCAATAAGGCGTCAGGGCCAGCCCCAGTTCCTTTTGTACGTGCAGGCGCGCCTGCACGATGGCGCGCGGGGTCATGGGCTGGGTCTGTTCCAGCAGCTCGCGCTCGCTGGGCAGGGCCAGAATGCGAGCCTTGTAGGCCGGGCTCAGGGCCGCGTCCTGCAGCAGGGCGTGCCAGGTCTGGACCAGCGTGGCCGATTGGGCCGGAGAGGGCGCGCGGCCGGCGGCGCGCGCCAGGATCAGGCGGGTGGCCAGCAATTGGGCGGCTTCCCAGCGGGCGAAGGGGTCCGGGTCGTGGCGCGCCAGCAGGGCCAGTTCCGCGTCGGGGCGGTAATATTCGATGCGCACCGGCGCCGAGAAATTGCGCAGCAGCGAAAGCACCGGAGTCTGGGGCACCTGGGTGAAGGTCCAGCTTTGTTCCTGCTCGGTGAAGTCCAGCACCAGCGTGTGCTCGCTGCGTCCGTCCAGATGCAGGGTCAGGGGACGGCCTTCCTGGTCCAGCATGCCCAGCGCGAACGGGATGTGCAGCGCAGGCTTGACCGCGGACTTGGGCTCGATGCCGACAGGCGGGTTGCTCTGGCGCAGGGTCAGCGTGCAGGTCCGGGAGGCCGGGTCGTGCTGCAGGCTGACACTCACGCGCGGCGTGCCGGCCTGCTCGTACCAGCGGCGGAACTGCGTCAGGTCCCGCCCTGGATGGCGCTCGCGGTAGACGCTGTCCATGGCGTCCACGAAGTCGTCGCAGGTGACGGCCTGGCCGTCGTGGCGGCGGAAGTATTCGCGCATGCCGGCCTGGAAGCCGTCCTCGCCCAGCAAGGTATGCTGCATGCGGATGACCTCGGCGCCTTTTTCGTACACGGTGGCCGTGTAGAAATTGCTGATCTCCTGGTAGCTCTCGGGACGGATGGGGTGGGCCATGGGGCCCGCGTCCTCGGGAAACTGGGCGGCGCGCAGCACGCTGACGTCGTCGATGCGCTTGACGGCGCGGGCGCTGGCCGCCTGCGCGCCGTCCAGGCCGTGCGCCAGCATGTCGCCGGAGAATTCCTGGTCGCGGAACACGGTCAGCCCTTCCTTCAGGGACAACTGGAACCAGTCGCGGCAGGTGACGCGGTTGCCGGTCCAGTTATGGAAGTACTCGTGGCCGATGACCGCCTCCACGGCGCGGAACGACGCATCCGTGGTGCTTTGCGGGTCCGCGAGCACATAGGCGGCGTTGAAGATGTTCAGGCCCTTGTTTTCCATGGCGCCCATGTTGAAGTCGCGCGCGGCGACGATCATGAAGCGGTCCAGGTCCAGGTCCAGCCCGAAGCGCTGTTCATCCCAGCGTACGGAATTCTCCAGGCACTGGATGGCCCATTCGGTCTTGTCGCCGTCGCCGCGGTCGCAATAGACCTGGAGAAGGGCGGGGCTGCCGTCGGCCTTGGAGATCGTGCGCTCGCGCAGGTCGAAATCCCCGGCCACCAGGGCGAAAAGATAGGAAGGCTTGGGGAATGGATCCTGCCAGGTCGCCTGGCGCCGGCCGTCCTCCAGCTCCACGGTGTGGAGCAGATTGCCGTTGGACAACAGGGTGGGGTAGCGGGCCGGGTCGGCGCGCAGCACCACTTCGTAGCGCGCCATGACATCGGGGCGGTCCGGGAAGAAGGTGATGCGGCGAAAACCCTGGGCTTCGCATTGGGTGAACAGGTGCTGGCCCGATACGTACAGGCCCATCAGGGACGTATTGTCCTTGGGGCGGCAACGGCTTACCAGCGCCACCTCCACCTCCGGCTTGCCCGGGTGCAGCGTCAGGGTTTGATCGGTCAGTTGATAATCCTGTGGCGCCAGGGCAACGCCATCGAGGCTCACGCTGAGCAGTTCTATGTCATCGCCGTCCAGGATCAGGGGAAGCGCCTGGCCGTTCAGGCTGCTGGCGCGGAACTGGAGGCTGACCTCGGTCTGCTCGGCCGCCAGGTCGAATTCCAGCCGGACCTGTTCGATGCGGTACGGGTAGGGCTGGTAATCCTGGCGGGAGATCGTGGGTAGGGTATCTGTGCGCATGTCATCCTGGTCCGACAATCAAAAAAGATTTGTCTATTGTAATGTTGTTTGAAGAGCCGGGCGGGCGGGGCGGCGGTAAACTAAATAGCCGCCTCGCTGTCCAAGCAAGGGCGGACTTGCGCTCCGGGCAGGGCCGGCGAAATTTCAAGGGCAAATGTCATGACTATTCTTTCCACAGCATTTTCCATGCGCGCCGCCCGCCTGGCGGCGCTGGCGCTGGTGGCGCTGGCGACCGGCTGCGCCGCGCCGAGCTGGTCCGCCAAGCTGACGCGCTACCAGCAATGGCCTGCCCAGACCAATGGCGAAACGTATCGATTGATGTCCACCGATGCACAGCGCGGCAATCTGCAATACCAGTCTTTCGCCGATTCGGTGCGCGCCGCCATAGGCGTGACCGGATTGGTGGAGGCCCAGGCCGGGGCGCCGGCTCGCTTCGTGGTGGAAATCGATTACGGCAATCCGCAGGAACAGAGCTGGGTGCCGCAATATGCGGATAGTTTTTACGGCCCCATGGGCTGGGGCATGGGGCGCGGCTACTTTGCGCCCAATGACGGCTGGGCAGGGGGATTTTTTTATTCTCCGCCCGTGGTCAATGTCCCGGTCACTCTCTATCGCAATTACCTGAATGTGGTGATCAGGGATAATCGCCAGCAGCAGGCCGAAGTCTATCGCGCAACGGCGGTCAGCTATAGCCAATCCGACAATCTGGCCGTGCAGATGCCATTTTTGTCCCAGGCCATATTTGACGGCTTCCCGGGCAATAACGGCCAGGTTATCGATATCGAGTATCAACTCCCCAAACGCTGAGGAGAAAAAAGCGTCTGCTTTAGCGCGGCGTCTTGAATAAACGAAAAAGGGACAGCATATGGAAGCTGTCCCTTTTTCGAGTGAGGCGGCCCGACTTACTTGATCAGGAAGTCGTCGCGGCTTTGGCCCTGGGCTTCGGCGTCGATGATCCAGCGCGGAGGGCGGCCGCGGCCGGTCCAGGTGTCCTGGGTGCCGGGATGGCGGTACTTGGGAGGCAGGCTGGCCTTGGGTTCGTTGGAGCCGGCGGAGGCACCGCGCTTGGAGGTTTTTTCCAGCGCTTCAGCCACTTCTTCGAGGGTGATCTCGTTGTCCTGCATGGACTTCACGATGGAAGCAATGACAGGACGGCGTTGTTTGACCTTCAGGGACTTCATCTGCTTTTGCAACCGCAGAATCTCTTTTTCTATCTTCTGCTTGGCAGAGCTGTAAGTTTCGACGGACATATGGGATTCCTGTTTGGTGATTGTAATTATCTGATAAACGCTGCCTTTGCCAGCTCATGTTTATCATGCGAAAACAGTGTACTTTGATTTTTTGAAAAATATAAGGGCTCGATGTAAAAAAATTAAGCCGTAATTCACGGCCTCGATTGTTCTTTGTAATCGAACTGTCAGTTTGCGTAATTACTTTGGCGGGGTGATTATTTATCCTGATCGGGGGCTATCATATTTTTGAATGGGTTTATATAAAAACGGTATAGCTATATAGAGTATTAATGTCTCAATACGATACGCGTTGCATTCATAATCACAAAATGTCGTAGCCGGTGTTTCACCGCGATGCGCCTGCCAATCGAGGGCCTGGCCCGCGCGGGGCGCGGGCGCGATCATGAGCCATCGCGCGCAGCGGCGCATTCTGTTTTAATGCAGTGGTGGACACAGTCCGGACGACGTTCATCGCGCCGGCCCGGCGAAAATGATTCGACCCTTGCGCATGACTGCCGCAACGGGTTTGCCAGTAGGAATACATAATGAAGCTTGTTGATCCCGCCATCGATGCCTTGGCGTGCGCCCGCGGCCTGTTGCTGGAGCCCTGGGGCCTGAATGAAACCCATCTGTCCAGTGCGCTGGGCGAAATCCTGACCCATCAGGCGGACTATGCCGACCTGTATTTCCAGTACACCCGCAGCGAAGGCTGGAGCCTGGACGAGGGCATCGTCAAGAGCGGCAGCTTTTCCATCGAACAGGGCGTGGGCGTGCGCGCGCTCAGCGGCGAGAAGACCGCTTTCGCCTATTCCGATTCCATCAGCCAGGACGCGCTGCTGTCTTCGGCCCGCGTGGTGCGGTCCATCGCGCGCCAGGGCGGCAATGGCAAGAGCGGCGTGCTGGTGCCCTCCAGGCTGACGCGGCCCGCCCTGTATACCGGCGCCGATCCCATCAGCAGCCTGTCGGCGCCGGACAAGGTCGCCCTGCTGGGTCGGCTGGAGGCGCTGGCGCGCGCGGCCGATCCGCGCGTGATCCAGGTGATGGCCAGCCTGGGTGCCGAGTACGACGTGGTGCTGGTGGCCGGCAGCGACGGCCGCCTGGCTGCCGACGTGCGCCCGCTGGTGCATCTGTCCCTGTCCATCATCGTCGAGCAGAACGGGCGCCGCGAGCGCGGCTCGGCTTCGGGCGGCGGACGCGTGGACCTGTCCTATTTCTCGGACGAGCTGCTGCGCAGCTATGTGGACAAGGCCGTGCGCTCGGCCATGACCAATCTGGAAGCGCGCCCCGCGCCCGCGGGCCGGATGACCGTGGTGCTGGGCCCCGGCTGGCCGGGCGTGATGCTGCACGAAGCCGTGGGCCACGGCCTGGAGGGCGACTTCAACCGGCGCGGCAGCAGCCTGTTCTCGGGCCGCATCGGCGAGCGGGTGGCCTCCAAGGGCGTCACCGTGGTCGATGACGGCACGCTGGCCAATCGCCGCGGCTCGCTCAATATCGACGACGAAGGCAACCAGACCCAGCGCACCGTCCTGATCGAGGACGGCATCCTGAAGGGCTATCTGCAGGATACGCACAATGCGCGCCTGATGGGCGCCGCCGTCACCGGCAACGGCCGGCGCGAATCCTATTCCAGCCTGCCCATGCCGCGCATGACCAACACCTTCATGCTCGGCGGCGACAAGGACCCGCAGGAGATCATCGCCTCGGTCAAGAAAGGCTTGTATGCCGTGGACTTCGGCGGCGGCCAGGTGGACATCACCAGCGGCAAGTTCGTGTTCTCGGCTTCGGAAGCCTGGGTCATCGAGAACGGCAAGCTGATGTATCCCGTCAAGGGCGCCACCCTGATCGGCAACGGACCGGACGCCATGAACCAGGTCAGCATGATAGGCAACGACATGCAGCTCGACCCCGGCGTGGGCACCTGCGGCAAGGAAGGGCAGAGCGTGCCCGTGGGCGTGGGCATACCCACGGTCCGCATGGAGAACCTGACCGTCGGCGGGACCGCCTGAGGCCAGGGTGGCGCAGACCGGAAAAGAACCTGCCCTCGGGCAGGTTTTTTTTGTCCGTGCGCAGCCGCTGGCGCGCGGGCGCCTGAAATCGCCGTGCTAGCGCATGCGCCAATCTGTTTCCAGGTGTATCCTGCCGACCAAACTCGTTTGACTTACACCTTTACTGATCCTATGATTTCAACACGAATGAATCGTGCTGAATTATTTTGTTTGGCTAATTAAATGACTACTGATCAACAATACGACCTGCGCATCCTGCGGGCCCTGCGCCGTATTACCCGCTCGATCGCCCTGCATTCCCGTCAGCTGGCCGCCTACAGCAACATCACGGCGCCGCAGCTGATCTGCCTGCGCACGATCATCGAAAAAGGTCCGCTGACCGCCACCGCCATCAGCCGCGAGATGCATGTCAGCCCCAGCACGGTGGTCGGCATCCTGGACCGCCTGGAAGACAAGAAACTGGTGCTGCGCGAGCGCGGTCGCGAGGATCGTCGCATCGTATTCGTCAGCGCCACTCCCGAAGGCCTGGAACTGGCGCGAGACACGCCTTCGCCTCTGCAAAAGAAACTGGCCGATGCCTTGAAGGAGCTGCCCGAGCTGGAGCAGGCCACCATGACCCTGTCGCTGGAGCGCATCGTCCGCTTGATTGACTCAGACCCGGAATCGCCCATGGAGGCGGGGGATTCCGTGTCGCCGATACTGGAGGTCCCGGAGGGAGACGTGCCCCCTGAATCCGGGCTAGTGGTTTGACTGCATACGCCGAATCATCCCTCTCATCCACAGCGGCCTCGGCGGGGCCCGCCGCTCCGGGCGCAGGCCCGACGCTGCGGGCTCCCCAAGCACAGGATGCCGCCGCCATCCATCAGCTGATCGCAGAGTGCCCGCCTCTGGATCTCAATTCCGTCTATGTCTACCTGCTGCTTTGCGAGCATTTCCGCCGGACCTGCGTGGTCGCGGAGCGAGGCGGCCGGGTGGACGGCTTCATTTCCGCCTATTTCCTGCCCGAGCAGCCCGATGTGCTGTTCGTCTGGCAAGTCGCCGTACACGAACGCGCCCGCGGCCAGCGTCTTGCCCAGGCCATGCTGGGTCACCTGAAACAGCGTCTGGCCAGCGACCGGATCCGTTTCCTGGAGACCACGGTCAGCCCGGACAACCAGGCCTCGCGCGGCTTGTTCAAGGCCATGGCGCGGCGCTGGCAGGCGCCGTTGCAGGAGCAGGAATTCTTTCAATCAACGTTGTTCGGCCGGCAGGCCCACGACGCTGAACCTCTGTTACGAATCGGTCCCTTCGGCGCCGCCTGAAGGGGTCCCTACGCAACAGGACGTTCAAGCCTGCGCTGCGCGAGCAGCCGGCTCGAGGAGGGGCGTCCTACAACCAGGAGAGGAAACATGACTGACTTAAGAATATTCGACCGGATGGAGTCCGAAGTCAGAGGCTACGTCCGGTCCTTCCCGGTCATCTTCAACAAGGCGCGAGGCTCCTTGCTGGAAGATGAGAGCGGCCGGCAGTACATCGATTTTTTCAGTGGCGCCGGCACGCTCAATTATGGCCACAACAACCCCCACCTGAAAGAAAAGCTGATCGAGTACCTGAACACCGACGGCGTCGTGCACGGCCTGGACATGGCCACCAGCGCCAAGAAGTACTTCCTGGAGACGGTGGACCGGGTGCTGCTCAAGCCGCGCGGCTGGAACTACCGGCTGCAGTTCACCGGCCCCACGGGCACCAATGCCGTCGAGGCGGCGCTCAAGCTGGCGCGCCAGGTCAAGGGGCGGCAGAACATCATTTCCTTCACGCATGGTTTCCACGGCGTCAGCACGGGTTCCCTGGCGGCGACCGCCAATTCCAAGTTCCGTCGCGCGGCCGGCGTCGCGCTGGGCAACACCACCTTCATGCCCTATGACGGTTATCTCGGACCGGACGTCAACACCATGGCCTACCTCGAGCGCATGCTGGAAGATCCCAGCAGCGGCCTGGATCATCCAGCGGCTGTCATCGTGGAAACCGTGCAGGGTGAAGGAGGCGTGAACGTGGCCACGCAGCGCTGGCTGCGCGAACTGCAGCGCCTGTGCCGCGAACACGACATGCTGCTCATCGTGGACGACATCCAGGTCGGCTGCGGGCGTACGGGCCGCTTCTTCAGCTTCGAGCAGGCCGGCATCAGCCCCGACATCATCACGCTGTCCAAGTCGCTGTCGGGCTTCGGCCTGCCCATGTCGCTGGTGCTGCTGCGTCCCGAGCTGGACATCTGGAAGCCCGGTGCGCACAACGGCACCTTCCGCGGCAACAACCTGGCTTTCGTCACGGCGGCCCAGGCGCTGGAGACCTACTGGGCGGACGACGCCTTCGAGGCCGAAGTCCAGGCCAAGGAGCGCCAGGTGCGCGACTGGCTGGAGAATCTGGTGCACAGCTACCCCGACACGGGCTTGAGCGTGCGCGGACGCGGGCTGATCCAGGGCCTGGCCACGCCGGCAGGCGAGGGCCTGGCCAACAAGATCGCCGCCCAGGCTTTCGAACACGGACTGGTCGTCGAGACGTCCGGAGCCCACGACGAGGTGCTCAAGCTGCTGCCGGCCCTGACCATCAGCGGCGAGGAGCTCGCACAAGGGCTGAACATCATTGAACGCAGCGTGGCGCAATGCCTGTCGCGGCGCGGCGCCAAGGCACGTGTACTGAAAATGGGAGGAGCACGCTGATGCTGGTCAAGAACGTACAGGATGTGATTGGAACGAGCGACGAAGTTCGCACCGACAACTGGGTCAGCCGCCGCGTGCTGCTCAAGAAGGACGGCATGGGTTTTTCCTTCCATGAGACCGTCATCTTCCCGGGCACTGAAACGCATATCCACTACCAGAACCACCTGGAGGCGGTCTGGTGCGTGGAGGGCGATGGCGAGATCGAGACCATCGCCGACGGCAAGAAGTATGCCCTGGGCCCGGGCGTGGTCTACGCGCTGGACCAGCACGATGAACATTGGCTGCGCGGCGGCGAGAAGCCGCTGCGCGTGATCTGCGTCTTCAACCCGCCCCTGACCGGGCAGGAGGTGCACGATGCCGAGGGCGTCTACCCCTTGGTGTCGGACGCCACGTAAGCAAGTAGGAGGTCATCATGACAGTGACTATGACGGATCCGTATGCATCGCGCACCGAACGGGGCGCGGCCATCGTCAGCCGCCAGGAGCCCGTGGTGTATGACACGCCGGTGGGCAGTTGCCCGCTGGCCGCGGGCCAGTTGCAGGAATACGAGGAGAACGGCTTCCTGCTGCTGCCGGACCTGTTTTCCGCACAGGAGGTCCAGGCCCTGCTGGGCGAGGTCGAAGCCATGAGCGTCGACCCGGCCATCCTGGAGCGCGAGGAAGCGGTCGTGGAAAAGGGCAGCAAGGCCGTGCGCTCGATCTTCCGGGTCCACGAACTGAGCCCCTTGATCGCCCGCCTGGTGCGCGATCCGCGCGTGCTGGACGTGGCTCGCCAGATACTGGGCTCCGAGGTCTACGTGCACCAGTCGCGCGCCAACCTCAAGCCCGGCTTCAAGGGCAAGGAATTCTACTGGCATTCGGACTTCGAGACCTGGCACGTGGAAGACGGCATGCCGCAGATGCGGGCCCTGAGCTGCTCGGTGCTGCTGACGGACAACAATGCCTGCAACGGGCCGCTGATGCTGGTGCCCGGTTCGCACCGCCAGTTCGTCTCCTGCGAAGGGGTTACGCCCGACAAGCACTACAAGGAGTCCTTGCGCAAGCAGGAGTACGGCGTGCCCGATCCCATCAGCCTGCGCCTGCTGGTGGACAAGGGCGGCATCGAGGCCATCACGGCCAAGGCCGGCTCGGTGATCTTCTTTGACTGCAACACCATGCACGGTTCGGCCAGCAATATCTCGCCCTGGCCGCGCGCCAACGTGTTCACGGTATACAACAGCATGGAAAACTGCGTGCAGGATCCCAAGTACGGCCTGGATCCCCGGCCCGAACACGTCGCCACGCGCGGGCGCTTTCCCGTGCTGGAGCCGCTGCAAGGCCGCTTGCTGGACGGGCAAGGCTAGGCTGGACCGTTGAATGCGGCGCCCCTTGGGAGTTTTCTCCCAAGGGGCGTTTTCTATGTCAGCAACTGAACGGAAAGGTCAGCCGGGGCGACAGCGCCCGGCCTTGTGCATCGACCAGGCGGCAGGGGGGAGGGGGGCGTGGGCGGTGTCTTTCCGGATGTCAACTGGCGCCGACCGTGGCGATAGGCCGCGTAAGCGGCGACCGTGTCGCCCAGGGACACCGGCCCCATGGATTCGCAGGCGACCTGTCTGGCTGCGGACTGGCTTCGGAAGACATGGCGTGCGGAGCCATCCGGCTGCGCGAGGGCGCGCACATCCCGGCCCCTTGCCCGCAAGACGCTCACGAAGGCTTGATGAAGTTGCCCAGGAACTCCTGCGTGCGCGCTTGCTGCGGATGCGTGAACAGTTCCTCGGGCGGGCCGGACTCCACGATGACGCCTTTGTCGAAGAAGCAGACGCGGTCCGAAACTTCCTTGGCGAACTGCATCTCGTGCGTGACCAGGAGAATGGTCAGGTCATGTTCTTCGGCCAGTTTCTGGATGACGCCCAGCACTTCGCCGACCAGCTCGGGGTCCAGTGCGGACGTGGGCTCGTCGAACAGCATGATGTTGGGCCGCATGGCCAGCGCGCGGGCGATGCCCACGCGTTGCTGCTGGCCGCCGGAGAGCTGGCTGGGGAACTTGTCGGCGTGGTCGATCAATCCCACCAGCTCCAGGTACTCCTCGGCGCGTTCGCGGGCCTCCTGCCTGGACAGGCCCAGCACATGGGTGGGAGCCTCGGTCACATTGCGCATCACCGACATGTGGGGAAACAGATTGAACTGCTGGAACACCATGCCCATTTCCTTGCGCATCTCGCGCAGGTGGGCGTCGCCGGCGGGCACCAGGCCGCCGTTGACTTGTTCGTGCCACAGCGGCCGCCCGGCCACGGTGATGACGCCGTCGTCGATGTTCTCCAGCGTCATCAGGATGCGCAGCACCGTGGACTTGCCCGAGCCGGACGGGCCAATGATGGTGACCTTCTCGCCGCGCCGCACCTCGAAGTTCAGGGAGTCGAGCACGGTCACGTCGCCGAATTTCTTGGTGACCTGGTCGAACTGGATGATGGGGGATTCGTTCGGGGTATTCATCGTAGCGGGATTCCTTGTTTGGGCAGGCGGGTGTCCAGGGCGCGCACGCCGGCCGAGGCCAGCAGCGTCATGATCAGGTACAGGCCGCCCACCATGGACAGGGGGATGATGTAGTTGAACGTGCGATCGCCGATGATCTTGGCCACGTTCAGCATCTCCAGCACCGAGACGACCGACAGCACGGGCACGTCCTTCATGATGGAGACCAGGTAGTTGCCCATGGCCGGTATGATGCGCGGGATGGCCTGGGGCAGGATGATCACTGCGAAGGTGCGCAGCGGCGACAGGTCCAGGGCGCGGGCCGCCTCGGTCTGGCCATGGGTGACGGACTCCAGGCCGGCGCGATAGACCTCGGACAGATAGGCGCTGTACTGCACGCCCAGGGCCAGCGCTCCGGTCAGGAAGGCGGGCAGCACGATGCCGTAGTCCGGCAGCACGTAGTACAGAAAGAACAACTGCACCAGCAGGGGCGTGTCGCGCAGGAACTCGGTGAAGACGTAGGCCGGCCAGGAAATGAGGCGCAGGCGCACGCTCTTGAGTCCGGCCAGCGCCAGGCCCAGCGCGGCGGCCACCAGAAAACCCACGACAGTGGCCTGCACCGTCACCCACAGGCCCTTGAGCAGGATGGGCAGGATGGAGACGGCGAAGGCCCAGTTGCTGCTGGTGTCCCATTCAATGCCGAACAACATGATCAGCTCCTTCCGGCGCGCCACCGTCCGGTGGAGCGCTCGAGCAGTTTCATCAGGGCGGTCAGCACCAGCGCCATGCCGAAGTACATCAGCAGGAGCAGGGTGTAGATGGTGGTGCTGTCCTGGGTGAAGTTGCGTATCTGCTCGGCCCGGAACGCCAGGTCGCTCAGGCTGATCAGCGACACCAGGGCGGTGTCCTTCAGATTCTGCACGGCCAGGTTGCCGAAGCTGGGCATCATTTCGGGAACGGCCTGCGGCAGGCTGATGCGCCAGAGGGTCTGGCGTTCCGTGAAGTCCAGCGCCCTGGCGGCTTCCAGTTGCGAGTGCGGCACCGCCTGGATGGCGCCGCGCACGACTTCGGCCCCGTAGGCGCCGATGTTCAGGCTCAGGGCCAGCGTGCCGGCCACCACCGGGTGCAGGCGCAGGTCCAGGCCGACGGCCTCGCCCAGGATGGGCAGGGCGAAGTAGAGCCAGAACAGCTGCACCAGCAGGGAGGTGCCGCGAAAGACTTCGATGAAGGCGATGGACAGGGCGCGCAGGCCGATGTTGCGCGACAGCTTGCCGATGCCGAAGGCAAAGGACAAGAGGCCGCCCAGCACCGTGGAGTAGGCCGTCAGCTTGACGGTGACCCACGCGCCTTCCAGCAGGGGAGTGCTATAGCTTAACCAATCCATAGGGGAACCCAGAGAAGGCCGGGGAGCGCGCCGGCGGCGCGCCGCCCGTCCGGATGGCGGGAGAAAGAGAGTCGGCGGAGCCGGGCGGCTGCGCGCGGCGGTGAATGCTTAGCCCTTGCAGAGCTGCTCGGTGCTCTTCTCGAAGGAGTGCTTGGCATCTTCGTCGGTGAAGCCATAGTTAGCCAGGATGGCCTTCCATTCGTCGGTCTTCTTGAACTCGGCCAGTTCCTTGTTGACCGCGTCGCGCAGGTCCTGCGAATCCGAGGCGAAGGCGAAGCCGCCCCAGCTGCGCACCGGGTTGCCGTTGATGATGGGGTCCTTGAACTCCGCGGCCAGCTCGGTCTTGCCGCCGCTCTTGGAGGCCAGGTCGTTGACGGTCAGGCCGGTGGCGGCATAGGCGTCGGCGCGGCCCGTGGCCACGGTGGAGATGGCGTCCGCATTGTTGGAGATGGTGACCATGCGGCTGTCGGGCACGCCCAGCGCCTGCATCATCTCCAGCTGGTCGGCGCCGGCCATGATGGCGATCTTGTGCTCCGTCTTGGCAAAGTCCTCGTAGGAATGGATGTTCTTGGGATTGCCCTTGGCCACCAGCAAGCCTTCGCCGTAGGAGCTATTGGGTTCGGAGAACAGAATTTGCTGGCAGCGCTGCGGCAGGATCGCCATCTCGGCGGCCACCATGTCGAAGCGCTTGGCCTGCAGGCCGGGGATCAGCGAACCGAAATTGGCCGTCTCCCAGGTGATGTCCTTGATTCCCAGGCGTTCCATGACGGCTTTGGCCACATCGGGCCCGGCGCCCTTGGCCTGGCCGGACATATCCATATAGCCATAGGGGATCTCGTTGGCGACCGCGATGCGGATGGACCCGCGTTTTTGCACGTCGGCCAGCGAGACGGCATGTGCGCCGGCCATGATACCCAGGCAGCCGGCCAGGGTTCCGGCCAGAACAGAAAGCGGTTTGAACCTTGTTTTCATGAGCATTTCCTTTTCTGGTGCAAATCATTCTTCAAAAAAATGATTTGCATTACAAAAGATTTACCGAGAAATCATACTTCATAAAAACATTTGTACTCAAATTAATTTAATGGAAACTATCGCTCTCATGCTCTGCCTAGAAATCATCAATGAATCTGACGCGCGCCATGCGGCTCCGCTGCCGTGCCCAGGGCCGCTGTTTTTGCTATGCTTTGCTGCAGAGTCTGGCGTGGACGCTCCTGCGTCGCCCGGGCTCGGCAGCATCCAGATCGTTTCAGTGGTTAGCGCCGCTTGCAGGCGGCTGCACCGTTTTTTTTGCGGCGTGCGAATGCACGCCGCAAGCAACATGCCGACAAGGGTCGGATCCGTCCCCACCCGGGCCGGGCAGACCACGAGGCGCGAGCCGTTTAGAGCTGCGGCCGCGGCATCGGTTCGGCATGTCGTCCGGCTCCCGTGGAAACGGGCGCGGGCCGGCAGGCGGCAGCTCTACTAACGCTAAATCGTGGAGGCTCTATGAGCAGAGAAGAGGGCGGTTTCATCAAACGGCATCTGATCTGGGTGCTGATCGCTTTGTTGGGGGCGTTTGCCCTGGGGACCGTGGCCTTGCACAGGGGCGAGACCATCAACGCCCTGTGGATCGTGGTGGCGGCGGTCTGCGTCTACCTGATCGCCTACCGGTACTACAGCCGCTTCATCGCGCGCAAGGTGTTCGAGCTGGACGCCACGCGCCTGACGCCGGCCTGGCGCCACAACGACGGCCTGGACTACGTGCCCACCAACAAGCATGTCCTTTTCGGGCATCATTTCGCGGCGATCGCCGGGGCGGGGCCGCTGGTCGGGCCGGTGCTGGCGGCGCAGATGGGGTATCTGCCCGGCATGCTCTGGATCCTGGCCGGTGTGGTGTTCGCCGGCGCGGTCCAGGATTTCACCGTCCTGTTCATTTCCATGCGTCGCGACGGGCGTTCGCTGGGCGACCTGATCAAGGCCGAGCTGGGCAGCGTGCCCGGCGTCATCGCGCTGTTCGGCGCCTTCATGATCATGGTGATCATCCTGGCGGTGCTGGCCCTGATCGTGGTCAAGGCCCTGATCGGTTCGCCCTGGGGCACCTTCACGGTCGTGGCGACCATCCCGCTGGCCATCTTCATGGGCATCTACCTGCGCTACCTGCGGCCCGGCCGCATCGGCGAAGTGTCCGTCATCGGCCTGGTCTTTCTGCTGGGCGCCATCGTCTACGGCCAGGACGTGGCCGCCCATCCCACCTGGGGGCCGTTCTTCACGCTGGACGGCGTGGAGCTGACCTGGGCCCTGATCATCTACGGCTTCATCGCCGCCGTGCTGCCGGTGTGGCTGCTGCTGGCGCCGCGCGACTACCTGTCCACCTTCCTCAAGGTGGGCACCATCGTGGGCCTGGCGATCGGCATCCTGATCGTCGCCCCCCACATGAAGATGCCTTCCACCACGCAGTTCATCGACGGCACCGGGCCGGTCTGGTCGGGCAGCCTGTTCCCCTTCCTGTTCATCACCATCGCCTGCGGCGCGGTGTCGGGCTTTCACGCCCTGATCTCCTCGGGCACCACGCCCAAGATGATCGAGAACGAAACCCAGGCGCGCTACATCGGCTACGGCGGCATGCTGATGGAGTCCTTCGTGGCCATCATGGCCCTGGTGGCCGCCTGCGTCATCGAACCCGGCATCTATTACGCCATGAACAGCCCCGCGGCTATCATCGGCACCACGCCCGAGCAGGCGGCGCAGGTGGTCTCGAGCTGGGGCTTCGTGGTGACGCCCGCCGACCTGACCCAGATGGCCAGCAACGTGGGCGAGAGCAGCATCATCTCGCGCGCGGGCGGCGCCCCCACGCTGGCGGTGGGCATGGCCTACATCCTGCACAACGTCATCGGCGGTCCCGCCATGATGAGCTTCTGGTATCACTTCGCCATCCTGTTCGAGGCCTTGTTCATCCTGACGGCGGTGGACGCCGGCACGCGGGCAGGGCGTTTCATGCTGCAGGATCTGCTGGGCACCTTCGTGCCCAGCCTGCGCCAGACCGAGTCGCTGGTGGCCAATCTGATCGCCACGTCCCTGTGCGTGGCGGCCTGGGGCTACTTCCTGTATCAGGGCGTGGTCGATCCGCTGGGCGGCATCAATACGCTCTGGCCGCTGTTCGGCATTGCCAACCAGATGCTGGCCGCGGTGGCGCTGGTGCTGGGCACCGTGGTGCTCTTCAAGATGAAGAAAGACCGCTACGCCTGGGTCACCGTGCTGCCCACGCTCTGGCTGCTGATCTGCACCCTGACCGCGGGCCTGCAGAAGATGTTCCATCCCGATCCCAAGATCGGCTTCCTGGCCCATGCCAAGGTGTACCAGAAGGGCCTGGCCGAGCAGATGGTGATGGCGCCGGCCAAGTCGCTGGAACAGATGAGCCAGGTGATCTTCAACGATTACGTCAACGCCTCCTTGTGCGGCCTGTTCGTCTTTGTGGTGTTGAGCATGGTGTTCTTTGGCATACGCTGCGTGCTGCGGGCCCGCCGGGACGCCGTGCCGCACACGGCCGAAACCCCCTACGAGCCGCTGCCCCAGCAGGCGGCGGCGGGAGCCTGACATGAAAGGACTGTTCACCGGCGCCCTGTCGCGCAGCGCCCAGGCAGGGCGCGATACCGGACGCTATCTGGCCACGACGCTGCGGCTGATGGTGGGCGTGCCGGACTACGACGCTTATCTGGAGCATATGCGCCGCAATCATCCGGAGCAGACGCCCATGGATTACCCGACGTTCTTCCGGGAGCGTCAGCAGGCCCGCTACGGCGGGCGGGGGCGCATTGGCTGCTGCTGAAGATCGGCCCGGCTTGCAGCGTTCCTGCCTGCCGGGCGCCGCGCGGCACCCGTCCGATGGGCGGGTGTTGCCGCAAAAACAACAGGACAATCGCAATGAGATGGATTCTCCTTGATTTTCCTGAAAACTCGAAACAAAAGGGCCTTTAAAAAAACCAAAACGAAACATTCATTTCGTTATTGTGTATTTTATACAGTAAATTCGATATGAATATTCTGTCAGTCGCCATATTTTTATGACGTTCTTGCTGAAATCCTTGGCAGGCTCCGAAAAACTGTGTTAGGATTTTTCCCATGAAGCAAGCAACCCCATTCTTCTACTTTTACTTTTACGCTTTTCCAATGCCGCTGGTGGAGGAAAGGACGGGTTGCACCAAACGAAAGTAAGCCCAAAATCCTGAAAAAAGCCGCCAGCATCGTCCGGGCGGCTTTTTTTTCGCCTGCCCCCCGGCCCTGGCAAAACTACTGGAGTAACGTCGTGTCGCACAATACTGATGATTTACGGATCCGTGAGATCAAGGAACTCTCGCCCCCATCGCACGTCATGCGCGAGTTCCCTTGCACGTCCGAAGTATCGGCCACGGTCCACAACGCGCGCCGCAGCATCCACAAGGTCCTGCACGAGCAGGACGACCGCCTGGTCGTCATCGTCGGCCCGTGTTCCATCCACGATACCGAAGCCGCGCTGGACTACGCCCGCCGCCTGACGGTCGAGCGCAAGCGCTTTGCTTCCGAACTGGAAATCGTGATGCGCGTCTACTTCGAGAAGCCTCGCACCACCGTGGGCTGGAAGGGCTTGATCAATGATCCGCACCTGGATGGCAGCTTCAACATCAACCAGGGCCTGCGCACCGCGCGCGAGCTGCTGCTGGCGGTGAACCAGCTGGACCTGCCCGCCGGCTGCGAATTCCTGGACATGATCACGCCGCAGTACATCGCCGACCTGGTGTCCTGGGGCGCCATCGGCGCGCGCACCACGGAAAGCCAGGTGCACCGCGAGCTGTCGTCGGGGCTGTCCTGCCCGGTCGGCTTCAAGAACGGCACCGACGGCAACATCCGCATCGCGCTGGACGCCATCAAGGCGGCTTCCCAGCCGCACCATTTCCTGTCCGTGACCAAGGGCGGCCATTCGGCCATCGTGTCCACGGTGGGCAACAACGACTGCCATGTGATCCTGCGCGGCGGCAAGACGCCCAACTACGATGCCGAAAACGTGGAGGCGACCAGCCAGGCCATGGTCAAGGCCGGCATGATCCCGCGCGTGATGATCGACGCCAGCCATGCCAACAGCAACAAGGACTACCGTCGCCAGCCTGAAGTCCTGGCCGACGTGGCGGGCCAGATCGCCAAGGGCGATGCGCGCATCTTCGGCGTGATGATCGAAAGCCACCTGGTGGGCGGCCGCCAGGATCTGGTCAACGGCTGCGCCCTGACCTACGGCCAGAGCATTACCGACGGCTGCATAGGCTGGGACGACACCGTCGCCGTGCTGGAGCAGCTGGCCCAGGCGGTCAAGGACCGCCGCCAGGCGCGGGTGAAGCTTGAAGAGGCGGCGCTGAGCCACTCATAATAGCGTTTTGCTCGTTTCTAGGAATCGCCATGACCACACGTCTTTGCGCCGACCTCGCCGTGGGCGGCGAGGGCCAGCAAGGCCAGATTGATGCGGCGCTGAAAGCGCCCCAGGATTGTGGCGGAGAAGCTCCGGCCGCAGAGCCGGGGTTCTCCACTGCTCCTGGCCATGCCGACGCCGTGCGGCGTCCCATGCCGGAGGGCTTTTTGCAAGCCCTGCAGGCCCGGTTCAATGAACGCTGTTCGCTTGCGCACGCCGTGCGCGAGCACCATGGCAGGGACGAATCGCCGTTCCCGCCCATGCTGCCCGATGCCGTGGTCTTCGCCCGCACGACCGAAGAAGTCGCCTGGGTGGCGCGGCATTGCCATGAGCATCACGTCCCGCTGATTCCCTATGGGGTCGGCTCTTCCCTGGAAGGCCATCTGCTGGCCGTGCAGGGCGGGGTCAGCCTGGACCTGTCGGGCATGGACCAGATCGTGGCCATCAATCCCGAAGACTTCACCGCCACCGTGCAGGCCGGCGTCACGCGCCTGGCCCTGAACGAGCACCTGCGCGATACCGGCCTGTTCTTTCCCATCGACCCGGGCGCCGACGCCAGTCTGGGCGGCATGGCGGCCACGCGGGCTTCGGGCACCAACGCGGTGCGCTACGGCACCATGCGCGAGAACGTGCTGACCCTGAAGGTGGTCACTGCCGACGGCCGCATCATCGAGACGGCCAACCGCGCCAAGAAGTCCTCCGCAGGCTATGACCTGACGCGCCTGTTCATCGGCAGCGAGGGCACGCTGGGCATCATCACGGAAGTCACGGTGCGCCTGTACCCGCAGCCCGAGGCCATTTCCGCCGCCATCTGCAATTTCCCCGACCTGCGCTCGGCCGTCCAGAGCGTGATCGAGGTCATCCAGATGGGCATCGCCATCGCGCGCGTGGAGTTCATGGACGCGGCGGCCGTGCGCGCCACCAATGCCTACAGCAAGCTCGCGCTGAAAGAGACGCCGCTGCTGCTGTTCGAATTCCACGGCAGTCCCACCGGCGTGCAGGAGCAGGCCCAGGTGGTGCAGGAGATCACGCGCGAGAACGGCGGCATGGATTTCGAATGGGCCGACAAGCCCGAGGACCGGTCGCGGCTGTGGACGGCGCGCCACAACGCCTATTTCGCCGGGCTGCAGCTGCGCCCCGGCTGCCGGGCCAGCACCACGGACGTGTGCGTGCCCATCTCCGCCCTGGCCGACTGCGTGGCGCAGACCGCGGCCGACATGGACCAGGCCTCCTTCCCCTATACCATCGTGGGCCACGTGGGCGACGGCAACTTCCACGTCCTGATGCTGCTCGATCCTGACAGCCAGGAGGAATGGCAGGAGTCCGAAGCCCTGAACCGCCGCCTGGTGCAGCGCGCCATCGCCATGCAGGGCACGTGCACGGGCGAACACGGCGTGGGCCTGCACAAGATGGAATTCATGCTGGCCGAGCACGGCCAGGACTCCCTGGACTTGATGAGCAGCATCAAGCAGGCGCTGGATCCGCACAATATCCTGAATCCCGGCAAGATGATCCCGCCTCGTCCGCTGAACTGAGACGCGGGCCGAAGGGGCTTGCGTGTGGATTCGCTCCGGCAGGCGTACAATGCGTTCTTGCGGCCCGCCGGAGCGGGCCTTCCGCGTTACAGCGCGCCCGCCGCGGCGCGCCTCACCACCACCGCAATGACTACTTCCACCAAGAAAGGTCGCGTCGTGATCGGCATGTCCGGCGGCGTCGACTCCTCCGTGTCGGCCTGGCTGCTCAAGCAGCAGGGCTATGAGGTCGTCGGCCTGTTCATGAAGAACTGGGAAGACGACGACGATTCCGAATACTGCTCCTCGCGCCAGGACTGGCTGGACGCCGCCAGCGTGGCGGACGTGGTGGGCGTGGACATCGAGGCCGTGAATTTCGCCGCCGAGTACAAGGATCGGGTCTTTGCCGAGTTCCTGCGCGAATATTCCGCCGGCCGCACGCCCAATCCCGATGTGCTGTGCAATGCCGAGATCAAGTTCAAGGCCTTCCTGGACCATGCCATGACCCTGGGCGCGGACTGGATCGCCACCGGCCATTACGCGCGGGTGCGCGCGGTGCAGGTCGGCGGGCGCACGCAGTACCAGCTGCTCAAGGGCCTGGACGCCTCCAAGGATCAGAGCTACTTCCTGCATAGGCTGAACCAGGCCCAGCTTTCGCGCAGCCTGTTTCCCCTGGGCGAGATCAACAAGCAGGAAGTGCGCCGCATCGCGCAGGAGCTGCGATTGCCCAACGCAGCCAAGAAGGATTCCACCGGCATCTGCTTCATCGGCGAGCGGCCGTTCCGCGAGTTCCTGAACCGCTATCTGCCCACCCAGCCCGGGCCCATCAAGACGCCGGAAGGCGCCGTCGTGGGCCAGCACGTGGGCCTGTCCTTCTACACCTACGGGCAGCGCAAGGGCCTGGGCATAGGCGGGGTCAAGGGCAAGCAGCGCGACGACGGCACGGCCGACGCCTGGTATGCCGCCCGCAAGGACCTGAAGACCAACACGCTGTATGTGGTGCAGGGGCATGACCACCCCTGGCTGCTGCAGTCCGAACTGCGCGCGGCCGATGCCAGCTGGGTGGCCGGTCATCCTCCCGAACTGGAAACGCTGGGCGCCAAGACCCGCTATCGCCAGGCCGACGCCGCCTGCCGCCTGCTGCAGGCCCGGGGCGACACCTTCACGCTGGCGTTCGATCAGGCCCAGTGGGCCGTCACGCCGGGGCAGTCGGCCGTGCTGTATGACGGCGACGTCTGCCTGGGCGGCGGCATCATACAGTAGGAGCGAGCATGGATCCCATCCTGATCGCCAGCCTGCTGGCGCTGGGCGCGGGCGTGGGCGTGGCCGCCGGCCTGCTGGGCATAGGCGGAGGCATGATACTCGTGCCCTTCCTGACCTTTCTGCTGCCGCGCTTCGGCGTGCCCCAGGAACTGGCCGTGCACGCCTCCATCGCCACGGCCATGGCCACCATTCTGTTCACGTCGCTGTCCAGCGTGCGGGCGCACCACAAGCGCGGCGCGATACGCTGGGACGTGGTGCGGGCCATGGCGCCGGGGCTGATCCTGGGCGGCATGTTGTCGGGCGGCGCGGTGTTCGCCGTGATCAACGGCACGGCGCTGGCCATCGTCTTTGGCATCTTCGTGCTGTATTCGGCCTGCAAGATGGGCCGCAACACGCCCGTGCCGCAGGGCAGGGCGCTGCCCGGGCCGGGCGCCGTCGCCGCCATGGGGGCGCTGATCGGCTTCGTGTCCGGCCTGCTGGGCGCGGGCGGGGCTTTTCTGTCCGTACCCTTCATGCTGCGCGGCAATGTGCCGGTGCGCCAGGCCGTGGCCACCTCGGCCGCGCTGGGCTTCTTCATTTCCCTGGCCAACAGCGTGGGCTACATCTGGTCCGGGGAGGCGGTCAACGGCGGCCAGCCGGGCATGATAGGCTATATCTACTGGCCGGCCCTGCTGATCGTCTCGGCCATGAGCATCTGCACCGCGCCCGTGGGCGCGAGCCTGGCGCACAAGATCTCGCAGCTCGCCCTCAAGCGCATCTTCGCGGCCATGCTGACCATGCTGGCCATCTACATGATCGGACAGGCCATCGTTCACGCCTGAGCGTCTCCGGTGCTGGTCGTACGCCGGGAGACCGCCAGCGCGTCCAGTTCGTCTCCCGGATGCCTTCGAAGGCGCCGCCGCCTCCGGCCCATGCCGCCGCTTCCCGCAGTCATTCGAGCGCATGCGGGCCCTGTCCAGGCCCGACCCGCCGCGAAAGCGGCTGGCATAAAAAAAGCCCATTCTGCTGAATGGGCCCTGTCTTGCCGGTTGCTGCGGTCAAGTCACAGGGATGGTGCTGGCGAACGAGGGGCGGGTCTGGAGCTTTTCATCCAGCCGCTGCAGGTTGCCATATTGCGAGCGCCAGGCCAGGTCCGGAAAACGCAGGTCCAGGTAGCCCAGGGCACAGCCCACGGCGACGTCGGCCAGGCTGAAGGTCGTGCCCGTGCAGAAGGCTTGCTCGCCCAGACTGCTGTTCATGGATTGCAGCGCGGCGGCGATCTTGTCCTGCTGGCGTTCGATCCAGGGCTGATGGCGCAGCGCCTCGGGCCGTCGGTTTTCCACCACGATGGCCACGGCGGCGTCCAGCACGCCGTCGGCGATGGCTTCCCAGCATTTGACCGCGGCCCGGTCGCGTCCCGCCTGGGGTATCAGGCGGCCGACGGGCGAGAGGGTGTCCAGATATTCGACGATCACGCGGGAGTCGAACAGGCTGCTCTGGTCGTCCATGATCAGGCAGGGAACCTTGCCCAGCGGGTTGTACTTCATGATATTGCTGTCGTCGGCCCACACATCTTCCAGAATCAGCTCGTAGTCGAGCTTTTTTTCCGCCATGACGACACGCACCTTGCGCGCGTAAGGGCTTGTGAGGGAAGCAAGGAGTTTCATAGGAAGCTATCAAAAGTTACAGGCTAAAAAAGTATAGCAGGAACCCATGGGCGAACGCTTCGGCCACCCGGCGCAAGGGGCGAGGATGCGGTAATGGTTATAAATTGTGGTTTATTCGTCAAATAGACGGGCGAGGGCCGGATTCTTGTCCCGGTCCCGCGAGGCGTCGCGCGGGCGCAGGCCGGCAATGTTAGAATGCTGGCTGAATTTTTCCCCCTTTTTCCTGTAGAACGATGCAAATAGCCGATACTCTGAGCACTCTCAATGCCCTGTCCCCCCTGGACGGACGTTATGGCAGCCGCACGGGTTCCCTGCGTGGACTGTTGTCCGAAGCCGCTTTCATGTGGCATCGCGTGGAGGTCGAGGTGGCCTGGCTGATCGGCCTGTCCGACGCCGGCCTGCCGGAGCTGCCCGCGTTCTCGGCCGAGGCGCGCCAGAAGCTCAAGAGCCTGGTCGAACAGTTCTCCGAAGACGACGCGGCCCGCATCAAGGCCATCGAGCGCACCACCAACCACGACGTGAAGGCCGTGGAATACTGGCTCAAGGAAAAGGTTGCGGATCATGCCGAGCTGGCCAAGGCGGCCGAATTCATCCACTTCGCCTGCACGTCCGAGGACATCAACAACACCTCGCATGCGCTGATGCTGAGCCGTGCGCGCGAACAGGTCATCGTGCCGCAGCTGCAGGCCGTGTGCGACGCCATCAAGGCCCAGGCGCGCCTGCACGCCGCCCAGCCGCTGCTCTCGCGCACCCACGGCCAGCCGGCCAGCCCCAGCACCATGGGCAAGGAATTCGCCAACGTGGCCGCGCGCCTGCAGAACGCCATCGCCGCCATCGTCGCCGTCCAGCCCCTGGCCAAGCTCAATGGCGCCACCGGCAACTACAACGCCCATTTCTCGGCCTACCCCGAAATCGACTGGCCTGCCTTCAGCAAGAACGTGCTGGCCGGCCTGGGCCTGACCCAGAACGTCTACACCATCCAGATCGAGCCGCATGACTGGATGGCCGCACTGTTCGACGCCATCGCGCGCGCCAATACCATCCTGCTGGACTTCAATCGCGACGTCTGGGGCTACATCTCCCTGGGTTATTTCAAGCAGCGTCTGAAGGAAGGCGAGATCGGTTCGTCCACCATGCCGCACAAGGTCAACCCCATCGACTTCGAAAATTCCGAAGGCAACCTGGGCCTGGCCAATGCCGTGCTGCGCCACCTGTCCGAGAAGCTGCCCGTGTCGCGCTGGCAGCGCGACCTGACCGATTCCACCGTCTTGCGCAACCTGGGCGTGGCGCTGGGCTACAGCGTGGTGGCGTACGACGCCTGCCTGCGCGGCCTGGGCAAGCTGGAGCTGAACGCCGCCGCCGTGGACGCTGACATCGACGCCTGCTGGGAGATCCTGGCCGAGCCCGTCCAGACGGTGATGCGCCGCTACGGCTTGCCTCAGCCCTACGAGCAGCTCAAGGCTCTGACTCGCGGCAAAGGCATCACCGAAAGCGCATTGCGCGAATTCATCGGCGGCCTGGACCTGCCGGCCGATGCCAAGAATTACCTGCTCAACCTGACCCCGCGCAGTTATCTGGGCGTGGCGGTCGAGCTGGCCAACGCGATTTAAGAGCCGCCTCGTGCGCGTCGTGGGGAAGCGGCGCGCCAAGCGGCCCGGCATGACCTGCAAGCCCCGCAAGGGGCGTTTCAAGTATCACTAAACAGGAGTCCGTATGAAAAAGTTCGCTTTCCTGGCAGCCGCCGCGGCAGTGTGCGCCGCCATCGCCGCCCCGGCCACGGCGCAGTTCGCCAAGCCTGAACAGGCCATCAAGTACCGTCAGGCCGGCATGACGCTGATCGGTGCGCATTTCGGTCGCATGGCGCCCGTGGCCAAGAAAGAGGCGCCGTTCGACGCCGACGCGATCGCCAAGAACGTGGAAGTGCTGTCGGTGCTGGCTGCCTTGCCCTGGGCCGGCTTTGCCCCCGGCGCCGAAGGCGGCGATGCCAAGCCGGAAGTCTGGAGCGATGCCAAGGGCTTCAAGCAGGCCGAGGACGACTTCCTGTCGGCCATGGACAAGCTGAAGACGGCTTCCGCCTCGGGCGATTTCGATGCGTTCCGTGTGGCTTTCGGCAATGTGGGCAAGTCCTGCAAGTCCTGTCACGATTCCTATCGCAAGGAAAAATGATCGCCGGCGGCAGCCTGAAAAAAAGCCCTCTTTCGAGGGCTTTTTTACGTCCGGGCCGACGGCTGATGCAGGAGCCGGCAGACCGTCGGGACAGTGCGGATGGAGCGTCATGGCCGGCCTCAGCTCTGGTAGCCGGATTCGCCGTGCGTGCGGATGTCCAGGCCTTCGCGCTCGTGCTCGGGGCTGACGCGCAGCCCGCCGCATAGCCATTGCGCCAGCTTGAAGGCGATCAAGGCGGCCGCGCCCGACCAGGCCAGCGTCAACAGCACGCCTTCCAGCTGGATCCAGAGCTGCGTCCATACGCTGTTGCCTGCCGCCGTGCCCGGGCCGCCCCACGACGGCGCATTGAACAGGCCGGTGAGCAGGGCGCCCACGATGCCGCCCAGGCCGTGGATGCCGAAGACGTCCAGCGTATCGTCGGCGCGCAGCAGGCGTTTCAGGCCGTTGACGCCCCACAGGCAGGCCAGCGAGGTGATCAGGCCGATGGCCAGCGCGCCTGACGGAGCCACGAAACCGGCTGCGGGCGTGATGCCCACCAGTCCGGCGATGGCGCCCGAGCAGGCGCCCAGCAGGGAAGGGTGGCCCTTGATGAGCCATTCACCCAGCGTCCAGGCCACCACTCCGATGGCGGCGGCCAGCATGGTGTTGAAGAAGGCCAAGGCGGCGTTCTCGTTGGCGGACAGGGCGGAGCCCGCATTGAAGCCGAACCAGCCAACCCACAGCAGGGCCGCGCCGATGAAGGTCAGAGGCAGATTGTGCGGCGGCATGGCTTCGCGCCGATAGTTCAGGCGCGGACCGACCAGCCAGGCGCCCACCAGTCCGGCCATGCCGGCATTGATGTGCACCACGGTGCCGCCGGCGAAGTCCAGCGCGCCGCGCTGATTGAGCAACCCCCCGTTCTCGGCGTCGGCAAACCATACCATGTGGCAGATCGGCAGATAGGCCAGGGTGAACCAGATGACGGTGAACGCGAGAATGGAGGACAGGCGGGCGCGTTCGGCCAGACTGCCAACCACCAGTGCGCAGGTCAGTCCGGCGAAAGTGGCCTGGAAGGCGGCGAAGAGCAGCTCGGGCAACGTGCCCGACAGCGCGAACCGTTGGTCGCCGGGCGTGAACAGCCCGTTCAGAAAGGCTTTGTCCAGGCCGCCGATGAAGGGGTTGCCTGGCGTGAAGGCCAGCGAATAGCCGTAGATGAACCACAGCACCACGCCCAGCGAGAATACGAGCAGCGTCTGGGACAGCATGGACAGGGCGTTTTTGCGGCGCACCATGCCCGAGTAGAACAGGGCCAGGCCGGGGGCGGCCATCATCAGCACCAGGAGGGTGGATACCAGCATCCACGACAGGTCAGCGTTGTTCATGATGAGGTCTCCCGAAGTCACAATGCGTTTTCATCGCACTCGCCGGTGCGGATGCGGACCACATGGTCCAAGGACTGCACGAAGATCTTGCCGTCGCCGATGCGGCCCGTGCGGGCGCTGGTCTGGATGGCTTCCAGCACGGCTTCGAGCAGGGCATCCGGGATGGCCAGTTCGATACGTATCTTGGGCAGGAAGTCCACGGCGTATTCCGCGCCGCGATACAGTTCGGTATGCCCTTTCTGGCGGCCGAACCCTTTGACTTCGGTCAGCGTCATCCCCTGTATGCCAAGCTCGAAGAGCGCTTCCCGTATTTCGTCGACCTTGAACGGCTTGACGATGGCGGTAATGAGTTTCATAGGTGTTCCTGAAATGAACGCAGGTCCGCCCGCCGTCGTGGCGGAGCGGGAACACCGTGGGGATGGCGGCGGGTGGGGGAAGGCCTGCCGGGACTCGTGATCCTGGCGGCTGGCTTGAAGCCGGGCAAAACCGGCTTGAATTGATCCCTGGCTGCCGCGCCTGAAGGGCGGCAGCGCGAGCGCAAGATGTAGGCAAGCGGACCTGTGTTGTAGGTTGAAGAGCAACACAATTCCGGCAAGGCGAGTAAGCTAGCTTGGCACGTGACCCCGATCTTGCCTAGTCGGTGGGCAGTGAGGTGACGGCAGCGCTCTGTGACGCCTGTTTCCGCGGATCTCACCACCGCAGGAACAAAGACTATGGAAAAATAATATATGCTGCAGCGCAACAAGTGAGCGTCCGCCGCCACTTTTTTTTGAATAGTCTTAACTTTGCAACAAAAGTGAGGCGGGGCACGCAACAAGCAGGCAAAGAAAAAGGCCGCTTTCGCGGCCTGATTCTGCTATGCTTCGTAGGATTTCTGGTGGGTCGTGTGCGACTCGAACGCACGACCAATGGATTAAGAGTCCAGTGCTCTACCAACTGAGCTAACGACCCGTGTTTCCTGCGAAGAAAATAATTATAGATCGAATTCCTCGGCGGACAATACCAGTTTACATGTTCTTACACTTTAATCCTGCCCGATGGCCCGACAAAAAAGCGGCGGCCGCGGAGAATCCGGTAAGGCGCGGCCGCCCAAGGGAACTCAGTTCGCGATGGCCAGGGCCTGGCGGGCGCGGCGCTTCTTGGCCAGCGTTGAGTACAGCAGGCCCAGGATCAGCAGCGCGCTGGCCAGCATGAAACCCGCGCTGATGGGCCGCTCGATGAAGACCGCCATGTCCCCGCGCGACAGCAGCAGGGCGCGGCGGAAGTTTTCCTCCACCATGGGACCCAGCACGAAGCCCAGCAGCAGCGGCGCCGGTTCGAACTCCAGGCGCATGAACAGGTAGCCCACGATGCCGAAGAACAGCACCATGCCCACGTCGAACAGGTTGTTGTTGGTGCTGTAGACACCCACGCACACAAAGAACAGCGCGGCCGGGAACAAGTACTTGAAGGGCACGGTCAGCATGCGGATCCACATGCCGATCAGGGGCAGGTTGAGCAGCAGCAGGATCAGGTTGCCGACCCAGAAGCTGGCGATCAGGCCCCAGAACATGTCGGCATGCTCCAGCATCATCTGCGGGCCGGGCTGTATGCCGTGGATGATCAGGGCGCCCAGCATCAGGGCCATGACCGGATCGCCCGGGATGCCCAGGCTCAGCGTGGGGATGAAGCTGGTCTGCGTGGATGCGCTGGTGGCGGCCTCGGGGGAGGCGATGCCTTCGATGGCGCCGCGCCCGAAGCGCGAGGGTTCCTTGGCCATCTTCTTTTCCGTGGCGTAGGCAATGAAGGAGGCGATCGTGGGGCCGGTGCCGGGCAGGATGCCGAAAGCCGCGCCGATGGAGGTGCCGCGGACCAGCGCGCCGCGCGACTGGCGAAGGTCGCCTTTTTGCGGGCGCAGCGACTTGAGCGTGACCTTGCTGCTCACCACGCTGTTTTCCGGCGTGATCTGGTTGATGTTCTTCAGAAAGTCGGCCACGCCGAACAGCCCCATGGCCAGCGCCACGATCTGCAGGCCGTCGCTCAGCTCCATGATGTCGAAGGTAAAGCGCATGACGCCGCTGTTGACGTCGGTGCCTATCACGCCCATCAGCAGCCCCAGCACCACCATGGCCACGCCCTTGAGCGCCGAGCCTCGGGCCAGGGTGGCGCCGGCCAGCAGGCCCAGCGTCATCATGGCGAAGTATTCCGCCGGCCCGAAGAGAAAGGCCACGTCCACCAGGACGGGGGAGAACAGCATCATGGCCAGGATGCCGATGGTCGCGCCGAAGAAGGACGAGCACATCAGCATGAACAGGGCCGAGCCCGCCTTGCCGTTGCGCGCCATGGGATTGCCGTCCAGGCAGGCCACGGCGTGCGAGGCGGTGCCGGGCAGGTTCAGCATGATGGAGGTGATGCCGCCGCCGTATTGCGAGCCATAGTAGATGCCCGCCAGCATGATGAGCGCGGCCGTGGGCGTCATGGTGTAGGTCAGGGGCAGCAGGATGGAGATCGCGGCCAGCACGCCCATGCCGGGCAGCACGCCGATCAGGTTGCCCATGAACACGCCGAAGATGGCCCAGATCAGGTTGTCCCATTGCAGGGCCACCTGGAAGCCGTGAAGCAGATTCAGTACGGTGTCCATGGATCAGCCCCAGCGCAGCAGCGGGAACTGCAGATTCAGCCCCCAGTAGAAGATCAGCGAGCCGGCGACCGTCATGAAGGCGGCCAGCAGGCCGGCGGTCTTGATGGTGTGCTGGCGGTCGCCCATTGCCGAGATGAATACCAGGGCGAAAGTCGCCGGGGCCAGGCCGCCCCATTTGCCGAAGAACATGAAGGCCAGGATGCCGGCCGTGATGCAGGCCCAGCCGCGCCACTGAGGCGGGGCGACCGGTTCCTCCTCCTGGGTGCCGGCCGACCGGCCGGTCAGGGCGATGGCCAGCCCGAGCAGGGCCAGCAGGATGCCCAGCATCAATGGGAAATAGCCCGGTCCCATGCGCTGCAGGGTGCCGACGTTGTAGCCGAGCGAGGTGATGGCGGTCGCGGCCCCCAGCACCACCATGGTGCCGCCCGCGACCAGATTCTGTCTGCCGTGCAGTTTCATTATTGTCTCTCCCGTGGACGCACAATTGCGCGACTCCATGGTAGGGACACGGCAGGCCCCGGGGGATTACAAGTGCCTTACCAAACGGTAATGTGGCGGGCGATAGTACAGGCTTGAATCATTCAGCCCGCTGGCCGGCGGGCTGTCTCAACGCGGGTCGGCCAGGGTGAAGGTGTCGCAGCTGCGCAATTGGCCGCTGCGATAGCCTTCCTGGAACCAGGCCATGCGCTGCCTGGCGCTGCCATGCGTGAAGGAGTCGGGCACCACATAGCCCTGGGCCTGTTTCTGCAAGGTGTCGTCGCCCACGGCCTGCGCGGCGGCCATGGCTTCCTGGATGTCGCCCGGTTCCAGTATCTGGCGCTGCGCGTCGGCATGGTGCGCCCAGATGCCGGCGTAGCAGTCGGCCTGCAGTTCCAGGCGCACGGAAGCCTGGTTGGCGCGCGTCTGGGAACCGCTGCGGCGGGCCTGCTCCACGGCGCGCATGGCGCCCAGCTGGTTCTGGACGTGGTGGCCTACTTCGTGGGCGATGACGTAGGCGGGGGCGAAGTCCCCCTTGACGCCCATGCCGCGCTCCATTTCATCGAAAAAGCCCAGGTCTATGTAGAGCTTTTCGTCCCCGGGACAGTAGAAGGGGCCCATGGCCGACTGGCCGGTGCCGCAGGCGGTGGGGGTGGCGCCGCGATACAGCACCAGGACGGGGTCGCGGTACTGGCCGTTGGTCTGCTGGCGGAAGATGTCGCGCCAGACGTCTTCGGTTTCGCCCAGCACTTTGGCGATGTACTGGCCCTGCGCATCGTTGGCGGGCACGGACTGCGCCGGAGGCTGAGTGACGGGGCCTTCGGCCAGGTTCAGCACCATGTTCGGGTCTATGCCAAAGTACATGGCGATCAGTGCCAGCACGACGGTGCCCAGGCCTATCTTGCCGCGCCCGATGCGCGGGCCGGCCGAGCGGCGGTCCTCGACGTTCTGGCTGGAGCGGGATCGATCCAGGCGCATCACGTTCTCCTTGCTCTGAAAAGCGTCAATGTACTCCGAATCGGCGCTTGCCGGTGCGCTCGGCAGGCGGCCGCTGCGGCTCCATTGGCTGGACGTTTGCTGACCTGGAAATATAAGTGCTTGATGCCAAAATGGAAATCAGGTTTTTCCAGAGGCTGTTCCCATTTTTGTCCACCGGGATTGTGGATAAGCCGGCTGCGCTGCGGGCCGGTGTATGCTGTCCGGATTGAGCATGGCAGGCAGGAGGCGATGAATGCTGGCTGGTACTTTGTTGGCCTTGCGCGATCATGCGCGGGTGCGCGCCATCGGCGCGGTCGTGGCGCGGTACGGCATCGAGGACGTGATGCAGCGCCTGGGCTTGGCCGAACTGTGGCCGAGGACGTCGAGCAAGGCTCAGGCCGGCTTGCGCGAACAGGCGGCGCCCGTGCGCCTGCGCCGCGCCCTGGAGGAACTGGGACCCACCTTCATCAAGCTGGGCCAGATCCTGGCCACGCGCAACGACTTGCTGCCCCAGGAATGGACGCAGGAGCTGGAAAAGCTGCAAGGGCAGGCCGCGCCCGTGCCCTGGTCCGTCATGAAGCCCGAGCTGGAGCAGGCGCTGGGCCAGAGCCTGGAGCAGGCCTTCGCCTGGTTCGATACCGATGTGCTGGCCGCGGCGTCCATGGCTCAGGTCTACCGCGCCCGCCTGCACGATGGCGCGCAGGTCGTGGTCAAGGTGCAGCGTCCCGGCCTGAAGCCCTTGATACAAGCCGACCTGAGGCTGCTCTCGCAGATCGCGCGCCTGGTCCAGCAACAAGGCCTGCTGCCGGAGTACCGGCCGCACGATATCGTGCGCGCCCTGGCGCAGGCCATTGCCGACGAGCTGGATTTCACGCGCGAGGCGGCCAACGGCATGGCCGTGCGGGAGAACCTGCGCGAGTTCGATTACCTTGTCGTGCCGCGCGTGCACGAGGCCTGGACCAGCCCTGCCGTGATGGTGCAGGACTACGTGCAGGGCGCTTCGCCCGTCAATGCGGCGGCCCTGGATGCGATCGAGGCGGACCGGGAAATACTGGCCCGCCGGGGCGCCTTGGCTTTCCTGCACATGGTGCTGGAGGACGGCCTGTTCCACGCCGACCCCCATCCGGGCAATGTGCTGGCCCTGCCCGGCAATCGGGTGGCCTTCATCGACTTCGGGCTGGTGGGCCGGCTGACCGCGCGGCGGCGCCAGCAGCTGCTGATCCTGCTGCGGGCCATCGTTGACGGACAGGCTGAGGGGGTGGCCACGACTTTGCTGGACTGGTCGGGCGCCGATGATTTCGACTGGGCCCGTCTGGAGGAGAGCGCCCAGCGCTACGTCGCCAGACAAGGCAGCGGCCTGCTGTCGATATCGGCCGCGCTGCTGGACTTCATGGCGCTGGCGCGCGAGAACCGGCTGATGCTCCCTCCGGACCTGGCGCTGCTGTTCAAGGCCTTCATCACGGCCGACGGCGTACTCAAGCGCCTGGACCCGCAGTTCGACGTGATCGCCGTGGCCCAGCCCATGATCGCCGACCTGATGCGCCGGCACTATTCGCCGCGGCGCCTGTATGCGGACCTGCAGCGCAGCCTGCTGGAATCGCGCCAGATCGCCATGGACGCCCCTCAGTTGCTGCGCCTGCTGATGCACCGGGTGCGGCAGGGCAAGGTGCAGGCGCGCATCGAAATCCAAGGCATGCAGCGCCTGGGCGCTTCGCTGCAGAAGGCCGCCACGCGCCTGGCCATTGCCATCGTCACGGCGGCCTTCGTCCTTGTGTTGGGACCAGCCCTGCTGACGCGGGGGCCGGCCTGGCTGGGCTTGACGATATTCGGGTGGGCGGGGCTTCTGGCGGCGCTCGTGGGGCTGGTGCTGGTCCTGTGGGGATTCTGGCGCCGGCGGTAATATTGCATTTGCCTTGGGCGTCGTTTCGAACGAAGATGCGAGCTTTTCAAGCAAAGGAAGGAGAGTCATGCAGGGCAAGTGGCGCTGTTTGATCGTCGAGGACGATGCCGAGACCGCGCGTTACATTGCGGACGGGCTGGGACAGCAAGGGCATGCGACGGTGATCTGCCGCGACGGCGTGGAAGCGTTGACGCGCTCCATGGAGCAGGATTGGGACTTGATCATCCTGGACCGCATGCTGCCCAGCCAGGTCGACGGCCTATCCATCCTGTCCACGTTGCGCGGCCTGGGCAAGGAGACGCCGGTACTGGTGCTGAGCGCGCTCAACGCGCTGGACGAGCGGGTGCGCGGCCTGAAAGCCGGCGGGGACGACTACCTGACCAAGCCTTTCGCCTTCTCCGAGCTGTATGCGCGGCTGGAAGCGCTGGCGCGTCGCAGCCGGCGCAGCGACCAGCCTGTGTTGCAGATACTGGATCTGACGGCCGACCTGGCCTCGGGACGCGTGACCCGCGCCGGCCAAGCCGTCGCCTTGCAGCCCAGGGAATTCCGCTTGCTGGCCTATCTGATGCAGAACGAAGGCCAGGTCGTCACCCGCACCATGCTGCTGGAGGCGGTGTGGGATTACCGCTTCGATCCCCAGACCAATCTGATCGACGTGCAGATCAGCCGCCTGCGCCGCAAGCTCGATGCGGCCGGCGGCGCGCCCTTGATCCACACCTTGCGAGGCGTAGGCTACACCATGAGCGCCGCCGCTCCCGACCCCTTGGCGGACTTGCCGTGAGGGCCGGCCGTCTGCCGGCATGGTGGCGTTCGATCTCGTTTCGCCTGACACTGAACTACGGAGCCCTGGCCACGCTCACGACGCTGACTCTGCTGGCGTTCATCTATATACAGGTCATCAGCGTCCTGCATACCCAGTTCTTCCGCCATGTGTCCGTGACGGCGCAGCGCCTGCTGCTGGAGTATGAGGACGGAGGGCGGCCGGGACTGGTCCGCGCCCTGGAGCTGGCCTTGTCGGATCGCGTGGATTCGGAACGTGAGATCTATCTGCTGCTCGATGAAAACGGCCACAAGATCGTGGGCAATCTGGACGAGCTCGAACCGGCCTTGCTGCGGCGCACGGACATGTCCGAGGTGGCCGTGCACCGCGAAGGCGTGCTGACGCAGGGGCGGCTGCGCGTGCAGGGACTGGACGACGGTTCGGTCCTGGTGGTTGGGTACGATCTGCAGGAGCTCAACGAGATCAAGTCGCTGATCGGGCAGGCCAGCCTGGTGGCCGTGCTGGTGGCCGGCTTGCTGATTGCAGCGGGCACCTACATTTTCTACTCCGAACTGGGCTACCGGGTGGCCGGCATCCGCCGGATCACCCAGGAGATCCGGGCCGGACGCTTGCGCGAGCGGGTCCCGCTGCTGGGCCATACCGACGAGTTTTCCCAGTTGGCGCAGGACATCAATTCCATGTTGGACCAGATCGAGGATCTGATGCAGGGCGTGCGCCATGTATCGGACACCATCGCCCACAATCTGCGTACCCCCTTGACCCGCCTGCGCGGCCGCCTGCAGGCGGCGCAGCAGCCAGGCGCCGGCGTGGCGGAAATGCGTGCCGCCCAGCAGGCTGCGCTGGCCGAGATCGACCTGCTCAACCAGTTGTTCGGCAAGATGCTCCAGATCGCCGAGATCGAGGCCGGCATGCAGCGCCAGCGCTTCCTTTCCTGCGACTTGAGGGAGATTTGCCGGGATGTGCTGGATATGTACGATGCGCTGGCCGAAGAGTGCGGCGTGGCAGTCTCCTGCACGCCGGGGGCCACGCCCCGGCTGATAGGCGATGCCGATCTGCTGGCCAGCGCGGTGGCCAATCTGCTGGACAATGCCATCAAGTACGCGGACTCCAGGGTGTGGATCAGTACCGGCACTGACGGCCGCGGCTGGGTCCGGATGACTCTGCAGGACGACGGGCCGGGGGTGGCGCCCGAGAGCCTGCCCTTGCTCGGACGCCATTTCTTCCGCGCCGACGAGCGATATTCCGGGCACGGCCTGGGGCTGAGCAGCGTGCTGGCCACCATACGGCTGCATGGCGGCGAGATTCTCTGGGAAAATGCGCAGCCAGGGTTGCGCGTCCATGTGTTTTTTCCAGCCGCCTCGTCGCAGCCCTAGAAGGGGGGCTGCATCCAAATGCGCCCGGCGATCTGCAAGATGCCTGATCCCAGGCCGTCCGGCCTAGGACGGATAGTCGCCGTCCACTTTAAAAGACAGTCAGCAGGAATGCGGCTCAGCCAAAACAATCCCCGCGTTATCCCCAGGTTTGTGCACAGTTTCTGGGGATAAGTCGGGTCTACATGAAGTCGTCCATTCCGCCGGCGGGCGCCAATCCGGTCAGGGCGTAGACGCCCCATCCGATGAGGATGGCCAGCACAAGGGCGATCAGCCGCGTCTTCCAGGTATCGGTGCTGGCGGGCAGGATGGATTCGGCCGGAACCTGGGCGTCGCCGCTGATCATGGCGCTGGTCAATTTCTGACCACCCAGGACGCGGTACAGGAAGATGGCCAGCACGTGCATGGCGATGAGCGCCAGCATGATCCATTCATTGGCCTTGTGCAGGCCGGTCAGGGTCTTGGACCAGTCGCTGCTCAGGTAGGCCAGCGGCCCGGCCGTGAAGATGTCATCGTTGGCGAACAGGCCCGAGACGGCCTGGAAACCGAAGACGATCAGCATGGCCCAGACCGACCAGGCGCCGATGGGGTTGTGACCGGGGTAGACGGCGGGCCTCTCGCGCAGATAGTTCAGGCTGCGGGCCGGATTGGGCAGGAAGCGCGCAAAGCGCGAATAGTAGCCGCCGATCAGACCCCAGACAAGACGGAACGCCAGCAAGCCCAGAGCAAACAGGCCAAAGCGCACATGCCAGTCCATCCACAGGCCGCCTGCCTTGACCGTGACAAAGCTGCCGACGACGCTCAGCACCAGAAGCCAGTGAAACAAACGGGTGGGCAGGTCCCAGACGCGCAGGCGGCGGGAAGCATGAGCAGAGGTCATGATGGAATCCGGGGGTGAAATAGAACAATCGATTATAAGCCTTGTCCTATTGGTCAGCCCCGGCGGGGCGAAGTTCCGCTCAGCGCATGGCCTGGCGGCGCTTGCGCAGGCTGACTTTGCGTCCGTCGTAGCGGTATTCGTCGATTTTGTTGGGGTCTTCCCGGTTGGGTGTTTCCATGATCAGCGTCTGGCCCTGGTGGCGCACGCGTATCTGGGCGCTGCAGGAGCCGAAGGCCGGCGACAGCGTGTAGCCGCTGGCGGCCACGGTGATCCAGTGGTAGCTGATGGGACAACTGCCCAAGCCCGTGTCGACGGAGATCAGCGCCGTCTGGCCTTTTTGCTGTTTGAAGGCGTAGGGAATATTGATCATGCCCTTGAGTTCAGGAGCGATGACAGTGGCGCCCAGCAGCAACTGGGCTTCGTAGACGTATTCGCTCTGGCTGACCTGCAGCTTGCCATAGGGGGTTTCCAGACTGAGCTGGGACGGAGGCTGCGGCCAGGCCAGCGGGGCGGCGCCGCTCGAGGACAGGGGGTGGAGCAGAATGGCAAGCCCGGATGCCAGGCCGCATAAACAAGCTTTGGAAAGACGCATGGCGAATCAAGTCTGAAAGGAGCAGAACTGGGCTGAGTGAGTACCGCGCAGAATTTCCTCTGTTTGTAAATTCTATGACATTTTATGTTGTTTGTCAGTTATGTTGATATCGAGTGTAAGTTCAGTTACGTATGCCATTATTGCATAACACGATGCAATAATGGAGAATATGTGAGTGGAAATGGCGACGATATATCCACTTGGCCGAGGGCTTATGCATGTGGGTAAGAATGAGGCAGGGCTGTTTTGCGCTATGATTGACAGGTTGGCTCCCGCCGGGGGCAAGCCGCATTTTTTCGTTGCAGCCGAGACTCTTCATTTATGCAATCCACGCCGGATTCCTCACTGGCGCCTGAAGCGGGAACTCCAAGCCCCGCAAGCGAGGCTGGCCAGGCTCCACTGCTGGACTACATCAGCGCCAGCCAGCTTCCCACCCCATGGGCGGTCTTCAAGATCCACGTCTTCGTCGAGCGCAGCACCCAGAAGGAGCACGTGCTCCTGACCCTGGGCAATGTCGCGGGCGGCGAGCCCGTCCTGGCGCGCGTGCACTCCGAATGCCTGACGGGCGACGCTTTGTTCAGCCTGCGCTGCGATTGCGGCCCCCAGCTGCAACTGGCGCTGGAGCGCATCGCCAAGCAGGGGCGGGGAGCCCTGATGTATCTGCGCCAGGAAGGACGCGGGATAGGCCTGGTCAACAAGATCCGCGCCTATCAGCTCCAGGACCAGGGAGCCGATACGGTCGAAGCCAACGAACGGCTGGGCTTTCCCGCCGACATGCGCCGTTACGACATCTGCAAAAGCATGCTGGATCACGTGGGCATACGCCAGATCCGCCTCATGACCAACAATCCCCGCAAGGTCAAGACCTTGCAGGACATAGGCATTGACGTCGTGGAGCGCGTTCCGCACCAGATCGAAGGCAATCCCTATAACAAGAATTATCTGAACACCAAGCGCCTGCGCCTGGGACATTGGCTGGATACGGACCAGTAGCAGGGGCTTGCGCAGCGCCAGGCAGGCATTGCGCAAAGCGCATCATTGCATCTGGGACTGACCCGCATAAAAAAACCGCCAGCTCTACGGGGCTGGCGGTTTTTTTTGCGGGTGTTGCGCGCTGGTTCAGGCGGTGGCCTGCTCCAGCAGGGAAGCGACGCTGGCCTTGGCCTTGTCCAGGATGGCCTGGCGCTGCTCGGGGGCCTGGGCCATGCCTTCGGCGTAGATGAAGCGCAGGTCGGTCACGCCCATGAAGCCGAACATCACGCGCAGGTAGCTCTCCTGGTGCTCCAGGGCCTGGCCCTGCTCGGAACCGGAATAGACGCCGCCGCGGCTGACCACGATGTAGACCGTCTTGCCGCCGGCCAGGCCTTCGGGGCCGTTGGCGGTGTAGCGGAAGGTGCGGCCGGCCTGGGCGATGCGGTCCAGCCACGATTTGAGCTGGCTGGGAATGGTGAAGTTGTAGAAGGGGGCGCCGATCACCAGCGTGTCGGCGGCCAGGAACTGGCTGACCAGTTGTTCGGAGATCACGTTCTCGGCGCGCTGGCGATCGCTCAGGCTGGCGTCGTCCAGGCCAAGGCGCAGGCCCAGGGAGTCGGCCGAGAAGTAAGGGGGAGGATTGTCGGCTAGGTCCAGGTACTCGATTTGCACGTCGTCGTTCTGCTGGCGGATCTGTTCGACCACATACTGGGTCAGCATGCGTGATGCGGAAGCGGAGCCGGTGATACTGGAGTCAATGTGCAGCAATTTCATGATGTCGGGTGTCCAAGTGGTTCATTGAATGGTTGTTATTATGTTTGAACTCATTGCTGGTGATAAGCTGGCTATTTTGAGAAAGATTATTCCACTTTTGTTGGTAATGTTGCGGCGATGCATGACTTGAACGATATGGTGCTGTTCACCGAAGTGGTGCAGCGGGGAGGTTTCAGCGCGGCTGCGCGGCATCTTGGCATGCCGCCGTCGCGGCTGTCGCGGCGCATCAATCGCCTGGAGACGGAGCTGGGCGTGCGCCTGTTGCAGCGCACGACCCGCAGCCTGTCGCTGACGCCGGCGGGCGAAGTGTTCCTGCGTCATTGCCAGGCCATGCGCGACGAGGCGGAAGCCGCGCATGCGGCGGTCGCGCAAGTTCAGCAGGAGCCGCGCGGCCTGTTGCGGGTCAGTTGCCCGGTGACGCTGGCGCAGACCGTGCTGCACCAGGTGTTCGCGCAGTATCTGCTGCGCTACCCGCAGGTGGACCTGGAAGTGGAAGTCACCAATCGTGTGGTGGACCCGGTGGCCGACGGCATGGATGTGGCCCTGCGCGTGCGCAGCACGCTCAGCGACAGCGCCAGCTACATCGTCAAGCGCCTGGGCGAGAGCAGCTCCATCCTGGTGGCGCATCCAGCCTTGTTGGCCCGATTCGACCCCGTGCGCGGGCCGGCCGATCTGGCGCGCCTGCCCACCGTGGGGATGTCGGCCCGGCAGGGGCAGGCCGAATGGCAGCTTCACGGCCCCGGCGGCGCGTCCATGGCCGTGACGCACCGGCCGCGCTACGTGGCCACCGACCTGCTGACCTTGCAGCAAGGGGTGGAACTGGGGGTGGGCGTGGGGATCCTGCCCGACTATATGTGCTGCGAATCACTGCAGGCGGGGCGGCTTGTGCGGGTATTGCCGCAATGGGCGCCCCTGCCGGGCATCATCCATGCCGTGTTCGCGTCACGCCGGGGCATGGCTCCGGCGGTGCGCCGCTTCCTGGATTTCCTGGCCGAGCAGTTGCCCGTTCATCATCCTCGCATCTGATTGCGGCTATTGCGGCCTGGCCTGCGCATCGCAGGCCGCGCGCTCGGGCAGGATGGCCCAATGCAGGTCGATCACGGGGCTGCGCTCCGAGGACCAGCGCTGTTCGCGCAGGCCCTTGACGGACGCCTGTTCGTACAGGGCGGCCAGGGCGGGCTGGGGCGGTCCGCGCGTCTCCAGGCTATAGACGATCAGCGCCCCGCAGTCCAGGTCCCCGGGCAGGTTCAGCCAAGGGGACGAGGCCGGGTCGGCGTCGATGAAGACCTGTGTTTGCGGCCCCGCGTGCACGGCGATATTGCCGCCCAGCCAGGTGTCCGAGATCACCACGCGCAGGGGCTTGCCCGGCATGTGTTCGTTCCAGACCTGCTGCATCTGCGCGGAAACTTCAGGGCCGGGAAAGGTGGAGCGCGAGTCCCGCCCGGCATGCCAGGCCAGCGGTCCGCGCGCCAGCGCGTAGCCGGCGGCCATCAGGACCTGCAGCACGATCACGATGACGGCGAGACGCCGCAATTGGACGCGTTCGCGGCCGTGGATGACCCAAAGGGCGAAGAATCCGTACAGGACGAAGAAGGTCGTGGCCCAGGAGGCCACCAGCCGGGTACCCAGGACGGCGGAAACCAGCACGGTGCTCAAGAAGGGCGTCAGGCCGACCCACAGCAGGAACTGGCGGTCGGCCGAGTCCAGGGCGTTGGCATAGCGCCGGGCCTGGCGAACATCCGCGCCCGGATCATAGTTCACCCTGTGGCTGCTGCGCCGGTTCCAGATCTTCAAGGCGGCCAGGGCGACGATCATGGGGCTGAGGCGGGCCAGCTGGTCCAGCACGAAGCTCAGCAGTTCCTTGTAGGCCTGCCAGCGGGTGGAGGTCTCCAGCGAGCCGTCCATGTAGCGAAAGGGCGCGAAATCATGCGCGACCAGCCAGTACAGGTGGGGAGAGAGCACGGCCGCGTAGGCGACCAGCGCCAGGCCCAGCCCCTGCCAGGTCTGGCGGCGCGCGAAGGCCCCGCTGCGCAGCAGGTACAGGAAGAAGGCTGCGAACAGGATGACGACGCTGTATTTAGTCATGGTGGACAGGGCGGCCACGGCGCCCAGCCAGAACCAGCTGGAGAGCCGCTGGAGACGGGCGGCGCGGTAGAACAGCCAGATCGCGGCCGTCACGGACCACAATTGCGCCGTATTGTGATTGAAGATGGTGCCGCGCAATGAAAAATAGATGCTGACCGAGCTGATCAGCAGCACGATGAAGGCGCGCCGCTGGTTCAGGAATTCGCAGGCCAGCTTCCAGATGAACCACAGCCCCAGCGTCGACGCCGTCATGCCGGCGGCGAAGGTCAGCCATACCGGACGTCCGAAGACGCTGGTGAGCGCGGCCATGATCCAGGACGGGAAGGGAGGATGCTTCGGGTAGCCCAGCTCGAAACTGGCTGCCCAGACCAGTTCTTCCATGCCGTCCAGGTCGGGCGCCTTGTGGCTGAGTCCCGTCAGCACGGACCACAGCACGATCATGAACAAAAGATACAGGATTACCTGGCTGCCCAGGTTGCGGCGTATGGCAAGAGGGTGGGGTCGGGCGCGCATGCTCATCATCTGTGAAACACGAAAAGGCAAGTGTATCGCCTTTGCGTTGCGGCTGGCAGTATCGGCTCGACAGGGGCTGCAATCTGGGCTACTATCGCCTGCGTCATTGGGGAGTAGCCGCTCCGGTCCGCCGGAGGTCAGCGTCAACACACTTGGCCGACAAGGGGCCATGGCGCTGGCAGCAACCGCCTGGCAAGACCTTTGACCATGAACCTTCGCGTTTGGCCGGGGAGGTTTGTGGTCATTCGTCTGTTACCGGCCAGGAGTTTACATGGAAGCCCTCTTTGTCTCTACCGGCGTGGTCGCACTGGCCGAAATCGGCGACAAGACCCAATTGCTGGCCTTTATCCTGGCGGCGCGCTACAAGCGTCCCTGGCCCATCATCATCGCCATCCTGCTGGCCACGCTGGTCAACCACGGCCTGGCCGGCGCCATCGGCGTCTGGGTTCCTTCCCTGCTCGATCCCGAAGTCCTGCGCTGGGTGCTGGGCCTGTCTTTCCTGGCCATGGCCGTCTGGATCCTCATCCCCGACAAGATCGACGACGCCGAGGCTGCGCGCACCCGTTTCGGCGTGTTCGGCACGACTGTGGTCACGTTCTTCCTGGCGGAAATGGGTGACAAGACCCAGGTGGCCACGGTGGCGCTGGCGGCCAAGTACCACGAGTTCTGGTGGGTGGTGGTCGGCACCACGCTAGGCATGATGCTGGCCAACGTGCCTGCGGTGCTGTTCGGCGAGCGCATCGCCCAACGCCTGCCCACTCGACTGGTGCATCGCATCGCCGCCTGTATTTTCGCGGTGCTGGGCGTGCTGGCCTTGCTGGGCGGGATGGAACGCCTGGGCTTCTGATCCTTCAGGCGCTGGAGGCCTGATGGCGCAGCGCGCGCTGCCGGGCCGGGCGCCTGCGGACCGGGTCCAGGGGCGCCACGGGCGCCAGGGCCAGCGGCTCGCGATCGGGTCGGGCGCCGCTGGCGGCTTCGCCGTGATTGAGCACGTTGATGGCTTCCTGCAGGTGTTCGCCGTTGCGGCTCAGGCGCTGCGCTGTTTCGCTCAGGTCGTGCACCAGCGCGGCATTGTTGGTCGTGATCTGATCCACCTGGCCGAGCGCCTGCGTCAATTGACTCAGCCCGACGCTCTGTTCGCTGGTGGCGGCGGATATCTCGCCCATCAGCGCCGACACCTCCGATACCGATTTCAGGATTTCGTCCATGGTCTGCCCGGCATGCTCGGCGTGCGCCGCGCCCTCGGCGGTCAGGGCGCTGGTGTCCTGGATCAGCTGCTTGATCTCGTCGGCCGCGGCGGCGGCCTGCTGGGCCAGGGAGCGCACGGCCGAGGCCACCACCGCAAACCCCTTGCCGGCTTCTCCCGCGCGGGCGGACTCGATGGAGGCGTTGATGGACAGGATGTTGGTCTGGAAGGCGATGTTGTCGATCAGGGTCACGATGTTGCCGATGCGCCGCGAGCTTTCCAGGATGCGCTGCATGGAAGCGGTCACCTGCTGCACGGCTTCATTGCCGCGCGCCGCGATGTCGGCGCTGCGGCTGGCCAGGCCGTGGCTGGCCTTGGCGTTTTCCGCCGTCTGCAGTACGGTCTGGCCAAAAGAGCTCATGCTGGCCGTGGTCTGCTGCATGGAGGCCGCCTGTTCGTGCGTGCGCGCTTCCAGCAGCGCGCTGTTCTCGGACAGTTCCCGGGCCACGATCTGGCTGTCGCGACTGCTGTGGTCCACATCGGTGCTGATGCTCACCAGGCTTTTGCGCATCAGGTCCAGGCTCAGTCCCAGTTTTTCCAGTTTCTGCACGGCGGCGCTGCGGGTGTCCACGGTCAGATTGCCGGCGGCGATCTGTTGCGCCACATGCGTGGCGGTCCGGAAGGAGCCCAGCACCCGGCGCATCAGGACAGCCTGATAGCTCAGGATCAGCAGCGTGCCCGCGCCCAGCGCCGTGGCCAGGGCGGCCATGCTTTGCGCCGGCATTTCCGTGTTCAGGATCATCGCGATGACGCCGCCCGTCACGCCAATGTTCAGCAGCCCCTTGCGCAGGAAGGCGGCCAGCAGCGTCGGCCCCGCCAGGAACGTCAAGGCTGTCCAGGGACGCCGCCAGCTGCGGGCCACGATGCGGCCTTCGCGCACGGTGCGGCCCCGCGCCCGGCCTTCGCGCAGTTCCTGATAGAACTGCTCGGCCTCCTGAATCTGCCGCGCGTCGGCGCGTACCCGCACAGAGGCAAAGCCCGTCAGTTCACCGTTTTCCATGATGGGGCTGGCATTGGCCAGCACCCAGTAGAAGCCTCCGTCCTTGCGGCGATTCTTGACCACGCCCACCCACGAACGCCCATGCTTGAGGGTGTGCCACAGATCGGCGAACACGGCCGGGGGCATGTCGGGATGACGCACGATGTTGTGCGGCTGGCCTATCAGTTCTTCCCGGCTGAAGCCGCTGACATCCACAAAAGCCGGATTGGCGTAGACGATGCGGCCTTTCAAGTCGGTTTTGGAGATCAGATATTGATCATCCAGCAATTCAGTTTCAACTCCCGTCACGGGCAGATTCTTGCGCATAGCTTTTCCCCTATGTTTGCGGGTCCGCAACCAGCCCAAAACGACATTCAATGCCGTTCTTTACGTTTTTTCGGGAATCGTATCACTTTGATTTATTTTTGTGTTAAAAATTAAAAAAATGATAATAAAAAGCGAAACTGTTGAATTGAATAGGCGTGCAAGGACCGACGGCCAGGGAGGGTCGCCAAGATCGGGCACGCGGATGGAGGTCAAGTCGCCAGGTATTGGGCCTGGAATGCTTCGCTGAGCAATTGCAACAGCAACGCAATGGGAATGGGTTTGGCCAGGGCCGTGGAATTGGGCGGCAGGCCGCCGCGCGAATGGATGTCGGCGGCGCTGAGGGCTGAAATGACGTAGATGCGGGTCCGCTGCGTCTCGGGTGCGTCGGACAGGGCCTTGAGCATGGCGAAACCGTCGAGCTCGGGCAGGTTCAGGTCGACGAGCAGCACGTCGGGATGGAAGTTGCCGGCCGTGATCAGGCCTTTGAGCCCGTCTTGCTCGCAGCGCAGCTCTACGGGAAAAGGCAGGTTTTCCATCGCCATGCGGTATACCGCCACCAGGTCTTCGTCGTCCTCGACCACCAGCACGCGCAGGCAGGCTTCGCCCTCGCGCGGTCGAGATTGCGTGGCGCAGGCGGACGCGGCAAACGGGGCGGGCGACGCAGCGGCGGCCAGTTTGCGTTGTTGCAAAATCGCCTGCACGGACTGGTGATCGATACGGCGGTGCCCGCCTTGCGTTTTCCAGGCCTTGAGCGTGCCGGCTTCCACCCATAACTGCACGGTACGTACTGAAACCCCCAGCAAGTCAGCGGCCTGACGCGTGGAATAGACGGTGGAGCTCATGGGTTCTTGGGCAGGAGAGCGGCGAGAGACAGAAGCTTCACAGTGTAACGGGCTTCTGCTTGCATAGGATTGCATAGTTTCTAGACGGTATCATTTGCTACTTTGTTGACAATAATGGTAACGGTAAACGATTGTTTCAGGGTGCTGGGCGATCGGAAAACCATAAAAGCATGTTTCCTAAACCCCTAAATTTCAAGTTTCCGTATGCCGTTACGGAACTGCTCAAGAAGTTGCAAGGCCGCTGGAGAGTCGCCGCCGTGCTTATTTTAAGCTGGACAATATTGCTGTCCTGGGTCATGTGGGATGAAGGCGCGGATCAGGGAGGAGGCATGCGGTCGCAGCAGGCCGTGTCCGAAACCCTGGCCATGCATACCAAGCAGATTCTGGCCGAGGCGGATCGCCTCGTCTGGCGTCTGGTCGGGCAAGCCAGCATCCAAGATCATGATCATAGCTGGCTTGACTCGGTTCTGGAAGAAGCAAAATTGTCCAGTCTTATTTCCGGCATTGCCATATACGACCGTGACAAGCGCCTGCTCATGTCCGCCGGCCATCTCAATGTGAATCTGTCCTGCGCAGACCTCGAGGCGGCCCAACGCTCACCCTACGCGGTCCTGCCCGAACCGCCGCTGACGCTGGTCAGCACGGGCAGCGTGGACGGGCGGTCTGACGCCTATATTGTCAAATATCGCGTCAACTTGGGTTACTTTCATCAGATGCTGCACCTGGTCGTGGGCGATGAGTCCTGGCTGCTGCTTCTGATGGATGCGGACAGCCATCAGGTTCTCGATGCCTATCCGAACATGCCGGCGCGCTGGCGCGAGCAGGATGTGCAGCGCGCCTTGCGTCACCACTCCAAGCAGGAAGGGCGCTCGAGTTCCCTGGCCTATTTCACCGGACACACGCGTCATATGCTCAGTGTCTCCAGCATGGAACCTTGGCCCCTATTGCTGGTGTCCGAGCGCATGGCGCTGCATTCGGGGTTCCTGGACCACTGGAAACGGTGGGCTGCGCTGGCGGTCCTGGTGCTGGCATCGTTCCTGCTGCTGCGCTGGGATTGGCTGCGGCGGGATCGCCATGCGCTCCGGCAGCCGCGCGAGGCGGGGGGACAGGACCGGGAGGGCACTCGGGTGTTCGAGCGCATGTTCGAAACCTTGCCGGATGCCGTGATCATGTTCGATGCCCAAGCCAGGGTCGAGGGCGTCAATTCCGCCATGCGGCGCCTGCTCGGCTGCCTGGACGACCAGGCGCGTCCCCGCTGCATGGCTGATTTCGTGCGTCTGCTGCAGGCCCGTGGGCGCGGCGCCGCCGGGGGCGGCGGCTCCTCGGCGCTGACCTACGGGCTGAGCGGCGTGATCGGGCGCGTGCAGAGGGAGTTTCGCTGCATGCAGGTCCAGGCGGGCAGCGACCCGGCGCGGATGCTGGAGCTGCGCGCCTATGCGGCCGGCGAGCCGGACGATGCCACCCTGGTCGTGATACGGGACGTCACGCTGCAGGTGGAGCTGGACCGGATGCGGTCCGAATTCCTGTCGCTGGCTGCGCATGAGCTGCGCTCGCCGCTGGCCTCGGTGGCCGGCTACGTGGAGCTGCTGGAGCTGGGGCTGGTGGCTCCGGAGCGCCAGTCCAGGGTGTATGCCCAGGTGCGCGAGAAAGTGCGCGACATGACGGCGCTGCTGGAGAACCTGGCGCGCCTGAACCGCATCGAGCATGCCGGCGACTGGCGGCAGGACTGGCGCGAGCTGGACTTGCGGGCCTTGTTGCGCCTGAGCCTGCGCGCGTTCTACGAATCGCGTCAACGCATCCGGTTGGAGCTGCCGCCGCGGGCGCTGCGCGCCAGCGTCGATGCGATGCAGTTGCTGGTGGCGGTGCGCAACGCGCTGGAGAATGCCTTGAAGTATTCCGGCGAGCTTACGCCCGTGGTGCTGCGCCTGCGGCAGATCAGCAGCGGCTGGGCCTGCATCGAGGTCATCGACCAGGGTCCGGGGATCGCTCGTGCCTTCCACGACCAGGTCTTCGACAAGTTCTTTCGCGTGCCCGGCCAGAAAGTCCAGGGAACGGGCCTGGGCCTGGCCATACTGAAGTCCATCATCGCCAATCATGGCGGGCGGGTATATTTCCACCCCTGCGCCAGGCAGGGCGCACATTTGGTCATGGAGCTGACTTTGCTGTCTTCCGCTTCTTATATTCGCTGATCTTCCTTCATTTACGATCATCTTTTTATATTAAGGGAGGATATAAGGTACAATCCCTCGTTTATATGCGGAGCGGGGGCTTGCCGCCAGGGTGCGTCTCGCTTCGGGGTTTTTTTGTAGCTTACCTGTTGCAGGAGCTGCAGAGTCCTTTTCAAGGAGCGCGCAATCATGCAAGGCCTGCACCTGACCGCAGATCTCTACCAATGTGCCTGCAGCCCCAAGCTGCTCATCGATGCCAAGGAGCTGGCGGACTTCTGCCGCCAGCAGACGCTGGACGCGGGGCTGACCATCGTCGGCGAAGAATGGCAGGCATTTCCTGAATTCGAGGGCCAGCCCGGCGGCGTCACGGGCATGCTGCTGCTGGCCGAGTCGCATCTGGCCATCCATACCTGGCCGGAGCGCGACGGCGTCACGCTGGACGTCTACGTCTGCAATTTCATGCAGGACAATTCCGGCAAGGCCCAAGCCTTGATCGATGGCCTGGAGGCCGCCTTCAAGCCCGGGCAGTCGCAGCGCAACCGCATCTGGCGGGGCGATGCGGATGGTCCGGCGCAAGGCGGCGAACTGCTCACCGAGAACCTGAACGACGACGCCCTGTACGGCTTTCGCTTCGCCGAGCGGCTGCTGCAGCGCGACACGGCCTTCCAGCGGCTGGAATTGCTGCGCTCCGCCACCCTGGGCAAGACGCTGCGTCTGGACGGCTGCCTGATGACCTCCGAAGCGGACGAATTCTTCTATCACGAGGGTCTGATCCATCCGGCGGCGGTGGCGCATCCGGATCCGCGCCATGCCCTCATCGTGGGCGGCGGCGACGGCGGCGCCTTGGAAGAATTGCTCAAGCACAACAGCCTGGAGCGGGTCACGCTGGTGGACCTGGACGGCGAGGTCATCGAGGTGGCCCGCCAGCACCTGCAGTCCATCCACAAGGGCGCATTCGATGACCCGCGCGCGGACATCCGCGTAGGCGACGGCTCGGACTTCCTGGCCAGCACGCAGGATCGCTTCGACCTGATCTATCTGGACCTGACTGATCCGGAAACCCCGGCCGGGCCGTTGTACACGCCGGCGTTCTTCGAGTCCTGCCGGCAGGCGCTCAAGCCGGGCGGCGCCCTGGTCCTGCACCTGGGTTCGCCGTTCCATGAACCCGACCAGGTCGCTGCGCTGGGCGCCGATCTGGCCAAGGTGTTCGCGCAGGTGCATGGCTATGGCCTGCACATCCCCCTGTATGGTTCCTATTGGGGCCTGGCTATCGCCTCGGACGAACTGGATCCGCGGACGCTGTCCGGTGCGCAGGTGCAGAAGCGCCTGGCGCAACGCTTCACCTCCGACCAGCAGGATTCCCTGCAGTTCTACAATGCCGAGCTGCATGGCGCGCTGTTCGCCCTGCCCACCTTCTACCGTCGCCTGCTGCCTGCGCCGCAGTCCTGTCTGGAAGAGGTCTGCTGAACCGAGCCGCATCGCGGGCCGGCAAAAGAAAAGCCCCCCGGGCCCTGGCGGCGCGGGGGGCTTCTTGTTTCGCGGAATCAGTTGGGGGCGTTGCGGCGGGTGCGGAAGGACAGGATCCAGATGCCCACTGCCAGCTCCAGCGCGGCGATGATCCACAGGCCGCTCTGGAAGCTGCCTGTGGAGTCCTTCAGCGCGCCCAGCATGAAGGGCGCGCCGAAGCCGGCCAGGTTGGCCACCGAGTTGATGAAGGCCACGCCGATGGCGGCCGCCGAACCGGCCAGCACGGCATTGGGCAACTGCCAGTAGACCGGAATGCAGCCCATGGTGCCCGAGACGGCGACGGCCAGGCTGATGAAGGCCAGGACGGTGTTGTTGCCCAGGAACAGGCCCACTCCGGCCAGTCCGAGGGCGCCGATGATGACCGGGATGCCCGTGTGCAGACGCGCTTCGCGGCGGCGGTCGGCGCTGAAGCCCAAGGCCAGCTGGAAGATGGCGCCGAAGACATAGACCAGTCCGACCAGCAGGCCCACGTGCAGCGGGTCGGTGGGGCCCAGCGAGCGCACCAGCGTGGGCGCGAAGAAGGCCAGGGTGGAGTTGGCGGCCACGATGCCGAAGAACATCAGGGTCAGGGTCCACAGGTCGCGGTTGCCCAGGGCTTTCTTGAAGCTGTGCTCGCGCGGACCGGCGGCCTTGGCGTCCAGCAGCAGCTCCTCCTTGATCAGGTCTTTCTCGCGCTGGCTGAGCCAGCTCGCTTTCTCGGGGCTGTCCACGATGAACATGACCGCCAGGATGCCGGCGAAGATGGTGGGCAGGCCTTCCAGCAGGAACAACCACTGCCAGCCCGACCAGTCATTGACGCCGTGCAGGTTGGTCATGATCAGGCCGGCCAGCGGCGCGCCGACGACCGAGGCCACGGCCGAGGCCGAGATGAATACGGCGAACGCCTTGGCGCGGCGATGGGCGGGGAACCAGAAGGTCAGGAACAGGAGCACGCCGGGCTGGAAGCCCGCCTCGAAGGCGCCCAGCAGGAAACGCATCACATAGAAGTAGGCCGGCGTCTTGGTGAACATCATCAGCACGCAGATCAGGCCCCAGCCAAAGGCGATGCGCGCCAGGGTCTTGCGTGCGCCGATGCGCAGCAGCAGCCAGTTGCTGGGCACTTCGAAAAAGAAGTAGCCCAGAAAGAAGATGCCGGCGCCGATGCCGTACACGGTTTCGGAAAAGCCCAGCTCGGGCTGCATCTGCAGCTTGGCGAAGCCGATGTTCAGGCGGTCTATCCAGGCCAGCATCCACAGCAGGAAGATGAAGGGCAGGATGCGCCACATCACCTTCTTGTAGATCCGGTCCAGCTCCTGCTGGCTGGCCGGCGATGCCCGGTCCCCGCTCAGGGTCGTCGTTGTCATGCTTGCTTCTCCTCTTCGGTATGGTTGCAGCGTATTCAGTTGATGCGCAGGGGCAGCTTTTCGGCCATCAGTTCACAGGCGGCGACGATGGGGTTGACCACGGGCACGGCCAGCTTGTCCTGCAGGTCCTGCGCGCTTTGCGCCAGGGGGCCGCCGCCGATGATGACGGCGCGGGCGCCGTCCTGTTCGATGCAGGCGCGCACGCTGTCCTCCAGTTCCTGGTTCTGGCGCTCGGGCGATCGGGCCAGGTCCAGCGGCGGGGTGGGCGTCAGGCGCAGGCCGGAGAACTGGCTGCGCCACCCGTAGCGACGCACCTGTTCCAGAATGGATTGTTCCAGCCCAGGCGTGGTGGTCGCGATGCCGAAGGGCGAGCCGGCCCGGGCGGCCTGCAGCATGGAGGCCTGGCCGATGCCGATCACAGGCGGTTCCACCTGCTCGGCCAGTGCCGCCAGGCCCGGATCGCCGAAGGCGCCCACGATCACGCCGTCCGCGTGGCGAGCCTGTTCCAGCACCAGGGGATGTTCGGCGATGGAGGCGGCCTGCGCCAGTTCCTCCATCTCGGTCAGCATGCCGGGGCCTTGCGGGGCGGTCAGGCCCCGTACCAGGATGTCGCGCCGCTCCAGCCGGTCAAAGCAGGCCTGCGCGATGGCGACCATCATGTCCGTGGTCTGGCGGGAGGTGTTGGGATTGATGAGCAATACGGTATGAGACATAAAGGTATGCGCAATGGCCGGGGCGAGCCCGGCCGGTCAGATTGAAATCAGGTATCCAGGGGGCGGCCGAAGGTCTCGGGCGCCAGCTGCAGGACGGCGGCGAAGGTGACGTACATGCCCGCCATCAGGGTGAACATGCCGCCTACGCCGTAGACTTCCAGCACCCAGCCGCTCAGGGTCGGCACGAAGGCGCCGGCCAGCGTTCCCAGGGCCAGGATGAAGGCGGTGCCGAATGCCCGCACGCGGGTGGGATAGAGTTCAGGAGCGAAGATCCAGATCGTCGTGTTGAGCAGCAGCACGCAGAACTGGAAGGCGGCGCCGAACAGCAGCACCAGCGCGATGTTGTGGCTGAGGAAGCCGAAGGCCAGGCCCGAGGCGCAGGCCATCAGGGCGCCGACGGTGAACACGCGCTTGCGGGGCATGCGCGAACCCAGGTAGGAGGCGGTCAGCGCGCCCAGCAGGCTGCCGGACTGCATCAGGATGGTGAAGGTGTAGCTCTTGACCAGCGAATGGCCCTGTTCCACCAGCAAGGTGGGCATCAAGGTCAACACGGTCAGCTGAGCGCCGTAGGTCATGCACACGGCAATGCCGGTGACCAGCGTGCGCAGGGCGAGCGACCCCTGGAAGATCTCTCCCAGGCGTACGCGCTCGGCTTTCCGGGCCTGGGGGCCGCTTTGCAGGTAGGGGTAGGGATTGGCCACGTTGCGTCCCAGCTTACCCGAGGCCAGGATGTTGAGCACCTTGTTGGCTTCCTCGATGCGTCCCTGGGAGACCAGGAAGCGCGGCGTTTCAGGGATGTAGCGGCGGTAGAACAACACCATGAACGCCGGCATCACCAGCAGGCCGAACAGCCAGCGCCAGCTCTCGGGGCCGGGGAACAGGGTGAACACCAGCAGGCCGAAGGCGGGGGCGAGCATATTGCCCAGGCCGCCGCCGGCCACGTTGATGGTGCCCACGGCCGTGCCGCGAAAACGCGAGGAGCAGAACTCGGCCAGCATGGTGACCGCGATCGAGATCTCGCCGCCCAGCCCGAAACCCACGATGACGCGGCCCAGGCCCAGGACCCAGTAGCTGGGCGCCAGCGCGCAGATCAGCGCGCCCAGGGTGAACAGGCCCAGGTTGATGGTCAGCATGACGCGCCGGCCGTAGTGGTCGGCGATGTAGCCCGAGAGCAGGCGTCCCAGCGCCGCTGCGGCGAAGGTCAGCGTGTTCAGAAAGCCCACGTCGCGGGTGCTGATGCCCCAGTACTCCTGCAGCAGGGGGCCGACCAGGCCGACGGCGTTCTGCTCCAGCACATCGAACAAGACGCCCAGCAGGATCAGGGCCAGCACTTTGCGATGCGAGTTGGTGACTCCGATGGTCTCCAGCGAATGCTCCAGCTGGTGCTGGACTGTGACGCCGCCGGCCGAAGGGGCGGCCGCGTCGGGGCGCGCGGCGTCCCCGCGCAGGGCTTGGCTTGTGGTATGCATGATAGTCTCCTCGTTCAAGGACGCGCGTGGCGCGCCCGCCTCCATACAAAATTTTTTCAGTGATTATTGATATGAAAAAATTTTTGCAAAACTAGGGTAAACGAGAAAGATCTTTGCAGGACTCTCGATGGGAGTCGCCAGGCCATTGATAACTAAGGGAAACTTAAATAATCGCGGATATAACTATGTCCGCATGATGATTATTTGCTTTTCTGATAATGCTCACAGTTCCTGGAAGCAGTCATGGAAGGCTTCCACCATGCCCAGGTGCCGGCGTCCTGTCGGGCCCGCATTGTCCATGATCTGGCTCAGGATGAGGTGGCACAGGCCGATGACGGCCACGTGGTTGTCCAGAACGCCGGGCGATTGCACGTCGCAACGCACTGTCCAGCGACAGGGGCTCTTTTCGGGGCTGAGCTGATCGGTGATGTGCAGAACATTGGGGCAGTTATGCGCCAGTTGCTCGATCAGCAGACCCATGCCGCGCACACGGCGGCGCAAGGCGAACACCACGACCACGTCCTGCTCGCGTATGCCCGCCAGGTGCTCGCCCATGGTCTCCCCAGGGCCGGGGATCAACTGCGCGTCGGGCACGATCTGAAGGAGCTGCCAGCGAAAGTAGCTGGCCAGCGCGTGGCTGGACCGGAAGCCCAGCACCCATACCTTGCGGGCGCCTATGATGGCATGGGCGATCTCATCGAGCAGGGATTCGGGAATGCGGCGATACGTGGAGGCCAGATTGCTCTGGCTTTGCTGCAGGTGGGTGGCCAGCGAGCGGCCTGTCTCGGTCTCGGTGGCGGCCAGCAGCAGGGGGGAGCCGGCATTCTTCTCGGAACGTACCTGCTTGCGGGCGGCTTCGTAATTGGTGTAGCCCAGCCGGCGGATGAAGCGGGTGACCGTGGCGTTGGAAACATGCGCCAGGGACGCCAGTTCGGATGCCGTATAGCCGGCCAGATCGCCTGGAAAGTCCAGGGCGAATTCCGCCAGGCGTCGTTCAGAAGGAGAAAGATCGTTGAGAATCTCGCGTATGCGTCCAACAAACGATTTGGCGGCGGTATCGGGCATGGGCATTTCGGGTTCTGCTTGTGATGTATTCGGGATTTTATCCGTGGCTGACTCAACTGTATCAAAATTTCCGATTCGATACCGGCCGCGCCGAAACAGAACAAATTAAGCCAATACATTTCAGGCATAAGCTTTTGCGCGCGCCGGGCATGAGCAAATAGACATTGCTTCGTTCTTCGGCGTCAGGAGGATTGATATCTTTTCCTTACAAATTGATGAAAGGAGAAGTCATGTCATTGCTCAAACATTTTGCCGGCCTTTTGTCCGCCGGCGCGCTGGCCGCAGGCCTGATGGCCCCGCTGGCCGCCCAGGCAGCGGCCGCCGACGTGCTGGTCAGCACCGAATGGCTGGAAAAGAACCTGGACGATCCCAAGGTCCGCGTGATCGAGGTCAGCGTCAACCCCGGCCTGTACGAACGCGGGCACATCCGCGGCGCGGCCAATTTCCGCTGGCATACCGACCTGGTCGACACAGTGCGGCGTGACATCGTCGGCAAGGATCAGTTCCAGAACCTGTTGCGCCAGGCCGGCGTCAACCAGGACTCGGTCACGGTCCTGTACGGCGACAGCAATAACTGGTTTGCCGCCTGGGGCGCCTGGGTGTTCGACATCTACGGCGTGCCGAATGTGAAGCTGCTCGATGGCGGCCGCAAGAAATGGGAGGCCGAGGGCCGGGCCCTGAGTCCGGCCGTGCCTGAACGCAAGCCCGGCAACATCATCGTGCAGGCGGCCAATGAAGACCTGCGCGCCCGCCTGAGCGATGTGCTGGCCGTGGCCAAGAAGGAAAAAGACGCCGTGCTGGTGGACATCCGTTCGGCCGATGAATACAACGGCAAGATCTTTGCGCCCAACGGCGTGCCGGAGCTGGCCGTGCGCGCCGGCCATATTCCCGGCGCGGTCAACGTGACCTGGAGCAAGCTGGTGGCCGAGGACGGCACCTTCAAGTCCGTGGAGGAGCTCAAGAAGATCTACGCGGATGCGGGCGTGGATGGCAGCAAGCCCGTCATCACCTACTGCCGCATCGGCGAGCGCTCCAGCCACTCCTGGTTCGCCCTGAAGAAGCTGCTGGGCTTCGAGGTGCGCAACTATGACGGCTCCTGGACGGAATACGGCAACTCCGTGGGCGTGCCGATCGACAATCCGGCCGGCACGGTCTGGGGCCAGACCTGATACGGAGCGCATGAATGACGGCAGGCGCTTTCGAGCCTGCACGCGGCGGACGGCCAGCCCGGGTGCTGGCCGTTTTGCTCGTGCTGGCCTTGATCCTCTTCAGTTTCCACCTTTCCGGCATACCGGGCGAAGGCCGCGTCCTGGCTTTCGCCGTCCTGGCCGGCGGCCTGTTCGGGCTCGCGCTGCAGCGCTCGCGCTTCTGTTTCTTCTGCGTGACGCGCGACTTCCTGGACAGGCGCGACGCCCGCGGCTTGCTGGGCATCGTGGCGGCGCTGGCCGTCGGGATGCTGGGCTACCACGTCCTGTTCAGCGTCTTCCTGCCTGTGCCGGCGGCCGGCCGGCTGCCGCCGGGCGCCCATATCGGACCGGTCAGTCATGTGCTGGCGGTGGCCGCCTTCGTGTTCGGCCTGGGCATGGCGATTTCGGGCTCCTGCATCAGCGCGCATCTCTACCGCCTGGGCGAGGGCGCACTGGCTTCGCCATTTGCCCTGCTGGGCGCCATTCTGGGGTTCGGCCTGGGCTTTCTGTGCTGGAATGTTCTGTATCTGGATGCCATACAGGCCGCGCCGATCGCCTGGATTCCCGCCTGGACCGGAAGCTATGGCCTGTCCCTGCTGCTGCAGCTGGGTGCGCTGGGCGTGCTCGCTCTGCTTCTGTGGCGCCGACATGTCGCTCCGGCGGGGGCGCTGGCACGTTCTGCGAAAGCCCATCCCTTGCTGGGCCGCTGGCCGGTGTGGGCGGGCGGCCTGCTGATCGGCTTTCTGGGCGTCATGTCCTATTTTCGCTATGCGCCGCTGGGCGTCACCGCGGAACTGGGCAGCCTGGCGCGCACGGCGGGTTCTGGGCTGGGCTGGATTCCGAGCAGGCTGGAAGGCCTGGATGGTTTCGCCGGTTGCGCCACGGTGCTGAAAGAGACCTTGTTTTCGCCCAATGGCGTGTTCGTGATCGGCCTGGTGCTGGCCTCCTGGGCCAGCGCTCTGGCGGCAGGCGAGTTCAAGCCCGTGCGTCCGAGCGTGCGCGATGTGGCGCGCAACTTTGTCGGCGGCATATTGCTGGGCTGGGGCAGCATGCTGGCCCTGGGTTGCACGGTGGGCACGCTGCTGTCGGGCGTCATGGCCGGCGCGGCGTCCGGCTGGGTCTTCGCCGCGGCTTGCCTGGCCGGCATCTGGACGGGGTGGCGCGCCCGCCAGTGGGTGGGGCGGCGCCTGGGCTGAACGCCTTGTCAGCGCCCTTCCAGGACCTCGAAGTGCCGGCGCAGTTCGTTCAGGGCGTGGACCAGCGAGCCCTGGACGAACTGGGTGCTGACGGCCACCATCAGGTTGCAGGGCAGGTCGAAATCTTCCACCAGGGCGCCGTTACGGTCGCGCCAGAGCTGGCTGGCCGAATCCAGCACCAGCGGCCCGTAGTGCTCGCGAACGGTTTCCAGCACGGTGCCTTCGTATTGGCGGTAGGTGAATACCGGCAGGCCCTGCGCCACGGCATAGCCGATCTCGAACGCGGTGCCGGTGTCCATTTCCGCGCCGCGAAAGGGGATGATGTTGGCGACGACCGCGTCGGCTTCATTCAGCAGGCGGATGTTGAGGTGGTAGATGGACGCCGGATCATTCTTTTCCTGGTCCACGGGATGCAGGGGCTCGAAGCCGAATTCGCGGACCATCTGCTTGTGCAGGGCGGCCCGCTCCAGGGCGTCGCTGAAAAACACATCCGGGCCAGCCAGGTAAATCCGTTTCATGGGGCAGTCTCCCTTGTACGCCGCCTGCGGCGTCCGGGTCGTGAGGACCCGGCGCCTGCGGCACGGCCAGCTTCAGGCCATGGGATATTTTATCGGGCGGACCGGGACGGCGGAGCCTCTTTTTTGCGAGGGGGAGCTATGATCAGGCCCGGCCCGGCTCCAGGGTGGCGGCGGCGGTGAACAGCACGTCGGTGGAGGAGTTCAGGGCGGTTTCCACGGAATCCTGGACCACGCCGATCACGAAGCCCACGCCCACGACCTGCATGGCGACATCATTGGAGATGCCGAACATGCTGCAGGCCAGCGGAATGAGCAGCAGGGAGCCGCCGGCCACGCCCGAAGCGCCGCAGGCGGCGACCGTGGCCACCAGGCTCAGCAGCAGAGCGGTGGGCAGGTCGGGCGTGATCTCCAGCGTATGCACGGCGGCCAGGGTCAGCACGGTGATGGTGACGGCGGCGCCGGCCATGTTGATGGTGGCGCCCAGGGGGATGGAGACCGAGTAGGTGTCTTTGTGCAGGCCCAGGCGTTCGCACAGGGCCAGGTTGACCGGGATGTTGGCGGCCGAGCTGCGGGTGAAGAAGGCGGTGATGCCGCTTTCGCGCAGGCAGGTGAAGACCAGCGGGTAGGGGTTGCGGCGCAGTTTGGCAAAGACGATCAGCGGGTTGATGACCAGGGCCACCAGCAGCATGCAGCCTACCAGCACCATGAGCAGCAGGGCGTACTGGCGCAGGGCCTCGAAACCGGATTCGGCGATGGTGGCGGCGACCAGGCCGAAGATGCCCAGCGGCGCGAAGCGGATCACCAGCCGCACCAGCGAGGACACCGCGCCAGCCATGTCGGTGAGGAAGTCGCGCGTGCCTTGCGTGCCGTGCTTGAGCGCCACGCCCAGGGCGATAGCCCAGGCCAGGATGCCCATGTAATTGGCGTCCTGCAGCGCCTGCACGGGATTGACGACGATGCTGGCCAGCAGGCCCAGCAGCACCTCGGCAATGTCGCCGGGCGGATTCAGCGTGGAATTGGCCAGGTCCAGCTTCAGCGTGACCGGGAAGGCGAAGCTGGCGATCACGGCGATCAGCGCCGCCAGGAAGGTGCCCAGCAGATACAGCAGCAATACCGGGCCCATGCGAGTGCCGGACTGGGCTTTCTGGTTGGCGATGGAGGACATCACCAGCACGAAGACCAGGACGGGCGCCACCGACTTCAGGGCGGAGACGAAAAGCTGGCCCAGCAAGGAAATGGAGTGGGCGGCGCCAGGCGCGAAATGCCCCAGAAGAATGCCGGCGATCAGGCCGATCACGATCTGCGTGACCAGGCTGCCATGAAGAATGAACCCGAGCGGGCCCCTGGCTTGTGCTGCGGTTTGAGCCATGAGAAGGCGACTCCAAACAAGGTATGGTGTTGGCTGGAAGCAGAGCTGGCCGGGCGCGCCTTGTGGACGAGCCCGGCCAGCTCTGGGTAAACGTTTATTCTAGCACTTTGGTATGTACATTTATGGGCGCATATGGTACGCTTTCTAATCCACAGGGGTCGACATGGCTTCGACGTGGGTCAAGAAACAGAGCAGGGCGTGTCGAGCACCAGTACGCTCGTAAATCCACTGGAAAACTACAAACGCCAACGACGAGCGTTTCGCTCTCGCCGCTTAAGGCTGAGCCGCTGCACTAATTTGTCTTTGGGTTAGGTAGGGCAACCTACAGCAGCGTCACTTACAAAGAATCGAATCGGCCTGGGCCACGCAGTCCGGTTCTAAATCCTAGTGGCTCGCCAAGGAAAGGCCTGTCGGTTGGCACAGTCCAAGGTTAAACTCTAAAATCAATCGACTACACATGTAGAACTGCCTGCGGACGACTTGCGGACGGGGGTTCAATTCCCCCCGACTCCACCAAGATATCCTTAAAAACCAATGACTTAGCGGTCATTGGTTTTTTTTCTTTTTAGGGTTGTTTAAGGCTGTTTTGGCATGGTTTGGGCACGATTTGGGCACGATCATCAGACGGCCTTTTTGATCGATGGCCCAGCAGTTGCGCGGCTTGCAGGGTTGAAGGCCTGCTCGGCTTTGCTGCCAGCCCCCACATCGGCGTCTGGCATCCACCTGCCATAGATTCGGGCGATCATGGTCCAGTCGCTGTGTCCCATTTGCTTGGCCACCCACATTGGGTGTTCCCCGGCCGAGAGCATCATAGACGCGTAGGTGTGTCGCGTTTGGTAGGGGCGCCGGTATCGCACATCGGCTTTCTTAAGAATTGATACCCATACCTTGCGAAGCTGCTGGTCGCCCGTCCAGCGTTCTCCTGTTCGGTGGTGAACGAAAATGCACTCACCACGGGTCTCGCTGATTGAGCGCTGCGCCCGCAACGCCTCCAGCGCAGGCGTCAGTAGACGAACCACGCGTTTTCCCGCTCGTGTTTTCGTGGTCTCGGCCTCGCCCTTGGCCGCATGAGTCAATGCTTTGTAGATCGAGGCTGTCTTGCGCTTCAGATCCACATCCTCCCAGTCCAGGGCGATCAGCTCACTGGTGCGAAGCCCCGTCCATAATGCAAATTGCACTAGGTTTGCCGGCGCCGGCGGGCAGGCCGAAAGAATGGCGGCCTGTTCCTCGATGGTGAAAGGGTCGACCTCATCGTCCTCCTTTGGCGGTTGCTGGCGAGCATAGGTCCACCCGTAAAGGGGATTGGACTCGATCAGTTCGTCGTTCATCGCAAAGGTGAGAGCGGTGCGCAGGACGCTTTGGATGTTGGCCAGCCGCTTATTTCCCGCTGGCAGCGTATCCAGTTTTGCTCGGATGACGCGCCTGCTGAGCTCGGTGAGCGCCAGGTCCCCGAACCATGGAATCAGCACATTGTTGACGATTTTCTCGTAGCCCTCGAACGTAGACGCTTTGATGTGCTGCCGCTGGGTTTTTAGCCAGTTTTCCAGGTGCTGCTCGGTGGTGATGACCTGACCGGGGATGTCGGCGAACTGTCTTGCACGAGGGCTATCTGGGAATGTCGCCGCATAGTCAAACACGCCCGTTGAAATGGCATGCAGAATAGCGGCGCGGTGCTGCTCTGCTCGTTTCAGATTAGCGGGGGTGGGCTTGAGAGGGATTTTTTCCCTGCAGCGGACGCCCCGATACTGGAACGAGATCTGGATACTACTTTCAGATGCGGGGCTGACCCCACGCCGTTCTCTACCCATTTTTCATATCCCTCCATATTCATTAAGATGCGACCGTCTGGCGCTTTTACCCAGACTGACTTTTCAGGCCAGATTTGGTCCCTGATCTTCGACCGCACTGCGGCAGGCGTGTAGCCCGTGAGCTCGGCGAAGCGTGCAATTGTCACGTATCGCGTCATTTAGCCTCCAATAAAAAGCCCGGCGCAGGGCCGGGCAGATTCCAATATCTAGCGGTCACGGCGAGCATGGCCGTGATGGTGTCGGTCACTGAGACGGCTCCTTTTCTTTGTCTATGGCCTCTTGCAGCATCTTTCCCAGCCTGCCGGCCTGTTGCGCCAGCAACACTGCCTTGTCCTGATCGCTCAGCACGGGCATGCAAACAAACTCGATGCCTGCCCGAGTGAGCTCCTGCGCCACTTCCATGGCTCTTCGTAGGTCTATTGGACTGGCGCGGTTCATCGGCCTGTCTCCTTACAGGCTGCGTCAATCAGTGCCCGTGCAATCCGGATTTCTTGCGGCCACTCGAACGCGGGCTTTCCCCCTTCATCGTCTGCCCACTTGGCGCCGCAGTCATTGCAGATTTCCCAAATACCCCCGCCGCGATGCGTATCTTCGTGGATGCAGGTATTCCATTCAGCATAGGCAACCAGCGCCAGAAGCGCATTGAGCAGTGCCGCATCCACCTTGTCGGTGCCCCTGTCTTGGGCCGCATCGCAGTTCTCGCAATGCCCAGCAGCAGCGATGAAGCCGGCGCCGTAGCTGTTAGCGGGGTAGAGATCGCCGCAGCCGCAGTAAATCATGTTGGCGTCCTGCTGCGCCTGGGCCTTGAGCTTCCGGATATTCGCGTGAATGTTCCCAACATCTGGGTCGCCTTCCGCGTCTGGCGGGAACTCGCTGGCGTAGGCAATCCTAGCTGCGCGAAGCCCTGATACTTCCGATTCAAGCGCCTTTATTTTTTTCTGCTGCGCCTGGGCGGCAACGGGGGCGGTGTCATGGAAAACAAGTGCGCGACTTCGCGCACCATCAACAGGCGATTCGGCCAGGTAGTGGCCAAGATCAGGCTCATCTGGCCAGTCTATGAACCACGCCACTGGCTCCGCGTTCGCTGCCGGCTGACCGGCGTCGCACACCGCGCAGGGCGTATTCTCTGGTGACGGCTTTCCCTCACAAGCAACGCAGGCCTGCGCTTGGATGTTGATGCTGCTCATCAGCATTTCTCCTTTAGAAGGTGATATTCGAAATTGGGGGATTGGGCCGAGCCGGCAACGCGCTCGACGCGCCGGTCAAGGAACACCAGGTGACCGTCGGTTACTTAGTTTTGATCTGCCGGCGACTGCGTTGTGATGGCCATGTGTTTTGGTCTGTGGCGAAAAATGTCAGCGTTCCTACCTCTGGCTTTGCTGCCGGGGCTTAATCGTTTCGAAAAAGGTAATCATGCTAATAGACAGGCAAAACTCCTTTCTTTCCTGTTATATGACCAGGCGCCCGATAGATAGCTCGCAGGATCCACCGCTGAAGCGGACAGACCTGGGGCCTGGTGCCTTGGGGACCATAGGCAACGTGCGATTCGCCGCAATCCCGGGCGCCACGCCTCCTGTCAGCCGTGCCGGTGTGCCGTTGTCGGAACCGTACCTGTCATTTGCCGAGGGCGGGTCGGATTTGGAAGCTTACGTCGCCGGTGAGCCCACGGAAGTGCGGGCGCAGTGCGAGGTATTGGTCCAGGCCCGTGCAGAGGTCCGCGCCACCAGCCATCTCATCGGCAATTTGCTGGGCAGCCTGACGGTCTGGGTGAATGGGCCAGTGAGTGGGCCAGATCGATTCATCAATCCCAACCTCTGCTTCGCCATCGCCCAAACGCTGAAAGAGCTAAACATGCCGCCAGAGAGCGGTTTGTACTCGTTGAAGGGAGCGAAGTATTGCCTGGACACTTATATGGCTGAGTTAAGTGAAATCGATATATGTGCTTTGAGCACTGGGGTGCTGCGCAGCACGCCATACTGCAAAGCCGTTCTGAACATGATTTCGCCTCATGAGGATGATGCGTTGCGTATACAGGCGACCACTGTGCTGGCGGATATTGCAGAAGCCGTGGATCGGCGGGTGGTCCGTCGTGACGTGCATAAGCCTTTGTTGGCGGCTCTCGATCTGCTGAATGCCCCCCCAGTGGATGCGCGCACGCTGGCTGGGCACTTGGCAGTGGTTTCCAGCAATAAGGACAAGCTGAACTTTTATTTCGACAGATTGTCGGCGGACGAGTTGAAGAATCTGCGGTCCATAATGCCACCCGAGAGCTCGGATCACGCCCGAGAGATCCTGTCTCGGATGACCGTTCATTCGCCGGATGATGGCTTCCTCATGCAGAAAGCCCTCCCCGTGCTGGAGTGGGTCCGCGAGCCGTTTGAAGCAGCGTATTCCGATAAAGCTCACGAGATCATAGAGGAGGGATGGGAGTTAGTTGATCTGCTTGATGCCATGCATTGGGAAGATCAGTCCAAGGTGTGCACCCTCTTGCCTCATTTGAGCGTCGGGGTGACCAAGGCTTTAGCGTTCTTTGGAGAGCTGCCAAACTACACAATTATGGATTTGAAGGACTGGACCAGGGTAATCATGGACGACGTATTGCGTGATCATCAGAATAATCCGACTGGTCCGCTCAATTGGCATTCCCTGAGCAAGCTGGATGACGGCATGCGCAAAAATCTCGGCGACGCCGCCCAGGTATTATGGGCCTTTGGGTTGGAGCTGGACCCTGCGTTGCGTGCTTGGTAACTGGTGATTCTTCTTGAGACTGTAGTAGCCAGGACTGGGGGCGGCGTTCGACACCACCGGGATGAATGCGCGTGTGCCGTAGACCTGGGCGGCGCGCAGCGGGTTGATCTGTTTCTGAGGGAAGGGAGGGGTATGGCCGAGCCGGCAACGCGCTCAACGCGCGGGCAAAGGAACGCCAAATACTCGTTGGTTACCAAACCTTGAATTGACGGCGACTGCGTTGTGGCAGCCATGCGCTTTGATTCGCGGTGAAGCCCGTCAGCGTTCCTGATCCTGGTCTTGAGGCCAGGGCTTAATCACCTCGACGAAAATATTCATGAACCTAAGACCGTTTACCATCCCTGGCTGCCTTAGCCCGAGTCGATTCAGCCCTCTCAGCTCGATGGATAGCCCGCAGGATCCGCCGTTCACGCGGGGGGACCTGGGGTCTTGCCCTCTAGGGATCCACGGCAACCTGACTTACACGGTAAAGGAGGGCGGTACGGCTCGCGCCAGCCGCGCTGGCGTGGCTTGGTCGGAGATTCGTCGCGCTCTGGCCGACAAATGGACTGATCTGAAAACCGTCTTGAAATCTTACTTCGCCGGCGAGCCTGCGGAAGCGCGAGCGCAGCGCGAGGAGCTGGCCGAGGCTCGTGCCAACAGCCGTCGCATCGGCAATTTGCTGGGCAGTCTGACGGCCCGGGCGTTCCCCCAGCCTATCGATCCCAAGAAGCTCTCCGGCATTGCCCAAGCGCTAAAAGAGCTAAATCTACCGCCAGAGAGCGGTTTGTACTCGTTGAAGGGAGCGAGGAACTGCCTGGACACCTACATGGCTGAGTTAAATGAACTTGACATCGATGCTTTGTGTGATGGGGTGCTGAGCAACAATTCATCCTGCGAAGCCGTTCTGGACAGGATTTCGCTTCGTCCTGATGACCCGTTGCGTATACAGGCGTCTCGGGTGTTGGGAGATATTGCAGAAGCTGTGAATCAGCGAGTGTTTCGTTCTACCGTGCATGAGCCTTTATTACAGATTGTCGATCTGCTGTATGCCCGCCCAGTGGATGGGCAAAAGCTGTGTGAACAATTGAAGATGATTACCCGTGATCACATCGCACTGGAGCGTTATTTTGAGTTGTTGCCCGCGGACGAGCTCAAAAAGATGGCGCTCCGATTGCTCCCTGGGATGCCGAGTCAAGCCCTAACGGCCGTGTTCAGTCGTCGCTTGGATACGATGGACCCGGCTGATACCCAATGGAATGCGATCAATAGGGTGGAGAGAATCCGGATAGCGCTTTCTGCAGTGATTGATAAACGGGTTAAACCTTGTATAGATGCGGTGGATGTTGTTATGCTGACTTTAGCCTTCCCGGGTCAGGGGAGTCAGCGCAGCGTGTGCGAAGGCTTGCGTCATTTGAGCGTCGAGGTGAGGGATGCTTTTGCGACCTACGGCGCGCTGCCTGACCTCGTAGAGTGGCGTGTTCAGATATGTGTCAATCAAAGCATGGACCTGTTCCGAGATCGACAGAGTAATCCCGTTGGTCCGCTCAATTGGCATTCCCTGAGCAAGCTGGATAACCGCATGCAAAAAAATCTCCTTGCCGCCGCCGAGGTCTTGCACAGCTTTGGGTTGGAGCTGGACCCGGACCCTGCGTTGCGTGTTAGCTAATCGGTGATTTTCCTTGAGACTGTAGTAATCAGGCTTGGGGGCGGCGTTCGGTCCACCTGGGTGAATGCGCGTGTGCCGTAGATGGCGGCGGCGCGACATTCATCTCGGGATCGGTAAATGCGTCGGCTCAGCCGTTCGGTTTTCAGCGTGGAGAAGAAGCTCTCCATGGCGGCATTATCCCAGCGGTCCCCACGCTTGCTCATGCTGCACACGATCCCGGCGTCGGCCAGCAGCATCTGGAACTGCTCGCTGGTGTACTGGCTGCCCTGGTCGGAGTGATGCAGGAGGTTGCGCGGTCGGCCTCGCCGATGCAGCGCCATCATCAGGGCGTCGGTCACCAACTGCGATGTCATGCTGGCCTGCATGGACCAACCGACGATACGTCATGAGTACAAGTCCATGACGGCCGCCACGTAAAGCCAGCCCTGCGCAGTCCATACGTAGGTGAAGTCAGCTACCCGTTTCTGGTTGGGCGCGCGGCCCTTAAAGTCTCGATCCAGCACGTTTCCGGCGGTGGCATGAGCCGATCTTGGTCCCGTATCCGACGGATGGCGGCGGCGCCTGGTTCATGCCACGAGGTTTGCGCGACGCATCAGACGTGCCACTCGATGCCTGCCGCAGTGCTCTCCCCACGTGCGCAGATCCTGCCGTACCCGAGGGCTACCGTATGTCCGATCGCTGGCCTGGAAGCTCTCTCGAATACGGCCAGTCAATCGCTCGTTGGCCTGTTCCCGAGCGCTGGGCGAGCGGCCATGCCATTCGTAAAAGCCGCTGCGCGATACGCTCAGGGTTCGGTATAGCTCGCTGACCGACCAGACGGCCTGATGCCGGGCGATGAACGGATACTTCACGTCTGGTCCTTGGCAAAGTATCCGACCGCTTTTTTTAATATATCCCGTTCGGTCCTGACCTTGGCTAACTCCCGGCGCAATTGCTCGATCTCCTGTTGCTGGGTGCTCTTGAGCGGCTTGCCAGGCGCCGGATCCCATGTGCCGCCGCGCATCTGCCCGACCCAACGCCGTAGAACACTGGGGTCCAAACCCAGGTCCTGCGCCACGCGCGATACGTTGCTATCGGGCTGTTCTGCCAGACGCACCGCTTCGCGCTTGAGCTCGCCTTTGATGCATATTGGGGGAAGGCATCGGGAAGAGTTTCAGGCGGTACTGCTCAGGCTGTTGCAAGACCCCTCCTGATCGTGGGAATGGAACTTTTGTGCTGTAACTGGTACCCATTTGTACGGCTTTAATTGTAAAGGGAGAATGGGAATGGCCAGCTTCATATCATCTGATAAGTTCAGTAACTATTACAGCACCCACCAGTTAAGCGAATCACGCTTGGAACGCCTGAAAGATCCGGACAAGACCAAGGCGACGCATTTGGGCTTGTGGGATAAGTTCAAAGATCTGTTTTTGACGAATAAAAAGCAAGATGCATTGAATGCTTTGCATGATGCGATCCATGGAGATTCGGCGACGGGCAAGCTGGAGGCTTTTGAGACCTTGAAGTCGTGTGCCGGACACGCATACCAGGATCGGTTTACCAAGCAAGTTGATGATAATGGAATAATTTCGCTCCTCATTGATGAAGACCTTGTCACCACTTGCTCTGTCAAGGAGGCACTCTACATCAACGACGACGTGCCAATGCGTCCCATGACAACTGATGAAAAAGAGCTGTTTCTTAAAATACTGGATGTTGTCAAGGAAAAAGATCGGACCATGGTTGGTGCCGAAGATATATTCGTGAACCGCAAATTTGCTGTGCAAGAGGCGGTAATGGCCGATCTCTATGCTGTGTACAGGCCATCAGAAGATCCAGCGCGTTCAACTGTGGAGTGGAAAAGGGATGAAGTTACGCGGTCGATGGATGATCTGAAGTGGTTGAACGCAGGGACGTTCGATCCTTTTACGCAATTTAATAGGGTTGGCTATCAATATAATCCCATAATGGAAGCTGTCGAGTTTCGAATGGTTCATCCTTCTATTTCGTTTCTGATGGGAACTTATTCAAATATAGATGAGTTTGCCGAGACAACGGGCCAGGATAAGGAGCTGCTTATGCTTAGCGCCTCTCAATTTCTGAACGAGATGGCTGTGGACTATGATAATTATCAAGAAAAAAAACCAGCTATAGATAAAATTCTTAATGAGCTTTATGAATTACACGGCGACACGCTTTGCATAGGAAACGCGAGCAGTAGCCGAAACCGTTTGAGTCTACTCGCGGGAACTTAAGCCCTCGATTGACGACGCGTATACTGGCGTTTGCCGCCACAACGAAGGCGGCGGCATCAATCGATTGCACATGTAGACCTGCTTGCGGACGTGGCTTCAATTTCCCCCCCCCCCCCCCCCCCCCCCCCCCCCCCCCCCCCGACTCTACAAAGTTTCTCCAAAAGCCAAGGACTTGACGGTCCTTGGCGTTTTTATTCCGGGGCCTTCAATGCCATGGTCCGGATTTCATTTTCAAGCTCGGTAGGCAAATCAGCCGGCACTGTTAGAGCTACACCGTCCTTATCGATATATTTGGCGGCATAGGTGTAGAAACCGTGGCTTTTCGCGGGGAGAATTTCTCCCGTCCGCGACACGAACAGGTCGCCCTTGTCATCCTCCAAAATAGCGCATTCGATTTCGCGCCCGCGAATGAACTCTTCGGCAAGCAGTTTACGGTGGTAGCTGAATCCTTCTGTCAGAGCTGCCTCATAGTCTGCTTCGGCCGAGACTTTGCTGACTCCGACAGACGAGCCTTGGCGGGCTGGCTTGATGAAGATCGGGAGGCCGAGCACGCTTTTGAGGTGATCAAAGGATGGCACGAAATTCCTATTGATCGTAATTGATCGTGCTGCAGGCACACCGGCCTCATTGAAGAGCCGCTTGGCAATATCTTTATCAAGCGCGTTGGCCGAGCCGAGCAAGCCGCATCCCACAAACGGCATGCGGGCCACTTCGAACACCCCCTGCATTGTACCGTCTTCGCCATGAGGACCGTGCAAGACCTGTCAATCAGAGCTCAGGTTCGCTGGGCTATGCCCATACTGAGTAGAGGAATCGTGAAAATTGGGTTCGGGCATTACGCGCCTGTCTTGTTGCGCCGTTATGGCATAGGCACGGTCCAGGTGCGGATCGGCTGCCAAGGCGACGGCCCGGCCGTTGACCGCAATGGCCACGGAGTCTTCGGCAATGCGCCGAACTGCGTAGCGCTCCCCATTGATCTGGTCTAGTTCAGCCTTGTTGCGGGTGGTCTGAACCATGTCGCCCACTTGGATTTCTGCCGTGTGCGGGTAATAGACCCGCAACGTACTCATCGTTTTGGGAATGCCCTCAATAGGGGGAGCCCAACCAAGATCCGGACGCAGGATACTGGCGATTCAGCGTCAGTGCGAACTGCAAGTCCAATAGTTCCCAGCCCCGTTTCGCTGCGAGCGTCCACGTCAGCATGTGGGCGACCTTGGCGGCCCTAGCCATTTCAGTCGTGCAAGCTTTGTTGAGGAACACGCCCTGCGTTCCTCGCATGGGGTGTGGACCACCCCATTTATCGTCCCCGTCGTCGGAGTCGCCAGGGCGCAGATCTTGCGTCATTCCAGAAGCCTTGCTGTGGGGCTGCTTGGCCAATTGCACCGCTTCGCGTTTGAGCTTGTCCGTGATCACCTTGGAGGGGGGGCTTCGGGAAGATTTTCAGTCGATGCTGGTCAAGCCGTTGCAAGTCACCATTCTGACTGTGGGAGGGGAATTTCTGTATTGTAGCTGGCACTTATTCGTGTAGCTTTGATTGTAAAAAGGAAGGAAATGGCAAACTCCATATTGTCTACTAAGTTCAGTAGCTATTTCAGCACCCATCAGATAAGTGAATCGCGCCTGCAAAGTATGAAAGATCCGGATAAAAGCGAGGCGACGTATATGGGCTTGTGGGATAAGTTCAAAGACTTGTTTTTGACAGATAAAAAGCAGGATGCATTGAATGCCATGCATGATGCGATCCATGGAGATACGGCGACGGACAAGCTTGAGGCCTTTGATACGTTGAAGTCCTGCGCCGGACAAACATCCCAGGATCGATTTACCAAGCAAATCGACGACGATGAAAAAATTTCGCTGCTCATCGATAAAGACCTTGTCACTACTTGCTCTGTCAAGGAGGCACTCTACATCAACGACGACGTGTCAATGCGTCCCATGACAACTGATGAAAAAAAGCTGTTTCTTAAAACGTTGGATGTTGTCAAGGAGAAAGACCGGACGATTGTTGATGCTCAAAAAAATATGGTCGGCGTACGCAGAGATGCTGTAAGAAAGGAAATAAGGGACGATTTGAATGCTCTGTACAGACCTGCGGAAAAGCCACTGAGCTCAAATGTGGAGTGGAAAGGCGACGAAATCAATGGTTCATTGGACGGGCTGAAATGCTTGAATATGGGAAATGGCAAGCCTCATACATTATTTCATAAGGTTGGTTATCAATATAATCCCATAATGAAATCTGTCGAGTTTCGAATGGTTCATCCTACGATCTCGTATCTGCTGGGGCAATATGTAAATGCAGATGAGATGGCCGCGAAGTTCCATCAGGAAAAAGAAGATATCGTTTCTAAAAATTCTAGTTATTTGGATTTATTTAATGAGGATTATGAAACGTATCAAAGCAACAAGCCCTCTGTAGACAGTATGCTTGAAGAGGTTTATCAATTACACGGAGATACTCTTTGCATAACAGTCGGCGGCGAATGTCGAAATTACTTGTGATTGCAGTCTCCATCCATGGCAACTGGAACCCTCGGTTGACGACGCGTATGCTGACGCCTGCCGCCATAACGAAGGCGGCGGCATCGATCGACTGCACATGGAGACCTGTTTGAGGACGAGGGGTTAATCTGCCCTCGACTCTACCCAGTCTCTCCAAAAGCCAAGGACGTGGCGGTCCTTGGTTTTTTCATTCCGGGGCCTTTGGTCCGCCCCAGGCAGCCTTGCCAGGCGGCTACGTCGCCTCGGCGGTCTTCAAGGCCTGATTGGGCGCATCCGAAAATTCCGCTCGTTCCGTTCCATGCTTGATGCGGTAGTCCTTGAGGAATTTGGCCATGCGGCTGATGGCTTCGCGCAGGTCCGGTTCGTGGGGCAGGAATACCATGCGGAAGTGGTCGGGGTGGGGCCAATTGAATCCCGTGCCCTGCACCAGCATGACGCGCGTGGCTTCGAGCAGCTGCAGGAAGAACAGGCGGTCGTCCTTGATGGGGTATACCTCGGGGTCCAGCCGCGGGAACATGTACAGGGCGGCGTGCGGCATGACGCAGCTCACGCCTGGAATGGCGGTGATCAGTTCATAGGCCAGGTCGCGCTGGCGGCGCAGGCGGCCGCCTTCGCACACCAGATCCTTGATGCTCTGGTAGCCGCCCAAGGCGGTCTGTATGGCCCATTGGCCCGGCACGTTGGCGCAGAGCTTCATGTTGGCGAGCATGCTCAGGCCTTCGATGTAGTCGGCCGCGGCGCTCTTGTCGCCCGAAATGACCAGCCAGCCCGCGCGGTAGCCGCAGGCCCTGTAGCTCTTGGACAGCGAATTGAAGGTCAGCGTCAGCACATCGGTGGATAGGCTGGCCAGGGCGGTGTGCTTGAGGTCGTCGAACAGCACCTTGTCGTAGACTTCGTCGGCCAGCAGCACCAGGCCATGCTCGCGGGCGATATCGACCAGGGCCTGAAGCACTGAATCGGGATAGAGCACGCCGGTGGGATTGTTGGGATTGATCACGACGATGCCCTTGGTGCGCGGCGTGATCTTGGAACGGATGTCCTCCAGATCGGGGATCCAGCCGTTTGCTTCGTCGCACAGGTAGTGCACGGGGGTGCCGCCCGACAGGCTGGTGACCGCCGTCCAGAGCGGGTAGTCGGGCATGGGCAGCAGCAGTTCGTCGCCGTCATCAAGCAGCGCATTGGTCGCCATGGCGATCAGTTCCGAAGCGCCGTTGCCCAGGTAGATGTCTTCCAGCGTGACGCCCTCGATCCCTTGTTCCTGGGTGTAGTGCATGACGGCCTTGCGCGCAGCAAAAATGCCTTTGCTGTCCGAGTATCCGGCCGAGTTGGGCAGATTGCGGATCATGTCGAGCTGGATTTCCTCGGGGGCGTCGAAACCGAACACCGCCAGGTTGCCGATATTCAGCTTGATGAGTTTCTGACCCTCATCTTCCATTTGTTTGGCCCTATCCATGATGGGGCCGCGAATGTCGTACAGGACGTTCGCCAGCTTGCTCGATTTCTTGATGGTTTTCATGGTGCTTGTGAATCGGATTCCGTTTCCGCGACTGAGGATCATTGCCAGGGCAGGGCAGGATGCATGCGCCGCAGCATATTGCCTGGCCGGTACAGCCTATTGTCGCACCTTCCTGGCTCCAGGTTTCGTTCATTTCCATGCTATCAGGCCTCAGAGCTCGAGAGCGATTGCTGGTTGATTGCATCGCAACATTTGCGCAACAGCGGCGGGATTCGAATACGGGGAGCTGGCGTTTCAGCTATATGATTCGATATCTAACTATATGATGACAAGATATGCAATTGGAACGAAAATACATGGCCCTGCTGGAAGACGCCCGGCAGCGGGGCGGCGCGGATCTGGGGGGCATGCAGCTGTGTTTCCAGATTCTGTCGTTAGCTGCGGGTATAGACAGGGACTGCGCGGCCCTGCTGTCTGCGCAGGGGCTGACCGAAGGGCGTTTCGTGCTGCTCTTTCTGTTGGACGTGGCGCCTGACGGCCTGGCTCCCCATGTGCTGGCCGAACGGGCGGGCGTGACGCGCGCCACGGTCACCACCTTGCTGGATGGACTGCAGCGCGCGGGTCTGGCCGAGCGCAGGGCGGATGCGAAGGACCGGCGCGCCCTGACCGTGCATTTGACAAGCAAGGGCAGGGCCGTGGCGCGGGAGATGGTGGCCGCTCATGCGCAGTGGATAGGCGGCCTGTTCGGGCATCTGTCCGCGCAGGAACGCAGCCAATTGTCGGACTTGCTGAACAAGGCGGCGCAAGGACGCGCCCCGGCGGAACAGGAGCGCGCATCATGAAAGCTCGCAAAGGGTATGCCCGCGCGGCCGATATTCCGGCCGATATCCTGTCGGCCTTGTCGCGTGGCGAGATGGCCAGCGCGACCTTGTCCGAATCCTTGGCCATCGATCAGCGCATGCTGCTCGGCGCCGTGTTCCCGGAGTTGACCGAGGCTCAATGGGAAGAGCTCGATGCGCTCTGCCAACTGGGCATACTCAAGCGCATGATGGGCGTGGGCGCATGGCTGCTGCAGTTCGGGGGGCGGCAGGCTTGGGAACGTTGCCGTGATCATGGCTCCGATACGGTGCGGGGCTGGGCCTGCTTCATGGTGGGCGCCGAACCGGACTTGAGTCTGGCGCAACGGCTGGAGAAGATGGAGCCTCTGGCGAATGATGCGCATTTCGGCGTTCGCGAATGGGCCTGGATGGCGCTGCGGCCGCATCTGGCCGCCGACCTGGATCGGGCCGTCGAGCTGCTGGGCGCCTGGTCTCTCTCGCCGTCCGCTTATCTGCGCCGCTTTTCTTGCGAAGCCTTGCGTCCGCGCGGCGTCTGGTGCGCGCACATTGCCGTGCTCAAGCGCGAGCCTGGGCGCATGCTGCCCATATTGTCCGCCTTGCGCGCGGATGGCAGCGTCTACGTCCAGGATTCCGTGGCCAACTGGCTGAACGACGCCGCCAAGGACCAGGCGGACTGGGTGCGCAGCCTGTGCGCCCAATGGCAGGCGCAGGCTGCACAGGACGAGGCGACGCAGCGTATCTGTCGGCGTGCGCTCAGGAGCTTGACGCCCTAGCAGGAATGGCGGCTGATCAGGGGGCGCGGCGCAAGGTGATCAGCGTGATCTCCGAGGGCCTGCCGATGCGCAATGGCAAGCCGGCCCACAAGCCCGTGCCGTTGCTGACGTACAGCTGCATGTCGCCGACCTGGTAAACGCCGGATACAAAGCCTTCATTGGCCATTTGCACGATCTTGTGCAGACCGAGGATCTGGCCTCCGTGGGTATGGCCAGACAATTGCAGGTCGGCGCCGGCCGCAGCGTTCACGGCCGCGCCGGCAGGGCGGTGGCTCAGCAGGATGACGGGCGCGCCGGCGGGAATGCCGGCCATGGCTGCGCGCACGTCGGGACGCGGCTGTCCGCGCTGGACGGCGGTGGCGTCGGTGATTCCCGCCAGGGCGAAAGCAGCGTCGTCGCGTGTGATCAGCGCGTGCTCGTTGAGCAGCAGGCGCAAGCCCAGGGCCTTGAAATGCGCAATCCATTGAATGTAGTTGGCGTAGTACTCGTGGTTGCCAACGACCGCGAAGACGCCCTGCGGTGCCGCCAGATCCTGCAAAGGAGCGACGTCGGCCAAGCGGGCGGTGACACTGCCGTCTACCATGTCGCCCGTGATGACGATCAGGTCGGGCTCGAGCGCATTGGTCTTGTCCACCACGGCGCGGATCCAGCCCCCCTGCAGCAGACGGCTGGCGTGCAGGTCGGTCAACTGCGCCAGCCTGAAGCCGTCCAGTTCGGCCGGCAGGCCTTTCAGGTTCACTTCCAACGTCTTGACGTCTGGAACGCGCACTGCTTGCCAGACCCCCAGGGCGGACAAGGCCAGCGCGGCTGCGCCAACGGCGGCGCGTGCCGTTCGGGCGGCCAGCCAGCGTCGGCCGGCAGGGCGGTTCACGGCCCAGACCGCAAGGCTGGCCAGGTCCAGCAGCAAGAGCAGGCAGGCCGCCAGCAGAATGGCGCCGAATGCCCAGCCGAGCACCATGATGAGCTCGCCGGGAATCTCCGGCGAGGCTCGCGTGCCCCAGAAGCTGGCCACGATGCGATGGTGCAGCGATGCCGCCAGGACGAGGGCGGCCAGAACGCCTTTCAGCCAGGGCCGCAGAGGCAGAAGGAGCACGATGCGCCAGGATACGTACAGGGCGAGCAGGATGGCGACAGCTTGGAACACGGCGGGAATCCAGAAAGAGACCGGGAGGCGGCGAGGGGCAAGTATAAGGCCTGGCCGTCCGCTTTTTTTTGTTCCCGTCCGGTAACCGGATGATTCAGCACGGCAAAAGCAGGGGCTGGGCGGTCATAGTTGCTCACGACTTGAGACGCCCGTTCGCACTCGGGCCCGGAAAAAACCCTAGGCTTTTCTTGACGAACCCGCCTGTCAGGACGATTTTTCAGGCCGGTTTTTGCAAGCCTCGTTTTTTCAAGGAGCACACCGTCATGGACAAGGATCGCATCAAGGGCGTCGCCCATGAAGTCAAAGGCGCCATCAAGGAAACCGTAGGCAAAGTCACCGGCAACAAATCGGTGGAGCTGAAAGGCAAGGCGGAAAAAACCGCCGGCGCCCTGGAGCGCAAGGTGGGCGAGACCAAGGACGCCGTTCGCAAGGCGACCAAGTCCTGAACCCGGCCATTGACGATACTTTTTTCAAACCGAGAAGGAGAGTCAGATGAAATCCGTTTCCCTTGTACTCCAAAGCGTGTTTGCCGCATCCATCATGACCCTGGGCCTGGCGGCGGCGCCGGTCTCTGCCGCCCAGGATGACGCCGCCATCAGGGCGCAGTATGACCAGGCCATGAAGCGCTGCGACGCCCTCAAGGGCAATGAAAAGGACGTCTGCGAAAAAGAAGCCAAGGCTCAGCGCGAAAGCGCCAAGGCGGACGCCAAAGAGGCCAAGGAAAGCGCCGAGGCGCATCAGGAGGCGGTCGAGGACAAGCGTGACGCCCAGTACAAAGTGGCCAAGGAGAAATGCGATGCCATGTCGGGCGATGCCAAGGACGCCTGCTTGGCCGAGGCCAAGACCAAGTACGGCCAATAAGCCGCCCATAGCCGATCAGGCCCCGTTCCCAGGCGGGGCCTGTTTTTTTGTCTTGCAAAGGAGGACCGTATCGTGGCCAAGAAACAGCCGACAGCACCCGTCCAGACCCGTCACGGACAAGGAGGCGAGCCGCACCAGAGCGGCTACCAGGGCCTGACCACCAACCATGGCATGCCCATATCGGATAACCAGAATTCGCTGCGCGCGGGTGCGCGCGGCCCGACCTTGCTGGAAGATTTCGTCTTGCGCGAGAAGATCTTCCACTTCGATCATGAACGCATCCCTGAACGCATCGTGCACGCTCGCGGCACCGGCGCGCACGGGTTCTTCGAATGCCTGCATCCCATACCGGAGTTGACGCGCGCTTCCCTGTTCCAGAAGGCGGGCGCGCGCGTGCCGGTCTTTTGCCGTTTTTCCACGGTGGCCGGCTCCAAGGGGTCCAAGGATACGCCCCGCGACGTGCGCGGCTTTGCCGTCAAGTTCTACACGGACGAGGGCAACTGGGACTTGGTGGGCAACAATATGCCCGTGTTCTTCATCCAGGACGCCATCAAGTTTCCGGACCTGATCCATGCCGTCAAACCCGAGGCGGATCGCGGCTTTCCGCAGGCGGCCTCGGCGCACGATACCTTCTGGGATTTCGTCTCGCTGATGCCGGAATCCATGCATATGGTACTGTGGCTGATGTCCGACCGGGCCCTGCCGCGTTCGTTCCGCATGATGGAGGGCTTTGGCGTGCATACCTTCCAGCTGGTCAACGAACAGGGGCAGGCGCATTTCGTGAAGTTCCACTGGAAGCCCAAGCAGGGCATGCAGTCGACCCTGTGGGACGAAGCCGTCAAGATCTCCGGAGCCGACCCGGACTATCTGCGCCGCGACCTGTATGAGGCAATCCAGAGCGGCGCATTTCCGGAGTGGGAACTGGGCATACAGGTGTTCGACCAACAGTGGGCCAGCCAGCAGGATTACGATGTGCTGGATCCCACCAAGCTCATACCGGAAGAGACCCTGCCGGTGAAGATCATCGGCCGGCTGGTGCTGGACCGCTATCCGGACAACTTCTTCGCGGAAACCGAACAGGTCGCGTTCCTGCCGTCCAACGTCGTGCCCGGCATCGATTTTTCCGACGATCCCCTGCTGCAGGGGCGGCTGTTTTCCTACATGGACACGCAGAAGTCGCGCCTGGGCACCACCAACTTCCACCAGATTCCGGTGAACGCGCCGCGCTGTCCGTTCCACAACTTCCAGCGCGACGGCATGATGCAGACCCAGGTCTTCAAGGGCCGGGCCACGTATGAGCCCAACAGCCTGGGCGAAGTTGGCGAGCCGACAGGGCCGCGCGAGCAGGAGCATGGCTTTCGCACGGTGGGCAGCGCGCCGCAAGACGCGGCCAAGCTGCGGGTGCGCGCCGAATCCTTCGCGGACCATTACACCCAGGCGCGGCTGTTCTACCGCTCCCAGTCCGAGATCGAGCAGGAGCATCTGATCGCCGGCCTGGTGTTCGAACTGTCCAAGGTGCAGCTCAACCATGTGCGCCTGCGCGTGCTGTCCCATATGCGAGTGATCGACGAGGGCCTGGCCCAGCGGGCCGCCCAGGGCCTGGGGCTGGAGCTGCCCGAGCCGGCCGTGCCCGCCGTGCCGCCGCGCGACATGCCTCCGTCGGCCGCCTTGTCCATCCTGGCGCACAAGCCGCCTGCCGCCGGCCGCTGCCTGGGGATCCTGGTGACGGACGGAGCCGACGACGCCCTGGTCGGCCTGCTGCGCAAGACGGCGGAGCAGGCCGGGGTTGCGGTCAAGATCGTGGCCCCGCGCGTGGGCGGGGTGACACTGGCCTCCGGCAGGCGCCTGCCGGCCGACGAGAAGATAGACGGGGCGCCGTCGGTGCTGTTCGACGCCGTGGCCTTGCTCATGAACGAGAGCGAAGCCGGCAAGCTGTGCAATTGCAAGGCCGCGGTGGATTTCGTGTCGGATGCCTATGGACACCTGAAGGCCCTGGGCCATGACGGCGGGGCCAAGCCCCTGCTGGAGCGGGCCGGGGTGTCCACCGACAAGGGCGTGTTCGTCATCAAGACGGGCGGTGATCTGGTGGGCAAGGTGGCGACGCGCTTCTGGGAACGCCGTCACCAGATCAACGGCACGGCGTGACGGGCGGGGGCGGAACCGCCCCCGTTTCCGTGCGGGTCAGAAGCGCCAGCTCAGTCCGAGAACCGGTCCCGACAGACGGGTGTCGAAGACATGACCCGCGCGGCGGTAGTCCACGTCCAGAATCTTGTAGCCGGCGGCCACGCTGAAGCGTTCGGACAGATCGTAGTTCAAGGTCAGCGCAGCCTGGCGGCTGTGGCGCGAGCCGGCGCCGAACCCCCCCAGGCCGGCCTGGGCCTGCACGGAGAAGCGCTCGTCGAAGCGGTAGAATGCGCGCAGGCCGATCATGGGGTCCACCCAGTTGAAGCTTTCCCTGTAGGAAGTGGACAGCGGTCCGGCCTGCAGGCGGGCTCGCGTGCTCACGTCCCAGAAGGAGGCTCCGGCCAGCACATCCAGGCTTGCCTGCTCCAACTGCAGGATCCGATACCCGCCTTGCAGCGAGGCCATGAAGAGGCGGTTGTCCACCCTGCCTTCCAGGGCGCCCGGCAGGGGCAGGCCGTCAACGATCCTGCTTTCGCTGCTGTCCACATAGAGCAGGTCGCCCGACAATACATAGCGGGCGCGGCGCGCCCAGAGCTTGACGAATCCGCCCGCGTTCAGATCCCGCCAGACATCGCTGAAGGATTTCTCAATACCGATCGTGGGGCCGCGCTTGAAGGGAGAGACATCGCCTTTCAAGCCCGTCACCCAGAGATACGGAGTGAGCTGCAGTGCGTGCGCGGCTCCGGGCCCGGCTGTCCGATCCGACCCGGCCATGGCCGCCAGGGGCGCCAGACCCAGCAGCATCAGCCATGGACCGTGTTTGAGCATGCGGGAAAGAGTCATGGGGGCGTGCTCCATCTGCCGACGTTCGCAGACCGGCGTGAAAAAGTGGCGGCCGAGGATTCGAATGGGCCTTAATGTAGCACGGGAGCCGGCCATTTTCGGGTATCGCCATGCCGGCCGGGCTCTTTGATTACAATCGCGCATCATCAACAAAAAAGGGGGAATGATCATGATTCGTCTGTCCAAGACATTGCTGGTGGCGGCCATTGGCTTTTTTGCATTTCTGGTCGCCTTTGGCAACATCACGGATTACGGCACCAATTTCGCTTTCGTGCAGCACGTCTTCCTGATGGACACCATCTTTCCGGATGCCGCCATCAAGTATCGGGCCATCGATACGCCCTGGATCCATCATGCAGGCTATATCGGCATCATCGCGCTGGAAAGCCTGACGGCCATTCTGTGCCTGGCGGGCGCCTGGATCATGTTCAAGAACCGGCATGGCCTGGATTTCAATAAATCTAAGCGCGTGGCCGTGGCCGGACTCACTTTGGGATTTCTGACCTGGCAGGTGGCGTTCATGTCCGTGGGCGGTGAATGGTTCGGCATGTGGATGTCCAAGACGTGGAACGGCGTGCCGGATGCATTCCGTTTCTTCATCACCATTTTGCTGGTGCTGATTTACGTGGTGCAGCGCGACGAGTTCGACGACTGAGCCTGGATATATATTTGCGGCACACACGAAACCGCCTGTTCGAGCAGGCGGTTTTTTTATAGGCCGCGTTCCGGACCGGCGCCATGCCCATGGTCGTGTTGCTGTGCCTGGTGCCGGGGGTGAAGCTGCCCGTGTAGTCCGCGCTGGCGCGCGGGCGCCGACCTTCGGTATGCTGCATGTATTGTCCAACCACTTTACAGGAGGTCGATATGCATCTGTTCTATCTGTGCAGGGAAGAGGTTGACAGTCTGGCGCGTCTGGTGCGGCTGGCGATGGAGGCCGGGCCAAGGCGCGAAGTCGGTTTCACGCCGCAGGAATTGAACCTGCGCGCAGCGCTGGAGGCGCTGGAAGACCCCAAGCTCTCCGAACTGCTGGCCGGCGCGCGCATCGCCCCCGACCGTTACGAGGCGGGACTGGCGGACGAGGACTATCGGGAAAAGGTGCTGGAGCTGGAAACCCGGGACACGTCCTACCTGATCGACCAACTGATGGGCAGCTATACGCAATTGCCGCTTTTCTTCAAGCACCTGGAGTTCTGAAGCGGGACAGAAAAAACCGGCCCCTGAACGGGGCCGGCGTGCAGCTGGGACGCAAGACGATCAGAAGCCGACCGTCAGCTGGGCCCAGTAGCGGCGGCCGTCATACACGGCATCGAAGGTTTCATCCGTGACGCGCTTGTCCAGGATGTTGTAGATGCCGAAACCAACGCGGGTGTTCTTGTTGATCTTGTAGGACAGGCCTGCGTCCACAAAGGTGAAGGACGGCGTGCCGTCGCTCATGGACGTGCGGCTCAGGTAGTCGGAAGTGCGTCCGCGGTAATTGACCCGGCTCCACAGGCCCAACTGTTCGTTGACGTCCCAGTCCAGCGTGGCGTTGAACATGTGCTTGGGCATCTTGTTCAAGGGGCGGCCGGCGAATTCGCCGCTTTTCTGCTTGGAATAGGTGTAGGTGTAGTTGGCTGCCAGGCGCAGGTCGTCCGTGATCGACCAGGTGGTCGAGGCTTCCACGCCGCGCATCACGGCCTTGTCCACGTTCACGCGATCACTGATGAATTTGTAGCCCTGGTCGCCGGGGAACACGTGGCAGTTGGGCAGTCCGTCGGGATCCGTGCAGCGGCGAGTCTCGGAGATCTTGTCCTTGAAGTCGGTGTTGAAGAAGGTCAGACTGTTGACCAGGCCGTTGCGGTTGTCCCAGATCAGGCCCAGTTCCTGGCTCAGGCTCTTTTCCGGCTTCAGGTTGGGATTGCCCACGATCACGGCGGGCACGCCGCCGCCTCCGCCTGTGATCTGGCCCCAGTCGGCCACCGCCGAGCGCAGCGCCGGCGCCTTGAAGCCGGACGACACGCCGCCCTTGATGCTCAATTGCTCGGTGGCGTGCCAGACGCCATACAGGCGCGGGGTCCAGTGGTCGCCGTAATTCTCGTCATGGGTCATGCGCAGGCCGCCGGTCAGGGCGAAGTTGTCCGTCATGCTCCATTCATCTTCCGCAAACACGGACCATTGGTCGCGGCTCAGATTGTTGACGTCCGGCTTGTACTGGTTGCCCATGTCGCGCAGCTCTTCTCGCAGGAACTGAAAGCCCGAGGTCAGCATGTGGTTGCCCAGCGGCATGCTCCACTGCGTATTGAACTCCGTGTTCTTCAGGAACATGTTGCGGCCGGGATTGTCGATCTCTTCGCGCTGAACATAGGTGGAGGAAACTGCCTTGCCCCAGCGGCCGTTGTGGGTGAGCGAATAGACATTGCGGTCGTACTTGCTCTGGGACAGTTCATTGGGCGTGCACTTGCCGCGGCTGCAGCTCTCGGCGGCCATGCTCTTGCCGGGCGTGGACGTGCGCTCCTGCAGCGTGCGCGAGAATTCGGCCGTCAGGTCGTGATCGGCGTTGGGCGTCAGGGTCAGCTTGACCGTGCCCGAGGATGTGTTCTGCTTGTTGAAGCCGTTCAGGATCTCGTCCTCGTTGCGGCGCGACTCCTGACCGTAGATCTGCAGGCCCAGCAGGTCTTCCTTGATGGGGCCGGCCAGGTAGAAGTTGCCCTGGTAGATATTGCCGGACTTGGAGTCTTCCTGGAACGTGCCTTCGGTACGCAGAGAGCCTGTCCATTCCTTGTTGACTTTGCGGGTGATGATGTTGATCACCCCGCCCATGGCTTCGGAGCCATACAGGGAGGACATGGGGCCCCGGATGACTTCGATGCGCTCGATGGCCTGCATGGGAGGCAGCCACCCCTGCTCGATGCCGGCATTGTCGCTGTTGGGACGGGTTTCACGCGAGTTCTGCCGTTTGCCGTCCACCAGGATCAGGGTATAGGCGGATGACATGCCGCGTATGCTGATGTCGCTGCTGCTCGCCCCGCCGGTGATCACCACGCCGGGCACGTCCTTGAGCGCATCGGTCACGTCGCGATAAGCCTTTTTCTCCAGTTCTGCACGCGGAATGACGCTGATGGAAGCGGGCGCGTCCTCCACGGCCTGCTCGAATCCCGAAGCGGTGACCACGATATTGTCCAACTGCTTCACGTCCTGTTGGGCCAGGGCGCTGGAAAGAGGAAAGGCGGAGCCGGTCAGGATGGTCAGCACGCGTGCGGTAGGGAAGAGTTTGAATGAAGACGACATGGGCTGGATATCAAATTAAACAATAAAATAAATGATAACAATAATTATTCTTATTATTAAAATATTTCTTTTGTAAACTCCTGGCCATTCTTTTTTTTGTTCTGTGGACTCATTGCAACGCTCGAGCTCCAGCCTTGACGGCGCAGAAGAATTCTGCCTTTAAGCTCGCCGTCAGCCGTCGGAAAGGGAAGACGGGCAGGGATGCGCGGGGCGTGCGCACCCTGCGGTATGATGGCCGGGCGGCCGGTCCCGGAGGCCGGCCCCAGACCTGGCATCATGCCGGGCCTTTTACCTGGAGGCCGCGCGCAGATACCGCTTTCGGAGAAAAAAGCTATGTTGCAACAACGGTTTTGTCATGGGCTGCTGGCGTGCGCCCTGGGGCTGTCATTGTTTTCGCCTGCCTTGCAGGCGTGCACGCGGGCGGTGTATCTGGGAGAGAACGGCCAGATCATCACCACGCGCTCCATGGACTGGAAGACGGATGTCATGACCAATCTCTGGGTCTTTCCCAGGGGAGCGCAGCGTACGGGTCAGGCAGGACCGGACTCCATCGAGTGGACATCGAGGTATGGCAGCGTGATTGCATCCGGCTATGACATCTCCACGACGGACGGCGTGAATGAAAAGGGGCTCAATGCCAACCTGCTGTGGCTGGTGGAGTCCTCGTATCCCGTGCCTGCCAAGGGGGAGAAAACGCTCAGCATTTCCCTGTGGGCGCAGTATGTGCTGGACAATTTCGCAAGCGTGGCCGAGGCGGTCGCCGCCCTGGAGAAAGAGCCTTTCGTCATCGTGACGGACCAGGTGCCCGGCGAGCAGCGCCTGGCGACCTTGCATCTGTCCATGTCCGACTCATCAGGCGACAGCGCCATCGTCGAGTACATCGACGGCAAGCAGGTCATCCATCATGGGCGCCAGTATCAGGTCATGACCAATTCGCCGACCTTCGACCAGCAATTGGCCTTGAACGAATATTGGAAGCAGATCGGCGGCACTGTCATGCTGCCGGGTACGAACCGGGCGGCCGACCGCTTTGCGCGCGCTTCCTTCTACATCAATGCGGTGCCCCAGGCCGCCCCGCCCAACGAGGCCCTGGCCAGCGCTTTCAGCGTCATACGCAATGCGTCCGTGCCTTACGGCATCACGACCGAAAGCGAGCCCAATATTTCCTCCACGCGCTGGCGCACGGTCTTCGATCACAAGCGCGGCTTGTATTTCTTCGAACCCGCCCTGACGCCCAATACCTTCTGGGTGGATACGCGGCGGGTGGACTTTTCGGCCGAGACCGGCAAGGTGCTCAAGCTGGAACTGGGACCGAACCAGACCAACGTCTATTCGGGCGACGCCCTGGATCAGTTCAGGCCGGCTGAGCCGTTCCGGTTCCTGGGCATCTGACCGTGGGCCATTGCACCGGCCTTGCCGTCCATGGCAAGGCCGGAGCTTCGGGCGCATCCGCCTGTCGAAGGCTGGAGAAGGAGTGTTGCGTTTTTTCGATGTGAATTCCAGAGCGGTCCTGGCTGGATTATGCTTTGCCATGTAATGCGCGCTGACGGCGCGCCTTCACGCCAGTCGCGAGGCTGGGTCCTTCACAAGGAGGAATGCCATGAAATCCGTTTCATCACGTCCTTGGGCGGCAGGGCTGGCCGCCGCCGCCCTGGTGCTTCTTGCCGGATGCAGCAGCGGTCCCGCGGGCAAGGCGCTGCTGGGCACGCAGAAGAATGTGGATCTGGCGCGCTATGTGGGACTCTGGTACGAGCAGGCCCGCCTGCCCAACCGTTTTCAGGATCAGTGCGTGGGCGATGTGCAGGCCATGTACGAGCTGATGGAGCAGGGCCTGCGGGTGACCAACCGCTGCCGCACGGCCTCCGGACAGTTCGACGAGGCCAAGGCGTTCGGGCGCCTGGCTCCCGATGCCGAAGACCCAGCCCGCCTGCAGGTGCGTTTCGCACCCCAGTGGATGTCCTGGCTCCCCTGGGTCTGGGGGGACTACTGGATCCTGCGGGTGGACGGCGATTACGACTATGCTCTGGTCGGCACGCCGGACCGGGAATACCTGTGGGTGCTGAGCCGCAAGCCGCAGGCGGACGAGGCGCGCATCCAGTCCCTGCTGGATTATGCGGCGTCTCAGGGCTTCGATATCGCCAAGGTCCGGCGCACGCCGCAATCGCCGGGTTGACTGCGCGACGGGCAATTGTCATCTGAACGGTTTACAGTAGGGCCTTTCAGTAAAGCGTAATAACCATGCCTTATGTCGTGACGGATGCGTGCATCCAGTGCAAATACACCGATTGCGTGTCGGTGTGCCCCATGGACTGTTTCTTCGAAGGCCCGAATTTCCTGGTGATCCATCCGGACGAGTGCATAGATTGTTCGATCTGCGTGGCCGAATGCCCGGTGGGCGCCATCGTCAGCGAACAGGACTTGAAGCCGGAGCAGGCCGTCTATGCCGACCTTAACCGGGAGTTGAGCCAGGCTCCCGGCTGGGTGCGGATCACTCGACAGAAAGCGCCTTTGCCGGAGCACGAGTACTGGGCGGGACGCAGCGGCAAGCTCGGCCTGCTGCAGCGGCCCTAGATCGATGTGGCCCCATTCTGGTCAGCCGGGCCGGCGCTGGAAGCGCCAGACGGCCAGGGCGGCGGCCAGCAGCAGCGCCGTGCACGCGGCCAGCACGGCCACGTAGCCGCCATCGAAAGCGTTGCGGGCCAGTTCGCCCACCAGCAGCGCCTGGTCCCGGGGCAGGGATTCGGCCGCCAGCAGGGCTTCGTCCAGGCTGTCGCGCACGGTGGCCGGCAGGTCCGCAGCGGCCGGCAGCAGCAGGGTGGCGCTGTACACCGCGGAAAGCAGGCTGCCCATCAGGGTCACGCCCAGCGCGCCGCCCAGCTCATAGGACATTTCCTCCACGGACGCCGCCATCCCGGCGCGGGAGGCTGGCGCGCTTTGCATGATGGTGCTGGAGGCGGCCGTCATGGCCGCGCCTATGCCCAGCCCCAGGAGCGCCAGGCTGAAGGCTTGCAGGGCCTGGGGCGCATTGTGCCAGAGCAGGTAAGCGCCCATGCCCAGACCCGACAGCGTCAGGGAGCCGGTCAGCAGGCGCGCGCTGCCGATCCGGGGCAGCAGCTTGCCGGCCAGCGGTCCGGCCAGAAAGGCGGCCAGGGGCAGCGGGACGATGGCCAGGCCGGCTTCCAGCGGCGAGAAGCCCAGCACCAGTTGCAGGCGCTGGCTGAAAACCAGCTCCATGCCGATCAGGGCGGCGGAGGCGGTCAGGGCCGCCATGACCGAGGTCGTGAAGGCGGCATTGCGAAACAGCGAGAAATCGATCAGCGGATGCAGGCTGCGGCGCTGCTGGCGTGCGAACAGGGCCAGGAACAGCACGCCGGCGGCCAGAGCGGCGGCAGCCAGCGGCCAGGCGGGCGCCTGCTTGCCGGCTTCCTTGATGGCGAACGTGCAGGCCACCAGTCCCACCATGATGATCAGGGATCCTTTCAGGTCCCAGGGACGCGAGGTGTCGGGGCGCGAGCGCGGCACCAGCAGCAGTCCCAGAGGCAGGGCGAGCAGCACGATGGGCACATTGATCAGGAATACCGAACCCCACCAGAAATGCTCCAGGAGCAGCCCGCCGACCACCGGACCAAAGGCGGCGCCGCCCGAGGCGACCGCAGCCCAGATGCCGATGGCGACGGCGCGCTCGCGCTCGTCCGCAAAGGTGATGCGGATCAGCGACAGGGTGGCCGGCATCATCATGGCCGCGGCCACGCCCAGGAAGGCCCGGGCGGCGATGAGGGCCGCAGGGGTGGGGGAGTAGGCGGCGGCCAGCGAAGCCAGGCCGAACAGGGCCAGGCCGGACAGGAACAGGCGTTTGTGGCCGAGGCGGTCGCCCAAGGTGCCCATGCCCAGCAGCAGGCCGGACACGACCAGGGCGTAGATGTTGACGATCCACAGCTTTTGCGAGGCCGAGGCGTGTAGGTCGTGGGTCAGGCGGGGAAGGGCGGTATAGAGCACTGTCATGTCGATGACGATGAGCAGCAGCGCTACCGAGACAATGGCCAGGACCAGCCAGCGCCGGCTTGTGGTCGGGTGGGTCTGGGCTTGGTTGGGCGTCGTGGTGAAGGACATGGGAAAGCGTCGTTGTTGCGAAGCGTTTATGATCCATCAATAATAACTGCGTACAAAGTTAAATAGCATCTATAAATTTGATAGCATGGATTGGACCCTGGAAAGAATGAGGCACTTCGTGGCCGTGGCCGAGGCCGGCTCCATGACTCAGGCCGCCCGGAACCTGGGCAAGGTGCAGTCGGCGCTGAGCACATCCATAGGTTTGCTGGAAGCGGACCTGAATCTGGAATTGTTCGATCGTTCCCGGCGCGCGCTGAGGCTGACGGCGGCCGGCGAGGTCATGTTGCTGGAGGCGCATGCCTTGTTGCGCCAGGCCGATGTCCTGGAGCGGCGCGCCCTGGAGTTGTCCCAGGGGCAGCCCGCACGCCTGGAGATCGCCCTGGACGAAGCCCTGCCCCTGGAGCCGGTGTCGCTGCTGCTCAAGGAGCTGGCGGCCCGCTGGCCGGCGCTGGAGCTGACGGTGCTCAACGGCACGGCCTCGGAAGTGATGGCCTACGTGGCCGAGGGACGCTCCCGGATCGCTTTCCAGTTCGACCGCGGCCCCGCTGCGGCGCAGTTCGCGCAGCGCTACATAGGCACCGTGCCGCAAGCCATCTGCGTGGCGCGCACGCACAGCCTGGCGCGCCAGGGGCAGGTCAGCCGCAAGGATCTGGCCGGCCATCGCCAGCTGCTGATGCACATCGAAGGCGCGGAGCAGGCCGTCATCAGCCCCAGCGTCTGGCGTTCGGACAGCTTCTACGTGATCGCGGACATGGTGGCCGATGGTCTGGGCTGGGCCATCCTGCCCCTGAACATCGCCGAATACGAGAACCTGCGCGCCAAGCTGCGGCAGCTGCATTGCAAGGAGATGGTCCTGCCGCCTCTGGCGGTGCGCATGCTGTGGCGGCAGGGCGAGGCCTTGCCGCCGGCCGTTCTGTGGATGCAGCAACGCCTGTCGGCGCTGCTGCCCTGAGGAGAATCAGCAGGCCAGGGGGGAGGCGGCCTGGTGCCGGCCCTGGGCCCAGCGTTGGACGCCCTCCCAGATTTCGGCGACATCGTGGGCGATCAGGTCCGCCTTCCAGCTGGGTATGGCCGGGTCCTGCGCGCAATAGCCGTAGGCCGCCACCATGGTGGCCATGCCGGCGGCCTGGCCGGCCTGTATGTCGCGCTGGTCGTCACCCACGTAAAGGCAGTGCTGCGGCTGGAAGCCGGCTTTTTCGGCGGCGTAGAGCAGGGGGGCGGGATGCGGCTTGGCATGGCCGGTGGTGTCTCCGCCCACGGTGACGGCGCAGGCCTGCTCCAGGCCCAGGTGGCGTATCAGGGGCAGCGCCAGGTATTCCAGCTTGTTGGTGACGATGCCCCAGGTGTACTGGTTGTGCTGCAGCTGCTGCAGCATCTCGGCCACGCCTTCGAACAGATGGGTGAGCGAAGTCATGTTGGCCTCGTAGTCCTGCAGGAACTGCGCGCGCAGCTGGGCGTATTCGGGATGGTCCGGGTTCATGTCCAGGGCCGCCTTGAGCAGGCCGCGGGCCCCATGCGAAGCGTGGGGGCGCAAGGTCTCGTAGGGCAGGGCGGCCAGGCCGCGCTGCAGGCGCAGCCGGTTGGCGGCGGCGGCCAGGTCGGGGGCGGAGTCGGCCAGGGTGCCGTCGAAATCGAACAGGACGAGTTTCTTCATGGACATGGGGTCAGTCTTGCCGGCGGGTGGCCACCAGGTAATTGACGGAGGTGTCGCCGGACAGGCGATAGTGATCGGTGATGGGGTTGTACTCCAGGCCTTTCAGCTCTTCGGCCTCCAGTCCGCAGTGGCGCGCCGTCTGGATCAGTTCGCTGGGCTTGATGAAGCCTTCGTAGCTGTGCGTGCCCTTGGGGATCAGGCGCAGCACGTATTCCGCGCCCACGATGGCGAACAGAAAGGACTTGGGATTGCGGTTCAGGGTGGAGAAGAACACCCAGCCGCCCGGTTTGACCAGGCGCGAGCAGGCGCGGATGATGGAGCCCGGGTCCGGCACGTGCTCGAGCATCTCCATGCAGGTCACCACGTCGAAGCGCCCGGGGTGCCGTTCGGCCATGTCCTCGGCGCTGACGGTCTCGTACTGCACGGGTACGCCCGATTCCAGGCTGTGCAGCCGCGCGATCTTCAGGGAACGTTCGGCCAGGTCTATGCCGGTGACTTCGCCGCCGGCCTGCGCCAGGCTTTCGGACAGGATCCCGCCGCCGCAGCCCACGTCCAGCACCTGCTTGCCCTGCAGCGGACCGGTGTGTGAAAGAATCCAGTCCAGGCGCAGCGGGTTGATGGCGTGCAGCGGCTTGAATTCGCTGGTCGGATCCCACCAGCGGGAGGCCAGTGCGCTGAACTTGTCGATTTCTGCCTGATCGACGTTGGCGGTCGCGGCAGTAGGTGTGGAGACTGTCATGGTTCACCCAAAAAATTAAGGCCCCGCGAAAGCGGAGCCTTAATTGTAGCCTTAGCTACGGAAATGCGTGGCGCAGCAGGAATTACTTGCGGTTGCCGACGATTTCGATTTCCACGCGACGGTTCTGAGCGCGGCCTTCGCGGGTCTTGTTGGACGCCACGGGTTGGCTTTCGCCCTTGCCTTCAGCGTAGATGCGGTCAGCAGGAACGCCCTTGCTGATCAGGTACTGCTTGACGGTGTTGGCGCGACGCTCGGACAGCTTCTGGTTGTAAGCTTCGGTACCGATGGAGTCGGTGTGACCGGTGGCGATCAGGGTTTCCAGATTGATGGACTGAACGGTTTCAGCCACTTGATCCAGGACCTGGCGGCCTTCTGGCTTCAGCGTTGCCTTGTCGAAGTCGAAGAACGTGTCGGCGTTCAGGGTCACTTTGGTGACGGTGGGAGCTACGACGGGAGCTTCGGGAGCCTGAGCAACGGGCACACCGTCACAACCTGGAATGCCCGTGGCGGGAGTCCAGAAGTTGTTACGCCAGCACAGTTCGTTGGTGCCGTTCTTCCAAACGTCGCCAAACGGGTTGCGCCAGTTGTTGATCTCGCCGGATTCCTGTGCGGAAACTGCACCGGAGGCCGATACAGCGGCAATGGCGAGTACAAGTGCGATTTTGGAGGGTTTGTTCATATTTCTCCTCGTTGAGCTGATGCTGTTAAGTGACCGCAGCGAACCCCTGCCGCCGATTTACGGAACCAGTATAGCAATGCCCTGAACGGATCAAAGAATTGCGCTGGGTTTCATGCGTGTTAGCTCGAATCTTAAGACATTTCGGTCCCATGCGTTAGGTTGACGGGGAACGATTCGGCCAGATAAACGGAATTAACCCCGTTCTTTCCCGTTATTGTTGGTTTTAGGCAACAGGGCGTGAAGCGGGAGCGGGAGGCTGCGGACGGGAGGGCATGATCAGCCGGCACACTTCTTTTTCACGTCCGACCCCCCGCATCCGGACGGGGCGGGCGCGCCTGAATCGTCCGCTGCGTCCCTCTATGTGAAAGTGCTAGAATTTCCTCTTGTCCCGTTTACGGCTGGCTTACTGCTTAACCCATATCTATAAAGAATTAACCTATGGATTCCTTTGCCAAGGAGACGCTTCCCGTTTCACTTGAAGAGGAGATGCGCCGCAGCTACCTCGATTACGCCATGAGCGTGATCGTTGGCCGTGCTCTTCCCGACGTGCGAGATGGTTTGAAGCCTGTGCATCGCCGTGTCTTGTTTGCCATGCACGAACTCAACAACGATTGGAATCGTGCCTACAAGAAATCGGCCCGTATCGTCGGCGACGTCATCGGTAAATACCACCCGCACGGTGATTCCGCCGTTTACGACACCATCGTGCGCCTGGCGCAGGATTTCTCCATGCGCTACACGCTGGTGGACGGACAAGGCAACTTCGGCTCCATCGACGGCGACAATGCCGCCGCCATGCGCTATACCGAAATCCGCCTGGCCAAGATCGCGCACGAGCTGCTGGCCGACATCGACCAGGAAACCGTGGACTTCGTGCCCAACTACGACGGCAGCGAAAAAGAGCCGGCCCTGCTGCCATCGCGCCTGCCCAACCTGCTGGTCAACGGCAGCTCGGGCATCGCGGTGGGCATGGCCACCAACATCCCGCCGCACAACCTGGCCGAAGTGGTCAACGGCTGCCTGTATTGCCTGCGCAATCCGGAGTGTTCGGTCGATGAGCTGATCGAGCACATCCCTGCGCCCGACTTCCCGACCGGCGGCATCATCTACGGCATGTCCGGCGTGCGCGAAGGCTACCGCACCGGCCGCGGCCGCGTCATCATGCGCGCCAGCACGCACTTTGAAGACATGGAGAAGGGCAACCGCCAGGCCATCGTGGTCGACGCCATTCCCTACCAGGTCAACAAGAAGTCCCTGCAGGAGCGCATCGCCGAGCTGGTCAACGAAAAGCGCATCGAGGGCATCTCGGACATCCGCGACGAATCCGACAAGGACGGCATGCGCCTGGTGATCGAGCTCAAGCGCGGCGAAGTGCCCGAAGTGGTGCTGAACAACCTGTACAAGAACACCCAGCTGCAGGAAACCTTCGGCATGAACATGGTGGCCCTGGTCGACGGCCAGCCCCGCCTGCTGAACCTGAAGCAACTGGTGGAGTATTTCCTGAGCCACCGCCGCGAAGTGGTCACGCGCCGCACCGTGTTCCAGTTGCGCAAGGCGCGCGAACGCGGCCACGTGCTGGAAGGCCTGGCCGTGGCGCTGGCCAATATCGACGACTTCATCGAGATCATCAAGGCCGCGCCCACGCCGCCGGTGGCCCGCCAGGACCTGATGGCACGCTCCTGGGACTCCAGCCTGGTGCGAGAGATGCTCGCGCGCGCCGACACCAGCGCCATCGTGGGCGGCCGCCAGGCCTATCGCCCCGACGATCTGGGCGCCGAGTTCGGCATGGGCGAGGACGGCCTGTACCGCCTGAGCGAAGTGCAGGCCCAGGAAATCCTGAACATGCGCCTGCAGCGCCTGACCGGCCTGGAGCAGGACAAGATCGTCCAGGAATACCGCGAAGTCATGGACAAGATCGCCGACCTGCTGGACATCCTGGCCAGCCCCGCGCGCGTCTCGGCCATCATCGGCGACGAGCTGATCGCCCTGCGCGACGAATTCTCCGCCACCGGCAAGGACCTGCGCCGCTCCCAGATCGAGCACAACGCCACCGAGCTGGACACCGAGGACTTGATCACCCCCATGGACATGGTGGTGACGCTCTCGCACAGCGGCTACATCAAGAGCCAGCCGCTGTCCGAATACCGCGCCCAGCGCCGCGGCGGCCGCGGCAAGCAGGCCACCGCCATGAAGGAAGACGACTGGATCGACCAGCTCTTCATCGCCAATACGCACGACTACCTGTTGTGCTTCTCCAACCGCGGCCGGGTCTACTGGCTCAAGGTCTGGGAGGTGCCGCAAGGCTCGCGCAACTCGCGCGGCCGCCCCATCGTCAACATGTTCCCGCTGGAGGACGGCGAGAAGATCACGGTGGTGCTGTCGGTCAAGGAATTCAGCGAGGACCAGTTCGTGTTCATGGCCACCTCGCGCGGCACGGTCAAGAAGACTCCGCTGTCGGATTTCTCCAATCCCCGCAAGGCCGGCATCATCGCCGTGGGTCTGGACGAGGGCGACTACCTGATCGGTGCGCAGCTGACCGACGGCGTGCACGACGTCATGCTGTTCTCGGATGCCGGCAAGGCCGTGCGCTTTGACGAAGGCGACGTCCGCCCCATGGGCCGTGCGGCGCGCGGCGTGCGCGGCATGATGCTGGAGGACGGCCAGTCCGTCATCGCCCTGCTGGTGGCCGAAGATGAAAGCCAGTCCGTGCTGACCGCCACCGAGAACGGCTACGGCAAGCGCACCCCCATTGCCGAGTACACCCGCCATGGCCGCGGCACCAAGGGCATGATCGCCATCCAGACCTCGGCCCGCAACGGCAAGGTCGTGGGCGCCGTGCTGGTGCGCGATACGGACGAGATCATGTTGATCACCACCGGCGGCGTGCTGGTGCGCACCCGCGTTGCGGAGATCCGCGAGATGGGCCGCGCCACGCAGGGCGTCACCCTCATCAGCGTGGACGACGACAGCCAGCTCTCGGGCGTGTACCGCGTGGTCGAGACCGACGACGAGGTCGAGGCAAGCCTGGCCGAAGAGGGCCAGGCCGAGGACGGCCAGATCCAGGACAATCAGTCCGACTCCGCCGACGGACAGGCGAACACTACAGGCAAGGAAGACGTGTGATGCGCGTATGGAATTTTTCGGCAGGCCCGTCGATGCTGCCTTTGGAAGTGCTGGAGCAGGCCGCCGCCGAAATGACGGACTGGCGCGGCACGGGCATGTCCATCATGGAAATGAGCCATCGCGGCAAGGACTACATGGGCGTGCGCGACGAGGCCGAGGCCGACCTGCGCGCCCTGCTGGCCGTGCCCGATGATTTCGCGGTGCTGTTCGTGCAGGGCGGGGCGCAAGGCCAGAACGGCCTCATTCCCCTGAACCTGATCCAGCGTAATGGCAGCGGCAAGGCCGACTACGTGCTTTCGGGAAGCTGGTCGGTCAAGTCCTACGAAGAAGCCAAGCGCTACGGCGACATCCAGGTGGCCGGCACCAGCGGACACGAATGGCAGGACCTGGGCCGTACCTGGTCGCCCTGGACATGGTTCCAGGAACCCGCGCAATGGAAGGTGCGCCCGGACGCCGCCTACGTGCACGTGTGCACCAACGAGACCATAGGCGGGGTCGAATTCAACGACATGCCCAGCCTGGACGTGCCGCTGGTGGCCGACGTTTCCTCCAATATCCTGTCGCGTCCCATCGACTTCTCGCGCGTGTCGCTGGCCTATGCCGGCGCCCAGAAGAACGCGGGCATGTCCGGCATTGCCCTGATGATCATCCGCAAGGACCTGCTGGGCCATGCCATGGACGTCTGTCCCTCGGCCTTCAATTACGCCAATATCGCCGCCCAGCAGTCCATGTTCAACACGCCGCCCACGTACTCCATCTACATGGCCGGCCTGGTGTTCAAGTGGCTGCTGCGCCAGGGCGGGGTGGCCGCCATCCAGGAGCGCAACGCCGCCAAGGCGCAGGCCCTGTACGGCTACCTGGACGCCTCGGAGTTCTACTCCAACAAGGTGCATCCTGCGTACCGCTCCCGCATGAACGTGCCGTTCCTGCTGCGCGACGAGTCCCTGAACGGCGCCTTCCTGGAGCAGGCGCAGGCCGCCGGCCTGACTTCCCTGAAGGGGCACAAGAGCGTGGGCGGCATGCGCGCCTCGATCTACAACGCCATGCCGCTGGAGGGCGTGCAGGCGCTTATCGAATTCATGAACGACTTTGAACGACGGAATGGCTAATACCTTAACTGAACGCCTGCTGCCCTGGCGCAACCGCATCGACGAGCTGGATCGCCAGATTCTGGAATTGCTGAACGAGCGCGCCCGCGCGGCGCTGGAAGTCGGCAAGATCAAGCAGGACTTCAATGCGGACGAGGTCATCCTCAAGCCCGAACGCGAGGCGCGCATCGTGCGCCGGCTGCAGTCGGAGAACAAGGGGCCCTTCACGCCGGCCGCCGTCGAGGCGGTGTGGGGGCAGATCATCTCGGCCTGTCGCGGACTGGAGAGCGTGCTGCGCGTGGCCTACCTGGGCCCGCAGGGTTCGTTCTCCGAACAGGCGGCCTATGAGCACTTCGGCCACGCCCTGGACGGCCTGCAATGCGACTCCTTCGACGAAGTCTTTCGCAGCGTGGAAGTCGGCCAGGCCGATGTGGGCATGGTGCCGGTGGAGAACTCCACCGAAGGCGCGGTGAACCGCACCCTGGACCTGCTGCTCAATTCGCCGCTGCGCGTGCTGGGCGAGCGTTCCATCCGCGTGCACCACAATCTGCTGACCCAGTCCGGGACCATGGAAGGGGTCACCCGCGTCATGGCCCATCCGCAGGCCCTGGCGCAATGCCAGAACTGGCTGCAGAAGCATTACCCCCAGTTGCTGCGCGAAGCGGCCTCCAGCAATGCCGAGGCCGCGCGCATCGCCGCCGACGATCCCACCGTGGCCGCGATCGCGGGGAACACGGCGGTCACCGCCTGGAACCTGGGCGTGGTGGAGTCGGGCATCCAGGACGACCCGCACAACCGTACCCGTTTCCTGGCCATCGGCAACATCGAGTCCCTGCCCAGCGGCAACGACAAGACCAGCATCATCCTGGCCGTGCCCAACCGGGCCGGCGCCGTCTACGACATGCTCTCGCCGCTGGCCGTGCACGGCGTGTCCATGACGCGCCTGGAGTCCCGCCCGGCCCGCACCGGCCAATGGGAATATTATTTCTACGTCGACCTGATCGGTCACCGCGACGAGCCCGCCATGGCGGCCGCCCTGACCGAACTGAAGAAACAGGTCGCCTTCTTCAAGATCCTGGGGTCCTACCCCGTCAACGATTTCTGATCATGACAAGCACACGCGCAGCACTGGAGGCGGCCGTCGCCGACCATATCCTGGCCATCGCCCCTTATCAGCCCGGCAAGCCCGTCAGCGAGATCGCCCGGACTTTCGGCCTGGAGGAGGGCAGCATCGTCAAGCTGGCCTCCAACGAAAACCCGCTGGGCATGTCCGATTCCGTGCGCAGCGCCGTGGCGCGGGCCGTGCAGGAGCTGGGCCGCTATCCCGATCCCAACGGCTTCGACCTGAAGCAGGACCTCTCGCGCCGCTACCAGGTGCCGGCCGACTGGATCACGCTGGGCAATGGCTCCAACGATCTGCTGGAGCTGATCTCTCTGGTGCTGCTGGGGCCCGATGTCTCCTGCGTGTACGCCGAACACGCCTTCACGGTCTACAAGCTGTGCACCCAGGAGCGCGGCGCGCGCCACATCATGGTGCCGGCGGTGGATTACGGCCACGACCTGAACGCCATGCTCGAGGCCATCCGGCCCGACACGCGCCTGCTCTTCATCGCCAATCCCAACAATCCCACGGGCACCTTCCTGCCCGGGGAGCAGATCGAGGCCTTCCTTGCCCAGGTCTGGGAGCGGCATGGCCGCCAGGTCACGGTGGTGCTGGACGAGGCCTACAACGAATACCTGGATCCCGACCTGCGCTTTGACAGCGCCGACATGGTGCGCCGCTACCCCAATCTGATCGTCACGCGCACCTTTTCCAAAGCCTATGGTCTGGCCGGCCTGCGCATTGGCTACGCCTTGGCGCAGGCGGAGCTGACGGACATCCTTAACCGGGTGCGCCAGCCCTTCAACGTCAACAGCGTGGCGCTGGAGGCGGCCCGCGCCGCCCTGGCCGATCAGGACTTTCTGCAGCGCAGCTACGAATTGAACCTGGCCGGCAAGCAGTTCCTGGGCCAGTTCTTCGAGTCCCTGGGCTTGGAGTACGTGCCCAGTCACGGCAACTTCATCCTGGTGCGCGTGGGCGATGCGGCGGGAATCAACCTGGCCCTGCTCAAGCAGGGCGTCATCGTGCGGCCCGTGGCCGGCGACGGCCTGCCCGAGCATCTGCGCATCACCATCGGCTTGCCGGAAGAGAACCAGCGCTTCGCGCAGGCTCTGACCGGCATCTTGCGGGCTTGACCATGACGGCACTGCCAGAGTCAGTGACGCCGGCGCCACTGATTCCGGTGCTCGCCGTGGTGGGAGCAGGGCTGATCGGCGGCTCGCTGGCCCTGGCGCTCAAACGCGCCGGCGCCGTGGGCCGGGTGCTGGGCGTGGGCCGACAGCTCAAGACGCTGCGCCGCGCGCAGGAACTGGGCCTGATCGACGAGATCGCGACCCTGGAACAGGCGGCCGCGCAGGCCGACCTGATCATGCTGGCGACTCCCATCGGCGCCATGGGCTCCGTGCTGCGCGCCTTGCGGCCCCATTTGCGCGACGACACCCTGGTCAGCGACGCGGGCAGCACCAAGGTCGACGTGGTGCAGACCGCCCGCGAGGCGCTGGGCGAGCGTATCGGCCAGTTCATCCCCGGTCATCCTATCGCCGGCGCCGAGACCCTGGGCCCCGATGCCGCGCGCGCCGACCTGTACGAAGGCCGCAATGTCATCCTGACTCCCCTGGAAGAAAATCGCCCGCCGGCGCGTGAGCGGCTGATCGCCGTCTGGGAGCGTTGCGGCGCGCGCGTCATGCTGATGGACCCGCCCACCCATGATCAGGTGCTGGCCTCGGTCAGCCACGTGCCCCACTTCCTGTCGTCGGTATTCATGTGGCAGGTGGCCTCCAGTGCGAATTCGGATCAGCGTTTCGCCCTGGCCGGCACGGGTTTTCGTGATTTCACCCGCATCGCCGCCGGCTCGGCGGAAGTCTGGCGGGACATTTTCCTGAGCAACCGGAGCGCCGTGCTGGCCGAGCTCAAAGAGGTGCGCCTGGCGCTGGACCAGGCCGAGCAGGCCTTGCAGGACGGCGACGGCCAGGCCTTGTATGAATTTCTGGAGCGCGCCGCCCTGGCGCGACGTTTTTGGGCGAGCAGGAGCGGTTTGCAATGAGCCAGAGTGATCGTATTGTCTTGAACCCCGTCACCCGGGCCCGCGGCGAGCTCGAGCTGCCCGGGTCCAAGAGCATTTCCAACCGTGCGCTGCTGCTGGCGGCGCTGGCGCGGGGGCGCACCCGCCTGGAGGGGCTGCTGCATTCGGACGATACCCGCGTCATGCTGGCCGCGTTGCGGCAGATGGGCGTGGAGGTGCAGGACCTGGGGCAGGGAACGGTGGAGATCGAGGGCGGGGCGCCGTTTGCGCTGCGCGACGCCGACCTGTTCCTGGGCAATGCCGGCACGGCCTTCCGCTCGCTGACCGCCGCGCTGGCCCTGATGGGCGGGCGCTTCACCCTGAGCGGCATTCCCCGCATGCACGAGCGCCCCATCGGCGACCTGGTGGACGCTTTGCGCAGCCTGGGCGCGGACGTGCGCTGCCTGGGCAAGGAAGGCTATCCGCCGCTGGCCATAGGCGCGGCCCCGCAAGGGGACGCGCGCAGCGTCTCCGTCAAGGGTTCGGTGTCCAGCCAGTTCCTGACGGCCTTGCTCATGGCCGCGCCCCTGCTGACCGCCCAGACCGGGCAGGATCTTTGCATAAGCGTGGACGGCGAGCTGATCTCCAAACCCTACATCGAGATCACGCTGGCCATGATGGCCCGATTCGGCGTGGCGGTACGCCGCGACGGCTGGCGCAGCTTCACGGTGCCGGCCGGCGCCGCCTATGCCAGTCCCGGCCTGTACCCGGTGGAGGGGGACGCTTCTTCTGCCTCCTATTTCATCGCACTGGGCGCCCTGGGCGGCGGGCCGGTGCGCATACGCGGCGCGGGCACGGACAGTTTGCAGGGCGACATCCAGTTCGCCGACGTGGCCCAGGCCATGGGCGCGCACATCGAACGCCACCCGCAGGAGCTGGTGGTCAGCGGGCCCCGCGTGGCGGACGGCGAGCGGCTCAAGGCCTTCGACATGGACTTCAATCGCATCCCCGACGCGGCCATGACGGCCGCGGCCATGGCCATGTTTGCCGACGGACCCTGCACGCTGCGCAATATCGCCAGCTGGCGCGTCAAGGAGACCGACCGGATCCACGCCATGCACACGGAACTGGCCAAGCTGGGCGCCCGGGTGCAGTCCGGCCCCGACTGGCTGACGGTGCATCCCATCGCGCAGACGGACTGGCGGCCGGCCAGCATCCACACCTACGACGACCATCGCATCGCCATGTGTCTTTCGCTCGCCAGCTTCGGCCCCGTGCCGGTCACGATCCTGGACCCGGGCTGCGTCAGCAAGACTTTTCCTGATTATTTCTCCGTTTTCCAGAAGCTGGTGCAGGCATGACCGAAACTTCTTCCATTCCCGTCATCACGATCGACGGCCCCACCGCTTCCGGCAAGGGCACCATCGCCCACCAGGTGGCCGAGCGCCTGGGCTGGCACACGCTGGACAGCGGCGCCCTGTACCGCCTGACGGCGCTGTCCTGCCTGCGCCGCCAGGTGGACGCCAAGGACGAATCCGAGGTCCAGCGCGTGGCGGCCGATCTTGATATCCGTTTCCAGCATCCCCGCATTTTCCTGGAGGGCGAGGACGTCACCGAAGCCATACGCCAGGAGCAGGTAGGCAATCTGGCCTCGCAGGTGGCGGTCATGCCCGGCGTGCGCGGCGCGCTGCTGCAGCGCCAGCGCGACTTCCGCGTCGCCCCGGGACTGGTGGGCGACGGCCGCGACATGGGCACGGTCGTGTTCCCCGACGCGCCTCTGAAGATCTTCCTGCTGGCCGACGCCGAAGTGCGCGCTGAAAGAAGATGTAAACAGTTGAACGAAAAGGGGATTTCTGCTAATCTAGCGAGTCTTTTAGCGGACCTTCGCGCGCGCGACGAACGCGACCGCACGCGGGCCCACGCTCCATTGGTGCCTGCGCAGGACGCCCACATCGTGGATTCGTCCCGGCTCAGCATCGAAGAAACCGTAAATATCGTGCTCGACCTCTGGTCGGGCGTGTCGTTCCCGTCGGCGTGATCCTGCGCCGAGCGGGTTTTGTTCACTCCACCGGGTTCGCCTGGTGTGTTTTTTAACAGCCACTGTGGCTGATGGATTGATTTAATGTCCACTAACCTTCACACAGACGCAACGGGCGGCGAAAGCTTTGCCGATTTGTTTGCAGAAAGCATCAAAAACCAAGACCTGAAAAGCGGCGAAGTCATCTCCGCCGAAGTTCTGCGCATCGACCACAACTATGTTCTGGTCAACGCCGGTCTGAAGTCCGAGGCCCTGATCCCCCTCGAAGAGTTCCTGAACGACCAGGGCGAGCTGGAAGTCCAAGCTGGCGATTTCGTGTCCGTGGCCATCGATGCTTTCGAGAACGGCTATGGCGACACCATTCTGTCCCGCGATCGCGCCAAGCGCCTGTCGGCCTGGCTGTCCCTCGAGCAGGCGCTCGAGTCCGGCGAGCTGGTCAACGGTACCATCACCGGCAAGGTCAAGGGCGGCCTGACCGTCATGACCAACGGCATCCGCGCCTTCCTGCCCGGTTCGCTGGTCGACCTGCGTCCCGTCAAGGACACCACGCCATACGAAGGCAAGACCCTGGAATTCAAGGTCATCAAGCTGGACCGCAAGCGCAACAACGTCGTGCTGTCGCGCCGCGCCGTGCTGGAAGCCTCCATGGGCGAAGAGCGTCAGAAGCTGCTGGAAACCCTGTCCGAAGGCGCCATCGTCAAGGGCATCGTCAAGAACATCACCGACTACGGTGCGTTCGTGGACCTGGGCGGCATCGACGGCCTGCTGCACATCACCGACATGGCCTGGCGCCGTGTCCGCCACCCATCCGAAGTTCTGCAGGTGGGTCAGGAAATCGAAGCCAAGGTCCTCAAGTTCGACCAGGAAAAGAGCCGCGTCTCCCTGGGCGTCAAGCAGCTGGGCGAAGATCCATGGATCGGCCTGGCCCGTCGCTACCCGCAGAACACCCGCCTGTTCGGCAAGGTCACCAACCTGACCGACTACGGTGCGTTCGTTGAAGTGGAAGACGGCATCGAAGGTCTGGTGCACGTGTCCGAAATGGACTGGACCAACAAGAACGTCGACCCACGCAAGGTCGTGACCCTGGGCGAAGAAGTCGAAGTCATGGTTCTGGAGATCGACGAAGACCGTCGCCGCATCTCGCTGGGCATGAAGCAGTGCCGCGCCAACCCATGGGAAGACTTCGCCATCAACTTCAAGCGCGGCGACAAGGTCCGCGGCGCCATCAAGTCGATCACCGACTTCGGCGTGTTCGTCGGTCTGCCTGGCGGCATCGACGGCCTGGTGCACCTGTCCGACCTGTCCTGGTCCGAGTCCGGCGAAGAAGCCGTGCGCAACTTCAAGAAGGGCGACGAAGTCGAAGCCGTGGTTCTGGGCATCGACACCGACAAGGAGCGCATCTCCCTGGGCATCAAGCAGCTGGAAGGCGATCCGTTCAACAACTTCGTGGCCACCTATGACAAGGGCGCCGTGGTGAACGGCGTGATCAAGTCGGTTGAGCCCAAGGGCGCCGTCGTGACCCTGTCGCTGGACGTCGAAGGCTATCTGCGCGCTTCCGAGATCTCCTCGGGCCGCGTCGAAGACGCCACCACCGTCCTGAAGGAAGGCCAGGAAGTCGAAGCCATGATTCTGAGCGTGGACCGCAAGACCCGTTCGATCCAGCTGTCGATCAAGGCCCGCGACACGGCCGAGACCGCTCAATCCATGGCTCGTCTGTCCGAAGCCAGCGCTTCGTCCGGCACGACCAATCTGGGTGCTCTGCTGCGTGCCAAGCTGGACCAGCAGCAACGTGACGACGGTTAATCAGCGTGACCAAGTCTGAGCTGATCGCGCTGTTGGCCAGCCGCTATCCGCAGCTGGCCCTGCGCGACATGGATTTCGCCGTGAAAACGGTACTGGATTCGATGACCCAGGCCCTGGCCAACGGTCAACGGATCGAAATCCGCGGATTTGGCAGCTTTTCGCTCTCCACCCGCTCTCCGCGGGTGGGGCGCAATCCCAAGTCGGGGGAAAAAGTGCTGGTGCCTGGCAAGCAGGTGCCGCACTTCAAGGCCGGCAAGGAATTGCGCGAACGCGTGGATTCTGTTTTTCTCCAGCAGGAACAGGCTGAAACAGACGACCAGTCGTCGGCGTTCGAGCAGCTGAATGCGCGGGTCCGTCACGGCTAAAGACACCCTTGCAAGCTGATGAAACAGGCCCTTTACAGGGCCTGTTTTGCGTGTGCGCTAAACTACGCTTCCACGTACAATCAGGCATTATAAAAACACTGTTGGAGCCTTAATAATGCGCTATCTAGTCTGGGTACTGCGTTTGCTCGTCTTCGTGATCGTGCTGCTGTTCGCCCTCAAGAACACCGAGCCCGTGCAGGTGAATTTCTTTGCCGAGCACATTATTCAGGACGTTCCCCTCATCGTCGTCATGCTGGGCGCCTTCATCCTGGGCCTGGTCATGGGCTTGCTGCTCATGGTGGGCGCGCTCATGCGCCGACGCCGCGAGAACAATCGCCTGCGCCGCGACATCGATCGCCTGCAGGAGCGGCTGGAGCAGTCCGGCCAGGCGCCGGTCGCCCCTGCGGTCGCCCCTGCGGTCGCCCCCGAAACCGTCGCACCCCTGGCGCCGTTGTAATCAGCCGGAGTAACACACTGTGGATTTTGAAACCTGGTGGCTGGTCTTTGTCCCCATCCTGTTCGCTCTTGGTTGGGTTGCGGCGCGGGTGGATTTCCGGCAAATGATGTCAGAGACCCGCAGCCTGCCCGATTCGTATTTCAAGGGCCTGAATTTCCTGCTGAATGAAGAACCGGACCGCGCCATTGACGCCTTCGTGGAAGTGGCCAAGCTGGATCCGGAGACCACCGAGCTGCATTTTGCGCTGGGCAGCCTGTTCCGCCGCCGCGGCGAGATGGAACGCGCCATTCGTGTGCACCAGAGCCTGTTGTCGCGCGCCGACCTGCCGGCGGCCGACCGCGAGAACGCCCAGTTCCAGATCGCCCAGGATTTCCTGAAGGCGGGCATGCTGGACCGCGCGGAGGCCGCTTTCGAAGCGGTGCGAGAAACCCGCTTCGCCGTTCCCGCCATGCGCGCCCTGATCCGGATCTACGAGTCCGAGCACGACTGGCCCCGCGCCATCGAGGCCGTGCGTCGCCTGCGCGCGCTGGTGGACGAGCCCGTTCCGCAATTGGTGCATTACCAATGCGAACAGGCCGAGACCGCCCTGCAGGGCAGGCAGCCGGACTTCGAGCACGCTTCCAAGGCCCTGGACGAGGCCGACAACGCCATCCGCAAGCTGGGACCGGAGCAGACGACTCAGGCGTCGCAGGCTCGCGTGGCGTCCCTGCGCGCCCGCGTGGCGCGCATGCAGGACCAGGTGGAGCAGGAGCGCGCCTACCTGGTGTCCATCCTGGCCAGTGCGCCGGAATACGTGGGGCTGTATGCCGCCGAGCTGCTCGACAGCTACCGCCGGCTGGGCCGCGAGGACGAAGGCGTGGCCATGCTGCGCAGCCATTACCAGCATCACCCCGGCCTGGACATCTTCAATGTGCTGTTCCGCGTGCTGCGCGAGCGCCAGGGTTACCAGCAGGCCTGGGCCTTCGCCCGCGAAGCCCTGCGCTCGCATCCGTCGCTGCTAGGGCTGGACAAGATGCTGGAAGTGGAGCTGCAGGACGAAAGCCAGCATGCGCAGGCCCGCGCCCAGCAGGAGCCGGGCTTGTCCGCGGCGGCCGACATCGTGGCCGGGGCCGACCTGAGCCTGCTGCGTTCGCTGATCCACAAACACACCCAGCGCCTGGACCGCTATTCCTGCAAGGTCTGCGGCTTCGAGGCGCGGCATTATTATTGGCAATGCCCAGGCTGCAATTCCTGGGAAACCTACGCCCCTCGACGACTCGAGGAACAAAGATAATGGTATTTCCGACACAGGCCGTACAGGCCAGCCGGGTGCTGGTGGTGGGAGACGTGATGCTGGACCGCTACTGGTTCGGCGACGTGGACCGCATCTCGCCCGAAGCCCCGGTCCCGGTGGTCAAGATGGGCCGCACCGAAGACCGTCTGGGCGGCGCGGCCAACGTAGCCCGCAACATCGCCGCGCTGGGCGGCCAGGCCAGCCTGCTGGGCGTCGTGGGCCTGGACGAGGCCGGCGCCAAGGTGCGTGAACTGGCCTTGCATGACCACGTGCAGGCGCATTGGGTGCAGGACCCCGGCATGCCGACCTCGCTCAAGCTGCGTGTGCTGGGCCGCCAGCAGCAGCTGCTGCGGGTGGATTTCGAGCATCGCCCGGGTGTCGGCGCCCTGGAGCAGTTGCGCAAGCAGATGGATGTCTTGCTGGAGGCGCATCAGGTCGTGGTGCTGTCCGACTACGCCAAGGGCTCGCTGGCCCAGGTGGAGGCCCTGATCGCGCTGGCGCGCGAGAAAGGCATACCGGTACTGGTCGATCCCAAGGGCAGGGCCTACCAGCGCTATCATGGCGCCACCATCCTTACGCCCAACCGTTCCGAAATGCAGGAGGCGGTCGGCGCCTGGACGGACGAGGACGATCTGCAGGAGCGCGCGCAGCGGCTGCGCCGCGAACTGGACCTGGAAGCCTTGCTCATCACTCGTTCCGAGCAGGGCATGACGCTGTTCACCGGGCAGGGCAGGGAGCATGTGGATGCGCAGGCGCAGGAGGTGTTCGACGTCTCGGGCGCGGGAGATACCGTGCTGGCGACGCTGGCCGTCATGAGGGCGGCCGGCCTGGGCTGGCTGGATGCGATGCGCTGGGCCAACCGCGCCGGCGGCATCGTGGTAGGAAAATTGGGCACGTCCGTGGTGACGGCAAAGGAATTGGCATGATCGTGGTAACGGGCGGCGCCGGCTTCATCGGCAGCAATCTGGTCCTGGGGCTCAACCGCCAGGGGGTGACGGACATCCTGGTGGTGGACGACCTGACCGACGGCGACAAGTTCGTCAATCTTGTGCACGGACAGATCGCGGACTACATGGACAAGGACGATTTCCGCGCCCGGCTGGCGCGCGACGAATTCGACAATATCGAGGCCATCCTGCACCAGGGCGCCTGCTCGGACACCACCGAGCGCAACGGCCAGTTCATGATGGACAACAATTACCGCGTCACGCTGGAAATATTCGAGTACTGCCAGCGCAAACGCATTCCGCTGCTGTACGCTTCCTCGGCGGCCGTCTACGGCGCCGGCCCCCGCTATGCCGAGGACCTGGCCAACGAGGCGCCGTTGAACGTCTACGGCTATTCCAAGTTCCTGTTCGACCAGGTGCTGCGCCGCGAATTGCCCTCGCTGACCGCGCCCGTGGTGGGGCTGCGCTATTTCAATGTTTACGGTCCCCAGGAACAGCACAAGGGCCGCATGGCCTCGGTGGCCTACCACAATATGCTGCAGTACCGGCGCGACGGCCACGTGCGCCTGTTCGGCGGCTGGGACGGTTACGCGGACGGCGGCCAGCAGCGGGACTTCGTCTTCATCGACGACGTGGTGGCGGTCAACCTGCATTTCCTGGGCCAGGACCAGCAGTCCGGCGTGTTCAATTGCGGCTCGGGCCGTGCGCAGCCGTTCAACGATGTGGCCCAGACCGTGGTCAACACCTTGCGCGAGCACGACGGGCTGGAGCCTTTGCCTCTGGAGGAACTGGTCAATCAGCAGGTCCTGCAATACATCGCCTTCCCGGACGACCTGAAAGGCCGCTATCAGAGCCATACCGAAGCGGACCTGACTCAACTGCGCGCCGCTGGCTACGACAAGCCCTTCCACGACGTGCAAAGCGGCGTGGGCGAGTATGTGCGGCGGCTGCTGCGCAGCGGCGCGCTGAAGTAGGCTGTTTGCGTCCATGCGCAAGTGCGCGCATGGATATCCGGCCGTCCGGACGCCCCGGCCCGGGGCGCCGCGTAGCACCATAAAGGCTCCTTTTCATGGAGCCTTCATCATGTATTCTTCTCTGTTTTCCCGTTCCGTCCCGGTCCCTGTCCGCCGCATGCAGCCTGCATGGCGCGCCGGAGCGGGGCGACTGGCGGCTGCGCTGCTGCTGGCTCTCTCGCCGGGCCTGGCCGCATCGGTCGATCTGAACTCCGCCGGCGCCGAGCAATTGCAGCAGATCAAGGGCATAGGCCCGCGCACCGCGCAGCTCATCCTGGAGGAGCGACAGCGCGGCGGGCCCTTTGATTCCCTTCAGGACCTGGCCGACCGGGTCAAGGGCATAGGCCCCAAGAAGCTCGACACCATGCAGCAATCGGGCCTGACGGTCGGCTCCCCCAAGCAGGAGGGCGGCGCGCCGGCCGCCCGTCCGGCTGCGGATATGCGAAAAAAGCCGTAGCCCTGGGGCGCGTCTCGCTTTAAGCTAATAGGTTGTTGTTTGGACGCCGCTGCCGGCATGCCTTGGCCGGCGGCGGTGCTGCGCCGGATCGAGCGCGTCAGGCAAGGTAGAACGCTGATGAAAAACTATCCCACAATCGAAGATACCGTAGGCCACACTCCCTTGGTGCGGCTGCAACGCATTCCGGGCGAATTCGGCCAGGCCCGCGGCAATGTCATCCTGGCCAAGATCGAGGGCAACAATCCGGCCGGTTCCGTCAAGGACCGCGCGGCCAGCTCCATGATCCGGCAGGCTGAACTGCGCGGCGACATCAAGCCCGGCGACACCCTGATCGAGGCCACCAGCGGCAATACCGGCATCGCGCTGGCCATGATCGCCGCCGTGCGCGGCTACAAGATGGTGTTGATCATGCCCGACAACCTGTCGGTGGAGCGCCGCGCCTCCATGACGGCCTACGGTGCGCAGCTGATCCTGACCCCGGCCAAGGAAGGCGGCATGGAATACGCCCGCGACCTGGCCATGAAGATGCAGGCCGAAGGCAAGGGCAAGGTGCTGGACCAGTTCGCCAACAAGGACAATCCCGCCGCCCATGTGGGTTCCACGGGGCCCGAGATCTGGCAGCAGACCGACGGCCAGGTCACTCATTTCGTGAGCGCCATGGGCACCACGGGCACCATCATGGGCGTGGGCAGCTATCTGCGCAGCAAGAACGACAGGATCGTGGTGGTGGGCGCCCAGCCGGCCGAGGGCTCGCAGATCCCGGGCATTCGCAAGTGGCCCGAGGCTTATCTGCCCAAGATCTACGATCCCGCCAAGGTCGACGAATTCGAATCCATCAGCCAGCAGGAGGCCGAGGACATGACCCGCCGCCTGGCGGCCGAAGAGGGCATCTGCGCCGGCATATCCTCGGGCGGCGCCCTGGTTGCGGCCATGCGCGTGGCCCGCCGGGTGGAGAACGCCACGATCGTTTTCATTGTCTGCGATCGCGGCGACCGTTACTTGTCCACCGGCGTCTTCAATTAATTGGGGTTGCCGTAGCCCATCTGCGCGGCCAGTTCCGAAGCCAGGTCGGCGACCGAGCTGGCGTAGAAGTAGCTGCGGTTGTAGTGGGTGATGGCGAAGAAATTGGGCGTGCCCAGGCGATACTCCGTGGTGTTGCGGGGCTCGTCCACCAGATTCACCACGCCCAGCCGGGCCTGTTGCCAGGGGGCCGCGTGGCTGGCTTGACCATGCGCCGCCGCGCCTGCCTTTCGCAGTTCCGCCCAGGTGCGCTTAGGGAAGATGCCGCCATCCACCATGCCTTGATTGGCGGCGCTCAGGCGCGCCGGCGCAAACACCGGCAGCCCGGGCTCCCAGCCGTGCGCGCGCAGGAAATTGGCGATCGAAGCCATGGCGTCCACGGGGTTGTTGCGCAGGTCTATGCGCCCGTCGCCATTGCCATCCACGGCATAGCGGATCAGGCTGCCCGGCATGAACTGGGGCATGCCCATGGCTCCCGCAAACGACCCTTGCACGATGCGGGCGTCCAGCTCGCCTTCATGGTGCAGCTGGATCAGGTCGGCAAGCTGGTCGCGGAACAGCTGGCTGCGCTCGGGACGGCTGTCGTCCGGATAGGCGAAGCCCAGGGTGAACAGGGCGTCCAGCACCTTGAAGTCGCCCATGATCTGGCCATACACCGTCTCCACGCCCAGGATGGCCACGATGACCGAGGGCGGCACGCCGTAGGCCTGCGAGATGCGGTCCAGGTCGGCGCGGTGCTCTTGCCAGAACGCCACGCCGCGCCGGATGCGCACCGGGTCCACGTTGCGCTGGCGGTAAGTGGCCCAGCTGCGCTTGATTCGTCCGCTCGTGGGGCGCATCAGCTTGACGGCGGTGGGGTTGTACTGCGCCTGCAGCAGCAGGTCCGTGACCACGTCCAGCGGCACCTGGCGGGTGCGGGAGACGTCGCGCGCGTAGGCGGCGATATCCTCGGTCAACTGGCCGGCGGCGGTGAAAAACAGGGTGCGGCCCGAGTGCGACTCGCCCGCGCGGATGGAAGCGGGCTCGGCCAGGGACTTGATGGCGACCACGCCGGCGTTGCGTTCAGGGGCGGTGGAGGAGGCGGGGCCGGCGGCCTCGGCCCGCGGGCTTGCCGTCTTGGGCGGGGTGGCGGCGCAGCCGGCCGTGGTCAGCGCAATCAGCGCCGCTTGCAAAATACGAGTGGGTCTGAACATAATCCATCCTCATGGAGACACTATATATTACCCATCCGGCATGTCATCTGCATGAGATGGGACGATGGCATCCCGAAAGTCCGGAACGGCTGGACGCCATCAATGACCAATTGCTGTCCAGCGGCCTGGCGTCCTACCTGCTGCAGCGCAAGGCCCGGCCGGCCACGGACGAGGACATCCTGCGCGTGCACGATGCCGCCTATCTGCAGCAGCTCAAGCAGCAGCTTCCGCGTCAGGGCTATTTCAACATCGACGCCGACACCCTGATGAACCCCCATACGCTGGAGGCGGCCTATGCCGCCGCCGGCGCGGGCCTGGATGCGGTGGACGGCGTCATGGGCGAGAAGGCGGCCGGCGCGTTCTGTTCGGTGCGCCCGCCCGGCCACCACGCCGAGCGCAACCGGGCCATGGGCTTTTGCTTTTTCAACAATGTGGCGGTCGCGGCGGCCTATGCCATGGCCCGCTACGGGCTGACGCGCGTACTGATCGTCGATTTCGACGTGCACCACGGCAACGGCACCGAACAGATCTTTGCGGGCGACGAGCGGGTGCTGATGTGCAGTTTCTTCCAGTACCCGTTTTTTCCTGGCTCATATCAAGTTCCTCCACCGCAAAACATGGTAAACATACCGGTTGAGGCCTATACAAAGTCGGCGCAGGTCCTGGATGCGTTCAAGCACGAATGCATGCCCCGGATCGAAGCATTCCGACCCGAAATCGTGTTTTTTTCGGCCGGCTTCGATGCACACCGCGAGGATGAAATGGGACAGCTCAGTCTGGTCGAGGCGGACTACGCCGAATTGACCGCCCTGGTGGTCAAGGCCTGTGCGCCCAGCGCCGGGCAGCGCCTGGTCAGCATGCTGGAAGGCGGCTATGACGCGTCGTCCCTGGGGCGCAGCGTGGTGGCCCACTTGAAGGCCCTGGCCGGACTATAGGCGGCCGCACGCGCGGGACAGCGGGCTGTTCCGGAGACAAATCTTTACTTCTATTCAAGATAGCCTTGGAGAAAACTAGATGAAGGTGTTAGTACCCGTGAAACGCGTAGTTGACTATAACGTCAAGGTGCGCGTGAAATCCGACCAGTCCGGGGTGGATATCGCCAATGTCAAAATGTCCATGAATCCTTTCGATGAAATCGCCGTCGAAGAGGCTACCCGCCTGAAGGAAAGCGGCGCGGCGAGCGAGGTGGTGGCGGTATCCTGCGGCGTGGCCCAGAGTCAGGAGACGCTGCGCACCGCGCTGGCCATCGGTGCGGATCGCGCCACGCTGGTGCAGACCGACGCCGAGTTGCAGCCCCTGGCCGTGGCCAAGCTGCTCAAGGCCGTGGTGGACAAGGAACAGCCTCAACTGGTGATCCTGGGCAAGCAGGCCATCGACGACGATTCCAATCAGACCGGCCAGATGCTGGCCGCGCTGCTGGACTGGCCTCAGGCCACGTTCGCCAGCAAGGTCGAACTTTCGGCCGACAGCGTGTCGGTCACCCGCGAGGTCGACGGCGGCCTGGAAACCGTCAAGCTTACGCTGCCTGCCGTCATCACCACCGACCTGCGCCTGAACGAGCCGCGCTATGTCACGCTGCCCAACATCATGAAGGCCAAGAAGAAGACCCTGGAAACCCTGACACCCGAAGAGCTGGGCGTGGACGTTGCGCCGCGCATCAAGACGCTCAAGGTCAGCGAGCCGCCCGTGCGCTCGGCCGGGGTCATCGTGCCGGATGTGGCTACGCTGGTGGAAAAACTGAAGAATGAAGCGAAGGTGATCTAAATGTCGATTCTTGTAATTGCCGAGCACGACAACCAGCAGCTCAAGGCTGCAACCCTCAACACCGTCGCCGCTGCGCAGAAGATCGGCGGCGACGTCCATGTCCTGGTGGCCGGCCACCAGGCCCGCGCCGTGGCCGAGCAGGCCGCCCAGGTGCAGGGCGTGGCCAAGGTGCTGCTGGCCGACGGCCCCTCCCTGGCCGACGGCCTGGCCGAGAACGTGGCCGCCCAGGTGCTGGCCGTGGCTTCGTCCTACGGCCATATCCTGTTCCCCGCCACGGCCTCGGGCAAGAACGTGGCCCCGCGCGTGGCCGCCAAGCTGGACGTGGCCCAGGTGTCCGACATCCTTTCGGTGGAATCGCCCGACACCTTCACGCGGCCCATCTATGCCGGCAACGCCATCGCCACGGTGCAGTCGGGCGATGCCGTCAAAGTCATCACCGTGCGCACGACCTCGTTTGACGCCGTTGCCGCCCAGGGCGGCAGCGCCGCCATCGAAGAGCAGGCCGCCGTCGCCGATTCGGGCCGTTCCTCCTTTGTCAGCCGCGAAGTGGCCAAGAGCGATCGTCCCGAGCTGGCCGGCGCCACGGTGGTCGTTTCCGGCGGACGCGGCCTGGGCAGCGCCGAGAACTTCAAGATGCTCGACGGCCTGGCCGACAAGCTGGGCGCGGCCCTGGGCGCCTCGCGCGCGGCGGTCGACGCAGGCTATGCGCCCAACGACTGGCAGGTGGGCCAGACCGGCAAGATCGTCGCCCCGCAACTGTATGTGGCCGTGGGCATTTCCGGCGCCATCCAGCACCTGGCCGGCATGAAGGATTCCAAGGTCATCGTGGCCATCAACAAGGATCCGGAAGCGCCGATCTTCGGCGTGGCCGACTACGGGCTGGTCGCCGACCTGTTCGAGGCGGTGCCCGAACTGGAAAAAGCGCTGTAAAACCCAGCAGCCTGCCGGTGAGATCGTCGGCAGGCTTTTTTTTACCGCCGGACCGCTCCAAGGTAAAAAGCGCCCCCTCGGGGGATGAGCCCGGTCACAGGACAGTCCCTGCGGACTGTCCCGCGCCTGGCGAATCCGAGCCGCATGCCGACCGCAAGGTGAACGGCATGCCGACGGCGCGGCGTGCGGGGTATTTTTCTTTCATTGCGTGTCCAGCAGGGCGCGGCACTGGCAGCGGCCCTGTCGTTTCTGTGTAGGAGTGTTCATGACTTATCGTGTTCCCACCCAAGACATCCGCTTTGTGCTGAAGGAGCTGGCCGATCTGCCCGGCGTACTGGAATTGCCTGGCTACGAAGAGTTCTCGCCCGAGCTGATCGACGCCATCCTCGACGAGAACGCCCGCTTCGTCGAGCAGGAAGTGGCGCCTCTGAACCGCGTCGGGGATGAGCAGGGCGCGCAATGGAAAGACGGCCAGGTGACGACGGCGCCGGGTTTCAAGAAAGCGTTCGACGAGTTCGCCAAGGCGGGCTGGCAAGGCCTGCAGCACGAACCCGAGCTGGGCGGCCAGGGCCTGCCCAAGCTGATCGGCGCGGTGGCCGGCGAAAACATCAACGCCGCCAACCTGGCTTTTTCCTTGTGTCCGCTGCTGACGGATGGCGTGATCGAAGCCCTTTCCCTGGTCGGCACGCTCGAGCAGAAGGAACGCTTTCTGCCGCCCCTGCTGGAAGGCCGCTGGACCGGCACCATGAACCTGACCGAGCCGCAGGCCGGTTCGGATCTGGCCCAGGTCGCCACTCGCGCGGTGCGCCAGGACGACGGCAGCTACCGGCTGAGCGGCCAGAAGATCTTCATCACTTACGGCGAGCACGATCTGGCCGAGAACATCGTCCATCTGGTGCTGGCGCGCACGCCGGACGCCCCGCCCGGCGTCAAGGGCATTTCCCTGTTCATCGTGCCCAAGTTCCTGGTCAAGGAGGACGGTTCCCTGGGGGCGCGCAACGATGTCTGGTGTGCGTCCCTGGAGCACAAGCTGGGCATACATGGCAGCCCCACGGCGGTGCTGCTGTACGGTTCGGGCAAGGGCGACGCGGGCGAGGGCGCCGTCGGCTACCTGGTGGGTGAGGAAAACCGCGGCCTGCAGTACATGTTCATCATGATGAATGCGGCTCGCTATGCGGTCGGCCTGCAGGGCGTGGCCGTGGCCGAGCGAGCCCTGCAGCAGGCCAGCGCCTACGCCCGGGAGCGCGTCCAGGGCGCGCCCTTGAACGGCGGCAAGCAGGCCGTCTCCATCGCCCATCATCCCGATGTGCAGCGCATGCTGCTGCAGATGCGCGCCTTGACCGAAGGCGCGCGCGCCCTGGCGTATTTCGCGGCAGGCATCAACGACAAGGCGCGCTGCAGCGCGGATGAGTCCGTTCGCCGGCGCCACCAGGCGCTGTACGAGTTCCTGGTGCCGGTGGTCAAGGGCTTCTGCACCGAGATGTCGGTCGAGGTCGCCTCGCTGGGCGTGCAGGTGCATGGCGGCATGGGCTTCATCGAGGAGACCGGCGCCGCGCAGCATTATCGTGACGCGCGCATCCTGCCCATCTACGAAGGCACCACGGCCATCCAGGCCAATGACTTCATCGGCCGCAAGGTGCTGCGCGATGCGGGAACGGTCGTCCAGACCCTGTCTCCGCAACTGGAAGAGACCATCGCCCGCCTGCGCGAACGCGCCGACCAGTCCGAGGAGCATGCCTCGGCCCTGAACCTGATCGCCGACCGGCTCGAGGGCGGCATGCAGAACGTCGAGCTGGCGGCCACCTTCACCCTGATGAATGCGCAGCAGAACCTGCCTGCCGTGTTCCTGGGCAGCGTGCCCTTCCTGATGCTGGCCGGTTATGTGTTGGCCGGCTGGCAGATGGCGCGCGCCGCGCTGGCCGCCGAAACGGCGCTGGCCCAGGACAGCCAGGATGTCTTCCTGCGCCGCAAGCTGGCGACCTGCGTGTTCTATGCCAGCCATATCCTGCCGCGAGGCGATGCGCTGGCCCTGTCCATTTCCGATGGCCTGGAGCTCTCGCCGTATCTGTCGGCGGACCTGCTGTAAGGCGTCGTCGGGGAGCGCGGTCCGCTCCCCGGCCCGGCTTCAGATGGCTATAAACTTATAAGCAATGGCTATTTGAAATGAGCCTCTTATGCTGACAAAATCTATCCATCAACATCAATGATCGGATCAGCCGATCTTTCCAACGCCGGCTTATCCAGCAAGGGAGCACACAATGGCAACACTACGTCTGGGCGACACCGCCCCCGACTTCGAGCAGAAATCTTCGGTTGGCACCATCAAATTCCATGAGTTCCTGGGCGACAGCTGGGGCGTGCTGTTCTCGCACCCCGCCGATTTCACGCCGGTCTGCACGACCGAGCTGGGCTACACCGCCAAGCTGGCCGATGAATTCGCCAAGCGCAACGTGAAAGTGCTGGCCGTGTCCGTGGATGACGTCGACTCCCACAACCAGTGGATCAACGACATCAACGACACCCAGAAGACCACGGTCAACTTTCCCATCCTGGCCGACGATGACCGCAAGGTGGCGGATCTGTACGACATGATCCACCCCAACGCCAGCACCACCGCCACCGTGCGTTCGGTGTTCATCATCGACCCCGCCAAGAAAGTGCGCCTGATCATCACCTACCCCGCCAGCACGGGCCGCAACTTCAACGAGATCCTGCGCGTCATCGATTCGCTGCAGCTCACCGACAGCCACAGCGTGGCCACGCCCGTGAACTGGGAAGATGGCGATGATGTGATCATCGTTCCCAGCCTGAAGGATCCTGAAATCCTGAAGCAGAAATTCCCCAAGGGCTACACTGAAATCCGCCCCTACCTGCGCGTGACGCCGCAGCCCAACAAGTAAGCAGCGCTGCCGTCCATGCAAAGCCCCGCGGCCCTTTACGGGCACGGGGCTTTTTTTTTGCGTGGGTCGCGCGCAACAGGGCAGGGCGGGCTCTTGCATGAAATGCTGTTGTTAAGTACAGTACTGTACAAGAAAACAGTAAACCGGAGCCCGCCATGTCCCGCCCAGTCCGCCGTCCCGCCGCTCACGCTTCCGTCCGTTCGCGTTCTTCGTCCGTGCGCTCGCGGCGCAGTCCCTTTTCCGGTCAGTTGTCCATGCGCGCCAAGCTGCTGGATGTGTGCCTGGTGGCTGTCTGGGGAGCCACCATCCCCGGCCTGCTGTGGCTGGGCAGCATGGGCGGGTTTTGAATCCGCCCTTCCGAATGAAGCATGCCAGCCTTGCGGCCGGCTCAAAGGCATATAGTCAAGGAACGATATTCGTCCATTCCGCCGTCAGGAAACGGTCCTGCGCCAGTTGCCGCGCACGCGCCAGTGTGGCGGCGTCCAGTTCCACTTTTTCCAGCGGCGCCTTTTGCTTGAACTCGGTCAGCATGGCCTCGATCACCGCCTCGCGGCTCATGCCGGTCTGGCTGCGTATGGGGTCCACGCGCTTCTTGGCGCTGGTCGTGCCTTTGTCGGACAGTTTTTCCTTGCCAATGCGCAGCACTTCCAGCATCTTGTCGGCGTCGATATCGTAGGCCATGGTCACGTGGTGCAGCACGGCGTTGCCCCGCCGCGCCTGGGCGGCCCCGCCTATCTTGCCGCCGGCGCTGGTGATGTCGTTCAGGGGCTGGTACCAGGCGTCGATGCCCAGGCTGCGCAAGGCGTCGATCACCCATGCATCCAGAAACTCATAGGACTCCTGGAAGGTCATGCCGGCGACGAATTGCCGCGGTACGCTCAGGGAGTACGTAATGGTGTTGCCGGGTTCGATGAACATGGCTCCGCCGCCGCTGATGCGGCGCACCACCTTGATGCCGTGGCGGGCGGCGCCCTCGGGTTCGATCTCGTTGCGCAGGGACTGAAAGCGGCCGATCACCACGGCGGCCTGCTGCCATTCCCATATGCGCAGGGTAGGGGCGCGCACGCCATCGCTGACGTCCTGCGTGATCACCTCGTCCAGCGCCATGTGCAGGGCGGCCGGTTGCGGCTCCATATGGATCAGCTGCCATGGCAATTCGCTCCATCTCGTCATGCCAGGGCCCTCCGCACCACCACGCCAATGGCCTGGAGATCCACGCCGAACATTTCCGTGTCCGGGGGCAGGTTGCGGCTGACCTGCGCGGCAATCTCTTCGGCGCTGCTGTGCACTGACAAGCCCAGCAAGGCTTCGTTGATCAGGGCCAGGGTTTCGGGCGGCTCCAGGAAGAAGTCCCCGCTCAGGCGAGCCTGGCGGATGACGCCGTCATCAACGTCCAGATCGACGACGACCAGCTTCCCACCCGGGACTTTGTATTCGGCATGCATACGGTGTTCTTTCCTCTCGATGCGGCCGCTCTGCGCAGCGGGACGGCGGCCTCCGATTGATGGTTGTATCGCGCGCGCCATGGACCCCGCGCGGATTGTGTCGTATCTTAACGCAGTTAAACGTTCATCGCGTCCGGACGACATGCCGTCCCTGTCTTGTTGAGCCCATGTTTTTAATGGTAGAATCATGGGCTTAACATTTTTTCATCCTCTGTCAGCGCCAATTCATTTTAATTTTTGCGGCTGATACGATGGTTTTGGAGTCAATCGTGGATTTGATCGCTATTCTTGAGCAAGAAGAAATCCAGCGCCTGACCGGTGGCAAGCTGCCTCCCGAGTTCGGTCCTGGTGACACCGTCGTCGTCAACGTGAACGTGGTCGAAGGTACGCGCAAGCGCGTCCAGGCTTACGAAGGCGTGGTTATCGGCCGCCGCAACCGTGGCCTGAATTCCTCCTTCATCGTTCGCAAGATTTCTTCCGGCGAAGCCGTCGAGCGTACGTTCCAGCTGTATTCCCCCCAGATCGCCAGCATCGAAGTCAAGCGCCGCGGCGCTGTGCGTCGTGCTAAACTGTACTATCTGCGCGATCGCTCGGGTAAAGCCGCTCGCATCAAGGAAAAACTCGTTCGTCGTTCGGGCAACTGATTCCCGACGAGCTACGATGCAAAGGCACCCAGGCGGGTGCCTTTGTTTTTACGTGAGAACGATGCCGGCCCCTATCATCAAGCCTCATCGCAGGCCTGTCGTAGTTCCGGGGTTCGACCCCCGCAGCCAGCCATTGGTGGCCCTCGATCCGCTGCCTGACCTGCCATCGCAAGCCCTGCAGCTGGACTTCATGCGCAGCGCTTTCGGCCAGCCCGTCCAGTGGCAGGTCGAACCCTTGTTCCGCAGCTCCTTCCATCCGGATTTCCTGCCCGGGTCGGTCAATATCCGCGCCGCCGTCTGCATCGGCGTCACACAGCGCCCGGACGGCCCGTCCATCATCTTCACTAGGCGCGCCACTCATCTGCACAATCACGCCGGCCAGATCAGCTTCCCCGGGGGGCGCATCGAGCCTTCCGATGTCGGTCCGGTGGAAGCCGCCCTGCGCGAGACCCAGGAGGAAATCGGCATCGAGCCGCGTTTCGTGCGCTACCTGGGCCAGCATCCGATTTTCGTGACCAGCACCCAGTTCGCCATGCGTCCCATCATCGGTGAACTTCAGGCGGGTTTCACCGTCGTGCCCGACAGCGCGGAAGTGGCCGAGGTCTTCGAGGTGCCGCTGTCCGTGCTGCTCGATCCGCAGCGCCATCAGCTGCATCACGCCATCCTGCCCGACGGCACGCAGCGCCAATATTTTTCCATCCCCTGGGGGCCGTATTTCATCTGGGGCGCCACGGCCGTGCTGGTGCGCAATCTGTATCACCACCTATCCGCGGCATGGAATCAGCTGTCGGCCGGCGGAGACGCGCGGCGTTAAGACCTTGAACAGGCTCCAAGGCCACGTACCGGGACGTCAGTAACGCGGCTTGTTCTCGTGCTCGGCCAGCAGGCGCTGGTACAGGGCGTGGCGATCGGGATGTATGGAGCCGGCCTCGATGGCGGCCAGCACGCCGCAGCCCGGTTCGTGCCGATGGCTGCAGTTGTAGAAACGGCAGGATTCGACCGCCTGGCGGAAGTCCGGGAAACCATGGACGATGTCTTCTTGTTCCAGGTGCGACAGGCCGAAGGCCTGGAAGCCGGGGCTGTCGATCAGGTCTCCGCCTTCGGGCAGATGATACAGACGGGTGCTGGTGGTGGTGTGCCGGCCGGTGCCCAGGGCCTGGGAGTGTTCCTGGGTCAGGGCGCGGGCCTCGGGCACCAGCGCGTTGAGCAGAGTGGACTTGCCCATGCCGCTTTGCCCCAGCAGCAGCGTGCGCTTGCCGGCCAGCCAGGGAGCCAGGGCCTGGCGCGTCTGCGCGGGGTCCAGGGCCACCATTTCCAGGATGGGCACGCCCAGGGCGGCCGTGGGCGCCAGCTTGGCCCGCGCCCGGTCCAGGGACGCCGACAGGTCGGCCTTGTTCAGGATGATGACCGGGGCGATGTCCGCGCTCCAGGCGGCCACCAGGGCGCGGCCCAGCAGGTCTTCGGAGTAGGCGGGTTCGGGCGCGACCACGATCAGCAGCTGGTCGATGTTGGCGGCGAACTGCTTGGTGCGGAAGTCGTCCGACCGGTACAGCAGGTTGCATCGTTCCTGTACGCGCTCGATCACGCCTTCGTCCTTGCCCTGCCGCAGCACGTCCACCTGGTCGCCCACGGCGATGCCGGCTTTCTTGCCGCGCGGAAAGCACTTGATGCTCTGGCCGTCGGGCAGCTCGACGAAGTAGTGGCGGCCATGGGCGGCCGTCACCAGGCCGCTGAGTGTGTTTTTGCTTGTCATGCCAGGCTTTTGAGGTGTCTTACGCGGTCGACGGCGTTGGGGTGGCTGTCGTAGAAGGCGGAATGGATGGGGTCGGGCGTTAGCGTGGCCGCATTGTCGTTGTAGAGCTTGAGCAGCGCCGAGATCAGTTCGCCGGCCTGGCTGTGGCCGGCGGCGAAACGGTCGGCCTGGTATTCGTCGCGGCGCGAGAAGTAGGCGGCCACCGGCCCCATCCAGAACGTGAAGGTGGGCACGACCAGAAAGAACAGGATCAGTGCCAGAGCGTCATTGGGGCGGCCCAGCTGGGGAATGACGCCCAGGCTGGTATAGAAGCCAACCTGGGACCAGGCCCAGCCGGCCAGCAGGAAGAAGACCAGCGAGGAGAGCAGGCTGATCAGCAGGCGGCGCTGGATGTGGCGATGCTTGAAGTGGCCCAGCTCGTGGGCCAGCACGGCCTCGATCTCGGCGGGCTGCAGCTTGTTGAGCAGGGTGTCGAAGAAGACGATGCGTTTATGACGGCCCAGACCCGTGAAGTAGGCGTTGCCGTGCGCCGAGCGCCGCGAGCCGTCCATGACGTACAGGCCGTCGGCCTGGAAGTCGCAGCGCTGCGCCAGGGCGGCGATGCGTTCTCGCAGCTCGGCGTCCTCCAGGGGCTTGAAGGTGTTGAAGAGTGGGGCGATGACGCGCGGATAGAGCCACAGGACCAGCAGGTTGAACGCCACCCACAATCCCCAGGCATACCAGGGCCAGGAGGGGCCGGCCCATTCCATGAAGCCCAGCAGGGCGGCGCACAGGGGGGTGCCCAGCGCCAGCACCAGCAGCAGCGCCTTGAGCGTGTCGGCCACGAACAGGCCGGGGGTCATGCGATTGAAGCCGAAGCGCGCCTCCAGCACGAATTTGCGGTACCAGGCGAAGGGCAGGCCAGCCGCTCCCATGATGGCCAGCACCGCGCCGATCAGGATCAGCTGGCGCAGCAGTTCGTGGTCGATCAGCCGCCCCAGGGCGACGTCCAGCCATTGCAGCCCGCCCATCAAGGTCAGGGCCAGCAGCAGAAAGGCTTCCATCAGCCGCTCGATCAGGGCCAGGCGCGTGCGCGCAATGGTGTAGCGTGCGGCGCGCTGGTGGCTGTGCAGGCTGATGCGGCCGGCGAACTCGGCCGGCACCTGGTTCTGGTGCCGGTAGACGTGCCGGATCTGGCGCATGCCCAGCCAGAAGCGCAGGAATACGTCGCACAGCAGGAAGATGACGAACAACAAGGTCAGCATGAGCACGGGCAATATGTAAAATAGGCGTTTTGAGGAATGATTATATGGCGGTTCAAACACAGCGTCTGGTCTGGCTCGACATGGAAATGACGGGCCTGGATCCGGACAAGGAGCGCATCATCGAGGTGGCCGTGGTGGTGACCGAGGCCGATCTGACCGTGGTGGCCGAAGGTCCCGTCCTGGTCGTGCACCAGAGCAACCAGCTGCTTGACGCCATGGACGCCTGGAACAAGGGCACGCACGGCCGCAGCGGCCTGATCGACAAGGTCAAGGCGTCCACACTGAATGAGGAGCAGGCCGAGGACATTCTGCTGGATTTCCTGAAGCAGCATCTGCCGGCCGGCAAGTCGCCGCTGTGCGGCAATACCATCAGTCAGGACCGCCGCTTCATGTACCGCTACATGCCGCGCCTGGAGGCCTTCTTCCATTATCGCAACCTGGATGTCAGCACTCTCAAGGAGCTGGCCTTGCGTTGGAAGCCCGAAGTGGTCAAAAGTTTCGTCAAGCAGAGCCGCCACGAGGCCCTGGCCGATATCTACGAATCCATCGCCGAGCTCAAGCACTACCGCGAGCATTTCATCCAGCTCTAAGACCGTCGCGGCGGTCCGCGTCCGCGGCCGGCTCTCGGCGTCCGCGTGCGGCGGCTGGCGCTCCTGCGCCGCGCGCCTGCTTTTCTGGCCCGGGGATGGTTCAAAGCCACCCGCCAGGCCCTTTTTTCAGGTCTAGGTATTTACCCTTAAACCCCCCTCTGTGCTCTCATATGATACGGTTTTTTGATTGACATCAAATTTTTCGTATTAAATAATTAAGCGTATATGGTTTGCGCTGAAACAAAGTCTTTTGGCGCTGTCTGCACTATTACCGGGGGTTTGTCATGTATGCACAACTCGTAGAGACCGGCGTCAAGCAGGTCAAAGGCATGGACGACATGTCCGAGCAGGAGCGTCAGTTCCAGCAGCGCATCGACGACGGCGTGCGCATCGAGGCCAAGGACTGGATGCCCGAGGCCTATCGCAAGACGCTGGTGCGCCAGATTTCCCAGCACGCCCACTCCGAGGTGGTGGGCATGCTGCCCGAGGGCAACTGGATCACGCGCGCGCCGTCGCTCAAGCGCAAGGCCATCCTGATGGCCAAGGTTCAGGACGAGGCCGGCCACGGCCTGTACCTGTACAGCGCCGCCGAGACACTGGGCGTCAGCCGCGAACAATTGGTCGGCGACCTGCTGTCGGGCAAGGCCAAGTACTCCAGCATCTTCAACTACCCCACGCTGAACTGGGCCGACATCGGCATGATAGGCTGGCTGGTGGACGGCTCGGCCATCATCAACCAGATCCCGCTGTGCCGCTGCTCCTACGGCCCGTATGCGCGCGCCATGGTGCGTGTCTGCAAGGAGGAATCCTTTCACCAGCGCCAGGGCTATGACCTGCTGATCCAGATGTGCCTGCACGGCACGCCCGAGCAAAAGGCCATGTGCCAGGACTCCATCAATCGCTGGTGGTGGCCTGCCTTGATGATGTTCGGCCCTTCGGACGCCGATTCCACCAACAGCGCCCAGTCCATGCAGTGGAAGATCAAGCTGTTCTCCAACGACGAACTGCGCCAGAAGATGGTGGATCAGACCGTGCCCCAGGCCGAGTACCTGGGCCTGACCATTCCCGATCCGGACCTGCGCTGGAACGAGGAGCGCGGGCACTACGATTTCGGTGAAATCGACTGGGAAGAGTTCTGGGCGGTCATCAAGGGCAACGGTCCCTGTAACCGCGAACGGCTGCAGGCGCGCGTCAAGGCCCACGAAGACGGCGCCTGGTTCCGCGACGCCCTGGACGCTCATGCCCAGAAGCAGCAAGCGGTCCGCAAGGTCGCCTGAATGTTTTTGCACGGGGAGCGCCGTCGCTTCCCGACCCGATCCGATACGCAGCGCGCGTCCACTGTTCGCCGCTGCACAGCGAGGAATTGAAGTATGAGCAAGCATGATTGGCCTCTCTGGGAGGTCTTTATCCGCAGCCAGCACGGCCTGGCCCACAAGCATGTGGGCAGCCTGCATGCGCCTGACGCGGAAATGGCGATCAACAACGCCCGCGACGTCTACACCCGCCGCAACGAAGGCGTGAGCATCTGGGTCGTTCGCGCGGCCGACATCGCCGCCTCCAGCCCGGACGACAAGGGCGCGCTGTTCGAACCGTCCAACAGCAAGGTCTACCGCCATCCCACCTTCTTCCCGATGCCCGACGGCATCAATATGTAGGAGGCCGCATGGACAAGGCGCTGTTTTCCTATGCCCTGAGACTGGGCGATTCGACCCTGGTGCTGGCCCAGCGCCTGGGCGAATGGACCGGCCACGGCCCGGCCCTGGAAGAAGAGCTGGCCAGCGCGAATACCGCGCTGGACCTGCTGGGCCAGGCGCGCATGTGGCTGACGCTGGCCGGCGAGACGGAAGGGCAGGGCCGCGATGAAGACCGTCTGGCCTACCACCGCGACGCCCACCAGTACACCAACTACCTGCTGGTCGAACGCGACAACGGGCACTACGGCGACACCTTGATGCGCCAGTTCCTGTTCGACAGCTGGCATTTCTTCCTGTTGGAAGAACTGGTGCGTTCGTCCGACGAGCAGATCCGGGCCATCGCCCAGAAGGCTCACAAGGAAGTGATGTATCACCTGCGTCGTTCCAGCGACCTGATCGTGCGCCTGGGCGACGGCACGCCCGAGAGCCATGCGCGCATGCAGCAGTCTCTGGACGACGCCTGGCGCTTCGTGGGCGAGTTGTTCCTGGATGACGAGGTGACGCAGTCCCTGGCCGAACGCCAGGCCGCGCCGCTGATGGCGGGCCTGTGGGCGCCGTGGCTGGATTACGTCAGCCAGGTGCTCGAACGCGCCACGCTGCGCCGCCCGCCGGAGCAGGACGCGCAGCACAAGGCCTATCGTGGCGGCCCGCAGGGGCGCCATACGGAGGCGTTGGGATATCTGCTGGCGGAGATGCAGCATCTGCCGCGCATGTATCCCGACGCTCGCTGGTGAGCGTCATGACCTCGACCTGGACGCCCGAGCAGGTCATGCAGCGCCTGGCCCGCATCCCCGATCCGGAGATCCCGGTGATCTCCCTGCTGGACCTGGGCATCGTACGCGACGTGCGCCGGGAAGGCGAGTTGTGCGTGGTCACCATCACGCCGACCTATTCCGGATGCCCGGCCATGTACGAAATCACGCGCATGATCGAAGAGGCCCTGCATGAAGAGGGCCTGGATCAGGTGCGCGTGGACACGCAGCTATCGCCGGCCTGGACCACGGACTGGATGAGCGAGCAGGGCAGGCAGGCGCTGCGCGGCTACGGCATTTCGCCGCCCGCCCAGCGGTCGGTGGACATCTCGGGGCTGCTGCGCCAGCCCGAAGCGCCTGTGGTGGCCTGTCCTCAATGCGGCTCCACGCACACCCGGGTGATCAGCCAGTTCGGCTCCACGCCCTGCAAGGCGCTGTATCGCTGCATAAGCTGCGGCGAACCTTTCGATTACTTCAAGGCGCATTAATATAGGCCCTAATATGAGTCAGTTTTATTCCCTCCCGGTGGCCTCGGTCTCGCGCAGCACCCGCGATGCGGTGGTGGTGGCCTTTGCCGTGCCGGATGAATTGCAGGACGTGTTCCATTTCCGCCCCGGCCAGTACCTGACCCTGCGCACGCACCTGGACGGCCAGGAATTGCGCCGTTCGTACTCGATCTGCGCGGCTCCCCACGATCGCCTGCTGCGCGTGGCCATCAAGCGCGTCAACGACGGCGCCTTCTCCACCTGGGCCAACAGCCATCTGGAGGCCGGCGCCATGCTGGAGGTCATGCCGCCGGACGGGCATTTCACGGTGGAGTTCGACCCCGCCCAGGCGCGCCGCTACGTGGCCTTCGCCGTGGGCAGCGGCATCACGCCCATCCTGTCCCTGGTGAAGACGGCCCTGAACACCGAGCCGGACTCCTCGTTCACGCTGTTCTTCGGCAATCGCGCTTCCTCGGCCATCATGTTCCGCGAAGAAATCGAGGACCTGAAAAACACCTATATGGAGCGCTTCTCCATCGTGTATATCATGAGCCGGGAGACGCAGGACATCGACCTGTTCAATGGCCGGCTCGACGGCGACAAGGTGCGCCAGCTGATGAAGCTGTGGTTCGATCCGTCCACGGTGGACGTGGCCTTCGTCTGTGGTCCGCAGGACATGACCGAGCAGGTCATTGCCGCCTTGCAGGAAAACGGGCTGGAGAAGTCGCAGATCAAGTTCGAGCTGTTCGGCGCTCCCAAGGGGCCGCGCGCCCTGCGCACCGGCGAGGAAGCGCGCAAGGCGCCGGGCAAGGAGCAGTGCGAGCTGACGATCATCCAGGATGGCGTCACGCGCAGCCTGACCATAGACAAGAACAGCGCCAGCGTGCTCGATTCGGCGCTGCAGCAGGGCCTGGAACTGCCTTACTCCTGCAAGGGCGGGGTCTGTTCGACCTGCCGCTGCAAGGTGGTGGAGGGCGAAGTGGACATGGACGCCAATTTCGCGCTGGAAGACTACGAGGTGGCGCGCGGCTTCGTGCTGAGCTGCCAGAGCTTCCCGGTCAGCGACCGCCTGGTCATCGATTTCGACCAGGAAACCTGAGGCAGGGCCGCCCCAAGGTAAAAAGCGCCCTTGGCAGCAAGCAGGCGAGAGCCTGGGCCGCGTGAGGAGCATTTTTCAGGAACAACAGCATGGTCCGGCCGGTCCGGACCATGCCCGGAGTCAGGAGCAAATTGCATGGCAATCGATTTTTTCAAGACGCACCAAGCCACCCTGGACCAGGCCCTGGCCAGCATCAACGAGCGCACGTTCTGGAGCGCCTACCCCGAGAACCCCAGCCCCCGCACTTACGGAGAGAGCGCCGCCCAGCAGGGCCAGGCAGCTTTCGAAGCCTATCGTGGCAAGCCGTTTCCCCTGACGCTGGAAGGCGCCCAGGGCGAGACCGGCGACGAGCAGTCGCCGTTTGGCTTCGCGCTGGACATCCGCTATCCCAAGGTTCCCGTCGACCAGCTGATCGCCCAGTCGCAACTGGCGCTGGAGAGCTGGCGCGATGCCGGGCCGCAGGCCTGGGTGGGCGTGTGCCTGGAGATCCTGCACCGCCTGAACCAGCGCAGCTTCGAGATGGCCAACGCCGTCCAGCACACCACCGGACAAGGCTTCATGATGGCCTTCCAGGCCGGCGGCCCGCACGCCCAGGAGCGCGCCCTGGAAGCCGTGGCCTATGCCTGGCAGGAAATGGCCCGCATTCCCGGCCTGGTGGATTGGGTCAAGCCCCAGGGCAAGCACGACCCCATCCAGATGAAGAAACAGTTCAAGGTCGTGCCGCGCGGCATAGGCCTGGTCATCGGCTGCTCCACCTTCCCGACCTGGAACGGCTATCCCGGCCTGTTCGCCTCCCTGGCGACCGGCAACACCGTCATCGTCAAGCCGCATCCGGGCGCCATCCTGCCCCTGGCCATCACCGTGGCCGTGGCGCGCGAGGTGCTGGCCGAAGCCGGCTTCAATCCCAATGTGGTGCTGCTGGCCGCCCATGAACCTCAGGAAGACACCGCCCAGCAGCTGGCCCTGCATCCGGCCGTCAAGCTGATCGACTTCACCGGCAGCAGCCTGAACGGCAACTGGCTGGAAGCCAATGCCCGCCAGGCCCAGGTCTACACCGAGAAGGCCGGCGTGAACCAGGTCATCATCGATTCGGTCGAGGACTTCAAGGCCGTGGCGCGCAACCTGGCGTTTTCTTTCGCCCTGTACTCGGGCCAGATGTGCACGGCTCCGCAGAACATCTACGTGCCGCGCGACGGCATACGAACCGCCGACGGCGTCATGAGTTTCGACGAGGTCGCCCAGGGCCTGGCGCTGGCTGTGCAGAAGCTGGTGTCCGATCCCGCCCGCGCGGTGGAGATCACCGGCGCCGTGCAGAATGAAGCCTGCGCACAGCGCATCGACGCCGCCCGTCAGCTGGGCATGCCCATCCTGGCCGACAGCCAGACGCTGGAGCATCCCGCATTCCCCGGGGCGCGCGTGCGCACGCCCCTGCTGCTGCAGGCGCGCGCCGACCAGCCCGAGATCCAGAAGGAGTGGTTCGGCCCCATCGCGTTCGTGGTGCAGACCGATTCGACCCGGCACAGCATCGAGCTGGCCGGCCGCAGCATCGTCGAACACGGCGCTCTGACGCTGTCGGCCTACAGCACCGATGAGCAGGTGACGGCCGAGATCCAGCGCATGGCCGAGCGCGCCGGCGTGTCCCTGTCGCTGAACCTGACCGGGGCCGTTTTCATCAACCAGACGGCGGCCTACAGCGATTTTCACGGCACGGGCGCCAACCCGGCCGCCAACGCCTCGCTGTCGGACTCGGCCTATGTGGCCAACCGTTTCCGTGTAATCCAGACCCGTTGGCATTTCTGAAAGGACGATGGCCGGATGATTTACCAGAATATCCAGTTTGAACTGCAGGACGGCGTGGCCCGCATCACGCTGAACCGCCCCGACAAGCTCAACAGCTTCACCGCCGACATGCATGCGGAGCTGGCCGACGCGCTGAGCCGCGTCGAGCAGCAGTCCGGGCTGCGCGTGCTGGTGCTGACCGGCAATGGCCGCGGCTTCTGTGCCGGACAGGACCTGTCCGAGCGCCAGATGAGCGCGGGCGATGCGCCTGTGGACCTGGGCGCCACTATCGAGAAGTTCTATGCGCCGCTGGTGCGCCGTCTGCGCGCGCTGGCCGCCCCCGTGGTGGTGGGCGTGAACGGCGTGGCGGCCGGCGCCGGCGCCAATCTGGCCCTGGCGGGCGATATCGTCATCGCGCGCCGCTCGGCCAGCTTCATCCAGCCTTTCTGCCGGTTGGGCCTGCTGCCCGACACGGGGGGCACTTTCTTCCTGCCCCGGCTGGTGGGGCCGGCCCGGGCCATGGGCCTGGCGCTGCTGGGCGACAAGCTGCCGGCCGAGCAGGCCGCGCAGTGGGGCCTGATCTGGGAATGTGTGGCCGACGAGGACTTCGAGGCGCGCCTGGACGAGCTGGCCCGCCATTTTGCGCAGGCGCCCACCAAGGGCCTGGCCTACGCCAAGAAAGCCATCTACGCCAGCGACGCGCACTCGCTGGACCAGCAGCTGGACATGGAGCGCGACCTGATGCGCGAACTGGGAGCCAGCCAGGACTACCGCGAGGGCGTCGATGCCTTCCTGGCCAAACGCGCACCTGTTTTCAAGGGGATGTAATGGATAACGTCGTTGTTCCGGAAGACGCACAGCAACTGGCCGAGCAGGTCAGCGAACATATGTACGGCAATGACCAGGCCTCCCAGGCGCTGGGCCTGAGCCTGGATGCGGTCGCGCCCGGCCAGGCCAACATGAGCATGACGGTGCGCGCCGACATGCTCAATGGCCACAAGACCTGTCATGGCGGATTCATCTTCGCCCTGGCCGACAGCACCTTCGCCTTCGCCTGCAATTCGCGCAACGCTCCCACGGTGGCCTCGGGGTGCACCATCGATTACCTGGCGCCCGCCTTCGAGGGCGACGTGCTCACGGCGCGCGGCGTGGAAGCGTCGCTGGCCGGACGCACCGGCGTATACGATATCGAGGTGGTGAACCAGAATGGCCGGCGCATCGCCCTGTTCCGGGGGCGCTCGTACCGTCTGAACGGCACGGTGCTGGGCGGGATCGAAAAGAAATAGTTTTATTGACGAGACACCCTGCGGACCCGGGGGGGTCTGTAGTACCAAACGAGTGGCAGGGCAGGAGTACACCATGACAGCAATTCAAGAACAAGTCGGCCGCGATGCCATCGAGCACGCCAGCGTCGACGAAATCCGCAATCTGCAGCTGGAGCGCCTGAAGTGGACGCTGCGGCATGCCTACGAGAACGTGCCCCATTATCGTCGCAAGTTCGACGAGGCGGGCGTGCATCCGGACGATCTGAAGCAGTTGTCCGACCTGTCCAAGTTCCCGTTCACGACCAAGCAGGACCTGCGCGACAACTACCCCTTCAATATGTTCGCCGTGCCCCGCGAGCAGGTGGTGCGCGTGCACGCCTCCAGCGGCACCACCGGCAAGCCCACGGTGGTGGGCTACACGGCCAAGGACATCTCCACCTGGGCCGACCTGTTCGCCCGCTCCATGTGGGCGGCCGGCGCGCGTCCCGGCGACATCGCGCACGTGGCCTACGGCTACGGCCTGTTCACCGGCGGCCTGGGCGCGCACTACGGCGCCGAGCGCCTGGGCTGCACGGTCGTTCCCATGTCCGGCGGCCAGACTGAAAAGCAGGTGCAGCTGATCCAGGACTTCCGCCCCGACGTGATCATGGTCACGCCTTCCTACTTCTGCAACATCATGGAGGAAATGGAGCGCCAGGGCATGGATCCGCGCGACACCTCGCTGCGCATCGGCATTTTCGGCGCCGAGCCCTGGACCGGCCAGATGCGCCTGGACATCGAGCAGCGCGCCGGCATCGACGCCGTGGACATCTACGGCCTGTCCGAAGTCATGGGGCCGGGCGTGGCCATGGAATGCGTGGAGAGCAAGGATGGCCCGGTGGTCTGGGAGGATCATTTCTTCCCCGAGATCATCAATCCCGAAACCGGCGAGCCCGTGGCCGACGGCGAGAGCGGCGAGCTGGTGTTCACCTCGCTCAGCAAGGAGGCCATGCCGGTCATCCGCTATCGCACCCGCGACTTGACGCGCCTGCTGCCGCCCACCTCGCGCAGCATGCGCCGCATCGGCAAGATCACCGGCCGCAGCGACGACATGCTGATCGTGCGCGGCGTCAATCTGTTTCCCACCCAGGTCGAGGAACTGGTCCTGAAGATGCCCGAGCTGGGCGCCCAGTATCAGCTCGTGCTCAGCCGCAGCGGCAACCTGGACGAGCTGGAAGTGCTGACCGAGGTGCGCGCCGAGCACAATCACCTGGACGAGGCGGCCCGCGAGCAGCTGGCGCGCCGCCTGTGCCACTCCATCAAGACCTTCATCGGCGTGAGCGCGCGCGTGCGGGTGCAGTCGGCCGGCACGGTCGAGCGCACCATCACCGGCAAGGCCAAGCGCGTGGTGGACCGGCGCACGTTCTGATCGCCGCGACGGCGTGCGCGACGGCCCTGCCCAGGCAGGGCCGTTTTTGTATTCGCCCGTCTCACGGTATCATTCAGTCTGGCAGGCGGCGCAAGCCGTCTTTCTGTTTTTTCCGTGGCCGACCATGTCCGACACAGTTCCCGGCGCCATTGCCGGCATAGGCACCGACCTGATCCGCATCGAGCGGATCGAACGCGCGCTGGCCCGTCACGGCGAGCGCTTCGTCACCCGCATCCTGGGCGAACAGGAGCGCGTCGTCTATGCGCGCCGCGCCGCACGCGATCCGCAGCGCGGGCTGCGCTACCTGGCGACCCGCTTTGCCGCCAAGGAGGCTTTTTCCAAGGCCATCGGCCTGGGCATGCACATGCCCATGGCCTGGTCGCGCATGCAGACCCTGAACGCGCCCGGCGGCCGGCCCGTGGTGCGCCTGTCCGGGGAACTGCAGATCTGGTTCGAGGCGCGCTTTGGCGCCGCCCACATTTCCCTGACGGACGAGTCCGACATGGCCATGGCCTTTGTCGTGCTGGAGCGCAAGCCCCAAACCGGCCGCCATTCCTCCCTATCCGAGTCTGAAACCAAATGAGTCCTTCTCCGCAAGCAGTACTGCCTCCCGGTCCGGTCATGGTCGACGTGCAGGGCACCACCCTGACCGAACAGGAGCGCCTGCGACTGCGCCATCCCCTGGTAGGCGGCGTCATCCTGTTCAGCCGCAACTTCCAGGACCGCGCACAGCTGACGGCCTTGTGCCAAGCCATCCATGCCGAGCGCGATGAGCCGCTGCTGATCGCCGTGGACCATGAGGGCGGGCGCGTGCAGCGCTTCCGGGAAGACGGCTTCACCACCTTGCCGGCGATGAGCCAGCTGGGCGAGCTGTGGACGCGCGACGCCGTCAAGGCGGCGGCGGTCGCCGCGGACACCGGTTACGTGCTGGCCGCCGAGCTGCGCGCCTGCGGCGTGGACATGAGCTTCACGCCCGTGCTGGACCTGGACTGGGGAGTCAGCAAGGTCATCGGCGACCGCTCCTTCCATCGCAGCCCGCGTGCGGTCTCCATGCTGGCGGCCGGCCTGATCCGGGGCCTGAACAAGGCGGGCATGTCCGCCTGCGGCAAGCATTTCCCCGGCCATGGCGCCGTGCAGGCGGACTCCCATCACGAGATTCCCGTGGACGACCGTCCGCTGGAGCAGATCCTGGACGAGGACGCCGCTCCTTACGGCTGGCTGGGCACCTTGCTGCTGCCTTCCGTGATGCCGGCCCACGTGATCTATTCCAAGGTGGATCCCAATCCGGCGGGTTTTTCGCCATACTGGATCCAGCGCGTGCTGCGCAAGGCCCTGGCCTACGACGGCGTGGTGTTCTCCGACGACCTGACCATGGAAGGCGCCTCGGTGGCGGGCGGCATCCTGGACCGCGCCAAGGCGGCCCTGGGCGCCGGCTGCGACATGGTGCTGGTGTGCAATCGTCCCGACCTGGCCGATGAATTGCTGGAGCGCCTGGAGTTCACGCCTGCGCCGGAATCCATAGACCGCATCCGCAAGCTGATGCCAACGACCCCCGCCCTGGACTGGGATGCCCTGCAGGCGGACGAGCACTATCAATATGCCCGCGGACTTCAATCTAAAATCCTTTCTGTCTGAGCTGCCGAATCTGCCGGGCGTGTACCGGCATATCGACGAGCAGGGCGAGGTGCTGTACGTGGGCAAGGCCCGCGACCTCAAGCGCCGCGTCAGCTCGTACTTCCAGAAGAACTTGAGCAGCCCGCGCATTGCCCATATGGTGGCGCGGGTGGCGCGCATCGAGGTCACCGTCACCCGCAGCGAGGCCGAGGCCCTGCTGCTGGAAAACAACCTGATCAAGCGCCTGCGGCCGCGCTACAACATTCTGTTCCGGGACGACAAGTCCTATCCGTACCTGATGATCAGCGCCCATGAGGCGCCGCGCATCGCCTACTACCGCGGCAGCACCAGCGGCAAGGGGCATTTCTTCGGACCCTATCCCAATTCCTGGGCCGTGCGCGAAACCATCCAGATCCTGCAGCGGGTGTTCCGCCTGCGCACCTGCGAGGACAGCGTCTACGCCAACCGGACCCGCCCCTGTCTGTTGCATCAGATCGGACGCTGTTCGGCGCCTTGCGTGGATCTGGTCTCGCCGGAGCAGTACCAGCAGGACGTCCAGCGCGCCATCCGCTTCCTGGATGGCCATACCTCCGAGATCCTGGACGATCTGCAGGCCCGCATGATGAAGGCGTCCGAAAACCTGGACTTCGAGCAGGCCGCCGTGCTGCGCGACCAGATGAAGGCCCTGTCCGCCGTATTGCAGCAGCAGAGCATGGAGCAGGTCGGCAACGACGATGTGGACGTCATCGTGGTGGCCAATGCGGGCGGCAAGTTCTGCGTCAACCTGGCCATGGTGCGCGGCGGCCGCCATCTGGGCGACCGGGCTTTTTTCCCGACGCAGATCAACGACGACACGCCCGGCGACGTGCTGGCGGCTTTCATCGCCCAGCATTACCTGGAGCGCCGCATGCCGCCGGTGCTGGTCTGCTCGCACGCTTTGCCCGATCCGGACCTGATGCCCCTGCTGGCCGAGCAGACCGGGGTCAAGGCGCGGGTGCTGACGCGCCCGCAGGGCGTGCGCAGGACCTGGCTGGAACAGGCGGCCAAGAACGCCGAGCTGGCGCTGGCGCGCGTGCTGAGCGAGTCCACGGCGCGCGCCGAGCGCACCCGGGCGCTGGCCGATGCCCTGCAACTGGACCTGGACGAGGCCCAGCTGGACGCCTTGCACATCGAATGCTTCGACATCAGCCATACGGCCGGGGAGGCCACGCAGGCTTCCTGCGTGGTGTACAGGCAGCACGCCATGCAGCCCTCGCTGTATCGTCGCTACAACATCGCCGGCATCACGCCGGGCGATGATTATGCCGCCATGCGCCAGGTCCTGAACCGCCGCTTCGCGCGCGTGGCCGAGGGGCTGGCCGAGCTGCCGGACATCGTCCTGATCGACGGCGGCAAGGGGCAGGTGGAGATCGCCCGGCAGGTGTTCGTGGAGCTGGGCCTGGACATTCATGTGCTGGTCGGGGTGGCCAAGGGCGAGAAACGCAAGGTCGGCCTGGAAACGCTGGTCTTTGCCGACGGCCGGCCGTCCGTGGCGCTGGGCGTGGAGTCCGCCGCCCTGATGCTGGTGGCCCAGGTGCGCGACGAGGCGCACCGTTTCGCCATCACCGGCATGCGCGCCCAGCGGGCCAAGGCGCGCAACGTGTCCCGGCTGGAGGATATCGAAGGGGTCGGCGCCAAGCGGCGCCAGCGGCTGCTGGCGCGCTTTGGCGGCTTCAGCGGGGTGGCCGACGCCAGCATCGACGAGCTCAGTTCGGTCGAGGGAATATCCACCGAACTGGCCGAGCGCATTTATCATGCTTTACGATAGGCGTGAGCCTTCGTCCATTTAGGTTGGTATCCGAGCTATGCCTTTCAATCTGCCCATCGCCCTTACGTGGCTTCGCATCGTCCTGATCCCCTTGATCGTGGCGCTTTACTATCTGCCCGACAGCTGGCTGTCCGAGCCTTCGCGCGATCTGTGGGCGGCCCTGGTCTTCATCGTGGCGGCCTTGACGGACTGGTTCGACGGCTGGCTGGCGCGGCGCTGGAACCAGACCTCGTCCTTCGGCGCCTTCCTGGATCCGGTGGCCGACAAGCTGATGGTGAGCGCGGCCCTGCTCGTGCTGCTGGACCTGAACCGGGTGGACGCCTTCATCGCCCTGATCATCATAGGCCGGGAAATCACCATTTCCGCGTTGCGGGAATGGATGGCCAAAATCGGGGCCAGTGGTAGTGTGGCGGTTCACCGGCTCGGCAAGTTCAAGACGGCGGCGCAGATGGTGGCCATCCCCTGCCTGCTGTACTGGTACCCCATCATGGGCCTGCCGACCCGCATCATCGGCCAGGCGCTCATCGTCGTGGCAGCGGTACTGACTGTCTGGTCCATGTGCTATTACTTGCAGAAGGCCTGGCCGGAAATCAAGAAAAAGCAGAACTGAGCATGTCTGATACGCAAACTTCCACGCTGGACGGGCAGCTCGCCCCCAGCTCGCGCGACTGGCGGGTGATCGGGGTCATCGGGATCGCCCATGCCAGTTCGCATTTCTTCCAGCTGATCCTGCCCACGCTGTACATCTCCCTGGGCCAGGAATTCGGTTATGACTTCCTGACGCTGGGCGGGCTGGTCACCACCTTCTATCTGGTGTCCTGCCTGGGGCAGGCCTCCTCGGGCTTCCTGGTCGATCGGGTGGGCGCCTATCCGGTGCTCAAGGTGGGGCTGGCCTGCTTCGTGGTGGCGGCCCTGCTCATCGGCATGGCCAACGGCTATGCCATGCTGCTGGCCGCCGCACTGATCGGCGGGGTGGGCAACGCCGTCTTCCATCCGGTGGACTATTCCATCATCAACCACCGGGTCAGCCCGGCGCGCCTGGGCCATGCCTTCAGCACGCACGGCCTGACGGGCAACCTGGGCTGGGCGCTGACGCCGGTCTTCATCACGTCCCTGACCATTTATTTCAACTGGCGCGTCGCCGTGCTGGCCGCCGCCGCCCTGATCGCGGCCGTGCTGGCGCTGGTACTGCTCAACCGCGAGGCGCTGGCCGGCGCGTCCGTTGCGCGCGAGGCGGACGGAGCCAGGCCGCAGGACAAGGAGCCCATCTGGGTGACGCTGTCCACCTTGCTGTCCCGGCCTTCGCTATGGGGAGCGTTCCTGTTCTTCGCCTTCGCCACGGCCGCCATGGCGGTGGTGCAGAACTACACCATTCCCATGCTGCACAACACCTACGGCATCGACAAGGTGCTGGCCGGTTCGGCGCTGTCCGGCTATATGCTGGCATCGGCGGCGGGCATGCTGGCCGGCGGCTTCATCGCTTCCAGCACGCCGCGCTCCGAACTGATCGTGTTCGTGTCCCTGATCGTCTCCGGCACCTTGCTGCTGGTGCTGGGGGCAGGGTGGGTGGCGCCGGCGCTGGCCCTGTTTTTCGTGGGCGCCGCGGGGTTCTGCTCGGGCATCGCCTCGCCTTCGCGCGACATGCTGATCCGCCGCGTCACGCCCAAAGGATCGACCGGCGCCGTCTATGGACTGGTGTATTCGGGCATGGACGTGGGCTCGTCCCTGGCCCCAGTGGGCTTCGGGCTGCTGCTGGATGCCGGCCTGAACCAGGCGCCCTGGTACGGCGCGGCCATCGGCTATTGGACCGCCGCCGGCCTGGCCGTCTATGTGGCTTCCACCGTCACTCGGGCCTCCCGGAGCTGAAGGAAAGGGGAAAAGCAAAACCGCTGCAACTGCAGCGGTTTTTTTTGCACAACGGCGCGGCCCTTATTGTCGTGCCAGGCGGGGTTCGTCCACGCTGTCCGGATGGCTGCTGCGCCAGGGGTTGATGTCCAGGCCGCCGCGGCGCGTATAACGCGCATATACCAGCAGGCGTTCGGGCCGGCAGCTTTGCATGATGTCGCTGTAGAGCCGTTCCACGCAGTGTTCGTGGAACTCGGTATGGCGGCGCAGAGAGACGATGTAACGCAGCAGGGAGGCGGGATCGATCTGCGGGCCGGTGTAGCGCACCTGCACGCTGCCCCAGTCCGGCTGGCCGGTGACCGGGCAGTTGGACTTGAGCAGGTCGGACACCAGCGATTCAGTGACGACGGGGGCCTCGGGCAGGCAGCGCAGCAGCCCGCTTTGCGGCGTGTAGTCGCGGATCTCGATGTCCAGCTGGTCGATGCACAATCCGTCCAGCGTGCCGATGTTCTGGCCGTCCAGGGCGTCGAGCGGCAGCAGCGTGACGTCCACGGGGGCGCCGGCGACGGAACCCAGGTCCTGGGCCATGCGTTCGCGCAGCGCGTCCATATCGCTCACGATCTCGTCGTTGAAGGAATTCAGGTAGAGCTTGAAGGACTTCGATTCGATGATGCGCGGGCTGTTCCAGGGGATGACGAAGCGCGCGATGGCCACGACCGGTTTGCCTTTGGGGTTGAGCCAGGACATTTCGTAGGCGTTCCAGATGTCGGCGCCGTGCCATTGTTCGGGCGTTTGCAGGGAGCGGCGGTTCAGGGCCCGTTCGATGCCGAACAGCACGGATGGATCGTAGCGACTGGGATAGACCACGTCGTGGCCCAGAGGGGAGTCTTTCAGGAGGGAAGTGCTCGTCATTGGCGGGTAATACGGGAACAAGACAATCAAAAGGCGCGGCGCGCTCGCCGGCCTTGCGTGGCGGGCCCCATTATCCCATATGGTGAAACTACTGTCTCAGCATGCAAAAAAACGCTGCTGCGACGCACATCATGTCGTTTCATAAAAAGGCAACAGGTTTCATATCTCGAAATTTATAAACTAACTTATTGATTACAAGGTAAAAAATATTTAGTCTTATATAAGATACAACACACCATTGCGGCGCAGCATTTGGATAGACTGTAGTCATCTGTTCAACGTCATTTCTGATAGAGGAGTCAACCATGAATGCTCGAGAAGCCGACATCCGGAACCTGCAAAAACGCTGGGCGGAAGATCCCCGCTGGCAAGGCGTCAAGCGAGGCTACAGCGCCGAGGAGGTCATCCGCCTGCGCGGCTCCCTGGTCGAGGAATACACGCTGGCGCGACGCGGCGCAGAGCGGCTCTGGCAATCCATCAACCAGGAGCCCTTCGTCAACGCGCTGGGCGCCCTGACCGGCAACCAGGCCATGCAGCAGGTCAAGGCCGGCTTGAAAGCCATCTATCTATCGGGCTGGCAGGTGGCGGGCGATGCCAATACCGCCGGCGAAATGTACCCTGATCAATCCCTGTACCCCGTCAACTCGGTGCCATCCGTGGTGCGCCGCATCAACAATTCCCTGGCGCGCTGTGATCAGATCCAGTGGATGGAAGGCGTCAACCCCGGCGATGAAGGCTATATCGATTACTTCGCGCCCATCGTGGCCGACGCCGAGGCGGGCTTTGGCGGCGTGCTCAATGCATTCGAGCTGATGAAAGCCATGATCGCCGCCGGCGCGGCCGGCGTGCACTTCGAGGATCAGCTGGCTTCGGCCAAGAAGTGTGGCCACCTGGGCGGCAAAGTCCTGGTGCCCACCCGCGAGGCCGTCTCCAAGCTGGTCGCCGCCCGCCTGGCCGCCGACGTGCTGGACGTGCCCACCATCCTGGTGGCCCGTACCGACGCCGATGCCGCCGACCTGATCACCAGCGATGTGGACGAGTACGACCGCCCCTTCATCCTGGAAGAACGCACGGTCGAAGGCTTCTATCGCACCCGCGCCGGCCTGGACCAGGCCATTGCCCGGGGCTTGGCGTACGCCCCGTATGCGGACCTGGTCTGGTGCGAGACGTCCACGCCGAACCTGGAGTATGCGCGCCAGTTCGCCGAAGCCATCCACCGTCAGTTCCCCGGCAAGATGCTGGCCTACAACTGCTCGCCGTCCTTCAACTGGAAGAAGAATCTGGACGACGCCACCATCGCCAGATTCCAGCGCGAGCTGGGCGCCATGGGCTACAAGTTCCAGTTCATCACGCTGGCGGGCTTCCACGCCCTGAACTACGGCATGTTCGAACTGGCGCACGGCTATGCCCGCCGCCAGATGAGCGCCTTCGTGCAGCTGCAGGAAAAAGAGTTCGCGGCCGCCGAGCTGGGCTTTACCGCCGTCAAGCACCAGCGTGAAGTGGGCACGGGCTATTTCGACGCCGTGACCCAGACCGTGGAGGCCGGCAAGTCCTCGACCACGGCGCTGGCCGGTTCCACCGAGGCCCAGCAGTTCGCGACCTCGGAAGCGTGATCGGGGAGGGCGCTCCCTGAGAGCGCCGCCGCGATGCAGACAGCCCGCCGGCCTGCTCCAGCCGGCGGGCTGTCTTTTTGGCAAGAGGGGAGGGACGTTCCAGACGGTCTTGCCTGGATGAGTCTCTTGATTGCCACTAATTATTTGTATGGCCGGCTTTTTGGTTCTTGTTCATGAAATCGCGGCAAGCGAAAAAACAATCAAGCCGTGCGGGACGATGGCTGCCGCCCTTGAAGGGCGGTATTTTTTTGGTCCGGCCGGCCGAAGGAAAAAAAAGAGGCTGCCAGCGGCAGCCCTAAAGCATTGAACAGTTGATGCCGTGTTGGGGGGATAACGGCCTGAACAAGATGCGTAGGGACAACGATATAGGAAGCAAGCAAAGTCGTATTGATTTAGATCAAGAGTAAAGAAATATCAGTGGTTTATAGTCCTTCCATGCGCGCATATTCCATTTTTTCCCTGCCCAAGCCCCTCACGGACGAACAGCGTTCGCGCAGGCGTCACACCCTGGCCCGGCTGGGCCTGGCCTGGCTGGCCGCCATGCAGGTCATGATGTTCGCCTTTCCCGGCTACATGCGCTCGTTCAGTTCCTCGCCGGACAATATCGAGTCCCTCTCCCAGGCCATCGTGCTCATGAACTGGGCCAGCCTCAGCCTTACCATGCCGGTCATGCTGTACTGCGCCTGGCCCATCATCAAAGGCGCCGTCGCCAGCCTGTCCGAAGGCCGCGTCGGCATGGACGTGCCGGTGGCCCTGGGCATCATCGGCGCCTTCCTGCCCAGCGTGGTCGGCACCTGGACCCATCAGGGCGAAGTCTATTACGACTCGGTCACCATGTTCGTGGCCTTCCTGCTTACCGCCCGCTATCTGGAACTGTGCGCGCGCCAGTCGGTGGCGCAGGGCGGCTCGCACGAGGTCATCGAGCAGTTCCGCCGCTCCGTCAGCGGCCATGCCGACACCCTGGCGTTCTGGTTCGTCACCATCCAGTTGCTGCTGGCCGCCGTGCTGGGCCTGGTCTGGTACTGGCTCGACCCTTCGCACGCCGTGCCCGTGGTGGTTTCGCTGCTGGTCATGAGCTGTCCCTGCGCCATGTCCATGTCCGTGCCCACGGCGGTGGCCTCGGCCCATGCCGGCCTGTCGGCCCGTCCGGCCGCCAGCGAATTCGAAGTCGTGCAGCTCACCCAGCAGACGGGCCGCATCGCCCGCCAGAACCTGTACGGCTCCATCGCCTGGCACCTGCTCATGACGCCCCTGGCCGCCGTGGGCATCGTCGCTCCCTGGCTGGCGGCCATCAGCATGCTGGTTTCCTCGCTGGCGGTCGCCGCCAACTCCTGGCGCATCTATCGCAGCCGGGTGCGCGAAGTCCCCGCGGGCTGGACCGGTCCGGCGGCAGGGCAGGCCTGACATGTTCGGCTCCCTGCTGGTCCTCATACCCATTTCCGTCATGCTGGTCATCCTGATCGGCGTGGCTTTCTGGTGGGCGATCTTCGCCGGCCAGTTCGAAGACGCCCACACCGCGGCCGATTCCATTCTCCAGGATGACGACACGACCGCCCGCCCTCCTCGGCGGGGGCGTCCTCCCGATACCCGCTGATTATTCTTTTTCAAGCCCCTGGGACTGTTGGCGACAGGCAGTCCAGGGGGCTGGAACGCGCGCGTTTGCGCGGCTTTCCAAGGCTTCTTGATGCACATCAAGGAGCCGTTTATCGACTTGCAGGATGATGCTGGTAGTTGTCGCTTGTATTAACAATGTTTGTTTAGGGGAAGCAAATGGGCACTTCCGATACGGTCGGAAACAACGCCGAAGTCTTCAATTACGGAGTGGTGCGGCAATTCACCATCATGACCGTATTTTGGGGCGTCATAGGCATGGCAATGGGCCTTTTCATTGCCTTGCAGCTGATCTGGCCAGAACTCAATTTCAACACTCCATGGCTCAGCTACGGGCGCCTGCGTCCGCTGCACACCAACGCCGTGATCTTCGCGTTCGGCGGCACCGGCCTGTTCGCCACGTCCTACTACGTGGTGCAGCGCACCTGTCAGGCCCGCCTGTTCAGCGACAAGCTCGCCGCCTTCACCTTCTGGGGCTGGCAGGCCGTCCTGGTGGCCGCCGTCATCACCTTGCCCATGGGCTACACCAGCAGCAAGGAATACGCGGAACTGGAATGGCCCATCGACATCCTGATCACCCTGGTCTGGGTGGCTTATGCCATCGTGTTCTTCGGCACCATCGTCAAGCGCCGCGTGCGCCACATCTACGTGGCCAACTGGTTCTTCGGCTCCTACATCCTGACGATCGCCGTCCTGCACATCTTCAACAACCTGGAACTGCCCGTCAGCTTCATGAAGTCCTACTCGGCCTATGCCGGCGTGCAGGACGCCATGGTGCAGTGGTGGTACGGCCATAACGCCGTGGGCTTCTTCCTGACGACCTCCTTCCTGGGCATGATGTACTACTTCATTCCCAAGCAGGCCAACCGTCCCATCTATTCCTATCGCCTGTCCATCGTCCACTTCTGGGCGCTGGCCTTCACCTACATGTGGGCGGGTCCTCACCACCTGCTGTACACCTCGCTGCCCGACTGGACCCAGTCCCTGGGCATGACTTTCTCGCTGATCCTGCTGGCTCCATCCTGGGGCGGCATGATCAACGGCATCATGACCCTGTCCGGCGCCTGGCACAAGCTGCGCACCGACCCCATCCTGAAGTTCATGGTCGTCGCCCTGTCCTTCTACGGCATGTCCACCTTCGAAGGCTCCATGATGGCCATCCGCACGGTGAACGCGCTGTCGCACTACACCGACTGGACCATCGGCCACGTGCACTCCGGCGCCCTGGGCTGGGTGGCCATGATCACCTTCGGTTCGCTGTACTACCTGATTCCTCGTCTGTACGGTCGCACCGCCATGGCCAAGCCCCGCCTGATCGAACTGCACTTCTGGCTGGCCACCCTGGGCGTGGTGCTGTACATCGCCGCCATGTGGATCGCCGGCGTGATGCAGGGCATGATGTGGCGCGCCACCGGCGCCGACGGCACCCTGACCTACAGCTTCGTGGAAGTCGTGAAGGCCACTTATCCCTTCTACGCCATCCGCGCTCTGGGCGGCCTGCTGTTCGTGACCGGCATCCTGATCATGGCATGGAACACCTTCCTGACCATCAAGGGCCAGCCACGCGTCAACCCCGTCGTGCCTCTCAAGAATCCAGACGCCCGCGATCCAGCCCTGGTGGGCGCAACCACCGTGCTGGCGTAAGGAGTAAACCATGGCTAACGAAACCAACAAGCGCTTTTCTCACGCAACCATTGAGAAAAACATCGGGCTGATGATCATCCTCAGCATCCTGGTCATCTCCTTTGCCGGCCTGGTGCAGATCGTGCCGCTGTTCTTCCAGCACTCGACCACCCAGCCTACCGAAGGCACGGTGCCCTACGAGCCGCTGAACCTGATCGGCCGAGACATCTACATCCGCGAAGGCTGCGTCGGCTGTCACTCGCAGCAGATCCGCATGCTGCAGTCCGAGGTGCAGCGCTATGGCCCTTACTCGCTGGCCGGCGAATCCGTGTACGACTATCCCTTCCTGTGGGGCTCCAAGCGTACCGGCCCCGACCTGGCCCGCGTCGGCCAGCGCTACAGCGACGAATGGCATCGCATCCACCTGCGCAATCCGCGCGACGTCGTCAAGGAGTCCAACATGCCTGCCTATCCATGGCTGCAGCACAACTCCGTCGAAGGCGAGAACGTGCAGGACCGCATGAAGGTGCTGCGCAAGCTGGGCGTGCCCTACACCGACGAACAGATTGCCAAGGCGCCCGAGCAGCTCAAAGGCAAGACCGAGGAAGACGCCCTGGTGGCGTACCTGCAGGGTCTGGGCGTGAAGAGCCGCGCCGCCGCCGCCAAGGCCGTGGAACAAGGAGCCCATTAAATGGCCATGGTCAACGCCGTAGTAACGTTTCTGGCGATGCTGACCTTCCTGGGCATTTGCTGGTGGGCGTTCTCCCGGGGACGCCGCCAAGCCAACCAGGAAGCCGCGCTTCTGCCTTTTGCCTTGCCCGACGAGGGACGCAACGATGAAAACCTTGGGGGTTTGAATGAGTGACTTTTTCAACAATGGCTGGAGCATCTGGATTTCCGCCATCGCCCTGGGCGGCATCGTCTTCTGCCTGTGGCTGCTGTTTACGCAACGTTCGTTCCTGGGCAAGAATGTCCAGGTCGAGGAGACCGGCCACGTCTGGGACGGTGACCTGACCGAGCTGAACAATCCCGTGCCGCGCTGGTGGACCGTCATGTACATCGGCCTGTGCATCTTCGCCCTGGGTTACCTGGTGCTGTATCCCGGCCTGGGCGCTTACAAGGGCGAGCTGGGATTCACCTCCGGCAAGCAGGTCAAGCAGCAGCAGGAAGAGATCAACGCCCGCCTGGAGCCCGTGTACGCCCGCTACCGCGAGATGCCCATCGAGGATATCGCCCGCGACCACGAGGCCCGTGAGATCGGCCAGCGCCTGTTCCTGAACAACTGCGCCCAGTGCCACGGCTCGGACGCCAAGGGCGCGCCCAGCTTTCCCAACCTGGCCAACAAGGCCTGGCTGTGGGGCGGCGAGCCTGAGCAGATCCTGCACACCATCACCGAAGGCCGCACCGGCATGATGCCGCCGCAGTCGCAGCTGACGCCCGCCCAGGCTTCGGATGTGGCCCAGTACGTGCGTTCGCTCTCGGGCCTGGCCGCGGATCCGCTGCGCATCGTTCCCGGCAAGCGCGTGTTCGACAGCACCTGCTTCGCCTGTCACGGCGCCGACGGCAAGGGCAATGTGCTGCTGGGCGCGCCCGACCTGACCGACGACTACTGGCTGTATGGCAGCTCCGAGGCCACCATCGTCCAGACCGTCCTGCAAGGCCGCAGCAACCAGATGCCGGCTCAGAAAGGCACCCTGACGCCCGAGCAGATCCGTCTGCTGGCCGGCTGGGTCTGGGGCCTGTCCAATGCGGAACCTGCTCAAGCCAAGTAATTTGTTTTTGAATCGATCTGACGTCTTCAGGACCTACAATGAGTAGTGAAGCTCCCCAAGCCCGCGCCGACAGTGCGCAGGAAAACGTCCCCAAGTGGCAGCCGCCACGCAACGGCAAAGGAGCGGGAGGCACCTCGCCGCAGGTCGAGAAGGCGCTGGTCGATGTACGCAAGAAGATCTATCCCCGCTCCGTCACGGGCGTGTTCGCCCGCTGGCGGGTCTGGATGGTGTATCTCACGCAGATCATCTTCTATGGTCTGCCCTGGATCGAATGGCATGGCCGCCAGGCCGTGCTGTTCGACCTGCTGGAACGCAAGTTCTACATCTTCGGCATGATCCTCTGGCCGCAGGACGTCATCTACCTGACCGTCCTGCTGCTGATCTCCGCCTTTTCCCTGTTCCTGTTCACGGCCATGGCCGGGCGGCTGTTCTGCGGCTACGCCTGTCCCCAGACCGTCTACACCGAAATCTTCATGTGGGTCGAGCGCAAGGTCGAAGGCGACCGGCTAGCCCGCATCCGCCTGGACGAACAGCCCTGGACGCCCAGGAAGCTGCGCATCAAGGCCACCAAGCATTTCCTCTGGATCGTCATCGCGCTCTGGACGGGCTATACCTTCATCGGCTATTTTGCCCCCATCCGCGAGCTGGGCGGCGAGCTCATCGCCCTGACGCTGGGTCCCTGGCAGTGGTTCTGGCTGCTGTTCTACGCCTTCGCCACCTGGGGCAACGCCGGCTTCATGCGCGAGGCCGTGTGCAAGTACATGTGTCCCTACGCTCGTTTCCAGAGCGTCATGGTGGACCGCGACACCTTCGTGGTCACCTACGACTTCGTGCGCGGTGAAAAACGCGGCGGGCGGTCCCGCAAGATCGACCACAAGGAAGCCGGCATGGGCGACTGCGTGGATTGCAGCCTGTGCGTGCAGGTCTGTCCGACCGGCATCGACATCCGCGACGGCCTGCAGTACATGTGCATAGGCTGCGGCGCCTGCGTGGACGCCTGCGACCAGGTCATGGACAAGATGGGCTATGAAAAGGGCCTGATCCGCTACACCTCGGAGCGCGCCATCAAGGATAGGCTGACGCAGTCGCAGGTGCGCCGGCGCATGCTGCGCCCGCGCGTCATCTCCTATATCCTGATCCTGGCCGTCATCTGCGGCGCCTTCGTCTACACCCTGGCCACGCGCACCCCGATGCGGGTCGACGTCATCCGCGACCGCGGCGCGCTGGGACGCGAGGTGCCGGGCGGCCTGATCGAAAATGTCTTCCGCCTGCAGGTCATCAACACGTCCGAAGAATCCATGGAGCTGCAGCTGTCCGTCAGCGGGCTGGAGGGAGCGCGCATCACCTTGACCGAGAACGGCAGCGACCGCATCCATGTGGACGCCGCCGCCAACAAGCTCCTGCCCGTCGTGGTGCAGGTGCCGGTCAACAGCGCCAAGCCGGGCCTGTATGATATTTCCATCCAGGCGGTGGGCGAGCACGAGAACGGTCAGAAGACCTATGTGAACGAACGCAGCAGTTTTTATATTCCTCAATGATTTTTCAGGGAGAGCAAGTCATGGATAAAAGTACCGACAGTCAACCGTGGTGGCGCGAACCCTGGCCCTGGCTGCTCATGGCCGGCCCGGCGCTGGCCATCGTGGGCTGCGCCATCACCATCGTCCTGGCCTTCCAGAATTTCAGCGATCAGGATGTGAACGACGGCGGGGTCAAGCAGGGCCTGGTCGTCAGCAAGCCTGCTCCCGCTCAGGACAAAAACCGATAGATAGCTTCCCCGGTTTACGATAGGGTAAAGAATCATGTGGCCTTTCAAGAAGGGGGTACGAATGAGCATTCGGTCTCTGATGTGGATACTGTGGCCTTCATTCCTGGCGGCGGGCGCGATCAGCGCCGTCGTCTTCGCCCTGGTGGATCCCTTGGATATCGTATTTCTTGGGCATTTGCAGGCCGATCGCCTGTCGGTCTATACCGCGTCCTTCTTCCTGTTCTGGCTGGCCGCCGCCGGCTCCAGCGCGCTGAGCCTGTTCATGTCTCCGGGCGGCAAGGCGGACTTGCCGGAACCGGCCGACAGCCTGGACTGAGGCGCTGCGCCCGAACCACAAAAAAAAGCACACGCATCGCTGCGTGTGCTTTTTTTGTGTACCGCGGCGCGCCGGGCGGAAACCGGGCCCTATTGCGGGCGCGCGTTCATTCGCATTCAGTGCCGGCCAGGCTCTGCAGGGCGGGCAGGTCCAGCAGGTGGACTTCGCGCTGCGATATCTTGAGCAGGCCTTCGCGCGCGAAACGCGAGAACAGGCGGCTGACGGTCTCCAGGGTCAGGCCCAGGAAATTGCCGATTTCTTCGCGGCTCATGCGCAGGATGAATTCGTAAGGGGAATAACCCAGCAGGGAAAGGCGCTGCGACAGGTTCAGCAGGAAGGCGGCCAGGCGCTGTTCGGAACGCAGGCCCGCCAGAGTCAGCATCAACTGGTGGGCGCGGTTGATCTCCTTGCTCATCAGGCGGCGGAACTGCTGCTGCAGGATGGGCAATTGAGCCGAGAGGCGATCCAGGTCGTCCAGGCGGATCACGCAGACTTCGCTGTCCTCCAGCGCGATGGCGTGCGAGACATGGCGGTTCTCGACCAGGCTGTCCATGCCCAGAATCTCGCCGGGCAGCAGAAAGCCCGTGATCTGGATGTGTCCGGTGGAGTCCTCCAGCTGCATCTTGATCGATCCCGAACGCAGGCCATAGATGCCTTCGACCGGATCGGCCAGGCGGAACAGGGCCCCGCCCTTGGGGATGCGAATACGCTCCTTGACCAGGTCGTCGAGCCTCTCCATTTCATGCTTGGGCATGCCCAGAGGAAGACACACCTCGTTCAGCATACAACTGGAGCAGCGTATGGAATCAGAGGTAACCGAGATACGTTTTTGCATAAAGATAGAGTCGGACTGCGAAACGCGGAATCCTTGAGTCAAATCAAGATCAATTGTAGCTTTTTATTGATGACTATTCTGTTGAATCCCCGAATATGTTCAGGCGCTGATTTCCGCGGGCCTGCCGTGAGCGGCATTCACGGCCCCGTTCAGCTGTCAGGCGCCTGATTTTCCCTTGTTGTATAAAAGCGATGGAAGGGCTTGAATTCGGTGCCTTCGTCCTTATCTGCATTCCATCCTGTTATTTGTTGCGAGACCCGGGCGGGCAGTGATCGGTAACTGTTGGCAGTGGGTTTCCGCATTTGTTCATAAGTGAATAATCCATGCGAATCGATAAACTGACAACGAAGTTTCAGCAGGCCCTGGCCGATGCGCAAAGCCTCGCTGTTCGCGAAGACAATCCCTACCTGGAACCGGCCCACGTGCTGGTGGCCCTGCTGGCCGACTCCGAGTCCGGCACCGGCAGCCTGCTGGCGCGCGCCGGCGTGGCCATACCGCGCCTGGACACCGAGCTGACCCGCCTGATCAACAACCTGCCCAAGGTGCACGGCGTGGAAGGCCAGCAGCAGCTCAGCTCCGCCCTGCAGGCGGCCTTGGCGCGCACGGAAAAGGAAGCCGCAAACCGCGGCGACACCTATATCGCCAGCGAACTCTTCCTGCTGGCGCTTGCCGACGACAAGGGCGAGACCGGCCGCGCACTGCGTGACAGCGGCTTGCAGCGCAAGGCGCTGGAGGCGGCCATCGACGCGGTGCGAGGCGGGGCCAATGTATCCGATCCCGAAGGCGAGAGCAATCGGGAAGCCCTGGACAAGTACACCACCGACCTGACCGAGCGCGCCCGCCAGGGCAAGCTGGATCCGGTCATCGGCCGTGACGACGAGATCCGCCGCACCATACAGATCCTGCAGCGCCGCACCAAGAACAATCCCGTACTGATAGGCGAGCCCGGCGTGGGCAAGACCGCCATCGTGGAAGGCCTGGCCCAGCGCATCGTCAACAATGAAGTGCCTGAAACCCTCAAGGGCAAGCGCCTGCTGGTACTGGACCTGGCCGCCTTGCTGGCCGGCGCCAAGTACCGGGGCGAGTTCGAGGAGCGCCTGAAGGCCGTGCTCAAGGAACTGTCCAAGGACGACGGCAAGACCATCGTCTTCATCGACGAGCTGCACACCATGGTGGGCGCGGGCAAGGCCGAAGGCGCCATGGACGCCGGCAACATGCTCAAGCCGGCTCTGTCGCGCGGCGAACTGCACTGCATAGGCGCCACCACCCTGAACGAGTACCGCCAGTACATCGAGAAGGACGCCGCGCTGGAGCGCCGCTTCCAGAAGGTGCTGGTCAACGAACCCGATGTGGAGTCCACCATCGCCATCCTGCGCGGCCTGCAGGAGCGCTATGAGCTGCACCACGGCGTGGCCATCACCGACCCGGCCATCGTGGCGGCGGCCGAGCTCTCGCAGCGCTACATCACCGACCGCTTCCTGCCGGACAAGGCCATCGACCTGATCGACGAGGCCGCGGCCCGCATCCGCATGGAGATCGACTCCAAGCCCGAGGTCATGGACAAGCTGGACCGACGCATCATCCAGTTGAAGATCGAGCGCGAAGCCGTGATCAAGGACACGGACGAAGCCTCGCAGCGTCGCCTGCAGGCCATCAATGACGAGATGGAAAAGCTGCAGCGCGAGTACAACGACTACGAGGAAATCTGGAAGGCCGAGAAAGCCTCGGTCCAGGGTTCGCAGGTGATCAAGGAAGAAATCGAGCAGGTGCGCGCCGAGATGGCCGAGCTGCAGCGCAAGGGCCAGTTCGACAAGCTGGCCGAGCTCCAGTACGGCAAGCTGCCCGAGCTGGAGGGGCGCCTGAAGGCGGCCGAGAAGGCCATGGACAGCGCCGACCAGGACAAGCCGCGGCTGCTGCGCACGCAGGTCGGCGCCGAAGAGATCGCCGAGGTGGTCTCGCGCGCCACCGGCATTCCGGTGGCCAAGATGATGCAGGGCGAGCGCGAGAAGCTGCTGCAGATGGAAGGCTACCTGCACAAGCGCGTGGTGGGCCAGGACGAGGCCGTGCGCCTGGTGTCCGACGCCATCCGCCGTTCGCGCGCCGGGCTGTCCGATCCGTCCCGCCCCTATGGCTCATTCCTGTTCCTGGGGCCCACCGGCGTGGGCAAGACCGAGCTGACCAAGGCGCTGGCCAACTTCCTGTTCGATTCGGAGGACCACATGGTCCGAATCGACATGAGCGAGTTCATGGAGAAGCATTCGGTGGCCCGCCTGATCGGCGCGCCTCCCGGCTATGTGGGCTATGAAGAGGGCGGCTACCTGACCGAGGCCGTGCGTCGCAAGCCGTACTCCGTCATTCTGCTGGACGAGGTGGAGAAGGCGCATCCGGACGTGTTCAACATCCTTTTGCAGGTGCTGGACGACGGCCGGCTGACCGACGGCCAGGGACGCACGGTGGACTTCCGCAATACGGTGATCATCATGACCTCCAACCTGGGTTCGCAGCACATCCAGCGTCTGGCCGGGGAATCCTACGATGTGGTCAAGGAAGTGGTGTGGGAAGAAGTGAAGCAGCATTTCCGCCCCGAGTTCCTGAACCGGATCGACGAGGTGGTGGTGTTCCACGGCCTGGAGTCCGAGCACATCGAGTCCATCGCCCGGATCCAGTTGCAGCGCCTGGACGAGCGCCTGGCGCAACGAGACATGCATCTGGATGTCAGCGACGCCGCGTTGGAGCAGTTGGCCAAGGCCGGCTTCGATCCGGTGTTCGGCGCCCGGCCCCTGAAGCGGGCCATCCAGCAGCACATCGAGAATCCGGTGGCGCGCCTGATTCTGGAAGGCCGCTTCGGTCCCAAGGATGTGGTGCCGGTGGACTGGAAGGACGGCCAGTTCGTGTTCGAGCGCACCATCCAGTAACACGCCTGCCGGGAAGGTGCGCCCTCCCGGCGGCCGCCGAAAAAAAAGCGCCTGGAAAAAACCAGGCGCTTTTTTGTCGTCCTTCGGTAGAGCGTCCGTTCGCCTCCGAGGGCTATGGAGCGCGTACGCGTGTCGCCAGCGGCTGGCGAGTCTCAGGCCGGGGGCGACGGGACGATCATGGCGTGCCGGCAGGCGCTGGCGGCGGATTGAGCTCCAGTTCGTCCTTGCCGTAGAACTTGACGCCGATCTGGATGCGTTCGCGGCCGTTGGCGCGGCGGTGGCGGTTGGTGTCGCGCAGCGAATAGACGCAGCCGCAGTATTCCTGCTGGTAGAAGTTCTCGCGCTTGCTGATCTCCAGCATGCGTTGCGAGCCGCCGCCCTTGCGCCAGTTGTAGGTCCAGTACTTCAGTTCGGGGTACCGGGCGGCGGCGCGTTCGCCGCAGTCATTGATCTGGTTCATGTCCTTCCAGCGCGAAATGCCCAGGACGCTGGAGATGATGTCGAAGCCGTGCTCGTGGGCATACAGCGCCGTGCGTTCGAAACGCATGTCGAAGCACACGGTGCAGCGTTCGCCCCGTTCGGGCGCATGTTCCAGGCCGCGCACCCGCTCGAACCAGTTGTCCACGTCGTAGTCGGCGTCGATGAATTCGATGCCGTGCTTTTGGGCGAAGCGGATGTTCTCCTGCTTGCGCAGCTCGTATTCGCGCACCGGATGGATGTTGGGGTTGTAGAAGAAGATGGTGTATTGGATGCCCGACGCGTGCAGCGCTTCCATGACTTCGCCCGAGCAGGGCGCGCAACAGGAGTGCAGCAGCAGCTTTTGCCGTTGGTCCGGCATGGTCAGGGGTTTGCGATCTACCGTGGTGGACATGAGCGTGAATCCGTGAAAAGGGCGCCCGCATTGGGACGCGCATGGAACTTATGAGCTTATTTTACCGCCGGGCCGCTCCAAGGTAAAAAGCGCCCCCTTGGGGGGCAGCAAGCCGAAGGCGCAGCGTGGGGGCACTCTTTTACCGCCGGGCCGTCGGAATGCCGCATCATCCAAGGTAAAAAGCGTAGACTCAGTACCCCAGCACCTGGTCCCAGAGCCGTGTGACGGCCTGGCGCTCGGCTACGAGCTCGGTGGGCGGCACGCGGGCCTTTTCGGCGCCTTCCAGCCGCAGCGCGTGCTGGCGGCGGCGCAGGCTGCGATAGGCGTCGGCCACTTCCTGCGCCAGCGTTGCGGGAATGAGCCCGGCCTGGGCGGCGATGCCCAGCAGCGCGATGTTGCCCAGATTCTCCAGCAGGCGCGGGTGGGCGCGGCTGTGGCACAGCACCAGGTACTGGGTGACGAACTCCACGTCCACCATGCCGCCGCGGTCGTGCTTCAGGTCGAAGAGATCGCTGCGGTTCGGGTGGCCGGCGCTGATCTTGTCGCGCATGTCCAGGATGTCGGCGCGCAGCTTGCGCGGGTCGCGTTCCATCAGCAGGATGGTGCGGCGGATCTGGTCGAAGCGCTCCTGTATGCCGGGGTCGCCGGTGACGAAGCGCGCCCGCGTGATGGCCTGGTGCTCCCAGGACCAGGCGCTGCGGGTCTGGTATTGCTCGAAGGCGTCCACGCTGACGGCCAGCAGGCCCGCGTCGCCGTCCGGGCGCAGGCGCAGGTCGATCTCGTATAGCCGGCCCGAGGACGTCATGGCGGACAGCCAGCTGGTCATGCGCCTTGCCAGCTTGATGTAGCGTTCCACGCTATCCTGGTCCGGGTCGTCGTAGAGAAACACCAGGTCCAGGTCGGAGGCGTAGCCGATTTCCTTGCCGCCCAGCTTGCCATAGGCGATCACGGCGAAGCGGGGCGGAGCGTCCTGCGATTCTTCCATCGTCCTGGGCCGGGTCAGGGGCCAGGTACGCCTTACGGTCTCGGCCAGCATCATGTCGGCCAGGGCGGAGAGCTGGTCCGCCAGGGCTTCCACGGTCAGGACGCCTTCCAGGTCCTGGGCCAGCAGCTGGAAGGTGATCTGGTGCTGCCAGTCGCGCATCAGATTCATCTGCTGTTCCACATCGGCGCGTCCGTCCGGCAGCAGGCAGGCGTCCAGGTCGCGCCGCATCTGGGCCGACAGCGTGCCGAAGTCGGGCATCTCCATCAGGGAGCGCCATTCGATCAGACTGTCCAGCAGCAGGGGGTACTGGGCAAGGTACTGGGCCGCCCAGGGGCTGGCGGCCACGATGCGGGCCACGCGGGCGAGCGTGTCGGGGTATTCGGCCAGCAGCGCCAGGTAGGCGCTGCGCTGGGCGATGAGCTCGATCAGCGTGAAGAGGCGGGCGGCCGTGCTTTCGGGATCTTCCGAGCGCCGCGCGCAGTCCTCGGCCAGCGGCAGCAGCCGCTGCACCCTGTCCAGGCTGACGTTGGGCAGACTGCGGATGCGGTGACTGTCCAGCAGGGCCTGGCGCCGCCGCGCGATGCGCTCCTCCAGATCCTGGTCTGGCGCCTGCGTCGGGGCGGCGGCCGGCTGCGGCGCGGGCTCGGCAGCCGATTCCTCGCCCATGCCCGCCAGGCGGAAGGCGTTGCGGAAGGTGTCGGCCACGAAGGCGCGGTGTTCGCCCAGCTGCCGGTCGAAATCGGCCAGGGACAAGCCGAGCGTACCGGCCAGGGCGGCGCGCTGTTCCTCGTCCTGGGGCAGCAGATGGGTCTGTTCGTCCTCCCGGTACTGGAGGCGATGCTCCACCTGGCGCAAAAAGGTATAGGCAGCCAGCAGCCGGTCGCAGAAGTCCTGCTCCAGCAGGCCCGCCGCGCACTGGCGCTGCAGGGCCAGGTGCAGGCTGGGTGTTTGCAGAGAGGGCTGACGGCCGCCGCGGATGAGCTGGTTCAACTGGACCACGAACTCTATTTCGCGGATGCCTCCGTCGCCCAGCTTGATGTTCTGCCAGGCTTCCACGCCGCTGCGGTTCAGGACACGGCGGTTCCAGTCCTGGCGGATGCGTTCGCGCAGGCCGCGCAGGGCCGACAGCGCGTCGAAGTCGAAGTACTTGCGATAGACGAAGGGCGTGCGCAGGGCTTCGAACTGGCGTATGTCGGCGCGGCACTGGCTGCCCTGGAAGGCGCGCGCCGTGATCGGCCTGGCCTTGATCCAGGCATAGCGCTCCCATTCGCGGCCCTGGTTGACCAGGTAGTTCTCCAGCGCCTGCATGCTCCAGGCCAGGGGGCCGACATCGCCGTCGGGACGCAGGCGCAGGTCGGTGCGAAAGACCTGCCCGTAGGCGTCGCTGTCGGAGAGCACGGGCATCATGCGCTGGGTCAGCTTGCCGTAGAACTCGTGGTGACTGATGGGCCGGCGCTCGTCGGTTTCGCCGTCCTCGTCGTAGAGCATGATCAGGTCGATGTCGGAGGAGACATTCAGCTCGCGGCCGCCCAGCTTGCCCATGCCCAGGATGATCATTTCCTGAGGCAGGCCGGTCTCGGGGTGACGGGGAATGCCGTGCACCGAGGCCAGCTGGGCCGCGACGGTTTCGTAGGCCTGCGCCACGGCCAGATCGGCCAGGGAGGACATGGCCCGCATGACCTCGTCCAGGCCCGCGCTGCCGTTGATGTCGCGCACCATGAGCAGCAGGAAGACCCGCTCGCGCAATTGCCGCAGGGCTTGCCGGACCTCGGCCAGGCGGTCGCCGCCGGGGGCGGGCAGCAAGTCCTGGTACCATTGGCGGATGAGCTCGGGCGTGACGGCCTGGCCGGCTTGCTGCTCCAGCCATTGCCCCAGTTGCGGATGGGAGTTTACTTTTCGACGCAAGGGGCCGGACCATTGCATTGCCGGCTTCAATATAATGGACGGGCTCATACGATAAGAGGCTGTTCGGAAATGGTGGGCAGGCGCGCCGGCCTGGCCCGGCGAAGCCGGAAATGGCCGAATCTAACTATACTCGGGAATTGACTGCATGGTGGTACGACGGGTCCTGCGACTGGCGCTGCTGCTCTACTTTGCGCTGATGCTGGGCCTGATCGGGGTTCGTTACCTGCTGGTCCCCCATCTCGATTACTTCCGCCCCTACATCACTCAGCAACTGAGCCAGCGCAGCGGCCTGCAGGTGAACATAGCCGAACTGCAGGGCGACTGGCAGGGCTGGAATCCCCGCCTGCTGCTCAGGGGCCTGTCGATTGCCGAAGCGGGACAGCCGCCGCTGCTGGAGCTGCCCAGGCTGGAAGCCAGCATCAGCTGGAAATCCTTGTTTCAGGCGTCGCTGCAACTGCGGCATCTGGATGTGCAGGGCCTGAATATTCCACTAAGGCGCGATGCCCGCGGCCACTTCTGGGTGATGGGCCAGTCCTTCCATCCCGACGACGACCCCGCGCCCGACGATCCGGATGCCTGGCAGGGGCCCGCGCGCTGGCTCCTGCAGCAGCGGGGCATACGCATCCAGGGCGCGTCCCTGGTCTGGGTCGACGAATGGCGCGGTGCGCCCGAGCTGCGCCTTCCCGATATCGAATTGCAGATGCGTTATGCGGACGGCTGGCACGAACTGGGTCTTCAGGCCCAGCTGCCGGCGGGTCTGGGCGAGTCCTTGCGGTTCGATGCGCGGGTGCAGGGCGAGCGCCGCCTGCCGGCCGGACTGGATCTGCGCAGCCTTCCCTGGGAAGCGGTCGTGCAGGGGCAGGGCGTGGACGTGGCGGGCTTGCGTCCCTGGGTGGACGTGCCGCAAGCCCTCTACCGCGGTTGGGCCGATCTGCGGGCCACGGCGCGGCAGGGCGGCGAAGCGGCGCCCATGCGCGTGCAGGCGTCGGCTTCGCTGCGCGACCTGGGCGTACAGACCGAGCAGGGCGAGCGTCTGCAGCTGCGGCAGGCCGCGGTGAAAGCGGGCGGTACGCTGGAGGACATCCGACGCGTGGCGCAGGGCGAGCCCAGCGGCCCGCTGGACTGGTCCGTGACCTTGGCGCAGATGAGCCTGCGGGTGCCGCAGGTCTTCGCCCGGAGCCTGGATCTGGCCCAATTCAGCGGCCGGGGACATATGCGGCGCGATGAACAGGGACGCCTGGCGCTGGAGGAAATGAATGTCGTCGTGCGCAATCGGGACCTGGAGGCGACGCTGGGCGGGCGCTGGCGGCAGGACAGCCGCTTCGAGGCCGGCGTGGCGGACTGGAGCGGCCGGCTGGACAGGCTGAACCTGGGGGCGCTGGTCCATTATCTGCCGCTGACCGTCAATCCGGACGCGCGCGACTGGATGGCGGCCGGTCTGGTGCAGGGCGAAGTCAGCCAGGGTTCGCTGATGCTGAGCGGCGGCCTGGATACCTTTCCCTATGGCCTGGCGCCCGAGGACGGGCGGTTCGAGATCAGCGGTCAACTGCACGACGCCATCATCGACTACCAGCCGGCTCGCCCCGACCGGCCGGCCTGGCCGCGGCTGGAGCAGGTCGAGGGCGCGATACGCATGCGAAACGACAACCTGGAGGTGGACGCCAGCCAGGCCCGCATGCGCATCCCGGAGCGGGACGACATCGTCATGCAGGACATCGCCACCCGCATCGAAAGTATGGAAAACCACGCTCTGCTGACGCTGGAAGGCCGCTCGCAGGCGCCTGCCGCCAGCTATCTGGGGCTGCTGCGGCATTCCCCGCTGGACCGCTTGCTGGACGGCGTGCTGTCCGAGAGTCAGGCGCAGGGAGACTGGATCGTGCCCCTGCGCTTGCAAATCCCCTTGAATGATGTGGACCAGGCCAGCGTGCAGGGCCGCATCCAGATGGAGCGCGGAACGTTCCAGTACATGCCCGATGCGCCGCCTGTGACGGCTTTGAAAGGCGAGCTGGCCTTCAGCGAGAAAGGCGTGAGCGCGCAAGCCCTGACCGGGCAGCTGCTGGGCGGCCCGGCGCGCATCAGGGGCGTGCTTGAACCCGGCAAGCCGGGCTTGCGGATCGAGGGGGAAATCACCTCCCAGGGGCTAGAGCACTACTTGAACTTGAAAGGCGCGCAGCGCCTGCAGGGTCGGACCGGCTACAGCCTGCTGCTGACCCTGGATCCCAAGGCAGCCTTCGGCATGACGCTGGAGTCCGACCTCCAGGGCCTGGCGCTGGATTTCCCGGAGCCCCTGGCCAAGCCGGCGGACCAGGCGGCGGCCCTGACGGCGCGCTGGAGCTCGGATCCGGCGGCCAAGTCCGACCTGCTGCAGCTCAGTCTGGCCGGGCGCCAGACGCTGCTGGTCGATATGCTGCGCCGCCAGGGCGTGGGCAGCGGTCCTTACTTCCAGGGCGTGGCCATGGGAACGCCCGGCCTGGTGGCCTCGCCGGAGCGCGGCACGCAGGTGCATGCGCAGTACGACAGGCTGGACATCGACGCCTGGGAGCGGGTGTTGCTGGAGTTCGAACAGACGCCGGACGGCAAGCCTGCGCCGCCGCGCGAGCGTCCCTTGTTTCCGGAACTGGAGCGGGTGCGCCTCAAGGCGGGTCAGGCTTTCTTCATCGGCATGCTGCTCGACGGGCTGGACCTGGACAGCACCCAGGATGCCGCCGGGCGCATGCGCCTGCGGCTCCAGGCCAGGCAGGTCGACGGGCTTCTGGAGGTCCAGCGCCAGCAGCGCAGCTACGTGGGCCTGATGACGGCGAAATTCTCCCGCCTGTATGTGGACAAGACTCGCGCCGACTGGGTGCAGCCCGAACCCGAGGGCCAGACGGTGGACGACAATCTGCAGTTGCCGGCGGTGTCGCTGCAGGTGGACGATTTGCGCATGTACGGCGTGGAACTGGGGCGGATGCAGGCCAGGGGGCGTCCCCAGGACGGGGGGCGCCAGTGGCTGCTGGACAGTTTTTCGCTGCAGTCCGAAGGCATGGTCATGAACGGCACGGGCAAGTGGGTCCTGCGCGGCGAGCAGCGGGGGCTGCAATTGACCGCCTTGAGCGATATCAGCAATCTGGGACGCTTCATGGACAACAGCGGGCTGCCCAAGGAAGTGCTGCGCGACGGCTCGGGCACGGTCCAGGGCGCGCTCTTCTGGCAGGACTTTCCCTGGTCGGTAGACAAGGCCAGGATCAGCGGCCAGGTCAATGTGGATCTGGCCAAGGGCCGCTTCCTGAGCGTGAATTCGCGTTCGGCCAAGCTGCTGGAGCTGCTCAGCCTGCAGTCCATCGCGCGCCTGAGCCGATTGGACGTCGACCTGTTCGGCGCGGCCCGTGAAGGTTTTCCTTTCGACAGCCTGACCGGGCGCATGACGCTGCGCGCAGGCAAGGTCGAGCTGGAAAATTACCGGGTCGTGGGGCCGGCGGGCACGATACGCCTGCAGGGGCAGGTGGACATCCAGGCGGAGACGCTGGACCTGACCGCCGTGGTGGCTCCCAATCTGGACGTCAGCGGCGCGGCCATAGCCGCCATATTCGCCGTCAACCCGGCTGTGGGCGTGGGAGCGTTCCTCACCCAATGGCTGATGCAGGCGCCCCTGAGCGAGAGCCTGTCGGTGACCTATGCCGTCAGCGGCAGCATCGACGATCCTCAGCTCAAGGAAGTGGCGGAGCCGCCCGTGCCTCGCCGCAAGCCTCGGACGCAGACCTTCATCGAACCGTGACCGCGGATCGCCGCGCACGCGCCGCCGTTCATGGCGGGGCCAGGCAAGGCCGGGGCGACGCGGCGCGCAACGCGCACCGGTATCGCGGCGGGCAAGCACCGGCTCCAAGACCGGTGTTCTTCATCAAGAGGATTCAGTCGGCCTGCCGTTCCAGCATTTCATCCAGCGTGGCGTAGTAGCACATGGAGGCATGGCGCAGATTGGAGCGCACCTGCTCGCGCGCCTGCTCGTCGTCCTTGTCCAGAAAGGCCTGCAGGATGCCGCGGGTGGCCTGCAGCGACAGCTCGCGGTAGTTCGATTCGCGCAGGGTGGCCAGGCGCACGGCCTCCACATGGTCGCTCAGGCGCATGATCATGGTGCTCAGGTGCGTATTGGGGCATAGCGTTATCCAGCTTTCCCGGAATGCGTCGTTGGCGATCATGTACTGCAGGGGATCCTGGGCGGCATGGGCTTTCTCGGCGGCCGCGGCCGCCTTGTTCATCAGCGCCAGGCCTTCCAGCCCGGCCTGCCGGCAGGCGGCCGCGGCCGCCTCGGGCTCCAGCAGCATGCGTATCTCGAAGATCTGGGCGATGTCGGCCGGCGTGAAGCGCCGCAGTACGAAACCGCGCGAGGTGCCTTCCAACAGGCCCTCGCTGGTCAGCTGCAACAGCGCTTCGCGCACCGGCATGCGCGAGACCTGGAGTTCGGCGGCGATTTCGTGATCCACCAGACGGTCGTCGTAGGCGATCTCGCCGCTGCGCATCCGGCTGCGCAGGTGACGGTACACCTGCTGGCGTATGTTCAGTTTCGGGGCGGCGGGCTTGCTTTTATTCATTGGCTCTGGGCGTGACGGTGAACAGGCAGTCGGCGTGCGAGCCCTGTGCGCAGCAGTGGCGCTCCTGCACTCGGACCTCTTGATCGTAGATCAGCGCGCCGACGGCCGTAAGCATACCAACGATAGGGCGGCACAGGGGCTCATCATGAGCGCCGAACCCCTTGGCGAAGGGGCTGTTGCGCACCTGGACGCGCAGGCTTGCGTCGGGCAGGTGTTCGATGCGCCAGGCGCCCCAGCCCAGTTGGGCGGAGATGTCGACGATGCTGGCCAGCAAAGCCTGCGGCCGGCGGCCGCAGGCTTCCCAGTAGGCCCGGGCCGACTGTCCGCCCTGTTCCATCACGGCTTCGCCCAGGGCGCGCAGGGCCTGGCCGCGCGCGGGTTCTTCCAGCCGGCGGAACAATCCCATCAGTACATCGGCGCGCAGCATGAGGTAGCGCCGGTCGGCGTCCAGGATCTGGCCGTGCTCCGCATCCCACATCAACCTGTCTTTGAATTCAGTCATTTTTAAGAAAAGTATATTGTTTTGTTTAAAGATAATATATTGATTTTTAAGAGTATAAATTATAGGGAAAACCATTATCCATTTAATTTAAGAATAAACTATATACTTTTTTGCAAGGCGGGCTGCCGCCCTCATGAAGCACATGACAAAAGGGGACACAAGGTGAAAGCGTTACGAAAAAGCGTGATGGGACTGGCCCTGGGGGCCGCGTTGATGATGGGTTGGGGGACGGCCAGCCAGGCGGCCGGGGACGAGCTGAAGATCGCCTTTCCGGTGGACATCCCGTCCTGGGATCCGACCTCGGTCACGTTTCCGGCTGGGCAGTCCATCTACAAGGCCGTATTCGATTCGCCGCTGTTCGTCGGCGACGACCTGAAGGTGGCGCCGCGCCTGATCGAATCCTGGGAATGGGCCGATGAGCAGGGGCAGGCCCTGAAGGTCAAGCTGCGCGCCAACGTCAAGTTCCACGACGGCAGCGCCATGACCGCCGAAGACCTGAAGTTCACCTTCGATCGCGCCATCAACAAGAAGACGCTGGCGCTCAACGGCATGCTGCCCACGCTCGAGTCGGTGGAGGTCATCGGCCCGCTGGAAGCCGTGATCCATTTCAGCTCGCCCACGCCCACCGCGCCCAAGGGGCTGGCATTCCTGTCGGCCTACATCCTGCCCAAGGCCTATTTCGAGAAAGTGGGCGAGGCCGAGTTCCTGAAGCGCCCCGTGGGCGCCGGGCCGTACAAGCTGAGCGATTACCAGCGCGGCTCGCGCATCACGCTGGAGGCGTTCCAGGATTACTGGCAGGGCGAGCCGGCCTTGAAGCATGTGGTGTTCGACATCGTGCCGGATTCCTCGGCGCGGGTCGCGGCGGTGGAGTCGGGACGCGCCGACGTGTCGGTCCAGATTCCGGTGCGCGAAATCACCCGATTGGAAAAGAATCCCAAGCTGGAAGCCAAGGTCTATCCCTACAGCGAGATCTACATCCTGCAGATGCCCAGCTACGTGGACAGCTTCAAGGACGTGCATGTGCGCCGCGCCATGAACATGGCCATCGACAAGGCCGGGCTGTCGCGCGCCTTCTACAAGAATGCGGCCCAGCCCTTGTCGGTGCTGGCCACCAAAGGTTCGCCGGGCGATGTGCCGGACCTGAACATCCCCTTCGACAAGAAGGCCGCGGTGGAGGAGCTGGCCAAGGCCGGCTACAGCACGCAAAAGCCCCTGGTCATCACCCTGTACTCCACCAACAACACGTTCCCGTCGGATTATGACGTGGCGCGCGCCGTGGCGCAGATGTGGAGCCAGATCGGGATCCAGACCACGGTGGAGGAAATCACCGTGGCCAAATACCTGGAACTGAGCCATTCGTCCAAGCTGACCGGGGTGATGCTGTACAGCTGGGCCAACGCCACAGGCGATCCGGAAATCTTCACCGGCCGCATCCTGGACCCGCGCCTGCGTTTTTCCACCTGGAAAGAAGAGCGTCTGGCCGGCACCCTGGACGAGCTCAATCGCCAGATGGACGAAGGCAAGCGCGTAGCGGGCTACCAGGCCCTGAACCGCGAGGCGGCCGAGCAGGCCTGGAGCCTGCCGGTGCTGCAGTCCATTTCCACCATCGCCTACAAGAAGGGCCTGAAGCTCAACACCTACCAGACCGGCTACATCCTGCCGCAGGAGTATTCCTGGCAGTAAGTGAGTAGCGCATCCCGCGGCTGCATGCCGCGGGGCTGTCCGCCGGGCCGGGTCCGGCGCTTTTCCTCCTGCGGTTCTGTTCATGAAAAACGTTTGCTTCCTGCTGGCGCGCAAGTTCGTCTTCGTGCTGGTGACGGCGTTCCTGCTGTCCATGATCGTGTTCTTCATGCTGCGCGTCATCCCCGCCGACTCGCTGGGCATGATGCTGCCGCCCTCGGCCACCGAGGCCGACGCGCAGGCGCTGCGCGTCGAACTGGGCATGGACGGTTCGGTGCTGCACCAGTATCAGGTCTGGTTCAGCGGCGCGCTGCGCGGCGACCTGGGCAATTCCATCTTCTTTCACCAGCCCGTCACCGGCTTGCTGGGCCAGGCCTTGCCGCCCACGCTGGAGCTGGCCTGCATCAGCCTGCTGATGGCCTTGCTGATCTCCATTCCGGGCGGCATCGTCCTTTACCTGCTGGACAAGAAGAAGATCGAGTTCGCCGCCGACTTCGTGCTGGTGCTGCTGCTGTCCGTGCCGTCCTTTCTGTGGGGCATCATCCTGATCGTGGTGTTCGGCGTGCTGTTTCCCGTCCTGCCTTTCATGGGCCGCATGGAGGGCACGCCGGCGCTGGACGGGGGCACCGGCTTTCTGCTGCTTGACCTGCTGGTGCGGGGGCAGTGGCAGGCCTGGTGGGACGCCTTTTCCCACTTGCTGCTGCCGGCCCTGGCCCTGGCGCTGGCCTTCAGCCCCATCGTGATCCGCGTGCTGCGCTCCAGCCTGATCGAGACCGCCAACAGCCAGTACGTGAACGTGGCCCGCCTGCGCGGCGTGCCGGAGTGGCGGGTGCTGCTGGTGCATATGCTCAAGAACGCCGCCTTGCCCACCCTGACCCTGATCGGCGTGCAGTTCGGCTTTCTGTTCGGCGGCACCTTGCTGATCGAAGTGATCTTCTCCTTTCCCGGCATCGGCAACCTGATGGTGCAGGCCATCAAGAATCACGACCTGCCCCTGATCCAGGGCGTGGCCCTGGTGTTCTGCCTGATGGTGCTGGCCGTCAATTTCTGTGTAGACGGCTTGTACAGCGTCCTGAATCCGCGTCTGAGGTCCGCATGAACACGAGTTCGCTATCGTCCCTGGGGGCCCGGCTGCGGCCGGTGCTGGCCCATCCCAAAGTCCTGGCGGGCGGCATCCTGGTGCTGATATTCGCCCTGGTGGCCCTGTTCGCCCCCTGGCTGGCGCCCAACGACCCCAATGCCCAGGACCTGCTGGCGACCTTGCTGCCGCCATCCTGGCAGGAGGGCGGGCTGGCCCAGTATCCGCTGGGCACCGACGGCCTGGGCCGCTGCATCCTGTCGCGCCTGATCTACGGCAGCCGGGTTGCCTTCCAGGTGGCGGTCACCGCCGCCGCGGGCACCATGGTGCTGGGCACCGTGCTGGCCATCCTGGCCGGCTACATCGGCGGCTGGTTCGACCGCACGGTGAGCTCCCTGGTGGTCCTGTGGATGGCCTTTCCGCCCGTGGTGTTCTCCATGATGCTGATGGTGGGCCTGGGCACGGGCTTGTTCAACGTCATCCTGGCCGTGGTGCTGGTGGACTGGACGCGCTTTTATCGCGTGGTGCGCGCCGAGGTCCTGGTGGCCCGCCAGCGCGATTATGTCTATGCCGCCCACCTGCTGGGCTTCTCGCACCTGCGCATCATGCTGCGCGAGGTCCTGCCCAGCGTGGCGCCGCTGATCGTCACGCTGTTCAGCCTGCAGATGGGCGTGGCCATCGTGGTGGAGGCCATCCTGAGTTTCGTGGGGCTGTCCGTGCCTTCGGACGTGGTGGCCTGGGGCGTCATGCTGGCCGACGGCCGGGACCAGATCTACCAGGCGGGCTGGGGCCTGATGGCGCCGGTGATGGGCATCGTATTCGCGGTGCTGGGTTTCAATTTGCTGAGCGACGGCCTGCGCACGACGCTGGATCCCAGGCTCAAGCAACGGGGAGCGCATTGATGAGCGTGCCGGTCATTGAATTCAAGCAGGTCAGCGTCAGCGTGCCTGTGCAGGGGCAGCCGGTGGAGCTGCTGCGCAAGGTGTCCTTCGCCGTGCAGGCGGGTCGCACGCTGGGCCTGGTGGGCGAGTCGGGGGCGGGCAAGAGCATGATAGGCCGGGTCATTTCCGGCATGCTGCCCAGCAATCTGCGCCTGTCCTCGGGGCAGGTCTGTTTCCAGGGCGCGCCGGTGACGGGGGCGCAGATGCGCCGCCTGCTGGGCCGCAAGATCGCCTTCGTGCCGCAGGAGCCGCTGTCTTCGCTCAATCCGGTGCTGACCATACGCCAGCAGATGATGGAGCACCTGGCGCGCCTGGGCATCGCGCGGCGCGATCGCGAGCGCTATTGCCTGGAGCGCCTGCACGAAGTGGGGCTGCCCGATCCGCCGTCCATCCTGGGACGCTATGCGCACGAGCTGTCCGGGGGGCAATGCCAGCGCATCCTGATCGCCATGGCGTTTTCGGGCGATCCGGAGCTGATCATCGCCGACGAGCCGACCACGGCCCTGGACGTGATCACCCAGGCGCAGATCATCCGCATCCTGCGCGACGTGCAGCAGCGTCACCGGACGGCGGTCATCCTGATCACGCACGACTTGCGCATGGCCGCGCACGTCTGCGACGAAGTGGCCGTGCTGTACGCCGGCGACGTGGTGGAGCAGGGGCCGGCGGCCGACGTGCTGGACACGCCGCTGCACCCCTATGCCTGGGCGCTGAAGAATGCCACGCCCGCCTTGACCGGTCCCCTGCTTGCCCTGCCTTCGCTGGCCGACATCATGCCGGGGCTCAAGGACATGCGCGAACTGCCTGGTTGCCGCTTCGCGCGGCGCTGCCCGACCCGCAATGCGCAGTGCGAACAGCGTCCGCCCGCACTGGAGAGGGTGCGTCCAGGGCACAGCGTCAGTTGCGCCGGCGCCTGCCTGGCGGGCGAGGCGGCGGCCCGCGCCGAGCTTCATGTTCCTCCCGAACCGCCGGCTCCCGAACTGGCGCCTCTGGTGGAGTTTCGTGAAGTCGAGCGCAGCTACCGGGTGACGCGCCAAGGGCGCCGCGGCCTGATGCATGCCTTGCGTCCCCTGTCGCTGAGCGTGCGTCCGGGCGAGCTGGTGGGCGTGGTGGGCGAGAGCGGCAGCGGCAAGAGCACGGTGGCGCGCCTGATGGTGGGCCTGCTGCCGCCCAGCGGCGGGCAGGTGCTGGTGCAGGGGCGGCCGCGCGAGCAATTCGCGGCGGGGCAGGGCGCCTCGCTGTCGCAAACCATACAGATGGTGTTCCAGGACCCTGATTCGGCTCTGAACCCGCGCCGCAGCGTGCAGCAGCTGGTGACCCAGGTGCTGGAGCTGCAGCCGGACATGACGCCGGAGCAACGCCGCCGCAAGGCGGACGAGCTGATGGCCCAGGTGGGCATCGCCCAGGATGCGGGCCAGCGGTTTCCGTCCGAGCTGTCGGGCGGACAGAAGCAGCGCGTCAATATCGCCCGGGCCCTGTGCGTTCAGCCGCGCCTGCTGGTGGCCGACGAGATCGTTTCCGGCCTGGACGTATCGGTACAGGCGCTGATCCTGAATCTGCTGCTGCGCTTGAACAAGGAGCTGGGCGTGGCGGTGGTCTTCATCTCCCATGACCTGTCCGTGATCCGTTATCTGTGCACGCGCGTGCTGGTCATGAAGAGCGGCGAAGTCGTCGAGCAGGGGCCGACCGCGGAGGTCTTCGCCCGCCCGCAGCATCCCTACACCCGTCTGTTGCTGGCCAGCGTACCGCCCGACGACTCCAGCCGGCCCTGGCCGGCGCCGCAGGCGGCCGAGGCGGACGCCGGTATGGCCGGCGCGAGCCTGGCGCCCGCCCTGGCGGTCTGAATCACGTTTTACTCGCATTACACAGGAATCACTATGAGGTATGCCAACAACGAGGCCGCGCTTGCCGGCCTGGCCCAGGCCAATCAGGTGCATCGGGACGCCTACCTGGACGAGGAAGTGTTCCAGCTGGAAATGGAGCGCCTGTTCAGCCGCGCCTGGCTGTACGTGGGCCACGAAAGCCAGGTGCCCAACGCCGGCGACTATATTTCGGTGACGCTGGCCCAGAGCCCGGTGATCATGCTGCGTCATGGCGACGGCTCGGTGCGCGTGGTGATGAACCGCTGTGCGCACAAAGGCGCGCGCCTGGTCAGCGAATCCAGCGGCAATGTGGGCAAGATGCTGCGCTGCCCCTACCACGCCTGGACGTACCGGCTGGATGGCTCCCTGCTGGCGGTGCCGCTGAAGAACGCCTATGAAAACACCGGCTTCGCCCAGTGCCCGGCAGCGGAAGGTCTATCCACGCCCGGTGCGGTGGACAGTTATCGCGGCTTTGTCTTCGCGCGCCTGAGCGAGCAGGGGCCGAGCCTGAAGGAGTACTTCGGCGAGGTGCTCCAGGCGCTGGACAATATGGCCGACCGTTCGCCCCAGGGCGAGCTGCAGGTGGCGGGCGGATCCATCCGCACCGTGATCCACTGCAACTGGAAGATGTACCTGGAGAACATCAACGATACGGTCCATCCGATCTCCACGCATGAGTCGGCCTCCAGTTCGGCCGCCAAGGTGGGCGAAGTCTTCAAGGACGAAGATCCCACGGCGCTGGAGCAATTGCTGCCGTTCGGCTCGGGCTACGACTTTTATTCGCGCATGGGCGTACAGACCTTTCCCAACGGCCACAGCATCCTGGGCACCAAGTTCAGCATCCATACCGACTATTCCGGCATCCCCGGCTACGAGGCCATGATGCGGGAGGCCTGGGGCGAGGAGAAAGCCGCGCGCGTGCTGGGGTTCAATCCGCAGAATGTGGTGTTCTATCCGAGCATGGCCGCCAAGGGGGCGCCGCAGATCATCCGCGTGCTGCGTCCGCTGGCAGTGGACCGCACTTTGCTGGAGGTCTGGGTCTTCCAGCCCAAGGGCGCGCCGCGCGAGATGCTCGATCGCGGCCTGACCTACAGCCGCCTGGTGTATTCGCCCATGAGCGTGGTGGCGCACGATGACGTGCATTTGTTCGAGAGCCAGCAGGCCAGCCTGAAGGCGCAGGGCAACCCCTGGGTCAACTTGCTGCGCCAGTTCGACGAGCAGGAGCTGGCGCAGGAAGGCGGCACCTTCGACGACGCCAACAATGAACGGGTGATACGCAACCAGTACCGCGCCTGGCAACAGGGCATGGCGCGGCAGGAGCAGGAATGATGAGCATGCACAGGCAGCACAGTCTGCAGGAATTCGTGTGGCAGGAAAACGCCTTGCTGGACCAGGGGCGATTTGACGAGTGGTACGAGCTGTTTGCGCCGGACGGTCTGTACTGGATTCCCGGCGAATCAGGCCAGCAAAGCCCGCAGGGCCGCATGTGCATCGCCCTGGAAAACCGCATGTTGATGCGTCTGCGTATCGACAGGCTGTCGCATCACCGCGCTTTTTCGCTGCAGCCGGGCGTGCGGGGCCTGCGCGTGATCCAGTCTCCCCGGCTCCAGTCGGAGCAGCCGGACGGGCAGGGCTGCTATACGGTCCGCACCAATCTGATCTATTCGGAGTTCCAGAAGCAGAGGACCGAGGTGCTGCCTGCCACGGCTTCGTACCGGTTGCGCGAACGCGGGCAGGGCTGGGAGATCGTGGAAAAGCGCGTGGACCTGCTGAGCGTGGATGGCTACCTGCCCACCATCCAGTTGTTCATCTAGGCTTGCCATGGACGCATCGGTTTCCTATCGCAGCCTGCCCTGCGCGGACATGGACGACACCCTGGCCTATCGCCTGCTGACGTCCCTGGTCGTGCCGCGCCCCATTGCCTGGGTCTGCACGCTGGAGGCGTCGGGCAGCGTGAACCTGGCGCCGTTCAGCTCGTTCAACTACGTGGCCCATAGTCCGCCCATGCTGGCCATCAACATCAATCGCACCGAGCGGGGCGGCCTGAAGGACACGGCCCGCAATCTGCAAGCCAATGGCGAATGCGTGGTGCAGCTATGCCGGCAGGCGGACCTGGCGGCGGTGCACGCCAGCGCCGCCGAGCGTCCGCCGGGCCACAGCGAGGCCCTGGAGCTGGGGCTGGCCCTGTCGCCCGGTCAACACGTGCGCGTGCCACGCCTGGACGGAGCGGCGGTGCAGATGGAGTGCCGCCTGGACCAGGTGGTCGACCTGGGCCGGGGCGTCAACCAGCTGCATATCCTGGAGGTGCTGGCCTTCCACGTGGATCAAGCCCTGCTGGATGCCGATGGCCGGGTGGACATGCAGGCCTACCGGCCCCTGGCCCGGCTGGCGGGACCATATTACGCCGTGCCGGGGGAGATTTTGCGGCCTTGACCTGACTTGGTTGGTTAAAGCGGCCGTGCATGGATTCAACTCTCTGAGATGCAATGGTTCCATGTATATAGGGTGGTCGATACAGCGGTCGTTGTGAGCCGTTCAAGGCTTTAGAGGGGCAAGCCGTCAGCCCAGGCTGCCCCTCTAAAGTCTTGAACGGCGTGTTCACAAGGAGCCGCTCTGCTGTCGAACAGCCTATTTGTTTCATTGGCCGGTTCGTTTGAGGGATGCTTGTGACGGCGCAAAAAAAAGACCGCCTCGTGGGCGGTCTTTTTACTACTGAGCAAGGCGCAGAATTTAATAAACACCTTGATGACGCATCGCGGTGGCCACTTTGACGAAGCCGGCGATATTGGCGCCATTGACGTAGTTGACGAAATCGCTTTCTTGACCATAGTTCACGCAATTCTCGTGGATGTCGCGCATAATGGAGTGCAGCTTGGTGTCGACTTGTTCGCGGGTCCAGTTCAGACGCTGGGCGTTCTGGCTCATTTCCAGGCCGGAGACGGCTACGCCGCCGGCATTGCTGGCTTTGCCGGGAGCATACAGGATCTTGGCATGGATGAAGGCATCCACCGCCTCGAGGGTGCTGGGCATGTTGGCGCCTTCGGCCACGCAGCGCACGCCGTTCTTGATCAGGGTCTCGGCGTCGGCGCGATCCAGTTCGTTCTGGGTGGCGCAGGGCAGGGCGACGTCGACCGGCACGTGCCATGGGCGCTTGCCTTCTTCGTAGCGCAGGCCCAGCTGGTCGGCGTATTCCTTCACGCGGCCGCGCTGGCCGTTCTTGACGTGCATCAGGACAGCCAGTTTTTCAGGCGTGAAGCCGTCCAGGTCCACCACGCAGCCATGGGAGTCGGACACGGTCACGACCTTGGCGCCCAGGTGCATGCACTTCTCGATGGCGTATTGAGCCACGTTGCCGGAGCCGGAAACGGATACGGTCAGGCCTTCGATGGACTGGCCCTTGCGCTTGAGCATTTCTTCGGCGAAATACACCGTGCCGTAGCCCGTGGCTTCGGGACGGATCAGGCTGCCGCCGAAGGTCAGGTCCTTGCCGGTGAACACGCAGGCAGCGCTGTTGGACAGCTTTTTCATCATGCCGGCCATGAAGCCCACTTCGCGCGCGCCCACGCCGATGTCGCCCGCGGGCACGTCGGTGTCAGGACCCAGGTGACGGTACAGCTCGGTGATCAGAGCCTGGCAGAAGCGCATCACTTCGCCGTCGGACTTGCCCTTGGGATCGAAGTCGGAGCCGCCTTTGCCGCCGCCCATGGGCAGGGTGGTCAGGGCGTTCTTGAAGGTCTGCTCGAAGGCCAGGAACTTCAGGATGGACAGATTCACCGAGGGGTGGAAGCGCATGCCGCCCTTGAAGGGACCGATGGCGTTGTTGTGCTGGATACGGAAGCCGCGATTGACCTGGACCTGGCCGCGGTCGTCCACCCAGGAGATGCGGAACTGGATGGCGCGTTCAGGTTCGACCAGGCGCTCGAGCAGGCCGTGATCGGCGTACTGGGGGTTCTTCTCGATGAAGGGCCACAGGCTGGTCATGACTTCGCGTACGGCCTGCATGAATTCAGGCTGATGCGGGTCACGGGCTTGGACCTTGGCGAGGAACTGTTCTAATGAGATAAGTTTCATTGCAAGCGAACTCTGTTTGCAAGACTGAGGGTTGGATTAGAACTCAGCAGATTGAAAGATAGGGTGCACGGGAATGCACCAAGGTCATACGTCCATCGCAAGCAAGCCTCTCGGATGGAGAGGCTTGCGGATGTTCGATTTACTTCTTCATCATGTCGAAGAATTCGGAGTTGGTCTTTGTAGCCCGGATCTTGTCCAGGATAAATTCCATGGCTTCGATTTCATCCATGCCGTGGATGAATTTGCGTAGCACCCAGACCTTTTGTAGAAGGTCCGGCTTGATCAGCAGTTCTTCGCGACGGGTACCTGATTTGTTCAGGTTGATGGCAGGGTAAATGCGTTTTTCGGCCAGGCGGCGCTCCAGATGGATTTCGGAGTTGCCGGTGCCTTTGAATTCTTCGTAGATGACTTCATCCATGCGGCTGCCGGTTTCGATCAGCGCGGTGCCGATGATGGTCAGGGAGCCGCCTTCTTCCAGGTTGCGGGCCGCGCCGAAGAAGCGCTTGGGCCGCTGCAGGGCATTGGCGTCCACGCCGCCGGTCAGGACCTTGCCGGAGGCGGGCACCACGGTGTTGTAGGCGCGGGCCAGGCGGGTGATGGAGTCCAGCAGGATCACCACGTCTTTTTTCAGTTCGACCAGGCGCTTGGCTTTTTCGATGACCATCTCGGCCACCTGGACGTGGCGCGTGGCCGGCTCGTCGAAGGTGGAGGCCACCACTTCGCCGCGCACGGTGCGCTGCATCTCGGTCACTTCCTCGGGGCGCTCGTCCACCAGCAGGACGATCATGGTGGCCTCGGGGTAGTTGGTGGTGATGGCGTGGGCCATGTGCTGCATCATCACCGTCTTGCCCGACTTGGGGCTGGCCACGATCAGGGCGCGCTGGCCCTTGCCGATGGGGGCGAAGATGTCCAGGATGCGGCCGGTGATGTTCTCCTCGCTCTTGATGTCGCGCTCCAGGCGCATGGGCTGGTCCGGATGCAGCGGCGTGAGGTTCTCAAACATGATGCGATGCTTGATGGCCTCGGGCTGCATGCCGTTGACCTTGTCCACCTTGACCAGCGCGAAGTAGCGCTCGCCGTCTTTGGGCGTGCGCACCTCGCCTTCGATCGAGTCGCCGGTGTGCAGGTTGAAGCGGCGGATCTGCGACGGGGAGATGTAGATGTCGTCCGTGCTGGCCAGGTAGGAAGTCTCCGGCGAACGCAGGAAGCCGAAACCGTCCGGCAATACTTCCAGCACCCCGTCTCCGAAAATCTGCTCGCCTTTCTTGGCGTGCTTTTTCATGATGGCGAACATGAGCTCTTGCTTGCGCAAGCGGTTCGCGTTGTCGATTTCCAGAGTGGCAGCCATTTCTAGCAGCTGCGAGACGTGCAGAGCTTTTAATTCGTTGAGGTGCATGAGAGGGGAAGGGATTTCAGCAGCAGACCGCGGGCCAGCGGCGGGCCCGCGTGCGGTTAATCAGAAGGATTACAGGGAGCTGTCGAGAAACGCGCTGAGTTGCGACTTGGAAAGTGCCCCGACTTTGGTTTCGGCCACTTTGCCGTCTTTGAACAGCATGAGCGTGGGAATTCCGCGAATACCGAATTTTGCAGGGGTATCGGGATTTTCATCGACATTGAGCTTGGCAATGATAACACGGCCTTTGTACTGTTCGGCAGCGTCGTCCAGCAGGGGGGCGATCATTTTGCAGGGACCGCACCAGGCGGCCCAGTAGTCGACCAGAACGGGCAGTTCTGCTTTGAGGACGTCGTTCTCGAAGGAGGCGTCCGTTACATGTTTGATGGAATCGCTCATGGCAAGATACAAAAAAGAAGAAAGGATGACCAAAAACTATACGTGTGGCGAGGCCTGAGCACAATGTATTCTACGGTGAATTGCGACGCTCTTGTTGCCAATTTTTGACAGGATGGCATTGCTCTTTGCCGATAATGGCCCGGCAGCGGCGGGGCGCGCGCCGACAAAGCGTTTCCCCCCTGGCCCATCCCCCCGTAAAATACCGTTTTTCTGATCGATCTTCCGGGAATCAAGTTGTCTACCACACGCTACGACGAATCCTCCATCCGGGTGCTCAAGGGGCTGGAACCGGTCCGCCAGCGCCCGGGCATGTACACCCGAACCGACAATCCCCTGCACATCCTGCAGGAAGTCATCGACAACGCGGCCGACGAGGCATTGGCCGGTTTCGCCCGCACCCTGACGGTCACGGTGCTGGAGGACGGCGGCATCGAGGTCGAGGACGACGGGCGCGGCATTCCGGTCGGCCTGCATCCGGACGAGCAGGCGCCGGTGGTGGAGCTGGTCTTCACCCGCCTGCACGCCGGCGGCAAGTTCGACAAGGCCGACGGCGGCGCCTATGCCTTCTCGGGCGGCCTGCACGGGGTGGGGGTGTCGGTCACCAACGCGCTCTCGCGCCGTCTGGAAGTGCTGGTCTGGCGCGATGCCCAGGCGCATGAAATCATTTTCTCCGGCGGCGAGGTCGAACGGCCCCTGACCGTGGTGGGCTCCGTGGGCAAGCGAAAATCAGGCACGCGCGTGCGCCTCTGGCCCGATCCCCAGTATTTCGATTCCGCGCAGATCCCCATGGGCCAGCTTGCGCACATCCTGCGCAGCAAGGCTGTGCTGCTGGGCGGGGTCACCGTGCAGCTGGTCAACCAGAAAACCGGCCAGCAGCAGCAATGGTGCTACCAGGACGGCCTGCGCGGCTACCTGCAGGAGGAGCTGGGCGATACCGAATTGCTGGTGCCCCTGTTCGAAGGCCGCCAGTACGCGCCCCAGGACGACGACAATTTCTCGCCGGGCGAGGGGGCGCACTGGGTGGTGACCTGGACGCCGGATGGCAACATCGTGCGCGAATCCTACGTCAACCTGATTCCCACCAGCGCCGGGGGCACGCATGAAGCGGGCCTGCGCGACGGCCTCTACCAGGCTGTGCGCAGCTTCGCCGAACTGCACAGCCTGATCCCCAAGGGCGTGAAGCTGCTGCCCGAGGACGTGTTCGCCCGCGCCAGCTTCGTGCTGTCGGCCAAGGTGCTCGATCCCCAGTTCCAGGGGCAGATCAAGGAAAAACTGAACAGCCGGGATGCGGTGCGCCTGGTGGGCGGCTATGTGCGCAACGCCCTGGAGCTGCACTTGCACGCCCACGTGGACCAGGGCCGCAAGCTGGCTGAGGTGGCCATACGCCAGGCCCAGGCGCGCACCCGCTCGGCCCAGAAAGTGGAAAAGCGCAAGAGCTCGGGGGTGGCGGTGCTGCCCGGCAAGCTCACCGATTGCGAATCGCACGACCTGGACCGCTCCGAACTCTTCCTGGTGGAGGGCGATTCGGCCGGCGGCTCGGCCAAGATGGGCCGGGACAAGGAATTCCAGGCCATCCTGCCGCTGCGCGGCAAGGTGCTCAATGCCTGGGAAGTGGAGCGCGACCGCCTGTTCGCCAACCAGGAGATCCACGACATTTCGGTCGCGATCGGCGTGGACCCGCACGATGCGGATTCCGATCCGGACCTCTCGGGCCTGCGCTACGGCCGCATCTGCATCCTGTCGGATGCCGACGTGGACGGCTCCCACATCCAGGTGCTGCTGCTGACTCTGTTCTTCCGCCATTTCCCCAAGCTGATCGAGGCCGGCCACGTCTACGTGGCGCGTCCGCCGCTGTTCCGCGTGGACGTGCCCGCGGCCGGCAAGCGCGCCGCCCGCAAGATCTACTGCCTGGACCAGGGTGAACTGGACGCCACCCTGGAGAAGCTGCGCAACGAGGCGATCCGCGTGGAGTCGCTGAGCATCAGCCGCTTCAAGGGCCTGGGCGAGATGAGCGCCGAACAGCTCTGGGACACCACCATGAATCCGGACACCCGCCGCCTGTTGCCGGTCAGCTGGGGCGCGGACGGGCTGCCGGGCACGCAGGCCATGTTCACCATGCTGATGGGCAAGGGCGAGGCGTCCCAGCGGCGCGCCTGGCTGGAAGAAAAAGGCAATCTGGCCGAAATTGATGTTTGAGCCGGGGCAAAGAGTCATTTATGGAAAGCAATCAATTGGATTTTGAGCCGGCGGGATCGGACGATCACATCACGCTGGCCACGTATGCCGAGCAGGCCTACCTGGATTACGCCGTATCGGTGGTGCGCGGCCGCGCGCTGCCCGACCTGACCGACGGGCAAAAGCCCGTGCAGCGCCGCATCCTGTACGCCATGGACGCCATGGGGCTGGGCCCGAACGCCAAGCCCGTGAAGTCCGCCCGCGTGGTCGGGGACGTGCTGGGCAAGTACCACCCTCACGGCGACCAGGCCGCCTATGACGCCATGGTGCGCATGGCGCAGGACTTCGTGCTGCGCTACCCGCTGGTGGATGGCCAGGGCAACTTCGGCTCGCGCGACGGCGACAATGCCGCCGCCATGCGTTACACGGAAGCGCGCCTGACCCCGTTTTCGCGCCTGCTGCTGGACGAGCTGGACGAGGGCACGGTGGATTTCGTGCCCAACTACGACGGCAGCCAGAAAGAGCCCGTGGCGCTGCCCGCGCGCCTGCCCATCATGCTGTTGAACGGCGCCTCGGGCATCGCCGTGGGCATGGCCACCGAGATTCCCTCGCATAATCTGCGCGAGATCGCCCAGGCCTGCGTGGCCCTGCTGCGCGATCCCAAGCTCAGCGACCAGGACCTGTACCAGCTGGTGCCGGGGCCCGACTTCGCCGGGGGCGGCCAGATCATCTCGCCGGCCTCGGACATCGCGGCCATCTATACGCAAGGCCGCGGCACGGTCAAGGCGCGCGCCCGCTGGGTCTTCGAGGACCTGGCGCGCGGCCAGTGGCAGCTGGTGGTCACCGAACTGCCCCCGGGCACCTCGGCCCAGAGGATCCTCGAGGAAATCGAGGAGCGCACCAATCCCAAGGTCAAGAACGGCAAGAAATCGCTGACGGCCGAACAGCAGCAGACCAAGGCCCTGATGCTCAACCTGCTGGATACGGTGCGCGATGAATCAGGCAAGCAGGCTGCGGTGCGCCTGGTGTTCGAACCCAAATCGCGCACCATCGATCGTGACGAATTCGTCAATACGCTGCTGGCCCAGACCAGCCTGGAAGGCAGCGTGTCCATCAACCTGGTGTGCATCGACGTGGACGGCCGGCCCGGCCAGCGCTCCTTGCGCCAGATCCTGGGCAACTGGCTGGAGTTCCGCCGGCTGACCATGGAGCGCCGCACGCGTTTCCGCCTGGACAAGGTCTCCGACCGCATCCATGTGCTGGAAGGGCGCATGGTGGTCTATCTGAACGTGGACGAGGTCATCCAGACCATACGCGAATCCGACGAACCGCGCGCCGCGCTGATGGAGCGCTTCGAGCTGAGCGAGCGCCAGGCGGACGACATCCTGGAGATGCGCCTGCGCCAGCTGGCTCGCCTGGAAGGATTCAAGATCGAAAAGGAATTGGACGAGCGCCGCAAGGAGCAGGCCGGCCTGCAGGAACTGCTGGACAATCCCAAGGCCTTCAAGCGCCTGATGATCCGCGAGATCGAAGCCGACGCCAAGACCTACGGCGACGAGCGCCGCACCCTGATCGAGGCGGCCGAGCGGGCCGTGCTGGAGAACAAGGTGGTGGACGAGCCCGTCACCGTCATCATCTCCCACAAGGGCTGGCTGCGCTGCCGCCAAGGACACGGGCACGATGCCTCCCAGTTCACCTTCAAGACCGGCGACAGGCTGTACGACGCCCTGGAATGCCGCAGCACCACGGACCTGGTGGCCCTGGGGCGCGACGGCCGGGTCTATACTGTGCCGGTCTCCAGCCTGCCGTCGGCGCGCGGCGACGGCCAGCCCATCACCTCCATGATCGAGGTCAGCCCGGCGGCGCCGATCGAGCACATGATGGCCGCGCCCGGCGACCAGCGCTACGTGCTGGCGGCCTCGGACGGCTATGGCTTCATCGCCAGCCACGCGGACATGAATACCCGTCAGCGGGCCGGCAAGCAGTTCGTCACCGTCGAGGCGGGCAAGTCGCTGCTCAAGCCGCTCGCCTTGCGGCCGGACGATCAGTACGTGGGCCTGCTCAGCGCCAAGGGCCGCTTCCTGGTGGTGGACATCAATGAACTGAAAGTGCTGGAGAAGGGCGGCCGCGGCACTATCCTGATGGGCCTGGACGAGGGCGACAGCCTGGTGCAATGGGTGGCCGTCGGCGAGGACGGCCTGGCCGTGTCGGGCATCTATCGCAAGCGCGAGTCCACCGTGCACATGGACCTGGACGCCCTGGCCGAATACCTGGGCAAGCGGGCCCGCAAAGGCAAGCAGCTGGGCGTCAAACTCAGCGATCCTGTGCTGCACCGCCCGCAGGTACAGTAAGGTTTTGCCGCCGGGCCGCCGGAATGCCGCATCACCCAAGGCAAAAGCGCCCCCTCGGGGGGCAGCAAGCCGAAGGCGCAGCGTGGGGGTGTTTTTTTGCCGCCAGCCGGGGTTGTGTGCCCCGGCCGGCTTGCTTCTTTTTTTCGAGTATTGGATATGAGTTTCAAGATCACGGTACAGCCCAGTGGGCACAGTTTCGAGGTCCAGCCCGGGCAATCCGTGCTGGATGGCGCCCTGAACGCGGGCATCGTCCTGCCGTACAGCTGCCGCAACGGCACCTGTTCGTCCTGCAAGGGCAAAGTGCTGGAGGGCGACTACGATGCCGGCCGCGCACCCGAGCAACTGCTCAGCGACGAGGACCGGGCGGCGGGCTATACCCTGTTCTGCCAGGCCAAGCCGGCCACGGACATGGTGATCGAATCGCACGAGATCCGCATGGCTTCGGACATCCAGATCCGCAAGATGCCTTCGCGCGTGGCCGGGCTGGAGAAGGTGCGCGAGGACGTCATGATCGTGCGCCTGCAGATGCCGACCTCCGAGCCTTTCCGCTACTACCCCGGCCAGTACCTGGAATTCATCCTGAAGGACGGCAGTCGCCGCAGCTATTCCATGGCCACGCCGCCGCGCGAGGACAACCAGGTTGAGCTGCACATCCGCCACATGCCCGGCGGGCTGTTCACCGACCACGTCTTCGGCGCAGGCGCCACGGCCATGAAAGAGCGCGAGATCCTGCGCGTGGAAGCGCCGCTGGGCTCTTTCTTCCTGCGCGAGGACAGCGATGCGCCCATGGTGTTCCTGGCCAGCGGCACCGGTTTCGCCCCCATCAAGGCCCTGATCGAGCGCCTGCGCCAGACGGGTAGCCGGCGCGAGATCGCCTTGTACTGGGGCGGTCGTCGTCCGGGCGACCTCTATCAGTCCGAGCTGGCCGAGCAGTGGGCGGCGGACATGCCCAACCTGCGCTACATCCCCGTGGTGTCGGATGCCAGGCCCGAAGACGGCTGGACCGGGCGCACGGGCTTTGTGCACATGGCCGTGCTGCAGGACCTGCCCGACCTGTCGGGCTGGCAGGTGTATGCCTGCGGCGCTCCGGCCATGGTCGAGAGCGCGCGCCGCGACTTCGTCGAGCAGGCCGGCCTGAATCCGGACGCCTATTTCGCGGACGCCTTCACCTCTTTGGCCGACGTCAAGTAAGCGACGCCGACTTCCACGCAGAAACGGACAGCAGACATGAAAGTAGCAGTACTGGGCGGCGGCATCATCGGAATTTCGACGGCATGGTGGTTGAGCCAGGACGGGCACGAGGTCGTGGTGGTGGACAGGCGCAACGGGCCGGCCCAGGAAACGTCCCGCGCCAATGGCGGGCAGATATCGGTCTCCTACGCCGAGCCCTGGGCCAATCCGCAGATGCCGCTGAAGCTGCTCAAGTGGCTGCTGGACGACAATGCGCCGCTGCTGTTCCGGCCGCGCCTGGACATGCGCCAGTGGCGCTGGTGCCTGGCGTTCCTGCGGGAATGCCTGCCTTCGCGACTGGCGCCCAATGTGCGCGCCCTGGTGGGTCTGGCCGAGTACAGCCGCCGCACGCTCAAGCAGATGCGGCCTTCGCTGGACTTCGACTATCGCCATCAGGAAAAAGGCATCATCACCTTCTATCGCGACGCCGCCAGCCTGGACGATTCCCTGCAGATGGCGGACCTGATGCGCGACATGGGCGTGGATCGGCGCGTGATGAGCGTGGATGAACTGGTGCAGGTCGAGCCCGCGTTAGCGGCGGCGCGCCATCTGATCGTGGGCGGGGACTACACCAAGGACGATGAATCCGGGGACGTCAATCAGTTCGCCTGCGGCCTGGCGGCCATGGCCGAAAAGGCGGGCGTGCAGTTCCGCTTCTCCACCCAGATCAACCGCCTGCAGACCGAGCAGGGCAAGGTGAGCGGGGTGGAGATCATCGCGCCCGACGGCAGCTTCGAATCCTTGCAGGCCGACGCCTTCGTGGTCGCCATGGGCAGTTTCAGCCCCGAATTGCTCGAGCCCCTGGGCATTGCATGCCCGGTCTATCCGGCCAAGGGTTATTCGGTCACCATCCCGGTGCTCGTGCCCGAGGCCGTGCCTACGGTCAGCCTGACCGACAAGGACCAGAAGATCGTCTATTCGCGCCTGGGCGACAGCTTGCGCATGGCCGGCACGGCCGAGCTTTCGGGCTACTCCCGCAGCTTGAACACAAAGCGTTGCACATCCATGCTGGCGCAAGTGGCGGAATTGTTCCCAAGCGCCCTGGATTTTGATAATGTTCATTTCTGGTCGGGACTGCGTCCCGCCACGCCTTCAAATGTTCCGCTGATCGGCCGCACCCGTATATCGAACCTGTATCTGAATACCGGGCACGGCACGTTGGGATGGACGATGGGGGTCGGCTCCGGCCGGGCCCTGGCCGACCTGATGGGCGGCCGTCAGCCCGAACCCGAATTTCCTTTTTTACGCTAAAGGATTTATGAAGAATCTACGCGGATTAGCGCTGAAGCGGTGCGTGCAGGCACTGGCGACGGCGGCGTGCGGTTCCGCCGCGCTTTTGTATGGTTCCGCTGCCCTGGCTGCGGTGGACATCCAGGTCTGGACTTCCCTGAATCCTCACAACCAGGCCGAATTCGAGAAACTGGTCAGGGACTTCAATCGCAGCCAGAAGGACGTCAAGGTCGAGGTCAAGGCGCACGACTCGGATGCCGCCCTGGACCAGGCCCTGCAGGCCGCATCCGGCGCGCAACTGCCCAACCTGGTTCAGCTGGGCGAGATGTCCGGCCTGGACGAAGTGGCGGACCGCTCCTACATCCTGCCCATGCATACGCTGCTCGCCAAGGAGAACCTGGGCAACGTGTCCTGGTTCCTGGCCTCCAACTCCTTCGTGCGCAACGGCCGCGGCCAGTTGCAGGGCTTCCCCTACATGGCGGAGATCCCCGTCATGTACTACAACCTGGACGCCTTCCAGAAAGCCAAGCTGGAACCGGCCGTTCCCAGCCGCGTCTGGCTGGACCTGCAAGGCCAGCTGGTGCAGCTGGCCAACAACGGCTCGCGCCGCTGCCCCCTGACGTCCGACCAGTCCGTCTCCATCAACCTGGAGAATCTGGCGGCGGTGAACAACCAGATCTATGGCCTGGCCCCCGGGCCCAAGGTCAAGGGCAAGGTGGGCTTCGATTTCGACGTCCTGTACATCCGCCACCTGTCCATGATGGTCAGCTGGGTCAAGTCCGAGCTGATGGTCAAGCCCGACATGCTGCCTCAGTCGCCCCAGCGTTTCGCCAAGGGCGAGTGCGCCGTCATGTTCTCGAATTCGGGACATATCGGCGAATACAGCGCCACTCGCGGCCTGAAGTACGCGGTGACCGGCCTGCCGTACTACCCTGAAGTCACCCAGACTCCCGGCAAGCCTTTCGTGACCGGCTCGGCCCTGTGGGCGACCAAGGGGCATCCGGCCGACCAGAACCAGGCCGCCGCGCGTTTCGTCAGCTGGCTGGCCCAGCCCGAGAACGCTGCACGCTGGTACCAACAGACCGGCTTCCTGCCCGTCAGCCGCGAGGCCTTCAACGCCACCGGCAGCGACTATTACAGCGGCAAGGGCGACTGGCAGCACCTGGTGGGCGCCTACGGCAGCGGCTCTTCGGGCACCGCCAAAGGCAATTTCCGCAATTACCGCCAGATTCGCGCCGTGTTCAACCAGAGCCTGGAAAGCGCCCTGGACGGCAAGCAGCCGGCCATGACGGCGCTGCGCACGGCCGCCACCGAAGCCAATCGTCTGGTGGCCCAGAAAGGACGCTGATTCATCCATTCGTACAAGCCGATCTGGCGCAGGGCCCAGGCCTGACCGAAGATGAGCTCCATGCCCCACAAGGGGTATGGAGCTTTTTCTTTGGATGTGCGCCATGCTGTCTTTTCTTCGGCTTGCCTGTGCCTGCCTGATCCTTCCCGGCCTGTCCGCTTGTCTGGCCGGACAGGGTCCGGGCGCATTTGCGCCCGAACCCGAGGCGCAGGCCTTCAATTTCGACTGGAGCCTGTCGGGCGAACCCCGTGTCGGTCCCTTGCAGGTCTTCGACAATGGCGTGCGCACCTGGTTGCACTTCGCGCCGGGCCAGATTGTGCCGGCCGTGTTCGGGCGGCGCGCGGGGCGGGAGCAGGCGCTGGTCCTGACGCCCGTGGGCCAGTTTCACCTTTCTCAGGGCGTATGGCCGGAACTGCTGTTTCGCGCCGGCCACGGGCAGGCGCGGGCCAGCCGGCACGCGGATCGGCCCGCCGGCGAGCCGCCGCCGTCCACGCTTGCCGCAGCGCCGGGGGCTGCGGTCCAGCCTGGCGCACCGTTGGTCGTCCGGGCCGCCGCTGCATTGCAGGAGCAGCCGGCTGTGCCGGCTGCGGTCCCGGCGCTTTCGCCTTCCTACGATATCCGCCCGGAGGACCAGACGCTGCGCCAGGCGCTGGCTCGCTGGGCCGGGCTGGCGGGCTGGGTGTTCCAGCCGGACCACTGGGACCTGGATGTGGATCTGCCGGTCAGCGCGCCGGCCCGCTTCCAGGGGGACTTCAAAACCGCGGTGCAGCAGTTGCTGCATGGTACCGAGCTGACCGCCTATCCGGCGCAGCCGTGCTTCTATTCCAATCAGGTTCTGCGCGTGGTGGCCTGGTCGCAGGCATGCGACCGCAGCCTGGCGTCCGGAGAGCGCTCATGAAGTCCTGGCTCATACTTGTCGCCGGTCTGCTCGCAGGATGCAGCCTGGCGCAGCAAGGCAGGGAGGTGGGCCGGCGCCATCAGGCGGCGCAGGAGCAGGTTCAGCAGCACCAGGAGCGTTTCCGGGAGGGCAATGACGCCGAGCAGCGGCGCCGCCGGCAGTCGGTGGACAGACCCTGGGTGGCCGGTTCCGCCGTTCCGCTGGGGCGGGACAAATCGCTGCCCGCAGTGTTGCGCGCCGCCCGCAAGGTCACCTTGGCGCTGGCCGAACCGTTGCCTGGCCTGGATCAACTGGCCCAGCGCATCGCCCACTTGTCGGGCCTGCCGGTCTTCGTCAGTCCGGAAGCGCTTCTGCCCGCCGCCGATTTCCTGCCGCGCCTGGCCAGCGCCGTGCCGGCGGCGGATCGCACCCACACGGAGCGGGGCCGCCTGCATCTGGAACAGCGCACGCTGGCGGATCTGCTGGATCATCTCTGCGCGGCCTATGGCGTCAACTGGCGCTATCGCCAGGGGCGGATCGAGTTTTTCCGCACCGAAACCCGTCATTTCCAATTGCGGATCCTGCAGCAGGACCTAGATGCCCAGGCCGGCATCGGCGGTTCGGGACAGGCAGGGGAAGCCTGGCAGACACGCTTGTCCGCCGCGCCCGTTTCCCTGATGGAATCACTGCGGCTGAGGGTGGAGGCCTTTCTGTCGCGCGCCGGAACGGTTGCGGCGGCGCCCGGCCCTAGCTCTTTGCTGGTGGTCACCGATACGCCCGAACGGCTGGACGCGGTAGGCCGGTATCTGGACCTGGAGAATCGCCAGCTGGCGCGCCGGGTGCGCCTGGTATTCGAGGAAATCAGCCTGTCCTTGTCTGACCAGCAGCAGATGGCGCTGGACTGGAACCTCCTGTTTCAGAAGGCCGGGCTGGCATGGGGCCTGGGCAGCCCCGGGGAGACCCTGTCCGCCGCCGTCACTCTCCAGGGGCGCAGCGAGCGCGGCGCCTGGGCGGGCACCGAGGGATTCCTCCAGGCCCTGGCCGAACAGGCCAGGGTGGTCCGGCGTCAGAGCTTCCCCATCTTTGCCTTGAACCGGCGTCCCGCCAGCCATTCCCTGCGCACGCGCTTCACGTACGTGGACAAGGTGGAGGCCGCGGCCTTGTCCGCCGGAGCCCAATTGTCGCTGCCCGCGGTCAGCGTCAGCCAGAAGGAAGAGGCCGTGGGCGCCATGCTCACCGTGGTGCCGGACATCCAGGACGACGGGCGCATCCTCCTGACCATCGCCTACGACAGCACGGTCGCCCAGCCGCTGCGCACGCTCAGCTTCGGCGACCGCAGCCATCCCTTGCAGTTGCAGCAGGTCACCATAGACGGCAACAGCCTGATGCAGCAGGTGTCGGTGCTGCCGGGCCAGACCTGGCTGATCGCCGGGCACGATCGCGTCCTGGACCAGGATGAACAGACCCGCGCCGGCCCGGACCTGCCCTGGCTGCTGGGCGGCAGCCGGCAGGTGCGCAGCCAGACCGTGCGCACTCTGCTGCTGCTGACGGCGTATCTGGAGGAGGGGAGCTGACATGACCCGCCACGAACCGCTTGTCGATTACTGTTTCGGCCTGCATTGGTTCGCCCTGGTCGATGGACCCTCGGGCCCGGGCCTGCGGCGCCTGTTGCGCAACCATCCTCGCGCCTGGTATTGCCTGGCCGGCGGAGATCTGCTGGCCGCGGGCCTGGCCGACGAAGCCTGCCTACGTGATTCCGCCGGGCTGGCGTCCGTGCGCGAGGCCAGCCCGGCCGCAAACGGTCGCCGCGCCGTGTCGTTCTACTCGGCCGCCGCCTGCGTGGCCGGCCAGCATCCGGACGGCTGCGTGCTGGCGCTGTGGCGACTTGAACAGGGGCGTTTCTGGCTGATGGCGGCCCACGACGGCGCCGTCATCGGCGGCACCGATTGCCTGTTCGACGACCCGGCGCAGGCCCATGCCGTGCATGCGGAAATGAAGCGGCGTTATTCCGGACTGCGGGAACTGCCGCAGCCCGAAGACCTGCGGGCGCACCTGGAGCAGGGCAGACAGGAATCCTGTCGCCTGCATGCCGGAGCGGGTCCGCGCTCGCGCCGGTTCGTTGTTCTGTTGGGGCCGGTGCTTGCGTTGGTCCTGATCGTCGCCGGCTGGATTCTGGGGCAGCAACGGCCTGCCGTTCAGACGGCCGCGGCCGATCTCGGCGGGCTCATGCAGGACTTTCGGCAACGGCACTGGCTGCCGGGCGTTGCGGGCTTCCAGTCTTTGCTGCGGCTTCTGGAGCGTCTTCCTTATCAGGCGGCGGGCTGGCGGCTCCAGCAGGCCGATTGCCTGCCGAACGATGGTTCCTGGCAATGCGCGGCGCTGTATGCGCGTCACGATCCGCAGGCAAGCAATCAGGGTCTGGAGCAGATTCTCGGTCCTCGGGTGGACCTGCAGTTCCTGGACCTGGACCGCGCCCGCCTGCGCGTGGCGGCAAGGCATCATGGCCAGCCTCTGGATTCGGCCCGCCTGCGGGGGCAGCGACAGAACGAACGCGACCTGTTCAGCGCACTGCAGGCCGTGCAGGCCGCCTTCGGGCAGGTGTCGATAGGGCCGCCGCAGGCGCTGGACTTTGGTCCCGGCGCTGCGCATGTGGAACATGCGCCGGGCGTGCAGCGCCGGCCCTGGCGCAGCCAGTCGCCTTTGCGCTCGGCGTATTTGTTATTGCCGCAGGCGCAGGTCCTGCGCTGGGAAAAAATCACGCTTCATGTGGCGGAGCAGGCGATTGCCTCGCTGGCCAGCAGCGTGTTGACCCTGAACCTGGAGGGCTATGTCTATGAGCGGGCCGACGAGGCGTCTTCTGATTCTGCGCAGGTGCTCGGCCATGATCTGGCTCCTGCCCATGCTGTGGCCTCCCCAGGCTCAGTCCGACACGGCGCTGCTGATCACGGTCCATGAACTGTTGCGCATGGACGCCGAGCGCGCCCGGCAGAATGCCTCGCCCCGCTCCTGCCCAGGGGATGCGCCCCTGACCAGCCAGGGGCGATCAGTAGACGGCGGCATCGAACTCAAAGCCATCTATGGCCGCGACAAGCAATTGCTGGCCGAGGTCCGGCTGGGCGAGCGTTCCCTGGTTTACCAGCAAGGCCAGCCCTGGCCCATAGGCCGGCACCGCGACCGAAGCATGCGGCTGCATTCCTTGAGCAGCCGTTGTATCGAACTTCAGGAAGGAGACCAAAAGCATGAGCTTTGCCTGGAACCTTGAACATCACGGCCGCGGCGCGGGCCGGCATCCCTGGCGGGCGTTCGGCAGGCGCCGGCGCGAACAGGCCGATCCCGGCGCGGACTTGGCCGAAGGGGATGCGCACCGGGGGCCGGGCGCGGCCCGGCTTGCGGAGGCCATTGCCAGCCTGTCCAGCCTTGAAGCGCTTCATGAAGCCTGTGAGCCCAAGCGCAGCCTGGCGGCGGAGCTGGGCGTGGAGCATCTGGCTGCCCGCCTGGCGCCCATCGTGACCAGGGACGGCGCCGCGGTGATCCTGGCCGTGGACGATATGGCGGCCTCGGACCAGGCGCAGGCATTGCTGGCCTTGCTGCGCGAACGCGGCTACCTGCTGGCCGATCCTCCCATGTACAAGGTCAGCGAGGCGCTGTTGCTCGCATTGCGCCGCGACGGCGTCCGGTTTCGTCAGAGCCTGCCGGCGCGTACGGACCGCAATGAGCTCGAGCAGCTTTTTCTGCGCCTGTTGCGCTGGGCGCTGGAGCAAGGCGCCAGCGACATCCATGTGCGTTTGCGCGAAGATCGCGCATGCTCCGATGTGCACTTCACCTTGGCGGGCCGCCAGGTGTGCCCCGACGCCTTTCAGGCGCTGGACACCCGCCTGCTGACGGACATGCTGGCACTGGTCTGGATGGATGCGCAGGGCGGCAATGGGGCCGTCTTCGATCCGGGCCAGGAGCAGCAGGCCAGCCTGCGCAGGCAGGTCGGGGGCCGCAGCGTCGCCTTGCGCTGGGCTTCCATGGCGGCCCTGCATGGCCCGGCCGTCTGTCTGAGGCTCCTGTCCACGCCCCAGGACAGCCCGCTGCCGGTGCTCGAGGAACTGGGCTATCTGCCCGAACAGGTGGCGCAGTTCAATCGCGTCATGGCCTGCGAGGGCGGGGCCATCCTGTTTGCCGGAACCGTCGGTTCGGGCAAATCCACGTCTCTGGCGGCGTTGGTGCGCAGCGTGCCGGCCACGCGCAAGATCATCACCCTCGAAGATCCGGTGGAGTACCTGATCCCCAACGCGATCCAGAGCTCACTCAGCCGCAGCCTGGACCAGGACGCGCATTCGGTCTTTGCCAGCAAGCTGCGCGCCCTGAAGCGTTCAGCCATGCAGGATGTCCTGCTGGGGGAGATACGCGACCGGGAGACGGGGCAGGCTTTCATGGATCTGGCGTCCTCGGGCGTCAGCGTCTACAGCTCCGTGCATGCCGCCGGGGCCGAGCAGATCCCGGAACGTCTGGCCTCGAGCTTCATCGGGGTGCCCAGAGAGTTTCTGGCCATGCCGGGCATGCTCAAGCTGCTGGTCTATCAAGCCCTGCTGCCGCTCCTGTGCCCGGGGTGCGCGCTGGACGGTCCGCCGAACGATGCGGCGCGCGCCAGCCTTGAGGCGCTGCGGGGCTGCGAAACCGGCTCCACGGATGGGTTGCTCTGGCGCAACAAGGCGGGATGCGCGCAATGCACGGGATCGCGCCTGCCCGAGCATTACGGCTATCAGGGCCGTACCGTGGTGGCGGAGCTGCTGGAGCCGGACCTCTTGCCTCAAGCGCACGAGCACATGCGTCGGGGCCTGCCTTTGCGCGCACCAGGCCCAGGCTTGCCCGCCGTGCTCCATTCCGCATTGTGCCAGGCGTACAGGGGCAGGCTGGACCTGCGCGACATCGAAGCCCGCTTCGGCGCTTTTGAAACCTGGCGCTTGCGCCTGAAGGCCCGTCGCCATCGCGCGGCCGGGGTCCAGGAGCTGCTTCAATGAATGAATTTGCGAGCAGCCGGCTTGTCCAGGCCTGGCGCGCCTGCCGCCTCCGGCTCGATCAATGGCGTTTCATCCGGCGGCGCGAGGCTTATTTCCAGTACTTGCTCGGGGTCCTGCAGGCGGAGCAGGGCCGTCGCACCCTGCACTCCCTGTTTGTGCAAGACAGCCTGCGCTACGGAGCAAGACATCATCGCGGCCGCCTGAGCCGGCATTGGCAGGCTGTGTACCGGCGCAGCGGCGGGGACTTGCAGGCGGTCTGGGCGGGTTGCCTGCGGCCGGATGAACTTCTGGTGTTGCGCACCGCACAGGCTGCAGGCCGGGTGCAGGACGGTCTTGCCGCCTTGAGTTCCTACCTGTCTCTGGTCGGCTGGGCGCGCGGGCAGGTTCTGCAACTGCTATGGCCCGCCGTCATGGCGGTGCTCCTGGCGGTTTTCCTGCTGGCCTGCATTCCCTGGCTGACAGTTCCGGCCCTGCAGCAGGCCTTCATGGATCTGCCGTCCGAGTTTCTCGGGGCGCGCACGGCAAGTCTGTACGCCTGGGCGCAGCGCCTGCGCACGGCGGCGCCATGGGCCGCCGTGCAGGCCGTGGCGGGGGCGGCGGGCCTTCGGCTCGTGTTGAAGAACCGCAGTCACGGACTGCGGCGCGCGATGGATCGCGTGGGTCCCGGCCTGGTCTTGCGCCGTCTGGCGGCCCTGCGCTTCTTGTCCTTGCTGGCGGTGCTCCTGCAGCCGGGCGCCGGCGCAAGCCTGCCTTTGCGCGCGGCAATCCAGCTCCTGGCCGTGGGCAGCGGCGACTGGATGCGCTGGCACCTGGACCTGATGCTGCGACGTATCGCGGCAGGGCATCGGGACGAGGCTGTTTTCGACACCGGGCTGCTGGATCGAGAGCTGCTCTGGTTCCTTTCCGACATGATCCGCGCTCACGGCATGGAACGCGCCCTGTCGCTATGCGCGCGCCAGGCCAGCGATACCCTGCGTTCGAGCCTGCCCCGGCAAGCCTTGGCGCTGCGCTGGTTCTGCCTGCTGGCCGCGGTCTTCTTCGGGCTCTGGCTGCTGGCTTGGCACTATGCCGTGCTGGACGAGCTGCGCCGTTCCTTGATGCTGTTCTTCAGTTCCTCTTCCTTGCTTTCCTGAATTCCGGAGGTTCCATGTCTTCGTATCCTCGTTCGATGCCTGTTCAGCGCCAACGCGGTTTTTCCTTGCTGGAGGTGTCGGTGGTGACCGCCATCATTTTGCTGGTGGCCATTCTGGCTGTGCCGGCCATCGGTTCCTACCTGATCGAAAGCCGCGTGCCCAAGGTGGGAGAGGAGCTCAGCCGCTTCATCGTGCAGACGCAGGTCCATGCCCCCTATGAAGGCGGCGCGCCTTATGCGGGCATGAGCACGGCGGCCCTGGCGCGGCAGATTCAGCCAGGTTCCGCCTTGACGGTGTCGGCCAATCGCCAGCAGGTGCTGCACGGCCTGGGCAGCGGCGGACAGGTCAGCCTCGAGACGCGGGAGTCGGGCTCGGCCTTCGCCATGACGCTGGACAAGGTCAATCATGCCGCCTGCCCGGCATTGCTGTCCATGATGCAGCGGCTGGCGGCGGGCATGAGCATACAGGCGGGCGGCGCGCTCAAGGAGGTCAAGTCCGCCACCCTGGCCTACAACGCCCTGGCCGCCCAGGCCAATTGCGCGCACGGGGACAGCAATACCTTCGTACTGGTGGTGCGCTGAACATGCGGCTTCAGAGCGGACAGGCCCTGCTGGAACTGCTGCTGACGCTGGCCATCAGCGCACTGGTCTCCGTCTGGGCGGTGCAGCGATGGCAAGCGCATCTGCAGGAGCAGCAATTGCAGAGCTGGGCCGGCTGGCTGCTGGAGGTCAGGCAGGGCGTGCAGCGCTACATGGATGCGCATGCAAGCAAGCTGCTGGCCGGCGCGGCGACATTGCCGGGATACGCGGACCCCTGGAGCCCCGGCTTGGCGGAGCTCGCGGCGCAAGGGTGGCTGCCCAGGGGGCTGTCGTCGATGCCGCTCAATTGGCCCGGATTGCAGATCCAGCTGACGCTCCAAGGAGAATGCCCCGGCGCATGCCGGCTGGATGCCTTGCTGCTTCTGTTCGCCAGTCAGGACTGGGCGCATCGGCCTGCCGCGCTCGGGCAATGGTTGCTGGAGACGCGCGGCTACGGCCTGGTCGTCCATCCCGACCGGTCGACCCGCCTGCAAGGGCCGGCCGGCGATTGGCCCAACCCCTTGTCCGGCACGCAGCCCTGGCCGGCGGGCACGATGGCGGTGCTGGCTTCTGGAGACCGCGATGCGGGCCTGGCAGGGGAGGACATGAGTTCCTACCTGCGTTTGCGAGATGAACGGGATCCGGACTTCCAGGCAAACCTGAGCGCCCGCGGCCAGGTGCAGGCGCATGGCAATCTGCAGACGCAGGGCGCCCTGGTCCTGGGGGGAAGCGCGTATACCTATTCCGCCTGTTCCCAGGAGGCCGCCATCGTGCGGCGCATCGAATCGCCGGGCCTTCTGACCTGCCGGCAGGGCTATTGGCGGCCCTTGGCTTCGGCTGGAGGCGGGGCGTTCATGACTCATTCCCATACGCCTTGTCCAGCCCAGCACGCCCAGGTGCAGGTCAATCCCATGACGGGGCAGTGCAGCTGCCCGAGCGGCTATCTGCCTTTGCGCATCGCCGAATACACGGTGGCCTCGGGCGTGACGCGCTCCTACCTGTGCGTGGACTGAGCGCGGGCAAGAAAAAACCCGGCATGGTTTCCATGCCGGGTTCTGGCGAGTGCGGCGCCGCGCGTTTGCGCTGCCGCAGCCGTGCAGGACGGTTTAGTCGGCCTTGCCGCTCCAGGCGGCGATGTCAGCCCGTTCTTCTTCGGTCATCTGGGTCATGTTGCCCAGCGGCATGTAGTGGGAGCCCACCACGTTCTTGACCTGTGCCGCGTGCAGCAGGGTGTTTTCCTTGGTGTCCAGCAGCATGCCGGCAGGAGCCGAAGGGAAACCGAACTGTGCGCTTGGCTTGGCGGCGTGACACTGGATACAGCGGGCGTCCATGATTTCCTGGACTCGCGCCAGGCTGATCTTGGAAGCCGAGTCATCCGCGGACACGGCGGCGTTCTGGGCTGTGGCCTTCACGCTGGCAGGAGCAGCCACCCAGCCCACGATCAGCAGCAGGATGACGCCGGCAACGGGGTAGGCCAGGTTGTTGGTTCCCGCGTGCAGCAGCACGAAGTACTGGCGGATCAGGGCGCCGGCGAAGATGAACAGCACCATGATGATCCACGCATTGGGATGGTTGTACGTGAATGAATAGTGGTTGCTCAGCATCAGCAGCAGGACGGGCAGCGTGAAGTAGGTGTTGTGCACCGAACGCTGCTTGCCGCGCTTGCCGTCCAGGGGGTTGGGTGCCTGGCCGGCCTTCAGGGCCTTGACCATGCGGCGCTGGCCGGGAATGATCCAGAAGAACACGTTGGCCGACATGCTGGTGGCCATGACGGCGCCGGTCAGCAGGAAGGCGGCGCGGCCCGAGAAGATGTGCGCGCTCAGGTAGGCGACGGCCACCATCATGATGGCCACGGCAACGCTCAGGATGCCGTCGCGTTCCATGTTGGGGCTGATGATGCGGCACAGGCCGTTGTACACGACCCAGCCCAGCACCAGGAAGGCGATGGCCACGACGTTGGCCTGGGTGCCCGTCATCTGGGCAGCCCATTCCCAGGGGCTGTTGGGATTGACCAGGTAGAACTCGGGCTTGGTCAGGTACAGCAGGGCGAACAGGCCAAAGCCCGACAGCCAGGTGGTGTAGGACTTCCAGAACGACCAGTGCAGATCGTCGGGCAGTTCGGCCGGATTGGTCAGGTATTTCTGGTTGTGGTAGAAGCCGCCGCCGTGGACGGCCCACATTTCACCGAACACACCCCGTTTCTTGCTTTCCTCGCCCTTCGGGGGCTTGAGGCTGTTGTCCAGCATCACGAAGTAGATGGATTCGCCGATCCAGGCGACAGCGGCAATCACGTGCAGCCAGCGCAGCAGCAGGTTGCCATATTCAAGTAAATACGCGTGCATAGAAGTCTCGTATCGTTTGTTGACTGGTTATGAGATCGAAAGAAGCTGTTCAGATAACCGATCAACTGCCGCGATACGTGGACCAGGACCAGGGAGTCACGACCAGGGGGACGTGGTAGTTGGCGCTGGCATCGGCGATGCCGAAGCGGATGCCGACCTGGTCGACGAAGCGAGGCTCGGGCAGGGTGCTGCCGTTGGCGGCGAAGTAGTCGCCGGCGTGGAATACCAGTTCGAATACGCCGCTTGCCATGGAATCGCCCTGCAGCAGGGGTTCGTCGCAGCGGCCGTCGCTGTTGGTGGCTGTGGTCTTGATCAGGGTGCGCTGGTCGCCGTGGATGGAATAGAGGTCGACGCGCACGCCTTGTGCAGGACGACCTTGAGTCGTGTCAAGCACATGGGTAGAGAGCTTTCCCATAAGTGTCTCCGGTTTATGGTGATCAAAAAAGGTCCAGCGAGCCCAGTTTTGAGAACCGGCCGGGGGCCAGCGGTGCAAGGATCAGTGCGCTGGGTTGAGGCCCCAAGATTGCCGCTCCGGTTGAGGTTCCGGATTGTCGACAATTTGTGTTGACGATTTTGTAGGGATGCCGAATAATTGTCAAGAGTTAATAACGAGAATTTTTATGCTTCAGATTAGGCGGCACGAGGGCGATTCGTCCGACGTCCAGGCGCCCAGCGCCTCGTCTCTGCTGGAAGGCGGCATGGCGGACAACGAGACCGGGCGTGTATACAGCCAGATCTTCGATGCCGTGGTGGACCGGCGGCTGCTGCCCGGCGCCAAGCTGACCGAAGCGACCCTGTGCACCATCTTCGACTGCTCGCGCGCCACCGTGCGCGCCGCGCTCTCGGCCCTGGCCCACGACAAGATCGTGGTCATCGAGCCCAATCGCGGCGCGTTCGTATGGAAGCCCACTGCCAAGGAAACGCAGGATGTGTTCGAGCTGCGGCGCGACCTGGAGGAGTTGATCCTGCGCAAGCTGCTGGCCCTGCCGGATCTGCCTGCGCACCTGGAAGGGCTGTATGACATGGTCGCGCGCGAACAGCAGGCCTTCGAGCAGGGCGACCGCATCAGCTGGCTGCGCCTGTCCAATGCCTTTCACGTAGTGCTGGCGCGCTGCGCCGGCAACCACGAGCTGACCGAACTGATGCACACCTTGTGCGCCCGGACCACGCTCATCATCGCCTATCACGATACGCCGGGCGAGAAGGCATGCTCCTTCTACGAGCACAAGGAAATTCTCGACCGATTGAGCCAGGGCGACGCCGTAGGCGCGCTCCGGGCCATGCAACACCACTTGAGTGATTGTGAACACCGCATGAGCGAGGCCAACGACGGCAAACCTGCCGATCCCTGGCTCGCATTCAGCGTGAAACGCTAACAGGAGACGTAATGTCACTATGCAAGTCCTATCCCCGTGACCTCATCGGTTACGGCAAGAATGTGCCTCACGCCAACTGGCCCGGCCGGGCGCGCGTCGCTGTCCAGTTCGTGCTGAACTACGAGGAAGGCGGCGAGAACTGCGTGCTGCACGGCGACCCCGGTTCGGAGCAGTTCCTGTCCGAGATCATCGGCGCGGCCGCCTACCAGGACCGCCACCTGTCGATGGAATCCATCTACGAGTACGGCTCGCGCGCCGGCGTCTGGCGCATCCTGAACGAATTCGAGAAGCGCGGCCTGCCGCTGACCATCTTCGGCGTTGGCATGGCGCTGGAGCGCCATCCAGATCTGGCCAAGGAATTCGTACGCCTGGGCCACGAGATCGCCGGCCACGGCTACCGCTGGATTCACTACCAGAGCGTCCCCGAAGAGGTCGAGCGCGAGCACATGCGCCAGTGCGTGGAGGTGCTGACCCAGATCCTGGGTCACCATCCCGAAGGCTGGTATACCGGCCGCGACAGCCCCAACACACTGCGCCTGGTGGCCGAAGAAGGCGGCTTCCTGTATGACTCCGACTATTATGGCGACGACCTGCCTTTCTGGACCGAAGTGGAACTCAAGGACGGTACCATCAAGCCGCAGCTGATAGTGCCCTACACTCTGGATACCAACGACATGCGCTTTGCCGCCGCCCAGGGTTTCAACACCGGCGACCATTTCTTCAACTACCTGAAGGATGCGTTCGACGTGCTGTACGAGGAAGGCGAAACGGCTCCCAAGATGCTGTCCGTCGGTCTGCATTGCCGCCTGATCGGCCGTCCGGGCCGTTTCAAGGCCCTGCAGCGCTTCCTGGACCACATCCAGCAGCACGAGCGCGTGTGGATCTGCCGTCGCGTGGACATCGCCCGCCACTGGGTCGAGCACCACCCCTACCAGCCGTCCAAGTAAGACGCCGGGCCGCGCCGGCCTTCAGGCCCCGCGCAGGCGGCAAGAAGGCCCCGGCCTCGCGGCCGGGGCCTTTCATTCCGGTCACAGGACCGGAATTGTTGTTTATGGCTGCTGAAAACAGTACTATTTGACGCTTGCGCGGCCTTGCTCCGCGCAGGGCTTGTGCTGCTTGCCGGGCCTGTCGGTGTTGTGCGGCCGCACCGCGCGCATGGGCCGCAAGGCCGGTCGTCTTTATAATGAGCTTTACTTTTTCATCGTGTTTCATGTAATGAAAACATCCGAAATCCGTCAGAAATTCCTATCGTTCTTTGAATCCAAGGGGCATCACATCGTTCCTTCGGCGCCTCTGGTCCCGGGCAATGATCCCACCTTGCTGTTCACGAACGCCGGCATGGTGCAGTTCAAGGATGTTTTCACTGGCAAGGAAACCCGTCCCTACCATCGCGCAACCAGCTCCCAGCGCTGCGTGCGCGCCGGCGGCAAGCACAATGACCTGGAAAACGTGGGCTACACCGCCCGGCACCACACGTTTTTCGAAATGCTGGGCAACTTCAGCTTCGGCGACTACTTCAAGCAGGACGCCATCCGCTATGCCTGGGAGCTGCTGACCACGGTCTACCGCCTGCCCGCCGAAAAGCTCTGGGTCACGGTCTACCAGGAAGACGACGAAGCCTACGACATCTGGGCCAAGGAAGTCGGCGTGCCGCGCGAGCGCATCATCCGCATCGGCGACAAGAATGGCGTGCGCTACAACTCGGACAACTTCTGGCAGATGGCCGATACAGGCCCCTGCGGTCCGTGTTCGGAAATCTTCTACGATCACGGCCCCGAGGTCTGGGGCGGCCCTCCCGGTTCGCCCGAGGAAGACGGCGACCGCTACATCGAAATCTGGAACCTGGTGTTCATGCAGTTCGACCGCTCCGCGGACGGCACCATGACGCCGCTGCCCAAGCCCTGTGTGGACACGGGCATGGGGCTGGAGCGCATCTCGGCCGTGCTGCAGCACGTGCACTCCAACTACGAGATCGACCTGTTCCAGGCCCTGATCAAGGCCGCCGCCCGCGAGACCGGCGCCCAGGATCTGGAGAACAACTCCCTCAAGGTCATCGCCGATCACATCCGTGCCTGCAGCTTCCTGATCCTGGACGGCGTCATTCCCAGCAATGAAGGCCGCGGCTACGTGCTGCGCCGCATCATCCGTCGCGCCCTGCGCCACGGACACAAGCTGGGCCAGAAAGGGCTGTTCTTCCACCGCCTGGTCAAGGACCTGGGCGAGCAGATGGGGCAGGCCTATCCTGAACTGCTGAACCAGCGCGAGCGCATCGAGCAGGTGCTGCGCCAGGAAGAAGAGCGCTTCAGCGAAACGCTGGAAAACGGCATGCGCATCCTGGAAGGCGCGCTGGCGGCGCTGCCCGCCAAGGGCAGGCTGGACGGCCAGACCCTGTTCACCCTTTACGATACCTACGGTTTCCCGGTGGACCTGACGGCCGACATCTGCCGCGAGCGCGACGTGGATGTGGACCTGGAAGGCTTCGAGGCCGCCATGGAGAATCAGCGCAAGATGGCGCGCGCCTCCGGCAAGTTCAAGGCGGCAGAAGGCCTGAGCTATTCGGGCGTGGAAACCCGCTTCGAAGGCTACGAGACCCTGGCCGGCAGCGGCAACGTCACGGCGCTGTACGTGGACGGCACGGCCGTTCAGTCCGTCGCCCAGGGCCAGCAGGCCGTGGTCGTTCTGGACGCCACGCCGTTCTACGCTGAATCCGGCGGCCAGGTCGGCGACGCCGGCGTGCTGTCGGCCGATGGAACTATCTTCGAGGTGCAGGACACCCAGAAGATCGCCGGGCAGGTGTTCGGGCATCAGGGCGTGCTTGCCAGCGGCTCGCTGTCCGTGGGCGACACCGTCCAGGCGCAGGTGTACACGGCGCGGCGCGCGCGCATCGTGCGCAATCACTCGGCCACCCACCTGATGCACAAGGCCTTGCGCGAAGTGCTGGGCGGACACGTCCAGCAGCGCGGTTCGCTGGTGGATGCCGACAAGACCCGTTTCGACTTCGCCCATGATTCGGCCATGACGGCCGAGCAGATCGCCCAGGTCGAAGCCATCGTCAATGCCGAAGTGCTGGCCAACAAGGACGTGCAGGCGCGCCTCATGTCCTTCGACGACGCCGTCAGCGGCGGCGCCATGGCCTTGTTCGGCGAGAAATACGGCGACGAGGTGCGCGTGCTGGACATCGGCTTTTCGCGCGAGCTGTGCGGCGGCACGCACGTGGCCCGCACCGGCGACATCGGCTTGTTCAAGATCGTGTCCGAAGGCGGCGTGGCCGCCGGCGTGCGCCGCGTCGAAGCCATCACCGGCGACAATGCCTTGCATTGGGTCCAGGACCAGCAGCGCCTGCTGAACGAGGCGGCCGCCAGCCTGCGCACCCAGCCTGACGGGCTGGTGGGCCGGATTTCCGCCCTGCAGGGCCAGATCAAGGAACTGGAGCGCGAACGCGAACAATTGCAATCCAAGCTGGCTTCGGCGGCCGGACAGGATCTCGTGTCGCAGGCTGTGGCCTTGAACGACACCAGCCGCCTGCTCGTGGCCACGCTGACCGGCGTGGATCCCAAGGCGCTGCGCGGCATGGCCGACCAGCTCAAGGACAAGCTCAAGTCCGCCGTGCTGCTGCTGTCGGTCGTGGCCGACGGCAAGGTCAGCCTGGTCGGCGGCGTCACGCCCGATCTGGCCGGCAAGGTCAAGGCAGGCGATCTGGTGGGCTTCGTGGCCGGCCAGATCGGCGGCAAGGGTGGCGGCCGTCCCGACATGGCCATGGGCGGAGGCACGGATGCGGCGGCTCTGCCGGCCGCCAACGCCTCGGTTCAGGCCTGGGTGCAGGAAAAGCTGGGCGCGTGATGACCGAAGCAGCCAACACCAGCCTGCCGGCCTTCGACCTCGAGGTGGACGCCTCGGGGCTGAAGTGCCCGCTGCCCATATTGCGCGCCAAGAAGGCCTTGGCGCAGATCGAATCCGGGCAGGTGCTGCTGGTCATCACGACCGACCAGCACGCCGTCCAGGACTTTCAGGCGTTCAGCCGGCAAACGGGCAACGAGCTGTTGGCCCAACAGGCGGACGCCGAAAAAACTCTGCATTTTTTACGCCGCCGTTGAGCCGGCGGCGTTAAAATAGTGCTTTGTATGTTGCGTTTTTAGGACTTAAGCCGGTATTTGGGCGCGCCATTTTTGGCATGCGGCCGGAAAAGTGCTAGAATTTTTTGTTTACCGTTTACCTTACACAATAAAGGGATTATCAATGGTGGTAATTCGCTTGGCCCGTGGTGGCTCCAAAAAGCGTCCTTTTTACAACGTTGTAGCCGCCGAGGCGCGTGATCGCCGTGATGGTCGCTTCATCGAGCGCCTGGGTTTCTACAACCCCGTCGCTGGCGAAGGCCAGGAAAACCTGCGTCTGCAACTGGACCGCGTTAAGCACTTCACCGACAACGGTGCTCAGGTTTCGCCCGCCGTGGCTCGCCTGGTCAAAGAATACTCGGCCAAGGTCGCTTCGGCAGCCTAAGCTGAATCGCCGGTTTTTTTTGCAGCGTACCGGTCCGTGAAACAGGCAGCCGCTCCCGACGATCTCGTCGAGCTTGGACGCATTGTTTCCGCCTATGGGGTGCGCGGCTGGGTCAAGGTCCAGCCGCATTCCATGCAGACCAAGGCGCTGCTCAATGCCAAAACCTGGTGGTTGAAAACGCCCCGGCCTGGAAACCAGGCGGGCGTTTTTGCGTCTGTGCCGTTCCGAAACGTCGTGGCTGCGCGCCAGCACGGCGCCACCATCGTCGCCCAGTTCGAGGGCATGGACGACCGGAACCTGGCCCAGGCCATGAAAGGGCAGACCGTCTGGGTCTCCCGCGCCGCCTTTCCCACGGCGGACGATGACGAATACTATTGGGTCGACCTGATCGGCTGTCGACTCCTGGGCGAGCAAGATGGGCAAGCCCAGCCCATTGGCGAAGTCGTCGAGGTCCTGGACAATGGCGCGCACGCCATTCTGGTGGTGCATCGCGGCTCCTGGAGCCAGGACGGCGTTTTCGCGCCCGAACTGGACGACAAGGGCCGGCCTCTCGAAGAGCTGGTGCCTTTCGTGCAGGCCATCGTGCATACGGTGGATCTGCAGGGCCGTCAGCTGCACAGCCATTGGTCGGCATGAGATCGGCGCAGGCCGTGCGCTCTTCCCGTTTTTTTTCCAGCCCAGACCCATGCGTTTTGATGCCCTGACCCTGTTTCCGGATATGTTCAATCTGGTCAGCGAATCCGGAGTGACCGGGCGCGCTCACAAGCAGGGCATCTGGCAGATGCGCACCTGGAATCCCCGCGACTACACCACGGACGTGCATCGCACCGTCGATGATCGTCCGTATGGCGGCGGTCCGGGCATGGTCATGTTGGCTGATCCGCTGAACGATGCGCTGGATCACGCCTTGGCAGACCGCGGCGATGCTCCCGCGGTCATTCTGCTCAGTCCCGCGGGCCGGCGTTTTGACCAGTCCCTCGCGCAGGGATTGGCCCAGGGGCCGGGTGCGGTGCTGGTCTGCGGCCGCTACGAAGGGATAGACCAGCGCTTCATCGACGAACGCGTCACCCTGGAACTGTCCCTGGGCGATTTCGTGCTCTCGGGCGGGGAAATTGCATCCCTGGCTATCATCGACAGCGTGGTGCGCCTGCTTCCCGGCGTGCTGAACGATGCCGACTCCGCGCGCCAGGATTCTTTCCATGCCGCCAACAGCGGCCTGCTGGACAGTCCGCATTACACCCGCCCTGAGGTCTATCGGGGACAGGCCGTGCCCGATGTCTTGATGTCCGGGCATCATGGCCGCATCCAGGCATGGCGGCGCGAACAGTCCCTGCGCCTGACGGTACTGCGTCGTCCCGATCTTATTGAGCAGGCCCGTTTGCGCGGCGAGCTCAGCAAGGCGGACGAACGCTTTCTGGCCGCCTTGGCGGAATCGGATTCCCAGAACGGGCGCTGATCGTCCGCAGGCGGGCCGGGCCGGTCTTGTCCCCAAGCCATCTATAAAAAGCTTCTTCACCTCGCGCCGGCTGATGCCTGTCCGCCGCTCTCCGAAAAGGTTTTCTTGTCTTGTCGCGGCCTCGCCATAAAAAAGGCCCTGCATCATGCAGGGCCTTTTCCTTGTCAGGGCCGCATCAGCCCAGGCGGGCGTACTGCTGCTGGACCTTGGACAGGGTTTCGCTGAATTGGGCGACCCGCTGGCGTTCCTGCTCGACCACGGCGGCCGGGGCTCGTTCCACGAAGCTGGCGTTGCCCAGCTTGCCTTCGGCCTTGCGGATTTCGCCCTGCAGGCGTTCGATCTCCTTGGTGAGGCGAGCGCGCTCCGCTTCCACGTCGATCTCCACGTGCAGCATCAGCTGGGCCGTGCCCACCACCTGCACCGGTGCGCCGGCCTCCGCGGGCAGGTGGTCCACGATCTGCACGCTTTCCAGCTTGCCCAGCGCGGCCAGGTAGGGGCTGTTGGCGCGCAGGGTGGCGGCATCGCCCTGGGCGATCAGCGGCACGCGCTGGGCGGGCGAGATGTTCATCTCGCCGCGCAGGGCGCGAATGGCGTCCACCTGGGCCTTGAGCTCGGCGACCTGGGCTTCGGCCTGTTCATCGATGGCGGCGGCGTTGGCCACGGGGTAGGGCTGCACGGACAGGCTGGCGGTTTCGCCTTCGGCGCGCTTGCCGGCCACCACGGACACTTTTTGCCAGAGCTCTTCGGTGATGAAGGGGATGATGGGGTGCGCCAGGCGCAGCACCACTTCCAGCACGCGGATCAGGGTACGGCGCGTGCCCAGCTGCTGGGCGGGCGTGCCCTGCTGGATCTGGGTCTTGGCCAGCTCCAGGTACCAGTCGCAGTACTCGTCCCACACGAAGTGGTAGATGGCGTTGGCGATATTGTCGAAGCGGTAGTCGGCAAAGCCGCGTTCGGCGTCCTGCTCCAGGCGCTGCAGCAGGCTGACGATCCAGCGGTCGGCAAAGGACAGCTCGGCCGGCGCATCCTGTTGCAGGTCGTGGCCTTCGGTATTCATCAGCACGAAGCGCGTGGCGTTCCACAGCTTGTTGCAGAAGTTGCGGTAGCCTTCGCAGCGCTTCATGTCGAAGTTGATGTTGCGGCCCAGGGTGGCGTAGGCGGCCATGGTGAAACGCAGCGCGTCCGTGCCGAAGGCGGGGATGCCGCCCGGGTAGTCCTTCCTGGTGCGCTTGGCGATGCTTTCGGCCTGCTTGGGGTTCATCAGCCCGAAGGTGCGCTTGTGCAGCAGGTCTTCCAGGCTGATGCCGTCGATCAGGTCCACGGGGTCGATGGTGTTGCCCTTGGACTTGCTCATCTTCTTGCCTTCCATGTCGCACACCAGGCCGTGCACGTACACGGTGCGGAAGGGTACCTGGCCGGTCAGGTGCATGCTCATCATGACCATGCGCGCGACCCAGAAGAAGATGATGTCAAAGCCGGTGACCAGCACGCTGGAAGGCAGATAGCGGGCCAGGTCCGGGGTCTGCTCGGGCCAGCCCAGGTCGGTGAAGGGCACCAGGGCCGAGGAGAACCAGGTGTCCAGCACGTCCTCGTCGCGGCGCAAGGGGCCGTGCACGCCGGCGGCGCGGGCCTGGGCCAGCGCGTCTTCCTCGCTGCGGGCCACGAAGAGGCGGCCGTCCTCCGAGTACCAGGCCGGGATCTGGTGGCCCCACCACAGCTGGCGGGAGATGCACCAGTCCTGGATGTTGTTGAGCCACTGGTTGTAGGTGTTGGCCCAGTTGTCGGGATAGAAGCGCACGCGGCCGTCGGCGACCACCTCCAGCGCCACTTCGGTGATGCTCTTGCCCGGATGCAGCGAGTCGGCCGGGGCGGGCTTGCTCATGGCCACGAACCACTGGTCGGTCAGCATGGGCTCGATGACGGTATTGGTGCGGTCGCCGCGCGGCACCATCAGCTTGTGCGGCTTGACGGCCTGCAGCAGGCCCAGGGCGTCCAGGTCGGCCACGATCTGCTTGCGGGCGGCGAAGCGTTCCATGCCCTGGTAGGCGGCGGGGGCGGTGTCGGCGATGCGGGCGTCCAGCGTCAGGATGCTGATCATCTCCAGCTGATGGCGCTGGCCCACGGCATAGTCGTTGAAGTCGTGGGCGGGCGTGACCTTGACCACGCCGGTGCCGAATTCGCGGTCCACATAGTCGTCGGCGATGATGGGGATCTCGCGGTTGACCAGGGGCAGGGTGACGGTCTGGCCGATCAGGGCGGCGTAGCGCTCGTCCTCCGGGTGCACCATGACGGCCACGTCGCCCAGCATGGTCTCGGGTCGCGTGGTGGCCACCACCAGGTGGGTCAGCCCGCCCCGAGGCCGGGTCAGCGGATAGCGGATCTCCCACATGTGGCCGTCTTCTTCCTCGCTGACCACTTCCAGGTCGGAGACGGCGGTGCCCAGCACCGGGTCCCAGTTCACCAGGCGCTTGCCGCGATAGATCAGGCCTTGTTCAAACAGGCGCACGAAGGTTTCCACCACGCCGCGCGACAGATTGTCGTCCATGGTGAAGTATTCGCGGTCCCAGTCGCAGGAGGCGCCCAGGCGGCGGAACTGGCCGGTGATGGTGCTGCCCGACTTCTCCTTCCATTCCCAGACTTTCTCCAGGAATTTTTCGCGGCCCAGCTCGTGGCGGCTGATGTTCTGCGCATCCAGCTGGCGCTCGACCACGATCTGCGTGGCGATGCCGGCGTGGTCGGTGCCCGGGATGTAGACGGTATCGTCGCCTTTCATGCGGTGGTAGCGGGTCAGGCCATCCATGATGGTCTGGTTGAAGGCGTGTCCCATGTGCAGCGTACCGGTGACGTTGGGCGGCGGCGACTGGATGACGAAGGGCTCGGCCTGGCGGCCGGCCTGCGGCTGGACGTGCTGGCCGCCCTTGAAATGGCCGCCTTGCTCCCAGCGCGCATACCAGCGCGATTCGATTTCCTGGGGTTCAAAGCTCTTGGATAACTGGTCGTCGGAGGTCGTTGCGGATGAGTTGGTCATGGTGATGCTGTCTGTCTTGTGCGCGCGGGCGGTGCGTAGGCCGCTTGCTTCCTGGGCAAAATTCGAATTCAAAACGCACTATTTTAAGATGTAGCCGTGCGTCTTTGGCGTGGTAAAATGCCGGGTTGCCGTAAATACGACGAAAGTGCTTGTTTTCATTCGGGAAATTGGCGCGACCCGTCGGATGTGCATTTTGCTTTACGCAGCAAAGACTACACTATATTGTTCTTATTTGGATTTTCACATGGCTATTGAACGCACTCTGTCCATCATCAAGCCCGACGCCGTCGCCAAAAACGTGGTCGGCCAGATCATCTCCCGCTTCGAAGGCGCCGGCCTGAAGGTCATCGCCGGCCGCATGGTCCACCTGTCCCGCGGCGAAGCCGAGCGCTTCTACGCCGTGCACGCCGCCCGTCCTTTCTTCAAGGACCTGGTGGACTTCATGGTGTCCGGCCCCGTGTTCGTGCAGGTCCTGGAAGGCGAAGGCGCCATTGCCAAGAACCGCGAACTGATGGGCGCAACCGACCCCAAGAAGGCCGAACCCGGCACCATCCGCGCCGACTTCGCCGACAGCATCGACGCCAACGCCGTGCACGGTTCCGACGCCCCGGAAACGGCCGCCGTCGAAATCGCCTTCTTCTTCCCCGAGTGCAACGTCTACAGCCGTTAATCCGGTCGCCCGCGTTTTACTCAAACAGTTTCAGCCATGTCATCGCTCGAACCAATCAATCTCCTGGGCATGGGCCCGGAGCAACTCATTGATCTCGTCGCCCAGTGGGGAGGCAAGCCCTTTCGCGCGCGGCAGCTGCAGCGCTGGATACACCAGCGCCAGCAGGACGATTTCGGGCAGATGACGGACCTGGCGCGCGAGTTCCGCGAACAGCTGACGGCGCATTGCGTCGTCAGCGCGCCCAGCATGTCCCACGAACACCTGTCCGCCGACGGCACGCGCAAGTGGCTGTTCGACGTCGGCGGCGACAACGCCGTGGAAGCGGTCTTCATTCCCGAGGACGACCGCGGCACCCTGTGCATCTCCAGCCAGGCCGGCTGCACCGTGGCCTGCCCGTTCTGCTCCACCGGCTACCAGGGCTTCAACCGCAACCTGACCACCGCCGAGATCATCGGCCAGTTATGGTATGCGCGCCGCGCGCTGCTGGACGCGCCCGAGACGGCCCGCATCGGCGAAGGCGCCGGCGAGAACTCCCGCGTCATCAGCAATGTGGTGATGATGGGCATGGGCGAGCCGCTGCTCAACTACGACCAGGTGCTGGGCGCTCTGCGCCTGATGCTGGACGACAATGCCTACGGCTTGTCGCGCCGCCGCGTCACGGTCTCCACCTCCGGGGTGGTGCCCATGATGGACCGGCTGGCGCGCGATTGCCCCGTGGCTCTGGCGGTATCGCTGCATGCGCCCAACGACGCGCTGCGCGACCGGCTGGTGCCGCTCAACAAGAAGTATCCGCTGGCAGAACTCCTGGCGGCCTGCAACCGCTACCTGGAGCACGCTCCGCGTGACTTCATCACTTTCGAATACATCATGCTGGACGGCATCAACGACACCGACCAGCATGCCCGGGAGCTGCTGGACATTGCGCGCGAGGTGCGCTGCAAGTTCAACCTGATCCCCTTCAATCCCTTTCCGCAATCCGGATTGAAGCGCTCCACCCATGCGCGGGTCAAGCAATTCGCCCAGATGCTGATGGACGGCGGAGTCGTGACCACGGTGCGCAAGACGCGCGGCGACGACATCGCCGCGGCCTGCGGCCAGTTGGCGGGCGATATCCGCGACCGCACCCGCATCGAGCAGCGCCTGCCGGATCGCGCGGTCATTCAAATCAAACAGGAACGTGCATGAGCGATAACCTGTCCTCCTCCAGCCAGTCTCCATCGTCGCCGGCCGCGGCGGGCGTGGGCCCCGCCTTGCGCGAATTGCGCCAGGCCCGGTCCTATTCCCTGGCCGAAGTATCCGGGCGCCTGAAGTTCTCGGTCCGCCAGCTCGAAGCGCTGGAAGCCGAGGAATGGGACCAGCTGCCCGGCGGACAGTCCTTGCGCGGCATGGTCCGCAACTACGCCCGGTTTCTGGACGCCGACGTCGCCGCCTTGCTGACCATGCTGGAGAGCCAGGTCAGCGGCGTGGGCGCGCCCAAGCCCGTGCCGCGCAGCACACCGGGCGGCGGGCTGGCGGGCGCCGACCTGTCCCTGTACACCGAATCCCGCTCCGGTTTTTCCTGGGGCTGGCTGCTGATCATCGTGCTGTTCTTGCTGGTCGCCGGCTTCTACGCCATCGATCGGGGCTGGGTCCCCGATTCCTGGCTTGTCTTCGACTGGCTCAAAGGACTGAAGTCATGACAAACGAAACCCTTGTTCCATCGTCCTGCCAGCCCCTGCCCGTGGGCGCCAAGCCCAAGCGGGTCACCCGCGGCGTGGACGTGCGCTGGGGAGACCACGTGGTCCGTCTGGGCGGTTCGGCCCCGGTCGTCGTGCAGTCCATGACCAACACCGATACGGTCGACGCCATCGCCACCGCGATCCAGGTCAAGGAGCTGGCGCGCGCCGGCTCGGAGCTGGTGCGCATCACCGTCAACACCCCGGAGGCGGCCCGCGAGGTGCCGGCCATCCGCGAACAGCTGGACCGCATGGGCGTGGACGTGCCGCTGGTGGGCGATTTCCACTACAACGGCCACAAGCTGCTGACGGACTACCCCGAGTGCGCCCAGGCGCTGTCCAAGTACCGCATCAATCCCGGCAATATGGGCGGCGGCAAGCGGCGCGACGACAATTTCGCCAAGATGATCGAGGTGGCCTGCCGCTACGACAAGCCCGTGCGCATCGGCGTGAACTGGGGCAGCCTGGACCACGAATTGATGGCGCGCATGATGGACGAGAACAATGCGCGCGCCCACCCCTGGACGGCGCAGGCCGTCATGCGCGACGCCCTGGTGGTGTCGGCCATCAGCAATGCGCGCCGCGCGGAGGAGCTCGGCCTGTCCGGCAATCGCATCGTGCTGTCCTGCAAGGTCAGCCACGTACAGGACCTCATCACCGTCTACCAGGACCTGTCGGCCCGCTGCGATTACGCGCTGCACCTGGGACTGACCGAAGCCGGCATGGGCAGCAAAGGCATCGTGGCCTCCACGGCCGCGCTGGCCGTGCTGCTGCAGCAAGGCATAGGCGACACCATCCGCATCTCGCTCACCCCCGAGCCGGGCGGCGACCGCGCTCGCGAAGTCGTGGTCGCACAGGAGATCCTGCAGACCATGGGCCTGCGCGCCTTCACTCCCATGGTGGTGGCCTGTCCGGGCTGCGGGCGCACCAGCAGCACGGTGTTCCAGGAGCTGGCCAACGACATCCAGAGCTATCTGCGCGACCAGATGCCGGTCTGGAAGGACTTGTATCCCGGCGTGGAAACCATGAACGTGGCCGTGATGGGCTGCGTGGTCAACGGCCCGGGCGAAAGCCGCCATGCCGACATCGGCATCAGCCTGCCCGGTACCGGGGAGGTTCCCTCGGCGCCCGTCTACGTGGACGGCGAGCGTGTCGTGACCCTGAAGGGTGATACTATCGCTCAGGAATTCCAGGCCATCGTGCAGAATTACGTCGAACGCCGCTACGGCAAGGCGTCGGCGGCTTGATCAACAGACCTGTCATCCAGACGGCGGGCAAACCACTAGAACTATGACGCAGCAGTTTCAGAAGCTCCGCGCCCTGACGGGCATGAAAGACACCTTGCCGGGCGAAAGCGCCCAATGGGAGGCCCTAGAGGGCCTGGTGCGCGACTGGCTGGCCAGTTACGGCTACCGCAACATGCGCACCCCCGTACTCGAACACACCCAGCTCTTTGCCCGCGGCATCGGCGAAGTCACCGACATCGTCGAGAAGGAAATGTACTCCTTCACCGATTCGCTCAATGGCGACAAGCTCACCATGCGGCCCGAGTTCACCGCCGGCATGGTGCGCGCCACCATCGAGCACAACCTGCTCTACGATCGTCCGCACCGGGTCTACGCGCTCGGTCCCGTGTTCCGCCATGAGCGCCCGCAACGCGGCCGCTACCGCCAGTTCCACCAGATCGACGTCGAGGCCCTGGGCCTGCCCGGACCGGACATCGATGCGGAGCTGATCGTCATGCTGGCCCGCCTGTGGAAGAAGCTCGGCCTGACCGACATCCGCCTGGAACTCAACTCCCTGGGCCAGGCCCAGGAGCGCGCCGCGCACCGCGCCGCCCTGATCCAGCACCTGGAAGCCCACGTGGACGTGCTGGACGAGGAAGCCCGCCGCCGCATGCACACCAATCCGCTGCGCGTGCTGGACACCAAGAATCCGGCCATGCAGGATATGGCCAATTCGGCCCCGCGCCTGTTCGACTTCCTGGGCGAGGAGTCGCGCGCCCACTTCCAGGGCGTGTGCGATCGCCTGGACGACGCCGGCATCGCCTACACCCTGAATCCGCGCCTGGTGCGCGGCCTGGACTACTACAACCTGACCGTCTTCGAATGGGTCACGGACCGCCTGGGCGCCCAGGGTACGGTCTGCGGCGGCGGCCGCTACGACGGTCTGATCGAGCTGATGGGCGGCAAGCCGGCCCCGGCCGTGGGCTTTGCCATCGGCATGGAGCGCCTGCTGGACCTGTGCTCGCAGGACGGCGAGCAGCAGGCCGCGCCCGAGTGCCAGGTCTATATGGTGCACCAGGGCGAGGCGGCCCAGCGCAAGGCGGCCCTGCTGGCCGAGTCGCTGCGCGACGCCGGCCTGGACGTCATCGTGCACGCCGGTTCGTCCGGCTTCAAGTCGCAGTTCAAGCGCGCGGACGCCAGCGGCGCCCAGGTCGCGGTCATTCTGGGCGAGGAAGAGCTCCAGAAAGGGCAGGCCAGCGTGAAGTGGCTGCGCGCCCAGGACAACGCCGAGCAGCAGCAGTCCGTGGATTTCACTGAACTCGCCAACGTTTTGTCAGCAAGGATTTGAGCATGGCCTACGATCTCGAAGAACAGGAAAAACTGGATGCCATGCGGGCATGGTGGGACCGCTGGGGCACGCTGTGCATCGTGGCGGCCTTCGTGCTGGTCGCGGCCGTCGCCGGCTGGCGCGGCTGGCAGTGGTACCAGGGTCACCAGGCCGGCCAGGCCATGGGCTACTTCGAAGCGCTCGAGAGCGCCGCGGCCCAGCAGGGCGAAGAGTCCGACGCCCGCATCAAGGCGGCCAGCGGCACCTTGCGCACCGACTTCGCCAAGTCGGCCTATACCTCCCGCGGCGTGCTGGTCGCGGCCCAGGCCCTGCAGCAGCGCGGCGACCTGGAGGGCGCGCGTGAACAGCTCGAATGGCTGGTGAAGGCCGATCACGACAAGCCCATGACCCCGCTGGCGCGCCTGCGTCTGGCCGGCGTACTGCTGGAGCAGAAAAAATATGACGAAGCCCTGGCCCAGCTGGACAATCCGCCGGCCAGCTTCGCCGGCCTGTTCGCCGACCGCAAGGGCGACATCCTGGCCGCACAGGGCCAGAACGAGCAGGCCCGCCAGGCCTGGACCCAGGCCGTGGAACTGCTCAAGAACGATCCCATCTCGCAGGTCGTGCAGATCAAGCTCGACGCACTGGCAGGAGCCTAAACGATGTCCGTCCAATCTCTTCGCAACCCCAAGCAATCCGCCTCGCGCGCGTTTCGCGTCCTGCGCCTGAGCGCGCTGGCGCTGGGCCTGGCGGCCGTGGCCGGCTGCTCCATGTTCTCCAGCACGGACCCGCGCTTCGAGCCGGCCCCCCTGACCGAATACGCGCCCGGCATTTCGGCCTCCATCGCCTGGAGCACCTCCATCGGCAGCGGCGCGGATTCCGGCTTCGCGCCCCAGGTCGTGGGTTCGGACGTCTACGCGGCGACCGTCTCCGGCCAGGTCAGCAAGGTGGACCTGGACAGCGGCCGCGTCATGTGGACGGCCAATGCCGGCAAGAAGCTCACGGCAGGCGCGGGCTCGGACGGCAATGTCACGGCCGTGGCTTCGGTCGACGGCAATGTGATCGCTTTTGACGACACCGGCAAGGAACTGTGGCGCAGCCGCTCGAGCAGTGCCGTCAACGTGCCGCCCGCGGTGGGCGCCGGCGTGGTGGTGGTGCGCACCAGCGACTACCGCCTGCAGGCCTTCGACGCCAGCACCGGCGATGTCCGCTGGAGCATCCAGCGTCCGGGCCCCGCGCTGTCGCTCAAGACCAGCATGCAGATGCGCATCCTCGACGGCCTGCTGCTGGCCGGCATGCCCAATGGCCGCCTGATGGCCGTCAACGCGGCCAACGGCGCGCTGGTCTGGGAAGGCAGCATCTCGGTGTCGCGCGGCGCCACCGACCTGGAGCGCATCAACGACGTGGTTGGCGCGCCGCAGGTCGTGGATCCGCTGCTGTGCGGCGCCACCTATCAGGGCCGCGTGGCCTGCTTTGACGTCTCCCAGGGCGGCCGCTTGGTCTGGGACCGTGATTTCTCCGCCGGCACGGGCGTGGCCTCGGACAATCACATGATTTATGCGGCCAATGGCCGCGACAAGCTGGAAGCCTTCGCGCTGGCGGACGGTCAGACGATCTGGACGCAGGACGCCCTGCGCAACCGGGGCCTGGCGCCGCTGGCCGTGGTGCCCCAGGCGCTGGCCGCCGGTGACCGCGAAGGCTATGTGCATTTCCTGTCCCGTGTGGACGGCACCCTGCTTGGACGCGTCAGTGTCGGCGGCGGCGCCATCGTCTCGCCCCTGGTGGGCACGACGCGCGGCGTGCTCGTCCAGACTGGCAACGGTAATCTGGTTTTGGTTGGTATCAATTGAAAAGCGTTTCCTTTAAACCCGTCGTCGCCCTGGTCGGCCGGGCCAATGTGGGCAAGTCCACCCTGTTCAACCGCCTGACCCGTTCGCGGGCGGCGCTGGTGGCCAACTTTCCCGGCCTGACCCGCGACCGCCACTACGGCGAAGGCCGGGTCGGCAGCCGTCCCTACATCGTCGTGGATACCGGCGGCTTCGAGCCCGTGGCCAAGACGGGCATGCTGCTGGAGATGGCGCGCCAGACCCAGCAGGCCATCGCCGAGGCGGACGTGGTCGTGTTCCTGGTCGATGCCCGCGAAGGCCTCAACGCCCTGGACCTGGAGATCGCGCAGCTGCTGCGCAAGCTGGGCCAGAAGGTGCTGCTGGCGGTCAACAAGGCCGAAGGCATGCGCCACGGCGCCGGCGGAGTCGAGTTCCATGAACTGGGACTGGGCGAACCCTATCTGATCTCCGCTTCCCATGGCGACGGCGTCGAGGAGCTGATCAACCTGGCGCTGGAGAAGGTGCCCGCGCCGCCGTCCGAGGACGAGCAGGACGAGGGCGAGTTCCAGCACCGGATCAAGCTGGCCATCGTGGGCCGCCCGAACGTGGGCAAGTCCACGCTCATCAACACCCTGATGGGCGAAGAGCGGGTCATCGCCTTCGACCAGCCGGGCACCACCCGCGACGCCATCGAGATCGAATTCGAGCGCAACGGCGTGCAGTACACCCTGATCGACACCGCAGGCCTGCGCAAGCGCGGCAAGGTGTTCGAGGCGGTGGAAAAGTTTTCCGTCATCAAGACGCTGCAGGCCATCGAGGCCTGCAACGTGGTGCTGCTCATGATCGATGCGCATACCGAGATCTCCGACCAGGACGCCAGCATCGCCGGCTTCGTGGTCGAGACGGGCAGGGCCCTGGTGGTGGGCATCAACAAGTGGGACGGCCTGGACGAATATCAGCGCGAATGGATCAAGCGTGAATTCGACCGCAAGCTGCGTTTCCTGAACTTCGCCAAGATGCACACGCTGTCGGCCTTGAAAGGGCAGGGCATCAATCCCTTGCTCAAGTCGGTCAACGCCGCGCATGCCGCCGCCTTCGCCAAGCTGTCCACGCCCAAGCTCACTCGCGTGCTGCAGGAAGCAGTGGAACAACAACAGCCGCCGCGCAAAGGCATCTTCCGGCCCAAGATGCGGTATGCTCACCAAGGCGGCATGAATCCTCCCATCGTGGTCATCCACGGCAACGCCCTGGACGCCATTTCGGACTCCTATCGCCGCTATCTGGAAACGCGCTTTCGCGAGGCCTTCAACCTGGAGGGCACGCCCCTGCGCATCGAATTCAAGTCGTCTAAAAACCCTTACCTGAAGGAAGCGTGATGAGCCGTTTGTGGAGCGACCATGTAGCAGAGCTGTCGCCATATGTTCCGGGAGAACAAGCCAAGCTGGACAAGCTCTTGAAACTGAACACAAACGAACATCCTTTCGGTCCTTCGCCGCGTGTGCTGGAGGCCATCCGCCAGGCGGCCACGGACGATCTGCGCCTCTATCCTTCCTACAGCGCCCAGGAGCTGCGCGAGGCCGTCGCCCAGGTGCACGGCGTGCAGCCGGCCAACGTATTCCTTGGCAACGGTTCGGACGAGGTGCTGGCCCATGTGTTCAGCGCCCTGTTCATGCGCGGCGTGCGGCCGGTGCTGTTGCCCGACGTCACCTACAGCTTCTACACCACCTACTGTTCCTACTTCGGCGTGCCCGCCGACGTGGTTCCGCTGCGCGAGGACTTCACGCTGGACGTGCAGGACTACGTGCGCGAACGCACGCTGAAGCCGGCCGGCATCATCTTCGCCAATCCCAACGCGCCCACCGGCATTGCGCTGGGCCTGGACAAGGTCGAGGCCATCCTGGCGGCGAACCCCGACACGGCGGTCGTGGTGGACGAGGCCTATGTGGACTTCGGCGGCGAATCGGCCGTCGGGCTGCTGGCGCGCTACGACAACCTGGTCGTGATCCAGACCATGTCCAAGTCGCGCGCCCTGGCGGGGCTGCGCGTGGGCTATGCGCTGGCCAGCGCCGACGTGATCCAGGCCCTGGAGCGGGTCAAGGACAGTTTCAACTCCTATCCGCTGGACACGCTGGCCCAGGCCGGCGCGCTGGCCTCGCTGCGCGACCCCGATTATTTCCGGCGTCAGTGCCAGGCCGTGATCGACGCGCGCGAGCAGTTGCGCGGCGAACTGGAGCAGATGGGCTTTCAGGTGCTGCCGTCCAAGACCAATTTCCTGATGGCCACTCATCCGGCCCATCCGGCATCCGGCATACAGCAAGCCTTGCGCGAACAGGGCATACTGGTGCGGCATTTCCGCCAGCCGCGCATCGATCAGTATCTGCGCATCACGGTGGGATCGCCCGAGCAGTGCGCCCGGCTTTGCGCAAGTTTGCGTCAAATCCTGGAGCAGGGCGTAAAATAATCATCCACCACATCAAAATGTCCAGCAGGGCAGGTGCGGATTCAGGGAAAACCCGGTAAAGTATCAGCATCCGCTTCCACTCTGGAATAACAACATAACTGGAGCCTCACCAATGAGCAACAAAGGGCAAATACTACAAGACCCGTTTCTGAACGCGCTGCGCAAGGAGCATATCCCCGTCTCGATTTACCTGGTCAATGGCATCAAGCTGCAGGGCCAGATCGAATCCTTCGACCAGTATGTGGTGCTGCTTCGCAATACGGTCACCCAAATGGTGTACAAGCACGCGATCTCCACCGTCGTTCCCGCTCGTCCCGTCACCCTGGCTGCGGATGATCAGGCTGAATAAATCCGTCCCTCATCCTTCGCACCCTGAATTACCCGTCTTGCGGCCTCCGCAGACGGGTCTTTCTTTCTGGAGCGTCCCATGAAAGCCCTTGTCATCAGCGTCGACATGGGGGAGCTGGACTTCCAGGCGCATTCCGAAGAATTCGTCATGCTGGCCGAAGGCGCCGGCGCCGATATCGTCGAGATGCTGATCGTGCGCCGCGCCCGGCCCGATCCCGCCTATTTCATCGGCACCGGCAAACTGGACGAGGCCGTGGCCCTGGCCAAGGCGGCCGGCGCCCAGGTCATCCTCTTCGACCAGGCCCTCACCCCCGCCCAGCAGCGCAACCTGGAGCGCAAGTTCGAACTGCGCGTCGTGGATCGCGTCGCCCTCATCCTGGACATCTTCGCCTTGCGCGCGCAAAGCCATGAAGGCAAGCTGCAGGTCGAGCTGGCCCAGCTGCAGCATCTGTCCTCGCGCCTGACGCGCATGTGGACCCACCTGGAGCGTCAGCGCGGCGGCATAGGTATGCGCGGCCCCGGCGAATCCCAGCTCGAGATGGACCGCCGCATGATCGGCGCCAAGGTGCGCACCCTGCGCGAACGCCTGGCCAGGGTCCAGCGGCAACGCGGCACGCAGCGGCGCGCCCGCTCGCGCGGCGATACGCTGTCGGTCTCGCTGGTGGGCTATACCAACGCCGGCAAGTCCACGCTATTCAACGCCCTGACCCGCGCCCAGGCCTATGCGGCCGACCAGCTGTTCGCCACGCTGGACACCACGACCCGGCGCGTCTGGATCGAAGGGGCGGGGCAGGTGGTCATTTCCGACACCGTCGGCTTCATACGCGACCTGCCGCCCACCCTGATCGCGGCCTTCCGCGCCACGCTGGAGGAAACCGTGCACGCCGACCTGCTGCTGCATGTCGTGGATGCGGCCAGTCCGCAGCGCGACGAGCAGATAGCCGAAGTGCACAAGGTGCTGGAGGACATCGGCGCGCATGAAATCCCGCGCATCCTGGTCTACAACAAAATCGACCAGGCGGGCTACGAGCCGCGGGTGGAGCGGGATGAACATGGTACTATTGCCCGAGTCTTTGTTAGCGCTCTCGAGCGCATCGGATTGGATGGATTGCGTACGGCAATCGTCGAATCAGGTCACTTCGCGGAAAACAATGCGTCTGAACAATAAAATATTCAATCTCAATGATCCCGGTTGGGGGCGAGACAACGGCAAGAATGGTTCCGAGCCGCCTCGCCGCCCCGAGAAACAAGATGGCCCGCCTGATCTCGACGAGGTATGGCGCGATTTCAACAACCGCCTGGGTTCCATGTTCGGACGCAAGGGACGCCGCTCCCCTCCGGGCGGCATGCCGCCCGGCGCCGGCGGCCCTTCCATGCCCAAGGGCTCGCCCAAGCTGCTGGTCATCGGCGGCGTGGTGGTCGTGGGCCTGTGGCTGGCCAGCGGCTTCACCATCGTCCAGGAAGGGCAGGTGGCCGTGGTCACGCGTTTCGGCGAATACATCAAGACGCTGAACCCCGGCCTGCAATGGCGCTGGCCCAATCCCATCGAAGATCACCAGACCGTCAACATCTCCCAGTTGCGCACGTTCGAAGTCGGCTATCGCGGCAACGCCCGCAACAAGGTGCTGCCTGAATCGCTCATGCTGACCACGGACGAGAACATCGTGGACATGCAGTACGTGGTTCAGTACCGCCTGCTGCCCAACGGCGCGCCGGACTACCTGTTCAACACCAACAATCCCGACGAGGCCGTGCGCCAGGCCGCCGAGACCGCCATGCGCGAGATCGTGGGCAAGCAGCCCATGGATTCGGTGCTGTATTCGGGCCGTACGCAGATCGCCGCCGATGTGCAGCAACTGGCCCAGTCCATCCTGGACCGTTATCGCACCGGCATCCAGATCAGCACGGTGGCCATCCAGAACGTGCAGCCTCCCGAGCAGGTGCAGGCCGCCTTCGACGACGCCGTCAAGGCCGGCCAGGACCGCGAGCGCCAGATCAACGAAGGCCAGGCCTACGCCAACAAGGTCCTGCCCGAGGCGGCCGGCCAGGTTGCCCGCATGCTGCAGGAATCCGAGGGCTACAAGGCCCGCGTCGTGGGCGATGCCAAGGGCGACACCGCGCGCTTTGCCAGCGTGGAAGCGGAATACGTGAAGGCGCCCGGCGTCACGCGCGACCGTCTGTACCTGTCCACGGTCCAGGAAATCCTGGAGCGCACCAGCAAGGTGCTGGTCGACACCCGCAGCGACAACAACATGATCTACCTGCCTTTGGACAAGATCGTGCGTCAGGTGGGCAGCCAGCCCGGCGTGGAGCCTTCCACTCCGGCCGCGGCGGCCGCGGCCTCCCAGAGCCAGCCCAGCCGTCCGGCTCCGGCGGCGCCGCCCAAGGCGCCGGCGGTCAGCAATCCGGCCGGCATGGACACTTCGCTGGGTTCGCTGGTCAGCCCCTATTCCCCATACGCACGCTAGGAGAGCATGATGCAACGTTTATTTCCTGCTCTGGTGGCCCTGGCGGTGATCATCGGTCTGCTGCTGTCGTCCGTGTTCATCGTGCGTGAGCGCGATGCGGCGCTGGTCTTCGCCCTGGGCGAAGTGCGCGGCACCATCACCAGCCCCGGCCTCTATTTCAAATTGCCCCCGCCGTTCGAGAACGTGGTCTTCCTGGACAAGCGCCTGCAGACCATCGAGACCAAGGATCCGGAACGCATCCAGACCGCGGAGAAGAAGAACCTGCTGATCGACTCCTATGTCAAATGGCGCATTTCCGACCCGCGCCAGTTCTACGTGACCTTCGGCGCCAGCGACCGCGGCGCGGTCGAGCGTCTGCAGGCCCAGATCCGCGACGCCTTGAACGCCTCGGTCAACGTGCGCACCGTCAAGGAAGTGGTTTCCACGCAACGCGACGCCATCATGCGCGAAGTGCTGACGGCCGTGGAAGCCCGCGCCCGTCCGCTGGGCGTGGAAGTGGTGGACGTGCGCCTGCGCCGCATCGACTTCGCGCCGGAGATTTCCGAATCCGTGTACCGGCGCATGGAAGCCGAGCGCACTCAGGAAGCCAACCGCCTGCGCGCCACCGGCGCGGCCGAAAGCGAACGCATCCGCGCCGAGGCCGAGCGCCAGCGCGAGGAACTGCTGGCCGACGCCTATGCCCAGGCCCAGACGATCCGCGGCGAGGGTGACGGACAAGCCGCTTCCATCTACGCCCAGGCCTACGGCAAGAACCCCGAGTTCTACCGCTTCTACCGCAGCCTCGAGGCCTATCGCGGCGCCTTCGGCAAACAGAGCGACACGCTGGTCATCAGCCCCGATTCGGACTTCTTCAATTACTGGAGCAAGCCGAACGAGCCGGCCCCGGCGGGACGCTGATCCGCGCCAGGAACCTTCAGGGCCGCCGGGTGTTCCCCCGGCGGCCCTGATCGTTTATACTACCGTGTAAGTTACTAACACCACTTCGCAGGCGACTTGGGCGGCTTACAAGCCCCAAGTCGCTTTTTGTTTGGCTGGAACTTTCGTCTATCAAGTAGTCCGAGGCATTCGTATGTCCAATTGGTTGTTGCCAGAGAGCCTGGCCGATATCCTGCCTGCCGAGGCGCGCCGCATCGAAGAGCTGCGCCGCAATCTGCTGGACTTGTATCGCACCTACGGTTTCGAGCTGGTCGCCCCTCCGCTGGTGGAATACCTGGAGTCCCTGCAGGCCGTGTCCGGCACGGACCTGAACCTGCGCACCAGCAAGGTCGTGGACCAGATTTCGGGCCGCACCATGGGTGTGCGCGCCGACATGACCCCGCAGGTGGCGCGCATCGACGCCCACCTGCTCAATCGTGAGGGCGTCACGCGCCTGTGCTATTGCGGTTCGGTGCTGCATGCCCGCCCGGCCGGCCTGCTGTCCGACCGCGAGCTGCTGCAGATCGGCGCCGAGATCTTCGGCCATGCCGGCGTGGAATCCGACCTGGAAGTGATTCAACTGGCGCTGGCCAGCGTGGGCCGGGCAGGGGTGCACCATCCCCGCCTGGACCTGAACTATCCCGGCCTGGGGCGCTTCCTGATCGAACGCGACCCCGTGCTCAAGCCGCGCGCCGCGGAAGTCTGCGATCTGCTCAATGCCAAGGACGTTTCGGGCATCCATGCCCTGGGCCGCGAGTCGGGCTGCCTGCCCGAGAGCACGCGCTACCTGCTGGCCCTGACCTCGCTGTACGGCGGCGCCGACGTGCTGGAGCGTGCCCGCGGCCTGCTGCCGGACGCGCCCGAGGTGCGCGAGGCGCTGGGCAGCCTGCGCACCCTGATCGACGCCTTGCCCGGCCACGAGATCACCGTGGACCTGGCGGATATCGGCAGCGGCTACGGCTATCATTCCGGCCTGGTGTTCTCGGTCTATGCGGAAGGCTGGCACGACGCGCTGGTGCGCGGCGGCCGCTTCGACGGCATCGGCCGGCTGTATGGGCGGGCGCGTCCCGCCACCGGTTTCAGTCTGGACTTGCGCAAGCTGTCCGCCGGCCTGCCGCCGGCGCAGGCCGCGCGCGCCGTCCGGGCGCCATGGGGTAATCAGCCCGACCTGATTGAGGCGCTCAAGCGCTTGCGCCAGAGCGGCGAAATCGTCATCCAGATGTTGCCCGGTCAGGAGCCCAGCCTGGATGAATTCGTGATCGACCGCGAGCTCGTCTTGCTGGACGGTCAATGGCAGCTTAGGGCGCTGTAAGCCGGGCGGCTTGCTGCGCAGGTGATTGTTCTCGGTCCGGCACGGTGCCGGCCTCCTTTAATTCTGATACTAGACATGAGCAAAAACATTGTGGTGATCGGCACCCAGTGGGGTGACGAAGGCAAAGGCAAGATCGTCGACTGGCTGGCCGAATCCGCGCACGGCGTGGTCCGCTTCCAGGGCGGCCACAACGCCGGCCATACGCTGTGGATCAACGGCAAGAAAACCATTCTGCGCCTGATTCCCTCGGGCATCATGCACGCGCACGTCACCTGCTACATCGGCAATGGCGTGGTGCTCTCGCCCGAAGCCCTGCTGACCGAGATCGGCGAACTGGAAGCGGCCGGCCTGGATGTGCGCTCGCGCCTGCAGATCTCCCCCGCCTGCCCGCTGATCCTGCCCTACCACATCGCCGTGGACCAGGCCCGCGAAAAGCGCAAGGGCGACGGCAAGATCGGCACCACGGGCCGCGGCATCGGCCCGGCCTACGAGGACAAGGTGGCGCGCCGCGCGCTGCGCGTGCAGGACCTTTACGACCCGGCCATCTTCGACGAAAAACTGGCCGAAGTCCTGGACTACCACAACTTCGTGCTGACCCAGTACCTGGGCGCCGAACCCGTCTCCGCCCAGCAGGTGCGCGATCTGGCCATGGCGCATGCCGAGCAGCTCGCTCCCATGGTGGCGGACGTCTCCAACAATCTGTACCTGGCCAAGAAGGCCGGCCAGAAATTGCTGTTCGAAGGCGCGCAGGGCGCGCTGCTGGACATCGACCACGGCACCTACCCCTTCGTCACCAGCAGCAACTGCCTGTCGGGCGCGGCGTCCGCCGGCGCAGGCGTGGGGCCGCAGGAGCTGAGCTACGTGCTGGGCATCGCCAAGTCCTACACCACGCGCGTGGGCTCGGGCCCGTTCCCGACCGAACTGCTGGACGACACCGGCATGCGCCTGGCCACCGTCGGCAAGGAATTCGGGTCGGTCACGGGCCGTCCCCGCCGCTGCGGCTGGTTCGACGGCGCGGCCATGAAGCGCTCGGTCATGATCAACGGCATTTCCGGCCTGTGCATCACCAAGCTGGACGTGCTGGACGGCGTGGAACAGATCAAGATAGGCGTGGGCTACCGCTACAAGGGCGAGTTTCTGGACGTGCTGCCCTACGGTGCGCATGCCGTGGCCGAAGCCGAACCCGTCCTGGAGGAGATGCCCGGCTGGACCGAGTCCACCGTGGGCGTGACCGACTACGACAAGCTGCCCATCAATGCGCGCCGCTACCTGGAGCGCATCGCCGAGATCTGCGACGTGCCGATCGACATGGTCTCCACCGGCCCTGATCGCAATGAGACCATCGTGCTGCGCGATCCGTTCACCAAATAAGCGCATTCTCGCGGTATAATGCCTTGCACCGTTGTACGGTGCGTACAAAGCGGCCCTTGGGCCGCTTTGTCGTTCTGGACGCTGCGCGGCCTGCCCAGACTCTCCTTGCAGGTGTTAGACGCGCAGCCATTGCATCTATACCTGGAATACATATGAGTCTGCCCCCAAATACCGATACTGATGAGTGGGTTTCCTGGGACCAGTACAATCGCCTGATCGAGCGACTGGCCCTGAGCATTCACGAGTCCGGCTGGAAATTCGACAAAATCGTCTGCCTGGCTCGGGGCGGGATGCGAGTGGGGGATGTCATATCGCGCATTTACGACGTGCCCCTGGGCATTCTGGCCACCAGCAGCTATCGCGAGGCGGCCGGCACGCAGCAGGGCGATCTGGACATCGCGCAGTACATCACCATCACGCGCGGCACGCTGGACGGCAATGTCCTGCTGGTCGACGACATGGTCGATACGGGCAAGACCTTCATGCGCGTGCGTGATCACCTGCGCTCGCAATTTCCCGCCATCACCGAACTGAAAACGGCGGTTTTGTGGTGGAAAGGCCACGCCCAGGTGGAGCCGGACTACTATGTGGCCAAATTGCCGACAAATCCCTGGATTCACCAGCCCTTTGAGGACTACGATAGCATTCGTCCCCATCAACTCGAGGCCTGGATCCGCAAGGGTATCAGCCAGGCCTGAGTCCACGACCACACGTCCTTGCGCAAACCTCGCCGTATCCGGCCGGGGCGGCGCAGGGGCCAGATTGATGTGGCGCTGCAAGCGCCCCTGCATCGTGGCGAAGGACTCCGGCCAAAGGCCCGGGTCCTTCAATCCAGACATCCGGTGGATAGCCCAATGACACGTTGCTTGGCCGTGGCCGGCAATCGTGCTATGATTTTGGGCTATCTGTTTACGCTAACCCTTTAATTTACAAGGCTAGGGATTACATGCCTATTGTTCGCCTGAAAGAAAACGAGCCTTTCGAGGTTGCCCTGCGTCGCTTTAAGCGCACGATCGAAAAAACCGGTCTGCTGACCGAACTGCGTTCGCGTGAATTCTACGAAAAACCAACGGCCGAGCGTAAGCGCAAGCACGCTGCCGCCGTGAAGCGTCACTACAAACGCATCCGTAGCCAGCAGCTGCCTCCACGCTTGTATTGATCCCTGAATCTTTTGTTCAGGAACTGCTCGCCCGTGTCGATGTCGTCGATGTCGTCGGGCGATATGTGCAGTTGCGCAAAGGCGGGGCCAACTTGCTTGGCCTATGCCCTTTTCACAACGAGAAATCTCCCTCCTTCACGGTCAGTCCCACCAAGCAGTTCTATCATTGCTTCGGTTGCGGAGCCCATGGGTCAGCCATATCGTTCCTGATGGAGCATACGGGGGCCTCGTTCCCCGAGGCAGTGCGCAGCCTGGCCGCCACTGTCGGCATGACCGTACCCGAAGCGCAGCGCTCCCCGCGCCAGCGCGCCGCCGACGCCCGCCGCAAGGACGAGCTGACGCGCCAGCATCATATCCTCGAAGCCGCCCAGGCGCATTACCTGCGCCAGCTCAAGCAATCGCCCATCGCCATCGACTACCTCAAGCGCCGAGGCCTGGACGGAGAGACCGCAGCGCGTTTCGGGCTGGGCTGGACGGGGACGGAGCGCCGGGGTCTGGCCGCGGTCTTTCCGCAATACGAAGACAATCAGCTGGTCGAGTCCGGCCTGGTGATCGAGTCCGAGGACGGACGGCGCTATGACCGCTTCCGTTCACGGATCATGTTTCCGATCCGCAACGCCAAGGGCAACATCATCGGCTTTGGCGGCCGCCTGATCGAAAAAGGCGAACCCAAATACCTGAATTCGCCGGAAACCACGCTGTTCTCCAAGGGCCACGAACTCTACGGCCTATGGGAAGGGCGCCAGGGCATACGCAAGGAAGGCTTTGTCCTGATCGTGGAAGGCTATATGGACGTGGTGGCGCTGTCCCAGCACGGACTGCACAACGCGGTGGCCACGCTGGGCACGGCCACGACCGAGCACCACATCACCAAGCTGATGCGCGCCAGCGACCGGCTGGTGTTCTGCTTCGACGGCGATGCGGCCGGTCGCAAGGCCGCGTGGCGCGCGCTCAACACCTGCCTGCCGCTGGTGCGCGACGACGTCTCCATCCGCTTCATGTTCCTGCCGGACAAGCATGATCCGGATTCCTACGTGCGCGAGCACGGCGCGCAGGCCTTTCGCGACCAGGCCCAGGAGGCCTATGCCTTGTCGCGTTTCTTCCTGGATGAACTGGCCTCGCGCCATCGCATGGACGAGGCCGAAGGGCGCGCCGCCTGCGTGCACGAGGCCCTGCCCATGCTGCTGGAGCTGGCCGACAGCACGCTCAAGGTCCAGATCCAGCACGAATTCGCCCGCATGGTGCTGCTGACTCCCGACGAGCTGGCGCAGCGGCTCAGCACGGTGGAGCCGCCGCGCCGGCCGGCGGCGGACAGGCCGCCGGCGCAGGACGGCCTGGTGGCCCGCCCGCCGGTGGCCTCCGAGCCCCCGTCGGCGCAGGCGGGGCCGGCGCCGTTCGACGACGGTTTCGAAGGCTTCGATGCCTCCTTCGCGGACAGCATGCCCATGGAGCACTGGCAGGAGCCGCAGGGCTGGCAGGAAGCGCCGGCGCAGCCGCGCGAGCGCGGCGCCTGGCGCGGCGATCGCAAGGGCAAGTCGCGCCAGGGCGCGGCGCCCGTCATGGGCAGCCGGGCCGTCACGCCCATGGCCAAGCGCCTGCTGCGCCTGTTGATCGCCCATCCGGCGCTGGTGGGCAGCCTGGGGGACCAGCAGCTTGAAATCCTTGCCCAGAGTCCCCATCTGCGTCTTGTACAGGAGTTGATCGCCCTGACCAACATCAGCGCCGCGCGGCACGCCGGCGCCTTGCTGGAGGCGGTGGATCCGGATTCGGACCTGGCCCCTGTGCTGCAGTCCCTGGCCACGGAACTGCTGGGCGAGGACGAATTGCCCGACCCGCAGGGGGAGTGGCGCGACGCCTTGCATCGGATCGAGCTGGATGCGATCAAGGCCGAGCAGTCTTCCCTGGTGGAAACGGGCCTGCGCGAGCCCGAGCAACGTCAGCGTTATCAAGAGTTGACACGCCGCATTGCTTTGTTGAATGCTGCTTATACTCGGCAAGTGAAGTAAAATATTAGGTTTATGTGTTGTGTTTGCATCCGGCCAGGATTTCGTGTCCTGGCGCGCGGGCAAATGCGGCGGGCAGCGGGTTGCGAACCACATCATGCCTTGAGCCGATGAGCCAGGGATTAAATCACGCAGGGTTCGCTTGCGCGGCACGCCCAGGAGCCGGGCGGATGGGGGCGCACGCATCATCAGGTTCTGGCCTGTACGACTCGGTGGCTACATATTGGTACCACAGGGGTAATTGGCGTCTATGGAAGAAATTATGACTCAAACGACTGGTAAAACCTCGGCGACGGTCTCTCGGTCTGGCAAGAAAACCCTGGCCGCGACGGCAAAATCAGGGTCCTCGAGCTCGGTAGACCTCGATGATTTCCTCGAGGATGGGGAACCAGGTGCAGCGCCTGCCAGGAAGGCGGCCAAGAAGGCCGCCGCCAAGAAAACCGTAGCCAAGAAAGCCGCCGCCAAGAAGACGGCGGCCAAGGCCGCCGGCGGCGGCCGTCGCGGGCGTCCCGCCAAGAACGCCAACAACGACGGCATCGATTTCGTCGACGACGACGACATGGGCGACGAAGAGATCATCCCCGAACTCAAGCCGGCGGCCAAGCGCGGCGCCAAGCGCGCCAAGGCCGAAAAAGACGTGTTCGGCGTGCGTGGCCAGCTGAGTCCCGAAGAGCAGGAAGCCCGCCGCAACCGCCTCAAGGCCCTGATCAAGCTGGGCAAGGACCGCGGCTACCTGACCTACGGCGAGATCAACGACCATCTGCCCGACGACCTGGTGGACGTCGAGGCCATCGACGGCATCATCGGCACGTTCAGCGACATGGGCATCTCGGTCTACGACCAGGCGCCCGACGCCGACACCCTGCTCATGAGCGACAACGCGCCCATGGCCTCCAGCGACGACGACGTCGAGGACGAGGCCGAGGCCGCGCTGACCACCGTGGATTCGGATTTCGGCCGCACCACCGACCCCGTGCGCATGTACATGCGTGAAATGGGCTCGGTCGAGCTGCTGACCCGCGAAGGCGAGATCGAGATCGCCAAGCGCATCGAGGACGGCCTCAAGCACATGGTCATGGCGATCGCCGCATGCCCGACGACGGTCAACGAGATCCTGACCTACGTGCAGCGCGTGCGCGAAGGCGTGATCCAGATCGACGAGGTCGTGGACGGACTGGTGGACGACGAGGGCGAAGAGTACGCGGGCTCGGGCGTGTCCGCCGAGGACGAGGACGAAGGTCCGGCCGGCGGCATGAGCAGCAAGCAGATCGAATACCTGCGCAACAAGTCGCTCAAGAAGTTCGACATCATCGGCGAATGGTTCGACAAGATGCGCGTCGCCTTCGAGACCGAAGGCTACAAGAGCCCCGGCTACGTGCAGGCCCAGGAAACCATCCTGAACGAATTCATGGGCATCCGCTTCACCGCCAAGATGGTGGAGAAGCTGGCCGACACCATGCGCGAGCAGGTGGCGGTGGTGCGCCAGCACGAGCGCGAGATCCTGAACATCTGTGTGGAACGCGCCGACATGCCGCGCGCCCACTTCATCAAGGCCTTCCCCGGCAACGAGACCAACCTGAACTGGGTGGTGGACGAGGTCAATGCAGGCCATCCCTACAGCGCCATCCTGGAGCGCCACATCCCCGCGATCCAGGAGATCCAGCAGAAGCTGATCGACCTGCAGACCAGCGTGGTGCTGCCTCTGAAGGACCTGAAGGAAGTCAACAAGCGCATGACCACCGGCGAGGCCAAGGCCCGCAAGGCCAAGCGCGAAATGACCGAGGCCAACCTGCGTCTGGTGATCTCCATCGCCAAGAAGTACACGAACCGCGGCCTGCAGTTCCTGGACCTGATCCAGGAAGGCAACATCGGCCTGATGAAGGCCGTGGACAAGTTCGAGTACCGTCGCGGCTACAAGTTCTCGACCTACGCCACCTGGTGGATCCGCCAGGCCATCACGCGCTCCATCGCGGACCAGGCCCGCACGATCCGCATCCCGGTGCACATGATCGAGACCATCAACAAGATGAATCGGATCAACCGCCAGATCCTGCAGGAAACCGGCGTCGAGCCCGATCCCGCCACCCTGGCCCTGAAGATGGACATGCCCGAGGACAAGGTTCGCAAGATCCTGAAGATCGCCAAGGAGCCCATCTCCATGGAAACGCCGATCGGAGACGACGATGATTCCCACCTGGGCGATTTCATCGAGGACAACAACACGGTGTCGCCCTCGGACTCGGCCCTGCATGGCTCCATGCGTGAAGTGGTGAAGGATGTGCTGGATTCCCTGACGCCTCGCGAAGCCAAGGTGCTGCGCATGCGTTTCGGCATCGAGATGAGCACGGACCAGACCCTGGAGGAAGTGGGCAAGCAGTTTGACGTCACGCGCGAGCGTATCCGTCAGATAGAAGCCAAGGCCCTGCGCAAGCTGCGTCATCCCAGCCGCGCGGACAAGCTCAAGAGCTTCCTGGAAAGCCAGTAATCCGATTGCTGGCCCAGCCCTGAAAACCCGGCCCTGGCGGCCGGGTTTTTTCATGGCCGCCCGCAGGAGGCGGGTGCCGACAAGGCGGACATGGCGGGCCCTTCAACAAGGGCGTTGCATGGATTTCACGTTCCGCATGGTATGTTGCAAGGCATTTTTCGACGCCCGGGCGCGCCTGCGCGAGCAGGTGAAAGTCCCGGGGAGCGGTCATGAACACATTACGAAAAATTCACTGGCTGGGAGCCGGACGCCATGCTACAACGGGCGCATCTTCCGCCGGGACCTGCCGCTGCTCTGGTTCACCCAGCCAGGGGCCGGCCGGTCGCTTTTCGCATTTCAGACATGAAGCCATCCATTTCCGAACATCAGGAGCCGAGGACATGATCGCGACCAGCTCCGTCACGCATCGCATCCAGTGGGCCATGAGCCTGTCCCTGATGGTCATGGTGCTGGTATTGGGAGCCGGTTCCTATCTGGCTTTCGGCTACCTGAAGGATAACGTGCTGGGCGAGCAGCTCGAGGACGTGGCCGAGCAGGTGGGCTCCATGAATCCCACACGCAGCGGAGCGCTGGCGCTGGACCAGCCGCACACGCACCTGGCTTGGTTCATGGCCGGTTCGCAAGCGGAGCAGGCAGGCGTGCCATCCGAATTCGCCGGCTTGCCGGCGGGTGACCACGAGGCGAGCTGGCGCCAGCAGCAATGGCGGGTGCGCGTGACGGACCGCTCCGACGGACGCGTGATCATGGCTGTCAATTCCGAATCCTTCCGTCAGCGCCAGACCGAGTTCGGCCTGTTGATCCTGGCCTGCATGACGTTCTGTCTGTTGATGGCGTGGGTGACCGCCGGGCATCTGGCCGCGCTGGCTTCCGGGCCCATCATCCGACTGGTGCAGATGCTGAGCCAGCGCAGCGGCGGGCAGCACCAGTATCAGGTGGCCAACGACAATGAAATGGGACGCCTGCTCAGCGCCTTCAATGTGATGCAAAGCCGCCTGGAAGAAGAGCTCTACGAAGAGCGGGAAATGGCCCTGAACCTGGGGCACGAGCTGAATACGGCGCTGTGCGCCATCCGCAGCGAAGCGGAGATGCTGCTGCTCACCGGGCAGGAGGGCGGCCAGGCCCGTCTGGAAAACATCATCCGCCAGGCCGACATCGCCGCCGCGGGCTTGCAGAGCGCACAGAACCTGGCTTCGATCGGCAGCTCCCACAAACAGTGGTGCTGGCTGGCGCGTTACGTGGACGATGCCTGGCATTCCCTGTCGGCCCGGGCGGACAAGGGCCTGCCGCATTTCCGCAACGAGGTGCCTGAGCAGATGCAGCTCGGCCTGGATCCGTCGGCCCTGCTGGTGGTGATGCGCAATCTCCTGCAGAATGCGGTCGATCACGCCCAGGCGACGGAGGTGACGGTCAGCTCGCCCGGGCCCGGCACGCTGCTGTTCCGGGACAATGGCCAGGGCATCCCCGCAGAGCGGCTCGAGCGCCTGTTCGAGCGCCATTATCACCAGGGCGGCCGGTCTTCTCCGCAGACCGGCCGGCGCGGCCTGGGGCTGGATATCGTGCGCCAGATCTGCCTCTACCATGGCTGGACCCTGCAGGTGCAGTCCGATACCCAGGGAGCGCAGCGCGGCACCCGCTTCTACCTCGCACTGGACTGAATCGCGGTCCGGGAAATCATTTGACGCGATTTTTACGCTGTCGCCGCTACAGTGCCCCTGTCTGCGACGAGTCAGTTCCGGTTCGCCGCCGATGTCGGCCAGAAAACATCTTGTCCGACGCTTCTTCCTGATACACCCTAATGCCTTGCTCTGTCCGTATGTCGTGATCCGGCCGGTTTTCAATTTGGCTCGGCGGGCCCAGGCTCATGGTTGGGTGCCCATTTTGTTGCGTCTGTCTTGCCGAGGCTTTCGGCGACCAGTCCGAACGGCCGCACCACAACCCTTGCGGAACATTTTTTGTCATGCGTGTACTCATAGTTGAAAACGATACGACCATTGCCGAGAACCTTTACACTTACCTGGAGCTGAAGGGCTTTGTGGTGGATGCCGCTTACGACGGCAACGGGGCGCTCGGCCTGCTGCAGGAGCTGGACTTCGACGCCATGGTGCTGGACCTGGGACTGCCGGGGCTGGACGGCTTCGGCGTGCTGCAGGCCTTGCGCAAGTCCGGCAGGGCGCCCATCCCCATCCTGGTACTGACCGCGCGCAGCCAGCTGGAAAGCAAACTGACCGCGTTCGACCTGGGCGCGGACGATTATCTGGTCAAACCCTTTGCCCTGGCGGAAGTGGAAGCGCGCCTGCGAGCCTTGCTGCGGCGCGGCCCGTCTCAGGTCCAGCATGGCTCCTTGCGCTGGGGCGTGCTGGAATACAATCTGGACACGGCGCTGGTGAGCGTGGCCGGGCAGGACCTGCACCTGAGCTTCAAGACCCGCCAGGTCCTGGAGGCACTGCTGCGCGAACCGGGCGCCATCGTCACGCGGCGCGCGCTGGAAAAGACGCTCTGGCCGGAGGGCGCGCCGTCTCCCGAAGCCCTGCGCAGCCAGATCCATCTGTTGCGCCGCGCCTTGACCGAGGCCGGGGCCGGCAATATCGAAACGCTTCCCGGCCTGGGCTGGCGGCTGGAAAAGGAAGACGAGGATGTTCAGGGGGCTGAGAAGGCCTAGATTCATGAGCACGCTGACGCAGCGGGTGTCCTGGGCGCTGACGCTGATCGCGGCAGCGCTGGTCCTCGTCGTGGGCGGCCTGGCCTACGCCGCCTTCGCCCGCATGGAAGACGAGATGGTCAACGCCATGCTGATGTCCTATGCGCGCAATCCAGCCTTGCTGCCCGATAGCGCGTATGATCGCAGCGAGGCGCTGGGTTCCGAGCTGGACAGCTACTGGTTCGCGCAGGGGCAGCCGCTGTCCGGCTTGCCGGCCTTTGCACAGGCCGTTCAGCCCGGCCTGCACGAGTTTGAAAAAGGCGAGGACACCTGGCATGTGCTGCGCCAGGACAGCGCCCAGGGCCGCCTGTACCTGGTGTACCGGGCAACCCCGCACGAGCGGCGCGTCCGGCAGTTCGGCCTGACTCTGGCGCTGATCGGCGCGATGGCCATCTTGCTGGTATTTCTTTTTTCGCGTCGGGTGGCGCGCCGGGCCGTGGCGCCCATGCAGATTCTGTCGCGGCATCTGGAAAACTGGGCGCCGGGCCGCTCCGGCCTGCCTGAACGCCAGGACGATGAGGCGGGGCGCCTGATACGGGCCTTCAACCGCATGCAGGAGCAGGTCGAGGAACTGCTGACCCACGAACGCGAATTTGCGGCCAATCTGGGCCATGAGCTGCGCACCGGCCTGGCGGCCATCCGCAGCGATTGCGAACTGTTGCTGTTGCAATTGCCCGAAGGGCCCGCCCAGCAGCGCCTGCAGCGCATGATGGTCCAGGCCGATGCGGTCTGTGCCAGCCTGGACGCGGCCGAGAACCTGGCCTATACGGCGGCGCGGCATTTGCGCGAGATCCAGGTGAGCGAGCTGGCCGAACAGACCTGGCAGGCGGTGGCCTTGCTGGATGCGGGCAGCGAACAGGTCCGCTGGAGCAATCGCATTCCCGATACCGTGCGTCGGCAGGATGACGCCTACGCCTTGTCCATGCTCCTGCGCATCCTGATGCGCAACGCCGTCGATCACGCCGCGCCGTGCGAATTATGGGTCGCCTGGAAGGAGCCTGCGGTGCTGGAAGTGGGGGATGACGGTCCGGGCATCGCCGTCCAGGATCAGGCGCTGATCTTCGAGCGGCACTTCAGCCGCGGCCGGCAATTGCCCCATGGTTCGCGTGAACAGGGACACAGGGGAATAGGCCTGGCTCTTGCGCGCCAGCTGGCGCTGGCGCAGGGCTGGAGCCTGACGGTGCAGCCCGGCCCGCGGGGCGCGGGCTGCGTATTCAGGCTGGATCTGGATCCCGCCTAGGCGTCGCGCTGGTGCACCCGGCGGCCGGCGCTGTAGGTGGCGCTGATGCAGCGGTCGTCGCCCAGCATGGCCAGGACGAACAATTGCTCCTCCAGGGAGTCCAGCAGGGAGCTGCGGCGCGCGATCAGCGGCGTGCACTGAGGATCGAGCACGATGAAATCCGCTTCCGCGCCGGGCGCCAGGGTGCCGATCTGTCCTTGCATGTCCAGGGCGCGCGCGGTGCCTTCGGTAGCCAGGTAGAACATGGCGGCCGCCGTCAGGTGCCAGCCGCCCAGACGGGCGACCTTGTGGGCTTCATTCATGGTGCGCAGCATCGAGAAAGAGGTGCCGCCGCCCACGTCGGTAGCCAGCGTGTGCAGCACGCCGCTCTGGCGCATGGCCACGAAATCGAATACCCCGCTGGACAGGAACAGGTTGGACGTGGGGCAGTGGGCCGCCACGCTGCCGGTCTCGTGCAGGCGGGCGCGGTCCTGCTCATCCAGCCAGATGCTGTGGCCGTACACGGCGCGCGGGCGCAGCAGGCCGAAGCTGTCGTACACATCCAGGTAGCTGCGGCTCTTGGGGAAGAGCTCGCTGACCCATTTTACTTCGTCCTTGTTTTCCGCCACGTGCGTCTGCATGAAGACGTCCGGGTAGGCGCGCGCCAGCTCGCCGCAGGCGGCCAGCTGTTCGGGCGTGGAGGTGGGGGCGAAGCGCGGCGTCAGCGCGTACATCTGGCGGCCTTTGCCATGCCAGCGGCGGAGCAGGTCTTCGGATTCGCGCGCGCCTGATTCGGCCGTGTCCCGCAGGTATTCGGGGCAATTGCGATCCATCATGACCTTGCCGGCGATCATGCGCAGGTTGCGGCGGTGGCTTTCTTCGAAAAAGGCATCCACGGATTCGGGGTGGACGCTGCCGTAGACCAGGGCGGTGGTGGTGCCGTTGCGCAGCAGCTCGTCCAGGAATACGCCGGCCACTTCATCGGCGTGGCTCTTGTCTTCAAAGCGCCTTTCGGTGGGGAAGGTGTAGTTCTCCAGCCAGGGCAGCAGGCCGGGCGAGGGCGAAGCAATCATGTCGGTCTGCGGGAAATGCAGGTGCGTGTCGATCAGGCCGGGCATGATCAGCTTGCCGCGCAGATCGACCAGGCGCACGTCGGCGGGCAGCGAGTCCGCCAAGCGGGCGTAGTCGCCGCAAGCCTCGATCCGCCCCTGGGCATTGACCAGCAGCAGGCCGTCGCTGTAGTAGCGCATGGCCTCGGAGGGATCCTCCAGGCAGGCGGGATCGGCCACAAAGTACAGCAGTTGCGCGCGGTAGGCACAGGCGGTCGTATCGTGGTTCGTCATTTTTATCCTCGAGAGCAGAATAAGGGGGATCAGCGGCTCAGCTGGCCCAGGCGATAGGCATAGCCCAGCAGTTCGGCGGCGACCGCCACGGCGATCACGGAGGGAGCCTTGCCGGTGATGTCGGGCACGCCGATGGGGCAGACCAGTTCCTGCACGCGGGCGCTGGGCAGGCCGCGCTGTTGCAGGCGCCGCTCGAACTGGCGGCGCTTGGTCATGGAGCCGATCAGGCCCACGTAGGCGGTATCCAGGCGGCGCAGGATCTTCTGGCACAGCTCCAGGTCCAGCGCGTGGCTGTGCGTCATCACCAGGAAGTAGCTGTCGGGCGGCGCCTGTTCGATCAGGGCGTCCGGGATGTCCGTGGCCTCGATGCTGACATTGTCCGGCACGCTGGCCGGGAAGGCGTCTTCGCGCTCATCGATCCAGAGCACGCGGCAGGGCAGGGTGCCCAGTATCTGAACCAGGGCTTCGCCCACGTGCCCGGCGCCAAACAGCAGGATGGTCATGGGTGCGGGAGGCAGGTCTTCCTGCCACAGCCCCTGGTCGTCCTGGCGCTCGAGCCGCGAGCCGGCGCAGGAGTCCGGACGGACCTGCACGCGCCGTTGTCCGGCAGGCAGCAGATGCGACAGGCGGCTGGCAGGCTGGCCCGCACGCAAGGCCGCGTCCAGCGCTTCGATCCAGTCCAGGTCGGCCGGTTCCAGAATTTCGTGCAGCAGCGTGACCACGCCGCCGCAGCATTGACCCAGGCTAGGGCCCAGCGGCAGGCGGCTCAGGAACCAGGCTGGCGCGTCGTCCTGGGCCAGCAAGGCCCGGGCCTGTTCGCCGGCCACCCATTCCAGGTGGCCGCCGCCTATGGTCAGCCATTGTCCATCCTGGCTGAACAGCATGGCGGTGCCCGCCGTGCGCGGCGTGGAGCCCTTGGCCTCGGCCACCGAGCACAGCACCAGCCGTTCGCCGGCCCGCAAGCGGGCCAGCGCGACAGAGGGCCAGTTCGTCATTGCGCGCGACGCAATCCAGTGACCGCCCGCAGGATGGCCTCGGGCGTGGCCGGCGCGTTCAGTTCCGGTTCGCGGCGATAGTCGGCCACGCTGGCCACGGCGTCGCGGATGGCGTTGAACACGCTGAAGGGCAGCAGCAGGGGCGGCTCGCCCACCGCCTTGGAGCGGTGGATGGAGTCCATGGCGTTGCGGTTCTGGAACAACTGCACGCGGAAGTCCGTAGGACAGTCGCTGATGGCCGGGATCTTGTAGGTGGACGGCGCATGCGTGGTCAGCTTGCCCTGGGCGTTCCAGACCAGTTCTTCACTGGTCAGCCAGCCCATGCCCTGGATGAAGGCGCCTTCGACCTGGCCGATGTCCAGGGCCGGATTGATGGACTGGCCCACGTCGTGCAGCACGTCGGCGCGCAGCAGGCGGGATTCGCCCGTCAGCGTGTCGATGATGACTTCGGCCACGGCCGCACCGTAGGAGAAGTAGTAGAAGGGATGGCCCTTCATGCGCTTGGAGTCCCAGTGCAGTCCGGGCGTGGCGTAGAAGCCGTCCGACCAGAGCTGGACGCGCGCCTGATAGGCTTTCTCGACCAGTTCGAAGAAGGGCAGGGTCTGTCCGGCCACCTGCACCAGGCCGTTCGCCAGGCGAACCTGGTCCTGATCCACGCCGAAGGCCTGGGCGGCCACGTCCACCAGGCGCCGGCGGATCTGGGCCGCGGCGTCCTGGGCCGCCTTGCCGTTCAGGTCGGTGCCGGTGGAGGCGGCCGTGGCCGAGGTGTTGGCCACCTTGCTCGTGTCGGTGGCGGTGACGCGCACCTGGTCCAGGTTCAGTCCCAGTTCATGCGCCACGACCTGGGCCACCTTGGTATTCAAGCCCTGGCCCATTTCGGTGCCGCCGTGGTTGACCAGCACCGTGCCGTCCCGGTAGACGTGCACCAGCGCGCCGGCCTGGTTGAAGGCGGGGACGTTGAAGGAGATGCCGAACTTGACGGGCGTGAGGGCCAGGCCCTTCTTCAGCACGGGGCTGGCGGCATTGAAGGCCTGCACCTGACGGCGGCGTTCGCGGTAGTCGCTGCTGGCCTCCAGCTCGGCCACCAGTTCATGGATCACGTTGTCTTCGACGACCTGATCGTAGGGAGTGACGTTGCGCTCGTTCTTGCCGTAGAAGTTCAGCCGGCGCACGTCCAGCGGATCCTTGCCCAGACGGCGTGCGATGGCGTCCAGGGCGACTTCCATCATCAGCGCGCCCTGCGGGCCGCCGAAGCCGCGAAAGGCCGTGTTGGACTGGGTGTTGGTGCGGCCGCACAGGGCACTCATCTCCACGTCCGACAGATAGTAGGCGTTGTCGAAGTGGCAGATGGCGCGCGTGGCCACCGGGCCGGACAGGTCGGCCGAGAAGCCGGCATTGGCGGTCATGTCCAGGCGTGCGCCCAGCAGGCGGCCCTCGTCGTCGTAGCCGATGTCGTATTCGTAGTAGAAGCCGTGGCGCTTGCCGGTGATCATGAAGTCGTCGTCGCGGTCCAGGCGCAGCTTGACCGGACGCTGCAGGCGCACCGCACAGATGCTGGACAGGCAGGCGTACAGGGCCGACTGGGATTCCTTGCCGCCGAAGCCTCCGCCCATGCGCCGGCATTCCACCTGGACCTTGTGCGCGCCCACGCCCAGCGCATGGGCGATGAGCTGCTGCATCTCGGAGGGGTGCTGGGTGGAGCACCAGACGTGCACGGCGCCGTACTCTTTGGGCACGGCATAGGAGATCTGGCCTTCCAGGTAGAACTGTTCCTGACCGTTGCACTGGAATGTGCCCTTGAGGCGGTGGGGCGCGGATTGCAGCGCGCGCTCGGCATCGCCCTGGCTCAGGTGCATGGGCGGCAGCACGCCGGCTTGCGCCTGCTTGGCCTGCTGGGGCGTCAGGATGGCGGGCAGTTCCTCATACTCCACCTGGCCCAGGCGCGCGGCGCGGCGCGCCTGGTCGTGCGAGGCGGCGACCACGGCATAGATGGGCTGGCCCACGTAGTGCACCACGCCGTCGGCCAGAATGGGGTCGTCGTGGATGATGGGGCCGCAATTGTTCTCGGCCGGGATGTCCGCCACGGTCAGCACGGCGATGACGCCCGGCGCCTGGCGCACGGCGTCCAGGTTCACGTTCAGCAGTCGCGCATGGGCTTTCTGGGACAGGCCCAGGGCCACGTGCACGGTGCCCTGCAGCTCAGGGATGTCGTCCGTATAGGTGGCTGCACCGGTCACGTGCAGGTCGGCCGACTCGTGCAGGAAAGACACGCCCACGCGCTCGGGGGTGCTGCTGTTCATCAGTTCGCTGGATTCGATTTTCATGGTTGTGCCTCCAGGCTGGCCTGCGCCCGGGTGAAGACATTCAGTTGCGCCGCGCTCAGAGCGTTTTCGGGACGGGTTTCCAGGAAGAAGCGGTACAGCAGGTTGGCGGCGGCCTGGCTGCGGTACTCGCTGCTGGCGCGCATGTCGCTCAGCGGCTGGTAATCCTGTTCCAGGGCCTGCATGGCGGCCTGTACCCGGGCTTCGTCCCAGTCCTGGCCCTGCAGCGCCTGTTCGGCCAGGGCGGCCCGCTTGGGCGTGGCGGCCATGCCGCCGAAGGCGATGCGCGCACTGCGCACGCGACCGCCGTCCAGCTCGATGGCGAAGGCGGCGCAGACGGCGGAGATGTCCTGGTCAAAGCGCTTGGACAGCTTGTAGGTGCGGAACTGCCAGCCGGACTTGTCGCGCGGCACCAGCAGGCCCTGCACGAATTCGCCCGGTTCCATGGCGGTCTTCTGGTAGGCCAGATACAGATCTTCCAGCGGCAGCATGCGCACCCGCTCGCCCTTGCGCAGCACCACGCGGGCGCGCAGCGCGATCAGGGCGGGCATGGAGTCGCCGATGGGCGATCCGTTGGCCACGTTGCCGCCCAGGGTGCCCGCATTGCGGATGGGGAAGGAGGCAAAGCGCTGGCGCAGCTCGGTCAGTTCGGGATGGTCCTTGACCAGGGCGTCGAAGGCGTCGTTCAGCAGCACGCCGGCGCCGATGTAAAGGTCATTGTCGGCGGTGGGCGCCAGTTCGCGCAGCTCGGCCACGCGTCCGATGTAGATCAGGTGGGGCAGGTCGCGGAACTGCTTGGTGACCCACAGGCCTATGTCGGTGCTGCCGGCCAGGATGCGCGCTTCGGGGTATTGCTCGCGCAGCCGCGCAAGTTCATCCAGGGTGCGCGGCGCATGGAAGGTCTGGCCCTGATACTGGTAGGCCAGCATGCCGTCGGACTGGATGGCCTGCAGCTGCTTCTCCACGGCGGCGCGGTCGAATTGCGCGGCCGGGTAGCGGTGCATGGCCTGGGCGGCGTCGATGATGGGGCGGTAGCCGGTGCAGCGGCACAGATTGCCCGAGAGCACGTCGTCGATCTGTTCGCGCGAGGGCGGGGGGGCGTCATGCGGGTGCGACAGGTACAGGCCCCACAGGGACATGATGAAGCCGGGCGTGCAAAAGCCGCACTGGGCCCCGTGCAGGTCCACCATGGCCTGTTGCACCGGATGCAGGCTGCCGTCGTCCTGGCGCAGGTCTTCCACGGTGTACAGCACCTTGCCGTCCAGGGTGGGCAGCAACTGGATACAGGCGTTCACGGCGCGCAGTTGCAGGCGGCCGTCGCCGCCCAGTTCGCCGACCATGACCGTGCAGGCGCCGCAGTCGCCTTCAGCGCATCCTTCCTTGGTGCCGGTGCAGTGCAGGTCCTCGCGTATATACTGTAAAACGGTTCGCGTCGCGGGGGCCTGGGTCACTTCCTGCACCTGACCGCGATAAATAAAACGAATGGGTCTTGTCTCCATGGTCTCACTCGGCTGGTTTCTTACCTGCCCAAGATAGCATTAGCCCTGGGCTCGGACATTCGCTTGGGATGATGTTCACTATTTTTGCCCATGCCTGTCCAGTCGCATCTACCATGACGGCGGAGGACACTACATACGCCATGCCAAAACTACGAGAACAATTGGATCTTCATCTACTCAAGGTCTTGCAGTCGCTGCTCAAGGAACACAGCGTTTCGCGCACCGCCATCCGCCTGGGCATGTCCCAGCCGGCCGTGAGCAACGCCTTGCGGCGGCTGCGGGAAATCACGGGCGACGCCATACTGCTGCGCGGCAAGAAAGGCATGGTGCCCACCGAGCGCGGCCAGGAACTGCTGCGCAACGCCACCGAGGCCCTGCAGGCCATCGAGCGCATCTCCACCGCCGCCGAGCCGCATGACCCGGCGCTGTCCACGCGCGTGTTCAATCTGGGGGCGCCGGACTACCTGGACGGCTCCTTCATTCCCGACATCGCCGAGCGCGTGCGCCGCCAGGCGCCGCAGGCCCGGCTGGTGGTGCACCCCATCAGCCCGGACCTGGACTACGTGCAGGCCCTGGAGGAAGGAGAACTGGACGTGGTCATCGGCAACTGGCTGGAGCCGCCCGAGAAGCTGCATCTGGCGCGCCTGTTCGACGACGAAGTGGTGTGCATGCTCGGTCGCCAGCATCCGCTGGCCCAGCGCGGGCTTTCCCTGCAGCACTACCTGGAGATGCCCCACCTGGCGCCGTCCGTGCACGTGTCCGAGAAGCAGGGGTTCATCGACGGCTGCCTGGCCGAGCAGGGCATCAGCCGCGTGGTGCAGATGGTGGTACCGTACTTCGGCCTGGTGCCGGGCATACTGTGCCGCACCGACATGGTTTTCACCACCAACCGGCAATTCGCGGAGTATTATGCGCGTCTGCTGCCCATCGCCGTGCTGCCCTGTCCGGTGAGCTTCCCGGCCATGCGTTTCTACCAGCTCTGGCATCCGCGCACGCATCATGCCGCCGAACTGCTCTGGTTCCGGCGCTGCATCGCGGAGGCCGCCAATCGGCTGGGCGGGACATTGATTCCGAACGGCGCGGGAGAGCTGACGAAATGAAACACTACATCGATCTGAATTGCGACATGGGCGAGAGCTTCGGCGCCTGGACCATGGGGCATGACCCGGACGTCATGCCCTGGGTGTCGTCCGTGAACATCGCCTGCGGCTTTCATGCCGGCGATCCGGCCACCATGCGTCGCACCGTGGCGCTGGCGCTGGAGCACGGCGTGCGCGTGGGCGCCCACCCGGGCTTGCCCGACTTGGCCGGCTTCGGCCGCCGGGTCATGGCCGTGACGCCGCAGGATGCCTACGACCTGGTCGTGGTGCAGGTGGGGGCGCTGGCCGCCGTGGCGCGTTCGCAGGGCGGCTCCCTGCATCATGTAAAGGCGCACGGCGCCCTGTACAACATGGCGGCGCGCGATCCCGCCCTGGCGCAGGCGGTCGCCCGCGCCGTGGCGGACGTGGACCCCGGCCTGGTGCTCTATGCGCTGGCCGGCAGCGTGCAGGTGCAGGCGGGCCTGGACGCCGGCCTGGCCGTGGCTCAGGAAGTGTTCGCCGACCGCAGCTACCAGCCCGACGGCAGCCTCACGCCGCGCCAGCAGCCGGGCGCCATGATCACCGATGCGGAGCAGTCCGTGCGGCAGGTGCTGCAGATGGTGGAACAGGGCCAGGTCACCTGCCTGTCGGGCGAGCTCGTCGAGCTCAAGGCCGATACCCTGTGCCTGCATGGCGACCAGCCGGATGCGGCCGATTTTGCGCGCCGCCTGCATGCCGCCTTCCAGGAGCGCGGCATAGGCGTGCAGGCGGTCTGATCAGTCCTTGTGTTCGGGCAGGTTCTTGCGCGCGGTGTCGGTGCTGGCCAGTTCCTCCAGCTCTTTTTCGGTCATGCTGTCGTACATCTCGCGGGCGGCGCCCTTCAGGCTGGATGGGCTGGTCTCGCCGCGCTTGGCCGCCAAGGCTGCGCCGGCGGCCTTCTGCTGGGCTTGGGATTGGGCGGGCATGAGCGTCCTCCTTGTCGAACAGTTCAGGCAGTGTGGACAGCATGCCAAGAAGCGCCGCGCCGCGGGCAAGCAATTGTGAGCGTTGTTTGCCGTGTTTGGCCCTGTTCGCGCAGGGCCGGGATCAGGCCGGCTTGCGTTTTTGAATCAAGTAGATGGCCATGCCGAACACCAGGCCCCAGAAGGCGCTGCCTATGTTCAGCAGGCTCATGCCCGAGGCCGTCGTCAGGAAAGTGACCAGGGCGGCATCGCGCGTATCAGGCGCTTCCAGCGCCATATGGATGCTGTTGCCTATGGTGCCCAGCAGCGCCAGGCCGGCGATGGCCGCGATCAGTTCTGTCGGAAAGGCGGCGAACAGGCTGACCACCGTGGCCCCGAAGATTCCCCCCGCAAAATAGAAGAGCCCGGCCCAGACGCTGGCCCGGTAGCGCTGGCGCGGATCGGGGTCCACCTCGGGGGTCATGCACAGGGCCGCGCTGATGGCCGCCAGATTGTAGGCGTAGCCGCCGAAGGGCCCCAGGATCAGGCCCATGATGCCGGTCCAGCTGATGACGGTGGAGTTGGGCGCGTCATAGTTGTGCGCCTTGAGCACGGCCACGCCGGGCACGTTCTGCGAGCTCATGGTGACGATGAAGAAGGGGATGCCCACGCCCAGCAGCGCGGTCCAGGAGAATTCGGGCCAGGTGAACACGGGCGTGGCCGGCGTCCAGCTCAGCACCTCCACCTTCAGCAGCCCTTGCAGGGCGGCGATCAGCACCCCGCACAGCAGAGCCAGGGGAACCGCATAGCGGGCGAACCACTGGCGCGCCAACAGGAACACGGCGAACATGGCGATGCACATCAGCCATTGGGTCTGCATGGCGCCGAACAGGTCCAGGCCGAAGCGCAGCAGGATGCCGCCCAGCATGGCGCCCGCTATGCTGCGCGGCATGTACTGCATCAGTTTCTGGAAACTGCCGGTCAGGCCGCACAGCGTGGTCAGCAGCGAGGAGAACAGGAATATGCCGATGGCCTGCGACATGGGCAGGCCGACCAGCCCGGTGGCCAGCAGGGCGGCGCCGGGCGTGGACCAGGCCGTCAGGATGGGGATCTTGTAGCGCAGCGACAGGCCGCAGGACAGAAAGCCCAGGCCTATGCCGATGGCCCACATCCAGGAGCCCAGCTCCTCGGTGCTGGCGCCGGCGGCCTGGGCGGCCTGGAACACGATGGCGGCCGAGCTGGTGTAGCCGACCAGCACGGCGATCAGGCCGGCGGACATGTGGGAGATCTGGAACCAGCTCAGCAGGCGGTGCAGGGGGGGCAGGCTGGAGGAGGGGGTGGAGGACATGGAGGCGTGGATCTCAATGGTGGGTGTGCTGGCGCGACTGCGTCTGGTTCAGATACCGGCTGGGGGTGTCGCCGAGAATGGACTTGAATACGGTGATGAAGGCGCTGGTGGATTCGTAGCCCAGCTCCTGCGCCGTGCTCTTGACCGGCATGCCCGACGTCAGCTTCTGCAGCGCCAGCATCATCATCAGCTGGTGGCGCCAGCGCCCGAACGTCATTCCCGTGTGTTTTAGCATATGTCGCGCCAGGGTGCGCTCGCTCATGGCCACGCGGCTGGCCCATTGCGCCATGCTGACGCGCTCGCCCGGCGCGCGCAGGATGTGGCGCGCGATGTCCTGCAGGGTGCGGTCCTCGGGCAGCGGCACATGCAGCTGACGGGTCGGCATCTCGCTCAGGATCTCCAGCAGGACCTGGACCAGGCGATGCGTGGCGCTGTCGGGGCCGTATTCGCGCGGCCGCTCGCTCAGGTGCATGATCATCTCGCGCAGCATGGGGCTGATCTCCAGCGTGCAGCAATGGTCCGGCAGCCTGCCGGCTCCGGGCTCGATGAACAGGAAGTGGATCAGGGCGTTGGCCGCCGCATGGTTGCAGTGCCGTATGCCGCCCGGCACCCAGACGGCGCAGCCCGGCGGCACCATCCAGTAGCCTTCGTCGGCCTGGAAGGTGACGGCGCCGTGCTGGGTCATGATGAGCTGGCCCTTGCGGTGCACGTGCAGCGGCACTTCCTTGGGGCAGCCGCCGATGGCCACCTTGACGCTGAATGCGGGGCAGGCGTAGGAATCGGGATCAAAGCTCATGCGATTGTCTGTTTTGAGATATGAATTGTCATGATATCGTGATTACGTCGTACGCAAAACAAGATAGAGTGTAGGCTCTCAAAAAAACTTCCGCTGTATTTCATGTCCCGCTTTGCTTTTCCCTTTCCGTCCCGTCCCATGCTGGTATTGCTCGGCGTCCTGCTGATCGCCGCCAACCTGCGCGCCCCGGTGACCGGGATCGCCCCCTTGCTGGAGCTTATCCAGAGCGACCTGGCGCTGTCCTCCACGGCGGCCGGGCTGCTGACGGCCATGCCGCTGTTCATCTTCGCCGTGGTCTCGCTGCTGGCCGCCTCGCTGGCGCGCGCGCTGGGCCTGTTCCGCTCCCTGTTCCTGGCCGCCGCCCTGATCCTGGCCGGGGTGGCGATCCGGGTGCTGGGCGGGACCATCGCGCTGTTCATGGGCATGGCTCTGCTGGCCGTGGGCATCGCCATCGCCAACGTGCTGCTGCCGTCCCTGGTCAAGCAGCAGTTTCCGCAGCGCATCGCTTTCGTCACCTCGCTGTACGTGCTGGTGATGGGGGTGGTCGCCGCCTTCAATTCCGCCGTGGCCGTGCCTCTGGCCGATCTGGCCGGGCAGAGCTGGCGCTGGTCCTCCTCGGCCATCGGCCTGGTCGCCTTGGCCAGCGTGCTGGTCTGGTTCACCCAGCTGGGAGCGGATCGCAGCGCCGGCCAGGCCGCCGGGGCCGCCGGCAAGGCCGCAGCCTCGGTATGGTGCCTGCCGCTTGCCTGGTACATCACCTTGTACATGGGCCTGAACTCCGTGGCGTATTACATGATTGCCACCTGGCTGCCCGCCATGCTGGTGAGCCATGGGTTCGATGCGGATCGCGCCGGCCAGATCCACGGGCTGATGCAGTTGTGCTCGGCGGTGCCCGGCCTGGTGCTGCTGCCCTTGCTGAACCGCCTGAAGGACCAGCGGCCCGTGGCATTTGCGGGCGCGGCCCTGCAGACGCTGACCATGGTGGGATTCTTGATCCTGCCGTCCTGGTCCCTGCTGTGGTCGCTGCTGTTCGGCTTTGGCAGCGGCAGCGTCTTCATCGTGGCGCTGTCGCTGATCGGCCTGCGTTCCACCTCAACCTCCCAGGCGGCCTCGCTGTCGGGCATGGCGCAGTGCGTGGGCTACCTGCTGGCGGCCTGCGGGCCGCCGGCCATAGGCGGGCTGCACGATCTGTTCGGCAATTGGGGCTGGGCGCTGGGATTGTGCCTGCTCGTGACGCTGGGCATGGTGTGCGCCGGCGTGCTGGCCGCGCGGCCGGCGCCGGTCCAGAAAAAGAGCGTCTGATTTCCCGTCTTCGCGCCAGCCTCGCCGCTCACGACCAGCGCAAGCAAGGCAGAGGCGATGCGGCGCTGCGGACGCCCCCGCATTGTCGACAGAAGCCCCGGCCGACAGGCCGGAGTGCTTCACGACGTGACTGACGTTCGGGTGGGATGCCAGGCGGCTCAGGCCCTCAGGATTGCGGGCGCTGGCGCAGCGAGACGGCATGGATGCCCAGGCCGCCCAGGGCCAGCAGGGCGCCCACCCAGGCTGTGGAGGTCCAGCCCAGGCCGGCCGAAACGGCCAGGCCTCCCAGCCAGGCGCCCAGCGCATTGGCCAGGTTGAAGGCGGAGTGATTCAAGGCGGCCGCCAGGGTCTGCGCGTCGCCGGCCACGTCCATCAGGCGGATCTGCAGCGCCGGGCCCAGGGCCACCAGGGTGCCGATCAGCAGGATGTTGAGCGGGCCCAGAATGGGGCTGTGCGCGGTCAACATGAAGAGCAGCAGCACCGCGGCGGCCCAGATCAGCACCAGGCGGATGCTGCGGTCCAGGTGGCGGTCCGCATAGCGCGCACCCAGCAGATTGCCCAGCACCATGCCGGTTCCGAACAGGGCAAGCACGACGGGGATGGCGTGGATGGACAGGCCGGCCAGTTCCATCAGCGTGGGTTTGACATAGCTGAACACCGAGAACATGCCCCCAAAGCCTATGGCGCCTATGCCCAGAGTCAGCCAGACCTGCTTGCGCTTGAGCGCATTCAGTTCGCGCAAGGGGCTGGCCAGCTTGTTGGCCGGCATGAATGGCACGAAACGCAGAATCAGCGCCATGGTCAGCAGCGCAATGACGCTGACGAAGACGAAGGCGGCCTGCCAGCCCAGCCACTGCCCCAGGCTGGTGGCCAGCGGCACGCCCGCCAGGGTGGCCACGGTCAGGCCCAGCATGACGTAGGCCACCGCCTGGGCGCGCTTGTGGGCGGGCACCAGGCTGGCGGCCACCAGGGCGGCCACGCCGAAGTAGGTGCCATGGGGAAAGCCGGCCAGAAAGCGCGATACCAGCACGCTGTAATACGCAGGCGCCACGGCTGTGTACAGATTGCCGGCGGCGTAGGCTCCCATCAGGGCGATGAGCAGCCTGCGCCAGGGCCAGCGCGCGCCCAGCACCGCCAGCACAGGCGCGCCGATGACCACGCCCAGCGCATAGGCGCTGATCAGGTGGCCGGCGGTGGGAATGTCTATGCCCAGGTCCTGCGCCACATCGGGCAGCAGCCCCATGATGACGAATTCGCCCGTGCCGATGGAAAAGCCGCCCACTGCCAGAGCCAGGACGGCCAGGAACACGTGACGACGGGACAGCCGGGCGGAACCGGCGGGAGAGGGGGCGTGGGACATGATGAGAAATGCAGGAGGGCGCGCCGCTTGCGCTCGCAGGCGCGCGCTTCAGAGATAAAAACGCTATTGTCGCGCAGACCTCCCCCGCCTCTCAAGGGAAAACCCTAGGTTTTTGAAGGTTGTTATTTTCAAATATGAATATTATTTGTCCGTTTCGGTTTTGAAACCCTCGAGCAATACCACGATTTTGCGGCTTCTGCCATATCGGTTTCTGTAATCAACTTATGTGGACAATTTTTTTTCGTTTTCTATAGAATGGCGGTGTTGGGTATATATTTGTATCCGAACATTTTCCTGTGGTAGCTTTCCCCTGATTTCCTTTAAAGAAATCGGGGGTTTTTTTATTTTTGTATTATAGATGTCAATTATCAGCGAATTGACAATAACATGATCATGTACCGGCCCCGCGGAACCGGGGCGTATACTGCGCAGGGACGCCGGGGGCGATCCGTGCATTCCTACAAGGCGTGATCCATGTTGCAGGACCCATATTTCTACCTGGCCGGCATTCCGGCCGTCTTGTTGCTGGGCATTTCCAAGGGCGGCTTCGGCGGCGGGCTGGGCGGCTTCAGCCTGCCTTTGCTGCTGTTGGTGCTGCCGCCGGTCCAGGCGGCCGCCGTGATGCTGCCTTTGTTGTGCCTGGCCGATTTCACGGGCCTGAAGGCATATTTCGGCAAATGGGACTGGGCCAATCTGCGCATCGTCCTGCCTGGCGCGCTGCTTGGCACGGCGCTGGGCTGGTGGGCCTTCGACGTTTTCAAGCCGGCGCATATCCTCTTGCTGATCGGATTGATTTCCGCATCCTACGCCGTGCTGAACATAGGCCGCTCCGCCGACGCAACCAGGCGCAGGACCGGCGTCAGCCGTTTGCGTGGATGGTTCTGGTCCGGGCTTTCCGGTTTCACCAGTTTTGTTTCCCATGCAGGCGGCCCGCCCCTGCAGATTTACCTTTTGCCGCAGCGTCTGGACAAAGAAGTTTATATCGCCACCACCAATATCTTTTTTCTGCTGCTCAATTTGATAAAGCTGCCCCCGTATTACTGGCTGGGCCAGTTCAGCGCGGACAATCTCTGGCTTTGCCTGGTGCTGGCGCCCTGGGTGCCGCTGGGCGTGTACCTGGGGGTGTACTTGCAGCGCCGCGTGGACGCCAATACTTTTTATGGGCTGCTGCAGGGCTTCTTGCTGTTGACCGGCCTGTGGCTGATCTACAAGGGGCTGCAGGGATAGGCGGGACGGCGCTAGAATGGTCCTCGCGGCAGAACACAGGAGAGCACCATGAAAGTTGCATTGGGCCAGTTGGCCGTATCCAAGGATGTCCAGGAAAACCTGGCCAGTTGCCTGGGCCTGATCGAGCAGGCCACGCGTGCCGGCGCCCATCTGCTGGTGCTGCCCGAAGGCGTGCTGGCTCGCAACGTGGCCGACCCCGAACTGGTGCTCAAGGCCGCCCAGCCCCTGGACGGCGACTTCGTCACGCGCCTGAGCGCGGCCACCCGCGATACGGATCTGACCGTCGTGTTCTGCATCCATACCCCGGCCGCCGAAGGCAAGGTCTGGAATACCCTGGTCGTGCTGCGCGATGGCCAGGTGCTGGCCCATTATCACAAGCTGCACCTGTACGACGCATTTTCCGTCAAGGAGTCCACCTATGTGCAGCCCGGCGAGGACATTCCGGCCCTGATCGAGGTTGCCGGCCTGAAAGTGGGCCTGATGACCTGCTACGACCTGCGTTTTCCGGAACTGGCCCGGCGCTTGAGCGTCGACGGCGCCCAGGTGCTGGTCGCACCCTCGGCATGGCTCAAGGGCCCCTTGAAGGAACATCACTGGCGCGTGCTGACCACGGCGCGCGCCCTGGAGAACACCGCCTACATGGTGGCGGTCGGCGAATGCGGCGAACGCAATATAGGCCAGAGCCTGGTCGTGGATCCGCTGGGCGTGATCGTGGCGCAGGCGGCCGAGGCGCCTGCGCTTTTGCTGGTGGAGCTGGATCGCGAACGGCTGGCCTATGCGCGGCGCATCCTGCCGGTGCTGGACAACCGGCGCTTCGCCTCGCCGCAGCTGGCCTAATTCAGGCGGCGCGCCGGAACGTCAGGTTGACGCGGAACTCGCCCCAGTCCGGATGGGGCGGTCCCGCCAGCCGGCGCACGCCGTGGTATTTCATCCTGTCCGGCCCCCACCAGATCAGCACATCGCCGTGGCGCAGCCGTATCGTGCGCACCGGGTCCGCGCGCCGCAGGCCGCCCCACAGGAACAGGGCCTCCCGGCCCAGCGACACCGACACGATGGGCTGGGTCAGGTCCCGTTCGTTGCGGTCCTGGTGCAGCGACATGCGGGCCTGGGCGTCGTAGCGATTCATCAGGCAGGTGTCTGGCTGGAAGTCCGCCAGCGCGGCGTGAGCGCAGGCTTCGCGCACCAGTTCTTGGAACAGCTCGGGCATGGGCGGCCAGGCTTGCCCGGTCAGGGGGTCGAGCGCCGTGTAGCGGTAGCCGCGATCGTCCGTTATCCAGCCCAGGCGGCCACAACTGGTCTGGGCGGCGGACATGAGCTGGCCGGAAGGCACCCGCATGTGCCGCCATGGCGACAGGGCGGTCAGCGCCTCGATTTCCTGGCGCAGCGCCCGCCCGCGCGCGGCCGCCATGCCGGGCAGGGCGATCAGGCCGGCATCCAGGCGCAAAGGCGGCTCCGGCAGGGATTCGAAGAGCGACAAGCTGGACATGGGTGATGGGAGAAACCGGGAGGATGACGGTATAGTAAACGGGATTGCCTTCATGTTCCGGTTATGTTCAAGGAGAGACGCCCATGGTGGAACTCGTCATCAATCAGCGACAGCACAGCATCGGCGCTTTCGAGGTAGGGCGCGTGCTGCCTTTTCGCCAGCGCCGCATGGTGGGCCCCTTCATTTTCTTCGACCGCATGGGACCGCAGGAACTGGCCGGGCCCATCGGGCGCGAGGCCGACGTGCGCCCGCATCCTCATATCGGCCTGTCCACCGTGACCTACCTGTTCGAAGGCACCATCACCCACAGGGACAGTCTGGGGGTGGAGCAGGACATCACGCCCGGCGCCCTGAACTGGATGACGGCCGGCTCAGGCATCAGCCATTCGGAGCGTTTTGACCAGATGCGCCAGCAGGGCGGACGCATGGACGGCATCCAGGCCTGGGTGGCGCTGCCGGAAGACAAGGAGGAACAGGAACCGGACTTCGTCCATTATTCGGCCCAGCAACTGCCCTTGATCAGCGAAACGGGGCTGCAAGGGCGGTTGATCGCCGGCGCGGCCCTGGGGCTGACCAGTCCCGTGCATGTGGATTCGCCTCTGTTCTATATCGAGCTGCGCGCCCGGGCCGGGCAATCCGTGCCCCTGCCCGGCGGCCACGAGGAGCGCGCCATCTATATCTGCGGCGGCGGCCTGGAGGTGGCCGGCCAGCGCTACGAGGCCGGCCAGATGGTGGTGTTCGCCAAGGGCGATGCGCCGCGCATCCTGGCCTTCCAGGACAGTCACCTGATGCTGTTGGGCGGCGAGCCCCTGGGGCCGCGTCACATCTGGTGGAACTTCGTATCTTCGCACAAGGAGCGCATCGAACAGGCCAAGGACGACTGGCAGAACGGCCGCATCATGCTGCCGCCGCTGGATAACCAGGACTTCATCCCCTTGCCGGAGTATTGAACGCGGACGCTGCCGATACGCCATCCGGCGCCATAAAAAAAGGCCCTGGATCAATGCCAGGGCCGGGAAAGGCTTGCACGTCAGGACTGGTGGATTTGCCTGTGTCTGCAAGTAGCGGCAGAACGGTTTTTTAATGTGACGGCAAGCCAGGCGGAGCGGCAGGGCCGCTCACGCTCTATAAGGAGGCGATTGTACGTAGAGATGGCGCCCCGCCGGGCCAAGACCTGTCTTCGAGCAGGGCTATTGGGGCGCACGACGGTTCAGCCCGGCGCCCGCCGCGTGCCGCCTTTGCAGCCCATCAGTCGCGGGCCGGTATGTTCAGCCCGCGCTGAACGGCGGGGCGCTGCACGAAGGCCTGCAGGACCCTGGCCACATTGTCGAATTGCTCGAATTGCACCAGTTCCCTGGCTTCGTAGAAGCCGATCAGGTTGCGCACCCAGGGGAACAGGACGATGTCGACAATGGAATAGTCCCGGCCCATCATCCACTCCTTGCCCTGCAGGTGCCGGTCCATGACGCCCAGCAGGCGGCGGGACTCGGCCACATAGCGGTCGCGCGGCCGCTTGTCTTCATAGTCCTTGCCGGCGAACTTATGGAAAAAGCCCAACTGACCGAACATGGGGCCGACTCCGCCCATCTGGAACATCAGCCATTGCAAGGCCTCGTAGCGCAGGGCCGGATCTTCGGGCATCAATTGGCCCGTCTTGTCGGCCAGGTAGACCAGGATGGCGCCTGACTCGAACAGCGCCAAGGGTCGCCCGCCCGGCCCGTCCGGGTCCAGGATGGCGGGGATCTTGTTGTTCGCGCTCAGCGAAATGAATTCAGGGCTCAATTGGTCGTTGCGCTCGAAGCTGACCAGGTGCGGTTCGTAGGGCAGGCCCGTTTCTTCCAGCATGATGGACACCTTGACGCCATTGGGCGTGGGCAGGGAGTACAGCTGCAGGCGCTCGGGATGCCGGGCGGGCCACTTGCGGGTGATGGGGAACGAGGACAGGTCTGTAGTCATGGTTTTCTTGCCGATGGCGTGAATGAGACCTGCCTATAGTAGCAAGCCTTGCTCATTGCGGTGCGGGCGCGGGACGCTGCGGGAAGGCGGACCGGCCGAACTGGCTGCCCATGCGGTTGCCCAGCGTGGCCGGGGTGGGCATGCCCAGCGAGTTGGGCGCCTGCAACACCTGCTGTTCGGACCGGGGCAGGGCGGGAGGGCGCTTGGCCCCTTCGGGCGACAGGCGCTGCTGCAAGCACTCGTACGAGGGCGTGCGCTGGCCGTTGACCTCCACTTCCACACAGCTCTCCGGGCCGCGGACCGGCTCCGGGGCTTGCGCCCAGGCGCTTGCGCCGATCAGGAGCAGGCATGGCCCCGGGCTGCGCAGCAGCATGTTCATAACACCAGTTCTCATTGGTTCATACCTTGAAAAAGACCGCCGACAAAATGTTCGGGAACTTAATTAACAGAACTGAAAAATTAATCCAATAGGATGCTGGATTGTTTCCAGGCGGAATTTTCGCTTATTCATTCTGTTTTGTTGGTCTGTTCTTACTTTAATTTTCTTTTATTTCAGGAATCTGACGGCTTGCTTTTGCGGCAAACCTTGCCGTGTGAATAGCGAGGTTTGCGCAAAGACTGGACCAACGCGGCTCTGGAAGCGCTTTCGTATCGGGGCGAAGAAGTTGCGGCCGAAAGGCCGGGGTGCTTTACCTGTACCTTGTCGAAGACCGGCTTTGCTTCGTCCCGCCCGGGCAGGACGAAGGCTTTTACATCATTGGGCTTTGTCATGAATAAAAAATTGAAACGGGTGTCCATGCAGGAGCTGGACACCCGCCTGTCGAAGATCGTCGATGAGGCCCGGGACCATCCCGTGGCGGTCACGCGCTACAACACTCCCTGGGTGTGGATCGTGTCGCACAACGTCTGGGTGGACATTGAAAAACTCAAGAGCGTGGTGCCGGAGGGCCATCCCCTGGCAGAGGTGCGCCGCCTGACCGATGCGGACATCCAGGCCAGCGCGCCATTGCTGGGCGATACAGCCGGCTCGTACGACACCTACATGCCCGCGCCGGCCATATTCCGCTGCTTGATGCTGCAAGTGCTGTTCTCGCTGGGTTCGGCCGACCGGGTCTATGACGAACTGCGCTTCAACCTGTTGTACCGCTGGTTCATCGGCATAGAGACTTTCCGCGAGCCGCTCGATAGCCGCGAACAGTTGCGTGAGCGCCTGGCCGCCATGCGGGGCCGGTCCTCGGCCCTGGACCTGCTGGGCCGTTGCCTGGAGGCCGTGCGTCAGTCCGCCCATGCGCGGGAGTTTCAGATCGACGAGCAGGCCCTGCTCGAGTGGCAGCGCCAGTTCCCCAATCCCTAAATGAATTTTTAAGCTAAGGAATTATAAAAATAAAGCAAAAATAATTCTCGATTAAAAAAAGCTCCCGAGCTTTTTTAATAAGGTGGAAGCATTGTCTTATTAACATTTCTTTTTGTTTGGGCTGGAAACGAGATATTCCCGAAAATCGGGTCCGGCGCCGATATCGATATTCCCTTACCGAGTCTCATCCATGCAGCCTTTCAGCCGTATCAAACAGGATTCCCGCCATCCCGGCCAGGGCCGGCGTCCGCGGGCCAGGGCCCGCCTGGCGGCTGGCGCCCTGGCCCTGGCCGCCGTTCCCTGTGCGGTCCTCGTCCAGGCCGCCCAGACCGTCACCATCAATGAATACATCGTGCGCGGCAATACCGTGCTCGAAGCCCGCGACATCGAGACGGCGGTCTATCCCTTCCTGGGAGAAGGGCGCAGCCTGGCCGATATCGAGCAGGCCCGGGACGCCTTGCAGCAGGCCTACCAGCAGGCCGGCTACCAGTCGGTGTACGTGGACCTGCCCGAGCAGCAGGTGGAGGGCGGCGTCGTGATCCTGCAGGTGTCCGAGACCAAGGTGGGGCGCGTGCGCGTGGTGGGCGCCGAACACTATTCACCGCTGGCCATCCGCGACGCGGTGCCGGCGCTGCAGGAAGGGCAGGTGCCCGATTTCGACAAGGCCCAGGCGCAGCTCGCGCAGCTCAACCGGGGCGGTTCCCGCCAGGTCATGCCGCTGGTGCGCGAAGGCCGGCTGCCCGGCACCCTGGACGTGGATCTGAAGGTCGAGGACAAGAGTCCCTGGTCGGGTTCGCTGTCGTTCAACAACGACTACAGCGCCGACACGACCAAGACGCGCGCGGTGGCCACGCTCTCCCACGACAACCTGTGGCAGAAGGGCCATAGCGCTTCGCTGACCTGGTTCACGGCGCCCGAGCGGCGCGGCGACGCCAGCGTGTGGTCCGCATCCTACGGCATGCCCTTGTCGCGCAACTGGGACCTGAACCTGTCGGGCTACAAGTCCGACAGCGACATCGCCACGGTGGGCGGCACCAATGTGCTGGGCAAAGGCCATTCCTTCGGCCTGCGCCTGAGCTACTCGCCCGACTACCAGGCGCCTTGGTACCACAGTTTTTCCATGGGTCTGGATTACAAGCGTTTCAGCGAATCGATCCGCTTCGGGGGCGACAAGGACGACGTGCCCATCACCTACGTGCCCCTGTCCCTGGGCTACAGCGGCTACCGCTACACCGAGCAGTCCCAGAGCATGGTGGCCCTGGACCTGGTGGCCAGTCCGCGCAGCTTCATGGGCATAGGCAGCAACGACGACGAATTCGACTACAAGCGCTACCGCGCCAATCCCAGCTTCGCCTTGCTCAAGCTCAACGCTTCCCACACCCAGGGCCGCGACTGGCAGCTGCACGGCCGCGTAGCCGGACAGATCGCCACCGGCCCGCTGATTTCCAACGAGCAGTTCTCGGCCGGCGGCAGCGGCACGGTGCGCGGCTATCTGGCCGCCGAGCGTTCCGGCGACGACGGCTATATGGGCAGCGCCGAGCTGCGCACGCCCTCCCTGAACCGCTGGCTCGGCCCGCGCGTGAATGAATGGCGCTTCTATGCCTTCGCGGACGCCGCCCGCATCCGCCTGCAGGACCCGCTGCCCGAGCAGGAAGCGCATTTCACCCTGGCCAGCGTGGGCCTGGGCAGCCGCATTCAGGTGATGGACTGGCTGTCGGCCAGCGTGGATTGGGCCTACCCGCTGCGGGACGGCGCCAATACCCGCAAACATGAACCCCGCTGGCATTTCAACGTGCGCGCCAGCTTCTAACCCTCTTCTTTCTGTATCCGGAGCATACGAATCATGCAACGCTACATCATGTTCCTGCTGGTGTTCATCGCCAGCTTTCTGCCGGCGGCCGCGCAGGCCTGGTGGCAACCCGACTGGACGTACCGCAAGCCCATTTCCATAGACGCGTCCGTCGAAGGCGCCAAGCTGCAGGAAGGCCTGGGCCGCACGCCCGTGCTGGTGCGCCTGCATACCGGCAACTTCACCTTCGACGGCGTGAACGACAACGGGTCGGACCTGCGCTTCGTGCTGGACGATGACAAGACCGTGCTCAGCCACCAGATCGAGACCTTCGATCCGCTGCTGGGCATCGCCCTGATCTGGGTGGACCTGCCTGAAATCCAGGCCGGCCAGAAACGCGACATCTGGATGTACTACGGCAATGCCGCCGCTCCCCAGGCATCCAACGGCCAGACCACCTTCGATCCCAACTACACCCTTATCTACCATTTCAACGGCGCGGCCGATGCGCCGCCGCGCGATACCACCGCGTATGGCAACCACGCCCAGACCAATGTGGCCGGCGGCTACATCGACGGCGTGGTGGGCCGCAGCGCCCAGTTCAACGGCGCCGCCCCCCTGATGCTGCCCGCCAGTCCTTCGCTGGCCGTGCCGGCCGGCTCGCCGTTCAGCTTCAGCGCCTGGGTGCGCCCCGACCAGATCGTGGGCGAGCAGGCCGTCTACGCCCGCCGCGACGGCGGCAACGCCGTCCTGCTGGGCTTGAGCCAGGGCGTGCCTTTTGTCGAGATCAACGGCCAGCGCGCCCAAGCCGGCCAGGCCCTGGCAGCCGGCAGCTGGCAGCACCTGGCCATCAGCAGCGACGGCAGCCAGGTCCAGCTGCTGGTGCAAGGCCAGCCGGTCGCCTCGCTGGCCGCCGCCATGCCTGCGCTCAATTCGGCGACGGCCCTGGGCGGGGACCTGCCGGCCGCTCCCGCCGCTGCCGACGAAGGCGCGGAAGGCTCCGAAGCCGTCGCGCCCGCCGCCCGCTACGCCGCTTTCGTCGGCGCCATGGACGAGATCCGCCTGTCCAGGGTGGCGCGTCCCGCCGGCCTCTTGTATGTGGACGCCTTGTCGCAGGGATCCGAGTCGCGCCTGATCGCCTATGGCGTGGATGAGCAGCAGTCGGGCTTCGGCTTCGGCGCCCTGGGCTACCTGCTGGCGGCCGTGCCGCTGGACGCCTGGATCGTGCTGGCCGTGCTGGCCGTCATGCTGGTGCATTCCTGGATCATCATGATTTCCAAGAGCCGCCGCGCCGCCGCCCTGGAGCACGGCAACAAGGTGTTCCGCGAGCGCTTCGCCCAGCTGGGCACGCAGCTGGAGGCCCTGGCCGACGCCAAGCCCGAGGCCGCCGTGCAGCAGCGCCTGGACGAATCCCCCTTGTGGAAGCTGTATGTGACCGCCGTGCGCGAAGTGCGCAAGCGCCGCACCGAAACCGGCTCCAGCCATCTGTCGCCCGCCGCCATCGAGTCGATCCGCGCCGCCATGGACTCCGTCCGGACCTACGAAAGCCAGGCCCTGGCGGCGCGCATGGGCGCGCTGTCCAACGCCATCGCCGGCGGACCCTATATAGGCCTGCTGGGCACGGTGCTGGGGATCATGGTGGTGTTCCTGGGCACGGCCATGGCCGGCGACGTGAACATCAACGCGATCGCCCCCGGCATGGCCGCGGCTTTGCTGGCCACGGCCGCCGGCCTGTTCGTCGCGATTCCCGCCCTGTTCGGCTACAACCGCATCCTGGGCCGCAACAAGGCCATCAACGCCGAGATGCGCGTGTTCACGGAAGAGTTCGCCACCCGCCTGGCCGAGAGCTATGGCGGCCACGAAGGCGGCGAGCGCAAGAAGGGCAGCAAGGACCGCGCGGCGCAAACCGCCGACGGCGTGCTGGCCTCCCTGTCCACCGACGCCAGCACGGCGCAATAAGCCAGGAGTCCCATCATGTCCCGAAGCATGGTTGACGAAGACGAGGACGGCGCCGTGGACGGCATCAACATCACGCCGCTGGTCGATGTCCTGATGGTGGTGCTGGTCATGTTCATCCTGACGGCCACGGCGCAAGTGGCCGGCATCCAGGTGAACCTGCCCAAGGCCAGCTCCACGGTCTCGCTGTCCGTGTCCCAGACCAAGGCCATTTCCGTGAACGAGGCCGGCCAGGTATTCCTGGACGCCTATCCCGTCACGCTGCCGGAGCTGGAAGAGCGCCTGCGCACGGAAAAGGCCCTGAATCCGGATTTCCCCGTCATCGTGCGGGGCGACGCCGACGTCCAGTATCACCGCGTGGTCGAGGTCCTGGACCTGTTGCGGCGCCTTGAGCTGTCCCAGGTGGGACTGGTCACGGGCAAGCCCAGCTGATTTTCGTGAAGCGCTGCAATCATGACGTCAAACACACCTGACCCATTCAAGAGCTCGCCGCCGCCGGCGCCGCGCCGGAACGCCGCCCGCTACATGAAGGGCGGGGCGCTGGTGGTCGTGGCGGCCGTGCTGGGCTACTTCGTGTGGAAGTGGGCCAATGACATGGCGGGGATCAAGCGCGAGCCGCCGCAGGTCAACGCCATCATCCCTCTGCCGCCGCCCCCTCCGCCGCCGCCCGAGCCCGAGAAGCCGCCCGAGCCCGAGGAACCCAAGGAAGAGGAGGTCGTGGAGCCCGAGCCCGAACCCGAACCCACGCCGCTGGAAGAGCCCAAGCCGGCCGACGAGACTCCGCCCACCCCGGTGGACAGCACGACCGAAGCCATGCAGATGGATTCGGACGGCCAGGCTGGTTCGGACGCTTTCAATATCGCCGCCGGTTCCGGAAAAGGCATGGGCGGCTCGGGAAGCGGTCGCGCCGGCAACGCCACCTACAGCCAGTACCTGGGCTACGCGCTGCAGAAGATCCTGCGCGATGACGAGCGCACCCGCATGCTCAGCTACCGCGTGCGCGTCAACCTCTGGATGACGGACATGGGCGAGATCACCCGCGTGGAGCTGGTCGGCTCCAGCGGGGACGCCGAGGTCGACCAGGCCGTGCTGTCCGCCCTGCGCGCCGTGCCGCGCCTGGAGGAACGTCCGCCGCCATCCCTGCCCATGCCCGTGCGGGCGGCCCTGAACAGTCGCCGGCCATCCTGATGTGCCACTGCCAAATGTTTAAACGGAGTCCTGAATAATGAAACCTCAACCACATCGTCTGAGCAAGGCATTGGCCGTTGCTTTGATGTGTTCCTCGGCCGCAGTGGCAGCCCAGCCCGCCGCCGACAACGCCACGGCCAACCTGATCCGCCTGCTGGTCGAGCAGGGCGTGCTCCAGCCCGAACAGGCGGCCGCGCTGCTCAAGCAGGCACAGTCCGAGGCGGCCGCCGCGGCGGTGCGCGCCAGCGGCGCCCAGCCCGGCGACGTGCGGGTGCCGTATATTCCGCAGACCGTGCGCGACCAGATCCGCGAAGAGGTCAAGCAGGAAGTCATGGCCACGGCCAAGAGTGAAAACTGGGCCGCGCCCAATACCTTCCCCGACTGGGTTTCGCGCATCACCGTGGACGGCGATGTGCGCGTGCGCTTCGAGAACCGCGGTTTTTCCAGCGGCAACAGCCCGGAAATCACGGATCTCGCTCGTTTCAACGAGCGTGGTCCATACGAAGTCGCCAGTATCAACAGCGTCGGCTCGCCATTGCTCGCTTCGCCGCCTTTGCTCAATACTCGCCAGAATCGCAACAACCAGCTGCGTTTCCGCGCCCGCCTGGGCGTGAAAGCGCAACTGAGCGGCCAATGGAGCGCCGGCGTGCGCCTGGCCAGCGGCAGCAGCAAGAGTCCGGTGTCCACCACCGACAATTTCGGCGGCGGCTTCAGCAAGAAGGATTTCTGGCTGGACCAGGCCTGGCTGAACTACAAGCCCGCCAGCTGGGCCAGCCTGACGGCCGGCCGGGCCTCCAATCCCTTCGTGTCCACCGACATTCTGTATTCCAGCGACCTGAACTTCGACGGCGTGTCCGCCGCGTTCAGCAAGCCGCTGCCCGACTCCCCCTTTGCCCTGCGTGGCGCCCTGGGCGCATTCCTGATCGAAAACACGCATAACCCCGGAGAACCGGGGGTCAGAGACATACATGGCGGTTCCGAAGGTGAGTCCAAGACCAAGTGGCTGCTGGGCGCCCAGATCGGCGGCGACTGGAAGATCAGTGCCGAGCAGCAGCTGGGCGCGCACGTGGCCTACTACACTTTCCGGAACATCGAGGGTCAGCTCTCCGAGCCCTGCTACTGGTACCAGAGCGTGTGCAGCACCGACTGGTCGCGGCCCGCTTTCATGCAGAAAGGCAACACTCTGTTCTACCTGCGCGACCTGATTCCGCCCGCGCCCGGCGAAGCGGGCTCGCTCCACCAGTATGTGGGCCTGGCCTCCAAGTTCAATCTGCTCGACCTGAACCTGAACTGGAAGGGCCGTGTCGGCAATGGTCTGGGCCTGATGGTGTCGGGTAACTATATCCGCAATCTGGCTTACAGCACGTCGCGCATGGAAGACCGCATTGGTCATAGTGTCGTCGTCAACAACGTAGACGAGGACGACTACCTGCGCTCCGGCGGCAATGCCTGGATGATCCATGCCGCGCTGGGCAAGAATTACAGCGTGGTCGACCGCGGCGACTGGCAGGTGTTCGCCGGCTACAAGTACATCCAGCCCGATGCCGTGCCCGACGCCTACAACGACTCCACTTTCCATCTGGGCGGCACCAATGCCAAGGGCTACTACCTGGGCGCGGCCTACGCCGTCGAGAAGAACGTGGTGGGCCAGCTGCGCTGGACCAGTTCGCGCGAGATCTACGGCAGCCCGCTGTCGATCAACGTGATGCAACTTGAACTCAATGCACGGTTCTGACATGAAACAGCCAACAGTACCTCATGCCAAGGCCCTGGCGGCCTTGCTGCTGGGCCTGGGCGCGGGCCTGGTCCAGCCGGCCGGGGCGCAGACCATGGAAGAGCGGCTGCGGGCCGAATTGCGCTCCACCAGCCAGCAACTGCAGCGCCTGCAAAGCGAGCAGGCCCAGGTGAACGCCGCCAAGGCGGCGGCCGAGGCGCAGCGCGACGCGGCCCAGGCCGAAGCGGCGCAACTGCGCAAGGCGCTGGACAAGGCGCAGGCGCAGGCCGACGCCTACGGCAAGGCGCACGAATCGCTGCGCGTACAGGCTTCCAGCCAGATCAGCGCGGTCCAGTCGCAACTGGCGCAGGCGCGCGGCGCGCATGAGCAGCTCAGCGCCCAGGCGCGCCAGTCCGAGGCCCAGCGCCAGGCCCTGGGCAAGCAGCTGGCGGCGCGCGATCACGAGCTGCAGGTCTGCATGCTCAAGAACGATCAGCTCTACAGCGCCGGCAAGGAAATCCTCAGCGCTTACGAGTCATTCTCCACGGGCGACCTGCTGGCCCTGCGCCAGCCGTTCTCCGCGGGAACGCGGGTGGCTTTTGACATGAAGGCGCAAGAACTGGGCGATAAGCTGTACGAGCACAAGTTTGACCGTCAGGCGGTGGACGCGCCGGCCGTCGCTCCATGACCGCTCGCCTTTGCGCAAAGCCCAGCCGTTCGCGGCGAGGTCAGGCAAGGCGAGTTCGATATGGCGCGGTAAGCGCCCTCGAATCATGGCGAAGAACTCAGGCCGAACAGCCGGAGCTCTTCACGGCGGCGACGCGGCGGGCAGGCGGGCGGGTTTACCGTCCGGCATGGCTGCGCCGCGGATGGAAGGAATCGGGCCGCCACATCGGCGGCTTTCATAAGGACGGCGCTGTCCAGGCCGTTTTATTTATCCTGGGATAGACAAGGAATGGAAAACAAGACCCTCATCGAAACCGTCACGACCGACGCGCTGACCGTCCTGCTGCAGGACATGGGATATCGCGTCACCGAGGCTCAGCAGGGTGACATCGTGCATTTGCTCAGCGCCGCGCAGGGCATAGGCTTTACCGTGCGGCCCGGCAATTCGGGCGCCGGGCAGCTCAGCTACCTGGACTACACCTTTTCCTGCGTGATCCGCGTGGAAGGCACGCTGGCCGCCAGCCTGATCAATCGCTGGAACGTGGAAAAGCGTTTTGCCCGCATGGCCCTGCAAGGCGAGTTCCTGACGCTGGAGATGGACGTGGTGGTGGCCGGCGGCGTCAGTCATGCCTATCTGCAGGCCCAGACCGAGCTGTGGGACCGGCTGCTGCAGGAGATGATCCTGTTCCTGCGCGGCAATCCCGAGACGCCGTCCGCACCCGAGACCGCCTCGCAACCGGTCGATGCCGCACTGGCCGAACAGGCCCAAGCCCCGGGCCAAGCCGCCTGAGCCTTTCGTGTACTGAACGCCCGCCGGCGGGCGTTCAGCGTTTCCCGCTTCTTTACTTCATGACTGGACTGCCTATTATGCAGAAACTGTCCCGGACTTCTCTAGCGCTGCGCCTGGCCATGGGCGCTTCCCTGGCTTTGCTGAGCGCCTGCAAGGATTCCAATGGCGAACCCAGCGCCCAGCCGGCCCAAGTCGAGCAAACCGCTCCGGCCCAGCCGGCCGCCGCCGCCGCGCCGCCCGCCGCCGGCAGCGAGATCGCCGTAGCCCGCCTGGGACAGGTGCAGGTCGGCGCCGAGGAGCTGGCCTTGCAACTGCAAGGCATCTCCCGCGCTCAGTATCAATTGCTGCAGCAGAACCGCGCCAGCCTGGAGCAATGGCTGCGTCAGCGGCTGGCGGAAAAGGCCTTGTACGAGCAGGCCCTGAATCAGGGCTGGCAAGACAAGCCCGAGGTGCGCCGGAGCCTGGAGCAGGCGCGCCGCCAACTGATCGTGCAGAGCTACCTGCATTCGGTCAGCCAGCCCCCGGATGCCTTTCCGTCCGAGGACGAGCTGACCCAGACCTATGAGCGCAACAAGGCGGCCCTGCAAGTGCCGGCCCGCTATCGGGTGGAGCAGCTTTTCCTGCCCTTCACCGGCCAGACCGACAGCGACGGCAAGCTCAAGGCCCAGGCAGATGAACTCGTGCAGAAGATGCGCAAGTCAGGCAATTTCAGCGCGGTGGTCCAGGAGCTGGAAAAGCAGTCGCCCGGCCTGGCAAGCCGCTCGGAAACCCCCTTGCTGCCCCTGGAGCAGCTCCTGCCTGAAACCCGCGCCGCGATCGCCCAGTTGAAGACGGGGCAGGTCAGCGACCCGGTGCGCTCGTCCAGCGGCTGGCACGTGCTGCATCTGCTGCAGAGCGAACCCTCCCGGGCGGCGACGCTTGACGAAGTGCGCGCGCAATTGACCCGCTTGATGCGCGAGCAGCGCCAGCAGGATATCGCCTTCTCCTACCTGAACGGCCTGCTGGATACGGGCACGGTCACCATCGACGGCGGCGAGCTGACCAAGGTGCTGGAGCGCAGCGCACCTGTGGTTCAGGCCGACCCGGCCGCCGCGCCCTGACCCGGAGCGGCGCGACCATGAGCGGTTTTTCCTGGAACGAGGCGTTTCATTCCTTGGGGCAACAATTGCGCGCCATGCGGCGACGGTCCAGCCAGGTTGGAGCAGCTGCCTGGCTGGGCCTGCTCGCCGCCCATGCGGCGGCGCAGACGCCTCTTCACTGGCAGAACTATGCCAGCCAGGCCAGCCAGACGGTGCATGCCCACATCCAGCAGATGGACCTGCCCGGCGCCGAGCCATTGCGCGCCTGGGCGCAGAGCCGGCCTGACCATGCTGTCGGGCCGCTGCGGGCGTCGTTCTGGATTGACGGCAAGGGGCGGGTGTCCCGCCTGGAGCTGGACGGCGTGGGCGATCCCGATATGGACCGTCAACTGCAGGTGCTGTTGGGACAACTGGTGTTTGCGCACGCGCCGCCGCTGGACATGCCGCAGCCCTTGCGGCTGCAACTGTATTGGCAATATCCCGAGGCGCCGCAATGAGGCGCCCGCCATGATTTTTTTGTGGCAGTCCCTTTTCAGGCCGCCTTCGGGCGGCCTCTTTTTAGATGACACTTCGCTTCAAGGGCAGTGCATCGACGTCATCAAAGCATCAAGAGCAACGCTCAAAGACCACGATGCGACGAGATTTATTGGTAAAACGTCTTTGTTGACGGGTCGATAAGGTGGCCATTGTGAGCCGTTCAAGAAGTGGGCGGGCCCGTCAGGGCGGGTCAGACAGCTTGCCGCAGGCGGGGAAGCACGCAGGGATGCAAGCACCTTGCTGTCTGAGTCCGGTGCTTGTGGTTCGCCTGGGGGGCGAACCACCCGGACGAGAGTTCAAGGTGCGCCCGGAGTGATCTCCCGACAAGGGCACCGGTGCGCAGCACCGGCAAGCCGTCAGCCCAGACGGGTCCGCTCACTTTTTGAACGGCGTCTTCACAAAGACCAACTCTGCTATCGATCTTTCGACCCCTGCCTCGTCAACTGGCAAAGGACTTTTTTATCCGGAGCTCAGGATCGTTTGCCGCGCAGCGGAGTCAGCAGATCGCGCAGGCCGTTGTGATCCAGTTCGTGAGCCAGGGCCAGCAATTGCCCAAGCCGGCCCGAGGGAAATCCCTCGCGGGCGAACCAGTTGAGGTAGTGGCCGGGCAGGTCGGCCAGGAGCCGGCCCTTGTACTTGCCGTAGGGCATGGAAGTGCTCAGCAGGGCTTGCAGGTCATCACTGGAATCGGACATGGTCTGGGGACGGACGCAACAAAGATCCGGATTATGCCATGGGCCCTGCATCCGCTTATCCAACAGCATTCTCAAGTGGTTTCAAATAAGACTTTAAAAACACAAAAAAGAAATAAAACGCAATAAAGTAAAATCGTCTATAAATTATTGAAATAAAAGTGAATTTGTTGATTCGTCCGCCGCATTTTCCGCCAAGGGCGGCAGGGCTGGGAACAGGGGGATTTTCCCTGCCCAATTTGCCGGAATAAGGCCGCGGCGGCTTGGCTAGAGTCCATTTACGTTTTTTGACATTTGGACATGGTCATGCGTATTTTCAAACGCTCCTCTCTTTGCGTCGCCGTCCTGTCGGCCCTGTTAACGCTTTCCGCCTGTGGCGGCGGAGGAGGAGGGGGCGGGGGAGGCGGCAGCCACGACACCTGGCAGCCGCCGTTGATTCCACCCGTCGACCAGGAACCCTCGGAAGGCATCCAGGGGCAGCAGCCTCCCGAAAAGCCCAATCCGGAAACGCCTGCGCCGGACAAGACCGCAGGCAGCCGCAGCTTCGAGCCGGGCTGGAGCCAGGGGCATGAAGGCCGGGGCGTGCGCGTGGGCCTGGTGGACGCCGGCATCAACCCCGATCACGCCGCCTTGTCGGACCGCATCGACAGCTACGTCGTGTTCAACAACAGCGGTCCGGTGGCGGGATCTTCAGGCCAGCGGGACTCGGCGCAGCACGGCGCGCGCGTGGGTCAGGTCATTGCGGGCAATGGGTACGCAGGCAGCCAGGCGGGTTATGCGCCCGCGGCCAGGCTGGAGGCGCGCCAGATCGGTCAGCTCGAGACCGTGTCGGTGACGGCGGGCGTCCTGGCCATGCGGGATCTGCAGGCCAAAGGGGTGCAGATCGTCAACAACAGCTGGAACGTGGCACCGATTGCCGACCCGACTCCGGAGCTGGTGCGCAGCCGCCAGGCGTTCAACCTGAAGGCCTATGCGGATCTGGTGGACGGCGGCATGTTGATCGTGCAGGCCGTGGGCAACCATTCGCAATCCCAGCCCGGCGCCTTGACCTTGCTGCCCCTGGCCGAGGCCAGCCTGCAACAAGGCTTGATTGCGGTGACCGGCGTACAGGAGGAGGCGGACGGGCGGCGCAGCCTGCCTTCCATGGCCAATGCCTGCGGCGCGGCCAGCCAATGGTGCCTGGCTGCTCCGTCTGTGTTCCGGGTGGCGATCGCCGACGGTGAGGATTATTCCCTGCTGAACGACCGCGGCACCTCTTTTGCCGCCCCGGCCGTGACGGCCGTGGCCGCGGCGCTCAAGCAAAAGTATCCATGGATGAGCAATGACAATCTGCGCACGACCTTGCTGACCACTGCCATGGACATTGGCGAGCCGGGGGTGGATGAGATTTTCGGCTGGGGCCAGCTGGATGCGGCCAAGGCCATGAACGGGCCGGCGCAGCTGGCTTTCGGCGATATGCGGGCGGACGTCACGCCCGGCCACTATGTCTTTGGCAACGCCATTTCGGGGCAAGGCGGCTTGATCAAGCAGGGGCCCGGTGTGCTGGAATTGTCGGCGGACAACAGCTATTCGGGCGGCACGCGGGTGGAGCAGGGCGAGCTGCGAGTGAGCGGCGCGCTGCGTTCCGCCGTGCAGGTAGAGGCCGCCGGGCTCCTGAGCGGCGAAGGCCGGGTGGGCGCTGTGCGCAACGAGGGGACGGTGCTCAGCCACGGCGCGGGGCTTACCGTGCAGGGCGATTACCGGCAGGGCGCCGAGGCGGTGCTGGATGCGCAGTGGGGCAGCGTGCTGCGGGTTCAGGGTCAGGCCGAGCTGGATGGCGTCCTGCGCCTGTCGGGCACGCGGACCGGCTTCGTCGGGCAGGCGGGGCAATGGGTGACCGTGCTGAGGGCGGAACAGTCGAAGGGGGAGTTCAGCCAGGTCCAGGACCACGGTTCGGTCCTGCTGTCCAAGGACGTCGTCTACCGCGCGGACGGCGTGGATCTGCATTATCAGCCGCGCCAGGCCAGCAGCCTGGTGGCGGCGCGATCTGGCAGTCCGGCGGCGGACATCGTGCTGCGCAGCGCCCGGACGCTGGACGCCGCCGTGGCCGGCTTGAGCGCGGCGCAGGATGAGCAGGGCGACACAGCGGCCCTGAAGGCGGCTCGCGAAGCCACTGGGCGCATCCAGCAGATGGCGAACTCCGATCAGGCGCTGGACGATGTGCTGTATTCGCTCAGCGGCGCCACCTATGCCAATGCCCTGGGAGTGGCAGCGCGCCAGTTCCGCGCCGAAGGCGGCTTGTTCATGGAGCAGCTGAGTGCGGCGGCAAGTGCGGCCGCAGGCGCGGGCGCAGGGGCGCCTTCCACGCGCGCCTGGGTGTCCCAGTCCCGTCATGACACGCGCTGGCGTCCTGAAGAACTGGATGGCCGGCTCAGGGCCGATGCCTCGCTGATGGGCCTGACCCGCAGCCTGGGTCAGGGCTGGAGCCTGGGCGGGGCGGTCGGCCGGCAATCCCTGCGCTGGACGGAAGCCCTGACGGAGCAGTCGCAAGGGCAATCCAGCAGGATTCGCAGCCAGTCGGCCATGCTTGGCCTGGCTTGGCAGGACGAGGCTGGCTGGCGCCTCCAGGGCGCCGTGGCCTATCAGCACTTCCGCCAGCAGGCTCAGCGCTGGCTGGGCTCGACTCAGGATGGCGAGGCGGTGCGCGGCGACAGCCGCGGGCGGGCCTGGTCGCTGACGGCTTCGGCGGCGCGGACCTGGCCCCTGGGGGCGCAATGGAGCGTCACGCCTTCGCTCGGCCTGGCGTGGCAGCACCTGCGCCAGAACGCCGTGCAGGAGCAAGGCGGGGCTTACAGCCTGGCCCTGGATGCCGTGTCGCGATCCCTGTGGACGGCGCAGGCCGGCGTGCGTGCCGCTTATGACAGCCAGTGGGCCGGCCGGCCCCTGCGGCTGTCGGCCGCGGTGGGCTACGAGCGCGACCTGGGCGGCAACGCCTTTGCCTACCAGGCCGCCTATCAGGGCGTGCCGGGCAGCCGCTTCGACCAGCAGGGCGTGGCCCTGGGCCGTGATCGCCTGAGCGCCCAGTTGCGCGTGGACTGGCAGATCGGCGCGCGTACCGACCTGGGCCTGGGCGTGCAGACCCGCCATGGCAAGGATTGGAACAGCGTGGATGTGGGGCTGCAGTTGGGCGTGCGCTTCTAGCCGATGGGGAAACCCGAGGTGAGCAAATCATCCCTTTGCTACTGCATGGCTGAGTAAAGGCCAGCTATGTTGACGGTGGTGACTTGCCAAGTTGAAGCAGGGCAGCGGCGATCTGGCCAAGCCTATGTGGAGCATTGCTGTGCCCGCACACGGCACGATTGATGCGAGCCAGCAGCACTGTACCCAGGCAGGTCATGGCGGTGGTCAAGTATCGTCGCAGGCGTGGCTTTTAAGCGTTTGCGTCAGAGTGTGCGCATGAGGAAAACGACCGCACCAGTTCCATGAAATGCCGCGCCAGCAGGGACGGGGCGCTGCGTGAGGGACTGGACATGCGCACCGACGTGTCCAGGCCCGGCAGCAGGGGCCTGACCGCCAGTTGCTGGCGAAAGGTGCTGGCCACGTAGGGATTGACGATGCCCACGCCCGTGCCGGCGGACACCAGCGCGCAGATGGTGACCGAGGATGTGGTCTCGATGGTCACGCCCTGGTTCAGTGCGTTCTCGCGCATCAGGGCGGCGATGCGCATGGCCAGTTCGTCATTGTCCGACAGGGACAGGATGCGGCTTTGACCCAGGTCGCGCAGGTGGATGCTGTCCTTGTGCGCCAGGGGATGATCCAGCGGCAGCACGCACACCGCTTCGGAGCGGTCCACGATCAGCGGCTCGATCTCGTCGTCGTCGAAGTCGCTGGTCGTGAAGGCCAGGTCGATCAGATCCTGGTGCAGATAGTCCAGCAATTGGCGCGATGTCGTGGTCTGGATGTCGATGTGCACGTCCGGATAGCGTTCCAGAAAGGGTTTCACGATGCGCGGCAGCAGGCCCACGCCCAAGGTGGGCGTGCTGCCCAGGCGCAGCACGCCCGTGCCCGAGCGGCGCATGATGGCGATGACGCTCTCGATGCTTTCCAGCCCCTGGAAGTGCTTCTGTATGGTCCTGTAGAGCAGCTTGGCCTCGTCGCTGGGCCGCAGCCGGCCGCGATGCAGTTCGAACAAGGCCAGTCCGGTGGCCGACTGGATCTCGGCGATGCGCCGGCTGACCGAGGGCTGGGTGGTGTTCAGGAACTGGGCGGCGCGCGTGGTCGTGCCGAGCTCCATGACGGCCTTGAAGGCCTGGATCTGCTGGAAATTCAAGGGACGGGACACGCTGGCTCCTGGCGCAAAGGGTTAACCCGAAGTATATCAATTCTGAATTGTTCTTCTATCAAAAAGAATTTGTTGGCATAAGTGGCGGGTGATAACTTTTGTTCCGGGCGAGGGCCGATCCGGTATCGGGACGGCTCCGACATTCGTAGCAAAGGCATACCCAGAAAGGGAATTTCCGTCCTCATGTCAGACAAGATCATTAGCAAGACCAGTCCTATCCGCCGTCTGGGCTCGGGAAGCAAACATCATTTCTTTGGTTACTACAACAAGTCCACCTGGGACCGCAGCGACCGCTACCTGCTGGCCAACCAGGTGCCCATGATGGACGCCGACGTGAAGGCGGACATGGAGGCGGAAGTGGGATTCTTCGATCTTCAGGACGGGGACGCTTTCCATGTGATCGACAGCACCCGCAGCTGGAACTGGCAGATGGGCTGCCAGCTGCAGTGGCTGGACGGCCGCCCCGGCCGCCAGGTGATCTACAACGTGCGCAACGAGCGCGTGGATACGCCATACCCCGGCCTGGGCTCGCGCATCGCCAATGTGGATACGGGCGAGAAGACCGATCTGCCCCTGCCGGTCTACGTGGCCGCGCCCAACAGCCGCTTTGCCATCAGCGTGAACTATCGCCGCTTGTGGATCACGCATGAAACCATAGGCTATCCCGACCTGGAGCCGCAGCCCGAGTTGCCGCTGGCTCCCGAGGACGACGGCCTGTGGAGCATGGACCTGGACAGCGGCGCCTACCGCCTGCTGGTCAGCTATGCGGACCTGAAGCGCTTCCATCATCGCGACTCCATGGACAAGGCCATTCATTGGGTCAGCCACATCGAGATCAATCCGGATTCCAGCCGCGTGCTGTTCCTGCATCGCTGGACCGAGCGCGTCAAGGACGAGACCTGCTTCCTGCACCGTTTGATCACCATGAATCCCGATGGTTCCGATCTGCGCCTGCTGGAGTGCTCGGACCATCCGCTGCCCCAGTTGGCCGAGGACTTCGATCCCGACGCCGTGGGCACTTTCGACTACGAGAAGTCCGAATACCAGATATCCCATCCGCTGTGGTGCGACAAGGAGCGCATCATCGTGTGGGGGCCGCACGCCGGCCAGATCCATTACCACCTGTATGAAGACCGCGACGGCGGCGATGTGCAGGTTGTGGGCGCCCATGTGCTGACAGAAAATGGCCACATGACTTTCTCGCCTGTGAACAAGCGCTGGCTGCTGAGCGACACCTATCCCGATTCGCAGACCAACCAGCGCATCCTGTTCCTGTACGACATGCAGGAGCAATGCCGCTACGACCTGGGCAGCTTCTACACCAGCCCGGACCTGCGCAAGGAAAACCGCTGCGATCTGCATCCACGCTGGAGTCGCGACGGCCGTTCGGTCTGCATCGACTCCGTGCACGAGCACGAGCGCCAGATGTACGTCATCGACGTGAGCGGACTGGTAGGGTGATGGGTAAGGAAAGAAGCCTGGCCGGCCGGCCAGGCTCAATAAACATATTGGAGAGAGAGCAATGAAAGCAGACAAGACCTTGCTGACGGGCGCCGTTCTTGCCGCCCTGGTCCTGCCCCTGGCCGGCCAGGCCCAGGAGGCGGCGACCGATACCTTGCAGAAGATCAAGAATGAGAACGTGCTGGTGGTGGGTTACCGCGAGGCGTCCATTCCATTTTCCTACTACGACGAGCAGCAGCACCCCATCGGCTATTCGATGGACTACGCCAATCTGATCATCGAACGCATCAAGCAGGAGCTGAATCTTCCCGACCTGAAAGTGCGCCTGCTGCCCATCACCTCGCAGAACCGCATCTCCCTGCTGCAGAACGGCACCTTCGATTTCGAATGCACCACGACCACCCACAACGAGTCGCGCGCCAGGCAGGTGGACTTCACCAACAGCATCTTCAAGGTGGGCACCCGGCTGCTGGCCAAGGTCGACGGCGGCATCAAGGATTTCGCCGACCTGAAGGGGCAGAGCATCGTGGTGGGGGCGGGCACCACGTCCGAGCCCATCATCCGCAACATGAACATCGAGAAGGACATGGGCATGCGCATCATCAGCGCCAAGGATCACAGCGAATCCTTCCTGATGCTGTCCACGGGCCGGGTCAAGGCCATGATGATGGACGACGCCCTGCTGGCGGGCGAGCGCGCCAAGGTGCGCAAGCCCCAGGACTACGTCATCACCGGCACGCCGCAGTCCTTCGAGGTGTACGGCTGCATGGTGCGCAAGGGCGACGACAAGCTGCGCGCGCTGATGAACGAGGTGATCGCCCGGGCGCAGACCTCGGGCAAGGCCGCGGAAATCTACAACAAGTGGTTCATGCAGCCCATTCCGCCCAAGCAGCTGAACCTGGATTTCCCCATGTCGGACGAGATGAAGGCGCTCTTCGCCCATCCCAACGACGAAATCTGACGCATAGGCACGGCCCGTCCCTGCGGACGGGCGCCGGCCTGCCCAGGGGAGAACGGGCCGGCCTGACTCTTTATCGGTGAACGGATGGATTATCAATGGAATTGGGGGATGCTGCTGGAGCCCGTGGCCACGGGCGAGCCATCGACCTATCTGGGCTGGATCATTTCCGGCTTCATCAATACGGTCCTGCTGACCGTCTGCGCCTGGCTGCTGGCCCTGGCGCTGGGAATCGCATTCGGCGTGATGCGCACGCTGCCCGGGCGCCTGCCGCGGGCGCTGGGCACGGCCTACGTGTCGGTATTTCGCAATATCCCGCTGATCGTGCAGTTCTTCATCTGGTTCTACGTGGCGCCGGAAATGCTGCCGGTCGGCGCCGGCGACTGGATCAAGGGCCAGGAGCCGGCCATCCAGTTCTTCGTGGTGTCGGTGTTCGCGCTGGGCGTCTATACCGGTTCGCGCGTCTGTGAACAGGTGCGCGCCGGGATCACGGCCTTGCCGCGCGGCCAGCGTATGGCCGGCCAGGCCATGGGCTTCACCCTGCCGCAGACCTATCGCTACGTGCTGCTGCCCGTGGCCCTGCGCAACATCATCCCGCCGTTGACTTCGGAGTTCCTGATCATCTCCAAGAACTCGGCCGTGGCCTCGACCATAGGCCTGCTGGAGCTCTCGGGCCAGGCGCGCCAACTGGTGGACTACACCTCGCAGCCCTATGAGTCCTTCATCTGCGTGACGCTGGGCTACATCGTGCTGAACTTCCTGATTATTCGCCTGATGAGCTGGGTCCGCAAAACCACTCGCCTGCCAGGCCTGCTCGGAGACTGACATGCTGGAACTCGATTGGAGCGCGCTCTGGGATTCGCGCCATCTGCTGGCCGCCGGCATGTGGATCACGGTGCAGGTCACGGCCGTGGCCATTGTCTGCGGGCTGGCCTGGGGAACGGTGCTGGCGGTGTTCGCCATTTCGGGCAATCGCTGGCTGCGCGGTTTCTCGCAGGCGTATGTGACCTTTTTCCGGTCCATTCCCCTGGTCATGCTGCTGCTGTGGTTCTTCCTGATCGTGCCGCAGGCCCTGAAGGCGGTGTTCGATCTGTCGCCCAGCGTGGACATCCGCCTGGTGTCGGCCATGGTGGCCTTCGCCCTGCTGGAGTCGGCTTTTTTCTGCGAGATCATGCGCGCCGGCATCCAGAGCCTGTCGCGCGGCCAGCTGCATGCGGCGCGGGCGCTGGGCATGACGCCGCTGCAATCCATGCGCTATGTGATCCTGCCGCAGGCCCTGAAGGCCATGACGCCCATCATCATGACCCAATGCATCGTGATCTTTCAGGACACCTCGCTGGTCTCGGTCATCGCGCTGGGCGATTTCTTCCGCCGCGCCACCGCCATCGGCGAGCGCGACGGCACGCTGATCGAAATGCTGGTGTTTGCCGGCGTGACTTATTGGATAATCTGTTCGTTGTTGACGGCCTTCGTCAAACTGATTCAAGCAAGGACGCAGAATGGTTGAGCTCAAGAATGTATCGAAGTGGTATGGCAAGTTCCACGCCCTGAAGGACTGCAGCGTGCGGGTCGAGAAGGGCGAAGTGGTGGTGTTCTGCGGTCCGTCCGGCTCGGGCAAGTCCACGCTGATCAAGACCATCAACGGCCTGGAGGAAATCCAGGAAGGCGAGATCCTGTTCAACGGCCAGTCCATCCATGCCCCCGGACGCAAGATGTCCGAGCTGCGCACCAGGATCGGCATGGTGTTCCAGCATTTCGAGCTGTTTCCCCACCTGACGGTGCTGGACAATCTGTGCATCGCTCAGGTCAAGGTGCTGGGCCGCGACCGCAGGCAGGCCGAGGAGAAGGCCCTGAAGCTGCTCGAGCGAGTCGGCCTGGCAGCCCATGCCCACAAGCATCCCGCCCAGCTGTCCGGGGGCCAGCAGCAGCGCGTGGCCATTGCGCGCGCCCTGTCCATGGACCCGGAGATCATGCTGTTCGACGAACCCACCTCGGCGCTGGATCCGGAGATGATCAACGAAGTGCTGGCCGTGATGGTGGAGCTGGCCCAGGAAGGCATGACCATGCTGGTGGTCACCCATGAAATGGGTTTTGCCAAAAAAGTGGCCGACAAGGTCGTGTTCATGGACCAGGGCTCCATTGTCGAAGTCTCCGACAAGGAGTCCTTCTTCAGCCAGCCCAAGTCCGATCGCGCCCAGGATTTCCTGAAGAAGATCATCCACTGAACGTCGACTGTCCTGCGCTTTGCGGCCCGGCCCGCCTCTGGCGCGCCGGGCCGTTCGTCCAAGAGCGCGTTCAGCGCAGGTGGCGGGCGAAGAACTCCAGGGTGCGTTGCTGGGCCAGCTCGTAGGAAGGCGCGTGGAAGTCGGCGCGCTGCTGGCAGCCGAAACCGTGGCCGGCTTCGTCGTATTCATAGATGTCGGCCTGCGGCTGGGCGGCGCGTATGGCCTGCACGGCGCTGGGCGGAATGGAGTGGTCCTGAACGCCGAAGTGCATTTGCACCGGCACCCGAGGTTTCAGGTCCGCCGCCTGGGCGATCTGGGCGCCGTACCAGCAGCAGGCGGCCTGCAGGCCCTCCAGCTTGCAGGCCGCCTGCCAGCTCAGCGAACCGCCCCAGCAATAGCCCACGATGCCCACGTGGCGCTGGCCCAGCGCATCGATGGCGGCCTGCAGGTCCAGCAGGGTCTTTTCAAGGGGAATGGCGCCGCGCAGGGCCAGGCCGCGCTGCACGTCCCGGGCGGTGTAGCCCATTTCCACGCCGCGCTCCCGGCGGTCGAACAGGGCGGGCGAGATCACCCGGTAGCCTTGCTGCGCAAAGCGCTCGCACGTGGCCCGGATATGGTCGTTCACGCCGAAGATTTCCTGCAGCACGACCAGGCCGCGCGGGGAATGCTCGTCGCCCGTGACATAGGCCTGGAATTCGTGCTGGTCGGCGCTGGTGATGCGCTGTGTGCTCATGGCCCTATTCCTTCATGGCTGAATGAATAAACCCCATTTATAGCAGGCGGCGGGGACTGGCGGCCAGCACGAGCTCTGAACAGTTGCGAGCCGTCTTGCATCGGGGAACGCGTGGAAGGCCGCATCTGCCTTTACAATTGCCCGGACACCAAGCCCATGAATCGACTGCGCCCGCCATGCTCGCGCAGTCGATTCATGGGCTCCCGATGTTGCATGGTCCGTCATGGGGGCGGGCTGTCTGCGGGCCTATGGCTCTTGTTTTGGCGGAAATTTGATGCGTGAAATTTTGACGGATGGTCTGTTCTGGACCATTGTGATGCCCTGGGCGCTGTTCATCGGACTGTTCCTGGTGCCCAGGAATCCCGCCTGGTTGCGGCGCTATGCCTTTCCAGGCTTTTTCTTTGTCATCGGCGCCGTGCTGATCGGCATGGTGGCGGTAGGCGTGGGCATTTTCAGCCTGGTGCTGGGCTTGATCGCTTTCTGGGTGGCGTACGAGCGACCCCGCGCCGCGGTCTGATCTTCCCAAGGAAAAAAAGCCGGCCAGACATAAGCTGGCCGGCTTTCTTCATTGCCCGACTATTTCTCATGCCGCTTGCAATGCATGCACGCCATAGCGCGCCGCCACGTTGCGTTCGCCAATGGCCAGGCCCGTGGTCATGCCCAGGCCCGTGTGCATCACCGTGACCAAGGTGCCGGCGTCGGCCCGCAGCACGGAGAAGGGCGCCGGGCCCTTGGCGCCGTAGACGCCCTGCCAGCGCTGCAGCACCTGTACGCGGCAGCCGAGCACGGTCTGCGCCAGATCCAGCATCAGTTGATCGGTCTCTTCCTGGTTGAAGGGGCTGGCCTGCTGGCCGTAGTCGTGCGAGTCGCCGATGATCAGGTCCCCGGCGGGCGTGGGGCTGATCAGCAGGTGTATGCCCTGGTCCAGCAGCTTGCCATGGCGTTGCTGCACCTGCTCGCGCAGGGCCTGGGCCAGCGGCAAATCGCTGAAGGCGCCGTAGTGCAGGCAGGACAGGCCGGTCAGCAGGGGACGGTCCAGCTGCCAGCCGGCATCCTCGGCGCGCACTTTGAGCATCTGCAGGCGGGTGACCGAGGGCTTGACACTTTGCAGCAGTCCGCGGTGCAGGCTGACGTAGTCATGGCCGGGGCAGACATAGATGCTGTCGGCGGTGAAATCGCCGACGGTGCTCTGAACCCGTCCGTCCTGCGCGGCGTGGACGTGGGCGTTGGTATGGACCGTCACGCCCATGGCCTGCAGGCTGGCCGTGATGGCGGGCAGGGCGTCGCGCGAATAGATCTGCAGATCGTCCAGGCCTTGCAGTGCTCCGTGGTGGTGCGCCAGCCGCCCTTCGAAGAAACCGGCCAGTTCACGGCCATCCAGCAGGCGGCAGGCCACGCCCAGCTCCCGGGCGCGGCCGTGGGCGAACTGCGCCAGCACGTCCAGTTCCTGCCGGTTGCGCGCCAGCACCAGCGAGCCCTTGCTGCGCACGTGGAAGCCGGCCTGGGCGGCCAGTTCCAGCCAGAGGCGGCGGCTCTCGCGCGCCAGCTCCATCATCACGCCCGGGGCCTGGCCGGTGACCAGCACCTGACCGAAATTGCGTATCGTGGCGCCCTGGGCCTGGTGGCTGCGCTCGAGCACGGCCACGCTCAGCTTGCGGCGGGCGGCCGCCCAGGCATGCGCCATGCCCAGGATGCCGCCCCCCACGACGATGACATCGTAGTGTTGAGCCATGATTACTTCTTGGCTTCCGATTTGCCGTCGTAGCGCTTGGTCCATTCCTGGATGACGCGTTCGCGGTTCTCGGCGGCCCACACGAAATTGTTGTCGATCAGGCGCTTGTTCAGGTCGGCCGGCAGGTGGGGGTTGGCCGTGGCGATGGACGGGATGGCCAGCACGGCGAAGTTGGTCTTGTACAGGTGGTTGGCGGCTTCGCTGGCGGAGAAGTCGGCCAGTTTCTGGGCGGCTTCCAGGTTCTTGGTGCCTTTCATGATGGCCGTGGCCTCGATCTCCCAGCCCAGGCCTTCCTTGGGGAACACCAGTTCCAGGGGCGCGCCGTCTTCCTTCAGGCGTGCGCCGCGGTAGTCGAAGGACACCCCGATGGCGTACTCGCCGGCCGCCGCCATGTTGCAAGGCTTGGAGCCGGAGTGCGTGTAGGCGCCGATGTTCTTGTGCAGGCCGTCCATGAAGGCCCAGCCTTTTTCTTCACCGAACAGCTGCAGCCAGGCGCTGACGTCCAGAAAGCCCGTGCCCGAGGAGGCGGGGTTGGGCATGACGATCCTGCCGGCGTACTCGGGCTTGGTCAGGTCCTCCCAGGAGGCGGGCATGGGCAGCTTGTGCTTCTGCAATTCCACGGTGTTCACGCACAGGGCGGCGGCATAGCCGTCCATGCCGACCCAGCTGGGCGGGTTGCCCTGGTCGCGCATCTTGGCGTCGATCCTGTCCAGGCCCTTCGGCGCATAGGGCTGCAGCATGCCCTGGCTGGCCATCAGGCCCAGCGAGGAGCCGGCCAGGCCCCAGATGGCGTCGGCCTTGGGGTTGTTCTTTTCGGCCAGCAACTTGGCGGTGATGATGCCGGTGGAGTCGCGCACCCACTGGATCTTGATGTCGGGGTTCTCTTTCTCGAAAGCGGCCTGGTAGGCCTTGAGCTGGTCGGCTTCCAGGGCCGTGTACACGGTCAGGGTGGTGGCGGCCTGGGCCAGGGAGGCGGCGCCCATCAGGGCGGCGGCCAGGGAACTCAGAACGATGGTCTTCATGCGGAAAGCTCCGTTTTGTGTCGGAAAGGGGTTCAGGATTGGACGGGGTCGGTGGGCAGCGCGCCGGCCGCCAGGCGGTGCTGGATGTCTTGCAGCACGGCGGGCAGGTCGGCCACGGTGTCGATCAGGTAGTGAGGGCGCACGGGGGCGAAGGCGGCGGCGGCCCGTTCGCGGGCGACCTGCCGGGCGGCCTCGTCCAGGGCGTGGAATTCCGCCTCGGTCAGGCCGGCGGCGTTGCCCGAGAGCAGCAGGCCCACCGTCCACATGCCGGCGCCATGGCCTTCCTCTATGCCCACCGGCGTGTCGTCGATCTTCACGCAGCCGGCCACCTGGCTGACTTCCAGGCGGATCACGTTTTCCAGGGCCATGGCCGGCCAGGGGCGCGCCAGGGGCACCTCGTCGAAGGCAACGTGGTGGTCCACGAAGACCTGCTGCCGGTTGGCGTGCTGCAGCAGATTGTTCAGTACGGCGCGCGGGTAGCCCGAGCAGGAACCGATCTTCAGGCCCTGGCGGCGCGCCCAGGAAAGGGTCTCGCGCACGCCGGGGATGGGGGCCGAGAATTCGCCCACGCGCTCGGTCTGCAGCGGCAGGAAGGTGTTGTAGATCCGGTCAACGTCGCTGTCCTCGGGTTCGCGCTGATGCAGGGCGATGAATTGCGCATGGACCTCGGGCAGCGCCAGCATGGCCTTGATGTGGTCCCATTTGCCTATGCCCATGGCGCTGCGGGCCTGCTCCAGGTTCAGCCGCAGGTCGAAGCGGGCGAAGGCCTCGACCAGGATCTGCGTAGGGGCGAAGGAGCCGAAGTCCACCAGCGTGCCGGCCCAGTCGAAGACCAGGGCTTCCAGGCGGACGGCTTGGGTGGAGCGCCCGTCCAGGCGCGTGATGGCGGGGGTCAGGGGTTGCATGGCTATCCTATCGTGTCGGAGAAAATGGGGAAGAAGAGCGCCAGGCCTGGGTGCGGCGCAGGGCGGCGCGGCTCAGCAGGTGGGCCAGCAGGCAGAACACGGCCGAGCTGAGCATGATCAGGGTGCACATGGCGGCGGCAGCACTGATGAAGCCGGCGTCATCCATGTTCAATACGGCCACCGAGGCCAGCACGGTCTGGGGGCTGTACAGGAAGACCACGGCCGACACGGTGGTCATGGCCGAGACGAACAGGTAGCGCGCCACCGACAGCAGGGCGGGCAGGCACAGCGGCACGGTCACGCCGGTCAGGGTGGCCAGGCGCGGCGCCTTGAGGGAGGCGGCCGCCGCTTCCAGCTCGGCGGGGATGGCTTTAAGGGCGGTGACGAAGGTCAGGTGCGCGCTGGTGTACAGGTGCACCACGGTGCACAGCACCAGCAGCGCCATGGAGCCGTACAGGCCGCCCAGCGGGTTGTCCGGATGGTTGAAGAAGAAGATGTAGCCCAGGCCCAGCACCAGGCCGGGAATGGCCATGGGCGTCAGGGCCAGCATGCGCAGCAGGCTGTACAGGCCTTGCTCGGCGCGGCCGCGCGCCGGCAGCTTTTCCAGGATCCAGGCGCCCAGGAAGATCAGGGCGGCGCCCAGCAGGGCGGTGCACAGGCTCATGAACAGGCTGTTGCGCCAGGCCAGCCAGCCGCCGCCGTCCATATTGTCGAAATCGTAGGACTTCAAGGACAGGCTCAGGTTGTAGGGCCAGAACTTGATCAGGGAAGCCCAGACGGCCATGCCCACGATGGCCAGGATGGCCAGCGACACCAGCGTCAGCACGGTGCCGAAGAAGCGGTCGCGGCAGGCGTGCGGCTGGGGGATGTAGGCGCTCAGCTGTCCTTGCGCCTGGGCGCCGGCGCGGGCCCGCAGGTGGCGGTCCAGCAGAAAGGTCAGCACGGCGGGCACCAGCAGCAGCATGCCGATGGCGGCGCCCTTGGAGAACTGCAATTGGCCGACCACGGCCTTGTAGGCCTCCATGGCCAGCACATTGTAGGAGCCGCCCACGACCTTGGGCACGCCGAAGTCGGTCACGGTCAGGGTGAAGACCAGGCAGGCGGCCGAGAATACCGCATAGCGGCTGGCCGGCAGGGTGACGGTCAGGAAGCGGCGCCAGGCGCCGGCGCCCATGGCGCGGGCGGCGTCGTACAGGCGCGCATCGGCCAGCGCCAGGCCGGTGCCCAGGATCATGAGCGCATGGGGAAAGGTATAGAAGGCCTCGCCCAGCACGATGCCCCAGAAGCCGTAGATGGTATGGCCGCCTACCCAGTCGCGCAGCAGCCCCTGGTTGCCGAACAGATAGATCAGCGACAGGCCCGGCATCAGGGACGGCGCCAGCAGCGGCAGCAGGCCCAGGGCGCGGAACAGGCCGGCGCCGCGAATGCAGCAGCGCTGCAGCGCGAAGGCGAAGGCGTAGGCGGCGGGAACGACGATGGCCAGCGTGGTCAGGCCGACCAGGACGCTGCGGCCCACCATGGGCATGAAGCCGGGAGCGCCGACAATGCTCCAGAACTGCGTCAGGCCCGTCAGCTTGCCGTCGCCGTCCTGGACGGCGCGCAACAGGATGAACAGCATGGGCAGGGCCAGGAACAGCACCAGCAGAACGAGCAGGGCCAGCACCAGAGTGCGGCGCGCCGCATACCCCATCCAGGAAGGCAGGGCCTGGCGGGCCAGCTTGCGGGCCGCAACGGGACGCTCCTCGGATTGCATGCGGCTGCGCGCGGCCGCGGCCTGGCACAGCGGTGCGGCGCGGCCGGAGGTGGTCAGTTCAGGCATGGGCATGCAGGGCCTCGCTGGGGAGCTGGACGCGGCAGCGGCGCGCGGCCAGGGGCGCGAGCAGGCGATCGCCTTGTTCAGGGTTGACGATGGCCTGCACGGTCAGCCCGTCCATGCCTTCGGGGCGCAGGATCAGCTTGTAGTGGCGGCCCAGGAATACGCCGTCCACGATGTCGGCCAGAAAGGTGTTGGCGGCTGCGGTCGGGCTGGCGCTATCGAGCACGCGGATGTTCTCGGGGCGGATGAACAGGCGGCCGGGTGCGACGGGCGCGTCCCGATCCAGGTCCAGGCGGGCGCGCTCGACCAGCACGGCCGCGTCCTCCAGGGGCGTGTAGGGCAGCCAGTTCGCTTCGCCGATGAAGCCGGCCACGAAGGGATCGGCGGGCGAGCGGTACAGCGCCTGCGGGCGATCGAACTGCACCAGCCGGCCTTTTTCCATCACGGCGATGCGGTCGGCCATCACCATGGCTTCTTCCTGGTCGTGGGTGACCATCAGCGTGGTGATGGACAACTGTTTCTGCAGGGCGCGCAGCTCGATGCGCAGGCGCTCACGCACCTGGGCGTCCAGGGCCGACATGGGCTCGTCCAGCAGGAGCAGCGAGGGCGAGGGCGCCAGGGCCCGGGCCAGGGCGACGCGCTGCTGCTGGCCCCCGGACAATTGGGCGGGATACTTGTCTTCCGAGCCGGAAAGGCCCACCAGGTCCAGCATCTCGGATACGCGCTGGCGCACCTGGTCGGCCAGGCGGCGGCGCGGCGACAGGCCGTAGGCGATGTTCTGCGCCACGGTCAGGTTGGGGAACAGTGCGTAGGACTGGAACAGGATGCCATAGTCGCGCTGTTGCGGCGGCAGGGGGCTGATGTCGCGTCCGGCCATGACGATGGCGCCGCGGTCGGCCTGCTGCAGGCCGGCAATGCAGCGCAGCAAGGTGGTCTTGCCGCAGCCCGAGGGGCCCAGCAGGCAGACCAGTTCACCCGCCTGTATGTCCAGGCTGACCTGGTCCAGGGCGGTAAAGGAGCCGAACTGCTTGTGCAGTCCTTGTATCGATAGAAAGGCAGGGTTGGCGCTCATCCCGTGGTTCCGACTCGTCATGAATGTCATGGTCGCCAGTATGGGAGCCGCACATGATGGCTCTATGACAGAACATCAAATTTCTGTAATACGAGAATTGGATAATTTGGGCTTCGACTATTGAGGAGGAGAGTCGCGCCATGCTGGCTCTGGAACTGAAGTCCTTTCATGCCATCGCCCACAGCGGCTCCATTACTAAGGCCGCCCAGCAACTGGGCATCAGCCAGCCCACGGTCACCTCGCACCTGCGCCAGCTCGAGGCGCGTTACGGCATCGAATTGTTTTATCGCCAGGGCAAAGGAGTTTATCTGAGCGAGCAGGGCGAGCGCCTGCTTCCCCAGGTCGAGGGACTGATGCAGCAGGCCGCGCAGATCGACTTCAGCCTGCGGGACCTTCGTGACCTGAAGAGCGGCAAGCTGCGCGTGGGCGCCACCGGCCCTTACTACATCATGGATGTGTTGCGGCGGTTCTGCCAAGCCTATCCCGGCGTGGAAATGAAGCTGAGCATCGACAATTCGCAGCGCGTGCTCAGCAGCCTGCTGGACTATCAGCTCGATGTGATCGCCTCGTCCTTCCTGGTGGACGATGAGCGCATCATCCGCGTGCTGCTGGCTTCCGATCCGCTGGTCGTGGTGTTGCGGCGCGATCACCCGCTGGCCGCGCGCAAGCGCGTGCGCATCGCCGAGCTTTGCCGTCATGCCATCCTGATGCGCGAGGCCGGTTCCATGACGCGCGAGCTGTGTCAGCAGGTGTTCCGCCAGGCGGGCCAGGAGCCCGGCCAGGTATTGGAGATCGGCAGCCGGGAAGCGATCTGCTGGGCCATCGTCTGCGGGCTGGGGGCCAGCCTGCTGCCCATGCGCGAGGTGCCCGCGCACCCGGACATCGTCACCCTGTCCATCAGCGACGTGTCCATGCATCTGAACGAATATGTGTATTGCCTGAAGGAACGCGCCCATGGCCACGCCATCCGCGCATTCCTGGACCAGGTCCAGGCGGACTTGCCCGCTCTTTGAGGGCCCGTTCAGCGCCCCGGCGAAGCAAGGGGCGTCATGCGAAGCGCGTGAACGGGGCCCGGGAGCGGGGCAGCGTCAACCCTGCCGGGACAGGGCGGCCTGGAAGGCGTCGCGCGCCTGGCGTACCGCCTGGCGGCGTTCGTCCAACGTCTTGCGTTGGGCCGCGATCTGGTCTTCCTGCTGGGCCAGCTGTTCCGTGAAACGCTGGCCCAGCGTGCTCTGGGCCGTGACCGCGCCCAGGTTGGCGCGTATGCGCTCCTGCTCGGCCACGGTCTCGTCCAGGGCCTGCTGGGCCTGTTGCTGCAGGTCCTGCGCCTGGCTCAGCCGGCGGCGCAGTTCGATCAGCTTGTCCAGCTGTTCGGCCTGCGCCTTGTCCGCGCCGGCGCCGCGCCATTGCGCCAGCAGGTTCTCGTCGATGTCCTCCAGACGCAGCTCCATCTGGTCCTGGAAGCTCAGGTCCGCGGTCACCGTCACGGTCTTGCCCTTGGGCACCTTGACCTTCAGGCGGTGCTCCTGCGCCGTGTCGCTGTCGTGCGCGTCGGACTTCAGGGTCCAGCCTTCCTGGCGGGGCAGCTGGATCATCACGGTGCGGTCCTCGTCCGCCGCTCCCTTGATGTCGAAACGGTGGTGCCGGATGCGGGTCCAGTCCGAGCGGGCGATGCCGTCGCTCACGCGCGTGCGGGACAGGCGGTGCTCCTCGGTCTGCTCGGCGCGGACCTGCACTTTGCTGTCGCGCGCGAAGTAGATCAGACGTTGCTCGCCGGCAGGCAGGCCCGCCAGTTCGGCATCGCCCACGTGGCCGTCGCGCTGGTTGAAGACGGTGATGATGCCCGGCGGCAGCGTTCCGGCCTGCTGGTTGTCCAGCAGGATGGCGGCAGTGGGATGGTCTCCGCTCTGACCGCTTTGGTAGACCGACAGGGATTCGGCCTTGAGCTCGGCGTCGACGAAGGGCACGGATACGGTCTGTCCGGCCGGCACGTCCAGGGCCTGCGGGAGGCTGTAGCGCACCTGGGTCAGGCCTTCCTGGACACGCGCCGCGGGCTCGGGGCTGTAGGGCTGGGCCCAGGCGCGGTCCTCGGCCATTTCAGCCATCACGGGCGCGGCGGCGGGCATGGCCATCCTGGCCACGTTGCCCGCCGCCGCAGTCGCCATGGCGCGGCTCTTGGCCGTGGCCGACTGGGTGTCGGCCGCCGGCGCGCGCGAACTGCCCACCGCGACCGGCAGTTCGGGGCGCTCGTTCCAGTAGCGCTCCAGCAGCCGCTGGCGCAGCACCACGGGCGAGCCGGAGCTGAGGGTGACCTTGACGTTCTTCCAGTCCTCGCCGCTGGTGTTCTCGAAGACGGCCCAGGCCTGCAGACGGGCCTTGCCGCCTTCCATCATCAGGCGATAGGTGCTCTTCCAGACAGGGGCGGGAATCAGGTAGGACAGGCGGGCCGGGCCTTCGCCGCCCTGGCCCAGGACGATATGGATGTCGCGTGTCTGGTCATTGTTCTGGCTGGCCAGCACCTGGGCGGCCTGTTGCAGCTTTTTCTGCAGTTCGCCGTCCAGCAGCTCCAGGTTTGCGTCCGGGCCGAGCTCCAGCGTCTGGATCTGGCCGTTGCCGGCCAGCACGGACAATAGGGTCTGCGCCGGCCTGTCGCGCGTGGGCGGCGAGCTCTGCACGCCCAGCACGGCGCCGCTGACGTTGCGCCCCTGGGAGCTGGCCTTCACCTGCACGCCGCGCAGCGCATGGGCCAGGGCGGCGGGCGAACGCAGGTCCTCGGCGGAGAAGGGCAGGTTGTCGAAGGTCTCCTTGAGCGGCGCAAGGCCCGAAAGAGTGACCGATTCGATGCGGTGCTTGCCGTCGATGGCCATCAGCGTCTTGAGCACGTCGTCGACCTGGTTCAGGGGAACGCGGATCTGCACGGCGCCGTCGCTGCCGGCCTGCACGCTGCGTTCGATCTCGGCCATGCCGGCGGTGGACAGCGTGATGGTCTGGATTTCATCGGCCCAGGCGGCGGCGCTGCCGGCCGCCAGCCAGAGGGCCAGCAGGGCGCGGCTCAGGATGCGCAGGCGGGGAGCATGACGACGGGCTGGCGCGGAGTGGGTCATTGGGCGTTTCCTTGTTCTTGCGTTGGCGAGTGAGGCTGTTGGACGCATTATGCCCAGCCTTGGGCGTGCCTGTCTGTGATACGGGTAACAAAACATGCCCCCACGCTGCGCAGGCCGAAGGCCTGCTTGCTGCCCTCCAAGGGGGCCATTCCTGCCTTGGGGCGGCCCGGCGGCAAGAAATGCCCCCATGCTGCGCAGGCTCCGCCCGCTTGCTGCCCCCCAAGGGGGCCATTCTTGCCTTGGGGCGGCCCGGCGGCAAGAAACGCCCCCACGCTGCGCAGGCTCCGCCTGCTTGCTGCTCCCCAAGGGGGCCATTCTTGCCTTGGGGCGGCCCGGCGGCAAGAAACGCCCCCACGCTGCGCAGGCTGAAAATGGCGCGCCGGTCATCAAAATGCCCTCGGCCTCTGCTAGCATCCCCGTGAGCGGCCGACACCGGGGCTGCAATGCAATTCGAGGAAGGACGAATCATCATGATGTGGACGCAATGGGGCGGGGCCTGGGCGGGATCGGTGGCGGCGGTGGGCATGGCGCTGCTGCTGGCGCGGCCAGCCGGCAGCCTGGCCTGGGCGTTGCCCGTCGAGCTGGAGCCGGAACTGGAGCGGCGGTCGCGCGATCGCCATCGCCGCTGGCGGCTTCTGTTCCAGGCGGCGGCCCTGGTCTTGCTGGTCCTGGCGGGATGGCGGCTGCGCCTGACGCCGGCTCTGCTGGGGGCCTGCCTGTTCATCATAGGCGGCCTGCTGCTGGCCTGGATCGATGCCGAGACCGGCTACCTGCCTGATCGCCTGACCCTGCCCTTACTGTGGCTGGGCCTGCTGACCAATCTGGGCGACACCTTTGCGGCGCTGCCCATGGCGGTCCTGGGGGCGGCGCTGGGCTACACGGCGCTCTGGGCGATCAATCAGGCTTTCCTGCTGTCCACCGGCAGGCATGGCATGGGCTATGGCGACTTCAAGCTGCTGGCGGCGCTGGGGGCCTGGCTGGGGGCGCCGGCTTTGCCCACCGTGGTGCTGGCCGGCTCCCTGCTGGGCCTGCTGGCGGCGCTGGTCCTGCGCCTGACCGGACGCATGCAGGCGGGGCAGGCCTTGCACTTCGGTCCTTATCTGGTGGCGGGCGGGCTGTTTGCCCTGTTTACGTCGACCGATTTTTTGTAAAAAATTGTCTTAATTTTTCAACATATCGACAAAAACATCCATGTGCCCCATTCCCTGCTGGCATAGTGAGCGACTGCGGGAATGTGCATGTCGGGGCCGTGCCCGCGCTCGGACAACTGCCCGCGCCTACAGACACAGTGTCGTTCCGTCAAGACGTGCTGTCCGAAGCCTTCTACCGGCAGTTGATGCGCGAGGAGCTGAGCGCCGAGGAGCGTCTGCGTTTCTTCCATTCGCGGGTGCCCTGGGCGCGCAGCGCGGCCGGCATCGGCTTGCACGTGGAGGCCGGCTATACGGACGGCCTGCGGCGCATGATCGAGCTTTGGACTCGCATGGGGGTCGTGGTAAAAAGGCCGGGGCCTGCGGACCTGGCGGGAGTTCCGGAGCAGTTGTACGTGGAAGTGCAGCGCGGTTCCATGGATATCGTCCCGCCGCTGTCGCAGACCGGGACCTGAGGATTTTTTTCATGATTATTGTTGTAGGCGCCGGCTTGGCCGGCCTGGTGGCGGCGCGCCGTCTGAGCATGCAGGGCCACCGGCCCGTGCTCGTCGCTTGCGGCGGCCCGGCCGCCGCCCTGGGCGAGACCTTGTCCGAGCGCGGTGCGCGCTTCCTGGATGTGCTGGGCTGGGCTGATTGCCTGGACGAGTCCGTGGCCCTGGCCGGCCAGGGCCGTTTTTCCGCCTGGGGCGGAGCGGGCCTGCGTACCGTGCAGGATGAAGACGGGCAGGGTTATCTGGTGGACAAGGCTCGCCTGGAGCAGGTCTTGGCCGAACGCCTGAAGGGTGACGATCTCGAGTGGCGGTCCGCTCGCGTGCTGCGCCTGGAGCACGTGCCGGACGGCGTGCGCGCCATGCTGGACGATGGGGCGGCGCTGGAAGGCCAGGCCCTGATCGATTGCACCGGCAGGGCGGCCCTGTCCGCCGGCGAGCTGGCCGATCGCCGCCGCCTGGACCGGCTGGTCGCCGCCTGGCGCGTGTTCGATCTGCCGGAAGGCGCCGAAACCTTGGCGGCCACCCTGGTGGAAGCGGTGGAACTGGGCTGGTGGTATATGTCGCCCATGCCGGGCCGGCGCATGATGCTGGCGCTGTTTTCCGATTCCGATCTGCTGCCCGATGGCCTGAGCCGGGACGGCCAGGTCTGGGCTGGTCTGGCGGCCTGCACGGATGCGGTGCGGGTGCGGTTGGAGAGCCTGGGATTGGACAAAGCCTTGGATGGTCAGGCTCCCGCCGTGGCGGCGGCGGCGACCTGCCTGGTGTCGCGTTTCATCGAGGGCCGCATTCTGCGCGCCGGCGACGCGGCGGCGGCCATGGACCCCCTGGCCGCCAATGGATTGGCCACGGCGCTGTGGAGCGGCGTGCACGCGGCCGATGCGGCGCTGGCCCTGCTCAAAGGAGATGCCGAGCCGGCGCGCCGCTACGAAAAAGATTATCTGCTGGGGCTGGTGCGGCATCTGAATTCCCAGCATGCCCTGTACGGTGCGGAGCAGCGCTATGCCGCCCAGCCATTCTGGCAACGCCGCCACCGGGCTTTGGACTAGGCTGCAGTCATTCAGCCGGCTGGCGGAAGCGGCGGTACAAGGCCAGCAGCCATGCCGCCAGGCCGGCCAGGAACACTCCCATGCCGATCAGCATGGACGTGGATTCCAGTTGGGCCGGTACGTGCTGGTTGGCGCGCAGCACCAGCCAATGCACGAAAGCCAGCAGGGCCACCACCAGCAGCGACAAGGACTGCAGCCAGCCGGATAGATAGCGCAGGCTCTCGGGCCGGCGTTCCTCGCTCAGCCAGTAGTCGCGCTGCGGGATATTGATGGCCTGCGCAGGCAATTTCTGAAACAACGCACCCAGCAAGGCGGCGCCCAGGGGCAGCGCGGCCATCAGAATCATCATCAGGGTCACATAGACGGAGCGTTCCAGGAAAGCGTCGGGCCGCCCCTGCATATCGAAATGCGAAGCCACGACGGCGGGCAGGGCGTGCTGCGTCCACCATACATACATGATGGCGGCAAAGCTCGGGATCAGGGTCAGGTGCATGGGCGGCTCTCCAAAACCGCAGTGTATCGCCAGCTGCGTCCAGCGTGCGTGAAGAAATATCGACGATCATGCCCGACCTTTCTCGTCCTCGCGCAAGGTGCTCAAGCACCTTGCTTGCTGGGCGGAACAAAGCAAAAAGCCGGCTGTCTTTCGACAACCGGCTTTTCGAGGAATTTGGTGCCCAGGAGAGGACTCGGTCACACGGGCGCGACCCCGGCCGGGCCTGCATGCCCGGCCTTTCTCGTCCTCGCGCAAGGTGCTCAAGCACCTTGCTTGCTGGGCGGATCAAAGCAAAAAGCCGGCTGTCTTTCGACAACCGGCTTTTTGAGGAATTTGGTGCCCAGGAGAGGACTCGAACCTCCACACCTTGCGGCACATGGACCTGAACCATGCGCGTCTACCAATTCCGCCACCTGGGCATTGAGTTTTGATCTGCATCTCGACTCAAGAATTAAATTATAGACTCGAATTTTCATTTTTGGCAAGCGTAGTCTGACCATATTTTTTCTTTTTGAGAAAAAAGTTTGATTTTGAGCTGCATTATGTTTACAGTTATATCGTACGATATAACTTAAGAGGGAAAGCATGGAACTGAATCCGATGGAGGCCGAACGCATGCTGCTCGACTTCGGGCAGGGGCGGAAATACACGGCCAGGGCCATGCAGCTGATGCTCATGGCCATGTTGCGGGACGGGGAGACGCACGGTTATCAATTGATCCGGCGTTTTGCCCAGCTCAGCCACAACAGCTACGTCCCCAGCGCCGGAGCGGTGTATCCGGCCTTGTCCTATTGCGCTGGACAGGGGTGGGTGCATGTGCAGGAACAGGGCCGCCGCAAGCTGTACAGCCTGACCGAAGAGGGCCGCCGTTATCTGCAGGGACAGCAGGACAAGTGCGACTACCTGCTGCAGTCGCTGGCCTATCGCGCCCGCAAGCTGGTGTGGATGCGCCAGATGCTGGCCGAACAGAGCGACCCGGACGACCTCCAGGCCGCGCAGGAGCAGACCGGCTGGCTGCCTGAGTTCGTGCAGATCCGCCATACCTTGAAGAACACTTTGTTTGAACAGTCCACGGCCAGCTTTGAGCGTCAGCGCGAAGTCGTCGCCATCCTGGAGCAGGCCGTGGCGCAGATACGGAATCTACCTAAGGAGTCGTGAAGATGCAGCCCCATGAAGACACGCAAAAAGTGTCGCACCCCTTGAAACTGCGCCTGTTGACCGTGACCGCGCGCCGCATGCTGGGCCCGGATCTGGTGCGCATCACGCTCAGCGGTTCCGATCTGGTCGGCTTCCATTCGCCGGGCTTTGATGACCACGTCAAGTTGATTTTTCCCGATCCGGGTCAGAAAGTTCCGCGCCTGCCGCAGCTGGGCGAACGCGGCGTGGTGTTCCCGGCCGGCCAGCCCAAGCCCGTTATGCGCGACTACACGCCGCGCGCCTGGCGTGCCCATGAGCAGGAACTGGATATCGACTTCGTGCTGCACGGGGAAGGCCCGGCCTGCCAGTGGGCGGCCGCCGCACAGACCGGCGACAAGCTGGGCGTGGCCGGCCCGCGTGGTTCGTTCCTGATCTCCACGACCTTTGACTGGCATGTGCTGATCGGTGATGAAACGGCAGTGCCCGCCATGGCGCGCCGCCTCAAGGAACTGCCGGCCCAGGCCAAGGTGCAGGTGTTTGTGCTGGCGCGCAATCTGTTGACGCTGGGCGCGCTGGAGGCGCCGGAGCATGTGCCCGTCAACTGGGTTCCGTCGCTGGCCGGGCAGGCCGGCTTGCTGGACGCCGTACGCGCCGCGCCGGTCCTGCAAGGGCGGGGCTATGTGTGGATTGCCGCCGAATCAGCGGCAGCCAAGGCGTTGCGCCAGTACTGGGTGCAGGAGCGCGGACACGACAAGAATCTGGTCCGCGCCAGCAGCTATTGGCGTCAGGGCGATGCCGCGGTGCATGAGCACCACGATTAAGCTGCCTGGCGATCCTGGTCGGGCAGGGCGCGCAGTCGCCCGTCCAGGTTCAGGACCGGCTCCAGGTCTGTGTCCAGTTCCGTGTCCACATCGGACAGGCGGTGGCGGTCGATCAGGCGGGCGATGGCGTCCATGTTCAGCAGCAACAGGCTGTCGATCTCGGCGCGGAACGTGGCCCAGTAGCCGCCGCGGCAGCTCGAGCCAAGCCAGCGCGGTTCGTAGGCGCCCAGGACGACGGGCTGGTGTTCCTTGAGAATGGCCAGACGGGAACAGCCAGGACGGGCCTGGATGCGGTAGCGGCGCTGTCCCAGCGTCAGGTGGTAGTAAAACGGTGCAGGCATGAAACGCTCCTGTTTAGCTCTTGGAAGGATTTCCGGGTGAGCAAGTTGGATTAAAAGACCCGTTGGAAGCGCCGGGCGCATCCAATAAAAAAACCCGCCGGCGGCGGGTTGCTGTGCAGATCCCGTGAATTGCCGAAAGGCCGTATCCTGTATCCACCTTGTGCGGGTACACAGGTTGGCATGGGTGGTCCCAACTCTTGATACGGGAATAAGCATAGAAGCGTTTGTGCGCAGGCGCAAGGCATGCTGGTATCCGTATGTGAAAAACTGGAACTCCTGAAAAATAAAGTTTGCTTTCTTTGAAAATCATGTTATAGTTCTTTTCTGCCTAGCTGATTGGCGCTTTTCTTGAAAAGTTGACAAGCAGCGGTCAGAGCCCAGGTGGCGGAATTGGTAGACGCGCATGGTTCAGGTCCATGTGCCGCAAGGTGTGGAGGTTCGAGTCCTCTCCTGGGCACCAAATTCCTCGAAAAGCCGGTTGTCGAAAGACAGCCGGCTTTTTGCTTTATTCGCCCAATGCGTTCACTCAGGCGACGCGGCGGATGCGCGCGCTGGAGGCGCGGCCACGGGTATGGCGAAACACATCCTTGGGGTCGTCATCGACCCAGGGCACCAGTTCGATCTTGACGCCGAAGTTTCGTTTTTCCGCTTGTTCGTTGATATAGCGCAGCGTGGAATAGTCTTCCAGGGCGAAGCCGACCGAATCAAAGATCGTCACCTCGCTCCGGCTGCGGCGGCCCGGCGTCTCTCCCGCCAGAACCCGCCAGAGTTGTTCAACCGCAAAGTCGGCGGGCATCTGCTGCACGTCGCCTTCGATGCGCGTCTGAGGTTCGTATTCGACGAACACGCGGCCTGCCCGCAGGACGTCGGCGTGCAGTTCGGTCTTTCCAGGGCAGTCCCCGCCAACGGCATTGATATGCATGCCCGGCTCGATCATGTCAGGCGTGAGTATCGTGGCGCGGGTCTTGTCGGCGGTTATCGTGGTCACGATGTCGGAGCCTTGCACCGCCTCTGCTATCGATTCGACGCGCCGGATGGACAGGTCGGTGTAGTCGGCCAGATTGCGCATCAGCTTGGCAGTGGCGCCGGGGTCGATGTCGTAGGCCGCGATTTCCCGAATGCCAAGGTGCTTGTGAAAGGCCAGCGCTTGGAATTCGCTTTGTGCGCCGTTGCCGATCAGCGCCATGCGACGGGAGTCGGGGCGCGCCAGCGCGCGCGTCGCCATCAGCGAAGTGGCGGCGGTGCGCAGGGCGGTGGCCACGGTGAGCTCGGACAGCAGTATCGGATAGCCGGTCTCGACCTCCGCCAGGACGCCGAATGCCATGACGGTATGCAAGCCGCGCGCCGTATTGCGGGGATGGCCGTTGACATACTTGAAGGCATAACGGTGGGTATCGGAGACGGGCATCAATTCGATCACGCCTATGTCCGAATGACTGGCGACGCGGGCCGATTTGTCGAATTCCGGCCAGCGGATGAAGTCGCTTTCTATGTTGTCGGCCAGATCGGCGATGAAGGTATCGACGCCGATCGTTTCGATCAGTTGCGACATGGTGGACACATCGATGAAACGCGTCATGGTTTGACTCTCCTTGGAATGAACCCCCGCCTGCCGGACCAGTACGCCGGAGGATCAAGTTGCTGGCGACGAATCCCGCCCGCGTGCTTGCTCCTCGCGCTTCCATGGGCGTACCAGCGTGCTCTTGCCGAACAGGCTTTCCACCAGGTCAACGACAAGTTCGGCGGTCTGGTTGCGGATGTCGAGCGCGGGGTTGAGTTCGACGATGTCGAGCGAGGCCAGCCTGCCCGTGTCCGCGATCATTTCCATGCAGAGCTGCGCTTCGCGGTAGTTGGGTCCGCCCCGCACGGTGGTGCCGGTGCCGGGGGCGATCTCGGGATCGAGAAAATCGATGTCGAAGCTCAGATGCAGGTGCACCTTGTCGGCGTCTTCCCCGTCCAGTCCCGCCAGAGCGCTGCGCATGACCTCGCGCATGCCCAGCTCGTCGATGGCGCGCATGTCGTAGACCTCCAGGCCGAGCTGCTGGATCATGCGTTTCTCGGCTTCATCGACGCTGCGCAAGCCGATCTGGCAGACCTCGCCAGGTTGCAGTGCGGGCTTTGCTCCGGACATGCCGGTGAGCGCCGCCGGTCCCAGCCCATACAGATTGGCCACGGGCATGCCGTGGGCGTTCCCGCTGGGAGAAATTTCGGGCGTATTGGAGTCCGAGTGCGCATCCAGCCAGAGTATGCGCAGGCGCTTGCCTGCCGCGCGGCAATAGCGCGCCACGGCGCTGATCGAACCGGTCGCCAGGGTATGGTCGCCGCCGAGCATGATGGGAACGCGGCCTTCGATCAACTGCGCATGCACGGCGTCGTGCGCGGCCTGGTTCCAGGCTATGCATTCGGCCAGGTTGCGCAGGCCTTGCGCTTGCGGATCCCGCGCGCCCTGCGGATTGGGCGGGCCGGCCAGGTTTCCTAGGTCGCGAACGTCGACGCCGAAGCGTTTCAAGGCGGGCCCAAGCTGCGCGACACGCAGCGCGTCTGGACCCAGGGACGCGCCTAGCCTGGTTGCGCCTACATCGGTGGGCACGCCGATCAGGGTGACTCGGGTCAGGGGTTGGGCTGGGCTGGCGGGAAATTGATGGTCGCTCATTGCTGGACGAGGCTCCTCATGAAAGTACGGACAACATGCGCGCGGCTTCGTTTCCATCCGTACATGCGCATAGCATCCCACGGAAGGGAGACAAACAAAATGGCAAATTCTGCTGCCAAATTGCATAATTATTGTCATTAAGACAGGTTGGGTTGGCAAAATGAATAGTCTTGACAAGATCGACCAGCAATTGATTGCGCTGTTGCGCCACAACGCGCGCGCAAGCGTGGCCATATTGGCCGCCCGCCTGGGCGTGTCGCGGGGCACCGTGACCAACCGCCTGAACAAGCTGGAGAAGCGCGGCGTGATCGTGGGCTACACCGTGCGCTTGCGTCCCGAAACAGAAACCTCCGGCTTGCGTGCATGGATGGGCGTGGCCATCGAAGGAAACGATGCTCGTCGCGTTGCCGCCTCCTTGCTGGGAGAGCCCAGCGTGCTGGCCCTGCATGCCACTAACGGACGCTGGGACCTGCTGGTCGAGCTGCAGGTGGCGACCTTGCCGGAGTTGGCCCATGCGCTTGAGCGGATACGATTGATCAGGGGCATCAGCAATTCGGAAACCAGCATCCACTTGGAAACCCTGCGCGCCGCGCCGAACGCCGGATAGACGCAGGTCTGCTTCCGAAGGCGTGGCTGGCTTGACAGAAAACCGGCTGTCTTTCGACAGCCGGTTTTATCTATGAGCTGCCCAGGCCGGGAGGATCGCCCTGGATGACCCGATCGAAGAAGTCTTCCTGCCCCATCTGCCCGCCTTTGAGAACCAGCTCCAGGCCGTGCAACTCGTCGTCGCTGTGGCATTGGCATAGCGACACGCCGGGACTGACCTGGCCCAGATGGCTCAAGCCCCAGATGCCCAGCGCTTGCGTGCTCAGGCTGGACGTGTCGCCGCCGGCGATGCACAGGCGCGACAGCATGCCCTCGCGCCGCAGGCGTCGCGCCAGGCCGCCCACCAGCCGTGCCGTATCCTGGGCTACAAGGTCAACCGGCAGGGGTGACGAGGCGTCGGCCGTACGCGTCTTCAGCAAGGTGTGGCGGCCTTGCCGCAGCATGCGGCAGACCGTCTCCTGGAGTGCCTGCGCGTAGGCGGGCGACTGGTGCAGTTCCAGCGGGTCCAGGTCCAGCACATCGGCTTGGCGACACCGGACCACCTGCATGGCGGTGACGGGGGACTGGCTGCCCACCACGATCAGGGCCGGCTTGGCCGTTGCCTCAAGCCGGGTGACTGGCAGGGGTCTCAGGTCGCTCTGCCGGCTCAGGTAGGCCTGGGCGACGCTGCTGGCGCCTGTTGCCAACACGGTGCCGGCATGGCTCAGTTCGGACAGCAGGGCGCCGGCGCGGGCGATGTCCTCGTCCCGGCTGATGTCCAGCACCGGATGCAGATGGCCCCGCCGGACGGCGGCCTGCAGCCAGGCGGCCGCCTGCCCGCGGCTTGTCCAGTCCGGCCTGCCGTATTCCGTGTAGGGCATGGCGATCAGGTTCGTCAGCCCTTGCGCCTGCAGGTGCCGCAGCAGGTCCGCTTCCTGCATGGGGGTCACGGGGTGACGGTTCATGGTGGGATGGCGATCCAGCCTGTGCACCTCGCCGTCCTGTCCCGCCCGTGCGAACAGATTCCCGAAAACGCAGTAGCGGCCCAGGCTTGGTTGTCCGCCCAGGATGGGCGTCACCGGAACCCGGGCGGCGGGGCGCAGGCACTCCAGGGCCACGGCGATATTGCCGACCTCCGGGCCGCTGTCGAAGGTGGAACAGATCTTGTAGTGCAGCACCTGCGGCTGCAGCGCGGCGAAGAAACGGGCGGCGGGCTCCAGGACCGCGCGCATGCGGGCCGGCTCCAGTGAACGGGTGGCGCCGGCCAGCCCCACGGCCTGCACGCCGGCCAGCTGCGCCAGGCGCTGCTGAGTCGGCGTGCCCAGCAGCAGGACGGCGCGCAGGCCGCCCTGGCTCAGAGTGGCCAGGGTATCGCTGGCGCCGGTGAAGTCGTCGCCGTACCAGGCGTAGCGCGGGCGTAAGGAACCGGAAGTCATGCGCGTCCGCCTGTTCAGGCCATCTTCGGGCCGAAGAAATCCAGCGCGTGCGCCAGCTCGGGGCAGGTCGCCGCCTTGTCCTGCAGATCCTGGCCCTGGCCGGCCGCTTCCCAGGCCTGGCGCAGGCTCAGCACGCCGGCCTGCGCGCCGTCCGGATGGGCCAGGATGCCGCCGCCGGCCATGAACAGCACATCCGTGCCGCCAGCGGCCTCCCAGGTCGCGGGCACGGTGCCGGCCCATTGGCCCGACGAGACCACGGGCAGCACGCGGTCGTCGCTCTGGTCGTCCAGGCTGCGCAGACAGTGCGCGATGGCTTCGCGCACTTCGGTGTCGGGCTGGGCGAACTTGCCCTCCAGGCCGTGGACGTGGATATGGTCCGCGCCGGTCAGCCTCCAGAGGGTCTGGTAGGCCGAGACGGAAATGCCCAGCAGGGGGTGGCGCGACAGGGCGCCGTAGCCATTGCGATGAGCGTGCAGGGCCAGTCCGGTGTGGCGGCGCAGGGTCTGCAGCGCCGAATACCCCGCCCAGTTCTGGCTGACCATCACGCAGCTGCCGCCTTCGCGCTCGACCAGATCGGCATGACGCTTCATGGCGTCGGTCTCGTCGCTGATGTTGAAGGCGAACATCACATGCTTGCCGCTGCGCTGCTCGTGGTCCCGGATCACGGCCATCACGGCCGGTATGCGTTCGTCCAAGGGGGAATGCGCCGGATCCGCGCAGACCTCGTCGTCCTTGATGAAGTCCACCCCGGCCCGGCACAAGGTTTCCACCAGGCGGACGATGTCCGGAGTACGCAGTCCCACGCTGGGCTTGATGATGGTGCCGACCAGGGCGCCCTGGTCCACGCTTGTGCGCAGGCGCGTGCCCGCAATGCCCAGGGCCGGCGCATCGAAGCGGCGTCTATAGTGGGCGGGCAGCTCCAGGGATTCCAGGCGCAGGCCGGTGACCTCGCCCAGGTCGAACAGATTGCCGGTCACGCAGGCCGCCAGCGTGGGCAGGTTGGCGCCGATGTTGGCGATGGGGAAACGGATGTCCACCTGTGCACGCCGCCAGGGGCCGCGCACGCCGCGCCGCTCCAGCAGGGCGTTGGACAGGCTGGGCTGCGGCGCGCTGTCCAGCTCCCGGATGCGCTCCACGGTGGCGCGGGCCCGTTCGCGCAGTTCGTCGGTCTCGCCGGCCACGCGGGTGAAGGTGCCGCAGGACTGCTCGCCGGCAATCGCTTCGGCGACCTGTTCAGGCGGCAGCGGCGTTTCGATCAGATAGCGCGCAAGAAAAGTGTCGGTATTCATGGCGGCGCCTACAGCGTGGCCAGGTCGGGGAAGGGGCGCACCGGATCGCGGCCGTCCCAGCCTTCGGACGCCCGGCGGATCAGCGAGAACAGCTTGCCTTTGGGGCCGGCCACTTCCGACAGCTCCACCACCGCGCCGGGATGGAATTCGGTGTCGAAGTAGCAGAAGCGGCCGCGCTCGCCGACCTCGCCGCTCATCACGACCTTCAGGCCCTGGTCCAGGGCGCGCTGCAGGTCGGCATCGTAGCTCTCCGTCCAGTAGGCCACGTGCTGCAATCCGAGCTGGCCGGCCAGCAGGAAATCGCGGTACATGGAAGGGACGTCATTGCGGCACTGGATCAGTTCGACCTGGACGGCGCCTGAATTGGCCAGGGCCACCGAGTTGTGCGGCTCGTAGGACTGGCCGCGGTATTGGTAGTTCTTGATCCCCACCTTGGGGTTGTAGTACCAGGGGCCGACGCCCAGGTGGCGGCTCCAGTACTCCATCGCCGCCTCGATGTCGCGCACGACATAGCCGAGCTGACGGATCTCGCCGAATAGGGTGCTCATAAACAGGTTCCTGACTGGTGATGCGGCCGGCGCAAGGCGCAGCCTGTCCCGCGGCGGCCGCAAGGCGCGCCGTCGGGCGGTGTTGAGGGAAAGCCGGACGAGCCGTCCGGCCGGGGTTTACTGGCCGGCGCCCTGGACGATCTCGTCGGGGATGGGCACGCCGGCGTATTTCAGATGGATTTCATTGAGCTTGCCGTTCTGCAGGTTGGCGCGCACCCACTGGTTCACCCAGTCCTTGAGTTCGGGCTCGTTCTGGCGCATGGCAATGCCCAGCTTGTAGGATTCGATGACGAATTTCACCTCGAAGGGCCGAGCGGGATTGCGGTCGGCGATGGCCTTGATGATGGGAGGGGTGATGGCCACGATGTCGGTCTGGCCGCTGGCCGCCGCCGTGATCGAGGCGGCCTCGTCGTCAAAGCGCACGATGTTGGCCTGCGGGGCGCGCTCGCTGACCAGCTTGTCCTGGGGGCCGCCGCGGGTCACGGCCACGCGCTTGCCGGCCAGGTCGGCCATGCCGGCGATGGCGATGTCCTTGGGCGCGCCCACCGCCGCCTGGATGGCGCCATAGGGGATGGAAAAATCCACCGCCTTGGCGCGTTCGGGCGTGATGGACAGCGAGGAGATGATCAGGTCGGCCTTGTTGGACAGCAGATTGGGTATGCGGGCCGAATTGGTGGTCTGGACGATTTCCAGCTCCACGCCCAGGTCCTGGGCGAGCAGGCGTGCGGCCTCCACGTCCGAGCCCACGGGCTGCATCTTGTCGTCGATGTAGCCGTAGAAGGGCGCGCCCAGGTCTATGCCTACGCGTATCTTCTTGGCGGCCTTGATGTCCTCCAGCGCATTGGTCATGGCGGCGGCGGAAAGGCCGGTCAGGCCCAGCGCCAGCAGCGTGGCGCGCATCAGGGTGTGGATCTTCATGGTGTCGTCTCCGTGGATGTGTGCTTTATGAAGTCATGGGGTGTTCAAAGGCCGTGGGCCAGGAATTCCTGCAGCTCGGGCGTGGACGGATTGCGCAGCATCTCGCCCGGTCCGGTCTCCCAGACCCGGCCCTGGTGCATGAAGATCACCACGTCGGCCACGCGCGCGGCGAACTCCATTTCATGGGTCACCAGCACCATGGTCATCCCATCGGCGGCCAGGCGTTCGATGACGCGCAGCACTTCGCCGGTCAGTTGCGGATCCAGCGCGGAAGTGACTTCGTCGAACAGCATGACCTTGGGTTCCATGGCCAGCGAGCGGGCGATGGCCACGCGCTGCTGCTGGCCGCCGGACAGTTGCTCGGGGTAGGCCTGGGCCTTGTCCGACAGGCCGACCTGCGCCAGTGTGCGGCGGCAGATCTCGCGGGCCTGCTCGCGGCTGCGGCCGCGCACCACCTGCGGGGCCAGCATGATGTTGCGCTCCACCGTCAGGTGCGGGAACAGGTTGTAGCTCTGGAAGACGATGCCCACGTCGGTGCGCAGCGAGCGCAGGCACACGTCGGGATCATGCACCTTGTGGCCGCAGACCTCGATCTGGCCGCGGTCTATGATCTCCAGCCTGTCTATGCAGCGCAGCGCCGTGCTCTTGCCCGAGCCGCTGCGGCCGATGATGGCCGTCACCTGGCCCTTGGGAATGGCGAAGGACACGCCGTTCAGGACGGCATTGCTGCCGAAGCTTTTGTATACGTCTTTGAGTTCGACCACGATGGACATGGAGGCTCCTTGGCGGCGTAGGTTCATTTCTGCAACGGGCGATGGCCGAAATGCAGGCGTATCTCCAGTCGGCGGCTCCAGGCCGACAGCGGATAGCACATGGCGAAGTACAGCGCCGCGATCAGCATGTAGATCAGGAAAGGCTGGAAGATGGAGTTGTTGATCAACTGGCCGGCCCGCACCAGTTCGACGAATCCCACGATGGAGGCCAGCGAGGTGTTCTTGACGATCTGGACCATGAATCCCACGGTGGGCGGGGTGGCGATGCGCACGGCCTGGGGCAGGACCACCAGCCGCAGGCGCTGCCAGCGGGACAGGGCCAGGCATTCGGCCGCTTCCCATTGGGTGCGCGCCACGGACTGTATGCTGCCGCGCCAGATCTCTCCCAGGTAGGCGCTCACATAGATGGTCATGGACAGGCCGGCGGCCACCAGCGGCGGCAGCGTGAAGCCCATGATGCTCAGACCGAAGTAGGACAGGAACAGAATCACCAGCAGCGGCGTGCCCTGGATGACCTGGATATAAGCGATGGCCAGCCAGCGCAGCGGTCTCCAGCGGCTGATGCGCGCCAGCGCCACCAGCGCGCCGGCGGCTCCGCCTCCCAGGAAGGAAATCAGGGACAGGCAGACCGTCCACAAGGCGCCTTCCAGCAGGAAGCTCAGATGATTGGCATTGAATCCGCTCGTGAACATGGCTCAGCTCCTGGCGCGCAGCGCGCGCTGCCGGGTGAAGACGAGCCGCCCGCCCAGCCACAGCGCCAGGCGCATCAGCAGGGACAGGGCCAGGTAGAGCACGGCCACCAGGATGTAGGCCTCGAAGGGGCGGAACGTCTCGGCCTGGATGTGATTGGCCATGGCGGTCAGCTCCTCCACGGAGATCTGCGAGGTCACCGAGGAGGCCAGCATCAGCAGCACATACTGGCTGGTCAGGGCCGGGAAGACGCGTTCCAGGGCCGGCAGCAGGATCACGTGCCAGTAGGTCTGGGCGCGGGTCAGCCCCAGGCATTCGGCGGCTTCGAGCTGCCCCTTGTGGATGGAGTCCATGCCGGCGCGCATGATCTCGCAGGTGTAGGCCGCGACGTTGATCACCAGCGCGGCCAGGGCCGCGCCGAAAGCCGATACTTTCCAGCCCAGGGTGGCCAGGCCGAAGAAGACCAGGAATATCTGCACCAGCAGCGGCGTGTTGCGGATGATCTCCACATAGAAGCCGCACAGGCGCGCCAGCAGGCGGTTCGGGCTGCGCCGTCCCACGGCCAGCAGGGTGCCGGCCGCAAAGCCCAGCACGGTGGCCGGCGCCGACAGCTTGATGGTCATCCAGGCCCCTTGCAGCAGTTGCGGCCATTGCGCCAGCACGCTGGAGAAATCAAAGGTGTAAGTCATGATTCAGCATGATGAAGGTGTCGGCAGCCGGCCGGAGCCGGGCATGTCGGTCCGCGTTCGAGCGGTCTTGTCTCCGTGTGGTTTACGTGTTTTTATGATGTTTTTTGCTGTGCTTTCGCTTCAGCGTTTTTGTATGGTATAGAAGCGCGGCAAAGCCTGTCCAGATAATCCAATGATGGTTTTTGATTGATCAAGAAAGCCCCCCGCATCCTCGATATCGCCCGTCTGGCCGGCGTTTCCACCGCCACGGTCGACCGCGTCCTGAACCGGCGCGCCGGCGTGCGTCCCGCGACCGTGCAGCGCGTGCTCAAGGCGGCGCGGCGCGTGGAGTACATCAGTGAATCCGACCTGGACACCGGCATGCGCGCCAAGCCCATGCGCATCACCTTCCTGCTGCCGGCCGGCCGCAACCGCGTGATCCACATGTTCGGCGATGCCATCGATTATTCCCAGGCGCAGTTGCAGCCTTTCAATGTGGCCTGTCGCACCGAAGTGTTCGAAGGCTTCGATCCCGAACGTCTGGCCCAGGCCTTGCTGAAGCTGCGCGGACGCACGGACGGCGTGGTGTTCATGGCGCTGGAGCATCCGCTGGTGCGCGAGGCCGTGGATGCCCTGGTGCATGACGGCATCCCCGTGGTCACCCTGATCTCGGACCTGTCCGCGTCGCTGCGCAGCGCCTATGTGGGCCTGGACAACGTGGCCACGGGACGGCTGGCGGCCTTTTTGCTCAGCCGGCTCAGCGGCGGCCAGACCGGCACCTTCGGCCTGATCGCCGGCAGTCTCAGCTATCGCGCGCATTGCGACCGTGAAACGGGGTTTCTGCAGCTGATGCAGGAGAAGGGCTGGGAAGACCGGGTGATGGGGGTGCGCGAAGGACGCGACGACCCGGAGAACAATTACCGGCAAGCCTTGCTGTTGCTGGAACAGCATCCGGACCTGATCGGCATCTACAACATCGGCGGCGCGCCCGAGGGCGTGGCCCGCGCCTTGAAAGAACATCGGCGCGACAAGAAGGTCGTGTTCGTGGGCCACGGCCTGACCTCGGACGTGCGCGCCTTGCTGATCGAAGGCACGCTGGACGCCATCATCATGCAGGATCCGCAACTGTCCATCCTGAATTGCGTGCGTGTGCTGACCGGACTCAGACAGGGCGGGGAGGGCGTGGAGGCGGGCTTGCGGCTCAAGCCCATGAACAGCATCGTAGTGTTCCGGGAGAACCTGCCGTAGCGGCAGCCGGCTGCTGCGATCGCCAATCCATCCATGCAAAGGCCTGAGCAGCTTGCCTGGCTGATAAGATGTATTTAATATGCATCTTTAAGGACGGCAAGGGCGCCGTCCAACGTTTACATCACGTAAAAGGACGAAAGGATGCAAGTCGGATTGCTCAAACTCGCAGGTCTCAAGAATGAAGGTTGCGCCGGCAAGGTGGAGGCCGCCCTGGCGGCCCTCAAGGGCGTGGACGCCGCCCAGGTTTCCTTCGAAAACGCCAAGGCGTCGGTTCGTTTCGACGAAGCCCTGGTCTCGTTGCAGGGCCTGCACGCGGCGGTCGAGGATGCCGGTTACCGCATCGCCCAGCCCGCGCATGGCGAAGACGGCGCCTGCTGCGGCGGCTGCGGAGGGTAATGGCTTTTCCGTCGCGGAAGCGAAGACCGGCTGCCTGCGGCAGCCGTTTCTTTTTGGGCGAATAAAGCAAAAAGCCGGCTGTCTTTCGACAACCGGCTTTTCGAGGAATCTGGTGCCCAGGAGAGGTCTCGGTCACACAGGCGCGACCCCGGCCGGGCCTGCATGCCCGGCCCTTCTCGTCCTCGCGCAAGGTGCTCAAGCACCTTGCTTCCTGGGCGAATAAAGCAAAAAGCCGGCTGTCTTTCGACAACCGGCTTTTCGAGGAATTTGGTGCCCAGGAGAGGACTCGAACCTCCACACCTTGCGGCACATGGACCTGAACCATGCGCGTCTACCAATTCCGCCACCTGGGCATAACGTTGTATGCTTATGTCTGTGCCAAAAGCCTGCAACGTCTTGCTGCATGAGCAGCAAAGAAAAGGATTATAGGCATAATTTTTTAATAATGGAAGTGTCCTTTTGATCAAAAAATTCCAGAACAGTACCGAGGACCTGATTGAACCAACGGGTCGTTACGAATTGCCGCCTGATTTCGACCCCGATACCCCCTCTCGGGAGCGTATTCTGGCGGTGGTGCGGGATTCCTCGGAAGCCCAGGACATCCAAAGCCTGGCTCTCAAGCTGGGCCTTGCGCTGCCGGTTTCGGTGGGGTTCGAGCGGCGCGTGCGCGCCATGGAGCGCGACGGCCAGCTGCTGTTGGGGGCCGACGGCAAGATCCGCAAGAACACGCAGACCGGCTTCATCGCCGGCCGGGTGCTGGGTCACCGCGACGGCTTCGGCTTCCTGCAGCGCGACGACGGTCAGCCCGACCTGTTCCTGTCGCCCCGGGAAATGGCCAAGGTGTTGCATGGCGACCGCGTCCTGGTACGCATCGACGGCGAATACCGCGGCAAGCCCGACGCCTCCATCGTCGAGGTCACCGAGCGCCATACCAGCAAGCTGGTGGGGCGCTTCCTGCGCGAGCGCGGCGCCTTCATCGTGGTGCCCGAGGACCAGCGCATCAAGCACGACATCCTGATCCCGCCCGGCGAGCAGGGCGAGGCCGAGTCCGGCCAGGTCGTGACCGTACAGATCACGCAGCAGCCCGAGCGCCATCGTCAGCCGCTGGGCCGCGTGATCGAAGTGCTGGGGGAAATCGACGATCCCGGCATGGAAATCGAGATCGCCGTGCGCAAGTTCGAGGTGCCGGTGGATTTCTCCGAGGCCGCCCTCAAGCAGGCCGCCCGCATCCCGGCCAAGGTCAAGCCGGCCGAATACAAGGGTCGCGTGGACCTGCGCGACGTGCCGTTCATCACCATCGACGGCGAGGACGCGCGCGACTTCGACGACGCCGTGTATTGCGAGCAGGTGGACATAGGCACCGGCAAGCGCGGCCGCCTGGCCTGGCGCCTGCTGGTCGCCATTGCGGACGTCAGCCACTACGTGCGCTCGGGCGACGCCCTGGATGCCGACGCCCTGGAGCGCGGCACCAGCGTGTACTTCCCGCGCCGCGTGATCCCCATGCTGCCCGAGAGCCTGTCCAACGGCATCTGTTCGCTCAACCCGGCGGTGGACCGCCTGGTCATGGTGTGCGACATGGTGGTGCTGGCCGACGGGCCCAAGTCGGGCACGGTGTCGGCCTACCAGTTCTATGAGGCCGTCATCCATTCGCATGCGCGTACCACCTATACCGACATCTGGAGCGCGCTGCAGCAGCCCTCCGGGCCGGCCGCCCAGCAGATCCAGCACGTGCTCGAGCCCGTGCAGAATCTCTACGCCCTGTATCGCCTGCTGGCCGAGCGTCGCACGGCGCGCGGCGCCATCGACTTCGACACGGTCGAGACCAAGATCATCTGCAATCCGCTGGGCCGCATCGAGCGCATCGAACCGCTGGTGCGCAACGACGCGCACAAGCTCATCGAAGAATGCATGCTGGCGGCCAACACCTGCGCGGCGGATTTCATCGCCCGCAACCGCCGCAACGGCCTGTACCGGCTGCACGACGGCCCCACGCCGCCCAAGCTGGAAGCGCTGCGCGAGTACTTGCGCAGCCTGGGCCTCACGCTGGAAGGCGGCGACGAGCCCACATCGGCCGACTACGCCAAGGTGGTGGCCGCCGCGCGCGGACGGCCGGACTTCGCGGTGATCCAGACCATGTGCCTGCGTTCCATGCAGCAGGCCATCTACAGCCCGGAAAAGACCGGCCACTTCGGCCTGGCCTATCCGCTGTATGCACATTTCACTTCGCCCATCCGGCGCTATCCGGATCTGCTGGTGCATCGCGTCATCAAGTCCATCCTGAAGGAGGAGCGCTACGTGCCGGCCATCGAGGACGAGCCGGGCGATGCGGCCCTGCCGGCCAGCAAGCGCGACTTCGCCCGCTGGGAGCGGCTCGGCGCCTTGCTGTCGGCGCGCGAGCGCCGAGCCGACGAAGCCTCCAAGGATGTGGAAGCCTGGCTCAAGTGCTGGTTCGTCAAGGAGCATGTGGGCGAGGAGTATTCCGGCAAGGTCAGCGGCGTCACCAGCTTCGGCCTGTTCGTCACGCTGGATACCTTGTACGTGGAGGGGCTGGTGCACGTGTCCGAGCTGGGCGCCGATTATTTCCAGTACAACGAGACCTTGAACGAGCTGCGCGGCGAGCGCACCGGGATACGCTATCGTCTGACCGATCCGGTGCAGGTGCAGGTTGCGCGCGTGGACCTGGAAGCGCGCCGCATCGAGTTCCGTCTGGTCAAGGGCACGGGCTATAAGGCCTTGAAGGCGGCGGCCGCCGCGCCCGAGCAGCCCGAGCGCCACATCAAGAAGGCCGCGCCCGCCAAGCCGGAAGCCTTGAAGGGCACGACCGCTTCGCAGCGGCGCGCCACCCAGAAGCAGACTGCCCGCGACGAGAAGCGCGCCACCGAGAAAGCCGCCAAGGCCGCCAAGTCCACGCGCAGCCCCAGGGGCCGGCGCCGATAGGCGTACAATACAGGGCCGGACGCACATGTCCGGCCCTGTCTTTGCCCTCCGTTTCTTCAAGGATTGTTATGCCCCAGCAGGTTTTGGCCGGCTTTCATGCCGTAGTAGCCCGAGTTCGTCACGCCGCCTCGTCGGTGCGCGAGGTATACGTGGACGAGACCCGGCGCGACAAGCGCATGCTGTCCTTCATCGACCAGATCCAGCAGGCGGGGCTGAAAGTCATCCCTGTGCATGCGGAACGTCTGAACGGTCTTTCCAAGGGCACCCGCCACCAGGGCGTGGTGGCGTTGGCCGACGAGCAGGAACTGGCGGTGGACGTCAATGAACTGCTGGACGATCTGGAGGAGGCCGGACAGGTTCCTTTCCTGCTGATCCTGGACGGCGTCACGGATCCGCATAATCTGGGTGCCTGTCTGCGTACCGCCAATGCGGCCGGCGCGCACGCCGTGATCGCCCCGCGCGATCGCGCCGTCGGCCTGAACGCCACGGTCTCGCGCGTGGCCTGCGGCGGCGCGGAGTCCACGCCTTACATCACCGTGACCAATCTGGCGCGCACCATGCGCCAGTTGCGCGAACGCGACGTCTGGCTGGTGGGTACGGACGACCAGGCCACGCATTCGCTGCACCAGGTCGACGCGCGCCGACCCATGGCCTGGGTCATGGGGGCGGAGGGCGAGGGCATGCGCCGCCTGACCCGCGAAACCTGTGATGAACTGGTCTCCATCCCCATGATGGGCGCCGTGGAGAGCCTGAATGTCAGCGTGGCCAGCGCCGTGTGCCTGTACGAAACGCTGCGCCAGCGCAGCTCGGCTTAGGGCGGCCAGTTCGCTACATAACTTATTTGTATAAAAAACTCAGGCTGACCGTCTGCGCTTCGCAAGATAATAGATAGTCAGCCGCCACAAACGCGAAGCCAGGCTTCGCTTTCTTGTCGCCGGACCACCCCAAGACAAAAAAACCCCCTCTGGGGATAGGCACGGACACGTTGCAGCCCCCGCGGACTGTGGCGCGCCTGGCCGACCGGAGCGGCATACAGGCCGCGAGGCGGGCGGCAAGCAGGCATGGCCTGCACGGCGTGGGGGCATTGTTCATCTGGCGCACGCAAACTTAGGTTTTGAACACGATCATGGACGAAAACGGCTTTACCACTTCCACCCTGCATTCCGACCGCCGCCTGGGCACTCAGCACGGCGCCATCCACCAGCCGCTGCATCCGTCCACCGAATATGGTTTCAGCGACGCCCGCGAGCTAGCGGCCGTTTTCCAGGGCAAGGCCGGCTTTACCTATTCCCGCCAGGGCACGCCCACCACGGCGGCGCTGGAGGCCAAGGTCACGCGCATGGAGAAAGGCGTGGGCAGCGTCAGCTTCGCCACCGGCATGGCGGCCTTGACCGCGACCTTCTTCACCCTGCTGCGCCAGGGCGACCACCTGATCACCAGCAAGTACATCTTCGGCAACACCAACAGCCTGCTGGGCACGCTGCGCGAGCTGGGCGTGCAGATCACGCTGGTGGACGCCACCGACCTGGCACAGGTGCAGGCCGCCCGGCAGCCCAACACCCGCATGGTGTTCGTGGAGACCATCGCCAATCCGGGCACGCAGATCGCCGATCTGCAGGGCGTGGGCCAGTGGTGCGAAGAGCAGGGCCTGGTCTATGTGGTGGACGCCACGCTGTCCTCGCCCTACCTGCGCCCGTCGCGCGACTTCAAGGCCTCCCTGGTGGTCAACTCCCTGTCCAAGCACATCGGCGGCCATGGCAACGCCCTGGGCGGCATGGTCACGGACACGGGTCTGTTCGACTGGAGCGACTATCCCAATATTGCCGAGGTCTACCGCAACGGCAATCCGCGCTCCTGGGGGCTGACCCAGATCAAGAAAAAAGGCCTGCGCGACATGGGCGGCACCTTGTCCTCGGACGTGGCCCATCGCCTGGCCGTGGGTTCCGAGACCTTGCCTTTGCGCATGGAGCGCATCTGTGCCAACGCCCTGGCGCTGGCGCGCTTCCTGCAGGCGCACCCGCGCGTGCGCAAGGTGCAGTATCCCGGCCTGGAAGATCATCCCCAGCACGAGCGCGCCGCCGATTTGTTCGGCAATCGTTTCGGTGGGTTGATGAGCGTGGTGCTGGCCGAGGACGTGGAGGTGTTCGATTTTCTGAATCGCCTGAACGTGTTCATCCTGGCCACGCACCTGGGCGACAACCGCAGCCTGGTGCTGCCGGTGGCCCACACCATCTATTACGAGATGGGCGCCGAACAGCGCGCCATCATGGGCATTGCCGACAATCAGCTGCGCATTTCCGTCGGCATCGAGGATATCGCCGACCTGACCGGCGACTTTGATCAGGCGCTGGCCCGGTCCTGATCACAGGCCGGGCGGCACGCTTCAGGTGATGGCGCGCTGCACGGCTCCCAGCAGTTTCATGGCCTGGCGGATTTCGGCGCATTCCAGGCGGGCGTAGCCGAACAGCAGATGGCGGGGATCCGTCGCGTCGGACTCCCGGCTGGCCGCCTGGGCCAGCGGATAGAGCCGAATGCCGTGGCGCAGCGCCGCATTGGCCAGGATGTGGGCGCCGGGGCTGTGGTCTGGAAGACGGAAGGCCAGGTGCATGCCGGCATTCCGGCCGCTGACCGTTCCGGCATCGCCCCAGATGTCGGCCAGCCCTTGCAGCAGGGCGTCGCGCTGTTCCAGGTAGCGGCGCCGCAGGATCTGCAGATGGCGGGCGAAACTGTATTCGTCGAAGTAGCGCGCCAGCACGGCCTGGGCCAGCCAGGGCGAGCCATTGTTCAGCAGCGCCTTGCGCTCGATGAAGTCTTGCGCCAGCGCCGGCGGACAGACCATGTAGCCCAGCCTCAGGCCTGGCCCCAGCGTCTTGGAAAAGGAACCCAGGTAGATGATCTGCCGCGGGCTCATGGCCGCCAGCGGCGGAGGCAGGGCGGGGCCGTAGCAGAAGTCCCCGTCGTAATCGTCCTCGATGATGATGGCGCCCGTGCGCCCGGCCCACTCCAGCAGTTGCCGGCGCCGCTCCATGGACAGGGTGTGGCCCAGCGGGTATTGGTGGGACGGCGTGACGAACGCCAGGCGCACCGGCGCGTCGGGCAGGAGATCCGTGCGCAGGCCCTGTTCGTCCACGGGCACGGGACAGGCCTGCGCCCCGTGGCGGCGCAACAGGTTGTAGAAGCCGGTGTAACCGGGCGATTCGTGCACGGCGGCGCTGTTGTGATCCAGGAAGTGAGAGGCGATCAGGCTGAGCGCCTCCTGGCTGCCCGCCGTGACGATGACGTGTTCAGGATCGGCCTTGATCCCCTTGGTGGCGGCCAGGTAGTCGGCGATCTGCAGCCGCAGGCCCCACAGGCCTTCGGGCGGCGTGTAATCGGCCATGGCCGAGCCGGCATGGCGCAGCAACTGGTTGGACAGGTGGATGAACTGGCGCAGCGGAAAAGCATGCACGGACGGGCGGCCCACCTTGAAGTCGAACCGTATGGGCACGGGCGGCGGCGGGACGTGCACGCCGCTGGCCCTGGCCAGATTCACCGGATCCGTATGGACGGAGGCCGGCCCATCCTGCACGAAATCAGGATCCGCGCTCTTGGAAGGCCCGCGTCTATGCGCTGTGACGAAGAAGCCGCGGCTGGGCTCGCTGTGGATCAGGTTGGAGTCGATGAGCAGGTCGTACGCTCCCATGACGGTGTTCTTGGAGACCTGGAGCAGGGAGGCCATGCGGGTGATGGAGGGCAGGCGGTTGCCGTCCTGCAGGCGGCCGGAGCAGATGAGGGTTTCGATCTGGCGCGCGATCTGCCGCTTGTAGGGCGAGCCGTGCGCATGAGTCAGGGTGATGGGCAATGAGAACATGGCATGGAACGGGAAAATCGGAGGCTGTCTGCAATCGAGCCGTACCCGACGACTATAGGCCCGAGGCAGGCATTCGGGCCTTGCGCTGCATCAAGCAGTCATTCGTTCGTGATAAATATGTCCAGCCTGCCTCAAGACCGTTGAATACGGCCTGAGCGCCCAGGCAGCCTGCGGTTTGGACCCGAGGCCATCCGTAACCAGCGGCGATTCCGTATCTGTACCTTTTCAAGGAAAAATCACAATCGTTATAGTGCAGTCGGCCTTGCCGTTCTGCAGGGCGATTGTTGGAGGTACTAGGATGTACAGAAAGCTCTTGACTCTGGCGCTCCTGTCGGCCGCGGTCGGTTCGGCCCTGGCCGCAACGACCGAGGAGCAGGTTCGGGTCGATCATTTGTTTCAACAGAATTGCGCTGTTTGTCACGGCGCTGACCGGGGCGGCTATATCGCTCCCGCCCTGACCAGCGACAGGCTGGTGCAGAGCGAGATCGCCCTGCGGGGCACCATCATGACCGGCATACCGGACACTTTGATGCCGCCATTCGCCGGACGCCTGTCCGACGAGGACATCCGCGCGCTGGCGCACCTGATCAAGACGGAGCCGGCGGCGGATCTCAAATGGGGCATGGACGAAATCCGCGCCAGCGTCAAAGTGCTGGTGGACGAGGCCACGCTGCCCGCCAAGCCTGCCTATGCCATCGATTCGGTCTACGACCTGATGGTGGTCATGGCGCGCGGCCGCTACGGCCGCGGCGACGAAGGCAACAATGCCCGCACGGTGTTCCTGGACGGCAAGACCAACCAGGTGGTGGGCGAGATCGCCACGCCCAGCGCGCCGCACATCATGGACTTCAGCCCGGCCAGCGAACGCTGGGCCTGGCTCAAGAGCGATGACGGTCACGTCTACAAGATCGACCTCTACACGCTGCAGATCGTGCGCCAGGCCAAGGTCGGCCTGACGGGGCCGGGCATCGCCGTTTCCAAGGATGGAAAGTGGCTTGCCATCAGCTCCTTCGTGCCGCGCAGCGTCGCCATCCTGAAGGCCGACACGCTCGAACCGGTCAAGTACATGGACCTGGAGGGCGAGGATCCCGATGGCAAGTTCGTCAAGTCCGCGGGCGGGCCCGTCATCGGCAGCCGCATCAACAACAAGTTCGCCCTGACGCTGCGCCAGGCCGGACAGATCTGGATCATCGATCCGGACAAGCCCGGCATGCCGGTGACCAAGCTCAAGAAGGTGGGCCGCCTGCTGCACGATACCTTCCTGACGCCCGACGGCCGCTACTCCATGGTGGCGTCCTACGACGACAACAAGTTCGTTGCCATCGACCTGAAGGAAGACAAGGTGGTGCGCGACATACCGGCGGGCTGCCAGCCGCATGTAGGCTCGGGCTCGGTAACCGAGATCAATGGCCGCATGCTGGCGTTCGGCACCAATATGGGCACGTGCAAGAAAGGCTCCGTGGTCACGGTCTGGGACACCAAGGATTTCTCGGTGGTCAAGCAGATCCCGGTGGCCGGCGCCACCGAGTCGCCGGCCGCGCACCCGAATGCGCCGTACGTGGCGGTGGACATCGTGGACAAGGACAAGCGCGCCGCCTGGATCCAGCTCATCGACAAAAACACACTGGAAGTCGCCAAGACCCTGGACGTGGGCGGCCATTCCTTCTTCCCGAACTACAACCGTACGGGCGATTTCCTGTACGTCAGTTCCGGCTACTGGGGAGACCGCCTCAAGATCTACGACAGCCGCACGCTGGAACTGGTGGCCGAACACAAGATGGAAAGCCCCTCCGGGATATTCTCCCGGGCCCGTACGCGCTGGCTGACCATAGGCCAGCCTGAAACCCAGAAATTCTGATGAAGGGGAAACCATGAAATCGATGCTTGGAACCGCCATCGTGCTGTGCGGCCTTGGCCTGGGCCAGGCCTGGGCGACGGACGCGAAGCCCGAACTGGTCGGCAAGACGCCGCAGACCGATCTTTCCGTACAGGCGGGCTCGCTATTGCCCATGTGCGCTTCGTGCCATGGGGGCGATGGAATCAGCAGCGTGGGCCTGTACCCCAATCTTGCGGGGCAGAAGGCGGAATACCTGGTCAAGCAGTTGCATGCGTTCAAGACCCGCGAGCGCAACGACCCTGTCATGAGCTCGATGGCGGAGCCGCTCAGCGATGAAATCATCCGCGAGCTGGCAGAGTATTTCGCCGGCCTGAAGTAATTCTCGTACCGGCGCCGGGCCATCCCGGCGCCGCAAGGATAGTGTGAAATGAACCTGTTTCCTTTGTTCTTCGACCTGGCGGGCAAAGCGGTCACCGTAGTGGGCGGCGGCGTGGTGGCCGAACGCAAGGTCAGGCTGCTGCTGCGCTCGGGCGCCAACGTCACCGTGGTGGCGCCCGAGCAGACGCCCTGGCTGCGGGCAGGCGCCCAGGCGGGCGCTTTGCGCAGCGTATTCGCCTTGTTTGCGCCCGCCCACCTGGAAGGCAGTTGGCTGGCGATCGCCGCCACCGGTCGGCGCGACGCCAACCAGGCCGTGGCGAGGGCGGCCCATCAGTTGCGCATGCCGTGCAATGTTGTCGACGATGCGCAATTGTCTTCCGTCCAGGTGCCGGCCATCATCGATCGTTCGCCCCTCATGGTAGCCGTGTCGTCGGCCGGTTCGGCGCCCGTACTGGCGCGCCGAACCAGGGAGCGCATCGAAGGCGTGCTGGAGGAATCACTAGGCCTGCTTGCCAAGCTGGCCGCGCGCTACCGGCGCGATATCAAGCTGGCGTTTCCCGACGTGAACGCCCGGCGCCGCTTCTTCGACTGGCTGCTGGACAGCGAGGCGCAGGCGCTCCTTGCCGCCGGCAGGACAGACAAGGCCGCGGCCTTGCTGGAATCCGCCTTGCAGGTCCGCACGCAGCTCGGACAGGCGCAGGTCAGCATCGCCGCCATTGCGGATCTGCCGGCGGCCGATCTGTTGACCCTGCGTGCATTGCGCGCCTTGAACCAGGCGGATCGGGTCCTGTACTTGCCCCAGACCTTGCCGGAAATAATCGAGAAGGCCAGGCGCGACGCCGGCTTGCTGGCGCTGGACGAAGCCGGCGGGGTCCTGCAGGGGGAATTGCTGGATGCGCCGTTCTGGCAGGGCCTGTGCCGATCCTGGGCGCGGGGCGAGCGCATTGTCATCACATGGAAGTCCACTTGGGACACCCAGGCGCTGGCCGCGCTGTTGGCGCAACAGGGCGTACGTTGCACAGTGATCTGAGCCTCGCAAGCTGATTCTTCAGGTTTAAGCCAGATTTTCGTGGCGATTTGCAATGTCGTGGCTTCCCAGGCCTTCGTGCCGGGGAAGCATCTTGATGGGCGTCCGAAAGGCTTATTTCTTTTTCGTGCTGCTGCTGCTGCTGCTGCTGCTGCTGCTGCTGCTGCTGCTGCTGCTGCTGCTGCGCTCAGCCTGGCTCAGGCCGTGCCGGGCGCAGCAATCTCCTGTTCCGTAAGGTAGCAGCCGGGATCTTCCGCCCAGAGGTCGCCTGTTTTCTTCTGGGCGCGGGTGCGCGTGTTGCCATTGCAGATGGGCAGGTAGGCGCAGCGGGCGCAACGGCCTTTGACGGGGCGGGGGCGTTGGCGCAGCTGGGCCAGAAGCGGTTCGGACGTGTCTGCCCAGATGGCCGAGAATGGGCGCGACAGGACGTTGCCCAGCTTGTGGTGCCACCACATGGTGTCGGGGTGTACATTGCCGCGATTGTCGATGTTGGCCACATTGACGCCCGAAGCATTGCCGCCCCACTGGAGCAGCCTGGCCTGGATCCGGGCTGCCTGTTCGGGATAGTGGCGTCGCACCCAGTGCAGGAAGAATACGCCGTCGGCATCGTTGTTGCCGGAGGTGAATTCCTTGGGCTGACCGGCCTGCATGTAGGCCAGGCAGGCTTCGAAGACCTGCTCCATGGCTTGCCGGGTCATCTGGTGGTGGCTGTCCTGCCGATGGTGCCGCGCGCCCCGGCCGGCGTAGTTCAGGTGGGACAGATAAAAGCGGTCTATGCCCTCATCGCCCAGCAAGGCCAGCAGGCCGGGCAGATCGATGGCGTTTTCCTGCGTCAGGGTGAAGCGTATGCCGACTTTCAATTGCCGGTCGCGGCATAGCCTCAGCCCCTTCAGGGAGGCAGCATAGGCGCCGTCCTGGCCCCGGATGCGATCGTGGCGCGCTTGGAGTCCGTCCAGGGAAATGCCTACGTAATCGAAGCCGCTGTCCGCGATGGCGTCGATGTTGTCCTCCTTGATCAGGGTGCCGTTGGAGGACAGGCCCACGTACAGCCCCAGGCTGCGGGCGCGGCGGGCGATGTCAAAGACATCGGGACGCAGCAGGGGTTCGCCGCCGGACAGGATCAGGGCGCGCACTCCGAAGGCATGCAGGTCGTCCATGACGGAACAGATCTGGGCGAATGAGAGTTCGCCCGGGAAGTCCTTGTCCACGGAGGCGGAATAGCAGTGGCTGCAATGCAGGTTGCAGCGCCGGATCAGGTTCCAGATCACGACCGGGCCGGAACGCGGGGGCGCCGGGGGCGTGGGGTTCTGCAATTGGGCGATGAAACTGGAAATGCGAAACATGATCAGTCGCTCCGTAGGCGCAAGCCGGTTTTCTTCAGGATGGCGGTCGAGAAAAGAATCTCGCGCTCCCGCAGGGCGCCGGGCAATGCCGCGTGCAGCATTTCAGTGATGGCGTTTGCGCGGGCGCGCACGGCTCCGTGATCCGTGCCGTGCAGCATGGCGAAGAGGTTGTAGGGCCACAGCGGGCGGTGCCGGGGCCGGCGATAGCAGTGGCTGACGTCGGGCAATGCGCCCAGCAGTTGGCCGGCCTGGTCGACATGGCCGTCATCCACGTCCCATACGCACATGCCGTTGGCAACGAAACCCAGGGCGTAGTGGTTGGGCACTGCGCCGATGCGGCGTATCAGGCCTTGTTCAAGCATGGCCTGCAGCCGGGCCAGCACCTGGGCCTGGGGCACGCCAAGTTGCAGAGCCAGGGCTTCGTAGGGAGCCGGCACCATGGGCAAACCGGCCTGCGCGGCGCGTATCAGCGCTGCGTCGGCAGGGGCAAGACGGCGCGAAGTCATTGTCAAAGCTCCAGTTTCAAGTGCAGGAAATATTCGCGTTCCTTGGGAAAGGCCAGCACGGGCAGCCCGGTCTCCTGTTCGATGGCGCGCAGGCAGGACTGGATGCCGGCTATGGAGTCGGCGGCCAGCACGAACCACATGTTCAGCGCGTGGTCCCGCCTGTAGTTGTGGGCGACCTCCTCGTGCCGGTTGACGGCTTGCACGGCGGTTTCCCACTGGGCGTCGGGCACGGCCATGGCGGCCAGGCAGTATGCGCCGCCCGTGGCTTCGATCTGGAACAAGGGACCGAAGCGGGTCAGGACGCCGGCCTGGCGCAGGCGCGCGAGGCGGGCGATCAGTTTGGTTTCCGTCAGGTTCAGCGTGGGTGCAGCCTGGGCGAAAGGGCGAGGGCAGATCGGGAAGCCGCTTTGCAAGGCGTTGATCACGCGGCGGTCCGTATCGTCCAGTGTCAGGGGAGTGAAGGCAGAGTGCCTGGGCTGTTCAGTCATGATGGACCTGTGCGGGAGTCAACAGGGCTCCGCGTTGCTTGAAGCAGCGGGTCGAGAACAGCACGGCGTGGGGAAAGGCTTCCAGACCCAGGCGCCGGGACAGCCGCTCGTGCTGCTGAAGTACCTGTGCGCGGTCCTTGCCATGGATCATGCAGAACAGATTGTGGGTCCATTGGGGAGGGTGGGGGCGGCGCCGGTAGCACAGCGTCACGCCGGGCTCGCGTCCGAGCTGCGTTCCCACCGAATCCACGATGTCATCGGGTATGGTCCAGACGCACATGGCATTGGCCGTGTATCCCAGGGAGCGATGGCGCAGGACGACGCCGAAGCGGCGGAACAGGCCTTGTTCCAGCCAGGCGCCTAATTGATCCAGCACCTGTTTTTCCGTCATGGCCGCATGACGTGCCAGCTCCTGGTAGGGTTCCGGGTGCAGTTCCAGTCCGTGCTGCACGGCGTGCAGCAGGGCCTGTTGCGGGCTGCCTTCGGCCGGCAGAGGACAGCAGGGCGGCATGGCGGCAGCGGTTTTCCAAAAGGAAGGCGCCAGGTTGAATCCCAGGTCTATGTGGTAGGCCGACTGCATGGGCAGGGACAGGGGGTGCAGGCCTGTCTGGCCGGCCAGTTCATCCAGCCGGGCCTGCAACGCCTGCGGGTGGGGGCAAGCCATGACGAACCAGAGATTGACGGGGTGTTCGCGTTCGTAGTTGTGGTTGACTTCGGGCATGGCGCTGACTTGCGCCGCTACGTCCTCCAGACGCGAGGAAGGCACTTGCAGGCCGACCAGCGTGCTGCTCATGCAGGACGGGTTCAGCACGGGGCCGATCCGGCTGAGCAGCCCGCTCATGCGCCATTGCCGGAAATAGTCCAGCACGATTTGCTCGCTGAGCCCCACGCTCAGCCCCAGCTTGCGGAAAGGGCGGGAAATGAGCGGGAATCCGTGTTGCCAGGCATTGAGCAGTTGGAAGGCGGATGGGGACAGATCAGAAACCAATGCGATTGCTCCGATGGGTGAAGAAGATGCCGCTTGGCTGGGGGATGGTCAGAGAGCTGATGCGGGTCAGCGTGCGTGTGTCGTAGACGGCCACGGCGTCGTCGTCGCGGGCGGAAATCCATACGGCTTCCCCCCGGGGGGTGAACTCCATGTGCAGCACCGCCTTGCCGGGGGCCAGCGTCTGCGCGACCTGCAGCGTGTCCACATCTATGACCTGCACCAGGCCGTTGTCAGGAAAGGCGAAGTTGACCCAGACCCTTCGGCCGTCAGGCTGGGCCATGACGAAGACCGGCTGGCCCAGGACGGGGATGCGGCCTGTTTCGCGCCAGCTTGCGGTGTCCGCGACCAAGACTTCATGGCGGCCGATGGCGGGCAGGAACAACTGCCGGCCGGCAAGCGCCCAGCCGCGCAGGTGGGGCATCTTGTAGACCGGCAGAGCCTGTTTGCCGCGCCCGTAGCCCGACAGAATCCTGCGCACGCCGGCTTCGGGATGCCACAGGTCCAGCATGGCCAGGGCGTCCTCGCCGAACAGCCCGGCGATGTAATGGCGTCCGTCAGGGGTGACCATGGCGTCGTAGGGCTGGCGGCCCGCCTGGTAGCGTTGCGTGACCGGACGCAGCGGATCGGACAGGTCCGTGACCCAGATCTCGCCGGCCTCGAACAGGGCGTAGGCGAACCTCTGGCCGGGCAGGTCCGCCAGTCCGACCACTTTGGAGCGTTTGCCGGGCAGGTACTCGGCGGGTACCTCGCTGATGAAGTCCAGCGTATCCGCGTCGAAGACCTTGATGCCGCCCGGCTCGTAGTTCTGCACGACGATCAGCCTGCCATCCTGGGAGATAGCGCCTCCTATGGCGTTGCCTGACTGGATGAGGCGGCGCTCGATGCGTTGGCGCAGCAGGTCGACCTTGCTCAGGCCGCCGTCGCGGCCGAATACGTAGCCGTAGCGGCCGTCGCGGGAATAGGCGACGTGGGCGTGGGACAGATCGCCCAGCCCTTCGATGCGGGCCAGTCGACGGTGGTGGCTGGTTTCCACCACGGAAACGCTGCCTGTTCCGCGTTCGATGACGAGGCCCAGATCGTTCGTGCCTCTGGGCAGGGGAGTGCAGGCGTGCAGCAGAATGGCAAGAAGGAAGATGAGCGGTTTCATGGCTTGGAGGTCAAGGCGTTGCCGTCCAGCAGGAGCTGGGCCAGCCATCGGGCTTCGGCAGGTTCGAGAAAAGTGCGCCACGCCGGCATGGCAGTGCCGGGCCGGCCCTCCAGGATGGTGCGGGTCAGTTCTTGTGCCGAACGTCCGGCCAGCGCGGAGCGGGTCAGGGCGGGCCCCAGCCCGCCTTTCAGATGCAAACCATGGCAGGATCCGCAATCCTGGCGCAGCAGATGGATCAGGACGCGCTGGCGTTCGGGGGAGGGTTGGAGATCCTGCGCCGCGGACCGAAGGGGAAATGCCAGGACTGCGCCGAGAAGCAGGCTCGCGACGACGCGGCGCATGGTCATGCCTGCGGACATGGCTGGGACATGGAGCGGGCGTGCCGGGAGGGCTGACCGGCGGATGTGTAGTCGGGGTGAAGCCGCACGACGTCGCCGATGATGAGCAGGGCGGGCGGATGAAATTGCCCAATGGCCGCGGGTATCTGTTCCAGGGTGGTGAGGACCCAGCGCTGCCGGGACAGCGTGGCATCCTGGACCAGGGCGGCCGGCGTGCAGGCAGGCCGGCCGTGGTCGATCAGGGAGGAGGCGATGTGCGCGCTGTTTGCGATCGCCATGTAGAAGACCAGCGTACAGGATGGGTCGACCAGGGAGCGCCAGTCCAGTTGCAGGCCGTGGTTGTCGCGCAGGTGGCCCGTAACGAAGCGCACGCTGGTGGCAAGCCCCCGGTGGGTCAGCGGAATGCCGAGCGACGCCGCGCAACCGGTGGCCGCGGTAATGCCCGGCACGACCTCCGCGCGGATGTTGTGATGATTCAGGTAGAGCAGCTCTTCGCCTCCTCGGCCGAAGATGAACGGGTCGCCGCCCTTGAGCCGCACCACGCACGGGTGGGTGGCGGCCAGCGAGCGCAGCATGCCGTGGATGACATCCTGCATGAGGGAACTGCACCCCGCGATCTTGCCGACGTCATGGGTGATGGCGCGGGGGTTGATGCAGTCCAGGATGGCTTTGCCCACAAGCCGGTCGTAGACGACGGCATCAGCGTTCTGCAACAGCCGCAATGCCCGCAGGGTGAGAAGTTCGGGGTCGCCGGGGCCGGCGCCGACCAGATAGACTTTGCCGTTCAAGGCCGTGCTCCTTGGCAGCCCTGGGCTGCTGAATCAGAAAAACGGATGAAAAAATTGTAAGCGGCCATATCCATGAAACATGGGTATGGTTGGCGCTCGCGCCATGGGTGCGCGTATCCGTTTTGGCCATGGGGAGACGGCGGAACACTTCAGCAGTTGCGGGCAGCTTGAAGCTTAAGTGGCCTGATGACGGCCTGGGCAGCGGTCAAATAGCATATTTTCGGAATCGTGTTAAGGGCGGCGTCCAAAAAAGTGAAAAGACCGGCAAGAATTGTGAAAAGTGAGCAATGATGCGGGTTACAGGCGCTTTTTTGCTTGACACGCCTTTTAATCATAGGCTTAATACGCGGTAGCCATCCGGGCCGTCATGACGCCTGGTTGCAAAGGCAGTCGGCGGTGGTTAGGTCCCTGTCGCCTGCCCGGTTAATGTGGCAGTAACAGACCGGCTTCCGTTGGGGGCCGGTTAAAATAATTTTCAGGGGTATTTTCTCAATGAATAAAACCGAGCTTATCGAATTCATTTCCACCAAAGCCGATCTGTCCAAGGCTGACGCCGGTCGTGCACTGGATGCGTTTATCGATGCCGTGACCACCACGCTGAAAGAAAAAGATACGGTTACTCTGGTTGGTTTCGGCACTTTCGCCGTTTCCGAGCGTGCTGCCCGTTCGGGTCGTAACCCACGCACCGGCGAAACCATCGAGATCGAAGGCGCCAATGTGCCCAAGTTCCGTCCCGGCAAGGCTCTGAAAGACGCTGTGAATTAATCAAAAAATTACAGCGCAAGGCTTGCAAAAGAATCTGTATGCTCCTATAATTTTCTTTCTTCACAGGAAGAGTGGCATCACAGAAATGGGTGCTTAGCTCAGCTGGTAGAGCGGCGCCCTTACAAGGCGTAGGTCGGGGGTTCGAACCCCTCAGCACCCACCACTTCTTTTGTGATCCAAATCAAGCACTTAGCATAAGCTAGGTGCTTTTTTTATGCCTGCTTGTTCCCTTTGCGGGCCGCCTGAGCCATTTGAAATCGGCGTGCTGCCGGTCGTGAAATAACGTTGTACCGATACGCAAAAGACCAAGGTATACGACAAGAACTCTGAAATTCGAAGCCTGCCTCCAGGGCCGGCTGTTGCGCAACGCAAGGCCGGCCGCTGTTTGAAACCACGCTACTGGAGCGGTTTCTGGTGCGTTGGACCCCGCATGATTCTCTGGGTTTCAGCAGGGTCGGGAGATTTGTACGGCTTGCGTCCGCTGGAACGATATTCAGTCAGATCGCCTGTCCAAAGCTTGAAGCCCAGGCAGGACTGCCACTTGTCCTTCTGGTAAAGCCAATGCGTATGGCAGACTGAACAGCGATAAAGGCTTTGGGCGCCTTCTTCCCCGAAATCCTCCAGACGCGTGACCGGGTGCATATGCACATGCCCGGGCGTGTGAGGTTTGGATAGCGGTAATGTTTGGCACAGCGTACACATGGTGCCGTGGTCTAGCCTTCCCATACGACTCCTCCTGTCGGTGTGTTAATCAAGTACCCAACACGATGCTGCCAGAATTTTTTAAAACAAACAACAAAAAAATAAATAGTGTATTCAATATAAAATTATTTATTCTCAGCTAAGTTTGGATTTTTCACCTTATTGGTGAGTTTGAGCTTCAGCTTAATGCATGATTTTCAGCCTGAACATAAGCCTGTACGCTGGTTTTGGTTCTTAGGTAATTTTTCATATTTGATTTTTTATTTGACCAAAATCGAGCTTGTGTATCCTGTAATTCGGCAATCCCGTTTTCATTGGAATGGTTTTGTAGCAACTGGTTATTTTCTTTGCCTCGGAAGAGGTAGAGTTCACCTGTTGCAACGAACAGGAGATCGTCATGGCTAAAGATACTCGACCTGCGAAGCCCGATGCCTTCGAGCAGGAGCAGTCCGCACCGGTCGATCCGCCTTTTGTGGAACCGTGCGAGCCCCATACGCTGGACGGCTTCTTCGATCGCTTCGCCAAATGCGTCACGCGCTTTGCGGGTTCGCCCATCATGTTCGGCGTTGCGGTGCTTGCGGTTTTGATCTGGGCTTGCTCAGGTCCTTATTTCAAGTTTTCCGAAACCTGGCAATTGATCATCAATACGGGAACGACCATCGTTACGTTTTTGATGGTATTCTTGATTCAGCAGAATCAGAATAAAGACAGCAAGGCCATTCACGTCAAGCTTGATGAGCTGATTATTTCTTTGACGAATGCCAATGAGCGATTGATTGATGTGGAAGAGCTTGACGAAAAACAATTGCAAAGCCTGGAAGAATATTATTCCGCCGTTGCGCTGAATGCGCGCCGCAAGCGAGAAAGAAAATCCTGAAAAAAGAAGGGCCGCCAGGGCCCTTTTTCTTTTACAGCAGCTTGTCGCGCTGCTGTTCCGCCCGGGCTGCGCCGATGGCGGTTTCGACCTGCTTCTGTTCTTCGGGCGGGGGCAGAACGGCTGGGTAGCCCAGGGATTCTATCCACAGTTCACGCGACCAGCCTTGGGTGTGGTAGAGGTGGTGGCCCTCGTCAGGCGCCACCGCGTCGTAGGCCTGTTTCAGGATGCCGGCCAGGTCCTTGTCTTTGGTCTTGCCAGCCGCCACGCCGATAAGATCCCAGTTCATGTGGTCTTTGGTTTCGGCCAGGACCACGCATTCGGCGGCAACCAGTTGCGCTGCCTGAGGATCTCCGGCCTGGGCCGCCATTTCCATGGCCTTGACCAGCGAATTCGCGATGTGGGAGAGTACCTTGCGGCCTGGCGTCTGAGCGGCGGGATCCAGTTTCAACTGTTCGAGCACCGAGGTCAGCACGCGTTGATGGGTCTGGGTTTCTTCCAGGTAGCCCTCCCACTCCTCGCGCAGGTCGTCGTTGACCGCACAGTCGATGGCCGCCTTGTAGATCAGTTCGCCCCCCAGTTCAGTTTCCAGGGCTTGATAGAGTAGTTCCTGCAACTGCTGGGCATTGTCTTGTGCTTTCGCCATGACGCCTCCTGATTCGTTGTGAAAAGAAGAGGCTTCACCCTAGCGCGACTCTTGCGTGCGAGTCTGGCGCTTTGCAAACGGGTGCAACGAAGTGTTGGAAGTGCAACAGATCGAGTTTGAGCGTCCTGTGACACCGGTTCTCCGGTTCGGGCGATGTGTTTGGAAATACACGGTTTTTTGAGAGGTCGAGCGCTCATCGCCGGCAATTCGCCCGGGCGACGCCGACGCACGTGCAGCCAGTGTGTTTTGGCTACCGATTGACGCGTTTTGTGCGATTTGGCACACCCGCGCCGGCCTTAAGATGGGACTCATTCATCGCACTTGTCCAGGGGGCGCGCCATGCTCGATTGGGAAACCTATCGCCAGCAGCTTGCTGGCCGTATCAAGGAATTCGGCACCTTGAGTCCGGACGCGGTAAAAGGCTATGCCAGCCTGTCCAGGGCGGGGTCGGGACAGGGGCATCTGGATGCCAAGACGCGCCAGTTGATCGCCATGGCCGTAGCCGTCACCACGCGCTGTGACGGCTGTATCGCGGTGCATGCCAAGGAGGCCGTCAAGGCGGGCGCCAGCCGGCAGGAGCTGGCCGATGCGCTGAGCGTAGCCGTCGCCCTGAATGCCGGGGCCGCCATGGTCTACAGCGCGCGCGCCGTGGATGCGTTCGAAGGCCTGCTGCCCGACCAGGACGCACCGGCCGGTGGCTGAACGCATTTCGTCCTGGGCCGCGCGCACTGTAGTGAGCGCGCGCTATATCTAATCAAGGAATCGGTATTTCGTCGCCCGAAAGCCGCTTGCTAGACTCGTTTCCACTGTCTCAACATAGTTTTACTGGGGATTGGAAGCGATGTCGGTATTACAAAAAATGAAGATGTTTCGCAGCGCGGCGTTGCTGACGATGGTCGTGGCGGCGGCGTCCGCCGTGGCTGCCGAGGTCAGCATCCTGAATGTGTCCTATGATCCGACGCGCGAGCTGTATGTTGAATTCAACAAGGCGTTCCAGGAACACTACAAGAAAGAAACGGGCGATACCGTCACCATCCGCACTTCGCACGGCGGTTCCAGCAAGCAGGCGCGCACCGTCATCGACGGCGCGCCCGCCGACGTGGTGACCTTGGGCATTTCTTCAGACATCGACCAGATCGCCCAATCGGGCCTGATCGACACCCATTGGCAAAGCCGCCTGGCCGACAACAGCACGCCGTACACCTCCACCATCGTGCTGCTGGTGCGCAAGGGCAATCCCAAGGGCATCAAGGACTGGGACGACCTGATCAAGCCCGGCATCAATGTGGTCACGCCCAATCCCAAGACCTCGGCCGGCGCGCGCTGGAACTACCTGGCAGCCTGGCTCTACGCCCTGAAGCAGCCGGGCGGCGATGAGTCCAAGGCGCGCGAGTTCGTGCAGGCCTTGTACAAGAACGTGGGCGTGCTCGATTCGGGCGCACGCGGCTCCACCACCACTTTCGTGGAACGCGGCATCGGCGACGTGCTGATCGCCTGGGAAAACGAGGCCTTGCTGTCGGTCAAGGACCTGGGTCCGGACAAGTTCGACATTGTGGTGCCTTCCAGCAGCATCCTGGCCGAGCCGCCCGTGGCTGTGGTGGACAAGAACGCTGCCAAGCACGGCACGGAGAAGGTGGCCAAGGCCTATCTGGATTATCTCTACAGTCCCGAAGGCCAGGAGATCGCTGCCAAGCATTTCTATCGCCCGCGTCTGGAGTCGGTGGCCGCCAAGTATCGCGACCAGTATCCGCAGCTCAAGCTCTACACCGTGGACCAGGAGCTGGGCGGCTGGACCAAGGTGCAGGCCGAGCATTTCGCCGACGGCGGCGTGTTCGACAGCATCTACCTGAAGAAATAAATCCGGTACCGGCAAGGAGTTTCCATGGCTTCGCAAGCAAGTCTGGTCCGCTTCTTTCCCGCACGGGGGGCCAAGGGCCCCCTGCCGGGTTTCGGGCTGACCTTCGGTTTCACGGTGACCTACCTGAGCCTGATCGTCCTGATTCCGCTGGCGGCGGTGTTCCTGAAGACGACCGCGCTCAGCTGGGAACAGTTCTGGGCGACGGTCACCGCGCCGCGCGTGTTGGCTTCCCTGAAGCTGACCTTCGGCACGGCGGTGGCTGCCGCATTGATCAATGGCGTGTTCGGCGCGATCCTGGCCTGGGTGCTGGTGCGCTACCGCTTCCCGGGCCGCCGCATCGTCGACGCCCTGATCGATCTTCCCTTCGCGCTGCCCACGTCGGTGGCCGGCATTTCCCTGGCCGCCATCTATGCGCCCAACGGCTGGATAGGCGCCTGGGCCGAACCATACGTCGGGCGCATCGCCTTCACGCCCTGGGGCGTGCTGATCGCGCTGACCTTCATCGGGCTGCCCTTCGTGGTGCGCACCTTGCAGCCCGTGCTGGAAGAGTTCGAGAAAGAGCAGGAGGAAGCGTCCGCCTGCCTGGGCGCCAGCCGCTGGCAGACCATACGCAAGGTCATCGTGCCTTCGCTGTTGCCCGCGTGGCTGACGGGCGTGGCGCTGGCCTTCGCCCGCGGCGTGGGCGAATACGGCTCGGTCATCTTCATCGCCGGCAATGTGCCGCTGGTGTCGGAGATCACGTCCCTGCTGATCGTCATCAAGCTCGAGCAGTTCGACTATGCGGGGGCGGCGGCCCTGGCCGTGGTCATGCTGGTCCTGTCCTTTGTCATCCTGCTGCTGATCAATCTGCTGCAGTGGTGGCTGCAGACCCGCCATTCGGGCCGCGCATCGGCCGGCGGACGGGTTCCCGCCACTTCCGTCCTGTCCGCCGGGAGCGTCTCATGAGCGATACCCTGACCTTGCGCCCCGAGGCCTTCGTGCCGGCCCGCATCCAGCCGGCGCGCGACAATGCGCGTGACGAGAGGATCGAAGTCAAGATCGTGCTGATCGGCGTGGCCTTGTTGTTTTTTGTCCTGTTCCTGCTGCTGCCGCTGGTACTGGTCTTTGCCACGGCGTTCAGCAAGGGCATCGCGCCGTACCTGTCCGCCTTGCAGGATGCCGACACCTTGCACGCGGTGCGCCTGACCATTCTGGTGGCTCTGATCGCCGTGCCGCTGAATATAGTTTTCGGATTGGCGGCGTCCTGGGCGATCGCGCGTTTCGAGTTTCGAGGCAAAAGTCTGCTCACAACCCTGATAGACTTGCCATTCTCGGTCTCGCCGGTGATCGCGGGTCTGGTGTTCCTGCTGATTTTCGGACGGCAGGGGCCGCTGTGGGACTGGCTGGATGCGAATAATATACGTATTGTGTTCGCTTTGCCGGGCCTGGTGCTGGCAACCTTGTTCGTCACCTTTCCCTTCGTTGCGCGTGAATTGATCCCCTTGATGCAGGCGCAGGGCAGCGAAGAAGAGGAGGCGGCCCGCGTGCTGGGGGCGAGCGGTTTCCAGTTGTTCTGGCGCGTGACCCTGCCCAAGATCAAGTGGGGCCTGCTGTACGGCGTGATCCTGTGCAATGCGCGGGCCATGGGCGAGTTCGGCGCCGTGTCGGTGCTGTCGGGCCATATCCGCGGCCAGACCAATACGCTGCCCCTGCACGTCGAGATCGAATACAACGATTACCACACCGTGGGCGCGTTCGCGTCGGCCTCCGTGCTGGCCTGCCTGGCCCTGGTGACCCTGGCCCTGAAGCTGTGGGCCGAACGAAAAATGGTTCAAGACGGCGATCGCTGATCGCTGCTTTCGGAGTTCGCAATGAGTATCGAAGTTCGTCATCTGGTCAAACGCTTCGGCGCCTTCACCGCGCTGGGCGACGTCACCCTGGATTTCCCGCCCGGCGAGCTGGTGGCCCTGCTGGGGCCCTCGGGCTGCGGCAAGACCACCTTGCTGCGCATCGTGGCGGGCCTGGAGCATGCAGACTCGGGCCAGGTGCTCATCAACGGCAAGGACGTGGCCGCCGTGGGTACGCGCGACCGCCAGGTCGGCTTCGTGTTCCAGCATTACGCCTTGTTCCGTCACATGACGGTGTTCGAGAACGTGGCCTTCGGTCTGCGCATCAAGCCGCGCAAGCAGCGCCTGCCCGAGGCCGAGATCCGGCGACGCGTGCATGAGCTGCTGGAACTGGTGCAGCTGGACTGGCTGGCGGACCGTTATCCGGCGGCGCTGTCCGGAGGGCAGCGCCAGCGCATCGCCCTGGCGCGCGCCCTGGCGGTCGAGCCGGGCGTGCTGCTCCTGGACGAGCCCTTCGGCGCCCTGGACGCCAAGGTGCGCAAGGAGCTGCGGTCCTGGTTGCGCCGCCTGCACGATGATCTGCACATCAGCACGCTGTTCGTCACTCATGACCAGGAAGAGGCCATCGAGGTGGCCGACCGCATCGTCGTGCTGAACAAGGGCAGGGTGGAGCAGCAGGGCGCGCCGCAGGAGGTGTATGACCATCCGGCCAGTCCTTTTGTATACGAGTTCCTGGGCGCCGCCAATCGCCTGCCCGGCCAGTTCGCCCGCGGCGGCTTCGTGGCCGACCCGCAACTGGGCCAGTTCGAATCGGCCGAGGCGCTCAACGGCCGCCCCGCGGGGCAGGGCGAGGCAGTGGGTTACGTGCGTCCGCATGACCTGGACCTGCAGCGCAAGCTGGACGGCCAGGGCATCGCGGTGGCGGTGCAGCGCATCATTCCGCTGGGCGCCACGGTGCGCGTGGAATTGGCCCTGAACGAAGGCGACACGCCCTGGGAGGCCGAATTCGACCACCAGAGCTGGTCCCGGCTGGACCTGCGCCCCGGCGAGCGCGCCCTGGCCCTGCCGCGCAAGTTCAGCGCCTTTCCCATCGAGGCCAAGCCGGACGCCATTGCGGTGTGAGTGAAGCAGAACGCAAAGACCGGGCCGGGCCCGGTCTTTTTTGTTTCGTGACGGTTCCAGTTCGATGGAGCGAGACTGGGACTTTCGTAGATGGATGATCAATCAGGGAAGGCTCGATTGCCCCACCGGCTGCTGGCCAGGTAATCGCGCAATCGGGTCTTCAGGTACGGCAATACGGCAACTTGACCAATTTATTGTATTGAGAATCGTTCCTATTTCTGTTAAGATTCGAAGCCTTACTGGGCATCCTGTCCAGCCCCGTCATGATCCATGCGGGTTGCGGAATGTGTAGAACGGATTATGACCCGTATTGCCTCTGAAACGAATACCCGTCGGATGCTGGCCCTCAAGGTGACGGGCCTGGCGCTGGCCTTGGGACTGCACGTGGGCGTGTTCGCCACGCTCTTGTGGACCGAACAGCCCAAGATGGTCGGGGAGCCGGCGCCCATGGATGTCATCGGCGTCACCTTGCTGGAGCAGGACGAGCCTCAGGTGCAGGAGGAGCCAGCGACGGCGCCTCCTCAGGAGACGGTCGCCGAGCCTCAGCCCGAGCCCGAGCCGGAAATCGAGCCTGAACCGGAGCCCGAGCCGGTGGTCGAGCCGGAACCCGAGCCCGAACCGGTAGTGGAAAAACCACCGGTGCCGGAGCCGCCCAAGCCCAAACCAAAGCCCAAGCCTAAACCCAAGCCCCGGCCTCAGCCGGAAAAGCCGGTGGAAACGCCGCCGCAGCCGGTTCAGCCCGCCGCGCCCGTCGCTCCTCCCGGTCCGGCCACCGACAGGCCCGCGCAATCCGCGGCCGCGGCCCGTTCCACCGAAGGCGACCAGCCCAAGGTGATCGGACGCGTGGACTATCTGGGACGGCGTCCCGTGCCGGTCTATCCTCGCGCCTCGGAGCGCCGCCGCGAGCAGGGCCGGGTGGTGGTCCGGGTCCTGATTTCCACCCAGGGAACGGTGCTGGAAGCCAAAGTGCAGCGTTCATCGGGTTACGAGCGTCTGGATGAGTCCGCCCTGAAAGCGGTGCGTACGGCGCGTTTCAAACCTTATACGGAAAATGGCGTGGCCTATCGAGCCATGGCTGATATTCCTTTCGACTTCGTTTACTAGGATATTTCAATGATGCAGGAAATACTTCAAAGCGCATGGGTAGGCCTGGCACAGGTCGCTGGGCCTGTCGCCGACCAGGCAGCCGCCGCGAGCGCTGCCGCCGCCCAGGAGGCCACCGGCGTGCTGCACTTCATCCAGCAAAGCGATGCCGTGGGCAAGACGCTGTTCGTGATCCTGGCCCTGATGTCGGTGGCGAGCTGGTACCTGATCATCGTCAAGGGGATTCTGTCCTTCCGCCTGAAGCGACGCTCGCAGAATTTCGTGCGCGAGTTCTGGTCGGCCAGCTCGCTGGAGCAGGTCGAGAACGAAATCGCCACGCATGGCGCGCGCGATCCGTTCAGCCACCTGGCCAGCCATGCCATTCACGCCCAGAAGCATCACGCCAAGTACGGCGCCATGCGTCTGGAGGAAAAGGGCTCCACCGATGCCTTCGTGTCGCGCATCATGCGCAAGGTCATCGACGAGGAAACCGCGCGGCTGGAGAACGGCCTGACCCTGCTGGCCTCGGTGGGCTCCACCGCGCCTTTCGTGGGTCTGTTCGGCACGGTGTGGGGCGTCTATCATGCCCTGGTCAATATCGGCCTGTCCGACGGCGTCACGCTGAACAAGATCGCCGGCCCCGTGGGCGAGGCCCTGGTCATGACCGGGCTGGGCCTGGCCGTCGCCATTCCGGCCGTGCTGGCCTACAACGCCTTCGTGCGCACCAACCGGGTCTATCTGGCCCAGCTGGACGCCTTCGCCCATGACCTGTTCACCTTCCTGACCACCGGCCAGCAGGTGCAGGAGAGCCAGCCCGTGCTGCGTCGCGTGCCCACCTCGGGCGGCGGCGCGGCCTCGTCCTCGGCGGCCGCCGCCAAGCGGGAGCACTGATCATGGCTTTCGGCAGCTTCGACAATCGCAATTCGGGCTCCGCCCTGTCCGAAATCAATATGGTGCCGCTGATCGACGTGATGCTGGTGCTGCTGGTGATCTTCCTGATCACGGCGCCGCTGCTGTCGCACTCCATCAAGATCCAGCTGCCCCAGGCCAGCTCCGAGCCGGTGCAGCAGGATCCCAAATCGGTGGACTTGGCCATCGATGCCATGGGCCAGGTCTTCATCAACGAGCAGCCCGTGGCCCTGGAGGATCTGGCTTCGGCCCTGGCGCCCTTCGCCAAGGAACAGCCCCAGCCCGAGCTGCGCATCCGCGCCGACACCGACACGCGTTATGAAGTGCTGGCCCAGGTCATGAGCCGATCCAAGGCATCCGGCCTGACCCGCCTGGGCTTCGTCACCCGTCCGGCGCCGAGCCAGCCGGCTGCGGCCGCGCAGCAACAGAACGGCGCCGCCGGCCAGCCTTCGGCCGCCGCGACGCAGCAGGCGCAGCCGGCCCAGGCCCGTCCCTAGCCGCGGTATACGCCTGTACTTTTTTCTTGGCCCGTCGCGTTGTCGCTGCAGCGCGACGGGCCGATTTCGTAATAAAATCCCCCGCATGCGAGTACTAGTCATCGAAGACGACGCCACATTGGGCGCCGCATTGCAAGAGTTCCTCAGCGATCAGGGCTACGCCGTCGATTGGCTCCAGGAAGGGGAAAGCGCCCTCAAGGAGCTGAGCGCGCAGGTCTACGACCTGCTCCTGCTGGACCTCAATCTTCCGGGCATCAGCGGCCTGGACGTGCTGCGCCATCTGCGCCAGCAGGGCAATCCCATCCCGGTCCTCATCCTGACCGCGCGCGACGGCATCGAGGATCGCGTCTCCGGCCTGGACGCCGGCGCCGACGACTATCTGATCAAGCCCTTCGATCTGTCCGAACTGGCGGCGCGGGTGCGCGCCTTCGGCCGGCGCCGCAGCGGCCAGGCCCAGCCCGTCATCGAGGTCGGCCCTCTCAGCTTCGACACGGTGGGACGCGAACTGCGTTGCGCCGGTCAGCGCATCAGCCTGTCGGTGCGCGAGCTGTCCGTGCTGGAAATGCTCATGATGCGCGCCGGGCGCGTGGTCACCAAGCAGCAGATCGTCAATTCGCTGTCGGCCTGGGACGCCGATTTCAGCGATAATGCGGTCGAAGTCTACGTGTACCGGCTGCGCAAGCGGCTTGAGGGAACCGGCGCCGTCATCCAGACCGTGCGCGGCTTCGGCTATCTGCTGGACGTCGAGAGCGCGGCCTGATCGTGGCCGGGGCCGCTTCCCGTCGTCAGTCCCCATAGGTCATCCATGCCCGATCAATCCGCCACAGACACCGCGCGCCTGCCTTTCTGGCGACGCCTGCTCCTGCGTTTCCCGGCCCCCGGCTCGCTGGCCCGCAAGCTCATGGGGCGCCTCTTTCCCCCGATTTCCATCCTGGTCGTGCTGGACCTGAGCGTCACCTGGGTCCTGACCCGGCGCATGAGCCTGGAGGACTGGCTGCTGCGCGACATCTTCTGGACCATGGTGCTCAGCCAGCTGCTGCTGGTGGGGCTGATCGCATGGGTGCTGTTGTCGGGCATACGTTCGGGCCTGGCGTCCATCCACGATCTTTCGCGCCAGATCCGCCATCGTTCCGACGAGGACTTCGAGCGCCTGGATCCGCGCGGCTTGCCGGCCGAGGTCGTGCCCCTGGTCGAGCACTTCAATGAATTGCTCGAGCGCCTGGGCGACACCCTGCAGGCGCAGAAGCGCTTCATAGGCCATGCCGCCCACCAGTTGCGCACGCCCCTGAGCGGACTGCGCCTGGAGTCCGAGCTGATGCTGGCGCGGCCCCTGCCCGAAGACATACGCCAGCGCGCCGAGCGCATCAAGAGCGTGTCGGACCGCATGATACGCATGGGCCAGCAATTGATGGTGCTGGCGCGCGCCGATTCCACCGTCAACATCAAGGACAGCTTCGTGCGCCTGGACCTGTGCGAGTGGGCGCGGGAGGAGGGCGGCGACTGGTTCCTGCAGGCCCGCCAGCATGGCGTGGAAATCCACTTGACCGCGCCCGAGCTGCCGGTCTGGATCGATGCCGAGCCGGTGCTGTTGCGCGAGCTGCTGTCCAACCTGATGGACAATGCCCTGCGCTATGGACGCGGTACAGACGCCATCATGCTGCGCGTGGCCAGCAATCCGCCCTCGCTGTCGGTCGAGGACCACGGGCCGGGCATCGCGGGCGAGGACAGGCTGCGCGTCTTCGACGCATTCTATCGTTCGCCGGGCAGCCAGGCGGAGGGTTCCGGCCTGGGCCTGGCCATCGTGCAGGAGATCGCCCGCGCGCATGGCGCCTGGTGGAGCCTGCTCAGCCGGCCCGACTTTCCCGGCACACGCGTTACCATTGTATTTCCCGGTCCGCGCATCGGCGCCAGGCTGACGCGGACTGAAACTCTGAGCGGAAACTGAGCATGCCTCACCTTACGGCCAATCCCAAGAACGGGGCGCGCACGGCGCTGGTGATGGGCGCCCTGGGCGTCGTATACGGCGACATCGGCACCAGCCCCCTGTACACCATGAAAGTGGCCTTGGGGGCCTATGCCCATCCGGGGGCGGAGCAGGTCTATGGCGTCCTGTCCCTGCTGTTCTGGCTGCTGACGCTGGTGGTGACCGTCAAGTACGTCACGGTCGTGCTGCGGCTGGACAACAAGGGCGAAGGCGGCACCCTGGCCCTGATGGAGCTGGCTGCGCGCGGCCTGCAGGGGCGGCGCCGCTGGGTCATCATGGTGCTGGGACTGATCGGCGCATCGCTGTTCTATGGCGACAGCATTATCACCCCGGCCATCTCGGTGCTCTCGGCCATCGAGGGGATAGGCATGGTGTCTCACGTGCTTGATCCCTGGGTCGTGCCCCTGGCGGTCGCCGTGCTGGTGGCCCTGTTCCTGATCCAGTCCCACGGCACAGGCACCATGGGCAAGCTGTTCGGCCCCATCATGCTGGCCTGGTTTCTGGTGCTGGGCGGCTTGGGGCTGTGGCGCATCATCGAGCACCCCCAGGTGCTCGCGGCCCTGGACCCGCGCTGGGCCTGGGCTTTCATCGCCCAGGCGCCCTGGGAGACGTTCTTGCTGCTGGGCGCGCTGGTCCTGGCCCTGACCGGGGCCGAGGCCCTGTACGCCGATATGGGGCATTATGGAAGGTCGGCCATACGCCGGGCCTGGTTCGTGGTGGTCATGCCTTGCCTGGTGCTGTGCTATTTCGGCCAGGGCGCGCTGCTGATCTCCGACCCATCCGCGATACGCAATCCCTTCTTTCACCTGGCGCCGTCCTGGGCGCTGGTGCCGCTGGTGATCCTGGCCACGGTGGCCACCGTCATCGCCTCGCAATCCGTGATCTCGGGCGCCTTCTCCGTCACCCGGCAGGCTGTGCAGCTGGGTTTCTGGCCGCGCATGGTCATCCAGCACACTTCGGCCCGCGAAGAGGGTCAGATCTACTTGCCGCGCGTCAACCTGCTGCTGTTCCTGGCCGTGATGGTGCTGGTGGTGAGCTTCGGCTCGTCCGATCGCCTGGCGCACGCCTACGGCTTCGCGGTGACCGGCACCATGCTCATGACCAGCCTGCTGGCCGTGTCCATGCTGCCGCGCGGTTCCACCGGCCTGAAGCGCTGGGGTTGGTTCCTGCTGCTGGGCTTTTTCCTGCTGCTGGACACGCTGCTGTTCTCGGCCAATGCGCTCAAGCTGCTGGACGGCGGCTGGCTGCCTTTGCTGGTCGCCATCTGCCTGCTGACCTTGATGATGACCTGGAAACAGGGACGCCAGGCCATTCACGACACCCTGATCGAAAACCAGCAACCCTTGAAGGAATTCATGGCGGGACTGGAGCAATACCCGCCAACCCGCGTGCCGGGCACGGCCGTCTTCATGAGCATGCTGGTCAATACGGTGCCTCCGGCCCTGCTGCACAACCTGAAGCACAACAAGGTGCTGCACGAGCAGGTGCTGTTCCTGACGGTGGACAGCGCCGGCGTGCCCTATGTGCCCTTTGCCGAGCGCTACAAGCTGGAGCGCCTGAGCCGCGACAGCTGGCAGGCCGTGGCCACCTGGGGCTTCAAGCAGGAGCCCAATGTGCCGCAGTTGCTGCAGCAGATCGCCCAGGAGCATCCGGAGCTGAACCTGGAGCCGATGGCCACTTCTTTTTTCCTGTCGCGCCAGACTGTGATGATCCAGTCCCGCAAGCCCTGGTACATGGGCTGGCGCCGGCGGCTATTCGCCTTCATGGCGCGCAACGCCAGCCGCAGCACCCGCTTTTTCAAGATTCCGCCCAATCGCGTGGTGGAGATGGGCATGCAGATGGAACTTTGAGGCTTGGTCTAGGCCGGCCAGACCTTTCCGGCGGCGTCCTGCAAGGAGGGCGGTTCATCCGTGCCCGCTGCGATGCGGCGGATGATTTGCGGCAGGCGGGCCCGGTTGGCGGCGCGCGCCGCGTCGTACTCCATGATGTGCGCGGTGCGAGCGGCCAGTTCGGCGCCCACAAAGCGCTCCAGCAGATAAAGCGTCAGGTCCACGCACAGGCTGACGCCTCCGCCGGTGATGATGTCGCCCTCGTCCACCAGCAAGGCGTGCTGCACGGCGCAGCGGGGCTCCAGGTCCGCCAGCGTCGCCAGGGGAGGGGCCTCGGGGGCGGCGTGGACCGCCTTGGTGGTCGCCCGCCTGCCCTGCAGCAGGCCGGCGCGGGCCAGCAGCATCGCGCCGGTGCATACGCTGGCCAGCACTTCGCCTCGTTCGCGCCGGTTGCGCAGAAAGTCCAGCAGAGCCGTGTTGCGGGCCTGGGCCTGCCATCCGGGTCCGCCGGTGATCATCGTGACCTGCGCCGGCGGGGCCTGCTCGAAGCTGTACTCGGTCTCCAGGACCAGGCCATTGCGCAGGCGCACGAGGCCGCCAGACTGGGAAACGGTGTGATAGCTCAGTTCCGGAGCCAGACGCCGGGCCATGGACAAGGTGCCCATGATGCCGACCTCGATGGGTTCCACGTCGTCGTACAAGACAATGCCGATATGCATGAGGAAACTCCTGTGGGAATGTTTCCTCATGCTATTTCAATGTTTCCTGATTGGCAACATAAAAACGCCTGTGCCTGATCATGCGTCGGCAGGCGGTTCGATGATCACGACCAGCGCCTGGGCCTCGCCGTCCAGCGCCCGACCGCGGTGCGGCGTGTTGGATTCGAAGTACATGCTGTCCCCGGCTTCCAGCACCACTTTGGCCAGCTGGCCGCGTATCTTGAATTCGAACTCCACCTTGCCGGTCAGCAAATAGACGAATTCCTCTCCGGCATGTTCGAAGAAGACCTGGGGGTTGGTGTGCTGGGGAAACGTGAACATGAACGGGTCCATGTTCCGGTTGGCTTTCTTGTGGGCCAGGCTGACGTAGTCGTAGCCATAGTCGCTGCCTCCCCGGCTGACCGGCTTGCGCTCCCAGCTGTGCACCACGGATACGGGGGAGTCCGGCGTCAGGGCCAGCGCAAGGCTTTCCTGGCCGGGGTCCACGAAGAAGCTGCTCAGGTCCACGCCCATGGCCCGGGCAATGCGCGCCAAGGTGCCGATAGGCGGGGCCTTGTTGCCGTTTTCGATCTTGGACAGATAGCCCTTGGTAAAGCCCGAACGCTCGGCCAGCGCATCCAGGGTCAGGCGGTGTTCGCGCCGCAACTCGCGCAAACGCTGGCAGACGGCGGCTTCTTCTTCATCGGGGGCATCATTGGTAGGGATGGGGTTGCTAAGGTCCTCGGTCACGCCTGATTCCACGTCTGATCGGTAAGATGGGCAGGTCCGGCGCTGCAGCGCGCGGCGCCGGACCTGCAGGTAACGAAGGCGGCCCCGCGCCGTCCGGGCGACGGGGCCAGTCCAGATCATACCGTATGCGCCCGACGGCGCGCAGAGCTTTCAGCGCACCAGCAGCGCGTGCTTGTCGCGCCGTTGCGCCCAGTGATCCGCATCGGGCAGGGCGGGCGCACCGCTTGCCGCCACCGGCCATATTTGCGACAGCTCGTCGTTCAGCGCGATGTAGTGGCGACGGTCGGGGGACAGCTCATAGTCGCTGGCGATGGCCTGCACCGGGCAGGCCAGGACGCACAGGGTGCAGTTGATGCAGACGTGCGGATTGATGACCATGAAATTGGGTCCGCGATGGAAGGCATCGGCGGGGCAGACGTCCAGGCATTCTCCATACTGGCAGTTGATGCAGGGATCGGTGACGACGCAGGTCATGGCAGCTCCTGGCGGGGAGCAGGGCGCGCGGCGCCCTGCGGGAGGGCGCGCCGATTCAGGCGGCCCGGAATCCGGCTGTGCCGAAGAACACATTGGGCTTGCGGTAGACCGCCAGCAGGATGCAGCCTTCGTCGGAATGCGTCTCGTGCAGCGAGCCCGGTTTGCGCCAGACGTACTGGCCGGCCCGGCAGATGCCGTCGTGATCATAGAAAGAGCCTTGCAGCACGAAGCTCTGCTCGATTTCGGGATGGCGATGGAAGGGCAGCACGGCGCCGGGTTCCCATTTCAGCAGTACGGTCATTTCGCCTTCCTCGTCGTTGCGGTACAGCACTTTCATCGAGATCTTCTCGAACTGGGATGGCTGCCAGTCCATGGATTCGGGGTCGATGTAGATGGAACCGCCCTGGGTGGGTTCCAGCTTGCCTTTCAGACGCTGGGCGTAGTGCGTGTTCTCGTCGGCCTGTGCGGTTGCGGCTTGCGTGTTCATGATGTCTCCTAGGTTGGACCGCCCCCCTTGGGTCGGTTAGGGATAATCTAGCCTCGTGTTTTCTATTAGTCAACTTTTTCAGGGAAATTTATAAAAAGTTTACTTATAAACCCTAATTTAAGCCTAAATAGTTTCCTGTCAGTATTTGCTCACCGTATGTTTTTCCTGCGGTTACGCAAACAAGGGCCGGCCGGCCCGGCAACCAGGAGACAATGATGAGCATCACAGTCAAGGCGGATAAGCTGGATGAGTCCGCTGCACAGGAGCGGCTCGCGCAGGAGGACGAAAAATCCATGCGCCGGGTCGTGATGGCCAGCGTGATAGGCACGACGGTGGAGTGGTATGACTTCCTGCTGTATGGAACCGCGGCGGCGCTGGTGTTCAACAAGATATTCTTTCCCGGACTGGATCCCTTGATGGGCACGCTGGCGGCCCTGGGGTCTTTCGCGGTGGGTTTCATCGCGCGCCCGCTGGGCGGCATCGTGTTCGGACACTTCGGGGACCGCGTGGGCCGCAAGTCCATGCTGATGCTGACCATGTTCCTGATGGGCGGAGGAACCTTTGCCATCGGCCTGCTGCCCACCTATGAGCAAATCGGCGTCTGGGCGCCCGTCGCCCTGATCCTGCTGCGTGTCATCCAGGGCTTTGGCATAGGCGGGGAATGGGGCGGCGCCGCGCTGATGGTGATCGAGCATGCGCCGCGCCATCGGCGCGGTTTCTACGGCAGCCTGGTGCAGGTCGGCTTTCCGCTGGGCATGCTGGCCTCCACCGGCATCCTGGCCTGGCTGACCCGCCTGCCCGAGGACGAGTTCCTGAGCTGGGGGTGGCGCGTGCCTTTCCTGCTGAGCGTGGTCCTGGTGGCCCTGGGTTTCTACATACGCCTGCAGGTGGTGGAGTCGCCCGTCTTCCAGGCCAGCCAGGACGAAGGCCCGAACGAGGGCGCGCAGCCTGACTCCGACAAGGCGCCCTTGTGGCGGATTCTCTCCGAGCATCGGCTCAACCTGTTCCTGAGCATAGGGTTGAAAGTGTGCGAGGTGGCCTGGGTCTATATCCTGACCGTGTTCGTGATCGTCTATGGGACCAGCGCGCTGGACTTGCCCAAGGGGCTGATCCTGGATGGCGTGCTGCTGGGCGCCGCACTGGAGGTGGGCTTCATTCCCCTGTTCGGCTGGCTTTCCGACAAAGTAGGGCGCAGGGCCCTGTATTATTTTGGCGCGACCTTCGTGCTCCTGTCGGCCTATCCCCTGTTCCTGTGCCTGGAGACCCGAGATCCGCTGATCATCATGGGCGCGATCGCCGCCTGCATGACGCTGGGGCACGGCGCCATGTACGGACCGCAGGCCGCCTATCTGCCCGAACTGTTCGGCACGCGGGTGCGCTACAGCGGCGCGTCCCTGGGGTGCCAGGTGGCGGCGGGCGTGGGGGGCGGACTGGCGCCCATGCTGGCGACCTGGCTGCTGGCCCGCCAGGGGCATTACTGGGGCGTGGCGGTCATGGTCGTGCTGCTGGCCCTGGTCACCTTGTGGGCTACGCGCCGCAGCCCCGAGACCTATCGCGACGACCTGACCCAGACCCAGTAGGGCATGAGCAGGCTGGGCCGCCCGAAAGCGCGCCTTCAGGGACGGGCCAGGGGGGAGTCGAGCGCCTGAAGGCAAAAAAACAGCGCCTCGTGCAGAGGCGCTGTTTTTGTCGGACGCTGCGGCCGTTTATTGCGGCGCCGGCACCACGGTGGTGGTCTCGCGCAGGATGCCGCCGCCCTCCACGCTGCCGCGGATGGTGGTGTCCTGGCCGGACATGGTCTTGAGGCAGTCCTGCTGCTGGCTGGCCGGCAGGCGCTGGCAGCGGGCGTCGCGGTTGGCTTCCATGCTGGCGCCGGGATTGGTCAGTTTGTTCTGGCGCTCTGCCTGCAGGGCGGCTCCGGCCTCGCGGCGGCAGGTGGTGCGTTGCTCGCCGGTGAACTGTTCGCAGCGCTGGATGCTTTGCTTGTACTCGGCGGCGGCGCTTTGCGCCCAGGCGGCGGAAGACATCATGCCCAGGCCGAGCAGGCAGGCGCCGAGCAGTTTGGGTGCGGATGGCAGTTTTCGTGGATTCATCAATCTAACTCCTTTTCAAGGTTAGGGAATCACACGGCAAGGGTCTCTGGCGGCGGAACCGCCTTTGGCCGTGCGGGGCGTGGTGCGCCCCTGATCCGGAAGATTTCCGCCCGCGAGGGTTTGCGGGCAGGCTCACGACCTAGTATAAGCGCCCTTCCTGTAACAGGGTGCAAGGGAAGTTGTCCAATGCCTGAGGTCGGACGCGGGAACCGGTTCGAGGTTTTCGCGCAGTCCTAAGGCCGCGGCGCGGAGCCTGCATCGTCGACAGGCGGGGACGGCGCCTTGTTGGGCACGCTCATGTAGCCGGGCTCGTCGGGCGCATAATCGGCCAGGCGCTGGCGCAGCTCGCGCTTGATGGCCGCGCGCATCAACAGGATGGCCGTCACCGGCGAGGTGATGACCAGCAGCAAGGTGATGATGATGGGATGCAGGATGGGACGGCTCAGCAGGTAGCTGGAGCTGATGGCCACCGCCAGGATCATGAAGAACACGCCCAGTGTGTTGCCCAGGGTGGGCGCATGGATGCGTGAATAGAAATGTTTCAGGCGCAGCAGGCCCGCCGAGCCGATCAGGGAGACGAGGCCGCTGAGCACCAGCAGCAGGGCGACCGGGACGGCCAGCCACCAGGGCAGCAGAGCAGTGGTGTTCATGGTTCGATGACCTCCGCGCGCAGCAGGAACTTGGCCATGGCCGCCGAGCCCACGAAGCCGAACAGGGCGATCAGCAAGGCGATGTCGAAATACAGGTTCGAATCGAAGCGGATGCCCAAGGCCAGCAGAGCGAGCATGCCGTTGACGTACATGGTGTCCAGCGCCAGCACCCGGTCGGCGGCCGAAGGACCCTTGAGCAGGCGCACGACGGCGCAGCACATGCCCAGCACGAAACAGCCCAGGGCGAACTGGCAGGCCCAGTAGACGATATCGATCATTGGAAAATCTCCAGCAGCGGTGCTTCGTAGCGCTTCTGAATGGTGTCGAGCCAGACCTGCTCGTCCTGCAGGTCCAGGATGTGCAGGGTCAGGGTGTTGCTGTCCTCGTCAAAGCCCGACCATACCGTGCCGGGAGTGTAGGTGATGATGCAGGCCAGGGCGGCCAGGCCGTGCGGGTCGGTCATGCGCAGGGGGATGCGCAAGAAGCCCGGCCGGGACGCCTGGGGGCCCTTCACGACGATGCGGCCCACGGCGATATTGGACAGGACGATGTCCCAGGCGACCTGGCCGGTCAGCTTGAGCGCCACCAGGGGACGGCGCATGCTGGCCTTGACAGGGCGGAACGGAATGGCCGCCAGGCTCAGCCAGATGGCCAGAAGAATGCCCAGCACCACGTAGCCGGCGGACAGCGAGTCGTTCAGCAGCAGCCAGATGGCCAGCAGCAGCAGGGGCAGGAACAGGTGCTTGATGGAGCGCTTCATCACAGGCCTCCCGCTTCAACAGGACGCAAGGGGTTCTGGCGCAGCACCGAGCCGATGTAGGTGCGCGGCTCGTCCAGTTGACGGGCCGTCTGCTCCAGATAGGTGGTGATGGGGCCCGCGTGCCAGCTCAGCACGGCGCAGGCCAGGATGATGGCGCCGATGGGGGCGGCTTCGATCAGTTTCAGGCGCGGGATGGCCATGTCGCTGTTGCTCCAGAACAGGCGTATGCCGGTGCGCACCATGGCAATCAGGCCGGCCACGCCAGACAGCAGCACGGCGCCGGTCAGGATCCAGGCGTTGAGCGGTTCGGGCGACTGGCCCGAGGCCTTGAGGGCGGCCGTCAGCAGGGACAGCTTGGCCACGAAGCCCGAGAGCGGCGGCAGGCCCACGATGAGCAGGGCGCAGGCGATGAAGGACATGCCCAGAAAGACCATGACGCCGGGGATGGCCAGGCCCACCACGTCGTCGCTGTGGTCCTCGGATTCCGGATCGTCCACGTCGAACACCTCCTGGCTGACCGCCAGCAGGTCGGCCCCGAAGGGCTTGGTGCGGCTGACCAGTTCCAGCAGCAGGAAGAAGGCGCCCAGCGCCATCACGCTGCTGAGCATGTAGTACAGCGCCGGTCCGGTCAGGATGACACCGGGCATGCCCAGCGCCGCCAGCAGCGTCCCCGAGGACACGATGATGCTGTAGCTGGCCAGGCGTTCGGGCTGCCGGGCCGCCAGCAGGCCCACCGCGCCCACGGCCAGCGTGGCGATGCCGGCGGGGAACATCCAGGCGCCGCCGAAGGCGGCCGGCGCACCCGTGGGCAGCAGCAGCGAGCCGATGCGCAGCAAGGCGTAGATGCCGACCTTGGTCATGATGGCGAACATGGCGGCCACAGGCGCGCTGGCATTGCCGTATGCGCCGGGCAGCCAGAAGTTCAGGGGCCAGGCGGCGGCCTTGATCAGGAAGGCGATGCCCAGCACGGCGATGGCCGATTCGAACAGCAGGCGGTCCGAGTTGGGCAGCGAGCCGGCGCGCAGGGCCAGATCGGCCATGTTCAGCGTGCCCGTCACGCCGTAGATCATGGCGATGGCGATCAGCAGCAGGAAGGAGGACACCAGGTTGACGGCGATGTAATGCAGGCCGGCGCTGACGCGCGCGGGTCCCGAGCCGTGCAGCATCAGGCCGTAGGAGGCCGCCAGCAGCACTTCGAAGAAGACGAACAGGTTGAACAGGTCGCCGGTCAGGAAGGCGCCGTTCAGGCCCATGAGCAGGAGCTGGAACAGCGGGTGGAAGTGCACGCCGACGCGGTCCCAGCGCGCAAGGGAATAGAACCAGCAGCAGAAGGCCAGCACATTGGTCAGCACCAGCATCAGGGCCGAGAGCCGGTCCACCACCAGGACGATGCCGAAAGGCGCAGGCCAGTCGCCCAGCAGATAGACGCCCACGGCCTGCGGCCAGATGGGCGCCAGCGTGCCGTCGGCCAGCAGGAGCAGGTAGACGGCGCAGAACAACTGGGCCAGCAGGGAGGCGAAGGCGATCAGCAGCTTGTAGTGGCGGCGCTTGTCGCGCAGCATGATCATCAGCGCCGCCGCCATCATGGGGATGGCGACGGGCAGGATAGGCAGGTGTTGGTTCAGCAGGTTCACAGATCGTCTTCCTCGCGTCCGTCGACGTGGTCCGTGCCCGTCAGGCCGCGGCTGGCCAGCAGGACGACGAGAAACAGGGCCGTGGTGGCAAAGCCGATCACGATGGCGGTCAGCACCAGGGCCTGGGGAAGCGGGTCGGCATAGTCGGCGACGGCCTCGCCGGCGTCGATGACCGGGGCGGCGCTGATCTTGAGCCGGCCCATGCTGAAGATGAACAGGTTGACGGCATAGGACACCAGGGCCAGGCCCATGATGACCTGGAAGGTGCGCGGGCGCAGCAGCAGCCAGACGCCCGAGCCCGCGAGCACGCCGATGGCGATGGAGAGGACGATTTCCATTAGTTTTGCTCCGTCGCGGAAGAAGAGGCCGAGGCGGGGCGCGCCGCCGGCAGCTTGCGGTAGAAGCGCAGCGACTGGTGGGCCAGGGCGACCAGCATCAGGATGGTGGAGCCGATGACCAGCATGAAGACGCCGATGTCGAAGATCAGGGCGCTGGAGGTGTGGACCTCGCCGACCAGCGGCAGGTGCAGGTCCCAGCTCTGGGCGGACAGGAAGGGCTTGTTGAACCACCAGACCAGCATGGCGGCAAAGCCCGCCGTCAGCAGGCCGACGGCGATCCAGGTCTGGGGCTGGATGAGCGGACGCGACTCCATCCAGACCACGCCGCTGACCATGTACTGCAGGATGATGGCCGTGGCCATGATCAGGCCGGCCACGAAGCCGCCGCCCGGCAGGTTGTGGCCGCGCAGCAGGAAATACAGGGAGATCAGCGTGGCGACCGGCAGCAGCAGGCGCAGCAGCACGGCGGGGATGCGCATGATGCCGTCGGGCAGCAAGGCTTCCGGATCGGGTTCGACGAAGACCGCTTCGTGCGTGTCGCGCACGTTCTGGCGGCGCACCAGCGGCATGGCGATGGCTTCGACCGGCGGCCGGAAGCGGCGCAGCAGCGCGAACACGGTGATGGCCACGATGCCCAGCACGGTGATCTCGCCGAAGGTGTCGAAGCCGCGGAAGTCCACCAGGATGACGTTCACCACGTTGGCGCCGCCGCCCAGCGGCAGGGATTTTTCCACGAAGAAGGGCGAGATGCCGCTGGGGTGCGGGCGGGTCATGACGGCGAAGGCCAGCGCCGCGACGCCGCCGCCGGCCAGGACGGCGATGGTCAGGTCGCGGCCGCGGCGCAACAGCGCGCGGCCGCTGTGCCCGGCGCTGCCGGGCATGTCGCTGACGCGCTGCGGCAGCCAGCGCAGGCCCAACAGGATCAGCACCATGGTCACCACTTCCACGGCCAGCTGCGTCAGGGCCAGGTCGGGCGCCGACAGCCAGGCGTAGGTGAGACTGGTGACCAGGCCGGCGCCGCCGGCCAGCAGCAGCGAGGCGGGGCGGTGGAACTTGGCCTGGCGCGCCGCGCCGATCGCGCACAGAACGCCCACGGCCCACATCAGGGCGAAGAGGGGATCCAGGGGCGTGAAGCGCACGGTCTTGATCCAGTCGCCGCGGGTCAGCGGCAGCGCGGCCACGCACAGGGTCACGACCAGGATCAGCAGGATCTGGCGCTGCAGCCGCGGCGAATACAGCTTGCCCGCGGCCCAGTTGGCCGCGACTTCCAGGTATTCCATGGTCAGCTCGAACAGGCGGCGGCCGTCGGCGCGCGTGAGCAGGGGCGTGCGGCCCTGGCGGTTGCGGTAGAAGCGGTTGATGAGCAGAACCAGGATCACCCCGGCCAGGGTGGCGACCAGGCTCATGATCAGGGGCAGGTTGACGCCGTGCCACAGGGCCAGGTCGTATTCAGGGGTTTCCAGTCCCAGGATGGCGTTGGCCGCGGTATGCAGGAAGGGACCGAAGGTCAGGCCCGGAATCACGCCCACCAGCAGACAGGTCAGCACCAGGATGGCGCTGGGAATGAGCATCTGGCGCGGCGGTTCGTGGGGCTTGCGCGGCAGGTCGGTGGCGACCGGGCCGAAGAAGACCTGGGCGATGAAGCGCAGCGAATAGGCCACGCTGAAGGAGCCGGCCACCACGGCCACGCCCGGCAGCAGGTATTCCCAGGTGCTGCCGTTGCCGGCCAGGATGGTCTCGGCGAAGAACATCTCCTTGGAGATGAAGCCGTTGAGCAGCGGCACGCCCGCCATGGCGGCGGCCGCCACCGTGGCCAGCGTGGCCGTCAGGGGCATGGCGTGGCGCAGTCCGGACAGGCGGTTCAGGTTGCGCGTGCCCGTTTCATGGTCCACGATGCCGGCGGCCATGAAGAGCGAGGCCTTGAAGGTGGCGTGGTTCATCATGTGGAACAGCGCGGCCACCAGCGCCAGTGGGCTGTTCAGGCCCAGCAGCAGGGTGATCAGCCCCAGGTGGCTGATGGTGGAGTAGGCCAGCACGCCTTTCATGTCGCGCTGGAACATGGCCACGTAGGCTCCCAGGGTCAGCGAGCACAGGCCCGCCCCGCCGATGATGAAGGCCCATTCGGTGGTGCCCGACAGCACCGGCCACAGGCGCGCCAGCAGGAATACCCCGGCCTTGACCATGGTGGCCGAGTGCAGGTAGGCGGACACCGGCGTGGGCGCGGCCATGGCATGCGGCAGCCATATATGGAAGGGGAACTGGGCGCTCTTGCTGAGCGCGCCCAGGGCGATCAGCACCAGCATGACGGTGTACCAGGGGTGGTTGCGTATCTGCTCGCCCGATTCGAGCACCACGCCCAGGTCGTAGCTGCCGGCCGCCTGGCCGAGCATCAGCACGCCGGCCAGCAGGCAGAAGCCGCCCGTGCCGGTGATCACCAGCGACATGCGCGCGCCGCGCCGGGCGTCCATGCGGTGATACCAATAGGCGATCAGCATGAAGGAGGACAGGCTGGTCAGCTCCCAGAAGACCACCAGCTGGATCAGGTTGCCCGAAAGCACCACGCCCAGCATCGAGCCCATGAAGGCCTGCAGAAAGGCGAAGAAGCGCCGCACGGGGTCCTGGGCGGACAGGTAGTAGTGGGCATAGAGGGCGATGAGCGCGCCCATGGCCGTGATGATGAAGCTGAACAGCCAGGCGTAGCCGTCCATGCGCAGCTTGAAAGTCAGGCCGTGGGCGGGAATCCAGGCGCGCGAGGATTCGATGACCTCGCCGCGGGCGACGTCGGGATAGGCGTACAGGGTGAGGAGGGCACAGGAGACTGCGACGGCGCCGGCCAGGGAGGCCTGAAGTTTGCGCGCATGCGCGGGCAGCAGGGAAGATAGCAAGCTGCCGGCAAAGGGCAGCGCTAGGATCACGAGCAGATACATCAGGCTCCAACGGGCGGTAAATTAGGCGGTTAGCGCTTAATGATACGATATATGACGCTAATGTCAGCCTGTCGTCAGCTAAAAAAGTAAATTTTTTACTTGTCGCGGTCTTGATGCAGGTCAATTGGCTCGCCAGGGTTTTCTCTCACAATGAGTGCTTATCAAGAAGAAAAGGCCTCTTGCTGGAGAATCAGCCATGCCCAGTATCCTGGAAGAACCCGACGCACCGGCGCTCGGCAATCCCGACATCGAAATCTCCGAAGCCCTGATCCGGCGTTTCGACCGCACCGGCCCGCGCTACACATCCTACCCGACGGCCGATCGCTTCTTTCAGGATTTTCCTGCGCAGCCCTATATACATGAACTCTCGCGCCGCGCCCTGAGCAGCAGCAACCCGCCCTTGTCGGTGTACCTGCACATTCCGTTCTGCCAGTCCTTGTGCTACTTTTGCGCCTGCAACAAGGTCATCACCCAGGACCGCAGCAAGAGCGAACAGTATCTGCGCTACCTGCTGCGCGAGATCGACATGGTCACCCAGTATATGGGCGAGGACCGGCGCACCGAACAACTGCACCTGGGCGGGGGTTCGCCCACTTTCCTGGAACATGCGCAACTGGCGCGGCTGATGGAACGCCTGCAGGCGCGTTTCCAGTTTACGCCCGATGCCGAGCTGGGCATAGAGATCGATCCGCGCACCCTGGCCGACGGCACCTTGCAGGGCCTGGCGGAACTGGGCTTCAACCGCACCAGCTTCGGCGTGCAGGATTTCGATCCGCGCGTTCAGGAGGCCGTCAACCGCATCCAGCCCTTCGACATGGTGCGCCGCGCCGTGCAGGACGGCCGCGCCGCGGGCTTCCAGTCCATCAATACCGACCTCATCTACGGCCTGCCGCTGCAGAGCCTGGACAGTTTCGCGGCCACCATCGATTCACTGGTGGAACTGCGCCCCGACCGCATCGCCTTATACAACTATGCGCACCTGCCCAATCGTTTCAAGGCCCAGCGCCTGATACGCGAGGCCGACCTGCCCGACGCCGAGCAGCGCCTGCAGCTGTTCCTGATGTCCTCGCAGCGCCTGCTGGACGCCGGCTATGTCTATATCGGCCTGGATCATTTCGCGCTGCCCACGGATGAATTGAACCTGGCGCGCCTGGACGGCAGTCTGCACCGCAACTTTCAGGGCTACACCACGCGCGCTTCCTGCGACCTGGTGTCCTTCGGCGTGTCCTCCATCGGCCATGTGGGCCCCATGCATGTGCAGAACGTTCGCAGCCTGCGCAATTACTATGCAGACCTGGACCGCGGCCGCATTCCCGTGGAGCGGGGCATCGTCATGCAGCAGGACGACCGGCTGCGCGCTGAAATCATCATGAACCTGATGTGCAGCGTGCCGGTGCAAATCGCCCGCCTGGAGGCGCGCTACGGCATCGACTTCGCCAGCTATTTCGCCACGGAACTGCAGGAGCTGCACACCTACGAAGAAGCCGGCCTGGTGGCGGTGGACGGCGAGTCCATCCGCGTGCTGCCCAAGGGCCGCCTGTTCGTGCGCGCCTTGAGCATGGTGTTCGACAAATACCTGGCCCAGGCCACGACGGCCCGCTACTCCCGCCTGATCTGACGCACCGGCCGCCGGCCGACGTCCATTGCCCTGTTCCCGGTCCCGACGTGGCCGGGCAGCTTCTTGCATCAACTTAAGGTATAACATCGTGCTAAAGACGGATTTGCGTCTCATGTCCCTGAAAGGAAAACTGCTTCTGCCCATCGTCCAGGGAGGCATGGGCGTCGGCATCTCGGCGTCCCGGCTGGCCGGCGCGGTGGCGGCGCTGGGCGGGCTGGGAACGATTTCCAGCGTGGACCTGCGGCGCCACCATGAAGACCTCATGGACAATACCCAGGGCGACGTGCCCAAGGACGTGGTGGACGCCGCCAATCTGCAGGCCCTGGACCGCGAAATTCGCAGCGCGCGGGAGCGCTCGGGCGGGCGGGGCGCGGTGGCGGTCAATGTCATGAAGGCTGTTTCCCAGTATCCTGCCTATGTCCGCCAATCCTGCGAAAGCGGAGCGGACGCGGTGGTGGTGGGCGCCGGCTTGCCGCTGGATCTGCCTGAGCTGGTCCAGGACCATCCCAAGGTCGCTCTGATCCCCATCCTGTCCGATGTGCGCGGAGTCACGCTGCTGATCAAGAAGTGGCTGCGCCGCAAACGCCTGCCCGACGCCGTGGTCATCGAGAACCCGCGTTACGCCGCGGGACACCTGGGCGCGCCCGACGACCAGTCGCTCAGCAAGCCTGAATATGCGTTCCAGCGCGTGCTGGAGGGGTGCCGGGCCCTGTTCCGCGAGCTGGGCCTGGAAGCCGAACGCATCCCCCTGATCGCCGCCGGCGGGGTGCACCGCCCCGAGCAGGTGCGCGAACTGATGGGCTGGGGCGCAGACGGCGTCCAGCTGGGCACGGCTTTCGCGGTCACCTCCGAGGGCGACGCCCACGTCAATTTCAAGCGCGTCCTGCTCGATGCCGAGCCCAAAGACATCGTCACCTTCATGAGCGTGGCCGGCCTGCCGGCGCGAGCCGTGCGCACCCCCTGGCTGGACGCCTACCTGCACAAGGAAAGCAAGCTGCAGTCCGTCGCGCGCGAGCGGCCCTGCACGGAAGGTTTCGACTGCCTGGCGCATTGCGGCCTGCGCGACGGCGTGCAGCGCCATGGACAGTTCTGCATCGACCGCCAGCTGGCCTACGCCTTGCAGGGCGATGTGCAGCGCGGCCTGTTCTTCCGCAGCTCGGAAGTTCTGCCCTTCGGCAAGGCCATGAAGTCGGTGCGCGAATTGATGGATTACATGCTCAACGGGCGCAGCTCCGACGCCGTCCAGCCGGCGGCGGGCTGAGCCCTTCGGCGGCCCCGGCTCATCGTGCGCCGGAGTCGCCGACCTCGCGAATCAGCCCGTCGGCATGGCCATCCAGCGTATGGACGGCGTGCTGGCGTTGTTGCTCCAGCAGGAGCCGGCGGGCAGTCTCGTAGCATTCATCGATGTGCTGGTTGCCCACCTTGCGCAGCACCACGAAACTGATCGTGGATGAGATCGCGCTGCCGATCAGCGGCACATACTTGGCGCCGTATTTGCCGGCCAGTTTCTTGGCTCCCATGCGCACCAGCATATTGACGACCCGGTCGGTCGTCAGCACCCGGCCCACCAGGCCCACGCCCATGCTGGCGCCGCCCACGATCACCAGTTTCTTCAATTCCGGGCTCAGGCTTTCCACGTCCTCGGCCGACAGGCCGAAGCGGGCGTTGATCATGGGGATGATTTTCATCAGGATGGCGACGTCCGTGCCCACGTCCACGCCCGGAATGGGCACCACGGCCGCGGCAGCCGACAACAAGGCGCGCTGGCTGACCAGTTTGCGGCAGTCGTTGCGGATGTCGTCCAGTTTCTCCAGCGTCATTGGGCTCATGGGCATGTCCTGAAAACAGATTCTGGCAAAGGCCGCAAAACCGTGCGACCCGAGTAGTATATGAGGGCGCGGCGGCTGTTTTCCAGACCGGGGGGTTGGCTGGCAAAACCGATGCCCATGGTAGTGCCGGCCGGGCCCGCGGGCCTGAATCAGCACCTTTGGACGCATTTGAAATCTTTGCTTTCAAATGCGTCAGACTCGTCAAATGCACATCGAATCAGGACTCTACGCGGGCTCGGCCCGCAGTGGAACCGGGGATGGCGCGGCGGTGGCGGATACGGCCCAGGTTTGCCTGCCTCAGGCGGACCGATTTCCTCTACACTGTGCGCCGAAAACAGTTCGTCTACAGGGGAAGAACGATGAAGCGCCACGCTTTGCTTGGTTTGACGCTTTTGGCGGGCGCGACGTGCGCCCAGGCCGTGTCCATCAGCAGCTTTTCGCCCAAGGGAGCGACCAGCGAGCTGCGGGACGTCAAAGTCACTTTTGCCGCCCCGGTCGTGCGCTTCGGCGATTCGCAGCTGCCGCCGCCCGTGCTGGTGCAATGCGACGATCCCGAGGTCAGCGGCCAGGGACGCTGGCTGGACGCGCGCCGCTGGATCTACGAATTCACGGAGCGGCCAGGTCCGGGCCTCAGTTGCACGGCGACCGTCTCCACGACGTTCCGCAGCCTGTCGGGCGAGGCCATCAGCGGCCCGGCGCAGTACCGCTTCAACTCCGGCGGCCCCGTCCTGGACAGCAACCGCCCGTACTATTCGACCATCTCCGAAGACCAGGCCTTCCTCTTCAGCTTCACGGCCCCCGTGGACGCCGCCTCGCTGGTCAAGCACGGCTATTGCCGCGTGGAAGGCATAGGCGAACGGATTCCCCTGAAGACGCTGGATGCGGCCCAGCGCGATGCCTTGATCAAGTCCGAATACTACGTGGACGAGGTGGACGAGGTGGACGAGCGCTACCAGGCCGTGCAGTGCGCGCGCACCTTGCCGGCGGGCGCCGACGTGTCGGTGGTGCTGGATCCCGGCATCCTGACCCAGATAGCCAATCGCAAGGGCGTGCCCAGTTCGGATCGCTATGTCTTTGATTTCTCGGTGCGCCCGGCGTTCAGCGCGTCGCTGTCCTGCCTGCGCGAACGCGCGGACGCTCCCTGCACACCGGTAGGCAGCCTGAGCGTGCAGTTCTCCTCGGCCGTGGAGTATGAGCAACTGTCCCGGTTCCGCCTGAAGGCGGGCTCGCAGGAATGGAAGCCCGCATCCGACGAGGGCGAGGGCTGGCAGGATCGCGGCGCGAGCGAGACGGTGCGTTTCGAAGGGCCGTTCCCCGAGAACGCGCAGTTGCAGATCGTGGCTCCGTCCGGCCTGAAGGACGATGCCGGCCGCAGCCTGAGCAATCCGGAACTGCTGACGCAGGGCGTGCGCACCGGCACGTATCCGCCGCTGGTCAAGTTCGCCGTGGAGCCGTTCGGCATCGTGGAGCGTTTCGGCCATGCCTCGTACGACGGCTCGGACGATTCGGATCCGCCGGCCCTGGGCTTGAGCCTGCGCAATGTGGAGCCCAGCCTGGTCACGCAGGACATGGTGGTGTCCGCGGGCCAGGTGGGGGACATGGTGCTGCGCGACGACAAGCAGGTGCTGGAGTGGTATGCGCGCCTGCGCCAACTGGACTACGGCTGGAACATCCAGGCCGAACGCCTGAGGACCCTCATGGGGAACGGCTACAAGGTCAACGGGCCCGTTGACGAGAACGGCATGCTGGACCTGCGCGGCGAATCCTTGCTCAAGGGCCAGAAGGTCCAGCAATTGACCTTGCCCGGCATGGACCAGAAGGGCGAGCGTCCCTTCGAACTGGTCGGTGTGCCGCTGCGCGAGCCTGGCTTCCATGTGCTGGAAGTGGCCTCGCCGCGGCTGGGCGCATCCCTGCTGGAATCGGGCAAGACCATGTACGTGCGTACGTCGGCCCTGGTCACCAACCTGGGCGTGCACATCAAGAAAGGGGGCGATGACCTGATGGTCTGGGTCACGACCCTGGACGACGCCAAGGTCGTGCCCGGCGCGCTGGTGCGCGTCATGAACTGCCGCGGCGAAGAGCTGGTGGAGGGCCGGACGGACGAGAACGGGCTGTTTCACCATCCCCAGCCTGTGGCGGCCGTGGATTACTGTGATGACAGCCAGCTCTCCGGCCTGTATGTGACGGCCCGCGTCGACAAAGACAATCCCATGGCCCGCGGCAAGGACGATTTCAGTTTCGCATTCAGCGACTGGAATTCGGGCATCGAGCCTTGGCGTTTCAATGTGCCTTACGCCTGGGGCAGCCGCGACGGCATGGTGGCCCACACCGTGCTGGACCGCAACCTGTTTCGCGCCGGCGAAGTGGTGCACATGAAACACTATCTGACCGATCGCGTGCGCTCCGGTTTCGCCGCGCCCGACCGCTACCCCAGCACCATGGTCCTGGAGCACCAGGGCACGGGCAAGCGGATCGAGCTGCCCTTGAAGTGGCACACCACGGCCGCCGGCAGCACGTTCGCCCTGAATGACTGGAAGATTCCCAAGGACGCGGAGCTGGGCGTATACACCTTGTCCACGCAGGGCGACGACCAGTATTTCTCCTTCGGCGAGTTCCGCGTCGAAGAGTTCAAGCTGCCCGTGCTGGGCGGCTCGCTCAAATTGAGCGACGGGCAGGCGCATCCCTATCTGGTGCGGCCCGAATCCATGCAGGCGGACATGCAGTTGCAGTACCTGTCCGGAGGCCCGGCCGACTTCCTGCCCGTGCAGCTGTCCGGCGTGGTGCGCACCCGCGCGCCTTCGTTCAGCGCCTACGATGATTTCACCTTCGCCGCGCCGCAGGAGGGCGACAATGCGTCCTCCGAGCCGCGCGTATTCCTGAACAAGAAACGCTTCCAGCTGGATGCCCAGGGCGGCCTGCGGGCGGAACTCAAGGAACTGCCGGCGGTGACGCAGCCTTCCGAGTTCGTGGTGGAGGCGACCTTTGCCGATCCCAATGGCGAAATCCAGACACTGATGCAGACCGTGCCGGTATGGCCGGCCGACGTGGTGGCCGGGCTGCGTGCCGGCAGCTGGCTGAAGGCCGGCTCCAGCACGACGCTGACGGTGCTGGCGCTCAGTCCCGACGGCAAGCCCGTGAAGGATGCGGCGGTACGCGTGGATGCGGCCAATGTGGTGCGCTACTCCACCCGCAAGCGCATGGTGGGCGGTTTCTACAGCTATGACAATCAGGAGGAGCGCCAGGATCTGGGTACGCTGTGCAAGGGCCGCAGCGATGAGCGCGGCCTGCTGCAGTGCGAGGTCAAGCTGGAGAAGGGCGGCCAGGTCGAGCTGCGCGCTGTCGCCAGCGACGCCCAGGGCCGCGAGTCCGTGGCCGCCAGCAGCGTCTGGGTCAGCGGTTCGGGCGAATTGTGGTTCGGCGGCCAGAACGACGACCGCATCGATGTGATCCCGGCCCGCAAGAGCTGGGCGCCCGGCGAGCAGGCCCAGTTCCAGGTCCGCATGCCGTTCCGCGAGGCCACGGCCCTGGTTTCCGTGGAGCGTGAAGGCGTGCTGCAGGCCCGCGTGCTCCAGCTGGAGGGCGAGAATCCCACGGTCAGCGTGGACATCAAGCCTGAATGGGGGCCCAATGTCTATGTGTCGGTGCTGGTCCTGCGCGGCCGCCTGCGCGAAGTGCCCTGGTATTCCTTCTTCACCTGGGGCTGGAGCCAGCCTTTGAACTGGTACAAGGCCTATTCGGAAGGCGGGGGCGAGTTCGTGGCGCCGACCACCACGGTGGACCTGTCCAAGCCGGCCTATCGTTTCGGCCTGGCGGGCATCGAGGTCACCAGCCAGCAGGACGCCCTGGATGTGAAGGTGAGCACGGACCGCTCGCAGTACGCGATCCGCGAGCAGGCCAAGGTGGACATCCAGGTGCTGGGCAAGGATGGCGCTCCGGCTGCCGGCGCCTCCGTCGCGCTGGCTGCCGTGGATCAGGCACTGCTGGAACTGAGCCCCAACGGGTCGTGGGACCTGCTGGGCGCCATGCGCGCCTTGCGCAGCTATAACGTGTTGACTGCCACGGCGCAGTCCGAGATCGTGGGACGCCGGCACTATGGCCGCAAGGCGGTCCCGGCCGGCGGGGGCGGCGGCAAGAGCCCGACCCGCGAGCTGCTGGACACCTTGCTGCTCTGGAAAGGCAATGTGGAACTGGACGAGCAGGGCCGCGCCACCGTCACGGTGCCGCTGAAGGACGCCTTGACGCGGTACCGCATCGTGGCCGTGGCCGATCTGGGCGGCAAGCGTTTCGGCACCGGTTCGGCCGAGATGGTCACCACGCAGGATCTGCAGATCATTTCGGCCTTGCCGGCCATCGCCCGCGAGGGGGATCGCTACGAGGCGCAGGTCACGGTGCGCAACAGCAGCCCGCGCGCCATGAAGGTGGAACTGCAGGCGCAATATGACGGCGCCGGGCTGCCGGGCGCCAGCCTGCCGGCCAAGACCATCGAGCTGCCTTCCGGCTCGGCGGCCCTCGTTTCCTGGCCCATGACGGTGCCCGCCTCCAGCGGCACGGCGCCCTCGCACACCCTGGGCTGGACAGTCCAGGCGCGTGAACTGGGTCAGCCGGATGCAGCCCGGCCCGCCCAGGACCGCCTGGCCATCAAGCAGGAAATCTTCCCTGCCGTGCAGGTAACGGTCCAGCAGGCCACGCTGGCCGCCGTCTCGGCCGAACAGGCCCTGACCTTGCCGGTGCAGGCGCCGGCCGGCGCCTTGCGCGACGAGCAGGGACGCATCCAGGGCGGCCTGCAGATGCTGTTCCGCTCCTCGCTGGGCGGCGGGCTGGAAGGCGTGCGCGCCTGGTTCGAGCGCTACCCCTACACCTGCTTCGAGCAGCTGGCTTCGCGTTCGCTGGGCTTGCGCGCCGAGCAGGATTGGGCGGCCCTGATGCAGCGTATCCCGTCCTACATCACCCAGGACGGTCTGCTGCGCTATTTCCCCAGTCCTTACGCTTCCGGCAGCCGCGTCCTGACGGCCTACATCCTGGAGATCAGCGACATGGCGCAGGCCCTGGGCCTGAACTTCGCCATTCCCGAGATGTACCGGCACGAGATGCTGCAAGGCCTGCAGAATGCGGTCAACGGCCGCCTGCGGGAGTCGCGCAACGCTTCCCGGCAGGACCGGGACATCGAACTGGTCCGCCTGACGTCCATCCTGGCCCGCTATGGCATGGCGCGTGTCAACATGGTGGATTCGGTCGAGCCCAATCTGCAGAGCTGGCCGACGGAAACCCTGCTTGCCTGGGTGGACCTGACGCAGCGCCTGCCCGGCATCAAGCAGGCCGAGCAGACCCGCCAGCAGGCTCTGGACCTGATCCAGGCGCGCCTGGTCAGCCGCGGCACGCGTCTGGTCTTCGGCGAAGACCGTCTCAACGGCGACCCCTGGACGATGAGCAGCCGCGTCACCAACCAGGCTCGCCTGATGATGCAGATGAGCGGCCAGCCGGGCTGGGCGGAGGACATGCCGCGCCTGGCGCAGGGCCTGTTGCTGGAGCAGCGGCGCGGCGCCTGGGGCATGACCACGGAGAACCTGTTGGCCGGGCTGGCGATCGAGCAGTTCAGCCGCCATTACGAACAACCCGTCCACGGCCAGTCCATGGTGATTCTGGGTTCGGAAAGCGCGCAGGTCGTGGATTGGGACGCCTTGACGCCCAATCGCCAGGGCGTGCGCTCGACCCGGATCGATGTGCCCTGGCGCGGCCCCGAAGCCGATGACCTGAGCGTCGAGCTGATGGGCGAGGGCAAGGCCTGGGTGGATGTGCGCTCGCTGGCCGCCGTGCCGGTGGACAAGCCCATTGCGGCCGGGCTGAGCGTGGAGCGCAGCATGAAGGCGGTCGAGCAGGCCAAGCCCGGCGTCTGGAGCCGCGGCGACATTGCCCGCATCACCCTGACGGTCAAGGCCCAGGGGCCGGCAAGCTGGGTGGTGGTGTCCGATCCCATTCCCGCCGGCGCCACCATCCTGGGCAGCGGCCTGGGGCGCGATTCGGCTCTGGCGACCGAAGGCGAGCGCAACGAAGGTGTGGCCTGGCCCGCCTTCGTGGAGCGCCGTTTCGATGGCTATCGCGCCTACTACGAGCGCTTCCCGGAAGGCACCACCACGGTGGAATACACGGTGCGCCTGAACACGGTCGGCCAGTTCGTGCTGCCGGCCACGCGGGTGGAGGCGCTGTACGAGCCTGACGTCTTTGCCGTCTGGCCCAATGACGGCACGCTGGATGTGGTGGATGCGCCTGCGCCGTGAACACAGCGCCCTGCTGCTGGGCCTGGCCTTGCTGGCCGGCCCGGCGGCGGCGCTGCCCTCCTATGAGCAGGTGCGCCAGGCGCACCGCTCTTCCGACATCCAGGTCCTGGACCGCCACGGCGTGCTGCTGCAGAGCGTGCGGCGGGATTTCAGGCAGCGGCGCGGGCAATGGGTGGATCTGGAACATATATCCCCGGCCTTGCAGCGCGCCGTTCTGGTGTCCGAAGACCGTCGCTTCGAGTCGCATGGCGGAGTGGACTGGTGGTCTGTCGGGTCGGCTGCCTGGGAGGGACTGGTATCGGGCCGGGCCCGCGGCGCCTCAACCATCACGATGCAGCTGGCCGGCCTGCTGGACCAGGACCTGGCGGCCGGCCGCGGCGGCCGTTCCCTGTGGCAGAAGCTGGACCAGGTGGTGGCGGCGCAGTCCCTGGAAGACAGCTGGAGCAAGCCGCAGATCCTCGAAGCCTATTTGAACCGCGTGGCGTTTCGCGGCGAGCTGGTCGGCGTGGACGCCTTGTCGCGCACCTTGTTCCAGAAACAGCCGGCGGCGCTGGATGTGCGCGAATCGGCCATCGCCGCCGTGCTGCTGCGTGGTCCCAATGCCTCGGCGCTCACCGTGGAGCGGCGCGCCTGCCTGACCTTGCAGGACATGGGGCGCGGCCAGGAATGCCGCGGCCTGGGCAATCTGGTGACGGTGGCGCTGCGGCGGGCCGCCCAGCCTCCTTTCGGACAGGCGGACCAGGCGCCTCACTTCGCCCGCTGGGTCATCGAGCAGGGCAAGGACCTGCAGGCGGGCGACAGCTTGCGCACCACGCTGGATGCGCGCCTGCAGGCCCTGGTGACGGCCAGCGTGCGGCGTCATCTGCTTGACCTGCGCACGGCGCGCGTGCGCGACGCCGCCGTGGTCGTGCTGGACAATCGCAGCGGGCAGGTGTTGGCGTATCTGGGCTCCAGCGGCGATCTGTCGCAGGCCGACCAGGTGGACCACGCCCGCTCGCTGCGCCAGGCGGGCTCCACCCTCAAGCCGTTTCTGTACGAACTGGCCATCGAAAGGCGCATGCTGACGGCCGCCTCGCTGCTGCAGGACTCGGCCTTGAATCTGCCTACCGGCAACGGACTCTACATACCGCAGAATTACGACAAGCAATTCGTCGGCTGGACCAGCGCGCGCACCGCGCTCGGGTCCTCGTTGAACATCCCCGCGGTCCGCGTGCTGACCTTGCTGGGGCCGCAAGCGCTGGTGCAGCGCCTGCGGGACCTGGGGGTGGACCTGCGCCAGGAAGGCGATTACTACGGCTACAGCCTGGCGCTGGGCAGCGCAGATGTCACTTTGTTGCAATTGACCAATGCATATCGCGTCCTGGCCAACCAGGGGCTGGCCCAGGAGGTTCGTACACGGCTGGATGCGCCGCCGGCCCAGCTCAGGCCCGTGATGGATCCCGCTGCCGCCTGGATCGTGGGCGACATGCTGTCCGACCGGCAGGCCCGAGTGACGACTTTTGGACTGGACAGCGCCTTGAGCACCCCTTTCTGGTCGGCGGCCAAGACCGGCACCAGCAAGGACATGCGCGACAACTGGGCCATGGGGTGGTCGCAGGACCACACGGTGGGCGTGTGGGTGGGCAACAGCGCGGGCGAAAGCATGCAGGACGTGTCCGGAGTCAGCGGCGCGGCGCCCATCTGGCATGAGGTCATGGCGGCCTTGAACCGCGGCCGGCCCAGCCGTCCGCCGGTCATGCCCGAAGGCGTGGCGGTCCGTGACATCCGTTACGAGCCGGCGGTGGAGGCGCAGCGGCGCGAATACTTCGTTGAAGGGACGCAGTCCGACGTGATAGAGCTGGCCGATGCGGGTCAGGCCTACGCCGGGCCGCTGCGTATTGCCGAGCCGGTCGACGGCACCATCCTGGCCCTGGATCCGGATATTCCGCCGCAGAACCAGCAGATGCGCCTGTTGGCGCAGGGGCAGGGCAGCGACGCCCTGCCGCTGGTCTGGTGGGTGGACGGCCGCGAGGTCGCGCGAGGGAGCCAGGCGCGCCTGCCGCTGAGACCGGGCAATGTCCGCATCGAGCTCAAGGACGGACAGGGCAAGCTGCGGGACCAGGTGCGCGTACAGGTGCGCGGCGCCCTGCCGGGCAGGCTTAACAAAGATTAACCGCTTTCACTGTTACATGACTGCTACACTGCAAGTCATGTTGAATTTTTGCAAAGAGGGGGGACCTTCAGAATGATGACTTTACGCACGCTTGCCCGATTCCTGGCGCCTATCGGCCTGGTGGCGCTGGCCGCTTGCCAGACTGTCCAGCAAAAACCCGCTGACCAAGCCGGCTCGTCCAGCACCACGGCGGCGCAGACCCCCTCCACGGCCGCCCAGGCCGGCCAGACCGGCGGCGCCCAGCCTTCCGGCGCGCAGCAGCAGGTCGCTCCCGTCCAGGTCTTCCTGGCGGACACGCAGCCCCAGAGCGGCTGGGCCCGCGTGGACGTACAGCCCAATGGCGCCCTTTATGTGAATCCGCGCGCCATCATCGTGCGCGACGACCTGACCGGCGTGCAGGCGGGCACCAACGACAGCAAGGAAGGCCTGCTGGCTCTGAACCTGACTCCCGAGGCGGCCCAGCGCCTGCTGCAGGTCACCACCCAGAACCCCAGGAAGCGCCTGGCGCTGGTGGTAGGCGACACCATGCTGGCCGCTCCCAGCTACAGCTCGCCCGTCAAGGACGGCCGCCTGATCTTCATGGTGGGCACGGAAGCCAACGCCATGGCCGCTGCGCGCGCCATCGCCGGGCCTCAGGCCACGCCGACCACCAATCAGAAAAGCAATTAAACCGTCGTCATGAAGCCAGCCATCCCCAGCAACGTGGCCTTTTATGTGCTTTCGTTCCGGGTGCTGGCGACCATGCATGGCGTCGCGCTGCTGACCATCATGCTGATGGCCAGCGGCGTGCTCAATTCCGTCTTCATGCCCGAGTGGCTGCGCATTCCGCTGGCGGTATTCATGCTGGGCCTGGTCTCCGCCTTCCTGGCCTTGTGCTGGAGCCACTGGACGGCCGCCTGGCAGATGTCCTCGACCGGACGGCGCTGGGCCTGGATTCCCGCATTCTGTTCCGCCTTCTTCCTGGCGCTGAGCCTGGCGGTGTTCCTGCTGGGGCTGTGGGGCACGCTGGGGGTGGCCAGTTTCGCGTACCAGCATAGCGATTGGGTCAATTCAGCTCCTCAGGACGAGGATAGCGCCGCGATTCCCGATTTCGGCATGCCCCAGATTTTCCCGCAGGAACTGCGTCTCTGAGCCTTGCCGCCGGCTCCACGATTCCTTGGCCGGCCCGCTTGTCGGGCTTGCGTTGTATTTTTTCTAATTGCCTGTTTTCCTGCTCGCTATTTTGCTGTGCCCGGTTTTAAAATATACGCATTGCGTATATTTATATAGCGAGCACTCCACATGGCCGTTTCCCAACAAGTATTTTTGCGCGATGCGATGCGTCGCCTGAACCTGACCCGCGACGTATTCGCCGCTCGCATCGGCGTCAAGCGCCGCGCCCTGGATACATGGCTGTTGCCGGAAGGCTCGCTGGAGTCGCGGGCCATGCCGGAAGTGGTCCAGCGCTTCGTGACGGAAATCGTGGAAAACGAGGCCCTGCTCAATAAATATGCGCAGAGCGCACAGTCCGGTCCGCTGCGCGACCGTATCGCCGTCGGCGGTAAGCACCAGTTGCTGTCGGTGGACCAGTTCACGCGCGAAACCGTGGAAGAGCTGTGCAGCCTGGCCGACATCATGCAGCCCATCGCACGCCGCCAGAAAGTGTCGCGCGTGCTGGAAGGCGCCGTTCTGGGCAATCTGTTCTTCGAAGCCTCGACCCGCACCCGCGTCAGCTTCGGCGCCGCTTTCTGCCGTCTTGGCGGCTCGGTCTGCGACACCACCGGCTTCACGTTTTCGTCCATGGCCAAGGGCGAATCCATCTATGACACCAGCCGCGTGATGAGCGGCTATGTGGACGCCATGGTGATCCGCCACCCTGAACAAGGCTCGGTGGCCGAATTCGCCCGCGCCACCAACATCCCCGTGGTCAACGGCGGCGACGGCGCCGGAGAGCACCCCAGCCAGGCCCTGCTGGACCTCTACACCATCAGCACCGAGTTTTCCCGCCTGGGCAAACTGCTGGACGGCGCGCACATCGCCATGGTGGGCGACCTGAAATACGGCCGCACGGTGCATTCCCTGATCAAGCTGCTGGGCATGTACCGCGGCTTGAAGTTCACCCTGATCTCGCCCCCCGGCCTGGAAATGCCCGAGGACATCGTGCAGCAGGTGGCCAAGCAGGGCAAGCACGTGATCGAACAGACGCATTCCCTGGAAAAAGGCCTGCCCGGCGTGGACGTGATCTATGCCACCCGCGTGCAGAAGGAACGTTTCGCGGAAGGCCAGGGCGACAGCTACACCGCGGATTTCCAGGTCAACAAGGCCATCATCGATCAGTGCTGCGGGCCCGACGTGATCGTCATGCACCCGCTGCCGCGCGACAGCCGTGAAGGCGCGCACGACCTGAGCGTGGACCTGAACCATGATCCGCGCCTGGCCATTTTCCGCCAGGCCGACAACGGCATCCCGGTGCGCATGGCCATCTTCGCCGTGCTGCTGGGCGTGGAGACCCTGGTGCAGCATTCCATGCGCGACGTCACCTGGAGCCCGCCTTCGCACGTCGGCCCCGACGACGCGGTCTTCCACGGCATGTACTGACGCGCCGCCGCGGCTGCGGCCCCCCGCGCCCGCCATGGCGCGGGGGGCCGTTTTGCTTACTTGGCCGTAGGCATGACGAATTCCGCTCCTTTGGCCATGCTTTCGGGCCAACGCTGCATGATGGACTTCTGCCGCGTATAGAAGCGCACGCCTTCCTCGCCATAGGCGTGCATGTCGCCGAACAGGCTTTTCTTCCAGCCGCCGAAGCCGTGCCAGGCCATGGGCACGGGGATGGGCACATTGATGCCTACCATGCCCACCTGGATGCGCCGGCCGAACTCGCGCGCCACATTGCCGTCACTTGTGAAGCAGGCCACGCCGTTGCCGAACTCATGCCGGTTGATCAACTGTATGGCGGCGGCCAGATCGGGCACGCGCACGCAGCACAGGACCGGCCCGAAGATCTCTTCCTTGTAGATGCTCATGTCGGGCGTGACATGATCGAAGAGGGTGCCGCCCAGCCAGAAGCCGTCCCGGCAGCCCTCGCCGGCCAGGGCGCCCTCGAAAGTCCTGCCGTCGACCCGCAGCAGCGCGCCTTCGCGCAAGCCCTGGGCGATGTGCTCGGTGATGCGCGCATGCGCCTGCGGGCTGACGATGGGGCCCATCTCGGCCTGCGGATCCATGCCGTTGCGGATTTTCAAGGCGCGGGTGCGTGATTCCAGGGCCGGGAGAATGCGATCGGCGGCCTCGCCCACCAGCACGGCGACGGACACCGCCATGCAGCGTTCGCCGGCCGAGCCGTAGGCCGCGCCGACCAAGGCGTCGACCGCCAGATCCAGGTCGGCGTCGGGCATCACGACCAGGTGGTTCTTGGCGCCTCCCAGGGCCTGGATGCGCTTGCCGCGGGCGGCGCCCTTCTCGTACAGGCGCTGGGCGATCGGCGTGGAGCCGACGAAGGACACGGCCTGCACGTCCGGATGCTCGACCAGGGCGTCCACCGCTTCCTTGTCTCCTTGCACGACGTTGAACACGCCGTCGGGCAGGCCGGCCTGCTTGAGCAGCTCGGCGATGAACAGGCTGGGGCTGGGGTCTATGGGACTGGGCTTGAGCACGAAGCAGTTGCCGGCCGCGATGGCCACAGGGAACATCCACATGGGCACCATGACCGGAAAGTTGAAAGGCGTGATGCCGGCGACCACGCCCAGCGGCTGGCGCAGGGTCCAGTTGTCGATGCCCGTGCTGACCTGATCGGTGTAGTCGCCTTTCAGGAGTTGCGGAATGCCGCAGGCGAACTCGACGATCTCTATGCCGCGGGTCACTTCGCCCTGCGCGTCGGAGAAAACCTTGCCGTGCTCGGCCGTGATCAGCGCCGCCAGCGCGTCCCTGTGCTCGTTCAGCAGGGCAAGGAATCTGAACAGCACGCGGGCGCGACGCACGGGCGGGGTGTCAGACCAGGCGGGGAAGGCCGCCCTGGCGCAGGCGACGGCATCGTCGACATCCTGCGCGTCGGCCAGTCTCACGTGGCCGGCGACCCGTCCGCTCGCGGGATTGTAGATGGGCTGCGTCCGGGCGCCGGCGCCCGCCTGGAGGCTGCCTCCGATGTAGTGGGCGATCTCCTGGACCTTGGGGTCTGTCATGGTGAAGCTCCTGCTCAGGTGGGTTGCAACAAAAAGGGCGGCGGCCCGCAGCGGGCCGCCCGGTTCAGTGGGAAGCGGCCGCGATGCCGACCGCCGTCTCGGCCCGGGCTTCCTGCGCCGGGAAGCCGGCGCGGTCCTGCGCGGCGCGGCGGCTGCGATCCGCGGCGGATACCGCCACAATGGTCAGGAAGGCCAGGGGCATGGAGATCAGCGTCGGATAGTCGTAAGGGAACACGGCGGCGGGAAAACCGAAGATGCGCACCCAGACGGCGGGCGACAGGATCACCAGCGCCAGGGCCATGCTCAGCCCCGCTAGGCCCCCGGCCAGGGCGCCGCGCGTGGTCAGCCCGCGCCAGTACATGGACATGAGCAACACGGGGAAATTGGCGGAGGCCGCGATGCTGAATGCCAGGGCCACCAGAAAAGCCACATTCTGGTCGCGGAACAGCAAGCCAAGGACGATGGCGACCAGTCCTATGCCGATCGAAGCCAGGCGGTTCACGCGCATGGCCTGCGCGGCGGACACATTGCCACGCCGCAGCACCTTGGCGTACAGGTCGTGCGCCGCGGCCGAAGCCCCCGCCAGCGTCAGGCCGCTGACTACGGCGAGAATGGTGGCGAAGGATACCGCGGCCAGCAGGCCGAACAGCAGATTGCCGCCCAGCGCCGTGGCCAGGTGCATGATGGGCATGTTCGAGCCGCCCAGCACGGGGCCGCCCACCTTGCCGTCGACGTAGAATGCGGGATAGTCCGGCAGGATCGCCATGGCGCTCAGGCCCAGGAAACAGATGAGCACGAAAAACACGCCCATCAGTCCCGTCGCCACGAATACCGATTTGCGGGCTGCGCGCGCGTCGGGCACGGTGAAGAAGCGCATCATGATGTGGGGCAGGCCGGCGATGCCGAAAACCAGCGATAGCGCCAGCGAGAAGCCCGAGAACGGGTCCGCCATCAGTTTCCAGGGGCCCTTCATGGCTTCGCCCGCCGGGTGCCGCTCCGAGGCGGCCGCCACCAGGGCGGAAAAGTCGAAGTCGAAATAGCCCAGCGCCAGCACGGCCATCAGTACGCCATTGCCCAGCATCAGCACGGCCTTGATGATCTGCACCCAGGTCGTGGCGACCATGCCGCCGAGCACGACGTAGACCATCATCAGCAGGCCCACCGCGATCACGGCGTAAGCGTAGTCGATCCCGAACAGCAACTGCACCAGCTGGCCCGCGCCCACCATCTGGACGATCAGATAGAACAAGACCACCGTCAGCGAACTGATCGCGGTGAATATCCGGGTGCTGCGTTCGTCGAGCCGGTAGGAGACGATGTCGCTGAGCGTGTAGCGGCCCAGGTTGCGCAGCCGTTCGGCGATCAGGAACATGACGATGGGCCAGCCCATGAAGGCGCACACGGCATAGATCAGGGAGTCGAACCCATTGGAAAACGCCAGGGAGGAGATGCCCAGCAGCGTGGCGGCGGACATGTAGTCGCCCACGATGGCCAGCCCGTTCTGGGTGCCCGTGATGCCGCCGCCCGCGGTGTAGAAGTCGGCGCTGGAGCGGGTCCTGAGCGAGGCCCAGTAGGTGATCCCCAGTGTGACCAGCACGAAGCCGGCGAAGATCAGGATGGCTTGCGTGTTCATGGCCGCACCTGTGCCAGCAGGCGATCGCGCATGGGGTCGAAGCGCGAATTGGCCACGTGGATGTAGGCGCCCGTCAGCAGCCAGGACAGCAGGATCAGCCCAACGGCGTACAGCAGCCCGCTGGTGACGGTCCCCTGGTCGTTGAGCGGGTGCGCCAGCGCGGCGGGCCAGAGCACGGCGGCCAGGATGAAGCCGGCGCACAGGCCCAGGCACAGGCCGGCGCAGGCAAAGGCCAGGCGCCGGCGCTGCGACTTGAGCCGTTCGTACTCGGGCAGTCCGGACAGGCGCCGGCAGATTTCTTCGTTCGACAGCATGGTTTGTCTCCGTCCTTGTTCTGTTGGTCGCCCACGTCCGCCCGGCCGGTGGTCAGGAGGTCGGCCTCACTTTATGGGCTTTCTTGTTCACGAACTCGCCCAGGCGCTCCTGCACGTCCCGCCCGGTCTGTACAACGGCCGCCATCAGGCCCTCGGTGAAGAGCCCTTCGGTGGCGGCCATGTCGCCAATGCGGCTGATCGAACTGACGATGGCGTAGTTCGACAGGACCGCATTGCCGGCAATGCGCTGCGCGAGCTCCAGGCCGAGCTCGTACGCGGATTTGGGGTTTGCGTCGGTGTTGCAGACGTAGTGGGCCAGGCCCAGGCGCTCGCCTTCGTGCGCGTCCAGCACCCGGCCGGTCAGCATCAGCTCCACCATGCGGTTGGCCGAGATGATCTTGGCGGTGCGCACCGTGGCGCCTCCGCCGGTGAAGATGCCGCGCGTGCCTTCAGGCAAGGCGAAGAAGGTGCTCTTGTCGGCGACCCGCACGTGCGCGGCGCTGGCCAGCTCCAGGCCGCCGCCCACGACGGCGCCCTGCAGGCAGGCGATCACGGGAATCCCGCCGTGCTGGATCTTGTCGAAGGCGCGATGCCAGCCCTGGCAGACGCGCAGGAAATCGACGGCGCTGCGCGCCTTGTCGTGGTGTTCCTTCAGGTCCAGGCCGGCGCAGAAATGATCGCCCTGCGCCTTCATCAGAATGACCCGTATGTGCTCGGGGACGTTGGAGAAATACGCGTCGATCTCGGCGATGGCTTCTTCGTCCAGCGCGTTGCGCTTGTGCGCCTTGTTCAGCGTGACGATACCGATGTCGTCCAGCTCGGTCGTGAGCAGGAAGGGTGCTGCCATAATCAAACTCCTAGAATGGGGAAGGGGTGTGCGCCGGCAGGCGCTAGCGCGGCGCGGCTTTGTCCGCCAGCCATTGGCGCAGCGCGGATTTCTGGATTTTTCCCGTGGCGGTCATGGGCATCTCGTCGATGAACACGACCCGATCCGGGCAGGACCACCTGGCGACCCGCCCTTCGTAGCGTGCGAGCACGTGGGCTTCGCTCAGATCGGCGCTCGGTTTCGGAACCACGAACAGGACAGGGCGTTCGCCCCATTTGTCATCCGCGTCCGCGACGCAGGCCGCCAGCTCGATCCGCGGTTCTTCCATCGCGATGTTCTCGATCTCGATGGACGAGATCCATTCGCCGCCCGATTTGATGACATCCTTGCTCCTGTCCGTAATGCGCAGGTAACCGTCCGCATCGATGGAACCCACGTCGCCGGTGCGGAACCAGCCGTCCTCGGTCGCGTCCTGCGCCTTTCCGTAGTAGCGCGCGATCACCCAGTTGCCCTGAACCATCAGGTGTCCGGTGCTGAGGCCGTCGTGCGGCAGGTCGCGCCCCTGGTCGTCGACGATCTTGAAGCGCACGCCAAAGAGCGCCCGCCCCTGGGAGGTCAGCATGTGCTGTTTTTCCTCGTCGGGCAGCGCTTCGTGCCGGGGCAGCAGCTGGCAGACCGTCCCCAGGGGAGAGGTCTCGGTCATGCCCCATGCGTGGCGCACCGTCACCTTGCGTTGCGCAAAGGAAGCGATCATGTGGGGCGGGCAGGCGGCGCCGCCGATCACGATGCGCCGCAGCGTGCTGAATGCCAGATCCTTCTCCTGGACGTGGTCGAGCACGTTCTTCCATACCGTGGGCACGCCCGCCGACAGGGTGACGCCGGTGCGCTCGCACAGTTCGTACAGGCGATTTCCTTGCATGCCGGCGCCGGGCAGCACGATCCGGGCGCCGGACAGCAGGGCGGAATAGGGCAGGCCCCAGGCATTGACGTGAAACATCGGCACCAGCGGCATGACGGTATCGTTCCCGGAGATGGACAGCGCGTTGGGATGGCATGATGCATAGGCATGCAGCACGGTGGAGCGGTGCGAGTACAGCGCGCCTTTGGGCTCCCCGGTGGTGCCGGAGGTGTAGCACAGGCCGCAGGCGGTGTTCTCGTCGAAGTCGGGCCACTGGAACCCGGCGGCGTCCTGGGCCAGCCAGGTTTCGTAGTCCTCGTCCGGCGCGCCCTGGCGGGCGGCGCCCATGCGCACCCAGTGCCGGACGCTGGGGCAGCGTTCCTGCAGGTAGGCCGCCAGTTCGCTGAAATGATCGTCGTAGAACAGCGCCGCATCCTGGGCGTCGTTGATGATGAAGGCGATCTGCTCGCGCGTCAGGCGGGGATTGACGGTGTGGCAGATGGCGCCCATGCCGGCCGTAACGTAATAGATTTCCAGATGGCGGTAGGTGTTCCATGCCAATGTCGCCACGCGGTCGCCTGGTTCCAGGCCCCGCTGCGCCATGCCCCGCGCCAGCGCCTGGACCCGTTGCGCGAATTCCCGATATGTGCAGACATGCAGTTCGCCCTGGTCCAGGGCCGTGATGATTTGCTGGGCGGGGTTGTTTTCTGCGGCATGCGTGAGAATGGAGCTGATGAGCAAGGGCATGCGCATCATGTTTGCGGCTGGCGCCATGGCAAGGTCTCCTTGTTGTATGGTTGGAGCATAGGCTGCTTCGTTAACGAGCCCAATTGCCAATTGCGACGCTGCATATGCAAAAACTGACAATATTCTGTTTGGGGGAGACATGGACCTGATGGCCGTCGACAGCGCCGATGCCGCGGACGTGAGCGCCGCGACGGTGTCGCTGGATCTGGTGCAGGATTGGCTGTCCAGTTTGCGGGCCGTGTGCGCCGAGTCTGTCCTGGATCATTGCCTGAGACAGGCCGGCATCGTCAAGGACTTCCTGGACCGGCCTGTCTCCCGGCTGACCCGCGACCAGCTGGTGCGTCTTTATCAGGAGGGCGCGCGGGCCACGGGCGATGAGATGATGGGCTTGTGGAGCCGGCCCATCCGTTCGGGTTCCTTGAAGTACATCGTGCGGGCTGTCCGGGATGCGCCGGCCATCGACGTGGCGCTATATCGCTTCACGCAGTTCTGGAATCTGCTGCTGGACGACTACAGCCTGAGCCTGGTCCAATCGGGCCAGACGCTGGGCGTCATGCTGGTGCCGCGCCGCGAACGGGCCGCGGTCAACCGTTTCGGGCACGCCCTGATGCTGAAGCTGACACACGGCATCGTCTCCTGGCTGGTCGGCCGCGAGGCTCCGGTGCAGGAGGTGGCGCTTGCCTTCGGGCGGCCGCCGTTCGCGGCCGATTACTCGATCCTGTTCCCCGCGCCTATGCAGTTCGACGCAAGGCGCTCGCAGATTCTGTTTCGCGCCGAGCTGGGCGCCATCCGCCCCGAACGCAGCCAGGCCGATGCGCGCCTGTTCCTTGAGCGGGCGCCGCGCGACTGGATCTTCACCTCGTATCGCGAGCATGCCTTGCGCCTGAAAGTGCGCGAGCTCTTGCACGCCGATCTGGGGCGTACGCTGGAAGAAGTATCCGGGAAGCTGCATATGTCGCCGCGTACGCTGATACGCAGGCTGGGCGGGGAGGGGCTGTCGTTCCAGGGCATCAAGGACGAGTTGCGCCGGGACCTGGCCATTTTCTATCTGGCGCGCCGGGAAGTGTCGCTGGCCGAGATCGCCTATGCGCTGAAGTTCAGTTCGCCGGCGACCTTTCATCGCGCATTCCGGCATTGGACGGGGATGACGCCGGGCGTGTACCGGGCAGCCCAGCGGGAACTGGGCTGACCTGACGCCGCAGCGGTCAGGATTTACGCTCGCCGCCCAGCACGCCGACCAGGTCGGCGATCAGGTTGGCCAGCTCGGCCGTCATCAGCGTCATGTCGGCATCGAAGATCTCGTCGTCGTTGACGGCGGTGACGTCCTGTTTTTCAGTCAGGATGTCCAGCGGGCTGACGCGCTTGATGTCCAGGGCGTCGGTCAGCACGAAGCTGATGCGCTCGGCCCAGGTCAGGGCCAGGCGCGTGCACTGCTTGCCGGCCTGCACGTGCTTGCGCACTTCCTCGATGTCCACGCTCTGCTTGACATAGCGCACGGCCGCGCCGCTGTCGCCGGTCGAGCGCAGCTCGGTGTCCTGGTCTATGGTGAAGTTGGCCGGCGGGTCATTGTCGATCAGCCAGGAAGTCATGACCGAGCCGGGCGACAGCTCCGTGTACAGGGGCAGGGCGGGGAAGGGCTCCACGCTCTTGGCAAGCAGCCCCAGCACTTCGTCGCTCTTGGCGGTGGCCGCCGCGTCGATGGCCAGCCAGTGGTTGCGGGTATCCAGCCACACGCGGGTGTCGCGGGACACGGCAAAGGCGCGCGGCATCAGCTCGGTGATGACCTGCTCCTTGATTTCCTTCATCTGCTTGCGGCCGGGCTTGTAGCCTTGCTGCTCTTCGATGTCGCGCGCCTTCTCGCGGGCGACCTGGTTGATGACGGTGGTGGGCAGCAGCTTCTTTTCGGCGCGCAGGGCGATCAGGTACTGGCCCTCGACCGCATGCACCAGGGCGTCGTTGTCACGCGGGCTGACCCAGCCCAGGCTCAGCGGCTCCTGGCTGGAGCCGGGCGTGAAGCGATGCTTGGCTAGTGCGTTTTCCAATTCCTGGGCGGAACATTTCCAATCGGGGGAGAGGCGATAGATGCGTAGATTCTTGAACCACATGGACACTAGGATAGGTAGACAGGAAAGAGAAGGCCGGGGTTTGCCCGCTGGAAGCGGACCCCGCCGCAAGGCAAAGCGTTGATTGTACGCGCAGAAGCCCGGACGCGTCCCCGTCCGTTTACCCGTGTTTGCATTTGGGCGGCTCGCGGAGCGCGTCAGGCATTGATGTCGTTGTGGCGCGTTTCGCGTACGAAGGGCAGGCCTATGGCCACGGTGAGCAGGCAGATGATGATGGGATACCACAGGCCGTCGTAGATATTGCCCGAGGCGGCGATCATGGCGAAGGACAATGGCGGCAGGAACCCTCCGAACCAGCCGTTGCCGATGTGGTAGGGCAGGCTCATGGAGGTGTAGCGGATGCGGATGGGAAACATCTCCACCAGCATGGCGGCAATGGGGCCGTAGACGGCCGTCACCAGGCCGACCAGATAGGTCAGCAGCAGGATCAGCATGACGGTGTCGACGTGTTCCGGGTCGGCTCGCTCCGGGTAGCCGTGCTGGCGGATGGCGCTGGTCAGCTGCGCCTTCAGTTCCCTGGACTGGCGCGCGAATTCCGCGCGCGCAAGGCCCGCGCCTTCGAAGCTGTCTATGGTCTGCGCACCGATGCGCACCTGCGCCACCTGGCCGGGGGCACCCGCCTGGTTGCTGTAGCTGACGGCATGGCTGGCCATGAAGGACTTGACGATGTCGCAGGAGCTGGTGAAGGAGTGCGTCCCCACGGGGTTGAACTGGAAGGAACAGGCGGCCGGGTCGGCGATGACGGTCACCGGCGCCTGCCGCTGCGCCTGCACCAGGGCCGGATTGGCGTAGTGCGCCAGGCCCTTGAAGGCGGGATAGTAGGTCAGCGCCGCCAGCAGGCAGCCGGCCAGGATGATGGGCTTGCGGCCGATGTGGTCCGACAGCCAGCCGAACAGCACGAACAGGGGCGTGGCCAGCAGCAGGGCGATGGCCATCATGGTCTGCGCGTGGTTGGCTTCCACGCCCAGGGTCTGGGTGATGAAGAACAGGGCGTAGAACTGACCCGTATACCAGACCACGCCCTGGCCGGCGGCCAGGCCGAAGAGCGCCAGCAAGGCGATGCGCAGGTTCTTCCAGCGCCCGAATGATTCCCTGATGGGCGCACTGGACAGCGCGCCTTGTTCCTTGATGTGCTGGAAGGCGGGCGACTCTTCCAGGTTCATGCGTATCCAGACCGAGATGCCCAGCAGCAGTACCGAGATCAGGAAGGGGATGCGCCAGCCCCAGGCCACGAAGGCCTCCTCGCCCAGGGCGCTGCGTATGCTCATGATGACCACCAGCGACAGCAGCAGGCCGACCGAGGCCGTGGTCTGGATCCAGCTGGTGTAGAAGCCGCGCCGGTGCTGGGGCGCGTGCTCGGCCACGTAGGTGGCGGCGCCGCCGTATTCGCCGCCCAGGGCCAGTCCCTGCAACAGGCGCAGCACGATCAGAATGATGGGGGCCGCGATGCCGATGGCTTCGTAGTTGGGCAGCACGCCGACCAGGAAGGTGGACAGCCCCATCAGCAGGATGGTGACAAGGAATGTGTACTTGCGGCCCACGCGGTCGCCGATGCGGCCGAACAGCAGGGCGCCGAAGGGACGCACGGCAAAGCCGGCGGCAAAGGCGAGCAGGGCGAAGATGAAGCCCGCGGTCGGATTGACCGCCGAAAAGAAATGCTGCGCCAGGATGGCGGCCATGGAGCCGTACAGGTAGAAGTCGTACCACTCGAACATGGTGCCCAGCGAGGAGGCGAATATGACTTTGCGTCCCTGGGCGTCGAGTTTGCCGCGGGCGGCGCGGGGCGCGGCGTCCAGGGCGTGGCTGGCGATCGTCTGCGGCATGCGTCAGGCTCTCCGTGGCGGGTTCAGCGGGAAGCTGACCCGCAGGCGTGTGCCGCTGGCCTGGCCGGCGCTCAGCGGCAGAAACTCGATGGTTGCGTCATGGATGTCCGCGATCTCGCGCACGATGGCCAGTCCCAGCCCGCTGCCGTCGGCCTGGTTGCCCATGATGCGGTAGAAGCGGTCGAAGACGCGCGACTGATGTTCGGGCGCGATGCCCGGACCGTTGTCCTCGATCTCCAGCCAGCCATGCTCCTGGTCTCGGCCCGTGCGCACGGTCACCCAGCCGCCGGCGGGCGTGTAGATCAGGGCGTTGTCCAGCAGGTTGTTCAGCAGCTCGCCCGCCATCACGCCGTCGGCCGGCAGCACCACGGGCTGCCCGGCGCTTTCCAGGCCCAGGTCCAGGCCCAGCTGCAGGGCGCGCGGCACCCATTGGGCGATGTGCTGTTCGGCCAGGGTGTTCAGCTCGATGGCCTGCGAGAGAGGCGCGCGCAGCGCATCGCCGCTTTCGGCGCGCGCCAGGGCCAGCATCTGGGTGACCAGTCGCGTGGCGCGCTCGGTGCCGCGCACCAGTTGGCGCAGGCTGGCTTCGGTCTGGACGGGGTCGTGTTCGCGCAGCGCCACTTCCGCCTGGGTCCGGATGCCGGCCAGCGGCGTTTTCAACTGATGCGCCGCATTGGCCACGAAGCGCCGCTGCGCGGCGGAATACTGCGCCTGGCGCTCCAGCAGCCCGTTCATGGCGTCGATCAGGGGCACGATCTCCGCCGGCGCCTGGTCGCGGTCCACGGGCGAGAGATCCCCGGGCGCGCGGGCCCGCAGCCGGGCCTGCAGCAGGTTCAGCGGCTCCAGGCCGTGCGTGAGCCCCAGGCCGGCCAGCATGGCGGCCAGGGGCACCAGGATGAACTGGGGCGTCAGCATGCCGATCAGGATCTCCCGGTGCAGCACCGAACGATGCTGGTTGGTCTCGGCCACAATGGCCAGAAAAGGCGTGTTCAGCCTGTCCCGCCCGCCCCATACATAGGCCAGGCGCAGGCTCTGGCCGTCCATCTCGACGTCCCGGTAGCGCAGGACATTGTTTTCATAGTCCCAGCTGTCGGGCAGGGGCAGGGCGGCGTTGCCGGCCAGGGGATCGCCGTTGGCGTCCCGGATCTGCCAGAGCGTGGGCGTGTCGCTGCCCAGGCGCAGGATGGTGTTGGCCGAGGCGGACAGTTCGACCCGTCCGTGCGCGTCCTGCTGGCTGATCTCGTGGCGCAGCAGGTCCAGGTGATCGCGCAGCGTGCGGTCGTAGGGCGAATTGGCGATATGCTGGGCGATGAAATAGGTGATGACGATGCCTATGGTCCACAGCAGGAACAGCGGGCCGAATATCCACAGCATGATCTTGTGGATCAGGGTGCGTTGCGCCGGCTTGGCCGGCGCCTTGCGCGAGCGGGCGGCCCGGTCGGGGGCGTCCTGGCGGGCGGACTGGGGCTGGGAATGCATGGACGGCCTTCAGGCGGGCGCGTCTTCCCGCAGCTTCTCGGGCTCCAGGCAATAGCCCAGGCCGCGTACGGTCATGATGCGCACTCCGCTGGGCTCCAGCTTCTTGCGCAGGCGGTGGATATAGACTTCGATGGCATTGGGAGTGACTTCCTCGCCCCATTCGCACAACAGGTCCACGAACTGGTTCTTGCTGATCATGCGGCCGCTGCGCGACAGGAAGATCTCCAGCAGGCTGGTTTCGCGCGCCGACAGCTCCAGGGGCTGGCTGTCTATGTAGGCCACCCGGCCCTTCAGGTCGAAGCTCAGGCGCTTGTGGTGCAGCATGGCGCTGCTGGTGCCGGTGCTGCGCCGCGTCAGGGCGCGCACGCGAGCCTCCAGTTCGGTCAGGGCGAAGGGCTTGGACATGTAGTCGTCCGCGCCCAGGTCCAGGCCGCGCACCCGCTGCTCCACCGTGTCGCTGGCGGTCAGGATGAGCACGGGCAGGCTGTCCTGGCGCTGGCGTATGGACTGCAGCACGGCCAGGCCATGCTTCTTGGGCAGGTCCAGGTCCAGGATCAGCAGGTCGAAACTTTGCAGCTGCAGAGCGGAGTCGGCGCTCTCGCCATCGTGCACCACATCCACGGCATAGCCCTCGTAGCGCAGGGAGCGGGAAAGTCCATCGGCGAGAATACTGTCGTCTTCGGCTATGAGTATGCGCATGTCCCTGGTTAAATCCGTGTTTTAAAAGCTGTTTTATATTGTTGCACAGGGCTTGCGCGAAGGTCATTAGGGGATAACGATGGACGTTGTGCGACTTTTGTGGATATCTGGTTATATATACAGTATAATTTGATGCAATAATTAAGTTTGGCTTTAAGTTTTACATTGCCGTGCCTGCCCATCGTGGCGCAATTCCATAGTCAAGGATTCTTCATGGACGACAAAAACAGCAAAGCAGTGGCCTCGGAACGTTCAAAAGCGCTGGCGGCCGCCCTTTCGCAGATCGAAAAGCAGTTTGGCAAGGGCTCCATCATGCGTTATGGCGACGACAGCGTCGAGCACGACATCCAGGTCGTCTCCACGGGGTCGCTGGGCCTGGATATCGCCCTGGGGGTCGGTGGTCTGCCGCGCGGTCGCGTCATCGAGATCTACGGTCCGGAATCGTCCGGCAAGACCACGCTCACCTTGCAGGTCATCGCTGAAATGCAGAAGCTCAAGGGCACCTGCGCCTTCATCGACGCCGAACACGCCCTGGACGTGCAGTACGCCCAGAAGCTGGGCGTGAACCTGGGCGACCTGCTCATCTCCCAGCCCGATACCGGCGAACAGGCCCTGGAAATCACCGAAGCCCTGGTGCGCTCCGGTTCGGTCGACCTCATCGTCATCGACTCGGTGGCGGCCCTCACGCCCAAGGCCGAAATCGAAGGCGACATGGGCGACGCCTTGCCCGGCCTGCAGGCCCGCCTGATGAGCCAGGCCCTGCGCAAGCTCACCGCCACCATCAAGCGCGCCAACTGCATGGTCATCTTCATCAACCAGATCCGCATGAAGATCGGCGTCATGTTCGGCAACCCCGAGACCACCACCGGCGGCAACGCGCTCAAGTTCTATTCCTCCGTGCGCCTGGACATCCGCCGCATCGGCTCCATCAAGCGCGGCGAGGAAATGATCGGCAACGAAACCCGCGTCAAGGTCGTCAAGAACAAGGTGGCCCCTCCCTTCAAGCAGACCGAATTCGACATCATGTACGGCAGCGGCATTTCCCGCGAAGGCGAGATCATCGACCTGGGCGTGCAGACCGGCGTGGTGGACAAGGCCGGCGCCTGGTACAGCTATGACGGCAACCGCATCGGCCAGGGCAAGGACAATGTGCGCGAATTCCTGAAAGAGCGCCCCGAGCTTGCCCGCGAGATCGAAAACAAGGTGCGCGAAAAACTGGGCGTGGCTCCCATGGCGGCGGCTGCACCCCGCTCAGCCAGCGCGGAAGCCTCCGTCACGCCTGAAGACGAAGCTTGATCTACCCGGGCGGGTTCGACGACGAACCCTTCGAAACCGACCCCGAGGAAGTCCAGGAGCGCCGGCAGCGCCAGCGCTCCAATTCGGCTTCGCTTTTTGCGGGTACACGAGTTCGCACCAATCCTGCGAAGGCGCCGGGCGACTCCCCTCAGGATTTCGAATCCCTTTCGGCAGCACCCAAGCGGGCAGGGCCGTCGCTCAAGGCACGCGCCTTGAATTACCTGTCGCGGCGCGAATACTCACGCCTGGAGCTGGGACGCAAGCTCTCAGCGCATGCCGACAGTCCGGAACAGCTGGAAGCGTTGCTGGACGAGCTCACGACGCAGAAATGGCTGTCCGACGAGCGTTTCGCCCAAAGCCTGGTCAATCGCCGTGCTTCCCGCGTGGGTACGCGCGTCATTCTGCAGGAATTGCGCCAGCACGGCCTGGATGCCGCGCAGACTGAAACCATCAAGGAAGAGCTGGCGGCCACGGAACTGGAGCGCGCCCGGCAGGTGTGGGCCAAGAAGTTCAGCACGCCGCCTGAAGACGCTCGCGCCTATGCCAAGCAATATCGCTTCATGGCCAGCCGCGGCTTTTCGGGGCGCATCCTGCAGCAGATCCTGGGCGACTGGGAAGACGAACCCGCCTAGCGCATTCTGCTGCCGGGCCCATTGCCTGCCGGCTTTCAGGCCTGGGCGGCCACGATCCCCTGCAAGGTCTTGAAGCACGTTTCGCGCGCCTGCTTCAGGAAGGCCTGTACATAATCCGCTTGAAGATCTTCGCTGCGCACCGCGGCATACAAGGTGCGCCATACGCCTTGCTCGCCCAGGCGGCAGGTGCGCAGCCATCCCTGGTTCAGGAATTCCGTCAGCGCCCAGTTGGGCAGGGCGGTCACGCCGCGCTGGCTGGCCACCAGCTGCACGATCATGGGCGTGAGTTCCGCCTGGCGCACGGCGGCCGGTTCTACGTCCGCAGGCTCCAGAAACTGTGTGAAGACGTCCAGCCGGCTGCGCTCGACGGGGTAGGTGATCAGCACCTGGTCGGCCAGCTGTACCGGTTCCACATAGCGGTACTGGGCGAGCGGATGCTGGCTGGCCACGGCCAGGATCAGCTCGTAGCGGAACAGCGGCGCATAGTGCACGTCGGCATCGTCCTGCGGGTCGGAGGTGATCACCACGTCCAGGTCGCCGCGCAGCAGGGCGGGCAGGGGGGCGAAAGAAAAGGCGGCGGACAGGTCCAGCGTGACGTCCGGCCATTGCTGGCGGAACGCATCCAGCGCCGGCATCAGCCATTGGAAACAGGAATGGCAGTCTATGGCCACGTGCAGCCTTCCCGTGCGGCCGGCAGCCAGGCGCTGAAGGTCTCGTTCAGCAGCGCGGACGCGCGGCAGGATGTCGTCGGCCAGGGCCAGGATGCGCAGCGCGGCGGTTGTCAGGCGCGCCGGGCGGGTGCGTCGGTTCAGCAACTGCACCTGCAGCCTGACTTCCAGGTCGCGCAACTGATGGGAGAGCGCCGATTGCGTGACGTGCAGCCGTTCGGCGGCCTCCTGCAGGCTGCCGCTGTCGCGGATGGCGCTCAAGGTTTCCAGATGTCGAATTTCAAGCATGTTGAATAAAACTCATGTTTAACATGGTGCATTTGATTTTTTTTCAATCAATTGTACAGGCACAATACCCTCCAGACGCCGTAACTGGGCTCTCCGATTATTATTTTTGGGTATATCATGACAATTATTCATAATTTGGGTTTTCCGCGCATGGGCAAGCAGCGCGAACTCAAACGCGCTCTGGAATCGTATTGGGCTGGCAAGGCGAGCCAGGAAGAATTGCTGGAGACCGGCAAGCAGTTGCGCGCCCGTCATTGGGACATCCAGGCCCGGGCCGGACTGGACCTGATCCCCGTGGGCGACTTCGCCTGGTATGACCAGATTCTGGAATGGAGCACTTTGCTGGGCGTGGTGCCGGCCCGCTTCGGCCAGGCCGACGATGCCCCCGTTTCCCTGGATACGCTGTTCCGCATGGCCCGCGGCCGCGCGCCCAGCGGCACGCCCGCCGCCGCCTGCGAAATGACCAAGTGGTTCGACACCAATTACCACTACATCGTGCCCGAGCTGGCGCCCGGCCAGACCTTTCGCATCGCCCGCGATTTCCTGTTCGAGCAGGTCGAAGAGGCCCAGGCCCTGGGCCATGCCGTCAAGCCGGTGATCCCCGGGCCGCTGACCTGGCTGTGGCTGGGCAAGGGCGACGCCTACGAAGGCCTGTCGGACGAGCGCAAGCTGGAATTGCTGCAGGCCTTGCTGCCGGTCTACGAACAGGTGCTGGCGCGCTTCCAGGCGCAAGGCGTGCAATGGGTGCAGATCGATGAGCCCATCCTGGTGCTGGACCTGCCGCAAGCCTGGCAGGACGCCTTCCGCCGCGTCTACCAGAACTTGAACCAGTCCGGGCTGCGCGTGCTGCTGGCCACGTATTTCGATGATCTGCGCGAGAATGTCGCCTTGCTCAAGGACCTGCCCGTGGCCGGCGTCCATGTGGACGGCGTGCGTGCGCCCGCGGCCCTGCAGGCTGTCCAGGCCGTGCTCGGCGCCGACCAGGTGCTGTCGGCCGGCGTCATTTCCGGCCGCAATATCTGGCGCACCGACCTGGACAAGGCGGTCGAGCTGCTCAAGCCCTTGCAGGCCGTCCTGGGCGAGCGCCTGTGGATCGCGCCATCCTGCTCGCTGCTGCATGTCCCCGTGGACCTGGACGGGGAGACCGGCCTGGATGCGGAGCTCAAGAGCTGGCTGTCCTTCGCCGTGCAGAAGCTCGATGAGCTCAAGTTGCTCGAAGGCTTGTTGAACGGTTCGCTGGATGCGCAAGGCGAACAGGACGTGCGGGCCCAGCGCGCCGCGTTGCAAAGCCGCCGCAGCTCCAGCCGTACCCGCAACCCCGCCGTTCAGGCCCGCATGGAAAAGATCGCCCAGGTGCAGCGCGAGCGTGCTCCTTTTGCTCAGCGCATCCAGGCCCAGCGTGAAAAACTGAATCTGCCTGCCTACCCCACGACCACCATCGGCTCCTTTCCGCAGACCACGGAAATCCGCACGGCCCGCCGCGACTGGCGCAACGGCTCCCTGAGCGATGCCGCCTACGAGAAGGCCATGCAGGCCGAGATCGAGCAGGTGATCCGTTTCCAGGAGCGTATTGGCCTGGACGTGCTGGTGCACGGCGAAGCCGAGCGCAACGACATGGTGGAGTATTTCGGCGAACTGCTGGGCGGCTTTGCCTTCACGCAGAACGGCTGGGTGCAGAGCTATGGTTCGCGCTGCGTGAAGCCGCCCATCATCTTTGGCGACGTGGTGCGTCCAGCCCCCATGAGCGTGGCCTGGTCCGCCTACGCCCAGTCCCTGACCGAGCTGCCCGTCAAGGGCATGCTGACCGGCCCGGTCACCATGCTGCAATGGTCCTTCGTGCGCGACGACCAGCCGCGCGCCGACACCTGCCGCCAGCTCGCCCTGGCCTTGCGTGACGAGGTCTCGGACCTTGAGAAAGCCGGCATCCACGTCATCCAGATCGACGAACCCGCCTTCCGCGAAGGCTTGCCGCTGCGCAAGGGCGACTGGCAGCAGTATCTGGATTGGGCCGTGGATTGCTTCCGCCTGTCCACCAGCGCCGTGGCGGATGACACGCAGATCCACACCCATATGTGCTATTCGGAGTTCAACGACATCATGGAATCCATCGCGGCCATGGACGCGGACGTGATCACGATCGAGACCTCGCGCTCCAACATGCTGTTGCTGGAGGCCTTCGAGAATTTCGAGTACCCCAACGACATAGGCCCCGGCGTGTACGACATTCACTCGCCCAATGTGCCCGAGACGGGCTGGATGGTGCGCCTGATGGGCGAGGCCGCCAAGCGCCTGCCCGCCGAGCGTCTCTGGGTGAATCCGGATTGCGGCCTGAAGACCCGCGGCTGGCCCGAGACCGAGGCTTCCTTGCTGGCGATGGTGCAGGCCGCCAGGACCTTGCGCGCCAGCGCCTGAAGCCAGTGTCCGTCTGGCGGTCGGACCTCGCATTGCGCGAGTGTCGTCCGCCGCCTGGCCGCACGCCTGGACGACCGCCTTGACGGCGGTCGTTTTTTTAGGCTCGAAATTTCATATATAAAGGGAAAAGCTCATAAAAAAACGGGTATGAACGGTCTGGAGTGTGCGTTCCTATTATGTAAGAGGCTGATACGGACAATACGAGGTGCGTTATACTTAGCCCGTTTCAACCCTGTGCCCTTGAACGTATAAATGCCTTTGCCCAAGCCGTCCGTCGCCCGTGAACCGCTGCATACTCGCACCATCAAGGTGGAGTCATTCATCCGGGAAGATGGCCTGTGGGATCTGGAAGCCGAGCTGATCGATGTGAAGTCCTATGATTTCCCCATTCGCGACGGCCAGATCCACAAGGCGGGCGATCCCGTTCATCACATGCACTTGCGCATCACCATCGATAGCGACTTCACCATCACCGACGCCCTGGCGGTGTATGACGCGGCGCCCTACGGGCAGAACTGCTCGTCCATCGCCGGCGCCTATGCCCAGTTGGTCGGCCTGAACCTGCTCAAGCAGTTCCGTCAACGGGTCAAGGAGCGCCTGGCGCGCTCGGCCGGCTGTACGCACTTGAGCGAACTGGCCCAGGTGCTGCCCACCGCCGCCGTGCAGACCATGGCGGGGCGGCGGCGCAGCAGCGGCGAATCGGAAATCCACCGAACCGACAGGCAGCCCTTCCATCTGGACGGCTGCCACGCCTTGCGCCTGAACGGCCCGGTGGTCAAGGAGTTCTATCCCGTTTGGTACAGGCCGGATGCGCCGGCCCGGGATTCATAGTTTCTGGTTTGTTCAGGTCCCGGGCTCCGGTCCAGGGTTCCTGCCTTTTTTTATTGTGTTTTTAGACTGACAGGTATCACATGAAAATTCACGAATATCAGGGCAAGTCGCTGCTTAAGCAGTTTGGCGTTGCCGTGCCGCGCGGAATTCCTGCCTTCTCCGTCGACGAGGCTGTGGCGGCCGCACAGGAGCTGGGTGGCTCCGTGTGGGTCGTCAAGGCCCAGATCCACGCCGGCGGCCGTGGCAAGGGCGGCGGCGTCAAGCTGGCCCGCTCCATCGACGAAGTGCGTCAACTGGCCTCGGAAATCCTGGGCATGCAGCTGATCACGCACCAGACCGGTCCTGAAGGCCAGAAGGTGGGCCGCCTGCTGATCGAAGAAGGCGCGGACATCAAGAAAGAATACTACGTGGGCATCGTGACCGACCGCGCCTCGCAGCGCGTGGCCGTCATGGCCTCCAGCGAAGGCGGCATGGAGATCGAAGAGGTCGCCGCCCACTCGCCCGAAAAGATCCTGAAGGAATTCGTGGATCCCGCCCTGGGCCTGACGGTCGAGCAGGCCACCAAGCTGGCCCGCGGCATCGGCGTGCCCGACGCTTCCGTGGAGAAGGCCGCCGCCGAGTTCCAGAAGCTGTACAAGGCCTACACCGAGACCGACGCCGAACTGGCCGAGATCAACCCCCTGATCCTGACCGGCTCGGGCGACATCATCGCCCTGGATGCCAAGTTCAACTTCGACGGCAACGCGCTGTTCCGCCATCCCGACATCGTCGCCTTCCGCGACCTGGCCGAAGAAGACCCTGCCGAGGTCGAAGCCAGCAAGTACGACCTGGCCTACATCCAGCTGGACGGCAACATCGGCTGCCTGGTGAACGGCGCCGGTCTGGCCATGGCCACCATGGACACCATCAAGCTGTTCGGCGGCGAGCCCGCCAACTTCCTGGACGTGGGCGGCGGCGCAACCGCCGAGAAAGTCACCGAAGCCTTCAAGATCATGCTGGCCAACAAGGGCGTCAAGGCCATCCTGGTCAACATCTTCGGCGGCATCATGCGCTGCGACGTCATCGCCGAAGGCGTGATCGCCGCGTGCAAGGCCGTCAACCTGAACGTGCCTCTGGTCGTGCGCATGAAGGGCACCAATGAAGAGCTGGGCAAGAAGATGCTGGCCGAATCCGGCCTGCCCATCATCAGCGCGGACACCATGGCTGAAGCCGCGACCGCCGTCGTCGCCGCCGCCAAGTAAGAAAAGGTTGAGGATTAGCAAATGTCGATTCTGATCAATAAAGACACCAAAGTCATCACGCAAGGGATCACCGGCAAGACCGGCCAGTTCCACACCCGCATGTGCCGCGAGTACGGCAACGGCATGGAAGCCTTCGTGGCCGGCGTGAACCCCAAGCGCGCCGGCGAAGATTTCGAAGGCATCCCGATCTACGCCTCCGTCTCCGACGCCAAGGCCGAGACCGGCGCCACTGTTTCGGTCATCTACGTGCCGCCGGCAGGCGCGGCCGCCGCCATCTGGGAAGCCGTTGAGGCCGATCTGGACCTGGTGATCTGCATCACCGAAGGCATCCCCGTGCGCGACATGCTGGAAGTGCGCAACCGCATGCGCGCCGAAAACCGCAAGACCCTGCTGCTGGGCCCGAACTGCCCCGGCCTGATCACCCCCGATGAAATCAAGATCGGCATCATGCCCGGTCACATCCATCGCAAAGGCCGCATCGGCGTGGTCAGCCGTTCCGGCACGCTGACTTACGAAGCCGTGGCGCAAGTCACCGAGCTGGGCCTGGGCCAGTCCTCGGCCGTGGGCATCGGCGGCGACCCGATCAACGGCCTGAAGCACATCGACGTGCTGAAGATGTTCAACGACGATCCTGACACCGACGCCGTCATCATGATCGGCGAGATCGGCGGTCCGGACGAAGTGAACGCCGCCCTGTGGGCCAAGGACAACATGACCAAGCCCGTGGTCGGCTTCATCGCCGGCGTGACCGCGCCTCCCGGAAAACGCATGGGCCACGCCGGTGCGCTGATCTCCGGCGGCGCCGACACGGCCGACGCCAAGCTGGAAGTGATGGAAGCCTGCGGCATCCGCACGACCCGCAATCCTTCCGAAATGGGCAAGCTGCTCAAGTCGGTGCTGTAAGAAGTCCAGGCCCGCCTCGGCGGGCCTTTTGTCCGGCCGCTTCGCGGCCGGGCGCCAGCGGCCAGCCGGTTTCGCCAAGAAGAACACCATTCCGGCGCATTCCTTCCCGAATCTGGCCAGCCTGCACGCACGCTGAATTACGTAACAAAAGAAAACAGCCCATGCCGCGTTTTCGGCTTGCCGTCCATTTCGTGGCCTGCATGCCATTCGGATTTGCCAGGCATGGAACAGTCCGCGGGGACTGTCCCATGTTCGTGCTCATCCCCCAAGGGGAGCTTTTCCCCTGGAGCGGTCCGGCGTAAAAATACGGCGCCTGCCCATGAACATGGAGCGGCGGATAATTTATAGCTGTAACGGGAACTACTATGATTGAATTTCTGCAATCGCTCCATTGGGGGTCATTGTTCCAGATTGTCCTGATCGACATTCTGCTGGGGGGAGACAACGCGGTCGTGATCGCCCTTGCATGCCGCAACCTGCCCAAGCAGCAGCGCATGCAAGGCATTCTGTGGGGGACCGCGGGCGCCATCATCCTGCGCGTGGTCCTGATCTTCTTCGCCCTGACGCTGCTGGGCATTCCTTTCCTGAAGGTCGTCGGCGCCTTGCTGCTGCTGTGGATCGGCATCAAGCTGCTGATGCCCGACGATGACGAGCATGGCAACATCCAGGGCGCGAGCTCCATCTGGGCGGCCGTCAAGACCATCATCGTGGCCGACTTCGTCATGAGTCTGGACAACGTCATCGCGATCGCCGGCGCGGCCCAGAACGCCCATCTGGACCATCAGCTGGGCTATGTGATCTTCGGCCTGCTGCTGAGCGTGCCCATCATCATCTGGGGCAGCACCCTGGTGCTCAAGCTCATCGACCGCTTCCCCGTCGTGGTCACCTTCGGTGGCGCCTTGCTGGGCTGGATCGCCGGCGGCATGCTGGTGACCGACGCCTTTGTGGAAAATCAATTCGGCGTGGTCGCGCAGCCTGTTAAACTGGGGGTTGAGATCGTCTGCGCCCTGCTCGTGGTGGCTGTCGGCAAATGGCTGGCCAGCCGCAAGGGCTCCACCAAGGAAAGTTAAGTCAATGGCAATTTTCAAATCTTCCGACGCCAAGTCCCAGGAAAGCGGCCTGTCGCTGCTGCAAGGGCTGGGCATCCTGGCCGTCATCGGCATCGTCGCCGCCGCTGTTCTGCGCTACTTCGCCGCATGATGGCAGTGGCTGCACCCCAGGAACTGGTCATCGCCACCCGCGCCAGTCAACTGGCGCTGTGGCAGGCCGAGCACGTCCGCGGCCTCCTGCAGCAGTTGTACCCGCAATGCCGCGTCAGCCTGCTGGAGATGACCACCCGCGGCGACACCATTCTGGATCGCACGCTGTCCAAGGTCGGCGGCAAGGGCCTGTTCGTCAAGGAGCTTGAAACCGCCTTGCTGGACGGCCGCGCCCATCTGGCCGTCCACTCCCTGAAAGACGTGCCGGTGGACCTGCAGTCCCCGTTCGCCTTGCCCGTCATCATGGAGCGCGAGGATCCGCGCGACGCCTTCGTCTCCAACGACTACGACAACCTGGCCGCGCTGCCGGCCGGCGCCGTGGTCGGCACCTCCAGCCTGCGCCGCGAATCCCAGATCCGCGAGCGTTACCCCCATCTGGAAGTGCGGCCCCTGCGCGGCAATGTCCAGACCCGCCTGGCCAAGCTGGACCGTGGCGAGTACGCCGCCATCATCCTGGCCTCCGCGGGGCTGCGACGCCTGGGCCTGGCCGAGCGCATCCGCGACTACATATCCGTGGAAGACAGCCTGCCCGCGGCCGGCCAGGGCGCCCTGGGCATCGAGATCCTCGAAACACGCCAGGACGTGGCCCAGTGGCTCGCGCCCCTGGCCGACGCTTCGAGCACCGCCTGTGCGCTGGCCGAGCGCGCCGTCTCGCGCGCATTGGGCGGCTCCTGCCAGGTCCCCCTGGCGGCCTACGCCATCTTGCAGGGGGACAATCTGGAATTGCGGGGCCTGGTGGCCGAGCCCGACGGTTCCGTGGTCTATCGGGCACAGGCCCATGGTCCGGCGCGAGACGCCGAAGCCCTGGGTCAGGCCTTGGCGCAGGATCTGAAAGAGCAGGGCGCCCAGGCCATCCTGGACCGCCTGCTATCCGAATCGCCCCAAGGGCGCTGATACGGAATGGGCATGCCCAAGGCTGTGTTGACGCGGCCGGCAGGCCGAAATGAAACCCTGGCGGCCGCCCTGGCCGCACAGGGTTTTTCTTCTCTGGTGCTGCCTGCCCTGGAACTGCTGCCGCTGGATCTGTCCGGCGAGCGCTGGCAGGACCCGGCGGATTACGACCTGCTCATGTTCGTCAGCGGCAATGCCGCCGCTTTCTACTTCTCCGCCCTGGGCGAACGTGGCCGGCGCTGGCCCGAAGGCGTGCGGCTGGCTGCCGTCGGCGCGGCCACGGCGCGGGCGCTGCTGGCTCAGCCTGGCGTGCCTCCATCGGCCGTCATCCAGCCTCGCGATCCCGCCTCGCTGCAGGACTCCGAGGCCCTCTGGCCGGAGATCGAGCCTTTACTGGGGCAGTTGCGCCGCGTTCTGATCGTGCGCGGGCAGACCGGGCGCGAATGGCTGGGCGAGCGCCTGGAGCAGGCAGGCGTGCAGGTGCAGCGGCTGGCCGTCTACCGACGCTGTCCGACGGTCTGGAACGAGGACCAGGCGCGCCTGGTCCGACAGGCCCTGGATGAACCCATGGCAGTCCTGCTGAGCAGTTCCGAAAGCGTGGATGCGGTGCTGGCCAATGTGCAGCGCCTGGACATGATCGAGCGCTGGGCGGCCGCCTGCCGCTACGTGGTCATCCATCCGCGCATTCAGGAACGTTTACAATCCCGCTTGGATCAGGCTGGAATCGCCGGGCGTCCGGTGGTACAAAGATGTACGCCGGACGACGGCGCCATTGTCGCAGCCATGACGGCGGCGCTCTCGCGCGACTAGCCTCACACGGATTACAATCTTGCCATGAACGCTAAAACAGATAACGCATCCGCAAGCGAACCGGGGCCAAGCGTGCCCGGCCCGGAAGCCGCCAAGGCGTCCGCTTCCTATCCGGGCGCCGCTGCGCCGCGCGCGCCCGAACGCCGCCGCAAGAGCGGCGCCGGCCCGGCCTATGCCCTCACGGCCGTCGTGGTCGCGCTGGCGGCCGCGGCCCTGTGGTATCAGAACAGCAGCATCCAGCAGTACAAGGACGAGCTTCAGGGCCAGTTGGCCGCCAACATCAGCGCCACGCAGCAGGCCAATCAGCGCGCCGAGCAGGCGCTTGCGCAGTTGCAGCGCCAGTCCGACAAACTGAACGCCCTCGAACAGTCCTACCGGGATTCCACCGAACAGTTCCAGGACCTGAGCCAGGCTTTCCAGACCATGACGGACAGCGGCTCGGACCTGATTCTTTTGAACGATATCGATCACCTGGCCACCATCGCTCAACAGCAGCTGCTGCTGGGCGGCAACGTGGCCAACGCCATCGTCTCCCTGGAAGCCGCGCAGGCCCAGTTGGCGCGGGCCAACCGCGTGCGCCTGGCGCCGCTGCAACAGACCCTGAACGGGGACCTGGACCGCCTGCGCGCCGCTGCCACCGTGGACGTGGCCTCTTTGTCGCGCCAGCTGGACACCTTGTCGCGCTATGTCTCCGAAGCGCCATTGCTCGTGCCCGACGATGTCGCCGGCGGCGCCAGCACCCAGGCGCTGGACCTGCAGCCCGAGCAACAGGCGAGCGCCGAGCTGCCCGCCGACGCATCCTGGTGGGCGCGCAGCTGGAACGCCGTGGAGCAGTGGAGCGCGGAAGCGTGGCGGTCCGTGACGCATGATCTGGGGCAGTTCGTGTCGGTGCGGCGTGTGGACGATGCGGCCGCGCTGCTGATGTCGCCCGACCAGGCGGCCCGCCTGCGCGAAAACCTGCGCCTGCGCATCATGACCGCCCAGCTGGCCATGATGATGAACCAGTCTTCGGTCTGGCAGACCGAGCTGGATGCCGTGATCACCGCGCTGGAGAAACGGTTCGACTTGCAGTCCAATGAGGTGCAGCAGGCCTTGCGGCTGACCCGTCAACTGCAGGACGCCCAGATCGGCGCCCGTCTGCCCACGGTCAACAATACCTTGGCCGCCATCGAAAGCCTGCGCCAGGCCGAGGCGGGCCGCGCCCAGGACAGGCAGCCGGCGGCTCCGTCCACGGAAGCTCCTGCCCAGGAGCCCGAATCCGAATCCTCCCCCGGCGAACAGCCGGCCCAGGAGCCGCCTGCTCCCGCTGCGAGCCAATCCGAAGCCGGCGATGCCGCGCAGGCGACCAATGCCGTGGTCGGGCAGGCGCAGGGGTAAGCGATGCGTACTTGGTTCTGGACTCTCATTCTGTTCATTGCCGCCGTGGCGCTTGCCTTGGTGCTGCGTGAACACGCCGGCAATGTCTATCTGGCCACGCCGCATCATCTGGTGCGCTCCTCCCTGACTTTCGTCGTCTTGTCCCTGCTGGCCCTGTTCGTGGCCCTGTACATTTTGCTGCGGTTGCTGGCCTGGGTCAGCGGCGGTCCGGAGCGATTCCGGCTGTGGCGCGGCCGGCGCGCCCAGAAGCGCGACCAGACCTTGCTGGAAGCGGGCTGGATCAGCATCCTGGAAGGGCGCTACGACCAGGCCGAGAAAGACATGATGAAGCTCATGAGCAAGACCCGCTCGCAGAGCAGCAAGGTCGTCGCCGGCCTGGCCGCGGCCCGCGCCGCGCATTACCAGGGCGACATGACCCAGCGTGATGAAGCCCTGGCGGCGGCTCGCGCCGCCGCCGGCGAAGACACGCGCCTGAAGGAGGCCAGCGCCGTCGCCTCCGCCGAAATGTATCTGGACCAGAATCGCGCCCAGCAGGCCATAGCCCTGCTGCAGCCCCTGCAGGACGCCAGTTCGCGTCACCTGCACGCCACCCGGCTGCTGCTGCGCGCCTACAGGCAGCAAGGCGACGCCGAACGTGTCTACGAGCTGACCCGCCTGCTCATGCGCCGCAGCGGCATCGAACGCCAGGAAGCATTGGGACATATCGAGTTCGCGGCGGCAGCCCGGCTGCGTGCCGGCGGCAGCGAGCAGTTCAAGACACTGTGGTCGGACCTGAAAGCCGACGAAAAGCTGCTGCCGGGCGTGGCCCTGGAAGCCGCCCTGATCCAGGAGCGCGAAGGCAACTACGAAGACGCGGGCCGCATCCTGGAGCCGGCCATTGCCGCCAGTTTCGACGCTCGCCTGCTGGAAGCCTACGCGCGATGCCCCGCCGAGCAGGTCGGCCGCCGCCTGGCCAAGGCGGAGGAATGGCTGCGCAGCCAGCCCAACAATCCCGTCCTGCTGTCCACGCTGGGCCATCTGTGCCTGACCAGCCAGCTCTGGGGGCAGGGGGAGCATTACCTGCTGCGCAGCCTGAAGATCCAGGGCGACCTGCGCAACCACGCGCTGCTGGGCAATCTGTACGACAGCCTGGGACGCCGGGACGAAGCGGTGGCTTATTGGCGCAAGGCCGCCTCCATGGCCGGCACGCTGCCGGTGCTGACGGTGGCCGGCGCCTTGCCGGCGGCCGACACCCGCATGGATCCCGCGCACATCGACGGCGACAGCCTGCCCTCGGACCAGCAAGCCCAGGACCCGCCCTACGGCGCCAGCGCCGTGGCGGTCGACCTGCCCGACAGCGGTCGTCCTCTGCCCGTGGTGGAGCCCATCAAACCGGCCCCCACGCCCAGCCAGGACGCGCTCACATCCTCGTCGGACCTGGATGATTATTTCGATACGGCGCCCATCCCCGGCGTCGATCTTTCCCAGACTTCGGACCGTCCCCGACGCTCCAACGATTAACCCTCACCATCTTTTTTAAGGTTTGCAAGAATGAGCCTAGACCGCGTGCCAGCCGGCAAGAAACTGCCCGACGAGTTCAATGTCATCGTTGAAATTCCCATGAACTCCGACCCCGTGAAGTACGAAGTCGACGAGACTGGCGCTATTTTCGTGGACCGCTTCATGCTGACCGCGATGCACTATCCCTGCAACTACGGTTACATCCCCCAGACCATCTCCGAAGACGGCGATCCAGTGGACGTGCTGGTCATCGCGCCGTTTCCCATCCAGATCGGCGCCGTGATCGCCTGCCGCGCCATCGGCGTGCTGAACATGGACGACGAAGCGGGCGGCGACGCCAAGCTGCTGGCCGTGCCCACGGACAAGCTGTATCCCCTGTACCGCCATATCCAGTCCCCCGACGACCTGCAGCCTGAAGAGCTCGAGCGCATCAAGCACTTCTTCGAGCACTACAAGGACATCGAGAAGGGCAAGTGGGTCAAGGTCAAGGGCTGGGACGGCGTGGAAGCCGCCAAGAAAGAGATCATCGACGGCGCCAAACGCTTCACAGACAGCCAATCCAAATGAATACCGTCATCCCCACGCCACCCCTCGCGGCGCTGAACGTCCAGGACAGCGACCAGCTCTTTCCCGTGCGCCGCATCTACTGCGTAGGCCGCAACTACGTGGAGCATGCCCAGGAAATGGGCTTCACCGGCCGCGAAGATCCTTTCTTCTTCTGCAAGCCGGCCGACGCCATCCTGAACGTGCAGCCGGGCCAGGTCTGCGACATGCCGTATCCTTCCCGCACCCAGGACCTGCACCACGAGATCGAGCTCGTCGTGGCGCTGTCCAAGGGCGGGCGTGATCTGTCGGTGCAGCAGGCCGCGGAATGCGTGTGGGGATACGCGGTAGGTCTGGACATGACCCGTCGCGATCTGCAGGCCCAGGCCAAGAAAGCCGGCCGCCCTTGGGAAGTCGGCAAGGCCTTCGACCACTCGGCGCCCACCGGCCCACTGGTGCCGCGCAGTCGCGTCGGCGAACTGACCGCCGGCGCCATCACTCTGGACGTCAACGGCGAGCGCCGCCAGAGCGGAGACCTTTCGCAACTGATCTGGAATGTGGCCGAGTCCATCGCCTATCTGTCGGGCCTGTTCGAGTTGCAGCCCGGCGACATCATCTTCACAGGCACGCCCGCAGGCGTCGGCGCGGTCGAGCGCGGCGATGTCATGCATGGCGCCATTGAAGGGGTGGGCAGCATAGGCGTGCGCCTGGTCTGATCGCCAGTCCTCGCGCAGGTTTCGCCGTTTGTGGCGAAGCGGAGCTGCGACAAAAGCATGCTTGTATCGTGACGAGGGAACTCCGGCCGGACGGTCGGAGCTCCTTCATTCCATTCATTGGGGAAGAACCCGCCTGCCATATGGTTGCAGGCGGTTTTTTTTATGACGGCGCCAGCCCGACTCTTCGAGTCGACCATCCAGTTGCTTGATACGGTGCGTCAGGCTTTCGGCGAGCAGGCTATCGACCGCCTGATCGACATGCGCGAGCAGAAAAGCCGGGAGTGGTACTTGCGTGAGCTGAGCGACGCACCTGATCTGAAAACCCGCGTTGCGCGGCGGCCACCGCATGCCAAGGCTTCTGCCGAGCAGAGTTGGCGGTGTTTGAGCAAGTTCCGCAGGCGCGTGTGGAACGCGTCGAACACATTCTCAAACGGGCACGACGTTGCGCCTACAAGGTCACTCCTATCCTGGATCGATGAGGATGAGCGCTCACCATGCAGGAATGGTGCAAGCGCTTTTCCATCGGCCTTGGCCTATGCAAATGATCTGTGCTCGGCCTGGCGTGCAGGCAGCCTGACGAGCAGAAGCAAAGCGGCAATGGCGAGCGCCCAGGCACTATGGATGCGTCAACGGCGCATGTGTACGAAAGCCGGAAGAAGAAGGCGTCATAGCGCTTCGTCAGTTCCGTATTTCTTCCCGCGCCATGTTATTCCCTGCGGAAAATGCGTCGACCATGAAGTCGATGAATACGCGCAGCTTCGGAGCCAGGTGTTTGCTCGACGGCCACAGCAGCCGGAAGGTGCCCTGATGCTCAATGTACGCATCCAGCACCGTGACCAGCTCGCCCCGCATTATGGCCTGCCGCACCATGAAATCCGGCAGACAGGCGATGCCCAGGCCCGCCATGGCCACATCCATCAAAGCCGCCGATGTGTTGCACGCCATTGTGGCGGGCAGCGTCCATGCGGGCACCTTTTCGTCGCGCTTCAATGGCCACGGCTCGAACTTGCCCGTGCTGGGAAACTTGTGCTGCAGACAAGCGTGCTGCGCCAGGTCGGCGGGAACCTCGGGCATCCCTCGCCTGGCCAAGTAGTCCGGCGAGGCGACCAGTTGCAGCCGGTAGTTGCCGAGCGGGCGCGACATGAGGCGTGAATCGCTCGGTTCTCCGGTGCGCATCACCACATCAAAACCTTCTTCTATCACGTCTACCAGGCGATCCGAGATATCCACGTCCAGTTCGATGGCCGGATAGCGGTGCATGAAGGCGGTCAACGCGGGCATGACCAGCATCCCGACCAGGGGCAGGCTGATGCGCAGCCGGCCCCGTGGGGCCTGCAGGGTTTCGGACAGTTCCAGCTCGGCCGCCTCGACTTCGCACAGGATGCGTCGGCAGCGCTCAAGGAACAGTGCACCCTCGGCGGTCAGCGTGATGCTGCGCGTGCTTCGGTGGAACAGACGCACGCCTAGCCGTTCTTCCAGTCGAGACACGCTTTTACCCACGGCTGATGACGATACGCCAAGGTTGCGCCCAGCCTCGGAGAAGCTGCGTGTCTCCGCCGCCTGCACAAAGAACGCGATGCCGCTGAGGGATTCCATGGTGTCACCAATTAAAGAAAATTTGTCTTATATGTTCAGAACATTAGCATTATTGTCTTATATAGAGGATAAGCGCACCATGACTTCCTACGTTCAATTCGTGCCGATTCCGTGCCATATGTGCTCGCCATCGGCACCTGAAAAGGCAGATACATGGAAATTTCGACAACAACGACACTCGGAACCGGCACAAAGTCGGCGCGCCTTCCCATTGCTTCGCTTCTGGCCCTGGCGCTTGCCGGCTTCGTCACGATCCTGACTGAAGCCCTGCCAGCGGGCCTGCTGCCGCAGATCAGCGCGGGGCTGGAGGTTTCCGAGGCACTGGCCGGGCAGCTCGTTACGGTCTACGCCATTGGATCGCTGGCGGCTGCGATCCCGATGACTGCCGCCACGCAGGGGGTGCGCCGTCGCCCGCTATTGCTTGCGGCTATTGCGGGTTTCGTCCTTGCCAATACCGTGACCACGTTTTCCAGCAGCTATGGCCTGACGATGATGGCGCGTTTCCTCGCGGGCGTGTCGGCCGGTCTGCTGTGGGCGCTGCTGGCCGGCTACGCCGCGCGGATGGTGTCCGCTCACCAGAAGGGCCGGGCCATCGCCATTGCGATGGTCGGCACGCCGCTGGCGCTGTCGCTGGGCGTGCCGGCGGGCACGTTCCTTGGCAAGCTGGTCGGCTGGCGGATGTGCTTCGGCATCATGAGCGGGCTCGCGCTGCTGCTCATGGTGTGGGTGCGCGTCAAGGTTCCGGACTTTGCTGGACAGTCAGCGGGCAAGCGGCGGTCGCTGGGGCATATCTTTACCGTGGCTGGTGTGCGTCCGGTGTTGTTCGTGGTGCTGGTCTTCGTGTTGGCACACAACATTCTTTATACCTACATCACGCCGTTCCTGGCGGCGGCGGGCATGGTTGAACGGACGGATTTGGTATTGCTGGTCTTCGGCGCTACCTCGCTGATGGGTATCTGGATCATCGGCGTGCTGATCGATCGCCATCTGCGTGGGCTGACGCTTGCCAGCACGGCCTTGTTCGGCCTGTCGGCGCTGGCGCTCGGCGCGGCGGGCGACGTGCCTGCGGCGGTCTATGCGGCGGTAGCCGCCTGGGGACTGGCTTTTGGCGGCGCGGCGACGCTGTTTCAGACCGCCATCGCCAAGACGGCCGGGGATGCGGCCGATGTGGCGCAGTCGATGCTGGTCACGGCCTGGAACATGGCTATCGCGGGCGGCGGCATCATCGGCGGCGTACTGCTGGATTACTTGGGCGTCGCTGCGTTCTCCCCTGCGCTGCTGGTGCTGTTGATGGTCACGTTCGTCGTGGTATGGGCCGCGAGACAGCACGGCTTTCCAGCGGCAGGGAGCTAAGACGCGATGAAACTTGGCATTCGATGTCGCCGAAGGATCGCGCTGCGCCTTCAAGGTGGGTTGGCGCAGTCCTTCGTGTACCGCCTCATATCACTTTCCGCACCTCGGTGACGGCGGGCGGCAGCGCAGAGCCATCCTTAGCTTGCGGTTCCATATGAAGAACCGGATTGCCCGTGCGCTTGTCGATCAGCACCGAATGGCGCTCGCCGCGCTCGAACAGGTGCCGCTCGCCCCATTGGCGCAGAGCCACCACGACGGGAAACAGGCTCTCGCCCTTGGCGGTCAGGACGTACTCCTGATAAGCCGTGCCATCCGAAGCGTCTTGTGTTTTGAGAACCCCCGCATCGACCAGCTTGCGCAGTCGGTCGGAGAGGATGTTTCGCGCCACCCCCAGGCTTCGTTGGAAATCGCCGAAACGGCGCATGCCATCGAAGGCATCGCGCACGATGAGAAGCGACCATCGATCCCCGATCAGATCGACGGAGCGGGCGACAGGACAAGGTTCGTCGCTGATGGGCTTGCGGCGCGGCATGGAATGTCCTCGCTGAATGACAGGGATAAATCTTCTGGTTGCATTTTAAAACCACATGGCCTAGCATTCAACTAGTTTTCTTTTGAAACTAGATTGGGTGAGCATGGGATCATGAAGGCTTTTCTTGCACCATCGTCACAGCCAGGCGGAAACAGCGCGCCGGCACAAGCTGCGGACATGCCCCGCAGCTTGGTATGGTTGTTCGCCGTTGCCAGCGGCTTGAGCGTGGCGAATGTTTATTACGCCCAACCTTTGCTCGACGCACTGGCGCGGGACTTTGACATCGGCCATGCGGCGGTCGGCGGCGTCATCACGGCCTCGCAGATCGGTTGTGCGCTGGCCTTGCTGCTGCTGGTACCGCTTGGCGATCGCCTGGATCGCCGCCGCCTGATGGCAATGCAGCTGCTGGCGCTGGTGGCAGCGCTGGCAGCAGTGGGCATGGCGCAGTCAGTACCTGGCTTACTGGCCGGAGTGCTTGCCATCGGCTTGCTGGGTACGGCGATGACGCAGGGGCTGATCGCCTATGCGGCCAGTGCCGCCGCGGCCCATGAACAAGGGCGTGTCGTCGGAGCGGCGCAAAGCGGCGTATTCATCGGGCTTTTGCTGGCTCGGGTGTTTGCCGGAAGCATCAGCGACCTAGCCGGCTGGCGCGGCGTTTATCTTTGCGCCGCTGCGCTGATGATGGTGCTCGCGCTGCCGCTTTGGAAGCGGCTGCCAATTCTGGCCGCCATGCCGAATGCGATGAGCTATCCGCGTCTGATCGCATCCATGCTGGCGCTGCTGCGGGAAGAAAAGGCGTTGCAAGTGCGAGGTGTGCTGGCGCTGCTGATGTTCGCGGCGTTCAATATCTTCTGGAGCGCACTTGTGCTTGCGTTGAGTGCGCCGCCCTATGGCTTCTCACATACCGTCATCGGTGCTTTTGGCCTGGTCGGCGTGGTCGGTGCGCTGGCCGCCGCTCGAGCCGGACAATGGGCCGACCGCGGATATGCCCAGCGCACCAGTGCGGCGGCGCTTGTAGCGCTGCTGTTGGCTTGGTGGCCGCTGTCGCTGATGGAACGCTCGCTTGGCGCACTGGTGGTCGGCATCGTGCTGCTCGATCTGGGCGGGCAAGCGCTGCACGTCACCAACCAGAGCATGATTTTTCGCACCCGGCCCGAGTCCCATAGCCGGCTGGTCGGTCTCTACATGCTGTTCTACGCGGTCGGCAGCGGGCTGGGCGCAATCGGCACGACGGCGACCTATGCCTATGCGGGCTGGCAGGGCGTGTGTTTGCTGGGCGCAGCGGTCAGTCTGCTGGCGCTGCTGTTCTGGTGGGCGACGCGGCGAATAAGGTTCCCAGCGGCGGCTCAGGCATGAAGCAGCGATTGGGGGATCTCGAATGAGCGAACTTGAGCTATTGACCCATGCCGGTGCACGCGGCCGTCGCTACACCGAAGTCAATGGTCATCGCCGCGTGTGTTTCTTCCGGACGCAGCGATTGCCGCATTGGCGGCCTATGACGATCCACTGTCCGAGCCTGGGTCGCCCGCTGAAACCAAGTTGACCATTCCTCGAACATGCAGCCCGACGCTGTATGCTCTGCGTTCCAGACGGCAGCTGTGTGTCCGATACCTGATTTTTCTATGCATCCGGCAGTCATTCTGCCTGCATTGTGGCTGGCGTTTCACATGCTCTGGGCCTGCATCTTGCTGGTGCTGGACGGGCGGTATTGAAGCAGGGGCGGCCGCCTGGCCTGCACTAAGACACTATCAGCCAGCTCGGTTTTTGCGAATTGGAGGGGGCGGGCGGGAAGGGCAGACTATGGACTGACTTTGGGGAGATTCCTATGAGGCAGTCCAGCATGCAGCAGCGCGGCCAGGGCATGGTCGAATACCTGGTCATCGTGGCCTTGGTGGCGGTGGCCGCCATCGCGGTGTATCAATCCTTCGGGCAGGTCATACGCAACCAGACAGCGGCCATGGCCAAGGAGCTGGCCGGCGAGGACGGGTCGGAGCAGACCCGCCAGGCTCAGTCGGCTGCTGCCGCGGCCGCCGCGCAGGGCGGCTCCAAGGGGCTCAAGTCCTTCACGGGCAATGCGCAATGACGCCACCGCGCAGGGCTCAGCAGGGCGCGGCGCTGGCTTGGGGGCTGGTGTCCCTGTCTCTTCTGTCCGTGGCATGGCTCGGGTATTTTCACGTCAACCAGATCGCCGAGCAGCAGGGGCGCTTGTCGCTCGTGCTGGATGCGGCCGCCTACAGCGCGGCGACCGAGCAGGCGCGCACCCTGAACCTGCTGGCCTACATCAATCGCGCCCAGCTGGGGCATCAGCTTGCCTTGGCGCACCTGCTGACCCTGGCCACCTGGGACCGGGCGGCGCAAACCCAGTCCGGGCAGATGCGGCGCGGCAATCCGCCCGCCTATCTGATCGCCATGATGTTCGGGCCGGGCCATGGGTCCGCCTACCTGGGCGCCCGTTCAGCCGGCGATGGCCAACGCTCCCTGGAGCAGGCCTTCGAGGGCCACCAGCAGCTGATCCATCAGGTGCTGGCCAAGGCGCAGGACCAACTGGTCCAGGAGCTGCCTCAACGTCGCTCCGCCATCATTCAGGCCATCCTGGACGGCAGCCTGCCGGATTGGCCGGCTCAGAATCGGTCCTGGCAACTGGAAGGGGACGGCTGGCCCGGTTTTCTGCAGCGGCGCAGCGGCCTGGCTCAGTGGCGGCCGGCATTGATGCGCTTGACGGCCTTGTACGGCTTTCTCGGACCGCGTGATCATCTTGCCAGCTCGTTCTGGGTCGTGGACCCTCGCTGTCCGCTGTGGCGGCATCGCTTGCGCCGCTTGGGGCGTACGGACATGGACGGCCATGGCCGCTGGCATTCCAGCGATACGCAATCCTTGCATGCCGTGCGAGCCAATCGTTGGCTGGGCTGCTATTTTCGCGAATATGCCATGGCCTGGGCCTTGCAGACGTCCATGGAAACGTCCGGCATCCAGGCGCCCGCGGATTTTTCCGCGCAGAGCTTCTGGCGTTGGGCCCTGGAACAGGGCAATACATCTCTTTTTTCGGCTGACGATAACGCCGTGGCCAAGGCGTGGGCCCGGCGCGACGTCACGGATTGGAAGCAGGCGGGCTTGCCGGAGGGATATTCGATCGCCATACCGGGCTCACGCCTTGGGCTGTGCTTGCGCATGCGCGGTCAAGGCCATCTTGGGCAGGCCGTTCATGCCCATTCTTGCGCTCAAACCTTCTTTTCTCTACCGCCCGGTTCCCATGACGAGGACTCTGGTTCGTCCAGCTTGTTTCTGCCTTTTTGGCAAGCGCGGCTGAGCGGCGCCGATCAAACAACTATACGCAAGCCTCGCCGTAGCAGGCGGGGCCAGGCAAGGCCGGCTCGCTGCAATGCGCGCAGCGCCCCGGCATCGCGGCAAAGAAGCGCCGGCTGCAAGGCCAGAGTTCTATATGTCGGCGGGGAGCAGTCATGATCAGGCGCCTTTTCGCAAACAGGCAGCAAGGAGCCGTGCTTGTGGAGGCCTGCCTTCTGGGAGTGGTGTTGTGCCTGTTGATCCTGAGCGGGCGCTGGCTGATGAGCCAGCAGAATCGCCTGCAGCAGCTACAACAGTTCAGCCATGCGCAGGTGTTCGCGCATGACTCGCAAGGCGCGCCGATCAGCGAAGGCCACGGGCTGCCGGAGGAGTTCCTCGTGAGCCGACGCTTCAACATATTGCCTGGCCAGGCGGCGGAGCCCTTGAGGATAGAGTTGCTGGGCATGCGAAGCGGCGCCTGGCAGGTCCAGTCCAGCATGGGCATGGACTGGCCGGCATGGATGCCCGGCGTGCAGGCGGCGCTGACGCTGGTGCGGCAATCTCATCTGCTGGCGGGAGCGGGGCAGGCGGACGATACGCAAAGTGCGAAGGCCCGTCTTGCCGGCAGCCGCAGTGCGTGGGGGCGCGCCACCCAGGCCAGCCTGCAGGCGGCGCAGGCAAGCATGCAGGCAGCCGCACCGCTGGATTCGGCCTGGGGGCGGACGCTCCCGGACCTGGATTGGCTGGGCCCTTGGCAGGATGTCGCACCGGATCTGAGCACGCGCTTGTGCGCAGGCGACGCTGCTGATGGCGAAGCCGAGCAAGGCCGCATCAACGCGGCACTGCAGGCGCCTGCGCATTGTGGCGCAGATGCTGCGGCCGGCCTGGCGGGGTTCTCGAGCCGACTGGAGGCGCCGTGAAATCCTGGCTTGTATTTTGTCTGCTGCTCTTGTCTGGATTCTGTTTGGCTGCGGCGGTACCGCCTCCTTTGAACGACCCGGCGGTGAACTGGAGCGGGGGCCAGGGCAGTCGCACGCCTCAAGGGGTGTTGTGGTCCTGGAACATGCGGACAGATTTGCCCGCACAGGATTTGTCGGAGCGGCTCGAATCGGCTTGCGGTGCGTTCCACCGCGCCCTGCGCCTGCACAAACAATGGGTCTTCAGCGCGCAGCACGGGAACAGAAGCTGCGTGCTGTGGCTGGACGGCTTGCACGGGCCGGACTTGTCAGGTTCTTTGAGCATGTCGGAGGCGGGCCGCCCGGAGCCAATGCCGCCAGCGCCCATCCCCGGGCCTGTGTTGTGGCAACACGAACAGCAAGGGGAAGGGCGGGTCTGGCTGGTCCAGGTCCAGGATGGCTGGCGCACCCGTCTAGGCGAAGCGGGCTGGCGCCCGGCCGCCTCAGGGAGCGTCTGGAGGCGGGAGCAGTCCGTGCTTGAAGTCGTCGAGGTGGAGCATGGGCGCCTCATGTATCTGTTGGTGATCTGCAGGGGCTGTACACAGGAGTCGCCATGACTGTTTCCGACTTGTTTCGTGTTGTTCGCCATCCCAGCGTCGGATTGGGTGGAGCGGCTTTGCTGGCGGGCCTGATGGCGGCCGGGTCCATGAGCGAGTATCTTGATCAGCAGGAGCAGGCGCTGCGTCAGGCCGCAGTCCGTCCGCATGTCGAGCGCGTAGTCGCCGCCGTCGCGCTGGAAGCTGGAACGGTGTTGCAGGTTGCGCATCTGGCCGCGCGCGCCTATCCGGCGGAACTGGCGCCCAGCGACAGCCTGGACGCGTCGCGTTTCGAGGATCTGGACGGCATGGTGCTCACCCAGGCTCTGCGGGCGGGGGATCTGATCACCCGAGCGCACGTGCAGGCGCCCTCCGGGCCTTTCTCCGAACAGTTGCTGTCGGGCAGGCGCGCCGTGACGGTGCCGGTCGATGCGCTCAGTTCGGTTTCCGGCCTGATCCGCCCCGGCGACCTGATCGACATCTACGTCAGTTTCGACGATCGCCAGCGGCGCGTCACCGCTCCTTTGCTGCAGTCCGTGGCCGTGCTGGCCACGGGCCACAAGGCGCAGGGAATGGGGGGCGGCCCAGGCGCTGAAACGCAGGACTACAACACGCTGACCCTGGACGTGGGGCCGGACGAGGCCCTGAAGCTGCTGGCGGCTCGCCAGCACGGCCGCATCACGGCCTTGCTGCGCCATCCCGAGGACCAGACGCCCCATCAAGCCGCCGTGCGCGGCGAACTGGCCGATATCCTGGGCCTCGCACCGGATGGCGCTCCCGGCAAGCCCGTGGAGGTCCTGTACGGCAATCGGCCGTCGCACGATGACGGGTCGCCGGAGTTGGAAAGGCTGGGCTGGCTGGACTTGCCTGATGCCCTTCCCGTGCCAAAGGGGCGGCCATGAAAGAGACCAGGCGTCTTTGCCGGTGGCTGGGCCTGTTCATGCTGGGCTGGATGCCCGCACAGCTCTGCGCGCAGGATCTGGCTTTGCAGGTGGGCGAATTGCTGGTCCTGCCAGGCGGCCAGGTCGAACGTGTGGCGGTGGGCGACGGCGATATTGTCCATGCGGTCACCACGGATGCGCGCGAATTGATCTTGTTCGCGCGCAAGGCGGGCGCCACGTCGGTGCAGGTCTGGCGCAGTTCGGGCCAAAGCCGCTCGTACCAGGTGCAGGTCTCGCCCGAGAACCATCGCCAGACCCTGTCCGAATTGCGGGAGCTGTTGGCGCGCATTCCGCAATTGCGTATCAGCGAACTGGGCGGCAAGCTGGTGCTGGAAGGCGAAGGGCTCAGCGACCAGGACAAGGAACGCATCCAGTCCCTCAGCCAGCAGCACCCGCAGCTGCTGGACTTCACCCAGCAGGACGGCTGGGAACCCATGGTGCTGCTGGACGTGCAGGTGGTCGAGGTGCCCCGCAACAGTCTGCGCGAACTGGGCGTACGATGGGAGGGCGCTTCCCAGGGGGATTGAGCATGGGGGGAGGCTGGGACGCCGCCACGCATCAGTTCCTGGAGCGCCCCGGCGAAGCCGTGCTGCCCTTGCCCTATCCGGCGCGGCATGGCGCGGCCTTCTTCGGAGTGGGAGCGCTGATGTCGGCCCGGGTGCAGGCCATGGCTCAGGAGGGCCAGGCCGTGGTGCTGGCCCAGCCTCAGCTTCTGGCGCGCAGCGGCTCGCAGGCCGAGTTCCTTGCCGGCGGCGAATTGCCTTATACCGTGACGGACGCCAAGGGCAACAGCAACACGGCGTTCAAGCCCTACGGCGTGTCATTGCGCATCGTGCCGCGGGTGGAGCGCGGCGGTCTGGTGCGTTCGCGCATCGAGGTCGAAGTCAGCTCGGTGGATGCCAGCCTGTCGCAGCCCGCGGGACCCTCGCTCAAGACCCGCCGCGCCTCGACGGAGTTCAATGTGCGCTCCGGACAGACGCTGGTGCTGGCCGGCTTCATTTCGCGCGAGGAATCCCGCCACGTCGACCGGCTGCCGGGCCTGGCCAGCCTGCCCGTCCTGGGGGCGCTGTTCCGTTCGGAGCGCTTCGCCCGCCAGGAGACGGAGCTGGCGGTGTTCGTCACGCCCACCCTGGTGACCGCGGATCATCCGGATCTGCTCTCGCGTCAGGCGAACTCGGCCCAGTGGCTGGAACAGGCCTTCCCCGATGCGCCCAGGCTGAACACGCCGGTACGCAGCCCCGTCGCCGAGCCCGCGGCAGATTCGTTCTGGCGCGGCAGTGCATCCCAATGGCGCAATTCCGATGCCGAGGTCTACCGTGTTGAGCCTTGAAGTCTGCTCCGAGCGCGACGCTGCGCGCCGCTGTTCTCTGGCCCTGCCCGCGCTGGTGGGACGGGATCCGGGCTGCGACCTGGTCCTGCCGTCCTGGCGTATCGCCCGCCAGCATGCCAGCCTTCTGGACCGGGCGGGCGCCGTGTACGTGCAGGACCATGGCTCCCTGACCGGAGTGCTGCTCAATGGGCGGCGTGTCTACGACGACGGGCCCTTGCGCCAGGGCGACGTGCTGACTCTGGGAGGTTTTACCCTGCGGGTGCTGGGCTTGCTTCATGCGCCATCCGAAGCGGACAGGACGCGGGGAGTCGAGCCCGTCGAGCAGGCGGAACCGCTTGCATCGCCGCCCCCGCAGAGCGCGATGTTCAGGCAGGAACAACAGCGCCTGCATCAGGCCTTGCTCGATGCCCTGGAGCTGGAGCGCCGCGACCTGTCCAGGGTCAGCGATCAGCAGTTGTATCAAGAGGCCTATGAGTGCGTAGGCCGGCTCATCCAGGCCCAATGCGCCTTGCCGCCCGTCGAGCAGGCCGGCCTGCAGGCGGCGGTGTGCGCCGAAGCAGTGGGTCTGGGGCCTCTGGAACCCTTGCTGGCCGACCCCGGCGTATCGGAGATCATGGTCAATCATTACGCCAGCGTCTTCGTGGAGCAGGGCGGGCGCCTTCAGCCGCACCCGGCCTCCTTCAGCAGCGAAGCGGCCCTGAGGGCCGTCATCGATCGCATCCTGGCGCCGATCGGGCGCCGCCTGGATGTCAGCTCGCCGGCCGTGGACGGCCGGCTGTCCGACGGCTCCCGCTTCCATGCCGTGCTGGCCCCGGTCGCGGTCAAAGGCACTTGCGTGACCATACGCAAGTTTCCCGGACGCCGCCTGTCGCTGGACGATCTGCTGCGCTCAGGCAGTCTGTCCGCCGACATGGCTGCCTTCCTGCGCCAGGCCGTGGACCAGCGCTGCAATGTGCTGGTGTCCGGCGGCACCGGTACGGGCAAGACGACCTTGCTCAATGTGCTCAGCACCTGCATCGATCCCGGCGAGCGCATCGTCACGCTGGAAGATGCGGCGGAACTGCAGTTGCAGCATGCGAACTGGGTGGCGTTGGAATCGCGCCCCGCCAATGCGGAGGGGCAGGGCCAGGTGGACATACGCAGCCTGCTGCGCCAGGCCTTGCGCATGAGGCCGGACCGGATCGTGGTGGGGGAGTGCCGCGGGGCGGAGGCTTTCGACATGCTCTCGGCCATGAACACCGGTCACGAAGGATCCATGGGAACCTTGCATGCGAACAGCCCCCGCGACGCCTTGTCCCGCCTGGAGGGCATGGTCCTGATGGCGGGGCTGGACCTGCCCCTGAACGTCGTGCGCGAACATATCGCCCGGGCCCTGCATGTGCTGGTTCAACTGTGCCGCTTGCCGGACGGCCGCCGCCTGATCAGCGAGATCGTTGAAGTGACCGGCATCGAAGGGCACTGCATTCAGATGCAGACCTTGTACAGCTATCGCCCCGAGGGCGGCTTCAGCGGCAGCGGCCTGGTGTCCGAGCGCCTGGGCTTGCTCCGGAGGGAGCGGCCATGAAGCCCGTGGCGCTCATTCTTGTGCTGCTGGGCGCGTGCCTGCTGGCGCTCCTGCTGCTGCGCCTGTCCAGCGGGCTGGCCCGGTCCTATCGCCGGCACCTGCAGGCCAGTTCCAGGGACAGCCTGCAGTCTCATTTTGTCTTCGTACGCAGCCAGTACCTGGTAGCGGCCAGCGTGGCGCTGCCGCCCGTGCTTCTGGCGCTCGTCTGGTGGTTGTGGCAATCGCTCGTGCTGGCGGCGGCTTGCGCCATTGCGGGGCTGGTGCTGCCTATCCTGCTGCTGCGCGGCGTGCGGGCCCGCCGCCTGCAGCGCCTGCGCCGGCAATTGCCGGATTTTGTCCTGTCCCTGGCCCTGGCGCTGCAAGCCGGCCTGGCTCTGCAGGCCGCTTTGCAGCAATTGGCGCAATCTCTCGCGCCGCCTCTGGGGCAGGAGCTGCGCCTGCTCTTGCGTCAACAGCGGCTGGGCCTGGGACGGCAGGCCAGCTATGAGGAACTGCTGGCGCGCGCGCCCCTGGCCGAGCTGGGCATGTTTTTGAGCGTGCTGCACATGGGGCTGGGAACAGGAGCCGGCATGGCCGGCATGCTCAGGATTCTGTCGCAGACCTTGCGAAACCGCCTGGCCATGGAAGAGAAAATCCAGGCTCTGACCGCTCAGGCTCGTCTGCAGGCGCGCATCATGCTGGGATTGCCGGTGCTGCTGGCCGCTGCCCTGTACGCGCTGGATCCGGAAGGCTTTGGCCAGGCCTGGTTCAGCCGGGCCGGCGCCTGGGTGGCGGCAGGCATCCTGGCCATGCTGTCCACCGGCCTGTGGTGGATGCGCCTGATTCTGCGCGGCAAGGAGTAGGCATGCATCGAATTTCCTGGTTGCTGGCCGGTGCGAGCGCAAGCTGTTTGTTGATGGCCTTGCTGTGGGGCTGGCAGGCGCGCTGTCGGCAGTTGATGCGAGCTGGCCGGCGGCCCGCACAAGCAGCCCTGCAGGCCTGGGAGGCCCCATTTCTCAAGTTGCTGGCGATGGCGGGCTCCTTGCCTTTGATCAACGAATGGCTGTATCGCTTCGCCCAGCCGACGGCTCGGGATCCGGTCGGCGCCTTGGCCAGGACCTTGGCGCTGGCCAGTCTGCTTGCACTGGGCAGTGCGGCGGCCTTGTTGCGTCTGGGTTTTCCGTTGCGCGCCACCGCGTGGTCCTGCGCGGCCATCGTGCCGGTCAGCCTGATGCATTGGCTGCAGCAGGTGCGCATCTCCCAGCGCAAGCTGGCCGGCGTCTGTCGTCGCGACCTGCCGTTCTTTCTGGACCTGCTGGTGTTGGCGGTGGAGTCGGGGCTGGGGCTGCAGCAAGCATGGACCCAATCCCTGGAAAGTCTTCCCGATGGCGCCTTGAGGCATGTCCTGTCCATGGCGCTGGCGGACATGCGCACCGGGCGACGGCTCTCGCAGACCATGCGTTCCGCGGGTCGGCGGATCAGGCTGGCGGACCTGGAGGAACTGGCCCTGGCGCTGGAGCTGGCCCAGGAGACGGGCCTGTCCCTGGCAAGCTTGCTGCGCGCCCAATCGGAGCAGTTGCGCAACCGCTTGCACCTGGAAGCCGAGCAGCGGGCCCTGAAGCTGCCTGTCCACCTGCTTCTGCCTTTGGTGGTCTGCATCTTTCCCTGCACCTTCCTGGTCCTGGGCATGACCTTGCTGGGGCCATGGCTGTCAGCGCCTTTCTGAGGCGGCGCTCATGGACGCACGTCTGCTATGCCTGCATGATGCCCGTCACGCCTGGTCGCGGCTCCGTGGCTGGCGTGCGCTTCCGCGCGACGGCGGCCTGCACGGCATGTGGTTGCGGCCTTGCCGAGCCGTTCATACCTGGGGGCTGCGCGAGCCCTTGGATCTGTGTTTTCTGGATCGATGCGACCAAGCCTTGCGTTTTTGCTCTCATGTGCCGGTCGGTACCTGGCGCTGGTGCCCGCAAGCGTATTCCGTGCTGGAGGCGCCGGCGGGGCTCTTGTGCGGTCCCGAGGGATTCGGGCCATGGCGGGATGCCTTGCGGCAACTGCGGCAGGGCGGAGGGCGCGTCTGGGTAAGTCTGGGTAAGTCTGGGTGAAGCCGATGACAGGCTCGGTCCGCAACATCGGACCGAGCCTGTCATCGGGCCGGATCAGACGGTCGGCCTGGGGGTGGAATCCCCGAATACGCTGCGATAGGCCGGGTAGAAGCTGGCGTAGAGCACGGCGGCGATCGCCAGGTTGACGGGAGTCAGCAGCACCGTGAGCGTGCCGGGGCTCAGGCCGGCGCCCAGCATGAGCTGGCCCAGGGTCTGAAGGCCATAGAAGGCGGCGGCCCAGCACAGGCCATAGAGCAGAAAGGCCGCCTTGTTGCGCCAGCAGGCCACCATGGAAAAGAACAAGGCCTGCTTGATGGGCACGGCGTGCCAGCCCACCAGGGCGGGTGCGTGCCAGAACAGGCCCGACAAGCCGATGTACAGGATGAAGAAGGTCAGGATGGGCTTGCGGAAGGCCGACATGATTTCTTCCGGGCTGGCGGCATTGCTGTTGGCCATCAGGTCGGCCAGCTCCTGCACGAAAGGCGCGGTGGCGAGGAACCCCGCAGCCAGGCAGGCCAGCAGATAGACCAGGCCAAGCTGGATCAGGCGGGCGCGTACGTTGGAGGGCTTGACCGGCTCCAGCCACAGGCCCAGCCGCATGGTCTGGCCGGCGTCTATGCGCCGGCAGGCGTTCTGCACGATGAAGGTCATGGAAGGCACGAGCACGATCAGGATCATCTGGCCGAAGATCGGGAAGAGAGTGCTCAGATTGATCAGGATGGATGTCACCAGGCTCCAGAAGAAGAGCGCGGCGGGTTGCAGCCTGAACAGCCGCATGCCTTCCTGGATCCAGTACCAGCCATAGAGAAAGGGGAGCTTGGCAGCCTGCATGGTCGGTATCCGTGATCAGCGCGGCAAGGCGGGCGCGCCGTGGTCGCGGCGCTGGCGCAGCACGCGCTCGAAATGGCGGGGGTCGTGGGGCTTGAGCGTCTGGGCCGGACGCGGCAGGTAGAAGTCGTACAGGCGCGACACCCAGAAGCGCAGGGCGGCCGCCTGGATCAGGCGCGGCCAGGCTTGCCGTTCGGCGTCGGTGAAGGGGCGCACCTGGGCGTAGGCCTGCAGCCAGGCCTGCGCTTTCGCCAGGTCCAGGGCGCCGGTCAGGCGGTCTATGCACCAGTCGTTCACGCCCACGGCCACATCGAACAGCCAAGTGTCGCAGCCTGCGAAGTAGAAGTCGATGATGCCGCCCATCTGCGGAGAATCCGAAGTGCCGGCAAACAGCACATTGTCGCGGAACAGGTCGCAGTGGGCCGGCCCCTTGGGCAGGCTGCGGTAGCAGTCCGTGGCGGCGAAATCGGTCTGTTCCTGCAGCACGGTCTGGATCAGTTCAGCCTGGCCGGCATCCAGGAAAGGCAGCACCTGGGGTACGGTGGCCTGCCACCAGGACAGGCCGCGCAGATTGGGCTGCTCCAGCGGGAAGTCCTGCGCGGCCAGGTGCGCCCGGGCCTGGGTGGCGGCGGTCTGCCGGCAGTGTTCCACGGTGGGATCGGGCTCGTAGCCTCCGCGCAGGCGCGTGACGATGGAGCAGGGCTTGCCGTGCATGACGCCGATGCGCTTGCCGTCGCGGCGCGTCATGGGCTCGGGCACCGGCACGCCCTTGGCGGCCAGGTGATGCATCAGTTCGATGTAGAAGGGCAGTTGTTCCAGCGTCAGCACTTCGAACAGGGTCAGGACATACTCGCCTTGCGTGGTGGTCAGGAAGTAATTGGTGTTTTCAATGCCGGCGGTGATGCCGCGCAGGGAGACCAGCTCCCCGATGTTGTAGTGGTCCAGCAGTGCGCGGGCATCCAGTTCGCTGACAGAGGTAAAAACAGCCATGCTTGATTCAGTGTCCGGTTTGAAGGTGGCGGCGCGCCGGCCGGCGCGCAAAGAAGAGCCAAACGGCCGATTTTAGACCAGTGCGCGGGCTTTTTGGGGCGTGTCGCGGATTTTGGCGCAAGACCGGGCGCGCGGCGCCGGTTTTCCCCGCGGCCCTTAAGCTATTAAAATAACAGCTTGTCTCTTGCGCCCGCCCATTGCCGCGGGCCTTTACCCGAATCCATATGAATACACCCACCCTGCCTGACGGCCAGATGTGGCGCTTGAGCGTGGCGCCCATGATCGATGTGACCGACAGGCACAGCCGCTTCTTTCACCGCCTGCTGGCGCCTCGGGCGCTGCTGTTCACCGAGATGATCACCACCGGTGCGCTGATACACGGCGACCAGGCCCGCCACCTGGATTTCGACCCGGCCGAGCATCCCGTGGCCCTGCAACTGGGCGGCAGCGATCCGCAGGCGCTGGCCGCCAGCGCCCGGCTGGGCGAGCAATGGGGCTACGACGAGATCAACCTGAATTGCGGCTGTCCTTCGGAGCGCGTCCAGAAGGGGGCGTTCGGCGCCTGCCTGATGGCCGAACCGCACTTGGTCGCCGATTGCGTCAAGGCCATGCAGGACGCTGTTTCCGTACCGGTCACGGTCAAGCACCGCCTGGGCCTGGACTACAGCGAATCCTATGATTTCGTGCGCGATTTCGTGGGCATACTGTTCGAGGCCGGCTGCCGCGTGTTCACCGTGCATGCGCGCAATGCGGTGCTCAAGGGCTTGTCCCCCAAGGACAACCGCGAGATTCCTCCCTTGCGCTACGATGCGGCCCGGCAGCTCAAGGCCGATTTCCCGCAGGCGCGGTTCGTGCTCAACGGAGGCATCGTCCAGGCCGACCAGGCCGTGGAGCTGGAGCGGCAGTTCGATGGCGTCATGCTGGGCCGCGCCGCCTGGCATACGCCCGGCGTGCTCACCGACATCCATCGCCGCTTGTGGCCGTCCGAGGCCATCCCGGACGAGGACAGCGTCATCGAACGCATGCAGGCCTATGCCGCCGCGCAGGTGCGGGCGGGCGTGCCGCTGCGCATCGTGGTCAAGAGCCTGCTGGGCTGGCCGCACGGCAAGAAGGGCGCGCGCCAGTGGCGCCGCACCCTGACCGATCCCGCCTTGCTGGCCGGAAACGACGCAGGCCTGCTCGCGCAGGCCTGGCAGGAGCTCAAGCGCCAGAACGGCGCCTGAGAGCGGCGGGATCAGTTGGCCCCGGCCGATTCGGAGTCGGTGGGCCAGTCGCGGATGTAGGCCTTGAGCATCTTGTTCTCGAATTGCTGGGCGTGCACGATGGCGCGCGCCATGTCGTAGAAGGAGATGACGCCCATCAGCGTGGGGCCGTCCATGACGGGCATGTAGCGCGCGTGGTTGTCCAGCATCAGGCGCTGTACTTCATCGGCGCTGGTGTTGGGTGTGACGCTGACCGGCGCATCGTCCATGATGCTGCGCACCGTGAAGCCCGAGGCCTTGTCGCCATGAGCGTGCCAGTGGCGGATGATTTCGCGGAAGGTCAGCATGCCGACCAGCTGGCCGTGCTCCATGATGACCAGCGAGCCTATGTCCAGCTCGCTCATGCTCTGCACGGCTTTTTCGACGGTCATGTCGGGGGTGCCGGTATAAAGCGTGTCACCTTTGACACGCAGGATTTCACTGACTTTTAGCATGCTGGGTCTCCTGGCGGATATCGGAATTCTGTGGGGCTGGGCAGGCTGCAAGTACGCCGTCGGGCGATTCAAACAGGTTTTCCAGATTGGACATTCGCTGGTCGAAGAAGTGGGATAAATAGTTCAGTACATATTCTAGCGGACCCTCGTGGGCGTGGGAGCGGTCCAGGAGAAATGTCTTTATCAGCGTATTCAGGCTGACCTGGCGCAAATCGCTGCTAAGCACCCAGACTTCGTCCTCGTTCTGAAGGGTGTCGGCGATCAGGCCCATGTCCTTGAGCTTGCACATGACCTGGTTCAGCTCGTCCGGATCCCGTTCCAGCCGCAGGCTGAGCGAACTGATGCTCAGCCCGGGCAGGGGATCGAGACGGTTCAGCCAGAGCTGATGCAGGATGTTCACCGCGTCGGTGAAGGCGATGCCCGGCACGTCGAGCTTGACCCAGTTGCGCCGCCGCCAGTCGGGCAGGATGGCGACCATGGATGCGCCCAGCAGCACGATCAGCCAGGATATGTAGATCCACAGCAGGAAGATGGGCAAGGTGGCGAAGGCGCCGTAAATGATGGTGTAGGTCGGGAAACGCGTGAGGTAGAAGGCGAAGCCCGCCTTCATGACTTCAAGGGCGGCGGCGGTCGCCACTCCGCCCACCAGCGCATCGCGCCACCAGACGCGGCGGTTGGGCACGTACATGAAGAGCGCCGTGAAGCCCAGCGCGCTGAACAGGAAGGGAACATAGGACAGGGCGAAGGACACGATGTCCGACAGATCGCCGATATAGCCCAGGGATTCGCGCGCCAGCACGGCGGTGGCCCACAGGCTGGCGCCGGTCAGGATGGGGCCCAGCGAGATGATGGCCCAGTAGACCAGCAGGCGCTGGCCCAGCGGCCGCTTGACGTGAACCTGGAAGATGTCGTTGAAGGTCTCGTCTATGGTCATGATCAGCATGATGGACGTGACGATCAGAAACAGGCTGCCCACGGCGGTCAGGCCCGAGGCCTTGGCGGCAAACTGGTTCAGGTACAGCATCACGTTTTCCGACACCACTTCGGGCATCAGGTTGCGGGTCAGAAAGCCTTCCAGGGCCTGCTCGAACTCCTGGAACAGCGGGAAGGCCGTGAACAGGGCCAGCACGACGGTCAGCATGGGCACCAGGGCGAGAATGGTGGTGTAGGTCAGGCTGGAGGCCACCTTCATCAGGTCTTTCTCGGCGACGCGCTTGAACACGAAGCGCACGATGTCCAGCAGGTGCGCCAGGCCTTTGCGCGGCGGCGCGGACGTCGGCTGGCCTGTCGGAGGGGCGGCAGTGTGCGGGGAATGGGCGTCGCTGGACGGCACAGGGAGCATGTAGGAGTCCTCGTCGTTTTTCGGGGCGTGTTTCGTGCGCCGGGCGCTGCTTTTTCGACATGGTTCAGGTGATAATAACAGCATGCATGCACCATTGAACCCCATACTTCATCGCGTGGCCGCCTCGGCGCTGGTCGCCCTCATCGTCCTTTGCCTGGCCTGGGAGCTGCATTTCGCGCCCCTCAAGCCCGGCGGATCCTGGCTGGTGCTCAAGGTCGTGCCCCTGCTGTTTCCGCTGCGCGGCGTGCTCAAGGGCAATCTGTATACCTTGCAGTGGACCTCCATGATGATCCTGCTGTATTTTGCCGAGGGCGTGGTGCGGGCCTGGTCCGATCCCGTGGCCACCGTCCTGCCCTGGGCGCTGGGCGAAATCGTTCTGGCGCTCATTTTCTACTTCTGCGCCATCTTCTACCTGTGGCCGGCCAAGAAGGCCGCCAAGCAGCGCGCCAAGGCCGAAAAAGCCGCCCGGTCGGCATAACGAACGTGTCCATGATCTAAGGAGGCCTCATGTCCAGCTTGTTCGACGGCCTGACCATACGCCATACCTACGCGGATCTGCCGTCCGCCTTCCATACCGCCGTGCCGCCCCAGCCGCTGGCCAATGCGCGCCTGCTGCACGTCAACGAGGCCCTGGCGGCCCGGTTGGGGCTGGATACGGCGCGTCTGCACGAGCCCGAGTTCCTGGACGTGGTCGCGGGCCGGCAGCCCCTGCCTGGCGGGCGGACGGTGTCGGCGGTCTACAGCGGTCATCAGTTCGGCATCTGGGCCGGCCAGCTCGGCGATGGCCGCGCGCATCTGCTGGGCCAGATCGATACGCCCGACGGACCCCAGGAGCTGCAGCTCAAGGGCGCGGGCAAGACGCCGTATTCGCGCATGGGAGACGGACGCGCGGTGCTGCGCTCGAGCGTGCGCGAATACCTGGCCAGCGAAGCCATGGCCGGCCTGGGCATCGCCACCAGCCGGGCCCTGGCGCTGGTCACTTCCGACACTCCCGTGTATAGGGAAACCGTGGAGACGGGCGCCATCGTGACCCGCGTGGCGCCCAGCTTCGTGCGCTTCGGCTCCTTCGAGCACTGGTCGCACGATGCCGAGCGCCTGCGCATCCTGCTGGACTACGTGCTGCGCGAGTTCTACCCCGAACTGCGCCGGGAGTCCGACAGCGAACAGCAGCGCGTCTGCCGTTTCCTGGAAGAAGTGGCGCGGCGCAGCGCCGAGATGGTGGCGGACTGGCAGACGGTGGGCTTTTGCCACGGCGTCATGAACACCGACAATATGTCCATCCTGGGCCTGACCATAGACTACGGCCCGTACGGATTCATGGATCGTTTCCGCGTCAACCATGTGTGCAATCACAGCGACACGCAGGGACGCTACGCCTGGAACATGCAGCCGTCCATCGTGCACTGGAACCTGTACCGCCTGGCCAGCGCCTTCCTGTCGCTGGACCTGGAGGCCGATGCCCTGAAGGAAAGCCTGCAGGCCTTCGAGGGCGACTTCCTCAAGCGCTATCACGCCAATCTGCAGGCCAAGTTCGGCCTGCGCACCTGGACCGGGGAGGACGCCGGGCTGGTGGATGACTGGTGGCGGCTGCTGCACGTCAGCGGCGCGGACTTCACCCTGTCCTTCCGGGCCCTGGCTCAGGCGCCCGCCATACCCGAGGCTTTCCTGGACTTGTTCGAGCACTCCGAACAGGCCTCGTCCTGGCTGCAACGCTATCGGCAGCGTCTGGCCCAGGACGGATCGGACACGCCGCAGCGCGCCGTCGCCATGAATCGCGTCAATCCGCTCTATGTGCTGCGCAATTACCTGGCCGAGCAGGCCATACGGGCCGCGGCGCAGGATGACGCCGCCGAGATCGAAACCTTGCTGACGCTGCTGCGCGACCCTTATACCGAGCGCGCGGGGTACGAGGCCTACGCCGCAGCGCCGCCCGATTGGGGCTGCCGGCTGGAGGTCAGCTGCTCGTCCTGAACGGGCGGCCTATGGCGGGGATACGGCCGCGGGCATGTCCGGCGCGGCGAACAATGCCATAATCCAGCCTGTCCTTTCTTTATTTTTTCGCATTTCTTCGCAACGAATCCACGTATGTCCGGCAATACACTAGGCAAAAGCTTCTGCGTCACCAATTATGGTGAATCCCACGGACCGGCCATTGGCGCGGTCATCGACGGCTGCCCGCCCGGCCTGGAACTGTCCGAGCAGGACATTCAGGTCGAACTGGACCGCCGCCGCCCCGGGACCTCCCGGCACGTCACGCAGCGCCGCGAGCCTGACCAGGTCGAGATCCTGTCCGGCCTCTACGAGGGCCGCACCACGGGCACGCCCATCAGCCTGCTGATCCGCAACACCGATGCGCGCAGCAAGGACTATGGCAACCTGCTGGATACCTTCCGCCCCGGGCACGCCGACTACACCTACTGGAAAAAATTCGAGAACCGCGATCCGCGCGGGGGCGGCCGATCCTCGGCGCGCCTGACCGCACCTACGGTGGCGGCCGGCGCCATCGCCAAGAAATGGCTGGGGCAGCATTTCGGCATCCAGATCCGCGGCTACATGAGCCAGCTCGGCCCCTTGCAGATTCCTTTCAAGACCTGGGACAGCGTCAGCCAGAATCCCTTCTATGCGCCCGACCCCGACATGGTGCCGGAACTGGAAGCCTATATGGACGAACTGCGCAAGGAAGGCGACTCCATCGGCGCGCGCATCGAAGTGGTGGCCGAAGGCGTGCCGGCCGGCTGGGGCGAACCCATCTACGACCGCCTGGACGCGGCCATCGCCCATGCCATGATGGGCCTGAACGCCGTCAAGGGCGTGTCCATCGGCGCGGGCTTCGAAAGCATCGTGCAAAAGGGTTCCGAGCACGGCGACGCCCTCTACCCGGACGGCTTCAAGACCAATCACGCCGGCGGCATCCTGGGCGGCATTTCTTCCGGCCAGGCCATCACCGTGTCGCTCGCAATCAAGCCCACCTCCAGCATTCGCACCATGCGGCCCTCCGTCACCCGCGCCGGCGACCCGGTGGAGGTGCAGACGCTGGGCCGCCACGATCCCTGCGTGGGAATACGCGCCACGCCCATAGCCGAGGCCCTGCTGGCCATCGTCCTGATGGATCATTGCCTGCGCCATCAGGCGCAATGCTCCATCCGGACCTGATCCGCAAGCCGGGCGTACGTTCCTTACTTCTTCAACAGTCTGTGGAGTCGCTCATGAAACGTTCAGTCTTTGGCAAACGATTCGCCGCCGGCGCGCTGGCGCTGGCGGTGGCGGGCTGCGCCGCCGTCCAGACCACATCCAGCGGGAATGTGGGCGTGGAGCGCAAGCAGTACATGTCGGGCCTGGTCTCGGAGGCCGAGCTCAATCAGGCGGCGGCGCAGAACTACGCTCAGGTGCTGAGCCAGGCGCGGGCGCAGGGCGCGCTGGACACGGATGCGGCGCAGACCCGGCGGGTGCGCGCCATCGCCCAGCGCCTCATCGCCCAGGTCGGGGCCTTCCGGCCCGATGCCGCGGGCTGGAACTGGGAAGTGCACGTCATAGCGCAGGACGAGGTCAACGCCTGGTGCATGCCCGGCGGCAAGATTGCGGTCTACACCGGCCTGATCAAGCGCATTCAGCCCACGGACGCCGAGCTGGCCGCCATCATCGGGCACGAGATGGCGCATGCCTTGCGCGAACATTCGCGCGAGCAGGTGTCGCAGAAAATGGCCACTTCCATCGGCTTGTCCGTGCTCACGGCCATCACCGGCGTGCAGTCCGTCAGCGACCTGGGCAGCTCGCTCAGCGAAGTCATGTTCGAATTGCCCAACAGCCGCACCCATGAGACCGAGGCCGACCTGATCGGAGTCGAGCTGGCAGCGCGCGCCGGCTACGACCCGCGCGCCGCGGTCACGCTGTGGCAGAAGATGGCGGCGCTGGAGCAGGGCAGGGGACAGCCGGAGTTCCTGTCCACCCACCCCTCGTCCTCGACCCGCATCGCCGACCTGCAGGCCATTTCCGAGCGTGTCATGCCGCTCTACGAACAAGCGCGGCGCTAGTCGGCTTTTCCCAGGCGCTTCGACCGGCTGGATGCCTGCAAGGCACCCGGTTTTCTATGCTCGCGCAAGTTCAGGCTGGTACTTTCAATACTAGGATGGAAACTGGTCTTGTCCCAGTTACTGCGCCTGTCATAATGACGTAAATCACAGCAAGCGGCCCGGCTTTTTCCGGGCTCCTGTCCCAACCGGATGTTGAGAACGCAATGGCCAAGACCTTATACGATAAATTGTTCGACGAACATGTCGTGCACCAGGAAACCGACGGCACCTGTCTGATCTATATCGATCGCCACCTGCTGCACGAGGTGACCAGCCCGCAGGCCTTCGAGGGCCTGAGCATGGCCGGGCGCAAACCCTGGCGCGTCAGCGCCAACCTGGCCGTGGCCGACCATAACGTGCCCACCACCTCGCGCCAGAACGGCATCGAAGACCCGATCTCGCGCCTGCAGGTGGATACGCTGGACGCCAATTGCGAACACTTCGGCATTACCGAATTCCGCATGAACGACGTGCGCCAGGGCATCGTGCACATCGTCGGCCCCGAGCAAGGCGCGACGCTGCCCGGCATGACCGTGGTCTGCGGCGATTCGCACACCAGCACCCATGGCGCCGTGGGCGCGCTGGCGTTCGGCATCGGCACCTCGGAAGTGGAGCATACCCTGGCCACCCAGACCCTGCTCATGAAGAAAAGCAAGAGCATGCTGGTGCAGGTGGACGGCAAGCTGCCCTTCGGCTGCACGGCCAAGGACCTGATCCTGTACGTGATCGGCCAGATCGGCACGGCCGGCGGCACGGGCTACGCCATCGAGTTCGGCGGCTCGGCCATTCGCGACCTGAGCATGGAAGGGCGCATGACCATCTGCAACATGGCCATCGAGGCCGGCGCGCGCTCCGGCATGGTCGCGGTCGACGAGCAGACCATCAACTACCTGCGCGGCCGGCCCTACTCGCCCAAGGGGCCGCTGTGGGACCAGGCCGTGGAATACTGGAAGACGCTGCATTCGGACGAGGGCGCCCAGTTCGACCGCGTCGTGCGCATCGACGCCAGCCGGATCATGCCGCAGCTGACCTGGGGCACCTCGCCCGAGATGGTGCTGCCCGTGGACAGCCGCGTGCCCGACCCGGACAAGGAAAAGGACGAAGTCAAGCGCAACGGCATGGAGCGCGCCCTGGAATACATGGGCCTGACGCCCAATATGCCCCTGACCGACATACGCATCGACCGCGTGTTCATCGGCTCCTGTACGAACGCCCGCATCGAGGACCTGCGCGCTGCCGCCGCCGTGGCTCGCGGCCGCAAGGTGGCCGCCAATGTGAAGCAGGCCATGATCGTGCCCGGCTCCGGGCTGGTCAAGCGCCAGGCCGAGCAGGAAGGCCTGGACAAGATCTTCCTTGACGCCGGCTTCGAGTGGCGCGAACCGGGCTGCTCCATGTGCCTGGCCATGAACGCCGACCGCCTCGAACCAGGCGAGCGCTGCGCGTCCACGTCCAACCGCAACTTCGAAGGCCGCCAGGGCCAGGGCGGACGCACGCACCTGGTCAGCCCCGCCATGGCCGCCGCCGCCGCCATTGCCGGTCATTTCGTCGATGTGCGCTCGTTCAACTAAGGAGACCTCGCCATGCAAGCTTTCACCACTCATCAAGGCCTGGTCGCTCCCCTGGACCGGGAAAACGTCGACACCGACCTGATCATCCCCAAGCAGTTCCTGAAATCCATCAAACGCACGGGCTTCGGGCCCAACCTGTTCGACGAGCTGCGCTACCTGGACCATGGCGAGCCGGGCATGGACAATTCCAGGCGGCCGCTCAACCCGGACTTCGTGCTGAACCAGGACCGCTACCAGGGCGCCTCCATCCTGCTGGCGCGCCAGAACTTCGGCTGCGGTTCCAGCCGTGAACACGCGCCCTGGGCCCTGATGCAATACGGTTTTCGCGCCATCATCGCGCCGTCCTTCGCCGACATCTTCTTCAACAACAGCTTCAAGAACGGCCTGCTGCCCATCGTGCTCAATGAGCTGGATGTGGCTCGCCTGTTCGACGAGGTCAAGGCCTTCCCCGGCTACCAGTTGCGCATCGACCTGGAGCAGCAGCGCGTGATCACGCCGGAAGGCCGCGAATTGCCGTTCAACATCGACGCCTTCCGCAAGCACTGTCTGCTCAACGGCCTGGACGAGATCGGCCTGACCTTGCAGAAGGCCGACCTGATCCGGGAATACGAGTCGCAGCGCCTGGCCCGTCATCCCTGGCTGGTCGGCAATCCGTCCGCCTGAACACGCTCATGACAAAAGCGCTCCAGCCTGCCGGCCGGAGCGCTTTTTCCCTATCACCCGACTTTTACGCCTGAATTCATCATGACCTACAAGATTGCAGTATTGCCCGGCGACGGCATCGGCCCCGAAATCACGGAACAGGCGCAGCGCGTGCTGTCCGCCGTGGGCCTGGACCTGGACATGACGGTGGCTCCCGTGGGCGGGGCCGCCTACGACCTGCACGGCCATCCCTTGCCGCCCGAAACCCTCAAGCTGGCGCAGGAGTCCGATGCCGTGCTGTTCGGCGCCGTGGGCGACTGGAAATACGATTCGCTGGAGCGTCATTTGCGCCCCGAACAGGCCATCCTGGGCCTGCGCAAAGCCATGGGCCTGTTCGCCAACCTGCGTCCGGCCATCCTGTATCCGCAGCTGGCCAACGCCTCCACGCTCAAGCCTGAAGTCGTGTCGGGGCTGGACATCCTGATCGTGCGCGAGCTGACCGGCGACATCTATTTCGGCCAGCCGCGCGGCGTGCGCACCGTCCAGGAAGGCGCCTTTGCGGGCGAGCGCCAGGGCTTCGACACCATGCACTACGCCGAAAGCGAAGTGCGCCGCATCGCCCACGTGGGCTTTCAGGCCGCCCGGAAGCGCAACAGGCGCCTGTGCAGCGTGGACAAGTCCAACGTGCTCGAGACCTCGCAGTTCTGGCGCGACATCATGATCGATGTGGCGCGCGAGTATCCCGACGTGGCCCTGAGCCATATGTACGTGGACAATGCCGCCATGCAACTGGTGCGTGCGCCAAAAGAATTCGACGTGATCGTCACAGGCAACCTGTTTGGCGATATCCTATCGGATGAGGCCGCGATGCTGACCGGTTCCATCGGCATGCTGCCTTCGGCATCGCTCAACGCGTCGCAGCAGGGCCTGTACGAGCCCAGCCACGGCTCGGCCCCGGACATCGCCGGCCAGAACAAGGCCAATCCGCTGGCCACTATCCTGTCGGCCGCCATGCTGCTGCGCTATTCGCTCAATGCCGAGGAGCAGGCCAAGCGCATCGAGGCCGCCGTCTCCAGCGTGCTGGAGCAGGGGCTGCGCACCGGCGACATCCATGAAGCGGGCTGCGAACTCGTGTCCACCAGCGCCATGGGCGACGCGGTCCTTCAGGCTCTAAAATAGTATTCTTATAGTTTTTACATTATCGATATCCAGGTGGTATTACCATGACTCAAGCGGTAGGTTTGGTCGGCTGGCGCGGTATGGTGGGCTCCGTGCTCATGCAGCGTATGCGCGACGAAGGCGATTTTTCCCTTTTTCAGCCGGTGTTCTTCTCGACCAGCAACGCCGGCGGCGCAGCTCCCTCGTGGGCTGACGGCGCCGGCCCATTGCAGGACGCTCACGACATTGAAGCACTCAAGAAGCTGCCCATCATCGTGACCGCCCAGGGCGGGGACTACACAAGCCAGATCTATCCCAAGCTGCGCGCCGCCGGCTGGAACGGCCTGTGGATCGACGCGGCCAGCACGCTGCGCATGGACGAGAATTCCGTCATCGTGCTGGACCCCATCAACCGCAACGTCATCGACGCGGCCCTGGCCAAGGGCGGCAAGCAGTTCATCGGCGGCAACTGCACCGTGAGCTGCATGCTGATGGGCCTGGGCGGCCTGTTCAAGCATGACCTGGTCGAATGGATGACCAGCATGACCTACCAGGCCGCATCGGGCGGCGGCGCCCAGCACATGCGCGAGCTGCTCACCCAGTTCGGCCTGCTGAACCAGTCCGTGGGCGCCTTGCTGGCCGACCCCGCCTCGGCCATCCTGGATATCGACCGCGGCGTGCTGCAGGCGCAGAAGGATCCCTCCCTGCCGCAGAAGAATTTCGGCGTGCCGCTGGGCGGCAGCCTGATCCCCTGGATCGACTCCGATCTGGGCAACGGCATGACGCGCGAGGAATGGAAGGGCGGCGTGGAGACCAACAAGATCCTGGGCCGCACGGCGCAGGACAAGCAGATCCCCATCGACGGCCTGTGCGTGCGCATCGGCGCCATGCGCTGCCACAGCCAGGCGCTGACCATCAAGCTGACCCGCGACGTGCCGCTGGACGAGATCAACGACATCATCGCCCAGGGTTCGAAGTGGGCCAAGGTCATCCCCAACGAGCGCCAGGTCACGATGCAGGAACTGACCCCCGTGGCCGTGACCGGCACGCTGGACATCCCGGTGGGCCGCATGCGCAAGCTGAACATGGGGCCTGAGTACCTCAGCGCCTTTACCGTGGGCGACCAGTTGCTGTGGGGCGCGGCCGAGCCGCTGCGCCGCATGCTGCGCATCGCCCTGGGCGAGCTGTAACCATGACAGGCCGCCGGCGCGCACTGCAACTGCTGAGTCCGGCCCTGCTGTCGGCAGGCGTGCTGGCCGGCGCCGATGTCCAGGCCCTGGAGATCGGCCACAGCCGCCTGGTTTCGCGCCCGGACCAGCCCCTGCGGCTGGATGTGGGTATACGGAGCATCACGCCGGCGGAAAGCCTGTCCCTGCAGGCCGCGCCTGCGCCGCTGCCGGCCTGGCGCGCCGCCGGCCTGGTCCCGCCGGTGGACCTGGCTTCCCTGCAGGTCCGGCTGGAGCGCGACGGCCAAGGCCAGGTGCGCCGCATCGTGCTTTCGTCCGACCAGCCCTTTTCGGGCAAGGTGGCCGACATCCTGCTGCAGATCCGCAGCGACAGCGGCCAGGCTACGCATCAGGTCAGCGTGCTCGCGCCCGCGGCGGTGCGCGTGCAGCTCCCTGTGCGGCAGGCGCAGACCAGACGCGCCGCGCCGGTGTCCGTCTTGATTCCGGCGGCGCCCGCCGGCGCCGCGTCCGGACACAGCAGCGTGCAGCGCGTGCCTCAGGGCGCCATCCAGGTTCAGTCCGGCGACACGCTGCACGCCCTGGCGCGTCGCTATGCGGTGGACGGGGTGACGGCCTACCAGTGGATGCTGGCCGTCCAGCGCCTGAATCCGGACGCTTTCATCGGCCATAATCTGCATCGACTGAAGGCAGGGCAATCCCTGCAGGTGCCGGACATGGACCTGATGCTGTCGCTGGACGACGCCCAGGCCCGCCGCCTGTACGTGGACCAGGCCCGCGCCCTGCGCCAGGGCGGCCGGGTGCGCATGGGCCAGGCCGACGCCTCGCAGGGGGCCCTGCAAGTCGGCGCCGCGGTCCAAGCCGATCCCGAACAGGCCCAGGACCGTTTGCGCCTGTCCGCGCCCTCCGCGGCCGCGGACCACAAGCAGGCGGTCCAGCACCAGTTGCGCGATACCGGCGAACGGGTGTCGCAACTCGAAGAAAACGTTTCCAATCTCAGCCGCGCCCTGCAATCGCAAGGGGAGGCGGCCAAGGATCTGATCCTGGAGTCGGCCGGCGAACTGGGCCTTGCCGACACCAGCGCTGACACTCCCGCCGCCGGCCCTGAGCAGGGCGGGCAGGCGGGCGCGGCGGCGCCCCTCGCCGCTTCCGGATCCGCTTCCGTCGCACCCGGCCCTGAACAAGGCAAGATGGCGGGCGCAGTCAACAAGGCAAAGAAAACCGTGTCCTGGATACAAGAACACATGCTGGCCGTCATGGCCGTGGTCCTGGCCCTGATCGTACTGATCGTGACCTGGGTGCTCAAGCGGGCCAATTCCGCCAATCAAGACATCGACGATTCCCCGGCTCCCGTCAGCGAGGCCATGGTTCGCGAGAAGCTGGAAAAAATCAATCTGGACCTGGATCAGCCGCCTTCGGACGAGCCTCCCGTCCGTCCGTAAAGGCGGGCCAATGAGCACTCGCATCGCATTGGGCGTCTGCTACGACGGCGCGCCCTGGCTGGGCTGGCAGAGCCAGCCGGGCGGTCGCACGGTGCAGGATGTGCTGGAACAGGCCTTGAGCCGGTTCGCCGCGCATCCGGTCAGCACCATTTGCGCCGGACGCACCGACACCGGCGTGCATGCCCTGAACCAGACCGTGCATCTGGATACGACGGCCGCGCGCAGCCTGGAGTCCTGGGTGCGCGGGGTGAACGCCTTGCTGCCGGAATCCATCGCCGTCCAATGGGCGCGCGAGGTGCCGGACGATTTTCATGCCCGCTTCTCGGCACAGGGACGCCATTATGCGTATCTGGTACGCCAGCATCGGGTGCGTTCGCCCTTGACGCAGGGCAGGGCGGCCTGGGTGTTCCGGCCGCTCGAGCTGGCCCGCATGCAGGAGGCGGCCGGTCATCTGCTGGGTGAACATGATTTCAGTGCCTTCCGTTCCTCGGAATGCCAGGCGGCCAGCCCGGTGCGCACGCTGACGCGCGCACACATCGAGCAGCAGGGCGATTATTTCCTGTTCAGCTTCAGCGCCAACGCCTTCCTGCATCACATGATACGCAACCTGATGGGGGCGTTGATCTATATAGGCCAAGGCCGTCAGCCGCCATCCTGGGCGGCGCAGCTGCTGCAGCAGCGCGACCGGCGCCTGGCCGCGCCCACATTCGAAGCCAGCGGCCTGTATCTGGCCGGAGTGGATTATCCGCCCGCCTTTGGCCTGCCCGCCGCCGACCCCTATGGGCAACTGCGCGAGCTGACCGGCCTGCGCTTTGGACAAACGGGATGAAGCAAGCGATTCAATGTCCTGTTCCAAAGGGTAATTCCTTGGTTCGAGAGCCGTTCGGGCTTGCTTCAATCGTATAAAATGTGAAGCCTTTTCTTTTTGTAAGCATTCCAATCCATTTTTGGGCCGACTAACTTCCGGGTCCAGCCACAAGCTATTCCGGAACGCGACCATATCCTGAGCAAGGCCATGCAATTTTTATTACGTCTATCTAGCTTTATCGACCGCATCAATACCGCGGTCGGCAAATCGGTGACCTGGCTGACCCTGATCGTGGTCCTGGTCAGCGCCATCAACGCTGTGGTGCGCAAGGTGTTCGGGGTCAGCTCGAACGCCTGGCTGGAACTGCAGTGGTACCTGTTCGGAGCCATCTTCCTGCTGGCGGCCGGCTACACCTTCTTCGTGAACGAACACGTGCGCGTGGATGCCCTGGCCGAACGCTTCCCGCCGCGCCTGCAGGTGTGGATCGACATCATCGGCGTCATCTTCTTCCTCCTGCCCGCCGGCCTGCTGATCTTCTGGCTCTCCATCCCTTTCTTCCAGCAGTCCTACGATCTGCATGAACTGTCCTCGAACACGGGCGGCCTGATACGCTGGCCGGTCAAGCTGCTGATTCCCGTGGGCTTTGCGCTCCTGTGCCTGGCGGGCGTCTCCCACCTGATCAAGTGCATCGGCTTTCTGCGCGGCGCCTGCCCCAATCCGCTCAAGGGCTCGGGCGGCCCCAGCGCCGAAGAACAGCTGGCTGAAGAAATCCGCCAGATGGCGCAGGCCCAGCAAGCCGCAACCCCCGTTTCGAAAGGCCGGTAACGATGGAATTCTTTGTTGATAATCTGGCGCCGATCATGTTCTTCAACCTGATCGCGTTCCTGCTGCTGGGCTTTCCGGTGGCCTTCACCCTGGCCGCGATCGGCATTCTCTACGGCCTGGTGGCCATCGAACTGGGGCTGATGCAGCCCGCCCTGTTCCAGGCCTTGCCGCAGCGCGTGTTCGGCATCGTCGAGAACGATACCTTGCTGGCGGTGCCGTTCTTCACGCTGATGGGCTTGATTCTCGAGCGCTCCGGCATGGCCGAGGACCTGCTGGACACCATAGGCCAGCTGTTCGGCCCGCTGCGCGGGGGCCTGGCCATCGCCGTGGTGCTGGTGGGCGCCATGCTGGCGGCCACCACCGGCGTGGTGTCGGCCTCGGTGATCTCCATGGGCCTGATCTCCCTGCCCATCATGCTGCGCTACGGCTATGACCGCAGGCTGGCGACCGGGGTGATCGCCGCCTCCGGCACGCTGTCGCAGATCATTCCGCCGTCCATCGTGCTGATCATCCTGGCCGACCAGCTGGGCCGCTCCATCGGCGACATGTACCGCGGCGCCATGGTGCCGGGCCTGCTGCTCACCGGCGTGTACATCCTGTACATCGTGGCCATGTCCTACATCAAGCCCAAGTCCGCTCCGGCCCTGCCGCCCGAGGCGCGGGTCTACGTGGAGCCGGACGGCAGCCGCGGCCTGACGTCCCTGATCCTGCTGACGCTGCTGGCCTCGGCCGTGGCCTACTTCGGATCCCAGCATTACTTCGCCACCCACCCCAACATCCCCGTGGACGAGCATATCGTCGTGTTGCTCCTGCTGTGGGGCGTCACGGCCTGGGTCATCGCCCTGGCCAACAAGCTGCTGCGTCTGAAGCTGCTGTCGCGGATCGCCGAGCGCGTGGTGTTCGTCATGATCCCGCCGCTGTTCCTGATCTTCCTGGTCCTGGGCACCATCTTCATCGGCGTGGCCACGCCGACCGAAGGCGGCGCCATGGGCGCGGTGGGCGCCATCATCATGGCCGTCTCGCGCGGCCGGCTGTCCTGGAAGCTGCTGCGCCAGGCCATGGAATCGACGACGCGCCTGTCCTGCTTCGTGGTCTTCATCCTGGTGGGTTCCACGGTGTTCAGCCTGAGCTTTCGCGGCATCAACGGCGATCTGTGGGTGGAGCACCTGCTCATCGATATGCCCGGCGGCCAATGGGGCTTCCTGATCGTGGTCAGCGTGCTGACTTTCCTGCTCGCTTTCTTCCTGGACTTCTTCGAGCTGGCCTTCATCATCGTGCCGCTGCTCGGGCCGATCGCCGACAAGATGGGCATAGACCTGATCTGGTTCGGCGTGCTGCTGGCGGTCAATATGCAGACGTCCTTCATGCACCCGCCATTCGGCTTCGCGCTGTTCTTCCTGCGCTCGGTCGCGCCCAAGGAGGACTATACGGACAAGGTCACCGGCGAGCGCATCAGGCGCGTGGCCACCACGGATATCTATTGGGGCTCGGTTCCGTTTATCATTATCCAGTTGCTGATGGTGGCGGCGGTCATGGTCTTCCCCGGCATGGTCACCCACTACAAGCACGGCGAAGTCCTGCTGGACGATTCCCAGATCCAGTTCGGTACCGAATCCACCTATGGTTCGGACAGCTACGGGCAGGATCCCGCCGCCGTCTTTCAGTAAGACAGCATAGGTTCAACAACGGGGGCGCCAAGCCCCCGTTTTTCATTCAGGAGCAGCCATGATGCCAGCCCGTACCCGGGTCAAGATTTGCGGGTTAACCCGGGAGCAGGACATAGACGCCGCCGTCCGGGCGGGCGCCGACGCCCTTGGCTTTGTGTTCTATCCCAAGAGCCCGCGCATGCTTTCCACGGACCAGGCGGCCCGTCTGCGCAGACGCATCCCCGCCTTCGTGCAGGCCGCCGGCCTGTTCGTGAATGCGCAGGAAGCATTCGTGCGCGAGATACTGGACCAGGTCCGCCCGGACCTGCTGCAGTTCCATGGCGAAGAAAGCCCGGAGCAATGCCGGCTGTATGGCCATCCCTACATCAAGGCCTTCCGGGCCGGCGCGCCCGGCCTGGATACGGTGGAGGGCTTGTATCAGGCCTGCCTGGCGTATCCGGACGCCCGGGGCTGGCTGATGGACGGCTATCACGACGCCTACGGCGGCACCGGCACGGCCTTTGACGCCGAACTGATCCAGGGACTGCAGCAGAGGTTTGCCGGCCAGTCGCCGCTGCCGCCCTTGATTCTGGCCGGCGGCATGCGGATCGACAACGTCGCGCAACGCGTGGCCTTGCATCGGCCCTACGCCATCGATGTGAGCAGCGGCGTCGAGGACGCGCCGGGCGTCAAGAACGCCGACAAGATCGTGCAGTTCATGCAGGCGTTGGCGCAGGCCTGAGCCTGGCGGGAATCTTTACGCTTTCAAGGTGTCCATACTCCTTGACCCGGCCCGCCGTGAGCGGGTCCTGCTTTTCCGGTCTTGCCAGGAGCCGTATTCATGCAAAGCATCCAGCTCGGTCCCTTCACCTTCGCCACGTCCTTGTTCGCCTTCATGGCGGCGGCCATCGCGGCCTTGTTGCTGGCCGCGTGGCTGGACAGGCGAAGCCGGACGCGCGCGGAATCCGCGCTATGGCGCGGCTTGCTGCTGGGCCTGTTGGCCGGGCGCCTGGGCTTTCTCGTCCAGCAATGGGATTACTATCGCCACGCGCCCTTGAGCTGGATGGACCTGCGCGACGGCGGGCTGATGCTGCCGGCCGCCGCCGCGGTAGCGCTGGCCTACTGGCTGTGGCGCGGGCTGCGCGACAAGGCCATGCTGCCGGCGCTGTCGGGAGGCCTTGCGATCGGCCTGGCCGCTTTCGCCCTGATCATGAGCTGGGCGGGCGCCATGCAGACGCAAGAACCCCGGGTTTTGCCGGCGGTGGCCTTGCAACCCGTGCAGGCGCAGGCGGATTCGCCGGCGGGGCTGCAGGGCTATCAGGGCAAGCTGACCGTGGTCAACCTGTGGGCCAGCTGGTGCCCGCCGTGCCGGCGGGAGATGCCGGCCTTCAAGCAGGTGCAGTCCAGCCGCGACGATGTGCATATCGTCTTTGCCAACCAGGGCGAGGAGGCCGACGTCATCCGGCAGTACCTGGACAAGGAAAAGCTGGAGCTGGCCAATATGTGGCGCGATCCGCAGATGCAACTGGGCCAGGCTGTCCGCAGCCGCGGCCTGCCCACCACCTTGTTCCTGGACGCGCAGGGGCGGCTGTTGGACGTGCGTGCCGGGGAACTGTCGGCCGCCACGCTGAATGACCGGATCGATCGTTTGATGTAGGAGTTCAGGCTCTGGCTTGCGTCGTCCGATCGGGCAGGAACCGGCTCAGCATGAAGTCGACAGCGCGCTGATGCGTCATGGCGGTGTCCGGACGCGCGCCGCCCGCGGCCAGGGACGCCTTGCCGGCCGCATGCCGATACAGCGCCATGGGCGTGACGCCCAGTTCGCTTGCCAGACACCTCATGCTTAGCGCCGCCGTTCCTTCGTCATCCAGGATCGCCAGCGCCTGCCGTAGAATTTCGGACTGGGTTGGTCTACGGCCTAGGGCAAAAAAGGTTTTTCGAGCAATTCCGGGGAACTTCTCCGTGTTTGGCGAGCCGTTTGGGCCAAGCAGAAAGAAACTCGGATTCTCGCAAGGCAGGCCGGGGCGGGCCGGCTTGGCTGGGTCCTCCGCCCGCGCTGTGCGCGGGTTCCCTGGTCAGGATACTGGGGCGGGCGGGGCGCGAACTCGCAGGGTGATTCGTCCACTGGACGAATCACAAGCATCCTGCTCGAGCAGCACGCCCCTTGCCTCCCGCCCCCGCATCCCGCCTGCGGCGAAGGCCCTGACTCGCCCGCCGGCCCGCTCCGGCCTGCCTCGCGAGAACTGCGCCGCTGTGTTGGCCCAAACGGCGGGACGTCCGCGCGCGCCATACAACGTGTCAACCTCACATTTCGCTGAGCGTTCTGTTTGGTGAATGATGCCTGTGGCCAGGTCGATGCCATCGGCATTTTGAGCCGTTCAAGGTGCAGGAAGAGCGGACGGGGCGGGTCGGATGGTTTGCCGCAGGCGGGGTGCGGGGACGGGAGCTAAGCGTCGTTCTGTTCGACGGCGGCGCTTGTTGCTCGCCTGGGGGGCGAGCAACCCGCCGGAGTTAACGACGCGCCCGACCACGCGCCTCGACCAGGGCACCGGCGCGCTGCGACGCGCCGGCAAGCCATCAGCGCCGTCCGCTCTTCCTGCACCTTGAACGGCGTCTTCAAAAAACCAGTTCGGCATCGACCTGGCAAATTGGTTCCTGGAATTCCTCGAAGAAGCAAAAAAAAACCGCCCGGCAAGGGGCGGCAAATCAGCACAGGAACGCGGTCGGTCAGGCTTTCTGTAGCACGCCTTCTTCTTGTTCCTCGTGAGGGCGGCGGGCGTAGTGATTGGCGATCACGGCGCAGGCCATGAGCTGGATCTGGTGGAAAAGCATGATGGGCAGCAGCGCAGGGCCGATGGCGGCGCCGCTGAACAGCACCTGGGCCATGGGCACGCCGGTGGCCAGGCTCTTCTTGGAGCCGCAGAACACGATGGTGATCTCGTCTTCCTTGTTGAAGCCGAAGCGGCGCGCCATCCAGGTGGTCAGCGCCAGCACCACGGCCAGCAGCACGATGCAGACCACGGTCAGGATCAGCAGGGACATGGGCGGCACGGCCTGCCACAGCCCGCCGATGACCGAGGCGCTGAACGCGGTGTAGACGACCAGCAGGATGGATGTCTGGTCCACGTTGCGCAGCCAGGCGCGGTTGCGGTCCATCCAGCCCCCGATCCAGGGACGCATCAGGTGGCCGACCACGAAGGGCAGCAGCAGTTGCAGGCTGATCTTCTTGATGGCGTCCAGGGTGGAGGCCGCCGAGCCGGCGTCCGCATCGAGCAGCAGCTTGAGCAGCACGGGCGTGAGCACGATGCCGATCAGGCTGGAGGCCGAGGCGCTGCAGACGGCGGCGGGAATGTTGCCGCGGGCGATGGAGGTGAAGGCGATGGCCGACTGCACGGTCCCGGGCAGGGCGCACAGGTACAGGATGCCCACGAACAAGGGCATGCCCAGCAGCGGCAGCAGAACGGGCTTCAAGACCAGACCCAGCAGCGGAAACATGACGAAGGTGCAGCCGAACACCAGCAGGTGCAGGCGCCAGTGCGTGGCGCCGGCGATGATGGCTTCGCGCGAGAGCTTGGCGCCGTGCATGAAGAACAGCAGGGCGATGGCCAAGCCGGTGATCAGCTCGAAAATGACGGCGCCCTGGCCGTAGGCGGGAAACAGCGTGGCCAGGGCCACGACGCCGATCAGGATCAGGGTGAAATTGTCGAACAGCAGTCTTAGGCGTGACAACATGGCGATTTGAAAGAGTTGCGAAAAGGGACGGTTCACTTTACCGTAGACTTTCGTGGGTGTTTATCGTTAAACGGATATGGAACATCGAAAAGCGGACATTCTGGTGCATTCGGACGCCATTCCGGCAGGGTTGAGGCAATTGCGTTACCTGCCCAGGCCGCTCTACGGCCAGGAACGGGCCTTGCCCAACCAGGCGATTTCACGTCCGCACCGCCACCCCTGGGTGCAGTTTTCCTATGCGCTGACCGGAGTGATCGAGGTGCGCACCGCGGCCGGTCGCTTCATGGCGCCGCCGCAGCAGGCCGTGTGGGTGCCGGCCGGCGTGGAGCATGGCGTGCGCTGTTCGCCCGATGCGCAGATACGCAGCCTGTACATCGATGTGCAGGCCTTGCCGCGGCAGCACGAGCAGTGCCGGGTCGTGGCGGTGAACCGGCTGTTGCGGGAACTGATCCGGGAATTCAGCACCTTGCCGGTGCTCTATGACCGCGAAGGGGAACAGGGCCGACTGGTGCAGGTGCTGCTGGACCGCCTGCTGGCGGCGCCCGAAAGCGGCCTGATCCTGCCCTGGCCGGCGGATCCGCGCTTGCGCCAGGTCTGCCAGCAGTTGCAGGCCCAGCCCGCGCTGGGCTGTACCCTGGAGGAGCTGGCCGGCCAACAGGGCGTGTCGGAGAAAACATTGAGCCGGCTGTTCCGCCAGGAGACCGGGCTGACCTTCCGGGCCTGGCGGCAGCGTCTGCGCATCATGAGCGCCTTGCCCATGCTCGAGCGCCATGAGCGCGTCACCGATGTGGCGCTGGCCTGCGGCTACGACAGCATGTCGGCCTTCGTGGCGGCGTTCCGCGAGCTGATGGGCCAGACGCCCGGCGAGTTCTTCCGCCCGCCGGCCGACGAGGCCGGGCTGTAGGCCCGGACGAAGTTCCACAGCAGCCGGCGCGCTTCGGGCGTGTCCCGCACCTGATCGGCCATGGCCTGCGGGTCCCGTCCCTCGGCCTGCAGCCCCGCTTGATTGCGCAAGATACAGTAGCGCAGCAGTTCGGCGAAGAATTCCGGATGGAACTGGGCGGACCATTGCGCCGGGCCGTAGCGCAGGATCTGGTGCGGATCGTGGTCGGAGCCTGCCAGCACCTGGACGCCCGCGGGGATTTCCAGCACGCTTTGCTGGTGCGTGAGCAGGGCGTCAAAGCGCATCGGCAGGCTGGCGAGCATGCCATGTTCGCGGGATTGCGGCCGCAGCGCCACCGGCAGGCAGCCCAGTTCGCGTCCCCGCGGATGGTAGTCCACCACGCCGCCCAGGGCATGCGCCATCAGTTGATGACCGTAGCAGATTCCCAATAGGGGTGTTCCGGCTTGGCGCCGCTCGCGTATCCAGTGCGCCAACGCTTCGCTCCACCCCAGCCTGTCGGTAACCATGCACCAGGATCCGGTGATGACAACCGGCTCCGCGCAGTCGGCCTCGGGCAGGGCGGGGTCCTCGTCCACTCGCCATATCCGCAGGTCCACGGACAAGGGTTGCAAGCCGCGGCGGAACCAGTCCGCCTGGCTGCCGAAGCGCGCCTTCACGTCGGCCGGCGGGTCTCCGGCCTGCAGGATGTGCACCGCGCTCATGCCTGGCCCTTGAGCATGCTCCAGGTGGCCATGCCCAGAGCCACCATGATCAGCGAGCCGATCACGTGGATGGCCACGCCGCCCAGGGCCCAGACGTAACGCTGCTGCAGCATCAGGGTCATGATTTCCGCGGAAAACGTGGAGAAGGTGGTCAGTCCGCCCAGGAAACCGGTCATGACGAAGACCCGCCAGCCTTCGTGCGCCAGGCCCAGTCCGCTGAAGCCGGCCATGGCGATGCCCATCAGATAGCCGCCGATCAGGTTGGCGAGCAGCGTGCCGGGAGGCAGGGTGGGAAAGAGGGTATTGAGGGTCTGGCTGAGCAGCCAGCGCGAGACGGCGCCCAGAGCGCCGCCGACGGCGATGTACAACACGGCAAGAGGCATGAACCGACCTTGATGGATGATGCGGCTGTCAGCGAGCTGTCAGCCGGTCACGATATATACGATAGAGCTCATGCTCATTATGCGCCCGTATGGTTGAAAACGCGATCTTGTCCAAAAGCCGCGACCCCATTACCGTAAGGGCACGCACGACAGACGGACGGCCGGAGCCCGCCGGCACGCCCGCATCCTCTTGGAGACATCATGGCAAACATCTTTGATCAGGATCTGCCCAGGACGCCCGCCAATTACCGCGCCCTCTCGCCGCTGGATTTCATCGAGCGCAGCGCCAGCGTCTATCCCGACTATCCGGCGGTGGTCTACGGCCCGCGCGAGGGCGGCCTGCGCCTGAACTGGGCGCAACTGTATGCGCGTACGCGCCAGTTGGCCAGCGCCCTGGCCAGGGAAGGCATAGGCAAAGGCGACACCGTGGCGGTGATGCTGCCCAACACGCCCCCCATGGTCGAGGCGCATTTCGGCGTACCCATGTGCGGCGCCGTGCTCAATACCTTGAACACCCGCCTGGACGCGGCCACCATCGCCTACATGCTGGACCACGGCCAGGCCAGGGCGGTGCTGGTGGACAGCGAGTACGCCCAGGTGATGCAGCAGGCGCTGCAATTGCGTGAAAGCACGGAGCCCATTCTGGTCATCGACGTGGTGGACCCGTACTTCCAGGGGGAGGGTGGAATGATAGGCCGCCAGACCTATGCGGAATTCGTGGACGGCGGGGACGCCGGCTACGAGTGGCAGTTGCCGGCCGACGAATGGGACGCCATCGCGCTCAACTACACCAGCGGCACCACGGGCAAGCCCAAGGGCGTGGTGTACCACCATCGCGGCGCCTGTCTGAACGCCTTGTCCAACATCCTGGAATGGGACATGCCCAAGCATGCCGTCTACTTGTGGACGCTGCCCATGTTCCACTGCAATGGCTGGTGCTTTCCCTGGGTGGTGGCGGCGCGCGCCGGGGTCAACGTCTGCCTGCGCAAGGTGGAGGTCCAGGCCATGGCGCAGGCCATCATCGAGCACGGCGTCACCCATTATTGCGGCGCGCCCATCGTGCACTCCATGCTGGTCAATGCCGACGAGGACCTGAAGGCGAAGCTGCCGCGCGGCGTGTGCGCCATGGTGGCGGGCGCCGCGCCGCCGGCCGCCATGATTGAAGGCATGGAACGGATGGGCTTTGCGCTGACGCACGTGTACGGCCTGACCGAGACCTACGGCCCGGCGGCCGTCTGCGCCCAGCATGCGCCCTGGCAGGACCTGGACATCCAGGAACGCGCGCAGCGCAATGCCCGCCAGGGCGTGCGCTATCACTTGCAGGGAGGCGTACAGGTGATCGATCCGCAGACCATGCGTCCCGTGCCGCCCGATGGGCAGACCATGGGCGAGATCATGTTCCGCGGCAACATCACCATGAAGGGCTATCTGAAGAACGCCAGGGCGACCGAGGAGTCCCTGGCGGGCGGCTGGTTCCACACGGGCGACCTGGCCGTATGCGAGCCGGACGGCTATGTTCGCATCAAGGACCGCAGCAAGGACATCATCATCTCGGGGGGCGAGAACATCTCGTCCATCGAGATCGAGGACGTGCTTTACCGTCATCCGGCCGTACAGGCCGCGGCCGTGGTGGCCCGGCCCGACGAGCGCTGGGGCGAGGCCCCTCACGCCTACGTGGAGCTGCGGCCCGGCGCCCAGGCCAGCGCCGAGGAACTGGCCGCGCATTGCCGACAGTATCTGGCGGGCTTTAAAATACCCCGGTATTTCAGCTTCACGGAGCTGCCCAAGACCTCGACGGGCAAAATACAGAAATTCGCCCTGCGCCAGCAGGCCCGCGAGGCGGCTGCGGACTGACCGCGGCGGCCCCCAACGCCCAGGCTGACCATGGTCCGGCCTGGGCCTCAAATCAAGTACAGGATTCTAGGAATGCCATCTTTTGACGTTGTATCCGAAGTCAACGCCCACGAACTGCGCAACGCAGTCGACCAGGCCAGCCGCGAGCTGGGCACGCGCTTCGACTTCAAGGGTACGGATGCCAAATTCGAACTGGAAGACGAGAACACCATTCTGCAGTCGGCGCCCAGCGTGTTCCAGCTGGAGCAGATGATGCAGATCCTGCGCGGCCGGGTGTCGGCGCGCGGCATCGACGTGCGCTGCCTGGATGCCGAGAAACCGCTGGAGAACGTGGCCGGCGCCCGCCAGAAGGTCAAGGTGCGCCAGGGCCTGGACCAGCCCACCGCCAAGAAGCTGGTGGCCGCCATCAAGGGCGCCAAGCTCAAGGTGGAGGCCCAGATCCAGGGCGACAAGCTGCGCGTCACGGGCAAGAAGCGCGACGATCTGCAGGCCGCCATCGCGCTGCTCAAGCAGACTGAGGTCGATCTGCCCCTGCAGTACCAGAATTTCCGCGATTGATTTTTCTCCGGCGGCCCGTGGCGGCCGCCGGCGCCGGTTTATGACCCTACGAATTGAACTCATGCGCGAGGACGATATTGATCACGTCCTGGTGGCGCAGGCCGATGTCTACGACCCCGACATCCTGGAAGAACGCAGCTTTTACCAAAACCGCCTGGACCTGTCTCCGAACAGCTGCTGGGTGGCGCGCGACAAGATGGGCGAGCTGCAGGGCTACCTGATCTCCTATCCCTGGGCCGGCGAGCTGCCGCCCGCCCTGGGCCATGCCTTGCCGGCCTTGCCCGACGATCCGGACCAGTGGTTCATCCATGATTGCGCGGTGTTGCGCCGCGCCCAGGGGCGCGGCGTGGCGGCGGCCTTGCTGCGGGCCGGCAGGCGCTACGCCTGGCATGCCGGGCTGCGGCGCTGCAGCCTGGTGTCCCTGGGCCCGGCGGTAGGCTACTGGGAGCGCTACGGATACCGGCCCGTCCAGGGCGTGGCGCCCGACGTGCTGGCCCGCAAGCTGGCGCAGTACGGCGAGCAGGCCTGCTTCATGGACTGCCCCGTGGACTCGCCCCCCTGAATCGCGGGCCTTCGGGCCCAGCAACTTGGACAGGCGCTAGGGCCGCAGGCGGTAGCCCGTGCGGAATATCCAGCTGACCAGCGCCAGGAAGACGGCCAGGAAGACCAGCGTCATGCCCAGGCTCAGCCAGACGTTCACGTCGGCCAGGTTGAAGAAGCTCCAGCGAAATCCGCTGATCAGGTAGAGCACGGGATTGAACAGCGTGACCTTCTGCCAGAACTCGGGCAGCATGTCGATGGAGTAGAAGGTCCCGCCCAGGAAAGTCAGCGGCGTGATGATCAGCATGGGCACGAACTGCAGTTTTTCGAAGTTGTCCGCCCATATGCCGATGATGAAGCCCAGCAGGCTGAAGGTCAGCGCGGTCAGTGCCAGGAAGGCCAGCATCCAGATCGGGTGGGCGATTTCGTAGGGCACGAAGCAGCGCGCCGTCAGCAGGATGATGGCGGCCAGGATCAGCGACTTGCTGGCCGCCGCGCCCACGAAGGCCAGCGTGACCTCGAAGTGCGAGATGGGGGCGGACAGGATTTCGTAGATATTGCGCGTGAAGCGCGGGAAATAGATCCCGAAGGCCGCGTTCGAGACGCTGTGGGTCAGCACCGAGAGCATGGTCAGGCCGGGCACGATGAAGGCGCCGTAGGACACGCTGCCGATCTCGTTGATGCGGTGGCCTATGGCCGCGCCGAAGACCACGAAGTAGAGCGCCGTGGAGATCACCGGCGCGACGATGCTTTGCAACAGGGTGCGGCGCGTGCGCGCCATTTCATAACCGTATATGGCCAGGACGGCGTGCCAGTTCATGCCTGCGCTCCCACGAATTCCACGAAGATGTCCTCCAGGCTGCGTTCGCGCGTCTGGATGTCGGTAATGCCCAGGCCGGCTTGCCCTATGGCCGCCAGCAGGGCGCTGAAGTCGTGCTCTTGTTCCCGGTCATTGAAGGGGTACAGCAGCTGCAGCCCGTCGGGGGAGAGCTGCAGTCCCAGCGCGACCAGCTGGCCGGGCAGGGCGTCCACCGGCTGGGCCAGGCTCAGGCTCAGGGTCTTGCCGCCCAGGCGGCGCATCAGGTCCTGCTTGGTCTCCACCAGTTGCAGCTTGCCCTTGTTGATGAAGCCGATGCGGTCGGCCATGTCTTCGGCCTCTTCAATGTAGTGCGTGGTCAGGATGATGGTCACGCCCTGGCTGCGCAGCTTCTTGACCAGGCTCCACATGCCCTGGCGCAGCGCCACGTCGACGCCCGCGGTGGGCTCGTCCAGGAACAGGATCTCCGGCTCGTGGGACAGCGCCTTGGCGATCAGCACGCGCCGCTTCATGCCGCCCGACAGGGTGATGAGGGGGTTGTCCTTCTTGTCCCATAGGGACAGGTCCTTGAGGATCTGCTCGATCAGCGGCGGATTCGGGGACTTGCCGAACAGGCCGCGGCTGAAGCGCACCGTGTTCCAGACCGTCTCGAAGGAGTCGGCGCTGAGTTCCTGGGGCACCAGGCCTATCTTCCGGCGCGCCAGCTTGTACTGGTCCACATTGTCCGCGCCGTCCACCGTCACGGTGCCGCTGCTGCGATTGACCAGGCCGCAGATGATGCTGATCAGCGTGGTCTTGCCCGCGCCGTTCGGACCCAGCAGGGCGAAGATCTCTCCGCGCTTGATGTCCAGGTCCAGGGGGTGCAAGGCATGGTGGCCATTGGCGTATTGCTTGCTCAAGCCGCGCACGCGCAAAATGGCGTGGGAATCAGGAGTGTTCTGCATGGGCAGGAAGGTTACACTTGCGGGTTGCTGACAGGGTAAGAATGATCGCATGGATTTGAAGTCAACAAGCTTAACACCGGATCCCCATAGGGATGTTCTGAGCGATGCGCAGGCCATGGCGCTGGCGCTGGAGCAGGCCGGACGCGCCGCCCGCATGGGCGAGGTGCCGGTGGGCGCGGTCCTGCTCGATGCGGACGGGCGTCTGCTGTCGGTGGGCGCGAACCGCACCATCTGCGACCAGGACCCCACCCAGCACGCCGAAATCGTGGCCTTGCGCGGCGCCACGCGGCAGGCCGGCAACTACCGCCTGCCCGGCGCCAGCCTGTTCGTCACGCTGGAGCCGTGCATGATGTGCCTGGGCGCCATGCTGCACGCGCGCCTGGCGCGCGTGGTCTGGGGCGCCGCCGATCCCAAGACCGGCGTGTGCGGCGGCGTGGAGTCTCTGCACCTGCACCCGACCCTGAACCATCACACCCGCGTCAGCGGCGGCCTGATGGCCGAGGAATGCGCGCAGGTGCTGCGCGACTTTTTCCGCGAGCGCCGCGCCCAGCAGAAAGCCGCGCGCCAGGCGCCGGCGCAAGGGCGGGATCAGTCCGGCTAGATTTGTCTTGGTACGGCCCTGCGTTAGAAAAATGCCTCCACGCTGCGATAGAATACCGGCACCCTCATCTACAAGGCCCACCATGAACATCCCCGAGCACGATCACCATCATCAGCACGACCACGGCCAGTGCGGCCATCTGGATCACTCGGGAATCTATCTGTTTTCGCCCTCCGGCCAGGTCCTGGAGCCGGAACGCCTGACGCTGGCGCAGCAGCGCCTGCGCGACATGGGGTTCACCGTGGATGCGGATGCGGACGCGCTGGCCGTGCACGAGCGCTTTGCCGGCACGGACGAACAGCGCCTGGCCGCCGTCCAGCGCTCCCTGGCCCAGCCTCATCCCATCGTCATGGCCACGCGCGGCGGATACGGGCTCAGCCGTCTGCTCGATCAAATCGACTGGCGAGCCGTGGCCGACAGCGGCAAGCATTTCGTGGGCATGTCGGACTTCACCGCCTTCAACCTGGCCCTGCTGGCCAGGACCGGCGCGATCAGCTTCTCCGGGCCGACCGCCATCGCGGACTTCGGCTGTCCGGAACCTGACGACCTGACCACGGAGCTGTTCGCCGAACTGATGCGCGGCGAGCTGGAGCTGTTCAGCTTCGAGTCCGAGGACTCGGACGCCGTGGACGGGCGGGGCGTGCTGTGGGGCGGCAACCTGGCCGTGATGTGTTCGCTGCTGGGTACGCCGTATTTCCCACAAGTCGATGGCGGCATCCTGTTCCTGGAGGATGTAGGCGAGCACCCTTACCGCGTCGAGCGCATGTTGACGCAGCTCTGGCATGCCGGCGTGCTGAACCGCCAGCTTGCCGTGGTGCTCGGGCGTTTCACGGAATACCGCCAGGGCCCCAACGACAATGGCTTCGGCATGGATTCGGTCGTGCGCTGGCTGCGCGAGACCGTCAAGGTGCCCGTGGTCACGGGCCTGCCGTACGGCCACGTGGAGGTCAAGGTCACGCTGCCGGTGGGCAAGCAGGTCGGCCTGGCCACCGAGGACGGCATGGCCTATCTGGTCCTGGACGAACACGAACACTGACGACGGGCACTAACGGATTTCGCGGGCGCTTGCTACACTAGCGGGTTGAATCCAACCTTTTGCAAAGTGCTTTTACGTGATCTCCACCGCTAATCTAACGATCCAGTTCGGCGCCAAGCCCCTGTTTGAAAACGTCAGCGTCAAGTTCGGCGAAGGCAACCGCTACGGCCTGATCGGAGCCAACGGATCGGGCAAGTCCACCTTCATGAAAATCATCGGGGGCGACCTGGAAGCCAGCGCCGGCAATGTTTCGCTGGATCCGGGCGTGCGCCTGGGCAAGCTGCGCCAGGACCAGTTCGCCTACGAAGACATGCGCGTGCTGGACGTGGTCATGATGGGCCACACGGAAATGTGGAGCACCATGCAGGAGCGGGATGCGATCTACGCCAATCCCGATGCCACTGAAGAAGACTACATGAAGGCCGCCGAGCTGGAGGCCCGTTTTTCCGAGTACGACGGCTACACCGCCGAATCGCGCGCCGGCGAGCTGCTGATGGGCCTGGAAATCCCGGTCGAGCAGCACAACCTGCCCATGAGCGAGGTGGCCCCAGGCTGGAAGCTGCGCGTGCTGCTGGCCCAGGCGCTGTTCTCCAATCCCGACGTGCTGCTGCTGGACGAGCCCACCAACAACCTGGACATCAACACCATCCGCTGGCTGGAGGACGTGCTCAACAGCTACCAGAGCACCATGGTCATCATCAGCCACGATCGCCACTTCCTGAACCAGGTCTGCACCCATATGGCCGACCTGGACTACGGCGAACTGCGCGTCTACCCCGGCAACTACGACGACTACATGCTGGCTTCGGTGCAGTCGCGCGAACGCGTGCTGGCGGCCAACTCCAAGGCCAAGGAGCGCATCAGCGAACTGCAGGACTTCGTGCGCCGCTTCGCCGCCAACAAGTCCAAGTCCCGCCAGGCCACCTCGCGTCTGAAGCAGATCGGCCGCCTGAAGGCCGACACCATCGAGGTCAAGCCGTCCTCGCGCCAGAATCCCTTCATGCGCTTCGAGCAGAAGAAGGTGCTGCACCGCCTGGCCGTCACGGTGGAAGGGCTGGGCAAGTCCTACGATCGCCCCGTCATCGGCAATTTCTCGGCCATGATCGAGGCCGGCGAGAAGATCGCCATCGTGGGCGCCAACGGCGTGGGCAAGACCACGCTGCTGCGCCTGCTGGCCGGCGACCTGGAGCCCGACCGCGGTTCGGTGACCTGGTCCGAGAACGCCGACATCGGCTACATGGCCCAGGACGTGTCGGACGAATTCGAAACCCAGGACAATCTCTTCGACTGGATCAGCCGGTTCCGCCAGGCGGGCGACGACGACCAGTCGCTGCGCTCGGTGCTGGGCCGCATGCTGTTCTCGGCGGACGACATCATCAAGCCCGTCAAGGTGCTCTCGGGCGGGGAAAAGAACCGCATGACCTTCTCGCGCCTGATGCTGGGCCGACACAACGTCATGCTGCTGGACGAACCCACCAACCACCTGGACATGGAGTCCATCGAGTCCCTGCAGCTGGCCCTGGAGAAGTTCGCCGGCACCCTGATCTTCGTCTCCCACGATCGCGAGTTCGTCTCGGGCGTGGCCACGCGCATCATCGAAGTGCTGCCCGACGGCAAACTGGTGGACTATCACGGCGGTTACGAAGACTACCTGGCTGCGCGCGAGCAGGCCTGAGGCCGCCGATGGCCTTGTTCACCCTGCTGGAGCCGGCCCGTTTCGAAGAGGACATCAAGAAAAGCCGCTTCCTGGCGCTGGCCGCCCCGGTGGACGGCGCCGCCCAGGCCCTGCAGTTCTTTCAGGAGAACAGCGTCCCGGACGCCACGCACAATTGCTGGGCCTACAAGATCGGCGCGGAGTACCGCTTCAACGATGACGGCGAGCCGGGCGGCACGGCCGGCCGCCCCATCTTGCAGGCCATCGAAGGGCAGAATTGCGATCGGGTGGCCGTGCTGGTGGTGCGCTGGTTCGGCGGCGTCAAGCTGGGCACGGGCGGGCTGATGCGCGCCTATGGCGGCGCGGCCGCCCAATGTCTGCGGCTGGCCGGCAAGCGCGAACTGATTCCCATGTCGCGGTTGCGCTGCCGCTGCTCGTTCAGCGATCTGGCGCTGGTCCAGTCCCGCTTCGAGTCCTTCGGCGTCCAGATCCAGGACGAGCAGTTCGACGGGGAGGGCGTCTCCTGGGTCCTGGCCTTGCCGGCGGACAAGCGCGCCGGTTTCCAACAGGCCTTCGTCAACATGACCCGCGGGCAGGGCGAGTGCGCGCCCCTCCAGGCGGAGTGACCGCGCGCCTTTGCCCCGAACGGAAATTCTCGGTCACACCTGTTTCCCTGCCGGTATTTCTGCTGCTAAGGTAGGGGCAATGAATTCCTTGCCTTCTTCCTGCCTGGCTGATCAGCTATCACGCATCCAGCGTGTGTTGCGCCATCGCCTTCCCGCCGGCCTGCTGGCCTTGTATTTGTACGGCTCCGCCGTGCAGAGCCGTTTGCAGCCCTACAGCGACATCGATCTCCTGGCGGTGGTGGATGCGTCTTTGCCGGCGGCTGCGCGCCTGGCCCTGATGCGGGACCTGCTCTCGGTCTCGGCCTGGCCCGGCAGCGATCCGCATTGCCGAGCGGTGGAATTGACCGTGCTGGTTCGTGCCGATGTCGTGCCCTGGCGTTTTCCTCCTCGGCGCGAACTGCAATTCGGCGAATGGCTGCGCGAGGCGCTGCAGGCCGGCCAGGCGCCGCAGCCGGAACCCGATCCGGACCTGGCCATTCTCCTGACCCAGCTTCGTCAGCACAGCGTGGCCTTGCTGGGACCGCCGGCCGAGGACTGCTTCGTACCGGTTCCCGTCCAGGATCTGAACGCCGCCATGCATCGCGCCGCGGCGCAATGGGAAAAACCTGCCGATTGGGCCGGGGATGAGCGCAATGTGCTCCTGGCCCTGGCGCGCATCTAGTTCAGCTTGTGCACGGGTGACATCGTCTCCAAGGACGCGGCGGCCGCCTGGGCTGCCGAGCGGCTACCCCAGCCCTGCAAAGGGGTGATGGAGCATGCCCGCGACGCTTATCTGGGCCTGGCGTCCGACCGGCTGGACCGGCAGCCGGAGCAGGTCCAGGCCTGCATTGCGCGCATCAAGAGCCGGCTTCCCGCCTGACCTCCTGGAAGACAGCCTCGCTCCAGGGGAAAATGGGCCAGGCGTCCTGCCTGGACGAAAAGGCATGTTTTACGTACGAATCGGCGCGGTCGTAACGTGTTCCTTCGTCATAATGGCTGCATCCGAGTCGTCGTCCAGCCCCAGGCGCCATGCAGCACAGCCGGGTCGGGCGCGGCCTGTTCCCGGGGGTGAACGCCATGTCCTACGAGATCGATGCCAGCGAGTGGCTCAACACGGAAGCGCCGCTCAGCCTGCGGGCCTTGCGCGGCCGGGTGGTGGTCGTCACGGTGTTCCAGATGCTGTGTCCAGGCTGCGTGCGCAACAGCCTGCCGCAGGCCAAAGGACTGGATGCGCTCTTCCCGCGCGAGGACCTGGCGGTCATCGGTCTGCACAGCGTGTTCGAGCACCATCACGTCATGACGCCGGCCGCCCTGCGCGTCTTTGCCGGTGAATACCGGCTGGGCTTTCCCATCGCCATCGACAGGCCGTTGGAGTCGGGCGTCATGCCGGCGACCATGAAGCAATGGGGTCTGGGCGGCACGCCCACCCTGCTGGTGTTTGATCGGCAAGGCGAACTGGCCTTGCGGCACCTGGGGCATCTGGACGATTTGCGGCTGGGAGCTTTCGTGGGCCAGCTCATCGCCCAGCGCAGGCCCCGGGAGGCGGGCCTGGAACCCGCGGATCAGAGGGATGGCGGCCCGGCATGCACGCCGTGAATTTTCCACTTGGCAAGGATACGTGATGAAAATTGCTGTTTTCGATACCTACGTGGTGCGTCCCGATGGACGCCGCATGCATTTCGATATTCTGGTGCATGACCAGGACGATGCCAAGGCGCCGGACGTGGTGCTGGATCATGGCCGGCGCTATCTGAGCGCCAAGGGCGTACCGGCTGATACCCTGAGTGCGCGCGAGTGCCGCTTTTGCCATACGGAGATCGCCTCGCCCGCAGTCGAGAACGAGATCAAGCGCATCGGCTTTGCCATCATCGAGCTGGAGCATTGCGACTAGGCGCATACGCCACGAAAAAACGCCAGGCACACAGCCTGGCGTTTTTGCTTGCGGCGCAGCCGTGCTCCAGCAGGCAAGCGCCTGTTCAGCGCAGGCTTTACCTGGATGCCGGAATCAGTTCTGGGTCTTGCCCTGCGATTCCTGGGCGGCGATCTCGGCGTGAACCTTTTCCATGTCCACCGCCTTGACCTGCTCCACCAGTTCGTTGAGCTGCGAAGCCGACAGGGCGCCGGCCTGGGAGAACAGCAGGACGCGTTCGCGGAAAACCATCAGCGTGGGAATGGAGCGGATGCGCAGGGCCGCGGCAAGCTCCTGTTCGTCCTCGGTGTTCACTTTGGCGAAGGTGACGTCCTGGTGCTCGGCGGCAGCGGCTTCGAACACGGGAGCGAATTGGCGACACGGACCGCACCAGGGGGCCCAGAAGTCGATGATGAGGGGTTTGCCGTCTTCGACGGCAGCCTGGAAGGTGGCCTCGTTCAGTTCGATGGTGCTCATGGGGAGAGCCTCCGCATTAAAAAATACCCCCACGCTGCGCCTTTGGCTTGCTGCCCCCCAAGGGGGGATTTTGACCTTAGGACGGCCTGGCGGTAAAAAAAAGCGGCTGGTGGACAGCCGCTCTGTTAGTCGTGCGTTCAGTGTAACCGCTTTTCCAGCGACGCCAAAGCGGCGCCCCGTTCGGCGGCAGGGTTATTCATTCCGCATAGACGCCGTACTTGATGATGAACAGGATGGCCACGATCAGGGTGGCGGGGTGGATGTCGCGCCAGCGTCCGGTGGTCAGCTTGATGACCACGTAGCTGATGAAGCCGAAGGCCAGGCCGTTGGCGATCGAGTAGGTGAAAGGCATGGCGAAGGCGGCCAGGGCGGCCGGCACGGCTTCGGTCATGTCTTCCCACTTGACCTCGGTGATCTCGCGCATCATCAGGCAGGCGACATAGAGCAGGGCGGGCGCGGTTGCGTAGCCCGGAACGGTGGCGGCCAGGGGCGAGAAGAACAGGGCCAGCAGGAACAGCACCCCCACGGTCAGGGCGGTCAGGCCGGTGCGCCCGCCCGCCTGCACGCCGGAGGCGCTTTCGACATAGGCGGTGGTGCTGCTGGTGCCCAGCATGGAGCCGGCCACGATGGCGGTGCTGTCGGCCAGCAGGGCGCGGCCCAGGCGGTTGGGGCGGCCTTCCTCGATCAGGCGGGCGCGCTTGGCCACGCCTATCATGGTGCCGGTGGCGTCGAAGACCTCGACCAGCACCAGCACCAGAATCACGTGGATGAAGCCGGTGTGCAGGGCGCCCAGGATGTCCAGCTGCATGAAGGTGGGCATCAGCGACGGGGGCATGGAGACCACGCCGCCGAACTGGCTGTAGCCGGTTGCGATGGACAGGAGGGTGATGGCCAGGATGCCGATCAGGATGGCGCCGCGCACCCTCAGGGCGTCCAGGGCGGCGATGATGAAAAAGCCCAGGATGGCGAACATGGCCCCGGGCTTGGTCAGGTCGCCCAGGCCGATCTTGGTGGCGGGGTTGGCCACGACGATCTCCGAGGTCATCAGCGCGATCAGGCCCAGGAACATGCCTATGCCGGCGGCGATGGCGCTTTGCAGGGACTTGGGTATGCCGCGTATCAGCCAGCCGCGTATGCCGGTGACGGTCAGCAGCAGGAAGATCACGCCGGAGATGAAGACCGCGCCCAGCGCCTGCTGCCAGGTGTAGCCCAGCGTGGCGACCACGGTGAAGGCGAAGAAGGCATTCAGCCCCATGCCCGGCGCCATGCCGATGGGCCAGTTGGCCAGGAAGGCCATGATGAAGGTGCCCAGCGCGGCGGCCAGGCAGGTGGCCACGAAGACCGCGTTGCGATCCATGCCCGTGGAGGACAGGATGTCCGGATTGACGAAAATGATGTAGGACATGGTCAGGAAGGTGGTGATGCCTGCCAGGACCTCGGTGCGGAAATTGGTGCCATGCTCAGAGAGTTTGAATAAGCGTTCAAACATGGTCTTCCCCTCGTGGTTGATATGCTGTCGGAATCCCTTGGAGCGTGTGCAGGCTCCAAGATGGATGACGGATTTTAACCGTCACGGACACACTGTGTTGCACTCTTTATGCCTGCACAATGGACCTTTAAGAGAAGCTTGGCAAGAGGTGGCGCACGGGCAACAATTTGCCGACCTCGCCATGGCGGCGGGGTAAAATAATCGAATGAATATTCTTGGATTTGAAAGTTCCTGCGACGAGACCGGCGTGGCGCTGGTCAGCACGGAACGGGGCCTGTTGGCTCATGCCCTGCACAGCCAGATCGCCATGCACCGCGATTACGGCGGCGTCGTGCCGGAGCTGGCTTCGCGCGACCACATCCGGCGCGTGCTGCCCCTGACCCGCCAGGTGCTGTCGCAAGCAGGCCTGGCGCTGGACGAGGTGGACGCCATCGCCTATACGGCCGGTCCCGGGCTGGCCGGAGCCTTGCTGGTAGGCGCCAGCGTCGCGCAGGCCATAGCCTGGTCGCTGGGCAAGCCCACCATCGCGGTGCATCACCTGGAAGGGCACCTGCTCTCGCCGTTGCTGGCCGAGCCCCGTCCTGAGTTCCCTTTTGTGGCGCTGCTGGTGTCGGGCGGCCACACGCAGATCATGCGGGTGGACGGCGTGGGCCGGTACGAATTGCTGGGCGAGACCCTGGACGATGCGGCCGGCGAAGCCTTCGACAAAAGCGCCAAGCTGATGGGGCTGGGCTATCCCGGCGGACCGGCCCTGTCGCGTCTGGCCGAGCAGGGCGACCCGACGGTGTACGATTTGCCCCGCCCCATGCTGCACAGCAAGGACCTGGATTTCAGTTTCAGCGGCCTGAAGACCGCGGTGCTGACGCGCCTGCGCAAACTGGAACAGGAAGAGGGCGGTGTGTCGCCGCAGCAGCGCGCCGATCTGGCCGCCGCCACGGAAAGCGCCATTGTCGACGTGCTGGCGGCCAAGGCTGTCAAGGCCTTGAAGCAAAGCGGGCTGAAGCGCCTGGTGGTGGCCGGCGGCGTGGGCGCCAACCGGCATCTGCGCGCCCAGCTGCAGCAGGCGATGCGCAAGCTGCGCGGCGAGGTCTTCTTTCCGCCGCTGGAATTCTGTACCGACAATGGCGCCATGATCGCGTTTGCGGCGGCCATGCGGCTGCGGCATGGCCTGGCGGAACTGGATGCGTCGCAGCACGGGTTCGCGATCCGGCCGCGCTGGGACCTGGCCAGCGTCAACGAGCCGCTGGCGCAGGCCGGAGCCTAGGCTTTATTTTTTCTGGCCGGCGCCGATCTTGCTTTCCTTGCCGGTCATGAGGCGGCGGATGTTTTCCTGGTGGCGCCACAGCAGCAGGGCGGCGATGGCGATCAGGGCGGCGGCGGTCGCGCCGCTCATGGGCCAGGCCACCTTGGCCCCCAGCAGGTAATAGAAGGGCACGAATACGGCGCTGACGATGGCGGCCAGCGAGGAGTACCGGCTGACCCAGGCGATGATCAGCCAGGTGGCCAGCGTGGCCAGCGCCAGCCAGGGCTCCAGGGCCAGAATCACGCCGATGGCGGTGGCCACGCCCTTGCCGCCCTTGAAGCCCAGGAACAGCGGGAACAGATGGCCCAGGAAGGCGAACAGGGCGCTGATGGCGGCCAGCGCCGGCGCCCAGCCCCAGGCGGCGATGGCCTGCTGGGTCAGGAACACCGCCAGCCAGCCTTTGAACGCATCGCCCAGCAAGGTCAGAACGGCGGCCTTCCTGTTTCCGGTGCGCAACACGTTGGTGGCGCCCGGGTTCTTGGAGCCAAAGGTGCGCGGGTCCTGCAAGCCCATGATCTTGCTGACGATCACGGCAAAGGGCAGTGAGCCCAGCAGGTAGGAAACCAGGGCCGTGAGCAAGGCGGCCGCAGCGAAGGGAAGGGCATTCATGGGATCGGAGCTCCACAATAATAGTTGCGCGGATTCTACCGGCCTTGCAGCAAAATACCAAAACCAGCGGGTACAATTCGCTACCCCTGTTAGATTTTTAACGGAAGTGAACGATGCGTATTCTGGTGTCCAATGATGATGGCTACAATGCGGCCGGGATCGAGGCGCTGCATCAGGCCCTGCAGGGCCTGGGCGAACTGACCGTCATTGCACCCGAGACCAATTGCAGCGGGGCCAGCAACTCCTTGACGCTGAACCGCCCCCTGTCGGTGCGCCAGGCCGCCAATGGCTTCTATTACGTCAATGGTACACCGTCGGACTGCGTGCACGTTGCCCTGACCGGGCTGCTGGACTTCCGCCCCGACCTGGTGGTCTCGGGCATCAATAATGGCGCCAACATGGGCGACGATACGCTGTATTCGGGCACGGTCGCGGCCGCCATGGAAGGGCACCTGTTCGGCATACCCGCCATCGCTTTTTCGCTGATCGAGCGCGGCTGGCCCCATCTGGACAGCGCCGCGCGCATCGCGCGCGAGGTCGTGGAACGCTGCCGCCGCCAGCCCCTGGCGCCCAACACCCTGCTCAACGTCAACATTCCGGCCGTGCCTTACGATGCGCTCAAGGGCCTGCGCGTCACGCGCCTGGGCAAGCGTCATCCTTCCGAGCCCGTCATCCAGAGCCGCACGCCCTATGGCGAGCCGGTCTACTGGATAGGCCCGGTCGGCCGGGTGTCCGACAGCGCGGACGACACGGATTTCGGCGCGGTCGAGCAACTGGCCGTATCGGTCACGCCGTTGCGCGTGGACCTGACCAATTACGAACAACTGGCCGGCATACGGGCCTGGGCGGAGTAGCCATGCGCAAGCCGGTCAACCGTTTTCCTTTTGCCGACGGCACGACGAATCGATTCGGCAAGTCCCGGCTGGGCAGCGGGCTGTCCGCCAGCAACAGCAACACGCGCATCGTGCAGCGCGGCCAGCTGCAGCCCGCGCCGGCCGGGGCGGTGTCACAGCAAGTGTCAACAAGTGTCAATCTTGGTTTGAACTCGGAACGCTCGCGTGGCATGATGGTCGAGCGCCTGCGCAGGCAGGGCATCGTGGACGAACGCGTGCTGGCCGCCATGCAGGCCGTGCCCCGCCACCTGTTCGTCGACGAAGGCCTGGCCAGCCGCGCCTACGAGGACGACGCCCTGCCCATCGGCTTTGCCCAGACCATATCCCAGCCCTGGGTGGTCGCGCACATGATCTCCCTGGTGTGCGACCAGAAAATACCTAACAAAGTACTTGAAGTTGGCGCCGGATGTGGTTATCAGGCTGCAGTTTTGGCACAATTGGTCAAAGAAGTTTACGCCATCGAGCGCATCAAGGGGCTGTACGAGGCGGCTCGCGACCGCATGAGGCAATTAGGCCTGTCGCAACGCGTTCGGGTGCTGTTTGGTGACGGAATGCAAGGTTACGTCGCCGCCGCTCCCTATGATGCTATCGTTGTGGCGGCAGCCGGTCCGGTCATTCCCCGAACCTTGCTGGAGCAATTGGCCGTCGGCGGGCGATTGATCGCCCCCGAAGGCACGACGCAGCAGCGCCTGGTCCTGGTGGAGCGCACCGGACAGGCCGGCTGGCGTCGCGAAGAACTTGAAGCGGTCCGCTTCGTGCCGATGCGGTCCGGAACCCAGATTTAGTAAGACATTCTCAGGAGATTCATATGCAGCATGCAGTCAGGTTACCGTTAACCGCTGCTCCCACCAACATTCTGTGGTCCTTGAAGCCACGTCATTGCCTGGTGGTGGCTGTGGTCGCCAGTACCCTGTTGGCGGGCTGCGGGAGCCGTTCGGCCCGCGCGCCCGTCACTGACATGAGCTCCTCGTCGGCCTCCTCCGGCGCCGTCAGCACGGCCTCGGGCACTTATGTGGTGCGGCCCGGCGACACGCTGTACAAGATCGCCCAAGCCCATGGCATGGAGGTCGGCACGCTGATCAGCCTGAACCAGATCTCCGACCCGTCCATGCTGCGCGTGGGCCAGGTCCTGCGCCTGGACGGCAATACGTCCGTGGCGGCCGCGCCGCCGTCCTCCTCGGGCTCGTCCCAGACTTCGCCTGTCAGCCCGGCCACGCCCATCAAGACCGAGACCCCCGCTTCCGCGCCCCGCGCCAGCGACGCCTCCCTGGTCTCCTGGGGCTGGCCTGCCACCGGCAAGATCATTCAGGGCTTCAACGCCTCCACCAAGGGCATCGACATCGAAGGCAAGGTGGGCGACCCCGTGGTCGCCGCCGCTGACGGCAAGGTCATGTATGCCGGCAACGGCGTGCGCGGCCTGGGCTCCATGGTGCTGCTGGGTCACAGCAATGGTTTCATCACCGCGTACGCGCACAACAACACGCTGCACGTGAAGACTGGCCAGCAGGTCAAGAAGGGCCAGCGCATCGCCGACCTGGGCCAGTCCGACACGACTTCGCCGCGCTTGCACTTCGAGATTCGTCGCTCGGGCACGCCGGTCAATCCCATGTCCTATCTGCCGGCCCGCTGATCGGCGCGGCAGCGTGGATGACAAAGCGGCCTTCGGGCCGCTTTTTTCATGCCGGCGCGTCGCTCCCGAGGCTGCAAGCGCCTTTTCCGGAGCGTCGGGCCTGCGCCGCGCAGGAGCATGGCTTGCAGCCCGGACTCGTTTGCCGGAGGGCGTGCGTTTTTTTCGTTCTCCGTGCGGCCTCATTGTAAAATTGCTTATTTGCCTGCATTTCGTCGAGCGAGCGCGCAATCTTCCGCGGGCCGGGCGCTTATCTGGATTTTTATCGTATGTCTGATGTGTTGTTGATCGAATCGCTGGATCTGGAAGGGCGCGGCGTGGCCCACAAGGACGGCAAAGTGGTGTTCGTGGAAGGGGCTCTGCCCGGCGAGCGCGTGCGCGCCGAAACCGTGCGCTCCAAGGATTCCTACGACAAGGCGCGCATGACCGAACTGGTGCAGCGCTCCTCCCAGCGCGCCGAGCCGCCCTGTCCGAACTTCGGCAATTGCGGGGGCTGCGCCATGCAGCACCTGGAGCCGGCAGCCCAGGTTGCGATCAAGCAGCGCGTGCTGGAAGACTCCCTGGCGCATATCGGCAAGGTCAGACCCAGCCAAGTCCTGCCGGCTCTGCACGGCCCCTATTGGGGCTATCGCTATCGGGCGCGCTTCTCCACCCGTTTCGTGCCCAAGAAGGGCGGGGTGCTGGTCGGCTTTCGCGAGAAGAACGGCCGCTACGTGGTGGACATGACCGAATGCCGCGTGCTGCCCGCCAAGGTGTCGGCCCTGCTGGGGCCGCTGCGCACCTGTCTGGCGGGCCTGTCGCGCCCCGACCGGCTGCCGCAGATCGAGCTGGCCATGGGCGACCAGGTCACCGTGCTGACGCTGCGCCACATGGAGCCGCTGACGGCGGACGACATTGCCCGTCTGCGTGATTTTGCCAAAGAGCATGACATCAGCTGGTGGCTGCAGCCCAAAGGCCCAGAGACCGTGCACCCGCTGGAGCGCGACGACGCCGGCAAGCTGGCCTACGCCTTGCCCGAATTCGACTTGCGCATGCCGTTCCGCCCCACGGACTTCACCCAGGTCAACCATGCCATCAACCGCAGCCTGATCTCGCGCGCGCTGTCCCTGCTGGATGTGCAGCCGCATCACCGCGTGGCCGACCTGTTCTGCGGCTTGGGCAACTTCAGCCTGCCGCTGGCGCGCCGCGCCGCGGAAGTGGTCGGCATCGAAGGCAGCGCCACCCTGACCCAGCGCGCCGGCGAGGCCGCCCTGGCGCACGGCCTGCAGGACAAGGCCCGCTTCGCCACCCTGAACCTGTTCGAGGTGGATGTCAAATGGCTGCGCGACCTGGGCCGCTTCGACCGCATCCTGATCGACCCGCCGCGCGACGGCGCCATGGCCGTGGCCACCGCGCTGACCCAGCTGGCCCCCGAAGAACGCCCCGAGCGCCTGGTCTATGTGTCCTGCAGCCCGGGCACCCTGGCTCGCGACGCCGGCGTCCTGGTCAACGAAGGCGGCTACACGTTGCAGTCAGCCGGCGTGGTCAACATGTTTCCCCATACTGCGCACGTGGAATCGATCGCGGTGTTCATCAAATAATAAAATTACATCGCTGGCTGCGAGGGCGGGGGCCTGCGCGCGTCGGACGACAATTAGAAGTTACGGAATCATAAGGTCCGATCGGCAGCGCCGGTCGGACCGCTCCGGAGCGATCGATTTCGCCTCTGCCCTGACTTTTCAGCGTGGGCCAAGTCAAAGCCATACCGGTGCAGTGCATCCGGCGCCAGACGCAGTTCCAGGCCCCGGATGCATCCGTCTTTGCCGCTGCTCACCTCATCAAGCAACAGCCGATCTTGCCGCGCCTGATCCCTGTCTGTCGTGACATTGACGCGCACTTGTCCGGCAATGTGCTCGGTCTGAGCTCGCCCTGCAAGAATCGGCGATTCTCTCAAAGCAATTCAGGTTCGCTGGTCTCTCGCATGGTTGAGCCGGAGGCGTTGCGTGCCATGGAACGTGAGACGTACGCTGGTTACCAAAATTCGCGGTGACGGCAACTGTACCGATATGGCGTGGTGCTTGTCGCTGTGGCCGAGCTGCCCGCGTTTCTGAACGTGGTTTTTGCGCCCGGTTCTCACCTTTTTGAAGAACATCATGACTGGTCCGACCCTCGGTGGCTCCGCCGTGGCCGCCTCCATCCTTGTCAATCCGATGCCCGAGCCTACGCTAGGTCGGCAGGATCTGGCGCCGTGTCCACTGGGAATCAACGGTAATCTGAGCTTTACGACAAGGCAAGGGGGCACGCCCCGTGCCCGCCGCGCCGCTGTGCTGTTATCGGATACCTGCCGCTTATTGGCCATGAAGTGGGCGGACTTGAAATCTCACGTCATCAGGGAGCCCGCGAGTGCGCGAGCGCGGCGTGAAGCCTTGATGGAAGTTCATGCCAACAGCCGCCGTATCGGCAATTTGCTGGGCAGCCTGACGGCCAAGGTGGATTTAGTGGGCGCGGGTATTGCTGAGAAGGACCTAGACAGAATGGTCCGAGCGTTGATTGAGCTGAACGTGCCGCCGACAGGAGATCTGTATTCATTGAAGGGGGCGAGGTACTGTCTGGATACTTACCTGGATGAATTAAACGAATCTGATTTTGATGCTCTGCGAGACGTGGTGCTGCTCGACGGACCATGCCGCACATACATCCTGGATAGCATCTCGATTCGTCCCGATGATCCGCTGCGCGCGCGGGCGTCGCGAGTGCTGGAAAATATTGCACAGGCCTTGAGTAAGCAAATGGTCCGGCGTGCTGTGCATGGGCCTATGTTGCAGGTTATTGATCTGTTGAATGCCCGGCCAGTGAATGGAGACGAGCTGCATGCGCAGTTGTTGCCGCTTTCCAGCTTCAGAACCATGCTGAAGGAATATTTGAGGACCTTATCGACCGGCGAGTTCGCGGCGTTGGCGAGCGCATTGCGGTCCGACAATCTGAATGCGGCCCTCCAGGCTCTGGCGCAGGTCAACGATCCCTGGCAGGCGGAGTCCGTCCTGACGCTAAACCTGGCCTGCATAGAATTGGGCCTCGAGTTCTTTCTGACACGGGCCCCGCGTAATCTGGTGTTTGGATATGGCAATCTGAACTCGGCTCTGGGGACAGGCAACAGGCTTGCCGTGGCCGATGCTTTGCGCTATCTGAGTGCCGCGGTAGAAGACGCCTGTCGGATCTACAGTGTGTTGCCTGACCCTATGAACATGAATATGAGACGGCAGGTCCGGGAAAGCATGGACCTGTTCCGGGACCAGCGGAACAATCCGCATGGTCCGCTGAATGGGCACTCACTTGGCGGATTGGACGATAGCATCCGCGCGAAGCTGGGTGATGCTGCTCGGGGTTTGCGCAACTTTGGGTTGGAGCTGGAGCCGCAAGCGTATTGAGGGTAAATAATAATTACAAATTAAAAGCTGATGTATAGAGCTTGGTTGAGATGATTGGCCGCTCATGAATTCTGCTGCAGCAATGGCTCTTCAGGCGGCCAGGGCAGGCTGCCGAGACAGGGCGCGATCGAGGAACTTGAGGTAAAGATCGGTTACCAAGGCATAGGTTAACCGCAATTGCGCCATTACAGCGCTGTGGATGTTGCCTTGGCCGGAGCCGTCCGCATTTCTGAGCCTAGTTCTACTATCCGGGCCTCATTTTTTTGAAGAAGAGGATTATGACTGGTCTAACCTTCAGCGGCTCCTACGTGAGCATGTCCATCTTAACTGAGCAGATGAATAGGCCCGCGCTACGCCGGCAGGACCTGGCGCCGTATCCTCTTGGTACCGTTGGCAATCTGCATTTCACGGCGCGGGAAGGAGGAACGCCCCGTGCCTATTATGCCGCCGTGCTGTTGTCGGATGCATGTCAGTCCTTGTCCGATAAGTGGGCTGATATGCAATGTTGCGCCTTCATGGAGTCTGAGGACGCGCGGGCACGGCGTGAGAGCCTTCGTGAAATTCGTGTCTACAGCCAGTGCATGGGTGAGCTGCTGGGCAGTCTCACGGCCAAGGTGGATAGAAACACGGAACGTTTTACCGATTCCCTGAGCCAGCCTAGGATCGGCAGCGCGCTCTTGGAACTGATCCGGCAGCCTGGGGGCAACCTGGACGATTCGGTGAGGAAAAGAAACTGCCTGGAAACATATCTCGATGAATTGAAGGTTGTGGATCTCATTGCCTTGCACAACGGAGTGTTGGCTTGCAATCACGCCCGCGCGGCCGTCCTGCGCCAGGTGCCGTCCGAGTTGTTTGCACAGGCGTCCGACGAGTTGAATCGGATCGGCGTGGCCGTAAAGCAGAAGTTCACACTAAAAGTGGTCCAGGAGCCGCTTGAACAGCTTCTCAAACTGTTGAATTGCTCGCCAATGGATCAGTTTGGGGCGAGGAAACAGCTGCTCGTCCTGAACAAGATCGTGAGCCAGTATACAGGCGAAGGGACGGCTGAGACGGCGAGAGACTCTTACTCGCTGAGGTCTTATGTCCAGCATTTGCCTTCGGAGCAGTTGCGGACATTAATGGGCCCTGTATCGAGCTCCCAAGCATCTTGGTTTCTGCGGCCGCATCCTGTGTTATTGATCACCATTCTCGACATGCGTTATTGCAGACGTGAAATAGAAATCGCTGCGGCCATGATCAGGAGCCTTGCCAGAGCCATTTCATCCGTTCTGGAACAGAGGGGCGAGGCCAGACTGGCAGATTGAACTGAAAAGTCGTGAATCAGCATCGGACTCTGGGCATGACGTTAACGCTCGAGCAACAGGTTGAAGCCAGCCTTGGCTTTGGTGTGCAGGCTGGATGATTTTCAGGAAATTAATTATGAAAGTTGCAGATTTTCCCGTCCCTGATTCTTTGGGCTCAGAGCGCTCCGCTTACATAGAGCAAGTTATCGATGATCGGCAGGGGTACCTGATACAGCGGAAAGACCTGGAACCCTGCGCGCTGGGAACGATAGGCAACCTAAGTTACTCTGTCCGCAATGGGGGCACGCCGCGCGCTCATTACGCCGCCATGTTGCTGTCGGATGCATGCCGGTCGGTGGCTGATAAATGGGCTGATATGACCTCTTACGCCAACGTGGAGTCGGCGCCTGCGCGGGCGCGGCGTGAGGTCATGCTTGAGGTGCGCGGCAACAGCCGTCTTATCGGTAATTTGCTGGGCAGCTTGACAGCGAAGGTGAACGAGACGGCGCAGGTCGTCAACGGCAGGGACCGCGTTCGAATCGCCCGAGAGCTGATGGCGCTGACTTTGCCGTCGCGTGGTGATCTTGATTCGCTAAAGGGAGCGAAGTATTGCCTGGATACATACCTGCACGAATTAACAGAGTCCGATCTTGTTGCTTTGCGCTACGGGGTGTTGAGCGACCAGAAATACTGTGAACATGTTCTGAGCCGCATTTCGGCTCGCCCAGGCGACATTTTGTACACGCAGGCGTCTCGGGTGCTGAAGAATGTCGCCCGTGCCGTGAAGCAGCGCTTTGCGCACTACGCCATACACAAGCCTTTGTCTGCGGTTATCGATATGCTGGCGGCTAACCCGGTCGATGGACGTGCCTTGCGCAATTATCTGTTGGTGATTCCCTACAATTCGGGCGAGCTGCGGGATTATTTCAAGTCCTTGCACATGGACGAGTTTGTTGCGCTGCTGAGCGTGTTCCGACCCGAAAACTTGGACTCCATTGAACATGCCCTGGCGCAGATCGACGATGCTTATCGAGATATGTCTCTCTCAGTACTGCATTCTTTTAGTATAGATTTGGACTATGAGTTTAATAGGCGGGTTCCGCAAGGGCTGTACATTTCGGAACGAGCGCTGTCCCATGCCTTGAGCGCAGGAAATGGGATCCTCGTTTCCGGCGCTCTATACAGGTTGAGTCTGGCGGTGGAGGACACGTGGCAGGTCTGCGAGATCTTATCTCGCAGTCACGTTAAAGCGGTGCGGCGCCTGATCCAGGAATGCATGGCCCTGTTTCGGGACGATTTGAACAATCCGGTGGGCCCGCTCAACGGGCATTCCCTGAGCAAACTGGATGATGACGTTCGCGCCAATCTGGGCGGCGCCGCTTCGAGCCTGCGCCGTTTTGGATTGGAATTGGAACCTGAAACGTACTGACTTCACCCAACGACGGGAGCGCTTAGCGCTCCTGGTGTAGCCAACAGCAATTTCGACCCGCTCGCTACTGACATAGTGGGCCTGGCGGCACACTGGGCGTTGCGATTGAAGGAACGCGAGGTGTCCATTGGTTACTCAATCATGAAGTCCCCTAAGCCATTTCAGGCAGTAGCGACAGGCGGATTCCGACGTTTTTCAAGGTAGTTGATCATGACCAGTCCAGCCTCCAGCGTGAGGATCTCGAATTTCTTCAACATGGTGGATGCGCAGCCCCAGCCGGCCGGAACAGGCTTAGGGTCTTATCCTCTGGGAGTCAACGGCAATCTGCAATACACTCCGGAGGCGGGCGGTACTGCACGCGCCACCCGCGCCGAGATTGCATGGTCGGGAATCTATCGGACTTTGGCCGACAAATGGACCGATTTCAAATCCTGCTTCATCTCCGCACACTGGCAGGTGCGCAGGCAGCGGGCAATTCTGGCTGAGGCCAGCCCGTTCGATGGCTGTATCGGCAATCTGCTGGGCAGTTTGACAGTCAAGGTAGACAGTCGGATGCGCCAGTTGGCCCATCCACATGACCAGACCAGGATTGTTCGTAGTCTGGTGCAGTTGAGTCTGCTGTCGGGAAGCAGACTCGATCCGTTGGGGGCAAAGAAGATTTGCCTGCGTGCCCACTTAAAAAAATTGAGCGATGCGGATCTCATCGCGCTGTACAGCGGCGTATTGAATAGACGGCATTGCCGGGCATCTGTGCTGCGTCAAGTGCCGGAATTCCTGTTTTATCAGGCGTCCGAGGAGTTGGATCGCATTGCCCTGGCCGTGAATCAGCGCTTCACCCAAAAAGTCGTGCAAAAACCATTCGTCCGGTTGGCCGGGCTGTTATCCGCCGACCCAATGGATGGAAAGGCGTTGCGGGAAACGCTGGTCGGATTGGCCAGAGGCCTGGGGCAGTTCGAATTCAGCAGGACGGGGCGGTCAATGTGGAGCCGTGATGCTTCCTTGGACATCTACCTCCGCCTTTTGCCTCCAGAGCTGAAGCGGCAGCTAGCGAGCCTGGTGCAGAGAGAAACACCCCTGGAGAAAGAGCAGGATCCCGCGCGCAAATGCGGTTATGCCTGCCGTATGCTCGATAGCATCCGCATGGGGCTGCAAAGACCCCAGTCCGCGCCACCGGTATCTGTCAGCCCCGGCTTTCTCGATGTTGGCCTGTCTGGCTCGTCTGGTCATCCGGACATTCAGCAGGAGCCTTTGCCGGCGCTGAAGCGCAAGGATCTAGCGGCATGCGCTTTCGGGGTCGTCGGCAACCTGCGGTTCACGGCAGTGGAAGGCGTTACGGCTCGCGCCAGCCGTATCCGTGTGTTTTTATCGGAGACAGGTCATTCTCTGGCCGACAGGTGGGCTTATCTGACATCTTGCTTTACCAACAATCCTCCTGAAGCGCGGGCGCGACGCGCGGAACTGGCCGCCGTCCGCATGAACAGCCATCGCATCGGCAATTTTCTGGGCAGTCTGACGGCTGTGGTGGACCGCTCCGCGCCGATCATCAATGCCAAGGATCACATCAGGGTCGCCCAGGCACTGAAAGATCTGAGCGTGCCGCCAAGCGGCGGCTTGCACTCGCTGAAGGGGGCGACGTACTGCCTGGACACCTATCTGAGCGAACTGAAAGAATTTGATCTCATGGCTTTGCGCCATGGGATATTGAGCGACGAGGCAGCTTGCCGGGATGTCTTGGACAAGATCTCAATTCACCAGGATGATCCTTTGCGCATGCGGGCGTCCCGGGTGCTGAATGACGTGGCGGAGGCTGTCAATCAGCGGCTGGCGCGACATGCGGTGCATCGGCCCATGCAGCGGGTTGCTGATCTGCTGGCTGCTCCTCGTGTGGATTATCGCAAGCTGCGCGCGCAATTGATGATGATCCCCAACGATACGAACATGCTCGAGCGCTATTTTCAGGCCTTGTCCAGGAATGAATTGATGGTGCTGAGGCATTCACTGAGATCCGAAGCCGTGAGCGCGGCTAAACATGTTCTGGCGCAGGGCGTTGGTGGTGCGCAGCATCAGGCTCTCGCCATGCTGGACAGCGTCCAGGTGCTGCTCATGGACGAGATTCACAAGCGGGCCGCGCACCAGAAGTAGCGGGCGGAAACCGCCATTTTCGAGGTAGATGATCATGACTAATATTGCAGCCGTCGCTTCGGGCGTGAATGTTTCCGGTGTTCTCGACCTGATGGGAGAGCAGCCGCATCTGGCCCGCAAGCATCTGGGTTCTTGTGCTCTGGGAACTGTAGGCAACCTCGCCTACACTGCAAAGCAGGGAGGTACGGTGCGAGCCAGCCGTGCCGGCGTGGCCTGGTCGGAGATACGCAGGACACTGGCCTATCAATGGGCGAATCTAAAAAGCTACTTCATCTCCGAACCTCCTGAGGCGCGGGCGCAGCGCAAAGGTTGGAATGAGGTTCGTGCCTGCAGCCGATGCATAGGTAATTTGCTGGGCAGCCTGACGGCCAAGGTGGACAAGAGAACACGGGTGCTGGCGAGGGACTGTGACAAGTCCGGAATCATCGAGGCCTTGAAGCAACTGATCGACTTGCCCAAGGGAGCCTTGGACAAGCCAGCGATGAAAAAGCATTGTCTGGATATCTACCTGAGAGAATTGAGCGATGAAGATCTCGCTGCGCTGCACGAGGGAGTGCTCGGTAACCCGCGTGCGCGTGCGGACCTGCTGCATCAGGTGCCCTCTGCTTTGCATGACCTGGCGGATGAGGAGTTGGACCAGATCGCCAAAGCCGTGAGCCGGCGTTTTAACCGACCGCCTCTGGAGCGGATCGTCGAGCTGTTGCATGCCCGCCCGGTAAATAAGCACAAATTGAAAGCGGCGCTGTTCAAGCTGGCGGGTGAATTGAATAAGCTGACCTCCGACAGCAGGGGAATCCCTGTGGGCAGCAGTGCTGCTGCGCTGGATATTTACATCGGGCGTCTGGCTGCGGACCAGTTGCATCTGCTGCAGGCTTTGGTGCCGCGGGTTCACGCCAAGCCATTAAGCGACAGCGGGCTGAGGGTCCTGGACAGATCCGCAGATTTGTCCTTGCGCAACGTGCCGCCTGACTTGAGGAAACAGTTCACCGCCAAATTGTGGGGGGCCTTCATCAATCAGTTTTCCGCAGCGCTGGAGCGGAGCGAAGCCCGAATCCATAGCCGGCGCACCGCCAACCTCTTGGACAGCCTGATGGCCAAGACGGACGCAGCCACGGGGCAGTTCGTCGACCCGCGCGACGAAGCTGGAGCCACGGAAGCGTTGAAGCAGCTGATCCAGTCGCCGAACAGCGCTTTCGAAAAAACGGAGCTGAGGAGGGCATGCCTGGATATCCATCTGAGCAAATTGAATGATGACGATATCGCTGCGCTGAACAAGGGAATATTAAGCAGCGAGCGCAGCCGTGAAACCGTATGGCGTCAGATGCCGACCGAGCTGCATGGCCAGGCGGCCCGGGAACTGGAGCTGATCGCCAAGGCCGTGAGCCGGCGGAACAATCCGACCCCGATCGAGCGCATCGTCGAGTTGCTGCAGGCCAGTCCGGTGGATCCGCAGAAGCTGGAAGCGGAGTTGTTCAAGCTGGCTGGGGAGGTGAATGAGCTCGCGATGGGTGGTGAGGTGCCCTTGGCGGCCGATGACGCCGCCGCGGTGGCCGTCCACATCGAGCGCCTGCCTGCAGATCAATTGCGGATGTTGCAGGCTTTAGTGCCGCGGCGGGGGGAAGAGACGCCATTCAGTGGCGGTCTGAATGCCTTGTGGGGATACAATGAAAACAAGGCGCATGCATTGTTGATGAGCATCAGCCTGGCAGTGTACTTTCATTGAGTTCCCGTTTGGTGAAGACAGCGGGCTAAGAGGCTTCGGTAACGCGCTTGATGCGGGCCGCCGGCCGAGAACCTGAATAAAGCGTAAGAGCTGGAGAAGGCGGCGTCAACCGGCGGCTTGTGAAAAAGAAACAGGCCGGCGGGGGCCGGCCTGTTCGGGCATGTGGTGCGGCGCAGGCCGCATCAGCCGGGTATGCGGTCCAGGATGAGCTGGGCTTCGATGCGCACGCGTTCGGGGGCGGTGCCGCCGATGTGCTTGCGCGAGGCAACCGAACCTTCCAGGGTCAGCACCTGGAAGATGTCGGATTCGATGCGCTCGTCGAAGCTTCGCAATTGCTCCAGGGACAGGTCGGCCAGGTCGCAGCCGCGCTCTTCGCAGTGGCGCACGGCCAGCGCCACGGTTTCGTGGGCGTCGCGGAAAGGCAGACCTTTCTTGACCAGGTAGTCGGCCAGGTCGGTGGCGGTGGCAAAGCCCTGCAGCGCGGCCGCGCGCATGGCCTCGGGCTTGACCTTGATGCCGGAGATCAGATCCACGAAGATGGTCAGGGTGTCGCGGATGGTGTCGGCGGAGTCGAACAGGCCTTCCTTGTCTTCCTGGTTGTCCTTGTTGTAGGCCAGGGGCTGGCCTTTCATCAGAGTCAGCAGGGCGATCAGATGGCCGTTGACGCGGCCGGTCTTGCCGCGGGCCAGCTCGGGCACGTCGGGGTTTTTCTTCTGGGGCATGATGGAGCTGCCCGTGCAGAAGCGGTCGGCCAGGTCGATGAAGCCCACGCGCGGGCTCATCCACAGCACCAGTTCTTCGGAGAAGCGCGAGATGTGCGTCATGATCAGGGCGGCGGCGGCGCAGAACTCGATGGCGAAGTCACGGTCCGAGACGGCGTCCAGCGAGTTGCGGCAGACTTCATCGAAGCCCAGCAGGCCGGCGACCATCTCGCGGTCGATCGGGTAGCTGGTGCCGGCCAGCGCGGCCGCGCCCAGGGGCAGGCGGTTGACGCGCCTGCGGCAGTCCTGCAGGCGTTCGGCGTCGCGGCGAAACATTTCGGCGTAGGCCAGCAGGTGATGGCCGAAGGTGACCGGCTGGGCCACCTGCAGGTGGGTGAAGCCGGGCAGAATGGTATCGGCCTGGGCCAGGGCCAGCTCGGCCAGCTTGCGCTGCATCTGGGCCAGCAGGTCCACGGCGATATCGATTTCATTGCGCAGCCACAGGCGGATGTCGGTGGCCACCTGGTCGTTGCGCGAGCGGCCCGTGTGCAGACGCTTGCCCGCGTCGCCGATCAGCTCCACCAGCCGCTTCTCGATGTTCAGGTGCACGTCCTCCAGGTCCAGCAGCCACTGGAATTGGCCCTGCTCGATCTCGTCCAGTATCCGGGCCATGCCGCGTTCGATGTTCGCCTTGTCCTGCGCGCTGATGACGCCCACGGCGGCCAGCATGCTGGCGTGGGCCAGCGAGCCCTGGATGTCGAAGCGCGCCATGCGCTTGTCGAAGTCCACGGAAGCGGTGTAGCGCTTGACCAGATCGGAGACGGGTTCGGAGAATCGGGCCGACCAGGCCTGGGCCTTGTTGGCGAACTGGTCGTGATGGGAGTTGGGTTTGTTCGTAGACATAAGGAGCAATTATAGTGAATCGGGCGGGGCAGCAGGGCGTTGCCGCCCACTGCGCGCAGGCGCTGTGCAGTATATTAGAGAGTTTTGACAGTCTAGGAAACCGAGCCGGCGCATTTTTGCGACCGGCCGGACGGGGAACCGACATGGAGCACGAGCGCGCCCTGGCCGATTTGCTGGGATGGCAACGGATCGAGGGCTATCTGCCGCAGGAACTATGGGTGCAGGTGCTGGCGGGCATCGGCATGCTGGCGCTGCTGGTGTGGTTCGCGAGCTGGATCACGTCCAGCGTGCTCTCCAGCCTGGTGCGCCGTATCCTGAAGGTGGCGGGCAAGGACGAATGGGCCCGCGCGCTGGTCAAGCGCCGTTTCGTGCGCCATGTCGGCTACGCCGTGCCCCTGCTGGTGGTGGCCTCGAACCTGGCGCTGCTGCCCCTGTCGCCGGCCATCCTGCAGCCGGTCGCGCGCCTGTTCCTGATGGCGTTCTGCGTGTTCGTCATCATGGCCATCGTCAGCCTGCTGGGCGCCTGGCAGGATGTCTATGCCAATTCCAGCCGGGGGCGCACCAAGTCCATCAAAGGCTATATCGAAGTGGCCAAGATCGGGGTCTGGGCCATCGGCTTCATCGTCATGACCTCCATTTTGCTGGACCAGTCGCCGGTACTGCTGCTCTCGGGCCTGGGCGCGCTGTCGGCGGTGCTGCTGCTGGTGTTCAAGGACACGCTGCTCTCGCTGGTGGCCAGCACGCAGATGAGTTCCAACGATATGCTGCGCATCGGCGACTGGATCGAGATGAAGCAGGCCAATGCCGACGGCTTCGTCATCGACATCGCCCTGCATACGGTCAAGGTGCAGAACTGGGACAAGACCGTCACCACCATTCCCACCTACAAGCTGTTTTCCGAAAGCTATCGCAATTGGCGGCAGATGTTCGAATCGGGCGGGCGGCGCATCAAGCGCACCCTCAGCATCGATGCCTCCAGCGTGCGCTTCCTGACCCCCGAAGAGGTCGGCAACCTGTCCCGCTTCGCGCTCCTGCGCGACTACCTGGAGCAAAAGCAGCGTGAAATCGAGGCGTCCAACCAGGAGCTGGGGCGCGCCGGCATGGATGCGGTCAATTACCGGCGACTGACCAATCTGGGTACATTCCGGGCCTACTGCATGGCCTACATCAAGCGGCATCCGGAGGTGCATCAGGATATGATTCAGATGGTGCGCATGATGGAGCCCACAGCCGACGGCATTCCGGTGGAAGTCTATTGCTTCACCAGCAAGACGGCCTGGGTGGACCACGAGCGCATCCAGGGCGATATCTTCGATCACTTCCTGTCCATCCTGCCGGAAATGGGCCTGCGGCTGTTCCAGTCGCCCACCGGGCGCGACCTCAGCCTGGGACTCAGCCTGGCGGCGGAAAGCCACAGGCCCGCCCTGGGGCAAAGCGATTCTTTCAAATCATGAAGCACGCACAACCATGAAACAAATCACCGCCATCATCAAGCCTTTCAAGCTGGACGAAGTCCGCGAAGCCCTGGCCGAACTGGACGTCAACGGGCTGACCGTCACCGAGGTCAAGGGTTTCGGCCGCCAGAAGGGTCATACCGAACTTTACCGCGGCGCCGAGTACGTGGTGGATTTCCTGCCCAAGATCCGCGTGGACATCGTGGTGGCGGCCGAGCGCTGCGAGGCGGTCATCGACGCCATCATCAAGGCCGCGCACACCGGCAAGATCGGCGATGGCAAGATCTTCGTCACGCCGGTGGAGCAGGCCATTCGCATCCGTACCGGCGAAAGCGGGCGCGACGCGCTCTGACCACGCGCCTTCGGGCCGGGTGGCAGACAAGGAGATTTCCATGCAGTACGAAACCATGGGTACGGCAGCGCGCGTCTCGCGCGTGGGCCAGGGCAGCTGGTATGTGGACGCGGGCGACTGGAACCAGGCCATCGCCGCATTCCGAGCCGGTCTGGACGCCGGCATGAATCACATCGACACCGCGGAGATGTATGGCGACGGCGACGCCGAAACCCTGATCGGGCAGGCCTTGCGCGGCCGCCGCGACCAAGCCTTCCTGGTGTCCAAGGTGCTGCCGTACAACGCCTCGCGCCAGGGTGTCATCAAGGCCTGCGAAGCCAGCCTGAAGCGCCTGGGCACGGATAGGCTGGACATGTACCTGCTGCACTGGCCCGGTCGCGTGCCCCTGGAGGAAACCTTCGCCGCCTTCGAGCAGTTGCGCCGCGACGGCAAGATACTGCAATGGGGCGTCAGCAATTTTGACGCGCAATGGCTGCAGGAGGCCTACGACATCGTCGGGCCGGACCGCATCGCCTGCAATCAGGTGCTTTATCATCTGAACGAGCGCGCCATCGAGCATTCCGTACTGCCTTGGTGCCATGAGCACGGGGTGCGCGTGGTGGCCTATAGTCCCTTCGGGCACGACGATTTCCCCGATCCGGACTCCGAAGGCGGCGCCTTGCTGGAGGAAATCGGCAGCGCCTATGGCGCCACGCCGCGTCAGGTGGCCCTGGCTTTCCTGCTGCGCAAGCGCGATGTGTTCGTCATCCCCAAGTCCTCCACGGCGGAGCATACCCAGGAAAACGCCGCCGCCGGCGACCTGACGCTCAGTGCCGAACATCTAGACGAACTGGACCGGTACTTCGCCCAGGGCCCCGAGCCCGTCTATCTGCCCATGCTGTAAGGGGCGTGTGAACCGCGGGCCTGCACGCGGTTTCTTTTCGAGTCCGCGCCCGCGGACGGCCGCCTTCAGGCCTGCGCCTCGCGCAGTCCGCGCCTGTCCTGCAGCCACAGCCAGGCCAGGGCCAGCATCACCATGCCGGAAATGGGCAGGGTCCAGGTGTTGACGCCCTCCCAGCCATAGTTGGCGAGCACGCGGCCGGATGTGAACGAGGACAGCGCCACGCAGGTGAAGATGATGAAATCGTTCAGGGCCTGCACGCGGCTGCGTTCTTCCGGGCGGTAGCAGTCCAGCACCATATTGGTGGCGCCGATGAAGCCGAAATTCCAGCCCAGGCCCAGCAGCACCAGGCTGAACCAGAAGTGCGACACGCTGATGCCCGTCAGCGCGACCACGCTGGCCAGTCCCAGCAGCAGCACGCCCACGAAGGTGACCGGGATCTTGCCGAAGCGCTTGATCAGGCCGCCAGTGAAAAAGCTCGGCCCGAACATGGCCAGGATGTGCCACTGTATGCCCAGCGTCGAATCGTTCAGGCTGTGGCCGCAGCCTATCATGGCCAGCGGCGAGGCCGTCATCAGGAAGTTCATCAGTCCGTAGGAGGCCACGCCCGCCAGCACGGCGATGATGAAGCGGCTGTTGGCGGCGATCTCGCGCAAGGGGCGCCCGGTATAGGGAGTCGCTCCCGCCTGGGCGGCGCCGCGTCCCAGGCGCAGGGCGGCCGCAAAAGGCAGGACCAGCGCCGCCAGCGCGGCTTGCGCCAGGAAGGCCGCGGCGAACGGGTGCTGCGGCCAGATGTCCTGGGTGTGCACGATGGTCTGGGTGGCGATCACCGCGCCGAGCAGGCCGCCGGCCATGACCCAGGAGATGGCTTTGGGCCGGAAGGCTTCGGAGGCGTTGTCGGCGGCCGCGAAGCGGTAGCTCTGTACATAGGAGGCGTACAGTCCGGCCAGCAGCGTGCCCAGGCAGAACAGGGCGAAGGAACCTGCGTAGATGCCTGCGGAGGCCAGCAGGCCGGCGCCCACGCCCAGCAGGGCGCCAATGAGGTAGCCGCCCTGGCGGCCCAGGCGGCGCATCAGGTAGGCCGCCGGCAGGATGCCCGCCGCCAGTCCCAGATTGAAGATGCCCACGGGCAGGGTCGCCAGGTCGCTGCGGCTGGCCATCTGCTGGCCCACCAGGCTGCTCAGGGCCACGACCAGCGCCGGGTTGGCGCCTCCCAGCGCCTGCATGCCGGACAGGATGAAGGCATTGCGGCGGCCGTTGTCTGGGATGGTGGGCATGGCGATGGGCTCTCTACATAAGTTGAAATTATTAGCTAATGATAATTGGAAATTAGGCAAGCGTGGAGCCAGGCGTCCAGAACGCGGGCATGAAGCATTCGGCCACCAGCAGGGGCTGGCCGTGGCGCCAGAATACGGAGCAGCGCGCCAGCAACTGCCGGGCCTGCGGCACGGGCTCCCCCGAGCCGTCCAGGGCGCGTTCGATGGTGCGGAAAAACGGGACGGCGCGATTCAGGCGGCAGCTCAGGAAGGCGGACCGTTGTATCTGGGCGTCGTTGTAGAGCATGTCGGCCAGGGGGCGGCTGCGCAGGCGCCGTATGCCCTGCCAGACGCCGTGCGAGGCGGCCAGGGGCGTGAAGCTGCGGGCGATCACGCAGCGCACGCCGTCGATGGACATGGAGACTTCGCGTATCCAGGCGAGCGTGCCGCGCGGCCTTTCAATCAGCGCGGCTTCCTGGGCGTCCAGGCGGCAGGCGTACTCGCGCACCACGTCCAGGCGCACCTGGCCCAGGCGCCGCAGGCCGGCGGTCAGGGCGCCGGGGCGGTGCAGCCAGTGTTTCTGGGCGGGCGTGGCGGACGGATGAACCTGGTCGTGCCAGGGTTTTTTTGCAGTGGGACTCAATTTCATGTCCGGTATTATCGCCAAAGCCATAAAATAGCGCTCATGGAAAAAGAACGTATCTCAAAATTAATGGCCCAGCGCGGCATGTGCTCGCGCCGCGAGGCCGACGCTTTCATCGAGCGCGGCTGGGTGCGCGTGGACGGCGAAATCGTCTCCGAACTGGGCAGCAAGGCCTACCCCAACCAGAAAATCACGCTGGAGAAGCAGGCCCGCAAGCGCCAGACCCAGCGCGTGACCATTCTGCTGCACAAGCCCGTGGGCTTTGTGTCGGGACAGGCCGAATCGGGCTATCGCAATGCGGTCTCGCTGATCAACGCCTCGACCCAGTACAAGGGCGGGCGCGGCGGGCCCAAATTCGAGCCCGCGCACCTGCGCGGACTGGCTCCGGCCGGCCGCCTGGACATCGATTCCACCGGCCTGCTCATCCTGACCCAGGATGGGCGCATCGCCCGCCAGATCATCGGCGATGATTCGGTCATCGACAAGGAATACCTGGTGCGCGTCACCGGCAAGCTCAGCGAGCGCGGCCTGGAACTGCTCAATTACGGCCTGAGCCTGGACGGCAAGCCGCTGCTGCCCGCGCAGGTGTCCTGGCAGAACGAGGACCAGTTGCGCTTCGTGCTGCGCGAAGGCAAGAAACGCCAGATCCGTCGCATGTGCGAGATGGTGGGGCTCAAGGTGGTGGGCTTGAAGCGCGTGCGCATCGGCGAACTGGTGCTGGGCGACCTGCCCATGGGCCAATGGCGCTACATGAAGGAATCCGAGCGCCTGGCCTGAACCCGGCTTTTCTATTTGGAAGAGGTGCGCAATTGATAGCTGGCCCGGTCGTCCTGGGCCAGCTTTTCTTTTAGCCAGGGCAGGCTTTGCGCCAGCGCGGCCTGCAGCGTCCAGGGCGGATTGGTGATGAACAGGCCGCTGCCGTGCAGGCCCAGTCCGTTGGCGGCCGGGGCGCGCACGTTCAGGCTGGCGTGCAGCCAGGGCGTGTCCAGTTGCTCCAGGCTGCGTTGCAGCTGCTGGACCTCGGGGCGCTGCACGATCGGGTACCAGATCACGATGCAGGCCTGGGCGAAGCGCTTCAGGGCCTCTTTCACGCTGACCAGCACCTGCCTGTAGTCCGACTTGGCCTCGTAGGAGGGGTCCATGACCACGACGCCGCGCCGCGACGGCGGCGGCAGCAGGCGGTTCAGCTGTTCGAAGCCATTTTGCTGGTACAGGCGTACGCGGCGGTTGCCGCGCGGGAACAACTGGGCGACGTTCTCGCTCAGCACCTCGAACTCCGAGGGGTGCAGCTCGAAACCGTGGAAGCTGTCCTGCCGGCGCAGCAGGCTCAGCGCCAGCCAGGGCGAGCCCGGATAGTAGCGGGCCACCTCGTCCGGATTCAGGTCCGCGACGGCGTCTATGTAGCGCTCGATCAGTTCAGGATGGCGGTCCTGCTGCAGGACCCGGTCCAGTCCGTCGTAGAACTCGCCCCGGGTCTGGGCCCAATCGTCCTCCAGGTCGTACAGCCCCGCGCCGCAATGCGTGTCGATGACGGTGAAGGCGCTGTCCTTCTGCGTGTAGTAATCGAAGATGTGCAGCAGGGTGGCGTGCTTGAGCACGTCGGCGTGATTGCCGGCGTGAAAGGCGTGGCGGTAACTAAACAAGAGCAGTCCTGGCGCAGGGCCGGTTAGAGAGTGTCGGGACGGATGGTGGTGACCTTGTCGGTGAAGACGGCGTTGCAGCCCCAGTCGAACAGCTCGCGCACGCGTTCGGCGTCGTTCACGGTCCAGACGGCCACGGTGTAGCCGGCCTGGCGTATGGCGCGCACCAGGGCCTGGTCGGTGTAGCGGTCGTTCAGGTTCAGGCCGCAGCATCCCAGGCGCTCCAGGCGCTGCGGCCAGTCGGCGGGCACCTGTTCTTCGATGAGCAGGGCGCGCGGCAGGGTTGGTGCGACGCGTTGCGCGGCGGCCAGGGCTTCTTCGGAAAAAGAGGACAGCAGCGGCGGCAGGCTGGCCCTGGCCCACAGACGCTGGGCCGCCAGCGCCACGGCGGCGCCGGTTTCGGCTTCCTGGCCGGTGGTGGGCTTGATTTCGATGTTGCTGTGGATCTGGTTGGCCAGCGTGAAGGCGGCGATCGCGCTGAGGGTGGCGACGGGCTCGCCCGCGTAGGCCGAGGAATGCCAGGCGCCGAAGTCCCAGGCCGACAGTTCGGCCAGGGTGTAGTCCGCAGCCAGCCCCTTGGCGTTGGAGGTGCGATCCATGGTGTCGTCGTGCAGCAGGATGGGAACGCCGTCCCGGCTCAGCTTGACGTCGTACTCCATCATGGTGAAGCCGTTCTGGGCGCCGACGCGCATGGCGGCCAGGGTGTTTTCAGGGGCGACCTTGCCCGCGCCGCGATGGGCGATCAGGCTGTGGTAGGGCCAGTGATGGGTGATGGGGCTCATGTAGGACTCGCAGGCGGCAGGTGAAAAAAGCCAATGTACTATTTTAACCGGGGCTGTACACTGTAGGGTTAGGGTTTTGGATTTACAATCCGGCTTTAGGCCGACTCAAGCTATTTAAGTCAAACATACTTAATCTAAACACGGTATATTTTCAGGCCGGTCCATGCCGGGTCCGTCCTGATGCGCCGCCCGCAGCGCAGCGCTGCAAGCGAATGTAGGTGATGATTAATGTTCGAGATTATCCGTAAGAACCAACGCATCATGCAGTTGGTCCTGTTAGTGCTGATTCTGCCGTCGTTTGTCCTGATCGGCGTCAGCGGCTACTCCAATTATGTGTCCGGGGACAGCGACATCGTCAAAGTGGGCGACGGCGCCATCACCGCGCAGGAGTTCGACCGCGCCCGCCGCATGCAGCTGGACGAAATGCAGCGCAGCAACCCGGCCGGCTTCGACCTGGCCCAGGCGGACAGTCCCGCCAGCCGCCGCCAGTTGCTGGAATCCATGATCGACCAGCGCGTGCAGATCGACGAAGCCACCCGAGCCCGTTTCAGCGTCTCGGACGCCGCGCTGCGCGATGCCATCGCCACCATGCCCCAGTTCCAGGAAAATGGCGTGTTCTCGCCCTCGCTGTACAACCAGGTCCTGTCCTCGGCCGGCATCAGCGTGCGCGATTTCGAACAGAGCCAGCGCGGCCAACTGGCCCTGGACCGTGTGCTCGGCCCCGTGGGCGCCACCGCCGCCATGCTGCCCAGCGTCATGAACCGGCTCGAGATCGCCCTGACCGAAGAGCGCGGCGTGCGCACCCGCACTTTCCTGGCGCGCAGCTTCGAAGACCAGGTGCAGGTCACCGAGGCGGATCTGCAGGCCTGGTACGACAAGAACAAGGCTGCGCTGGAGCTGCCCGAGCAGGTCAGCGCCGAATACCTGCTGCTGGACGAGCAAGCCGCTTCGGCCGACGTGGCCAAGCCCACCGATGAACAACTCAAGCAGTACTACGAACAGAACAAGGCCCGCTACGTGCAGCCCGGCCGCGTGAACCTCAGCCATATCCTGGTATCCCTGCCCGCCGGCGCCTCCGAGGCCCAGCGCGAGGCCGCCCAGGCCAAGGCCCGGGAACTGGCCGAAAAAGCCCAGGCCGACAAGAATGCCTTTGCCGATCTGGCGCGCAGCAGTTCCGAAGACGGCGGCAGCGCCCGCGACGGCGGCGAACTGGGCTGGATCACCAAGGGCTCCTGGCCTGCCGTGTTGGAAAACGCCGTGTTCTCGCTGAACAAAGGCGATGTATCCGGCGTCATCGAAGGCCCCAGCGGCTTTCACATCTTCAAGATCAACGATGTGCAGGCCGAGCAGGGCGAATCCTTCGAGCAGGCCCGCTCCAAGGTCGAGTCCGAAGTGCGCAAGCAGCTGGCCGCCGAACGTTTCGCCGACATGGCCACCAAGCTGACCAACCTGGTCTACGACAACGAAGAAAACCTGCAGGCCGCCGCCAGCGCGCTGGGCCTGACCCTGAAGAACGTGGACGGCATCACGCGCCAGGGCCTGGTTCCGGCCGGCCATATCGACAGCGACAAGGCCGCCGCCGCCAGCGCGGACGCCGCCGTGCTGGACGACAGCCGCGTGCGCCAGGCGCTCTTCAATCCCACCGCCATGAGCTCGCGCAAGAACGCCGGCGTGGTGGAGATCTCGCCCGACACCCTGATCGCGGTGCGCGTCACCGACGTCAAGCCCGCCCATGTGCCCGCGCTGGACAAGGTTCGCAACCAGGCTCGCGAAAGCCTGGTGCGTGAACGCTCCCAGGAGCTGGCCGTCCAGGCGGGCGAACAGCAGCTGGAACAGCTCAAGGGCGGCGCCGCCGCAGAAGGATTCTCCAAGCAGTTCGCCGTCAGCCGCGCCGCGTTCCCCGAAATGGACGAGGCCCTGCTGAACAAGGTGCTTGCCGCGCCCGTGGACAAGCTTCCCGCCTATGTGGGCGCCGCCCAGCCTCAGGGCTATACCGTGGTGGAGATCGTCAGCCACGAGCCCGGCAAGGCCGGCAATCCCGGCCTGGGCCTGCTGACCGCCCAGTTGAACCAGGCCCTGGCCCGCAGCGAAACCGAAGCTGTGCTGCAAGCCATGCGCGAGGATCTTAAAGTCCAGGTGCTGCCTGAGGCCGAGAAGGAACTGACCGCCAGCGGCGACGCGGAATAAGTCCGCGCAGATGTTTCGAACGCCCCAGGCCGCTTGCCGGCTTGGGGTGTTTTTGTTTACCACCAGGACATTGCCATGGGCCAATCCGATTTCTCCATTACGCGCCGCCGCCTGCTGGGCGCTACGTCCATGTGGGCGCTGGGCGCTCCATGGCTGGCGCAGGCTGCGCCGCAGGGCACCTTCATCGAACGCACCTTGAACAAGCCCGTGCCGGGCGGCGTGGCTGTCGTGGATCTGGGCGAGGCCGCGCAGGCGCCCCGGGTCAGTCTGGGCGCCCATCGCGTCCTGGTGATCCGCGATGCGGACCAGCGCTGGAAGGCCATCGCGGGCATAGACCTGAAGACGGCTCCCGGCTTGCACAATCTGTCGGTGCACGGCGCCGGGCAGGTGCCCTTTCAGGTGGGCAGCAAGCGTTACCGTGAACAGCGCATCACGCTCAAGAACAAGTCGCACGTCAATCCGGATCCGCAGCAACAGGCGCGCTTCGAGCGCGAATACAAAGAGCAGATGGAGGCCTACGCCAGCTTTCGGACGGAAGGGCCCAGCAATGTGGTGTTTGAAAAACCCGTGCCGGGGCGGCTGACCAGCCCGTTCGGCTTGCGGCGGTTCTTCAACGGAGAAGAGCGCAATCCGCATTCGGGACTGGACTTCGCGGCTGCGACCGGCACGCAGGTCAGGGTTCCGGCCGACGGCGTGGTGAGCATCGTGGCGGACTACTTTTTCAATGGCAAGACGGTGTTCGTGGACCATGGCCAGGGCCTGATCACCATGTATTGCCATCTTTCGGCCTTTGACGTGCGCAAGGGCGATGCGGTGCGCAAGGGCGATGTCGTGGGCCGCTCGGGCGCCACGGGGCGGGCGACGGGCCCGCATCTGCACTGGAACGTCAGCCTGAACAATGCCCGCGTCGACCCGGCCATCTTCATCGGGACTTTCCAGCCATAGCGAAGCGCTGGCCATGATCATCAAGTCTGCCTATCTGCGCGGCATGCGCGACAGCGCCTCGATCGCGCTGGGCTATGTGCCGGTCGCCATTTCCTTCGGCCTGTCCGCCGTGCACGCGGGACTGTCCCCCTGGCTGGCCGTGCTGGTGTCGCTGGTGGTGTATGCGGGCGCCAGCCAGTTCATTCTCATCAGCCTGCTTGCGGCGGGCGCCGCCTATCCCAGCATACTGGGCATCGTGGTGGTCATGAACCTGCGCCATCTGTTCTACGGTCCGGCTTTGCTGGGCTTTTTCAGCGGACCGCGCACGGTGCGCAGCCTGTGGCTGGCTCCCGGGCTGACGGACGAGGTCTTCGCCGCCTCCGCCGGCAGCTTGTCGCGTCAGCCGCCCGGGGAGCAGGAGTCCTGGTATTGCGGTCTGCAGCTGGGGGCGTATCTGTCCTGGGTCGGAGGCACCGCGCTGGGCGCTTTCTTCGCCGGCGATTTGCTGGGGCAGTCGCCGGTGCTGGAAAAGACGCTGGGCTTCGTGCTGCCGGCTCTGTTCTTCGCCTTGCTGCTGGAGATCCGCCGCAGTGCGCCCATGATGGTCATGGCGGGGGCCGGATTGGCGGCGCTGCTCGCCATGCTGACCTTGCCTTCGTACCTGGCCATCGTCGTGGGCATGCTGGCCGGCGGACTGATGGCCTTGCGCCGGGCTTGAGGGGTGGAGATGGACTGGGGTTTTGTAGTGATGATTATGCTGGCGGGCCTGGGTACGTTTCTGATCCGCTACCTGCCATTGCGCCTGAGAAGCCGATCGGGGCGGGCGGGAAGACCGGATACGCGGTCGGTCTGGTCGCGCCTGTTCAGCGCCATCGGCCCGGCGGGCATCGTGGCCTTGCTGGTGGTCTCGCTGATTTCCCTGGTTCGTCCGGAACAGCCCTGGATAGACGGCGTGCCGGTGCTGACCGGCCTGGCCGGCGTGCTCCTGGGACGGCGCTGGCCAGGCGGCATCGCTGGATCCACCTTGGCCGGCGTGCTGGCCTATGGCCTGGCGGCGTGGGCGATGGGGGCATGAAGTCTACCGTAAGGCCTGGTCGTGCCGATCCGGCATGACAGTCTGTCGATAGACGAGGGCCGTTTCTCATGGTTCGCCACTTGCCCTGCGCCGCAACGCCGTCTGTCGTCTTGCGACACCTTGGCATTCCAAAACGCCTGCTAATACACAGCAGGCGTTCTTCGTGGAGCAAGGGAATCAGCCCTTCAGGCGCACGATCTTCTGGACCTGGGGCACGTGCCGGATGGCGCGTATGACGCGAGCCAGGTGGGTGCGGCTGTCGACCTGGACGGTCAGGTGCAGCACCGAGGTGGCGGCGGATTCATCCGGCATGGAGATATGGATGATGTTGGAATCCGCGTCCGTGATTTCCGCGGCCAGGCGGCCCAGCACGCCGCGTTCGTTGATGGCGGTGACGTCCAGGCGGGTGGATAGGTGGCGCGCCGTGTTGCTGTCCCACATGACGGGCACCCAGCGTTCGGGTTCCTTGGCCTGGGCGCGCTGAGCCACGGCGCATTCGGCCATGTGCACCACCAGGCCGTGGCCCAGCCGTATGCCGCCGATGATGGCGTCGCCCGGCAGCGGACCGCAGCAGGGCGCCAGCTGCACGGCCTGGCCTTCGTTGCCGTGGATGAGGATGGGGGCGGAGGTGTTCGCGGTGATTTCGTCGAAAGCCGCCGCCGTGGTTTCCAGCAGGGCGTTTTCCGGAGCAAAGCGGCGCGCGACCACGGCGGCCAGGCGCTTGCCCAGACCGATGTCGGCCAGGATCTCTTCGCGCGAGGCGGCGCCCGAGCCCTTGGCGAGCTTGTCCCAGTTCGGGTCGTCGTCGCCCGCGTGCGGCAGGCCGAGCTGGTCGAAGGCCTGGTCCAGCAGGCGGCGGCCGAAGGCGACGGATTCCTCGTACTTGACGGTGCGCAGGTAATGGCGGATTTCCGAGCGGGCGCGGCCCGAGCGGACGTAATTGAGCCATTGCGCGCTGGGACGGGCGGCCGGGGAGGTGATGATCTCCACCGAGTCCCCGCTCTTGAGTTCGGTGCGCAGGGGGGCGAATTCGCCGTTGATCTTGGAGGCCACGGCGTGGTTGCCGATGTCCGTATGGATGCTGTAGGCGAAGTCCACGGGAGTGGCGCCGCGGGGCAGGGAGATGATCTTGCCCTTGGGGGTATAGACGTACACGGCGTCGGGGAACAGGTCCACCTTGACGTGTTCCAGGAACTCGGCGGAATCGCCGGTCTGGCTCTGGATGTCCAGCAGCGACTGCAGCCAGCGATGGGTGCGCTTCTGCAAGTCGTTGAGCGTGACGTCGTCTTCCTTGTACAGCCAGTGCGAAGCCACGCCTTCTTCGGCCACGTGGTCCATTTCGCGGGTGCGGAACTGGAATTCCACGGGGGTGCCGTAGGGGCCGATCAGGGTGGTGTGCAGGGACTGGTAGCCATTGACCTTGGGGATGGCGATGTAGTCCTTGAACTTGCCCGGCACCGGGCGGTAGAGCTGGTGCAGCGTGCCCAGGGCCAGGTAGCATTCGGGCAGCGTATGCACGATGACCCGGAAACCGTAGATGTCCAGCACGTCCGAGAAGGACTTCTTCTGTTCGACCATCTTGCAGAAGATGCTGTAGAGGGATTTCTCGCGGCCGGAGATCTCCGCCTCGATGCCGGCGGCCGGCAGGGCGATCTTGACCGCGTCGGTGATCTTGCCCAGCACCTCGCGGCGATTGCCGCGCGCCGCCATCAGGGCCTTGTGCAGCACCTTGTAGCGATTGGGATACATGGCCTTGAAACAGCGGTCCTGCAGTTCGCGGAACAGCGTGTTCAGGCCCAGGCGATGGGCGATGGGCGCGTAGATGTCCAGGGTCTCCTGGGCCACGCGGCGGCGCTTTTCCGGCTTGACCGCGTCCAGCGTGCGCATATTGTGCAGGCGGTCGGCCAGCTTGATCAGGATGACGCGCACGTCGCGCGACATGGCCAGCAGCATCTTGCGAAAGCTGTCGGCCTGCTGCTGCGTCTTGGTGGCGAATTCCAGGCGTTCCAGCTTGGACAGGCCGTCCACGATCTCGGCCACGTCGGTGCCGAATTTTTCGGCCAGCTCCTGCTTGGAGACGTCCTGGTCTTCGATGACGTCGTGCAGCAGGGCGGACATCAGCGCGTCGGTGTCCAGCTTCCAGCCGGCGCAGATTTCAGTGACGGCGATGGGATGCGAGATGTAGGGCTCGCCGCTGGCGCGGAACTGCCCGAGGTGGGCCTGGTCGGCGAAGCGGTACGCTTCGCGGACGCGTTCCACGTCCTTGGGGTCCAGGTACTGGGAGATGATCTTGGTCAGCGGAGCGAGCGAGGCGATGGCGGCGTTGCCGCCTTCCGGGGCGGGCAGCGGCGCGATGCCGGCTTCGGCCTTGGGCTTGCGGCGTCCCAGCCGCGAACCTTTTTTCAGGACGGCCAGAAGACCAGACGATGCGCCGCGTAAACCCGGAAATGCCATACAGTGCTCCGCAGATGGATCAGGTGGGAACCTTGCGCAGCATTTCCAGGCCGGTTGCGCCGGCGGCGATTTCGCGCAGCGCCGTCACGGTGGGCTTGTTCTTGCTTTCCAGGCGGGGTTCATGGCCCTGAGCCAGTTCGCGCGCGCGGTAGGCGGCAGCCAGGGTCAGTTTGAAACGGTTGGGGACTTGCTCCAGGCAGTCCTCGACAGTGATGCGTGCCATAGTTAGACCTGTGGTCGAAGAAGAATGAAAGAGGAAAAATCAAGCTTGATGCGAAAGGGCATCGGCGCCTAATTGTTGAAAGAGTTCGCGATGCCGTACCGACTGGGTGGCCGTGCGCAGACGGCTGGCCTGTACGATGCTCGATAGTTGCGCTAATGCCTCATCGAAATCTTGATTGATAATAGCATATTGGCACTCATTCACATGGGCGATTTCGCTGCTGGCGGCCTGCAGGCGGCGGGCGATGACCTCGTCGCTGTCCTGGCCGCGATTGCGCAGGCGCGCCTCCAGGGTGGGCAGCGACGGCGGCAGGATGAAGATGCCGACGGCCTGTGGGAAGTGTTCGCGCGCCTGCTGCGCGCCCTGCCAGTCGATCTCCAGCAGCACGTCGCGGCCGGACCGCAGGGCCTGCTCGATGGGCGCGCGCGGCGTGCCGTAATAGTTGCCGTGCACCAGGGCCCATTCCAGCATGGCCTTTTCCTGGCACAGTTGCTCGAAGCGGGGCTTGTCGACGAAGAAGTAGTGCTGGCCGTCGACCTCGCCCGGGCGAGGCGCGCGCGTGGTGGCGGAAATGGACAGCATGATGGCCGGGTCCTGGGCCAGCAGGGCGTTGACCAGGCTGGATTTGCCGGCGCCGCTGGGGGCGACGACCATGAAGATGGTGCCGGGATAGCTCGTGGACATGATGAGCGGTGTCTGAAATGAAACGTTGAAGGAAATCAATCGGCCTGTTCGCCGGTCTGGCCGAATTCGCCCAGGACGGCCTGCAGGCTGGCGGCGTCGGCGCACAGGAACACGACCGTATCGTTGGGGTTCATGTTGAAGAGCACGTCCTGCACCTGCTCGGCGGCATCCTCGGCCTGGGCGATGGCCATGACGTGCACGTCGCCGCCGGCCTCGAACTGCTCTTCGGGAACGATTTCCGTGACCGCATCCAGGTCCGGTTCGCTGATGGCCAGGTAGGCCCACACCTTGTGTTCGTCCAGCGCTATCTCGAGCACGTAGCCCGAGTCGGTCAGTCGTATGATTTCGCTTTGTACTTGCATGGTGGATGGCCGGTTCAGGTAAAGGAAAGAGTGGCGACGACGGGCGCGTGATCCGAGGGCTGTTCGTTGGCGCGCGGCTCGCGGTCGATCATGCAGGCCGAACAGCGAGGCCGCAGGGCCTCGGACAGCAGCACGTGGTCGATGCGCAGGCCCGCGTCGCGGCGGAAGGCGAAGCGTCGGTAGTCCCACCAGGTGAAAGGGCTGCCGGTCTGCTCGAACAGCCGGTAGGCGTCGTGCAGGCCCAGGTCCAGCAACTGCCGGAATGCCTCGCGCTCGGCCGGCGACACCAGCACGTCCCCCGCCCACTTGGCCGGATCGTGCACGTCTTCGTCGGCCGGGGCAATATTATAGTCGCCCAGGATGGCCAGCCGCGGATACTCGGCCAACTCTTTTTGCAGCCATTCGCGCAGGGCCGAGAACCATTGCAGCTTGTAGACGTACTTGTCGCTCTCCAGCGACTGGCCATTGGGACAGTAGGCGCTGATGACGCGCAGCGGGCCATCCGGCGACTCGTAGGTGGCGGCCAGCAGCCGCTGCTGGGGGTCTTCATAGTTGGGCAGATTGCGCTGCACATCCGCACCGGGCTGGCGCGAGATCAGGGCTACCCCGTTGTAGGTTTTCTGGCCGGCCCAATGGGCCTGGTAGCCGATCTCCTGAAGGGCCTGCAGAGGAAAGCGCTCATCGGGAATCTTCAGTTCCTGCAGACAGAGCACGTCCACGGGATTGGCCTGGAGCCAGTCCAGGACCTGCGGCAGGCGAACGTTCAGGGAGTTGACGTTCCAGGTGGCAAGTTTCATGGCGGGGATAATTCTTTAGGATTCATGTTGTTATGCGAAGGCGCGGCTTCGGCAGGCTAGTGCGGCCGCCGAGGGGGCCGCCTGGTTCCGCAGGGCAGGTCCACTGGCCTGCGCTTCGTGCGGACGCCGCTATCATAACAACGGGTTCCGGAGATTGCAGGAGCAGCAGGCCTTGCAGCGGCATGGCTTCGCCTCGTTCCACCGAGGCGCCATGTCGGGCTCCTCACCTTGGGCGCGTGCAGATTGACGGGAGCCTCGTTTTGAGAACGCGCGACGGCGGCATTAGCGAGCTGAGCCAGCATCTATCGGTTTCCGCACGAAACGGCGTTGCTGCATCGTCGTACTGGGGCAACACGCTGTTGAGCACCGAGCTGTGAAGGGCGCTCATGGCCATGCCGGTGGCCAGTACCTGAAAAGGGCAGGAAATTCTTGCGGGAGCGCCTGCTGCCAGGCTCGCCAGTGCGAACAGCATGATGTTTCCGAGTATGTCAGCAACCCTGTTTGGGTCCCGTCGTTCGATGACGTTTGTTTTAGACGCGCCATGCCCAGGCCAGGCAGCATGGCCAGCGTTCGCAGCATGCCCATGTGCTGGCGTCGGTCGGGTGGCTACGCGGTCAAGGGCGTCGCTCGGCGAGTTACCAGCCCCAGCATGTGCCGGAGGCGGGCTTGCCGCAATTACGATAGTTCACGGCGAACCAGAGCTTGCCGGCGCCGCGAGGGCTGCCGTCAACCTTGACGTCATCGCGCGGCAATTCCTCCAGGGTATCGCGGGCTTTCTTGGTGGGCGATCCGCCGGGAGCGTCGGCAAGCAGGATCAGGCGACCGAGATCGGCAGCGCTGCGGTCGTCGAACACGAGGTCAGTGTCGCTCAGGGCCGCCATTTTCAATGATGCGTCGCGCACCGCAGCCGCGTAGCTGTCATTTGCGCCAGCGGCGGTCAGATTCTTGCTCAGCGTGCTGACGCCGAGAATCTGTGCGGGCGCGGCCGGCGGAGTCATCATGTAGTGATCCAGGCTGGGCAAGTGTCCGGCCGCCACTTGGCGGCGCAGCCAGTCGCCCCACAAGAACTCGGCGTACTCAGGCAGGCTGCCGTTGCTGTAGGCCACGTTGCGGGTGAAATACACGAGTGAACGGTAGCGGTCTTCCTGCATGCCGCCGGCTTCATGATCGTTCGCCAGCCCCAGGCGAGTCGGCAACTGGTTCACGGCGACAGGCTGATTGCGGCCGTCGCGCAGCCAGACGCGCCGCTCGTCGATCATGCGTTGCCAGAAGGTCGCGGCGTCCGGCAGGTCGCTGTAGTTGGCAGCCACTTTGACCCAAACCGGCAATGCCGGCCCCCCGTCGGATATTTCCCGCAGGGACGAGAACGTATGATGGCCATCGGTCAGGTAAAGATTGCCATCCCAGCCGACCACGACGGTTTTGAGCTTGGACGGGTCGGAGCCAGGCGCCTCCTTGCACAGATAGGTGGTCGGCTGGTCCAGGCGAGCGATGCGCGCCTCGGCGATGGACAGAAAGTGCTGGGCGCGCTCTGTTCCACCCATGTCTTCGCAGTAATCGTCGAATTTCTTGCCGACGGTCCGGTTTAGATAGTCCAGATGCTGTGCAGGCTGTCCGGCCCAGGTCGGCCGTTCGAAATCGCCCTGCCAGCGGCCCAGCTTGTAGAAGACCTGGTCGTAGCCGATGGCCACTTGGGTAGGACGCAATTCCTCGATGCGGACCTGAAGGATGTCGCCCGGCTTGACGGTCAGATAGGCGGTGTTGCGGGCAGGCTGCTGCTGTTCATCGGGTGGGGGAGGCGGGACGAGCGCGACCGGATTTTTGTCGCCATCGGCGGCGTCGTCGCCGCTGACGCCGCTATGGCATGCCGCCAGCGCCAGGGGCAGCATAATGATCGTCAGCACGCGCAGCAGGCGGTGTTGCGCAGAGAAAGCAATAGGGCGCACAGGTCGATAAATGAAATGCATGGTTTCTTCGGGATTGGATTCAATGGCGGTCCATCATGTCAAACCTGTGTTACCTGAACATGAACGCTGCCCGCAAGCGCTTTTTGTCCGGCCGGGCGCCGCCGTCACGGCTACGTCTTCTTGCCGCTTCCGATGATGCTTGCGCTAGCATTGTTGAAGTCATCTGGTCTGTGATAAATACATGGTTTCCACTTATTTAGGACTTACGCCATGTCTCTGGTGGTCATTCTTGCGCTATTGATCGCGTTGATCGTGCTGGCAACCACGAAGCTCAGGCTTCATCCCTTCCTGGCGCTGCTCGGCGCCGCCTTCCTGGGCGGCTTCATGTACCAGGTACCCCTGCTGGATATAGTCAAGCACATCACAGGCGGCTTTGGCGGCATCATGGGCAGTATCGGCATCGTCATCGTATTGGGCACGATTATCGGCGTCATCCTCGAGAAGACCGGTGCCGCCATCACCATGGCCGACAGTGTCATCCGGCTGCTCGGCAACCGGTTTCCCACGCTGACCATGTCGATCATCGGCTATCTGGTATCCATACCGGTATTTTGCGATTCGGGCTATGTGATCCTGAACTCGCTCAAGGAAGCCATCGCCAAGCGCATGAATGTGTCGCTGATCGCAATGAGCGTGGCGCTGGCGACGGGGTTGTACGCCACGCATACCTTTGTGCCGCCCACACCCGGGCCTATCGCCGCGGCAGGCAACCTCGGCCTGGGCGACAATCTGGGCCTGGTGATCCTGGTTGGCTTGGTGGTTGCCGCAGCGACCGCACTGGCGGGTCTTCTTTGGGCCAATATCTTTCTGAAGAAAAATATCGAGCTCGAGGCGCCTGCGATGCCAAGCGAACAGAACCAAGGGCCGATGAAGACCCGGGAAGCGTACGGCGTCCTGCCCAGCGCCTGGCAGGCTTTCACTCCCATCTTCCTGCCGATTTTGCTGATCTGCATCGGCTCTGTGGTGGCGTTCCCCAGCAAGCCCCTGGGAAGCGGCATTCCCGCGACTATTCTGTTGTTCCTGGGGCACCCGGTGGTTGCGTTGCTGGCCGGCCTGATCTCGGCCCTGCGCCTGCTCAAGGGCGCGGAAAAGCGCAGGCAGTTCCATGACTACGTTGCCGAAGGCCTGACCGCGTCGGCGCCGATTCTCTTGATCACCGGCGCCGGCGGCGCTTTCGGCGCCATCCTGAAAGTGACGCCGCTGGGCGACTACATCGGCACCACGCTGTCGGCGATGGGCATCGGGCTTTTCATGCCATTCATTGTGTCTGCGGCATTGAAAACCGCCCAAGGCTCCACGACGGTTGCCTTGGTCACGACGTCCGCCCTGGTCGCGCCCATGCTGGGCCAACTGGGCCTGGACAGCGAAATGGGCCGGGTGCTGACAGTGATGGCGATTGGCGCGGGCGGCATGACGGTCTCGCACGCCAATGACAGCTTCTTCTGGGTGGTAACTCAGTTTAGCCGCATGCGCGTTTCCACAGCCTATTATGCTCAGACTCTTGCGACGCTGATTCAGGGAGTGGCGGGCATGCTGGTCGTCTGGTTCTTGAGCCTGGCCTTGCTGTGAGACACTAGTGGGAACGCACACATTGTGATCAAAGGCCCGTATCCGGAGATGGCCCCATTCTTATGGGACTATGTGCGGAACGCCGCGAATCGATTGAACCAGAAACCCGCCTAGGCATTCCGCAGGAATAGGGGCCGTGTTGGAAAGATGGAGGCGCGGGCTGGAATCGAACCAACCTAGGCGGATTTGCAATCCGCCACATAACCAATCTGTCACCGCGCCTTTTATTTTGTCCTGGGACATGTAAAATTATGCCCGAGGACAAAGGCAAATGCAAGCCTGAAGGCACAAGGGCTGGCCCCGGCACGATTCACAGCATGCAGACGTACCGTCCCGCACCCATCTTGCCGACTGTGCGCGGCATTTCATCGTCCAAGGACTTCGCATGCATTATCAGTTTCCCATCGTCATCATCGACGAAGACTTCCGTTCCGAAAACGCCTCCGGGCTCAGCATCCGGGTGCTGGCCGACGCCATCGCGGCCGAGGGCTTCGAGGTGCTGGGCACCACCAGCTATGGCGACCTGAGCCAGTTCGCCCAGCAGCAAAGCCGCGCCAGCGCCTTCATTCTGTCCATCGACGACGAAGAGTTCACCCAGGACGGCGACAGCGCGCCGGCCCTGGTCAATCTGCGCGCCTTCATCCGCGCCGTGCGCCGGCGCAACACCGACGTGCCCATCTACGTGTACGGCGAGACCAAGACCGCGCGCCACATGCCCAACGACATCCTGCGCGAGCTGCAGGGCGTCATCCACATGTTCGAGGACACGCCTGAATTCGTGGCCCGCCATATCGTGCGCGAGGCGCGCAGCTACGTGGAAGGCGTCAAGCCGCCGTTCCTGAAGGCCCTGCTGGACTATGCCGAGGACGGCTCCTATTCCTGGCACTGCCCGGGCCATTCGGGCGGAGTGGCCTTCCTGAAGAGCCCGGTGGGACAGATCTTCCATCAGTTCTTCGGAGAAAACATGCTGCGCGCCGACGTCTGCAACGCGGTGGATGAGCTGGGCCAACTGCTCGACCACAACGGCGCCATCGGGGCCAGCGAGCGCAACGCCGCGCGCATCTTCAATGCGGATCACTGTTTTTTCGTCACCAACGGCACCAGCACCAGCAACAAGATCGTCTGGCACCATGCCGTGGCGCCGGGCGACGTGGTGGTGGTGGACCGCAACTGCCACAAGTCCATCCTGCACAGCATCGTCATGACGGGCGCCATTCCGGTGTTTCTGCGCCCTACGCGCAACCATTTCGGCATCATCGGACCGATTGCGCGCAGCGAATTCGACGTGCAGTCCATCCGCGACAAGATCCGCGCCCACCCCTTGCTGTCCCACGTGGACGCCGATACGGTCCAGCCGCGCGTCATGACCCTGACCCAGTCCACCTACGACGGCGTCATCTACGACACCGAAGCCATCAAGTCGGCCCTGGACGGCTACGTGGACGTGCTGCACTTTGACGAAGCCTGGATCCCGCACGCGGCCTTCCACCCGTTCTACGGCCATTTCCACGCCATGGGCAAGAGCCGCCCGCGGCCCCGGGAGTCCCTCGTGTTCTCCACGCAGTCCACTCACAAGCTGCTGGCCGGCATCAGCCAGGCCAGCCATGTGCTGGCGCAGGATTCGGCCACGCGCCGGCTGGATCGCCACCTCTTCAACGAGGCCTACCTGATGCACACCAGCACCAGCCCGCAGTACGCCATCATCGCGTCCTGCGACGTGGCCGCCGCCATGATGGAGCCGCCGGGCGGCCGGGTGCTGGTCGAGGAAAGCATCGTGGAGGCGCTGGACTTCCGACGCGCCATGCGCAAGGTGGAGTCGCAGTTCGCGGCCGACGACTGGTGGTTCAAGGTCTGGGGCCCGCCCAGCCTGGCGGAGGACGGCATCGGCCAGGCAGCGGACTGGATCATCCGCGACGATCCCGAACATGGCGGCTGGCACGGCTTCGGCCCGTTGGCGGACGGCTTCAACATGCTCGATCCCATCAAGGCCACCATCGTCACGCCGGGGCTGGACCTGGACGGCACCTTCGCCGCCAGCGGCATTCCCGCTTCCATCGTGACCAAGTTCCTGGCCCAGCGCGGCGTCATCGTCGAAAAGACGGGGCTCTACAGTTTCTTCATCATGTTCACCATCGGCATCACCAAGGGCCGCTGGAACTCGCTGGTGACCGCCTTGCAGCAGTTCAAGGACGACTACGACCGCAACCTGCCGGTCTGGCGCGTGCTGCCGGAATTCGCCCGCCGCTACCCCTGCTATGAAGAAATGGGCCTGCGCGACCTGTGCCAGCACGTGCACCAGATGTATGCCCGCCACGATATCGCGCGACTGACCACGGAAATGTACCTGTCGCAGGTCGTGCCCGTCATGAAGCCCAGCGAAGCCTTCGCCTGCATCGCCCAGCGGCGCACCGAACGGGTGGAGATCGACCGCCTGGAAGGCCGGGTCACGACCAACCTGATCACGCCGTATCCGCCCGGCATCCCGCTGCTGATCCCGGGCGAGGCCTTCAACAAGACCATCGTGGACTTCCTGAAATTCTCGCGCGAACTCAACCTGCGGTGTCCGGGGTTCGGGACGGACATCCACGGCTTCGTGGAGGAGCGCGGCGCGGATGGGCAGATGCGGTACTACGTGGACTGCGTGGCGCAATAGGAGGATGCGGCCGGGATCGCCTCCCGGCCGCGGCCGTAAGACCGCTTCAGGGCCGAAGCGCCGGGGTGGCGGGGCGGCCGGCCGGCGCGCCGAAATGGCGCGGCCCGTGCATGCGCCATGCGCTGGCCATGGCGACCATTCCCAGCAGACTCAGGTACCAGACTATGTAGCGCGGGCTGCCGTCGCCCCAGGCCAGCAGGGATGTGGCCACGATGGGCGCCAGGCCGCCGCCCAGGGCGCCGGAGATCTGCACGGCGATCGAGATGCCGCTGTAGCGCACCTCAGGCGGGAACTGGGACGAAAACAGGCTGCCCTGCGGCCCGTACAGGCAGGCATAGACCAGGCCGACGGCCAGCACCATGGCCAGGGTGATGGCGCCGGTGTCGCGGGTCTGCAGCATGTCGAAGAACAGCGGCGCGAAGATCAGAATGCCCGCCGAGCCGGCCATGAACACCCACTTGTGGCCCAGGCGATCGCCCAGCAGGCCGAATACCGGCATGGCGAACAGGGCTGCGGCCGCGCCCCAGATGGTGGCGTCCAGCAGCACGGTGCGCGGCAGGCCCAGCGTGCCGGTGGCGTAGGCCAGGGCGAAGGTGACGACGGTGTAGAACCAGGTCACCTCCGCCAGACGGGCGCCGATCACCAGCAGCAGCTCGCGGGGATAGCGCCTGAAGACCACCTTGGCGGGCACCTCCACCTTGTCGCCCTTGCCCTGCATGCGCTCGAAGTCGGGGGACTCGGCCACTTTCAGGCGGATGAACCAGCCCACCAGCAGGAGCAGCACGCTGGCCAGGAACGGGATGCGCCAGCCCCAGGTGAGCATGTCTTTTTCGGGCAGGGCGGCGACCGCGCCCATGGCCAGCGACGACAGGATCAGGCCCGGCGCCACCCCGGCCTGGGGCAGGCTGCCGAAGAAGCCCTTCTTGCCTTCGGGGGCGTGCTCCACGGCCATCAGCACGGCGCCGCCCCATTCGCCGCCCACCGCCACGCCCTGGCAGAAGCGCATCAGCACCAGCAGCACGGCGCCCCAGTAGCCTATGCTGTCATACGAGGGGATCAGCCCGATCAGGATGGTCGGTATGCCCATCATGAACAGGGTGATCAGCAGCATGGACTTGCGTCCGACGCGATCGCCGAAATGGCCGAAGACGATGCCGCCCAGAGGACGGGCGAAGAAACCCACGGAATAGGTGGCGAAGGCGGCCAGCGTGCCCGTGATCGGGTCGAAGGCCGGGAAGAATATCTGGTTGAATATCAGGGCGGCGGCCGTGCCGTAGAGGAAGAAGTCGTACCATTCGATGGTGGTGCCCATCATGCTGGCCAGCCCCGCCGTCACGTACTGGCGGCGCGAGCGCGCCGCCTGCTTTGCAGGCATAGTCATGTCCGTATCCTTGCAAATGTGAAAAAGGCGGCTCAGAGCGAGGGCAGGCCGGGGGCGCGACGCGACTGCCGGACCCAGTAGTCGAAGGTGGCGCGCACGATGGAGGGTTTGAGCAGGTAGTCATGCGCCTCGCGGGCCAGCGCGTCGTCCACGGGCGTCAGCGGCCCGAAGGCCTGGGCGCGGATCTGCAGGCGCGCGGCCCGCTCCAGGTACACGGACAGGTAGGTGGCTTCTTCGCAGGAGCGGCCGGCGGTCAGGTAGCCGTGATGGGCCAGGATGATGGCGCGCTTGTCGCCCAGCGCCCGGGAGATGATGACTCCTTCCTGGTCCGCGATCGGCACGCCGGGCCAGTCGGGCAGGAAGGCGCAATCCTCGTGCAGGGGCGTCATGTCCATCTGGGCGATGACCAGCGGCTGCCGGGCCGCCGCCAGCGCGCTGGCCCAGGGAGAATGGGTGTGGATGATGGATTGCACGTCGGGCCTGGCCTGGTAGACCCACAGGTGAAAGCGCGTGGCCGGATTGGCCATGCCCTGCCCGGACAGGGTGTTCAGGTCCCGGTCCACTTCGATGAAGTCCTGGGGCGTGGCCTCGTCAAAGCCCAGACCGAAGCGCAGAGTCCAGTAGGCGTCGGGGCGTTCGGAGCGCACACTGATCTGTCCCGCCAGCCCGGCCTCCTGTTCGGTCATGGCCAGGATGCGGCAGGCGCAGGCCATGGTTTCGGGAATGCTGCGCTCCACCGGGCACAGATGTCGGGCCATGTCCTGCGTGGCCCGGGCGTCGAAATAGGATTTCTCCCTGAGTGCGTTCGGCATCTTGTCTCCTTTGGAATTGTTGTGAGCCTGCATGGGGCAGGCCTGGAGCCAGTATGGCGATTACAGGGAGCGCAAGCCATGATGCTGCGCTCATAGCAGCTATTCCACCATGGCGTCTTCCAGGGTGTCGGCGGCGCGCATGGCGCAACTGAGCAGTTCTGTCGTCAGGCTCTGAGGCTGGCGATCCGCGCGCAGGATGGCGACGACCCGGCGCTGCAAGGCCGGCGCCGTGACGGGGTGCTTGTGCAGTTCGTACTCGGCCAGGAGCCTGTCGGGAATACGGGCCGGCAGGATGCAGTCGCCTACGCCGGAGGACACCAGGCGCAGCATGGCGTCTATGGTCTCGGCCTCGGCCACGAATTCGGGCTCCAGTCCGCTGCTGTGCACCATGCGGCGCAAGGCATAGTGGCTGGGAAACCCCACCAGCCGCAGCGGCTGTGCCGTCAGGTCGCCGTCCGGTGCCGGATCCGGACGCGTCGAGATCAGGCACATCTGGTCGTCGAACAGCACATGCGACACCAGGTCGCCGCAGTCCACGGCCACGTCGTAGACAAAGCCCATGTCCGCCTTGCCGGTTTCGACCAGGGAGACGACTTCGGGCGAGCTGCGGCCGAGCAGGGACAGGTTGACACTGGGGTGCGAACTCATGAAGGTTGCCGCCACATCGGCCATGAAGTAGTAGCTCAGGGTGTGAACGGTGGCCAGGCGGACGGTGCCCTGGCTCACCCCGTACTGCTGGCGCACGGTGTCCACCGCCAGGTCGATGCGCCGATAGGCCGGTTCGATGGCGTCGCGCAACAGGCGGCCGGCGTCGGTCAGCCTGACGCCGCGCCCGGTGCGCACGAACAGCGGCTTGCCCAGGGCCTGCTCCAGGCCGGTCAGTTGCTTGCTGATGCCTGATTGGCTCTGGTCCAGTTCGTCCGCGGCCCGCGACAGGGATTCGAGCTGAGCGATGCGCAGAAAATAGCGCAGCGGGCGATCCAGGGTGTCCATGATATGTCTCCCTTGTGCATGATGGCCTTCTGGCGAGGCATGCGCAGAGCGTACACGGCTTGTCCTGGGCTGACGATCAGTACAAATAAGGATGCCGGCTCCAAACCAGGCGGGCAGATTCGCAAGGCCCGCGCTGGCATGCTTAATTTTGTTCAAAAACAGCTTATTTTCAGCGATTGAATACCTAACTTCGGCAAAAATTGATTCGTAGTCTAATTATTGTTATAATCAAATAATCGGGGCGCTAAGGGGGCGCCCCCTGTCGATGTCAACAGGAGCAAATCGTGAGTCAATCGAAACCGGTTCGTCGCAAACAGGCCTTTGAGGTCGAGCCCCTTAATTGGGTCGCTCCCAAGAAAGCCGCGCGGGAAACAGATGCCGAAAGCAAGACGGAGCAGCCCAGCGAGCACTGCGCCGCCGAAACGGCCTGATAGCGCCGCGGTATTGAAAAATAGCGCAAGCATGATTGCTTGCGCTATTTTTTTGGGCCTTGGGTGCGGCTGTACAGCCTGGCGGGGATCAGGACAGGCGCTCAGGCAGGCGCCCATGCTGCAGCAGGCTGCCGGCGGCCTGCTCGAACCCCGCCCAGGCCGCGACGGCCAGCTGGGCTCCCGTGCTGACGCGGCGTACGCCTAGGGCGGCGAGGTCGGGCACGGTCAGGCTGGGATCGATCAGCAGCACATTGACGGGGGTAGGGGCCACGGCCTGTACGACGCGTGCGATGTCGTCCAGCCGGCGCAGGCCCGGCGCGTAGACCACGTCGGCGCCCGCCTGGGCATAGGCCTGCAGTCTGTCTATGGTTTCGTCAAGGCCGGCCGCGCCTGTCAACAGGCCTTCGCTGCGCCCCACCAGCAGGACGTCCTCGCCGCTGGACTGGATGGCGGCCCTGGAAGCCCGGATGCGGGCGACGGCCAGGTCTTTTTCATACAGTCCGTCGTCGCGGCGGTCCTCGATGGACAGTCCGGCGATGCCGGTGCCTATTGCCAGGCGCACATTGGCGGCCACCTCGTCGGGCTGCGCGGCGAAACCGTCTTCGAAGTCGGCATTGACGGGCAAATCGGTGCTGGAGGCCAGATGGCGCAAATGCTCAAGCAGTGCGTCGCGGCCGGGCTGGAAATCGTCCAGCCCCTGAGCCCAGGCGTAGGCCGCACTGCTGCTGGCGATGGCCTGCGCGCCTAGCCGTTCCAGGCGGCGTACGCCGCCCAGGTCCCAGGGATTGGGCAATATGAGGGTGCCTTGCTGGTGCAGCGCGCGAAAGCGGCGGCGTTTCTCCTGTGTACTGAGACTCATGACCATGCTCCGGAAGAAAAGGGAAGAGGCAGTGTGTCGTCCGCGATCGTAGCGGACACTCCGATTCTTGCTGCAGAAACCGGCCGGTGCAATAGCCTTTCTCAAATATGGCGCTTGGGAACTCGCGTGGGTCGGGCGCCCGGACGGCATCGATGCGGAATCAAAGCGCAGGCCCGGGCCTGCGCTTTGATTCCGGCGGCAGGCGCCTATTTTTTCTTTGCTTTCTTGCGGATGACCAGCACCGGGATCTCCGACTGGGTCAGGACGTGCTGGGTCTCGCTGCCCAGCAGGATGCGCTGGTAGCCCTTGCGGCCGTGCGAGGCCATGACGATCAGGTCGGCCTTCTGTTTTTCGGCGGCCGATATGATGGCATTGGCGATCAGGTCCGACTTGGCCACGACGGCTTTGACCGCCACGCCTATGTCCTTGCCGGCCTGCTTGACGGCCGCCAGCTCGGCTTGGGCGTGCTCCGTCCACAGCGCCTCGACGCGGCTGTCCATCTTCTGGTCCAGGATGGGGCCGCCTTCCAGGTAGCTCTGCCGGTAGCGCGGGATGACGCGCAGTGCAATGAGCTTGGCGTCGCAGGCTTTGGCCAGATTCAAGGCGTGGCGGACGGCGTGGTCGGACAGTTCCGATCCGTCGGTGGCGACCAGAATGCGCTCGTACATGGGGGAATTCCTTAAAGAGGGTTATCAGCGGCGTGTGTTTTGTATAACGTATCAGGAACCTTACTGTGAGTTGTCCCTGTTGTGTCCGGTCTGCGGTCTCGGGAACAGGGGACTTACGTTCCGGGAGCGGGGCGTCCACGCTTTTTGCTCCTGTTGCCGCGCCCGTAAAGGGCGCAGGGAGACTTCCATGACAGACGTAGTCGTAGTCCAGGCATGCCGCACCGCCATCGGCGATTTTGGCGGCGCGCTCAAGAATGTAACGCCGGTGGAATTGGGAGCCATGGTGCTGCGGGCCGCGCTCGATCGCAGCGGGGTGGACGCCGCCGATGTGCAGCATGTGGTCATGGGGCAGGTGATCCAGACCGAACCGCGCGACATGTATCTGTCGCGCGTGGCGGCCGTGCAGGCCGGGCTGGGCTATGACACGCCGGCCATGAACGTGAATCGCCTGTGCGGCTCGGGCCTGCAGGCCATCGTCTCGGCCGCGCAGGGCATTCTGCTGGGCGACGCCGAAGTGGCTCTGGCCGGCGGGGCCGAAAGCATGAGCCGCGCTCCTTATATGTCCAGCGCGCACCGCTGGGGAGCCCGCATGGGCGACACTGTGATGATGGACATGATGACGGGCGCGCTGACCGATCCCTTCGATCGGGTCCATATGGGCATCACGGCCGAGAATGTGGCGCGCCGTTACGGGATCACGCGGGCGGACCAGGACGAGCTGGCGCTGCAGTCGCACCGGCGGGCTCGGCGGGCCATCGAGCAGGGTTATTTCAAGGGGCAGATCGTGCCCGTCATCCAGAAAAGCCGCAAGGGCGAGCTTGTGTTCGACCAGGACGAGCACGTGCGCCCCGATGCGACCCCGGAGAGCTTCAGCAGCCTCAAGCCCGTGTTCCTTCAGGAAGGCGGCAGCGTGACGGCGGGCAATGCCTCGGGCCTGAATGACGGCGCGGCGGCGGTCCTGCTCATGTCCGCCGACCAGGCGCGCGCCAGGGGACTGACGCCGCTGGCGCGCCTGGTGTCCTGGGGGCATGCCGGCGTGGAGCCCGGCATCATGGGCATGGGGCCGGTGCCGGCCACGCGCGCCGCCTTGCAGCGCGCCGGCCTGGCGCTGGCGGACCTGGACGTGATCGAGTCCAACGAGGCCTTCGCGGCGCAGGCTTGCGCGGTATCGCGCGAACTGGGCCTGGATCCGGAACGTGTCAATCCCAATGGCAGCGGCATCAGCCTGGGGCATCCCATCGGGGCCACCGGGGCCGTCCTGACGGTCAAGGCCCTGCACGAGCTGCAGCGAATCCAAGGGCGCTACGCCCTGGTCACCATGTGCATAGGCGGCGGGCAGGGGATCGCGGCCATCTTCGCCCGCGACTGACGCAGGCCGCGCCGTTCCGGGGGGCGGCCGGCTGGTATGATGGCGCCTTTGTCAAAAGCGCCGGGCGCGGCCGGCGATTTTCGAGGAATGAAGTGATGTGCGCCGATTTTGAGCATGACAGCCCCACCATGTCCGAGAGCGATGGCATCCGCTATCTGCACTTCGGGACGGAATGGATACAAGGCGCGATGCGCACGCGCAAGCCGGCCGAACTGGTCCTGGCCTATACCCAGCAGATGATGGCCTGGCTGATGTTCACCCGGCCGGGCAAGCAGGACAAGCTGGCCATACTGGGACTGGGCGCGGGTTCGCTGCTGCGATTCTGCCTCAAGCACACGCCCTGCCAGGTGCGCACGGTGGAGTGGAATCCGGCCGTGACCGGCATCTGCCAGGCTTTTTTCCGCCTCCCCGGCAGCGACCGTTCGCAGATCGATCACGAAGATGCGGGGGTGTGGGTCCAGGACCCGGATCAGCATGGCCAATACCGCGCCCTGATGGTGGACCTGTATGACGCGTCCGCCCAGGGGCCGGTGCGCGACAGCCTGGAGTTCTATCAGAACTGCCGCGCGGTGCTGGACGGGGAGGGCATCATGACGGTCAACCTGTTCGGCGCCCATCCCAGCTTCGAGCGCAACATCAGCCACATACGCCAGGCCTTCGAGGGCAAGGTGCTGCTGCTGCCCGAGATGGACGAGGGCAATCAGGTGGTGCTGGCCTTCAAGGGCGATGCGCTGGAGATCACGGCCGGCGAACTGCTGGAGCGCGCCATGCAGGTGCAGGCCGATCATCAGCTGCCTGCACAGCGCTGGGCCCGCGAGCTGTTGTCGGCGCTGCGCGACACAGGCGCCAGACTGCCTTGAGGGCAGGGATTACCTGCAGGGCGCGGCCGTTTTATTCGCGGTAGACTTTAGTGCCTATAAAATTACCGCTTTTTCTCGCATCTAAGGAGTATCGGATGAAGCTGATCAGGTCTGTACATCAACTGGCGGCCGCTTTGGCATGTGTGGGGTTCATGTCCGGCGCCGCCGTGCATGCACAATCGGTGTCGGTGTCGTCGATCGTCGAACATCCGGCGCTCGATTCCATCAAGGACGGCGTGCACAAGGCGCTGACCGATGCCGGCTACACCGAAGCCAAGGGCCTGAAGTGGCAGTTCCAGACCGCTCAGGGCAATCCGGCGATTGCCGCTCAGATCGCGCGCAAGTTCGTGGGCGACAAGCCCGATGTGATCGTCGCCATTTCCACGCCGTCGGCGCAGGCCGTGGTCGCCGCCACCAAGGATATTCCGGTGGTGTATTCGGCCGTGACCGATCCCGTGGTGGCGCACCTGGTGTCCAGCATGGAGCCATCCGGCACCAACGTCACCGGCGTGTCCGATGCCCTGGCCCTGGAGCCGCAGATCGAGCTGATTAAGAAAGTCGTTCCCGAGGCCAAGAAGGTCGGCATGGTCTACAACCCCGGCGAAGCCAACTCCGCCGTGGTCGTCAAGCAGATGAAAGAACTGCTGCCCAAGCACGGCATGTCGCTGGTCGAGGCCACCGCGGCCCGCACCGTGGACGTGGGCGCGGCGGCCCGCAGCCTGGTGGGCAAGGTGGACGTGATCTACACCAACACCGACAACAATGTGGTCTCGGCCTACGAGTCCCTGGTCAAGGTCGGGAACGACGCCAAGGTGCCGCTGATCGCCTCGGACACCGACAGCGTGGCGCGCGGCGCCATCGCCGCCCTGGGCGTGAACTACTATGACCTGGGCGTGCAGACCGGCGGGATCGTCATCCGCATCCTGAAAGGCGAGAAGCCCGGCGCCATCGCTTCCGAGACCAGCAGCAAGCTGGAACTGTACGTCAACCCCGGCGCGGCCAAGCGCCAGGGCGTGACGCTCAACGATGAATTCGTGAAGACCGCCACCAAGATCGTGGAATAATCGCGCCTTGTTCCTTGCACCGGGCCGATTCGAGAACAAGAAACGCCTCCCCCGGGAGGCGGCGAGCAGGGCTTGGCCCGCGCGGCGCGAGGGCGTTTATCTCTTTTTTGCAGGTGGGCCGCCACAAGCCGCCCGCCTGTGTCAATTGCACACCAGACGCACGACAACATGTCTATCTATTCCATGTGGGGGGCCCTGGAGATCGGTCTGATATTCGGACTGGTCGCCCTGGGAGTCCTGATCTCTTTTCGCATTCTGCGTTTTCCCGACCTGACGGTCGACGGCAGTTTTCCTCTGGGCGGCGCCGTGGCCGCCACCCTCATCAGCCAAGGCTCGGATCCTTTCCTGGCCACCATCGCCGCCACCTTCACCGGCGCGCTGGCCGGCAGCGTGACCGGCTGGCTCAATGTGCGCCTGAAGATCATGGATCTGCTGGCCAGCATCCTGATGATGATCGCCCTGTATTCCATCAACCTGCGCATCATGGGCCGCCCCAACGTGCCGCTGATCATGGAGCCCACGGTCTTTACCGTGCTGCAGCCCGACACCATCGCCGACTACATCGCCCGGCCTTTGCTGCTGATCGTTCTGGTGGTGCTGGTCAAGCTGGCGCTGGACTGGTTCTTCGGCACCCAGACCGGGCTGGCCATGCGCGCCACCGGATCGAACGCCCGCATGGCGCGCTCCCAGGGCGTGGCCACCGGCAATATGGTTCTGCTGGGCATGGCCATCTCCAACGCGCTGGTCGCGCTGGCCGGCGCGCTGTTCGCCCAGTCCCAGGGCGGTTCGGACATTTCCATGGGCATAGGCACCATCGTGATCGGCCTGGCGGCCGTGATCGTGGGCGAGAGCATCCTGCCGGCGCGCAAGCTGTTCTATGCGACTCTGGCGGTGATCCTGGGCGCCATCCTGTACCGTTTTTTCATCGCCCTGGCGCTCAACGCCGATGTCATCGGCCTGAAGGCGCAGGACCTGAACCTGGTCACGGCCTTGCTGGTGACCGTCGCCCTGGTGATACCCCTGTTCAAGAAACGCATGCGCGGCCGCAAAGGAGCTCAGTAAGATGCTGGAAGCCAATAATCTGCGCCTGACCTTCAACCCCGGCACGCCCATCGAGACCCGCGCTTTGCGCGGCCTGTCGCTGAACATTCCGGAAGGCCAGTTCGTCACCGTCATCGGCTCCAACGGAGCGGGCAAGTCCACCTTCCTGAACGCCATTTCGGGCGACCAGTCGGTGGATGAGGGCGAGATCCTGATCGACAAGGCCAACGTCACCCGCATGCCGGTCTGGCAGCGGGCCAACTGGGTGGCGCGCGTGTTCCAGGACCCCATGGCGGGCACCTGTGAAGATCTGACCATCGAGGAGAACATGGCGCTGGCCACCGGCCGCGGCAGCCGCCGGGGCTTGTCGCGCGCGGTGCGCAATGACATGCGCGATGAGTTCCGCGAGCGCCTGGCGACGCTGGGACTGGGCCTGGAGAATCGCCTGGCCGACCGCATCGGCCTGCTGTCGGGCGGCCAGCGCCAGGCCGTCAGCCTGCTGATGGCGGCCTTGAGGCCGTCCAAGATCCTGTTGCTGGACGAACACACGGCGGCGCTGGACCCGCGCACGGCGGATTTCGTGCTGCAACTGACCAACCGCATCGTGCGCGAAGGCGGCCTGACCACCATGATGGTCACGCACAGCATGCGCCAGGCGCTGGACGTGGGCGACCGCACGGTCATGCTGCATCAGGGCAAGGTGGTGCTGGACGTCAGCGGCGAACAGCGCCAGGGCCTGGACGTGCGCGACCTGCTGGAGATGTTCGAGAAGGTGCGCGGCGAGACGCTAGCTGACGACAGCTTGCTCTTGAGCTAGTTGTTTTCCCGTCATGCGAGAAAAACCGCGGCGGCCCGCTGGACCGACCGTGGTTTTTTTTTCACCTCTAGCTCACAGGCGCCTGATTATGCTTATGCTTTTCAGTCGGGCGGGCAGATGCGCAGGGGCGAGTGGACTCACGACAGGCTGCCGCCTTCACATTTGATATATGCCGAAATGAGTCCGGTTTCTCTTTTTCTGTATTTTTGAGAACGTTTTCGACATATACTTCAGGATTGCCGAAACCATACTACGCAGTCAGTTTAAGCGTAACATTTTGTATGACGCTTAGCTCAGGAGTACTTCATGTCATCTAAAAGCCTGCTGGGTTGGCAGCCTTTGCGCATTGCTGCTTTCTCTTCCATGGTCCTGCTTGCCGCTTGCGGCAACAAAGAGCCCCAAGCCGACATGAGCGGGATGAAGATCCCGGTCAGCGTCATCACCGTGCAGCCGACATCCACGGAGCTGTTCTCCGAGCTGCCCGGCCGGGTGGAGGCCATCAAGGATGCCCAGATCCGCGCCCGCGTCAACGGGATCGTCGAAGAAATCAACTTCGAGCAGGGCAGCGACGTGAAGCAGGGCCAGCTCCTGTTCACCATCGATCCGGCGCCGTATCGCGCGGCCCGCAATCAGGCGGCCGCCCAGCTCAAGAACGCCCAGGCCGAGGCTCGCAGCGCAGCGCTGCTGGCCCAGCGCTATGAGCGCCTGATCAAGGAAAACGCCGTATCCCGTCAGGAATACGATACGGCCAAGGCGCGCGCCCTGCAGGCGGACGCGGCCATCGCAGCCGCCAAGGCGGCCCTGGACGCGGCCGATATCAACCTGGGTTACACCAAGGTCGTCTCGCCTGTCGACGGGCGCATCGGCAAGGCCATGGTCACCGAAGGCGCTCTGGTGTCCGCCGCCAACGGCACCCAGATGGCCACGGTCCAGCAACTGGACCGCGTCTATGTGGACGTCACCCGTTCAACCTCGGAGCTGTCCCAGCTGCGCCGCGCCATGGCCGACGGCAAGCTGACCCAGGCCGGCGAGGGCAAGGCCAAGGCGCACGCCATCCTGGAAGACGGCACGACTTATGATCACGACGGCGCCCTGCTGTTCAGCGGCGTGAGCGTGGATCCGTCCACGTCCCAGGTGACGCTGCGGGCCGAGTTCCCCAACCCCGACCAGATCCTGCTGCCCGGCATGTACGTGCGGGTGCGGCTGGAGCAGGGCGTCGCGCGCGATGCGCTGCTGGTTCCCGCCCAGGCCGTCCAGTACACCAACGACGGGCGCACCAGCCTGATGGTGGTGCGCGACGGCAAGGTGCAGGCCGTGCCCGTGGCTCTGGGCGCCGAGGACAAAGGCCAGTACATCGTGAACCAAGGCCTGAACGCCGGCGACCAGGTCGTGGTCGAGGGCTTCCAGAAAATCCGCCCCGGCGCGCCGGTGCAGCCCATGCCCTGGAAGGGCGACAAGGGCGCGGGCGCCGCGCCCCAGGGCCAGGCGGCGCCCGATCAGGGGCAGCCCGCCCAGCCGGCGCAAGAGCCAGCCCCTGCAGCACAAACCGATGCCAAGTCTAGCGAGTAAGCGACATGCCTCAGTTTTTCATCGATAGACCCATTTTCGCGTGGGTCGTTGCCTTGGTCATCACTCTGCTGGGCCTGCTGGCCCTGCCGAACATGCCCGTGGCGCAGTATCCGGATGTGGCGCCGCCCCAGGTGACCATCCGCGCAACCTATCCCGGCGCAACCGCCGAGGACGTCTCCAGCACCGTGGCCAGCGTCATCGAAAACGAACTCAACGGCGCCAAGGGCCTGCTGTACTATGAATCCGTCAGCGACTCCTACGGGTCCACGGAAATCACGGCCACCTTCCGTCCCGGCACCAACCCCGACCTGGCGCAGGTGGACGTGCAGAACCGGGTCAGCAACATCACGGCGTCGCTGCCCGCCGCCGTGATGCAGCAGGGCCTGCACGTGGAACAGTCCAGCACGGGCTTTCTGATGGTGGTGACGCTGTCCTCGACCGACGGCACCCTGGACCAGGTCGCGCTGGCCGACTACATCCAGCGCAATATCCAGAACACGATTTCCCGTGTTCCCGGCGTGGGCCGCTTCCAGTTGTTCGCGGCCGGCCGCGCCATGCGCGTCTGGGTGGATCCGCAAAAGCTCGTCGGCTACCAGATGAGCATGTCCGAGGTCACCTCGGCCATCAGTCGCCAGAACGTGCTGGTGTCCGCGGGCATCCTGGGCTCGCCGCCCAATCCGAGCAGCCAGCGCGTGACCGCGCCCATCACCGTCAACGGCCAGCTGGAGACGGTGGAAGAGTTCGAGAACATCATCCTGCGCTCCAATCCGGACGGTTCGGCCGTGCGCATCAAGGATGTGGCGCGCGTGGAAGTGGGGGCCGACAACTACCAGTTCGGCGCCCGCCTGAACGGCCAGCCCACGGCGGCCTTCGCCATCTCGCTCTCGCCCGAGGCCAACGCCCTCGATACGGCCGACGCCATCAAGAAGCAGATGGACGAGCTGGCCCAGTTCTTCCCCGACAACATCCGCTACGACATTCCCTACGACACCTCGCCCTACATCGACAAGTCCATCACCCAGGTGGTGCACACCTTGCTGGAAGCCATGGTGCTGGTGTTCATCGTGATGTTCGTGTTCCTGCAGAACGTGCGCTATACGGTGATTCCCGCCCTGGTGGTGCCAGTGGCCATCCTGGGTGCCTTCGGCGTGATGCTGGCCCTGGGCATGTCGGTGAACGTGCTGACCATGTTCGCCATGGTGCTGGCCATCGGCATTCTGGTGGACGACGCCATCGTGGTGGTGGAGAACGTCGAACGCATCATGGTGGAGGACGGGCTGTCGCCCAAGGAAGCGACCAAGAAGGCCATGCCGCAGATCAGCGGGGCCATCGTGGGCATCACGCTGGTGCTGACCACGGTGTTCCTGCCGCTGGCCTTCATGTCGGGTTCGGTGGGCGTGATCTATCGCCAGTTTTCCGTGGCCATGGCCGTGTCCATCGCATTTTCGGCATTCCTGGCCCTGTCCTTCACGCCGGCGCTGTGCGCGACGCTGCTCAAGCCCATCCCCAAAGGCCACCACGAGACCAAGCGCGGCTTCTTCGGCTGGTTCAACCGCACGTTCAACACCACGACCAACCGCTACGAAGGCTTCGTGGCCAAGACCTTGCGCCGCGGCGGGCGCATGATGTTCATCTACCTGATCATGGTGCTGGTGCTGGGCTTCGTGTACCTGCGCATGCCCACCGCCTTCCTCCCCGAGGAAGACCAGGGCTACGTGATCGCCAACATCGAGCTGCCTTCGGGCGCGACCGCCAACCGCACCATCGAGATCATCGAGCAGGTCGAGGGCTACTTCAAGCAGCAGCCCCAGGTGGAGAACATCATTGCCGTGCAGGGCTTCAGCTTCAACGGCAACGGCCTGAACTCGGCCATCGCCTTCGTGCCCCTGAAGGACTTCAGCGAGCGCAAGGGCAAGGAGAACTCGGCCCAGGCGCTGTCCGGCAAGGCGATGGGCCAGCTGCTGTTCGGCCTGCCTGATTCCATGGTGATCGCCATCGTGCCGCCCGCCATTTCGGCGCTGGGCAACTCGGCCGGCTTCGACATGCGTCTGGAAGACCGCAGCGGCATGGGCCACGACGCCCTGATGGCCGGCGCGCAGCAGTTGCTGAACCTGGCCAAGCAGAGCCCCGTGCTGGATCCGCAGAGCGTGCGCATCACGGGCCTGGGCCCCGGCAAGCAGATCAGCCTGAAGATCGATCGCGAGAAGGCCGCCGCCCTGGGCGTGGACTTCAGTGAAGCCGCTTCGCTGATCTCGACCGCGCTGGGCTCGTCCTACGTCGGCAAGTTCACCAACCAGGGCCGCGTGCAAAGCGTATGGGTCCAGGCGGACGCGCCTTACCGCATGACGGTCGACGACGTGCTCAAGCTCAACGCCCGCAACAACGAAGGCAAGATGGTGCCCCTGTCGGCCTTCGTCAGCCAGGACGTGGAGCAGGGTCCCGTGCAGATCGTGCGCTACAACAGCTACGAGTCCGTGCGTATCGGCGGCGGTCCGGCCCCGGGCTACACCTCGGGCGACGCCATGGCCGAAATGGAACGCCTGATGAAAGAGCTGCCCGCGGGCTACGGCATCGAATGGACCGGCCTGTCCTACCAGGAGCGCCAGGCCAGCGGCCAGTCCAGCATCCTGATGAGTCTGGCCGTGCTGGTCGTGTTCATGGTGCTGGCGGCCCTGTATGAAAGCTGGGCGATTCCGCTCTCGGTCATGCTGGCGGTTCCGCTGGGCATGCTGGGCGCGGTCCTGCTGGTGTTCGGCATGGGCATGGCCAATGACGTGTACTTCCAGGTGGGGATGGTGACCGTGATCGGCCTGTCGGCCAAGAACGCCATTCTGATCGTGGAGTTCGCCAAGGACGCCTACGCCCGGGGGGCGACCCTGATCGACGCCACGCTGGAGGCGGCGCGCCTGCGCTTCCGTCCCATCCTGATGACGTCCTTCGCCTTCATCCTGGGCGTGGTGCCGCTGGCGCTCGCCACGGGCGCGGGCGCCGCCAGCCAGAACGCGGTGGGCCTGGGCGTGCTGGGCGGCATGCTGGCCGCCACGCCGCTGGCCGTGCTGATGGTGCCGACTTTCTTCGTCGTCATCCTCAAGCTCTTCAAAACCAAGCCTCGTCTGTTCGGCGAAGCCGCCAAGCAGCACGAGCGCGAGTTGGCCGCCAAGGCCGCGCAACAAGAACGGTCCGAAGGAGGACAGGTCTGATGTCTCGCCTATTTTCACGCAGTCCTCTGGTGCTGGCCCTCGCGCTTGCCTTGTCGGCATGCTCGCTGGCGCCCAAGTACGAGCGTCCCGCCTCGCCCGTGCCCGAGCAGTTCCCCCTGGCCCAGCAGGGCCAGGCCGATGCGGTCAGCGCGGCCGACCTGGGCTGGCGCGAGTTCTTCACCGATCCGCGCCTGCATGTCCTGATCCAGCAAGCGCTGGACAACAACCGCGACCTGCGCATCGCCACCCAGCGGATCGAAGAGGCGCGCGCGCAGTACGGCATCGCCCAGAGCGAGCAATTGCCCACCATCGGCGTCATGGCGGCCGAGCAGGCCACCCGCTATCCGCCCGAGTCCCGGCCAGGCGGCCCCGACTCGCCGTCGGTATCCAGGGGCTTTCAGGCCGGCATCGGCATCACGTCCTTCGAGCTGGACTTCTTCGGACGGGTGCGCAACCTGTCGCGGGCCGCTCGCGAGCAATACCTGGCGACCGAACAGGCGCGGCGCACCGCGCACATTGCAGTCGTGGCCGGCACGGCCGAGGCCTACTTCCGGGTGCGCGCCGCCGACGAGCTGCACAAGCTGATGGAAAACACCTTGCGCAGCCGGCAGGAGACGCTGCGCCTGGTGCAGTCCTCGTTCGACGCCGGCGTGGTGTCCTCGCTGGACCTGAACCAGGCCAAGGTGCAGTACAACACGGTGCGCTCCGACATGCAGCAGGTCGAGCGCGATCGCCAGAAGGCGATCAACGCTCTGCAGGTGCTGCTGGGCTCGCCCGTGCCTGAAGGCCTGCCGCAAGGCTTGCCGTTCACCCGGGCGCAACTGATGCCCAGCCTGCCGGCCGGGCTGCCATCCGATCTGCTGGAACGCCGTCCCGACATCATCGGGGCCGAGCACGCCCTGCAAGGCGCCAACTACAATATCGGTGCGGCGCGGGCGGCCTTCTTCCCGAACGTCACCCTGACGGGGTTGCTGGGCTTCCTGAGCCCCGAGCTGGGCGGCCTGTTCAGCTCCGGCAACCGCTACTGGCAGTTCCAGCCCCAGATCGTGATGCCGCTGTTCTCGGGCGGCACGCGCGGCAACCTGGCGCTGGCCGAGGCCCGCCGCGACATTGCCGTGTCCCAGTACGAGAAGAGCATCCAGGTGGCGTTCCGCGAAGTGGCTGATGCGCTGGCCGGCGAGGCCACCTTCGGCAAGCAGATCGAGGCGCTGCAGGAAGTGGACAAGGCAGCCAGCGAGTCGCTGCGTCTGGCCAAGCTGCGCTACGAAGTGGGCGTGGACAGCTTCCTGCAGGTGCAGACCGCCGAGGTCAACCTGTATGGCACCCGCCAGGCCTATATCCAGACCGGCCTGGCCTCGCTGCTGAACCGCGTCGAGCTGTACAAGGCGCTGGGCGGCGGCTGGAACGCCGATACCGTGGCAAGGACGGCGCCCGCGCCGGCTGCCGCGACATCGCAGGGATAAACAGGCGATAATACGCCCTGGGTGGACCGGTATCGGCAGGGGCCAAGGCGCCTGCAAGCCGGTCCGCCCTCGTAAACCATCCCTGGATTCACGGAGGCTGTAGGGGAATGATAGAACTGGGCGTCAATATCGACCACGTTGCAACGCTGCGCCAGCAGCGTCTCACCACTTATCCCGATCCCATCCAGGCCGCCCTGCGGGCAGAAGACGCCGGGGCGGACCTGATCACCTTGCATCTGCGCGAAGACCGGCGCCACATCCAGGACGCCGATGTCTTCAATATGCGGCCTGTCCTGCGCACCCGCATGAATCTGGAATGCGCCATCACCCCTGAAATGCTGGACATCGCCTGCCGGGTCAAGCCTGACGATGTCTGCCTGGTGCCCGAGCATAGGGCCGAGCTGACCACCGAAGGCGGCCTGGACGTTCTGGGCCATCTGGAACAGGTCAGGGCGGCGGTGCGGCAGTTGCAGGAGGCCGGCATCCGCATATCCTTGTTCATCGATGCGGACGCCGCCCAGATCCAGGCGGCCGCTGACGTGGGCGCCACTGTCATCGAGCTGCACACCGGCGCCTACGCGGACGCCGACACGCCGGAGCAGGCCGCTGCCGAACTGGAGCGCATCCGCACCGGCATCGCTCAGGGCGTGTCCCTGGGGTTGCGCGTCAACGCCGGCCACGGCCTGCATTACGGCAATGTCCAGGCCATCGCGGCCTTGCCCGGCATTGCCGAACTGAATATCGGCCACGCCATCGTCGCCCAGGCCGTCTTCGACGGCTGGGACAAGGCCGTGCGCGACATGAAAGCCTTGCTCGTGCAGGCTTGTGCGCCTGGCAAGGCCTGACCTGGCGAGGCTGAACCGATGCGGCGCCCAGAGCGCCCCCTGCATCATGGCGAAGAAGAGCCGGCTGCAAGGCCGGATTTCTGCATTCATGGGCCGCCCTGAGGCGTAGCCTTCAACTGATTCTGGAAGACGTATGAGCAACATCGATTTTTTGCTGTCCCGCCGTTCCATCAAGCTCGTCCAAGGGCCCGGCCCAGACGAACGGCAACTGGACCTGATCCTGCGCGCCGCCATGTGCGCGCCCGACCATGGCCGGCTGCAGCCCTGGCGGTTCAAGCTGATCCGCGGGGCCAATGTGCAGGCCCTGGGCGAACTGGCCATCGCCGCCAGCGAACGCGCCGGCACGCCGCTGCCGGAGCAGAAGATCGCGGGCGTGCGCGCCTGGCTGGAAAAGGTGCCGCTGCTGATCGCCGTGGCCTGCCACATCGATCACAGCAACCAGAAGATCCCCGAAACCGAGCGCCTGCTGGCCACGGGCGCGGCCGTCACCAATATGCTCAATGCCGCCCATCAATTGGGCTTTGGCGCTTTCTGGAGCACGGGACTGGGAACCTATGTCGAGGAAGTGCCCGAGACCCTGGGCTTTGATGCGCTGGACTACCATTTCATGGGTTTTGTCTCCATCGGCACGCCCATCCATGCCTTGGACCTGCCGCAGCGCCCCGAGCCCGCCGGCTTCGTCAGCGAGTGGCAAGCGGGCTGACCGGCCTTCGCGATCATGAAAACCCGGCTTTGGCCGGGTTTTTCGAGGAATCCCGGAGATTCCTCCAGGTTTGACAAGCCGTTCGGGCCAAGCAGAAAGAAACTCGGATTCTCGCGAGGCAGGCCGGGGCAGACCGGCTTGGCTGGGGCCTTCGCCCGCGCTGTACGCGGGTTCCCTGGTCAGGATGCTGGGGCGGGCGGGGCGTGAACTCGCAGGGTGATTCGCCCACTGGACGAATCACAAGCGCCCTGCTCGAGCAGCACGCCCCTTGCCTCCCGCCCCAGCACCCCGCCTGCGGCGAAGGCCCTGACTCGCCCGCCGGCCCGCCCCGGCCTGCCTCGCGAGAACGGCGCCGCTGTTTTGGCCCAAACGGCGGGACGTCCGCGCAAACCGTGTCAACCTTACATCCCGCCGGAGTTAACGACGCGCCCGGCCACGCGCCCCGGCCAGGGCACCGGCGCGTCGCGCCGGCAAGCCATCAGCCCCGTCCGCTCTTCCTGCGCCTTGAACGGCGTCTCCAAAAAACCAGTTCGGCATTGACCTGGCGACTCCGTCCCTGGAATTCCTCGAAGAACCTTTTTTTACCTGGGCAATACCAGGCGCTTAGGCGAGCGTGTCGGCCAGATGCTGCCTGATGTGAGCGATGAATTCGATCGAGGCCGGCATCAGGGTTCGATTCTTGCGCGTCAGTATGGATATGCGCCGCATGACCTCGGGCTCCACGAGTTCCGCCGCATGAACGTCGAAGGCGGGAATGTATGGGTGATTGTTCATGGGCAGGATGCTGACCCCCATGTCGGCGTTCACCAGGCTCAGGACCGTTGTTGCGAATGAGACTTCGTTGGTGATGCGCAGCTCGATCCCCAGGTCATGGCAGGTCTGGTCTATCAGTTTGCGGATCGGGCTGGAGGGAGCCAGGGCAATGAAAGACTGGCCCTGCAAATCCGCCCAGGCAATGGTTTCCTGCTGCGCCAAGGGGTGGCTCTTGCTGCACAGCGCGATGAACGTGTTGTCGAAAAGATGGGACTCCTCCAGGTCCAGGCTGTCGCTGAGCTCGAAGCAGGTGCCTATGCCGAAATCCACGCTTCCGGCGGCGACTGTCTCGGCAATGGCTTCTTCGGCTACATCGTGCAGGCTGAGCTTGATGTTCGGGTAGAGCGTGCGAAAGCTCTTGAAGCATGGGCTGAGCAGGCCTGAGGCTATCACCGTGGAGGCGACGATGCGGACCTGGCCGCGCTGCAGCGTGGACAGCTCATGCAGGTCATTGATGCCTTTGTTGAGGTCGTTGAATACGTTTTCCGCCACTTGATGGAAGTATCGGCCGGCCTCGGTCAGTTCCACCATCCGCGTATTGCGGTCGAGCAGCTGCACTGCCAGGCGCCCCTCCAATTCCCTGATCAAGGCGCTCAGCGCCGATTGCGTGATATGCATGGCCGCCGCCGCCTGGGTGAAATGCCGGGTGTCGGCGACCAGCAGGAAGGCGCGCAGCTGGCGTAGCGTGATGCTCATCACTCCTCCAATTCAGTGTTTTATTTTCTTAAAACATAAATATAAACAATTTGTTTAATGATTGCCGGCTTGCTGTAATGGCTCCAATAGCTGGCAAACGTATGAAACGCAGAAATTGGCGAGGTGAGCGAGATGACGATGACGCTGTCAGCCCCCATGGTGGGCATTCATCCGGCGCGGGTGAGCAGGATTCATAAAGTCGCCGCCGAGGTTCTGGAGCTCGAACTGGAGCTTGCCGATCCGGACGCGTTGCCTGCTTATTCGGCAGGCGCACACATCGATGTTCATTTACCGAATGGCGTGGTGCGCCAGTATTCCCTGGTGAGCTCCTGCGACGAGAACACGTACAGGATCGCCGTCGCCCTCAGCAAGACCAGCCGGGGGGGATCGGCCTATATACATGGGCAATTGCAGACTGGGCAGACCGTGCATGTGAGCCTGCCCAGAAACAACTTCCCTTTGCGGGACTGCCGGGATACTGCCGTACTGGTGGCGGGCGGGATAGGAATCACCCCCATCTGGAGCATGGTTCAGGAATTGGAGAAACGCGGGCAGCGCTGGGTCCTGTATTACTGCGCCCGGACCGCCGGTCATGCGGCGTTTCTGGATTCGATACAGGCCTTGGCCAAATCCCATGCCCATGGGGAGTTGATCACCGTCTTTGATCAGGAGCCGCCCCATGAGTCTCTCAGCCTGGCCCGCGTGTTCAGCACCCATGGTCGGCAGGCGCGCTACTACTGTTGCGGCCCGTCCGGCATGCTGGATGCGTTTGTGGCCGCCGCGCAGGCCGCGGACGTGCCGCTTGATCGCGCCCATATCGAGCGTTTTTCCGCGGAACCCATGCAAGGGCAAGTGAATGCGGGTTTTGACGTCGAATTGCGCAATGGCGCCGTCCTTCATGTCGCCGCCGATCAGTCGATTCTGGACGTGCTGATAGAAGCCGGCCTGAACCCCATGTACTCGTGCAAGGAAGGAATCTGCGGATCCTGTGAAACCCGCGTCTTGGGAGGGATTCCGGATCATAGGGATTCGCTTCTGTCAGAGGCCGAGCAGGCGGGCAACAAAACCATGTTGATATGCGTGTCACGCTGTAAAGAAGGCAGATTGCTGCTGGATATTTAACGATAAGGAGAGACAAGCCGATGAAAACGCTCATGCAGGATTACAGTGAACACCCCTTGTATCAGACCTTGCATCAATTCTGGCATCCCGTGGCCTACTCCAGCGAAGTGGGGGACAAGCCTCGGCAAGTGGTGCTGCTGGATCAGAAGATCGTCATTGCCCGCATCGAAGGCAAGGTGAGCGCTCTGGCCGATAGATGCGCCCATCGCGGAGCGGCGTTGTCAAACGGCATGCTGGTCGACAATTGCTTTGAATGCCCGTACCACGGCTGGCGCTACGACAGCAAGGGCAATTGCGTGCGTATTCCGGCTCGCAATGAGTTGGTGCAGGTCATGAAACCGCGGATTCCATCCTATCAAGTGAAGGAGTCGGCAGGGATCGTATGGGTCTGTCTCAGCGAGACGCCCAGATTCGATGTGCCCAGCTTCCCTGAGTTCGACGATCCCAACTATCGGCTCATACAGGGGCCCGCCTACGACTGGGAAACCAGTGCGCCGCGGCGTCTCGAGAATTTTGTGGATTTTTCGCATTTTGCATTTGTGCATGACGGCAGTATCGGCAGCCGCTCCCGTCCGGAGGTGGACGCCGTCGAGCCCTGGCGCGAGCAGGAGCAGGGGGTATTGCGCTTTGAAAGGCCGCCCATCAAAGAGCCGAGCGTAGGCAAGAAAAGAAAGCTGTTGGGCATAGAGGGCGATGCCTGGATCGAAGTGGCCAATTCCTACCGGGTGATCATGCCTCATACCGTCCATTTGAGTCGGCGCGTAGAGAACGGCAAGAATTACGTATTGATGATGGCCGCCTCGCCGATCAGCGCTGAAAAGACGCGCAGCTTCTGGTGGATAGCCAGAGACTTCGGATTGGAGCCCGAGCACGACAGCTTTTTCGTGGATTTCGAGCTTGAGGTATTGTCCCAGGATCTGCCGGTCATAGAGTCGCAAGAGCCCAAGTTCCTGCCCTTGATTGGCGATGAGGCCCGCCTGGAGCTGCCTGTGCGCGGGGCCGATGCCGTGACTACGGAATACCGCCGCTGGCTCCTGGACCTGGTCAGGGAACGCCAGCAGCAGAGCGCCGACGCCCTGAGCGCCTGACCGGGAGTCGACCATGACGATGCCGATATTGCTGGGCTGCGCGGGGCGCGGAGTGCAGAATTCCCGCCCCGGGAACCCCGTCTCCTTGAACGAGCTGCCTGTCGACGAACAGTTTCGCCTGGTGGTCGAATCGGGCGTATTTGATTTCTTTGACCGCCTGCCCTTGAGCGACAAGGTGGACGACTATATTGCCGCGGTACAGAAATATTCATTTCCGGTCCTGGGCTCCGCCTGGACCTATCGCATAGGCGACCAGGAAATGGAGGTTCTTGAACGCAATCTGAAAAACTGCGCTTTAACGGGCGTGCGCTATCACAATATGATGGTTTTGACCCATCATGAAAAAGGGCATGTGGTAAGAGACGAGGAGTTGATTGAGCTTTACTTGAAGGCGTTCGATCTCGGGGATAAATACGGCGTGGAGATCGGTTTTGAAGTCCATATATTGATGTGGTCAGAGGATTTCAGAAGAGTGACGCCAATAGCGGAAAAAATAAGAAGCAGAGGCGTGCCTTTCAATTTCGTAATGGATTACAGCCACTGTATTTTCAAGATGGCCAACCCAGCCGAGCAGGAAATATCGGGCATACGGCAGGACGTGCTGGATGGAAAGGTGATTCTTGATCCATTCGAACCAGGCAATCTGGCCGATGAATGGCTGGGCCAGAACATGGTCTGGTGGCAGCAGAACAGGCCTGCCGTGCCGAACGGGCCGGTGAACAAATGGGCGCTTGGCGAGGATGGCTTGCCGGGGCGCGGGGTGCAGTACCCCTTCCTCAAGCCGAACAAGGGCGAGTGGTACGAGGAGTGGCACGCCTATTTGCTGGAACCGACCAAGGAGGTGATACGGAAAACCCTGCGCCATCACTTGAGCAACAAAGAAAGTCCTTTGAAACTGATGACGGTTGATTACATCAATCTGCCGGACTATGGATTGGGGGTTGAATACAATACGTTGGAAAACAGTATTGCAGTTGGAAAATTCATAAGGGAGACCTATAAGAAAATAGAATCCGAAATGAAAAAATAGGAAGCATTGATTTTTTCACGCGTCACAATAAAAAGAGACAAGAACAGCCGGCCTGGATTAATCCAGGCCGGCTGGAAACCCCTATAAGGAGGCGGCATATGGGTAATGAGCACACTACTCGACCCTTGCAACAAGAGGTGACGGCTGTAGATGAGATCGTAGTTCCGGGGAAATTGCTCGTATTCGGGCTGCAGCATGTGCTGGTCATGTATGCCGGCGCCATCGCCGTCCCTATTTTGATCGGTACGGCCGCCAAGCTGCCTGCGGATCAGATTGCATTCCTGATCAGCGCCGATCTGTTCGTTTGCGGAGTGGCGTCCTTCATCCAGTCGGTCGGCATCTGGAAGTTCGGCATACGATTGCCATTGATGATGGGGGTCACGTTTGCGGCCGTACCGCCCATGCTGGTGATGATCAACAATCCCAATATAGGACTTCAAGGGATGTTTGGAGCCATCATCGTCTCGGGCCTGGTCGCCATGTTGATAGCGCCCGTCGTCGGCCGCCTGGTGCGCTTGTTTCCGCCTGTCGTGACCGGCACCGTGATTACCGTGACCGGCCTTAACCTGATACCTGTAGGCGTCAATTGGATAGCGGGCAGGGGAGAGTCGGCGGGCAGCCTGTCGAACCTGGCGATCAGCGCCTTCGTTCTGGCGATCATCATCGTGATCACCAAGTATGCCCGTGGATTCTTGCGCAATATCGCGGTTCTGGTCGGCATTGCGGGCGGCTTCCTGGCATCGACCTCCCTGGGGCTGGTCGATTTCAGCCGTTTGGGCGATGCCGCATGGCTTGCCATGATCACCCCTTTTCACTTCGGCCTGCCCACCTTTGACATCGGTTCCATTCTGGCGCTGTCCATCATCATGGTCGTGGTGATGATAGAGACCACGGGCATGATGCTGGCGGTGGCCGAGATGGTCGGCAAGAAAGTCGGTACCGAGGACGTGACGCGCGGCTTGCGCGTCGATGGCCTGGGCACGTTCATTGGCGGCATATTCAATACCTTTCCCTACGTGACCTATTCCCAGAATGTGGGTCTGGTGGGGGTGACCGGCGTCAAGAGCCGCTGGGTCTGCGCCTGCGCCGGCGTCATCATGGTTGTCCTGGCCTTGTTTCCCAAGCTGTCCATGTTGTTCGCACTGATTCCCCAGTCGGTGCTGGGCGGGGCGGGCATCGTCATGTTCGGCATGGTGGTCGCAACCGGCATCAATGTCCTGGCCGGGGTGGATTACAAGGGCATGAGCGGCCGCAACAATTTATTCATTGTCGCCGTCAGCGTCGTGATCGGCCTCATGCCCATGGTCAATGGCAAGGTGTTCAGCCGCCTGCCGGAGTGGCTGTCGCCTTTCACGCATAGCGGGATCGTGCTGGCCGCCATCACCGCCCTGATTCTGAATCTGTATCTTAATGGTTATCCCAAACCGGCCGTTTCCCGTAGCGCTGCTGCAGGGCTGGCCGTGGAAGAGTAGGCCTGCGACGGCGAGCGGAAGCGCTTGCCGGCCCCTGGGAACGGCGTTTCATGCTTTTTCGGGCGCTCGCCCAGGGGGGCGACGGGCCTTGTCGTCGCCCTTCGCTTCGGCATGCGTACAGGCGCCTTCCAGGCTGTCCAGGATGGGGCAGTCAGGGCGATGGTCTCCATGGCATTGCTCGGCGAGCTGGCGCAGCTTGGCGGCCATGTCCAGCAATTGCGCCGCACGCGTTTCCAGATGCCGGATATGGGTCTGGGCCAATTGCTTGACCTCGCTGCTCGGGCGCCGGTGATTGCGCCAGAGGCTGGTCAGTTGCTGGATGTCCGTCAGGCTGAAGCCCAGATCCTTGGCGCGCACGATGAAGCGCAGCGTGTCCAGGTCTTGCGGCTGGTACATGCGATAGCCGTTGCCCGCCCGTTCGCTGCTGAGCAGCCCCAGCTCTTCGTAATGGCGGATCATTTTCGGGGTCAGGCCAGTCTCGCGCGCGGCTTCACTGATCAGCATGGGCTTCCTTCCGGCAGTCAAGCTCGACTGCGTTATGATTCAGACACGAATTGATCCATTGTAGAGCGCAGCTCCGCGGTGGTGAAGAACTCCGGCCTTTCACGCCGGGATTGTCGAATCGGGAGTGCATATGAAGGAAATTCAGTGTGACGTGGCGGTGATCGGCGCCGGCACGGCGGGCATGACGGCGTACCGGACGGCCAAGCGCGCCGGACAGAGGACCGTCCTGATCGAGTCGGGCCCCTACGGCACCATGTGCGCCCGTGTGGGCTGCATGCCCTCCAAGCTGCTGATCGCGGCGGCCGACGCCGCCCATGACGCGCGGCGCACGGCGCCGTTCGGCGTGCACGTCGACGGACCCGTGCGCGTCGACGGCGCGCAGGTCATGGAGCGGGTGCGCCGCGAGCGGGACCGCTTCGTGCAGTTCGTGGTGGACGACGTGGAAGGGTTCGACGCGCAGGACAAGCTGCGCGGCCGGGCGCGCTTCGTGTCCGACCATGTGCTGGAGGTGGACGACCATACCCGCGTCACGGCGCGCCGCATCATCGTGGCGGCCGGCTCCGAACCTGTGCGACCCAGAGAGCTGGAGGCCCTGGGTTCATTGCTGATCAGCAATGAAGACGTTTTCTACTGGACCGATCTGCCGCGCCGCGTGCTGGTGATCGGCGCCGGCGTGATCGGCCTGGAGCTGGGGCAGGCCCTGGCGCGCCTGGATGTGGACGTGGCCATCGTCGCCCGCAGCCAGAGCCTGGCGGGCTTGTCCGATCCTCAGGTGCGCGAGGCGGCTCGCGCCATCTGGACCCAGGAATTGAACCTGCGCGCCGACGTGACGGTATTGGGCGGCGAGGCGGTCGACGGCAAGGCCCGGGTGCGGCTGCAGGTCCAGGGCCGCGAAGTAGTGGAGGAGTACGACTGCGTGCTGGCCGCCGCCGGCCGCCGTCCGCAACTGCAAGGCCTGGGCCTGGAGAATACCGGGGCGCAATGGGACGAGAAGGGGCGGCCCGTGTACGACGAGGCCACGCTGCAGTTGAAGGGCACCCCCATCTATCTGGCGGGCGATGTGAACCAGCGTGCGCCCATCCTGCACGAGGCGGCCGACGACGGCAGGCTGGCCGCCCTGCAGGCGGCCAGTTCGGGCGGCGCGGCGCCGGGGCCCCGCCGGGCGCCCATGGCAGTGATGTTCACCGACCCGCAGGTTGCAGTGATCGGCACGCCCTTCAAGGCCTTGCCGGAGGGCGCGGTGGTGGGGGCGGTCAGTTTCGTCAACCAGGGGCGCGCACGCGTCATGCTGCGCAACCAGGGGCTGCTGCATGTGTATGCCGATCGTGCAGGCCGCTTCCTGGGCGCGGAGATGGTGGGGCCGGACGCCGAGCACATCGGCCATTTGCTGGCCTGGTCCTTGCAGATGGGCTTGAGCCTGGACCAGATGCTGGCCATGCCTTTCTATCATCCGGTGCTGCAGGAAGGCTTGCGTACCGCATTGCGCCAGGCGCAGTCGGCCCTGAAGACGGAGTGAGGGACGCAGGCGTGTTCCGAAACAGGCGGCGCAATGCCGCCGTTCGTTCCTAGAGCAGGCGGCGCACGCCGTCCGCCAGCACGTCCACCGATTCGGTGTCGGGCGCGAGGAAGCGGGCCTTGCCCTGGCGATCGAAGAAATACACGCCGCGGCTGTGGGCGACCTCGTAGTCGTCCGGCGTCTTGGGGTCGGGTTTCTCGATCTGGTAGGCGACGCGGTAGCGTCGAGCGAGATCGGCGATCTGCTTTTCCGTGCCGGTCAGGCCGATGGCGTGCTCGTCGAAGGCCTTGACGTAGCTTTCCAGCGATTCGGGCGTATCGCGGTGCGGATCCACGCTGACGAACAGGATGCGCACGTCCCGGGCCTGGGGGCCCAGGCTTTCCATGACGGCGGCCAATTGGGCCAGCGTGGTGGGGCACACGTCCGGGCAACTGGCATAGCCGAAGAACAGCAGCACCACCTTGTCCTTGAAGTCGTCCTGGGTGACGGACTTGGGGCCTGCCGCCTGCAGGGAGAAGCGCAGGTCGGGCAGAAAGCCGCGCACCGGGTGCAGGTTGGCGGCTGCGCCCGGACCGGCCAGCATGAAGCCCAGCAGCATTGTCAGGGCAAGCCGTTTGAGCAGGACAAGACAGGACTTCATGGGCGGTTCTCCGGTCGGGCGGGTTCTGGTCAGGCTGGTTCCGGGGTCAGCCCGCTGTGGCGCAGCAGGGCGGCAATGGAAGGGTCGCGGCCGCGGAAGGCGCGGAACGATTCGGCGGCGGGGCGCTCGCCGCCCACCGAAAGGACTTCGCGCCAGAAGCGATGGCCGGTATTGCTGTCCAGCGTATCGCGAGCACCGTCGGCGTGCACGTAGGCCTGTTCCTCGAAGGCCGAATAGGCGTCGGCCGACAGCACTTCCGCCCATTTGTAGCTGTAGTAGCCCGCGCCGTAGCCGCCCGCGAACAGATGGGAGAACTGGTGCGGGAAGCGATGCCAGTCCGGCGGGAAGATCACCGCCACTTCCTGGCGCACCTGGTCCAGTATCTGCATGACGGCGGCAATGTCCAGGCCCGTATCGCGGGCGTGGATCAGCATGTCGAACAGGGAGAACTCCAGCTGGCGCACCATCTGCATGCCGCTCTGGAAATTGCGCGCGCGACGCAGTTTCTCGTAGAGTTCGCGCGGCAGGTGCTCGCCGGTATCGGCGTGGGCCGTCAGCATCTGCACCACCGGCCATTCCCAGCAGAAGTTCTCCATGAACTGCGAAGGCAGCTCGATGGCGTCCCATTCCACGGCGGCGAAGGCCGAGGCGGCCGGGTCGTCCACGCGCGAGAGCAGGGCGTGCAGGGCGTGACCCGATTCGTGGAACAGGGTGATGACATCGTCGTGCGTGAGCAGGGCGGGGCGGCCGGACTGCGGCTCGGCGAAATTGCACACCAGGTAGGCGATGGGCAGGCACAGGTGCTCGCCCAGGCGGCGCCGGCTGCGTTCGCTGTCGACCCAGGCCCCGCCTTGCTTGCCCTGGCGGGCGTGCAGGTCCATGTACAGGTAGCCCAGCGTCTTGCCGTCCGATCCGCAGACCTCGAAGGCGCGCACGGCAGGATGCCAGACGGGCGCCGTGGTGGGGCGCAGCGTGACGTCGAACAGGCGCTGGATGACCTGGAACAGGCCTTTGAGCACCGCCGGTTCGGTGAAATATTGTTTGACTTCGTCTTCCGAGTACACGTAGCGCTGTTCGCGCAGCCGCTCCGAGCAATAGGCCACGTCCCAGGGTTGCAGGACGGCCAGTCCCAGTTCCTGGCGGGCGAATTCCTGCAGCTCGGCCAGGTCCTGGCGGGCATAGGGGCGCGCCTTGGCGGCCAGGTCGCGCAGAAAGCCCAGCACCTGTTCCGGCGTGTCGGCCATGCGGGTTTCCAGGCGCATGTGGGCGTAGCTGGCGAAGCCCAGCAGGCCGGCTTCCTCGGCGCGCAGGCGCAGCAGGGTCTCGATGGCCTGGGAGTTGTCGAATTGGGGATCGCCCTGTTCCGAGGCGACCGTGGTGTAGGCGCGGTACAGGAGCTCGCGCAGATCCTGGTTGCGCGCATACTGCATCACGGGCAGGTAGCAGGGCATCTTCAGGGTCAGGCGCCAGCCTTGCTGGCCGTTTTCCTGCGCGGCCCGGGCAGCGGCGGCCAGCACGTCCGCGGGCACGCCTTCCAGTTCTTTTTCGTCGGTGACCAGGTAGTGCCATTGGTCGATGGCGTCCAGCACATGTTCAGAGAATTGTTGCGAGGTCTGGGCCAGCTCTTCGGAAATGCGGGCGTAGTCCTCGCGGGCCTGGCCCTGCAGTTCCACGCCGCTCAGGCGGAAGTCCCGCAGCGCCAGGGTGACGATGCGCTGGCGCTGGGGGCTGAGCCCGGCGAAGGCCGGGCTGTCGGCCAGCGCCTGGTAGCGCAGGAACAGCTGGCGGTTCAGGCCCACCCAGGTGGAGAACTCGCTCATGCGCGGCAGGCAGTTGTTGTAGGCTTCGCGCAGCTCGGGCGTGTTGATCACGGAGTTCAGGTGCCCGGCGACCGACCAGGCCCGGTACAGCGTTTCCGTGGCGTCGGTGAGCGGTTCGACGACGGTTTCCCAACTGGGTTCGCGATCGTCGCTCGACACGGTTTCCACGGCTTGCCGGGCCTGCGCCAGGAGCTGGTCTACGGCCTGCTCCACGTGCTCGGGCCGGATGGCGGGGTAATCAATGAGGCTGTCGATAGCGACCAGCAGGGGATTCGTCGTCATAGGGCTATAAATCAGTGGGTGATGCCGGCCGTGCGTTCGGCCGCTTCCAGGGTGTTCACGAGCAGCATGGCGATGGTCATGGGACCGACGCCGCCGGGCACCGGCGTGATGGCCGAGGCCACGGCGCTGGCGCTGGCGAAGTCCACGTCGCCGCACAGCTTGCCGTCCGCGCCGCGATTGATGCCCACGTCGATGACGACGGCGCCCGGCTTGACCATGTCGCCGGTGATGATCCCGGGACGGCCCACGGCCGCCACCAGCACGTCGGCGCGGCGCGTCTGCGCGGCCAGGTCGCGGGTCTTGGAGTTGCACAGCGTGACGGTGGCGCCGGCGGCCAGCAGCAGCAGGGCCATGGGCTTGCCCACGATGTTGCTGGCGCCCACCACCACGGCTTCGGCGCCGCGCAGGTTCACGCCTTCGGATTCCAGCATCTTCATGACGCCGTAGGGCGTGCAGGGGCGGAACAGGGGCTTGCCGGTCAGCAGCAGGCCGGCGTTGCTGATGTGAAAGCCGTCCACGTCCTTTTCAGGCGCGATGGCTTCGATGACCTTGTGCTCGTCCATGTGGCCGGGCAGGGGAAGCTGAACCAGAATGCCGTGCACGCCGTCGTCCTGGTTCAGGCGCGCGATCAGGGCGAGCAGTTCGGATTCGGACGTGTCGGCGGGCAGGCGGATCAGGTCCGACTTCAGGCCGGCGGCCTCGCAGGCCAGCGACTTGTTGCGTACATAGACCTGGGAGGCGGGATCCTCGCCGACCAGGACCACGGTCAGGCCGGGCTGCAGGCCTTCCTGCTTGAGTTCGGCCACGCGGGCGGCCACTTCAGCCTTGATCCGGGCGGACAGGGCTTTTCCATCGATGATGCGAGCACTCATTTACGCTTCCTCGGACTTGGCAAGGGCGATTTTCATGAGGTCGGCGACTGTGGTGACTTCCAGTTTTTCCATGATGTTGGCGCGATGCGCTTCGACAGTTTTGATGCTGATGTTCAGGTCCCCGGCGATCTGCTTGTTCAGGCGGCCCGCCACGATGCGTTCGAGCACCTGTTGTTCGCGGGCCGTCAGGCGGCCGAGGATCTCCTGCTGGTCTTTCTGGGCCTGGGCCTGCGAGGCGCGGGCCGTGGCCTGTTCTATCATGCGGCCCACGATGGTGCGCAGGTCGGCTTCGTTGAAGGGTTTCTCCAGGAAGTCGATGGCGCCTTTCTTCATGGTGCTGACGGCCATGGGCACGTCGCCGTGTCCGGTGATGAACACGATCGGTATGGTGGCCTTGCGGGCGATCAGGGTTTCCTGGAGCTCCAGGCCGCTCATGCCGGGCATGCGCACATCGACAATCAGGACCGCGACCTGGGAAGGGTCGTAGGCGCTCAGGAATTCCTCGCCGGACGCAAAGCAGCGCACGCGATAGCCATTGGCCTCCAGAAGCCAGCGCAGGGAGTCGCGCACGGCTTCGTCATCGTCAACCACATAGATGGTGCATGGCGTCTGAGGGCTGGTCATTCGGTTATCTCCAGTTTGTTATCAATGGTGTCCGGTACATCCGGCGCTGCACAGGGAAGGCTGAAACGGAAGATTGTCCCGCCTTCGGGATTCGGGCTCGCCCAGAGGCGGCCGTGATGCGATTCAATAATGGTACGGCAGATGTTCAGGCCCATCCCCAGGCCTTCGGACTTGGTGCTGTAGAAAGGCTCGAACAGGCGCTCGGGATCCTTCAGGCCATGGCCGCGGTCGATCACGGCCATTTCCAGAAGCGATTCCTGCTGGCTGATGACCAGCTTGAGCACGTGGTGCTCGCTGTGTTCCATGGCTTCGATGCCGTTCTTGAGCAGATTCAATAATACCTGTTCTATAAGAATGGGGTCGGCGATGACGTCCGGCAAGGGGTCTGGAATAGTAAGGTCTATATCGATCTGGCGCTTGCGGGCGTCGATCTCGGCAAAGCCCACCGCGTTCTCCACGATGCGCATCACGCCCACGCGCTGGCGGCGCGGCTCGCTGCGTTTGACGAATTCGCGGATGCGGCTGATGATCTTGCCGGCCCGTTCGGCCTGCTGGGCGGCTTTTTCCAGGGCGGCGAGCAGGGTCTCGGGCTGGTAGCGCCCGGACTTGAGCATGGCCACGGCGCCCATGCTGTAGTTGCTGATGGCCGTCAGGGGCTGGTTCAGCTCGTGGGCCAGCGAGGAGGCCATCTCGCCCATGGTGGTCAGGCGGCTGGTCAGCTGGACCTTTTCCTGCTGTATGCGCGAGGCTTCCTCGTGCTTGCGCCTGTCGGTGATGTCGCGCGCCACCTGCAGGCGCACGCGGCGTCCGTCCGTCCAGGCCAGCATGCGGTGATGCACTTCGAACCAGCGCGCCGCCGATTCGGAGTAGATTTCCACGGTTTCGTCGGTGAAGCGACCCAGGCGCCCGCCCAGCAGTTCCGCGTGGCCGTTGGACTGCGCCCCGAAGAAGCGCCGGTAGGTGCGGTTGGCGAACAGCAGCTCCAGGCCCTCGGAGGTGTCGGCCACCACGGAGATGGCGTCGTCCAGGCCTTCGAGCACGGTCATGAAGCGTTCGTGCGCGGCCGTCAGGGCCTCGCGGATGCGCTTGGGTTCGGTTATGTCCGTCATGGAGGTCATCCAGCCTATCTGCTCGCCGTTGGGCGCGCGCAGCGGCGAGACGTACATGCGGGCGGTGAAGCGCGAGCCGTCGCGCCGCTGGGCCTCCACTTCCAGGCCGCTGCTGGGCGTGCGCCCCGACAGCAGCAGGTCCAGGGTCTCCTGGTGCTGCTGGTGGCGGCCCGGCAGCCAGTAGGGGAAGGGCGCGGTGCGCCCGACCAGGTCGGCCTCGTTCCATCCGATCATGCGGCAGAAGGCCGGGTTCACGTAGGCGATGCGCCCCTGCATGTCGAACACCCGCATGCCGGTGGACATGGAGTTCTCCATGGCGCGCCGGAACCCGGTTTCGGCGATCTGGGCGGCTTCGGCGCGGGTGCGAAAGCGCGTGTAGCGCCACAGGGCCAGCAGGCTGACCACGATGACCAGTGACAGGGCGATGATGACCATCATGAGCCGCTGCTGACGGGTCTCCTGGTCGATGGTCACGAACATGACGCTGTCGTTCTGCAGGCGCTGCAGCCACACGAACACGCCCATGACGCAGAGATAGAGAAACAGCACGACCACCGGCGTCAGCCAATAGAAGCCGCGGCGGTTCTGCTTGGCCTGGTCGTAGAAGGTCGTCGGAATCAGAGACTTTTTGGAATGGTTGGCCATGACTGCATCAATGTTGTTGTGCGTGAATTGTAATGTAGCGCTATTTTCCTTGGTGATATTTCACATTATAAAAACTCATACCATAAAATGAAATTTTGCTTGAGCCTTTGGATGTTCTTTCCTAGAATGGCCTCGATGCAGGCGTATAGCGCCTTCACCGCTCACGGTCCGCAGTCATAAGCTTCGTTACCAACGCTTTGGCCTATCACGTGTTCAGCGTTGTGGAAGTCCGGACTCATACCCCATATACGGAGACACTATATGTCCTCAACTCAAGACAATAGTTCGGCCCACGTCAATCAAGACCAAGCCTTGGAAACAAAAGAGTGGCTCGAGGCCCTGGAAGCGGTCGTGGACCGTGAAGGCCCTGCGCGCGCCCATGACCTGATCGAGAAGCTGATCGACCTGGCGCGCCGCTCGGGCGCCCACATCCCGTTCTCGCCCAACACGGCCTACGTCAACACCATTCCTCCGGGCCTGGAGCCTCCGCACCCCGGCAACCTGGAACTGGAAGAGCGCATCCGCTCCTACATCCGCTGGAACGCCATGGCCATGGTCGTGCGCGCCAACCGCGAAACGCCGCCCGACGGCGGCGGTCTGGGCGGCCACATCGCCTCCTTCGCCTCGCTGGCCACCATGATAGGCTGCGGCCAGAACCACTTCTGGCACGCCGAATCCCAAGACCACGGCGGCGACCTGGTGTTCTTCCAGGGTCACTCCTCGCCCGGCATGTACGCCCGCGCCTTCATGGAAGGCCGCATCTCCGAAGACCAGCTGAACAACTTCCGCCAGGAAGTCGACGGCAAGGGCCTGCCTTCCTATCCGCATCCCAAGCTGATGCCCGAGTTCTGGCAGTTCCCCACCGTGTCCATGGGTCTGGGCCCGCTGATGGCCATCTACCAGGCCCGCTTCCTGAAGTACCTGCACGCCCGCGGCATCGCCGACACCAGCGGCCGCAAGGTCTGGGTGTTCCTGGGCGACGGCGAGATGGACGAACCCGAATCCCTGGGCGCCATCGGCCTGGCCGCACGCGAGAAGCTGGACAACCTGATCTTCATCGTCAACTGCAACCTGCAGCGTCTGGACGGTCCCGTGCGCGGCAACGGCAAGATCATCCAGGAACTGGAAGGCACCTTCCGCGGCGCCGGCTGGAACGTGATCAAGCTGATCTGGGGCGGCTACTGGGATCCGCTGCTGGCCCGCGACAAGGAAGGCATCCTGCGCCGCGTCATGGAAGAGACCGTTGACGGCGAATACCAGGCCTACAAGGCCAACGACGGCGCCTACGTGCGCGAGCACTTCTTCGGCAAGCATCCCAAGCTGCTGGAGATGGTCAGCCGCATGAGCGACGAGGACATCTGGCGCTTGAACCGCGGCGGCCACGATCCTCACAAAGTGTATGCCGCCTTCGATGCCGCCACCAAGCACGAGGGCCAGCCCACCGTCATCCTGGCCAAGACCATCAAGGGCTACGGCATGGGCCACGTCGGCCAGGCCAAGAACCCCTCCCACCAGCAAAAGAGCCTGGATCTGGATGCCGTGCGCGAATTCCGCGACCGCTTCAACATCCCCGTGCCCGACGACAAGCTGGAAGAGCTGCCATACTTCAAGCCGGCCGAAGATTCGCCTGAAATGCAGTACCTGCACGCCCGCCGCAAGGCGCTGGGCGGCTACCTGCCCAAGCGCCGCACCAAGGCCGACGAGCAGCTGACGGTGCCCGCGCTGGACGCGTTCAAGCCCATCCTGGAAGCGACTGCGGAAGGCCGCGAGATCTCCACCACCCAGGCTTTCGTGCGCTTCCTGAACACCTTGCTGCGCGACAAGCAGGTCGGTCCGCGCGCCGTGCCCATCCTGGCCGACGAGTCCCGCACCTTCGGCATGGAAGGCCTGTTCCGCCAGATCGGCATCTATGCGCCCGAAGGCCAGAAGTACGTGCCGGTCGACAAGGACCAGGTGATGTACTACCGCGAGACGGCCAACGGCCAGCTGCTGCAGGAAGGCATCAACGAACAGGGCGCCTTCAGCTCCTGGATCGCCGCGGCCACGTCGTACTCGAACAACAACCGCATCATGATCCCGTTCTTCATCTATTACTCGATGTTCGGGTTCCAGCGCTTCGGCGACCTGGCCTGGGCGGCGGGCGACATGAAGGCGCGCGGTTTCGTGCTGGGCGGCACCGCCGGCCGCACCACGCTGAACGGCGAAGGCCTGCAGCACGAAGACGGCCACAGCCACATCCAGTCCTCGCTGATCCCCAACTGCGTGTCCTACGACCCCACCTTCGCCCACGAAGTGGCCGTGATCATGCAGAACGGCCTCAAGCGCATGGTTGAAGACCAGGAAGACGTGTACTACTACGTCACCCTGATGAACGAGAACTACCCGCAGCCCGGCCTGGTCGAGGGCGACGAGGAAGGCATTCTGCGCGGCATGTACAAGTTCAAGTCGGCCGGCGAAGGCAGCAAGCTGCGTGTCCAGCTGATGGGCTCGGGCACGATCCTGCGCGAAGTCATCGCCGCCCAGGAACTGCTGGAAAAGGATTGGGGCATCGGCTCGGACGTCTGGAGCGTCACCAGCTTCACCGAGCTGCGCCGTGACGGCCTGGACTGCGAGCGCACCGCGCTGCTCAATCCCGAAGGCAAGGACCTGCCCGTGCCTTACGTCACCGCCAAGCTGCAGGGCACCGAGGGCCCCATCGTGGTCTCCACCGACTACGTCAAGGCGTTCGGCGACCAGATCCGTCCGTTCGTTCCCAAGGATCGCACCTTCAAGGTGCTGGGCACCGATGGCTTCGGCCGCTCGGACTTCCGCTCCAAGCTGCGTGAGCACTTCGAGGTCAATCGTCACTTCGTGGTCCTGGCCGCGCTGCGCGCCCTGGCTGAAGAAGGCAAGATCCCATTCAGCAAGGCTTCCGAAGCGATCGCCAAGTACGGCATCAATCCTGCCAAGGCCAACCCGCACCACGCATAAGGGACTGCACCATGAGCAATATCATTCAAGTCAAAATCCCGGACATCGGTGCTGAGGACGAAGTCGACGTCATCGAGATCCTGGTCAACGAAGGCGACACCATCGAGGTCGAGCAGAGCCTGATCACCGTGGAGTCCGACAAGGCCTCCATGGAAATCCCGTCCTCGCACGCCGGCGTGGTCAAGGCCATCAAGGTCAAGCTGGGCGACAAGGTCAAGGAAGGCAGCGTCGTCCTGGACCTGGAGACGGCCGACGCGGCGCAAGCCGCTCCCGCCGCCGAGCCTGCCAAGGCCGCCGAACCCGCCAAGGCCGAACCCGTCAAGGCCGAGCCCGCCGCTGCGGCGGCGCCGGCAGCGGCTCCGGCCGCCGCGGGCGGCGAGCAGAAAGTCACCGTTCAGGTGCCCGACATCGGCGACGCCCGCGACGTGGACGTGATCGAGATCATGGTCAATGTGGGCGACACCATCGAAGTCGACCAGAGCCTGATCACCGTGGAATCCGACAAGGCCTCCATGGAAGTGCCTTCGTCGCATGCCGGCGTGGTCACCGCCATCAAGGTCAAGCTGGGCGACAAGGTCAGCCAGGGCAGCGACATCCTGGAACTGACGGTCCAGGGCGCCGCTCCCGCGGCCGCGCCTGCCAAGCAGGAACAGCCCGTTCCCGCGCAGGCCGCCGCACCGGCCGCCGCCGAGCCCGCCGCTTCCTCCTCGTCCGTGGTGACGGGCGCCGGCGCGCCCGCCCCGGCGCGCGTGTCCCCGACCGCCTCCTATGCCGAGGCCGATGTGCCGCTGCGCAACCTGCCTCACGCTTCCCCCAGCGTGCGCAAGTTCGCCCGTGAACTGGGCGTGGACCTGAGCCGCGTCCATGGTTCGGGCGACAAGGGCCGCATCACGGCCGATGACGTGCGCACCTTCGTCAAGCAGGCCCTGGCGGGCGGCGCCGCCCCTGTCACGGCCGCCGGCACCGCCGCCCAGGTGGGCGGCCTGGACGTGCTGGCCTGGCCCAAGGTGGACTTCGCCAAGTTCGGTCCCGTGGAAGCCAAGCCGCTGTCGCGCATCAAGAAGATCTCCGGCGCCAACCTGCATCGCAACTGGGTCATGATCCCGCACGTCACCAACAACGACGTGGCCGACATCACCTCGCTGGAGGCGCTGCGCAAGGAGCTGAACGAGGAATACAAGAAGTCCGGCGCCCGCGTCACGATGCTGGCCTTCGTGATCAAGGCCGCCGTGGCCGCGCTCAAGAAGTTCCCCGAGTTCAACGCCTCGCTGGATGGCGACAATCTGGTGCTCAAGCAGTACTACCACATCGGTTTTGCCGCTGACACGCCCAACGGCCTGGTCGTGCCCGTGATCCGCGACGCCGACAAGAAGGGCATCCTGGACATCGCCCGCGAAACCGGCGAACTGGCCGCCGCGGCCCGCGACGGCAAGCTGACCGCCGCCCAGATGCAAGGCGGCTGCTTCACGATCTCGTCCCTGGGCGGCATCGGCGGCACCGACTTCACCCCCATCATCAACGCTCCCGAAGTGGCGATCCTGGGCCTGTCGCGCTCGAGCATGCAGCCTGTGTGGAACGGCAAGGAATTCGAGCCGCGCCTGATGCTGCCCCTGTCGCTGTCCTACGACCACCGCGTCATCGACGGCGCCGCCGCCGCCCGCTTCAATGCCTTCCTGGCAACGATGCTGGCCGACTTCCGCCGCATCGCGCTGTAAGGAGCTGCCATGAGTCTGATTGATCTGATCGTACCGGACATCGGCGACTTCGGCGAAGTCGACGTCATCGAAGTCCTCGTGCAGGTGGGCGACACCATCGAAGCCGAGCAGAGCCTGATCACCGTGGAGTCCGACAAGGCCTCCATGGAGATCCCCGCCTCGCAGGGCGGCGTGGTCAAGGAAGTGCTGGTCAAGGTGGGCGACAAGGTCGCCCAGGGCACGGCCATCGTGAAGGTGGAGGCGAGCGCGGGTGCTGCGCAAGCCGCCGCGCCGGCCGCCGCGCCCGCCGCCAAGCAGGACGGCGCCAAGGCGGCTGCCGCTCCTGCCGCCGCGCCCGCCCCGCAGGCCGCCAGCCACCAGGGCGGCTCGGACGACACCGTGGACGTGGTCGTGCTGGGCGCAGGCCCCGGCGGCTACAACGCGGCCTTCCGCGCCGCGGACCTGGGCCTGAAGGTGGCCCTGATCGAGCGCTACGACACGCTGGGCGGGGTCTGCCTGAACGTGGGCTGCATTCCCTCCAAGGCGCTGCTGCACACCGTGGCCGTCTACGAGGAAGCCAAGTCGCTGGGGACGCACGGCATCAAGTTCGGCGAAGCCGAGATCGACATCGATGCGCTGCGCGACTACAAGAACAAGGTCATCGGCAAGTTGACCGGCGGCCTGGCCGGCATGGCCAAGGGCCGGAAAGTGCAGGTGGTGGTCGGCAACGGCCAGTTCCTGGACCCGAACCACATCGAAGTGACCGCCAAGGACGGCGCCAGGAAAGTGATCAAGTTCGGTTCGGCCATCATCGCCGCGGGCAGCCAGTCCGTGAAGCTGCCGTTCCTGCCCGATGATCCTCGCGTGGTGGATTCCACCGGCGCGCTGGAACTGAAGTTCGTCCCCAAGCGCATGCTGATCGTGGGCGGCGGCATCATCGGCCTGGAAATGGGCACGGTGTACTCGGCCCTGGGCGCGCGCCTGGACGTGGTGGAGATGCAGACGGGCCTGATGCCCGGCGCGGACCGCGACGTGGTCAAGGTGTGGGAGAAGATGAACAAGCATCGCTTCGACCACATGATGCTGGAAACCCGCACCGTCAGCGCGGAAGCCCGCGAAGACGGCATCTGGGTGACCTTCGAGGGCAAGAACGCCCCGGCCGAGCCGCAGCGCTACGACCTGGTCCTGCAGGCCGTGGGACGCTCGCCCAACGGCAAGAAGATCGGCGCCGAGAAAGCGGGCGTGCAGGTCACCGACCGCGGCTTCATCGAAGTGGACAAGCAGCAGCGCACCAATGTGCCGCACATCTACGCCATCGGCGACATCGTGGGCCAGCCCATGCTGGCGCACAAGGCCGAACACGAGGCGCACGTGGCTGCCGAAGTCATCGCCGGCCAGAAGGCCTTCTTCGACGCCCGCGTGATTCCATCGGTGGCCTATACCGATCCGGAAATCGCCTGGGTGGGCCTGACCGAAGAGCAGGCCAAGAAAGACGGCATCAAGGTCGAGAAGGGCGTGTTCCCCTGGGCCGCCTCGGGTCGCGCGATCGCCAACAACCGCGACGAGGGCTTCACCAAGGTGCTGTTCGATGCCGAAACGCATCGCATCCTGGGCGGCGGCATCGTGGGCACCAACGCCGGCGAGCTGATCGGCGAGCTGGTGCTGGCCATCGAGATGGGCGTGGATCCCGTGGATCTGGCCAAGTCCATCCATCCGCATCCCACGTTGTGCGAGTCGGTCAGCAAGGCCGCCGCCGTGGCCGAAGGCACGTGCACGGACTTGCCTCCCGCGCGTCGCAAGTAATACCCATGGGCGCCTTGACTGCAAGGCGCACCGGGCGGACGGCAGGTGCTATCATCAGCGCCTGCCGTTTTTTTATCGCCGGGCCGCCCCCAAGATAAAAAACGCCCCTCGGGGGCGGCAAGCAGGCCGGGCCTGCGCGGCGTGGGGGCTTTTTATTTGGTATCTGCTATGTCTAGTCCTATCCTGAGCGCCGGCTCCGCGCTGCCTGATTGGCTCTCCTACCTGGAAACCCTGCACCCCTCGGCCATCGACATGGGCCAGGCCCGCATCCGCGAAGTCGCCCAGAGGCTGGGCGTGCGCATCGACGGCGTGGTCATCACGGTGGGCGGCACCAACGGCAAGGGCTCGACCTGCGCCATGCTGGAGGCCATCCTGCTGGCCGGAGGCTACAAGGTGGGCGTGTACGCCTCGCCGCATCTGGTGCGCTACAACGAACGCATCCGCCTGAACGGCGAGCTGGCCTCGGACGAGCAGATCACCGCGCAGTTCGCGCGCATCGACGCCGCGCGCCAGGACATCACCCTGACGTACTTCGAGTTCTCCACGCTGGCCGCCCTGTTGTTGTTCCAGGAACAGGGCGTGGACGCGGCCGTGCTGGAAGTCGGCCTGGGCGGGCGCCTGGACGCGGTGAACATCATCGATTCGGATTGCGCCGTCATCACCAGCGTGGACATAGACCACGCCGAGTATCTGGGCGACACCCGGGAAAAGATCGGCTGGGAGAAGGCCCATATCTTCCGTCCCGGCTGCCCGGCCATCTGCGCCGACCCCGTGCCGCCGCAGACGCTCATAGACTACGCCCGGGAGATCGGCGCGGACCTGTGGCTGTTCGGCAAGGATTTCAATTATTCCGGCGACCGCCAGCAATGGGCCTATGGCGGACGCGGGCAACGGCGGGCGGGCCTGGCGTACCCGGCGCTGCGCGGCGCGAACCAGTTACTGAATGCGTCGGCCGCCCTGGCGGCGCTGGAGGCCTTGCGCCCGCGTCTGGCCGTTCCGGCGCAGGCCGTGCGCGAAGGCCTGCTGCGCGCCAATGTGCCGGGCCGTTTCCAGATCCAGCCCGGCGTGCCCTGCGTGATCTTCGATGTGGCCCACAACCCGCACGCCGCGGCCGCCCTTGCGCAGAACCTGGACAATATGCCGCCGTACGCCAAGACGATCGCCGTGCTGGGCATGTACAAGGACAAGGATGTGGACGGAGTCGTCGCCCGGCTCGCCGGACGCATAGACCACTGGTTGTGCGCCGGGCTTGAGGGCCCGCGCGGCCTGAGCGGCGAGGAGCTGGCCGGGCACGTGCGCCAGGTGCTGGCGGCGCATCCGCGCCAGCCCGAGGTGCTCGACCCGGCGCAGGAAGATGCCGGCCATCGTCCCGGCGTGCGGCCGGCCGCGCGCAATCCTGTCGCAAAGCCGCCGGCCGTCGTATCCAGTTACAACAGTCCCGCCCAGGCCTATGAGGCGGCTCGAAAAGAGGCGGGCGACAATGATAGAATTGTAGTGTTTGGCTCGTTTGCAACAGTAGGCCCGATACTTGAGGCCGCAAACGGTCGCTCATCCTCCTGATCGTCCGCAAGGCAGTTCACTACATAGGTCTAGGGTTCATGGGTTTTTTCTCACGCAACGATGCTTCCTCGTCGTCGGGTCGCCGTGGAGCGGCCTCCAGTGATTCGCAACTGTCGGAGCTGCGCAGCCGGGCCCGCCGCCGCCTGATCGGGGCCCTGGCGCTGGTGCTGGCCGTGGTGGTGATCGTGCCCATGCTGACCGTGGACAAGACCGCCCCCGAACCCGAACAGTCGCTGGCCATGGGCCCGCTGGGCCAGACCGCAGCGCCCACGCAGCCCGCGCGTCCCGGCGAACTGATCGTGGAAGAGGGCGGCCAGGCGCCTGCGGTGGTGCAGCCCGAACCCCCCCTGCTTGCCGACTCCGGCGCGAGCGGCACGGTGGAGACGGTGCAGGATCCCGGCCTGGGCGCTGATCCGGCCCATGTCACGCCGCCGGCCGAACCGCCGCGCCCCGAAACGGCCCGCACGGAGCCGCCCAAGCCCGCTGAGAAACCCAAGCCAGCCGAAAAGCCCAAGCCCGCTGCCCCGCCTGCCGGCCAGGCCAGCGGCGGCAAGCGCACCGATGACGGCTCCTATGCCCTGGCGCTGCTTGAAGGGCGCGTGCCGGACGGTCCGGCGCCCGCGCCCCGCACTCCGTCCAAGCCCGCTGCGCAGCAGGGCAACTTCATCCTGCAGATCGTCGCCTATTCGAACGAAAATGACGCCCGCTCGCGCCGCGACCAGCTGGTGTCGGCCGGCGTCACCAATGCCTATGTGGAAACCGCCCAGTCCGGCGGCAAGTCCACCTACCGTCTGCGCGTGGGGCCGTTTCCCACCCGCGAGGCCGCTCAGGCCGCCCAGACCCGCTTGCGGTCCCTGGGCTACGAGAACAGCTTCATCTCGGCTAAGTGACCAGCTTCGACTATATCGTCCTTGCCGTCATCGGCGTGTCGGGCCTGCTGGGCCTGATACGCGGATTGATCAAGGAAGTGCTTTCCCTGACCGCCTACCTGCTGGCCTTCATGGCCGCCATCTGGTGGGGTCCGCGCACATCAGGCTGGATACAGGTCTGGATAGAAAACGGCTTATTGCGTACCGCCCTGGCGTACGGAGCCGTTTTTTTTGTGGTGCTGCTGCTGATCGGGCTGCTGAACATGCTGCTGGCCAGCCTGATCGAGCAAACGGGGCTGACGCCTGCCGACCATGGCCTGGGCGGCCTGTTCGGCGTGGCCCGGGGCGTGCTGCTGGTGCTGATCCTGGTCATTCTGGCCGGGCACACCGAGCTGCCCAAGGAGCCCTGGTGGGAGCAGGCCAAGCTGGCCGGCCCGGCCATACGGGCGGTCCAATCCATCAAGGCCATGCTGCCGCCGTCCTTGGCAGAATGGCTGCCTTATTGAGAACACACTAACGGGAACCAATCATGTGTGGAGTTGTAGGGGTTGTCGCGCGCAGCCCTGTGAATCAGTTGATCTATGACAGCCTGCTCCTGCTGCAGCACCGGGGGCAGGACGCCGCCGGCCTGGCGACCTGGCACGACCAGTTCTTCAGCATGCACAAGGCCTACGGCCTGGTGCGGGACGTGTTCCGCACGCGCAACATGCGCTCGCTGCCGGGCAACAGCGGCATAGGTCACGTGCGCTATCCCACGGCCGGTTCCAGCGACAGCGTGGACGAGGCCCAGCCTTTTTACGTCAACGCGCCGTTCGGGATCACCTTCGCCCACAATGGCAATCTGACCAACTGGCGCGAGCTGCGTGAAGAGCTGTTCACCATCGACCGCCGCCACATCAATACCAACTCGGATTCCGAGGTATTGCTGAACATCTACGCGCACGAGCTGCAGCGCGCCGCAACCGGTCCCGAGCTGTCCGTGGACGAAGTCTTCCAGGCAGTGTCGGCGGTGCACCGGCGCGCCCGCGGCGCCTATGCCGTGGTGTCCCAGATCGCCAATTTCGGCCTGGTCGCCTTCCGCGATCCCAACGGCATCCGCCCCTTGTGCCTGGGCCGCAACGAGACCGACAAGGGCGTGGAGTGGATGGTGGCGTCCGAGTCCGTGGCCCTGACCGGCTGCGGTTTCGAACTGGTGCGCGACGTGGAGCCCGGCGAGGCCATCATCGTCGATCTGGACGGCAACTTGAGCAGCCGCCAATGCGCGGAAGATCCTCGCCTGAACCCCTGCGTGTTCGAATACGTGTATTTTGCGCGCCCCGATTCGACCGTGGACGGCGTATCGATTTATGACGCTCGCCTGCTGATGGGCGAGTACCTGGCCGACAATGTCGCCAAGAACCTGCGCCTGGCCGATATCGACGTGGTCATGCCGATTCCCGATTCGGCCCGCCCATCGGCCATGCAGCTGGCCGCCCGGCTGAACCTGAACTACCGCGAGGGTTTCATCAAGAATCGCTATGTGGGCCGCACCTTCATCATGCCCGGCCAGGAAGTCCGCAAGAAGTCCGTGCGCCAGAAGCTCAGCGCGATCCCCATGGAATTTCGCGGCAAGAACGTGCTGCTGGTGGATGACTCCATCGTGCGCGGCACCACCAGCCGCCAGATTGTGGACATGGCGCGCGCCGCCGGCGCCAGGAAGGTGTTCTTCGCTTCCGCCGCGCCGCCTGTGCGTTATCCCAATGTGTACGGCATCGACATGCCCACCCAGACGGAACTGATCGCCACCGGCCGCGACGTGGACCAGATCGCCCGAGAAATCGGCGTGGACGGCCTGGTGTATCAGGATCTGGGCGATCTGGAGCAATCCCTGAGCGATCTCAACCCCCGCTTCGCGGGTTACGAATCGTCCTGTTTCAGCGGCCAGTACGTGACCGGCGATGTGGACGAAGCCTACCTGGAACGCTTGGCTGATAGTCGCAAGAACGGCAAGCCGGTGCCGGACGTGACTGACTGATGGTCACAGCCCCTTGTTGTTCGAACCCCGCTCCTTGAGCGGGGTTTTTTCAAGGCGCCGGCTGGTGAGGAAAGAAGCTTGCCGGATTAAGGGCGGCGCCGCAGCAGCGTCATCAGCAGGCCCAGCCCCAGGATGACGAACAGCGCCAGGCTCCAGAGGGCGTACTCGATGCCGAACAGCTCGACCCGGGCGTCCATGCACGAGGCGTAGATGCCGAACAGCGAGGGTACGGCGCTTTCCAGTCCCGACTGGGTGATGAAGCGGTCGGCGAAGGTCTGGTCGCAAGAAAACAGGTGCTGGGCCACCGTGTATTGGTACCAGGCCGCCAGCACGCCGCTGGCGGCGCCCGCCAGGGCTAGCACGCCGGCCGCGCGCGAGGCGCCTTCGCGTCCGCCCTGGCGCAGCAGCGCGGCAGCCAGGCTGGCCACGCCCAGGGCGAGGTAGATCAGGCGCTGCAGCACGCACCAGGCGCAGGGCGGCATGCTGAATACGTGCTGGGACACCAGGGCGGCGCCCACGGCCAGGAAGGACAGGGCGCTGATCAGGTAGTAGGGCAGGGCGGAGCGGTTCGAGTTGGCAGCCATGGCGAATCAGGACGACGTCGTGGAGTGGAAGGTAGATGCTTCGTGCAACAAACCCAGGAAAAGTTCATGGAAACCGGCCCAGGCGATCTGCACGCCCAGGCACAGCAGGATGAAGGCGGACAGGCGCATGACCACGGCGGTGCCGTTCTTGCCCAGCTTGTAGAGGAACTGCGAGGCAAAGCGCAGGCACAGGTACACCACGAAGCCGGCGACGGCGATGGCCGGCACGGCGCCCGCCAGCTTGCCGGCCGTGCCGGCGACGGTATTGTCGTGCAGGGTGGCTCCCACGGTCAGGGCGGCGGAGATCGAACCGGGGCCGCAGATCATGGGGAAGGTCAGGGGATAGAAAGCCTTGGAGCGTATCTGTTCCCAGGAATAGGATTCGGCCATGTTCTGTGCATGCGCCGCATCGAAGTCCGAGGCGTTGACCAGGCGCCAGGCCGTGGCGATCACCAGCAGCCCGCCGCCCACCCGGATGATGGGCAGGGAGATGCCGAAGAAGTTCAGGACGATGTTGCCGGCCACGGTGGCGATGGCCAGCATGACAAAGATGTTGATCGAGACCTTCTGGGCCAGGCGGGCGCGGTCCGGCGTGCTGGCGCCCTCGGTCAGGGTCAGGAAGATGGGGGCCGCGGCCGGCGGGTTGAGCATGGGCAGCAGGGTTGCCAGCGCGAACAGGAAGCTGCGGCTGAGATCGGCCAGGAAGGCGGGGAATTCCATTGGTGTGAGCGGACCCTAATTTGAGGCGGGTTGTTGGGACAGGGCCAGGCGCACATCGCGTTCGAAGCGCAGCTGGTTGCGGTTCTGTTCCAGGGCGGGCCCGGCGAGCACGAACACGTCTTCCACCCGATCGCCCAGCGTCATGACCTTGGCGGAGCGCAGGGTGACATCGTGCCGCTCGAAGACCTGGGCGAGACTGTACAACAAACCGCGCCGGTCCGTGGCGGTCAGCGTCAGGATCCAGTCCTCGCCCTTGTCGTCGGGGCGCAGGTCCACGGCAGGCTGGATCGGGAACACGCGCGCCCGTCGCGAACGGAAATCCCGGTAGTGGGACGGCGCCGGCCCCGCCTGCTCCTGTCCCTGCTGCAGGGCCAGGCTGAGCTCGGACTCGATGAGCAGCGGATCGCGTCGCGCCGCATGCTCGTAGGCCGGCAGCATGACGATGAAGCTGTCCAGGGCCCAGCCATGCCGCGTGGTGTAGATGCGGGCGTCCTGGATGCTCATGGCCTGGCTGTCGAAATAGCGTGAGATGCGCAGGAACAGGCCTTCCGAATCGGGCGTGTAGACCAGCACCTGGATGGCGTCGGTCTGGCCGGCCACGCGGATGCGCACGATGGGCTGCGGGCTGTGTGATTGATGGTAGAGCTGGATCGTGTGCCAGGCGATCTCGCCGGCGTCGTGACGCAGGAAATAATGGTCGTCCAGCCATTGCCAGAACTGCTCGCGGGCCTCGTCCAGCAGCCCCGCCAGGCGGATCTCGCCGGCGGCGTCGCGCTTGCGCTGCTCCAGCACGGACAGGCCGTCGCTGGCCTGGCCGCCCAGCGCGGCCAGCGTCAGGCGATACAGGTCCTCCAGCAGCTTGCCCTTCCAGGAATTCCACACCGTGGGGCTGGTGGCGCGGATGTCGGCCACGGTCAGCAGATACAGCGCGGTCAGGCGGCGCTCCGTGCCCACGGCGCGCAGGAACTGGAAGATGACCTGCGGGTCGCTCAAATCCTTTTTCTGGGCCACCTGCGACATGGTCAGGTGGTCCCGCACCAGGAAGACCACCAGCTCCGTGTCAGTGGGGTTCAGGCCGTGGTCCTGGCAGAAAGCCAGGGCGTCCTGGGCGCCCAGTTCCGAATGATTGCCGCCGCGCCCCTTGGCGATGTCATGGAACAGGGCGGCGATGTACAGCAGCCAGTGGCGCTCGAAGCCGCTCATCAGCTGGCTGGCCATGGACAGCTCCTCGCTGTGCTCGGCCATGGTGAAGCGGCGCAGGTTGCGGATCACCTTCAACGTGTGTTCGTCCACGGTGTAGGCGTGGAACAGGTCGTGCTGCATCTGGCCCACGATGCGCCGGAACACGGGCAGGTAGCGGGGCAGCAGGTTCAGCAGGTTCATCAGGCGCAGGGTGTGCACGATGCCGCGCGGCTGCTGCAGGATCTGCAGGAACAGGCGCCGGTTGCGCGGCTCGGCGCGAAAGTCCGCATCGATCAGGCGGCGCGCGTGCCAGAGCGCGCGCAGCGTGCCCGCTTTCAGGCCGTGCAGGTCGGCGCGCGACTGCAGGTGCAGCATGGCCACGAACATCAGGGAGGGATCGCGCTGGAAGCCGTCGGGGCGGCGCAGCTCCAGTTGGCCATGGTGGACCTGGAAGTCGTCGTCCAGCATGTGGGCCGGCTGGTCGGGCTGGGGAAACAGGCGCTCCTCGATGCTTTGCATCAGGATCAGGTTGAGCTGGCTGACGACCTTGGCCGCCCAGTAGTAGCGCTGCATCAGCAGTTCGCTGGCGCGCCGCGTGGCGGTGGGCTGGAAACCGTAGATTTCGGCCAGGCGCGGCTGCAGGTCGAACAGCAGGCGGTCCTCGGCGCGGCCGGTCAGCAGGTGCAGTTCGATGCGCAGGCGCTTGAAGGCCTGGTCCACGCGGCTCAGGGCGCGCAGCTCGGCCTGGGTCAGCAGCCCCGAGCGGGCGATGTCGCGCCAGGTGCGCCCCAGGCCGGCGGCGCGCGCCATCCACAGCAGCACCTGCAGGTCGCGCAGGGCTCCGGGCGATTCCTTGCAGTTGGGCTCCAGCGCATAGGGCGTATCCTGCAGGCGGGCGTGGCGCTGCTGCTGTTCGGCCTGTTTGGCCAGGAAGAAGGCGCGCGGATCCAGCTGGCTCTGCAATTGGCGCTGCACGTGGCGCAGCAGCAGGCGCGAGCCGGCCAGCCAGCGGCTCTCCAGCAGCGCGGTTTCCGTGGTGATGTCCTGCGCGGCCTGTTCCAGGCATTGCTGCGGCGTGACCACGGCATGGCTGGGGGCCAGGCCGATGTCCCACATGGCGGCCAGCAGGGCCTCGATGCGGGCAATGTCCCGGGCGTCGGGAGGGCGCTGCAGCAGGATCAGCAGATCCACGTCGGAGTGGGGGTAGAGCTCTCCGCGGCCGTAGCCGCCCAGCGCGGCCAGGCAGGCCTGTTCGGGCAGAGGATGAAGGGCGAGCAGTTCACGCAGGCCCTGGTCGCAGATGCGGCGCAGGGCCTTGAGCAGCACGTCGGGCTGCAGGTGTTGCCGATAGCGCCGGCAAGCGTTGGCCCGGCGGCGGGCGATCGTGTCGCGCAGCGAGGCCAGGGCCGGGCCGGGCATGGGATCAGTCCTTGATGAAGGCCGGCGGCGCGGGCATGCCGGGCGAGACGGTCAGCACTTCGTAGCCGGTGTCGGTGACCAGAACGGCGTGCTCCCACTGCGCCGACAGGCTGTGGTCGCGGGTCACCACGGTCCATTGGTCCGCCAGGGTGCGCAGCTCGCGGCGGCCGGCGTTGATCATGGGTTCGATGGTGAAGATCATGCCGGCCTCCAGCTTGATGCCGGTGCCGGGCTTGCCGTAGTGCAGCACTTGCGGATCCTGGTGGAACTTGCGGCCCACGCCGTGCCCGCAGTATTCGCGCACCACCGAGAAGCCCTGGCTTTCGGCGTGCTTCTGGATGGCGTGGCCGATGTCGCCCAGCGTGGCGCCCGGCTTGACCTGGTCTATGCCCAGCCACATGCATTCGTAGGTGGTTTCGGTCAGGCGGCGGGCCAGGATGCTGGGTTCGCCAATATAGAACATGCGGCTGGTGTCCCCGAACCAGCCGTCCTGGATGATGGTCACGTCGATGTTCAGGATGTCGCCGTTCTTGAGGACCTTGTCGCCGGGAATGCCATGGCAGATGACGTGGTTCACGGAGGTGCAGATGGAACCGGGGAAGGGCGGGTAGCCGGGCGGCGCGTAACCGACGGTGGCGGATTTCACCTGCAGTTCGTTGATGCGTTCCATGCACAGTCTGTCCAGTTCGGCGGTGGTGACGCCGGCTTTGACAAAGGGGGTCAGGTAGTCGAGGATCGAAGCTGCCGTCCGGCAGGCTGCCCGCATTTTGTCGAGGTCGGAAGGGTCTGTGACGAGAATACTCATAGCAACTTGAACAGGTCTGTTGAAAAATAGTAGAATTATAGGCTTTCGTGAATTTTGCGGCAGTGCAAACCCTTCTTTACGGGGGCTTGGTGTCGGCAAAAGAAGTGAAATTTGGCGGGAGAGCCTTGCGCCTTATCCTTCTAGGATACACCCGGTGCGTGCCTGGCGTCTGTTTTGCCCTTTCATGAAAGCGACGGGCCGGACACTGGCGGTCGCCAAGCGCATGTCGCTTTGCGCGGTCGCGGGCCCGTATGTCCAATGCGCCAGTCCCGTCTTGGGCGGCGTTCCTAAATGTAGCTGTAAATCGCGTGACCGTCCGTCTCGGGGTGTCTGGAATGCAGGCGAACCTGCGGCCCTTACCGGATACCGGGCGGTTACAAGACCAAACCCTTGGAGAAAATCATGTCTTTGATGCGTGAAATGCTGGAAGCCGGTGTGCACTTTGGCCACCAAACCCGTTACTGGAACCCCAAGATGTCGCAGTACATCTTCGGCCAGCGTAACAACATCCATATCATCAACCTGGAAAAGACGGTTGCTCAGTACGAAGAAGCCGTGAAGTTCGTGCGCCAGCTGGCCGCCCGCGGTGGCAACATCCTGTTCGTCGGCACCAAGCGCGCCGCCCGTGAACTGGTCGCCGCCGAAGCCGAGCGCTGCGGCATGCCTTACGTCGACAGCCGCTGGCTGGGCGGCATGATGACCAACTTCAAGACGGTCAAGACCTCCATCAAGCGCCTGAAGGACATGGAAGCTCAGCTGGCCGAAGGCCGCACCGAAGGCATGAGCAAGAAAGAAGCCCTGATGTTCGAGCGCGAGCTGGAAAAGCTGAACAAGTCCATCGGCGGCATCAAGGACATGAACAACCTGCCTGACGCCCTGTTCGTGATCGACGTCGGCTACCACAAGATCGCCGTGGCCGAAGCCCGCACCCTGGGCATCCCCGTGGTGGCCGTGGTCGACACCAACCACTCCCCGGAAGGCCTGGACTACGTGATCCCCGGCAACGATGACTCCGCCAAGGCCATCGCCCTGTACGCCCGCGGCATCGCCGACGCCGTGCTGGCCGGCCGCGAGCAGAACCTGAACGGTCTGGTTGAAGAAATCGCTGCCGACGAGGAATTCGTCGAAGTCGACGCCGACTCCCAGGAGTAATCGGCTCGAAGCCATCGGCCATGCGCAAGGCTGTCATGGCCGATGGCTACACTTGCATTTCGCACCGCCCCGGCCCGCCGGGGCACGTTCTACAGAATTGGAGAAAACCGTGGCTCAAATCACCGCATCGATGGTTAAGGAATTGCGCGAGAAAACCGACGCGCCCATGATGGAATGCAAAAAGGCGCTGACCGAAGCCGATGGCGACATGGCCCGCGCCGAAGAAATCCTGCGCGTGAAGCTGGGCAGCAAGGCCAGCAAGGCCGCCAGCCGCGTGACCGCTGAAGGTCTGGTGACGGTCTACATCGCCGACGACGCCAAGACCGGCGCCATCGTCGAAGTCAACTGCGAAACCGACTTCGTGGCCAAGAACGATGACTTCATCCAGTTCATCGATCAGGTCGCCCAGCTGGTTGCCAAGAACAATCCCGCCGACCTGGCCGCCCTGGCTGAACTGCCACTGGCCGACGGCACCGTTGAAAGCGTGCGCGCCGCCCTGGTCGGCAAGATCGGCGAGAACATCTCCGTGCGCCGCTTCCAGCGCTACGAAACCGCCGGCCAGCTGGCCAGCTACATCCACAGCGGCAAGATCGGCGTTCTGGTCGACTTCACCGGCTCCGAGGAAGTGGGCAAGGACCTGGCCATGCACATCGCCGCCAGCCGTCCCAAGGCCCTGGACGCATCCGGCGTGGACGCGGCCGACATCGAAGCCGAGCGTTCCGTCGCCGCCCAGAAGGCTGCCGAGTCCGGCAAGCCTGCCGACATCGTCACCAAGATGGTGGACGGCGCCGTGGCCAAGTTCCTGAAGGAAGTCACGCTGCTGAACCAGCCTTTCGTCAAGAACGACAAGCAAAGCGTCCAGCAGATGCTGAACGAAAGCAAAGCGACCATCGCCGGCTTCACCCTGTATGTCGTGGGTGAAGGCATCGAGAAGCGCGTTGAAGACTTCGCCGCCGAGGTGGCTGCTGCCGCCGGTCAAGCTTAATCTGGCTTGAACTTGCAGGGCAGGCACCGTAGTGGCGGTGCCTGCCCTGCTGCTTTACACTCTCCCTGTCTTTCGTCACTTGGAACCCCAACCATGACCACCCCTCATTACAAACGCGTCCTGCTCAAGCTTTCCGGCGAAGCGCTGATGGGCGAGGACTCGTTCGGTATCAATCGCAGCACCATTCTTCGCATGACGGAGGAAATCGCCCAGGTCGCCCAGCTGGGCGTGCAGCTGGCGATCGTCATCGGAGGGGGCAATATTTTCCGGGGCATCGCTCCCGGCGCCCAGGGAATGGATCGCGCGACGGCCGACTACATGGGGATGATGGCCACTGTCATGAACGCACTGGCGCTGCAGGATGCGCTGAAGCACCGCGGCCTGGATGCCCGCGTGCAGTCGGCGCTGAACATCGAGCAGGTCGTGGAACCCTACATCCGTCCCAAGGCGCTGCGCTACCTGGAAGAGAACAAGGTCGTCATTTTCGCGGCCGGCACGGGCAACCCCTTCTTCACGACCGATACCGCCGCCGCGCTGCGCGGCGCCGAAGTGGGCGCGGAGATCGTGCTCAAGGCCACCAAGGTGGACGGCATCTACAGCGCCGACCCGAACAAGGATCCCGGCGCGACCCGCTATTCGCGCATCAGCTTCGACGAGGCCATCGTGCGTCGTCTGGAAGTGATGGACGCCACGGCCTTCGCCCTGTGCCGCGATCAGAAACTGCCCATCAAAGTGTTTTCCATCAACAAGCCCGGCGCCCTGACGCGCGCGGTCTCCGGCGAGGACGAGGGCACCCTGGTCCACGTTTAAAGTTATAGGAAATTAAGTCCATGAGTCTCTCCGAGATCAAATCAACGACCGACACCCGCATGGCCAAGTCCATCGAGTCCCTGAAGACCGGCCTGGCCAAGATCCGCACCGGCCGCGCCACCACGGGGCTGCTCGATCACGTCCAGGTGGAGTACTACGGCTCGCCCGTGCCCGTCAGCCAGGTGTCCAACATCACCGTCGTGGACGCGCGCACCCTGAATGTGCAGGTCTGGGAAAAAAACATGGCCGGTCCTATTGAAAAGGCCATCCGCGACAGCGACCTGGGCCTGAACCCCATTTCCATGGGCGACAGCATCCGCGTGCCCATGCCGGCCCTGACCGAAGAGCGCCGCCGCGACCTGGCCAAGGTCGTGCGCAGCGAAGGCGAGGACGCCAAGGTCGCTATCCGCAACCTGCGCCGCGACGCCAACGACACGCTCAAGAAGCAGGTCAAGGACAAGGAGATCTCCGAGGACGAGGAGCGCCGCGCCCAGGACGAAGTCCAGAAGCTGACCGATAAGTACGTCGCCGAGATCGACAAGCTGATCGCGCAGAAAGAAGCCGAGATCATGACGGTCTGATGACCGCGCAACAGGTGGCTAGGTGATTCCATTCAGTTCTACTCAGCGTATCCCGACGCACAGTCAAGTCCCTGGTCACCTGGCCATTGTCATGGACGGCAATGGTCGATGGGCAACCCGCCGCATGCTCCCGCGTACGGCGGGCCACCTGCGCGGCGTCCAGGCCGTCCGACGCATCGTCGAGGCCTGCGGCGACCTGGGGGTGCGCTACCTGACCTTGTTCGCATTCAGTTCCGAGAACTGGCGCCGGCCTCCCGAGGAGGTCTCCATGCTGATGCGCCTGTTCGTGAAGATGCTCCAGAAGGAAGTGGCCACGCTCAAGAAGAACGGCGTGCGCCTGCATGTGGTCGGCGAGCTGTCCGCCTTCAGCGACGAGCTGCGCGAGCTCATCGCCCGCGCCGAGGAACAGACTCGCGACAATGACCTCCTGCATCTGACCATTGCCGCCAATTACGGCGGCCGCTGGGACATATTGCAGGCGGCGCAGAAAACCATCGCGGCCAATCCCGAATTGGCTGCGCATCCGGAGAAACTGGACGAAAACCTGTTCAGTCCGCATCTGGCCATGGCCTACGCGCCCGAACCGGATCTGTTCATTCGCACCGGCGGCGAGCGCCGCATCTCCAACTTCCTGATCTGGCAGATGGCCTACACGGAACTGTACTTCACCGATGTGTACTGGCCCGATTTCGGCCGGGCCGAGCTCGAGGAAGCGTTCGAATGGTATCGCGGACGGGAGCGGCGCTTTGGCCGCACCAGCGCTCAGGTGCTGGAATCCTCCGCCTCCTGAGGAGTACCCTTATGCTTAAACAGCGAGTCATTACCGCCATCGTGCTGTTGGTGATCCTCGGCGCCGCCATGCTGGCGCCGGTGCAATGGCCGCTGTTGGCCATCTTCGGATTGCTGAGCACGCTGGCCTGCTGGGAATGGCAGCGCCTGAGCCTGCCGGCGGACCAGCAGCGCTGGGCCTGGCCCATCGCCTTGCTGACCGGCGCGCTGATCGCCTGGCTGAGCGTGTACTGGTATGCCGGCGGTCCGCAGGGCCAGGCCGCCGATCTGGTCTATCGGGGCCTGGTGCCCGTCATGGTCGCCGTCTGGCTGGTGGGTGCGACGGGGCTGGTCCTGCAGGGCCAGGCCCAGCAGCGGGCCCAGACCTCGTTCCTGTGCGTGATGGGCGTGGCCGCTCCGCTGGCCGCCTGGGCCGCACTGTATCACCTGCTGCACGGCCGGGGCGTCGTTTACGTGCTGTCCGTGCTGGTGCTGATCTGGGTGGCCGACATTGCCGCCTATTTTGCCGGCCGCGCTTTCGGCAAGGCCAAGCTGGCGCCCAGGGTCAGCCCGGGCAAGACCTGGGCGGGGGCAATCGGAGGCATGGCCGCCGCCGCCGCCTGGATGCTGCTCAGCGCGGCGTGGCCGGGCACTTTCGGCGCGGACCTGGTCGCGCGCTGGGGCTGGTTGGCCACGGCCGCGCTGGGAGTGCTGCTGGCGGCCATTTCCATCGTGGGCGACCTGTTCGAATCGCTGCTCAAGCGCCGCGCCGGCGTCAAGGATTCCAGCCAGTTGCTGCCCGGGCATGGCGGGGTCTATGATCGCATCGATGCCTTGCTGCCCGTAGCGCCGCTGGCCTTGCTTTTAGGTGGGGCGTGGCTGTTCTGATCCGGAAAGGATGCGGGGCGCCTGCGCCAAGGAAATACTCATGAACTTCCAGCATGTCTGCGTCCTTGGGGCCACGGGCTCCATCGGCGTCAGCACTTTAGATGTCATCGCCCGCCATCCGGACCGTATGGCCGTCCATGCCCTGACGGGCCACACCCGCATGGAGCAGTTGGCCGGGCAGGCCCATTCCAGCCGGGCGAAAGTGGTCGTGGTGCCCGACGCCGCCGCTCGCGAACGTTTTCTTGCCGCCTGGCCGGGCGGGGCGCCATTGCCCGAGATCCGCGTAGGCGCCCAGGCCCTGGCCGATACGGCGGCCGATCCCCAGGTCACGACCGTCATGGCGGCCATCATCGGTGCGGCCGGACTGCCCTCGGCTCTGGCGGCGGCACGGGCCGGCAAGCGCGTCCTGCTCGCCAACAAGGAAGCGCTGGTTGCGGCCGGCGGCATCTTCATGAAAGCGGTGCAGCAGGGCGGGGCGCAATTGCTGCCCATCGACTCCGAGCACAGCGCCATCTATCAATGTCTGGCGGGCGAGGCTCCGGCGCAGGCCGGCCAGGCCGTGGCGGGGTTGCGCCGCCTGCTCGTCACGGCCTCTGGCGGTCCGTTCCGCTCCCGGCCCCTGGCCGAGCTGGACGCCGTCACGCCGGAGCAGGCCTGCGCACATCCGAACTGGAGCATGGGCCGCAAGATCTCCGTCGATTCGGCCACCATGCTGAACAAAGGGCTGGAAGTCATCGAGGCTCATTGGCTGTTCTGCGTGCCGGTGGAACAGATCGATGTCGTCATCCACCCCCAGAGCGTCATCCATTCCATGGTGGAGTTCATCGACGGTTCGGTCATGGCGCAGCTGGGCCAGCCGGACATGCGCACGGCCATTGCCTATGGCCTGGGTTTTCCCGAACGCCTGGCCAGCGGCGTGGGCCTGCTGGATCTGGCGACCATGGGTCGGCTGGATTTCGAGCCTCCGGACCTGGTGCGCTTTCCCTGCCTGCGCCTGGCCTACGAAGCCTTGCGCAACAGCCAGGCGGCCTGCGTCACCTTGAATGCGGCCAATGAAATCGCTGTGGATCGCTTTCTGGGCGAGCAGATTCGTTATACTCAGATTCCGGACGTGATCGAACACTGTCTGGACAAACTCAATGGCCGCGCCGCCCAGTCGCTGGACGCTCTGGACGCGGTGCTGGACCTGGACCGGGAGACCCGGTCCCTGGCGCTGGATTACTGCCGCACGGCGCCGCGCGGCTGACAGGATCCCACATGCTGTACACCTTGCTGGCCTTTCTGGTGACTCTGGGCGTGCTCGTGACTTTCCACGAGCTGGGCCACTACTGGGTCGCGCGCCGCTGCGGCGTGCGGGTCGAGCGCTTTTCGATCGGTTTCGGCAAGGTGCTTTACCGCCGCAGGGACAGGCACGGCACGGAGTGGGCGGTGTCGGCTCTGCCGCTGGGCGGTTATGTGGCGATGCAGAACGATCCGCCGCCCGGCGCCACGCTGGAGCAGGTCCAGGAATCCTTCAATTGCAAGCCTTTGTGGCAGCGCGCCGCCGTGGTGCTTGCCGGGCCGCTGGCCAATCTGATCCTGGCCGTCATCATCTACGCGCTGGTGGGCCTGCTGGGCGCGCAGGAGCCGGCGCCCGTCATCGCCCAGCCGCAGGCCGGCACGCCGGCCGCCCAGGCCGGCTTCCAGGCAGGCGACCGCCTGATCGACATAGCCGGCCGCGAGGTCCGTTCCTGGAACGAGGCGCGCTGGGAATTCATGGAGGCCCTGTCCTCGGGCGGCACGCTGGCGGTGGGCGTGCTCGATGCGCAAGGCCAGGAGCGCGAGCGCAGCCTGTCGCTGCCGGCCGGCGAGATCACGCCCGACAATCGCGACCTGCTGGCGCAGGCAGGGCTGGCCCTGCTGCCGCCGCGCGCCGTAGTCCAGGAGGTGTACAAGGACAGCGCCGGCGAGCAGGCTGGCCTGCAGGAAAAAGACATCATCCTGGCGCTGGGTTCCAGGCAGGACCCGGACGTGGTGCAGTTCGTCGAACAGATTCAGAAGTCCGCCGGCCAGACGCTGGCGCTGGACGTGCTGCGCGCCGGGCAGGTCCTGCACCTGTCCATCACGCCTCGGGCGCAGGCCGGCGAGGACGGCGAGGTGCTTGGGCGCATCGGCGCCAAGATAGGCCCCGATTTCGACATGGTGCATGTGCGCTACGGGCCCGTTGACAGCGTCCGGCGCGGCTTCGTGCGCACGGCCGAGACCTTCTGGTTCTCCCTGAAGATGATAGGGCGCATGATCACTGGCGAGGTATCCGTGCGCAATGTCAGCGGGCCGGTTACTATTGCAGACTATGCGGGTCAGACGGCGCGCATCGGCCTGATCGCCTACCTGAATTTTCTGGCGCTGATCAGCATCAGCATCGGATTGCTGAATTTATTGCCCGTGCCCATGCTGGACGGCGGGCATCTACTGTACTATGCCATCGAAGCAGTACGCGGCAAGCCCGCATCGGATCGCATGCTGATGATAGGTCAGCGTCTGGGCCTGAGCGCATTGGCGGTGCTGATGAGCATCGCATTTTTTAATGACATCACCCGCCTTTTCAGTTGACGGCGTGTGGCATACAATTTCCAACCATTTGACCGACCAAGGATTGTCCAGGATGTCGTTTAGCCGGAAACCCACTTTTGCGTTGCGTGTCTTGCCCGTGCTGGTGGCAAGTCTCCTTGCCCCCGCCCTGGCGAATGCATTTGCACCGTTTGTCGTGCGCGATATTCAAGTCAACGGCATCCAGCGGGTCGATCCCGGCGCCGTGTTCTCGTCCCTGCCCGTCAAGGTGGGCGAGTCCTTCTCCGAGGAACAGGCTGCCGACGCCATCCAGCGCCTGTACGCCACGGGCTTCTTCAGCGACGTCCAGATCGACACCAGCGGCAATGTGCTGATCGTCAATGTCAAGGAACGCCCGACCATCGCCTCGGTGTCCTTCAACGGCATGCGCGAGTTCGACTCCAAGAACATCATCACGTCCCTGGCCCAGGTCGGTTTTGGCGAAGGGCGCGTGTTCGACCGCTCCATGCTGGAGCGCGCGGAGTTCGAGCTCAAGCAGCAATATCTGTCCAAAGGCAAGTACGGCGTGGAGATCACGCCCATCATCACGCCCCTGCCGCGCAACCGCGTGGGCGTGAGCTTCGACATCTTCGAAGGCGAGCTGGCCAAGATCAAGGAAATCCGCGTGGTGGGCAACGAAGCCTTCTCGCAGAGCCGTCTGCTCGACGAGATGGAACTGACCACCTCGGGCATGATGACCTGGTACACCGGCACCAACAAGTATTCCCGCGAGAAGCTGGAAGGCGACATGGAGCGCATCCGCTCCTTCTACCTGAACCGCGGCTACCTGGAGTATTCGGCGGAGCCGCCGCAGGTATCCATCTCGCCGGACCGCAAGGACATCTTCATCACCCTGACCCTGCATGAAGGCCAGCCTTATACGCTCAGCGACGTGAAGCTGGCGGGCGACCTGCTGGGTCTGGACGACAAGATCCAGCCCCTGGTGCAGCAGAAGGCCGGCGAGGTCTTCTCCGCCGACAAGACCAACGCCACGGTCAAGGCCATCACGGAGTATCTGGGCAGCCTGGGTTACGCCTTCGCCAACGTCAACCCCAATCCCGTGCTCGACCGCGAAGGGCATACGGCAGACCTGACCTTCTACGTGGACCCGGGCCGGCGCGTGTATGTGCGCCGCATCGACATCGGCGGCAACACCCGCACGCGCGATGAAGTCATCCGCCGCGAAATGCGCCAGCAGGAAGCCGCCTGGTATGACTCGTCCAGCATCAAGTTCTCGCGCGACCGCGTCGACCGCCTGGGCTACTTCAATGAAGTGGATGTCAACACCAAGCCGGTGCCCGGCTCGCCCGACCAGGTGGACGTGAACGTGGACGTCAAGGAAAAGCCCACCGGGCTGATCAACCTGGGCGTGGGCTACGGCTCGACCGACAAGCTGATCCTGTCCGCCGGCCTGAGCCAGGACAACATCTTCGGCAGCGGCAACAGCCTGTCCCTGCAGGTCAATACCAGCAAGGTGAACCGCGCCGCCGTCATCAGCCACACCAACCCGTACTGGACGCGCGACGGCATCAGCAAGACCACCTCGATCTACTACCGCCGCACCACGCCCTACGAGGCCAACAACGCCTGGGGCGACTACCAGAACACCGCCATCGGTGCGGGCCTGAACTTCGGCGTGCCGATTTCCGAGTACGACCGCATCTTCATGGGCGTGAACTTCGAGCAGAACAAGCTCTCGCGCCTGAGCCCGGAGTACACGCCGCGCGCGTACCAGGATTACGTGGCCGAGTACGGCGAACGCACCAACGCGTTCATCTTCAACCTGGGCTGGTCCAAGGACACCCGCGACAGCGCCATCGCTCCCAACAAGGGCAGCCTGACCAGCCTGTCGGGCGATTTGGGCACCATGGACCTGCGCTACTACATGCTGCGCGCCAGCCACCAGCACTACATCCCGCTGGGCCGCGCCTACACGCTGGCGCTGAACGGCGCCATCGACTGGGGCCGCGCCTATGGCAGCAAGTCCTATCCGGTCATCAAGAACGTGTATGGCGGGGGCATAGGTTCGGTGCGCGGCTACGAAGGCGCCTCGCTCGGTCCGCGCGATACGCTCACCGGCAACTACCTGGGCGGTTCGCGCCGCATGATCGCCAATGCCCAGCTCTACCTGCCGTTCCCCGGCGCCACGCGGGATCGCACCCTGCGCTGGTTCCTGTTCGCCGACGCCGGCAAGGTGGACAACACCAGCGGCGGCTGCGCCATGGGCCGTCCCGACAGCCCTTCCACGGATCCTTGCGGCTGGAAGTACTCCGCCGGCCTGGGCCTGTCCTGGCAGTCGCCTCTGGGGCCGCTGCAGTTGTCCTACGGTCGCGCCCTGCGCGCCAAGGAAGGCGATGACAAGCAGGCCTTCCAGTTCCAGATCGGCACGGCTTTCTGATGTTCGCGTTTAATGGCACAATTGCTCTATTCTGCAGCCTAATTAGCAAGGTAGATTTTTCATGAAGTCAAACATCGCAATGAAACTCACAACTATCGCCCGCGGCCTGACCCGTGGCAATAAAGCGCTCGTTCTGGCTGCCGCACTGGGTGTCAGCGCCATGACAGCCGCTCCTGTTGTTCAGGCTCAGACCAAGATCGGTTTCGTCAGCACCGAGCGCATCCTGCGCGATTCCAAACCCGCCAAGGCTGCCCAGACCAAGATCGAAGCGGAATTTAAGCGCCGCGACGAAGAACTGGAAAAACTGGCGAACAACCTGCGCGCCCAGGCACAGAAATTCGACAAGGACGCTCCCGTGCTGTCCGAGTCCGACCGCGTCAAGCGCCAGCGCCAGCTGGCCGACCTGGATTCGGACTTGCAGCGCAAGCGTCGCGAATTCCAGGAAGACTTCAACCGTCGCCGCAACGAAGAGTTCTCGGCCATCGTCGAAAAAGCGGATGCCGCTATCAAGAGCATCGCTGATTCCCAAGGCTACGATCTCATCATCCAGGATGCCGTTACCGTCAGCCCTCGCGTGGACATCACCGAAGAAGTCCTGAAAGCACTGGGCGGTTGATGAACCATGCCGGTATTGCTGAGCGCCGAACAGGCGGTGTCCCTGCCTGAGCTGGTACAGGAAATCAACAAGACCGGACTGGATTGCAAGCTGCCTCAGGGCGCCCAAGAGCCTATGTCCCGCATCCGGGGCCTAGGCTCTTTGCTTTCTGCGGGCCCGCAGGAAATCAGCTTTCTGTCCAATCCCAAGCTGCACGAGCTGCTGTCCCGGACACAGGCCGCGGCGGTCATCCTGACCCCGGAGGTTTATGCCGCGCTGGATTTCGAGCCGGCCTTCGCGCCTGTGCTCTGTCCCCAGCCTTATCTGATGTATGCGCTGCTGGCGCAGCGCTTCGACCAGGTGCGCCTGTCCGGCCTGCCCAAGGGCATTCATCCCAGCGCCGTCGTCGACCCTTCCGCTGAAGTCGGGGAAGGCGCGGCCATCGGGCCCTTCTGCGTGATCGAAGCCGGCGCGCGCATCGGCCGCGGTTCGCGGCTGGGAGCCCATTGCGTCATTGGCGCGGGCTCCACGCTTGGCCAGGATTGCCTGCTGCATGCCCGCGTCACCCTCTATCATGGCGTGCACGTGGGCGATCGCGCCATCCTGCATTCCGGCGTGGTGCTGGGCGCGGACGGTTTCGGTTTCGCACCGGATCCCGTCAAGGGCGACGGCGCCTGGGCCAAGATCGCGCAGATCGGCCAGGTCCGGATCGGCAACGATGTCGAAATCGGTGCCAACACCACGGTGGACCGCGGCGCCCTGGACGATACCGTGATCGGGGACGGCGTCAAGCTGGACAATCAGATCATGATCGCCCACAACGTGCACGTGGGCGAGCACACCGCCATGGCCGCCTGCGTGGGCGTGGCCGGTTCCACGCAGATCGGGGCGCGCTGCACCATCGCCGGCGCAGCCATGCTGTCCGGCCACATCCGTCTGGCGGACGACGTGCACGTATCCGGGGGCACCGCCATCACGTCCAGCATCACCGAGCCCGGCCGCTACACCGGGGTCTATCCTTTTGCGCCGCACCAGGACTGGCAGAAGAACGCCGCCGTCCTGGGGCAATTGGGCGGCCTGCGCCGCCGCCTGCGCTCGCTGGAGCGCCAGGCGGACGAGGGGGCCGATTCATCTCGTAACACACATAACCAGAACTAAGCAGGACAAGAAAAAATGGAACTCGACATTCGACAAATCATGGATCGCCTACCCCATCGCTACCCGATGCTGCTGGTCGATCGCGTGCTGGAAATGGTGCCGGGCAAGAGTATCGTGGCCATCAAGAATGTGTCGATGAACGAGCCTTTCTTCACGGGCCACTTTCCGCATCACCCCGTGATGCCGGGCGTGCTGATCATCGAAGCCATGGCCCAGGCCGCTGCGCTGTTCTCCTTCACCGACCCCGAAGACCCCTACGCAAAAGTGGACAACAAGCTGGCCTACTACCTGGTGGGCGTGGATGGTGCGCGCTTTCGCAAGCCCGTGCTGCCCGGCGATCAGCTGCGCCTGGAAGTCGAGGCCGACCGCATCAGCCGTGCCTTGTGCAAGTACACGGGGCGCGCCCTGGTGGACGGCCAGGTCGTGGCCGAGGCCAAGCTCATGTGCGCCATCCGTCAACTGGAAGAGTAATTTATGCGTATCCATGAAACGGCCATCATCGAAGCGGGGGCGACCCTGGCCGATGATGTCGAAGTCGGCGCCTACAGCATCATCGGGGCCAACGTCACGATAGGGGCGGGCACCAAGGTGGGCCCGCACTGCGTGATCGACGGCCATACCACCATAGGCCGCGACAATCATTTCTACCGTTTCTGCTCCATCGGCGGCATGCCCCAGGACAAGAAGTATGCCGGCGAACCCACCCGCCTGGAGATCGGAGACGGCAACACCGTCCGGGAATACGTCACCATCAATACCGGCACGGTGCAGGACGTGGGCGTGACCCGCGTGGGCAGCGACAACTGGATCATGGCTTACGTGCACATCGCGCATGATTGCCAGGTGGGGGACCACACCATCATCGCCAACAGCGTTCAGTTGGCCGGCCATATCCACATCGGCGACTGGGCCATCCTGGGCGGCCTGACCGCGGTGCACCAGTTCGTGCGCATCGGCGCGCACAGCATGATAGGCGGCACCAGCTCGGTGCGCCAGGACATCCCTCCCTACGTCATCGGCGCGGGCGATCCCTTCCGCCCCGTGGGCATCAACAGCGAAGGCCTGGGCCGGCGCGGCTTCACGCCCGACTCCATCGCCGCCGTCAAGGAATGCTACAAGTTGCTCTATCGGCGCAAGCTCACCATCGAGCAGGCGGTCGAGGAAATGCAGCAGTTGCAGCAGGCCCAGCCTGACAGCGCCGCCGCCATCCAGATCATGGTGGACTTCCTGAACGCTTCCGGCCGGGGCATCTCCCGACCATGACCATGCCTCAAGGCGCAGGCCGGCCGGGCGCGGGCTGGCGCAGCCCGGGCGTGTCCGGCCTGACCGTCGGCATGGTGGCGGGCGAGCCGTCGGGCGACCTGCTGGCGGCCCGCATCATCCAGGGCCTGCGCCGGAGCGACGCACAGCTCCTGGTCGAAGGCATAGGCGGTCCCGAAATGGCCGCCGGGCAGTTCCGCCAGCACTACCCCATGGATGCCCTGACGGTCTTCGGCTACGTGGAGGCGCTCAAGCGCATTCCCGGCCTGGTATCCACCTACCTGGGCATGCGCAATCACTGGCTGCGTCATCGCCCCGACGTCTTCGTGGGCATAGACGCGCCCGATTTCAATCTGCGCCTGGAGCAGCGGCTGCGCCAGGCGGGCGTGCCTACCGTGCATTTCGTCGGGCCGTCCATCTGGGCCTGGCGCTACGAACGCATCCACAAGATCCGCGAAGCAGTCTCGCACATGCTGGTGCTGTTTCCCTTCGAGACCGAGATCTACGAAAAGGAAGGCATCCCCGTCACTTACGTAGGCCATCCGCTGGCCGCCAATATTCCCGTGCAGCCCGACAAGCAGGATGCGCGTCGCCGCCTGGGCCTGCAAGGGCAGGGCCGCGTGCTGGGCGTGTTGCCGGGCAGCCGTTCCTCGGAGGTGCGTCTGCTGGCGCCCCGTTTCCTCAGAACTGTTCAACTGCTGCAGCAGCAGGACCCGGACCTGACCGTTCTGGTGCCCATGGTCAATGTCCGGCGCCGCCGGGAGTTCGAGCAGGCGCTGGCGCAGTGCCCGGTGCGCAATCTGCACGTGATCGACGGCGACACGCCCGGCGTGCGCGCGCCCGACGCTCAGGGCGTGGTGCGTCCGGCGGCCTGGACCGTCATGGAAGCCAGCGATGCGGTGCTGGTGGCCAGCGGCACGGCCAGCCTGGAGACGGCGCTGTACAAGCGCCCCATGGTCATCTCCTATGTGCTGACGCCGATGATGGAGCGCATCATACGCTGGAAGTCGGGCCAGGACCGTCCCTATGTTCCGTGGGTGGGTCTGCCCAATGTGCTGGCGCGGGACTTCGTCGTGCCGGAACTGCTCCAGGAAGACGCCGAGCCCGAAAAGCTGGCGAGCGAATGCTGGAAGGCGCTCACGGACCAGGACTACGTCAGGCATATCGAACAGGTTTTCACCCAGATGCATCTGCAGTTGCGCCGCGACACGCCGGCCCTGGCGGCAGAGGTCATCCTGAAGCTGGCGCGCGAACATGCAGGTTGAACTGTTCGGCTTTGATCCGGCAGCCGGCCTGGTCGCGGGCCTGGACGAGGCCGGCCGGGGGCCTTTGGCCGGTCCGGTATTCGCCGCCGCCGTGATCCTGGATCCGGCCAGGCCCATTGCCGGCCTGAATGACTCCAAGAAGCTGACCGCGCGCCGCCGCGAAGAGCTGGCGGCCCGGATCAAGGAGCGCGCCCTGGCCTGGGAGATCGCCAGCGCCAGCGTTGCCGAGATCGACGACATCAATATCCTGCAGGCCGCCATGCTGGCCATGCGGCGCGCCTGCAATGCGCTGGCTGCAAAGCCCGACCAGGCCCTGGTCGACGGCAACCGGGTCCCGGCAGCGCTGTGCTGTCCCGCCGTCGCCCTGGTCAAGGGAGACGCCACCCAGCCGGCCATCTCGGCCGCGTCCATCCTTGCCAAAACGGCGCGCGACGCATACTGCATGGAGCTGCACGCCCGCTTTCCACAGTATGGTTTCGACCAGCACAAAGGCTACGGCACCGCGCTGCACCTGGAGCGCCTGGCCCTGCACGGCGCCTGTGAAGAACACCGCCGCAGTTTTGCGCCGGTGCGCCAAACCCTGTTAGGTAATTCCCATGAGGTTGATTGAATCCAAGGACAACGCCCTGTTCAAGCGCGTGCAGCGCCTAGCGCATGACAGGCGCGAAGTGGACGGCGCCGAGCAGCGGGTGTGGCTGGAAGGCATACATTTATGCCAGATGTGGCTGGAGCACCGCGGCCTGCCGGAACTGGCGGTCTTCGAACTGGATCGTCACAGTGACGAGTTGCTGGAGCTGGCGCGGTTCCTGCCCGGCCGCGCCTGCGTGACCTTCAGTGCATCGCTGATGAATGCGGTGTCCCAGGTGGGGCAGGGGCAGGGCGTGGGTTTCGTGGTGCGCGTGCCGCGCGCCACGCAGTGGACCGTGCCGAGCGGGCGCGCCTTGTTGCTGGACCAGGTACAGGATCCCGGCAATGTGGGCACCGTGCTGCGCACGGCCGTGGCCGTGGGCCTGGAGGCCGTCTACCTGACGCCGGGCTGTGCCAGCGTGTGGTCCCAGAAGGTGCTGCGCAGCGCCCAGGGGGCCCATTTCTCCATCCAGCTGCACGAGCAGGTCGACGGCGCTGACCTGCTGGTCAAGGCCGGGCTGCCGGTGCTGGTGACGTCGCTGGAGCAGGGCGCCACGGACCTGTACGAGACCGCCTTGCCCGATGCCGGCGTCTGGGTCTTCGGCAACGAAGGCCAGGGCGTCAGTCCGGCCCTGGCGGCGCTGGCCAGCCAGCGCCTGTTCATTCCTCAGGCCCCTGGCGTCGAGTCTCTGAACGTGGCCATCGCCACGGCCCTGTGTCTGTACGAGCAGCGGCGCCAGCACCGCGCCTGAGGCGCCCGTTCGGCAATCGCTCCTGCTTGTCCATGACAAGCAGGCAGGGACGTGCTTCATGACGCATTGCGGTTTTTTCAAATCCGCTTGTTTTGAATCAGGGTTGCGATTCGCACTCTTCGTTCTTCCCGAGGAGATAAGGGCTGCTCCGAGCCCCTGCTGCTGTTCGTCGTGCCCGATCCCGCCTTGACGGTGGAGGAAGCAAAAATGTTCGGATCCAGTCCCAAAGGGTGCAGGCTTGATGCTTCGCGTAGATTCTTCACGACAAATCGGTTCGGCGCGCGCTGGGGAGTCACGTCCGGGTCGTGATTCGGAGTTGGCTTGAAATAAGCCATGGCGGCCGTGATCTGAGACTGTGCCTGCGCTTTCATGCGGGCTGGTATGTCGCCGTAGGCTTGCTGCGTCGCGGATACTAGCTCGTTGAGCAGGACCAGGGGGACGGATACGCTGATATCGCGTTTCCGCCCCATCGCCTCTTCCTGCTTGACCCTACAGGACTTCAAATCCGGTTCGGCCCGGCGATAGATCTCATCTTCCAAGGTCTGGCGCAAGCGCACCAATAGCCCCCCGCTGTCATGCAACGCTCGCGTGGCGCGATCCAGTTTGACAGCGTTCAGCTTCGCCTGTATTTGTTTGAATTCAGTCCTGGACAACGATTGCAGGTAGGACGTCAGCCGTTTGCCCTCGTCCCGGTAAAGTCTAGTCAAAAACACATTCAGCGCTGCGCCGTCCAGTAGTCGGCGGGACAGCAGGCCGGCGCAACCCTCCACTAGCTTGCGAGTCGGCCTTCTCCATTGCCTGTCCGCGGCTTTCCGGATTTCTTTAATCATGGCTTCTGCCTGGGTGCGCAATTTCTGGTCCGGCCACGAAATCTTGCCCAGCATATCCGCTATCGCACTCTCGCTCTTGTACAACCAGCTTTTGCGCAGGGCATAGATATCCGCAGGCGCCAACCTCCCCAGATGCAGGGACAGCAGGTTTTCCCGTCGGGGCAACTGGTCTGAGACGTCTTTGGGCAAATTGACCATTTGAGCCAGCTGTTGCGCGACCTTGAGCTGTGCCTGCCTGGTTTGCTGTCCGGCTGTCAGTTCACCCAGCATACTGCTCAAAAGCAAGCTGTATTGGCGCATCTGCATCCGAAACTTGTACTCCGTGCGTTTGGGCGAGGGCGCAGCAGTGAAAAAAAGGCGCAGTTTGTCGCATAGATCGGCCATGGCATGGCGCAGCGTGTACAGGGCAGTGGCAAGTCGGCCGGCGCGGGGCGTGCCGCCTTCAGCGGCGGAGAATCTTAGATTTCCTCTGTTTCCCAGGGCGCTGGGCCACATGGTGGAGTGCAGGATCTCGTTTCTTGTCTGCGAAACTGTGAAGGCGGGCCCAGGTTGGATGAGCTGAAGTTTCTTCATGATTTTCCTTGACATTTTGGAGTGAGAGCTTGCTGAGTAACAAGTTCACGCTTTGTGTCGCAAGGTTTCAAACAGGATGAGCAGTCCGCAGGAGTGTCAGGCCGTGCTCAGGCGCCTTGGCGCGGGCTGTCTTCAAGCGCAACAGGAGAGCGGCGCTTCGCGGCGTCGCTTGATGGCGGCCCACGCCCATGTCGCGGCGATTAGACGTGGAATTTCACGCCCTGCGCCAGCGGGAGTTCCCGCGAATAGTTGATGGTGTTGGTGGCGCGGCGCATGTAGTTCTTCCACGCGTCGGAACCGGATTCGCGGCCGCCGCCGGTCTCTTTCTCGCCCCCGAACGCCCCCCCGATCTCGGCTCCCGAGGTGCCGATGTTGACGTTGGCAATGCCGCAGTCCGAGCCTGAGGCGGACAGAAAATGTTCGGCCTCGCGCAGGTCGTTGGTAAAAATCGCCGAGGATAGGCCCTGCGGCACGTCATTCTGCAAGGCAATGGCATCCTCGAACTGCTCATAGGCGAGGACGTAGAGAATAGGCGCGAAGGTTTCCTGGCGCACGGTATCGGTCTGGGCATTCATTTCGACGATGGCCGGGCGTACGTAGTAGCCGTCGGGGGCTTGCGGCATGTCCACGCGTGCGCCGCCGTAGACCTGCCCGCCTTCGGCTTTGGCGCAGTCCAGGGCTGCCTGGAACGCTTCATAGCTGGCTTTGTCGATCAGCGGCCCCACCAGGGTCTGCGCGTCCAGGGGATGGCCGATCGGCAGCTTTTCATAAACGGTTTTCAGACGGGAGAGCAGCGCGTCCTTGACGCTGGCATGCACGATGAGCCGGCGCGTGGAGGTACAGCGCTGGCCGGCCGTGCCGGCAGCCGCGAAAACGATGCCGCGCAGCGCCAGATCCAGGTCCGCGCTGGGAGTGACGATCACAGCGTTATTGCCTCCCAACTCCAGGAGCGAGCGGCCAAAGCGCCGCGCCACGCGCGGGCCGACCTCGCGGCCCATGCGGGTGCTGCCGGTCGCCGAGACCAGTGCAACCTTGCGGCTGTCCACGATCACTTCTCCCAGGCTGCGGTCGCCAAGCACCAACTGATTCAAATGGGACGGCGCCTTGCCGAAGCGCTCGAGCGCGCGCTCGAACAAGGCTTGCGAGGCGAGCGCCGTCAGCGGCGTCTTCTCCGAGGGCTTCCACACCACGGCGTTGCCGGTCACCAATGCCAGGGCGGCATTCCAGGCCCATACGGCGACCGGGAAGTTGAAGGCGGTGATCACGCCCACGACTCCCAAGGGATGCCAGGTTTCCATCATGCGGTGGCCAGGGCGTTCGGAAGCGATGGTCAGGCCATGGAGCTGGCGGGAGAGGCCGACGGCGAAGTCGCAGATGTCTATCATCTCCTGCACTTCGCCCAGGCCTTCAGTCAGGATCTTGCCGGTCTCCAGCGACACCAGCCGGCCCAGCCTCTCTTTTCCGGCTCGCAATTCCTCGCCAAGAAGGCGAACCAGTTCACCGCGCTGCGGGGCGGGCACGTCGCGCCATTCGAGACTGGCGGCCTGCGCCTGATCGATGATCAAGGCGACTTGTTCGGCGGACTGGGCATGCGGGCGACCGATCACCGAACCGTCGATGGGCGTGCACACTTCCAGATTGCCGTTCAGATAGAGGGCCGGGTCCACGCCCAGTTCCTGCAGTATGGATTGGCAGAGCTCAGGGGCAGGCAGACAGGGTGGATTGGACATGGGTTTCAGCTCCTGTAGAGGCTCGTGGCAAGAAATGAGTGAAGGCGGATAGGGAAATTATTTCACCGTCCGGAATATCTGTTTCCTATAGGAAACCCTAGCCGCGGGCTGGCACGTTCATGGCTGGCGTCACTCGCATCGCAGGGGTGAAATAGGAGAGCTTGTACGGCCATGATCTCCTGGCAACGTCTTGAAACCATGTTTCGCAAATTTCCAGATACATTGAAGGGACTGTGCCGCGACGGCCCGTCCTTCCCCTGTCCTTGGGAGGGTGCCAAGCACAAGAGCCATGCAGCCGATGCCGCCCGGGATGCATTCGATATCCGGCAAGAGGCTTCAGGCGCAGCCAATGGACGAGATCGCGCTTCATGCACATTTCCAGCAGGGCTCTCTGGATGTGATGCGGGCGCGCTTCATGCGAGGGCAGTCATGAACGATGATCAACGCAGCCATGGACTGTGGGAGGCCAGCGCCCCGGCTGCACCTGCGGCCGCCCGGCTGGCGGGTCATGCGGGGGCCGTGGACGTCGTCATCGTCGGCGGCGGTTTCACCGGCCTGTCCGCCGCACTGCACTTGTGCGAGGGCGGGGCCGGCGTCGTCTTGCTGGAGGCCGAAGAATTCGGCTTTGGCGGCTCCGGCCGCAATGTCGGCCTGGTCAATGCGGGACTGTGGGCCATGCCTCGCACATTGCCTGATCTTCTCGGCCCCGTATACGGACAGCGCCTTTTGCAGTTGCTCGGCAATGCGCCTGAACTGGTCTATCAGCTCGTGGACAGGCACGGCATGGACTGCCAGGCCGTGCGCAACGGGACGCTGCACTGCGCTGTCGGGGCCCGAGGGCTGAAGGAGATCCGGGAGCGCTGGCGGCAATGGAAGGAGGCCGGCGCGCCGGTCGAGCTTCTGGACGCCGACGCCACGGCGCGGGCCGTGGGCACCACCGCGTACAGCGGCAGCCTGCTCGATCGCCGCGCCGGCACCATCCAGCCTCTGGCCTATGTGCGCGGCCTCGCCCATGCGGCAGCCAATGCGGGGGCGCGCCTGCACACGCGCAGTCGTGTCGTTTCCGTCCAGGACCGGCAGACGCATTGGCAGGTCCGGACGGCCGAAGGACGGGTCGATGCAAAATGGATCGTGGTGGCCACGGACGCCTATACCCGCGACATCTGGCCCGAACTGCAGCAGCAACAGGTTCGCCTGCCTTACTTCAATATGGCCACGCGTCCGCTCGGCGAGGGCCTGCGCGCCCGTATCCTGTCGAACCGGGAAGGCGTCTGGGATACCCGGAAAGTGCTGTCCTCATTCCGTTTCGATCGCGACGCCCGCCTGGTGTTCGGCAGTGTCGGGGCTCTGCGCGGGGCGGGCGCACGCGTCCATGAAAACTGGGGGCGCCGCGCGCTGGCCAAGCTGTTCCCGGAGCTAGGCAGCGTGGAGTTCGAGTACGAGTGGTACGGGCAGATCGGCATGACGTCCGATGCCCTGCCGCGCTTGCACCAGCTTGCCCGCAACACTCTCAGCTTCACCGGCTACAACGGTCGCGGCATCGCGCCGGGCACGACGCTGGGGCGCGAACTGGCGCGCCTGATTCTTGGCCGGATAGACATCATGGACCTGCCCCTGCCGCTGAGCGATCCGGAAAAAGCCGCGTTCAAGTCTGCGCGCGAAGCGTTCTATGAATACGGGGCCGTTGCCGCGCATGCGGCAGGCGCCCGCTTCTGACGGTCTTCCGCATCCTGGAGCCGGCAGGCCGCGCGTCAGGGCGTGCCGGCCTGGCCGGCGGATTCATGGCGCAACTGCGCCAGCAGCCAGTCCGCGCGTTCGGCCACGCCCGTTCTGGGCAGGATGAGGACTTCATAGCCCAGCCGCGGATAGACCTCCAGAAGGTGTTCATACTCCCGCAAGGCATCTTCCAGGGCGAGCTGGCGCTGGCTGTCGCGCTGGTAGAGCTCGGGCCAGGGTGGGGCCAGGAAGACCTGTTCATGGTAGCGGCGCTCGTGGCGCAACTGTTCCAGCAGGGAGGGATTCCCCAGGCGGGCCAGGCCGGCGGCCGCATCGACCAGGCCGCGATCGAAGAAGGTCCGGCCGCTGCCGGCGCCGTCGTAGTCCAGGCGCGCCAGTCGGGCGGCGCGCTCGAGAAAGGCCTGCATGTCCGTCCAGGGCAGGGCAGGCCCCGCGCCCGCCTGTTCCTGTTCGACGATGCGGCGGCCTGGCTCGGCCACCACGGCGTGGCCGCGGCGCCGCAGTTCTTCCAGCAGGGTGGACTTGCCCCCGGCGGAGCAGCCCGAAATGACGATTCGTTGGTTCATGGCGTGTGCGGGCCGGCGCATGCGCCGGCCGGAGATGGGAAGGAGGGGAGGGTTGCGGCGCGGGCCGCATGAACGGGCAAGGCGAGAGCTCGCCCTGCCGCGGAGACGGTTCAGTAGGTGCGACGGTCCAGGCCGACGTCGTCCAGGATCTTGGTGGAGATCTCTTCGATGGACTTGGTGGTGGTGGACAGCCACGGAATGCCTTCCATGCGCATCAGGCGCTCGGCCTCGGCCACTTCCATGCGGCATTGCTCCAGGGAGGCGTACTTGCTGTCCGGGCGGCGTTCGTTGCGCACTTCGGCCAGGCGGTCCGGGTGAATGGACAGGCCGAAGATCTTCTTGCGATAGGGCGCCAGCGTGGCGGGCAGGGTGCCGCGCTGGAAGTCTTCCGGGATCAGCGGGTAGTTGGCGGCCTTCACGGCGTACTGCATGGCCAGGTACAGGCTGGTGGGGGTCTTGCCGCAGCGCGACACGCCCACCAGGATCACGTCCGCTTGTTCCAGGCCGTTGACGTACTGTCCGTCGTCGTGCGCCAGGCTGAAATTGATGGCCTCGATGCGGTTGTTGTATCGTTTTGACATTCCCCCGGAGTGGGAACGTCCGACCGAGCGGCTGGACTTCACGCCCAGGGCGCGTTCGATGTGGCGCACGAAGGCGCCGAACAGGTCCAGGAACGTGCAGTTGGAGGCCCCGATGATGTGCGCCATCTTGGGGTCCACCAGGGTGCTGAACACCAGAGGCTGCTGGCCCTGTTCCTGCGCGCAGCGGTTGATGCGCTCGGCCACGGATTCGGCTTTCTCGATGGTGTCGATGAACGGGATGCGGATGGCCTGGAACTCGAACTGGGCGAATTGGGACAGGACGGAATGGCTGAAGGTTTCAGCAGTGATGCCCGTGCTGTCGGAAACGACGAAGACGGTGCGCTCGATAGGAGAGGAAGACATGGAATAAGTCGTGCACAATGCTCGGGAAACGGTACAATTTGCAAGGTTACCACTTAACCGCAGAGCTCGGGTGCGGTGAAAAGGCAGGTTTGCCTAGGGCATGGACGTCCTCATGGATTTTTTATCCATGCCTTAAGCAAACACGCTTTTTTTTCTATTCAAGGTGACTTATGTCTTACGTAATTGCATTCGACAAGCTCCGCATGACGGACGTCGACTCGGTGGGCGGCAAGAACGCCTCGCTGGGTGAAATGATCAGCCAGCTGGCCGATGTGGGCGTGCGCGTGCCCGGCGGCTTCGCCACCACCGCCGAAGCCTTCCGCGTCTTCCTCAAGAGCAACGGCCTGGACCAGCGCATCGCCGAACGCCTGAACTCCCTGGACGCCGACGACGTGCGCGAACTGGCCGCCGCCGGCGCCGAGATCCGCCAGTGGATCATCGACACCCCGTTCCCCCCTGAGTTCGAAAAGGCCGTGCGCGAAGCCTTCGCCGAGCTGGACGCCGACGGCAAGGGTTCGTTCGCCGTGCGTTCCTCGGCCACCGCCGAAGACCTGCCCGATGCGTCTTTCGCCGGCCAGCAGGAAACGTACCTGAACGTGGTCGGCATCGACGACGTGCTCAGCAAGATTCACCACGTGTTCGCCTCGCTGTACAACGACCGCGCCATTTCCTACCGCGTGCACAAGGGCTACGCCCACGCGGAAGTGGCCCTGTCGGCCGGCATCCAGCGCATGGTGCGTTCGGACAAGGGCAGCGCCGGCGTGATGTTCACCCTGGACACCGAGTCCGGCTTCAAGGACGTGGTCTTCATCACCTCGTCCTACGGCCTGGGCGAGACCGTGGTGCAGGGCGCCGTGAACCCCGACGAATTCTACGTCTACAAGCCCACCCTGGCCTCCGGCCACTACCCCATCATCAGCCGGCGCATCGGCTCCAAGCTGATCAAGATGGAGTTCGACGAAAGCCGCAGCACCGGTCATGCCGTGCGCACGGTGGACGTGCCCGTGTCCGAGCGCAACCGCTATTCGCTCAACGACGAGGAAGTCATCGAGCTGGCGCGCTACGCCACCATCATCGAGAAGCACTACCAGCGCCCCATGGACATCGAATGGGGCCGCGACGGCATAGACGGCAAGATCTACATCCTGCAGGCCCGCCCCGAGACCGTGAAGTCCCAGCAGGCCAACAACGAAGTGCAGGAACGCTACCGCCTGAAGGCCACCGGCGACGTGCTGGTCACCGGCCGCGCCATCGGCCAGAAGATCGGCTCGGGCAAGGTGCGCATCGTGGCCGACGCCTCCGAGATGGATCAGGTCAAGCCCGGCGACGTGCTGGTCACCGACATGACGGACCCCAACTGGGAGCCCATCATGAAGCTGGCCTCGGCCATCGTCACCAACCGGGGCGGGCGCACCTGCCACGCCGCCATCATCGCCCGCGAGCTGGGCATCCCGGCCGTGGTCGGCTGCAACAACGCCACCGATGTCCTGAAGGACGGCCAGGAAGTCACCGTTTCCTGCGCGGAAGGCGATGAAGGCCGCATCTACGACGGCCTGCTGGACACCGAGATCGAAGAGGTCAGCTGGGGCCAGATGCCCGAGATCGGCCTGAAGATCATGATGAACGTGGGCAATCCGCAGCTGGCCTTCGACTTCTCCCAGATTCCCAACGCCGGCATCGGTCTGGCCCGTCTGGAATTCATCATCAACAACAACATCGCCGTGCACCCCAAGGCCGTGCTGGACTACCCCAACGTGGACAGCGACCTGAAGAAAGCGGTGGAATCGGCGGCCCGCGGCTACGCCAGCCCGCGCGCCTTCTTCGTGGAAAAACTGGCCGAAGGCGTGGCCACCCTGGCGGCGGCCTTCTATCCCAAGCCCGTCATCGTGCGCCTGTCGGACTTCAAGTCCAACGAATACCGCAAGCTGGTGGGCGGCTCGCGCTACGAACCCGAGGAAGAAAACCCGATGCTGGGCTTCCGCGGCGCAGCGCGCTACCTGTCGGACGACTTCGAAGAGTGCTTCAAGATGGAATGCGAAGCCCTCAAGAAGGTGCGTGACGACATGGGCCTGACCAACGTCGAGATCATGGTGCCCTTCGTGCGCACCCTGGGCCAGGCAGAGCGCGTGGTCGGCCTGCTGGCCAAGCACGGCCTGGCGCGCGGCGAGAACGGCCTGCGCCTGATCATGATGTGCGAAGTGCCGTCCAACGCCATCCTGGCGGACCAGTTCCTGCAGTACTTCGACGGCTTTTCCATCGGCTCCAACGACATGACCCAGCTCACCCTGGGCCTGGACCGCGACTCCGGCATGGAGCTGCTGGCCGCCGATTTCGACGAGCGCGACGAAGCGGTCAAGTTCATGCTCAGCCGCGCCATCAAGGCATGCCTGGCGCAGAACAAGTATGTGGGCATCTGCGGCCAGGGCCCCAGCGACCACGCCGACCTGGCCCAGTGGCTGCGCGACGAGGGCATTCTGTCCCTGTCGCTCAATCCCGACACCGTCGTGGACACCTGGCAGCGTCTGGCCACGGCCTGATCGCCGTCCGCCGCCTGCCGGGCCGGACCCGGCGGGCCGCGCATGCAAGAAACCCCGCCTCAGGGCGGGGTTTTTTCATGGCCGGGCGGTGCGGCGGCGGCAGAGACGGATCAGGCGTTGTCGATCAGGTAGACGCGCATGAACATGTCGATGATGTGATCGGTTTCGCTCTGGACGCGGGCTTCGTCCCAGGGGTCCATGGCGCCCATCAGCAGGATGATGACTTCGCCGTCGCACAGGCAGTGCAGGTGATCGCACATCAGTTTGGGGTCCAGCTTGCGCAGCACTCCGCGCTCGCTCTGGCGCGCCAGGAAGCGCGTGACGTTGTCCCAGATCTGGTCGTCCAGCATGTTGAAGAAGCGCCGGCCGATGTCGCTGTTGCCGCCCACCGACACCACCACCCGCAGCAACTGGGCGGTTTCCTTGGAATACAGCTTGCGCAGCATGGGCGGCAGGAAGCGGCGCAGCTCGGTGCGCAGATCGCCTTCGCCGTCCAGCTCGATCAGGACCTGCTCGGCGAACTCCTGCGCGCCCTTGACCAGCGTGGCCAGAAGCAGGTCCTCCTTGGACGGGAAGTAATTGTAGAGCGTGCCTTTGGAGCCGCCGGCCAGGGCCGCGATCTGGGACATGGACGTGGCTTCGAATCCGTGCTCGCGGAAAACTTCGGCCGCCACTTCCAGGATCTTGTCGCGGCGCTCGCGGCCCTTGCGGGTGGCGCGCTGCGACTTTCGGGGAACATCGTCGTGCATAATGGTGCAAAAGGGATAGGGAATTGAATCCAGTATAAACCATACCGTATGGACGGCCTTGCGGGCGACCTTTCGCGCTGATAATCGTGCCCGAGCCGTTCATGTCAAGGCCGGGCGCGGCGCGAAATTTGCTGCGCGGTCTTGCGTCAAGACGCGAGGCCGGCGTGATAAGGAACTTCTATAGTCATTATCAGTTTTGATTTAAAGTAATCTGCCGGGATTCTGATACTGTCAATTCTCGATAACCATAAGGAGTTTTGCATGTCCCACACACAGCCCTATAAAGTGGTGATTGTCGGTGGCGGAGCAGGCGGCCTGGAACTGGCCGCCAAGCTGGGACGCCAGTTCGGCCGCAAGCATGTCTTCCTTGTGGACAAGGACAGCGACCATATCTGGAAGCCGTCGCTGCATGAGGTGGCCGCCGGCACGCTGGACATTCACCGCGAGGGCCTGTCGTATTTCATGCTGGCGCGCGATTGCGGCTTCACCTTCGTGCCCGGCGAGATGGTGGGCATGGATCGTGACGAGCGCCGCATCTTCCTGTCGGCCGTGCTGGGGCCGAACCAAGAAGAGGTCTTCCCCGAACGCCAGCTATCCTACGACATGCTGGTGATGGCGGTGGGCAGCAGGTCCAACTTCTTCAACACGCCCGGCTCGCAGGACTATGCGATCACGCTGGATTCCACGAACCAGGCTGAACGTTTCCGGCTCAAGCTGCTCAACGAGCTCATCAGCGTCAGCCGGCGCAACGACCGCGAACAGGGATCGGCCCTGCACATCAATATCGTGGGCGGGGGAGCCACCGGCGTGGAGCTGGCGGCCGAGCTCCTGGAGGCGCGCGCCGACCTGAGCATCTACGGCATACCGTCCAGCGACTCCGAGCGCGAGGTGCGCATCACCCTGCTGGAGGGGGCGGACCGCATCCTGTCGGCGCTGCCGCCCAAGCTGTCGGCCACGGCCCAGCAGTTGCTGGAGCAGCGCGGCGTGGCCGTGCGCACCTCGGTACGCGTCAGCCGCATCGCCGCCGATCACATCGAAGACGCCAATGGCGCGCGCTACCCCAGCGATCTGTGCGTGTGGGCGGCAGGCATCGAGGCGCCGGCCTTCCTGGCCCAGCTGGGGCTGCCTGTCAACCGCATCAATCAGTTGGTGGCGGACCGCTGCCTGCGTACTCCCGACCCGCACATCCTGGCCATGGGCGACTGTGCGCAAGTTCCCTGGGGCGAGGGAGAGGGCCGTTTCCTGCCGGCGCGCGCCCAGGTGGCGCACCAGCAGGCCAGCTATCTGTGCAAACGCCTGGCGGCCCTGATCCAGGGGAAAACGGTGGATGAGGACCCTTTCGTGTTCAAGGATTACGGCTCGCTGGTGTCGGTCGGACACAGTCGCGGCGTGGGCAGCCTGATGGGCGTGCTCTCGGGCAAGAGCTGGTTCGTGAAGGGCCTGCTGGCGCGCGTCATGTACATGAGCCTGCACCTGATGCATCACATGGCGGTGCTGGGCGTGGTGCGCACCGCCACTCTGGCGCTGGGCAGGCTGCTGAGCAAACGGGCGGCGCCTCGTGTTAAATTACACTAACTGCATTGAAAAAACGGGCCCGGCGGCCCGTTTTATTCGTGGGCCTTGCGGCGGGTGTCGTGCTTCATCAGGCGTTCCTGTTCGCGCTTCCAGTCCTTGTCGCGGGAGACGTCGCGCTTGTCGTGCAGCTTCTTGCCGCGGCCCAGGCCGAAGTCCAGCTTGATGCGGCCCTTTTTGTAGTGCAGGTTCAGGGGCACCAGGGTGTAGCCGCGCTGTTCGACCTTGCCGATCAGCTTGCGGATCTCCTCGGCCCTGAGCAGCAGTTTGCGCGTGCGCGTGGCGTCCGGGCGAATGTGGGTGGACGCGGTCGGCAGGGCGCTGACATGCATGCCCAGCACGTACAGTTCGCCGTCGCGCACAATGACATAGCTTTCTTTGAGCTGCACATGGCCGGCCCGGATTGCCTTGACTTCCCAGCCTTCCAGCACGAGCCCGGCCTCGAAGCGTTCTTCGATAAAGTATTCGTGGGTTGCCTTGCGGTTATCAACAATGCTCATGAATCAATTGCCAGCCTTAGATTGTAAAATCAGAACATTCTATCTATTAACCAGACCTGATGCATACAGTAAAACGCTCCGTCCTCGTCCCCTACAGCTGCGAGCAGATGTTCGATCTGGTGGCCGACGTGGACAAATACCCCGAATTCATGCCCTGGTGCGGCGGCGCTTCCGTTACGCAGCGCACCGAGCAGGGCATGGAGGCGTCGGTCACCATCAGCATCGCCGGCATACGCCAGTCCTTCACCACGCGCAATGAACACGACTATCCCAAGCGCATCGTCCTGCGCCTGGTCGACGGCCCGTTTTCCGCCCTGATCGGGGACTGGCAATTCGTCGCCCTGGGCTCGGACGGCTGCAAGGTGGTCTTCACCATGGATTACGAATTCTCCAGCCGCGCCCTGGAAATGGTGGTGGGGCCCATCTTCAACCGGGTGGCCAACAGCTTCATCGATTCGTTCACGCGCCGCGCCCAGGAGGTCTACGGTGACTGAGCTGGCTGTCACGGTGGTGGTCGCCACGCAGGCCCAGGTCTGGACTGCGCGCCTGGCCCTGCCGCCCGGCAGCAGCGTGCGCGACGCCCTGGCTCAATCGGGCGTCTCGGCCGGGCTGCAGGAGTGCGGACTGCCGCCGCTGGATCCGGCCTTGGGGCTGGATGGCCTGCGGGTCGGCGTGTTCGGCCAGCGCTGCGAGCTGGACCAGTTGCTGCGCGATCAGGACAGGGTGGAAGTCTACCGCGACCTGGTCTTCGATCCCATGGAGTCGCGCCGCCGCCGCTACGCCCACAAGATGGCCTCGCCCAAGGCGGTCCGGCCCCGCCGCAAGACCCCGCCCGCCGCGCGCTGAACGAATCCGCCTGCAAGCCGCGCCTTGCCGCCCGGCGCCATTGCGCAAGCCCGGGCCTGCAATGCCGGGCCGTGCAGGGCCGGGGCTCTCCTTCCTGCTTTGGCCACTGCGCCGGATTGTCATCGGCATGACAACCTTGCCGCGCCGCTGGCATTATGGTGGGATAAAACAAGGAGACAGGCATGATACTGACAGACGAGCAGCAGGCCTTCGTCCAGGCCGCCCGTGAATTCGCCCAAGGGGAACTGGCCCCGCACGCGGCTCGCTGGGACGAGGAGCAGGAGTTTCCGGTCCAGGTCTTTCGCAAGGCGGGCGAATTGGGCTTTTGCGGCCTGTACGCCGCCGAGTCCATCGGCGGCCTGGGCCTGGGGCGGCTGGAATCCAGCCTGGTATTCGAGGAGATGGCGGCAGTGGACCCTTCCACGACCGCCTTCCTGACGATTCACAACATGGCCACCTGGATGGTGGGGAAATGGGGCTCGGACAGCCTCAGGGAGCAATGGGGCGCGGACCTGAGCGCGGGCCTGAAGCTGGCCTCCTACTGCCTGACGGAGCCGGGCTCGGGCTCGGACGCCGCTTCCCTGCGCACCCGCGCCGAGCGGGACGGCGGGGATTATCTGCTCAGCGGCAGCAAGGCTTTCATTTCGGGGGCGGGCGAAACCGACCTGCTCATCGTCATGGCGCGAACCGGGGGCGAGGGCCCCAAGGGGATTTCCGCTTTCGCCGTGCCGGCCGACAGCGCCGGCATCACCTATGGCCGCAAGGAGCAGAAGATGGGCTGGAACAGCCAGTCCACCCGGGCAGTCAGCTTCGATCGCGTGCGGGTGCCGGCCCAGGCCATGCTGGGCCGCGAGGGCGACGGGTTCAAGCTCGCCATGAAGGGCCTGGACGGCGGGCGCATCAACATCGCCTGCTGTTCAGTGGGCGCCGCCCAGGGAGCGTACGAGGCGGCCCGGCTCCACATGCAGGAGCGCCGCCAGTTCGGCCAGCGCCTGGACCAGTTCCAGGCCCTGCAGTTCAAGCTGGCGGACATCCTGACCCATATCGTGGCGGCGCGACAGATGGTGCGCCTGGCCGCCACGCATCTGGACGCCGGCAGCGAGCAGGCCAGCGCATACTGCGCCATGGCCAAGCGCCTGGCCACCGACCTGGGCTTCCAGGCCTGCCTGGACGCGCAGCAGCTGTTCGGCGGCTATGGCTACCTGAAGGACTATCCGCTCGAGCGCCTGGTGCGCGATGCGCGGGTGCATCAGATCCTGGAGGGCACCAATGAAATCATGCGCGTTATCATTGCCCGACACATCATCGATCAAGGAGCCGACATCCGATGACTGAATCCGTGTTGTTCGAGCGCGTGCCCGCCCAGGGCGGACGCGTGCTGGGGATGGCCACGCTGAACCGCCCGCAGGCGCTCAACGGCCTGGACCTGGACATGTGCCGCCGCCTGCTGGCGCAACTGCAATCCTGGGCCTATGACGACGCCGTGGCGCTGGTGGTGCTGCAAGGGGCGGGCGAGAAGGCTTTCTGCGCCGGGGGCGACCTGCATGCGCTCTACGCTGGCATGCAGGCCAACCAGGGCGGTGCGGCCTGGGACAACCAGTACGCCCGCGAGTTCTTCGACGTGGAATATCGCTTGGACTACCTGATCCACACCTATCCCAAGCCGATCCTGTGCTGGGGCGACGGCATCGTCATGGGCGGGGGCGTGGGCCTGTTCAACGGCGCCAGCCACCGGGTGGTGTCGGACACGACGCGTTTTGCCATGCCGGAGATTTCCATCGGCCTGTTCCCGGACGTGGGCGGAACCTGGATGTTGGCGCACCTGCCGGCCGGCGTAGGCCATTTCTTGGCCTTGAGCGGGGCGCAGATCAATGCCTCCGATTGCCTGTTCCTGGGGCTGGCCGATGCCTTTCTGCCGCAGGCGCGCTACCAGGCCTTGCTGGCGGCCTTGAGCCAGTTCGACTGGCGCGGCGATCGCGCCATGCTGGATCGCCGCCTGCATCAATGCCTGGACGAGGCGCGCGCTGGCGCCCGGCCGGCGCCAGGCCCGCTGGAGCAGCATTACGCGGCGCTGCGCGAGTTGTGCGCGGGCCGCGATTTCGAACGCATCTGCCAAGGCCTGCTCCAGTGGCAGGGCAGCGAGGACGCCTGGCTGGCGCGGGCCGCGCAGACCTTCGCCAAGGGTTCGCCCGGCTCGGCCCGCCTGTCGCACACCTTGCTGGAACGGGTGCGGCATCTGTCGCTTGCCGACGTGTTCCGTCTGGAGTACATCGTGTCCCTGCAGTGCGGGGTGCAGGGTGATTTCCAGGAAGGCATACGGGCGCTGCTGATCGACAAGGACAAGCAGCCGCGCTGGAATCCCGATACGCTGGACAGGGCCGACGCCGACTGGGTGGAGCGCTTCTTTGCGCCATCCTGGCCGCAGGGGATGGCCCATCCTCTGGCCGATCTGGGAAGGAAAGAGGGCGAAGCGGCCGCCTGAGCCGCAGGCCCGAGCCGACAATCAAGGAGACATCATGGATACGATCGCATTCATCGGGCTGGGTCATATGGGCAAGCCCATGGCCTTGAACTTGATCAAGGCGGGGCATGCCTTGCAGGTCTACGACGTGCTGGAGTCCAGCATGGCCGAATTGCGTCAGGCCGGCGCCCGCAGCTTCAGTTCCTCGGCGGAGTCAGTCAGGGGAGCGCGGGTCGTCTTCACCATGCTGCCGGCGAGCGAGCATGTGCGCCAGGTGTACGAGGGTCCGCACGGACTGCTGCAGGCGGTGGAGCCGGGCACGCTGCTGGTCGATTGCAGCACCATCGAGGCCCAGGTCAGCCAGGACCTGGCGGCCCAGGCGGCCCAACGCGGCCTGGCCATGCTGGATGCGCCTGTTTCGGGCGGCACCGCGGGGGCGGCGGCGGGGACGCTGACCTTCATCGTGGGGGGCGAAGCCCAGGCGCTGGAGCAGGCCCGGCCTTATCTGGAGATCATGGGCAAGGCTGTTTTCCACGCCGGCAAGGCCGGGGCGGGGCAGGTCGCCAAGATCTGCAACAACATGCTGCTGGGCATTCTGATGGCGGGCACGTCCGAGGCGCTGGCCCTGGGCGCGGCCCATGGCCTGGATCCGCAGGTGCTGTCATCCATCATTGCGCGTAGCTCGGGGCGCAACTGGGCCACGGAGCTGTACAACCCCTGGCCGGGCGTCATGCCCGATGCGCCGGCTTCGCGTGAGTACGAGGGTGGCTTCGGCACGGCCTTGATGCTCAAGGACCTGGGCCTGGCCACGGATGCGGCCGTACGCCAGCACAGCGCCACGCCGCTGGGCGAGCTGGCGCGCAATCTGTATGCCCTGCATGCCGCGCAGGGCAATGAAAAGCTGGATTTCTCCAGCATTCTCAAGCTGTACCGGAATCGCTCCTGAGCTCGGGCAGCGGATAGGGCGGCGCCTGCAGATGCAGCACCTGCCCGTCTGGCAGGCAATAGGCGTCCCGGTCCAGGTCGGCCAGCTGCACTTCCAGCAGCACGTACAGGCGCGACTGGTCCGCCCGCCAGGCCCGGTTGACGATGCGGGCGGCCGGCGCGTCGTCCTGGCCGGACAGCAGGACGTCGGCGCCCTCCGCGGCGGACGGTTCCACCGCGAGCGCCGGGGTGGCGGCCGCCATCATGCGGCGCTTGAGCGTGCCCCGGTAATGACTGCGCGCCACCACCTCCTGCCCCGGATAGCAGCCCTTGCGGAAATTGATGGCGCCGATCAGGTCCAGGTTCAGGGTTTGCGGTATGAACAGATCCTGGGCGGCGGCGCCTATCCAAGGCAGGCCGGCCAGGATGTCCGCGCTTTCCCAGCGGCCTTGCGAGGCCAGGGCCTCCTGGCGCGCGGCGGCAATGCGCCATTGGCGCGTTGCGCCGTCCAGCAGGCCGGGCGCCTGGATCAGGGTGGCGCCGTCTTGCTGAATCACGTCCCAGTCGGCTCCGGCGCCGGCAGGGCCGCTGATGCCCTGCACGTGCAGTTCGCTCAGCGTGATGACGACCTGGCTGCGCAGCACGAACATGCGCAGGCGTTTGATCAGGCTCTCGGCCAGGTCGCGCCGCACCAGCGCCAGCACCATGTCGGCCTGGGGGCGCCAGAGCAGCAAAGTGGCCAGGGTCCGGCCCTTGGCGGTGCAGTAGGCGGCCGGGCAGGCGCGGCCTTCGGGCAGATGCTCCAGGTCGTTGGTGATCTGGGCGTGCAGGAAGGAGACGGCGTCGGCTCCCTGAAACTGGAGCACCGCCAGTTCAGGCAGATCAAAACATAGAGATGCAGGCGTTCCGGTCATGGTTGAACGAATAGAAAGAGACAAACTCTAATGATACTGCCGTGCGCGCCGCCGGGCCGGGATACCCTCAGTCCGGCCAGGGGATGGGCGGCGGCCCGCCAAACCCTGTTACCACTTGCACGACCATGGTCTTGCGATATTGCCCGACGGGCGGGCCCATTCTGTTTACAATACGCCTCGCATGAACAAGACCTTGAAAATTCTCTCCATTCTGGCCGGACTGGCCGTGGCGGCGGCCGGCGCGGCCGCCGGCGGCGCCTGGTACTGGGCCAAGAAGCAGCCGGTGCCCATGGAGGCCGAGCGCATCGATTACGTCGTGGAGGCCGGCGCGGGCCCGCGCGCCATCGCGCGCAGCATGAAGCAGGCCGGCATACATATCAACGAAGAGGCCTTCGTCTGGATGGCGCGCCTGTCCGAGCTGGACAAGTCCCTGCAGGCGGGTGCCTATGAGGCCGTGCGGGGCGACACGCCCTGGGTGGTGATGGAGCGCATGTCCAGCGGCAACATGCTGCAGACTCGCCTGACCATCCCGGAAGGCTGGACCTACAAGCGCATCCGGGAAGTGCTGGCCGCCAACGACAAGGTTCGCCAGACCCTGGCGGAAGTCAGCGACCAGGACCTGCTCAAGCGCCTGGGCGCCGAGCAGGAGCATCCGGAAGGCCTGTTCTACCCGGATACCTATGTATTCGTGCCGGGAACCGCGGATGTGGACATCTTGCGGCGCGGTTTCCAGGCGCAGCGGGAGCTGCTGGAGCAGCTCTGGGCCGACCGGGACGCGGACCTGCCCCTGAAGACGCCCTACGAGGCCCTGATCATGGCCTCCATCGTGGAACGCGAGACGGGCCACAGCCAGGACAGGGCGCGGGTGGCGGGCGTATTCATGAACCGCCTGCGGGCGGGCATGCCTTTGCAGACCGATCCGACCGTCATCTACGGCATGGGCGAGGCCTACACGGGCCGGATCCGCAAGCGCGACCTGACGACCGACACGCCCTGGAACACCTACACGCGCAATGGCTTGCCGCCCACGCCCATCGCCAGTCCCGGCAAGGCCTCGCTGCTGGCCACCCTGCATCCTGAAAAACACGACTTTTATTACTTCGTGTCGCGCGGCGACGGCACCAGCGAGTTTTCCACCAATTTGTCGGCCCATAATCGCGCCGTGGCCAAGTACATCCTGAATCGCTGAGGCGGACCCTGGGCCGCGTGGGGCAAAGCCTGTCCCTGTCCGGCCTTGAAATTGACCCTTTTGATCGACTGATTTAATATCTAATCAAATAGAGTCGCAGGAGGTGCGTCATGGGCAAGTCCGAAACCCTTACCTTGCAGGGCGAAGTGCTGACCGTGCAGCCTTATCGGGAAGGTCGCAGTCGGGCCGGCGGCCGGGCGTTCGTGCTCGAAGTGAGCAACGAAGCGGCCTCGGGCACCTTGCTGGCCTCCTTGTCCCTGCTCGATCGGCTGTTGTCGGAAAAGATCACGGCCGTGCGCGAACGGTGCCTGGAAGAAATGATCGATTTCATGGCGGCGCGCATGGTGGTCCCCAGCCAGGCCGAAACAGAGATGGCGCAGCGGCTGGCCGTCCGGCATGCCCGTGTGCTCAATGAATTCGGCTATTTCACCGCCGGGCAATTGGCCGACATGAACCATTCCCGTTCAGGCAACCGTTCGGCCTTGGCAGACAATTGGCGCAAGCGCCGCCAAGTCTTCGCCGTGCCTCACCCGGACCGCTCGGCGCGCGAGCGCGATGTCTTTCCCGCATTCCAGTTCGACCACGGCAAGCCGATCAAGCTTGTCCAGACGGTGCTGGAGATTTTCGACGGCCGCAAGACGCCCTGGAAACTGGCTTTGTGGTTCACGTCGAACAATGGCTGGCTGCCTGGCAACGCTCGGCCGGTCGATCTGCTGCAGGCCGATCCTCAGGCCGTCGCGCAGGCGGCGCGCCGGGAAGTCGAAGACGCCTAGCTTTGCTTGCCATGTCAGGCTTGTGCCGCGTCCCGCCCCAGGACCTGAACCCGCTGTTCGATGTGTGGCCGGCAGGGCGCGCGATCCACGTCCTTCACGATGCGGCCTATCCGCCGGAGAGCTTCAACCCGGGCGTGGACGGACAGGGGCGCTTGCGCAAGCCGACCCGTTTTGCGCCCATACGCGATGGCGCCGGCCGGGTCGTGCCTTATCTTTACGGCGGTTCGTCCCTGGACTGCGCCATTTTCGAGACCGTATTCCATGACGTGCCGCTCGATGCGGCGGACAAGTTCGTCGACCTGAGCCTTCATGCGCACCGCGGGCATGGGCAGGTCGTGCCCCGGCGCGACCTCAAGCTCGTGGACCTGACCAGCGAAGGGCTGCATCGCCTGAAGGTTCCCAAAAGCGAACTGATCGCCAGCCCGGCGCGAGCATACGAGTCGACGGCGCTCTGGGCGCAGGCCCTGCACCATCATTGTTCGGATGCGGACGGGCTGTTGTGGATGTCTCGCCAGCGCGACCGGGACCATGCCTTGCTGCTGTTCGGCGACCGCCTTGCCGGCATGTTGAGCGGTACGCGAATGGGCGGCGTCCTGGGGACGGATCCGGCCTTGCGCGATGCCGTGTTCACGGCCGGCTTGCGCGCGGGCATCGAGGTGGCTTGAGCCTGAGCGGCCGAGCGGAAACGGCCGTGTTCAAAGCAACCCGCGGCGCTCGCAGAATGCGCGCCATTGCGCGGCGACCCGCCGGGCCAGGTGATCCAGTCCGGCATCATTCAGAATCACATGGTCTTCCGGACGGCGGGCAATGCCCCATTCGGAGGAATGATCGCTGATGACGGGGTTGCCGGGCCGTTCTATGTGCCAGATCTCGCCGCCGTGGCGGCGGATGAAGTCGGCTTCGTTCTCGTAGCGCACGTCCTTGATCAACAGGCAGCGGGCCCGGCTCATGTCGGGCAGTTCATGGGTGGGCGGAGCCAGGGGGCGCTGGCGGCGGCGCCGTTCGAAATCCGGATAGGCGGCCAAGGCCAGGGCGCGCAGATGCTGGGCGGCCTGCCGGGGGCTGATGCCCCAGAAGGGGTCGATCTGATCGGCGCGCGCATCGCGCAGGGATGCAGGGTCCATGCCGTACAAAGGGGCCAGGGCCAGTTCCCAGACGCTGCCGGTCCGGATCCCGGCAGGCTCGGCCGGGCCGAACTCCAGCAGGTGCCGGGCGCGGCGCAGCCAGTGGTCGGGATCGCGCGCGCGCATCCAGTCCGTGCCCATCAATTGGAAGCACTGGCGCGGCGAGCGTCCCCACAGGGCGATGGGCGTCTCCTTCAGGCTGTCGTCCGTCCAGGCTTCGGCCCGCGTCAGGCCGAATACGACTTCGCAGGCCATCTTGACCGGATCGGCCAGGGCATAGGCGGCCAGCAGCGGGCTCTGGGCCAGCAGCAGGCCGGCGACCGTGTCTTTGCCCGAACGCGCCCGGGCGGCCAGGCCTATCATCAAACTCACGTCATCATCCTTTGGGGTGGAGGCGGCATTTTAACCGTTCATATTACAATGTGATGAGGCCTGCCTTCCTGATCGGTCCAGAAGTCCGGATCGGAAGGCGGGAGGTTTTTTGCAGTGCATTCCCGAGGCGACGACGACGTGTCCGATTGGCTGACTTTCCTTCCCTGGCAGACGAGCGCTGCGCAATCCTGGCTGGCCCGGCGGGAGCGCTTTGCCCACGCGTGGCTGATCCACGGCCTGCCCGGCACGGGCAAGACGCACTTCGCCCGCGCCGCCGCCGCCAGCCTGTTGTGCGAACAGCCGGTGCAGGGCCTGGCCTGCGGACAGTGCCAGGCCTGCCAGTGGGTGCGCGGCGGCAACCATCCCGATCTGCGCCTGTTGCGGCCCGAAGCCGTGGCGCTGGAGGAGGATGGCGCAACCGGTCAGGAGGGCGATACGGCCTCCGAGGCCGCGGCGCGCAAGAATCCTTCGCGCGAGATCCGGGTGGAGCAGTTGCGCCAGTTGCAGCACTGGTTCAATACCGCCACGCACCGCGGGGGATGGCGGGTGGCCGTGCTGTATCCAGCCGACGCCCTGAACCTGATTTCCGCCAACGCCTTGCTGAAGGTGCTGGAAGAGCCGCCTGCGCATACTGTGTTCCTGCTGGTGGCCGATGCGCCGGACCGGCTCCTGCCCACCCTGGTATCCCGCTGCCGGCGCTTGCCGCTGCCGGCGCCCTCCGCCGGGCAGGCGCGCGACTGGCTGGCGCAGCAGGGAGTCGAGCAGGCGGACCAATGGCTGCATGCCTGGGGCGGGGCGCCGCTCAAGGCCTTGCGCGCCAGCCAGAATATGGACGCCCCGTATCCGTCCTGGCTGACGGCCTGGCTGGACGGCGTCCTGCAGGCAGGCAGGCAGGCGGATCTGTCCCTGGCCGATGAGTTGGAGAAACTTCCTTCCCAGGGTTGGATCGAACATTGGCAGCGCCTGTTCATCGATCTGCAACTGGGCGGATTCGGCCAGCCGGCGCGTTACTATCCGTCCCTGCAGGGGCGCATCGACGAGCTGGCCGCCCAGGCCGGCCCGGCGGCGGTGGCGGAAACCTTGAAGTGGCTGGGCCAGCAAAAGGCCTTGGGCAACCATCCGCTGAACGCCAAGCTTTATATCCATCATGCGCTGGACAGGCTGCATCAGGCCTGCCGGCGCGCTTGAACATCGTATTCAAATCATGTTTGTCGATTCGCATTGTCATATCAACTTTCCTGAACTGGCCCAGAACCTGGACGAGATCCTGGCCAAGATGCGCCGGAATCAGGTGGGCCATGCGCTGGTGGTCAGCGTGAACATGGATGACTGGCCGGGCCTGATGGATCTGGTCCGCCCGCATCCCCATCTGTTCGCGTCCGTGGGCGTGCATCCGGATTACGAGGACGTGGTCGAACCTACCGTGCAGGATCTGCTGGACCGAGCCGCCGACCCCAAGGTCGTGGCCATAGGCGAGACCGGCCTGGATTACTATCGCCTGCAGGAGCCGCTGGACTGGCAGCGCGCGCGCTTTCGCACGCACATTCGCGCCAGCCGGGAATCGGGCCTGCCGCTCATCATCCATACGCGCTCGGCCAGCCAGGACACGCTGGCCATCATGGCCGAAGAAGACGCCGCCCTGGCAGGCGGCGTCATGCACTGCTTCACCGAAAGCTGGGAAGTCGCCCAGGCCGCCATGGCCATGAATTTCTATATCTCGTTTTCCGGCATCGTCACGTTCAAAAGCGCCGCGGAGCTGCAGGACGTGGCCCGCAAGGTGCCGCTGGATCGATTGCTGATCGAGACCGACTCCCCGTATCTGGCGCCGGTGCCGTTCCGGGGCAAGATGAACGACCCGTCGCTGGTGGTTCACGTGGCGGAAAAGATAGCCGAGCTCAAAGGAATTTCCGTCAAGGAGGTCGAAGAGGCCAGCACGGAAAATTTCTTCAATCTTTTCAAGAAAGTATTGGCCTGAGTTAATGTTGTTTATGCAATTTTTTCAGGGCTGGCGCCAAATGTCTGAGTTACGGCTCAAAGTTAAAGCAAAATTTCAATTAAAGGTTTTAACTGCATGATTATAAATAAAAAAATGTTTGGTTCTTCTGTGCTGTCCCTGGCCCTGGCGTGTACGGTGGTCTGGCCGCTTGCCGGCCAGGCCCAGCAGCAGGAACAGGAGAGCCGCAACTGGTATCTGGCCCTGGAAAACGACAGGTCGAACATCACGCAGCAGGAATTGGCTCGCGGGGCCGATCCGAATGCACGCGACGCGCAGGGCAATCCGTCGCTGATGCTGGCGATCCGCAACCAGTCCTGGAAGGTGGTCGATACCTTGCTGGCGAATCGGCGCACGGACGTCAACATCGAGAATGCCAGCCGCGAGACCCCCATGATGTACCTGGCCCTGATGGGGCAGACGCAGCGTCTGAAGGATCTGCAGGCCAGGGGCGGGCAGATCAACCGGGTGGGCTGGAGCCCTCTGCATTACGCGGCATCCAAGGGGCAGGTGGACACGGTGCGCTACCTGCTGTCGCAGAAGGCCATCGTGAATGCGCCCGCGCCGGACGGCACAAGCCCCCTGATGATGGCGGCGCTGTCGGGCAGCCGGCCGGTGGTGGATATGCTGTTGCAGGCCGGTGCGGATCCGCTCATGCAGAATGCGCAAGGGCTCAGCGCGGCGTCGTGGGCACGTTCCGCCAATCATGATCAGCTGGCGGACTACCTGGAGCAATTGGCTGCGACGCGCTCGGCCAGGGCGGGCGGACCGGTATCGGCGCCGGGCGTGCAGACGTTCGGCGTGCCCGAGTCGGCGGCGCCGGAGGATCCGGACCATGTTCATACGCTGATTCTGGAAAATGACAAGGAGCTCGAACCCGCTCCGGCGCCCAAGCCCGCCGTGAAGGGCGGCAATAGCGGCTACTTCGATCTGGAGCGTTTCGACCGTCCGGCCGAGCCTTGAAGGGCTCGTGTTCCTGGCATCAAAAAACCGGCTCAAGAGGCCGGTTTTTTGATGAAGTCGCATCGTCAGCGGGGATTGGTGGGCGTCACATTCAAACTGGACACGCTGCCGCGCAAGGTGGCCGGAAGGCAGGCGATATCGGCTATCTGTTCTCCATTCCGATGCACCATCACTCCGCCGTAGGTTTCGGGATGGTTCACCTCTTTTTCCGTCATGGGTTTCTGGCTCCCCTGATAGACCTCATAGGTGATGTCTTTGTTGGGGAACTCCACGGTGTCCGTCATATAGCGGCCAAATCCGTCCCAGACAACGCCGTTCAAGCCCTTGCGGGCGGCGCTGAGCGCCATTTCCGGCCGGGCTCCCGGCTTGCCGAAAGTGTAGTAGGCGGTGTCCGGGTCCGCGCAGATCCGGATCTCCTTCTTGCTCTTGGTGGCGCAGTAAAAGATTTCCTGACCGATCTCGCAGGCGAAAGTGCTGGATAGAGGCGCGGAGGCCGCGAAGGCCGACAGCAGCAGTGTCATCGTGTGTTTCATGGGAATGCGTTCCAGAAGCAGGGCGGGGCGCTCGGTTCAGCTTGCCGGCAGATAGTCCGGACGCAGAATGCCGCGCAGTTGCGCATAGGGGAGCAGCAATTCGGGCTGGCCCAGGGAATAGGGCGCGATCTCGTAGGCGTTGTACTTGACGACCACGCCCTTGTCGGTCAGCGCCGCATTGCTGGCCGGCTGGAAGGGCCACATGCGGGCCCAGCCCTGCGGGTCCTGCTGCGCATCGGGCAGGGTCTGCACCCAGGCTGCATGCGCCTGCCGGACCAATTCCTGGAATTGCCCCTGGCGGCCCGGCACCAGCAGGCGGTCCAGCGGCAGCGCCATCTGCAGGCGGTTGTCCCAATTCAGGAACTGGCTGGCGGCAATGCTGTGGGCGGCGCCGGTCATGTACAGCCAGGAGCCCAGCTCCACGACGGTCAGGTCGCGATTGCGGTAGCGGGTGCGCGCCGTCAGCTGCACCTTGTCCTTGCCGTTGGCGGTGGCCCAGTAGTAGTTCTCGAATTCTTTCAAGCCGCGGTAGCCGGGCTCGCGCTCGCCAAGAATGGTCATCTGCGCCAGGCTCCGGTCCACCAGCGCGGTCAGGGCCTGGTTGCCGGGGAAGATCAGGGATTTCACGTCCAGGCTGGGGCATTCGCCCGTGCAGCCCGGCTTGACGTGCTGGTAGTTCAGCGGCTGTGTGAAGACGCCGTCCTTCTGGGTCTGGTCCTCTGTCTGCGCAGGGATCAGAGAGATATCCGACCTGGGGGCGCTGGAACAGGCGGACAGCGCCAGCACGGCCAGGGGCAGCAGCAGAAAGCGGGAAGGGCGATTCAGGGTCATGGGCGCTCCGGCTTACTTGATGGTCTTGGCGTCCTGGCCGAACAGGATCTTGCGGGCCTGCTCATCGTGGGCGGCGGTGCTTGGATTGATGCTGTCCACCAGCGCGTAGGCGCGTTGCGTGGCCGGGCGGGCGGCAATGCGTTCGAACCAGCGCTTCAGGTGCGGGAAGTCGTTCAGATCCTGGCGCTGGCGCTCGTGGGGCACGATCCAGGGGTAGCAGGCCATGTCGGCGATGGAATAGTCGTCCGCGATGTAGTCGCGATCCGCCAGCTGCTTGTTCAACACGCCGTACAGGCGGCCGGTCTCGCGCACGTAGCGGTCGATGGCGTAGGGGATGGGCTCGGGGGCGTAGACGCTGAAGTGGTGGTTCTGGCCGGCCATGGGCCCCAGGCCGGCCATCTGCCAGTAGAGCCATTGCAAGGTTTCCGTGCGCCGGCGCAGGTCCTGGGACAGGAACCGGCCAGTCTTCTCGGCCAGGTACTGCAGGATGGCGCCGGACTCGAAAACGGAGATGGGCGTGCCGCCATCCCGGGGCGACTGGTCCACGATGGCCGGGATGCGGTTGTTGGGCGCGATGCGCAGGAATTCAGGCTGGAACTGATCGCCTTTGCCGATATTGATGGGGTGCACGGTATAGGGCAGGCCGGTTTCTTCCAGAAACAGGGTGATCTTGTGTCCGTTAGGCGTGGTCCAGTAATACAGGTCTATCATGCGGTGTCCTTTGGCGTTGGATAGGCCCCTGGCGGAGCCGTTGGCGCGTCGGCGGGCGCTCGGCTACTATAGCCTGCCCGAACATGCTTTACAGGAGGTCAGGTACTGACATGAGCAAAATCTATCATAATCCCCGCTGCAGCACGTCCCGCAATGCCCTGGCGCTGATGCAGGGAAAGGGGCTGGAGCCCGAGGTCATCGAGTACCTGAAGACGCCGCTGTCGCGCGGCGAGCTCAAGTCCCTGATTGCCGCCGCCGGCCTGCAGGTCCGCCAGGCCATGCGCGCCAAGGAAGCGGTGTATGCCGAATTGGGGCTGGATGATCCCGCCCTGACTGACGAGGACCTGCTGGCCGCCATCGAGGCCAATCCGGTGCTGCTGAACCGCCCCTTCGTGGTGACGGAAAAAGGGACGCGCCTGGCGCGTCCCCTGGAGGCCTTGAACGACATACTGTGATGCCGGCGCCCCGCCGTCCGGCGGGGGCGTGTCCAGGCTTACTGCTGGATGGCTTCCAGCGCGATGCTGATGGTGACCTCGTCGCCCACGTAGGGGACATTGGCGCCCATGTTGAACTCGGAACGCTTGACTTGCGTCTGGGCGTCGGCGCCCAGGGCGGGCTTGCCCAGCATGGGGTGCTTGGGCATGGTCAGGAAGGAGTCGATGGTCAGGGTGACGGGCTTGGTGACGCCCTTGATGGTCAGTTCGCCCTTGGCGGCCACGGGTTTGTCGCCTTCGAAGACAATGTCGGAGGACTTGAAGGTGGCCGTGGGGAACTGGGCGGTGTCGAAATGGTCCTTGCCCTGGATGTGTTCGTTGAACAGGGGAAAGCCCGTGTCCACGGAACGCGTGTCCACCGTCATGTCGATCTTGCCCGTCTTGGCTTCCTGGTCCAGCACCACCGTGCCCTGGATGGCGTCGAAGCGGTGCAGTTGCGTGCTCAGGCCCAGGTGCTTGTAGGCAAAGCGCACGAACGTATGGCTGGGCTCGACCTGGTAGGTCACGGGAGCGGCCTGGACGGCGAAGCTTGCGGCCAGCGTGGCGGACAGAACGATGAGCGGCTTGAACATGGTGTGTTTCCTTTGAAGCAATGATGGGCTTGGTCGGCCCGGAAGAATGCCGGAAGGCGCTTTAGCGCGTGGTCATCCGGAAATTGACGGTGATTTCATTGGCGACGACGTCATAGCTGGACCAGGACCCTTCGCCGATGGCGAAGTCGCCCCGCTTGATCTCGAAGCTGCCGGTGAAGACGGCGCTGTCGCCCTGCGGCTGCAGCGTGGCGCGGATCTGGACGGGCTGCTTGCGGCCCTTGATCTGCAACGTGCCCGCGACTTCGTATTGCTGCGGGCCTACCTCGCGTATCGCGCTGGAGGTGAACACCGCCTGTGGATGGGCATCTATGTCGAACCAGCGCACGTCCTGCAGCTCGTCGTCGGCTTCGGGCGAACCCGTATCCACGCTGTCCAGCGCGACCTTGAGCACGACCTTGGATTGATCCAGCGCAGCGGGATCGAAGTTCAGTTCGCCGTCGAAGCGATTGAACTGGCCATCGAGCTTGACGCCCATCTGGGAATACTCAAAGGCAATCTGGCTGTTGGCGGCATCCAGGGTCTGGTAGGCGGCGGCCTTGGCGCTCAGGCTGGCCGACAGGCCCAGGGTTCCGGCCAGCACGGCGGCGAGCAGGGTTTTGGTCATGCTTTTTCCTTGGTAGAGACGAAAGTGATGCGGCGCAGCAAGCCGTCGCGATCGATGAAGTGATGCTTGAGCGCAGCCAGGATGTGGAGGGCGACCAGCGCGATCAGCACATAGTTCAGGATGATGTGGACCTGCACCAGGGCTTCGCCCAGCGGTTTGTTCTTGGCCACCAGGTCGGGCAGGGGCAGCACGCCGAACCAGACTGTCTGGAATCCTTTGGCCGAGCTCATCAGCCAGCCGCTCAGGGGGATGGCGACCATCACCGCATACAGGGCGGCATGGCCGGCATGCGCCAGGCCGCGCGTCAACGTGGACATGGAGGCGGGCAGGGAGGGGGGGCGGTTGAGCAGGCGCCACGCCAATCGGATGATCACCAGGGCCAGCAGGGTGATGCCTATCCATTTGTGCCAGGAATAGACTTGCAGCTTCAGGGGCGACAGGGGCAGGGTCTTCATGGTGTAGCCCAGGATCACCATGCCGATCAGGGCCAGGGCCATCAGCCAGTGCAGCAGGCGGGCGACGACGGTGTAGGAGGCCGTGTCGGGGCGAGAGGAAATGCTCATTGATAATGCCTTTCATTTACGCAGCCAGAGAACTTTAACCTGTTTGTAAGCATCGACAAAGACCCCATGGTGCAACGCACTATTGCAGCGATGAAGGTAATCCTGGAGCGAGCGGACACATGTGCGTACAGGATGCCAATGCGGGGGCGGCTACACTAAGAGCTTGAACAGGTTCTAAGGTGTGCTTGAGGTATTGAAGGATGCGAGCATGAGAAATGCGGGATTGGCGCTGGTGATGGCAGTACTGCTGGCGGCCTGCCAGGATCCCAGGCAGGCCAACGAGGCCAATTTCGGCGCGGCGATCCAGTCCTACCTGGATACGCGGGACGGCCTGTGCGTGGGAGTGCCGGGCCGCCAGTATCCCTATCAGGCCGAACACGATTCCGAACTGGCTGTGCAGGACAGGCAGCGCCTGGCGGCTTTGGCCGAAGCGGGATTGTTGCGCGAGGTGGGCACGGTTGCCGCGCCGCGCTACGAGCTCAGCAGCGCGGGCGAGCCGTACCTGGTTCGAGGCGATGCGCAACGCCAGGGCCTGCATGACGCCTTTTGTACGGGGCGTCTGGTGCTGGACAGCGTGACCTCCTTCACGGAGCCTGCCGAGGCCGGCGGCCTGAAGGTGAGCCGGGTGAACTATGTCTACCATCTGCAGGACGCCGCCGCCTGGCTGCAGTGGTCCTCAGTGCAGAAAACCTATCCCGAATTGGCGCCTTTCATGGCGCCTGCCGTGCAAGGGCAAGCCTTGCTGATTCTGACCAGCAAAGGGTGGGTGCATCAGAATCAGTTCAGGTAGAGCAGGATTCTGCAGGCGTATGGTCGGGGAGGGGAGCCAGATTGGCCAGGGGGACCCAGCCGCTGGCGCCATCCAGGGGGCGGCGGCACCAACACCAGGCATTCAGTGTGCGTTCGCCCAGCACTTGGTCGCCGGGGTCTACATTCATTTCCCGCGCGCTGTAGTCTTCCAAGGCCCGGCCAGCGTCGCCCGGCAGGCGCTCGATGATCTGTTCGGGCACCCAGCCGCCCGGATGGCGCGACGTGGAGCAGAAAATCCAGTTGTCCCAGCCTTCCGGGCCTTCGTAGCGTTCTCCCACCGTCAATGCTTCGTATTGGAACAGTTCGAGCGGGTCAGGGTATTCGGATCGGTGAGGAGCAATGACAAGGTAGCGCATGATGGAGGGTTGTGGGTAATGGACAATATGGACAATAAGTTTTTGAGCGCGCTTTCGGGCTAGACCCGATACAGCCAGGGCCGGACCGTATCTGGCATAGCTTGAAAGCTGGTTCGTATACAATAAAATGCAATTAACGGAAAAAACATCACCACCATGAAAAGAAAGTCTACACGAGAAGAAGGGCAATTCGACCTGCCGATTCTGGGCTCGCAAGCCTGCGATATTCCGGCAGAGGCTTTGTTCGATACCTGGCTGCAGCATCAACGGCCGCCCATGCGGCCTGGGACGCAACGCGTCTATCGGACATTGTGGCGGCGGTTTGTCCAGGAACTGCAACTGCATAAAAAGCATTATGCGCAGGTCAGCCCGTCCGACATTCGTGACTTTCTGAGCGGACTGGATGAAGTGCGACGGCCGCAGCGGGAGCGTTACCAGCAAGTGATTGCGCGAGCCTACGAGGAGCTGTGCCGCCAGGCCGGACGCACCGAAAATCCAGCGATAGGCCCGGCCATCAACGATCCCTTGAGACAGGATTGGCGCCAGGCTCCGGACAATCAGGCGACTCGTTTCCTGTCCATGGCGCAACGAGATGATCTGATTCGCGCCTTGCAGAATCGCCTGCGTGTGCTGACGCTGGCCAGCGATATGACTGTTGCCGCTCGCTGGCGGGAATTCCGCGACATGACGATCGTGGCCCTAATGTTGGGCACGGGCTTGCGTCCGGTGGAGCTGGAAGTGCTGCCGCCTGCAGCCGTCGGCGCTGCGGCAGCGCGTCCTGGCCAGGATCTCGAGGAGGACGAGGACGTGCTGGAGACGCTGTGGCGGGACGGAAAGCTTCTGTTGAGCATTCCCGGCTCCGCGCGCCGCGAAGTGGCCGTTCCGATATGGTGCGAAGACATTGTCCGCGCATGGCTGGATCATAGCGGTCTGGCGGATGGGCGAACAGGAAGCAGTCGGCTGTTCCCGGGCAGTCGCAGGATCAGCGCTGCACGGCCGCAATCGCAGATGAATCCGGCTACTCTGGCGCGTATCGTCGCCAAATGGGGGTTGACGCACATGGACCTGATCATGACGCCGCAGCGATTGCGCAATACATTTGGCGCCGGCCTGATCGAACGCGGATACTCCTTGCCGGAAATCGAACAGATCATGGGTTATGCTCCCGGCGCCGCCAGCGCCTGGCGCCTGCAGGCGGCATGGCTGGCCTGGCTGGAGGCGCAGAAACCGACGCCGGCCGTTGTCCTGAATCCATCGGCGAGCTGACAGCTTATGGCTTCGCCTTCATCCAGTCGGCCATAATCAGACTTTGTGCCCGAATTTCACTATTGCTGGGAGCATAAGGCCATGTCCGAACCTGTTTTTCGTCGTGCCGAACAGTCCGATCTGGAAGCCATTGTCGCCATGCTGGCCGACGACGTGCTTGGCCGGCAACGGGAAGACACCCGCTTGCCGGCGGCCGATGCCTATGTTCAGGCTTTTCAGGCCATAGACGCCGATCCCAACCAGTTTCTGGCGGTCGCCGAGCTCGACGGCGCAGTCGTGGGCACCTTGCAGATCAGCTTCATGCCGGGCTTGTCGCACCAGGGCGCCTGGCGTGGAGAGATCGAAGCCGTGCGCATCGCCCGCACCGCGCGCGGCGCGGGCCTGGGCCGCAGAATGATGGAATGGGCCATTGAACAGTGTCGCGCGCGCAATTGCCGCATCGTGCAGCTGACGTCGGACCTGAAACGGACGGATGCGCACCGTTTCTACGAACAGGTGGGCTTTGTCAGCAGTCACAAGGGCTACAAGCTGGTGTTATGAAGCGGCCTGCCGATGGCTGGATTCTGGTCTGCTTGAAGCGGGCTTGCGGTCGCGTTTACTGCCAACCGGAACGAGATCTACAAAACGCATAATGTGTATTATGTAAAGTAACATGAAATAATTGGTGAGAAGGCCTTGCAGGCCGTTCACCAGCCTCGCCGCTCCTGACGAACCCGCAATGTGTCGAGGCGAAAGTCGGACACGCGGCTGTCCCCCGCCATAGCTGCTTTTAGCTGCTGCTTCTGCCCGCGTACGTTTGGCTAGATGCGGTCGGATCGCATTGCGCATGCATAGGAGAGTCCGAGCATGGAACCTTCGACAGCGAACTTGTCACTCAGTCACACGAACCGCGCTTGTAAACATGGAGTTTACTGTGAGAATGAGCGGATGCATGCACAGACTCAAAGTTTTCCCCTACTACAATCTACAACACGAGCGCATGAAAACGGGAAGAAGCGCAACCATGCATAACCATGACGTGATTTTAGCGGAGCTAGGAGATCGCTTAGGCCTTAGCTTGACGTTTGATGAAAACTCTCAATGTCTGCTGATATTGGATCAGAAGCTGATGGTCTCTATACGAAAGGAGACATCAGCGTGGCTGTTCTATGGTCTGATTGAAGCCGATGTCCAATGGAGAGAAAAGGCGTTTTGGCAAACTGCGCTGACAATCAATCTGGATCTGGTGAAAAGCGGCGGTGGGTCTATCTCTTATGAGCCTGATTCCTGTGCACTGATGTATGTGCATTGTTTGGAAATAAAACGTCTGGATGTTGATTCTGCCTATGCATTCCTTGAGAGCTTTGTTGATCAACTAGAAGGAATAGGAAAGCATCCCCTATTCCAGCAATAGGCCGGGCCTTCACCAGGTGTTGTTATATTGGGAGCGCATATGTTTAAGTTGAATGAATTTTCTCAATTGGCTAAAAATGGATGCAGGTTAGAGGTAGGTGCGGACAAAGATGGCAAACCTGTTCTCCAATCGGTATCGGTCGATTTTAAAGGAAGGGTTCTGGAGCTGTTGAGCTATGTTCCACTTGTGAGGAATATAGGCGTTATCGCCAGGTATGCAGAGAATGTAAGAGTAGGCAATGCCCGGGCATTAGAAGTTTTTCTTCGTGCACTGGCAAATGAGTATCAGCTCAGCGATGACTCGGCGCAGCAGCTGGTCAAAGAACATCATGTGGACTTGTCCGGCAGGACGCCGCTGACGAGCCGATCGATCGCCGTTATGGAAGATGCGGCATCCAGCATGTATTTGAGGCAGGCGACCAAGGCAGCGTTTGAAGGAAATCAGCAAGCCCGTCTCGGAGAAAGCGCGCCGGCGCCCAGCAGTTCCAAGGCCATAAGCATGTGTGGTTTCGAAAATCTTAACGAGACTTGCTATGCAAACTCCGTACTCAAGCTCTTGATACTTTCGGTCGGTTCCGAGCGCCTTCTCGACCATTTGAAGAAACTCGAAGAGACCAGCGGCAATCCTGGGCAGCGTAACTGCGCGAATGCGTTTGCGGCCTTGATCAGGAAATCCACCAGCCAGGCCAGCCCGATCAGCGAGGAGTTGGAAGTTTTTTTTGCACAATTGCAAAAACAGCCGCTTTTTAGAGGTCAGCATGAAAGCGGTGAATATCTGTTCAAGATAAAAGGTGTGCAGAACGATGCACAGGAGTTTCTGGCTAAATTAACAGAGCTGTTCGATTTGAATGATATCGCTGAGCATTCGATTTGCCTTGAAGAGCAGTTCGTTCATAATGACCGAAAACGAAATTCCGGTCACGAACGCAAACCTACTTTTTGTCAGGAAATTAATGTTCTTGACGAAAATATGGATTTGCAAGAAGTGCTGAAAAAGACCTATGAAACCGAGCGTGATATAGGGGTTAAGTGGGATAATGATGATGTTGAAAATGTGCTTGCCCAGAAAGAAAAAAGGTGGGCTGTGGATGATATCAGTAAACTGGACAGGTTCAATTTACATATCAACGCAATGAGCTTTGACCAGATGTCTTTAACGCCAAAAAAGTTACGGATGGGAAACATCGATTTCGATGGTTCCGTGCAGATCCCCGTATTTGACAAGCGCACCAATCAGATTTGGCAGGTATCGCTCGAGCCGCGCGACGTGGTGGTTCATGTAGGAAGGACAGCCGCGTCGGGACACTACTACATGTATTCAAGGACAGTAGAAGGTCAAGGCTGGATCAAGCACGATGATAGAAAGGTATCGTCGATGCAGTCGATTCCAGATGGTGAACAGGCGAAGCTGATCAGCTTTGCCGTCAAGGAAAAGTACCCAAGCTGGATGATGGCCCTCTGACGCCAGCCAAGCCCGTTATGGCTGGATTCTCCATGTAATCGCGTACGAGCAGGACAGCCGTGCTGCGGGCTGGGTATAGTGACGGCTTATCCTGACTCGGAGCGATTGATCATGGGCCATGTTTTCCAGTTTGCCGAACGCGATCCCGCCATGCCGGCCGACGAAGCAAAGAAGCAGATCGGGGCTTTGCGTCCCGCCCTGCTGCTCAGCCAGTACGAGCGCTTGCGCAAAGCGGAACAGACGCTCTTGATCGTGGTGGCCGGGATGGATGGCGTGGGCAAGGGCTCGGCCATCAATACGCTCAACACCTGGCTGGATCCGCGTCATGTCCACTCGCTGGCTTTCGGCGAACCGACTGAAGAGGAAGCCATGCGCCCGGCCATGTGGCGTTACTGGAACGCCCTGCCGGCCAAGGGCCAGACCGGCCTGGTGTTCGGATCCTGGTATGCCGCCCTGATGCGGGAGCTGGCCCGCAAGAAGCCTGACCCGGAAAAAGTGGATCTGTACACCCGGCTGATCAACCGGTTCGAGGCGCAGTTGGCGTACCAGGGCGTGCAATTGTTGAAACTGTGGTTTCATCTTTCGGCGCAGGCCCAGGCGGATCGTTGCTCCGCCCTGCTGGCCGATCCGGATACGGCCTGGCGCGTCAGCAAGGCGGACTTGAAAGTCCACAAGAAATTCAATCGCTTGCGCAAGGCGGGGCTGGAGACCATAGGTTTGAGCCATCGCCGTCATGCGCCCTGGGTCGTCATCCCCAGCGCCGATCCGCATCTTAGGGACGTGTCTGTGGCCAAGGCCGTGCTGCAGGCCATGCGTCAGCCCGTGCTGCCCCGCCAGGTGGTGGAGCCCCAGCCTTTTCCGGTCAGCCTGCGCCAGCCTTGCGCCTCCTTGCTGGATCCGCCGCCTGTCCAGCAGGTACAGGACTACGAATCCCAGTTGTTGCATTGGCAGGGGCGTTTGTCCAGGGCCGTGCGCGGCAAGGCGTTTCGCAAGCGCTCCATGGCGCTGGTGTTCGAAGGTCAGGATGCCGCCGGCAAAGGCGGCACGATACGCCGCGTGACTGCCGCGCTGGATGTGCGCAACTACGACATACACCCTATCTCTGCACCAAATGCAGTCGAGGCCGCCCGCCCCTATCTTTGGCGTTTCTGGCGCAAGCTGCCCCGCCGGGGCGACATCGCGATTTTCGACCGCTCCTGGTACGGACGGGTGCTGGTGGAACGGGTGGACAAACTCGTGTCGCTCGCTGCATGGCGTCGGGCTTACGACGAGATCAACGGCTTCGAGGCGCAACTGAACGCCAATGGCACGCTGGTGTTGAAATTCTGGCTGGCCGTGAGCAGGGATGAACAACTCAAGCGCTTCCAGGAGCGCGAAAATTCTCCCTTCAAGACCTACAAGATCACGGAGGATGACTGGCGCAACCGCGGCAAATGGAATGCCTATCGGACGGCGGCCCAGGATATGTTCGCCCATACCGATACGGAAACCGCCCCCTGGCACATCATACCCAGCGACGACAAGAAAGCGGCGCGCATCGAAGTGCTGAGGATCGTGGTGCAGGCGCTGGAGACGCTGGACAAGACCACGCTGGATCTGGTGGAGCCGGCATTGAAGGAGCAGGCCAGCGACCAGGTCTAGGTCGACTATCGCCTACAGGTCCTGGCGCGCCGCCAGGGTCAGGATGCGCGCCCAGCGCCGGCGATCGGCGGCGCGGTCCATGACCAGCAGCCACTCCTGGTCGGGATTGCGCAGCGTCAGCCGGACCGCGCCCCCCTGCTCCGCCGCTTCTGCGATGTCGGCGAAAATGAAGGCCCGCTCGCCCTGCCTGGTCCGCAGCAGGCCGCGCTTGTTCAAGGCGTCCACGTGGATATGGCCGTCCTGAAGCTCAGATTCCAGAACACGCTGTCCGTTGCGCTTGCGGCCGTGGATGGCGACATACCGCTTCCACAGCCAGACGAAAGGCGCGGCCAGCAGGCCGGCCGCCGTCAACAAGGCCAGAACCGCCGCCGCCAGGCCCGCGGACGCGGACACGAGTGCATACAATTGCATGCCGCCGTAGATCAGCCCTGCCACGACGGCTATGAACAATACCAGGACGATGACGGGCATGGCGGCCCTCCTTTTCAGCGGGCTTTGACGCTCACCAATGAAGCCGCCTTGCGGGCGTTTTCCCGCGCGGCGTCCAGATCGGCGTCGGCGGCCAGGGCCACGCCCATGCGCCGCTTTTCAAAGCTCTCGGGTTTGCCGAACAGGCGGATGTCGGTCTGCGGAATGCGCAAGGCCTGGTCCACATTCAGGAATTCGACTTCTTTTGCTTCCACGCCCCCATAGATGACGGCGCTGGCGCCGGGCACGCGCAAGGCGGTATTGACCGGCAGGCCCAGGATGGCGCGCGCATGCAGTTCGAATTCGGACTGCCACTGGGTGATCATGGTCACCATGCCGGTGTCGTGCGGGCGCGGGCTGACTTCGCTGAACCAGACCTGGTCGCCTTTGACGAACAATTCCACGCCAAACAGGCCCTGGCCTCCCAGATTGCCGGTGACGGCGCGGGCGATGTCGCGGGCGGCATCCAGCGCCTTGGGGCTCATGGGCTGGGGCTGCCAGCTCTCCACGTAGTCGCCGTCCACCTGCTTGTGGCCGATGGGGTCGCAGAACTGAGTTTCCACCTGGCCGTCCGCCCCCAGGGAGCGTACCGTAAGCAAGGTGATTTCATAGTCGAAATCGATGAAACCTTCCACGATGACGCGGCATTGGTTTACCCGTCCGCCAGCCATGGCGTAGTCCCAGGCCCGGGCCACGTCTTCAGGACCGCTGATTTTGCTTTGGCCCTTGCCCGAGCTGCTCATCAGCGGCTTGACCACGCAGGGATAGCCTATGCCGCCGTCGATGGCGGCCTGCAGGCTCTGCAGGGAATCGCAGAACTGATAAGGGCTGGTGGGTACGCCCAGGGTCTCCGCCGCCAGGCGGCGTATGCCTTCACGGTCCATGGTCAGGCGGGCGGCGCGCGCCGTGGGAATGACGCGCACCTTGCCCTGCGCCTCCAGCTCTTCGAGCACCGGCGTGGCGATGGCTTCGATCTCCGGCACCACCAGGGCTGGCTTTTCCTGCTCGATCAAGGCGCGCAGCTGCTCCGGATCGCTCATGGTGATGGTGCGAGCGTGATGGGCGACCTGCTGGCCCGGCGCGTTGTCATAGCGATCCACGGCAATGGTTTCCACCCCCAGCCGCTGCAGGGCGATCAGGACCTCCTTGCCCAGTTCGCCCGATCCCAGCAGCATGACTTTGTCTGACGACGATGTTAAAGGGGTGCCCAGCAGGCTCATGGCTTGCGCTCCGAAAAGAATATGGATAATTCTTTATTGTAATGCAGGCGGCGGCGCCTATTGGCCTGCCGGCACGCGCAGGCAGGCGCCGCCAATGCCTGGCTGGATTCGGCCGTGTGACGACGCATGCGACTGAGCCGGCCGCGGTCGGGCGGGCGGCCGGCTCATCGAAGCGTGGCGCGGGTGCTTCGCTCCCTCAGCCGGGGTGGATCATTCCACCATCAGTTGCGCCATCATGCCCAGGTCCTCATGCTCCAGGATATGGCAATGGAACATGCGCAGGCCGGGCCAGTCCTGGCGGAAAGCCAGGGTGATGGCCTCCTTGGGTCGCAGGTTGACGGTGTCCCGCCAGGCGCGGAATGGTTCCGGGGCCGCCTTGCCGCCGTTTTCCCGGGAGAGCACCTGGAACTGGGCGCCATGCAGGTGGAAGGGATGGTCCATGTGGGAGTCGTTGACCACCTGCCAGTGCTGCCACTGGCCCGCCGGGCAGCGCAGGTCGATCCGATCCATGTCGAAAACCTTGTCGTTGACCCGGAACATGCGCTGTAACGAAGCCATGTCGGGCATGTGGGCCATTTCTTGCGGCGACTCTGCGTGTTCGCCGCTCATGCCGTGCCCGCTCCTCTGCCCCGCCATGGCATGGTCCATTTCCATGACTTCACTGAATACCACGCGGGCTTGCGGCTGACCGGCGGGCACGGCGGCCATGGATCGCAACTGTTCCGGCAGGATCAGCGGATGCGCCTGTATGTCCAGGTCGGCCAGGGTCAAGGTGTGGGGCTCCTCCTGGACCATCATCTTCTGCCTGTCGTAGTACAAGGCCTGCAAAGGGGTCACGCCGGACTGCCCGGCCTCCAGGAAGAATTCCGCCCGCTCGGCGGGAGCCAGGAGCAGTTCGTCGGCGGCGGGTAGCGGTGCTTCCAGCAGGCCCCCGTCGGTGCCGACCTGGATCAGCCGGGCGCCCGGCACGTGCAGACGCAGGTATCGGGCCGAACAGGCATTCCAGACACGGATGCGCTCGCCGGTGCTGACCGTGATGCGCGGCTGCCGTTGGCCATTGACCAGGACGAACTGCCCTTCCCGGCCGTTCATCCAGTCCAGCGGGGTGTTGGCGGGGATGCGGCCTTCCGCGTCCAGCCGCAGGTCGCTGATCAACCAGTGCTGCTCCCGGGCCTGGCGCAGGGGATCGTCGGGCGCACGGACGATCAAGGCGCCGACCAGGCCGTGCGCCACCTGTTCGCCGCTCTTGCCGTGCGGATGGGGATGGTACCAGTAGGTGCCGGCGCACCCTTTGGGCAAGGTGAATTGGTAACGGCGGCTCTGGCCGGCTGGGACGGCGTCCTGCGGGTTGCCATCCTGGTCGGGCGGCACCGGCAAGCCGTGCCAGTGGATGGTGGTGGCCTGGTCGAGCTGATTGACGAACTCGATGTCGACTTCATCCCCTTCCGTCAGCTCGATCAAGGGACCGGGCAATTGGCCGTTGTACAGCCAGACCTCGGTCTGTTTGCCGTCCGCCAGGACGACGTGATGGCGGGCGGCCGTCAAACGCGCCTGGAAACGACCGGATCGCGTGGCGGCATTGGCCAGCGTCGGCAACGGGCGCAGCGGCTGCCCGCCGGGCATGCGATCCGCCGCCATCAAGGTTGGGTGACCAGACCCCATGTCCATGGTCATGGATCCGTGGTGTCCCATGCCCTGGGCAAAGGCGCGCCGGGGCAGGCTGTTCAGCAGGCTGGCGCCCAGCGCCAGTTTGAAAAGTTCGCGTCGTTTCATGGTTTTTCCTGAAAATCGTGGCAAGGCGATCATGCCGGCAAGGCACGATCCGGGCCCTCATGCGCCGGCCGGCGCATGGAGGTATCAGCATGCGGTGAGTTGGCGCCAAGGCGCCTGGTCAGGAAAGACGCGGAGGCGGCAGGGCCGGGCCGATCAGGCGCGAACGGAAACCGAGGCGACGTGGCGCCGGGGGGTAGTCCGCGTCGGCGGCGGCCAGACGAGGCAGGGAAGGATGAAACGGCATGCAGGGGCAGCACGTCACGTGTATGGGCGTAGCACAGTGCGAGCCGCCTGGGGAGCGATGCTGGGGGCTATCGACCTGGGAGTGGCGAGGGGCGGACGCATGGACCGGCCCAGTGCCGGCCTGGGCTTGCGCGGCAAAACCGACGTGCAGCGTCCAGGACATCATGATGATGCCCAGCGCCAGCAGCCAGCCTGGTAGAATCCGCCGCATCGTCATGTCGCGTATCCGTTCATATGCCCCATCGCGCAAGCTTAGCATGAGTGCGCTGCCAGGCAGATGTTCCGGAACCCTGGCGTATAAGACGCCCCTCGTTCAGTCCGTCTCGCCGGCGTTGCGGATGGGACGGCGTTTCAGGCGTACGGGGCGCTCCGCCTGGATCTGTTCCAGCTTGGCGCGCAGGGCCAGCACGTGGTCATGCAGGTCTTCTTTTTCGCGCTCCAGCAAGGCGCAGCGGGTACGGGTCAATTGCAGTTCGGTCTGCATTTCCCTGGCCAGGCCGTTGCTGAAATCCAGCGCCGCCTGCATGGCGCGCCGCTCGCCCTGCTCCTGCCCCAGATTCTGGCGCATGGCTTGCAATTGTTCCTGCAAGGCGCGTTGTTCGGCCTCGCTTTGCCGGCGCTGTTCGCGCTGCGCCTGTTCCGTTTGTTCCAACTGCTGGCGCAGCCGGGCCTGGACGGATCGTTCTTTGTCGATTTCGAGCAGCGCGCGTCGTTCGCTGGCTTGCGCGCGCTCCTCTGTCAGCTCCATGGACTTCTGCAGTTGTCCCAAGTCCTGGGTGAACTGTTCGCTTTGCCGGCGCAACTCCTGCTGGACGGCGGCCTTTTCATTTTCCAGTTCTTCCTGGCGCAGCGCGGCATGGCGCAAGTCCTGGCCCAGGGCGGCCAGTTCCTCGCGCAAGTCCTGGACTTGCTGCTGTTGCCGGGCCAGGGCCTGTTCGCTCGCCTGCCTGGCCTGCTGTTCAGCCTGCAGCGTTTTGGCGGCCTCCTGCGCTTGTTGCTGCGCCTGCTGTACGCGTTCGTCCGCCTGGGACTGATACGCCTGCAGTTCCAGGCGGGATTGTTCCAAGGCTTGCCGCCAGATTTTGCCCAGCAGTTCTCCCGTCAGGGTTTGCAATTCTTCCGGAATGTCGGCCAGGTCCAGCCTGACCCGGCTTTTTTCCCGTAAATCCTGCCAGAAAGCCTGCAAGGCCTCGGCGGGCGCGCTCATGCTGCCTTTGCGCACCAGTTGATACAGCTTGTTGGCCGTGGGCGTGATCCCGTAACGGAAAAACAGCAAGGCAGCCACTTCCCGGTACAGCGTCTGGGTATGGCTGAAGCGTTCGCGCAAATCGGCGACATCGGCCAGCAGCTGGCCTTCGGAAAGCGGGTTTGGGTCCATTTTCAGCCTGTTCAAGGAAATTTAATTAATAATACAACGTATTATATTAAATATTTAATAGTTTGTATTCTTAAATTTGACATTAGCTCTATAATGTCAAATATTGAGCACCAGCCAGCTGCTCACAGCTCCAAGTGCCGTCCCTGGGCATGTTGCCGATGCATGGAAAGATGGCTGCATGGTCTGCTTTCACGTTCCCGCTTCCACCTATTCTTAGTCATGAATTCGCCCCCTCCCCCGCCCTCCCCGGTCCGCGCCGATGGCATTTCCCAACTGCTGGCCCAATTCGACGGACGCAACGGTCTCAATCGGGCCCTGGGCGGCCGTGCCCAGATCGAGGCGCAGACGGATATCGATGCCTTGCGCGGATGGCTGGCCCGTTACGCGGGCAATCCGCGCACCTATGCCAACTACCGCAAGGAAGCGGAGCGGCTGCTGTTGTGGTCCGTGGTGGAGCGCCGCAAGCCGCTTTCGTCCTTGAGCCATGAAGACATCATGGCCTATCGGGACTTCCTGGCCGATCCTCAGCCGGCCGAGCGCTGGGTGATCCAGGGCGGGGGCCGGCCGGCGCGGCATCACCCTGCCTGGCGTCCTTTCGCCGGTCCCTTGTCCGATGCCAGCCGCAATCAGGCCATGCTGATCTTGAACGCCTTGTTTTCCTGGCTGGTACAGGCCGGCTACCTTGCCGGCAATCCCCTGGCGCTGTCGCGTCAACGCGGCAGCGCCCGGCCGGCGCGGGACGTGCAGCGCTATCTGACCGCGGAGCAATGGCGCTGGGTGCAGGACTGGATACGCGCTTTGCCCGAAGAGGACAGGGCCGCCCGGCGGCACAAGGCGCGGCTGCGCTGGCTGTTTTCAGTGCTGTACGGCGGAGCCTTGCGGATTTCCGAACTGGTCCAGGCCCGCATGGCCGATGTGTCCGCGCGGATCGATGCCCAGGGACGGGAGCAATGGTGGCTGCAGGTGCGCGGCAAGGGCGACAAGATCCGCCGCATACCCATGACGGAGGAACTGATGCAGGAGCTGTTGCGCTATAGGCAGGCCCATGGCCTGGAGGGGCCGCCGCATGCGCTGGAAACGCAGCCTCTGCTGATGTCGGCCGGGGCCTCGGGCAAGCACCTGAGCCGCGCCATGGCGCATGTGCTGGTCAAGCAGGTGTTCGTGCAGGCGGCCCAGGCCCTGCGCGAACGCCATCCGGAGCGCGAGGCGCAGGCGCGCGTGCTGGAGCAGGCGTCGGCGCACTGGCTGCGACACTCCGCGGGCTCGCACATGGCTAACCAGGGCATGGATCTGCGCGTCATCCGCGACACCCTGGGCCATGAGTCCATCGCCACCACCAATATCTATCTGCACGCCGACGAGGAGCAGCGCCATCGGGCGCTGGAGCAGGCTCATCACCTGGGCTGGTGATAAGCGCTATCAGGCGCGCGGCCTGTCCCGGGCCGGCGGGACGTGCTACTGTTGGCCGTGCTTGAATGCGCCGGGCGCCCCCTGACAGGGCCAACCCGGCTTTTTGTTACGGAGCGAAACATGAGCTTTACCGTCTACCTGTCCGGCGAAATCCACACCGACTGGCGCGAGCAGATCGCCAGGGGCGCCAAGGCCGCCGGACTGGACATCACGTTCACCGCGCCGGTTACGGACCATGAAGCCAGCGACGCCGCGGGCGACCACCTGGGGCCGGACAGCGTATCGTTCTGGCGCGACCACAAGTCCTCCAAGGTCAACGCCATCCGCACCAAGACGCTGATCGAGAAGGCCGATCTGGTGGTGGTGCGTTTCGGGGACAAGTACAAGCAATGGAACGCGGCCTTTGACGCCGGCTACTGTGCGGCGTTGGGCAAGCCCTACGTGACCCTGCACGCGGAAGACATCATCCACCCGCTCAAGGAGGTGGACGCCAGCGCCCAGGCCTGGGCCACCACTCCCGAACAGATCGTGGAGATCCTGCGATACATCCTCAAAGCCTGATCGGGCTTTCTCCCGGCTGCTTACGATATGCCCCCCCAGGGCGAAGCCGAAAGGCCCCGCCCTGCGGGTACGGCCTCGGAGCGGCTCTAGGCGTTCAGCGCCCCGCAGGCCCGATGAATGACTTGGTGCTGTACAGCGAATGATCCAGGCGTTGGATCGCTGGCAGTCCCGTGCTGTCAGGGGCCAGGGTATCGATGTAATTTTGAAGCACATCCGCGTCCTGCACCCCTACGTCGAAGCGACGTTCGGCGGGCACATTGGCCAGCGTCGCATAACCATCGCCCCCCGTGGCGTTGAAGCTCAACACGAACAAGTCATACATGCGGGCCTCGTCCAGCGGCAGCCAGGTTTTCGAATTGCGATCGAGCACTTCAAAGTTGCTGGCGCGCGAGCCCTTGGCTTGCCGGGCATCGACGTCCCAACGCAGACCGCCAGCATAGGGATAAGGCCCCGTGCTGCCGTTCGGCCCGAATACCGCTTCCAGGCCATCTTCGATCATGGCTTTGGCTTCGGCCCCGCTGATGCGGAGTTTCCAGAGCTTATTGTCGAAAGGAAGCACTTCGATGACCTTGGCCGCGGTGACGCGGCCTTCCAGCTGCACGCGCACTCCCCCGCCGCTCTGCAGGCTGAAGTCGGCGCCGCCGTATTGCTGGTCGGCGACGTCCAGGTAGGCCTGGGCGACGAGTTGCTGGATGTCGCCGCCGCGAACGCTGACGCTGCCTTCGGCGTTGCATATGGGTCCTGAGCGGCCATAGTCGACGGAGCCAGGACCGCCGGGGACGCGGCGCGTGCACAGCACGATGGGCGCATTGGCCACTTCGGTCTCTTTGTAGATCTCCACGCTTTCCTGATAAGGCTTCAGGATGCCGGCGGCTGCGGCGTCAGGGGCGGTGATACGCAGGAAACCGCTGGCGGCCACATCGGCCTGGATGGCGGCCAGGTCGGCGCCTTGAACGGCGGCGCCATCAATTTGGAAGTCGTCGCCAATCAGGACGTGCGGCGTGCCTCCGCAGGCCGTGACCCGGCCTTGCTCATCGAAGCTGACTTTGAGCTCTCCCACCACTTGCGAGTATTCCCAGGCCTGGGCGATACATACGGTTTCGCCGTCCCGGTTCTTGAGCGCTTCGCCGTAGGCGCCGCCCGGCGTGCCAATGCCATATTGGGTCAAGGCGTCGGGACCCAGCAAGGTGTGGGAGTCGCCGCCGATCAGCACGTCCACGCCGGAAAGCTGGGCCAGCACCTGTTTTTCGTAGTCGTAGCCCAGGTGGCTCAGCAGCACGATCTTGTTGACGCCTTGGTCGCGCAGCTTGTCGATGGCTTGCTGGGCGGCCACGACTTCATCTTCGAAGGTGGTGTCAGGATCAGGGCTGGATGAAGCCTTGGTCTTGCCGCCGATGGTCAGGCCCACGATGCCGATCTGCTGGCCGTCGCGCTCGATGATGATGTAGGGCTTGACCATGCCGTCGGCGCGGCGGGGGTTCAAGGCCGAGTTCTCGCCGAAGCGGACGTTGGCGCTAAGCACAGGCGTCTGGCATTGCTGGGAGTTCAGCAGTTCCAGCCACTGGCGAAGTTCCGTGTCGCCTTTGTCGAATTCGTGGTTGCCCAGCGTGAAGGCGTCAAAGCAGACGGTGTTCATCATGGCCGCATCCGGCTCGCCGATTTCCCCTGCCCGGCTGAAATACAAGGTGCCGGTCAGGGCGTCGCCCGCATGCAGCTTGAGCACATTCCCGGACTTCGCAGCCAGTTCAGCAAACGCGGCGGTGACTCGTGGAAAGCCCCCTGCATCCACCGATACGTTCACGCGCTCGTTGGAGGCGTTCAGCAGTTTCAGCGTCTTGCGTTGGCTGTCCAGGTTGGAGTGGTGGTCGTTGATGTGCAGGATGGTCAGTTCAAGCGGTCTGGCTTCAGGCTGACCGGGCTCGGCGAGCGTGACGCCGCTGCCGCCGGTGCCGCTGTCGCCACAAGCGCTTAAGGCGCCGGCGACGAGCATGGCGAGCGCTTTGGCGCGGAGACCGCCCGACGTCCAGGGCTTGCCTGCCAAAAGAGGTGACTTCCGAGATTCTTGCATGCTTGTTTCCATCAAAAGAGGCCAAGCGCACATCATCGTGCAGCTTTATGACGGTCTTATTAAGGTGGAAGTCAGGCACGGAAATACATTGGACAACGAGAAAAAACGCCTGCCCGCCCATGGCGAACAGGCGTTTCGTGCTTACCGCAGCGACGCGCGTCGCAAACGCAAGGCGTTGGTGACCACGAACACGCTGGACAAGGCCATGGCGCCGGCCGCGAATACCGGTGAGAGCAAGGGACCGCCAAAGGGGTACAGGGCGCCGGCCGCCACCGGAATCAGGGCCACGTTGTAGGCGAAGGCCCAGAACAGGTTCTGCCGGATGTTGCGCAAGGTGGCGTGCGAGAGCGAAATCGCCGTGACCACGCCGCGCATGTCGCCGGACATCAGCACCACGTCCGCCGCCTCGATGGCGATGTCCGTACCCGTCCCGATGGCGATGCCCACGTCGGCCACCGCCAGGGCGGGCGCGTCGTTGATGCCGTCGCCGACATAGGCCAGGTGCTGGTGCGCCTGGCGCAGCGATTCCACAGCCTTGACCTTGCCTTCGGGCATCACTTCGGCCACGACCTCATCGATGTTCAAGCGGCGCGCAATGGCCTGCGCGGTATGGCGGTTGTCGCCGGTGATCATCACCACCTTGATGCCGCGCGCATGCAGTTCCTCGATGGCCTGGGGCGTGGTGTCCTTGATGGGGTCGGCCACCGCCAGCAAGGCGACCACCTTGTTTCCGCGAGCCGCATACATGGGCGTCTTGCCTTCCTGGGCCAGCGATTCGGCCTGCTGCGCGAAGGCGGACAGGTCCGCCCCCAGCTGGGCCATCAGGCGGTCGGCGCCGACGTGCCATTGCTCGCCGCCGATGCGGGCGGCCACGCCCAGGCCGGTCAAGGATTCGAACTGCTCGGCCTGCGGCAGTTCCAGCCCCTTGCCGCGGGCGGCCGTGACGATGGCTTGCGCAATGGGGTGTTCGGAGTGGTTCTCCAGCGATGCGATCGCAGCCAGTACGGCGGATTCATCCTCTTCCTGGGCGCTGATGAAATCGGTCAGTTCGGGCGAGCCCTTGGTCAGGGTGCCGGTCTTGTCCACCGCCACGACCTTGACGTCGCGCAGCGCCTGCAAAGAGTCGCCCTTGCGGAACAGCACGCCGGCTTGCGCCGCCCGGCCGGTGCCCACCATGATGGACGTCGGCGTGGCCAGACCCATGGCGCAGGGGCAGGCGATGATCAGCACGGCCACGGCGTTGACCAGTGCGAAGCTGAGCGCGGGCGAAGGGCCGAAGATCAGCCAGACGATGGCGGTCAGCACCGCCAGCCCCATGACCGCGGGCACGAACCAGAGCGTGATCTTGTCCACGATGGCCTGGATGGGCAGCTTGGAGCCCTGCGCCTGCTCGACCATGGAGACGATGTGGGCCAGCACCGTGTCCTGTCCCACAGCCGTGGCGTCGAATTCCAGGGAGCCTTTCTGGTTGACGGTGCCGCCGATCAGGGAATCGCCCGCCGCCTTGGACACCGGCACGGATTCGCCGGTCACCATGGATTCATCGACGTAGCTCTGCCCGGACACGACCTGGCCGTCCACGGGGATGCGCTCGCCCGGGCGCACCACGACGTGCTCGCCGGTCTGCAGCTCCTCCAGCGGCACTTCCACTTCCTGGCCGTTGCGGCGTACGCGGGCCGTCGGCGGCTGCAGGCTGAGCAGGCGCTGGATGGCTTCAGAAGTGCGGCCCTTGGCGCGTGCTTCCATCAGCCGGCCAAGCAGGATCAGCGCCACGATGACGGCGGCCGCCTCATAGTAGACGTGCTGCGAGGCTTGCGGCAGCCACTGCGGGAAAAACGTCGTGACGATGGAGAACAGATAGGCGGCCAGCGTGCCTACGGCCACCAGCGAATTCATGTCGGGCGCGCCGCGCAGCAGCACCGGAATGCCTTTGGTGTAGAACTCGCGTCCCGGGAACAGGAGCACCAGACTGGTCAGCACGAACTGCAGCAGCCAGCTGTTCCGGGTGCCTATGGCCTCTCCCACCCAATGGTGGAAAGCGGGCACCATGTGTCCGCCCATCTCCAGGATGAATACGGGCAAGGCCAGCGCAGCCGCCAGCCAGAAGCGCTTGCGTATGGTGTCGTAGGTCTGCTGGGCGCGCTCGGCCTGGTCGTTGGCGGCGGCTGCGCTTGCCTGTCTGGCCGGATAGCCCGCCTTGCCCACGGCCTCGATCAGAGCGCCGGCCGCCACGCCTTGCAGACTCTGCACGTGAGCCTTGCCGGTGGCCAGGTTGACCGTCGCGGCCTGCACGCCGGGCACCTTCAGCAGCGCTTTTTCCACGCGGCCCACGCAGGAAGCGCAAGTCATGTCCTGCACATCCAGAACCACTTCCTGGGAAGGCACGTGGTAGCCGCCTTTTTCCACGGCCTGGATGATTTCCTGCACAGGCGGCGCTCCGTCGAAATCCACGGTTGCCTTCTGCGTGGCCAGATTCACCCGGGCCTGCCGCACGCCGGGGACCTTGGCGATGATCTTCTCCACCCGGCTGACGCAGGAGGCGCACGTCATGCCCTCCACGCCCAGCGTCAGGCGCGAGCCGTTGTCCGAAGTGCTTGTCGTCATGAGAATCACCTATGAGATGTCTTGGATGATTCCACTTTAGAGCTTGACCCGATGGGAAGGTCAACACCTATGAGAAAAAGCCGGAGGCTTTCTCTCAGACTGGGTGGACAGCAGAAAAACAGCGCCCCTTTCCTGGGCGCTGCGTGTGCCGGACCAGGCAGGTCTGGATTTAGTAGGCCACGAAGTGGTCGTGCCTGCCATGCCATTGCCTGGCCTCTGCCGCCACCTGTTCACGGCTCAGCGTGCCGCCCTGCGAGATCTGAGGATAATCGTTCATGGCGCCGGCCTCGAGCCGGCCTTTGGCGCGAGTGTCGGCCAGCTCCTGCATGACTTGCTGCCTGCTCTTGCTGGACGCCGTCTGCAGCACGGGGTAGTCCAGATGCTCGCCGACCTCCTGTCCTGCGCCGGCGGCGTGGGCGGCGCCCATCAGGGCGACGGCGCTCAGAGAAAGACCCAGGATGACGGAACGTGCAATGCTTTTCATGATTCACTCCAACTTCTTTAAGAAAGAAATTGCACTCTAGGGTTTGCTACCGTGGCAAGGTCAACACGTCAGGCAGGCAAGCGGGAGCGTCCTCTGGAGCAGATGGGCGGTGCAAAAAAACAGCGCCCCTTGCGGGGCGCTGTCGGAACCTGCGCAGGACCGTCTGGCTTAGAATGCCACGAAGTCGCCGTGAGTGCTGTTCCACTCGTTGGTCGAGGCCACGACTTGTTCGCGGGTCAGCTGGGTGCCTTGCGACAGTTGAGGATAGTCGTTCATGGCGCCGGCGCTGACCAGGCCCTTGGCTTGGGCGTCGGCCAATTCTTGCTGAGTCTGCTGGCTGCTCTGGGAGGCGCTTGCTGCGATGACGGGGTAGTCCAGCTGTTCGCCTTGCGGTGCGCTGGCGGCGTTGGCGGTGCCCATCAGGGCGGCGGCGCTCAGAGAAAGACCCAGGATGGCGGTGCGTGCGATGCTTTTCATAATTCACTCCAACTCTAACTATTCGTTTAAGAGAGATTCGGAGTCAGATCATTTCCGAATCGTTGGATGAAGTATGAGCTTTTCCGAACCTAGGAAAAACCCTTAATATTGCAAATATATTTCCATTCATGGAACAATTCCAATGAGCAGCAACATCACCGCCGGCCCCCTGCTGAACGATATCGCCATCTTCGTGGAAGTGGCGCGGGCGCGCCATTTCACCCGCGCCGCCGAGGCGCTGGGCATGCCGGTTTCCACCGTGTCCCGACGTATTCGCGAACTGGAAAAGGAAGTGGGCGTGGCCTTGCTCAAGCGCAGCACCCGCAATGTGGATGTCACCGAGGCCGGGCAGATCTACTTCGAGCGCTGTCTGGCCATCGTGGAGCAGGCGCGGCTGGCGCATGAACAGTTGCTCGACGTGGCCCAGTCTCCCAGGGGACGCTTGCGGGTCTCGATTCCCGCCAGTTTCAGCATTGTGTTCATGCCGCCCGTCATCCATGGCTTTCGCCAGAAATACCCGGACATCGAGCTGGACTGCGACCTGAACATCCGCCATATCGATCTGCAGTCCGACAACTACGACTGCGTGATTCGCGTCGGACCCCAGCCCGACTCCAATACCGTGGCCACTGCCCTGGGGCAGATCCACCTGGGCCTGTATGCGTCGCGCACCTATCTGGACCGCCACGGCCGCCCCAAGCATCCCTCGGAGCTGTCCGCGCATACCTGCATCTGCGCCAGCCATGACGAAAGCGACAAGGTGTGGACGCTGCGCGGTCCGAACCAGGAGCGTTACGATGCCGTGATCAGCGGCCCGGTCACCATCAACAATGCCATCATGATGCGCAAGCTGGCAGTGCGCCACATGGGCATCGCGGCCTCCTCCTTGATCGAACGCTACCTGGACACGGACGGCGCCCGCCTGGAACGGGTCTTGCCGGACTGGGAGTTCACGCCTTTTCCCATCATGGCCCTGCTGCCGTCGCGCATGATTCCCCAGAAAACGCGGGTGTTCGTGGACTATCTGCGCTCGGAGCTGGACCGGCTGATCAACAATCCCGAGCTGGACGGCGAAACCCAATCGTACCTCCTGTAATAGGACGTATGGCCTTTCACATATCGGGGTCGGAGGCGATCTGTGCTATTAATGGCCGGACAGATCCGAGTGTATTCACTGCAATGAACAGGAGTTCAACATGAACCGCATCGGCAGACGCGCACTTTGGGCGCTGGCGCTGGCCCTGGCCTTGGGCGGCGGCAGCGCCTGGTCGCAGACCGCTTTGCTGGAAGCCGTCGAACAGGGCGACAGCCCCAAGGTGCGGGAGTTGCTGGAGCGGCCGGACGGCCGCAAGGCGGTCAACATACCCGATCACCAGGGGCAGAGTCCCCTGCTGCGCGCAACCTGGCTCAACCATGTGGACATTGCGGCGCAACTGATACGCGCCGGCGCCGACGTGAACCAGACCGATGCCATTCATGACACGCCCTACCTGGTGGCGGGCGCTGAAGGCCGGCTGGAGATCCTGCGCATGACGCTGCAGAACGGGGCGGATGTGCGCAGCGTCAACCGCTATCGCGGCACCGCGCTGATCCCGGCGGCCGAGCACGGCCATGTGGAGGTGGTGCGCGAGCTGCTCAAGGCCGGCGTGGACCCCAACCACGTCAATCGTCTGGGCTGGACAGCCCTGCACGAGGCCATCGTCCTGTCCGACGGCGGGCCCGACCACCAGCAGGTGGTGCGCGATCTGATCAAAGGCGGGGCCGACGTGAACCTGCCCGACGGCCAAGGAGTCCGTCCCCTGTCGCTGGCGCGCCAGCGCGAGCAGCACGCCATGGCCGTCATCCTGGAGCAGGCCGGCGCAAGACCGTGATCCCCGAAGCGTGTACAGTACCGTTTTAATCAGTCTACTGACCTTTATTTCATGACCTCTTCCGTTTCACCCCGCGCCCAGGGACTCTGGCTGGCATTCGTCATTCTCGTCGGCCTGAACCTGCGGCCCTTCCTCACGTCCAGCGGCACCCTGGCGCGGGACGTGGCCGAGGGCCTGGGCATGGCCTTGGGCGACATGGCCTGGCTGACCTTGCTGCCCATGATGATCATGGGGCTGGGCGCCTTCTGCATGCCCTCGGTGCGCCGCGTGCTGTCCGTGCGCCATGTCGTCATGGTGTCGCTGATCATACTTTGCCTGGGCTGCGCGCTGCGCTGGATCGTGCCCAATGGCCTGAGCCTGATCTCCACGGCCCTGCTGTGCGGAGCCGGCGTGGCCATGTTGCAGGCCGTCATGCCCGGCATCATCAAGGAGCAGTTTCCCAACCATATCGCCCAGGTGACGGGCGTGTATTCCGCCACGCTGATGGGCGGCGGCGCCCTGGGGGCGCAGATCACGCCCCTGGTCAGCGCCTTGTCGGACAGCTGGCGCATCGCGCTGGCCTTCTGGGCTCTGCCCATCAGCGTGGCCTTGTGGATAGCCTGGAAGGTCGTGCCGCGGGCGGCGCGCGGCGCCGCGGGCGCCCTGCCCTCGCTGGAGCTGCTGCGCCGGCCGCGCACCTGGTCGCTGATGCTGTGCTTTGGCCTGATCAATGGCGGCTATGCGTCGCTGGTCACCTGGCTGGCCACCTTCTATCAGGACCATGGATGGAGCCTGGCGGCCAGCGGCACGCTGGTGGCCCTGCTGTCGGTGGCGCAGGCCGTGGCGGCCTTCCTGCTGCCTACCCTGGCCGCCAGGAACAAGGACAGGCGCGCCTGGATCTGGCTGGCGCTGGTGTTTCAACTGATTGGCTTTGCGGCTTTTGCCTGGATGCCCGATACGGCGCCCTATTGGTGGGGCGTCATCATCGGCATAGGCTTGGGCGGCTGCTTTTCGCTGGTGCTGCTGGTGGCGCTGGACCATTTCGGCGATGCCGCCCGCGCCGGCACCTTGAGCGCCCTGATGCAGGGCGGCGGCTTCCCGATTGCCTCGCTGTTTCCCATGATCAGCGCCTGGCTGCGCGAATACAGCGGCGGATTCAATGCGGCCTGGATGCTGCATTGCGTCCTGGTTCTGGCCGTGGCCGTGCTGGCCTGGCGCTTCCAGCCCGCCCATTACGCCCGCATCATGAAGGATGAGCGCAAGGCCTAAGGGCTTGCCTCCAAACGAAAACGGACACCAGAAGGTGTCCGTTTTCGTTTGTCCGGTATTGCTCTTACTGCGAGGCGCCGGCCATGATCCATTCCACGACTTTCTTGATGTCGTCGTCGGAAATGCCGGGGTTTGGCGGCATGGGCATGGGACCGTACACGTCCTTGCTGCCCTGGCGGATGTGCTGGGCCAGCAGTTCGGCATTGGCGGGGTCGCCTTTGCGCTTTTCGGCGACTTCCTGGTAGGCTGGGCCCACCACCTTCTTGTCCACGGCGTGACACGCCAGACAGGCGTTCTTGGTCAGGATGTCCTTGACGGACTCGAAGGTGGGCTCGGCAGCCTGCGCGCCGAAACCGATGGTCATCAGCGATGCACAGACCAGCAGGTGTTTCAATTTCATTGGGCATCTCCCTTGTAAAACAGGCGCAGGAACGGGCCGGGGCTCGTGTGAATGCTGCGCATGCGTCGTTTCCCACATAGATCGCTATGTGGCATTCACTTCGTGATGATACGGTTATGATAGAACAGCTTTGGGTAAATAAGCGTATGCATTGATGTCGATCAAGTATATCCAACTGCTTATTCGGTAATGTGCATATGACAACTGAGTGTTTCAGGCTTAAACAGTTAAAAACCAATCAAGAGGTGTCTATGCTGAATGTTCTCGTTCCGGTCGATGGTTCCGATGCTTCCACCCGCGCCGTCCAGGCCGCCGCGGCCATGCTGGCCCACAAGCCCGAAGCCACGCTGCACCTGCTGGCCGTGCCCACACCCATCGTGTCAGGCAATGTCAAACGCTTCTTTTCCGAAGACGTGCTGCAGGCCTATTACCAGGACGAAGGCAATAATGCCCTGATTCCGGCCCGCTCGGTGCTGGCCGACCAGTCCCTGCGCGTGAAGGAAAACATCATCGCCGGCAATGCCGCCCAGACCATCAAGGACTACGCGGAACGTCATGGCATCGACCACATCGTGATGGGCACCCGCGGCCTGAGCGCCCTGCCCGGCCTGGTGCTGGGTTCGGTGACCACCAAGGTGCTCAGCCTGGTCAACGTGCCGGTCACGCTGATCAAGTAAGCTCTGCATGGTTCCTGCGGCCCGGACCGGCGGCGCAAGCCGCTTGTCCGGGGCTTTTTCATGAGGATTGTCCAGGCGGACAGTCGATTTCGCGCTGCTAGTCCAGCCAGCCGTCAGGGAAGCAAACCCGCTGCCATGCACTGCCTGACGCCGCTCTGAAATAAGGCTGGGCTGTCAAGGCGCCGCGCGCACGCGCAGCAACTGGCCGTCGCTCTCGTCGGTCAGCACGTACAGCCAGCCGTCGGGCCCCACGCGCACGTCGCGGATGCGCGCCCCCAGGTCCTGGAGCAGGCGTTCTTCACCCACCACGCGGCCGTCTTCCTCGTCCAGTTGCAGGCGTATCAGGGCCTGTTCCTTCAAGGCCCCCACGAACACGCTGTGTTGCCAGGCCGGCACGCGGTCCGCATCGTAGAAGGCCAGGCCGCTGATGGCGGGCGAGACAGACCAATAATGAAAGGGCTCGACCAGGCCGGGCACGGGTTCCGGGCGCGCTTCGGGGATGGGCTGGCCGTTGTAGTTGATGCCGTGGGTGGCCAGGGGCCAGCCGTAGTTGGCGCCGGGCTGGATTCGGTTCAGTTCGTCCCCGCCTTGCGGGCCGTGCTCGGCCACCCAGAGCTCGTTGCTCCAGGGATTCCAGGCCATGCCTTGCGGGTTGCGGTGGCCGTAGCTCCAGATCTCGGCCCTTGCCTGGCGGTTGCCGCGGAAAGGGTTGTCCCTGGGCACGGAGCCGTCGGGCCGTATCCGCACCACTTTGCCTTGCAGATGATCGAGCTGCTGGGCCGTGGGCCGCTGATTGTTCTCGCCCAGGGCGATGTACAGGTCGCGGCCGCCCGGGTCGAAGGCCATGCGGGCGCCGTAATGCAATCCGGTGGACAGCGCCGGCTCCTGGCGGAAGATGGGCCGGAAAGCCTCGATCCGCGTCAAGTCCGAGGACAGTACGCCATAACCCACTGTGGTGGCCGATACCTGCTTGTCGCGCCGTTCCGCATAGGCCAGGTAGATGCGGCGGCTGCGGAAGAAGTCCGGCGCCAGGGCCACGTCGAGCAGGCCGCCCTGCCCCACGGCGTGGACTTTGGGCACGCCCGCGATCGGTTCGGACAGGCCTTTTCCCGCCGTCCACAGCCGCAGCCGGCCAGGGCGCTCGGTGATCAGGATGCCCTCGTCCCTGGGCAGGAAAGCCATGGACCAGGGGTGCTCCAGGCCCGAGGCCAGGACTTCGGTGGAGACGGCGGGACCCGCGATGGCAGGTATGGGAGCCGCCTGGGCCAGGACCGCGATCGGGGCGGCCAGGCAGGCCAGGCCCAGCAACGCGCCGGCCAGGCCCTGCCGGATGCTGAATGTTCTTCTTGTGCTCATAAAACTACGAAGGATTGATCGGAGGATCGGGATTCCTGTCCTGCTCCAGGTTGTTGTGGCCAGGTGTGGCCGTCTGGCCGCCCATCAGTCCCTTGAGCAACTCGACCGGCAAGGGGAACACAATGGTGCTGCTCTTGTCGCCGGCAATCTGGGTCAGGGTCTGCAGGTAGCGCAATTGCATGGCCGAGGGCTGGGTCGCCAGCACGAGAGCCGCTTCGCGCAGGGCTTCGGCCGCTTGCCGTTCGCCATCGGCATGGATGACCTTGGCGCGCCGTTCGCGTTCGGCCTCGGCCTGACGGGCGATGGCGCGCACCATGGTGTCGTTCAGGTCGATGTGCTTGATCTCCACGTTGGTGACCTTGATGCCCCAGGAATCGGTCTGTTCGTCCAGGATGCGCTGGATGTCAAGGTTGAGTTTTTCCCGTTCGGACAGCATGTCGTCCAGCTCGTGCTTGCCCAGCACGGCGCGCAGCGTGGTCTGCGCCAGCTGGCTGGTGGCGTTCAGGTAGTTTTCCACCTGGATGATGGCTTTCTCGGGCGCCACCACCTTGAAATACACCACGGCGTTGACCTTGACGGAGATGTTGTCGCGCGAGATGACGTCCTGGGCGGGCACGTCCATGGTGACCACGCGCAGGTCCACGCGCACGATCTGCTGCAGGAAGGGAATGACCAGGATCAGGCCGGGGCCGCGCACGGCGGTGAAGCGGCCCAGCGTGAAGACCACGGCGCGCTGGTATTCGCGCAGCACGCGCACGGACTTGATCAGGACGACGAAGATCAGGAAGAGGACCAGGACATAGCCCAGGCTGGCGTCGTAGTAGAACATGTGGTTCTCCTTGGCTATCAGTGACGCAGGCGCTGGACCTTGAGGGTCAGCCCCTGCACGGCAATGACTTCGATGCTCTGGCCGGCTTGCAGCGTGTCATTGGTTTCGAAGCGCCAGCGCTCGCCCTGCACTTCGGCGTAGCCCTGACCCGGCTTGTCCAGCACCAGGACCTCGCCCACCGCGCCCAGCAGCGCCGCGCGTCCGGTGACCGAACGACGTCGCAGCAGGCGCCAGGCCAGCACCAGCGTGATCACCAGCAGCACGAACAGGGCGGCCACCAGGATCAGGAAGGTGGTCGTGCTGTAGGTGCGCAGCACCGCATCGTCCACCCAGAGCAAGGCGATGCCGTTGAATCCCGCCAGCACGGCCACCACGCTCAGGGCGCCGGTGCCGCCCAGGCTGGCTTCGGCCAGCAGCGCAGCCAGGGCCAGGGCGAAGGAAAAATAGGCCAGCCATTGGTAGTCCAGGAACTGCATGGCGTCCTCCTTGGTCTGCAGCCCTGAGGATCTGGCCGATCAGCCAGGGTGCGTCATGTCCAGCGGAACGATCCAGTCGTCATATTGCTCGGCGCTGAGGTGGCCTGACTGCAGGGCCGCTTCGCGCAGGGTGAGCCCGTCGTGGTGGGCCCGCTTGGCGATGGCGGCGGCCTTGTCGTAACCGATATGCCGGTTCAGGGCGGTGACCAGCATAAGGTTTTGATCAAGATTATGCTGGATTCGTTCCATGACGGGTTCCAGGCCTTGAGCGCAATGTTCGTCGAAGGCCAGGCAGGCATCGCTGATCAGGGCGATGCTCTCCAGGACATTATGCACCATCACGGGTTTATAGACATTCAACTGGAAGTTGCCCTGGCTGCCGGCAAAGGCGACGGCGGCGTCGTTGCCGTAGACCTGCACGGCCACCATGGTCAGGGCTTCGCACTGGGTGGGATTGACCTTGCCGGGCATGATGGAGGAGCCCGGTTCGTTTTCCGGGATCTGCAGCTCGCCTATGCCGCAGCGCGGCCCGCTGGCCAGCCAGCGCACGTCGTTGGCCATCTTCATCAGCGCACCGGCCAGGGTGCGCAGCGCGGCCGACAGGTTCACCAGGGCGTCATGCGCGGACAAGGCGAAGAACTTGTTCGCGGCGGACTCGAATGGCAGGCCCGTCAGCTGGGCGATGTGGGCGGCGGCGCGCTCGCCGAACCGGGGGTGGGCGTTCAGGCCGGTGCCCACCGCCGTGCCGCCGATGGCCAGCTGGTAGATGCCGTCCAGCGCCTTGGCGACGGTTTCCAGGCCGAAATCGATCTGCGCCACCCAGGCGCCGATCTCCTGCCCCAGGGTGATGGGCGTGGCGTCCTGCAGGTGGGTGCGGCCGGTCTTGACGATGGCGGCGAACTGTTCGGCCTTCAGCTCCAGCGTGTCGCGCAGCTGGCGCACGTCCCGCATCAGGCGCCGGCGGCACTCCAGCGCGACGGCGATGTACATGGCGGTCGGAAAGGTGTCGTTGGATGATTGGCCGCGGTTGACGTGGTCGTTCGGGTGCACGGGATTCTTGCTGCCCAGCTCGCCCCCGGCCAGTTCGATGGCGCGGTTGGCGATGACTTCATTGGCATTCATGTTGCTCTGGGTGCCCGAGCCCGTCTGGAACACGACCAGCGGGAATTCCGTATCCCAGCGGCCGGCGATGACTTCGTCGGCGGCCTGCACGATCAGATCAGCCAGCTCGCCGGGCAGCTCGCCCAGCTCGCGGTTGGCCAGGGCGGCGGACTTCTTCAGGATGCCCAGGGCCTCTATCATGCTGCGGCCCCACTGGAAGCGATCGCGGCCGATGGGAAAGTTCTGGATGGAACGCTGGGTCTGGGCGCCCCAGTAATGCTGGGCGGGGACCTCGATGGGGCCCATGGAATCCTGTTCGACGCGTATGGTGCTCATAGGTGCTCCTTTGAAGTAAACGACGGTCCGCTCCGCGCCCTGCGCAGCGGCTCAGGCCTCGCGCATGAAGCGCGAGGCCCACACACAGGCGATGTCCAGCAGGCGGTTGGAAAAGCCCCATTCATTGTCGAACCACACCAGCATATTGACCAGACCGTCGCCATTGGTGCGGGTCTGGGTGCCGTCCACCACTCCTGAATGCGGGTTGTGGTTGAAGTCGATGGAGGCATGGGGCCGTTCCGAGTAGTCCAGGATGCCCGGCCAGCGCTGCGCGGCCTGGCGGAACAAGGCGTTGATCTCTTCCTGGCTGGTGTCGCGCCGCAGGTTGACCATCAGGTCGATGGCGGACACGTTCAGGATGGGCACGCGTATGGACTTGGCCTGCACCTTGCCCTTCAGCTGGGGCAGCAGGCGCTCCACGCCCTGCGCCAGGCCCGTGGACACCGGGATCATGGATTGCAGCGCCGAGCGCGTGCGGCGCAGGTCGTGGCTGTGGTAGCCGTCTATCATGGGCTGGTCGTTCATGACCGAATGCAGCGTGCTCAGGAAGGCATGGCGTATGCCGAAGGCCTCGTCCAGCTGCGCCAGGACCGGGATGATGGCGTTGGTGGTGCAGGAGGCGTTGGAGACGATGCGCTCCGTTCCCTGCAACTGATCGTCGTTGATGCCCAGGACGGCGGTGAAGTCCACATCGTGGGCGCTGTGGGCCGGGTTGGAGACCAGCACCCGCGGGCAGCCCGCGTCCAGGAAGGCCTGCAGGCCGGCGCGCTCGCCATAGGCGCCGCTGCATTCGATCAGGATATCCAGCCGCAGCGCCGCCCAGTCCACGGCTTGGGGGCGGGTTTCGTGCAGGACGCGGATGGGCCGGCCGGCGATGATCAGATGGTCGGCGTCGTGCTCCACCTTGGCGGGAAAGACGCCGTGGGTGGAGTCGAACTGCGTCAGGTAGGCCATGGTGGCGATGTCGGCCGGCTCGTTGATGGCCACCACGTCGAAATCGGCCTGCCGGGGCGATTCATGGATGGCGCGCAGCACGCAGCGGCCAATGCGGCCATAACCATTGATGGCGATACGGATGGGGCGGGACAGGGACATGCTTCGCGTGAATCAGAAAGTGATGGAGAAACCGCCGTCCACGACCACGATGTGGCCGTTGACGTAGGAAGCGGCCGGCGAGGCCAGGAACACGGCGGCGGCGCGGATCTCGTCCGGCCGGGCCCAGCGCCCCAGTGGATTGCGGCCCACCACCAGCGGGCCCTTGACCGGATCGGCGGCCAGCGCGGCATTGCTTTCGGTGGCGAAGGTGCCCGGGGCGATGCCGTTGCTGGTGATGCCCTGCCCGCCGAACTCCACGGCCAGCGAGCGCACCATGCCGGCCAGCCCTTGCTTGGCCACGGGGTAGATGGCGTCGCCCGGACGCGCCAGCGGCCCGGCGATGGATGTCAGGGTGATGATGCGGCCCGCATCCGTCTGCGCCCGCAGCATGGCCTGAGCAGCCAGTTTGGAGAGCTTGAGCGATGCCAGCAGGTCCACCTGCAGCAGATGCGCGATGTCGTCCCAGGCGGCGTCCTGCAGCCGGCTGCGCAGGCGTATGCCCACATTGTTGACCAGGATGTCGGGTGCGCCGCCGCGCGCGCAGAGCGCGTCGAAGGACGACTCCAGGCCGTCCAGGTCGGCAAGGTCCTGCACCCAGGTGTCGACCTTGGCGCCCGCGGCTTGCAGTTCATCGGCCAGGCCCTGCAGCTTGGCGCCGTCGCGGCCGTTCAGGATGAGGTCGGCGCCGTGGGCGGCGAAGGCTCGGGCGATTTCCAGCCCCAGGCCGGCCGACGACCCCGTGACCAGGGCGCGACGGCCGGTCAGGGAGAAATCGGCCTGATAGGAAGACAATGTGGGCATGGCTACAGGACGTTGCGGGGAACGCCGTCGTGAAAGGCGGCGATGTTGTCTATCAGTTGATCGGCCAGCGCCTGCATGGACTGCTCGCTGGCCCAGGCGATGTGCGGGGTCAGGATGTAGTTGGGCAATTCCAGCAGGCGCATCAGGATGTGGTCGGCCGGCGGCGGTTCGGGCACGCACACGTCCAGGCCCGCCCCGCCCAGCCAGCCCTGGCGCAGGGCCTGCTCCAGGGCCTGGTTGTCGATCAGGCCGCCGCGGGCGGTATTGATCAGCAGCGGACGGCGCGGCGCCATCAGCCGGAATTCCTCCAGGCCCAGCAGGTGCTGCGTGTCCGGCGTCAGCGGGCAATGCAGGGACAGGATGTCCGCCTGCGCCAGCACCTGCTCGAAAGGCAGGCGGTCCGGCTCGCCTGCCGCCTGCGCCTGTCCGCGCCGCTGCGCGAAGACGACCTTCATGCCCAGCGCCCGGCCCAGGGCGGCCACTGCCTGGCCCAGCGAACCCGAGCCGATCAGGCCCAGGGTGGAGCCCGCCAGGTCCCGGATCGGATAATCGAAGTAGCAGAACTGGCCGGACTGCTGCCAGCGTCCGTCCCGGACGGACTGCCGGTAGGCGGTGATGTTGCGGCGCAGGGCGAATATCAGGGCGAAGACATGTTCGGGCACGCTGCGCACGGCATAATCGCGGATGTTGCTGACCGTGATGCCCTGCTCGCGCGCCGCCGCCAGGTCGATGTTGTCGCTGCCGGTGGCGGCGATGGCGATCAGCCTGAGGTGCGGGGCCTGCGCCAGATGCTCGCGCCGCAGCGCCACCTTGTTGGTGATGACGATGTCCGCCGCGGCGATCCGTTCGGCCACCTGCTCCGGGCTCGTGCGGGCGAACACGAACAGTTCGTGTTCGAAGGGTATGGCTTTGAGTGTGACGCTGTCGGCCAGCGTGTCCCGGTCCAGAAATACGATGCGAATCGGTGGGGTCATGAGCGTCCTTGTTCTGCTGCGCCGGCCACTGCCGCCGGATCCGGTTTTCCGCGCCATGCTTTTCACATGGCCGGGACCATCATCCGATATAGTAATGTGATTGGCCGGGCCTTGTCCGCCGTCTTGCCATTACCTACCTGTTTTTGAGAGGTTCTTGCCCATGATTCTGTCTTTGTTGCTCTCCGTCGGCGCCCATGCCGTCGTGCCCGACAGTACGGCAGCCGATGCTGCGGCAGCCGACGCTGCGGCTGTTTCCACGCCTCCGCGCCGGTACGACATCCGGGATTTCTTCCAGAATCCCAGGCGCAGCGGGTTCCGGCTCTCCGATCATGGCAAGATGATAGGCTTCATGGAGCCGGCGCAGATCGACGGACATCCGGCGCGCCAGAACATCTTCGTACAGGAGCTCAAGGGCAGCGAGCCGGTCGGCCAGGCGCGCCGCATCACGGCGGAAAGCCAGCGCGATATCGCCGAGTACTTCTGGAAAGGCGACGATACCGTGATCTACGCCAAGGACGTGAACGGCGACGAAAACTATCACGTCATCGCCGTGAACGTGAGCACCGGCGAGGCGACGGATCTGACCCCGCTCGAGGGCGTGCGGGCCGGCGTGCAGGACGATCTGCCCGACGATCCGGACCATGTGCTGGTCGTGCACAACGGCCGCAATCCCGAAGTCTTCGACGTCTACAAGGTCAATGTGCGCACGGGCCGGAGCACTCTGGCGGCGCAGAATCCGGGCGATGTGCTGGGCTGGAGCACCGATCACGAAGGCCGCGTGCGTCTGGCGACGGCACTGTCGGGCGTGGATTCCGAGCTGCGCTACCGCGACAAGGAGACCGAACCGTTCCGCAGCCTGATCCGCACGGACTTCCGCACCGAAGTCTCCCCGCTGTTCTTTCATGCGGACAATCAGCGCTTCTACGCCTTGAGCAACCGCGGCCGCGACACCCAGGCCCTGGTGCTGATAGATCCGAGCACGCCCGACCAGGAAGAACGGGTGTTCGAACTGCCCCGCCATGACCTGATGGGCGCAGGCTTCTCGCGGCTGCGCAAGGTGCTCACGTCCGCCGATTATCATACCGACAAGCCGGGCCATCATTTCTTCGATCCGCTCAGCGAGAAGATCCATGAGGCCATCGCCCGCCAGTTGCCGGGCTACGAGGTGGCCTGGCAGGACATCACGCGCGACGAAAGAAAATTCATCGTCGCCAGCTACAGCGACCGCACGCCCGGCGCACGCTATCTGTATGACGCCGACAGCAACACCTTGCACAAGCTGGCCGACATCAACACCGCCCTGCCCGAAGCCGACATGGCGCCCATGCAGCCCATCCAGTTCACGGCGCGCGACGGCATGACCATCCATGGCTACCTGACGCTGCCGCTGGGGCGGCCGGCCCGGAACCTGCCCGTGGTGGTCAATCCGCACGGCGGCCCCTGGGCGCGCGACTATTGGGGCTTCAATCCGGAAGCGCAATTCCTGGCCAACCGCGGCTACGCCGTGCTGCAGATCAATTTCCGCAGTTCCACGGGCTACGGGCGGCGCTTCTGGGAGGCGGGCTTCGGGCAGTGGGGCCTGGCCATGCAGGACGACATCACCGACGGCGTGCAATGGCTGATCGATCAGAAGATCGCCGATCCCAAGCGCATCGGCATCTATGGCGCCAGCTACGGCGGCTACGCCACGCTGGCCGGCATCGTCAAGACGCCGGACCTGTACGCCGCCGCCGTGGACTACGTGGGCGTGTCCAACCTGCTGACTTTCATGAACACCATTCCCCCTTACTGGAAGCCCTTCCTGGTCAAGATGCAGGCCATGGTGGGCGATCCCGTCAAGGACAAGGCCAGGCTGGAAGCCAACTCTCCCGCCCTGCACGCCGACAGGATCGTCACGCCTTTGTTCATCGCCCAGGGCGCGCATGATCCGCGCGTCAACAAGGCCGAAAGCGACCAGATGGTGGCGGCCCTCAAGGCGCGCGGCGTGGAAGTGGAATACATGGTCAAGGACAACGAGGGCCATGGCTTTCACAACGACGAGAACAAATTCGAGTTCTACGAGCACATGGAGCGCTTCCTGGCGCAACACTTGAAGCCTTAATATTGTGTGTGGTGAGCGGCGCGGGCTCGTCCGCGCCGTCTTTTGTGCGGGACTATTTTCGAGAGGAATCCCATGAAACTGTATTACCTGCCCGGCGCCTGCCCTCTGGCCAGCCACATTGCACTGGAATGGATAGGCAAACCCTACGAAACCCATGCCGTCAGCCGCGATGAACTCAAGCAGCCGGCGTTCCTGGCTATGAATCCCCTGGGCGCCGTGCCTGTACTGCAGGACGAAGGCCTGACGCTGACGCAAAGCTCGGCCATCCTGGAGTATCTGGCCGAAAAGAACCCCGAGGCCAACCTCCTGGGCAAGACCATACAGGAGCGCGCCGAGACGCGCCGCTGGCTGGCCTTCGTCAATGCCGACATCCATCGCAACTTCGGCGTCATGTTCGGCGTGCAACGCTATGCCGACCAGGAATCCACCCAGGCCGAAGTGCGCGGCAAGACCGCCGAGGTTCTGAAGAAACTGTTCACCGTCGCCAACCAGCAGCTGGCCGGCAAGCAATGGCTGACCGGCACCCGTTCGGTGGCCGACGCCTATCTCTACGTGACGCTGCGCTGGGCGCACGTCATGAAGATCGACCTGTCCGGCCTGGACAATCTGGACGCCTTCTACCAGCGCATGGAGCAGGATCCCGCCGTGCAGACGGCGCTCCGTGCCGAAGGATTGGTGAAGGACTGATCGGCGCGGCTGCGCCAAGGGACTTCGGCGACGGAGTCCTTTTCAAACCAAGCGAATAGACGTGGATGAAGCGAGCGGCTGCACGGCCAGTCGCATGCCTATCGCCTTCAAGATAGCGGTCAGGCTGCTCAGCGCGGGATTGCCCTTCGGCGAAAGCGTGCGATAGAGTTGCGTCGGGTTCAGATGCGCCTACCAAAAAAAACCCGGCGCCAGGGCCGGGTTGCTGGGAAAAACAGTGGCTTTACGCGCCCAGGTAGGCCTTGCGTATGTCCGGGTTGGCCAGCAGGTTGGCGCCGGTGTCCTGCATGACCACACGGCCGGTCTCCAGCACATAGCCCCGGTCCGCCACCTGCAGCGCCTTGTTGGCGTTCTGCTCCACCAGGAAGACGGTGACGCCCTGGTCGCGGATGGTGCGGATGATGTCGAAGATCTGGGCGATGATCAGCGGCGCCAGGCCCAGGGTGGGTTCGTCCAGCAGCAGCAGCGAGGGCCGCGTCATGAGCGCTCGGCCAATCGCCAGCATCTGCTGTTCGCCGCCGGACATGGTGCCGGCGCGCTGGCCGGCGCGCTCCTTCAGGCGCGGAAACAATTCGTAGACGTGGGCCTCCCCTTCTTCGATCTGGCTGCGGTTCAGGAAGAAACCGCCCATCTTCAGGTTTTCGGACACGGTCAGGTCCGAGAACACGCGCCGGCCTTCGGGCGAGATGGCGATGCCTTTGCGCATGATGCGGTGCGTGTCGGCCTGGGTGATGTCCTCGCCGTTGAAGGTGATGGTTCCCGAACTGGCCCGCGGCGAGCCGCAGACCGTCATCAGCAAGGTGGTCTTGCCGGCGCCGTTGGCTCCGATCAAGGTGACGATCTCGCCCTTGTTGACCTCCACGCTGACCTGGTCGAGCGCCTGGATGGCGCCGTAATGGGTGGATACAGAGTCCAGCTTCAGCACTTATTCTTCCCCCAGATAGGCTTTGATGACGCGCGGATCGTTGCGCACCTCGTCGGGTTTGCCGGTGGCGATGGGTTTGCCGTATTCCATGACCAGAATGCGGTCGGACACGCCCATCACCAGGCTCATGTCGTGCTCGATCAACAGCACGGCCACGTCGAACTCGCGGCGCAGCTGGTCGATGAGGTGCTGCAGGTCGCGCTTTTCCTGGGGATTGAGGCCGGCGGCCGGCTCGTCCAGCATCAGCAGGCGCGGCTGGGTGATCATGCAGCGGGCGATTTCCAGGCGGCGCTGGTGGCCGTAGGCCAGATTGCCGGCTTCGCGGTTGGCCATGTCGGTCAGGCCCATGAAGTCCAGCCACTGCGCGGCGCGTTCCTTGGCCTGTTTCTCCGAACGCTTGTACTTGCCCAGGTTCAGCAGGCCCGCCAGGAATCCGGCGTTGAGCTGCTGGTGCTGGGCCACCAGCAGGTTCTCCAGCACCGTCAGTTTCTTGAACAGGCGCACGTTCTGGAAGGTGCGCACCAAACCCTTCTGGGCCACTTTGTGACTGGCCAGGCCGTGAATGGGCTGGCCGTCCAGAAGGACGGTTCCCGACGTGGGCTTGTAGAAGCCGCCCACGCAGTTAAAGACCGTGGTCTTGCCTGCGCCGTTGGGACCGATGATGGCGAAGACTTCGTCCCGGCCCACTTCGAAATCCACCGAATCCACGGCCAGCAGGCCGCCAAAGCGCATGCACAGGCCCGAAACACTCAACAATGAACTCATGCGCGCAACTCCACGTGAGGCCGTTTCACGGGCAGCAGCCCCTGCGGACGCCAGGCCATCATGACCACCATCACAACACCAAAAATCAACATGCGGTACTCCGCGAATTCACGTGCCAGCTCGGGCACCACGGTCAGCACGATGGCCGCCAGGATGACGCCCACCTGTGAACCCATGCCGCCCAGCACCACGATGGCCAGAATGAGGGCCGATTCGATGAAGGTGAAGGACTCGGGGTTGACCAGGCCCTGCCGGGCGGCGAAGAAAGCGCCGCCGAAACCGGCGAACATGGCGCCCATGGTGAAGGCGGACAGCTTGATCGTGGTGGGATTGAGCCCCAGCGAGCGGCAGGCGATCTCGTCCTCGCGCAGCGCCTCCCACGCCCGGCCTATGGGCATGCGCACCACGCGGCTGGACACGAACAGGGTGATGAGCGCCAGGGCCAGGGCCATCAGGTACAGGTACACGACCACGTCCTGGTTGCTGAAGGACCAGCCCATCAGGTCGTGGAATGTCGTCTGCCCCTCGGGGGCGCGGCGCATCATGGGAAAGCCGAACACGGTGGGCTTGGGGATGCCGGAGATGCCGTCCGGGCCGCCGGTGACGTTGTACAGGTTGATCAGCAGCAGGCGGATGATCTCCCCGAAGCCCAGGGTGACGATGGCCAGGTAGTCGCCGCGCAGGCGCAGCACCGGAAAGCCCAGCAGGAAGCCGAACAGGGCCGCCATGCCGCCGGCCAGTGGCAGCGCTTCCCAGAATCCCCAGCCCGCGTAGTGGTACAGCAAGGCGTAGGTGTAGGCGCCCACGGCGTAGAAGCCGACGAAGCCCAGGTCCAGCAGGCCCGCAAAGCCCACCACGATGTTCAGGCCCAGGCCCAGCATGACGTAGATGAGCACCAGCGTGGCGATGTCCACCTGGGCGCGGCCGCTGAAGAAAGGCCAGACCACGGCGGCCGCCACCACCAGGTACAGCAGGACCCGCTTGGTCCGCATGTTCAGTTGCGGCAGGGTCCAGCGGCTCTGGCGGCTCTTGCCTATCTTCAGGCTGGGCCGTATGAGCTGCGCCACGAACACGATGCCCATGCCGAGCAGGGTCATGTTCCAGTCGGTTTCTATATGGGTGTTCATGCCGGCGCGCACGATCTGCAGGCCGAAGACCGGCGCCACGATGATGCCCGCCAGGATGGCGGCGATGAATGCGTTGCTGAAACGATTGGCCATCAGACTTTCTCCACCTCGGGTTTGCCCAGCAGGCCCGTTGGACGGAACAGCAGGATGAAGACCAGCAGCAGGAAGGCAACGATGTCCTTGTACTGCGAAGAAATGAAGGCGGCGGCGAACGTCTCGGCCAGGCCCAGCAGCACGCCGCCCAGCATGGCGCCCGGGATGCTGCCGATGCCGCCCAGCACGGCGGCGGTGAAGGCCTTGATGCCGGCGATGAAGCCGATGAAGGGGTTGAGCTTGCCGATCGCGGTGGCGATCAGCACCCCGCCCACGGCGGCCAGCATGGCGCCGATGACGAAGGTGAAGGAGATGATCTTGTTGGTGTCTATGCCCAGCAGGTTGGCCATGCGCAGGTCCTGCGAGCAGGCGCGCGAGGCGCGGCCCAGGCGCGAATACTTGATGTAGAAGCTGAGCATGACCATCAGCACCACCGTGACCACGATGATCATGACGCGCGAGTACGGGGCGGTCACCACGAAGCCGTCCTGTCCCAGGGCGAACTGGAACGAGCCCGAGAGCAGCGTGGGCACGGCCATGTCGCGCGCGCCCTGGCCCAGGGCCACCCAGTTCTGCAGGAAGATGGACATGCCGATGGCGGAGATCAGCGGCACCAGGCGCGGGCTGCCGCGCAGCGGCGCATACGCGACCTTCTCGATGGCGTAGCCGTAGACGGCGGTCACCAGCACGGCGACCAGCAGCATGATGAGGATGATGAGCCAGATCGGCAGGCCCGAGCCTACGCCGATGGCGGTCAAGGTCACCAACCCCACGTAGGCGCCGATCATGTAGATCTCGCCGTGCGCGAAGTTGATCATTCCGATAATGCCATAGACCATTGTGTAGCCGATGGCGATCAGTGCATAGATAGCGCCCAACGATAGTCCGTTGAACAGCTGCTGCACGATCTGAGGGAGTAAATCAGACATGCTTTTTTGCTTCCGTTGAGTCCGTCATTCTTGTTTTGAGGCTTTGCGGGCGCCCAATGGCAATGCCCCCGTTCCTGGTGTCGAGCGGGGGCATCGCATACCGGATTTACCTGTTCACCAGACTGAAGTTGCCGTCCTTGTCCCACTTGAAAACGGCGAATTCAAAATGCTTCAGGTCGCCCTTGGCGTCGTATTCTACCTTGCCGATGGCGGTATCGAACGAATTGGCATGCATGTAGTCGGCCGCTTTGGCGGAATCCTCGCCCACGGCGTTGATGGTGTCGGCGATGATCTGCACCGCGGCATAGGCCGGGAAGGTGAAGGCGCCGTTCGGGTTGCGCTTGTAGGTGGTGAAGTTCTCCATCACTTTTTCATTGCCGGGCATTTTGGTGAAGTCCGTGGGCAGAGTCACCAGCAGGCCTTCCACCGCGGGGCCCGCGATGGCCACCAGATCGCGGTTGGCCACGCCTTCTGGACCCATGAACTGGTTCTTCAAGCCCTGCTCGCGCGCCTGGCGCAGCAACAGGCCCAGTTCGGCGTGGTAGCCGCCGAAATAGATCAGGTCGGGGTTGGCGCCCTTGAGCTTGGTGATCACGGCCGAATAGTCGCTGTCGCCCACGTTGATGCCTTCGAACATCACGATGTTCATGCCTTTTTTGGCCAGGGCGTCGCGCACCTGGCTGGCCACGCCCGAGCCGTAGGTCTGCTTGTCGTGCAGCACGGCGATGGTCTTGGGCTTGAGCACGTCGGCGATGTAATCGGCGGCGAAGGGACCTTGCTGGTCGTCCCGGCCTATGGTGCGGAAGAAGTAATGCGGCTTGATGGTGTCGGTGACCAGGGGCGAGGTGGCCCCGGGAGTGATGGCGACGATGCCTTCCTGTTCATACACATTGACCGCGGGCACCGTGGTGCCCGAGCAGGCGTGCGCCACGGCGAACTTCGCGCCCGAGTTGACCACGCGGTTGGCTGCGGGCACCGCCTGCTTGGGCTCGCAGGCATCATCGATCAGCAAAGGCTCCAGCTTCTTGCCTTTCACTCCGCCTGCCGCGTTGATGGCGTCGATTGCGGTCAGTGCGCCTGCCTGGATCTGATCTCCGTACTGGGTGGACGGGCCGGTCATGGGTTGCGGAATACCGATTTTGATGGTGTCCGCAGCAGAGGCGGTGCCCATGGCGAGGATGGCGGCCAGGGCTGCAATGCCAGGGGTAAAGCGTAGAGTCCGTTTCATACCTGCTATCTCCCGAAACCGGCGTGTAACCGGCAGTGGCTTGGAAAAATTATCGTTCTGTCGCGCGGGCTGGCTTCCGTTGCCCCTGCGTCAGGCGAACTCATTGTCGCGGAGTGCTACAAACACTGTCACTTCGGATAAGCCCTACTGCAGGCAGCCGCTGTCCGGGCATGCGGGGGAGGCAGAATGGCCGGGAAACCAAGTGCGTTTGAGTCCCGACCGTCGCTATGAAAGATCGGTTGCCGTGGTCAGCGCCTGCATATCTGAATATATCTGAATGTCAGCATTTGGTAACTAGGTTTTCTTAATGAAATCGTTTGCCAATAAAAAACGCAATATTTCAAAACATTCAATGAAAAACCCGGCTGTGAGCCGGGTTTTTAGGCGATTGCCGCCGCCGGGCGGCGGAGCATGAAGATTCAGGAGAATTCTCGAGCCAGTTCGGCGGCGCGCTCGCGCGCGGCGCGCACGGCGCGCTGCACCAGGGCGGGAAAGTCGCCCTGGCCAAGCACGTTCAGGGCCGCGGCGGTGGTGCCGCCTTTGGAGGTGACGCGTTCGCGCAGCACGGCGGGCGGCTCCGGAGACAGCGTGGCCAGCTGCGTGGCGCCATTGAGGGTGGCCAAGGCAAGCTGGCGCGCTTGTTCAGGAGTCAGGCCCTGCTCCACCCCGCCCTGGATCAGGGCTTCCAGGAAAAGAAAGACATAGGCCGGACCGCTGCCCGACAGCGCGGTGACCGCATCGATGGCCGCATCGTCCTGCACCCAGACCACTTCGCCGACCGAGCCCAGCAGCTGCTTGGCGATGGCCTTGTCGGCCTCGTCCACCTGCTCCATGGCCATCAGGCCGGTAATGCCGCAGCCGATGAAGGCTGGAGTATTGGGCATGCAGCGGATGACGCGGGTGAACGGCGCGTCCGGTTCGCCCAGCCATTGGGCGATGGCGGTGGCGGGAATGCCGGCGGCCACGCTGATGACCAGGGTGTCCGGTTGCAGGTACGGCTTGCAGGCCAGCACGGTTTCCTTCATGACCTGGGGCTTGACCGCGAAAACCCAGATGCGCTGGCCGGACAGGGCGGGACCCGGCTGGGTCGCCGTCCGGACGCCCTGCCTGGCCCAGGATTCCAGGGCCTGCGGGTTGATGTCCAGGGCCAGCACGTCCGCGCCGCCGCAGCGCTTGCCGATCAGGCCGGCCGCCAGTGCGCTGGCCATGTTGCCGGCTCCGATAAAAGCCAGCTTGAAGGGGGTGTCATGTGGATTCATCATTTCTCCATTATACGGGTCCGCCGGGACAGGCAGCCAGGCTCTTGAGGGTAAGTCGTCATTGACCCCCTGGGCTCCAGTGGGTACATTCACGCGATCGTCATATACAAGTCATAAACTTGGCACCCGATGACTGCTACATCCTAGCGGTACCTTTTATACAGGAGAAAGTTCGATGCGAACGAAACTATTTGCTCTGTCCCTGGCCGGACTGATTGCTTCCATTGGCACGGCCCATGCCGCCACGGAGATCCAGTTCTGGCACTCGATGGAAGGAGCCCTGGGCGATCGCGTGGACAAGCTGGTCAACGATTTCAACAAGTCCCAGTCCGACTACCAGGTCAAGGCCTCGTACAAGGGCCCTTATGGCGAATCCATGAACGCGGGCATCGCGGCCTTTCGCGCCGGCAATGCGCCCGACATCCTGCAGGTTTTCGAAGTGGGCACCGCCACCATGATGGCCGCCAAGGGCGCCATCCAGCCTGTGCAGGAAATGTCCGAGAAAGCCGGCAACCCCATCAACCCCAAGGATTTCCTGGGCGCCGTGGCCGGCTATTATTCTTCCAATGAAGGCAAGCTGGTCTCCATGCCCTTCAACAGCTCCACGCCGGTGCTGTACTACAACAAGGACGCCTTCAAGAAGGCCGGCCTCGATCCCGAGAATCCGCCCAAGACCTGGCAGGAACTGCAGGCCGCCGCCAAGAAGCTGCGCGACGCCGGCCAGGAGTGCGGCTACACCTCGTCCTGGCCGTCCTGGATCCTGCTGGAGAACTTCGCCGCCTGGCACAACATTCCTTTCGCCAGCGAGAACAACGGCTTCGGCGGCCCCAGCGCCCGCCTGAAGCTGGACAATCCCCTGTTCGTCAAGCACATGAGCTTCCTGGCCGACATGGCCAAGGAAGGCACCTTCACCTATGGCGGACGCGGCGACACGGCCAACGCCTTGTTCACGTCGGGCAAGTGCGGCATGTTCACCGGCTCCAGCGGCAATCGCGCCAACATCATCAAGACCGGCGAGTTCCAGTTCGGCACTAGCAGCCTGCCCTACTACAGCGACGTGCAGGGCGCGCCGCAGAACTCCATCATCGGCGGCGCCTCGCTGTGGGTCTTCGCCAAGAAGTCCGACGAGACCTACAAGGGCGTGACCGAGTTCTTCAAGTTCATCTCCAGCCCCGAGCAGGCGGCAGCCTGGCACCAGGATACCGGCTATGTGCCCGTGACCTCCGCCGGCTATGAAAAGACCAAGGAGTCGGGCTACTACGACAAGAACGTGGGCGCCGACGTGGCCGTCAAGCAGCTGGACGCCTCGACCACCGACAACTCGCGCGGCATCCGCCTGGGCTCCCTGCCCCAGATCCGCGACATCGAGGACGGCCTGATGGAACAGATCTTCGCCGGCAAGGTGACGCCGGAAGAAGGCCTGAAAGCCATGCAGAGCCGTGGCAACGAGTTGCTGGAGCGCTTCGAGAAGAGCGTGAAGTAAGCCCTGCCCGCTTCGGCGGGTGGTTTACAATCGGGCGTATGATTCTGGGACCATGGTCTCGCCTGCCTCCGTCATGAACATGGGGAGCGCACGCCGTGAAACATGGCAGATTCATACGCTCTTCTGTTTCCTGTCATGCCCCGGCTCGCGATCCGAGCGGCGGCCCCACCCCTCGCGTTGATATCCCATGGAAAAACGTGTCGTATTTCGCCACAAGACACTTCCTTACCTGCTGCTGGCCCCGCAACTGGCCATCACCGTGATCTTTTTTTTCCTGCCCGCCGGCCAGGCGCTCTGGCAGGCTTTCCATCTGGAAGATCCCTTCGGCCTGTCCTCCCAGTTCGTGGGGCTGGACAATTTCCGCGAGCTGTTCAGCAACGCCGAGTACATCGCCTCCTTCGAGACGACGGCGGTCTTCTCGATCGCGGTGGCCGTGGTGGGCCTGGCGGTTTCCCTGCTGCTGGCCGTCATGGCCAATCGCGTGGTGCGCGGCGCGCTGGCCTACCGCACCTTGCTGATCTGGCCCTACGCCGTCGCCACGGCCGTGGCCGGGGTGCTGTGGCTGTTCCTGTTCTCGCCGTCGGTGGGTATCGTGGCCGTGTTCCTGGTGGAGATGGGCCTGAAGTGGAACCCGCGCCTGGACGGCAATGACGCCATGATGCTGGTGGTGCTGGCCTCGGTCTGGAAGCAGATCTCCTATAACTTCCTGTTTTTCCTGGCCGGCCTGCAGGCCATTCCGCGCTCCCTGATCGAGGCCGCCGCCATTGACGGCGCAAGCCCGGCGCGGCGCTTCTGGAGCATCGTCTTCCCCCTGCTCTCGCCCACCACCTTCTTCCTGCTGGTGGTCAATGTCATCTACGCCTTCTTCGACACCTTCGCCATCATCGACGTGGTCAGCCAGGGCGGGCCGGGCGAATCAACCTCCATCCTGGTCTATCGCGTGTACAACACGGGTTTCCGCGCCCTGGACATCGGTTCTTCGGCGGCCCAGTCCGTGGTGCTCATGGCGGTGGTCATCGCCTTGACCATCATCCAGTTCCGCTACATCGACCGCAAGGTCAACTACTCCTGACGAGCGCCAAGGAAGATTGTCATGATTGAACGCCGTCCCGTCCTCGATTTCATCACGCACCTGATCCTGATTCTGGGCGTGGTGATCATCGCCCTGCCCTTGTACGTTACCTTCGTCGCTTCCACCCAGACCGCCGCCGAAGTGGCGCGTGCGCCCATGTCGTTGCTGCCGGGCTCGCATTTCATCGAGAACTACACCGTCGCCCTGACCGGCGCGGCCACCAACACGCCGGCCGTGGGCCGCATGCTCATCGTCAGCACCGTGATGGCCCTGGGCATCGCCCTGGGCAAGATCGCGATCTCCATGCTCTCGGCCTTCGCCGTGGTGTATTTCCGCTTTCCATTCCGCATGCTGTTCTTCTGGATGATCTTCATCACCCTGATGCTGCCGGTGGAAGTGCGCATCATGCCCACCTACAAGGTGGTGGCCGACTTGAACATGCTCAACAGCTATGGCGGACTGATCCTGCCGCTGATCGCCTCCGCCACGGCCACCTTTCTGTTCCGCCAGTTCTTCCTGACCGTGCCGGACGAACTGGTCGAGGCCGCCCGCATCGACGGCGCCGGCCCCATGCGGTTTTTCAAGGACGTGCTGCTGCCCCTGTCCAAGACCAGCATCGCCGCCCTGTTCGTGATCCAGTTCATCTATGGCTGGAACCAGTACCTCTGGCCGCTGATCATCACCACGCACGAAGACATGTACCCCATCGTGGTGGGCATCAAGCGCATGATTTCCGGCGGGGACAGCGTCACCCAGTGGAACGTGGTCATGGCCACCGCCCTGCTGGCCATGCTGCCGCCGGCCTTTGTCGTGATGCTGATGCAGAAATGGTTCGTCAAAGGTCTGATCGACTCCGAAAAGTAACCCCCAACAGGCTCAACTGAATGGCTACCTTAAGTTTTCAAGGCGTCAAGAAAACCTATCCCAATGGCGTCGCCGTCATTCACGGCATAGACATGGACATCCAGGACGGCGAATTCGTCGTCATCGTCGGCCCCTCGGGCTGCGGCAAATCCACCCTGATGCGCATGGTCGCGGGCCTGGAGTCCGTCACCAGCGGCGAGATCCGCATCGACGGCAAGGTCGTGAACGAACTGGAACCGGCCGAGCGCGACATCGCCATGGTGTTCCAGAACTATGCGCTCTATCCTCATATGTCGGTCTTCGACAACATGGCCTATGGCCTGAAGATCCGCAAGTTCTCCAAGGCCGATATCAAGCAGCGCGTGGACGCCGCCGCCGCCATCCTGGAACTGGGCCCGCTGCTGGAGCGCCGTCCCGCGCAGCTGTCAGGCGGCCAGCGCCAGCGCGTGGCCATGGGGCGCGCCATCGTGCGCGAACCCAAGGTGTTCCTGTTCGACGAACCTCTGTCCAACCTGGACGCCAAGCTGCGCGTGCAGATGCGCCTGGAGATCCAGAAGCTGCACCAGCGTCTGCGCACCACCAGCCTGTATGTCACGCACGATCAGGTGGAGGCCATGACCCTGGCCCATCGCATGGTCGTCATGAACCACGGCGTGCCCGAGCAGATCGGCACGCCGGCCGAAGTCTTCGACAAGCCAGCGTCCGTATTCGTGGCCAGCTTCATCGGCTCCCCGCCCATGAATCTGCTGCCCGTCCAGGTATCCGAAAAAGGACTGATCAGCGACGACAATGGCCAGCCGCTGCAGTTCGGCCCGGAACTGGTTCCGGCGGGCTTGTACGGCCACAAGGCGTTTCTGGGCATACGGCCCGAACACATACGCCTGCATGCCCCAGGCCTGACCACGCAGGTGGAAATGGTGGAGATCCTGGGTTCGGAGCAGTTGCTGCACCTGGCGCACGGGGACTACCGCCTGGTGGTGCGCTGCCCGGTGGAACAGACTCGCGACTACCCCATCCAGCTGGGCGAGACCATCCAGGTCGGCCATATGCCGCCTCATCCGCTGCACTGGTTCGACCGTGAAACGGGCCGGCGCATCGAGGCCTGATCTCCGGATCATGCGTGGATAAAAAAACCGGCCTCAAGGCCGGTTTTTTTATGTGGCGGACAGAGTCCGGCCGAGCGGCTTACTTGCCGTAGACCGTCTTGCTGCCGTCCGCATGCCAGGTGAACACATCGAACTTGAAGTTGTTCAGGTCACCCTGCTTGTTCCAGCTGATGTCGCCGATGGGCGTCTTCACGGTGTTGGCGTGCAGGTAGTCGGCGACCTTGACGGGATCGTCCACGCCGGCGCCCTTGATGCCTTCGGCAATCGCCTGGGTGGCGGCATAGGCCGTCAGCTGGAAGGCGCCGCTTGCATCGCGCTTCTTGTCCTTGAAGGCCTGGACGATGGCCTTGTTGTCCGGATCCTGGGTGAAGTCGGCGGGCAGCGTCAGCAGCATGCCTTCCACGGCCTTGCCGGCGATGGCGTTGATGTCGGGGTTGCCGACGCCTTCAGGACCCATGAACTTGGCGTTCACGCCTTGTTCGGCGGCCTGGCGCAGCAGCAGGCCCATCTCGGGGTGGTAGCCGCCGAAATAGACGAAGTCGGCGCCGGAGGATTTCAGCTTGGTGATGACGGCGGAGTAATCGCTGTCGCCCGCGTTGATGCCTTCGAAGATGGAAACGGTGGTGCCGGCCTTCTGCAGCTCGGAGCGCACCGCGGAGGCGATGCCCTGGCCATAGGATTGCTTGTCGTGCAGGACGGCGACGTTCTTGGGCTTGATATGCTCCAGGATGAACTTGGCGGCGGCCGGGCCTTGCTGGTCGTCGCGGCCGATGGTGCGCAGGATCATCTCGTAGTTCTTGCCGTCGGTGACCGCGGGCGCCGTGGCCGAGGGGGTGACCATCAGCACGCCTTCGTTGTTGTAGATATCGGTGGCGGCGATGGTGGCGCCGGAGCACACGTGGCCCACGACGTAGTGAATCTTGTCATTGACGATGCGGTTGGCCACGACCGGGCCTTGCTTGGGTTCGCAGGCATCGTCCACCGTGACGGCCTGGAGCTGTCTGCCCAGCACGCCGCCGGCTGCGTTGATCTGCTCGATGGCGGTATCCACGCCCTGCTTGACCATTTCGCCGTACTGCGTGACCGCGCCGGTGAAGGGGCCGGCGATGGCGATGCGGATGGTATCGGCATGGGCGGCGCCGGACAAGAGCAGACCCGTTGCCAGGCTCATGGCCGCTGCAACAGGAGTAAAACGAATTTTCATAGAAAACACCTCCGTGATTGTGCAAGAGAGCATACACCGAGAACGGCGGCGCATGCCCTCCTGCATCCGGCAAATCAGGGTTTTCTATAGGGTGTTTGAAAACCGCCGCACCCTGATGCCGGAATTACTGCAGCAGGCTGCGCAGCATCCAGGCATTCTTCTCGTGCACGTCCAGGCGCTGGGTCAGCAGGTCGGCGGTGGGCTGGTCGTCGGCCGCGTCGGCGCGATCGAAAGCCGTGCGCGCGGTGCGGGCCAGCGCTTCGTTGCCCTTGACCAGCAGTTCGATCATGGTGGTGGCGTCGGGTACGGACTTGGGCTGGGAAATGGAGGACAGCTTTTCGAATTCGGCGTACGTGCCGGGGGCGTAGTGGCCCAGGGCGCGGATGCGTTCGGCGATGTCGTCCAGCGCCTGCCACAGTTCGGTGTACTGCGTCATGAACAGTTCATGCAGCGTCTTGAACATGGGGCCGGTGACGTTCCAGTGGAAATTGTGCGTCATCAGGTAGACCGTGTACGAGTCGGCCAGCACCTTGGACAGCTCCTGGGCGACGGCGGCGCGATCGTTGGACGAGATGCCGATGTCGATGTTCAGGACGCTGCTGGAGGCGGCGGGCTTGGCCGGTTTGGCGGCGGCCTTGGCAGGAGCCTTGGCAGGGGCGCTGGCGGCTTTCACGGCCTTCTTGGCAGGGGCTTTCTTGGCGGGCGCCTTGACGGCGACGGCGGCCTTGTCGTCAGCGGCGGCGGACGCTGCTGCGCTGGTATCGGCGGGCTTGGCCTGGGTCGCCTTGGTAGCCTTGACGGATTTACTCACTGTTTTCACGGCTTTTGCCATAATGGACTCCTGTTGAACAGAGGGCTAAATAATACCTGGGGCAGAATAACACGCACAGGGCGTGCTGCTCAGGTTAATTCTGGATAGGGGAAACTGCCGCTGTATTCGACTTTCAGGTAGTTCACCCCAGCCAGCCCGCTTTCCATGATGCCACGGGTCAATGCGTCGATGGCGGAGGTGCGGGGAAAACTCTTACGCCAGATCAGGGCGATGCGCCGGTCGGGCACAGGTTTCTTGAACGGCACGTAGGCCAGCAGGTCGTTGGCCTGCCCTGGCGAGGACAGGGAACTGGCCGGCAGCACGGTCACGCCTATGCCGGTCGCCACCATATGGCGTATGGTCTCCAGCGAGGAGCCTTCGAAGGTGCGCTGTATGCCTTCGCTGGAGGCCGAGAAGCGCGAGAGCTCGGGACATACGCCCAGGACCTGATCGCGGAAGCAATGGCCCGCGCCCAGCAGCAGCATGGTCTGTTCCTTGAGCTCCTCCGGGTCCACCTCCTTGCGTTTGGCCCAGGGGTGATCGTGCGGCACGGCCACCACGAAAGGTTCGTCGTACAGCTCGCGTATCATCAGCCCGGTCTCGGGCAGCGGCAAGGCCACGATGGCGCAGTCGATCTCGCCCTGGCGCAGCAGCTCCAGCAGCCGCACGGTGAAGTTCTCCTGCAGCAGCAAGGGCATCTGGGGCGTCAGCTCGATCTGTTTGGGCACCAGCCGTGGCAGCAGATACGGGGCGACGGTGTAGATGATGCCCACGCGCAAGGGTCCGGCCAGCGGATCGTGGCCCTGGCGGGCGATCTCGCGCAGGTTGGCGCCCTCTTCCAGCACCTTCTGCGCCTGCGCCACGATGCGCAGCCCGATGGGCGTGATGCCCACCTCGGTGCCGCCGCGCTCGAAGATGACCACGCCCAGCTCATCCTCCAGCTTCTTGATGGCCACCGACAAGGTTGGCTGGCTGACGAAGCAGGCCTCGGCGGCGCGCCCGAAGTGGCGCTCGCGCGCCACGGCGACGATGTACTTCAGCTCGGTCAATGTCATGGCAATTCCTTGTGCAAAACCGAATTTATGATTCAACTGCGCAGCAATTCTTCCCTGCCCTTCATCCAGCGCTGCAGATGGGCCCGGGCGTGATCCGGATAGCGGCTGCGGAACTCCGCGACCAGCTCCTGGGCCTGCTCGATCAGGTCCTCGTCGGATTCCAGGCTGGCGAAGCGCAGCACGGCCTGCCCCGACTGGCGCATGCCCATGAATTCGCCCGGGCCGCGCTGTTCCAGGTCGCGGCGCGCGATCTCGAAGCCGTCATTGGTCTCGTACATCGCCCGCAAGCGCTGGCGCGCCACGGCCGACAAGGGCGTCTGGTACAGCAGCACGCAGACCGACTGCACCTGCCCGCGCCCTACCCGCCCGCGCAGCTGGTGCAGCTGCGCCAGGCCGAAGCGCTCGGCATGTTCGATGATCATCAGCGAGGCGTTGGGCACGTCCACGCCCACTTCGATCACGGTGGTGGCCACCAGCACGTCCAGTTCGCCGTCGCGAAAGGCGTCCATGACCTGCGCCTTGTCCGTGGCCGACAGGCGCCCATGTATCAGCCCGACGCGCAAGGGCGCCAGCGCCTGGGCCAGGGCCGCATGCGTATCCACGGCCGTCTGCAATTGCAGCGCTTCGCTTTCTTCGACCAGGGGGCAGACCCAGTAGGCCTGGCGGCCCTGCGCGACCTCGGCGCGCACGCGCGCCATGACTTCCTCGCGCCGGCTGTCTTCGGCGAGCTTGGTGATGACCGGGCTGCGGCCTGGCGGAAGTTCGTCGATGACCGAGACGTCCAGGTCGGCGAAGAAAGCCATGGCCAGCGTGCGCGGGATGGGCGTGGCGCTCATGTTCAACTGGTGCGGCAGATACGGGCGGCCCTGCTCGTCGACGGTGTCGCCCTTGCGGTTCAGCTCCAGGCGCTGGCCCACGCCGAAGCGGTGCTGCTCGTCCAGGATGACCAGGCCCAGGCGCTGGAAGCTGACCTGCTCCTGGATCAGCGCCTGGGTGCCTATCACCAGCTTGGCCTGCCCGGAGGCGATGGATTCATAGGCCTGGCGGCGCGCCTTGGCGCCCAGGCTGCCCGTCAGCCAGGCCAGTTCCACGCCCAGCGGCTCCAGCCAGCCGCGCATCTTCAGGTAGTGCTGTTCGGCCAGGATCTCGGTGGGCGCCATCAGGGCCACCTGAAAGCCGCTGGCGATGGCCTGGACGGCGGCCATGGCGGCCACGATGGTCTTGCCGCTGCCCACATCGCCTTGCAGCAGGCGGTGCATGGGATAGGAGCGCAGCATGTCTTGCCCGATCTCGGCGACGGCGCGCTGCTGGGCCCCGGTCAGCGTGAACGGCAGGGAGGCGGCCAGTGCGCGGGCCAGTTCGGAATCCTGCGCGGTCAGGGGCGCGGCGCGCTGCGCCTGGCGCGCGGCGCGCGCTTCCGCCAGGGACAATTGCTGCGCCAGCAGTTCGTCGAACTTGATGCGGTTCCAGGCCGGATGGCCGCGCTCGAAGAGGTCGTCGTAGCTCAGGTCGGGCGGAGGATAGTGCAGCAGCCGTATGGCCTGCGCGAAAGGCATCAGGCCATGCTTGCGGCATACGGCCTCGGGCAGCGTGTCGCTCAGATCGGCATGATCCAGTGCGTGGGCGATGGCCTTGCGCAGCTGGTCCTGGGACAGGCCGTCGGTGGTTGGATAGACGGGCGTCAGGGCGCGGGCCAGCGGCGCGCCGGCTGCCGACACCTTGGGGTGCACCATCTCCAGTCCGTGAAAGCCCTGGCGCACCTCCCCGCGCACGCGCAGGGGCTTGCCGGCTTGCAGCTGCTTGACCTGGCTGGGGTAGAAATGCAGCCAGCGCAAGGCCAGCTGGCCGGTGTCGTCGGCGATGCGGGCATGCAGCTGGGCGCGGGGCCGGGCTTGCACGTCCGTGCTGATGATTTCGCCTTCGATCTGGGCCATCTTGCCCGGATACAGATGGGCGATGGGCTCGATCCGGGTCTCGTCCTCGTAGCGCAAAGGCAGGTGCACCACGAAATCCGCCGGGTCGCGCAGACCCAGCTTGTCGAACTTCTGATCGAGGGAGACGGCCTTCCGGGCGGAGGGCCGTTTGGCCTGGCGAGCAGGCCTGTCTGCGATCATGGCTGCCGGGAGGTCAGAGGTGCAGGATGGCCTCGACCTCGAACTGAGCGCCCTTGGGCAGGCTGGCCACGCCGATGGTGGAGCGCGCGGGGAAAGGCTGGGGGATCAGCTCGGCCATGATGGCGTTGGCGCTGGCGAACTTGCTCAGGTCGGTCAGGAACAGGTTGAGCTTGACGATGTCGTCCAGGGAACCGCCGGCCGCCTGGACGACGGCTTCCAGGTTGGCGAAGGCCTGGCGGACCTGGCCTTCGAAGTTTTCGGAAACCAGTTCGCCCGTGGCGGGCTCCAGGCCGATCTGACCGGACAGGTAGACTGTCTTGCCGCCGGATGCGACGATTGCCTGGGAATAAGGGCCTACGGCGGCGGGAGCGGCATCGGTGAATACGACTTGCTTGGTCATGGTTAGAACCTCTGATGAGTGGTTTACTATCAGAGTTTAAGCGCCTATAGCTAAAATTAACAGTCGCCGACGCAATTATTTTTCGACGAAAGCGCGTTCGATGACGTAGTCGCCGGGCTGGCCCACGCCGGGCGAAACCTGGAAGCCGCGGCTGTCCAGCATGGCGCTGATGTCGGCCAGCATGGCGGGGCTGCCGCACAGCATGGCGCGGTCCTGGGCGGGATCCAGGGCGGGCAGGCCCAGGTCCTGGCACAGCTTGCCCGATTCGATCAGCTGGGTGATGCGACCCGTATTGCGGAAGGGTTCGCGCGTGACGGTGGGGTAGTACAGCAGTTTTTCCCGCACCAGTTCGCCGAAGTATTCGTTCTGCGGCAAGTCGTTCTGGATGAAATCCGAATAGGCCAGCTCGCTGACGTAGCGCACGCCGTGCACCAGCACGACTTTCTCGAAGCGTTCGTAGGTGTCGGGATCCTTGATGATGCTCATGAAGGGAGCAAGACCCGTGCCGGTGCCGAACAGGAACAGGTTGCGTCCCTGGCGCAGATCGTCGATCACCAGTGTGCCCACGGGCTTGCGGCTGACCAGGATGCTGTCGCCTTCCTTCAGGTGCTGCAGCCGGGAAGTCAGCGGGCCGTCCTGCACCTTGATGCTGAGGAATTCCAGGTTTTCCTCGTAGTTGGCGCTGGCGATGCTGTAGGCGCGCATCAAGGGCTTGCCGTCCACTTCCAGGCCTATCATGACGAAATGGCCGTTGTGAAAGCGCAAGGCGGCATCACGCGTGGTGGTGAAGGAAAACAGGGTATCGTTCCAGTGATGGACGCTCAGCACTCGTTCGGTATTGAAAGCTGCCATGGTAGTGTCGGTGTGGGTGGTCGGGAAATCCCGGGCAATTATGCAAAAACCTGTCCATTGTACCCAGTTCGCGGCGCAAATCCACGTGCAGACATCAGAAGGCCTTGATCGCAATCAGGATTTACCATCATATCTTGCAATCAGCGCCGTTCAGCTTGTTTTCAGAAGCCGGCGCCCTTATTCTAGTTGCCCTGCGGCTTCATTTCCGGGAGCGCCCTATTGTGAGACGGGACAGAAGCTGCTACCTTTGCGTTTGATAATCATTACTATTTGTGCCTATCTTATCGGTTCAACAGAACTCCGGAGTTCTTTCCATGAAGCGTTTCAAGCCGTCCGCCCGTTCCCTGATCCAAGCCCTGGTCCTGTCCGGACTGGGCGGTTTGTCCATGGCCGCGGTGGCCGCCGACGAGGTCAATCTGTACACCACCCGCGAACCGGGCCTGATCACTCCTTTGCTGGAGACCTTCACCAAGGACACCGGCGTCAAGGTCAATACGGTATTCGTCAAGGACGGCCTGATCGAACGCGTCAAGACCGAAGGCGACAAATCGCCGGCTGACGTGCTGATGACCGTGGATATCGGCAATCTGCTGGATCTGGTGGAAGCCGGGGTCACCCAGCCGGTCGAATCGGCCGCCCTGACCGAAGCCATCCCCGCCAACCTGCGCGGCGCCGACAAGCAGTGGTTCTCCCTGTCCTTGCGCGATCGCGTGGCGTACGTGGCCAAGGACGTGGACGTCAAGAGCATCACTTACGAGGATTTCGCCGATCCCAAGTGGAAAGGCAAGGTCTGCATCCGTTCGGGCCAGCACCCCTACAACACCGCCCTGGTGGCGGCCATGATCGCCCATGACGGCGCCGAGGCCACCGAAAAATGGCTGCGCGGCGTCAAGGACAACCTGGGCCGCAAGGCAGCCGGCGGCGACCGCGACGTGGCGCGCGACATCCTGGGCGGCATCTGCGACGTGGGCATCGCCAACGCCTACTACGTGGGCCGCATGAAGAACGCCGAGGAAGGTTCGGACGCCCGCAAATGGGGCGACGCCATCAAGGTGGTCCGCCCCACCTTCGCCAACGAGAAAAGCCAGGGCACGCATGTGAACATCTCCGGCGCCGCCGTGGCCAAGCATGCGCCCAACAAGGACAATGCCGTCAAGCTGCTGGAGTACCTGGTGTCCGACAAGGCACAGAGCCTGTACGCCAGGGCCAACTACGAATATCCGGTGCGCGCCGGCGTGGAGCTGGATCCCGTGGTGGCCAGCTTCGGCGAACTGAAGGTCGACCCCTTGCCCTTGACGGAGATCGCCAAGCATCGCAAGCAGGCCAGCGAGCTGGTTGACAAAGTTGGCTTCGACAACTGATCTATCCCGTCCCTTTTCCGCGACCGCCGGCTCCGAGCAATCGGGGCGGCGGTCGCCGCGCATTCAGGCGCCTGTAATTCAGCAGCATCGCATCATGTCTTTTTTCCGCCGACTGCCCGTCTGGCATGTGGCCGCCCTGCTGGTCGCCGTCCTGGCGGCCGCGCCCGTCCTCACCTTGCTGGTCCATGCCCTGGGAGGCAGCACGCAGCATTGGTCGCACCTGTTCCAGTTCGTGCTGCCCAATGCCTTGCGCAACACCGGCCTGCTCCTGCTGGGCGTGGGCGTGCTGGTCAGCTGCCTGGGCGTGGGCGCGGCCTGGCTGATCACCGCCTACGATTTTCCCGGACGACGCGTCCTGCAGTGGGCCCTGCTGCTGCCCCTGGCGGTGCCGACCTACATCGTCGCGTTCGCCTACCTGGACCTGCTGCACCCCATCGGCCCGATCCAGACGCTGATCCGCGAACTGCTGGGCTACAGCAGCCCGCGCGAATTCCGCCTGCCCGACCTGCGTTCGCTGGGCGGCGCCATCTTCCTGCTGGGCTTCGTGCTCTACCCCTACGTCTACCTGAGCACGCGCGCCATGTTCGCGACCCAGTCGGCCAGCCTGCTGGAAGCGGCGCGCATCATGGGCGAATCCGGACGCAGCGTCTTCTTCCGCGTGGTGCTGCCCATGGCCCGCCCGGCCATCGCCGTGGGCGTCAGCCTGGCCTTGCTGGAAACATTGAACGACATCGGCGCCTCCGAATTCCTGGGCGTGCAGACGCTCACCGTCTCCATCTACACGACCTGGGTCACCCGTTCCGACCTGGCGGGCGCGGCGCAGATCGCCGTGTCCATGCTCATCATCGTGGCCGGACTGATCACGCTCGAACGCTACGGACGCCGCCGCCAGGCCTATGCGGGCAACCAGCGCTCCGAACCCATACGCCCTGCCCGCCTGCGCGGCGCGTCCCGCTGGGTGGCGCTGGCGCTGGGCGCGGCGCCCGTCCTGATCGGTTTCGTGGCGCCGTCCCTGTACCTGCTCAACGAAACCATCAAGCACCTGGCCCAGGCCGGCGCCGTGTCCGAGCAGTTGCTGGCCAGCGCCTGGAACACCTTGCACATCGCCGCCCTGGCCACGGCGGCCACGCTGCTGTGCGGCCTGGTTGTTGCCTGGGCGGCGCGCGCCGTGCGCCACAGCCGCAAGCCCCGTTTCGCGCGCGCGCTGGCCGGGATCAGCAGCCTGGGCTACGCCATTCCGGGCACGGTGCTGGCCATCGGTCTGCTCACGCCGCTGGTCCTGTTCGATTCGTTCTACAACCAGGTGCTTTCCTGGTTCGGACACAAGCCGGCCGGGCTGCTGCTGATGGGCTCCACCCTGGCTTTGATGCTGGCGTATACCCTGCGCTTCCTGGCCATTTCCGTAGGCGGCCTGGATGCGGGCCTGGCGCGTATTCCCCCATCCCTGGAACAGGCTTCCCGCCTGCTGGGCGAAACTCCCGCCGGCACGCTCAGGCGCGTGCATCTGCCCTTGCTGCGGCCCGCCATGGGCGCGGCGGCGCTGCTGATCTTCGTGGACGCCATGAAAGAGCTGCCCGCCACCCTGCTGCTGCGCCCCATGAACTTCGACACCCTGGCCACCTGGCTGTACGCGGAAGCCGCGCGCGGCACTTATGAAGAAGGCGCCGTGGCCGCCCTGGCCATTGTGCTGGCCGGACTGATACCCGTCATCCTGCTGGCGCGCACCCAACTGACGGCCCATGGCCGACGCTGACCATGAATGCATTCCTGGACCTGCAGGCCATTACCCTGGCCTATGAAACTTCCAAAGGCTTCCGCCCCGTGGTGGACCAGTTGAACCTGCAATTGCCGCAAGGAGAAATCGGCTGTCTGCTGGGCGCCTCGGGCTGCGGCAAGACGACGGTGCTGCGCGCCATCGCGGGTTTTGAACCGCTGCGCAGCGGCCGCATCCTGCTCGATCAGCAGGTGCTCTCCACGGTTCAGCAGCAGGTGCCGCCCGAGCATCGCCATGTGGGGATGATGTTCCAGGACTACGCCCTGTTTCCGCACCTGACCGTGGAGAAGAACGTAGCCTTCGGGCTGCGCAAGTGGAACAAGGCCGAGCGCGAGGCGCGCGTGCGGGAGATGCTGCAGCTGGTGGACCTGGGCCCGCTCGCCCAGCGCTATCCGCATGAGCTCTCCGGCGGCCAGCAGCAGCGCGTGGCCCTGGCTCGGGCGCTGGCATCCAAGCCGTCCCTGCTCCTGCTGGATGAACCCTTCTCCAACCTGGACGTGGACACCCGCGAGCGTCTGGCCTTCGAGGTGCGCGACATCCTGAAAAGCGCGGGCATGACGGCCATTCTGGTCACTCACAACCAGGCCGAGGCCTTCGCCATTGCCGACCGCATCGGCGTCATGCAGGCCGGCAAGATCATCCAGTGGGATACCCCTTACGGCCTGCATCATCGCCCGGCCAATGATTTCGTGGCGGACTTCATCCGGCGCGAGGCCATCATGGCGCAACGCGCCCAGGCCTTCCTGCGCGGTGGCCAATCCGCCGAGCCAGTGCTGTATCACTAATGCGTCAGGCGGCCAGCTTGACGACCATCCAGATTGCCATGCCGACCATCATCAGGTTCTCGGTCAGCGATACGAAGCCCAGCGGCACATTGCTGTCGCCGCCGACGCAGGCGCATTTCAGTTCCTTCTTGTCAATATAGACAGCCTTGAATACTGAAATCGCGCCTATGCCGCCGATGAACAGCGCTAGAGGAATGGACAGCCACATCCAGATGCCGGCAATCATCAGCAAACCCGCCAATGCCTCCGCAAAAGGATAGAGCGTGGCGTAGCGCACCCAGCGCTGCGCCAACAGGTCGTAGTTCAAAAACATGGTGGAAAAGCCCTCCACGTCCTTGAGCTTCTGAAGCGCCAGCAGACACATTGCCATGGCAATAAACCATTCGGCCGCCTGAACAGTGAGCGCAGCGCCAAAGGCGGCCCAGCTTGCGGCCAGGGCCATCAGGGCGGCGATGGAGAAAAGCGCGATCACTGGAGTGTAGGAGACGGTATTTTTGTCCTTGGGCGTCCCGCCCAGGAAGCTGATCAGATCGTCATAGCCGCCGATCCGCCGGCCGTCGACAAAGACCTGAGGGGTCGTGTCGACGTGGTGCCTGGCTTTGAAGGCGTCGATCTCCTCACGGTTTCTCAACAGGTGATCATCGACTTCAAAGCCTTCGCGCTTCAAGAGGTCCAGCGCTTTCAGTCCATAGGGGCAAGTGTGCTCAGCCGTCACCATGCGGTGCAGTTCGGCGCGTTTCAGTGCCTGTGTCGCCATAGTCAACTCCTTTGACTTTACGATGTTGCGTTCTCGATTTCCCGCCCTGATTGTCGTATTGCGTCTTGTTCCTACACCCTACTCGATACCGCTGGCGGGGTATGTAACCAGCAGTACTGCCGCGACGGCGATGGCGGCGCCGCCTTTCATGGGCTGGAAAACGTGGTTTTCTTCTCTCGCTGCATGGTCAGCGGCAGCGTTGCAGCGAGGCTTGCCGCCACGATCAGCAATTTGTCCAGGCTGGCCCCGGACAGGACCGGATCACCCAGCACCAGAGACGGGACGGCTAACGCAGCGCAACTGGCCAGATGCAGCATGGCGGACTGCAGGGTCATGAATCGTCCTCGTTGCGTATCGGAGGGGGAGCCGGCGCTATACGAGCTGGCGCAAACCAGACGAACATAGGTGGCGGCCATGAACAGAACCATGAACAGCTCGGCATGCCCTCGTCCCCAAGACAGCAAGCCAAAGGAAACGCACAGCAGTACCGTCGCCCACAGGGCGACGCGCTTGTCGCCCCACTTTACGATGGCCAACGCAGCCATTTTGGATGCGGCCAGGGCGGCCATTCCGCCTGCAGCGAAAATGCCCGGCATCTGCCCCTTTTCGACACCATAGCGTAACGCCAGGACCGGAACCAGGACAGGGATCAGCAACAAGGGAGCAGCCTGGGCGACTGCTGGAACAGCGGCCCAATGCCAACCCTCGCGCGGCAGGAAAGCATGTGCCGTCACGGGTACAGAACCATCCAGAGGCGGCAGCCCGGTCTGTGCAACGCAAGGATATCAGCAGCACGGGCTTGGTCGGGGCCCGCGATACCCAGAAGCTGGCCAACAGCCCCGACAGGGCCGCTGCGCCCATATAGCCGGATGCGACATAGCCGGCATACACGGGCGGCACGCCCAGGTCCGTAGAAATCCAGAAGAACAGCGGTGTCAGCGCCATGAATTCCAGCGCGAGCATTTGAAAACACAGCGCAGCGCCTGGATACCGCCCGAACCGGACCAGGCATAAAAAAGAGCGGCCCTTGGGCCGCTCTGGTCGGGACAGCGCCAGCAGATGCCGGAGCAGGCCGTCTTAAAGGCTGTAGTACATGTCGAATTCGACCGGATGCGGCACCATGCGCAGACGGGTGATTTCGGCTTGCTTGAGCTCGATGAAGGCGTCCAGCATCTCGTTGCTGAACACGCCGCCGCGGGTCAGGAATTCGCGATCCTTGTCCAGGGCTTCCACGGCCTGTTCCAGGGAAGCGCAGACGGTCGGGATCTTCGCATCTTCTTCGGGCGGCAGGTCGTACAGATTCTTGTCCGCGGGGTCGCCGGGGTGAATCTTGTTCTGCACGCCGTCCAGGCCGGCCATCATCAGGGCGGAGAAGGCCAGGTAAGGGTTGGCCATCGGGTCGGGGAAGCGGGCCTCCACGCGGCGCGCCTTGGGGTTGCTGACGTAGGGGATGCGGATCGAGGCCGAGCGGTTGCGGGCCGAGTAAGCCAGCTTGACCGGGGCTTCGAAGTGCGGCACCAGGCGCTTGTAGGAGTTGGTCGTGGGGTTGGTGATGGCGTTCAGGGCGCGGGCGTGCTTGATGATGCCGCCGATGTAGAACAGCGCGAACTCCGACAGGCCGGCATATTCGTTGCCGGCGAACAGGTTCTGGCCGTCTTTCCAGATGGACTGGTGCACGTGCATGCCCGAACCGTTGTCGCCGACCACGGGCTTGGGCATGAAGGTGGCCGTCTTGCCGTATACGTGAGCCACGTTGTGGATCGTGTACTTCAGGATCTGGTTCCAGTCGGCGCGTTCGACCAGAGTGGAGAAGCGCGTGCCGATCTCCAGCTGGCCGGGAGCCGCCACTTCGTGGTGATGGATTTCCACGGGAACGCCCTGCTGTTCCAGCAGCAGGCACATTTCGGCGCGCAGGTCGGAGAAGGAGTCCACGGGCGAGACGGGCACATAGCCGCCTTTAAGGCCGGGACGATGGCCCAGGTTGTTGCCGTTGAACTCCACGCCGCGCGACCAGGGGGCTTCTTCGGAACGGATTTTCACGAAGCTGCCGGACATGTCGTCGTTCCAGGTGATGCCGTCGAACACGAAGAATTCGGGTTCGGGACCGAAATAGGCGGTGTCGCCCAGGCCGCTGGAACGCAGGTAGGCTTCGGCGCGCTTGGCCAGCGAGCGGGGGTCGCGGTCGTAGCCTTTCAGGTCGGAAGGCTCGACCACGTCACATGTCAGGATCAGGGTGGGTTCTTCGCGGAAAGGATCCATGCGCGCCGTCTTGGCGTCAGGGATCAGCAGCATGTCCGATGCTTCGATGCCTTTCCAGCCGGGCAGCGAGGAGCCATCGAAAGCCACGCCGGATTCGAAACGGTCCTCGTCCACGGCGTGGGCGGGCGTGGTCAGGTGGTGTTCGCGGCCTAGGGTATCCGTAAAACGGAAGTCCACAAACGCGATCTCGCGTTCAGCTATGATCTTCAGAACATCTTCGGGGGTGGACATGTTGACTCCAGCGTCAATGACGTAAACAAAGGGTGAAGGGGGTTCACGGCGGGTCCTTGTATGACCCGCTGTGGTAAATCCGGCGCACGCTTCCCCGGCAGGCCCGCCCTTCTTTGTCTGGTCCACTTGGATAAGAGAATTGTGACACTGGCTTTACCTGAAATCGATTGTAGAGCAATTGTGCATCTGCACAATAAAAAAATGACGTAATCCGGCAGTTTCTTGTCAGGAAGCCTCATCAGGCAGAAACGCTTCCTGCAAGTCATTGAGAAACCGCCACCCGAGCTCGCTGGCGCGGATGCGCATCGGGTCGGCCTCCAGCAGGCCTTTCTCGATGTTGCGCCGCAAAATGGGCAGGATTCTGGCCAGAGGCACGCCGGTGCGTTCCTGGAAATAGTGGGCGGGCACGCCTTCCTTCAGGCGCAAGGCGTTGAGCATGAATTCGAAAGGCAGATCGGCGGCCGGCACGCGTGCATTGTGCGCGTAATGACTGCCGTCGCGGCGCGGCGCCGATTCCATCCAGGAAGCGGGATTGCGCACGGTGGCCGTGCGCACGATGCGATCGTGGAAGGACAGCTTGCCATGGGCGCCGGGACCGATGCCGATATAGTCGCCGAATTCCCAGTAGTTCAGGTTGTGCCGGCTATGCCCGCCGCGCCGGGCGTAGGCGGAGATCTCGTACTGGATCCAGCCGCCGCCGGCCGTCAGTTCGATCAGCCTGTCCTGCATGGCGGCGCTCTCGTCGTCATCGGGCAGTGCGGGCGGATACTTGGCGAAGACGGTGTTGGGCTCCAGCGTCAGGTGGTAGAGCGACAGGTGTTCGGGGCCGAAGGACATGGCCTGCAGGATGTCCTGTTCGGATTGCGCGGGACTTTGGCCCGGCAAGGCGTACATCAGGTCCAGGTTCACTCTGGAGACGGCCTTCATGGCCATCTCGATGGCCTGGCGCGCCTGTCGGCCGTCGTGGATGCGGCCCAGCGCCTTCAGGGCCTGGTCATCGAAGCTTTGCACGCCCAGGGAGATCCGGTTCACGCCGCTGGCGGCGTAGTCCAGGAAACGGCCGGCTTCGGCCGTGCCGGGATTGGCTTCCAGCGTGATCTCGGCGTCGGGCAGCAGATTCAGGTGCGAGCGCAGCAGCGCCAGCATGCGATCCAGGGCGCGGGCCGACAGGAGGCTGGGCGTGCCGCCGCCGACGAAGACCGAGATCACCTGCCGTCCCCACACCAGCGGCAGGTTCTGCTCCAGGTCGGCCTGCAAGGCGTCCAGGTACTGCTCTTCAGGCAGCTGCTCGGGCGCTGCATGGGAGTTGAAGTCGCAATACGGGCATTTGCGCACGCACCAGGGCACGTGCACATAGACGGACAGCGGCGGCAGGCTGGGCAGCAGAGTGGCCGGACCGGATCCGGGACGGATGCGCACTTCAGGCGAGAATTCGCTCATGACGCTCACTCGCGCTCCAGCCGGGCCAGCAGGCTTTGCAGCGCCTGGCCGCGATGGCTGTGCCGGTTCTTGATTTCGGGGCTGAGTTGCGCGACGGTCTGCCGGAACTGCGGGATATAGAAGTGCGGATCGTAGCCAAAGCCATGTTCGCCTTGCGGCTGGTCGACGATCTCGCCCTCCCAGACGCCTTCGACGATGATGGGACGGGGATCGTCGGCGTGGCGCACGTAGACGAGCAGCGCCACGTAACAGGCGCGGCGATCGGCCCGGCCCTGCAGGCGACGCACCAGCAGCTCGTTGTTGGCGGCATCCGATTTTTCACCGCCCTGTTCCATGGCGGCGAAGCGGGCCGAATAGACGCCCGGCGCCCCGCCAAGGGCGTCCACGCACAGGCCCGAGTCGTCGGCCAGCGCGGGCAGCCCGGTCAGGCGGCTGGCATGGCGCGCCTTGGCCAGGGCGTTTTCCACGAAGGTGCCGAAAGGCTCGTCCGCCTCCGGCACGCCCAATTGCCCTTGGGGCACCATGGTGATGCCCGCCGCGGACAGGATGGCGGAGAATTCCTTGAGCTTGCCGGCGTTGTTGGACGCCAGGACGACTTGTTTGTGTTCAGTGTTCATGCACGTGTACGGACGACTGCGCGCCCGGTCGGAAGAAGATGAATCAGATTCCCAGAGCCTGGCGCTGCGCGGCCATCAATTGGCGTATGCCGCCTTCGGCCAGATCCAGCAGGCTGTTCAAGGTCGCGCGGTCGAAGGTCTGGCCTTCGGCCGTGCCCTGGACTTCCACGAAGTGCCCGCTGCCGGACATGACGATGTTCATGTCCGCGCCGCAGGCCGAGTCTTCTTCGTAGTCCAGGTCCAGCACGGGCGCGCCGTCGGCCAGACCGACCGATACGGCGGCCAGTTGATCGCGGATGGGGTTGCCCTGCAGCAGGCCCTGCTGCTGCAGGGTGCGCACGGCCAGCGAGGCTGCGACCCAGGCGCCGGTGATGCTGGCGCAGCGGGTGCCGCCATCGGCCTGGATGACGTCGCAGTCGATGTGCAGCGTGCGCTCCCCCAAGCCCTTCAGGTCGAATACGGCGCGCAGGCTGCGTCCGATCAGGCGCTGGATCTCCTGGGTGCGGCCGCTCTGCTTGCCGCGCGCCGCTTCGCGATCGGAGCGCGTATGGGTCGAGCGCGGCAGCATGCCGTATTCGGCCGTCACCCAGCCCTGCTCCCTGCCCTTCAGGAATGGCGGCACCTTGTCCAGGACGCTGGCGTTGCACAGCACGTGCGTGTCGCCCATGCGGACAAGCACCGAGCCTTCGGCATGGCGGGTGAATCCGGTCAGGAATTCAACGGGACGGCACTGGTCGGCGCGGCGGCCGGAGTGGCGCGCGGCAAGGACGGACTGGGACAAGGCGGGACTCCAAACGGGAAAAATGCAAAAACCCTATTGTACGCGCGGCACCGGCCGCAGAGGCACGCCCATGTCCAGCCATTTGTCGGCCTGGCAGGTGAACAGCAGGATCTGGTGGCGCCGGGCCGCGTCGTTGATGATGCGTTTCATGGCCTGCAGCCTGTCGTGATCGCTGTGGACCAGCACGTCGTCCAGGATCAGCAGCGTGGGCCGGCCGGCTTGTTGCAGTAGGTCCGCATAGGCCAGCCGCGCGATCAGGCCTATCTGTTCACGGGCGCCGAAGCTCAGGCCGTCGATGTCGTCGGCCATGGGCTCGCCGTCCTCGCGCTGCAGCCAGCGCGGCGCCAGGTGTTCGTCCAGTTCGACCGACGCTTTGCCCAGCAAGAGGCGCAGGTAGTGGTTGATGTGTTTCTGCAGGGGCTGATGCAACTGCTGAGTCAAGGCGCGACGCTGCTCGCGCAGCACCTGCACCAGCAAACGCAGGGCCGCCACGCGCCGTTCATACGCGGCGCAGCGGCGTTCGCTGTCCAGCAGGCGCGCCCGCACATCGGCGATCTGCTCTTCCAGGCCTTGCGCTCCCTGGGTTTCCAGCTTGGCCTGCACGAGCTGGGCGGCCACGCGGGCCTGGGCGTAGGCCTGTTCCTGTTGCCGGGCGCTGCGCTCCAGCCGTTCCACATCCTGTTCGAGAATGTCCACCGGCAAGCGTTCCAGTTGTGCAAGCAAGGTTTGCTGATCCCGGCGCAGCTGCTCGCGCCGCTCGCGCAATTCCGACCACAGGCGCTCCCGGTCGCGTTCAGCGGACTGGCGCTGGGGATCGGCCCACTGCTGTTCCACGCGCTGCGCCTCGGCCTGCGCCTGCTCGTGACGGGCCGCCAGAGTGGCCAGGGACTCGCGCCCCTGGCGCCATTCCGTTTCCAGCGCCTGCCATTGCTGTTCAGCCAGGCTGGCTTCCCGGACCATGCGCTCCAGGTCCGCCTCCTCCAGGGGTTCGCCTTGCGGCCGCACAGGCGGACTGCTCTGGCGGGCCGCGGCCAGCAGGCCCTGCAAGTGGGCCTTGCCCTTGGGCGCCAGTATCCTCATGGAGGCGCGCAGCACGGACTCGCGCTGTTCCTGCTGCCGACCCTGCTCACGGCGCTGCTCCAGTTCCTCCAGGCTGTTCGCACCCTGCTCTTGCAAGGCGAGTCGGAATTCGCGTTGCGCCTGTTCCAGCTGCTGCGCCAGGCCCGCCAGATCCTTGCCGCCGGGCACGATGCGCAGACGCCCAAACCCAGGCAACAGCACCTGCGTGCTGTCGGTCAACTGCAGCCGCGCCCGGCCGCGAATGTCCTTGCCGTCCACCTGGATGTGCATGCCCTCTTCCAGCTCCACCTGCATTTCCGTGGCGACCGACTCGAGCTGATGCTGAAGGCGCTGGACCTGCTGGCTGTGCTGGCGCAGGGCGGCCAGCGCCTCGTCTTCGACCCGCAGGCGCAGCACGGCGGCGCTGCATTCGGCCAGCTCGGTTTCGTGCCTGCTCAGCTCATCGAGCTGATCCTGGTACTGGCGAGCCTGCTGTTGGGCGCTCGCATGGGCGTCCTGTTCCCTGGCCCACTGCTGCCAGGCGCGGGCGCGTTCCTGTTCCTGGCGCATGCGGTCTTTATGGCTTCGAGCCTGTTGCAGCCGGCTCTCCAAAGCCAACAAGCCGCTCCGGGCGTTCAGCAGTTCGGCCTTCAAGGCTTCGGCCTGCGCCAGCCTGTCCTGCCGCTGCGCCGCCAGGGCGCCGTCCTGTTCCCGGGCCTGCTGATACAGGCGCTCCCGCTCCTGCAGCATGTCCAGTTGCTGTTTCAGCTCCAGGCTGCGCGCCTGCAGCTCCCTCGCCTGCTTCAGCTGTTCCGTGGCTGCGCGGGCCTGTGCGCGCAGGCGCTCCCAAGGCCGGTCCCGCTCGCCGTCCGCCACCTGATGGCGCGCCTGGGCCAATTCATCCACCCATTGCCGATACTGCCGCAGGTCCGACTCGAGACGCTCCAGGTCGGCCTGGAGCTCGTCCCGCTCGCGCCGGGCCGCCAGCCAGACGCCGCGCGGCTGGCCCTGCGCCTGGGTGACGTACTGGTCCAATTGTTGTTGCGCCTGGTCCAGTACATAGTCGCCGTCGGCGCTGGTCAGGTCGGACATCTCGGTGCCCAGGGCCTGCTGCAAGGTGGCGCCGGCATGCTGCACGGCGGCGCGCAGTTCCTGCCCCTGGCCCTGCTCGATCCACAACAGGCCGGGCACGCCCCAGTTGCGCGCCTGGCTGCCGCCGCGGGCGGCGTATTCGAATCCCATGCGGGAGGCCAGGTATTGTTCGGCTTCGTCGTTGTCGAGCTGCTCGCGGCCGATCAGCAGGTCGCAGCGCTTGCGCTTCAGGAAGCGCTTGCTCAGGCGCATGTCCTGCCCGTTCATGCTGAACTCCAGTTCCACGGCCGGAGCGGCCGAGGAATCGCCCCAGGGCAGGATGTCGTTCAGGCTGCTGGTGCTGTAGCGCTCGAAGAATACCGTGCGCAGCGCCTGAGCCAGCGTGCTCTTGCCGGCCTCGTTGGGCGCGCTGATGATGTTCAGGCCGGGATCCAGCTGGTCGAGCCGCACCGGTTCGCGAAAACGTTTGAACTGTTCAACGCGCAAGGATTTAACGTGCATGGCGATCCTCCTTGTCGCGCAGCAGGCCGGCCAGGATCAGCAAGGCGTCCTGCGCGGCCTGGCCGTCCGGGCCCTGGCGCATGTCCTGCAGTTGGTCGAGGGCGGCGCGCAGGTAGCCGTCGGCCTGCAAGGCGTGCAGATCGTCCTGCGTGGGCGCAAGCCCCAGGGCGTCGCGCCGGCAATCCCAGGCGCGGCAGCGCGCCTGCTCGCGGCCCAGCAGCGATTCCAGGCGGTCAAAGCCCGACAGGCTCAACTGGCCGGCCAGCTTGAGCTCCACCACGCTTTGCCCGGGCAGGGCCGACAGCTCGCGCTCCAGCAGATCCAGATCGGCGTCGCCGGACAATTCGTACGCCAGGCTGACCCAGCGGTGCCTGCCCGTGGGGACGGCGCGCACCGACGGCATGGCGCCGGGCGCTTCCAGATCGACCAGCAAGGCTTGTCCGGATGCGTTGTCGCGGAACCGATCCGGTTCGGGCGTGCCGCTGTAGTAGCAGCGCTCGTTGACTTTCAGGGTGCCGTGCCAGTCCCCCAGGGCCAGATAATCCAGCCGGGCCCGCGTCACGCGGTCCTGGTGGATCAGGTTGTGACTGTCTATGTGCTCCAGCAGTCCGCCCGCGCTGCCGTGGGCCAGGCCCACGCGCAGGTAGCCCGCGGGGCTGGGCGCATCGTCGAACCAGTCCGTCAGGTCCTGATAGGTCTGGCGCTGGGTCAGCGGCGCGGGCAGGATGGCCAGGCGCAAGTCGTCCAGGACCAGGGCTTGGGGTTTGTCCAGCACATGGACGTGACCGGGCACGCAGGCCAGCCGTTGCGCCCGGGTCCACACGCTTTCGCTCAAGGCGGCGTCGTGGTTGCCGGGCAGCAGCACCCAGGGTCCCGTAAAGCCGGCCATGGCGTTGAAGGCGCGCCGCAGGCTGCGCTCGCCCAGGGTCTGGGAATCAAAGACGTCGCCGGCCGCCACGATCACGTCCACGTTCTGGGCGGCGGCCAGTTGCGCCAGCGTCTCGATGGCCGCGAACCGCGCTTCGGCGAGCGCGGCTGCGTCCTCGAGCGCAAAACGCGAATACTGGCGGCCGATCTGCCAGTCCGCCGTATGCAAGATTCTTACCATGCCTGGAACCTCAAAAAAACTGCTTCGGTATCGAAGTCCTCCAGTGTATAGAACTTTGGCGGTGGTCGTGGATGCTGCCTGGCGCCAGCTCAGGAGTACAATGGAACGTTTTCCATAATCAGAAAAGTGACCAAAAATGATCCGTAGCATGACCGCATTTGGCAACGCCAAAGCCGAGTCCGAGGCCGGCGCCGTCAATATCGAGATGCGCAGCGTCAATAACCGTTTCCTGGACTTGAACCTGCGCCTGCCCGAGGAGCTGCGCTTCGTCGAGAACCCCTTGCGCGAACAGATCTCCCAGGGCGTGCAGCGCGGCAAGCTGGAAGTACGGGTCAATTTCACGCGCGCCGGCCTCGAGCAGCAGCGCAGCCTGGACATGGACGCCGTGCTGCGCGCCGCGGAAATGCTGCGGGTCGCCCGCGCCCACATTCCGGACCTGCCGGCTCCCGAGCTGCATACCCTGCTGAGCAATCAGAACGGCAATGCATCGGACATGGACCCCGAGGCCTGGCTGCCGCTGGTGCAGCAGGCATGCGAAGCGGCCCTGGCGGACCTGCAGGCCACGCGCGAGCGCGAGGGCCGGCGCCTGGCCGAGGTCATGCACGGCATCAGCCAGGAAATGAGCGCCATCGTGGACGAGGTCGAACGCCACATGCCCGCCATCCTGGCCGAACAGCAGAACAAGATCGCCACACGCTTGCAGGAAGCCCTGCTGCAGGCCAGCCCCGAGGGCTTCGCCCTGATTTCGGGCGCGGAGCTGTCCGCCCGGGTGGCCCAGGAGGCGTCCACCTTTTCCCTGCGCATCGACGTGGCCGAGGAACTGGCCCGCCTGCGCTCGCATCTGAGCGAGCTGCAACTGATCCTGAATGGCGAAGTGGGTGCAGCGGGCGGCAAAAAAGGGACTCGTCAGGGCAGCACCGGCAAGCGCCTGGATTTCCTGTTCCAGGAAATGAATCGCGAAGCCAACACCCTGGGCTCCAAGGCCGGCAGCGTGGACGTGACCCGCGCCTCCATCGACCTGAAACTGTTCATCGAGCAGTTGCGCGAGCAGACCCAGAACATCGAATAAAGATAATACCCGGCGCGGCCGGCCACGCGCCGCCGGACATTGTGGGGATTACGAGTGAATTTCATTTTCCGCGGCAACGAGATGCTGGTCGATGCGCGCAGCGAAGGGCTGGAACTGCCCGATGCGTCCGTGTGCGCCCGGATGGGCTTGGGCAAAGAGCGATTGCAGCCCTTGTGGCTGGATGCGGGCTGTTCGGATCACGCCTGCCACGTTGCGCCTGATGCGCCGCCGCCGCCCGGTTTCGAGTTTCGCGCATTGCGTTCCTTGCTGGCGCGACTGGACGAGAAAGCCGCGCTGGCCAGCCGCGCCTTCCAGATAGCCGAGTGGGCGCGGACGCACCGCTATTGCGGCGTGTGCGCCGCGGCCATGGTTCAATCGGCCACTGAACTGTGTTTTCGCTGTCCTTCCTGCGGTTTCTCCGCCTATCCGCGCATTTCTCCGGCCATGATGGTGCTGATCCGCGATGGCGACCGCATCCTGCTTGCCAGCCATTCCACCTATGCGACGGCACGCTACACGGCGCTGGCGGGCTTTGTGGAGGCCGGCGAGAGCCTGGAGGACGCCATCCACCGCGAGGTCTGGGAAGAAGTGGGCCTGAAGGTGAAGGACATCCGTTATTTCGGCAGCCAGTCCTGGCCTTTCCCGCATTCACTGATGGTGGCCTACACGGCGGAGTACGCCGGCGGCGAACTGCGCATCCAGGCCGAGGAGATCAACGACGCCCGCTGGTTCGGCCCTGGGGACGCCTTGCCGGAGCTGCCGCACACCGATTCGATCGCAGGCCGCCTGGTGCGCGCCAACCTGCCCGGCTTGCCGCGCCCCTGAACGTGCGCTCTGGCGCGCGGTCAGCCCGTCAGGTGCGTGGCCACGTTGCGCAGCATGCGGCCCAGATCGTCGCGCTCCTGAGGGCTGAGCACCGACAAGGCATCGTCTATCATCTGCTTGGCGGCGGGCCAGACCTGGGCGTAGCGTTCACGGCCGGTCCCGGTCAGATACACGCGCATGAAACGGCTGTCGTTCTCGTCGGCCCGGCGCTGCACCAGGTCGCGCTCCTGCATCTGGTCGATGACCCGGCTGAGCACCGGCTGGTGCACCACGATGGCCTTGGCGATTTCGCCGATGCTGCGTCCGTCCTGGTCCCACAGGTACTGCAGCACACGGAAATGCACATAGGTCATGTTGTGGTCGCGCAGCGTGGTGGAGCGCAGCGTCTGGTCCAGCTTGTAGATGATGTTGGCCATCTGGAAAGCCACGTTGGCTTGCACGCTGCTGTCGGGAATGGGAACGTGAGTCGAGTTCATGGTGCCTTGGAAGAGTCTGTCCTGCAGCGCGCGGCCCCGCTTGCCCGGGACCGCGGCCTGGCCATCAGTATACAGCCAGGCGCCGTGCTCAGAACGCACCGGTGGGCGCATGGCTGGCCGCCCGGAAGATCTGCTCGTAGCTCCAGGGATTGGCCATGGCCGAGCGCACCACCTGCGCGCGCACCTCATCGGGCAGGTAGCTGATTTCACCGTACAGGCAGGACCACTTCTGGCAATGCTCCACGATGGCCCGCTCGCTGTTCTCCCACGCCTCCAGTGCATCGGGTATCTCCCGAGGATCCTGGATGTCGCCCAAAAAGCTGGCCAGGGCCAGGCCGTTCTGCATGGCCATGCCGCCGCCCTGCCCCAGATTGGGCGGCTGGGCATGGGCGGCGTCTCCCAGAATGGCGGCGCGCCCGCTGGACCAGGCCTTGCAGCGCGTGATGCTGTAGCGGCCCCAGCTGACCGGGCCGTCGATGCGCTCGATCAGGTGCGCCCATTGCGGGAACAGCGCCGACCAGTACGCCTTGTCGATTTGCGTGTTGCAGGCGCGGGCATCGTCATGCGGACAAGTCAGGGCCAAATAGGTCTGCGTATCGCTGACGGGCGTGATCAGCAGGCGGTGCACGCCGTTCCAGTTCTCGATGTACTTCTTCGCGTCCTCGGGCGCGGTATCGTCGGGACGGCGTTCTATCATGGTGCGCAAGGCGCCTTCGCGCGTCTGCTCATGCAGGATCTCCAGGCCCAGGGACTGGCGCACCCGCGACCAGATGCCGTCGGCCCCCACCACCAGGTCGGCTCGCAGGCGTTCGCCCGAAGCAAGCTGCACTTCGCCGCGCGCGCTGGCGCCTATGGCCTCCACATGGGTGCGCACGCGCACTCCAGCCCGCTTGCCGGCCTGCTCCAGCGCCTTGAGCAATTGCGAGCGCATGATGGTGATCAGGCGCCGATCGGGCGGCGTGGGGCCGCTGTCGATGACGCGGTTGTGCTGGTCGCGCTGCTCGAAATGGCTGCCGTAGAAGGCGCCTTCGATGGCCTGATCGTAGGCGTCGATCGCCTTGAGCACGCGCAGTCCGTTTTCCCAGATATAGATGCCCGAGCCGTTGGCCCGCAGTTCCGGCTGGCGCTCCAGTACCGTCACGTCCCAGCCGCGCTGCGCCAGGGCCGCCGCCGTGGCCAGTCCGCCCAGGCCGCCGCCCGCCACCAGGGCGCTCAGTTTCTTGTCTGCCATGTGCGCTCTCCTCAGACCTGCGCCCACAGGGGCAACGTGTGGCGGCTGTCCAGAGTCCGTTCGCCTTCCAGCGGCACGTACCATTCGCTCAGCAGGCCGTCCGGGTCGCGCAGGAAGAAGGATCGCTTCCAGGGCAGGCGCACGTCATGCACCGGCGTGATACCCAGGGCCTGCAGGCGCTCCAGCGTCTGTTCCAGTTCCGCGACGCCGCCCAGCTCGAAGCTGCCGTGCGAAAAGGCGGCCTGCTCGTCGCCCACCAGGACCAGGCTGTAGTCGTAGTCGGACAGGCCGGCCTGAAGATAGGCCACGCCCTCTTCCTGGTGCACGACGCGCAAACCGCCGACCTGGGTGTAGAAATCCAGCATCCGAGCCAATTGCGCGGTGCGCAGCACCGCGTGGGTGACGCGCCGGGGCTGTACGGGCGCGCCGGCGACCGTTTCCAGGATGGGATCGGTGTCGTAGCGGCCTTCGGTGAACGGCTCCTGCGCGGCCGGATCCCAGCGGCTGGTCAGCAGCTCCATCGGGCCATTGAGCACGCTGCGCCAGTCCTTGATCGTGTCGCAGTAGAACTCGTTGTAATTACCGTCGGGATCGAACATATAGACGCTATGGGCCACCTGGTGGTCCACGGTCATGTCGATGTCGCGTTCCTGCTGGCGGGCCCGCTTCCAGCCTTCGACCAGTTCGGCTTCGTTCTCCAGCTCCCAGGCCAAATGGTTCAGGCCCGGGACCAGGCCTATGGTGCCCGGCAATTGCAGCAGGCCGTCGCGCCCATAGCGGTTCACGCCTTTGGTGGTTTCCATCATGCCCAGGTCGTGCGGCGTATGGCCGGTTCCCAGGAAGGTGGCGATCAGGTCGGGCTCGGTGAATTCCACTTTCAGTCCGCAGACCTGGCTGTAGAAGTCTTCCGCGCGCTGCAGCTCATCCACCCAGAGATTGACGTGGCCCAGTCGGCGGGGATGGAAGCAGGTCGCGACCTGCGCCGCGGCGTGCATGGTTTGGCTTGTCATGGTGTCTCCTCCTTGGCATGACAGTTCATGGTCTGGAGCACGGCCAGCGTCAAGGCGCTGTCGCCCTGCTCCAGATCCATCAGGACATTGAAATGGTTGCGTCCGGCAATCGCCATGCTGCGCACGGCGCAGCCGGCCAGGCGGCATTGCTGCGCGTAATGAATGCTTTGCGCCTGCATGACGGCGGGCTCGAGCGCGCCCCAGGCCACCAGCACGGGCGTGCCCGCGGCAGGCGGGTGCAGCGCGGGGCTGAATGCCTGGGCCAGGGTCTGGTCCAGCTTCAGCCAGTCGTTCACCGGCGTGTGCACCAGGGGATGCAGGTCCATGACGCCGCTGATCAGGCTGGCGCTGTGAATGCGGCGCTCGTTGCGCGCGGCATCGCTGGCCAGCAGCATGCCGGCCAGCTGGGCGCCGGCCGAACTGCCGCTGACATGGATGCGGTCCGGATCGGCGTTGAACCGCCCCGCATGACGCGCGATCCACTCCAGCGCACGCTCGCACTGGGCCACGATCTGCGGCAGCGTGTAGGCGGGAGCCAGGCCGTAGTCCAGGCAGGCCACGGCGGCGCCGGCGGCGTGCAGGCTGCGCGCCATCATGGCCGAATCTTCCCGGGCCAGCATGCGCCAATAGCCGCCGTGGATGAACAGGTACAAGGGCGAACCGGGCTCGCGGGCGGCATAGACGTCCAGTCGTTCGACCGGATCAGGCCCGTAGGCGTGGGAGCTGAAGAAGCCGGGCAAGGCGGCCCGGGACGCATCGCTGGCGCGGCGATAGGCCGCCATTTCCGCTGCAAAATCCGGCACCGAGGCCTGCAGCTGGTACTGTCCCAGGTCCGCATGGTCAAAGCGCAACTGGCTCATGGCTTCAGGCCTCCCGTGCCGAGGGCAGCAGGGTCAGGACGACGAATCCCAGCAGCACCAGCACCTCCACGGCCAGGAAGCTGCCAAACGCCCAGATGTAGGAACCCGTCAGGCTCAGCAGCAGCCCCAGCAGGGACGGCGCGACAAAAGTGGCGAATACGCCGCCCATTTCCGCGTAGCCGGCTGCACAAGGGCCCAGGTTCACGCCGTAGCGCTCGCCCACGTAGCTGAAGATCGCCCCGCCGTGAAAGACGCCGACGCCGCACAGGAACGCCACCGCCAGCAGGCCGGAATGCGGCAGCGGCTGCCAGGCGACCAAGACGCAGGCGAGAGCGGCCAGAATGGTCAGCAGCATGCCCAGGCGCATCACGCCCACCCGGGTGTAGCGGTCGCTGGCGTAACCGCCCAGCAGCAGGAAGAAGACTTGCGACAAGCCCATCAGCGTGCCGAACAGCGGAGCCTGCGCCGGCGCCATGCCTTGCACGTCGATGAAGGCGGGAATCAGCCAGGTGGCCGTGGCGGCGACCGAGAACAAGGCGCCGAAGATGGCCAGGACGCCCACCCAGATCCAGGGGCGGGAAGCGATCGCCCGCAGCACGCCGGCGTCGACCTGGATCTTGTCGTGCGGGTCCTGGTAGGGGCCGGGACGCACGATGATCTGGGTCAGCAGGCAGGCGCCCAGCGTCAGGCCGCCCAGCACGAAGAAGAAGGCGCGCCAGCCGTGCTCCATGGCGTAGGGCAGGCCCAGGGCGAAATCCAGCGTGATCGCCAGCGAATAGGCCGCCAGGATGATGCCCAGCACCAGGCCCTGGCGGCGCGGCGCGAACCATTGCATGACGATCTTCATGGAGCCGACCCAGACTGCCGAATCGAAGAAGCCGACCACCAGGCGCAGCAGGACCAGTTGCAGAAAATCCTGCGCCTGGGTCTGGGCCAGCATCAGCAGGCCGCTGCCGCCCAGACCGATCAGATAGAGGCGGGCCGAACTCATGTGCCGGCCGCGCGGCGCCCAGAACAGCATGCCCAGCGCGAAGGACACCCCGAAGGCGCCCTGCACCAGCCCTGCCTGGGCCTCGCTCAGGGCCAGGTCGGCGGACACGATCTTGATCACCGCCGCAAAGCCATAGAAATCGGCCGCCAGGCACATCTCGCCGGCAACGGCCATCAACAACATCAGCACCGCCACGCCGTTGCGCGGTGTGGCGCTCATGGACGGATTGCCCGTCGCCCCTTGTCCCATCATGTCATCCCCCATTTCTAGTGAATGTTCAAGCCGGGCGCTTGTGCAGCGCGCCCTTTCCATTTGCTTTAAACATGAAGGATTATGGAGATCCGGGCTAATTCATGTCAATACATATGTATTAGTATATTCCCTATGAAGGCAAGGCTTGCTTCGTCAGCCGCGCCGTTCGGAGGTCGTTCTTGGAACAAGCATGATCACGCCCGCAGCCAGGGCGCAGGCCATCGTTACCTGCGCCAATTCCCCCCACCAGGCGGAAATTCCCAGGCCGGTCCCCAGCAACAGGCTGTACAACAGGCCGAAGATGGCGCCTGCCCTGCCCGCGACCGACCGATAGCGGTGCAGAGCCCCGGCCAGCAGGTTGGGGATGGCCAGCGCATAGGCCAGCGAGACCAGCATTGTCGGCAGCAGGAACGCCAGGCTGGCGCGAGCCGCTTGCAGGCCCATGCCCGCTGCGATCAGGAAAAGAACGCCGCGCCGCACCAGCCTGTCCGCGGTCAGGCCGGCCGCCAGCCAGCGCCGATTCAAGAACGCGCCCGCCAGGGTGCCTACAGCCAGCAGCAGCCCGGCCGCCAGCAGAGGACGGGTGCCTGAGCCCAGGCCCTGCAGCAGGAACGGCGCCCATTGGTAGAAGGCGAACACTGCTGTATTGAACAGGGCCACGAGCATGGCGGATCGCCAGATGTCCGGATCACGCAGCAGGCGCCAGCCTACCTGCGCCATTGAGTCGCCCGTGGCGGGATACCGACGGGTTTCGGGCAGATGGCGCAGGCTTGCGCCCAGAAGCAGCAAAGCGAGGACGAACAGGCCCAGGAACACGGCCGTCGCGCCGCCGGCGGAAGCCAGCAACACGCCCATGGCCAGACCCAGCAAGGGGCTGAGCGCCAGGGCGACGCCCATCAGGCCGAAGATCCTCGATAGTTCTTCGGCCTGGTAGCGGTCCCGCAGCATGGTCTGCACGCCGATGGACCCGACGGCCGCGCCGAAGGCGCTCAGCATGCGCGCGCCCAGCAGCAGGCTGAATGTGGGACTGAACAGCGCTGCCAGGCAACCCAGTCCGTAGACCGCCAGGCCGGCCAGAACCGCGGGGCGGCGGCCGGCGCTGTCGCACAGCCAGCCCCAGAACAGCACGCCAGCGGCGAAGGCGGCGAAGTAGGCCGACAGGGTCTGGCCCGCCCGGCCTGCGGATACCGCATAGGCATCGGCGATCAGCGGCAGGGCCGGGCTATAGGCCGTTTCGACCACCTGGGGAAACATGATCAGGGCGATCATCAACAGGAGAAAACGAGTCATGGGCATACCTGTAAGTGGCAAAGACAGGCAGCATAGCCCTGGCAGGAATTCTCCATTACAAGTATTCTGAATAAAAATCCATGAAATCGGACATTGATGCCCTGGCTGACTGCTGACGATCCCTTTCCCGAGCTGGCCGGACGCCATGCGCTGGGCATTGCCGCCCGCTTGGTTCAGCACGACTCCGGTCTGCACCGCCACCCCTGGGGCCAGATTCTGTACACCCGCAGCGGCTGCATCAGCGTGACGCTGGATACGCAGCTGTGCCTGCTGCCGCCGGGCCGGCTGATCTGGATTCCCGCAGGCCTGCCCCATCGAGCACGCATGAGCCGCCATGTCGACTATCGCTCCGTGTACCTGGATCCCGCCCACTATCCCGACCTGCCCGCCCAGGTGCAGATCCTGGGCGCCAGCGAATTGCTGACGGCGGTGCTGGAGCGCGTCGCTCAGGCGGACCTGGATCAGGACTGGGACCAGGCGCCCGGCTTGCACCTGATGCGCCTGTTGCTGCATGAACTCGAGCTGGCGCCCCGCCAGGCCCTGTTTCTTCCCCTGCCCGCGGACGCGCGCCTGCGGCGGATTCCCGTGGACGTCCTGCCCCCCGCCCTGAACGTCCTGGCCAGCCGCCTGGGCGCCGGCCAGAAGACCATCAGCCGCCTGTTCAAGCGCGACACCGGCTTGACGTATCAGCAGTGGCGCCAACAGTGGCGCTTGCTCAAAGCCATCGAACAACTGGCGACGGGACTGAGCGTCACCCGCGTCGCCTCCGGGCTGGGCTTTGCCAGCGACAGCGCTTTCATTGCTTTCTTCAAGGATCAGATCGGCGTCACGCCCGGCCAGTACATCCGCCAGCGCGACGATTCCATGGAGGCTGGCGGCGAAAAACGGCAGACCGGGGCGCCGACGGTGCTACGATCGAGCACGGATTCATAAACAACGAGGGGACAATACATGACGCAACCGCTACGCCTGACTCTCCTGGCCGCCTGCAGCCTGATGGCCGGCGCCACCCTGGCGCAATCCGGCCAGAACTTGACCGAACAGGCCTTGCACAAGGCCGACGCCCTGGAGCAGCAGGTCATCGAATGGCGCCGCCATATCCACCAGCATCCCGAACTCTCCTACCAGGAGCAGAACACGGCCGCCTATATCCAGTCGGCGCTGGCCTCCATGCCCGGCTTCGAGGTGCAGACCGGCATCGCGCAGACCGGCATCAAGGCGGTCCTGAAAGGCGGCAGGCCGGGCCCGGTGGTGGCGCTGCGCGCCGACATGGACGCCCTGCCCGTCCTGGAGCGCAACGAGCTGCCGTTCAAGTCCACCGCCAAGGGACAGTGGCAAGGCAAGGAAGTGCCGGTTTCGCATGCCTGCGGCCATGATACGCACGTCGCCATGCTGCTGGGCGCGGCCAAGGTTTTTTCCAACATGCGCGCCGAACTGCCGGGCACCATCGTGCTGCTGTTCCAGCCCGCCGAAGAGCAAGGCCCGGGCACGCCGCTGAGCGGCGCCAACGCCATGATGAAGGAAGGCGTGCTGGACAAGCCCAAGGTGGATGTCATCATGGGCCAGCACATCGGACCCGGCTATCCGGCCGGCACCATAGGCTATCGCCAGGGCAGCATCATGGCCAGCGGCGATGTCTTCGCCATTTCCCTCAAGGGCAAGGGCGGGCATGGCTCCTCGCCCTGGAACGCCGCCTCGCCCGTGGTGGCCGCGGCGGAAACGGTGGTGGCCTTGAACAACATCATCGCCCAGCGCACCGATCCGCTGGACGGCACCACGGTCGTCACCGTGGGCATGCTGCAAAGCGGCAACCGGCCCAACGTCCTGCCTGAAAATGCGGAGATTTCGGGCACGGTGCGCTCGCTGTCCAAGAAGAACCAGGCCACAGCGCATGAACTGATACGCCGCTACGCGGACAATATCGCCAAGAATCATGACGTGCAGGCCTCGGTGCGCATCGACACCGGCTACGAGGTCCTGATCAGCGACCCCTCGGCCACTCAGGTCGTCATTCCCGCGCTGAAGCTGGCGGCCGGCGCGGATGGCGCGCGGGAGGTTCCGCCCGGCATGGGTTCCGAGGATTTCGGGGCGTTTTCCAAGAACATTCCCCTGGTGTTCTGGCGTCTGAATGCTTCGCCCTACCCGGACAAGGCTGGCGCGCCCAACCATTCGCCGGAATTCATGGTCGATGAAAAGGCCTTGCGCGTGGGCGTGCGCGCCCTGGTGGCCAGCGCCCTGACCTATATGACGCAGGCCGGAAAATCCTGATCAAGTTGAGCTTTTCAATAGAAAATGCGCGGGCTTCGCGCATTTTCTATTCCCGCTGTTGACGTATGGCGCGACTAAAAAAAACCGCGCCTTTCGGCGCGGCTGCTGTTTTCAAGCGCGACGCTGTCAGCGGATCTCCAGCTTTCTGGCGCCGGTCTCGCCTTTTTTCTTGGGCAAGGTCAGCTCCAGCACGCCGTTTTCGCACTTGGCGTCGGCCTGCGTGTCATCGATATCGTGAGCCAGACTGAAGCTGCGCGTCTGCACGCCATAATAGCGTTCGCTGCGCAGCACGGTCTCGCCCTGTTTTTCTTCCTGGTTGCGCCGGGTTTCCACGCGTATGGATACCACATTCCCATCGACGGTCACGTTCACGTCTTCCTTGTTGACGCCGGGAATTTCCGCCGTCACCCGGTAGGCGTCCTCGTCCTCGTGCACGTCCAGGCGGATGTGCTGGTGGCCTTGCCCGGCCAGCGACCCCACCACCGGCATGCGTCGGAACATGTCTTCAAAATCGCGGAAAGCGTCCAGGTTCGTCAATTCGCCAAAAGGATTGAAACGGGTCAGATTGTTTGCCATTGTTCATCTCCTGTTCGCAGTGTATGCCGAGCCCTGAGTGTTCAATGGGGCGCCGGGCTCTGTTCGCCTCCAGAAAATCATATGGCGGCCCGGCCGGCTTTTTCAAGCCAAAAAATCAAGGGCTTGCCCTGTGAGGACAAGCCCTTGCGATCGGTGGCTGCGTGCCTGATCAGCCTGCGGTGGCGGTGCGCGGCTGGCCGTCCAGCCCGGCTTGCAGCAGCGCCGGGTGATCGTCGGGCACGACCGGGATTTCCTTGCCTTCCTTGTCCACGACCTTGCCGTCGACGACGCGGTCGCCGTCATTGAGCAGGGCCAGGTCGGACTCGCGCAGGTAGCGGCCCGTGCCCGCCGCGAAGACCGATGGCTGGTCCGAGTTGCCGACGGTCAGGTGGTTGAACAGCAGGTTCAGGACGATGGCGACCAGCGCGGCCGAGCTGATGCCCGAGTGGAAGATGGTGGCGAACCAGACGGGGAAGTGTTCGTAGAACTTGGGCGCCACGATGGGAATCATGCCCGCGCCTATGGAGGTGGCGACGATGATCAGGTTCATGTTGTTTTCATAATTCACCTTGGCCAGGGTGCGGATGCCGCTGGCGGCCACCGTGCCGAACAGCACCATGCCGGCTCCGCCCAGCACCGACGAGGGTACGGCGGCGACCAGCCGGCCCATGATGGGCAGCAGGCCCAGCGCGATCAGGATCAGGCCGCCGAAGGCCACCACGTAGCGGCTCTTGACGCCGGTCACGGCCACCAGGCCCACGTTCTGCGCAAAGGCGCTCTGGGTGAAGGAGCCGAACACGGGCGCCACCAGGCTGGAGAGCATGTCGGCGCGCAAACCGTCGCCCAGGCGGCGCGAGTCCACCTTGGTGTCGATGATGTCGCCCACGGCCAGGATGTCCGCCGAGGTCTCCACCAGAGTGACGATGATCACGATGAACATGGAGATGATGGCGGCCGTCTGGAACGTGGGCATGCCGAAGTGGAACATCGAAGGCAAGGCGAACACGGGGCCGTCGCTGACGGCCGAGAAATCCGCCTTGCCCAGGGCCACGGCGATCACCGTGCCGATGATGATGGCCAGCAGGATGGACAGGCGCGAAATGGTGGCGCTGCCCAGCTTGCTCAGCAGCAGCACGATCAGCAAGGTGGCGGCGGCCAGCGAAATATTGCCCACGCTGCCGAAGTCCGGGGACTGGGCGTTGCCGCCCATGGCCCAGAAGGCGGCGACCGGCATCAGCGTCAGGCCGATGGTCGTGATCACGCAGCCGGTCACCAGAGGCGGAAAGAAACGGATCACGCGCGAGAAGATCGGCGTGATCAGCAGGCCGATCAGGGATGCGGCGATGACGGCGCCAAAGACCGCCGGCAGCCCGCCGCCGCCGCCCAGGATGGCGATCATGGTGGCCACGCCGGAGAAGGATACGCCTTGCACCAGCGGCAGGCGGCAGCCGAAGAAAGGCAGGCCCAGGGTCTGCAGCAAGGTCGCCAGGCCGCCCATGAACAGGCAGGCCGTGATCAGCAGACCGGTCTCCGACGGCGGCAGGCCGGCCGCCTCGCCGATGATGAGCGGCACGGCGATGATGCCGCCGTACATGGTCAGGACGTGCTGGAAACCGTAGGCCAGGTTGGGGCCCAGACCCAGGTTTTCGTCTTCAGGACGCTGCGCGGGAGCGGCGCCCGTGGAGGGTGTTGTCGTCACGTTGGTGTCTCCGAACAATAGGCAGGCAGGGCTCTGCGGCCCTGTCGTGAAGAAATTCAGACGGCGGCGGCGTCCAGCACTTTATCGCGCAGGCGGCGGGCGGCCTGCTGGTGGCGTTGCATCAGTTCTTGCAGATCGATGCCGCACGGCTGTCCGTCGATGACGCGCCATTGGCCGGCCACCATGACGCGGTCGGCGCGGTCGGCGCCGCACAGCAGCAAGGCCGCCAAGGGGTTCTCCGCGCCCGAAAAGCGCAGTTCGTCCAGGGTGAACAGGGCCAGGTCCGCCTGCTGGCCCACTTCCAGGCCGCCGATGTCCCAGCGGCCCAGGCAGCGGGCCGAGCCTTGCGTGGCCCAGCGTATGACGGCCTCGTGCGTCACCTGGCCGGGCGCGTAGCGCAGCCGGCCCAGCAGCATGGCCTGGCGCATCTCCTGCGCCAGATTGGAGTGATCGTTGGAGGCCGAGCCGTCCACCGCCAGCCCCACCGGCGCGCCGGCCGCTTCCAGTTCGATGGTGCGGCACAGGCCGCTGCCCAGGACCATGTTGGACGAGGGGCAATGCGCAATGCCGGTGCCGGCCTGCCCCAGGCGGCGAACCTCGTCATCATTGAAATGGATGCCATGGGCCAGCCAGGTGCGATCGCTGAGCCAGTCCTGCTCCTCCAGGTAATCCAGCGGACGCATGCCGAAGAGCTTTTCGCAGTACGCGGTCTCGTCTTCGGTTTCCGCCAGATGGGTGTGCAGGCGCACGTCCTCGCGCTGGGCCAGCGCCGCGCTTTCGCGCATCAGTTCCCGGCTGACGGAAAACGGCGAGCATGGCGCCAATGCGATGGTGACCATGGCGCCGTCCTCGCGCTGATGATAGCGGCGGATCAGGCGCAGGCTGTCGTCCAGAATGGTTTTTTCGTCCTGCACGACGCTTTGCGGCGGCAGTCCCCCCTGCTCGCGGCCCACGCTCATGGAGCCTCGCGTCAAGGCGGCGCGCACGCCCAGGCGCTGGGCCGTTTCCGCCTGGCAATCGATGGCCTGCCGCAAGGCGCCGGAGAAGACATAATGGTGGTCCGCCACCGTGGTGCAGCCCGATTGCAGCAGCTCCACCATGGCCAGCTCGCTGGCGATCTGCATCTGCTCGTCGTCCAGCCCGGCCCACACGTCATACAAGGTGGTCAGCCAGGGGAAAAGAGGCTTGTTCAGGGCCGGCGTATAGGCGCGGGTCAGCGTCTGGTAGAAATGGTGATGAGTGTTGACCAGGCCGGGCAGGAGCACGTGCCGGGACGCATCCCATGCCTGATCATAGGCCTGGCGCGGCTGGGAGCCCGCCGCCACTTTTTCAAGAATGCGGCTGCCTTGGATCAACAGGCCGCCCCGCGCGGCGGGGTCCGAACAGGCCAGTGGATCCCGTATCCACAAGACGGGGGAAGTGCGACTCATTGTGCTGTCTCCTGCGTTTAATTCTTTTTTTATTGTTGTCGCTTCGCACAGCGGCCTTATCAAGCTCAGGTGATAAGGATTATTCAGCCCGGGCCAGGTGCCCTGCCCTAAGCCGCCTGGCCCGGGCAGAAAACTCGCATCATAGTAAAAAGCGTATCTGATCCATACGAATTTTATTATGTCTGATGGTCTTGCACGAGTTGATTTCGAATCCGCAAAAACGGAATCTTCTCAGGACTTACCCTGTGGACAAAATCTTTATTCTGCTTTCGTTTTCACCCTTCAGCATATAAGCCTCTGGGCTATAAAGAAATTGCGCCGCGCCAAGCCCGACCAGACCTGAAAGAGCCCCGCCGCTGCATTTTTGAATCAGATCCGCGTCTCATGTTACTTGTCTTGCTACGCCTCATCGGCGTGCTGGCGCAGCTCGACAAATCATAACGAGGAGATCACATGCAGCACATCAAGATCAAACCCGGCGCTCCCCTGGCCGAACAGGCCGAGATCGGCCACAACCGCTGGCATCCGGACATTCCAGACCTGACCAGCGTGAAGCCGGGCGAGGAAATGATTCTGGAATGCCTGGATTTTCTGGACGCCCAGATCGAGAACACGGACAGCGCCAATGATGTGCGCGACGTGGACCTGACCCGCGCCCACCCCTTGACCGGTCCCATCCATGTGGAAGGCGCCGAGCCGGGCGACATCCTGGTGGTGGACCTGCTGGACATACGCTGCATCACGCCCGTGGGATTTTCAGGGATCTTCGCCAAGGAGAACGGCGGAGGCTTCCTGGCCGACCATTTCCCCCAAGCCGACAAGGCCATCTGGGATCTGCACGGCGTCTACGCCACCTCGCGCCACATTCCCGGAGTGCGCATTGCCGGCATGATGCACCCCGGCCTGATCGGCACCCTGCCATCGCACGATCTGCTGCGCGAATGGAACCGCCGCGAAGCCCTGCTGGTGCCCAAGGGCCACGCCAATCCGCCTTATGCCGATACCGCCGTGCTGCGTGGCGTCAAGGGCGCCGAGTTCGACCGCATGGCCGCCGAGGCCGCGCGTACCGTCCCGCCGCGCGAGCATGGCGGCAACCTGGACATCAAGAATCTGACCATCGGGTCGCGCATCTACTTCCCTGTCTACGTCAAGGGCGCGGGCCTGTCCATGGGCGATCTGCACTTTTCCCAGGGCGACGGCGAGATCTCCTTCTGCGGCGCCATCGAAATGGACGGCGCGGCCCATCTGGGATTCGACCTGATCAAGGGCGGCATGGCCAAGTACAACTTGACCGCGCCCATCTACGTGCCCGGCCGCCATGATCCGCGCTACGACCAATGGCTGCATTTCACCGGCATCAGCGTGGAGGAAGGCGTCAATCATTATCTGGACGCCACCGTCGCCTACCGCCAGGCCTGCCTGGCGGCAATCGACTACATCACCCGCGTGACGCAGCTCTCCCGCGCCCAGGCCTATATGCTGCTGACCGCCGCGCCGGTGGAAGGCCGCTACGGCGGCGTCGTGGACCTGCCCAACAGCTCGGCGTCCCTGGCCCTGCCCACGGGCATTTTCGACACCGACATCCTGCCGCAGGGGGCCCTGAACCAAGCCGCCCAGTTCGGCCGGCCCGGCACGCGCTGCACCTTGTCCTGAACCATGACGGCCGCGGGTTCGAGCAAGGATCCGCGGCACTGCTTTCCGGGAATAAGCCCATGCCTTTGTACGATTATCTTTGCAACCATTGTCTGACCCGCAGCAGCAGCCTGCGCAGCATCGCGGCCCGCAATGACCCGCAGACCTGCCCGGCCTGTCGCCAAGGCGTCTTGCTGCTGCAGTTGAGCGCGCCGCGCCGCCTCTTCAGCAAGGACGGCCCGTCGCGCGCCCTGACGCCGCAGCAGGCGCTGGCGGGCGCCGACGTCACCGGACCGGGAACGCGTTCCCGCAGCCGCAACTCCGTGCTGCATACCTGCATGGGGCCGGGATGCAGCGTCTGCGCTTAGCGCATCAATGCCGGCACGGCAAGCTGTCAGATTTGTCAGGACCTTGCTCCAAGGCCCGACCAGCCTGGGCAGGCCAGGCATGATGCCTACACGCTTGTGTTGACATTACAACAATAAGATACAAATACGAATCACTCCTGTCTATAATCGAGAATCAGTCTCATTAACAACAGGGTGGGTTTCATGTCTGTATCGCCGTTTCCCGCCGCTGCGCGCCATTCACGCAGCGGCCTGTCTTTTTTTGCTCTGACTGCTCTGGGCGCTGCACTGCATCTGGCTTACGGCACTTGCGCCCTGGCCCAGCAAGTGGACGAACTGGACCGCATCGTGGTCAAGGCCGAACAGGAGCTGAAGCAGACGCTGGGCTCGTCCATCATCACCCAGGACGACCTGCAGAAATCCCCGCCCGCCAACGATATTTCCGACGTGCTGCGCACCATGCCCGGCGTGAACCTGACCGGCAATTCAGCCAGTGGCCAACGCGGCAACAACCGCCAGATCGACATCCGCGGCATGGGCCCGGAAAACACCCTGATCCTGATCGACGGCAAGCCGGTCAGCTCGCGTTCCGCCGTGCGCTTTGGCTGGCGCGGCGAGCGCGACTCGCGCGGCGACACCAACTGGGTGCCGGCCGAGCAGATCGAGCGCATCGAAGTGCTGCGCGGCCCGGCCGCCGCCCGCTATGGCAACGGCGCGGCCGGCGGCGTGGTGAACATCATCACCAAGCCCACGACCGACAGATTCCAGGGCACGGTCTCGCTGTACGGCAATCTGCCCCAGCACAGCGAGGAAGGCGCCACGCGGCGCATGAATTTCGGCCTGAGCGGCCCCATCAGCGAAAGCCTGTCCTTTCGCCTGTACGGCAATCTGAACAAGACCGACGCGGACGATTACGATATCAACAAGGATCACGCTTCCAAGCGCGGCGGCAGCAATCTGGGCACCTTCCCGGCCGGGCGCGAAGGCGTGCGCAACAAGGACATCAACGGCCTGCTTTCCTGGCGCCCCGACAGCCGGCAGACCGTGGACCTGGAAGCAGCCTACAGCCGCCAGGGCAATATCTACGCCGGCGATACGCAAAACACCAATACCAACGACGAGGTCAAGCGCCATCTGGGCGACGAGACCAACACGCTGTACCGCCAGAGCTATTCCCTGACCCATAGGGGCGACTGGAACGACAAGACCAATTCCCTGGCCTATTTCCAGTATGAGAAGACGCGCAACTACCGGATTCTGGAGGGCCTGGCCGGCGGGACGGAAGGCGCCTTCAACGATCCTGCCCGGGCTCAGGACGGCGGCTTTGGCACCATAGACCTGAGCACCATGACGGCGCATGCCGAGGCCAGCCACCAGTTCAGGACGGGCAGCGTGGAGCAGTACGCCACGCTGGGCATGGAATGGGTGGGCCAGGAACTGAATGACAAATCGTCCGAGCTGGCCCTGCGCAACCGTTCCCGCATCCCCGGCGCGCCCACCGCCTACCGGGCCAAGTCGCGCGCCAACATCTATTCCGTGTTTGCCGAAGACAATATCTACGCCACCGACAGCACCACGGTGACCCCCGGACTGCGCTTCGACTATCACGACAAGCACGGCAGCAACTGGAGCCCTTCCCTGAACCTGTCCCATGCCCTCACCGACAACTGGACGGTCAAGGCGGGGATAGCCCGCGCCTACAAGGCGCCCAACCTGTACCAGAGCAACGACGGCTACACCTTGTACAGCCTGGGCAACGGCTGCTGGGGCAATACCGGCGGCCCGAACGATGCAGGCTGCTTCCTGCAGGGCAACTCCGACCTGAAGGCCGAGACCAGCATCAACAAGGAATTGGGCATCGAATACGCGGGCGATGACGGCGTGGGCGCCAGCCTGACCTACTTCCACAACGACTACCGCAACAAGGTGGAAGCCGGGCGCGTTGCCGTGGACAGCTTCAGCGCCATGAACAACCAGCAACTGGTTCTGCAATGGGAGAACATTCCCAAGGCCGTGGTATCGGGCCTGGAAGGCAACCTGACACTGCCCCTGGCCCCGGATTGGCTGTGGCAGACCAACTTCACCTATATGATCGAGTCCAAGAACAAGACCACGGGCGAAGCCTTGTCCACCATTCCCAAGTACACCATCAACAGCACCCTGGACTGGAACATCAATGCCGACTGGTCGCTGCGCGCCAAGGCGACCTTCTACGGTGAACAGAAACCGCCCAAGTTCGACTACTACGGGGTGCCGCTGGAAGGCTCGGCAACCGACAAGGTGCCGCCCTACGCCCTTTTCGGCCTGAGCACGCAGTACAGGATCAGCAAGCATTTCCGCCTCAATGCGGGCGTGGACAATATTTTCGACAAACGCCTGTTCCGTCGCGGCAACGCCATCGGCGTCAACTTGAATACGCCCAACTACATTTACGGCGCCGGCGCCTACACCTACAACCAACCCGGCCGCACTTTCTTCCTGGGCCTGACCGGCACGTTCTGATCCGTCCGGCTGAGCGGTCTGCGCAGCAGGGGCCCCGTCCTTCAAAGGACGGGGCCCCTTTTTCATCGCTTCAATCCCGACCATTTCAGTCGGGCATCAACATTTCAGACCTTAAACGATGGGCTTTGACTTCCATCAAGGATAAACCGTTGATTCCTTTATATGCTTATAACTGTAAATAATTTAAACGGGTCTTACCCAGGCATAAAGAGGTCAGAACATGATGCCCCCCGCCGCGCCCCAAAAGGGCAAGCGCCGCTTTCTCAAAGAGCTGCTGGGCCTGAGCGCCAGCGCCACCATCATCCCCATCCAGCCTGTCCAGGCCGCCATGAACAGCCAGCCGCCGCGGCGCGACGGCGGCAAGCCCGGCGCGCGCTACGGCATGGTGGTGGACCTGCGCAAATGCATAGGCTGCCAAGCTTGCACAGTCAGCTGTTCCATCGAGAACGCGCCGCCCATAGGCCAGTTCCGCACGACCGTGCTCCAGTACGAAGTGCTCGACGGCCAGCAGCAGGCCGCCATACTGAGCCTGCCGCGCCTGTGCAATCACTGCGACAACCCGCCTTGCGTGCCAGTCTGCCCCGTGCAGGCGACCTTCCAGCGCGAGGACGGCGTGGTTCTGGTGGACAACGAGCGCTGCGTGGGCTGCGCCTACTGCGTGCAGGCCTGTCCCTACGACGCCCGCTTCATCAATCACGAGACCCAGACGGCGGACAAATGCACTTTTTGCGAGCACCGGCTGGAGGCCGGCCTGCTGCCTGCCTGTGTGGAGAGCTGTGTCGGCGGCGCCCGCGTCATCGGCGACCTGAACGACGAGCACAGCGCCGTCTCGCGCCTGATGCGCGAGCACAAGGACGAGATCCGCGTCCTGAAGCCGGCCATGAACACCAATCCGCATGTGTTCTACATAGGCCTGCCCGATGAATTCGTCGATGGCGTGGACGGCCAGGCCAGCGTGCGCCTGACCACGCAATTCTAGGAGAATGCCATGACCATCATCGAACTGCTGACCCCTGCTTACGAAGTGGCCTGGCTGCCCTGGGCCGTACAGTATTTCTTCCTGGTCGGACTGGCCGCCGCCAGCGCCCTCTGGGTATGGCGCTGCGCCTGGTCGGGCGACGGCGCTTTGCGCGCGCTGGAGCCGGCGCTGATGATCGTGCTGCTGTGCAGCAGCATCGCCGCCCCGATATCCCTGCTGGCCGATCTGCACCAGCCGGGCCGCTTCTGGCATTTCTATGCCCATTTCACTCCCTGGTCCTGGATGTCGCTGGGCGCGGTGCTGCTCCCCCTGTTCGTGGGCCTGTCGCTGGCCAATGTGCTGGCCTGGTGGCTGGACCGCCGCGTCCTCTGGCGCTGGCTGAGCCTGGCCCTGCTCGCGTCGGCCCTGTCCATCCTGGTCTACAGCGGCGCGGAAGTCATGGTGCTGCGTTCGCGCCCCTTGTGGAACACCGTGTTCCTGCCCGTCAATTTCGCCCTGACGGCCGCTTTGGCCAGTCTGGGCGCCATCCTGCTGGTGGCGCGCTGGCTGCCCGGCGGCACGGCCGCCTTGCCGGCGGCGGCCCTGCGCCGCTGGGCCCTGGCGACCGTCCTGGCGCTGGTGGCCGGCGCACTGCTATGGATGGCCACGGGTTTGTTCGGCCACAGTCGCTCTTTCGAGACGGCCATGGAGCTGTTCCGGACCTACCCCGTCTGGCGTGTGAGCTTTCTGGGCTCGCTGGCCGCCGGCCTGCTGATCCTGTTCCTGCTGAGCCGCCCCGCCGCCGCCCTGCAAGGCCGCTTCCACAGCCTGTTGTGCGCCCTGCTGATGCTGGGTTCGGCCTGGGTGTTCCGCTGGATCATCTTCATGGCCGTGCAAGGCGTGCCCAAGTACGGCGCCGGCCTGTACCTGTACGCCATGCCGCTGGGCAGCGACGGCCTGCTGGGCATGCTGGGCGTGCTTGGCCTGTGCATCGCGCTGCTGTCCCTGAGCACCACCCTGCTCTCTCTTTTTCCGGCCCGCCGCCGCGTCCTGGCGGCCTGAGCCCGCGCTGACATCTTTGAATCCAGGTTTGAGCCATGAGCAAGAAAAACGAAACCACCAATCTGTCCCGCCGGCAGATGCTGACCCGCGGCGGAGCCGCCGTGGGCGGCCTGGCCGCTTTTGCCGCCGGCTATAGCGACACCGTCGTCAAAGCCGTGAAGGGCCTGGGCCAGGGCACCGCCGGCGCGCCTGCAGCGCATGCAACCCGCGGCAACTCTTTGCAGGCCGAATCCCGCATCGATCCCGTCACAGGCCTGCTGGACACCCAGCCCGGCCAGGTCGTCAGCCCGTCCAGTTGCCTGGGGTGCTGGACGCAATGCGGCGTGCGCGTACGTGTGGACACGGAACACGATGCCATCTTGCGCATCGCCGGCAATCCTTACCATCCGCTGGCCACCACCCAGCCGGCCGCCATGGATCAGCCCGTCCGCGAGGTCTATGCCATGCTGGGCGGCGAGAACGGCCTGGAGGGACGCGCCAGCGCCTGTGCGCGGGGCGCCTCCATGCTGGCCCAGCACGCCAGCCCGTACCGCGTCCTCTCTCCGCTCAAGCGGGTCGGGCCGCGCGGTTCGGGGCAATGGCAGCGTATCAGCTTCGGACAATTGCTCGAGGAGGTCTGCGAAGGCGGCGATCTCTTTGGCGAAGGCCAGGTCGACGGTTTGCGCGCCATCTGGGATCACCAGACGCTCATCGATCCCAAGAATCCGGAATACGGTCCACTGGCCAATCAGCTGTTGTTCACGGATTCGGCCAATGAAGGCCGCACGCCCTTGATCAAGCGTTTTGCGGAGCAAGCCTTCGGCACCGTCAACGTCAGCAACCACGGCTCGTACTGCGGCCAGAGCTTTCGCGTGGGCACGGGCGCGGCCATGGGCGACATGAAAGGCATGCCCCACGGCAAGCCGGACTGGAAGAACGCTCGCTTCGGCCTGTTCATCGGCGCGGCGCCGGCGCAGTCGGGCAATCCTTTCCAGCGCCAGGGCCGCGAACTGGCCGAGGCGCGTTCCCGGCCCGAGAACACCTTCCGCTACGTGGTGGTCTCCCCCATCCTGCCGACCTCCTCCAGCCTGGCCTCGGGCAGCGGCAACCGCTGGCAGCCCGTGCTGCCCGGCAGCGACCTGTCGCTGGTCATGGGCATGCTGCGCTGGATCCTGGAAGAAGAACGCTTCGACGCCGATCATCTGGCCCGTCCGCACGCGCCCGCCGCCGAGGACGAGCAGGCCGCTTCGTGGACCAATGCCACCCACCTGTTGATTGCGGAGCCCGGGCATCCGGCTTTTGGCCGCTATCTGCGGGCATCGGATCTGGGTTGGGAAACGGTCGAAGGCAGCGAACCGGCGTTCATCGTCGTGGACGAGCAGAACGAGCTGCGCGCCCATACCGAGCTGGATCGCGCCGTGCTGTTCGCTGAACGCACCGTGATGCTGGACGGCCAGGAAGTGCGTATCTGCACCGCCCTGCACATGCTGCGCGAGCGAACCCGGGAGCAGAGCCTGGCGCAGTATGCCGAGCGTTGCGGCATGAAGGAATCCGCCCTGGTGGAGCTGGCCCGCGAATTCACCAGCCACGGCCGTTACGCCGTGGCCGACGCCCACGGCGGCACCATGAACGGATCGGGTTTCTACACTGCCTATGCCATCGCCATGCTCAACACGCTGGTAGGCAATCTGAACCTGAAGGGCGGCCTGGTGCTGGACGCCGGCCCCTTTGGTCCATTCGGTCCCGGCCCCCGCTACAACTTCGCCCAGTTTCCCGGCAAGGCCGCCGCCAAAGGCGTGGCCCTGTCCCGGCACCGCTTCGCCTACGAAAAGTCCAGCGAATACCAGCGCCGCAAGCAGAACGGCGAATCCCCATATCCCGCGCCTGCTCCCTGGTACCCGGCCGTGGGCGGGCTGAGCAGCGAAATGATCGCCTCCGGCCTGAACGGCTACCCCTATTCGTGCAAGGTGTGGATCAACCACATGAGCAACCCGGTCTATGCGATTGCGGGCTTCAAGAACGCCATGCTGGACAAGCTCAAGGATCCGGCCGTGCTGCCGCTGTCCATATCCATCAACCCCTTCATCAACGAGACCAACGCCTACGCCGATTACATCGTGCCCGATACCGTCACCTACGAAAGCTGGGGCGTGTCCGCGCCCTGGGCCGACGTGATCGCCAAGTCCTCCACCGTGCGCTGGCCCGTGGTCCAGCCCCGCGTGGACCGCACGGCGGACGGCCGGCCCGTGAATCTGGAAAGCTTCCTGTTTGCCGTGGCTCTGCGCCTGGGCCTGCCCGGCTTTGGCAAAGGAGTGCTCAAGGACAAGAGCGGGCAGGCGCACGACCTGCTGTGCGCCGAAGATTTCTACCTGCGCGGCATGGCCAACATCGCCTATGGCGCGGGCCGTCCGGTGGGGGATGCCAGCGACGACGATATGCGCATGACCGGCGTGGACCGCCTCTTCCCTGAATTGCAGGCTCGTCTGCATCCGGAAGAGCAACGCAAAGTCGCCATGCTGCTGACGCGCGGCGGCCGCTTCGATCGCGTCGAGAACGCCTGGAAAGGCGAGCAGCTCAAGAACCGCTACGACACGGCCCTGCAGATCTGGAACGAAGACCTGGCCCGCATGCGCCACTCCATGACGGGCGAGCGCCTGAGCGGCTGCCCCAGCTGGTATCCCACGCGGCTGGCCGATGGCAGCGCGATGCGCGACCATTTTACGGAACAGGACTGGCCTTTCCTGATGAGTTCCTATAAATCCAATCTGATGAGCTCCATGTCCATAGGCATGGACAGGCTGCGGCAAGTGCATCCGCACAATCCCATCTCCCTGAACCAGGAGGACGCCGGCCGCCTGGGCATACGCAACGGGGACCGGGTGCGCGTCAGCACGCCGGGCGGTTCGGTGGAAGGCGTGGCCCTGGTGCGCGGCGGCATCATGCGCGGCGCCATCGCCATCGAGCACGGCTTCGGCCATACGGAACTGGGCGCGCGCGCCCATGCCATAGACGGCCAGCCCATGCCCCACCAGCCCGCCCTGGCGGCAGGCGTGAACCTGAACGAGCTGGGTTTTGCCGATCCGACTCGCGGCAAGGGCCAGGACAATGTCTGGATCGACTGGGTTTCGGGCGCCGCCGTGCGCCAGGGCCTGCCGGCGAAGGTCGAGAAGATCATGGCCTGACCGCCGCTGCCCGCCGTGACGCATCGCTTCGCCCTCATCCAGGGCGAAGCGCCCAGCCTTGCAAGCGGAACATCCGCTTGCAAGGCTTTTTCAATGCTGTTGCAGGCCCTTCTTGGGGCGAGTCCGCTCCAGCCGCGTGTAGCGGATTGCCAGATTGAGATTGCGGCCCACCGACATGCCGATGAACAAGGTCCATAGAGCTGCGGCGGCGATGGACAGCATCGGGTTTCTTGCCGAGACTGCGCCGGATTCGATGGCATAGTGAAGCGCGAACTCGAAAAAAAAGGTCGCAAGAATCACGACGAGCATCATTGCGTCGCCGGGAAGAGAAATGGTGTGCTTTGCTCGATCAGCGGCGATGGTCCAAGTGCGCACATGGTAAGTTCCGACCCCCAGCCCTATCACGCTTCCGACTATGCCCGCCAGAAGATCGAACAGGCCAACTGAAGAAAACAGCCCAAAGTAGCCTCGAGCGCCGAGAACCAGCATCAATGCGGGCATGATGAGCAGACGTTCGATCCGAATAGTCCGGGGATAACAGCGCGCCACTCCCATCCAGAGGAGCACAAGAAACAGGACGTAGACGTAGAGCGGTACGTGAGACATGGTTGATCTCCTCGATGTCAAGTACGATCCTGCTGCTGTCAGTATCCGGCCGCGGGAATTGCGGCGTCAAGGCGTGTGCCGTCAACCTTCAGACATTAAGGGCCCTTCTTTTGTTGGAGACTTTCTTTATGAAACAGGGAAATTTTTTCCGTTAATTGCATTTTTATATTCGCATAGTGTCTGGCCCGCGTACTGAGTTGGGATCTGGCATGAGGAATCCGCTTGGGAGGGCCTGCAGCAGCCTGCTTTCCCTAAGAATACGCATGGGCGCATACGACGCCCATGCCCTGTTTCTTACAAGCCGGACTTCACAGCGGCATTGACAGCGATGCAAACACCGTCAAGCGCTGCGATGCACGCTCAGGCCCGCAAAGCTCTGCGCCACCGGCATGATCTCGATGTAGTTGACGTTCATGTGCGCCGGCGCGTTCATGATCCAGCAAATCGTGCCTGCCACGTCTTCGGGAGTCAGCGCCTGCACGTTCTGGTAGACCGCGGCGGCCTTCTCCTCGCTGCCCAGGCGCACCTTGGAAAAGTCCGTGCCCGAACACAGGCCGGGCGCCACGGTGGAGACGCGCACCGCCGTACCCGCCAGGTCCGCCCTCAGGTTCTTGCTGAAATGGTGTACGAAGGCCTTGGTCGCTCCATAGACATTGCCGCCCGCATACGCATAGGCGCCGGCGGTGGAACCCAGGTTGATGACGTGTCCCCTGTTCTGCTCCACCATGCCGGGCAGCAAGGCGTGGGTGATATGCAGCAAGGAGCTGATATTGGTGCTGACCATGGTGTCCCAATGCTCCAGACTGGACTGCTGGGCCGGCGCCACGCCCAGGGCCAGGCCCGCATTGTTGACCAGCACATCGATGGACGGGAAGCGTGCGCGTATGTCGGCCAGCGCCGCTTCCACGGCGCTGCGGTCGGTCAGGTCCACGCTGACGGGCACGAAGCGCTCGCCCAGCTCGCTTGCCAGCTCCTGCAGCTTGTCCTTGCGGCGCGCCAGGCCGATGACGGTATGGCCTTCGGCCACCATCTGACGTGCAATGGCGGCTCCAAATCCCGACGAGGCTCCCGTGACGACTGCGGTTTTCATGATGCTCTGTTCCTGTATGCCCGCCGGCAGCGCCGGCGAGCGATTAAAGCATCAAGAATAGCAAAAAAGCCCGTCCAGGTCAGAGGCTGGCCGGCCGTTCCAGTCCCAGATGGCCGCGCAGGGTGCGGTGCTCGTAATCCTGGCGGAACAGGCCTCGCTTTTGCAGCACGGGAATGACCTGCTCCACGAAATCGCGGATGCCGCCAGGCAGCGACGGCGGCATCAGGTTGAAGCCGTCCGCGCCTTCGTTGCGCCACCACAGCTCGATCTGGTCCGCGATGGATTCCGGAGTTCCCACCATGGTGCAATGGCCGCCGCCCGCGGCCAGACGGCCCAGCAATTCGCGCACGGTGGGCTGCTCGGTCTGGATGATGCGCAGCACCGTGGCGTAGCGTCCTTTGGGCCCCTTGAAGCTTTCCAGAGGCGGCAGGGGCGGCACGGGCGCGTCCAGATCCCAGCCCATGCAATCCTGGCCCACGAACGTTCCAAGCTGACGCAGCGAGGTTTCCGCAGGCAGCAATTCGTCCAGTTCGCGCTGCTTGCGGCGCGCCTCCTCCATGGTGGAGCCCACATAGGTGACCAGGCCCGGCATGATGGGCAGGGGCACGCCCCGCCCCGTCGCCTGCACGCGCCGCTTCATGTCGCGGTAATAGGCCTGGGCGGACGGCAGATCGTAGGCCACGGCATAGATGGCCTCGGCCTTGCGGGCCGCCAGGTCGCGTCCCTGCTCGGAAGCGCCGGCCTGGAACAGCACCGGCTGCCCCTGGGGAGAGCGCGGCAGGGTCAAGGGCCCGTCCACCAGGAAATGCTCGCCTTGATGATGTATCTGGCGCACCTTGTCCACCCGCGCGTAATCGCCCTGGCGATTCATCGCCAAGGCATCGTCGGTCCAGGAATCGAACAGCTTCAGGGCCGTGTCCACGAACTCCTCGGCCCGGGCGTAACGCCAGGCATGGTCGGGCATGGCGGCATAGCCGTGGTTGCGCGCCTCCGCATCGAACATGGAAGTGACCACGTTCCAGCCCATGCGTCCTTGCGAAACATGGTCCAGCGAACACAGCATGCGCGCCGCCACGAAAGGCGTGTAGAAGGTGCTGGAGACCGTGCTGATCAGGCCGATGCGCTCGGTGGCCCGCGCCAGCGCGGACATCAGGGTCAAAGGCTCCAGGAACCAGCGCGGCCCGTCGGCCACATTGTCCGTGGACTGTCCGTCGGCAAAGAAGATGGCGTCCAGCTTGCCCTTTTCGGCCAGCTGGGTCAGTTCTTCGTAGAAGCGGGCGTCGCCCAGACGTTCCACCTGGGAATCAGGATGGCGCCAGGCGGCGCGGTGATGGCCGCAGCCGTGTATGAACAGGTTGAAATGCAGCTGTCTCATCCGTTTTTCACCAGTCCGCCATCCACGACCAGGTTCTGTCCCGTGACGGCGCGCGCCCAAGGACCCGCAAAGAACAGCGCCGCATCCGCGAATTCCTCGGGCGTGGTCACCCGGCGCAGCGGCGTGCTGGCGGCGATCAGGTCGAACACCGCTTCCGGCGTGGCCGCCGAGGCGTCCGTGGTGCGCAGCAGGCCGCCGGAGATCATGTTGACGGTGATCTGCTGCGGGCCCAGATCCTGCGACAGGGTGCGCGTCAGGGACAGCAGCGCCGCCTTGGCGGCCGTGTAGTCGTGATACGGCACGACGGGATTCTGGAACAGGTTGGTGCCGATATTGATGATGCGGCCAAAGCCGGCTTCCTGCATGCCCGCCAGGGCGGCCTGCGTCGTGTTCAAGGCTCCGCCCACCACGCCTTCCAGCTGCTGATGCAGGTCGGCCCAGCGCAGCGTGTCCGCATGCGGGCGCGCATCGCCGTTGAACTTGAAGGCCGGCAAGGCATTGTTCACCACCGTGGTGACGGGCGCGCCGAAATGCTGGCGCGCCGCGGCGAACATGGCCTGAACCGCTTGCGCGTCGGTCACGTCCGCCTGCACCGCCAGGCACTGGCCGGGAAACTCGGCCGCCAGGGCCTGCGCGCCCGCTGCGCTTGTCAGGTAATTGATGACCACCCGCGCGCCCTGGCGCGCAAAGGCGCGCACCAGGCTGGCGCCCAGGCCGCGCGCCCCGCCCGTGACGAGGACGACTTGCCGTGAGAGTTCCGAAATAGTGTCCAGAGACATGACATTCCTTCCAAAGATTCGGCGAGGATGTCAGCCCTGTTCGGACAGGGGAAATGAGGGTTCGACATCCCTTCGCCAGTATGAGCTGGATCAGGTTCGACGGGTTTTATCTCAGCCCTTTTGAAAAGGACACCCCGTGCCGCAGGGCAGACCATAGCACAGAACGCGCCTTCAGTCTTTATTGACTTTCAGGCCGCACGCTTCTAAGCTTTGCGCAGTTCCTGGGGGAGTCCTTGGAACGTGTTCATTCCACGGCCCGCAAGACGGCGACCAACCGCAGTCCTGGCGCGCGACGGCAAGGCCATGAAAAGACCATGAACACGTTCTTGACGGGCTGAGATTCCGCTCTCATGCGGTAACCCTTCGAACCTGATCCGGATCATGCCGGCGAAGGGAAGGAAACGCGGCCCATCGGCCTGCCTGCAGCCCGTCACGCTGCGCGCGCCGCCTCACACGCCCATTTCTATCCCTCCATTCTTGTCCGCCCTGCGCCCAACCGGGCCGCTGCAGGCGGGTTCGCGCCTGCCCTGGCAGGCTTTGGGGAGATATCATGCTGAACCAGAACGCCACGCTGCTGTGGCTGCTTGCCTTTTCAACCCTGTTCGCGGTGGCCGGGGTGCTGTACGCCCGGCGCCAGAACGGTTCCCTGGAAGACTTCGTGGTGGCGCGCAACAGCCAGAGCGCGCTGGCCACCATCCTGACCCTGCTGGCCTCGTCCCTGGGCGCGTGGATCCTGTTTTCCCCCGCCCAGGCGGCCACCTGGGGCGGCCTGTCCGCCGTGATCGGCTATGCGCTGGGCTCCATGTCCCCGCGCCTGGTCATGATCCCGCTGGGCAAGCGCATGCGCGAGCTGCTGCCGCGCGGCCACAGCCTGACCGAGTTCGTCATCGCCCGCTACGGCCGGCCCATGTATGCGCTCACCTTGCTGATCATGCTGTTCTACATCTTCATCGCCATGACGGCGGAAATCACCGCCATGTCCAAGATGATCACCCTGATCGCGCCCATTCCCTTGTGGGTCACGGCCAGCGTGGTGCTGGTGGCCACGCTGATCTACACCTCCTACGGCGGCCTGCGCGCCTCCATCTTCACGGACAAGGTGCAGATGCTGGTGATCGTGCCCATGCTGTTCCTGATCGTGCTGCTCGGCTGGCAGGCCGTGGGCGGCCCGGCGCAATTGCTGCGCACCGTGGAGCTGCAGGCGCCGCGCCTGGTGGAGCTGAGCGACCCGGTCGGCGTCAAGGCGGGCCTGACCTTTTTCGTGGCCATCCTGCTGACCGGCCTGTTCCACCAGGGCAACTGGCAGCGCATCTATGCCGCCCGGAGCGACAAGGCCATGCGCAACGGCTTTCTGCTGGGCGGCCTGTTCGTGGCGCCCTTCATCTTCCTGATGGGCTTGTTCGGCCTGGCCTTCGTGGGCCTGGGCGGCCAGGGCGACAGCTCCGTGGCGCTGTTCAACGTGATTCTGCCCCAGGCGCCCGTCTGGTTCCTGGTGCTGCTGATCCCGCTGGGCCTGTCGCTGGTCATGAGCAGCGCCGACACCGTCATCAGCGCCGTCTCCAGCCTGGTGGCCGTGGACCTGGGCCGGCTGATGCCCCAGCGCAGCACCGCCCAGATGATGCGCCTGGCGCGCTGGCTGGTGTGGCTGAGCGCCATCCCGGTGCTGGTGGCCTCCTCCCAGGGCTACAGCGTGCTGTACCTGTTCCTGCTGGCCGATCTGCTGTGCTCGGCCGCGGCCTTCCCGGTGTTCTTCGGACTGTACAGCCGCCGCTACGACGGCATCACGGCCACCCTCAGCACCGTGGCGGGCCTGGCTGCGGGACTGGCCATCTTCCCGCGCCCCGACGGTCCGCTGGACTATCTGCTGGAATCCTTCGTGCTGGCGGCCGTGGTGCCCGCGCTGGTCACCGCCATCATCATGCCCCTGCGCCGGCGCCTGCCTCAGTTCGACTTCGGCAAGCTGGCCGGCTCCACGCGGGTGCTGGACCAGAACTGAATTTGATCACGCACAGGCGCGCCGATCTCGCCATCAAGGACGGGGCCGGCGCGCAAGTACAGGATCAGGGCTGGATCTGCCCCTCAGGGGCCGTCAACAGAATCAGCTCCACGCGCCGGTTGCTGGCCCGCCCTTCGGAGCTCGCGTTGTCACCCAGAGGCCGCGTATCGGCATAGCCCACGGCGCTCAGGCGTTGACTGGCCACGCCATTGGATTCCAGATAGCGCACCACGCTGCCGGCGCGCGCGCCGGACAGTTCCCAGTTCGAGGGGTAGCGGTAGCTGCGAATGGGCACCGAATCCGTATGGCCTTCGATGACGATCTGGTGCGATGTGGAGTTCAGCACCGTCACCAGCTTGCGCAGCACGCCCAGGCCTTCCAGCCCCAGGTCCGCGCCACCCGAGGAGAACAGGATTTCGCTGTTGATGCGGAAACTGATGGACTTGTCGTTGACCACGATGTCGATATCGTCGCCCAGTCCGTCCAGCTGCAGGCCATGATCGCCCGCGCCCTGCCCCGGCGCCTTGCCGCTTTCGGGCAGCAGCCCCGCTCCGGCCGGCATCACGCCGGCGCCGGCGGCCCCGGCCTGGGCCACTGCCGCCACCCCGCCCTGCCCCGCGCCCGCTTCCGACTGGGCGCGCTTGCCGGCGAAGGACAGCATGACGATCATCAGCACCAGCAGCAGCGTCATCATGTCCAGATAGGTGGTCAGCCAGGACTCTTCTTCCTCGGGCGCGGCCAGCGCCGGCTCGTCCCAGCGGCGCCCCCGCCGCGCGGCGAGATTGCTGGCCAGCTGCTGCTCGGCCATGCCGCGACGCGCTTCTTCCAGCTCCTTCTGGACGGCCTTCTGGCGCTCCGCCAGTTCGCCCAGGGTGATGTCCTGCTCCTTGCGTGCCATGGCGATCAGCTCCGCTCGGGAGCCGGATCGGGATCGTCGTCTCGGCCGCCCCGGTCGTTGATTTCATCCTGATACTGAGCCATGAAGGAATTCAGGGTTTCACGCATCAGGGCCGGACCGCGCCGCTGGCTCATCATGGACACGCCCTGCATGATCATGTTCATCAGCACCACGCGCTGTTCGGTGCGGCGTTCCAGCTTGACGGCCACGGGCTTGAAGACCAGGTTGGACAGCAGCACGCCGTAGAAGGTCGTCATCAGCGCCAGCGCCATCTGCTGGCCGATGGACGTGATGTCGCCATCGCCCAGCAGGAACATCAGGTTCACCAGGCCGATCAGCGTGCCCACCATGCCGAAGGCGGGCGCAAAGCTGGCCATCAGGCGGAACAGCTGGGCCTCCGCATGTTCTCGCGCACGCAGCCGGCTGATGCGCCATTGCAGCAGATCCTGGATGTCTTCTTCAGGCGCCCGGTCTATGACCAGCTGCACGCCGGTCTTCAGAAACGGATTGGCCACTTTCTCCAGCGCGGTCTCCACCGCGCGTATGTCGCCCATCATCCACAGACGCGAGATGTTGATCAGCTCGTCCATGTCCTGCTGGGTATACAGGCGTTCGTTGCGCAGCACGGTGCCGATCAGCCCGAAGATGCGCACCACTTCGCTCAGGGGATAGCTGATGAAGGTGGCCGCCAGCGTGCCCACCAGCACCACGGCCAGGCTGGGCAGGTCCACGAACAGGGCGGGATTTTCAGCGGTAAAGAAAAGGATGACGGCGAACAGCAGCACGCTGGCCACGATGCCGATCAGGGTAGAGGGATTCATGCACAAGTCCTGGTTGCGGGCCCAACGGCCCTCAACCCTACATATCGGCCCTGCGAGGACTTTCTTTAGACGTGAAGATTGATCTGGATCAATCCGCGCGCTCGTACCAGACCTGGATGTCCGCCTGCACGCGCACCGGCGTCGTGCTGCCGGCCCAGCTCCAGACCTCGTGCTGCAGGACGAAGCCGCGCCGCGCGTCCTGGCCCGCGAAGACGCTGGTGTTCAATACGGCGCCGTTCATGTCCACGCAGGGGCCGCCGCCGTCCAGGCACAGGCGGCTTTTCAACACGGCGCGGCCGCCATGGCGATAGCTGACATGCACCTTGCGTATCGTGACCGCAGCGCTTGAACGCGCCAGCTCCGGCGGGGCCGGAAACGACTGGGTGGCGCGCGGCAGCCCGGTGGTGATCGCTGGTCCCAGTTGCTGGGTTCCCCACGACAGGGACGCTGCCTGCGCCGGCATCACTGCCGACATGGCGATAAATGCGCTTTGAATTAAAAATCTGTTTAAAAAAACAGTGAATTTCTTTTCCATGTCTGTTTCGTTTTCGTTTCACTGTATCTTTATACAGATAAAATAAGCGCCTTAACGAAAGCGGGGGCCCGACTTAAGTTTTTTTTCAACTTTTGCGCGTAAGCGACTAATATAGCTGGACATTTTTCTGGTAGCATTAGCGCACGGATCTGATTGAAGTTCTGTTTCTCGCCCACGGAAACCGAAGATGCAACAACACAGAAAAAAGAATTTTATATGCCTGGCGCTCAGCGTCTTGTTTTCAGTGCCCTTTTCCACCGCCGCCCTGGCCCAGACCGTCGCCCTGGCGCCCCAGGCCGTCACGGCAGAGCCCGCCTCGGCCGTCAGCTACAAGGCCCCGCACCTGGTCTTCAAGAAGAACCTGCAGCCGGTCACCTATACCGAAAACGACAGCCAGCGCGCCCTGAACAGCCTCAAGCACGACGCCTTGATCCAGAACGCCGCCCTGCGCTCGGAGATCGCCTTCGTCCAGGACCTGGAGTCGGCCACCGTGCTGTACCAGAAGAACAGCGACGCCGTGCGGCCCATCGCCTCGATCACCAAGCTGATGACCGCCCTGGTCGTGGCCGAGTCCGGCCTGCCCATGGACGAAATGCTGCAGATCATCGACGATGACGTGGACCGCGTCAAATATTCCAGTTCACGCCTGAGCGTGGGTTCCACCCTGAGCCGCGCCGACATGATGCATCTGGCCCTGATGTCCTCGGAGAACCGCGCCGCCCACGCCCTGGGCCGCAACTACCCCGGCGGCCTGGCCGCCTTCGTGCGCGCCATGAACGACAAGGCGCGCGCCCTGGGCATGCGCAACACGCATTTCGTCGAGCCCACCGGCCTGTCCAGCGACAACGTCTCCAGCCCGCGTGATCTGGTCAAGCTGCTGGCCGCCGCCAGCAAGCAGCCGCGCATCCACCAGTACACCACCAACGACCAATATTCCGTGCAGGTCGGCCGCGGCCGCCAGCTGGTGTTCAACAACACCAACCGCCTGGTCAAGAACGCCAACTGGGACATCCAGGTCTCCAAGACCGGCTTCATCAACGAAGCCGGCGAATGCCTGGTCATGCTCACCAAGATCGAAGACCGCGAAGTGGCCATCGTCCTGCTGAACTCCTCCGGCCGCTACTCCCGTATCGGCGACGCCGTGCGCATCCGCAATCTGGTCGAAAAATCGAATGGGCTGGCCATGCTGTGACGTAATGGCGGTTTGCCTTTGAACAAGAGATACCCCGCTTTGGCGGGGTATTTTTTTGCGCTTGAAGGCGATGAGGGTCACACCCCGGAATGACGACGTGGAGCATGAAATCAGGATCCCTCAGCTGCGCTTCGCCTTGACGAAATGAATTTCGTGCCACAACGTTATGGTTGCATAAGGCAATCAATATGGGGGGCAGCCATGTCGATACCTCTTCAATCCTTTGACGGCATACGATCGGCCTCCCGCACGATCACCCAAGAACTGGACGTCAGTTCGTCCGAGCCAGGACGAACTCCTCCCACATGGGATCCAAGACTGATCTACGCCGTCAGCGTTGACCATTGCTCCAATATCATAACTGCAGCTTCATAAGAAGTTGAGCGCGATGTATCGATGATCAGCCGCTGTTCGTGTTCGGCCAGATCTGAACACACGACTTCCATTGAGCTTCAACAAAAACCTGCTAGCCGGCCGCTTTCGGAGCGCTAAAGCTCTTGCTGTAATACCCCGACGAATCAAAGCAGCAGACCCGCTTCTCGCCCGAGGCGAGCATGTCGCAGGCGTTCTCGATGCGGCGTTGGCGGGTTTTGCTTTGCCTGGCGGACTCGATCCAGTGGATCCAGTCCAGGCGGGCGAGGGTTGTCGTGTCTTCCCAGCTTGCCCTGGCGGCCGGGTTCAGGGCCAGCGCTGCCCGCAAATCGTCGGGCGCCACGGGCTCGGGCTCCGGGTCGGCCGGGAATATCTGCACGGTAACCGTATCCCCTGGTTTTACCCCGGCGGCATCCTGAAGCTTCTTGCTGACTTTGAGCCAGTGGCTGAGCCGGCCGTCCGGCTCCAGCGTGGCTTGGAAAGGATGTCCATCAAGAACGCCGTCCACCGACGTTCTGCCGCGTCGGGGCAGCGTATCGCTCACGGCTTTGGGCAAGACGAGAAAAGCCCATGCGTCGTCCTCGCCCGGACTGGCCGGGCGCAGCAGTTCTGCCTCGAAGCTTGACGCTATTTTTTCTGCCATTTCAGAATCCCTTGGTCGCTCAGGCATGGGGAAATTCAAACATCGAAACAAATTTCAAGCGCATGCAGGCCAGCTTACTTCGTCCGCATGAAAGTCGCCAAGTCTCCCTGGCGTCAAAATCGCTGCCCAGCTATCCAACCCCATCCGCCCATCCTACAATTCCCCTATGTGCATCGCTTACATCGCCATGGGGGTCAATGCGGATTGGCCCCTGATCATTGCGTCCAACCGCGACGAATTCCATGCCCGTCCCGCACAGGCGGCGCGCCCGTGGGCGGAAGAACCCGGGATTCTGGCCGGCAAGGACCTGCTGGCCGGCGGAACCTGGCTGGGCCTGGATCCGGAGCGCGGTCGGCTGGCCCTGCTGACCAATTACCGCGAGCCCCTGGTCGCCCCCGAGCCCGGGCGACGCTCGCGCGGCGAGCTGCCTCCGCAATTTCTGCGTGATGAACGCTCGCCACAGGCTTTCCTGCAGCAACTGCATGAGCAAAAAGATCTGTATGCAGGCTTCAACCTGCTCGCGCTGCAATGGCCGAACGGCGCCGGCCCCATGCTGGCGGGCTATTACAGCAACCGGCATCCGCAAGGGCATCCGCTGGCCCTGGACCCGGGCATCCGGGTGCTGAGCAATGAATGGCTGGACAGTCCCTGGCCCAAGAGCCTGTACTTGAAAGAAACATTGGACGCCGAAGGCTTCGACGGTTCGGATGCAGCGCTGGAGCAATTGTTCATGGGTCTGCGATATGATCGAGCCGCGCCGGACGCCGATCTGCCCCGCACGGGCCTGAGCCTGGAACGCGAGCGCCTGTTGAGCAGCCCGTTCATCGTCAGTCCCGACTACGGCACGCGCTGTTCCACCGTCATCGTGGTGGACAAGCAGGGCCGCGGCCTGCTGCGTGAACGCAGCTTCACGCAGCAGGCCGCCGTCTCCCGCCAGCACGACTGGCACTTCCAATGGCCGGCGCCCCTGGAGGCCGCCCCCACCCGACACGACAACCCTTCTTTCAGCAAGGAAACATCATGAGCACTCGTCTTTCCCTGGCCGGCCTGGGCCTGGCCCTGGCTGTGCTGGCCGCTCCTTCGGCCCATGCGCAAGAGCTTCCCCCCAGCCAGCACTACGGCTCCACGGAATACATCAGCGGCGGCATAGGCAGCGACGAGGCCGAACTGTTCCGCCTGGCTCGCAAGACTTTCCCGCTGTCGGTGAATTTTTCCGCCAACCTGGGCGAGCGCGCCGGCTATGTGTCCGACGTGCAGCTCGTCATTCGCAACAGCAATGATCAGACTGTATTGAACAGCCTGATCGACGGCCCCTATTGCCTGATCCGCCTGGCTCCCGGCGCCTACAAGGTATTCGCCACCTACCAGGGCGTGACCCAGGAACGCAGCGCCGAGATCGTGGACGGTCAGCCGCGCGAGATCAACTTCATGTGGAAGTAGGATAGTTGCGCCGGTACGTATCCGGGCCCATGGCCTGGATCTGCTCGGCGATCAATTGCTCGAAGGGCCGCAGCAAAGGCGTGAAGTCCCGCTGCGGCTCCAGTATCTGCAGGACCCGGACGATGGCTTCCAGCGTGGACACGGCCTGCGGATCCGGCGCTTTGCGCAGGCGATAACGCGACGGCGCTCCGGCCGGCAAGACCCAGCGCGGCAGCTCCAGCAGGAGCGGGTTGGCCGTCAGGATGCGGCGCGCCTTGCGCCAAGTGCCGTCCGGCACCACGATAAGGTCGGGCGGCCCGCGATCGGGCGGCCCGCGTTCGGGCGGCCCGCCGTCGGGATGCGCGCCGACGGGCTGGCCTGCCGGCACGGCCCCCTCGCCTGGAAACAGCAGCACGGCCTGGCGAGCCTGCGCCAGACGCGCGGGCAGCGCATCGAAACATTCCCCCACCCACAATTCCGTATCCTGCAGGCCCAGATGGGCCAGGCGGGCCGTATTCAAGGCATGGCGCGCCTCGGACGCATGTTGCAGGATCAATATGGGGCACGCCTGCTCCAGCGATGGAATCAGGGGACACAGGCAGCGGGGCTGAGGCCGCTGGCAACGAGAGCAGCGACGGGAAGGGACGGGGCTCATGCCGGAACGCGAAAACAGGAAGGACCCATTATAAAAGCCTCCCCTTCGAGCCGGGGATCGGCATGAGGAGCGCTCGCCGCCACGCGCCTGTCCATTTCGCGGCCGGCTCCGGGCAAGCGGCATTTTCTTGAAGAAGTCTCTGCAGACAGGACGTTTCGCTCAAGCTGAACTTGGGCAATTCCTATAAATACTGTATATTTATACAGCTAAAAAGGAAAACAACCATGACTGCCGCCTTGCGCCCTCTTCTCGATCTGCACCCGTCCCTGTGGACCGGCCAGCACTGGTCCCGTCCCGCTGACGCCTGTCTGCCCAGCGGCTTTGCCGAACTGGACGCGGAACTACCGGGCGGCGGATGGCCGCGGGGCAGCCTGGTGGAATTGCTGGCCCCCCGGGACAGCAGCGCCTTGTCCCTGCTCCTGCCCGTTCTGAACGCGCTGGAAACCGACCGGCTGCGCGTGCTGGTTGCTCCGCCCTACCAGCCCGTGCACCAGGCCTGGCGCTCCCCGCCTCCCGCATCGGATCCCGACCCGGCCCAGGCGCCCGGCAAAGCCGCGCACAGCGATTCCAGCCCTTGCCCGCCGCGTCTGCTCTGGATACGCAGCCGCCAGGTCTCCGACACGCTGTGGGCCAGCGCCCAGGCGCTGCGTCATGGTCATTGCGGCGCCGTCCTCGCCTGGCTGCCCGCCCAAGTGCCGCTGGCCGCCCTGCGCCAGCTGCAATTGCTGGCCAGCCAGGGCGACAGCCTGTTCTTTTGCCTGCGCCCAGCCGGCGCCCTGCTGCCCGCCAGCCCGGCCCTGCTGCGCCTGCAGCTGGAAACCCGCCAGGATGCGCAAGGCCGCGCCTGGCTGGACGTGCATACCCGCAAGCGCCGCGGCCCGCCCTGCCCCCGCCCCATCTGCCTGCGGCCTCAGGATATCGCTGCGGGTTCCATTTCCACGCCTGCCACGCCTCGCCATGTCCCCCTGGCTATGCCTGCCCCTGTCCGGCAACAGCACCTCGCCTGATGCCTGCCGCGAACAGGTCCAGGCCGTGCTGCCCCTGCTGCTGCGCTACAGCCCGCAGCTGGCGCAGCCGCAACCCGGCGTTCTTCTGCAGAACCTGGGCGCCAGCCTGATGCTGTTCGGCGGATTGCGCACGCTGTACGCCCGCATACGGCAGGACCTGCAGCCCCTGCTGCCCGGTCTGCGCCCGGCGCTGGCCTCCACCGCCCGGGGCGCCTGGATGCTGGCGCTCGCGCCAGGGCGGCAGCGCCGGTGCCTGCGCCGTCTGCAGCCACGCCTGGACGCCTTGCCGGTGGATCTGCTGGGCCCCTCACCGGACGAACTGCGCTGGCTGCACAGTTTGGGCTGCCGGCGCCTGGGCCAGTTGCGCCAATTGCCGCGCGATGGCCTGGCGCAACGCGGTCTGCGCGATCTGCTGCTGCGCCTGGACCAGGCCTACGGCGAACGGGAACTAGTCCTGGACTGGCTGCAGGCGCCTCCCGCTTTCCAGCTGGCCCTGGATCTGGATTATTCCTCCCGCGCCAGCGGCCCCCTGCTGCACGGTTTGCAGCGCCTGTTGCACACTCTGGAACAGTGGCTGGAGCAGCGCCAGCTGGCCAGCGGCCAGCTGCTGGTCCTGCTGCAGGCCGAACGCCGCCGCGACCACCTGCATGAAGCCAGCCTGAACATCCAGATGGCGCGTTCCTGCTGGCGCAGCCAGGACTTTCTGCCCTTGCTGCAGGAGCGCCTGCTGCAGATCCGCCTGGACGCGCCCATCCAGCGCCTGGAGCTGCAAGCCCTGCAACTGCATCCCCGAAAGGCGCAGCCCAGCAGCCTGTTTCCGGACGCCCGGCATTGGCAGGAACAGGACCAGCGCCTGCTGGAACGCCTGCAGGCCCGGCTGGGCGCCGAACAGGTGCTGGTACCGGCGCCGCAGGCCAGCCATTTGCCCGAACAGGCCAATCAATGGCGGCCGGCCCTGGCCGGCACTCATTCCGCCTGTCCGGTTTCCCCTGCCTTGAGCCGGCCTGTCTGGATGCTGGAATCCGCGCAGCCCTTGACCCATGACCAGAATGCCGTCTGGCTGGAGGGCCGGCGCCTGCGCCTTGTGCAAGGCCCCGAACGCCTACAGACGGGCTGGTGGACCCCCGAAGGCCACCAACAGCGCGACTACTTCGTGGCGCAGGACGACCAAGGACGGCGCTACTGGGTCTACCGCGACCTGGGCCAGGAACAGGCCTGGTATCTGCATGGGGTGTTCGGATGAATGCCGCCCCCGAGTCCGGCCTGCTGTATTCGGAACTGGACTGCATCTCCAACTACAGCTTCCTGACCGGCGCCTCGCATCCCGAAGAACTCGTCACCCGGGCGGCCGAGCTAGGCTACCAGGCCCTGGCCCTGTGCGACTACGCCTCCATGGCCGGGGCGGTGCGCGCCTACGCGCAAGCCAGGCTGCACAAGAACATCCGCCTGCTGGTGGGCAGCCGCTTTCGCTTTATCGACGACAGGGACCTGGCCGGTCCAGAGCCCGGCCCCGCCGCAAGCACGCCGCACGAACTTCTGATCCTGCCGCGCAACAAGCAGGGCTACGGCAATCTGTGCCAGTTCATCTCCTTGCTGCGCCAATCCCTGGACCTGAAGAGCCAGCCCGACATCCCCTGGACCTGGCTGCAGCGGGCGCGTTTCGGCCAGGACAGCGAGCCTCTCCAGGACTGCCTGGTCATCTACAAGCCGGCCTACGGCCTGCCCGCCCGGGACATCGTGACCCAGGTGCGCCGCCTGCAGACGCTGTTTCCCGCCCGCCTTTTCCTGGGCGTCAGCCTGCACCGCCGCGACCAGGATGCTCGGCACCTGCAGCAGCTGCGCCTGGCCTCCCGGCACGCGGGATTGCGTTGCGCCGCGCTGGGCGGCGTGCAGATGCACGTGCGCTCGCGTCAGCCCCTGCACGACACCCTGGCCGCCATACGGCTCAAGACTCCGGTCCATGAATGCGGCTGGGCGCTGGCGGGCAACGCCGAACAGCATCTGCGCACCCGCCTGCAACTGGCCAATATCTATCCTGCCGACATGCGCGAAACCACGGACCAGATCCAGCAGCTGTGCCAGTTCTCCCTGGACGAGATCCGCTACGAATACCCTGTGGAAATCGTCCCGCCCGGCATGAACGGCATGCAGTACCTGCGCCAGGAAACCGAACGCGGCATAAGGCGGCGCTATGCCCAGGGCATCAGCGCCGAATTGCGCATCCGCCTGGAGGAAGAACTGGCCCTGATCCGGGACCTGAAATATGAATCCTATTTCCTGACCATCTACGACATCGTGACCTATGCTCGCAGCCAGGGCATTCTGTGCCAGGGACGGGGCTCGGCGGCCAATTCGGCGGTCTGCTATTGCCTGGGCATCACCGAAGTGGACCCGGCCAGCAGCCACACCCTGTTCGCCCGCTTCATCAGCCGCGAACGGGCCGAGCCGCCCGATATCGACGTGGACTTCGAACACCAGCGGCGCGAAGAAGTCATCCAGTACATCTACGGCAAATACGGCCGCGAGCGCGCCGCCCTGACCGCCGTGGTCATCACCTATCGGCGCCGCAGCGCGCTGCGCGACACGGGCAAGGCCCTGGACATCCCTCAGGCCCTGGTCGAGGCCCTGGTCCAGTGCGACCGGGCCTGGCTGAAGGACACCCGCGTGCAGGAAGAAGTCCTGGCGCGCTTTCCGGAATGCCCGTCCGAACTGGCGCATCTGTGGCTGTCGCTGACCCGCCAGCTGATGGGCTTTCCCCGCCACCTGTCCCAGCATCCGGGCGGCTTCGTGATTTCCCAGTCTCCCCTGCACCGGCTGGTCCCCATCGAGAACGCCGCCATGGCGGGACGCAGCGTCGTGCAATGGGACAAGGACGACCTGGACATCCTGGGCCTGCTGAAAGTGGACATCCTGGCGCTGGGCATGCTCAGCGCGCTGCGCCGCTGCCTGGACAGCATCAGCCGGGAGCTCGGCCGGCCCTATCCCCTGCAGGATATCCCCCTGGAATGCGACGAGACCTTCGCCATGATCCAGCGCGCCGATACGGTGGGCGTGTTCCAGATCGAGTCGCGCGCTCAGATGAGCATGCTGCCGCGCCTGAAGCCCGCCTGCTTCTACGACCTGGTGGTGCAGGTGGCCATCGTGCGCCCCGGCCCCATCCAGGGCGGCATGGTGCACCCCTACCTGGAGCGGCGCCGCGATCCCAGCAAGGTGGACTACCCCGCGCCCGAGATCCAGCACGTGCTGGAGCGCACGCTGGGCGTGCCCATCTTCCAGGAACAGGCCATGGAACTGGCCATGGAAGCCGCGGGATTCTCCGCCGACGAAGCCGACCAGCTGCGGCGCGCCATGGCGGCCTGGCGCCGGCGCGGCGGATTGGGCCCGTTCGAGGAAAAACTGAAGGAAGGCATGAAGAAAAAGGGCTACGACGACGACTTCGCCCAGCGCCTTTTCGACCAGATCAGCGGCTTCGGCGAATATGGCTTTCCGGAAAGCCACTCGGCCAGCTTTGCCAAGCTGGCCTGGATCAGCTCCTACCTGAAATACCATCGTCCGGACCATTTCCTGGCCGCCATGCTCAATTCCCAGCCCATGGGATTCTATGGCCCCAGCCAATTGGTGCAGGACGCACGCCGTCACGGCGTGCGGGTCCTGCCGGTGGACGTGCAGCACAGCGACGTGGAAAGCGCGGTCTGCCCCGCCGCCCAAGGCGGGCGCGCCGTGCGCCTGGGCCTGCACATGGTGAAAGGCCTGAGCCAGGACGGCGCCCGGGCCATCGTGGCCTACCGGCAGGCGCATCCCGGGCGCATCGTGGACCTGGCCTGCCTGCGCCAGGAACTGGGCCTGTCGCCCCACGACCAGCAGGCCCTGGCCCAGGCGCATGCACTGCGCAGCGCCTATGACCAGCGCCGCAGGGGCCTGTGGGAGGCTCGCCGCCACAGCCAGCCCGGCCTGCTCAGCCATGCGGAGACCCCCAACACCACGCCCGTCCTGCAAGCCGCCACGGCCGGCCAGGAAGTCCTGAACGATTACCACTCCCTGGGTCTGACGCTGGGCCGCCATCCCGTGGCGCTGCTGCGCGCCCGGCTGGAGCGGCTGCATTTCGTGCCGGCGCAACAGTTGCATGCCGATTACCCGGACCGGCGTCTGGCGCGCGCCTGCGGGCTGGTGACCACGCGCCAGCGGCCCGGCACCGCCAAAGGCACGATTTTCGTCACCCTGGAAGACGAGACCGGCAGCGTCAACGTGATCGTGCGCGACGAACTGGCCCAGCGGCAGTCCGACGCCCTGTTGCAATCGCGCCTGCTGGGCGTCTATGGCGTCTGGCAGCGCGAAGGCAGCGTCTGCCACCTGATCGCCCGCCGGCTGGTCAAGCTGAACCACCTGGTGGGCGAACTGGCGGCGCGCAGCCGGGACTTCCAGTAAGCGGCTCGCCCGCCGGCCGCCTGCGGTAAAATAAATGCTTTGCCCGTTCAACCAGGAACCACCATGAGTCAGACACTCAAAGCCCGCTTAGCCGACGACATCAAGACCGCCATGCGCGCTCGCGATAGCGAACGCCTGGGCACGCTGCGTTTTCTGCAGGCCGCCGTGAAACAGCGTGAAGTCGATGAACGCATCGAACTGGGCGACGCCGAGATCACCAGCATCATCGAAAAACAGGTCAAGCAGCGCCGCGAATCCATCCAGGCCTTCGAACAGGCCGGCCGCACGGAAAGCGCCGACAAGGAAAAAGCCGAACTGGCCGTGCTGCAGGAATACCTGCCCAAGCAGGCCGACGAGGCCGAAATCAACGATGTCATCGCACAGGCCATCGCCCAGGCCCAATCCGAAGGCGCCCAGGGTCCGTCCCTGATGGGCAAGGTCATGGGCCTGGTCAAGGCCAAGCTGGCCGGTCGCGCCGACATGTCCGCCGTCTCGGGCCTGGTCAAGCAAAAACTGAACTCGTGATGCAGCCCTTGCAGGCCGAAGCCCTGTCGGACAAGCAGGACTTCTTCGGCGCCCACATCCCCCTGATGCAGCACCTGGGCCTGCAAACCGTCTCCAACACGCCGCAAGGCGTGGAGACATTTCTGCCTTGGCAGGCCTGCAACGCCAATGCGCGCGCCGACGTGCACGGCGGCACCCTGATGGCGGTGCTGGATTTCACGCTCAGCGCCGCCGCGCGGGCCTGCAGGCCGGGCTCGGGCATGGCGACCATAGACATGAACACCCAGTTCCTGCTGCCGGCGCGCGGCGATGTCTGGTTCCGCGCCCGCTGCCTGTTCCTGGAAGGCGACACCGCTTACTGTGAAGGCGGCGGCTATGACGACAAGGACCGTCTGCTGGTCAAGGCGGCGGCCACCTTCCGCGTCGTGCGCGGCAGCTGAACCCGGCATCCGGAACGAGCCGGCCTTCGAGCTCCGGCTAGCTCCGCCCCCCCTCGGACGAACTCTCCCAAGCGTTGCGCCCGAACAGCCCCGCCATCTCGGCGGCCGCTTCGCGCATGGGCCCGGCAAACTGCAGCAGCTCCGCCATGGAACGCTGGGCCGTGGCGGCATGGCAGGCCAGCGCCGCCACCACGCGCCCCTGCTCATCCTGCACCGGTACGGCGATGGCCACCATGCCGCGCACGAACTCCTCGTTGTCGATGCCGATGCGCTGGCTGCGTATCCCCTGCAGCTCTGACTCCAGGCGGGCCCGATCGGCGATGGTGCGCGGCGTCAGCGCCTCCAGCGTGATCCGGTCCAGCATCTGGCGGCGCTGCACGTCCGGCGCCAAGGCCAGGAACAGCTTGCCGCTGGCCGTGCAATGCAAAGGCACGCGCGCGCCGATTTCCATGCGCAGCTGCAGCCGCATGGGCTCGGGACTTTCCACCCTGGACAGATATTGCACGGTGTCGCCGGCCAGCGCCGTCAGGTTGCAGGATTCGCCGATGATGCCCACCAGCCGCCCCAGTATGTGCCGGCTGGCCCGCAGAAAATGCGGCGAGCCCAGCAGGCCCGCCGCCAGGTGATGGGCGCGCGGACCGGGCATGTAGCCGCCTTCGCCCGGCACGCGCATGACGTAGGCCGCCTGCTCCAGCGACTGCAGGATGCGCAGCAGGCTGGTCTTGGGCAGCCCCGTGCGTTGCGCCAGCTGGGCCAGGGTCTGGGCGTACTGCGTATGCGCCAATTGTTCCAGCACGGTCAGAACCCTCAAGGGACGGCAATCCTCTGCCTGCATCACGGCCTCGCTACCTGAAAAATGAAACGGAAATGATACTTAGCGTTCCAGGTGCGGAACTTTCCGTGTTTACCCTATAAATGTTTCAAGCCTGAATCTTCAGACTGGCGGCACGAACAGAACTGGAGTGAGGCAATGGACACCACTGAAAACGTTGACTATGTCATCGTGGGAGCGGGATCGGCCGGCTGCGTGCTGGCCAACCGGCTCAGTGAAAACGGCAAGTACACGGTCTGCCTGCTGGAGGCCGGGCCGCCGGACAGCAATCCCTGGATACACATTCCCATCGGCTACGGCAAGACCATGTTCAACCCCCGGCTGAACTGGGGCTTCCACACCCAGCCCGACCCCAACATGCTGAACCGGGAGATCTATTGGCCGCGCGGCAAGACCCTGGGCGGCTGCAGCTCCATCAACGGCCTGATCTACGTGCGCGGCCAGAAGCAGGACTACGACCACTGGGCCGCGCTGGGCAATGAAGGCTGGTCCTGGGAGGAGTGCCTGCCGTATTTTCGCCGCATCGAGAACAACGACCTGGGCCCCGGCCCCACACGCGGCACCCAGGGGCCGCTGCACGCCACCAGCATACGCACCCGCAACGAACTGGTGGACGCCTTCATCGCTTCGGCCGAAAACAACGGCATCGCCCGCGTGCAGGACTTCAACACCGGCGACCAGGAAGGCGCAGGCTACTACCAGTTGACCACGCACCGCGGCCGGCGCTGCTCGACCGCCGTGGCCTTCCTGAACCCGGCGCGGGAGCGGCCCAATCTGCGCATCAAGACCCTGGCCCAGGCCAGCGCCATCCTCACCGAGCAGGGCCGCGCCGTGGGCGTGCGCTACCGCCAGGACGGAGTGATGAAGACCTTGCGGGCGCGACGCGAGGTGATCCTGTCGGCCGGCGCCCTGCAGTCGCCCCAGCTCATGCAGCTCTCGGGCATAGGCCCGGCCGCCATGCTGCAGAAATTCGGCATTCCTGTGGTGCGCGACATGGCCGGGGTGGGCCGGAACCTGCAGGACCACCTGCAATTTCGCCTGATCTACGAGGTGAACAAACCCATCAGCGACAACGACAGGCTGCGCTCGCTCTGGGGCAAGGCCAGCATGGGGCTGCAATGGCTGCTGTTTCGCGGCGGGCCGCTGTCCATCGGCATCAATCAGGGCGCCATCTTCTGCAAGGCCTTGCCCGAGGCCGCCACGCCCGACATCCAGTTCCATTTCGGGACCCTGTCGGCGGACATGGCCGGCGGCAAGGTGCACGATTTCTCCGGCTGCACCTTTTCGGTCTGCCAGCTGCGTCCCGAATCGCGCGGCCACCTGGAGCTGCGCTCGGCCGATCCGTTCGACGCACCCGCCATCCACCCCAACTACCTGTCCACGGACCTGGACCGCCGCACCGCCATCGCCTCGATCAAGATGGCGCGCCGCATCGCCGCCACCGAACCCATGGCCGGCCTGATGGCGCGCGAGTTCCGCCCCGGCCACGAGGTCCGCAGCGACGAGGAAATCCTGCATTTCTGCCGCGAATACGGCGCCACCATCTTCCACCCCACGGGCACGGCCCGCATGGGCCGGGCCGACGACCCGCTGGCCGTGGTCGACGCACGGCTGCGCGTGCACGGCGTGCCGGGCCTGCGCGTGGTCGACGCCTCCATCATGCCCACCCTGGTATCGGGCAATACCAACGTGCCCATCGTGATGGTGGCCGAGCGCGCCAGCGAGTTCATCCTGGCCGACGCCCGCCGCCAGGACAGCGGCGCGCACGCGCCCGACGCACGGCTGGCCGCCTGAAGGAGCCCCGCACCGCACAAAGGCAGACCCCAGCAGTTTCGATCGCCACACAGCACGAACCGGGGCGCAGACCCCGGCCCATCACAGGAGACAATGCATGTCAGCAGATCAGAAAACCGTCAAGCGCGTGGTGACGGCCTCCGTCATCGGCGCCACCATCGAATGGTATGACTTCTTCCTTTACGGCGTGGTCGCCGGACTGGTGTTCAACAAGCTGTACTTTCCCAGCGACGACCCCTATGTGGGCACGCTGCTGGCCTACGCCACCTTCGCCGTGGGCTTCATCGCCCGTCCGCTGGGCGGCGTGGTGTTCGGCCATTTCGGCGACAAGATAGGCCGCAAGAGCATGCTGGTGCTGACCCTGACCATCATGGGCCTGTCCACCATGGCCATAGGCCTGATTCCCTCGTACGACAGCATCGGCATCTGGGCCCCCGTCCTGCTGCTGATCTGCCGCGTCTTCCAGGGCATAGGCCTGGGCGGCGAATGGGGCGGCGCCGTGCTGATGGCCTATGAATACGCGCCGGCCGACAAGCGCGGCCTGTACGCCTCCTGGCCGCAGGTGGGCCTGGCCACCGGCCTGTGCCTGGCCTCGGGCGTGGTCGCCCTGCTCTCCAGCCTGCTGTCGGACGCGCAGTTCCTGGCCTGGGGATGGCGCATCGGCTTCCTGGGCTCCGTGCTGCTGGTGCTGGTGGGCATGTACATCCGCCTGTCGGTCAAGGAAAGCCCGGAATTCGAGCAGGTCAAGCAGGCCAATGCGGAAAGCCGGATTCCCTTCTTGGACATGATCAAGCGCTACCCCGGCAATATCCTTAAGGGCATGGGCGCGCGCTTCATCGACGGCGTGTTCTTCAATATCTTCGGCGTGTTCATGATCAGCTACCTGGCCGATCACCTGAACCTGACCCGCACCCAGGCGCTGACCGGCGTCATGGCCTCGGCGGTGGTGATGTGCTTCACCATCCCCCTCTTCGGCGCCTTGTCGGATCGCCTGGGCCGCACCCGCGTCTACTTCTGGGGCGCGCTGCTGACCGGCCTTTCCTCGCTGCCCGCCTTCTGGCTGATCACCACCCACAGCGACAATCTGATGACGGTCTGGCTGGCCATCGTCATCCCCTTCGGCATTCTGTACGCTTCGGTCTACGGGCCGGAGGCCGCCCTGTTCTGCGAGCTGTTCGACACCAAGGTGCGCTACACCGGCATTTCCTTCGTGTACCAGTTGTCGGGCATCTTCGCGGCCGGCATCACCCCCATCATCTCCACGGCCCTGCTGCAGGCCAACGGCGGACGCCCCTGGCTCATCGTGGCCTACACCATCGTGGTGGGCCTGATCTCCGCGATCAGCGTGGCGACCATCGCCGCCCCGCCGCCGGAGCGCCAGGCCGGGACCAAAGGCTCCCAGGCCATCCGCAAGGCGCGCGCCTGAACATTGCGCCCGCCTGCGTGCAGACGGCAAAAGGCCCGCCTGGAGCGGGCCTTTTCGCAAATGGACGATGCGGGCTCAGTGTGCCTGCAGGTCCGCCCCTAGCTGGTACTCGCACTCGGGCTCGGTGTCCAGAAAGGGATAGTCGGTGTAGCCTTTGGGGCCCTGGGTATAGAAGGTGGCGCTATCCCAGGCGTTGAGCGGTGCACGCATCTGCAGGCGCAGGGGCAGGTCGGGATTGGACAGAAATGCCTTACCGAACGACACGGCGTCGGCCATGCCCTTGGATAAAGTCGTCTGCGCGGTGGGCAGGTCGAAGTGCTCGTTGGCGATGAGCGCGCCGCCGAACTGGCACTTGATCATGGGCAGCAGGCTGTCCGAGGCGGGGCTTTCGCGCAGGAAGATGAAGGCGATGTCGCGCCGGTCCAGCTCGCGCGCCACATAGGAGAACAGGCGCTGCGGGTCGGAGTCCTTCATGCTGTGCAGATCGCCGCGCGGCGACAGATGCACGCCCACCCGGCCCGCGCCCCAGATCGCCACACAGGCGTCCACCACCTCCAGCAGGAAGCGCGAACGATTCTCGATGGAGCCGCCGTAGGCGTCGCTGCGGGTATTGGAGCCATCGTGCAGGAACTGGTCGATCAGGTAGCCATTGCCCGCATGGACCTCCACGCCGTCAAAGCCGGCGCTGAGCGCATTCTGGGCGGCGACGGCGAAATCGTCGACTACATCGGCGATTTCTTCTGTGTGCAGGGCGCGCGGCACCACGAAGGCGCGCTCGGGCCGCAGCAGGCTGACCGTGCCTTCACAGGCGATGGCGCTGGGCGCGACCGGGATCTGGCCGTTCAGGAACTCGGGGTCGGAGACGCGGCCCACATGCCAGAGCTGCAGCACGATGCGCCCGCCCTTGGCGTGCACCGCCTCGGTGATGTGGCGCCAGGCTTCCACCTGGGCGCTGCTCCAGATGCCCGGCGTATGCGCATAACCGACGCCTTGAGGCGATACGGACGTGGCTTCGGCTACAATCAGCCCCGCGCTGGCGCGCTGGCAATAGTAGATCCGCATCAGATCGTTGGGCATGCGGCCCTCGGAAGCGCGCGAACGTGTCAAGGGCGCCATGACGATGCGGTTCCTGAGTTCAATATCACCCAGCTTGATGGGGTCAAACAAACTAACCATTGTTTTACACTGTCCACTAGTGATGTCTCCCCAGGATCAATGCGACACGTACCCAAGGGAATACCCGATAAGGGTTTTTACCAGATTTTCCTTTATAACATCAACGCTTAATTTGACTAGCACGTCTTTCAAGCCTCAATCGGATCAATGACCTATGGCACAGTTTGCAGTAATCGGGCTTGGCCGCTTCGGCTCGGCCGCCGCCCTGGAATTGATGAAGATGGGTCATTCGGTGCTGGGCGTGGACGCCAATCCCAAGCTGGTGGACAAGTACGCCGATCAGCTCAGCCGCGCCGTGATCGCGGACGTGACCGATCGGCAGGCCCTGGAAGAGCTGGGCCTGGACAACTATGACGTGGTCCTGGTGGCCATCGGCGCCGATATCGAGGCCTGCCTGGTCTGCGTGGTGCACCTCAAGAGCCTGGGAGCGCCCACCATCTGGGCCAAGGCCATTTCGCACGCCCAGCACCTGATCCTGGCCAAGATAGGCGTGAACCGCATCGTCCACCCCGAAGAAGAGATGGGCATGCGGGTGGCGCAGATGCTCAGCTACCCCATGGTGAACGACTACATCACCCTGGGCAACGGCGACTACCTGGTGGAGGTCACCGCCAGCGACAGCCTGAACGGCCAGACCATACGCGAGGTGCTGCGCGAGCAGCTGGACGACGTGCAGGTGCTGCTGGTCAAGCGCCGTGGCGAAACCATCATCCAGCCCGAGCCCGACTACGCCCTACATGCCAAGGATCTGCTGATCCTGTTCGGCCAGCTGCAGGCCCTGCGCACGGCGGCTCCCAAGCTGGTCTGACCATGCGCGACTGGCTGCCCACCCTGATCCCCCGGCGCCCGGGGGCCCATCACCGCAATCGCACGCTCGGCGCCAGCCCGCCGCAGGTGCTGGCGCTCGGCTTCCTGGGGCTGATCGTCGTGGGAGCCGTGCTGCTGAGCCTGCCCCAGGCCGCCGTGCAGCGCCTGAGCTTTTTCGAGGCCCTGTTCATGGCGACCTCGGCGGTCACCGTCTCGGGCCTGGCCGTGGTCGACCCGGCGTCCGAACTGACTCATTTCGGTCAGATCACCCTGGCGCTGCTGGTGCAGATCGGCGGCATGGGCTTTGTCACCTTCGCCGTGATCGCCGCCATCACCATGCGCAAGCGCATCAGCGTGAACCAGCAGGCGCTGGCCCTGGAGGCCTTCAACCAGACCAGCGTCTCGCGCATCCGCGACACGGCCCTGCAGGTCTTCAAGATCGCCGCCCTGATCGAGCTGAGCGCGGCCCTGATCCTGTTCCTGCGCTGGCTGATCGACATGCCCTGGACGACCGCCCTGTACCGCGCCCTGTTCCATTCGGTCACGGCGTTCAACAACGCCGGCTTCTCGCTGTTCCACGATTCCCTGGTGCCGGTCTCGGGCGACCTGATCGTGGTCATGACGCTCTCGGGCCTGATCATCCTGGGCGGCATCGGCTTTACCGTGCTGGCCGATGTGGGCCAGAAGTGGCGGTGGCGCAATCTGCAGGCCTACACCAAGCTGATCCTGATCGGCACCCTGGTGCTGAACCTGATCGGCTTTGCCGCCCTGTGGCTGCTGGAGATGAACAACCCCAACACCCTGGGCATGCTGGGCCGGGCCGACCAGGCCCTGGCGGCCTGGATGCAGAGCGCCGCCACCCGCACGGCCGGCTTCACCACCATGGACCTTCATCACCTGCGCGACAGCACTCAATTGGTGCTGATCCTGCTGATGCTGATCGGTGGCGGTTCGCTCAGCACCGCCAGCGGCATCAAGATCGGCACCCTGATCGTGCTGCTGGCCGCCGTGCGCTCCTATGTGCGGCAGCGCCAGGAAGTCGTGCTGATGGATCGCACCGTCGCCCCCGAAACCGTCCAGAAGGCGCTCGCCCTGTTCCTCATCACCGGAGCGCTGTATTTCGCCTCCGTGCTGTTAATGACCCTGTTCGAGGACCTGCCGCTGATCAGCATCCTCTTCGAGGCGGCCTCGGCGCTGAGCACCACGGGCATGAGCCACGGCATCACCGACAAGCTGTCCACGCCCAGCCAGCTCCTGCTCATGATTCTGATGTTCACCGGCCGGCTGGGCCCGCTGACCCTGGTCTACACGCTGGCCACGCGCAAGCGCAGCCGGATCCGCTACCCCGAAGGCAACTTCCAGGTGGGCTAGGCGCGCCCGGTTTGCGCCATGTTCAAGAAAAGTAAATAAAAAATACAGCTGTCATAGAATTTTGGTATGGTTTAAGGATGTAGTCCACAACCAACCACAAATCAGGACGCAGGCTTATGGATCACAGGAAGATGGCTACCTTGACCAAGCGCGCCAGCACGGGGCTGAGCGCGCTTTGCCGGGAACTTACCAGCCGGGGCATGAGCTACCACCCGCTGGTCGAGATGTATCAAAGCCAGATGAGCATCATCGGTCAACTCAACGACGAAGTCCTCGCCCTGCGCAAGGAAATCGACGACCTGAAGAAAGCAGCAAAAAAGTAGGACGGCCCACGGGCCGTTTTTTCATGCCCGACCGCCTTTCTGCCAGGATCGGAACCTCCCTCAATCACTTTGTGAAGCCATGTCCGCCGCTTTGCCGTCTCTATTGCTTGGCGCCGTCCTGACGATCGTGCTCGCTTGCGCCCAGGCCCAGGAAGACCAGGTGCTTTCCACCCAGTCCCTGCCTCACCCGCCCATCGGAACCCCGCCGCCCGCCCTGCCGCCGGCCTTGCTGGCACCCGTGGCGCCGCCGCAGTTTCGCACCGCGCGCCTGGCCATCTCTATAGACTCCGCCCGCCTCCAGCAGGGACTGAACGACAAGGAGCTCCCCGTCCCGGCCCGAGGCGACGCCATCTTGCTGATCGTGCGCTACCACTACGCCAACCTGACCGAGCGCCCCATCGACATGCGGGTCCATCGTCCCCGCCTGTACCTGATGGACGGCCTGGGCCGCCGCCTGGAGCCCAACCGGCGCGCCACGCGCGACTACCTGTATCAACAGGACCTGGACACGCCGGGGCTGGACAAGCTCAACCCCCTGGTCAGCGTATCCGAAGCCGCCGTCTTCGAAATCAGTCCCGCCCTGTTCGATCCCGCGAGCTGGAGCCTGCTCGTGAAAGCCGGACAGGACGTGCGCGTGCCGCTGGATGAGCTCATCGGCCGACGCTGACGCGTTCAGGAGAAGGCCGAGGGCGCCTCGTCCGCCTGCCCCGCGCCCTGAAAACGCACTGCCAGAAATTCGATCAAGGCACGTACGGCGGGCAGCACGCCGCGTCGGGAAGGCAGAATGGCATGAATCACCTCGCGCCGCGGCGTCCATGCCGGCAATACATCCTGCAGCAAGCCCTGCTGCAGATACTCCCGGATCAGCATCTCGGGCAGTTGCACCACGCCCATGCCGGACAGCGCCGCCTTGCACAAAGTCAGCATGTCGCTGGTCACCAGGCGCGGTTCGAACGGCTGCACGCGCTGTTCGCCATCCGCACGTTGCAAAACCCATGCATGGCCGTCCATGGAGGGGCCGTAGCCCAGGCCGGGCCAGGCAGCCAGATCGCCTGGTTCATCCGGGCGGCCCCGCGCCTGCAACAGCTCCGGACTGGCCACCAGGCGCTGGGGCGCATAGCCCAGCACGCGGACCGGCAGGTCGCTGTCATCCAGCGGCAGAGGCCGCGCGCGCAAGGCCAGGTCCAGATGATCCTCCACCACATTCAAGGCTCGGTTCATGGCCAGCAACTGAATGCGCACGCCCGGATGCTGCCGCCCGAACTCCGTCAGCATGTCGGCGACCCTGGCATGGAGCAGGCCGATGGGGCAGGACAGACGGATCAGCCCGCAGAGCTCTTCGCGGCTGGCCTGCACCAGCGCCTGGGCGGCGTCGGCCTCGACCAGCATGGCGCAGCAGCGCTCGTAATAGCTCTGTCCTAACTGCGTTACCGCAAAACTGCGCGACGAACGCTGGATGAGCCGCACGCCCAGCTCGCCTTCCAGCCGGGCGATACGCCGGCTCAGTCGCGATTTGGGCACGCCCAGCACGCGACCGGCCGGCGCAAAACCGCCATGCCTGACTACCTGGACAAAAAAATACAAGTCGTTGAGGTCTTGACGCATCATCACTCCATCGTTCCAGAAACAGAACGCTGCAGATCGAAAAAACCGTCTATCTGGAGCCGCTCCAGCTGCTCATAATCAAACCATGCCTGATCCGTTGCACGCCCACCCGCATGGCACGGACACCAGGGCAGACCCTGGTTTTTTACCATGAACCAGCCGGCGCGCAGAGGCCTCACCCACGACGCCTCCGGCGCGACGGCATCCACGACACAGCTCTTCAGGAGAAATCTCATGAGCATCCCTGCGAACTTCAACAATCAGCGTCCCGTCATCGACCCCGATCAGGTCGCCATGTTGCTGATCGACCACCAGAGCGGCCTGTTCCAGACGGTGCACGACATGCCCTTCACCACGCTGCGCCGCCTGGCCGCCACCCTGGCCCGCATCGCCACCCTGGCCAAGATCCCCGTCATCACGACGGCATCGGTCCCGCAAGGCCCCAACGGCCCGCTGATCCCCGAAATCCACGCCAACGCGCCTCATGCCACCTACGTGGCCCGCAAGGGGGAAATCAACGCCTGGGACAACCCCGACTTCGTGGCCGCGGTCAAGGCGACCGGCAAGAAACAGTTGATCATCGCCGGCACCATCACCAGCGTATGCATGGCATTTCCAGCCATTTCCGCCGTGGCGGATGGTTATCAGGTATTTGCCGTGATCGACGCTTCCGGCACCTACTCCAAGATGGCCGAAGAGATAACCCTGGCCCGCGTCATGCAGGCCGGCGTGGTACCCATAGACGTGGCCGCCGTGGCCTCCGAGCTGCAGAAGACTTGGAACCGCGACGATGCGGCAGACTGGGCCCAGGCCTACACCGGCATCTTCCCCAACTATCAATTGCTGATCGAAAGCTACTCTAAGGCTCAGGAGGTAGCGAAAAACAATGAGCAGCTGGACTCCCAGCGGACTTGATGCGCGCAGCCGGCCCTTCTCTGCGGCCGGGTCGAGCTACAGGTTAACGCTAGTAGCAATAGCCTTTTCCTTGTCCATACAATACCAGCGTCAGTAACGGTTCAGGTGAGAGTCTTCATTCTTGTGAAGCGCCGACGGAGCAACGACCCCGGAATCTCTCAGGCAAAAGAATCCTGTACCCGCGACGATCTGGAGAGAGGCATGTCAATGCCCACCGAAGGGGACCATCTTAAAACCATGGATAAGCTCTCAGGTAAAAGGACAGAGGGGGTACGGAGGCCACATGGCCTCTGTCCACCTTCTCGTCCGGAGCATTTCTATGGCTATACCGCCAAGCGCCTGTAAACGGCGGCTTGGCCCGATACTTCACATAAATTCCTGTTCGCGCACCCGCCTGTTTTGAGACCAAGCCGTCAAAATGGGACGCATCGCCGCGCGCTCGTCAGCCTGCCCGCATCGGCATCAGGAAAACCGTCCAGCAGGACGGGAGGTACCCCCTTTTTTCTCGCAGCACAGTCATACTTAAGCATTTGAATGAAAAAATCGAGGAGAACAGTGTGTCTCAGCAACACTCATCTGGACTGCAACGCTCGTTGAAAAACCGGCACCTGCAGCTAATAGCGATTGGAGGAGCTATCGGCACAGGGCTATTCATGGGGTCGGGCCGCACCATCAGCCTGGCCGGACCCTCGGTCTTGTTCACCTACATGATCATCGGGTTCTTTCTGTTTTTCGTCATGCGGGCAATGGGCGAATTGCTCTTGCATAATCTGGAATACAAGTCGTTCGTGGACTTCTCGGCCGATATACTGGGCCCCACCATGGGTTATTTCCTGGGCTGGAGCTACTGGTTTTGCTGGGTGGTCATAGGCATTGCGGACATTGTCGCCATCACCGGCTACACCCAGTTCTGGTGGCCCGATGTACCTTTGTGGCTGCCGGGGCTGGCCTGCATCGTTTTCCTGCTGGTCTTCAACCTGCTGTCGGCAAAGCTGTTCGGTGAACTGGAGTTCTGGTTCGCCCTGGTGAAGATCGTCGCCATTGTCGCGCTGATCCTTGTCGGGGCCTACCTGTTGATCACCCGCTTTGTCGGTCCTACGGGTGATACGGCCAGCCTGAGCCATTTGTGGGACCGCGGCGGCATGTTCCCCAATGGCATCACCGGGTTCTTCGCCGCATTCCAGATCGCCATTTTCGCCTTCGTGGGAATAGAACTGGTGGGCACGGCCTCGGCCGAAACCGCGGACCCCGCCAAGAACCTGCCCAAGGCGATCAACAAGATCCCGGTACGGGTGATCGTGTTCTACGTGCTGGCCCTGACCGCCATCATGACGGTGACGCCTTGGGATGTCGTCGCCCCGAACAAGAGCCCTTTCGTGAACATGTTCCTGCTTATCGGGATAGGTGCCGCGGCGGCCATCATCAACTTCGTGGTGCTGACCTCCGCCTTGTCGTCGGCCAACAGCGGCATGTTCTCGACGGGCAGAATGCTCTACGGCCTGTCCAAGAACAAGCTGGCGCCGGAGTCATTCGGCAAGCTCTCGCGCAATGGCACGCCGCGCAACGGGCTGATCTATTCCTGTGCCTTGTTGCTCTGCGGCATTTTCCTTCTTTATGCCGAAGGGGACGTCATGCGGGCCTTTACGATCGTGACGACGGTAGCCAGCATCTGCTTCATCTTTGTCTGGGCCGTCATCCTGATCTCCTATCTGAAATACCGCCGGATTCGTCCGCATGCGCATGCGGCGTCAAGCTACAAGATGCCTTTTGCCATTCCCATGTGCTATGCGACACTGGCATTTTTCGTGTTCGCCCTGTACCTGTTCAGCCAGGAAGAAGAAACCTTGATCGGCCTGATCGCCACGCCCTTCTGGTTCCTGGCCTTGTTCCTGTTCCTGCCTTTCTATAAGAAGCGGCTCAAGCAAGCTTCGACGCTGAACATGGCTGCCCAGACCGCCCGATAAGCATGACGGCACTGTCTCGCAAGAGGCAGTGCCGCTAGGCTAGAACAACAAGAGCAACCGAAAGCGCACCCCTCGTATGCTCTCAAGAGAAAGTCGGCCGTATGACCTGGGCGATCCGGCCATGCCCCTACCCCGAAACCAGCAAGAATGTCATGCTTGCGACTATAAATGGAGAGTTCGTCAGACAGCCTCAGACGCCGACCCGGCAGGCATTTGAAGTTCACGATTGCGCGCATCTTCTACAATGACGTCAATGTCGCTTAGCAGTTGCCCCATCTCCAATTGCACCTCTTCAGGCGCCCACTCAAAGGCGTTGAATTCTCTCCACAGATCTATAAAGCTCCTCGCCGCCGCCTGGGCCCTGCTCAAATCTGGCGCAGCCTTCAGCCCATCCACGTAGTCTTGCAAATACTCCACCCTAGGGCCAACCCATTTTTCGTACAACTCGCATCCAAAAGCGATATGTACCCGCTCCAACACGGTGCGTGCCAGCCGCTGCTCTGGACCATCACTGAGCTCACACAGGGCCTTATCGGCGGCCAGCAGTTTTTGAGGCTGCAAATCAACCATCCGCGCTGCCAGCTTATTCCTTTTCAAGGACCGGAAATAGATCTCCAGCATGGAGTCGGCCGGAAATCGGTCCATCAGCCTGCTGATGTGCGGCGCGGCCATGTCTGCGTGCAACTTGAGCAACTGCGCCTCCAGCTCCTCCGCATCCACGGGCGTATCGTTCAACGCGTCGATAATCTTGCCCAAAGGCTCGGACACGATCACATGGGCCAATTGTTCATACAAGGCCGCTCTTATTTTATTCAGCACCCCGGCCGCCGAAGAGCGTAACTCGGCAGGTGAAATCTGTTCAAGCACGGCATCGCAGGCTTGCGGATGATTGAAAATCCCCTCGCACAGCGCGATGAGCTCCGGATGCGTCATGGCCTTCAGGCAAGCGTACAGGGCTCTCTCCCATCCGTAAAAAAAAAATGATACTTCCCGAGTCAGTTCACTGATGAGTCCCAATTCCTTGGCGATTCTGCTCAAGGCGCGGGCATCATTGGCCGGGGCCGACAGGCTGCCCAGCAAACTACCGATACGGCGGCTGTTCTCCCTGACTTCCATGCAGCGTTCGAGCCTTGCGCGCGCCTTCGCGGAATCACCGCCGACGGAGAGCCTCAGATCCTCGGGAAAACTGCCATGTAGAAATGCGCGTGCGCGACCGACAGGCGCTGTACCGCGCTGCTGAGGCATATAACGCAGCTTGCCCACCGCTCCCAAAGGACCGGGTGCGTATTTTTGCAGCGGCAGAATCCGGGCTCCCGTCTGGGTCGGAGTTTGGATAGTCATGTCAACCCTCCTAGAGAAATAAACTCGCGCTGAAGAGCTGGCGGATGCCATAGGTCAGCGATTCAGAGTTTCAGGAGCAATGCCCGGCAAGGCCCCGGCAGAGGCAGGGAGCCGCCATCGCAAGACCCGGCGACCACGGTGAAACCACGAGGCCATTCACCAAGCCATGACGCGGCCCGGATGGGAGGACGAACGCCGCCCCAGCCCTGACTATGGCAGTCTCAAGAAGCATCACCGATGAGCAGCACCAACATGCACCTGAGGCTCCAGCTCCAGCCCAAAGCTGCGCAAGACTACGGCGGCGGCACCGAGATTCGCGCGCATGCTTTCATCCAGCTTGCATAGGGAATGCAAATTGAGCGGTCCATCCGGATTATTCTGGCGGTCACGGAGCAGGCCCATGCTTGCCCCGATCAATACCCTCATCCGCTCAACCAAGCTTTTGGGCAGCGCTTGCCAGATCTGAACGGTGTCTTCCACCGCGAGACTTAAACGACGCAAAGCATCAGGCACGGCAGTCCTATCACCCTGCAGCACAGCCGCGGTCAGATGCTGTGCCTCGATCGACAGGCTGCGCGGAGCCCGTCTAGAAGAAAACTCATCATCCATCTCCTCTATCAAAAAGTCGAAACGACTCGCCGCCGAATCCAAGCCCTTATGCTGCAAAACCCCTTGGATGGCATACAGTTTTTGGAAACTCAACGCGCCCAGCAGCGTCTTGAACTCGTCCGTGGACAGGCCTCTCAAATAGCGGCTAATCGTGTTGTGATCATCGGTAAGCGCCAACAATTGCGCACACAAGTCTTGCTCATTTACTGAGCCAGCGGCCAGCAGATCGACAATCTTCGACAAAGGCTCATGCACGCTATGTCGGAGCACTCGCTGATTGAAGGCTTCCGCGATATTGCTCAGCAAGCGGAACGCCTGCCCGCGCACCGCATCATCAGGACGAGTCGAAATCTCGGCCAGAGTATCGTCGACAGCTCGCCCATTGCACAGCCCGCCTTGGCTCAGAGCAACAAAATCGAGTACCTTGAACTCATCCAGATAAGTATCCAGGCAGTACTTCGCTCCCTTTAGCGAGTACAAACCGCCCTCCCCGCCCGACTCATTCAGCTCTATTAGCGCTCGGACGACTTTGGCGCGCTCATTGGCATTGACAAACCGGCCTTCCTCATCCACCTTGGCCGTCAAGCTGCCCAGCAAATTGCCGATGAGCCGGCTGCTGGCGCGAACCTCAACACGTGCCTGGAGCAACGCTGCGCGCGGCGACCGCGCCTGCGGGTGGTCGCAGGGGACGTCAGCGCTCAATTCAGCACGTCTGTTGGTCAATGACCGGCGCTGTTCCGACACGAGCACCTCGACACCGCGGGCAGGTGCTGTCCCGCCCTGCTCTGCGCTGAATTGCTGGTTGCCGATGGTCCCCAGATGACAAGGTTCCAGATCTTCCCGCTGCAGCTGCAGCACCAGCTCCTGCCGGCTATCCACCGGGATAGCAATGCTAGAAGTTTGAGTCATCATGATCATCTTTCTCAGGATAAGCAGCCCCGGCACCCAAACCAGGATCGGGAACACGAATGGTCTTCGTTACGGATCAAAGCACGCAGTCGGCACAATACTGTTGCCTCAACCCAAGGTTGGGTAACCGATGAGTCACTTGGCGTTCCTTTACCCGGATGTCAAACGCATTGCCCGCTCGGGCACGTTTCCTCCTTCGCCGAACCACTGGTCGATCGTCGCTTGCAACTCTTTCTCAACCCGATCCAATACCTGAGACGCCAGCCTACGTGATAGGTCTGCTTTATTGCGCGAGATCCGATTCAGCACCACCTGTCTGGCGCTTTGAATGCCCAGGACTCCATTGTGCAGGGCCTTGATACCCGGATAGTTCAGCTCGCCGATGCAGGTAGACAGGCTGTGACGCCACCCCACCAATTTGGACAGGTCTACTGTGTTGACATAGGCCCGAACAACGCCCAAGTACTGCATCCAGGGCTCATTGATGGGGATGACTGCGTCTGGTTGGCGGGCGGCCAGGCGTCGAGCCGTTGATAAAGGGGAGGCAACGTCCAAGCGCCCTGCCCCCGGGAGCTTGCGCTGTGTCTGAGTTCACGATTCGAAACACGCCTTCGGCCGGCGCCTGCGCGCGGCCGGTGTTCCCTTGAAGGATAGGCGGGTGCTTCCGGGGCGCGCGAAGAAGCTGCTGAGCACCCGTTAGTCGGCCGCCGATCTATGCAACCCGCTCAAGCAAGCGGAAAAAATGGCAACTGAAACCGAAAACACAGCAGTTGTGACGCCTCTAGGGAGAAGATAGCCAAATGGCCTAGCCCGCCAGGCGCCCTCATAAAATTCCACGGCAAAGCAAAAGGGCCCGCAATGAAATCATTGCGGACCCTTGTCTTATTTGGTCGGAACGGAAGGATTTGAACCTTCGACCCCTTGCACCCCATGCAAGTGCGCTACCAGACTGCGCTACGCCCCGAAAGAATTAAACTATAACCCCGTTTTCTCTGTAGCGCAAGCTTTTTTTTAAAACGCTTTTTGCTTAGGCCATGTGGCTTACTGCAGAAAACCCGGCGGCTTACGTCGAAAGGCCAATTACTGCCGGGCATGCACACTTCTAGCATACCCCTCAAGACCCGTCCCACTGCTCAGCCGTCGAACAGTGGACAGGAGTATATACAAAGAACAAGGGGAAGAGAAGTGCCTAGGCGATCAATAAGAAGGCGTGTCACACCAAGCGCCAGCCTAATTCCAGCCAGAACCCCGCCTATGCGCCGGTTCTGGCTGGATTCCTTCACCGTGCTGGTGCTGGCTGCAAGCAGCATCGGCGTGCAGGCCTTCGCCTACGAGGACTGGATACGCCAGGCCCGGCAAGGCCAGTACCAGCCTGCCATCGAAGCACTGCAGCAGTACCAGCGGCAAAACCCGGCAGATCTGCGCGCGCAATACGACTTGATGCGCATCCATGCCTGGGCCGGCCAGGCCGAGGAGGTGCTGAGGATCTACCAGGCGCTGCCTGCCGGACGGATGCTGCCGGCCGACGTGCTCCAGGCGGTTGCGCGCGCCTACAAGGACACCCGCCAATGGGAGCCTGCCCTGCGGCTGTACCGCGAAGGCGAACGACGCTTTCCCGGCCAGACCGCCTTCACCATGGGCCTGTGCATGACGCTGGCCGACGCGGGCCAGCCTTCCAGGGCCTTGGACTGCACCCAGGCGCTGCAGCCGGCCACCCGCCGCAACCCTGACTACCTGCTGGCGCGCAGCTACATCTATCGCGCCTCGGGGCAGAACTACGAGGCCCTGCGAGCCAGTCAGGACGTGCTGGCTCTCCAGCCCGGCAAGCCCGACGTCATCCGCGATTATGACCTGTCCCTGCACGCCGCTGGACTGGATCGCCAGGCCATGGAGTGGCAGTCCCGCCATCCCGCCATCTTCTCCGCGGCCGAACGGGCGGACCGGCAGGCCGACTACGCCGCCGAACTCACGCGTCTTGCCCCGCAGCCCGCCCGCACCCTGCCCGAACGCTTTCTGGTGGCCGATCGCGCCGTACGCCTGCAGGACGAGTTGGCCGACAGCGCGAGTTTCCGGGGCCGTCCCGCCTTCCAGCGGCGCATACGGGGCGATCGCCTGATTGCCGTGGACGCGCGCGAAGACGCGCCCGGCAGCGTGGATATCGCGCCCGAACGCGCCGCCCAGTATCCGGACTACGCCTACGCCTCGCTGGGCGCTCTGCAACTGCGCGCCCGCCGGCCCGAACAGGCCATCTCCAGCTATGAGCGGGCGCTGGCGAATTCCTCTCTCGACGCCAAGACGCGGCTGCGTTACCAGACCGGCCTGGCCTTTTCCCTGCTGGAATCGGGCCATGAAGACCAGGCGCTGGCGCTGGCCCAGGGCATGGAACAGAACGCCCCGTCCACCCGCTACCTCCCCGGGAACCCCGAAGCCCTGCCCAATCCCGGCTATGCCGACGCCCTGATCCTGAAAAACTCCCTGTACATGTACACGGGCTTGCTCAAACCCGCCCGGGAAAATCTGGCGCAGGCCAGCGCCCAGGCTCCCGGAAACATCAACTTGCGCGTGCCGCTGGCCGACGCCCAGCGCATGTCCGGCATGCCGCGCCAGGCCGAACACAACCTGAAGATCGCCGAAACCTACGCGCCGCGCCAGGAAGACGTGATCATCAGCCAGGCCCGGACCGCCCTGGAGCTGCGTGAATACCGCCAGGCCGAAGAACTGCTGGCCTACGCCAAGGCCCGCTACCCCAGCAATATCCGGGTCGCGGAACTGGAAAAAGACTGGCAGTCCTACCGCAGGAACGAACTGATCGTGAGCGGCGGCTTCGAAAGCGGCAAGGGCGCCGACGTGTCCGGACAGGACGGCCTGCGCGTTCAAGCGCAGTGGTACAGCGCCCCGCTGGCCTACAACTGGCGCGCCACCGTGCTCGCCGGCCACCTGGATACCAGCGACGAGCTGGGCCGCAACGTCAACTGGCAGGGAGCGGGCCTGGAGTGGCGCGGACGCGACTGGCAGTCCCTGTTGCTGGTCAACCGCCAGGACTGGGGCCAGGGCGGCAAGGTGGGGGCCGGCCTGCAGCTCGACCACGAGGTGAACGACCACTGGCGCGTGGGCGCCACGCTGGAGTACCGCACGCTGGACATTCCCAATCGTGCCCTGGCCCAGGGCGTCACCGCCAACCAGGGCCAGTTGCGCCTGCGCTGGCAGAACGGCCCCGAGCAATGGGTGCAGGCCGCCTACACCGCCACGCGCTTCACGGACGACAACCGGCGCCACAGCCTGCAGATCACCGGCAGCCAGCGCCTGTACGCCAGCCCGCGCGTGAAGGCCGACGCCCAGCTGGAACTGTGGACCTCGGGCAACCGGGACGAAGACAGGCCCTACTTCAGTCCGCGTCGGGAATACATGGCCGTGCCGGCCCTGCGCCTGGAGCACCTGATCTACCAGCGCTACGAGCAGCGGCTGACCCAGGCTCTGACCCTGGGCGCCGGCGTGCTTCACCAGAGCGGCTACGGCAGCGGTGCGGTGGGCTCGGCCGCCTACGAGCTGAACTACCAGCACGACCGCAACCTGGAAGTCGGCCTGCGCCTGCAGGCCCTGACACGACCCTATGACGGCCAGCGCGAGCAGCAGTACAGCGGCGTGGTCGAACTCAAGATCAAATTCTAGGCGGCCATGATGATGAGCGCACGACTCCTTCCTCTTTTGCTGCTGGCGTTCGGCGCCCTGCTGTCGGCCTGCGGCACCGGCACGCCGGCTCCCTACACGCCGCCCGAACAGCGCCGGATCGAATCCCAGGAACAAGCCTGGCGCGACGGCGAGCTGATCGTCATCGCCTACCACGACGTGGAAGACCACGTCCCCAGCCAGGCCTACCTGAGCGTCAGCACGGAACACCTGCGCCAGCAGTTCTCCTGGCTGCAGGAGAACAACTACGTGCCGGTCAGCGTGGACCGGATCCTGCAAGCCCGGAGCGGCAAGGCCCCCTTGCCCGACAAGGCCGTGCTGCTGTCGTTCGACGACGGCTACCGCAGTTTCTACACCCGCGTCTTCCCGCTGCTCAAGGCCTACGGATGGCCGGCGGTGCTGGCTCCGGTGGGCCAGTGGCTGGACACGCCCGCGGACCGGAAGGTGGACTTCGGCGGCCTGCCCACCGAGCGCAGCCGTTTCCTGCAATGGGACCAGGTGCAGGAGATGGCGCGCTCCGGCCTGGTGGAGATCGGCGCCCACACCCAGAACATGCACTACGGCGCTATCGCCAACCCGCAAGGCAATACGCAGCCCGTGGCCGCCGCCCATCGCTACCTGCCGCAGCTCAAGCGCTATGAGACCGATGCGGAATTCTCCGCGCGCTTCCGGGCCGACGTGCGCGCCATCTCGGCCAATGTGCACAAGCACGCCGGCAAGCCGCCGCGCGTCTGGGTCTGGCCCTATGGCCGGGTCAGCGGCCTGGGCCTGAGCATTCTGGAAGAACAAGGCTATGAGCTGGCCCTGACCCTGACCGATGGCGTGGCCAGCGTGCATGAGCTGATGAACATGCCGCGCTACCTGGTGGACAACGACCCGGACATCGGAACCTTCGCCGGCTTCATCACCGCGCGCGAGGACCGCGAGCCCGAGCGCGTGATGCACGTGGACCTGGACTATGTCTACGACGCGGACCCCGCGCAGATGGAGCGCAACCTGGGCGCGCTGGTCCAGAGGGTGGCCGACCTGAAGCCGCGCAGCGTCTACCTGCAGGCCTTCGCGGATCCGAGCGGCGACGGGCTGGTGCGCTCGGTCTACTTCCCCAACCGGCATCTGCCCATGCGCGCCGATCTGTTCAACCGCGCCGCCTGGCAGATCAGCTCGCGGGCCCATGCCGACGTCTATGCCTGGATGCCCGTGCTGGCCATCGAGACGCCCGAGCCGGTGGACCGGGTCCTGCAATGGCGGGCCGGCGGCATCCCCACCGTGTCCGCCGAGGGCTACCGGCGCCTGTCGCCCTTCGATCCCCGCGCGCGGCAGATCCTGGGCGAGCTGTACGAGGACCTGGGCCGAAGCAGCATTTTCCACGGCTTGGTATTCCATGACGACGCCACGCTGACGGACTTCGAGGACGCATCGCCTTCAGCCTTGAAGGCTTACGAGCAGGCCGGATTCGGACGCGACCTGACGGCCATACGCGCCGATCCGGAACGCATGCGGCGCTGGACGCGCTTCAAGTCGCAGGCCTTGATCGAGCTGACGCGCGAGCTGGCCGCCCGGGTCAAGACCCAGCGCGGACCGCAGATCATCACGGTGCGCAACATGTACGCCCTGCCGGTGCTGCAGCCTGAAAGCGAACAGTGGTTCGCCCAGAACCTGGACGACTTCCTGCAAGCCTACGACTGGACCGCCGTCATGGCCATGCCCCGCATGGAAGGCATCGCCGATCGCAAGGCGGTGGCCTGGCTGAACCAGCTGGTCGACGCCGTGGCCCGCCACCCCCAGGGCCTGAGCCGCACGATATTCGAGGTGCAGGCCGTGGACTGGCGGGGCAAGGGAGGGTCGCCGCGCCCTCTGGATTCGCGCCAGGTGGCCGGCTGGCTCAACGCGCTGACGGCACGGGGCGCGCGCCACGTGGGCTACTACCCCGACGATTTCATGCGCAATCAGCCCGAGATGAACGTGATTCGTCCGGAAATCACGATTGACTGGTATCCGACAAGAAAATGATAGAACGACTCATCGCCCTGCTGGCCCTGTGCCTGATCGTCGGGATTCCTCTGGGAATCACCGTCGCCCTGACCAGCCACCTGCTGCTGTATTTCATCTTCATGTATCCGCTGTTCATGTCGGGACTGTGGATAGGCGGAGGGCTGATCTTCTGGTTCCAGCGCGAGCGCCGCTGGACCTACAAGCCCGCGGCCCCGCCCGAGCTGGACGGCATGCCGCTGGTCAGCATCCTGGTCCCATGCTTCAACGAACAGGCCCATGCGCGCCATACCATCCTGTCCGCCCTGAACCAGGCCTACCCCAACATCGAAGTCATCGCGATCAACGACGGCTCCAGCGATCGCACCGCCGAGGTGCTCAACGCACTGAGCCAAGAGCACGAGAAGCTGCGCGTGATCCACCTGGCGCAGAACCAGGGCAAGGCGCTGGCATTGCGCATGGGGGCCATGAGCGCCAGCGGCGACTACTTCGTATGCATAGACGGCGACGCCTACCTGGATCCCGAGGGCGTCAACTACCTGGTCGCCCCCATGCTGCGCAACCCCGAAGTGGGCGCCATCACCGGCAATCCCCGCATCCGCACGCGCTCCACGCTGATCGGCCGCATCCAGGTCGGCGAGTTCTCCTCCATCATCGGCCTGATCAAGCGCACCCAGCGGGTCTACGGGAAGATCTTCACGATTTCAGGGGTGATCGCCGGCTTTCGCCGCCGGGCGCTGGAAGAGGTGGACTACTGGAGCCTGGACATGATCACCGAGGACATCGACGTGACCTGGAAGCTCCAGCTGGCCGGCTGGCAGGTGTTCTACGAGCCGCGGGCCCTGTGCTGGGTGCTGATGCCCGAAACCCTCAAGGGCTTGTTCAAGCAGCGCCTGCGCTGGGCGCAGGGCGGGGCCGAAACCTTCCTGAAATATGCTCCGCGGGTCTTGCGCTGGGAAAACCGCGGCATGTGGCCGCTGACGCTGGAATACCTGTGCTCGACCCTGTGGAGCTTCGCGCTGGGCGTGGCGGTCCTGGTCTGGCTGGCCGGACAGGTCTTTCACCTGCCCGCCGCCACCCATATCGACGGATTGTTCCCGCCTTCCTTCACCGGCATGGTGCTGGCCGCCATGTGCCTGCTGCAGTTTGCCGTCAGCGCCTGGATAGACCGCCGCTACGAGCCCGACCTGCACCAATCGATGTTCTGGATCATCTGGTATCCGTTCGCGTACTGGCTGATCAATTTCTTAACCACGCTGTGGAGCTTTCCCATGGTCATGCTGCGCCTGCGCCGCAAACGCGCCCGCTGGAGCAGTCCGGACCGGGGCATCAAGGAGCTGTCATGATCATCACCACCCAACGCCATCCCGTCAACCGCTGGATAGACCGCCTGCTGACCCTTGCCGGCTGGCTGGCCTTCAGCTATCTGGTCGCCCAAGGCCTGCTGCTGTTGATCAATCACTCGATGAACAAGGCCGGGTTCGAACAGATCGATCCGATCTTTCCCACGCTGACCACCTTCCTGTTCTATGGCGCCGTGCTGCTCGCCAACGGCCTGCTGCTGCTCGCCTGGTCCCGCTGGCGCCAGCGGCAGCGCCAGGAACGCCATCTGCGCCAGGCCCTGTATCGCCAGCGCAGCCGCGCAGCGCACATCGGGCAGGGCCCGCTCACGCGCTTTGACCACAAGCACATCGACGCCGTGCGCCAGAGTCGCGTCGTCGTGCTCTACCACTCTCAGGACGGCGCGGTGCAGCACGTGGAGCCGACCGGCCCGGCAACCGTGCGACAGGCCACCGGCACGGACGACGCCCAGGCGCTCGCCCCGCTGATCTTCCACCCTCGCGCCTACTCCGAACGGCCTACGCCGAACCAGCGCGACTGGGGCTGATACGCCCCCTCGCAAGCGGCGAACAGCCTAGGAGATGCGGCTCATGTAATCGTGGACGGCCCTCTCTACCATAGTCGGTAACGCCAATGTATCAAGCCGTAAGGCTGGGGAACGAAAGGTGCAGCGATGACAAGAACGTATCAACGAAGGAGAGCCATGCTGCTGGCGCTGCTGCTGTCCGCGCTGGGCAGCGCAGCCGCCCAGCCGAGCCGTGACTCCGGCAAGACGCGGCCGGCCAACTTCATGGACGCCATCCGGCAGGCCGAAGTCATACGCAAGAGCCTGTTCGACGATCCGCTCTCGGGCATTGTCGTCAACCGGACCGTCACCGTGCAAGGACAGGAATTCTACCGCTACTTCACCAATCGCTGGCGCGAACTGAGCGCAGCGAGCCCCTTCACCCTGACGGTATTTGAGCGCCCCTCGGCCCGCTGGGGCAGCGAAATCTGGGTGGAATACCGCCGCCAGCGCATGTATCACGCTTTCCTGGCCCCTGCGCGCTCGGGCACGAAGAAAGCCAGCGAGCGCGCCGTGGACCTGGTTCTGGAGAACGTCAATAAAAGCGAAATCGAACGCGTACTCACCCGCAACCCGGATCTGGCTCCGGACGAACTTTGACAAGAGAGACATACCGTGAAGACCTTACTGCCCCTTGCACCCGCCCTGCTGGCCGGCGCCCTGCTCGCGCCCGCCCAGGCGACCGAACTGGTTTACACACCCGTCAATCCGAGCTTTGGCGGCAGCCCGCTCAACGGGCAATGGCTGCTGAATTCCGCCCAGATTACCAACAAGCACACCGACCCGGACGCCCAGGACCTGGGCTCGGCCTTCGAGCAGCGCACTCCTTTCCAGGATTTCAACGACCAGCTCGAGCGCTCGGTGCTCAGCCGCCTGGCCTCGGCCGCCTCCTCGCAATTCGTGGACAGCAACGGCAAGTTCGTGCCCGGCACCTTCGAGACCGGCAGCTTCACCGTCAGCGTCGTGGACGTGGGCGGCGGCGCCTTGACCATCACCACCACGGACCGGATCACCGGCGCTTCCACGACTTTCAGGGTGATGCAGCCATGAAGCCCCCATGCACTGTCTTGAACGCGCGTCCCGCCCGCCTTCTGAGCATGTTGGCGCTGAGCTCGGTCCTGGGCGCCTGCGCCCTGCCCTCCACGCCCGCGGACGTGAACAGCTCCGCCCACCTGACGCCGGCCTCGCCCGCCACCCATGACTTGCTGGAGCTGCCCGCCCCCTCCCAGCGCCTGACCGTGGCCGTCTACGGTTTCCGCGACCAGACCGGACAATACAAACCCAATCCGGACAGCTCCTTCTCCACTTCGGTGACGCAAGGCGCGGCCGCGCTGCTGGTCAAGGCCTTGCGCGACTCGCGCTGGTTTACGCCGGTCGAACGCGAAAGCCTGCAGGAGCTGCTGACCGAGCGGCGCATCGTGCGCGCGCTGGACGGCTCGCAGGAAAACGGCAGCCGGCCGGCGATCCACATTCCGCCCCTGGCGCCGGCTGAAATCATGATGGATGGCGGCATCATCTCCTACGAAAGCAATGTGCGCACCGGCGGAGCGGGCGCGCGCTTTCTGGGCGTGGGCCTGTCCACCCAGTACCGCGTGGACCAGGTCACCGTGAACCTGCGGGCCATCGATGTGCGCACCGGCAACATCCTGCAAAGCGTATCCACCACCAAGACCATTTTTTCCTATGAAGTGCGGCCGAGCGTCTACAAGTTCGTGAACTTCAAGGATCTGCTGGAGATCGAGGCCGGCGTCACCAACAACGAGCCCGCCCAGCTCTCGGTCAAGGAAGCCATCGAGTCGGCCGTGGTGCACCTGATCGTGCAGGGCTTGAAGGAAGGCCAATGGCGCCTGCAGAACGAAGCCGACTGGAACAACGGCATCGTGCAGAACTACCTGAAGCAGAACGAGGTCTACCGCAGCCTGCGCCGGCAGGCCGGCCCGGTCGAGGACATGCCGGTCCAGACGCCGGCGAACAGCGTCCAGGCCGTCCCGGTCGAGGGCGCCTGACCAAGAGCAGACAGTGCGGCGGCTATGCGAAGACCGGCCGCCGCTCTCTCCCCCCCCGAAGGTCTTCGATGTGCAACGAGGAGAAGTACATGAACAGCAAACTGTCCACATTGGCGATCGCTCTGGGCGCGGCCCTGGCCTTGCCCGCCGTGGCCCTGGCCGACAACGCCACGGTGACCCAGACCGGCAGCCACAACAAGGGCGTGGTCCTGCAAGACGGCAACACCAGCGCCAGCGCCACCATAGACGTGAAAGGAGACCGCAACGACGACTACATCGACCAGCAGGACAATGGCTCGGTCCGCGCCACGGTGAAGGTCATCAATGGCAATGACAACAAGGCGGTGGTGGAACAAAGCCGCAGCAGCGGCAACTCCACGGTGAACATCACCCAGTCGCGCAACCGCAACGACGCCTTTGCCAGCCAGGTGCGCGCCACCGGTTCACAGGTGAACATCACGCAGTCGCGCTCCGACAATGACGCGGTGGTCGAGCAGGAACGCAGCAAGTCCGACCAGGCCACCGTCAACCAGAGCGGGACCAGCGGCGATGCCTTCATCCGCCAATACGACACCCAGAACGCCCTGGCCGTCATCAATGACAGCGGCAGCCGCAACGACTCCGTGATCCGCCAGCTCTCCAGCAGCAACGTCAACGCCTACATCACTCAATCCGGCTACAAGGGCGACGCCTACATCAAGCAATACGAGAGCACCGGCTCGACGGCCCGCATCACCGACAGCGGCAAGTACGACAAAGGCGTGATCGACCAGTGGAACGTCAGCAACTCGAACGCCGCCATCATCCAGGGCGGCGGCCACAAGAATGACGCCACCGTCAGCCAGACGGGCCTGTGGTACGGAAACTCGGACCGCCTGAACGCCAGCATCTCCCAAAGCGGCTCGCACAACAAGGCCGTCGTCGAACAGACTGGCTACAGCAACGACAGCAGCATCATCCAAAGCGGCCTGGGCAATGACGCCTACAACGTGCAGTCGGGCGCTGGCAACGACTCCTACATCAGCCAGGGCGGCGCCTACAACAAGGCCGTCGTGACTCAGGCCGGCTACAACCTGGATTCGTCCGTGACGCAGAATGGCTGGGGCAATCGCGCTCAGGTGATCCAGACCGGTTGGAGCCACAACAGCACTGTCAATCAGACGGGCAACTTCAACAACGCCTACGTCCGCCAGAACTAAGGGAACATAATGTAATTGCATATATTTCGGCATTCCGGGAGCAAATGGAATGCCGAGTTTTTTTTCTGCAAAAAAACCAAATTATTGACAGCGGTTGCAAAAGTAACCGGTTGATTACACAGCGATTAGTACAAGACCCAATTCATTATACAAGTCAGATTTATAACAATTGCAATGTTCTGTTTAACAAAAAAATATAATTCGTCAGCCCTGAAATTCAGGCGCCGCCGGATAATTGCACCATAACCGGCTATTTGCATAAATGAAAAAATACTGAAGCCAAAAATGCTGCCCGGAAAAAAATTTTCATGAGCTGATGTTACCAGGCACCGCGGCATCAAGCATGCCGTCGCCATATAAATGCGGCAAGGGAGAGAGCAATGACTACGATCATCGTCGTGGAACCCCATACACTATTCAGACTAGGCATCGTCCGTCTGCTGGCCGATACCCTGCCCGGAGCGCAACTGCTGGGCATGGACTACACGTTCCCGGATGCGCCCGCCCTGGAGCGGCCTTGCGAGCTGCTGCTTCTGTCCATACCGTCCGTCGAAGCCTGCCGTGCCCTGCTGGATCATGCGCATCGCAGCCTGCATCCCAATGCTGTACTCCTGATGGCGGAATCCCATTGCGCCCTGCCTGCGTTTCACGACATGTCCGCCGGGGTCATGGGCCATCTGCTCAAGAACGCCACTCCTGAACTGATGATGGCGTCGGTCAATCTGGTGCTGGCCGGCGGAACCTGCTTTCCCTCGCCCAGCACGGCGGCGCACACCCTCGACGCAGGCCCCGGCGACACGCCCGCTCCCGTCAATCATCATGCCGCGCCGCTGGTCAAGCCGTACGAACCCATACGCTGGCCGCCCGAGGAAAAAGACCAGGGCCGGCTGCACGCGGAGGAAGCCAGGCTGCTGGGGCTGACGCCGCGTCAATATGAAGTGCTGGTGCTGCTGGCCCGCGGCATGACCATCAAGGGCGTGGCCCGCCAGTTGAACATTTCCTCGGCCACGGCCAAGGCGCACGCCGAAACCCTGTACATGCGCATGAACGTGCACAACCGCAACGAAGCGGTCTATCGCGCGGTCTCCATGGGTGCTCGTCTGGGAATGCCCTCCGCATGAACACCATATGGCCGCCGACAGGGAATCTGCCAGGGCTCGCGCTCTGCAACAGACGCGCACCCGGCCCTTACGTGATCAAAAAAAGGCCTGCTGAACAGCAGGCCTTTGTTTTTACAGCATGCCCAGTTGCAGGCGCGCCGATTCGCTCATGCGCTCCCGGCTCCATGGCGGATCCCAGACCAGGTCCACGACGGCTTCTTCCACGCCCTGGATGGTCTGCAGCTTGTAGCGGGCCTCGTCGGCGATCATGGTGCCCATGCCGCAGCCCGGCGCCGTCAGCGTCATCTGCATGGTGATGGAGAAAGCGTCCGGCCCGGTCTGAGTGACCTTGCAGTCGTACACCAGCCCCAGGTTGACGATGTCCACGGGAATCTCCGGGTCGTAGACGCTGGAGAGCACGATCCAGGCCGCGTCCTCCACGGTTTTTTCGGTCAGAGGCAGTGCCGGGACGAAGACCTCCGGCTTGTCCTGGGCGTCATAGCCCAGGGCGTCGGCATCCACGCCCTCGATGCGGTACAGATTGCCCTCCACCATGACGGTGTAGCTGCCGCCCAGCTTCTGGGTGATGGTGGCCGTGCAGCCCTTTTCGATGGTGACCGGGGCGCCATAAGGGATGCTGACCGCCGGGCAATCCCGGCTGACCAGCACATCGTGTCGTTCAAAATAGCTCATGCCTTGCGCCTTTATTCGGTTTGCGCGGTTTCCTTGGCCTGATGGATGGCGTTGTGCAGGGTATGCCAGGCCAGGGTGGCACATTTGACGCGCGCCGGAAACTCGCGCACTCCCGACAACACTTCGAGTTTGCCCAGATCTCGGTCGGGATGAGCCTCGGTCAGCATGGCGTGCATGTCCTGGAACAGAGACTCGAATTCGGCCAGGGTCAGGCCCTTGACGGCTTCGGTCATCAGCGAGGCCGACGCCTTGGAGATCGCGCAGCCGTGGCCGATGAAGCTGACCCGCTGCACGATGCCGTCCTCCACCACCGCGTACACGGCCAATTGGTCCCCGCATAGCGGGTTGTGCCCATTGGCGTGATGGGTGGCGGTATCGATCACTTCAAAATTGCGGGGGCTGCGATTGTGATCAAAGATGACCTCCTGGTAGAGATCGCGCAGCCCGTTGAAATCCTGGCTCATCAGCCAACTCCAAATAATTTTTGCGCTTTGCGCAGGCTGCCCGCCAATGCGTCGATGTCGGCATAGTCGTTGTACAGGGCAAACGACGCCCGAGCGGTGCCCGGGATGCCGAAACGCGTCATCAGGGGCATGGCGCAATGGTGGCCGGCGCGGATCGCCACGCCGTCCATGTCCAGAATGGTGCCCAGGTCGTGCGGGTGTATGCCCTCGACCAGGAAGGAGACGATGCCCGCCTTGCGCTCGGCCGTGCCCACGATGCGCACGCCGGGCAAGGACTGGAGGGCGTCGGTCGCATAGTCCAGCAGCAGGGCCTCGTGTTCGGCGATGCGCTCCATGCCGATGGCCGTCAGGTAATCGATGGCCGCCGCCATCGCGACGGCGCCGGCGATGTTGGGCGTGCCGGCCTCGAAACGCTGCGGCACCGGGGCGTACTGGCTGCCCTCGAAGCTGACGGTCATGATCATGTCGCCGCCGCCCATCCACGGCGACATGCCGTCGAGGATGGCGTGGCGCACGTACAGCGCGCCCATGCCGGTGGGGCCGTACAGCTTGTGGGCGGAGAAGGCGTAGAAATCGCAGTCGATCGCCTGCACGTCCACCACGCCGTGGGGCACGGACTGGGCGCCGTCCACCAGCACCTTGGCGCCGAACTGATGCGCCAGGCGCGTCATTTCGGCAACCGGATTGATGGTGCCCAGCGCATTGGACACATGGCCCACGCCGACCAGGCGGGTCTTCTCGTTGAGCAGCCGGCGATAGGCGTCCTGGTCCAGTTCGCCGTTGTCCAGCACCGGCACCACGCGGATCACCGCGCCGGTGCGCTGGGCGACCAGTTGCCAGGGCACGATGTTGGAGTGATGCTCCAGCCCGGTCAGCAGGATCTCGTCGCCGGCCTTCAGGTTGTCCATGCCCCAGCTATGGGCCACCAGGTTGATGGACTCCGTGGTGCCGCGCGTAAAGACGATCTCTTCGTCGCGCGCGGCGTTCAGGAATGCCCGCACCGTGCTTCTGGCCTGGTCGTACAGGTCCGTGGCGTGCTGGGACAGCCAGTGCACGCCGCGATGGATGTTCGCATTGGACTGTTCGTAGAATCGCGCTTCGGCTTCGATCACGGCGCGCGGCTTTTGCGTGGTGGCGCCGTTGTCCAGGTAGGACAGGCGCTGGCCGCGCACGGGCCGGGCCAGGATGGGAAAGTCGTCGCGATGATTCAACAGGACAGGTTCGGTCACGGGCAATGGGGCGTTCATGCAAGCTCTCCAAGGGCAAGTCCGCCGGGCAGCAAGGCGCTGATGCCCGCCGTGGCGCGGCGGCGCAAGCCGTCCGAGGCGATGCGGTCCAGCGACTGGGCGGCAAAAGCGTAAATCAGCATGTTGCGGGCGTCTTCCTGAGTCATGCCGCGCGAGCGCAGATAGAACAGGCTGTCCGCATCGAGCTGGCCGACGGTCGCGCCGTGCGCGCACTTGACGTCATCGGCGTAGATCTCGAGTTCAGGGCGGGAATCGGCGCGCGCCAGCTTGGACAGCAGCAGGCTGTCCGAACGCTGCACGGCGTCCGTGCCGTCCGCGCCCTTGCCCACCAGCACCCGGCCGCAGAACACGCCGCGGGCGGTGTCGGCCAGGATGCCGCGGTAGTACTCGCGGCTCTGGCAATTGGGCTGCGCGTGGTTGATCACGGTGTTGTGATCCACATGGCGACGCCCATCCACGAAATAAAGGCCATTGAACAAGGTTTCGCAGCGCTCGCCGTTGAACACCGTGGAGATGTCGTTGCGGGCCAGGCGGGCGCCGAAGGACAGCGAATGCGAATTGAACACCGAGCCCTGAGCCTGCTGCACGTCGATGTTGGCCAGGTGGAAGTCCTGAGGGGCTTCCTGCTGCAACTTCAAGTGCGTCAGGTTGGCGTCGCGGGCGACGTTCAGGCGGGTGACGGCGCTGCTGAGCGAGGCTTCGTCGGCCTGCCGGCCCACATAGTGCTCCACCACCGTGGCGCTGGCGCCCGATTCGAGGGCCACCAGGTTGCGCGTGAAACTGGCGCTGCCGCCCTGCGTGCTGACGAACACCAGATGCACGGGTTGCTCCAGCCGCGTGCCGGCGGCCAGGCTGAGCACCGCCCCGTCATGGGCCAGCGCCAGGTTCAGCGCGGCCGTGGACTCGCCCAGGGACTCATCGCCGTACAGGCTCTGGACCCAGTCGCCGTCCTGCTCGATGCATTGGGCAAGCGAGCCCAGGCGCGCGCCGGCGGGCAGCGCGCCTATGCTCGACAGGGAGGCGTCGTAGCGGCCGTCGACGAACACCAGGAAATAACCGTCTTCCTGCTGACGCACCGCCTTGACCAGTTCGGCCGCAAGGCCTTGCGTACGCGGCGCAAAGCGCTGCTGCTCCAGCAAGGCCAGCGAGGTGTGGTGCCAGGCCTCGATGCGCGTGGTCGGCCAGCCTTCCTGCGCGAAACGGTCCAGGGCCCGCTGGCGCAAGGCGCTCAGCCAGGGCAGCGCGGCGCCGGGCCGCTGGGCGGCCTGGGCAGCGAAATCATTCACCCAATCCGGCAGGCTCATACGGCAGCTCCTTTGGCGGCCTCGTCGGCCGCGGCCTGTTCCAGCACCCAGCCGTAACCGCGCTCTTCCAGCTCCAGGGCCAGCTCGCGGCCGCCCGAGCGGATGATGCGCCCGCCCGCCAGCACGTGCACGAAATCAGGCACGATATAGTCCAGCAGGCGCTGGTAGTGAGTGATGACCAGCAGCGAGCGCTCGGGCGAGCGCAGGCGGTTCACGCCGTCGGCCACCACGCGCAGCGCGTCGATGTCCAGGCCCGAATCGGTCTCGTCCAGAATGGCCAGCTTGGGTTCCAGCAGGCTCATCTGCAGCACTTCGTTGCGTTTTTTCTCGCCGCCCGAAAAGCCTTCGTTCACGGAACGGTAGAGGAATTCCTCGCGCATGCCCACGACTTTCATTTCCTCCTTGACGCGCTTGAGGAAATCCATGGCGTCCAGTTCGGGCAGGCCCTGGTGGCGGCGCACGGCGTTGACCGAGGAGCGCAGGAAGTAGGCGTTGGACACGCCGGGGATCTCGATGGGGTACTGGAAGGCCAGGAACAGGCCCGAACGGGCGCGTTCCTCGATCTTCATCTCCAGCAGGTCCTGGCCCAGCCACTGGACCGAGCCGCCCTCGATGGTGTAGTCCTCGCGGCCGGCCAGCACCTGCGACAGCGTGCTCTTGCCCGAGCCGTTCGGGCCCATGATGGCGTGGACTTCGCCGGGGTTGATCTGCAGGTTCAGGCCCTTCAGGATGGGTTTGTCTTCAACCGAGGCGCGCAAATCTTTAATCGTCAGCATTTCATTGTTCTCCTTAACCTACACTGCCTTCCAAGCTGACGCCGAGCAGATTCTGTGCTTCGACTGCAAACTCCATGGGCAATTCTTTGATCACTTCTTTACAAAAACCGTTCACGATCATGGACACGGCGTCTTCGGCGCTCAGGCCGCGCTGCATGGCGTAGAAGAGCTGGTCCTCGCCGATGCGCGAGGCCGTGGCCTCGTGCTCCACGCTGGCCGTGGGATTCTGCACCTCCACCGTGGGAAAGGTGTGGGCCGCGCACTTCTTGCCGATCAGCAGCGAGTCGCACTGGGTGTAGTTGCGGGCGTTCTCCGCCTTGGGCGTGATGCGCACCAGGCCGCGGTAGGAATTGATGCCGTGGCCGGCCGAGATGCCCTTGGAAATGATGGTGCTGCTGGTGTTGCGGCCCATGTGGATCATCTTGGTGCCGGTGTCGGCCTGCTGGCGATGGTTGCTCAGGGCGACCGAGTAGAACTCGCCCTGGGAATCGTCGCCGCGCAGCACCACGCTGGGGTACTTCCAGGTGATGGCCGAGCCGGTCTCCACCTGGGTCCAGGAAATGTGCGAGCGGGCGCCGCGGCATTCGCCGCGCTTGGTCACGAAGTTGTAGATGCCGCCCTTGCCGTCCTTGTCGCCGGGGTACCAGTTCTGCACGGTCGAGTACTTGATCTTGGCGTCATCCAATGCGACCAGCTCCACGACCGCTGCATGCAGCTGGTTCTCATCTCGCATTGGCGCCGTACAGCCTTCCAGATAGCTGACCGAGGCGCCTTCCTCGGCGATGATCAGGGTGCGCTCGAACTGGCCGGTGTCGCGGGCGTTGATGCGGAAATAGGTGGACAGCTCCATGGGGCAGCGCACGCCCTTGGGGATGAACACGAAGGAGCCGTCGGAGAAGACGGCCGAATTCAGCGCGGCGTAGAAGTTGTCGCTGGGCGGCACCACCGTGCCCAGGTACTTCTGGACCAGCTCGGGATGCTCGCGCACGGCCTCCGAGAAGGAACAGAAGATGACGCCCACTTCTTCCAGCTGCTTGCGGAACGTGGTGGCCACCGAGACGGAGTCGAACACCGCGTCCACCGCCACGCCGGCCAGGCGGGCGCGCTCGTGCAGCGGCACGCCCAGCTTTTCGTAGGTGCGCAGCAGTTCGGGGTCGACCTCGTCCAGGCTCTTGGGGCCGTCGGCCTTGCTCTTGGGCGCGGAGTAGTAGCTGATGTCCTGGAAGTCGATGGGCGGATACTCCACGATGGACCAGGTCGGCTCCTTCATGGTCAGCCACTGCCGATAGGCGGCCAGGCGCCATTCGAGCATGAATTCCGGTTCGCGCTTTTTGGCGGACAGGAAGCGGATGACGTCTTCGCTCAGGCCTTTCGGGATGGTTTCGGACTCGATCTCTGTGACGAAGCCCGCCTCGTACTCGCGGTCGAGGAAGGTGTCCAGGTGTTCGTTGACGGTACTCATTCGGTTAACTCCACGTTGGAGGTGCTCGCCTTGTTTCTGGTTTTCAATTCGGGGCCCGGCTTGTGCGTGAGGGGAAATTCATTGGCCGGCGGCCGTATCATGTCCGCAACACTGACTTCTTCCAGCGTGCGCCGGACAATATCGTTGATCCGCTGCCAATTGCTGCGGATATGGCAGTCGGATTCCACTGAGCAGGCGCCGGGGCTGGCCACGCATTCGGTCAGGCCGAAAGGCTGTTCTTCCAGTGCATCGATGATCTGCGCTACACTTATCTGTTTGGCGGGGCGGCCCAGCACATACCCTCCCCGCGCGCCTCGGCTGCTGATGACCAGCTCGTGCTGGCCCAGCAGTTTCAACACCTTGCTGACGGTAGGCTGGCCCAGGCCCAGGATGGCGGCCAAATCAGATGCGCTGAACACACGGTCCGGTTCCCCGGCCATGTGCGTCAGCACCAAAGTGCCGTAATCGATGATCTTGCTGATTCGCAGCATTCGTTCTCTCTGAACTGGTCATGTAGGCATATAGTACCGCTTTGGTACTATATGGTCAAATTATCCCCTAGAGACTTTGCTGGATATGCCACATGCGCGCATAGGCGCCCTGGCGCTCCAGCAGTTCGGCGTGCGTGCCCTGCTCCACGATCCTGCCGCGCTCCAGCACCAGGATCCGGTCCGCGTCCGTGATGGTCGAGAGCCGGTGCGCGATGATCAGCGTGGTGCGCTCGCGCGCGATCTCGCTCAGCTGCGACTGGATGGCGCGCTCGGTGCGGGTGTCCAGGGCGCTGGTGGCCTCGTCGAAGATCAGGATGGGCGGATTCTTGAGCAGCGTGCGGGCGATGGCCACGCGCTGCTTCTCGCCGCCCGACAGCTTCAGCCCGCGCTCGCCCACCACGGTGTCGTAGCCGTCCGGCAAGCCCTGGATGAAGTCATGGATGCTGGCGGCGCGCGCGGCCGCCACGATGTCGTCGCGGCTGGCCTGCGGACGGCCGTAGGCGATATTGTGCAAAATGGTGTCGTTGAACAGCACGGTGTCCTGCGGCACGATGCCGATGTGGCGGCGCAGGCTCTCCTGGCTCCACTGGCGTATGTCCACGTCGTTGACCAGGATGCGTCCGCCCGTGACGTCATAGAACCGGAACAGCAGCCGCGACAGGGTGGACTTGCCCGCGCCCGAGGAGCCCACCACCGCCACGGTCTTGCCCGCAGGGATCTCGAAGCTCAGATGCTCGATCACGGCGCGCCGCGCGTCATAGGCAAAGCTCACGCCCTCGAAGCGCACGCTGGCCTGTGCGCAATCCAGTTCGCGGGCCTGGGGCGCGTCGCGCACTTCCTGCTCGCGGCGCAGCAAGGCGAACATGCGCTCCATGTCGGCCAGCGAATTCTTGATCTCCCGGTACACGAAGCCCAGGAAATTCAAGGGCGCGTACAACTGCGTCAGAAAGGCGGACACCAGCACCACATCGCCCACCGTCATGCGTCCGGCCAGCACGCCCTGCGCGGACATGAGCAGCAAGGCGGTCACGCCCGCACTGATGATGGCTGCCTGCCCCATGTTGAGCATGTTCAGCGACACCTGGTTGCGCACGGCGGCGTCCACCCACTGCCCCATGTTCTGGTCGTAGCGGGCCATCTCGTACTGCTCGTTGCCGAAATACTTGACGGTTTCATAGTTCAGCAAGGCGTCGATGGCGCGCGAATTGGCCCGGCTGTCCAGCTCGTTCATGGCGCGCCGGTAGCGCATGCGCCACTCGGTCACCAGCAGCGTGAACACGATGTAGCAGGCGATCGTGCCCAATGTCACCAGCGCGAAGCGCCACTCATAGCGCCACAGCAGGATGCCGCAGACCAGCGCGATCTCCAGCAGCGTGGGCAGGATATTGAAGACCAGGAAATTGAGCAGAAAGCTGATGCCCTTGGTGCCGCGCTCGATGTCGCGGGACAGGCCGCCGGTCTGGCGTTCCGTGTGAAAGCGCAGCGACAGGCCCAGCAGATGCCGGAACACATGATTGGCGATCAGGCGCACCGAACCTTGCGTGACGCGGGCGAACAGGGCGTCGCGCACCTCCCCCAGGGCGCTGGAGGCCAGGCGCACCGCGCCATAGCCCAGCAGCGCCGCCACCGGCAGCACCAGAACCGTGGCCGGCAGGCTCAGCGCGTCGATCACCTGCTTCAGGTAGATGGGCATCAGGACGGTGGCCACCTTGGCCAGCACCAGGCAGGCCAGCGCCAGCAGGACGCGCTTCTTGAAGCGCCACACATAAGGAAAGAGGGATTTCAGGGTGCCGAAGTTACCGGAGGCACCATCGAGGGAAGGAGGACGAGGAGGCACAAGCAGAGGGCCGGCGCCGGGCGGAACGGGTCCGCCGGCGGCCGGACTGGTCAGAATCAGGTTACAGCGGCTCGCTGGGGATCGAGGTCGAAATCGCGCCGGGTCAGCAGTTCGCGCAAAATGCGCACCGCCAGCCAGACATCCTCGAAACGGGTATACAAGGGCGTGAAGCCGAAGCGAAGTATATCCGGTTCCCGGTAATCGCCGATGACGCCGCGCTGAATCAGGGCCTGCATCAGCCCATAACCGTGCGGATGCGCATAGCAGACCTGGCTGCCGCGCAAGGCATGCTCGCGCGGGCTGACCAGGGCCAGTTCCACGCCGCATTCCTGCTCCACCAGCGCCATGAACAGGTCCGTCAGGGCCAGGGACTTGCGCCGCACCGCGGCCATGCCGGCCCGCTCGAACATGTCCACGCCGATCTCCACCAAGGCCAGCGAAACCATGGGCTGCGTGCCGCACAAAGCCGCGCGTATGCCCTCATGCGCCTCGAAGCCCGGCTCCATCGCAAAGGGGCGCGCATGCGCCCACCAGCCGCTCAGCGGGCTGCGGAAGGCGTCCTGGTGCCGCTTGGGCACCCACAGGAAGGCCGGCGCGCCCGGACCGGCATTGAAATACTTGTAGGTGCAGCCGACGGCGAAGTCGGCCCGGCAGCCGTTCAAGTCCACTTCCAGGGCGCCGGCCGAATGCGCCAGGTCCCAGATGGCCACCGCGCCGGCCTCGTGGGCGCGGCGGGTCAGGCCCTGCATGTCCAGCAGGCGACCCGTGCGATAGTTCACGTGCGTGAGCATCATGACGGCCACCTCGGGCGTCAGCGCGCCGGCGATCTGGTCCGGGTCGTCGATCAGGCGCACTTCATAACCCTGGTCCAGCCAGCGGGCCAGCCCCTGGGCGATGTAGATGTCCGTGGGGAAGTTGCTGCGCTCGGTCAGGATGACGCGGCGCTCGGGATGGGCGGCCTGCATGTGCAGCGCCGCGGCCAGCACCTTGAACAGGTTGACGGAGGTGGAATCCGTGACCGCCACTTCGCCGGGGGCCGCGCCCACCAGCGGCGCGATCCGGTCACCCAGCCTCAGCGGCATGTCGAACCAGCCGGCCGTGTTCCAGCTGCGCACCTGGCCTTGTCCCCACTCCTGCCCCACCACCTGGGCGGCGCGCTGCGCCGCCGCCCGGGGCTGGGCGCCCAGTGAATTGCCGACCAGATAGATCTGGTCCTCGTTCAACTGGAACTCGTCCCGGAAGGCTGCCAGTTCGTCCTGGCGGTCCAGCTCCCGGCAATACTCTAGATCGATCACGCTCATTCTCCTGGATGGATATCCCGCCCGCCCTGTTTCTGCACTTTGTTACCCTCGGGCTTGAAGCGAAAAGCATACAATACGATCTTGTCCGAAAGGAGGCTTTTCCCCCTCCCTGAGAACTTGAATGCGCCAGGCCGCGCCTGCCGCCATGGCGGGCGTCCGGCCCATGGTCACCCTTACAGTGCAGAATCCATCCATGCCGTCTTCCCCGTTTTCCTATTCTTCTTCACTGGCCCAGCTTGCCGCGCAGGACGCCCTGGCGCTGGACCTGCTCTACGACCAGGAGGCCCCGCCCATGCTGGCCCTGGGGCAGACTGTGCTGGGCCGGCGCATCGACGCCGAAGAAGTCCTGCGCGACACCTTCGTGCTGCTCTGGAAGAATGCCGCCGGCTACGACCCCGACCTGGGCGAAGCCCGGGCCTGGATCTACAGCATCCTGCGCTTTCGCCTGATCGCCCGCCTGCGCCAGCGCAGCAGCCAGCAGGACGCCGCCACCGCCCTGCCGGCCATCCAGCCGCGCGCCGGGCAGGTCTTCATTCCCGCCCTGGGGGGGCTGGACGGCACCACCCAGCGCGCCATGATCTCGGCCTACCTGCACGGCAGCAGCTACGAACAGCTGGGGCCGCGTCTGAACCGCTCGCCGGCGCAATTGCGCGCCTTGGTGCAGCAGGGCCTGCAACAGCTCAGCCCGCTGCTGGGCACGGAGCGCGGCGTCGACCCGCGTCATGCCCTGCTGATCGGCGAATACACGCTGGGCCTGCTCAGCCAGCATGAACTGGCCCAGGCGCACGCCCTGATGCAGCAGAACGACGATGCCGCCCGCCTTGCCCTGGCCTGGGAGAAAGCCTGGCTGGAGCTGGTCGACTGCCTGACGCCGGTCCTGCCCGCGCCCACCAGCCTGGCGCATGTGCACCAGACCTTGGGCCTGCCTCCGCCCGCCGCTCGCCGCCAGGCCGGCGCGGCGCCCGCGCCGGCTGCCGCCCAGCCGGCCAAGACCAGCGCAATCCCCGCAGCGCGCCGCCAGGAACCGGCTCTCAAGAGCGAACCGTCCGCGAAAGACGCCTCTGAAGGCGCCGCCGCGCCGGCCGCCAAGGAACGGGCCGAGCCGCGCTGGAGCGCCACGCCGGCGCCGCGCCCCGAAGATCTGGACGCCCATGCGCCGCCTTTTCCGACCTTGCTGCGGGCCGATCCCGAGCCCGGCGCCAGCTCTGCGCTGCCCTTGCGGCAGGCACAGGACGCGTCCGTGGCCGACAAAAAAGACAAGCCCAGAAAGGATAAGGCGGTCAAGGAAGCCGCTCCCCTGCCCTCTCACGCCGAACCCACGGCCCAGCCCCCCGTGCGCGAGGAAGCTCGCAAGCGCCCAGGCATCTCCCGTGGCATGGTCGTGACGGCGGCGGCGGTGCTGGCGGCGATCGGCCTGGGCCTGACCCTGCTGCTCACCCGCAATACCGAGCCCCCCGTCACCATGATAGAAATGAAGCCGCGCCAGGCCGCCATTCTGCAGGCGCCGGGCCAATCCTCCACGCCGGCCTGGATCGTCACGGTCGATCCCCAGGGCAACGTCCTGCTGGTGCCCAAGGTCAGGACCGAGGTCAAGGCGGGCCAGGCCGTGCAGTTATGGACCCACTCGCCGCGCGCCGCCCAGATCCGCTCCCTGGGCCTGATCGATCCCAACCGGCCCATCACCGTGCCGGCCAACCTGATCGGCACGCTGGAAGACGACCAGATCCTGGAAATGACGCTGGAGGCCGATGGCGGTTCGGACAGCGGCAGCCCCGAAGGCCCTGTGCTGTACATCGGCAGCATCGTCAGTTTCGGACAGCTCGACTCCCTGCCCGCCCAGAACGACGCTACGCAGGCCGCCCGCTCCTGATCTCTTCATCCAGGCGTTCCAGCTCGTCGATTTCCGCTTCGGTAAAGCCCGCCTCCAGCCTGGCGGGCCGATTGAAGGGACCGCGCAGGCGCGGCGCCCGATAGCGCCCCGCCAAGCTTGCATAAGTCTCGAAATCCGACAGCCCCTGCTCCTGGCAGACCCGCCTGTACCAGTAATTGCCCAGGGCGACGTGGCCGACCTCGTCGCGCAGGATGACGTCGATGATGGCGGCAGCCTCGTCGTCGCCCGCCTCGGCCAGTTTCCTGCGCACGATGGGGCAGGCGTCCAGCCCGCGCGCCTCCAGGGTCCGGGGCACCAGCGCCAGGCGCGCCAGCAGGTCCGAACGCGTACGCTCGGCCATCTCCCACAGGCCGTCATGAACCGGAAGATCGCCATAGCTCACGCCCAGCGCAGCCAGGCGGGCGCTGAGCAGCTCGAAGTGCAGCGCCTCCTCCACCGCCACCTGCAGCCAGCCGGCGTAGAAGGCCTCCGGCAGGCCGGGGTAGCGCCAGAGCACGTCCAGCGCCAGGTTGATGGCATTGAATTCGATATGCGCCAGCGAATGCAGCAAGGCCGCGCGGCCCTCGCGCGACTTCACGGAACGCTTGGGCACCTGCTGCGGCGGCACGAATCGCAAGCCCGAGGGCCGGCCGGGGATTCCCGGCGGCTCGACCAGGTCCAGATCGGCCCCTACCGGCAAGCCGTGGGCAATGGCGCGCACGGCCGCCACCTTGGCGGCGGGGTCCTCGATCAACAGCGCCCGCAGCGCCTGACTACGCAAGTTCATGACGGTCTTCCTGGCATGAAAAAGGCCGGCTCAGCGGCCGGCCTGTCTCCACCCGCCCTGGCGGGAGGCCTTACTGAGCGGCGCTCGGCGCGGTCATTTCCAGCGCCTTGTCCAGCATGGACTGGATCTGGCCCAGGTCCGCGCGCAGCGCCTGCATTTCCTGTCCCGTCAGGCGCACGGCGGCGTCCTGGTCGAACGGGACGTCCGGGCCGTCGCCCAGGCGGTTGCGCGCCCCGCTGATGGTAAAGCCTTCGTCATACAGCAGGCCGCGGATCCGGCGGATCAGCAGCACTTCGTGATGCTGATAGTAACGCCGGTTGCCGCGGCGCTTGACCGGCTTGAGCTGGGTGAATTCCTGCTCCCAGTAACGCAGGACGTGCGGTTTGACCAGGCAAAGCTCGCTGACTTCGCCAATGGTGAAGTAGCGCTTGGCGGGAATCGGAGGTAGGGCTGCCGTCTTTTCGTTCGTGCTCATGGCCACTGATGCTCATCAACAATAGGAGTGATTTTACACGTTTGGTCAGGCAAAACTGTACGCAAACGTACCAGGGCTCAGTCCTGCTCGTCCTCGGGGGACACCGGGGCGCCCTCCACCACGCTCTTGAGCTTCTGGCTGGCATGGAAAGTAACCACCCGGCGCGCCGAGATGGGGATGACCTCGCCCGTCTTGGGGTTGCGCCCGGGACGCGGCGGCTTGTCCCGCACCTGGAAATTGCCGAAGCCCGACAGCTTGACTTCCACGCCGTCGGCCAGGGAATCCCGGATCTCGGCAAAGAAAGTATCCACAATATCCTTGGCTTCGCGTTTGTTCAAGCCGACGCGCTCGAACAGCAGCTCGGCCAGATCCGCCTTGGTCAGGGTGCGATCTACGTTCATCGTGTCTCCTTATGCTCGCGCCCGCGCACCATGCGCGGACACCAGTGCCTCCAGCAGCGCCTGCATGCACTGCTCTACCCGTGCGTCATCCAGCGTGGCGGCGCTGTCCTGCAGCCAGAAGCGGATGGCCAGACTCTTCTCGGCCGAATCGCTCTTGTCGCGCCAGACGTCGAACAACTGGATGTCCTTGACGATGGCCGCCTGCGGCGCGGTCCGGCGCACGGCGTTCAAGGTATCGAGCACGGCCTGATAGGCCACCTCGTTGCTCACCCAGACGGCCAGGTCGCGCTGCACCACGGGCTGCCTGGAGACTTCCGATGCCTGCACGACAGCGTCGCGGGAAATGGCGTCCACGTCCACCTCGAACACCACCGGGGCCTTGCTCAGGCCGAATACGCTCAGCCATTGGGGATGCACCTCGCCGATCCAGCCTATGGGCCGGTCGTCCAGCAGGATGCGGGCGCTGCGGCCGGGGTGCAGCGCCGGATGGGCCTGCGCCTCGAAACGGGCGTCGGCGGCGCGACGGCCCAGCAGCGTCTCCAGATCGCGCTTGACATCGAAAAAGTCCACGTCGCGATCGGCCTGGCCCCATTGCTCGGCCACGGCCGGCCCCCAGGCCGCCGCGGCGATGCGATTGGGCTGATGGATGCCGGCCACGGCCAGAGGACCGTTTTCCTGGGCCGGGTCGCGCATGAACACGCGGCCCAGCTCGAAGACGCGCACGCGCGGCTGGCGGCGGTTGGCGTTGTGTTCGATATTGGCCAGCAGGCCGGGAATCAGGCTGGAGCGCATGACCGCCAGTTGGCTGGCGATGGGGTTGAGCAGGCGGATGGGATCGGCCTGGCCGTTGATGTCTTTTTCCCAGGATTCCTCCACGAAGGAGAAATTGATGACTTCCTGGTAGTCCTGCGCCGCCAGCACGGCGCGCAAGGCGTGCGGGCCGCGCAGCGATTCAGGCTGCACGCGCATCTGCGCCGCCGCCACGGGCGGCAGGTCCGGGATATTCTCGAAGCCGTAGATGCGCGCCACTTCCTCGATCAGGTCTTCTTCGATGTTCAGGTCGAAGCGAAAGCTCGGCGGCGTCACGGTAAACACGCCGTCGGACACGGTGAACTCCAGACCCAGGCGATTGAAGATGCTTTCCACCTGGGCCTGCTCCAGGGCGATGCCCAGCACGCGGCGGCAGCGCTCCAGGCGCAAGGCGACGGGTTCGCGCTTGGGCAAGGCGATGATCTGATCGTCCAGCGGGCCGGCCTGGCCGCCGCAGATTTCCAGGATCAGCGCGGTAGTGCGTTCCAGATGCTGTGGAATGGTGTCGAAGTCCACGCCGCGCTCGAAGCGATGGCTGGCGTCCGACGAGAACTTGTAGCGCCGGGCGCGGCCCATGATGGCCTCGGGCCACCAGAAGGCGGCTTCCAGGTAGACGTCCGTGGTATCCAGGGTGACCGAGCTTCGCTCCCCGCCCATGATGCCGGCCATGCTCTGGGGCACGTCGTTCACGGCGATCACGCCCACGTCCGTGTCCAGTTCCACGTTCAGGCCGCTGAGCAGCTCCAGCTGCTCGCCCTTGCGGGCCCAGCGCACGTCCATCCCGGACTGCACGTGCTGCAGGTCGAACACGTGCGTGGGACGGCCCAGCTCCAGCATGACGTAGTTGGAAATATCCACCAGCGCGGAGATCGACCGCTGGCCGCTGCGCTCCAGCCGGGTCTTCATCCAGTCCGGCGTCTTGGCGCGGGCGTTCACGCCGCGGATGACCCGGCCGCCGAAGCGACCGCACAGGTCGGCATCGTGCACGGTGACGCGCACGCGATCCTGAATGGTGACGGGTGCGGCGGCGAATTCAGGCAGGGTCAGCGCCTCGCCGGTCAGGGCGGACACTTCGCGCGCCACGCCCAGCACGGACAGGCAGTCCGCGCGATTGGGCGTGAGCTTCAGTTCGATGATTTGATCGTCCAGGTCCAGCAACTCGCGCAGGGACTGCCCCACGGGCGCATCGGGATCCAGCACCAGCAGGCCGTTGTGGTCCTGGGACAGGCCCAGTTCGCGCGCCGAGCACAGCATGCCGCTGGACTGCACGCCGCGCATCTTCACCGGGCCGATCTTCATGCCGCACGGCAATTGCGCGCCGATGCGGGCGACCGGCACCTTGATGCCCTGCGCCGCATTGGGAGCGCCGCACACGATCTGCAGCAGCTGGCCCGAGCCGTCGTCAACCTGGCACACGCGCAGGCGATCGGCGTCCGGATGCTTTTCAATGGCGGTGATCAGCCCGACGACCACCTGGTCGAATGCGGGCGCGGCCGCCTGGATATCTTCGACTTCCAGGCCGGCCATGGTGAGTTGGTGGCCCAGTTCTTCGGTGCCCAGCTTGGGATTCACAAAGCGGCGCAACCACGATTCGGAAAATAACATGATGCTGAAGATGGAAACGTAAAACGGCGAGTACCGGAACCGCCCGGACGCAATGAGCCGAGCGGTGCGAAGGAAGAATCAGCGATTGAACTGCTTCAGGAAGCGCAGGTCGCCCTCGAAGAACTGGCGCAGATCATTGACACCATAGCGCAACATGGTCAGGCGCTCCAGCCCCGAGCCGAAGGCGAAGCCGATGTAGCGTTCGGGATCAAGGCCGAAGTTGCGCACGACCTGGGGATGCACCTGCCCGGAGCCGGAGATCTCCAGCCAGCGGCCCTTGTTGGGACCGGAGGTGAACATCATGTCGATCTCGGCCGAAGGCTCGGTGAAAGGGAAGAAGGAAGGACGGAAGCGCACGACCAGGTCGTCGCTTTCGAAGAAGGCGCGCAGGAAGTTCGTGTAGACGCCCTTCAGATCGGCAAAGGAGATGTCTTCGGCGATCCACAGGCCTTCGACCTGGTGGAACATGGGCGAGTGCGTGGCATCGCTGTCCACGCGATAGGTGCGGCCCGGCGCGATGACCTTGATGGGCGCCTGGTTCATGCGGGCGTAACGCACCTGCATGGGGCTGGTATGAGTGCGCAGCAGGTAAGGCAGGCCCTGGTCGTCCTGCATGTCGACGTAGAACGTATCCTGCATGGACCGGGCCGGATGATTCTCCGGGTTGTTCAGGGCCGTGAAGTTGGTCCAGTCGTCCTCGATCTCGGGGCCGTCGGCCACGTCGAAACCGATGGAACGGAAAATGGCTTCCACACGCTGCCAGGTCTGGATGACGGGGTGAATGCCGCCGGTGCCGCGGCCGCGGCCGGGCAGCGTCACGTCGATCTTCTCCTGGGCCAGGCGCTGGTTCAGTTCCGCGGCGGCCAGCGCGGCGCGACGATCATTGAGCAGGGTTTCGATTTCGCGCTTGAGCACGTTGATGCCGGCGCCCGCGGCTTTCTTCTGCTCCGGGTCCATCTGCGCCAGGCCCTTCATCAGCGTGGTGATGGCGCCCTGCTTGCCCAGGAATCGGGCTTTGGCATTTTCCAGCGAAGCGGCGTCCTGGGCCTGCTCGAACAAAGCCCGTGCCTGGGCGATCAGATCATCGTGGGGGGAAGTCATGGCGTGTTACTTTCCAAAAACAAACGGAGCCCCAAGGCCCCGTTTGCGAACTATACAGTCGGATACCGCTTAAGCAGCCAGAGCGTTCTTAGCCTGTGCAACAACGGCGGCAAAGCCGGCCTTGTCGTTAACCGCCAGGTCGGCCAGAACCTTGCGGTCCAGGGCGATGGAAGCCTTGTTCAGGCCAGCGATGAACTGGCTGTAGCTGATGCCCAGTTCACGGCAAGCAGCGTTGATACGGGTGATCCACAGCGAGCGGAACACGCGTTTCTTGTTGCGGCGGTCACGGTAGGCGTACTGGCCTGCCTTCATGACTGCCTGCTTGGCTACCCGGAACACGTTGCCGCGGCGACCGCGGAAACCTTTGGCTTGGGCAATGACTTTTTTGTGGCGGGCGCGAGCGTTTACACCGCGTTTTACTCGAGACATGTTGAGTTCTCCCTAATCAAGCGAAAGGCATCATGGCCTTGACGGAAGCGACGTCGGATTTGTGAACCTCGACGGCGCCGCGCAGTTGGCGTTTGTTCTTGGTCGTCTTCTTGGTCAGAATGTGACGCTTGAACGCTTGGCCCCGCTTGATGGAACCGCTACCACGAACCACAAAGCGCTTAGAGGCGCTTTTCTTGGTTTTCATTTTAGGCATGAAATTACTCGATTAATTTATGTCTGTGGGTGGCCGCCCAACAACCAGGCTGCACTTGTAAGACCCAAAAACAGGCACTTGTTTTTTTTTCTTCCCCTGATTCCGTCAATGCCCGCAAAAAAGCGGCCAGGCAAAGCCAAAACGTGGAAAAGCCATTGATTATAGAGTGATTCCCGAAAAATTGTCCAGCCATCCGATGCGTTTTCACCAACGCAGGAAGAACAGCAGCCAGGCATCCAGAAACGGCAGCAGGCCCAGGACCACACAGGCCATGGCGGCCCACCGCCGTCCCGCCAACGGCGTGCGCCGCGCGGCCAGGCGCCAGCACAGGCGCAGGCTCCAGGCCAGCGCCAGGGCCAGCATGGCCAGCCGGACCGCGGTCGCCCAGGCCGTGTCCACGCCTTCGTGCTGCAACAGCGTCAGGGTGGTGGCCGTCAATCCGAGGAAGACGCCGGCGCCGGCCAGGGGGATCAGCCCCAGCGCCAGCTTGTTGACGCCTTCCCAGGCGCGCCCCGCCCCCGGTACGCGCGGCAGGACGCGGTCGGCCGCCGCCAGGCCCGCCAGGACTGCTCCGCCGCACACCACGCAGGCCCCCCCGATGAATGCCAGGATGACGGCGCCGTCCAGCCAGCTGAAGCTGTCGTTCACCTCGGGATAGTGCGTCAGAAGGAACCAGGGCGCGGTATCCAGCAAGGGCCAGATGATGTCGCGCTCCACCAGCCAGGTGGCCGCCGCCTGCTTCAAGGCGACGAACCAGGGGCTGGCACTCCACAGGAAGGCGCCCACCGCCAGACCCATCAAGCCCAGCGTGATCAGCAGGGTCTGCCAGCCGCCGCCGGCGGAGTCCTGCAGGATGTCGCGCTCGGGCGAGCGCAAGCGCAGGCTGATCGCGCCGCGATAGTCGCTGCATCGCCCGCACATATGACAGTCCCCCGCCCCTTGCATGGTGCGCAGCGGCAGCAGCGGCGCGCAATTGATGCTCTGCGTGCGACGCTCCGCCTGACGCCAGGCCTGCCCATCCACCTGGAACTGCCAGGGCGAGAGCTTGGCCAGCAGATTGAACACGCCGTTGACCGGGCACAGGTAGCGGCACCATACCCGCTTCTCCCGTCCATACAGCCAGCCCACCGCCATGGCGCCCAGGGTGGAGCCGCCCAGGATCAAGGCCACGGCCAGCGGATACTGGTAGACGCTGATCAACTGCCCATAGATCGTGGTCAAGGCGAACGCGACGAAAGGCCAGCCGCCCCAGCGCATCCAGCGCGGGATGGCCCCGCCCCGCCCATGCCGGCTGGCCCATTCCGTCAACGCCCCCTCCGGGCAGAACACGCCGCACCAGGTCCGCCCCATCAGCGGCATGGACAGCAGCACGAACGGCCACCAGACGCCCCAGAAGGCGAACTGCGCCAGCACGGTGAGGTTGTTGAACATCGACGCGCTGCGGTCCGGCAAAGGCAGGAACACCGGCGCCAGCAGCAGGACGGCGTAGACGGCCACCACCAGCCACTGCATGCGGCGAATGGCTCGCTGATGATCGCGCAGGAAGTCGCCCAGGCGAGCCGGCCAGGGGCGGCGGGCGGACAGCGCAGCACTCATCGTGTCGCTCCCCTCGTCGTGGCGGCTTGCGGGCTGCGCGCGCGCAGCAGCCAGCAGACCGCAAGAATGTACAGGACATAGATCAGCACCTGGCTGAGCGCGGGGTAGTCCCGATAACCCGCGAAATCGGCCAGCAGCTTGCCCAGCCCGGAGTCGGTGCCCAGCAGCCAGGACGAGTCCCAGACCGGGTCCACCAGGGCCGGCAGCGCATCCAGGGAGATCAGCCTGTCGGTCGCCGACACCAGCAGGGCCGCGCCCAGCAGAAGCAGCAGAACCTCGGTCAGCGCGAAAAAGCGCCGCCAGGTGATGATGCGCCCGCCCCATTGCAAGACCGCGAATGTCAGGATGGCAGCCAGCAGCCCGCCCGCGCCGGCCAGGACCAGGGACAAAAGACTCTGGTCCCGGGGGGCCGCGGACAGCACGCCGTACAGAAACACCACGGTCTCGCTGCCTTCGCGCGCCACCGCGATCATGACCAGCGCCAGCACGCCCCATTGGCGCCCCTGGCCGAGCTCGTCGGACAGCCCCTGCTGCAGATCATGGCGCAAGGTGCGTCCATGGCGCCGCATCCAGACCACCATCTGCACCACCAAAGCGCTGGCCGCCAGGCTCATGCCGGCCTGGAACCACTCTTGCCCGGTATCGTCCAGCCAGCTCGACAGGCCCAGCAGAAGCAAGGCCAGCAGGACGGCCAGGGCCAGCCCGGCGGCCACCCCGCCCCACAGCCACGGCAGGCCCTTGCGGCCCTGGGGCGTGCGGCACAGCCAGGCATACAGAATGCCGATGACCAGCAAGGCTTCCACGCTTTCACGCCAGACGATGAATGACACTTGTTCCATGGCAGTTGCTCAAGGAGCGGGACGAACTCGCAACGTGCCTTTCACGGCGGGATGGAAGTCGTCGAAAAATGGATAATCGCCGGGGCGCGACACGGTCAGCACCACAAAGGACGTGACGCCGGGCCCCAGCACTTTTTCTTTGCGCAGAGGCAGGCTCTCGAACTCGACCGCCTCCTGGCTTTCATTGACCAGCACGATCTTGAAACGCCCGGCCTGCACCTCCAGAACGGCCGGCTCGAACGTGCCGTCCGGCTTGAAGGCGAGCGTATGCACGGGCATGTCCGCCCAGGCGGCCGACGCGCCGCCCGCCGCCAGCATGAGCGCAGCGGCCAGTCTGGCTAGCCGGCGCATGATCAGTACCCGCCTTTCTTGCCCGTTCCGGCGAAGACGAATTCGTACTGCTGCTCGAAAGTCTGGAACCAGGGCGCCACGCCGGTCTCCTTGTCCACATGGCGGCCGAAATGGTTCATCTTGCCGCTTTCAGGCGAACCGATGGTCAGCACCAGCGTGTACTTGCCCGGGCCGTCCAGCTTGACGTTGTCACCGTAGTGGGGACCGTCATTGGCCACCATGGGCATCATCTCGCCGGAAATCACCGTGTCGCTGCCCTGCTTCTGCAGCTTGTACTGGATGTTCAAGTACGGCGCCCAGGCGCCTTCGGGCAGGCCGTTGCGATTGTCGGCGGTGGCGTGGATGTCCGCCTCCAGGTGGATGTCGGACTCGGCGGCGGCGCGCATCATGCCGGGCGGATCCATCTCCACCGGCTGCAGGTAGACGGCCGCCACCTCCAGGCCGTTCTTCTCGACCGGCTTGCCGATGGGATACTCAGCGGCGAGCGCTGAACCGGCCAGGCTCAGGGCCAGCATGGAAAAAAGAATAGGTTTGCGCATCATGGTCTTTGAAGTGAGAGCTGAAAACATATAAAGACTGATTCTTATTCAGACTTGTTTTCAAGCATACAAAAAAAGACCTGAAAAAACGCTTAATGAGCGCTTGATGGTGCGCGCCGAGCCGCCATGGAAAGCACCATGGCGGCCGGAAAAAGAGAATGAATCCGTTCGCCGGTGCGGCGCCGGCATGGCAGCGAACTCACGAAGCCATGCCAAGACTCGTCGGCGGCAGATTCGAGAGACTGACGATTTACGGCAGCGCCGCGAACGCCTGCTCCCGGGTATCGCAGACTTTGAGGATCACCAGAAAGCCGCTGATTTCGAAGATTTCCTTGACATTGGGCTGAGCGCCGAACAATACCAGGGCGCCGCCGGACTGTTTCATTTTCTTGGCCAGCAGCAGCAAGACCCGCAGGCCGGCGCTGGAAATATAATTGAGCCGCGACAGGTCCAGCACGATTTTCTGCTCGCCTTTTTCAAGATGCGTCAAGAGATCGGCCTCGAAGGCCGCGGCGTTGGCGCTGTTGATCTGGCCCTCGGGCTGGAAAACCGGGACGGGCCCGGATTTATCGATGGCAATAGGCATGTCGGGTCTGGTGAGGGATGGAACACGTTTCAAATCATACGCGAAACGACGGCTCGATGACACAGACGCGCCGTTGCTCGCCGATGCGCGCCAGGCGATCCGGCCTTCCTGCATATGCCTGCCACAGCTCCAGCAGCCGGTCGGCCCCGGTGCGCCTGGCCTGCACGGCCTGTTCGGCATAAGCCAGCCAGCGCTGTTCGTCCTTGGGCAAGCCGGCTCGAGCGACCGCCAGCACGTCCTGCGCCAGTGCGCGCACCCTGTCGTCGTCAAGGGCGGCGCGGATAGCCGCGCCGCGCAGTTCCCGCAGCGTTTCCCACCCCCATTGGCGCCAGAGCTGCTCGGCCTCGGTCAGATTGTTCAACAAGCCCAACTGCACCGCCGAGGGTGCGACCGGCGCCGTTGCGGCAATGTCGCGGCCCAGCTCGTCGATCAGCTGCGCATCCGCAAAGACAGCCCCGGGCGCGCGCCCCTCGATATAGCCCATGGCCCCGCAGGACTGCAGGAGCGTCTCTATTCCACCGGGACGATCCCAGGCTGCCAGCAAGGCATCCAGCGGAGGTTCTTGCTCCACCTGATAGCGCCAGCGGGCATCCAGAAAATGGGCGTACTGCGCATAGACGAAGTGGCCGCCCCTGGGACGCATCACCAAAGGCGTCGCCGTCGGTCCGCTGCGCCCCTCCCACGAACCGGAGCGCAGGAATTCGTTCAAGGCTGGATCGCCATCCAGATAAACCGAGGCCGCTGATTTGTAGCCCTGCCCCAGCTCCAGTGGCAGGGCGCGCGATGCGGTCTGCGCGCCGAACATCCACCGATAGTGATCTCCCAGGTCATCAAAAGGCCTGGCAGGCATGCGTTGCAGGAAGTGATCACCGCGGAAGCGTGAGTGCTCAAACATCCGATCCCAGATCGTCAGCCGGTTTTCCTTGAGACCCGTTTCGCGGCCGGCTTCCAGCGGACTGTTCGCAAACATCGCAATCAAGGCAGGCGCCAGCGCCAGCATCGTATTCAAGGCGGAAACGGCCTGACCCACCTCCACGGACGTGCAGGGACCATTCTGCGCTTTCGCATCAATGCCAACCTGATGCGCCCAGCCCCGATACCCCACGAGCTCCTGATAGATAGGCCTATCGACGCGCACGGCGGCATACCATTGCGGGTCCAGCGGGCAGTCGGGATGTTCGGACGCATTCAACAAGGCGGCGCCCTCGGCATCCAGGGCTTGAATGACATCCTTGAGTTCCTGATTCACCAGGCCGGCCAGATGATCCAGGCAGCCCGCGCCCCCCGGAACGGGCGCAAAAGCCGTCTCCAACAGGTTATAGCCATTGTCCAGGCCGCTGCATCCGGCCTCGGTGTCCAGACCGATCGTGCGCCCGTGCAGTTCAATGCGCTCGACCTGCTGCCCGTGCCGGCGCTTCACCTGCGCCAGCGCCTCGAAATATCGAGTGACGGCATGACTGCGACCGTCATGCTGACTGATGACCCCCATCTCCATTTCAAGTCCGATTCGCCAAGCCATTTGGGACGGTTCTCCTGTTACTGGTATATTGAAGCAGGATCGTAACGATCCCCGTTTACGGATCGACTGGAACCTTTTTCCGACCCGCTTTCACTAAGATACAAAAGCTGACTTTTGCCTTTACGCATTCGACGTACTAACGACAGCCTGGTCCGACTCACTTATGAACATCAATTCTTCTGTCCCTCAGACATCCCGTGAACGTCCTGATCTGGCAGACTTTGCCTCGGCCGCCTCACGCGGCGAAGCGGTGTATGCCTCGTCGAAGGGACGTTCCCTGCAAATTCTGGGTACTGGCACAACCCCCAATGGACGGATTGTTGCTTGGGTCGAGCCGGACATCGACACCACCCAGCTCTTTACCGACGCGCTGGCGCACAGCCACGGCATGGGCATCGCCAATACCGTTGCCCGGGAACTGGGCCTGATCTCCAATCCCGGCAAGCCCTTGGCCTCGCGTACCGTCACCCAGGCGCTGGAATTGGCTGAAACAGTGGCCCAGGTCCTGGCGGGCGTCGACTTCGTGACCCAGTTGAGCCATTCCGCCAAAGCCCTGGGAACCGGCTTCACGGCGCTGTGTCAAGAAATGGATATCAATATCTCCGACCTGTCGGCGGAACAGCGCAAACACATCGACCAGGCCATGCATGAAAAATTTGAACAGGCCGCCGCACAGGGAATAGGTCCGGTTTCGGACGACACCGCCCGGGAATGGCTGCGCGCGATTCTCAAGATGCAATGAACCACCCGGCACCGCATGGCCTTCTGGCGCTCTTGTTTCGGCCAGCAGCCGGCTTTGCGTGCAAGCGGCCCCGCCTGTCGGGCAAACCCTTAACATAAAGTAAATTCTTGAAATATACAATTTCGTGATGTAATGTTCCGGCACAGAGCCCTCACTTTTCGTGATGTAATGTTCCGGCCAAACGGCCTCACATTTTTTAGCCCGCTGATGATCAGCAACAGTACGTTCCGGCGCCCTCATGACAATACTTCCTGATCCAGACCGCGAAGTACCCGGCAAAATGACCCAGCCGGCCCCAGCCAATGCCCCCGCCATGGCTGATGAGCGGCTGTTTCGCGAATTGGTGCGACAGCACAGCGACCGGTTGCAGCGCTTCATCATCATGCATATCGGCAACACCAGCGACGCCGAAGACCTTGCTCAGCAAGCCTTTGTGGAGGCGGCCAAGTCGTATCAGTCCTTCCGCGGAGAATCGCAGCTTTCCACCTGGTTGTACGGCATCGCCCTCAACCTGATCCGCAACCACCTTTCACGTGCGCCCGAGCGCCGCTATCACTTCGTCGACGAAAGCAGCCTCGACAGCGTCCCGACCGAAGCGACGTCTCCCGAAGAAGCCGCCTCTCAGACCCAGATGCTGCACCTGCTGCAGGAATCCCTGGACGAGCTGCCGGAAAGCATGCGCACCATACTGTTGCTCGTAGGCCTCGATGATCTGTCCTACGAAGAGGCGGCTGCCTTGCTGACGGTGCCCATCGGCACGGTGCGCAGTCGTCTTTCCCGGGCGCGCACCGCCCTGCGCGAACGACTGCGTGAAAAAGGCCTGACACTCAATTTTTAAGGCCTGCTCCCAACGGCTGGCGCGTGACCATCATCGGCTGACGGACGCCCCTGACAACAGCGTTTTTCGTAGCGCTTAGTAACGGCCATGCGCCAAAAGTTCTCTTTGAACGTTGCATTTTTTTATTGTCCGTTACGCTTTTGTCATTTCACGAACCAATACGTTGCAGACAAAACCGTCAAACCATGCGTACAACTATCTGAATGGCGGCGGATTTCGCGCTCCCCTGCCTGGAAATCGCCCGGATTTTCATTGAGCGCCGCCGCAAGCGCCTTTCGGAGGCTCGCTATGTACGAACGCATACTGGTTCCACTCGATGGGTCCCGTTTTTCCGAAGAAATCATTCCCTACGCGACGTCCCTGGCTGCCGTTCACGGTACGGAACTCGTGCTGTTGCGCGTGGTCCGCAAGGGCGTCGGTCAGGACCAAGCCTTGGATGCCATTGAGCCGTTGCCGACGACCCATCCTGCCCGCGAACTATGCCTGCGGGACGCGGGCGAAGTCGCCCATGCAATTCTCGGGGAAGCCCGACGCGGGCCGCCCACCCTGGTGGCAATGACGTCCCATGGGCGCTCGGGTCTGGCGGAAATCATATTTGGAAGCGTGGCCCAACGCATCCTGCGCGGCGCCCGCGACCCGGTGCTTCTCTATCGTCCGACCGGAACGGATAGGCCGCAGGCGCCCTTGAAATTACGCAGCGTGGTGGTGCCGCTGGACGGCAACACGCGGCACGAAGCGATAACCGGCCATGCAGCCGAATTTGCCCGCTGGGCGGATGCGGACATGGAAGTGGTCAATGCCGTTGATGCCGACGTCGGGGCCGACATGGCCCCGGAGCATGGAAACGAGATAACCATGCTCGAATCCAGCTACGTCCGCTCCAGGGCGGCCGAGCTTGCCGCGGGCCACGGCATGCCGGTGTCCTGGGAGGTGCTGCATGGCGACCCCGCAAGGGCCATTGCAGAGCATGTCGCCAAGCGCCGCGATGTCATACTGGCCATGGCCACGCGACGCAAGGACGTGTTCGAAGCGGCTTTTCCCGGCAGCGTGGCCTTGAGCTGCCTGCGCAAGGCCGGCGTACCGATACTGATGCGTCTGACGTGAACCACCCCGGCCGTCATTGAAAACCCCGGCTCCTGGAACTGGCCTGCCCCTCCCCGTCCAGGAGCCGCTCACGCATGCGGCGGAAAAACCGGCAGTCATTCCGCCTTAAGGTGCGCTTCTTACACCGTTACGACTATTTCGCGCTTGACGAGCTCGAAATGGTGCCGAAACTGCGGCAGCCCGATCACCCTGGCCTCTTGTACGTCCGCCGATACATGCAGGACATAGCGCACCTCGGCCCAACTGGTCCATGGGTTCATGGTTATGACCGCATCCATGCCATCGGGCTGCCTCGCAGGAACAGCAGTCAAATCCGAAAACCGGACTGTCGACCTGACAAGGAAGTCGCCGCTTTCGATTTTCGCCACATCGAACACGACAGGCCCCGCCCCCGCTACATGAACGACGGTGCCGTCACGCAACTTGAACGGCGAATCCATGCCCATGTGCTTCAGCCCCCTGGCCACGGCGGCGTGTGTGTCTTCATGACGCATCAGGTGCATCAGCGCCTCAGCCTGCGGACCCGCCACCTCCACGAGCGCGTCCAATGCGCTCTCCAGGGTATGACGTCGATTCTCAAGTACTGAAGAGCCGGGCCACATGAAGCGTATGGGCTGCTCGCCGCTTCCGCTTCCCCGCACGGAGAACAAGATGCCGGCATCCTCAATCTCCTGCGCGCGAAGCCGTTCACGTACTGTCAAACCCTGATCGCTTTCATTTGCGGGCAACGCAGCCTCCAGAGCAACCGGGACAACGACGGGAAGAAGCGCCTCCAGCTCAGGCACCATCCTCGCCCGCGCCTTATCCGTCGCAAGCAGGGCGATTTCGTTGGCCGTCAAGCCATAGGCAACCCCATATAGTTCGCGCAAGCCGGGATAAAAAGTTCCTGGTGGAACGCGAGCACTCGATTCCGCTTTTTTGGGTGTCGACACGTGTTTATGCAACCCGCCAATGGCATCAGGATGGCTTTCCTGCGCCATGACCATCAGCCGCTGATGCAATGCCTCGCCCATGTCGTTCACCAAATAGCAGGCGGCGTCAAGCTGCTCCTTGGTCATTCTGCCGCCCTCTTCAAAGTCACCCTGAACAATAATCCCTTCCAGCTTGGAGGCGGTCGCGGAGTATTTGCTGGCCAACCCTCTTAGCAGCTCCATGTGCTTCATCGCATCCTGCTCCATGAATGCGGGGGCCTCGCGAAACAGCTCGCCTACCGCCCGCTCGCACATGTCTCGGACCAAGCCCCGGCGATCGACCAGAGCCGGTCCGCCGTCATCGAAATGCCCAAGATCTTCCAACTGCCGGATATAGTCCAACTCCACATCGGACAGGTCCTGAAGCCGCCGCATGAGCAGCGGCATGTCCATCGGATCCTTGGACAAGGCCCAGAACACGCCTCTCGCGCCCGCGTTGAATCGTTGGCGCAGAGGCTCCATCCGCTCCACGACGATTTGTTTGATGGCTTCAAAATCCAGCGTCAAGCCCAAGGGATGCAATTGCGTCGCGCGGCGCAGATTGACAAGAGTGATGTCATCGAGTTCGCGCAAAGAATCCGCATTCAGTGCGCCTTCCCGGTTTAGCCGCTTATTCCGGAACAGGCTGAAGCTATCCTGGAGCTGTTTGCTCACGCTGTAGACCATCTCCTCAGGCAACGCTCTGTAAGTCCGCTGGATCCGGTCCAGCAAGGCATTCATGTCAAGCAAAACCCGGGACGCGACAAGTCTTTTTCCCAAACTCACCGCAGACATCAGGGCAAGTTCCAGCCTCAGCATTGAAGGGTGGAGCCGAGCGCAGATCTCGCGCTCCAGCGCCGCGCGAAGATGGACCAGCATGGAGAAGGGAAGGTAGTCCTCGAAGTTAAACTGAAGCTTGATCAGCCATAACTCCTTCTGGGCCAGCGACGGATCATTGTTTTTTTTCTCCTTGGCCGCCTGCGTCGTCCGTGCGTCCCACCTGCGCGACAAAGCATCTTCGGCCGCGTCCAACGCATCAGAATGAATTTGAGCCAGCAACACCTCGAACTGATCATCAGGCAAAGACTGAAGATAGACATCCAACATATGGACGATCGATGCGCGGTTTTGTGTCCCGCTGGAATCCAGCATGGCCAGACCGGAGTACAGCTTGTCCAACTGTATCTCCAACTCCTGGGCGTCCAACGAAGAAGCGAACAGCAACCGGCCAATTCCCCACAAGGGGTTCAGCACAACCTCCTGGGCTGAACGCAGCTCGAGAGCCGCCTCAATCTGCTGAAGCAGATGAGCCGCCTGCTCCCGCAGACCAGGGCTCACTTGATTCAGCACCGCATTGCGAGCATCCGCATGGCCTAGAGCTCCATGGCGAAGGGCGACGAGATCCAGATAGTCCAATTCACTCATGTATGCGGTCAGGGCCTCCCGCCCTCCCGGCAGGGCGGCAAGATCACCCCGTGAAATCTTGCTCAGCCTCGCCAGGTCTTGTGCGATCGCCGCCAGCGCCCTGGCGTGGCCCGTCGGGGCCGTGAGCCTGCCCAGCAAATCGCCGATGCTCCGGCTGTTCGCGCGCACCTTGAGCAAGATCTCGCGCTGCTTGCGCGCTTGCACGGGCGCGCCGCTCAAGGCAAATTGGAGGTTGGCCCATGAGCTGGAGACATTGGCAGCCGCGCCAGGGGGAGCGACAGGCGCCGTGCCGCCCTGGCGCGGCGTGAAGCGCAGGTTACCGACTGTTCCGAGGGGGCCGACCGCCAGGTCTTGCCGCCGCACGCTCTGAGTACCCGTCTGGCCAAGTGGTTGGATATCCATGTTGATCTTCCTAGAAAAAATCAGCCTCCCACAAGACTTCAGTAACTGACGGGCTCTCGGCGTTCCTCCGGCAGCGACCCTGGCGCACCCTGACTCCGCTGACCTGCTTCGCGGCCGGCGGGCCCGCGCCGGGCGCGGCTGTCAAGCCTTTGACTCTCCCGGTTGACCGCTTGCCACCGCATTAATGATATTCATGCCTCTATGCGTCAGCTGCCGCATCTCATCCGCCATCTTCCGGGGCATCCATCCGTACGGCCTATGTTGATGCCAGAGATAGATCACATCGGAAATGACCCATTCGGCGTCAAGCTCATCCTGCGCCGCCTCCGCCCGATCCATTCCTTTTCGCAATTGCTCCAGTTTAGGTCGTGACCGCACATACATTTCCTGCCCCAAAGCCGCCTTCAGACGATCCAGCATGACGAGGGCCTGGTGCTTGCGTGAATCATCATCGAGCTGGGACAAGGCGCTGTGGGCAGCCGCCAGTCTTTCAAATCGCAACTCCATCAGCCAGACTTGCAAGTCGTACTTCCATAAATAGCGGAAATAGTCGTCCAGCATGGACATGGCCGGCAGACGGCCGGCAACCCCGCTGAAGTCCAGCATGGCCAGGCCTGTATGCCACTTGACCAACTGATCTCTCAACGCCTGGCCATCCACAGCGCCGGCGGACAGCAGCCTGACAAGCTCGGAAAGCGACTCCGTCACGGCTGCGTCGGCCAATCGCACCCTCAGGGCATTCTCCATCTGCTCCAACACAGCGGCGGCATGCTGCTGCAACTTGGGCTCAACCCGTGCCAGCACCTCGTCGCATGCGCCGGGACAACCCAATACCCCATCACGCAAGGCGGCGAGATCGGCGGACGTCATTCCGGCCAGATAGACTAGCAGGGACTGTTGCCCTCCCGGCATGGAGAATAAATCTCCCTGCGACAGCCTGCCGATCTGCCCGAGCTCCCCGGCAATTCTGTCCAAGACGCCGGCTTCAGTGAACCGGGCCGTCAAGCTGCCCAGCAAATTGCCGATGCGGCGGCTGTTTATGTTGATCTCGTTTTGATAGGCGCGGGCCATGCGCGCCTCCTCGGGCGCGCTGAAGCGGAATGTCAACTTGTCCAGAAAGTCGCGCGCATGCTGAACCAATCCTATGCGGTCCGCACGTACCGTGCCGCCGTCCTTGGCGCCGAACCGCAGGTTGCCCACGGTCCCCAGCGGACCCGGCGCCACTTGGTTCTGCCACGCTTGAATCAAGCCTCGCGTCGGCGTGGTGCGTTCAACGTTCATGGTGATTTGCCCCCATAAAATCAGGTCCCTGTACTGAAGAAACAGCACGCGGCACGCGCTGCAATGGCATCCGCGCTCCCGGAACGGCGCAGCCGCCTTCGCCGCAAACCTGATTGAGTAACCGAAGCATGCCAAGCGTTCCTTCGACCTCAGGCCCTGCGCATCACGGACTCGACTTCATGATGACGCCAGTGTCACGGCCTCCAACCGGCAGGCCTGCGGATTGGAGCGGGCGCCCGAGGCGGAACGTAATTTGAAGGCAAGGCGCACCATGCCATGAAGACACTCTTGGTGCGGAGCCTCTGCATCTCGTTGCGCGTGTTTTCCGGTATCCAGCGATAGCGATGCTCGCTGCCCCGCCGCAGGCGCTCCAGCTCGTAAGTAAACTTGAACGCGGCGCGCTGGTCTTGCGCCGCCTCTATCCGCCTCATTTTCTCTTGCAACTGCTGCAGGTCAGGTCTGATCCGTAGTTCTATTTCGCACTCCAGGGCCGCGATGAGAGAATCCAGCGCGCTGAGAGCCTGCTGCTTTTGCAGAGAATCCCGGCGCAAGGACAAGCTTTTACGGGCGACATGCAGCCTGTCGCAGCACAGCGCCGGCACCAGGGCCGCCGATTCGGTGCAGATCAAGGAACCGAAATAGGCATTCAACACGGAGACCGCCGCTGCATGAGCGTTCGTTCCGCTGCTGACGAAGTTCTTCTGTAGAGCCAGCAATTGAATGGCCAGCTCGTCTTCGTCCAAGGACGAACTGAGCGGCATCCGCGAAATCCGCGACAAAGGCTCCCGTGCGACCTTGCATGCCAGCTTCCGATCCGCGGCCTTCCCGATCAGATGCAACACGTTATCTGCACACCGCCTGACATTCCCGGATTCCCTCAGCAGCGCGTCTGATAACGCCTTCCGCGATTCAGCATTGCCCAGTACGCCGTCACGCAGGGCGGCGAGATCCTGATAGTTCATCGCATCCAGATGAACCTCCAGGAATAGCGGCCACCTCGTCAGCATGCTTGATTGGCCCAGCGATAGTTCATTGAGTTGCCGCAACTCTCGGACGACTCTTGCCTGGGCCTTGGCATCGCACGCCGGCGCTGTCAGGCTGCCCAGCACATTGCCGATGCAGCGGCTGTGCTTGCGGACCTTCTTTGCATATTCGCGCACTCCCCGCTCGTACGCGGTCGGAAAGCTGAGGTGAAACTTCAGCTCGCTCAGAAAACCACATATGTACGCAAGTACGGCGGCGGGCCGGCTGGCGCGAGGCGTACCGCCCTGCGTGGCGGTGAACCGCAGATTGCCCCAGTCTCCCAGGGGGCATGGAAATAGATACCTCGACTGCAAGTTCATGATATTTGGCCGGCCATGTTCTTGAACAAGCATGAGGACTCTCCTTGCGGCAACGAGGCTCGGATACCGAAACCTATAAAGCATGAAAGAACTGAAATATTGGCACAACAATGAGTGCTGACTGCAGAGCAAATAAATTCAACCTGTCGGGGCTGGCGTCAGGGCCGTATCGGCAACAGCTTCCAGGTTCAATCCCAATCGGTGCAAGCTTGAGGCGCGCCGCAGGTTCTCCAGCGTGTCCACATCCAGTCTGCGTAAGGACGCTTCACTCAACGGGCCTGCGGGGTTGCATTCAGGGTCCCGGAACACGTCCAGGCTGTTGCGCACCAGGTTGCTTACGCTTTCCGCCAGTTCTTTGGACAGCGCCCCACAGGCCTGTTCGGTACGCCTCACCAGGACGTCCAAGGCGCGCAAAGCCTGGGATGCGTGAAACGGCTCGCCCGCGTTCACCGCCGTCAGCAGGGCAAGTTCCACCTGCGTCAATGAAGGCTCAAACAACTTGTCGACCTCGCGCTCCAACAACTGGTGGAGGCGACTCAGCACGTCGAGAGCTCTTTTTCGCTCGGAGTGGTTGGAGATGGAAGTCAAGGCCTCCTTGACGTCATCCAGCCTTCGGGACCTCATTATGATCAGCAGCGCCTCCAGCTTCCTGGCATCCTCTGGCAGGGTGGGCGGCAACCTGGAAATCTGCGCCAGACGCTCCGGCAGGACATTCCGGATCAGTCCCTGCCGCAACACCGCCGCCATTTCGTCCAGCAGCCTGGCCGCTTGAGCGCGCAAACCCGCGTCCACCCGGCACAATATGGACTTGCGGGCATCCGCATTGCCCAAGGCCCCGGAGAAAAATGCAAAAAAACGTACATCGTCCAGCTCCCTCAGGCAAGCGGCCAGGGATTCCCGCATGCCCGGCACGCCGGCCAGATCGCCTCGAGACAATTCGCTGAGCCGCGCCAACTCTGCGGCAGCCCTGGCCCGGGCCCGGAGCTCGCTTGCCGGCATCGCCAGATCGCTTAAAAATGCATGAACTTGGCGGCTGCTGAGGCGCTCCTGGCCCAGGACCTTGTCCTGCGCCCTTGGTTTGGCAGACGCGCGGTGGGCAGAGAATGTCAGGGTCGCCAACGCACAGCCCAGGCGTGAGAATCCATGGACGCGACCGCCTTGCACCATGGCGTCCTCCTCCACCCGGAACCGCGGCGTGTCGCGTGTTTGCGCCGATCCCGGATCCCGGACACTTCGCGACGTACCCTGGTCGCCAGGCTGATCGCAAGATTGAATTCTCATCACAGTTTCCCTAGTAAATCAGGCTTCTTGTCGGGCCCGGGCCCGCGGCGCCCTCGCCCGTCGCACCGGCCTCGTCTGCGCTCCTGCTCAGCGGCTGGCTGCCGTGTCGATTTCGAGACCAGCAAACATCGGGCGTGACATGGGCTCCATCCACAGGCCTCGTCACAGTTCGCGTGGACAGTCGCCGGCCGGAGGGCGGATCCGGTGCCGGATGTGCGCCTTCCGCAGCGATGGGACTACAATCAGCCTGCGGGGATGCGGGCTGATCCAGGGCTGGCAAAGATCAGAACTGCGTCCCGCCGCCCTCTTCCAGGAGCTCGACCTCGGCATAGGCCACGGACCACAGCGACGCGCAGAGCCGGTGCAATATGGCTTGGACCTGTTGCGCTTCCGACTCGTTGCTGATCCTGGACGAGAGTACCTGCTGAACCTTATCCAGCGCTCCAAGCATCATCCGCTTACGCAGCCCCGCCAGCGTGGCCGGGGCCAACGATACGAGACAGATATCCATGCCATTGCCGCCCCCCAGTCCCGAGCTCGTCCGTTTGGCATCGAGCTCATTCACGCATCTGGCCAACTTGAGCAATGAAGCCTTCAACTTGTTTCCGTCTACGCGAGCACTGGAGAGCAAATGGTCGATCTCATCCAGAGACCTCTTCGCGGACTCTCTCAGGCAGCGCTGATTCAAAGTCCGTATGATTCGGTTTAGCAATTGGGCGGCCTGTTCATTTGAATCAGCAGGCTCGATCATGCTCAGCATTGCTTGGCAGGCATCTTCATCGTCCAACACACCTAGGTGCAACGCATCGAAATCCAAGATCTTCAGTTCATCCACGTACGTGATCAGGCAATAATCCAGGCCCTTCAGTTCGTCCAGATCGCCATTCGACAGCTTGACCAGTTGCTCCAATGCCTTGGCGGTTCTGGCCAGCCCTTTCCCATCGCCCGCCGGAGCCGTCAGCCGGCCCAGCAGATTGCCGATCAGAAGGCTGTTGTTGCGCACTTCATACCGGTCCTCGCGTTGAGCCCGCAGATCGGGCGGCGCGCAAATGACACAATCTTTCAGATCGGACAAGCGCTTGACCAGCGAGCGCCCCGCGCCAGACAGGGCCACGTGGACGTAACCGGCACGCGCCGTGCCGCCTTCCTCAGCGGTGAACTGCAGATTACCAATGGTTCCCAGAGGGCAGGCTTCCAAATCCTTGCGCTCCAACTTAAACCGCCCGACGGTCAAGACGCCGGAAACAAGAGCTTGAGTAAGCAATTCAACCCTCCTCGAGAAAAACACAGGCCCATACATCTACGCATGGAGGAAAATAGTGATACTTCACGACGCGAGCGCACCCTGAAGCTAGACATGCAAGCGACCATACCTAGCGCTTGGGTAACTGACGACTACCAGACGTTCCTTTGTCGGCCAGCTCGGCTCCCATCGGAGCAGGGGCGCCGGCCTACACCTCAAGCCCTGAGTGGATCACGCGCCACAGCGCCGCGCGAAGCTGATCCAGCGTCAACCGCATCTGCCGCGCTGCCGAGGAATTGCTGGTCTTGGACAGGATCACCTGCTGGGCCTCTTCCAGCCGCCCCGACCGCAACTGAGTCCGAAGCCGCTGCAACGACGTGGCAGGCAAAGACCGGAGGCAGCCGTCCAATGCACCGCCGGCGCTCGGCCTCGAACTTGCCTGCCTCTCGGCCCCGAGCTTGTTCATGCTTCTCGCCAGCCTGAGCACCGCCTTTTTCAGCTCACCCCTGTCCACGTCGGGGACCTGAAGCTGATCGGCGATGACACCCAGAGACTCCCGCGCAATCTCTCTGGCCCGTCGACGATTCAGGGCCGTCGAGACGCAATTAATCAATTCGCACGCCTGCTCATACCCATCAGCAGGTTTGATCTTGTTCACCACCGCCATGCACGCGTCTTTATTGCCCAATACCCCTTGGCGCAATGCCTCGAGGTCCGAGTCCTTCAACTCATCCACATAAATAGCCACGCAATAGTCCAGCCCCTTCAACGCGATCGACTTGCCGTCCGGCTGCCTGACGAGCTGTTTCAATGCCTCAGCGGTCCTGACCCGCCCTTCGAAGTCACCCGCCGGCGCCGTCAGACGGCCCAACAGATTGCCGATGAAAAGGCTGTTATTGCGTACCTGGTACCGATACTCGCGCAGCGCCCGCTTTTCAGCCGGCGTCGACATGAAGTAGTCTTTCAAGTCGGACAAGCGGTGGACCAAGGCCCGTCCTATGCCCGACAAGCTCGCGCGAATGCAACTGATACGCCCCGTGCCGCCCTGCTTTGCAGTGAACCGCAGATTGCCAATGACCCCGAGGGGACTGATTTCCAGATCGTTACGCTCCAGCTCGGGTTGGGATGCCGACGGGTGGGCGGGAGTATATGCTTGGGTACGCACGCGGCTCTTTCTCAAAAAAAAAATCAGGCCCTTATACCGCAGCCTGAGGAAACGTCCGAACGATTCACGTCGCGAATGCCTGAGCAGCACCATAGAGACGTGCCTCGGCTGAAACTCAACGTTTGAGTAACCGATAAACGCCAGACGTTCCCTTATCCGCAAATTCAACGCCGCAAATGGAGCTCAAGCGCGCCCGCATCCCGTTTCACGGACAATTTGCGGTGCTCACGCTCAACCCGGCCTCCAACCGGCGTCGACAAGCTCTTCCAGTTCCAATCCCAGCGAACGCAGACACCATGCGTTGCGCAAGTTAGCCTCCGTGGCGCCATCCAGCCTGCTCAGGGAAGCCGCATTCAAAGGGCCGTCGGGATTGAACGCGGGATCCCGGTACAGGATCAAGTTGTCGTTGACCAGCCCGCGCACAGTCGCGGCCACCTTTTCGGGCAGCCATCCATAGGCCTGCCGGATCTCGGCCACCAGGGCGTCCAGATCACGCAAGGCCTGGGATCCGGCAAGCTGATTTGCCGCATGCCTGGCCTGGACCAAGGCGAGCCCGAGTTTTCCAAGAGGAAGCTGAACCCGTTTGTCGATTTCGTTCCCCAAGTGCGTACGAATACACTCCAGCATGCGGAAAGCGCGCTGCCTGTCCTCACCATTGTCGAGCCGCCACAGAGCCTGCTGAGCGGCGTCCAATATTCCGCCTTGAAATACGGACGAACGCTCCTCCAGTTGATCCTGGGACAAGGAGCGGAAATAGAGGCCCAGCAAGGGTACGTTCGGCGGTTCCTCGGCATCCGGCACGGCCAGGTCCATGGATAAAGCGATCAAACGGCTCGCCAACTCCCGCTCATTCACAGACAGGACGCACATCAGATCGCAAATTTGCGACAAGGGCGCATGGATGAGCTCCTGGGCCCAGCGTTGATTCACGGCTTCCGCAACCTGGGCGAGTACGGCGATCGCCTGGCTTCGCAGGGCGGAAGGAATCTGGTTCAGCACCATGCCGCGAGCTGGCGCATTGCCCAGCACCCCGCCCCGCAAGGCATCGAGGTCAGGACGCTTCAACTCCCCCGCGTAGGTGAAGAGCGCCTCCAGCCCTCCGGGCAGATTATCCAGATTTCCTTGCGCCCATTTTCCTAGACGCTTGAGTTCCCGAGTGATTCCGATCAGTCCTTTGGCATCGTTCGCCGGCGCCGTCAGCCTTCCCAGCATGTCGCCGACCCGCCCGCTGGCGGCATGTACATTCTTCAGGAAGTCGCGCTGTTGCCGCTCCTCCGGCGTCGAGCGGCCGAGGCGAAGCCTCAGATTACGCCATGTACCGCTTGCATACGCGGCGCCGGCACGGCCGGCGCGCGCCGTGCCGCCCTGCTCTGGACTGAACTGAAGATTGCCCACGCGTCCCAGAGGACCAGACGCCAAGTCCTGCCGCTGTATGTTCTGCGCGCCTACCTGACCGAGGGATTGGATAGTCATGATGATCTTCCTTGCAAGAAATCACCTCCCGCGAGGCTTGGGTAACCCGCGAACAGCGTCCGTTCCTTGTCGGGAAAGTCCGGCCGCCACCGACTCGTTCATGAAAAACGCCAAAGCCCGGCGCGATGAGAAGTCGGCCAGGCCCCCACGCACCAGCACCGCCTGATGCCAGTGCCCTATCCAATTGCCTTTATTCCGGCTGCGCCCGCGCTTGAACCTCGCTTCTCAAGGATGCATGCAGACGATCCAGCATGACGCGAGCTTGCGGCTGCTCCAGGAGAAATTCCTGGAGGGATTGCGGCTTAACCGGAATCTGTTCATTCTGCGGCGGGGAGTGTTCGACCAGATTCGTCTTCTTTGAATCCAATACGCGCAGCAACCCCTGTGCCTGGTCGATGGGCAAGGACTGGAGATAGACATCCAGCAGGGACGGGGCAGGCGGACGGCTCCCGCCTCCGTTGAAATCCAGCATGACCAGGCTCGTATGCAGCTTGATCAGTTCCGTCTGCAGCTCCTGTCCATTCACCGAGGAAGAAGACATTATTTCTTCAATCTTGTTCAACGGCTTCTGCACCACTTCGTTGGCCAGACGCTGATTCACAGCAGCCGCGATCTGGCTCAGCACGCGCTGCGCCTGAAGTCGGAGTTCGGGCTCCACTTGATCCAACACCTCTTCCCGGGCGCTCCAGTGACTCAGTATCCCGTGCCGCAGGGTATTTAGGTCGGAATAGTCCATGGCGTCAAGATGGGTGGTCAAAAGTTCGCGCTGCGCCGGCAGTCTAACCAAGTCTCCCTGCGTAAGCCTGCTCAATTGCGTCAGTCCTTGAACAATTCGAGCCAGGTCTTCGGCACCGAGCGCCGGCACTGGCGACAGCCAGTCTTGAGCTCGCCCGGAGCGGGCCATGGCGTCCTCGATCCGCGACTTGGTCAGAGACTTGACCTCGATCGGCGGCCTGCGCAGCTTCGAATTCCTGTCAAGGCCTGGCTGCTCCTTGGCCTGGCCGCTCCGCTTTGCATTCTGCCCCTTCGCATCGCTCCTCAAGACCGGACGCTTCGACCATTGTTTCAACCCCGCCAAGCCTTCCTCCCGGCTCATCGATTTCCACTTCGCCCGAGAATGACGCAACAGGATCAGGAGCTCGGCTTCGGCCTGCTGTTCAGACTGCGTCAACTCCTTGGCGATTCTGGCCATGGCCTGGCTGTCGTTCGCGCGGGCCATCAGGCTGCCCAGCAAGCCGCCAAGCGTGGGAGCGAATTCCGGAACATCAATCATGTTCTTGTGCCGGGGCCGTGCTGGCGTGGAGGAAGGGCAGAACCAGAATTTCAGATTGCGCAAAAGATTGCCCAGGCGCGACAACACGCCCGGGCTGCTCACACGTGCCGCGCCGCCCCGCTCTGCCTTGAACGTCCGCTCGCCGATACTTGCTCTCGGACCGGGCGGCGGGCCCTGCCGCCGCACATCCATGGTGTCTGTCTGACTGAATGATTGAATTTTCATATTGGGCTCTCTCGAAAAAGCCCGCGTATCGAAGCAAGGACCCGCAACCCGGACGACCCGTGCCGTCAGTGCAAGCACATCGCCGCGCCGGCGCAATCGCTCGCATGCGGAAGTCTGGGAAAGTGTTCGATACCGGACGCTATGTTTTCTGTATGCTCAGGGCATCACCGGCTCGACCATGCCCCCCCGAACGGGGGACTCAAGTCCACGTTCCGGGGGTGGCTTCAACGCCGGGGGACACCACAACTAAAGAGCTTTCTTCTACCCTTTGACTAGCTGGGCGCGCTCGCTCTTGTACGCATGCATCCATCTCTCCAACGCCGCGCACAAGCGATCCAGAGCAGCAAGAGTCAACTGCCGTTCCGGGTTATCGCCGTACCAACCTGAAACCAATGCCCGGATGTCATCGAGACCGCCCTCTCCCGGCTTGCGTTGCAGTTTGCTCAGCAGCAGGTAGTGCAACTGACGCTTGGGCAAGGACTGCAGGCAGAAGTCCAGGTCACCGCGGCCATCCAGCTCCGTGCCGTCTTTCCCGGCGGCGTTGACCCGATCCAGACTCTTGCCGAAATTGATCAGCGACGTCATCTGCCCGGGCCGGTCCGAAACGGCGAGCCCATCGGCAAACTCTCCCAGCGTCTCCTGCGCCGCTCGCAGCCACATGTGCGCCGAAATCTCGCTCAACACCCGTTCCGCCAGGCGTCGCGCCTGTTCAGAAGGAATCTGATTCAACATTTCCTGGCGCGCGTCCTGATCGCCTAGCACCCCACCATGCAGAGCCTTGAGGTCTGCGGCTGTCAACTCTTCCAAATAGATGGCCACGCAATATTGCCAGCCGCGCAGCTTGCTCAAATCGCCCTTCGATAGTTCGCTCAACTGCTCCAGCGCCCGGGCTGTTGCGGCCCGACCCTCTTGAGCATGCGCCGGGGCGGTGAGCCTGCCCAGCAAATTGCCAATATAGTGGCTGCCTGCATGAGCTTGGCCGACGTACTTGCGCGACGCCCGAGCTTGCCCCGGGGCGCCGTTGAAGCAAGCTGTCAGATCGTTCAATAGATTGGCCAACGAGCGCCGCAGGTTCGACAACATCACGCCGGCGCGACTGGCGCGCGCCGTGCCGCCCTGCTCCGGCTGGAACGCCAGATTGCCAACTGTCCCCAGAGGGCAGAAGCCCAGGTCCTGGCGTTCCAGTTCAGGCTGTACATTCATCCCGGGGGGGAGGCTAAGAGCGACAATAGCCAAGGCAATCTTCCTCAAAAAAACAATTTACATATCACGAAAGCCGGATCAAGAGCGTTGGAAGCTTCCGTCGCATTGCATTCACGCGGCATGCGGACGCGATCGCCGGCGCCGGAATTTTTGAGTAACCAAAACGCGCAGGATGTTCCCTTGTCCGCACATTCGGCGGCTCATCGGCTCGCTCAGGCGAAAGCCCTCCGACGCATGAGGCAACGGACACACTCTGGAGATGGTTCAAATCCTCAGCGCCTGCTTGATTGGACATCCAGATCAAGCAACAGGCTTTCGTCGACGGAGCGGTTGATCCGGTCATGGGCCAGCCCGGCCGCGGCCGGGCGCCCCTTGAAGCCATTGCTGATCACGGCAATACACTCTGCAGCTTGCATCCGCCCTACGCGACGCCCATCACGGCCAGTACGCGCTGCATTTTGGCGCCACTCTCGTCCATGCGCTCGGCAAACTCCCGGGCTTGCGAGAGGCTCTCGGCATCAAGCGGCTGATGCTCCGCCCCCTCCATCACAAGGTTCAAGTGCGTATTGCTCTGCAAAAATAAGAACGCGGCCTGGCCCAGTCTCTTCAAGGCGGCCTTGTTCAGGGGATTGATCGGCAGCGGACTGGCGGGCGGGCCTTCTGCTTGATTCGGACTGTTCTGAAACAGCTTCGTGTCGACGTCGACTCGAATCCGCCATTTCCTGACGATCTCTTCAAGCAGCGGTTCGATGGTCTGTCTTTTCTGGTCAATCTTGACGCTGAGTTGCCGCGGCACTTTGATCGCGATGCGGCTTTTCTCCGCGGGCGCGGGCGCCGGCGCTTCCACCTGGCCGGGCTGGAACCATGCATTCAACTCGACGGCCGGGCTCCCGGAACTCTCCTTGGCCGGCGACAGAGCCGTTTCCATATCTTGCAGCCTCGATTGCCGTGGATCCTTGGCCATGTCGAGACTTTCCTCCGCAAGCGCCGGCTCTTGCTGCCGCTCAGGCTGGACCCGCGCATCCCGCTCGCTCTTCAACCTTGTGGTGATGCGGTCCAACATGATGAAGGCGGGATTCTTTGAAGCATCCTCGGTCAGCGGACGCTCCTTTTGCACCTCCTCCAGGTTCGAGATCGACTTTTTGGTCAGCAGCGCCTCCAACTGCTTCTTGGGCAGAAGCCGCAGATAACTGTCCAGCGGGTCGCCATCACTTTCCAACACCGTCAATTTCCGGCTGTCCTGGAACTGTTGCAGTCCTTTGGCCAGCCTGATCAGCGGCTCCTCCAATTTCTTGCGGTCCACCGGATTGGCGGACAGCAGATCGCTGATCAGCGTAAAGGGCTCCTGCACGACCTTTTTGGCAAATTGCCGGCTGAGGGCCTTCGCGATCTGATTCAACACCTGGGGAGCCCGGTCTTGCGCCCAGAACGAAATCTGAGCCACCTCGTTCAGCACCGAAGCGCGAGCGGCCGGACAGCCCAACACCCCATTGTGCAGCGAAATGAGGTCGGCATCGGACAGTTCGTTAAGGTAGAAACCCAGGGACTCGCGCCCGCCCGTCAGATTGGCCAGATTGCCCCTCGACATCTCGGCGAGCTCCGCCAGCTCTTGAGCGGTTCTCAAATCGGCACGGACGTCATCGGCCGGCGCGGTCAGGCAGCCCAGCAAATTGCCGATGCGGCGACTGCTGCTACGAGCCGCCATGAATTCAATGTGTTCCTCCTGGCCATCCGCCTGCTTGAAGGTAAAGCAGTACATCAGATCGTTCGATAGCTTGAGCAATGCGTGCCACGCGTCCGACAACATCACGCCGACCCGGCTGGCGCGCGGCGTACCGCCCTGCTCCGCCCTGAACTGCAGGTTGCCTACCGTCCCCAGAGGACAGGCTCCCAAATCCTTGCGCTCCACCACCACTTTCCGCTCCTGCGGGAGATAGGCCAGAACAGGATTATTGTCGGCTTGCTTAATGATGATCATGGTAGCCATCCTCGAAAAAATCAGGCCGAATGCAAACACTGGAACTCAGCAACGCCGGCTATTCACATCACAATCGCATCCACACCGTCTTAGACGCGCAATAGCCTTGATCTCAGGCAGTAAGTAACCGCTGGCCAGCACACGTTCCGTTCCAGAGCATCTTTCGCCTCCACGCTATGAAGCCAGGGCACGGGCCAGCAGGGCTACGGCCTGTGTCCTCTCCGGCCCCTCGCTAATCAGCCTCAAGGCTTTGCGGGCGGCATCCAGCCTTGGAGCTTCCAGGCGATTCAGCAACGCTTCCGGCCTGACCTTCTCCTTGGCCTTGCGCTCGACGAATTGACTCACATGCATCCGGACCCGCGCCAGGCCCTCCTCGTTGAGCGCCTGGCGGTCCAGCTCCAATCCCAAACGGTGCAAATGCGAGGCGCTATGCAGGTACCAGAGAGCAGCGTCGCTCAAGCCCTGCAGCGAAGCCCTGTTCAGCGGGCCCTCCGGATTGTTCAGCGCATCCCGGAGCTGATTCATTTGGGCGCCGACCCATTTTCGCACTGCCGTAACTGCCGTTTCATCAAGCGCTCCGTCCGTCCGCATCCGCGTCTCCACTCTGGCGTTCAGCAGGTGCAAGTCCTTCGACTTCGAAAACATGCTCGCGGACGTTTCCGCTGAAGCCAGCTTGCCTGTCAATCCAGATTGAACCCGAAAGTCATACTCGCGCTTCAAGGCGTCGTTGATACGGCCCAGCATGAGGCAGGCCGGATTTTCCGGATCGTTCTTGTCACGCTCCAGGGCATACTGAATGTCGGCCAATCTTGATGACTTGTGTAAGGTCAACAAGATCTCCAACTGCTCCTCAGGGATGAAACGCAAATAAATGTCCAACGGGTCGCCATCAGCTTTTACAGCGGTCAATTTCCGGCTGGCCTTGAACTGTTCCAGACCTTGGGCTAGTCTGATCAGCGGCTCCTCCAGTTTCTGCGCATCCAGTTCCCGCGCATCCAGTTTCTGCGCATCCAGTTTCCGCATACGCTCCGAAATGGCGAATAATAACCCCACGAGCAGCCCGAAAGGCTCCTGCACGACTTTTTTGACAAATCGCTGGCTGAGGGCCTTCGCGATCTGATTCAACATCTCGGGAGCGCGATGCATGGCGTGATGCGAAATTTCAGCCACATCCTGAAGCACGGCGGAGCGGGCGGCCGGGCAGCCCAAAGCCCCGTTGTGCAAGGCGATGAGATCCGAGTCGGTCAATTCATCCAGGTAGAATGTCAGGGCTTCCCGCCCGCCTGTCAGATTCGCCAGATCACCTTTAGAGCGCTCGACCAGTTGCACCAGCTCTTGGGCTGTCCTGAAATTGGCCAAGCTATCGTTCGCGGGAGCCGTCAGACAGCCCAGCAAGTTGCCGATATCACGGCTGTTGACACGAGCTTGCGTCAATTTCACGCACCGCGTGTGGTCCAACCCTCCGGTCAGCCAAATCTTCACAGTGGACAGATCGGCCAATGAACGCCGCATATCCGACAACAATGCACCTACGAAGCCGGCACGCGCTGTGCCACCTTGCTCCGCCTTGAAATGCAGGTTGCCGATGACTCCCAGCGGGGGACATTCCAGATCCTGGCGTTCCACCACCAGCCTTCGCACCTGCGAGCCATGCGCAAGAACAATGCCGGCCTCGGCTTCCCCGGGCCGATCATAAGGCAGGATAGAGCTGGCGTCGGCCTGCCTGCGCCAGGCACATGAAAAGTTAGAATCTCCCACCGCTTGCCTGATCATGAACGCCGTCCCCAAAAAAATCAGTTATCTCTGCCCAAACCGCGATACCAATTACATTGGCGGCATGCACTCCGGCTCTGCATCACATCTGGAGAAAAGCGCCGCTGTCGCCGTTTCAAGGCGTCAGTAACCGCCGTGCAATCGTCGTTCCACTGCCCGCGAGGTCGGCGCGCCTGCTCCGCGGCCTTAATCGAACATCGACAGCGGATGGACGGCCTGGCTGCGTAAATTGAGCGCATTGTCGACAGTGATCTGCGCGTCGTCGAAGTGATGCCGGAATTGCGGCAGTTCGGCTGTCTTGACCTCGCGCGCATCCGCCGACACAAGCAAGGCATACTGAATCTCAGCCCAGCTGGTCCACGGATTCATGGTGATGGTCACGTCCGTACCGTCTGGCGACGTTCCCGGAACGACGGCGAGGTCGTGATACTTGACTGTCGCTGCGATGAGAAAATCGCCGTCCTCGGTTTGTGCAACATCGAACCCAAAGCTGGCTCGGCCCTCCACCTGAACAACCGTACCGTCGGGCAGCTTGAAAGGCGAATCCATGCCCATTCGCCGCAAGCCTTGCGTCACGGCGCGGTATATGTGCTCGTGCTGCATCAGCCGCATCAGCGCCCCGGCCTGCGCGCCGGCCACCTTGCCCAGCACATCCAGCGCCTTCCCCATGCCATGAACGTATTCGCCGTGTGATGGTCGAGCCGGCCAGGTATATCGTACGGGCTGCCCGTCCGCCCAGGCCCCCCGCACGGACAAGTAAAGGCTGCGGCGCTCAAGGCCATCACGGAAACCCTCGCTCAACCAAAACTCCGTCTGCGTTCCGTCCACCGGCAACATGACCGGCGCGGCGAGGCTGGCCGAAGCCAGCGGGCGCGCTTCCAGGGCAGGCATCATCGACGCTCGCAGGGAATCCGTCACGAGCAGGGAAACTGTCTGCCTCCCCGGATCATAGTCCACCCCGTACTGCTCTCTTAAAATCGAATAAAAGATGGCCGGCAACATGCCGACGGTCGGCTCCGTAGACGGAGCCAGGGGCGCGTCCCGTCCGCCGGTCGAGTCCGCAAGATCTGACTGGGCCAGTTCCAGATTCCGCAGGAACATCACATCGCTCATGCCTTCCAGAAGATGATAGTTCGCCAAGAGATGCTTTCTGACAGCACGGCCGCCCTCCGCATAGTCTCCCTGGGCGATCGCCGCATTCAGTTCGGCCGCGGTCGCGATGTACCGGTTTGCGACCTTCCGGAACAGATGACTGTAAGGCAGTGCGCCGTCCACCAGATGAGCATGACCTTCATGAACCAGCTCATCCAGCGCACGCCTGCACATCGTTCGAGCCAGGCTCCGGAAATCCGCCGAACCCGGACCGTCGGCCCCGAACCGCCCTGATTCTTCCAGTTGCCGGATACGCCGCAGTTCCAAGCCGGACAGATCGGCAAAGCGTCGCAAGAGCAGCGACAGGTCCAGCGGCTCCGAAATCAGCATGCGAACTACGGCTTTCAAGCCCTCCACCACCTGCAGGCTGAGCGCCTCGACCCGCTGCAGGCCGACGGTCCTGACCGCCTCGAGATCCAGTTCCAATCTCAAAGGTTCCAGCAAGCTCGAGATTTGACACAGGTGATTGAGCGTATGGTCGTCCAGGGCCTCGAGGGAGCTGGCGGTCAGCGGGCCTGCCGTGTTGCTCCGGGCATCCCGCAGCAGGTCCGCGCTGTCATTGGCCAGCCTGCGCGCCTCTTCGGCCAGCTCCCCTGGCAAAGGCGCATGTATCTGTCTTGTCCTGTTCAACAAGGCGTGCAGGCCGCGCAGGACCCGCGACGCGGCGCGCCGGCTCTGCGCTCCCCTCGCTTGGCCGAGCTCCTGTTGCAGCACCAGCAGTTCAGGCCGGGCCCGTGCTTGAACGGCGCGTGTCAGGGACATGCGCAAACGCGTCAGCATGATGAAGCATGGAAGCCTGCATTCCACCCGGGGCGCCGGGTTCCCGAACATATGCAGCAGGATGGCGCGGACGGCGTCCAGTTTTTCGGGCCGCAACTCGAACAACAAGCGCCTTGCCGCTTCGCTGTCCAACGATTCCAGATAGATGTCCAACATGCCGGCGGCGCTTGCGCGTTCCCCGGCCCTGTGCACGTCCCCCACGCCCAGCCGCCTGTACAGGCTGAGCAAATGGAGGCGCAGCCCCTCCCCGTAGCCGCGCGCCTGCGCGCCGGTCAGCCCCCAGGCCATCCGCGACAGCATTCTGGCCAGCTGCGTGAGAGGCTCGCCCACGGTTTCCCGGGCCAGCTTCTCATCCAGAGCCTGCGTCAGCTGATTCAGCACGCCCAGGGCCTGTGCGCGTGAGCCGTCCGGAATCCGCCCAATCAGCGCATGACGGGCCGCCGTATGCCCCAGCAACCCTTCGCGCAGACTAGCGAGGTACGGATACGCCATTTGATCCAGGTAATCGGTCAGAAGCTCCCGCGCCCCGGGAAGCGTATCCAGATCGCCCCGCGACGCTTCTCCCAGCCTCACCAGCGCCCGGACGACGCTGGACCGAGCCTCTGCATCGAAAGCCGCCGGCGCCATCCGGTCGAGTACTATGCGAACGAGCTCTTTTCTGTCCGGACCCCGATTGGCGGCCTCACGCCGCCCCCTGGCGGGCGGAGATACGCGGCCGGCGGACATCTCCACGCTGGCTCCCGCCATGCGGCGGATACCGGACCATACGCCTGGAAGGCCGGCGCGGACCGCTCTCCCCTGCTGTATGCTGAACCGCGAAGCGTCGCCGGCTCCTGAAGAACCCGATGCCGAGGCCCTTCCGGGCATGCTCCTGGATTCCATCTGGCCGAGAGGGCGAAAATTCATGATGATCTTCCTCGAAAAAAGCCACCTCACGCCAGAACTCTGTAACCTGCCGGGGGCGGCCGTTCCCTGGTCCGGAATCTCGGGACGCCAAGGGGCCGCCCACGAAAAAAGCCCCTTGAGCATGAAGCCATGTCCATGCTCAAGGGGCGGTTCGAATTCCGGCCCGATGCCCTGGCTGCCGACGCGAAACCCTATTTCGACAGACAGCGTCGAAAAAAATCAGGCTCGCATGCCGAATCCCGGATCAGGCAGGCCGGTCGGGGTCGCCATCAAGGCATCCGAATCGCCGTCGATGTCGGAACCGGCCAGACGCCGCTGCCAATCCAGGGCTACGGGCACCATGGACTCGAGCACGGAGCGCAACTGCGCCGTATCGGCATAAGACAGTTCCAGGCAGCGCGACAGAATCAGCTCTCCCGTGACCTCGTCCAGGCCAAGAGTGGCGCCCAAGGTATCATGACCGAACACATTGGCCGCCAGCATGCGGCGGTACACTTTCTGACGCTGGGCCGGATCCGTGGGCGACTGGCCCAGCACCACATAGCATTGCAGGGCGTCGATCATCGGATCATGCTCCAACTGCACCGTAGGACCGCTCTCGAAGACCAGCGACAACGTTCCCGCCTCGCTCAAAGCCAACGGCGTACCCGTTTCCTGCCCGAACAGAGAAATCAAGCTGTTAACATCCATGGGTCGTCCCCCTCTCCATAAATAGCGCTATCGCCGTCGCGTCAAGCCCCGGCCTGAGCGCCCGAGCTTTCGCGTCACACTACACCGGCGCCTGCTGCGCCGCATCCAAGCAGCCCCGCCCGGCTCCGCCGACAACGGCGAAACCGGCGCGAAAGCGCGTGGTCAAGATATGAGTAACCGGCGGATGAATAACGTTCCCTCGTCCGCACGCTTGGGAACACGCGGCCAGGACAGCCCTCTCCCCGACACCGAGGCACAAGCCCAAGTGCCGGGGAAGGGTTCATGACTGAAGCAGGTCAGGCTTGCAGGCTCTTATTCTACGAATCCCACAACCTCCAGATGATGGCGGAACTGCGGCAGACCCACCATATCGAACCGCAGCCCATCCGGTGATGCCTTCAAGGTGAACTCGACCTCGGCCCAACTGACTTCTTTATTGAATAAAGCATGCCCTTCGACGCCATCTGCGTTCACCGTCCGACTTACACTAACTGGAGAAGTTCTGGCCTTGAACGCAATGGTAAAACCGCCGTCCTCGTCTCGCACCAATTCAAAATGCAAGTCCTGACCGCCAGAAAGCCCAACGCAGGCAGTTCCATCCTCCAGCCTGAACGGCCCGTCCAGTCCCATCGCCGGCAGTACTTTCAAAACACCAGCGTAGAGCTGCTGGTTCAACATACGCGACAGCGCCTCAAGGGCCGGACCCGCTACCTGATCCAACACGTCCATTGCCTCCCCCAGAAGACGCTTGCGAGCCTCTTCATCCATCCCTGCGTAGTTCGACCAGGTAAAGCTCAACAATTGACCATTTGTCCCCACCCCTCGGACGGAAAAAGTAGCGCAGGGCCGCTCAAGCGTATCCATAATGAATTGTTTAACCACCGCATACGTTTTTTGAGTCCCCCCTACAGGCAGCGTGACGAGTTCGGGAATATGTGATGTTGGTTTAGGTGCCTTTATTAGCTTCGGCACCATCAGAGCGCGAACCGAATCCGTCAACAGCACGGCAGCCTTGTCTTCCCGCGGGTCATAAGCCACTTCGTATTGCGTCTGCAGTGCTTGATAGAAGGCATCGGGCAGGGCGCTGACGGCCAGGGGTCTTGGCCTGGACGACAGGCCGCCCATGCGCTGCGGCCTGAATGCCTCTTCCAGCGCGCCGGACATGCTGCTTAAGAGCCGGCGCGTCGTGCCGATCTGCGCCATGATCTGCTGGCCGCCCACTTTATAGTCATCCACAGAAACGGACTTATCCAAAGGCTGCTCGACACGAGCGTATTCCACGACCTCGCCCAGAGCCTGCTCGACACGAGCAAACTCCTCTTCCTGCAGCTTCAGCTCAAGCATGTTCGATTGCATTGCTCTCCACTGTTCGGGCGTGGCGGCGCGACGCAGCTCGTCCACTGCCTGCTCGGCGAGGTCTCCAAGCTTTTCCATTCCCGGACCATTCAGACCCAAGGCGTTCAGTTCCTGGATGCGCAGCGCTTCCACGCGAGACAGTTCCCGCAATTTCAGAACCAGTGCCCTCACATCGACGGAATCGCCGGTCATCGCCTGAAACACATCGTTCATGCCCTGGACGGTCTGCCAGCCCAGCGCCAGGACTCGCCTCTGGGCCGCATCGGCCGACGCATCGAGCTGCAGGCCCAGGTCGTGCAAGCGAGCGGCTTGGCGAAGCTTCTCCAGGGAAGCGGGATCGAGCCTGCGCAGGGAGGCTTCATTCAGCGGCCCATTCGGATTATTCTTGACATCCCGAAGCACCTCCTGGGCATGACCGATCACATTGCGGGCGTACTCGTTCATATCTTTGGGCACCCAGCCGTAGACCTGTTCGGTTTCAGCCAGCAGCGCGTCGGTATCGCACAAGACCCGGATCGCCAGGTTCCGGTCGTCCCCGCTTCGCGCCAAATCCACGCGAGCCGCTATTTCTTCCCAGTTCGCGCGTGCCTGCATCTCGCGCCCCAAGGCCGTACGGAGGCTCTCCAACATGGCAAGAGCCTGTTTTTTCTCTGTTTCACCGACACCCTGCGACAACGCCTGATCCGCCTCCACCAGCTTGTCCGCGCGAAACGCAGCAAACAGCTCCAGCGCACGATCCCGGGACAAAGAGCCGAGATAGACTTCCAGCATGCTCTGACCCTGCGGATTCTGCTCCGGCGTCTCGCACTTTTCCATGACGCCCTCGTTGCTGGAGAGCCTGAACAACTTATTCGAGGCGTCCACCATCGCCAGGGCGCCGGAAAGTTTAATCAACTTATCCGCCAGCTCCTGCCCATCCACGGGCTGGGTCGTCCCGTCCACCGACACGGGCGACAGCGCCCGGTCAAGCTCCGCCAGAGGCCCGTGCACGACATTTACGGCGAGCTGCTGATCAACGATCCCCTTGATCTCACTCAGGATGGCTTCTGCTTGATCCTTAAACTCCCCTTGTTTTCCAAAGGACTCCACCTGCGCCAGCACCTTTTCGCGTATGCCCGGCTGCCCCAGGACGCCGAGACGCAAAGCATGCAGATCCACATCATTCAATGCGCTCAAATGCGCAGACAGGGCCTTCCCCCCCCTTCCAAGCAGAACGCTCAAGCCTTCTCCTGCGGCGTGTTTATCCTTGCCGATCCGCTTGCAGATCTGCACAAGTTCGCGGGCGATCCCCCGTTGAGCCTTGCTATCGTTCGCCTGCGCCGTCAGCGCACCCAGCAGACTGGCGATACGCAGGCTATTGGCGCGGGACTGGATCACGGCCTTGCGCTGCGCCCGGATTTCCTTCGACACCCAGCTGACGGCGATTTTCAGCCTGGCCAACAAGTTTTCTATGCGCGCCCGCAGCACGCCGAAGCGGCTGATACGCGGGGTGCCGCCCTGCTTTGGCTTGAAGCGCAGATTGCCGGTGCTCCCCAAAGAGCCGGGCGCCGGTTTCTGATCCTGGTGCGATACCTGCACACCCGCCTGGCTGAAAGACTGAATAGTCATGATGAACTTCCTAGAAAAAAAATCAAGCTTGCACGCTCAAGCTTGAATCAGGAACCTGGTTCCCGTCGCTGTGGTACTCCCCTCGCCATAAAGGCGTGCGTTCTCACCGCTTCAGTAACCGATGGTCCGCTCGCGTTCCCGTATCCTCGAGACCGGCGCGACCGGGCATCGGCCCTCCATGCTCCAAGGCGCCTGGAGCGGTTTCCTACAGGGCGTCAAGACCGCAAGGTCGTGACGCCGCGGTAGCCGCTCGAGACACTCTTGGCTGTTTTTTCAGCGAGCTGCGGGATCAAAGTAATGCCGGAACTGCGGCGCCCCGACGACGTTGATCCGCTGGACATCCGGCGATACATGCAATGTGAAATGCACTTCGGCCCAACTGAATGTTTGCGGATTGGTGTTGATGAGGACGCTTGTGCCGTCGGGGCGAACGCCCTTGAGATTGCGGATGCCGAAGACTCTGAGCGTGGTCGCAAGACGAAAACTGCCGTCTTCATTGCGCACCACGTCAAGTATCAATGCGCCCAGGCCTTCTGGATGGACGACGGTACCGTCATCCAGCTTGAAAGGCGAGTCCCGGCCCATTTCCCGCAAGCCCTCCGCCACCAGGCGCGATATTGCCGCAATATTCATCAAGCACGTCAGCGGCTCGGCCGCCGAGCGCGCCACCCGGGTCAAGGCATCCAGCGCGTTGCCCATGAGGCCGGCGCGGCTCTGGCCCGACATGTGGCTAGGCCATGTGAAACGCACAGGGCGGCCGCCTTCCTCGGCTCCCCGGACCGACAAGAAGATGCTGTCGCGTCGAAACCCGTCCTCATAGAAGGCTTCGCCCACCAGAAACCGTTTATCCGCCCTGCCCACAGGCAAGGTGAGCCGCCGGGCGGCGCGGGAACTGCTCGAGAGCAGCTTTTCCAGCGCCGGCGCCATCTTTGCTCGGATCGGGTCCGCCACGAGCACGGCGACGCTGTCTTCCGCCGGGTCATAGGCCACTCCGTACTGTTCCTGCAAGGCCCGGTAGAAAGCGCCGGATCGTCTTCTGGCGATCGGATCCAGGCTTGCCTGGCTCTCCAGCACCGCATATCGGGCGAACAATGTATCGACGAACTCTTCGTACGGCACATCCGGCAGTGGTTCGCTGGGCTCGTCCAGAATGGCCGCGGCAGCCGGGTTGGGAGTCATCCGGTTGATCAGGTCCACGTACAAGTCGATATCGGCGCCGGAAGCCCCCCTTCCGGACAGCAAATCCGTCAATAGCCGATCCATTTCGCTGATCATGCCGTTCAGCAGGTAGCGCGTCGTGACGAGTTGCTCCATGATCCGTGCGCCGCCTTCCCGATAGTCCTCCTGGACAATGACTTCCTCCAGCCTGGACGCGACCCTTCCGAACAGGCCCTCCAGATCGGCAAGCAGGGGCATGTGCCGCGTCGCATCGTACGCAGTGAAGGCCTGATGAGTGCTGCGAGCCAATTCTTCCGTCGCCAGTTGGCACGTTCTTTTCGCCATGGCCCGACGCTGCTCCGGCTCCGGGACGCCGTCGGCAAACTGCCCCAGCTCCGCCAACTGTTCGATGCGCTGCTGTTCCACGCCGCTCTGATCCCGCAGCAGCCGCATGAACACCGGCACGTCGATCGCCTCCTTGGCCAGCATCCGCAGCATGTCCATCGCATACTCGATGACTTGCCAACTGAGTGTTCCGACCCGGCCGTAAGCCACGGCATCGGCTGCCTTGAGATCCAGGTCCAGGCCCAGGCAGTGCAGGCACGAGGCCCGGCGCAGATTGACGAACGTGGCATCATCCAAGCCAAGCAGCGAGGGCACGTTCAACGGTCCGTTCGAATTGCTCTCGGCGTCCCGGAACAGGTTCAGGCTGCTCCTGGTGATTCTGCGCACATCCTCGGCCAGGGCGCCGGGCAATGGGCCGTAGGCTTGCAGATACTTGTCCACCAAGGCGTTCAGATCGGATAAGGTCCTGGAGGCGGCAAGCCTGTCCTGCACAGTCACCGCCTGAGATAGCCTTTCTTGCAAAGCCCTCAGCTCAGGCTGAGCCCGCGCGTGGATCTCGCGGCCCAGCGAGACGCGCAAACGATCCAGCATGGCGAAGGCCTGGATCTCCGAGCCATTATTGACCAAGGCCAGCGCCTCCTGAAACAGACGCTGATCGGGATCCGCCGGAGACGCCAGACTGTACAGCAGAATGCCGGCCCGATAGATGCTCTCGCGGGCCTGAGCCCAGGTCTCGCGATGCGCGCGAGCCTGCGGGGACTGGGGACTGACGATAAAACCCGGACTGGCCGCCATGCCTTCTGTTCTCGTCAAGCCGCCGGAACCGCCGCGCGCCGCGCCCCCCTGGTCCGTAATGAACGGCAGATTGCCCACGGCGCCTGCCGAACCCGACACCCGGGCACGCTGCTGCCCGCCCTGAGTGTCCGTCCGGCTTGGAGATCGAATGTTCATGGTGATTACCCACAAAGAAACAGCCAGAGCCTGAGATTATCTCGCTACTCCATGATTTCCAGGACGTCGAAGTGGTAGCGGAATTGCGGCAGGCCCGCTAGCTCGACCCTCGACGCATCCGGCGCCGCTTGCATGCAGTAGTGAACCTCAGCCCAGCTAGTTTCCGGATTCATGCACAGGGTGACGGCCGCGCCGTCCGGACGAAGGCCCGTCGCGTCCCGGATAGCGGTGAACCTGAATGTCGTCGCGATGGTGAAGCTGCCATCCTCATTGCGCGCCACATCGACCTCCAGCGCCCCCTCCCCCTCGGGATGCACGGCCGTATCGTCTTCCAGCCTGAATGGCGGCTCCACGTTCAACGCCCACTCCCTGTTCAGCAAGCAAGTGGCGATATGTTCATAATTCATCCAATCCGCCAAGGCTGCCGCCACCGGGCCTGCCACCCTTGCCAGTGCCTCTATCGCTTCTTCGGCGACGCGCGGAAGGTCCTCAGCCGCCACCTGATCAGGCCATATGAATCGCGTGGGCAGACTGTCCGCCCCCGTTCCGCGTACGGACAGACGCATGTCATGCCGGATCAAATCCTCCACCCGGAGCGGATCAGCAAAAGAAACCTCCTCTGCCTCCTCCAGGAAGGAATCAAGTGTCTGGATACGATACCCATGCGCGGGCGAAGTCAACCGCGCACTATGGGCGGCATGGCTGCGCCGCCCATCCGTCAACAGGACGGTCGCCGCGTTCTTCGACGCGTCGTAGTTCACCCCATACTGCTCCCTCAAAGCCCAATAAAAGTCCTTGGGCAAGGGCGCCGCCGAATAGATGAGATCCGTCCCTGTCAGGTCCAGTATCTTGTCGTACAGCGCTCCCACCATGCCGCTCAGCAGATGGTAGGTCGTACTGACCTGCTTGCTGATGTCCAGTGCGCCATGCTCGTAGTCCTGTTCATTGACATGGGTGCCCAGCTCTATCATGACGGCGCAGAATTCTTTCTGCAGGCTTTCAAGCAGGTCCATATGCCGCATCGCGTCGTGCACAATGGCAGCCTGCCCGCCCCGCAACAGTTGGCTCATCACCCGTTCGGACAGTTCCTGGGCCATCGTCAGGCGCGCATCCGCGCTTAACCCGCCGACGAACTGCCCCAGATCCGCCAATTGCTGAATGCGTTGCAATGCCACGCCGGACAGCCCTCTCAAGCGCTGCACCAACTCCACCACATCGACCGAGTCCTGAGACAGCAGCCTGAATACATCCATGATGCCCTGGAGCGTCCGCCGGCTGAGCGCTTCAACCCGCTGCAGACCGATGGAATCGGCCGCTGCGCGATCCAGTTCCAAACCCATGGGACGCAACGAACTCGAAGCCTCGCGCAAATGCTTGAGGGTGAAATCATCCACCTTGCTCAGGGAGGCGCCATTCAAGGGGCCGTGCGGGTTGCCTTGCGGATCCCGAATCAGGTCCAAGCCGCGCGCGACCAGCCGGCGCACTTCCTCGACCATCTCTGGCGCCAGAGGCCCGCAGTCCTGCCGGCATGTGTCCACCAGCTTGCATAATTTATGCAAGGCATGGGAGGCGGCGAGCTTATCCTCGGCCTGTACCGCGCGAGCCAGCCTGCCTTCCAATTTAAGCAGGGCAGGCTTGGCCTGCGCGTGAACCTTGCGACCCAACAAGGCGCCCAGGCTCTCCAGCACGGCAAGAGCTTGCTGCCGCTCCGACACATCGCTGATCTTTGACAGGATCCGCCGTCCGCCTGCCAGCTTATCGGGTCGCAATCCGGTCAACAACGCATCGGAACGCTCAACGGGCAAGGATTGGAGATAGATGTCCAGCATGGACACGAAAGGCAAGCCGTCCTGCGGCAGCTCGGCTTCCAGCATGGCCAGGCCGGCATGCAGGGCGCTCATGGGCGCCTCCAGCTTCCGCCCGTCGACAGGCGACGCGGACAGCGCGGCGGCGATCTGCGACAAGGACACCGACACGGCCTCCTGCGCCCAGCGGGGGTTCAGGGCCGATATCATCTGCTCCAGCACGCCCTGCGCCCATGCGCGCAAGTCAGGCGGAATCTGTTCCAGCACTGCGTTGCGGGCGGCCGCCTGGCCTAGCACTCCGTCGCGCAGAACGTCGAGTTCGGCAAATTCCATTTCTCCCAGGCGCGCGGACAACGCCTCCCACCCTCCAGGCAGATTGGACAGGTCGCCCCGCGAACGCCTGGCCAAGCACTTCAGGCCCTGCGCTATTCTCGACTGGGCCGGGGCGTCATCTGTGGGCGTCATCAGGTTGCCCAGTAGACTGTCCATCTGCCCGCGCATCTCACGCATCTGTTCCACTTCGGTATGCCCGGCCCGCCCTTGTTCGGGCTCAGACTCAACCCAATAGATCAGACTGAAGAGCAAGCCGCCCAGGCCCAGGAAGTCATCGGGGGAGGCGCCGCGCGGCGCGCAGCCCTGCCCTGAGTTGAACCGCAATTCGCCAATGGCGCCCGGTGACCCGTTATTCATGCTCTGCCGCCGCGGGACCAGAGTGTCTATTTTGGCAGGTGGTTGAATCTGCATGCTAGCGTTCCTTGAAACAGTCAGGCCCAAATACCAGAAGCTGCAACTGGGATGCGAAACGCTTGGGCAACGAATGCATCCCAGGCGCACCATCACCCGCGGCCTTCCGCCTCCTGCTCAAGGTGGTAGCGGAACTGTGGCGGTTCAACCAGGACCATCTGCGCAGCGTCCGGCGACACATCCACGGTGAACTGAAACTGAATCCATCTGAAGACGTCCGGATCCAAGCTTTTGATCGATCCAGCCATAGCGTTTGGCCAGGTTGCAAGCCCGACGGTGAACCCTTCGAACACGTATTTCACGTGGATACGAAAGCTGCCATCCTCGTTCTGCTGCACATCATATAGTTGACTTGTTTGACCATCCATCGGTTGAATACGCGTTCCGCATTGCAAACGATATGGCTGATCCTCACCCATATCGTGCAGCCCCCCCAACACGCGGCAGCCTATCTGTTGATTCAGCAGACGCGTCAACCCTTCCAGCGACCCGGGCGCCACCTGGTCCAGCACATCCAATGCTCCTCCCAGAGCAAGCTTCCTTTCTTCAAAAGCCATATCGCGCTTCGGCCAGGTAAAACAGAAAAACCGGCCGTCCGCCCCGGCCCCCCGGACAGACAGACAAATGGAGTTGCGTTCATGCGCGTCCCCAACAAAGCTGATGTGCGCAGAATACGTTTTCGGGACTCCATTCACAGGCAGCACGATCTCAGCGGTCTCCTCTGCTCCCTGGAAAGGCTTTTCCAGGATAGCCTTCACCATGAGGCGGCGCATCGAGTCCGTCACGGGCACGGCGACCTCATCTTTCTCGGGATCATAGACCACCCCGTATTGCTCGAGCAGCGAGCGTTGGAGAACCCCGGACATCGCGTCTGGCGCCGAGCGAGATGGCGGCGCGAATGAATAATCGGCTTCATCCCCCGCGCACATGTCTGCCAAGACATTGCGCATGCCGGACAGCAGTTGCCGGGTCGCGTGGAGATGTTTCATGATCACGGCCCCGCCGACTTCGTAGTCGTCCGAGGCAATGAGCTTCTTCAGCCGCGGCGTGACCTGCGCAAACATCGTTTCCACGGTCTGCAGCGCGTGAATATTCGACGGCGACAGGCTCCGGGCCCTGGGCATGCGTGCACCGTACAATTCTTCCAAGGCCTGCTTGCAGACGCTTTCGAGCCTGCTCGCCTCATCTTCGGAAGGGGACTGCGCCGTGCTCTCCGGCATCTGGACTCGCTGCAGCTCCAGATCGGATAAATCCCGCATTTGCCGCATGAATGCCCGCATATCGACCGGATCTCCGGATAAGACCCGGAACGCATCGCGTATGCCTTGGATGACTTGCCACTCCAGCACCTGGCGCCGTCGCCGGCCCGCATCGGCCGGCTCCACAAGCTCCAGCCCAAAGGGCCGCAAGCGCGGGAGATTGCGCAGATTGATCAGTGCGGCGTCATCCAGCTTGCGCAAGGAATCCTCAGTGAGCGGCCCATCCGGATTGCCTTGACCATCCCTGAGCAGGCTCAGGCAATTGCGGACCACTTGTCGCGCTTGCTCGGGCAAATCTTCAGGTGCTGTTTCTCCTGTCTGCTCCACCTGCTCCAGCAGGTCATTCAGCTCGCACAGGACTTTGCAGGCGGTCAACCGCTTTTCCGCTTGCCCAAGCTGATTCAGGGCCTCATTGAATCCCTGCAATTCAGCCTGGATCCGCCGACACTTCTCGCGCTCCAGCGACTGCGAAATGTATTCCAGCCATCCAAACGCCTGCGACTCATCCCGGCTCATGCCGACATTCGACAGAAGTTCTTTGCCGATATTCAATCGTTCAGGCCGCAATGCGCTCAGCATGTCCTGCAAGCTCTCCTTGGGCAGAGACTGTAAATAAAAATCCAGCGTCTGACTGATAGGCGGGCCCTTCGATTTGTCATAGCCCAGCTTGAGGACACCCGCATGCAGAACCATCAATTGCTCCGCCAATGCTTTCCTGTCGACCGATGGACTAGAAAACAGCTCCGCCATCCTTTCCATGGGTTCCTGCGCGATTTTCCGGGCCAATTGCTGATTCCGCATCGCCTTGACCTGATTCAACGCCGTCTTTACTTGCTCCAGCACCTCAGCCGACTGCGGGCGGATGTCAGAAGAAACCTGGTTCAGCACCGCCTCGAAGGCATGCGGCTGGCTTAAGGCTCCGCCGCACAGGGCAAGAATATCTTTATGCTGCAACTCATCCAGATAGGCATCCAAGGATTCCTGCGCTCCCGGCAGCATGCCCAGATCCCCCCCCGAGAGCTCGGCCAGGTCGCTCAGCGCCTGGACAATGCGAGGCCGAGCCCTGGCGTCGCCGGCCGGGGCCGTCAAGCTGCCCAGCAGATTGCCGACGCGACGGCTGTTTTCCCGGACGTTGCTGACGGAATCGCGCTGCGCCCGCGCTCGCCCGAGGACGCGGCCAACCAAGAATTTCACATTGGTCCATAGCGCGTGAAGCTGCGCGAGCACGCCTGGACGGCGGGCTCGCGCCGTACCGCCCTGTGCCGGGCTGTACCGCAGATTGCCGAAGATTCCCAGGCAACCGTGCGCCAGCTCCTGTTGCAGCGCGCTCCGGGCCGCCGCCGGACTGGAAAGCGGAATAGTCATGTGATCATCCTTGAAAAAGCGCGATGCGCGCCTGGGCCGGATCGACCTGCAACAGTCCCAGGCGTCGCGACATGACCAGGTCCCCGCGGCCGCATTCCGACCTAGCGGGGAGCCGGATCTCTACCCGAAAAAGATGAACGGCCTGCGTCCACCGAAGCAGCTCGTTTTCTGTTTGTTCGCCATCATGTTCAAGCGTCAGTAACGAAGCGACCTTCATCGTTCCTTTGCCCGCCGAGCTGCGCACCTGTGCGCCCGAGCCATGCAAAAACCCCCGCCGCCTGGAACCAGGTCCAGACGGCGGGGGCCAGTTCACGCCCGTAGCAGATAAGAGTCAACGTCCCTTATTCATGAATGCTCTCGAGCTCGAAATGGTGCCGGAACTGCGGCAGGCCCACCACCTTGATCTGTCCGCCATCCGGGGAGACGTTCACGGTGAAGCGGGCCTGAGCCCAACTGGCCGCATCCGGGTTCAGGGTCACGAATACCAGCGTGCCGTCCGGCCTTACGCCCCGGGCTTTGCGGATGCTGGAGAAGGTGACCGTGGCCTCCATATCCAGGCTGTCGTCCGCGTTCTGCTTCACATCAAAGTCCAGCTCCGCTTTGCCATCGGGATGAATGGCCAGGCCATCGGCCAGTGTGAACGGGGCATGCACGCCCATCCCCCACAGGCCCTTTATCACGGCGCCGGCCATGTACTTGTAATTCATGAGACCGGTCAGCGATTCGATGTGCACGCCGGCCAGCCGGTCGAGCGCCTGCAGGGCCGCTCCCATGGCCTGCAGGCGAGCATCGGGCGACGCCGGATCCGGCCACATGAAGCGCACCGCCCGGCCGTCCGCCGCGCCGCCCCGCACGGACAAGGAAATGGCGCCGTGCTCGATGCCATCCTCATGGAACCACCGGCTCACAACAAACTCCCGTGGCTGGCCATTGATCGGCAAGACGATCTTCCGGTTGGAACCAGCGCTGGCCAGGACGCCCCGCTCCAGCTCAGGCGCCAGGGTTGCCCGCGCCGCATCCGTCACGACCACGGCTGCCCGGTCGGCAGCCGGGTCGTAGGCCACCCCGTATTGCCCTTGCAAGGCCGAGTAAAAACTGCCGGACAGGACTTCAAAATCCGAGAGTGTGCCTAACAGAGCCAGCATCTGCTCGCACAGCTCGATGGTGGCTTCCGAGTCATCCCGCTCTATCATCTCCGGCAGCAGGCCATACAGAGTCTCGACCATGACGCTCAGCAGCCGGTACGTTGCATCAAGCTGCAAGCCGATCTCCATACCGCCGTCTTTGTACGCCTTCTGGGCGAGGGCGGGCTTCGTGCTGGATACGATCTTGCCGAATGCCACTTCCAGGCTCTTGAGCAGGCTCATGTGCCGCATCACATTGCGCACCACAACGGTCTGGCGGGTGCGGGAGAGTTGATCCACCGCCTGTGCGCAGGTCTCTCGAGCCAGGGCCAGGCAATCGCTCTCTTTCAGGCCGCTGGCGAACTGCCCCAGCTCCACCAGGTGCAGAAGGCGCTGCAGCTCCAGGCCCGACAGATCCCGCAGTTGCCGCAAAAGCGCGGGCATGTGGACCTTTTCCCCGGCCAGCGTGCGCAACACGTCCATCATGCCTTGGACGGCCCGCCGGCCATGCCCTTCCACCCGCTGCCGGGCAATTTCATCAGCCGCCGCCAGGTCCAGCTCCAGGCCCAGGGGATGCAAGCGCAAGGCCTGGCGAAGATGACCGAGGCTGGCATCATCCAGACGCTGCAAGGAGTGTTCATTGAGCGGCCCGGCAGGATTAGTCTTCGCATCGCGCAGCAGATTCAGGCCGGTCTTGATCAGGCTGCGCACGTCCTCAATGAATTCATTCGTCAACCCGCCAGCAATTTCTTCAGTCTTGTTCACTAGGAGGTCCAGATCGCTTAAGACCTTGGAGCCCGCGCGCCGGTCCTGCGCCGCCTCGGCCTGCATCAGCTTTTTGCCGACTTGACGCAATGCAGGTTGAGCTTGTACGAAAGCTTCTTTTTCTGCCCACATCCCCAAGCACCCCGCCATGCTACTGGAATTATTGTAAGCCAGTAATTCCCCTATTTCGCTGCTCGATGGCAACGGCCGCCCGAACATCATCATGTGAATCTTAAGCAATTTGGCATACCACAATCCAGACAACATGCTTTGGGCCGTACTCTCAGGCAAAGCCCGAAAATAGGCGCTCAACACGTCTTCACGCGGCATGCGCTTCCCTTCCTCGTTCAGGCCCAACTCGTACAGGCCCGTGTACAAGATGTTCAACAATTCCGCGATCTTGACCTGATTATCTTCCAACTGCTCGATAGAGGACAGGGATATTAGCGTGCAAAGCTCCTCCAGAGGCTCCTGGATGAAGACGTTGACAAAACGCTCATCCAGGGCTTTGCGAATTTGCTTGAGCACGCCGGCGGCCTGGTCGCTTATGTCAGGCGAAACCTGTTTCAATACCGCTGCGAGCGCCGCTTCTCGACCCAATACCTTGGTACGCAGCGCCAAAAGACTTGCACGCTGCAATTCATCCAGGCTGCTGCTCAGCGACTTCCATCCTTCGGGCAGACTGATCAAATCGCCTTGCGACAGCTCGCTGAGACGCGCCAGTTCCTTGACTGCCTTGCGCGACCCCTGGGGGGCCTCCGCCAGCGCCGCCAGACTGCCCACCAGCGCGCGCACGAGCAGACTGGTGGAGTGTGCTTGAGTCACCGCATCAGGACGCGAGCGCAGCTCTGGAAATATACGGCTGACGAAAAATTTCAGCCCGTTCAGCAGGCTACCCATGCACGGCCATGCGCCAGCGTCGCTGTCCGGCCGCGTGGCGCTAGCGTTGCCGTCCGGCCGCGTGGCGCCAGCGTCGCTGTCCGGCCGCGTGACGCTAACGTTGCCGCCACGCGGCTCGACGCCCGGCTCAGCGCTGAATCGCAATCCGCCAGCCATCCCTGCTGAAATGGGCTTCAGACCGTGCCGCTGCAGATTCTGAACGCTCGCCTGGCCAAGGGGTCGAATAATCATGAAGGTCTTCCTCGAAAAAACCAGGGCTCTATGCCAGAGCCCGGATCTGGAGCGCTGATGGCTTGCGCCAAAGCGTCATCCACATTGCCAAAGTGGCGCAACCACCGCCATGTCCAACCTTCAGTAACCAGCGGATACGGTCCGTTCCGTGTTCAACAGAACCAGGCCGAGCCATGCAAAAACCCCCCGCCGCCTGCACCCATGGCCAGACGTCGGGGGCCTATTCAAAGCCGTCACGAATAAAGGTCAAGGGACCTTATTGCTGAATGCTCTCGAGCTCGAAATGGTGCCGGAACTGCGGCAGGCCCACCACCTTGATCTGCCCGCCATCCGGAGACACGTTCACGGTGAACCGGGCCTGAGCCCAACTGGCGGCATCCGGGTTCAGGGTCACGAATACCAGCGTGCCGTCCGGCCTTACGCCCCGGGCTTTGCGGATGTTGGAGAAGGTGACCGTAGTCTCCACGTCCAGGCTGTCGTCCGCGTTCTGCTTCACATCAAAGTCCAGCTCCGCTTTGCCATCGGGATGAATGGCCAGGCCATCGGCCAGTTTGAACGGGGCATGTGCGCCCATCCCCCACAGGCCCTTTATCACGGCGCCGGCCATGTACTTGTAATTCATGAGACCGGTCAGCGATTCGATGTGCACGCCGGCCAGTTGGTCGAGCGCCTGCAGGGCCGCTCCCATGGCCTGCAGGCGAGCATCGGGCGACGCCGGATCCGGCCACATGAAGCGCACCGCCCGACCGTCCGCCGCGCCGCCCCGCACGGACAAGGAAATGGCATCGTGCTCGATGCCATCCTCATGGAACCAACGGCTCACGACAAACTCCCTTGGCTGACCATCTACAACCAAGGCGACCCGCTGGGCGGTGTCGGCGCTGGCCAGGACGCCCCGCTCCAGCTCAGGCGCCAGGGCTGCCCGCGCCGCGTCCGTCACGACCACGGTCGCCCGATCGGCAGCCGGGTCGTAGGCCACTCCGTACTGATCCTGCAAGGCCGAGTAAAAACTGCCGGGCAGGACTTCAAAATCCGAGAGCGTGCCCAACAGACCCAATGTCTGCTCACACAATTCGATGGCTGATTCAGAATTATCCCGCTTCATCATCTCCGGCAGCAGGCCATACAGGGTCTCGACCATGACGCTCAGCAGCCGGTACGTTGCATCAAGCTGCAAGCCGATCTCCATACCGCCGTCTTGGTACGCCTTCTGGGCGAGGGCGGGCTTCGTGCTGGATACGATCTTGCCGAATGCCGCTTCCAGACTCTTGAGCAGGCTCATGTGCCGCATCACATTGCGCACCACAACGGTCTGGCGGGTGCGGGAGAGTTGATCCACCGCCTGTGCGCAGGTCTCTTGAGCCAGGGTTAGGCAGTCGTTCTCCGTCAGGCCGCTGGCGAACTGCCCCAGCTCCACCAGGTGCAGAAGTCGCCGCAGCTCCAGGCCCGACAGATCCCGCAGTTGCCGCAAAAGCGCGGGCATGTGAACCTTTTCCCCGGCCAGCGTGCGCAACACGTCCATCATGCCTTGGACGGCCCGCCGGCCATGCCCTTCCATCCGCTGCCGCGTAATTTCATCAGCCGCCGCCAGATCCAGCTCCAGGCCCAAGGGGTGCAAGCGCAAGGCCTGGCGAAGATGACCGAGGCTGGCGTCATCCAGACGCTGCAAGGAATGTTCATTGAGCGGCCCGGCAGGATTAGTCTTCGCATCGCGCAGCAGATTCAGGCCGATCTTGGTCAGGCTGCGCACGTCCTCAATGAATTCATTCGTCAACCCGCCAGCAATTTCTTTAGTCTTGTTCACCAGGAGGTCCAGATCGCTTAAGACCTTGGAGCCGGCGCGCCGGTCCTGCGCCGCCTCGGCCTGCATCAGCTTTTTGCCTACTTGCCGCAATGCAGGTTGGGCTTGTACGAAAGCTTCTTTTCTTGCCCATGGCCGCAAGGTACATAGCAGGCCCTGGGATTTTCCGCAAATCAATGCTTCGTCGGGCGTTGACGTGTCCCATCGTGACAGCATGAAATGAATGTCCATCAATTTAGTTTTACGCAACCCGAACAGCATCCTCTGCGCCGTGCTCTCAGGCAAAGTTTGAAAATGAGCGTGCAACACGTCTTGAAACTCCAAGCGCCTCCCTCCCTCGTTTACACACAATTCGCACAGGCCCGTGTACAAGGTACTCAACAGTTCCGCAATCTTCGAACGTTCATCCTCCACCTGCGCATTAGAGGACAGGGACAGGGACAAGTCAGAAGACAGAGACAATAGTGTGCAGAGCTCCTCCAGAGGCTCCCGGAGGAAAACGTTGACAAAGCGCTCATCCAGGGCCTTGCGAATTTGCGTGAGCACGCCGGCGGCCTGGTCGCTTATGTCAGGCGAAACCTGTTTCAATACCGCTGCGAGCGCCTCTTCTCGACCCAATACCTTGGTACGCAGCGCAAGAAGACTTGCACGCTGCAATTCATCCATGCTGCTGCTCAGCGACTTCCATCCTTCGGGCAGACCGATCAAATCGCCTTGCGACAGCTCGCTGAGCCGCGCCAGTTCCTTGACTGCCTTGAACGGTTCCTCGGGGGCCTGCGCCAGCGCCGCCAGACTGCCCACCAGCGCGCGCACGAGCCGCTTGACGGTGGGGGCTTGAGCCGGGGCGGCCTGCTGCGTTCGTGCAGGTGGAAGCGCATAGCTGACGAGAAGCTTCAGGCCGTTCAGCAGGCCGCCCCGGCGCGACGCCGCCCCCGCATGGCCGCCGCGCGGCTCGGCGCCCGACTCCATATTGAAAGTCAGATTATTGGCGCCGTGCGCAGGCCCAGGTTGCGGGCCTGGCGGCTGCAGACTCTGAGCATTCGACTGGCCAAGGGGGGCAGTGTTCATGAAGGTTTTCCTTGAAAATGACAGAACCATACGCCAGCCAACGCCCCATGCCGAAGCCCGGATCAGAGCCGCCGAGGGCTTGCGCCAAAGCGTCATCCACATTGCCAACGTGGCGCATCCGCCGCCATGGCCAACCTTCAGTAACCGGCGGATACGGTCCGTTCCTCGCCCCGCAGGACCAGGCCGAGCCATGCAAAAACCCCCGCCGCCTGCACCCATGGCCAGACGTCGGGGGCCTATTCAAAGCCGTCACGAATAAAGGTCAAGGGACCTTATTGCTGAATGCTCTCGAGCTCGAAATGGTGCCGGAACTGCGGCAGGCCCACCACCTTGATCTGCCCGCCATCCGGAGACACGTTCACGGTGAACCGGACCTGCGCCCAACTGGCGGCCTCCGGGTTCAGGGTCACGAATACCAGCGTGCCGTCCGGCCTTACGCCCCGGGCTTTGCGGATGTTGGAGAAGGTGACCGTAGTCTCCACGTCCAGGCTGTCGTCCGCGTTCTGCTTCACATCAAAGTCCAGCTCCGCTTTGCCATCGGGATGAATGGCCAGGCCATCGGCCAGTTTGAACGGGGCATGCACGCCCATCCCCCACAGGCCCTTTATCACGGCGCCGGCCATGTACTTGTAATTCATGAGACCGGTCAGCGATTCGATGTGCACGCCGGCCAGTTGGTCGAGCGCCTGCAGGGCCGCTCCCATGGCCTGCAGGCGAGCATCGGGCGACGCCGGATCCGGCCACATGAAGCGCACCGCCCGACCGTCCGCCGCGCCGCCCCGCACGGACAAGGAAATGGCATCGTGCTCGATGCCATCCTCATGGAACCAACGGCTCACGACAAACTCCCTTGGCTGACCATCTACAACCAAGGCGACCCGCTGGGCGGTGTCGGCGCTGGCCAGGACGCCCCGCTCCAGCTCAGGCGCCAGGGCTGCCCGCGCCGCGTCCGTCACGACCACGGTCGCCCGATCGGCAGCCGGGTCGTAGGCCACTCCGTACTGATCCTGCAAGGCCGAGTAAAAACTGCCGGGCAGGACTTCAAAATCCGAGAGCGTGCCCAACAGACCCAATGTCTGCTCACACAATTCGATGGCTGATTCAGAATTATCCCGCTTCATCATCTCCGGCAGCAGGCCATACAGGGTCTCGACCATGACGCTCAGCAGCCGGTACGTTGCATCAAGCTGCAAGCCGATCTCCATACCGCCGTCTTGGTACGCCTTCTGGGCGAGGGCGGGCTTCGTGCTGGATACGATCTTGCCGAATGCCGCTTCCAGACTCTTGAGCAGGCTCATGTGCCGCATCACATTGCGCACCACAACGGTCTGGCGGGTGCGGGAGAGTTGATCCACCGCCTGTGCGCAGGTCTCTTGAGCCAGGGTTAGGCAGTCGTTCTCCGTCAGGCCGCTGGCGAACTGCCCCAGCTCCACCAGGTGCAGAAGTCGCCGCAGCTCCAGGCCCGACAGATCCCGCAGTTGCCGCAAAAGCGCGGGCATGTGAACCTTTTCCCCGGCCAGCGTGCGCAACACGTCCATCATGCCTTGGACGGCCCGCCGGCCATGCCCTTCCATCCGCTGCCGCGTAATTTCATCAGCCGCCGCCAGATCCAGCTCCAGGCCCAAGGGGTGCAAGCGCAAGGCCTGGCGAAGATGACCGAGGCTGGCGTCATCCAGACGCTGCAAGGAATGTTCATTGAGCGGCCCGGCAGGATTAGTCTTCGCATCGCGCAGCAGATTCAGGCCGATCTTGGTCAGGCTGCGCACGTCCTCAATGAATTCATTCGTCAACCCGCCAGCAATTTCTTTAGTCTTGTTCACCAGGAGGTCCAGATCGCTTAAGACCTTGGAGCCGGCGCGCCGGTCCTGCGCCGCCTCGGCCTGCATCAGCTTTTTGCCTACTTGCCGCAATGCAGGTTGGGCTTGTACGAAAGCTTCTTTTCTTGCCCATGGCCGCAAGGTACATAGCAGGCCCTGGGATTTTCCGCAAATCAATGCTTCGTCGGGCGTTGACGTGTCCCATCGTGACAGCATGAAATGAATGTCCATCAATTTAGTTTTACGCAACCCGAACAGCATCCTCTGCGCCGTGCTCTCAGGCAAAGTTTGAAAATGAGCGTGCAACACGTCTTGAAACTCCAAGCGCCTCCCTCCCTCGTTTACACACAATTCGCACAGGCCCGTGTACAAGGTACTCAACAGTTCCGCAATCTTCGAACGTTCATCCTCCACCTGCGCATTAGAGGACAGGGACAGGGACAAGTCAGAAGACAGAGACAATAGTGTGCAGAGCTCCTCCAGAGGCTCCCGGAGGAAAACGTTGACAAAGCGCTCATCCAGGGCCTTGCGAATTTGCGTGAGCACGCCGGCGGCCTGGTCGCTTATGTCAGGCGAAACCTGTTTCAATACCGCTGCGAGCGCCTCTTCTCGACCCAATACCTTGGTACGCAGCGCAAGAAGACTTGCACGCTGCAATTCATCCATGCTGCTGCTCAGCGACTTCCATCCTTCGGGCAGACCGATCAAATCGCCTTGCGACAGCTCGCTGAGCCGCGCCAGTTCCTTGACTGCCTTGAACGGTTCCTCGGGGGCCTGCGCCAGCGCCGCCAGACTGCCCACCAGCGCGCGCACGAGCCGCTTGACGGTGGGGGCTTGAGCCGGGGCGGCCTGCTGCGTTCGTGCAGGTGGAAGCGCATAGCTGACGAGAAGCTTCAGGCCGTTCAGCAGGCCGCCCCGGCGCGACGCCGCCCCCGCATGGCCGCCGCGCGGCTCGGCGCCCGACTCCATATTGAAAGTCAGATTATTGGCGCCGTGCGCAGGCCCAGGTTGCGGGCCTGGCGGCTGCAGACTCTGAGCATTCGTCCGGCCAAGGGGGGGAGTGTTCATGAAGGTTTTCCTTGAAAATGACAGAACCATACGCCAGCCAAAGCCTCATGCCGAAGCCCGGATCAGAGCCGCCGAGGGCTTGCGCCAAAGCGTCATCCATACCTGCCAAAGAACGCATCATCGCCGCGTCAGAAAGTCAGTAACCGATGAATACGTGTCGTTCCTCGCCCCGCAGGACCAGGCCGAGCCATGCAAAAACCCCCGCCGCCTGCACCCATGGCCAGACGTCGGGGGCCTATTCAAAGCCGTCACGAATAAAGGTCAAGGGACCTTATTGCTGAATGCTCTCGAGCTCGAAATGGTGCCGGAACTGCGGCAGGCCCACCACCTTGATCTGCCCGCCATCCGGAGACACGTTCACGGTGAACCGGACCTGAGCCCAACTGGCGGCCTCCGGGTTCAGGGTCACGAATGCATCTCTGCCGCCGGACCCTATTCCCGGAGCCTTGCGGATATTGGAAAAGGTGACCGTGGTCTCCATATCCAGGCTGTCGTCCGCGTTCTGCTTCACATCAAAGTCCAGCTCCGCTTCGCCATCGGGATGAATGGCCAGGCCATCGGCCAGTTTGAACGGGGCATGTGCGCCCATCCCCCACAGGCCCTTTATCACGGCGCCGGCCATATATTTGTAATTCATGAGACCGGTCAGCGATTCGATGTGCACGCCGGCCAGCCGGTCGAGCGCCTGCAGGGCCGCTCCCATGGCCTGCAGGCGAGCATTCGGCGACGCCGGATCCGGCCACATGAAGCGCACCGCCCGGCCGTCCGCCGCGCCGCCCCGCACGGACAAGGTAATCGCGCCGTGCTCGATGCCATCCTCATAGAACCACCGGCTCACGACAAACTCCCTTGGCTGACCATCTATAACCAAGGCGACCCGCTGGGCGAGGTCGGCGCTGGCCAGGACGCCCCGCTCCAGCTCAGGCGCCAGGGTTGCCCGCGCCGCGTCCGTCACGACCACGGCCGCCCGATCGGCAGCCGGGTCGTAGACCACTCCGTACTGACCTTGCAAGGCGGAGTAAAAACTGTCGGGCAGGACTTCAAAATCCGAGAGCGTGCCCAACAGAGCCAGCATCTGCTCGCACAGCTCGATGGTGGCTTCCGAGTCATCCCGCTCCATCATCTCCGGCAGCAAGCCATACAGGGTCTCGACCATGACATTCAACAGCCGGTACGTTGCATCAAGCTGCAAGCCGATCTCCATACCGCCGCCTTTGTACGCCTTCTGGGCGAGGGCGGGCTTCGTGCTGAATACGATCTTGCCGAATTCCACTTCCAGGCTCTTGAGCAGGCTCATGTGCCGCATCACATTGCGCACCACAACGGTCTGACGGGTGCGGGAGAGTTGATCCACCGCCTGTGCGCAGGTCTCTTGAGCCAGGGCCAGGCAATCGTTCTCCGTCAGGCCGCTGGCGAACTGCCCCAGCTCCACCAGGTGCAGAAGACGCCGCAGCTCCAGACCCGACAGATCCCGCAGTTGCCGCAAAAGCGCGGGCATGTGAACCTTTTCCCCGGCCAGCGTGCGCAACACGTCCATCATGCCTTGGACGGCCCGCCGGCCATGCCCTTCCACTCGCTCCAGGCCCACCGCATCGGCCTGCGCGGACTCCAGATCCAGACCGTAGGGACGCAAACGCAAAGTCTGACGCACATGACCAAGGCAGGCATCATCCAGGCGCTGCAAGGAGTGTTCATTGAGCGGCCCGGCAGGATTGTTCTTCGCATCGCGCAGCAGATTCAGGCCGGTCTTGATCAGGCCGCGCACATCCTCAGCCATTTCCTTGGATATCAAGCTGGAAATTTCTCGAACCTCAAGCACCAAGGCGTCCAGATCGCACAAGGCTCTGGCGCCGGCGCGGCGGTCCTGCGCCACCTGCGCCTGCGCCAAATTTCTGCCCACTTGCCGCAACGCAGGCTCGGCCTGGGCGTAAGCTTCGTTCTTCACCCACAGCCTCAGGTACGCGATCATTGATCGGGACTGGTTGTAGATTAATGCTTCACTGTTCAATCGCTCCTGCGAGCTCAGCAGCATCAAACGTGCGCTATACAGTTGTCCGTCTCGTAAAGCAAACAGCATCTTCTGCGCCATGCTTTCAGGCAACGTCCGGAAATAGGCGCTCAGCACCTCGTTGAGCGGCGCATCCTTTCCGTTCTCGATCCGACTCAACACGGTCAGGCCCGTATACAAGGTGCTCAATAGCTCCTCGAACCAGAACTGCTTGTCTTTCAATTGCGCGGTACAGGCCAGCAGCCTGCCAATCTCTTCCAAAGGCTCCTGAATGAAAGCGCTGACAAAGCGCTCATTCAGAACCTGACGAATCTGTTTCAGCACGTCGGTCGCTTGGCTGCTTAGGTCAGGCGGCGCCTGGCTCAATACCGCCTCGAAAACCTCCGCTCGACTGAATACTCCGGTGCGCAAGGCGATGATATCCGCATAGGTCAACTCGTTCATGCAGGCTGCCAGGGATTCCCGCCCCCCGGAAAGAGTGGACAGATCACCTTGCGACAATCCGCTCAGTCGCGCCAGCTCCGCAGCCACTCCGGACTGGGCCTGAACATCATCCGTCGAAGCCGCCAGCTTGCTTAACAAGCTGCGTATGAGCAGGCTGATGGTCGAGTTTTGCTCAACTGTTTCATACCACGATCGTGCGGTCGGAAACGCACTGTTGACGAGAAATTTCAGGCCGCTATGCCGCTCGTCGCCGCGTTGGCGCGCCGCGCTGGCGTTCCCGCCACGCGGCGCGGCGCCCCGCTCTGCGTTGAAGCCCAGACCGCCGGCCAGCCTGGCAGGATCGGGCCGCAGGTCTTGCCGCTGCAGACTCTGAGCGCCCTTCTGGCCAGGGGGTCGAATACTCATGAAGGTCTTCCTCGAAAAGGCCAGGGCCCTATGCCAACGCCCCGGCCAGGGCCGCGGATGGCCCGTACCGCGACAAGATATCCATATTGCCGGATTCGAAACGTCAGTAACTTATGACTACCAGCCGTTCCTCGACCGGAACGATCGCGCCAGTCCATGCCGCCAAAGCCCGGGATGTCAGGCAGTCTTCGGGGGCGGCCCACGCCTGGAACAGGCCGGTGTCAGAGGCCTTTATTCATGGTGCACCCGCTCAACCTCGAAATGGTAACGGAACTGGGGCAGATCGACGAGCTTGATCCAGTCGACCTTAGGGGAAACGTTCAAGGCGAACTGGACCTGAGCCCAGCTCGTGGCGTTCGGACTCATGATTACGGAAGCGACCGTGCCGTCTCGCCCCAAGCCCGGAGCCTTGCTGATATTGGAAAAGGTCACAGTGGTCGCCACCTCAAGGTCGCCCTTCTCGTTTTGCTTCACATTGAAGTCCAGGTGCGCTTCCCCTTCTGGATACACAACCATGCCGTCGGCCAGTTTGAAAGGCGCATCCAACTCCATTTCCCAAAGACCTCTTACCACGGCGCCGGCCATATGCTTGTAATTCATGAGGTGAGTCAGCGATTCCACATCGGCGCCGGCCAGCCGGCCGAGGGCATCCAATGCTTCCCGCATGGCTTCAAACCTATCGTCAGGCGTTACTGGATCAGACCACGCGAAACGTACAGGCTGACCATCCGCCGCGGCCCCTCGGATCGACAAAGAGATCCTGGGGCGCTCGATACCATCTTCGTAGAATTGTCTGCTCACGAAAAGCTCATCCTCGGTATCCTCCCGAGGCAGCATGATCGTCTCCACGCCGGGCTCTCCCACAAGCGCAAGCTTTTCCAGCCAGGGCGCCAGCACGGTACGCAGCGCATCCGTCTGAAGCACGGTGACTACGACGTTTTTCGGATCGTAGGCCACCCCGTACTGCTGCTGCAGGGCCGGATGAAAGGCGTCAGGCAGGACGTCGACGCCTGACGGGGTCGATCTATAGGACAGGTCCACGCCTGTCAGACTCTCCATCCGCTTGTACATCGCGCTGGTCATGCCGTTCAGAAGATGATGCGTCGTGCTCACTTGCCTGCTGATCTCCATGCCAGCTTTTTCATAATCCTTTTGAAAGAAAATGACATGCCCGACTCCCGTCGCGATGGCGCCGAATGCCGTCTCCAGATCCTTCAGCAGGTCCATATGGCGCATGGCGCCATGCACCATATCGATGCGGCCGTCGCGAAGCAATTGATTGATTATCTTCTTCCACGCCTTCTGACTCATGACCCGCCGGTCATCCGTACCCAGCCCTCCGGACGCGAACTGGCCCAGATCCGCTAGCTGCTGGACGTATTGGAGCTCCCTGCCGGACAGGTCCCGCAATTGCCGGATGAGCACGGACATCTCGACCCGATCCCTGGAGAGGGTGCGAAACACATCCATCATGGCCTTGCCAACCTCTGCGCCCAGCACCTGGACTCGCCGCAGACTGACAGCATCGAGGCCCCGACCGTCCAGCTCCAGGCCGAAGGACTCCAGCCCCTCGGCGGCGTGACGCAGATACTCCAGGGCAATGTCATCCAGCTTTTCCAAGGAAGCCTCATTCAGCGGCCCGTATGGCTTGTCCTGGAAGTCCCGGAGCTGATTCAGGCCGCTCGTGACCAGCCTGCTCACTTCCTCGGCCACTTCCTCGGGCAGGGGCCCATAAGACTGCCGGCCTTCGTCCACCAAGGCGCTCAACTCAAGCAAAACTTTAGACGCGGCACGCCTGTCCTGCGCGTCCAGCGCCTGAGCCAGCTTCTGCTCCACTTGCCGCAGCTCTGGCATGACCCGCGCACAGAATGCTCGCCTCGCCGATGCGCGGACGCAACGCAGCGCCTCGCGCGCCTGCTGCCGCTTTGCATCTTCCATCGACAATAAAGCCTGTTCGACGCCCTCCCGTTTTTCGGGACGCAAGGCGAACCATAGCGCCTGCACCCGATCCTGGGGCATGAAATTCAAATAGAGGTGCAGCAAACGCACGTCGATGGGCAGGCTGCTCAACTGCATATGCAGCCGCTCTCCATCAATAGGCGAGGCGGACAATAACATGGCCAGCCGCTGTACCGGCTCCAACAAAGTGTCGCTGACCAATCGCAGACGCAGAACCTGCGCCAGTTGCTCCAGTACGTCCGCCGCCTGACTGCGAAAAGCGGGCAGAATCCGCATCAGAACCCTCTTGCCGGCATCAGGCTGACACAACACGCCCTTGGACAGAGCAGAAAGGTCTGCAGCCTCCAGCTTGCTCATGTAGGTGAGCACAAACTCCCGCCCTCCCTGGAGATTGGCCAGATCGCCATTCGAACGCTTGCCGAGCCGCGCCAGCCCCCAGGCAATCCTGTACTGAGCGTCGTCATCGTCCTGCGGAGCGCTCAGGCTCCGCAGCACGCTGCCGATCAGCCTGCCACAAGCTGGCTTCTCCTCCAGAGCCTGGTGCTCAGCCGGAGCACCTTGATGCGCGCAGCTAGAGAAAGTTGGCAATTCGGTCGCCGCACCGTTCAAGCTTGACCAGGAACCGGGACGGCCTGCACGCGCCGCTGGGCACTGCCTTTCTTTGAACCGCAGCTTGCCGACATCTCCTGAAGAGCAGTCATCCAGGTTCTGCCGCGGCAAACGTATATCGTTTGCCTGGCCATGATTTTGTATCAGCATGATGGTTGTCCTTGAAACGATCAGACTCGGATACTGAAACCCATGAGTGGCGCAATCGCCGCCACGGCAAAGCCTCAGCAGGCCTTGGATACCGGCTGACCTGATCGCCTGCCGCACAGACTCCCGCATGACGGCTTCAAACAATTGGATCCTGGACGTTCGACAAAGCTCTGTCCGGCTTCCATACGATCTGGCGGATAAACTAGGCCGCCTGACTGTGAACTAGGGACTGGTGGATATAATTCAACATTTTCTGAGCGCGCTCCTTCTGCGGCGCGCCAAATGTGGTCAGCGCGTTCGAGCATCTGACCAATTCATTCCTGTCCGCCAGGGGTAGAAGACTCTTCAACTCAGACTCAGGCAGGGACTGGAAATGATCGGACAGCAACACTACGATCGGCGCATATTCACCTACCTCATTGACTGCAGGGACACTGAGGTCCAAGCCTGCGGCCAACCGCGACAACACCTTCAACAGCTCGTCTCCATCCACCGAGTCAGCGTCCAACTGGCGCGCGAGCCCCTCAAGAGGCCTTTCCACGTTTACGCGAAAGCCCCAATCCAGAGCCCGCGCAATCTGACTCAGCAGCCGGGAAGCCTGGTTGGGCAATTTGCCGGGCGGGAGCTGTTCCAGTATCAGTTCGCGACCAAATTCAAAACCTAGGATTCCTTTACTCATGGCATCGCTGAGGATGAGGAATCCGAGACCACTCAATTCATGATTCGTAGGATCAAACAGAAGGCTCAACGCTTTTTCCGGCAACCGAGTCAAATGTCCTTCCGACAAGTCGATCAGCAACCTCAGCTCTTCAGCGATGCGGCCCAATGCCCCGGTATCGTTTACTGGCGCCGACAGGCTGCGCAGAAAATTTCCCATCAGCCGTTCACTATCGCTGATCAAGGCTTTGCGCTGCGCCTGTGCTTGTTGGTTGCGTTCCAGGGCTCCACGAACAAGATGCAGGACGTCATAAACAGGCCCCCTGTCGTGACCAGCGACGATCAGCGCCCTCTGGCACACGCCCGCCCCTTCCTTGCTTCGCACAAACTGCAGATTATCCTGTAGATTCTCAGGCAAGGACTGGATGCAGCGATCCAGCATGTCGATCACCGGTGAACCTGACAAACGGGATAGATGCTTCGCCAAATCGTCCCCACGTTTGAAGACAAGATTTACTTCGCCCACCAGTTTGGCAATCTGCTTCAAAGGCTCTCGCCCGATTTGAATCAAACGTTTATCCAGAGCCTTGGCAATTTGATCCAGCACCCGGGACGCATTGTCGTAATCCTGCCCCGCAACCTGGCCCAGCATGAAGACGGAACAATCGGGGCTGTCCAGTAGAACTTGGCGCAGAGCCATGAGATCGGCATCGCTCGATCTGCGCAAATAGGCCTTCAGAGCCTCTCGCCCCCCTTTCAGATTTTCAAGATCCCCTTCCGACCGCTCGCCCAACATGGCCAGCGCCCTGGAATCGGGGAAACGACTCCTGCCGTCGTTCTTAAGCGCCTTCAGGCAGTCCAGCACATCGTCGACGCAACGTTTGTTCTTGCGAAGCGCTAGAACATCCTCGTAGCTTGCCCGCGCTTTCGGAGGCATGAGCCCCAGGGAATACGCCAGATCAGCGCCCAGCCTGACCAGAGCGCAATGTATATCCGCCAGTATCGCCCTGAAGCGGCTGGCACGTACAGAACCGCCCTTCTCCGCTTTGAATGACCACTTATTGGCGGTTTCGATAACGTGGGACGCCCAATCCTTCCGCTCCAGCTTAGCTTGACCAACAGCCGGATTCACATTGCCTATGGATGGACGAGTCATAACAGCTTCCTTAGAAAAAACAAAACCAGCGATCGCAACAAGATCGGACGAACTGACTATTCCCATGCGCAGTCCGATAGCCACATCTTGACCTTAAGTAACAGACGATCGCTCAATGTTCCGATTATTTTCTCGAGTTCAGCGCTTCGCCAGTTCGACCGCCCTGCCTTTGATGCTTGCGGCCATCCTCCGCATGGTCGCAAGCCTGGAACAGATGAGAATCCAGCGCTTTCCTCGGCGCGTACAACAAAACTGGCCAGGATTGCGGTGAGCACGAAGTCGACGCTTTGGGTAACTGCTTGACATCTTCCTCGCCCTTAAGCGCACATTGTCGGCTCGCCCGCACAGCCATATGAAAGCCCCCGGATTCTGGAGACAGACCCAGAATCCGGGGGCTTGAACAAAACTGGCGCAGACAGGGCCAGACCCCGTTGATCGCAGCTCGAACCGTATCGCGATCAGTGCATTATCAGGACGTCACATCATAATGACGCTGGAAATGCGGCAAGCGCGTCACTTTGATCTGATCGGCATTCTGTGGGACATTCACGGTGAACTGAGCCTGAAACCAGCTATCGGAATCTTGCCTCATTTTCAGAAGCCTGTTCCTGCCGCTGCTCGGCAAGGCCTCATAGGCTAGCTTGACATCAGCAAAGGTAACCGTCGTGATGATATCGATGCTGCCATCAACGTTTTTTTTTCACGTCGAATTTGAGCTCCGTTGTATCTCTCGATGGAAGATAGGCGGACAAGTCGACCACGTGCGCAAATGGGCCTGCTCCAGGAAAGGCGCGATGACGGCGCGATCCGAATCCGTCGACAGCAAGTAGGGTGAACTCCTGCCCGCTTGATAAACAATCCCGTACTGGGCCTCCAAGGTTTGATAGAAGGCGTGCGGCAGGATCCTCGCGGTCGGATCTGGACTTCTACACTCCGCCAGCTCGCACATCTCGTGGACCATGGATCGACATTCGTCCGTATCCAGACCGTCAGGAAACTGCCCCAGCTCCGTCAATTGCTCGATGCGTCGCATTTCCACATCGGCCAGTCCCCGCAGTTGTCGCATGAGCAGGGAAACATCGCCGGGGTCTTCGGCCAAAGTCCGCAGCATGTCGGTCATGCGACCGACAGCTTGCCGGCTGAGCGCCCCGACCCGTCCCAACGCCACCCCGCGCCCCGACTCGGTGTCCAGCTCCAGCCCAAGAGCATGCAAGCTCGAAGCGCCGCGCAGAAAGCCGAGGGACAGATCATCCAAGCGGTTCAGCGAAACCGCGTTCAGCGGGCCGCCCGGGTTGTTCTCGGCGTCCCGGATCAAAACCACGCCTTCATCGACCAGTTCGCGCACGTCCTCGAGCATGCCTTCAGGCAAGGGATCGCAGATCCGCCTGCTCTTGTCCACCAGCGCATTCAAATCCCGCAACGCCAACGATGCGGCGAAACGATCTCCATGCCGCGCCGCTTGCTTCAACCTCTCCTTCAGCAACAACAGATCAGGCTGGGCCTGGGCGCGGATCTCGCGATTCACCGCCGTGCGCAAACGATTCAGCATGGCCAGGGCCTGATGCTTCAAGTCATCGCTGAGCAGAGATAAGGCATGCTCGGCGGCATTCAGTTTTTGAGAGTGCAAGTCGCCCAGCAGCGCCCCCGAGTGTTCCAGAGGCAAAGACTGGAAATAGACGTCCAGCGTGGAATTGACCGGCGACCCGTCCTCCGGCCGGCCCGGGTCGAGCATCGCCAGACCCGTGTGCAGTTTGATCAGCTGCCCTCCCAGCTTCTGTCCATCCAGAGGCGACCGGGACAACAACTCCACGATTTCCGACATAGGCTCTTGTACGACGTCCCGGGCCACGCGTCGACTCAAGGCTGCCTCCATCCGAGCCAGTATACCGGCGGCGCGGGTCCTTGACTCGTCAGTCAGGAACCGTGCCAACACCGCATCACGCACGTCCTGACGCCCCAAGGCTCCCTCACGCAAAGCGAAGATGTCGCCGCGCTGGAGCTCTCCCAAGCACATGGGCAGAGATTCCAACCCTGCCTGGAAAGCGCGAGCATCTTCTTGGGACAGTGAGCAGAGACGCCGCAGTTCCTGGGCTATCCTGGACTGCTCTTCAGCGTCGTCCGCTCGTGCAGTCAGGCTGCTCAGGAAACCACCGACAAGATGCAGGCCCTTGCGATTTTGAGCCGAGGTTTCGCGTTGCGCCCGCTCTTCGGGTCGAGAGCGGCCAAGGCGAAACTTCAAGTCGGACACCAACGCGATGATTCGCGTCCACGCCCTGCTGAGGAGGCTGGCGCGGACCGTAGCGCCCTGTTCCGGCCTGAACCGCCGATTAGCGAAGGACGCCAGGAGCCTGGGCTCCGGGATCTCCTTCTGCCCTCGAAACAACGTTCGTGCAATTTCCCCCTAAGCTTGAGCGGAAGTTTCATCTTCAAAAATAAAATGGGCGGCAAAAAAAGCGTTCGCTTTCATGCCGCCCATTTCAGTCTTATTCGTCATGAAGCCATGGCAAACTGGACTTGAAGGATATCAGTTGATTAGGCTCGCGAAAACCCCGATCTCACGATGTTGATAATATCGCCTCGAGCAAGCAGACCGCTATCCACTACGTTACTCAGCATCACATTCATCATCAAACCACCGAAATTTACCGTTCCTAAATTCTCGGAGGCGGCGACAGCGAGCGCTGCACGGTTGGCGATCAGCTCCAGTTCCTCTCTCACCCCCATCGCAACGGTTTTGGCGCCTTTCAACTGAGCCAAACTCTGCGTAGCTTGTACGTATATATCTTTTACTTCGGTCTTTTCCTTAATCTCAGAAGAGTTTTGAGCCAATATACGTGCATCAAATGCAAATTTATCCCGTATCTTTTTATTTTCTTCATTAGCTCTGTTAATCGCATTTTGCAACATTATTTGGGAACGAGAAAAATTGGTCACGGTCGCAGGGATCTCAAGGCCAATTTTATTGGCGGCATTAAGAATTTCTTTGATCACCAATCCCGGATCTATATCTAAACCCATGATTCTCTTAGTTTCCAGGAGCAACTTTTCTCTATTGGTTAAAGTTTCACCTTCTTCTTTTGTCCCAATCGCTTCACGCCCTTTATCTGAGAGCACTTTTTCGTAATTTCTTACGAATACCTTTTCATTTCTTACTGCAGCCGCCAGCACCATTTTAAAAATGGCTTTACGCTGGGGGCGTGACAGAACCGCTGCATTGCCGAAGTCAATGGCAGTCAGCATGCCTTTTTCATTTATATCTGGCGAGAACATGATGTTTCCAGCATGCAGATCGCCGTGATAGAACCCTGTGCCAAAAAGCGCCTCCGTCACCCATTTTTTCGTCAGGGATCGGATTCCGTCAGTTAATTTCTCGCTATATTTCGAAGCTTCTTCAAAGTTTCCTTGTGAAATCTTTTTTTCCAGATCATCGAAGGCGGTTTTGACAGTCACGCCTGGCGCCTTGCTCAACAGCATGTAATTTTGCGAGGGCAGAATCTTGTCAACCAACTTCATTGCCTGCATATTCTCATAGCCGACATCATAAACCTTGGCCAGCTCTACAAAATTCGCCTCTTTCGTCAAATCCATTTCCACTTTGATTTGTTCGGAAATTCCTTCGAAAGTTTTTTCCATGGCAGGACTGACTTTTAATGCCTCTTTTTCAAGGAACTTTACCTCACGGTCAGCCCTTAGACGCACCCCCGGGCGCAATAGTTTAATCACCACTTCCTCGGGCTCAGGTTTGTCATTCCAGTGAACATTAGCCAGGAGCGTCTGACCCACCGACGCGGCTCCAAGGCTTCTCTTCACATCAATCTGCTGAATTTTTCCGCCCGAATTGACCACGATCTGCGTCAGCATCGCTTCCACGATGCGCTCATTGATCGGACTCAGATTCGTTTTCATGTCGTCGAGCGCCGTCTTCAAGTTACCTTCTTCTGCATTATCGCTCAGCAATTGCAGCATTTTCTGCATATATGGGCCGCTCGCCTTCAGGAGCGCCATCAGCTTTACTTCATCAGCATCGTTCGAACCCGCATTTTCCAGGAACGAGGCAAGCATGGCTCGCTTATCGACCGTCGCTTGGTTTGAAAAATAATTAACGAGGACATTTTCTATGAAAGTTTCAAAATCGCCTTTTTTTTCACCTTTTTTTGCAAGACTGATTTTCTGGAGCAGGTCGGCTCCACCAATTTTTGAAAAATTCAAGGTCTCGACTTCGTTGTCGATTTTTTCGGCAATATGATCATAAGAACTATCGTGCTGAAGCTTCAAGGCAATGGTGATGGTTCTAGGCGACACGAATTCATCTTTGATGCCTAACTGCGCTTTCACTGCATTCAAAAGCAACTTCATGCCTTCGGTCGATTCTTTGGGCAAGCCCGCGGTGTCAATAAGCTCCGGCCTTGTGTACAGCTCAGCCAATAGCTCTGGATTTTTCAAGAGCACAGACCGTACACGAGCCCCCGGCTCCTTGGTATCCATTCTCCATGCGTTTTCCGGAAAAAACAATTCAGCCAGAAATTTTCTGACTCGAATTTCGTCCTTGCTCTGCGGCTTCCTTAAATCCGTAATTTTTGGAGCTTCTGCCGGGTTCGTATAAATAACTTTTTTGCTTGCAGAATTCAAGCTGCTCTTCCAGGCAGCTATCATCTCCAAGCACTCCTGGTCGACGATTTTTTCGCTTACGCTATCCTTAGGATTGAACTGCTTACACAGTTCTTCTCCTGTTACCTTATTATCGATCAGACGAGTGGCAGCTTCCCTGATTTCATCTTTAGACATCAGATCGGTTCTCAAACCGACCACTCTAGACTCAAGAAACTGCGCGGCCAGTGAACGGGTTCCGCCTTCTTCGTCTTTCAGCGCAAGCTTGGCCAATTCAGGTCCATAAACATCCGCATTGGAAAGAATATCTCTCTTCAAGTTTTCGCGGATTTCACCCAAGGTCTTGTTCGGTATGTTGATTGTCTCGCCGCCCATAGAGACAGTCACACCTTTTCCATTTCTAGCTACCGAGATTTCAGCTTCCTGCCCTTCAATCAAGCTTTTGTAGTTAAACTTAAAGCCTTCTTCCGGGTTTTCAGCGCTCTGCATCGCCTTCAACAGCTCTCCAGCCAAATTGATAAATTCTTTTTGTTTTTGGCTTTTATTCTTTGCATGATAGATCTCGACGCCGATCGCGCCTATGCCCAGCGTCAAAATGCCCACGACCACCTGCAGGACGATACCCGCCTTGGACCGTTGATAATCTTTTGCGGCCACGGCCATGTTCCCATCGGAAGCCAAGCCTCTTTCTGCAAGTTTGAAACTCATGATGATTTTCTCCTAATAAATTACAAGCAGGATTTTGATATTTATCAAAAAATTGGAGATGGCTTCCCGCGCGACAAAATAAGGAATTCGCCTCATGTGCTTGTTAAGGCCTCTTGATGCAAGTTCCTCAATCGATTGGCCACTATCTTTAAAGCAATATCAGACCCCATCATTACAAGCCGTCGTGCTGATCTGGCCGCGGTTCTGGATCTGCATGATGCTCGTCCCGTGGAAAGATCAGGCTCGACCCTCAACACACCACGACGCGTCCACCGTCGCAGCAATGCATCAGTAACAGATCGCCTTTGAGCGTTCCTTGCAAGCTCGGTGTCTCATCGACACGTCTACCTGAAAAAAAGCGGTCTGGAATCATATCCAGACCGCAGGGTCAGATCCGATGCGCCTATCCAAAGGCATCCGCATACGCGTTCATAGGGTTGATTCCGCCGTCAAGCGGCGTGCGCGGGCCGCTGCCGCCAACGTCGTCCTCATGCCGCCTCGCGAACCGGTCCCGAGACCGTTGCGCTGAGCTATCGGGCCTGTCGGCCTAGATCTCTCGTATAGACAAGCGGCTCAGCAGAAGGCTCCGCCCGAGCCTGTGCCGCCATCTCGCGACTGCAAGACTGGCGCAGGCTATCCAGCCTGCTCCGGGCCCAGGAAGGAACCGGGTCATTCCCCGAGCGCACTGACACGGCCCGCTCCAGAACATCGATCTTTTCAGGTCGCAATGCGTGCAGCAGCCTGGACGATTTGCCAGCAGGCAAAGACTGAAGGTAGTCGTCCAGCCTGGACGCCTTATTCGGAAGCAACAACAATGTGTCGTAGACTTCTTCCATATCCGCTGACTCTTCGCTAAGCAATACAGCCAGTCGCCATAGAGGCTCACGTACGGATTCCCGGTCCACGGCTTGACGAATTTGCTCCAGAACGGAGGATGCCTGGACGCGTAGCTCAGACGAAATCTCATCCAGGACTTTCGTGCGCTTCCTCTCGTTGTTCAACATGTCCTCACGCAAGATATAAAGATCGAGTCGCGTCAATTCCTGCAAATAGACGGACAGGAATTCCTGTCCGCCGCGCAGACTGGCGAGATCGCCTCCGGACAATTTGCTGACCGCCGCCAGGCTCCTGGCCATTTTGGTCGAACCCTGCATATCGGTGAACGGCGTCATCAGGCTGTCCAACAAATTGCCGATGTGGCGGTTGTTTTCGCATATCTTGCGCGCATTCCTGCGCGAGTCCCGCGCCTCCCTAGTCTCCAGGCTGACGGCAAACAGCAGTTCGCTGATGAAATGTTCCACCTGCGGCCACCTTCCAGGGCGGCTCGCGCCTGCCATGCTGCCGTGCTTTGGCTTGAACTGCAGGTTGCCGACGCCTCCCAGAGGCCCGGGTTCCCGGTTCCGCAATTGCAGGTCCGAATTACCTGACCGGCCATAATTGTGAATCTGCATGGTATCCCTTGATAAGTTCAGGTTCGGACGTCGAAACACGCCATGATTGTGCTTCAGTAACACATAGCCGCCGAGTGTTCCTTCCCCCTCGCTTTTCATGGACCAATGCAGCGCCGTCAAGGCAAGATTCCGGTTTTAGCGAGCGTCCGCATCCTTGATGATGCCTGACTCAGGGAGACGTGATGCGTGCGAGCCTGAAGGGGCGCAGAGCGCAGGAAAAACCCATCTGGGCTTATCCCCAAGGTCCGCAATGAAGCCGGCGCGAATACGCATGCTTGCGATAGGGGCAATTGAAAGATGTGAGCCTTCACGCATGCCTCACTTTACGCCACGAACTTCCGCATGGCGGCTCCGCGGAATTCGGCGTACATCCAAAGGCTCAGCCTGGACTTAATGCGGCGTGCTGTCGTGCTCGTCCCTGGCCTGGAACTCAATGCTCTCCAGCAGCCTGGCGCGTAGACAATCCAGGGTTTGGCGGGCGCGCACTTCGTTGACCTCCCGTAGAACCGTCAATCCGTTCTCAAGACGCCCCCGCATCACCAGGCTCTGCAAATCCTTCAGCGCATCCTTCGGCAGCCAATCCAGATAGAGGTGCAGCGGGTGCTCACCCGGCGTCACATCGGATCCCCTGCTTCTGCTGTTCGCGTACTGGTCCAGGCCCTTGGCCAGCCGCAGCAATGGATGCTTCAACTTATTCGCCTCGATTGAAGGGTCGGCCAGTAGTTCGTAAACGTCACCCAACGGCTCCTGTACGACTTTTTCCACAAAGCGCGACTGCACGGCGTCTGCAATCTGACCCCACATCGCTCCCGCCCGTTCACGCCTCACACCTGGGGGAATCTCGTTCAGCACGTTCCAGCGATCGAAGTCACTGCCAAGACTCCCATTGCGCAAGGCGATGAGAAATGAATCACTTGATTTTTTCAGGGCGTCGTCCAGATAGCTCAAGCTGCTTTTTTCATTGTCCGACTTTACCTTCGTCAGCTCGGCCAAACGCTCGAGTTGCGCACGAACTTTGTGAAAGCCTTCATGGTCGCCCTTCGCGGCCGTCAGGCTGCCCAGCAAATTGTCGATGGCGTCCTTGATCTTACGGGGTGGTTCCTGTTCTCCGCTTTGCGCCCGCGCGGTGAGCGACGCCAGACCGAAACAAAATTTCAGGTCGGCCGCAAAATTGCGCATACGGTGCGTGCGCGAGACGCCGCGCACCTCATCTTGCCCAATGGATGAGGAGAGAAGGCTCGTGGACGGATGCGGCGCTCCCAAAGTCGCCTGTTGAGTTTCCGCCAAGGCCGCAGGCGCAGTCCGCTTCTGAACCTGAAGAGCCTGAATTGGAATCTCGCGCTGCGCATGAGCTTGCGATACAGACGCCCAATTTCTCTGCTCCTCGCCGTGGACGTCTGCGTGGCCGGGGGGCCGAATATCCATAGCGATCATCCTCGAATTTGACTCTGTACGCCCCTACCGCGACCGGCCGAGCCGGCGCGGGGATTCATGCTCCAGCATGGCGCGAAGAGCCGCCGGCTCTTCGCAACTTGCCATCTGCCTGTACATTCAACTTTGACTTCTGGTGACGTTTAAGAAGGCTTCTCTTCTCTGATACGAAATATTCTCCATCAGCGTATTGCGCAGGCGATCCAGCGTTTGATGAGCGCGCAGTTCATCGGCTTCCCGTAGCGCCGACAGTCCTCTGTCAAGGTTGCCCGGCGTCACCAGGCTCTGCAGATCCTTCAACGCGCTCTCGGGCAAGCAATTAAGGTAGAGGTGCAGCGGGTCATCTCCCGACGACGCGCTAGTCCCCCTCGCTTTGCTGGCCGCATACTGATCCAGGCCTATGCCCAGCCGGAGCAGGGGTTCCTTCAGCTTATTCGCATCGATTGACGGGCCGACCAGCAGCTCATGAATTTCACCCAGCGGCTCCTGTACGACTTGCTCCACAAAGCGCGACTCTACGGCTTTCGCAATTTGGTCCCATAGTTTACCCGCCGCATGCCCGGCATCAGATGGAATCGTCTTCAGCACGTTCCAACGGTCCAAGCCATTGCCAAGGCTGCCATTGCGCAAGGCGATGAGGTCCGCATCACTTGACTGATTCAAAATATTGTGCAGACACTTCAGCCCGCCCTGCTCCTCGCCCAAGGCACCCCTCGACAAGCCGGCCAGTTGCACCAGTTGTGAACGAATTTTCGGAAAGCCGTCGGCATGGCCGCTCGCCGCTGTGAGCTTGCCCAGCAAATTGCCGATGGCGCTCTTGATCTTGCGGGATGGCTCCAGCTCCCCGCTTTGCGCCCTGGGAGCCGGCGATGCAAGACCGAGGCGAAACTTCAGATCGACGATCAAATTGCGTATATGCGAGGCCACGTTCTTGAGGCGCCCGATACGCGCCATACCGCCCTCCGCCGGGGAGAACTGCAGGTTTCCGGAGGTTCCATAAAGTTGCTTGGGAGCCTGTGCGGTCGGCTGCCGACTGGCGATCGGTATGTGGTTATAGTTTTGAATCTGCATAATGGCGTTCCTTGCGAAGAACAGGTTCGAAAGCAGAAACCCACAGGAAAACAGGCACCGATGTGGTACAGCATCAGTAACCCCTGGTTGCCGCAGGTTCCTTGTTTCTTGGTATCAGTCCCGCACCGGCCTGGTCTGGACCTGCACGGCCGCTCCCTCGGACATCACCCGGGAGGACGCGTCGCTGGGCAAATCCGCCTTGCCCAGGGCGGTGGATTGTATATAGGTCGGCCCGACGCGGACCGGGCCGGACATCTTCGCCTCGATCACGGCATCGAAGCGCACGCGCGTTTGCTGATCCCGGATGAGGTCCAGGTACTGGCCGGCCGACATGGGCCTGCCGTCCGAAGGCCAGGTGGCGCTGATGGCGGGCCCGGTATCGGCCGACTGCAGCCGCGGCAGCGTGACCGGTTCCCCCTGGATCGAGACGATTCGCGGACGCAGCAGGAACAGGCGCTCCCGGCGCTGCACCGTCTTGTTCTTGTTCGAGAAAAGAGCTCCCAGAAGCGGGATGTCTCCCAGCACCGGCACTTTATCCACGCGCTGACTGTCCTGGCTGCTGTTGTAGCCGCCGATCAGCAGCGTCTGGCCGTCGCCCACGATGGCCAGCGTGCTGATATTGCTCTTGCGCACGGTGGGCAAATTGTTGATGGAACGTTCATCCTGGATACGCCCGTCCTCGATGTCGACGGTCAGCTCAACCCGGCGCTGGTCATGATCGCCCTCGATGTAACGAGGCGTCACCCGCAGCGAGGTGCCCACGGTGATGGGGGTCACCTCGGCGACGCGTTCACCCGAGATCGGGATGAAAAAAGTGTCGGAAAGATCGATCAGCGCTCCCATATTGTCCGCCGTCAGAATCGACGGCTGCGACAGGATGTTGGCGGCGCCCTTGGTCTCCAGGGCCTGCAGGCGCGCTGCAAGCACATTGCTGACGGACAGCGCAAACGTCCCCGGAGACAAGGTGCCCGCCGACGTGCCGCCCAGCGGCAAGCCGTCGCTGGGGCTCAGATTGAAGTCGCCATAGCCGAAAGACGTCGTGCCGGCCCTCGCCCCCCAGGTGACGCCCAGCGCGCTGACGTCGTCGGAATTCACGTCCACGATCATGGCCTCGATCTCGATCAGCGTATTGGGCACGTCCAGTTGCTCGATCAATTCCTTGTAGATAGGGATCCGATCCGGAATGTCCTGCACGATGATGGCATTGAGGCGTGGATCCGCTTCCACGGTCGGCTCGCGAAACCGCAGGCCGGGGCGCGATCCGCGCTGCGGGGCCGGGCCGCCGGCATCCGCCGTCGCTCCGGATTCCTGGCCATTGGCGGCGCCGTCTGACGCGGCGGTAAACGTCGGCGGATTCTGGCGCAGCGGCGCCGCCACCGCCGACAAGGTTTCATTGCTTGCCCCTGAACCCAGAATCAGGTTGCGCAGCACGGTCGCCAGGCCCGGCGTCACGACGCTCTGGGACCGGTAGCTGACTTCCCGGTCGTTGACGGATGCATGTTTGAGACGAAACACGGCCACCTGCTGGTTGCCGCTTCCCAGAGGCAAGGCCTCGATCATCTTCTGGATCAAAGAAACATAGGCCGGCGGCCCCGAAACCAGGGCAATCCCTTGGTCGGCCAACTCGCCCCAGCCGAAACGGGGATCCAGCACTCCCAACTGCAGCAGGGCCTCGCGCAGGGCGCTGATGGACCCGCCCGATGCGCTGACGGATTTCGTCACCATGGCGCTGGCCGGGCTGACGAACAGCGTGCCGGCGTGGACGAACCAGTTGAATCCGTAAACCCCGCCCAAACGGTCCAGGAACTCGGAGGGCGTGGCCGTATTGAACTTGCCATTCACTGTGCCGGACACGCCCGGCGCCAGCTGCAACGCCAGGCTGAAGCCCCCGGCGAACTGCCGCAGAACATTCTGCAGGCTTTCGTCCTGGGCGTAATAACTATAAGGGGCGGCCGGCCAATTGGGCGCAGCCTGCGCCGTACCCGCCAGGCATAGCGCCAGCGCGCATGCCGGAATCAAATGCTTCACAATCCTCTCCCCCGCGCCAACGGCACGGCTTGTTCTCATTATCAATAAGCTCATACGGCGCGGCGCACGACATGCATCCAGAACGAGAGCGCGTTGGCGAAGCGTCCCACGGCCTCGTCCACGTCACCGGCGCCGGCGTCCGGGCGAACCATTTGCTGCAGCCACAGGGCATCGTCATCCGGGTCGACCACGCAGGTCGAGGCTTGCCGGCTGAGCATGCCGGCCGCGTGACCGCCGATCCTGACCAGGAAGCGATCGCGCTCCATGCCGGGCGGAGGCAAAGGACACAGGCGCGAACTGATCGCCAGCCAGCCATTGCTGGCGCCGCGCAAGTGGATGCGATACTTGTCATCCACCAGAAGGGTGGCGCGGCCGTCCGGGCGCATGGCGTCCTGAAGGCCATGCGAACTCAGGTATCGGGTAATCAAAGGATGAGCAGCGGCAGCCATGGGCTTACTCCGGTAGGTCGCCTGCGAGTTTGCGCACCAGCCGCAGCACTTCGGCGACGGGCTCGACAAGTTCGCTCGGGATGTACTGATCGGGCTCGCCATGGGCCATGAGGGCCCGGGCCAGCGGTATATTCTGCATGACGGGAACGCCTGCTTCACGAGCGGCCTGGACCATCTCCGCGGCCAGCGCGCCTTCGCCCTTGGCCAGCACCACCGGCAGCGGGGTTTCGTCCTGCTCGTAATACAGTGCGATGGCCAGATGGGTGGGGTTGGTCACCAGCACGGTGGCCTTGCGAGCGCTCTGCACCGCCCCCTGCATGGCCATTTCCTGGTGCAGGTGCTTGCGCTTGCCCTTGATATGAGGATCGCCTTCCATTTCCTTGTATTCCTGCTTGACTTCCTGCTTGCTCATCATGAGCTGCTTGCGATGCTGAAAACGCTGCCACACAAGGTCGGCCAGGGATATGATGACGTAGGCAACGGCCACGTTCGCGATCATGGTATACAGCATGCCTCCCACCCCGATCTGCAGCCCCGCCAGCCCGCTGTGCGGCACCGACATCAGTTGCGGCAGGGCGTCGCGCACCACCAGGGTCACGAGAACGGACAAGAACGAAATCTTGAGCACGGATTTCAGAAATTCGACCAGATTGCGTTTGGAAAAGATGTTTTTCAGGTTGCTGATCGGGTTCAGCTTCTTACCGGACGGGATCAGCTTTTTGAAAGCCAGCAGGATGCCCACCTGCAGGAATTCACTGAACATGCCTATCCCCAGCACGATCAGGACAATGGGCAGCAGCAGATAGAGCGCTTCACGCAGGGAAGCCTCCAGAGCCGTCTTGAGCGCAAGCTCGAACGGCATGCCGGACAGTCCCGCCGGCACCAGCAGAAGCCGCCCGAACGTCTCGATGATGTTGGATGCATTGCCCAGCAGATAGCCGAACAGGGCCAGAATCAACAGCGTCTGGGTGAAATCCTTGCTATGGGCGACGTCGCCCTTTTGGCGGGCGTCGCGCAGCTTCTTGGCGGTCGGTTGTTCGGTCTTTTCCCCGCTCACGGCTGTCTCCATTGATCGTTCAGAAAGGGCAGAATGCCCGGGATTGCCCGCACCGTCTCACCGGCATACTCGAACAGCGTGCTCATGTACAGGACCAGCACCAGCAGGGCCAGCGCGCTCTTGATCGGCATGGCCAGGAAAAACACCTGCAATTGCGGCGCAAAGCGGCTGATCAGCGCCAGGCCCAGTTCCGCCAGAAACATGGCGACAATGGCCGGAGCGGCAAAGAGCAGCACCAGGCGCATGAAGCGGCTGAGCTGGTCGAGCATGAGCGGCACGCTGTCCATGCGCAGCGCGGGCGACCACGACCACAGGTCCCAGAGCCGGAAGCTGTCGTACAGCATGGTCAGCATCAGCGTGAAGCCGCCCCCGACCAGAAAAAATACCATGAAGGCTTGATTGAACAGGATGCCCAGCGGCGAAGAGTCGTTGCCCGTCGCCGGGTTGATCACGGCGCCCAGGCTGGCGCCGCGCTGGTTGTCCACCACGAAGCCGACCGCTTCGAAAAGCCAGAACGGAATCGCCACCAGAAAGCCCAGCACCAGGCCGACAAAGACTTCCTTGGCCATCAGCAGCAGCAGGTCGATCGCCCCCAGGTCCAGCGCCGCATAGCTCGGAGCCAGCATGGGGACCAGCACCAGGCCCAGCGCGGCGCACAGGCTATAGCGCACGAGCCCGGGCAGCAACTGTCTGTTGAAAAGCGGCAGCATGCTGCACATCGCCAGGATGCGCGGCTGCGACAAGGCGAGAGTCCCCAGGAATGTCTGCACTTCTGCGTAAGTCGCGCCATTGACCATGATGACTATCCCGTCCCTATCGGATCTTGGGGAACAGTTCGAACACCGCAATGGCGTAGTTGTAAAGCTCTCCGCTGAGCCACCGGGCCGTCAACAGCAGCGTGATGAACACCGCGATCAGTTTGACGGTGAACGACAAAGTCTGCTCCTGGATCTGCGTCAAGGCCTGGAAAAGCGAAAACAGGGTCCCCACGATGGCCGCCACGGCAATCGGCGGCAGGGACAGCCACAGCGTCAGGTAGAGGGCCTGAGTCATGTACGAGACGATATCGACGGTTCCCATGGGCGCTCCAGGTCAGGAATACGACAGGACCAGGCCCTGGATCAAGCGGGTCCAGCCGTCGATCATGACGAACAGGAACAGCTTCAGCGGCATCGAGATCGTCACCGGGGACACCATCATCATGCCCATGGCAAGCAGGATGTTGGATACGATCAGGTCGATGATGACAAAGGGCAGATACAACAGAAAACCGATCTGAAAGGCGGAGGTCAGTTCCGAAACGAGGAAAGCGGGAATCAAGACGATCAGATTGTCCTGCTGGAGATCGCGGGCCTGGGCTTCGCCCCATAGCTGACGGGCGGTGCGCACGAAGAAATCCCGTTGCTCGGGCTTGCTGTTCTTGAGCATGAAGGCTCGCAAAGGCTCCGCCCCCCGCATCACCGCGTCAAGGACAGCGCCGATCTGGTCTCCCGCAGCCGGCGCGGCCGTCTGCGCGGAAGGGACCTGAACGGTACGCAATTCCTGCCCCACCTGCATCACCACCGGCCCCATGACATAGACCGATAAAATAATGGCCAAACCATAAAGCGCCATATTGGGCGGCACCTGCTGGACGCCCAGCGCATTGCGCACCAGAGCGAATACGACGGCCAGTTTCAGAAACGAGGTCGTCATTACCGCCATCAAAGGCAGCAATGCCAGCAAAGCCAGTATGACGGCCAGGCTGATGGGATCGAAATTGCCGCTCATGTGCCGTCCTTGCCGAGCGTGGCGATGCACACGCCGATGCGCCCGTCGATATCGACCAATGTCCCCGTTCCCAGCAAGGCGCCGTTGACCCGGATCATGACAGGGCCGTCGGTCAAGGGCCGCTGCAAGTCAAAGACGGCCCCCGGCTGCAATTGCCGCAGCTCGGACAAAGGCAACGTGCGATCGCCCAGATCGAAGGTGAGCTTTATCGGGATGGCGTCCAGCGCCAGCGGTTCCGCGGACGGAGCATCCGTCTCCGTGGGAATGGGGTCGAGGGAAGCGGGGGAATCCTGAGTCATGAGCGTGGTCCAGCCTTGGGTCACTATATAAGAAGAATGTTCGGCGCGCACACGCACCCCTTGCCCCTGGGGAATGCACAGCCAGAGTTCGCCGCGCGCATCCACCCAGTACTCATCCAGCAGGACCACGTCGCCGCCGGCCAGGGACCGCAGTTCGGACAAGGGCAGGACGGCCCGGCCCAGTTCCGCGCGCAAGGTCACCGGCAGGTCGGCATCGCCCAGTACGCCCGTCCCTCCCGGATTCGCCTGCTTCAGCATACGCGCCAGCAGCATCAGCCCCAGGTCATCGGCCTCCAGCACCATCAGGGCCAGTCCGCCGTCGGGCAAGGATCGGGCGCTGAAAGTCCAGGCATGCGGCAACGAAACCTCCGTCGCATCCACGGCCATCCGCAAAGGATCGGCGGCGGCCAGCGGCGCCAGCGCCGCCAACGCTTCACCGAGCGCAGCCTCCAGGGCCGCCTCCTGCAGGGCGGCGGGCAACGCGTCCAGGCTCAGATCCGGCGTCCTCGCATTCGCCCAGGCCAACAGGGCCCCCGGCGTCGCACGGACGCGCAGGGAAGCGCCCGCCCAGGTCAGATCGATCTTATGGCTCGCGGCCTGCCGCAAGGCGTCGGGCACGCCGGGAGTCAAGTCCAGCAGCCACTCTCCCGGTGCGGACTCGCCATCCCGCGCCTCGGGCAGCGACACCCGCATACCGGCGCCGTGCACCGCGACCAAGGTCAAAGCCTGCGCCTTGCTCGCACTCAGGCGCGGCAGGGCTGCAGGCAGGGGAAGTGGCAAACTCATTGCATCCATGAATCAGGTTTCATCCCGCGGCGCCAGCCGCTTCAAACGGGCGCAAATCGTCCGGATCATCCATATGCACCCGTACCATCGTCATACGATGGAGCGAATCGGCGAGCTGGTCGGCCAGCGGCTGTGCACAGCGGCAAAGTGTATCGCGCGAGGCGTCCAGCACACACGTGAACTCAACCACCAGGCGGGCGGCCTCTTCATAAATGGACATCGACACTCCCGGCAGGACCTCCGCCTTCAAATCAATACGGACTTCCCGCCGGCCGCTGCTGCCGTCCCCCACCAGCAGGCGATCCGCGATATCCGACAGTTGCCTGGCCAGCCCATGAGGGACGTCGCCGCACGCCTCTCCCGAGCGCAACGGCTCCGAGAAAAAAGCGAACGGTCTGGGCAGGTCCGGCGGGAGGCCGGATGCGGCGACAGGCGCGGTCGGAGCCTGGTCGGCCCCGGCGGCCTCCTCGTGAGCGAATCCCACCAGCCCCGGCAGGACCCCTGACTTCAAGTCAGCGCGGGTTTCCCGGCGTCCGCTGCCGCCGTCGCTCGTCAGCGGACGATCCGCCGCATCCGGCGATTGCTCATCCATGTCCCGGGCTGCTCCGGTACAAGCGTCGTCCGGGCGGGCCGTATCCGAAAAAAAGGTAAATGGCTTGGGCAGACGCGGCAGGCCCGGCAAGACGGCGGACTCGGCAAACTGGTCGGACTCGGCGGCCTCCTCGGCAGGACCCGACAGCGCCTGCTCGAAGGCCTGCCGATCGGCATCGGATGCTTGCCGCCGGGCTTGCGGCCTTTCCTTTTCGGGCAATTCGGATGCACCGGATCCAAGGCCTATGTTCAGGTTCGTGCGAGATTCGGCCATGGTCACGCGGGCTCATAGTCATCATGAAGCTGCCAATCATCGCGATCTCTGGCCATGGAGGCAGCCTCTTCCATTTCCAGGTCTTCCTTGCGTTCCAGTTCGCGCAGATGTTCCGCCGCGTGCACGCTGGTCAGCTCGACAAACTTCTGAACCACGCGAGATGCTTCGCGGTGCATGTCGCGGCATTGGTTCAGCGCGGCGGTCGCCTCGCGCTCCTGCTCGGCGGCCTGCTCGACACCGGCTTCCCGTTCGCGTTCGCCCTGGCGCAGCTCTGCCACGCCGTCCAGGACGTCTTCGATCTCGCCGACGCGGACCAGGCGACTGCACAAATCCTGGTACATGTCTTGCTCCCGCTGCAGGGAAAGCTCGCGGAACCGGGCCAGTTGCTCTCGCGCTTCAGCGCTGCGCTGCTGCATCTGAAGAAGCGACTGGCGCTGACGCATGACCGCCAATTCAGCCTGTCCCTCCCGAAAACGCTTGATTGCCAGCAAATCTTGAAAAATGCTCATGGATCACCTCCTCGTGCCAACGATGGCGGCCATGCGCTCCAGCGCCTGGTCCAAGGTCGAGTGCTCGTCAGTACCCTGCTTCAGAAATCGGTTGATGGCCTCGATCTTCTCGATAGCCTCGTCAGTGACGACATCTCCCCCTTGCCTGTATTCGCCGATCTTGACCAGCAGCTCGACCTCCTGGTACTTGGCCATCAGTTCCCGGATGCGCCCCGCCAGAAGCCGATGCTCCGGCGTGACGACCGCATTCATGACCCGGCTGGCCGAAGCCAGCACGTCGATCGCCGGATAATGGTTGGCGGCGCCCAGCCTGCGCGACAGCACGATGTGACCGTCCAGAATCGAACGGGTCTCGTCCGCGATCGGCTCTGTCATGTCATCGCCTTCCACCAGTACGGTATAGAGCGCCGTGATGGAACCGTACTGATTCATGCCCACTCGTTCCATCAGCTTGGGCAAGGTCGCGAAGACCGAGGGCGGAAATCCGCGGCGGGTGGGCGGCTCGCCGGCCGCCAGCCCGATCTCGCGCTGCGCACGGGCGAAACGCGTCACCGAATCCATCAGGAACAGAACCCGTTTGCCCTGGTCGCGAAAATATTCCGCGATGGCCGTGGCCACATAAGCGGCCTTGGCGCGCTCCATGGACGATCTATCGCTCGTCGCACAGACGATGACGCTCTTGCGCCGACCTTCCGGGCCCAGCTCGTGTTCCAGAAATTCACGCACTTCCCGGCCACGCTCGCCAATCAAGGCAACGACGGTGACATCGACATCGGCTCCTTTGACCAGCATGCCCATCAAGGTGGATTTGCCGCCGCCCGCGGCCGCAAAAATGCCCATGCGCTGCCCTTCGCCGCAGGTCAGCATCCCATCCAGCGCCCTCACGCCCAGCTCCAGGGGCCTGTCGATGATGCGACGCGTCAGGGGATCCGGGGCGTCCGCGAAGACGGGATAGAACTTGCTGGCCTCCAGGGGGCCCCGTTCGTCCTCGTCGAGCGGACGGCCCAGGCCGTCGAGCACCCGGCCCAGCAGGCCCTCGCCCACCGGAACCAGGTGGGCGCGGCCGGTCGGAACGACTTCGGTGGCGGAGGAAATGCCGTACATGTCTCCCAAGGGCGTCAGCAGGGCCGCATCGCGCGCAAAGCCGACCACCTCCGCCTTCATTTCAAAGTCTTCCCCGGGGTTGCGCAAAACGCAGACCTCCCCGACCTTGACGGTGGGCACCACCGCCTTGATGATGGTCCCGATGACCTGCGTCACCCGCCCCTTGATGCACAAGGTGGACGCATCATGCAAGGCCATTTCCATCATTTCGGTGATGTAATCGAACTGGCGCACCATTTCCGCTCCCTAGACCCGGCTGCCCAGCGTGCGCTCGAAGGCGGACCGCAGGGCGGCGATCTGGCCTTCCAGGCTGGCCTCGACCATGCCGATCTCGCTTTCCAGTATGCAGGCTCCCCGCTCCAGGCGGGCGTCGGGCACCAGATCCAGATAGCCGACCCCCGGATAAGCGGCCAGGATGTCGTTGATCCGCCCCCGCACCAGCTCGAGGTCTTCGGGATGCAGGCGCAGCGTTATCTGTTTCTGGTTGCGTACGACCGCCAAGGCATTGCGCACGACGATCATGACTTTATCCTGGTCATCGAAACCATCCACGACTTTGCGGACGGACGCCATGACCAGATCCACCATGCGATTTTCCACGTTGGCAAAATAATCCACTGTCCGACCGACGGTTTCAATCATTTTCTCGGCCTGACTCAGCAAAGCATCCTGCCTGCCATCTTCGTAGCCGCGCTGACACTCGGCCTCGAACGCCGCCTGCGCTCCGGAGAGAATCTGGTCAGCCTGGGCCTGGGCATGATTGATCAAGGCCTGCGCCTCAACCCAAGCGGCATATTCCCCGGCCCGCAGCACGCGAGTCGAGGGGGCCAGGGTGGCGGCCAGTCTCCAGGGCGTCACCGCAGAGCGGGAAATGAGGAATGCCATAAAGGTTCGAGATACTTGAGAATGTCGAGCGCCCTGCCCAGCAGCGCCTGCGGCCCGATCGCCACCCCTTGGGGAGGCTCGTCAGCCAGTTTGAGCTCGGCGCGCAGGCTGAGTTCCGGGCCTGCGCCCCGCAGAATCGTCAGCATGGCCGCCCGCCCCAGAGAATCCACATTGTCCGCCGAAATGCGTCGTTCCTCCTCGCCTGCCTTGCTGAACGAATCGACATCAGCGTCCATATCCTGCTTGCGGGCAAAATCCAGGACATCCGGGCCTAGAAGAGTCATCAAGCGCCGGATCTCGTCTCCTTCGATCACCTGACGCAGGCGTCGTCCATACAGGACCGCTCCCAGGTAACGCCCCACGCGAGCCAGCCCGTCAGGCGGCAACAAGGCCAGAGCCAGCTCGGGACGACGTGCATCCAGAACAGGCCGCTCGAACAGGTCCAGCCGACGCAAGATCAGCCGCGACCAATGTCTATGCCATACCGCTGCGGGGATAGCCTCCGGCACGGCTACCGTCGGCGCGTCAAAGAAAGCGTGCCGGCTGGGATGCAAGGTGACGCTGGGCAGGAAATTGAATTCCATCATACGCGTCGTGAACAGTTCCCGCACCGTCATTCAGCCCTCCGGGGCGCGGACGGCGCCAGGCTCGGCTCCTGGCGCATCCGGGAAATGAGACGTCCGGGCAGCCAGCCAGCACGCCACGACAGATACGCCAGAGCGACCGCCAGGGCCAGAATCGTCAGTACCAGCAAGCCCAGAAGCGTCGTCAAGCCGCCCGCCGAGCCCTGCGCCACCTGCAAACCGAACACGGGGGTCAGGACCGGCGCGGAATGGACCGCATCCGTCCGGGGCTGTGCCGACACCAGTACGATGGACACCCGATCCTCGGTCAGCCCCGGAATGGAGTGCGTCACCAACTGCCGGATCTGGGGCTTGAGCGCATCGAAGGAGACCCCGACCTGGTGCTTGATGAAGACCGCCGCGGTCGATGGCGAGGCCGCCTCGCCGATCTCGCCGCGCTCGGGCAGCACCACATGCACCCGCGCCGCCAGCACGCCGTCCATCTGGGACAAGGTGCTGGTCAGTTCCTGCGACAGGGCATAGACGTACCGTGCGCGTTCCTCCACGGGAGAGGACACCAGGCCTTCTTTCCGGAAAACCTGTCCCATGCCCGCAAACTGTTCCCGGGGCAGCCCGCGCGAACGCAGGATGTCCAGTGCACGCGCCACCTGGGCGCCATCGACCGACACCGACACCCCGCTCTTGTCGGCGACTTTTTCAGCCTTGATTCCCGAATCCAGCAGGACGGACAGCAGTTCATTGGCTTCGCCTTCGCTGACTGCCGAATACAGTGTCACGTTGGACCCGCATGCGGCCAACATCGACAGGAACATGACCATTAAGACGCGGCGCACAAGCCATACGCCGCCAGTCCTGGAAGAAAATAGCCGCATCAAGACATCCTGACCAGGGTATCGATATTCTGCGTGGACCTCGCCACGGCCTTGCCCACCAATTCATACTGCACGGACACCTGCAGCAATTCAGTCTGCAGGCGCAACATGTCGCTGATGGCCGGCTGCGCGCCCAGGCCGTCCAGGCTGTGGGAAATGTCTTTCCACTTGTCGGAAAAATCGCCCGCCACCCCGCGCAGCCCCGACAGGATCTGGCTGCCCAGCGTCGGCGCCGCCTCGGGCGGCGCTGCTGCGATGGCGGGCTGCAAAACCGCGCTCGCGCCGTTGAGTCCGGGCTCCTGGATTCCGTTCATGATGGCATTGAAGCGTTCGGTCGCCAGGCTGGAAGGCTCGGCCCTGACGCCTCCCCCGCTATTGTTGAGCGCCTGCGCTGCCAGTGCAGTCGAGAGAGCGGCGATTTCCATTATCAGTTTCCTTGCTCAGCTATTTTTCGGACACATCAGAAGCCAGCCCCAACAGTTGCCGGGCCAGCACAGCCCCGTCGCCGCGGCCCTGCGCGGCCTCGTGCAGCACATGCCGGCTTTCCGCGGAACGACCCGCCAACTGCAGAGCCAGGCCGCACCAGGACTGAACGACACCCTGCTCGTCCGCGTCAGGCAGGCGGATATCCTGCAGCAGCCGGACCGCTTCGGCCGGCGTGCCGGCGTTCAGGCGCGCCACCGCCAGCCCGATCAGAGGAAAGGCCCGGTCGGGGCGCTGGTGGCGCAAGAATGTAAAGACCTTGTCGGCGCGCGTGACGTCCCCGCGGCCGGCAGCCAGCATGCCCACCTCGGTCAGGAAGCGGGCTTCACGCGCGTCAAGCACAAAAGCCACCTCGGTGGAGGCGGCTTCGGATCCGGATATCGCAGTTCCGGGCGGAGGATGTCGACCCATTCCCATCAAGTAACCTGCTTCTGCGCCAAATCCCGGAGCACCTGAGCGCGCGGCCGCAGCGCATCAAACCGCCCCTGAGATTCAGCAATAATGGCCAGCACCTGATCCAGTTCCTGTAGAGCCTCCGCATGCTGGCCCAGCTTGAGCCGGCACTCCGCCACCTGCATGGCGGGCTCCAGGCCATCGGGATACAACAGCGTCAGCACGGAGTACATATGTATCGCCTCGTCGTAGCGCCCGCACATCTCCAGACAGAGCGCCAAGCCCGCCAGATAGTGCCGGCGAGTCGGCCCATAGACAGCCAGGATGGAAAAGATCGGCAGCGCCTGGGCGTACTGCTCCTGCATCACATGGGCATACGCCAGGGCGTAGATGACTTCAAGCTGCTCGTCCGTCAGGCGGGAACTGCCCGGCAGAGCCTGCAATTCGTCGTACAGCTCCTGGGCAAACTGACTGCGAGAAACTTCGGCTGCTATCGTGCGGGACATTGAACTCTCCTTTCGAGCAGAATCAAACCGATCTGCCGCTCATGTTCTTCGTGACCTGCTCCATACTGTCCGTCGCGGAGGCCAGCATCTGGGTGACCAACCGGGCGCCTTCTTCCATATCCTGGATGATTCTCTTGATGTCATCCATAAATCCGTCCATTGCCTTCTTCAACTTGGTCATCTGGACTTCCAGCTCTTTCTTGTTCGAGAGGGCGATCTGGGACTTCTGTTCCAGCCTGGCCTTGGCTATGCCGAGCCCCCCGGTGGTGATCTGAGTCGACCCCGTCATGACGGCCGAAGCGCCGTTGACAGTCGAACTGAAGATCTTCAGGCCGGAAGTCAACATGCTGCTGCCGGCTTGAGTAACGCTACTGGCCAGAGAAGTTCCAGCCGTCAGAACAATCATGGCGATCGCCACCCCGATGGCTGACAAGATGGATGCGGTAAGACCGAGCGCATTGGCCGCCTTTTCACTCGTACCCGCCTCCAAAGCGAGCGCCTGAACCATATCGCCCATCAGGGAAGGCTCGATGAGCAAGGCGACGGGCATATTGATCGCCAGGAATCCCCCGCAGATCTTGGTGATGTTCTCGGCTTTCTTGGCGTCCACTCCGCACGCACCCGTCAAAAACCATCCCAAGGTGTTTCGAAGCAGATTGGCGATGGAGAACTCAGGCCCGCCCTTTTCCGCGGAGATTGCATTGATCAAGGATAGGGAAGCGCCGGCGAAACCCACGACGGCCACTGCCAGCAAAGGCACCGCCGCCCCGCCGGTCACCACGGCAGCCACCCCGGCAGCCAGCACGGTCACAGCAGATGCCACGAATGCCACGGCCCGGCCGATCCAACTGAAGACCTTGGCTACCGTGCCCCTCTTGGCAGCGCTCTTGCATTTGCTGATCCATTCCTTGATCAACTTCTGGGATTCTTGGTTTCCCGTCTTGAGCTTGATGCCGACCGACCGCACGCCTTCCTGGGCGGTCTTGAGCATCTCATCCTGCACTTTGCTGCGCAGGCTGCGCAGCAAATCGACGATATCGTTGACGCTGAATACCCGCGCGGGAGCCTCGAGCTTTGGCGCCCCGAACGACCCCACCCGCGAGGCTTCATTTTCCGACCGCCCCGCGCCATCAAATTGACTGACGTATTTTACGCTTTCGGCATGCAGCTTCTCAAGGCCGCCGATCAGGTCGTCAGCCGACATTTTGCCAGCCGGCCGGCTTTCAGGCTGACCCGCCGGCGCCGGATTATATCCGGGCCCCGTTGAAGAAATCGTCGTACTCATGAAAACCCCTTTATCTGAAAGTCAATCAGAGGTTGCGATAGATGGCGCGGTTGGTATCGCTGTTTGACTGCTGCACGCTGGCGTACTTTTCGCGCAAGTCGCGGATGATATCCATCATTTGCTGCATCAGTTCATTCGCATGCTGCACGCCCTGGTCGCGCACTTTGGCATCAGCCTCGCGCTCGGCCCTCTTGGCGTCGTGGCCCGCCGCGGCTTGCTCCACACCCGCCGAGGTCGTCGTCCCGATACCGGACACGGCCTGGCCGCCTCCCTGACCCACACTGGACAATATGGCACCCACGCCGTCCCACCGTTTTCCCAAGGCCGTAGTCGGCCCGTCCGCCAAGCCACTCTTCACGCCGAACACGCCGCTGGCAACGCCGAAGCCCGCAACGACGATCCCGGCCGTCATCTGCAAGACACCTTGAGCTGTGCCAGCAGCAGCACGGTCTTTGGCGGCAGCCCGTATTTCCTTTGCGGAAGCCATCAAGCTGGACACCTGCCCCTGCATTTCGGAATTGCGCATTTCACGGGCCTGATCACGCATCAGCTGGGCAAGCTGCTGAAACACAGCCATGAGCGCGTAGATATCGCCCAGAACAACGGCCGAATCACTCAGCTTGTCCAGCGCATCCCCCAGCGAGCCGCCCTTGGCGGGCTCGGGCAGCAGAGCCCCTATCAGCGTCTTGCGATGCCCCGCCAAGGGATTGTCGCCGCCCACTCCCATGTACTTGGACAACTCCTCCAGGGCGACTCCCGCTTTCGCCCCTTTCTTCGTCGTCGCATGCAAGCGCTCGGAATCCGCTCCGGCGGAAGCAGGACCAGGAGGTAAATTGGTTTTCAGTGAAATGTTCATTGTGAGCTCCGGTATTCGTGTCCAGGTTTGCCTGCATCCATTCCGACACTGGAAGGTTACTTATGTGTTAAGTGGCGGAGTGCGGCAAAATCGTTCCATGCCAGGGCGCGCTACTTCGCCTTGGCCTCCAGGGTCTTGAGCAGCGCCTGAGCACGGGCCTTGATCCCGTCATGCACCCCTGGCTGACACAGGGCATCTATCAGCAACTCCAAGGAATCGCGGGCCTTTTCCGGCTGACCCAGAGCCAGTTGGCATTCCGCGCTATGGAAGACGGGCACAGGATCGTCCAAGCGCATGACGGTCACCACGATGTACTGCTGCAGGGCCTCCTGGTAGCGGCCGGTCATCTGCATGGCCGAGGCCAGCGCCATCTGATAGCGCGACTCCATGTGGTTATAAGTCACCAGCCGCGCGAATATCTTGAAGGCGTCTTCATACTTGCCCTGACCATATAGCGAATGGCCAAAGGTATACATCGCCTCGCATTCATCGGCGGTAATGCCTTTGGCCTGAGCCACCGTGGCGCCCGACGTCCACATATCGACGACAGCCGCGGCCAACGCATCCGTATCCTCTTCGGTAAATCCCGAATCGATTTGTTCGCTCATGACGACTCCTGCACAAAGGCGGTCAAATCATATTGCGCAGCTTGCGCGGAACACTGGCCCGGGGGCTGGCGGCCGCGAAGCTGAGCCGCGCGACTTCTTGCGCGACCTCGCGCTCGACATCCTCCATGTCCTTGCGAAACAAAGCCTGGGATTCAGCCCAAATCCGCTCCTGCACATCGGCAGGCAGCTTCTCGGGATCCAGGCCTTGATCGCGGAAGGCCTCAACCGTTGATTCCAGGCTGCGCTGCACCTGCTCGATCAAAGCCTCGGCCTCACGCATGACCTCGTCAGTCGTCTTGCCCATGGTGTCGCACCCCGGTCTATCAATAGTTGCGGATGATGTTAGACGAAACATCCGAGTATTTCTTCACCGAAGAAGTCTGCATATCGAGGGCTTCGTTCTTCTTGTTGTTCAGGCTTTGCATGCGGATCATGTCCATCTGCTGGTTGTTGCTTTCGCCGTCGATCAAACCCTTGATCTTGGCAAGAGCCGCATCGACTTGACCTTTGGTGGTGCCCGAGTTGGCCACCCCGTCCGTCATATGCCCGCCCGCCGGACCGTCCGCAGCCTCGCCCGGCCTTGGCGTGACCTGCCCCCTGCCGGTAAAGCCAAGATCTCCGATGCCTGCTTCGCGGATCGCATCATTCAACGGAATCTCCAGGCGCTTCTGCTTTTCGACATCCCAGTCCTTGGGTTTGCTGCCGGGATCGGTGCCGCTGATGGCGCCCTGAAAAGCGGTCAGCTTGGCCAATACATCGTTCAGCTTGGCAAGCTGCTGGTTGCGGTCCTGCATGGCCTTGACCTGAACCTCCAGTTGCCCGTCCATCAGCCTGACCTTCTGGGCCAGCACCAATTGCAGGAAGGTATGAACATCAATAGGGCCCTGGGGAATCTGCACGAGCGAGGAAGCACCGGAGTTGTTGACTGTCATATTCATGATGAATCGTCCTATGTCTGAGTCTGGGTACGATGCGCGGCCGGAATTTCGCCTCGCACCTTGCTGAATAGGTGACAAACAAGGCTCAACAGTTCCATCGCCGCGCCACGAATCAGGGCGAGCGCTGAAACTGACAAAATTGCGGCCCGCCCCCCGCCTGGGAATGCAAAAAATATTTTTTTGAAGCAGGGAACTATTCACGCCCCGAGGTTACTACCTCGGGACAGCAATCAAAGGACGTTTTTTTCACTATGAACCGTATTGATACCGGCGGCCTCGCCTCCGCGCCCTCCATATCGGGCCAACCGGCGGACATCAATTCCGGACAAGCTCAGACGGGCTTCCTGATGGGCGAGCACGCGATCGTACTCAAGGACGGGCTGATCTCCCTGGAAGACTCCGCCGAGGAAATCAGCTTGCACATGGCGGAAAAAACCGAAGATAAGCATCACGCCGAGCGCAAGGTCAAGCCCGACCGCGCCATGACGCTGATGAAGCCCGCCGAAATCATCGAAATGCTGCAACAGGGCCGCGACCCTGACGCGCAAGCCAAACTCGACGTTCTGGTCGATAAACTGCTTACCGGCCGGGGATCCCCCCGCCAGCAGAGCTCCGCGGCATTCGAAGACGTATCCCAGCAATACCTGGCCCTGCAGTACGCCCTGCGCAAAGGCGAACAGGAAGACGTCCCCGCCGAACGGCTGGAGGCCTTGCGCGATGCCTTGGCCGACCTGGAGATCGACAGCGGCCCGCAGATACGCGCGGGCTTGAACGCCTTGGGCGACGCCTCGGCCTTTGCATCCGACGCTGCGGGCGTCCGCACCTTTCAAAACACCTACCGGGACATCGTCCTGGGCGAGAACACGTTGAGCAAGACGCTGAGCCTGGCCCTGGAACGCTTCGGAGGCAGGAATATCGCGCGCGGTCTCCAGCAATTGATCGCGGCTCTTGGGCACGACTTGTCGTCCGCCCGGCCGTCCACCTCGCCCAGCCGCTTGCTGGCCCTGACCAGCGACTTGTATCATCTGCAAGTTGCCGCCACCGTGCTAGAAGGTTGTACAGAGTTGTCCGGCAGCCTGCAGGCCCGAAAGCAGGGAGCGCCGGACAACGAGCGCCTCATGCGCGACCTGGTCTTTCTGACCGGCGAAAAATGGCTGGGCGAATCCCGCCTGACCAGCATGGCGCAACAGCACGGCGTCTCGTCGCCTGAAGGGCGCGTGAGTTTTCTGACTGGCGTCAAAGCCATGCTGCGCGCGCTTCCCATCCAGGTTTTCCCCGATGACGACGCCCGGCGGTCGACTCTGGACGCCGTCCAGGATGCGTTGGACATCGCCATAGACGAGGAAGAGGCACAATGACAGCCACTGATGACACTTTGCGGCAGTTTGGCGAAACCGCCGGCATGACCGATCTCTCGTTCGACAGCCGCGGGCAGGTCATCTTCCGCACAGGCCAGGGACGCTTGCTGGGGCTGGAGCGCGCCACCCCGAACATATTGGCCTATGCCGCCCTGCCCGTGCGCTACGAAGCGAGCGAGTGGCTGCTGAAAGCCTGCAAGCGCGCCCACTACAGCCGCCTGGAAGACTGGCCGGTGCAGTCGGCGCTGCGCGAATATGACGGCATTCCTTACCTGCTGGCGCTGGTCCGGCTGAGCGAGTCGGAATTCACCGAACGGCGACTGCTTGCTGTACTGCATTATCTGTCGCGCTGGCTCGACGCTCTGCACAACGAACCCTGAAAGGAGGCTCCTGATGCCCAACCTGAACATCGACCGGCGCATGAATCTGGATTACGGAATCGACGGCATAGTACACGCCCGGGGAAGCCAGGCCGAAACCCAAGGCCTGCCCGAGCGTCGCAACCTGACGCCGACCGACGACCCCGTTCGCACGCAGCTTACGCAGTTGCTGGAGAAATCCAATATCGGCCATGTCCTGGAAGAAGCTCTGCGCCCTGAAATCGGCAACCGCGATCTGCTCATGCCTGCGCGGTTTCGCGCCGTCCTGCAGCAAGTCCAGAGAGACCTGGCGGCATTGGCCGATCAAAGCGGGAATGACAGCCGTATCCTGAGCCGGGCGGTCCGCGTATTGAAAAACGAAGCCGAGCTGCGGGACCTGGTAGCCATGTACCGCAGTGTTCTGTATCAGGGGTGAACGCTCTCTCATGACCCTTTTGCATCACGACGCGCACCCGACTTCCCCCGAGGAACAGCTCGAACAGAACGGCGGCGCGCTGCTGGACCTGCTCGCGCACGTATACCTGGAGAACAACCGCCCCGAAAAGGCGGCTGTCCTGCTGGCGGCACTGGAAACGCTGGGTCTTGCCGACGGACGCCGGCTGACGGCATTAGCCTGGGCGCAATTGCGCTCGGGCAAGCCGTCCGCCGCTCTGGACACCCTGGACCAAGTCGCCTTGCAAGGGGAAATGGGCATCGCCTTTCATCTGGTGCGTGCCCAGACACTGGTCGCCCTGGACCGGATTGCCGAAGCCAACGCCGCCATGCAAGCCTATATCAAGCTGCGCGGCGATGATCGTGGCGCACCCGACTCCCCCCCGATCTAGGCTCGATCATGCAACATACTCTCAATCGCGTCGTCAGCCTCCTCACCAGCCGCAACGACGTCGTCCTGGCGATACTGATCGTCTCGATCATCTTCATGATGATCTTGCCGCTGCCCACCTCGCTGGTGGACGTACTGATCGGCACCAACATGACATTGTCGGCCATCTTGCTGATGGTCGCCATGTACCTGCCCTCGCCCTTGGCCTTCTCGTCCTTTCCATCGGTGCTGCTGATCACCACCCTGTTCCGCCTGGGGATCTCGATTGCCACGACGCGGCTCATCCTGCTGCAAGGAGATGCCGGCCACATCATCGAAACCTTCGGCAACTTCGTGGTGGGCGGCAACCTGATCGTCGGCCTGGTCGTCTTTCTGATCCTGACCATCGTACAGTTCGTAGTGATCACCAAAGGCGCCGAGCGGGTTGCCGAAGTGGCCGCCCGCTTTTCGCTGGACGCCATGCCGGGCAAGCAGATGTCCATCGACGCCGACCTGCGGGCAGGCACCATCGATATGGACGAGGCTCGCAAGCGGCGCTCGCTGGTGGAGAAGGAAAGCCAGCTTTACGGCGCCATGGACGGCGCCATGAAGTTCGTCAAAGGCGACGCCATCGCAGGTCTGATCATCGTCGCGGTAAACCTGCTGGGCGGCATCCTGATCGGCACGCTGCAGCGCGGACTAACCGCCGGCGAAGCCGTCCAGGTCTATTCCATCCTGACGATCGGCGACGGCCTCATCGCCCAGATTCCGGCCCTGTTCATCGCCATCTGCGCAGGCATCATCGTGACCCGGGTGCAGACGGGCGAAGGCGGTCCGTCCAACGTCGGCAAGGACATCGGTGCGCAGGTGCTGGCGCAGCCGCGCGCCCTTCTGATCGCTGCCGCCGTGGCGCTGGGAATGGGCCTGATTCCCGGCATGCCTACCTTGACCTTCTTGTCCCTTGCCGCCATCGTCGGAACCATCGGTTTCGTCCTTCTGCGCGGCACGCGCAAGGTTGTCGACGAGAAGACGGGCGCGATCACCGAAATTCCCGCACTCGCGGCCGACGGCCAACCCGCTCCCAGGCCCGGTTCCGAAGGCGGCGCGGAATTCGCGCCTACGCTGCCGCTGATGATCGATGTCGCCTCCGGGCTGCAGCAGCACTTCAATGCCGAGGAACTCAATGAGGAACTCATCAAGATCCGCCGGGCCCTGTACTTCGATCTGGGCGTTCCGTTTCCCGGCATCCAACTGCGCTTTAACGACGCCTTGCCCCAGAACACCTATCTCATCCTGCTGACCGAAGTGCCGGTATCCCAGGGACAACTGCTGCCCGACCATGTCCTGGCGCGGGATTCGGAACAGAACCTGCAGGCGCTGCAAATCCCCTACACCACCGACAAGCCGTTTCTGCCGGGCATTCCGACCCTGTGGGTCGGCGTCGACCAGGCGGCCACTTTGACAGCCGCCGGCATACCTTGCCTGGATGCCCATCAGATCCTCGCCTGGCATCTGGCCTTCGTCCTGAAGAAGTATTCGTCGGACTTCATCGGGATTCAGGAAACGCGCTTCCTGCTCAATGCCATGGAAGATCACTTCCCGGATCTGGTCAAGGAGGTCCTGCGTATCATGCCTGTGCAGAAGATAGCTGAAATTCTGCAGCGGCTCGTTTCGGAAGACATATCGGTGCGCAATCTGCGCGCCGTTCTCGAGGCCTTGGTCGAATGGGGCCAGAAAGAGAAGGATTCGGTCCTGCTGACCGAGTACGTGCGCATATTCCTGAAGCGGCACATCAGTTACAAGTACTCCAGCGGGCAGAATATTCTGCCTGCTTACCTGCTGGCCCCCAATATCGAGGAAACCATCCGGGAAGCCATCCGGCAAACGTCTGCCGGCAGCTATCTGGCGCTGGACCCAAGCACCACCAAGAAGCTTGTCGAGAACATCAAGGCCGCCGTCGGGGACATTTCCGGCAACGTTCGCAAGCCGGTCCTGCTGACATCCATGGACATCCGCCGTTATCTGCGCAAGATGATTGAACAGGACCTCTATGAACTGCCTGTCCTGTCCTACCAGGAACTCACCCCCGAAATCAATGTACAACCGCTGGCCCGAGTAGAATTATGACGCCGCAAATAGCTGGCCGAGCCCTGTCGGCCGCAATGTCGGGGGGCCCGCAATGAGCCGGCCCCTGGAACTGCGCATTCTTTCGGGACTGCACCAGAACGCCCGCTGTACGGCCCGGCACGATGCGCTTGTGGGCACCCATCACGATTGCGACATCGTGCTGGCCGATGCGGGCCTGCCGGAGCAGGCGGCCAGATTGAAGCTTGGTCCCGACGGCTGGGGCCTGTTTGCGGAGCCGCAGGATACGGAAGAGGCCATCGACCCGGCGACCCCTTACAATCAGCCGGTATCTTTCGGATCGGTCTGGGTGACCGTCGCGCAACCGTCCGACCCCTGGCTGCCGCCGCCCCCCGCTGACGACGAGCCTGGCGAGCCGGAATCGGCGTCCGTCGACAAGCCGGCCGCTTCGCCTGCTCCGGACGACGCTTCCCCGCCCCCGGGCGGTGCGGCAGCCACGACGACAGAGGCCTCCCCCCCTGTTGCGGCGCCAGGCTCACGCCGGCGTCGTTCGCGGAGCGCCTGGATCGGCCTGATCGTCCTGGTCCTGGCCGTTGCGATCGCCCTGCTGCTGGCCGTATTGTTGCCGCGCACTCCGCCCGAGCCGCTCCCGCAGGCCGACCCGCGTCTCGCGGCCGAGCAATCCATCGGCAAGATCACCGCCGCGATCGAACAGTTGGGCTTGGCCTCCCGCCTGCACGTGGCGATCTCAACGGACGGAGTGGTTCAGGTTTCAGGCTGGGTGCGCAACGAGGAGGAACGCAACCGCCTGGCAGCCGCCCTGGTGCAGATCTGGCCCATGCCGGCCATGCAGGTCAGCAATGAAGCCGAAGCGCTGAGCGCGGCCGACCAGGCTCTAAAGGGTTTCGGGGTCAAATATGAAGCACGCTATGAAGGCGACGGCCGCCTGAACGTGACCGGCGTTGCCAGCGACTCCGAAACCCGGTCCAACGCCATGGAGGCTGTTCGGGCGCAGCTCCCCGGAATGACGATCATGGACAGCGGGATACTGCTGGCGTCCGAGGTGGCCGCAGAGCTCAGCCGAGAACTGGCCGCGGCGGGACTGGGCGCCATGGCGCTGGTATGGCAGCGGAATCAGTTGAAGGTGGGCACCGATACGCTGGATGCGGAACAGATGAGCACGGCCCAGTCCGTCCTGGACCGGTTCAACCAGACGCATTTTGGCGTGGCCGCCCTGTCCCAGTCCGAAAAGCCCTACGCGGACGCTGTGCCTTTCAAGATCCGCAGCGTCGTGAGCGGCGACACGCCCTTTCTTGTGCTGGAAAATGGAACTAAACTGCTGATAGGCGGCACTTACCAGCACTATCGCCTGACTAAAATCGATGATCGCCAGTTGATCTTCGAAGGTCCGCGCCCCGCCATCGTGCTGCGCTGAATGGATGAGAACCATGACGACAAACGTCACTGAACTGGAAACCCGGCTGGCCGACCCAGGCGGAGCAGTCCTGAAGGCTTCGTTGCTCGAACACGCCAAGGAACTGGAACAGTCCTGGCGCGCACGCATGGCGGCCGGATTGCCTCGCGGTGCGTTCGCCCAATGGCAGGCGGCGGCCGATGCCGCTGCCGCCGCAGTTGAAATCCTGCAGGATTGGCCCGCCAATCCCTTGCCGCCAGGAGAGGCCCCCACACATCCCCCCTCCCCTTTTCGCCTACCCAGGAGTCAATCATGACCAGCAGCATTGCCGGCTCAGCCGGAATGAACTTCAACGCGCTCAATGACACGATCTACAGCAGCATTCGCAGTCAGGAAACCAAGCTGCGCAGTACGATTTCCAGCATCAGCACCGATGCGGATGGCAATATTTCGCAGACCGATCTGCTCAAGCTGCAACAGCAAACTCAACAGTGGACGATCATGATCGACTTGCAGAGCACGATCACCAAACAGATTGCCGACTCCATTAAAGGCGTCATCCAGAAATCATCCTGACACGCGCCGGCCGCCATGATGTCAGCCTGCCTGAATCAGACAGACTGTACAAGCATGGCGGGGTCCGCATCGCCTCGACCCTGCTTGGGCGAGACATCTTGCGTGTCGCCTCCGCGAGTCCATGCTTCGACCTGGTCCAGCAGGCCTTCCAACTCGGCAACCAGGGTTTCGGCCTGGCAGGCAGCGCGCTCCAACGCGAGCTGCATATAGGGCCGTCCGTCGGGACCCACGCACAAGACCACCCCGCGCCCCGCCTGCAAAAAATTGGCGCGCGCCATGCGAACGGCCTGAGCGTCGTCGATCCCGTGGTCAGCCAGGCGGCAGGATAGGAAAACCAGGTCGCGCTCACTCGCATCCACGATATTGACCATGTGCCGGCCATCGATCATGAGCTGGCAAACGCCATCAGCGGTGGGGACCAGATCGGCAATGCCCAGCGCAGAGCCGAAATCAGCCATCAGGGTGGCGAACAGGGAGTCATCGGACATGGTTGTACCAAAAAAACAAGTTGTTCATGCTAGCGTACCGCCGGGCGGCAAGCCGTTCAAGCCTTCGCCCGGCGTTGATTCATCCAGGCCGTCCGCATCGCCGAGCGGGCCGCCGTCGTTGACCGCGTCGATCCGGTCGCGCCAGTAGCCCGCCACGTCGGCAAACGCCTCGATCCAGGCCGATGCCGCATCCACATCCAGGCTGTCCAGGGCGCGACGGTCCGCCAGAAAAATCCGTCCGGTGTCGAAATCGATGCTGAACGTTGCCCCGCGGGTCCCTTGCCAGAACAGATTGGCTCCCAGCAGCAGCGTATAGATGCCCTCCCGACGATCCGGGTCGGCTTCCTGCAGGCGCGTGAACAGTATGACGACGCTGTCTTGCCCGTCATACTGGATATGGATTTCATGGCCATCGACCACCAGTCCGACATAACCATCGTCTCCGGCGACCATGTCTGACAGATTCAACGATTGGCCCAATTCAGCGATCAGGCCCTGATAGGTGGAAATCAACATGATGTGGTCCTGGAAATTTTGAGTGGATATCGAGATCAGGCCCGGGCGAATTTGCCCAGGCCGCACAAGAACTGACGAACTTCGGGACCGGGCAGACGGGCCTTCAAGTGACGCGCCTCCTTGCTGCCTGCCAGGCCGGTGTTCCAACGCTGATTTTCCAGTTGCCCCGACCCGGAGCTGACCGTGTAGTAGACGCCCTGATCATCTCCCTGCAGGCGATCATCGGGGTTCATGCCTGCGCCCAGGTCCTGCAGGATCAGCTTGGATTTCAACTCCACGTCCATCACGCCGCCGCGGTCCTTATCGCTTTTGCACCCTTTGGACATGGTGGCCGCGAGATCGGTGGCGCCCACCAGGTCCAGGGCCCGTTCGGCCAAGCCCTGCAGCACCAGAATTTCACGCCCCATCTTGGCCGTGTCGCCGTTACCCGTGCGAAAGACCTTCTGAGTGAACATGGATCGCACGAGGTCCGTCTGGCCTCTGAGCTGCGCCATCAGATCCATCGCCTTCTGTCGCGAGACGGAATTGGCATCTGGATCAGACTGCAAGGCTTGCAGTCTGTCGTAGACTTCTCCGATGAACCCGCCGGGCCGCGCACCTACGGCTCCGAAGCGGCCATTGCCCAGGTCGCCGACAAGCTTGATCATATTGCGCGTATTGTGCTCGTGCACATTGGCCCAGGCGCCAAACAGGAAATGCTGCGCAGTTCCCGTGGCGATGCCGTTGATACCAAAAGAGAATGTTATGGTCTCCACGTCCACTTCCATGGTCTCATCATCATTCTGGTGCTTGCCGCCCAGCAGGCGCAGCGTCCGGCTCGGGCCTGAATTGGCCTCGAATGCCTGGAACTGATTGAAAGTATAAGTTTTTTCTTTGTAATCCCTCAGGCCCGGCAGTCTCTCCCGCACGCTGTCAGGTGAAATCAGGTTCACGCTGACATGTACCAGGCGTTGAGGCGACGCCTCTCCGGCCTGATAGGGCTTTGACGAGCCGCCCATAAGGCGGGCGTTGGTGGACAAAGCCAGCTCCAGCACTTCCTTTGCGCCATTTCGATTGGCTTGGCCGCGCAAATACTCGTCTTTGATGCCCCACATGTCGAGTACGCCGTGGCCGATAACGGTTGTCATGGCCTGGCCGGACGGACCGAGCAAACGGCTGATCTTCAGGCTGCGCGCATGAGCTGCGCTGTCTGTGAATCCCGAGGACACGCCGCCAATGCGGGCGTCGCCCGTCTCGACACCAAGACGACGATCAAAATGATGCGCCGGCGTGATCTCGCTCTGATAGATGCGCAGCGCTCCGTCTCGCATCACGGGCATATCGCGTCTCAGCGGCTGCCAGGTATGGATTCCTGCCAGAGCCGCTCGTTCAGCCCGAGCCAGTGAGTTCTTGGAAAACAAGGTGTTCAGCGTGCCTCGAGTAAAACCCGCGTCGCTCAGCAGCCGCCTCAAATCCTCAAGCACGGCGCGTTTTGCCTGCACGACGGGATGCGCGTCCCTATTGCCCTTCTCAGGAACCGCAATGGGTCGCAACGCGTCGAGGTCCCGATCGCCGGCATCGTAGTCCTGCATGCACTTGAGGCAGGCATCGACCCACGCGCTCCGGATCCGGTCCAGGGCCGTCCATGATCCTTCCTGTTCACTGGCGCCGCCCTGGGCGCGCATCTCGTCCAGTTGCCGCAGCAGGGATTGCCCTGCTTGCATCCAGACCATCTTGTTGTGCTTGACCGAACGGTCCGTCAACGGGTCGATCAAGCGCATTTCATTCACATATGCGCTCTTGGCGTGCAGGAGCTGGACTTGCCGGTCAATATCGGCGCATAGTGCGTGATGGAATTCCTGCCCGGCTTGCGCCGGGCTGTCTGAATTGCAGAGCTCAGTAGCCACAGCCTCCAGATCCCGCACCTGCCTCTCGAGCGCCTCGGCAAGGGCCTTCAGACCATGCGTGGTCCAAGCCAGACGCCCCAGCAGCTCTGTAGTCTGATTGATTTGCTCGAAGGCCCGCGACAGTGCCGGCGATTGAAAACCCAGTTCTTGAGAAGCCCTGCGCAGATCGCCAATCAGAGTGGCCGGATTCAATGCCACTTTGCCCAAGGGGTCGGACTGCGGCGCCTCCCGGATGAATCGACTGAGCGCGGGGAAGCGCTCCTGGCATTGTTCAAGGCGCACGGCAAGCAACTCATTCTCCGCAAACGCGCTTAAGGTCGACAAATCAGCATCCGTCATACGCTGACTGCCGTAACGCAAATCCATCTTCACAGCCCGGCTGAGGGCTGATCGCAGGTCCCGGTTTTCCATGCCGGGCAACTGAGCCAGTTTGGCGGACAGCAGGCCATCGTTATGGCGCACCGTGCTTTGGCGAAATTCCTGAGCCTTGTCAAGAATCCTTTTAACCTGGCGATTGGTCAAAGGCCGATCGTTGTCAGCCCAATTGCAGGGCAAGCTGCACGCCTCCAAGGCGCGCAGCGCGCCTTCGTCGCCTTCGGCGCGCCTGAGCAGATTCAAAAATACTTGCTTGACCTGCATGCGTTCCTGAGCGCGCAGCTGGACCGGCTGTTGTCGTCCCAGTACATTCGCACTGACCCAACCTCCAAGGCGCGACGCCAGGCGAGACAGGCGGCTTTGGCGAACCGCATCCTCGCCCTGATCCAGTTTTATTTCACGCAGCAAGAGGCCGCCGCTGGCCTGCCTGAAATTGTTGAGCCCTATGGCCATGCCCACCTCCGCCAGATTGCACCGTTTTGTTTTTGGTTTTAGTAACACCGGCGCGGCCGCAGTTCCGATCCGCTCACGCTTCTGTCCGCGTTCGACATTAGTGGCAATCATGGCTTGCGCCGGGCGTTTTAACCACTACAATTCCTTGAATTCACACCGACTTTCATCGCGCCTCAGATCCCGGATTCCGTGCAGGCTTTCATCATGTCATTGACTACTCGAGCTTTACTTCCTTCCCTCCTGGCTGCCGTGCTGACGTTGGCGGGCTGCCAGAACATGCCGTCGACCTCGCCACAGGCGTCCTCGGGCGGTGCCCCCCCATCGGCAGCCGACTCCCGTACCGTACAGCCGGTCGCCATTTATCTGGCCCAGCTACAGCCCGGCCCCGAGCTGGTGACCGTCCAGGTTCCGGAGGGCATCATCTATCTGCAGCCACGTCCGATCCTTACCCGCAAGGACCTGACGGAAGCCGCCGCCCTGGCCGATCGACAAGGAGGGAATTTCGTCGGCCTGCGTTTCACTTCCGACGGAGCCGAACGCCTGCGCGGCGCCAGCCGGGAAAATGCCGGCGCCATGCTGGCGCTGGTCATCGGTCGCGAACTGGTGGCGGCGCCTCGCATCACCGAACCGCTGGAGCGCGGCATCCTGGCCTTCAAAGTTCCCTCCGTCCAAGCAGCCGAGAGCCTGGCCGCCCGTATCCGGGGAGACTCGGCCCGCTAAGATGGCGCCAGTCCAGGAGCTGCCATGTCAGATCTCAACAACACCCTCGAGTTGTCTGCTCATTCCCAGGCAGTAGCCCAGGCCCTGGAATGGCTGGAATCCATCGCCGAACGACAGGATTGGCCTCCCCGCGCCACTTTCGGTCTGACTTTGTGCCTGGACGAAGCCCTGACCAATGTCATGTCGTATGCGTTCCAGCCCTGTGTTGCCGCGGGCCGGCCCGCCATCACGCTGGCCTGCCGGGCGAGCGGGCGCCACATCGTGCTGGAATTGCGCGACAATGGCCACCCCTACGATCCTACCGCCGAGACGCCCCCGCCTCTGGCGACCTGTCTGGACGACGCCACCCCGGGCGGACACGGCCTGCGCCTGATGCGCCACTACCTGGAAGACCTCCACTATCAGCGGCAGGGCGATTGGAACTGTCTGACCATGGTCATGCCTCTGCATTGATGGAACCAGTCAGGCCGTTCGGGTACCCACTCATTGGATTCCGTCCTAAAGACCCGAACGCATGTCAACACATAGTCTGCTCCAGGATTCAGACCGCATTCGCGCATGCGTCGATCCTGCCGCCGTCGCGCACAATCTGGCGCAGATGCGAAAACGTCTGGGGCCCAGCCCCGCCCGCATCTGGGCCACTGCGAAAGCCGATGCTTACGGCCACGGGCTGGCGCAAGTCCTTGCCGGCCTGCGTCAAGCCGACGGCATCAGCGTGGAAACGCTGGCTGAAGCCCGTCAGTTGCGTGGCCTTGGGTGGCAAGGTCCCATCCTGGTTCACGCCGGGCTGTTGAGTCGGCCGGAAGCCGACACGCTGGATATGCCGAACCTGCATCTGATCATCAGCCAAGTCGATCAACTGGAATGGCTGACGCAAGCCCGTCCTTTCGCGCCGCCCACCGTCTGGCTGCGCTATGCCGGCGACACGCGCATGGGCGGATTCGATGACGTCCGGTACCGTCGGGCCTACATGCGCGCCCTGTCCCTCCTGGCCCGCAAGCACATTCGCTGCATCGGTCATCTGAACCACTACGCAGGGGCCGAGCGCACGGACGGCATTCAGGAGGCCGACGCGCGCTTTCGCCATGCCATCGCGGGTCTGGAGGGGCCGATTTCCTGCGCCAATTCGGCCGCCATGCTGCAGCATCCTTCACAAGCGGCCAGGACGAACTGGGTCCGCCCCGGCATCACCTTGTACGGAGTCAGTCCGCTACACGGCCTGACCGGCCTCGATCTTGGCCTGCGTCCGGCCATGACCCTGCAAGCTCGACTGGCCGACGTCCAACTCTTGGAGGCAGGAGCCAGCCTGGGCTATAGCGGCGCCTTCGTCGCGCCGCACACCATGACCATCGGCCTGGTGACTTGCGGCTACGCGGACGGCTACCCCCGCCATGCACAGACCGGCACGCCGGTCGCGGTCGCCGGACGGATCACCCGCCTGCTGGGCCGTCCGAGCATGAACATGCTGGCCATCGACCTGAGCGACATGCAGGATGCGCGGCCCGGAACGCCAGTCACGCTTTGGGGAAAGGAGCTGCCCGTCGAGACCGTCGCCCTTCATGCCGCGACCATTGCGGCGGAACTGTTGACCGCCCTCACCGCCCGCGTACCCTTCACGGTTTTGGCGGACGTGGGGTGAACATCATGAACAGCAGGGTCGCCAACAGATAAATCATCCCCGTCAGGGCCAGGCCGGCGCCCATGCCCACCGCCCCATACAAGCTTGCAACCACCAAAGGCCCGGCCATCTGTCCCAGCTTGTCGGCGGCCTTCACGATGCTGGTGGCCCCCGCCGCCCCGTAGCGCTGGACATCCGGCAAAGCCAGCATGTAAGGAGATTGCGACGCCCCGATCAGGCAGCTGGCGACAGCCAGCGACAGCACGGCAAGGACGGCCATCGTCAGGCCATCACCGTCATGCAGGCCCAGCAAGCCCAGGCTGCCGACCAGGCCCCCTGCCACGATCCAGCGCTTCTTGATGGACGTGCGATCGGCCAGCTCTCCCATCAAAGGCCCGAGATAGATCACGCACAAGCCGTAGACCATCAGTACGCGCCCTACGCTGGAGGCCGACGCGCCCTGGGCATCCATATAAAGAGGCAAGGCATAAGAGAGCAGGCCGACTTGCGCGATCGAAAACGGCACGACGCTGCCCAGTAGCAGCAAGCCGAAACCTGGCGTGCATATCAGACGTATCGTCTGCCGCAACCTGGACAATGTCTGCCCCTCGTCAACCTTTACCGGGGCGGAGCCGGAATTCGGCGTAGCCCGCTCCCCGGTACTCATCCTGTACGATCGCATGAGTACCGTCACGCCCAGCAGCGGCAACAACAGGAACGCCACGCCGACCAGAAACACAGCCTGCCCCCCCAACTGCTCCATCAGCATGGCGCCCACCGCCGCGCCGGCCAGATGACCCGCGAACAGCCCGGCCAAGACGTTGCTCATGTTGCGTCCCCGGTAGTTCGCTGGACTGCGCATGACGACAAAGCCCTGCAGCCCCATCCAGGTCAGGCCATACCCCAACCCCACCAGGCCGCGGGCAGCCGCAAACCACAGCAGGTTCGGCGCCATTGCGCTGGCCAGAAAGCCCAGGCCGCAGACGCCCAGCCCACCTAGAACGGGGACCGACCAACCTTTGCGGTCCGTCAGGCTGCCCGCCAGCAGGGCCGTCAGCAGTCCGCCGCACATTTCCACGGATATAGGCAATGCCATCAACAGATGGGTGGGCAAAGTCAAACCATCAGCCGGCAGACTACGGGCATACACGGGCAAAAACCCCAGCGGCAACGCCCAGGAAAACAAGAATCCAAACATGACCGGCCTCCCGACCTGCCCGACTGCTTTCCCGCTGCTTTCCGCGCCGCGGGGACGCTGCAGCAAAAAGGACAAGAGCAGCAGCATCTCGATTGCCGCCACCAAGGCGACCACCACGACCGTAGCGGCATCAAGCATGCGCGCCCGCACGCCGGCCGCGACCAGGGCATCGTCCAGTTCCAGCCTCAGGCTGCCGGCCAGGCGCCGTCCGCCTTCCGTCATGAGAGGCAAAGACAGCGACGCTTCTGCCGCGCCCGCATCGGCCGGCAACGACGCGGACGGCTGTGCATCCACTCGCTCCAGGACCTTGCCCGAAGCGTCCAGCAGCTCGATGGACCGGATGATCGGAAATGTGCCTGCCAGCCGCGCAAGCGGAGCGTCCACTCCTCGCAGGCGGTCAATGGCCATCCCATACGCCAGCACGCGCTCCAGGTCGCGTTGCAGTCCCTGAGCCACGATGGCGGCATTGTCGCGTGTCACTTGCAAGGATACGGACCGGAACGTGGCGATCGTGTCCCCAGCGTAGACTCCCTGAGCCAGCATCAGGGCTCCCAGGGGCAAGAGGAAATTCAAGCGCCCTTCGCGGCCCAGCCGCTCCGCCGGCACCAGATACTTGTACACGGCCGCCAGCCCTAAGCCGACCAGCAACGTCACCGTCCCCAGCATGCCCAGGTTACGAAGGACGAGCGGCTGACTGGCTGCGGTGTCCCGCGCCACGGACAGCAGGGCCACTCCTTGGGTCGACGCAGCCGCATCCCGCAGCGCTACGGCCACCGTGATGCGATGCGCGGTAAAGAAAGCCGCTGCGTGATTGGGGCGCCGGACGACGCCCGGCGCCAAAGGGGCTTGCGGATCCGTCACTGCACGTAACAGCGCCGGCGATTCCGGTATGTCTTCCCCTTGAGCCGCGACGGATTGACCATCGGTCAGCCACACCGCCGCTCCTCGCCCATCCCGCAGCTCCGCAAGGCCCTGGCCCAGCAGCCGCCCCAGACCAAAGAACTGGGCGAGCGGCTTGCCCAGGCGCAGGCCGCTCTCTATATCGACGGCCATGCGACGAACCTCGACCTCCACCCGGTCGGCCACCATGTCGCGGTTCAGTCGATCAAGCGCCGCCAGGCTGAGCGCCCCGATGAGCGTCTGCGCCAGCAGCAGCACGGCAAGACAGGCCAGGGTGATCTCGAGCGCCGGACGACGCCGCAGCCCATCCTGAATACGTTGGAAAATCGCGTTACGCATAAAAACCAACCCTGGCGGTAAATAAAGTAGACGCGATTTTACAATTGAAGTAATTTGTCTTGCTCATCTTTCTACCTCGGCTCCATATGTTTCTGCATTCCCTTCGTGGCAAGATCTTCCTGGCCGTGCTGGGCCTTCTGCTCGTGATCGCCGGCGCGGTCATGCCAGTGACTCAGCGAGACATGACGCGCGCCGTCGAAGCCAACGAGCGCCATGCTGTCCAGAACGTCCTGCAACTGGTACTGCGGCACACCGAAGTGCGCTGGGAAACCTTGCTGGACGACAAAATCTACAACGTGCGCACTGGCCGGGCGCAATTGATGGAGCTGGGGGCCACCATCCAGTCCGTCCTGTCGAGCTACGAGTCCAAGGCGCAACTGGGCGTGCTCTCCGACGACGATGCCAAGCAGCTTGCTCTCGCCTGGCTGAATCGCCTGCCGCTCGGGGATCGACGTTACGCCTTTCTCTACGATGCCCACCACCAAGTCCTGGCCAGCAGTTCGCCCGCCATGATCGGCCAGGACATCTCTTCCCTGCTGGATATCAAAGGGCGCCCATTGGCGCAGGCCCTGTACGAGGAAAGCCGGTATTCCGGCTACGGCTTCGCCCTCTACCGCTGGCCCGCGGACCCTGCGGCCGGCCCTAAAGAGACGCGCTACGCGTATTTCAGCTACTTCCAGCCCTGGAACTGGATGCTGGCTGTTTCCGATAACGCGCAAGGCATCACCAACCAGGTTCAGGCCCAGCAGACCCGTATGGAAGCCGCCCTGCGCAATGCCTTGTCCGGCCTGACGCTGGCTCAATCGGGCTTCCTGTTCATCATGACGGACAGCGGCCGCTTTGTCGTACCGCCGCCCGCGGAGCATGCCGACCTGCTTCAGGCGCCCGAAAGAACGTCCGGTCGCGCGCTTCAAGACATCCTGCTCACCCCGGCCGCCGAACAGCAAATCACCGTGCAGCCCAAAGGCCATCAGCCCTGGAGCATCCATACTCTCTATTACAAGCCGCTCAAATGGACGCTGGGCGCCGCAGTCCCGCAGAGCGATCTGACAGCGCCCGCGCGACGGCTCATCCAACGCCAGGCCATGATTTTCGCGGGCGCGCTCCTGCTGGCTCTGGCATTGGCTTGGCTCATGGCCAGCCGTATCGCCAAACCCCTGGATACGCTGACTCGTTATGCGCTCAAGCTGCCCAGCCAGGACCTGACGACCCATGTCCAGCCCCCCGAACGCATCACGCAGATGCCCACGCGCTATCGCGACGAGGTAGGCCGTCTGGCTGCGTCATTCCTGTCCATGCAGGACAAGCTCAGCAACAACATCAAGCATCTGATGCTGGAGACGTCGGCCCGGGAGCGATTCAAGAGTGAACTGAACATTGCCCGCGACATCCAGATGGGCATGCTGCCCAAGCCCTTGCCGGCCGAAACGCTGGGACAGATCGATCTGCACGCCGCGATTCAGCCCGCCAAGGAAGTGGGGGGCGACTTGTACGACTACTTTTTCCTGCCCGACGGCCGCCTTTGTTTTGCCATCGGCGACGTGTCCGACAAAGGCGTTCCCGCCGCCCTGTTCATGGCGGTCACTCACACGTTGATCCGGGCCACGGCCGAAGACGAAACCGATCCTGCACTGCTCCTGCAGCGTATCAACAATCGCCTGGCCGAAAATAATCCGAACATGATGTTCGTCACCCTCTTGCTGGGCGTCATCGACTTGTCCACGGGCTCGCTGGTCTGGGCAAACGCAGGACATCCCCCTCCCGCCCTCATCCGCGCCGATGGAACCGTGCGTCTGCTGCCCGGACGCAGCGGCCCCGCTTGCGGTGTCCAGGAGGGCCTGCAGTACCAGTGTTTCACCTACCAATTGGATCGGGGCGAGACCCTGTTGGGTTACACTGACGGCATCACTGACGCCACGGACCGCCAGGATACCCAATATGGCGAAACCCGCATGATCGCGCGCTTGTCCGCACCTGTGACCAGCGCCACCACCCTGACCCAAGGCCTGCTTGACGACGTGCACCAGTTCACCGACGGCGCCAGTCCCTTCGATGACATCACCCTTATCGCCATTCGCCGCCCTTATGCTTAGAGCCTGCTCGACCCTGCTGACCCTCGTCCTGGCGCTCCCCGCCGCAGCCCTGGCGCCGACCGCCGGGCCCGTGCCGCCGTCCCACCCGGCCTGGACGACGGCATCCGGTTCGGCGAAACAGGCTGTGTTCCCCACCACGCCGCGCCTCAAGCCAGACGGCGGCAAATGGCGCCTGGGTTATCTTGAAAGCGGAGATTATTCCGAATACCCGGACACGTTGCGGGCGATCATCCAGGGGCTGCAGAAGCTGGGCTGGCTGAGCGTCCCGGACATACCCGAGCAGCTCAACGGTCGCCAGATGTGGGACTTCCTGGTCAAGCATGCCCGCAGCGACACGCTTGAATTCGTCGCCGATGCCTGGTGGCAGCCGGGGAACTTCGATCCCGCACAGCGCCCCGTCGTTCGTGAAGCGATACGCCAACGACTGCAGGAACGCCACGACATCGACCTTATCCTTGCCATGGGCACCTGGGCCGGGCAAGACATGGTCGCACTGGGCGCCCCGGTCCCGACGGTGGTGGCCTCGGCCAGCGATGCCGTGGGTTCCCGCATCGTCGCCAGCGCAAGCGACAGCGGCCTGGACAATCTGCACGCCCGTGTGCAGCCGGAACGCTACCAACGCCAGGTCCAGCTTTTCTTCGACATCGTCAAGTTCAAGACTCTGGGAATGGTTTACGAAGACAGTTTGGAAGGACGCAGTTATGCGGCGGTGCCCGCTGTCGAGCAAGCAGCCAGAAAAGACGGCTTCCAAATGAAATCCTGCACCACCGGCACCAATGAGCTGACCACGGCCCAGGCCACCCGCAACGTCGTCGAGTGCTACCGCAAGCTGAGCCAGGAAGTCGATGCGGTGTATGTCACCACGCACAGAGGCATCACGACCGAGAACATCGGAGAAATTGCCGGCATCCTGCGCAAGGCCAAAGTCCCCAGTTTCGCCATGCTCGATCCCGCTCAGGTGCGCGCAGGCCTGCTCATGAGCCTGGCGCAAGCCGACTACTCTTACGTCGGGCTTTTTCATGCCGAAGTCATCGCGCGCATCCTCAACGGAGCCAAGCCCCGCCAGTTGAGTCAGATCTGGGTGGACCCCGCCAAGATCGCCTTGAACCTGGATACCGCCCGGATCATCGGCTTCGATCCTCCGGTAGACATTCTGCTGGCTGCGGACGAGGTCTACACCGAACAGGGCGCGTTGGCGCCCTGACCCTTGAGCAATCCGCGGGGCGCTCATGCCTGCGGCACGGATTTCTCCGTCGTGCCACCCAGCTCCGCTTTCGCCGTTCGGCTCAAGGCAAGCTGGGCCGGAACTGCAAGGCCTCGGCCACATGCGCGCGCTGCACGTCGGGCTCGTCCGCCAGATCGGCTACGCTGCGCGCCACGCGCACGAGCCGCCCATGGGTGCGTTCGGACCAATGCCAGCGGCGCCGCGCATCGAGCAGCATCTGGCGCGCATCGCCAGCCAGGCGCGCATGCTCGGCCAGCGCCGCCGCGGACAGCCGTGCGTTGCAGCACCCTTGGCGCGCCAGTTGCCGCTCCCGCGCCCTGGCGACGCGCACACGCACGCGGCCGGAGGGTTCCGCAGCCAGTTCCGGATCCTGAGACGGTTCTGTCATGGTCACGCACAGATCGATGCGATCCAGCATGGGACCCGAAAGGCGCTGTCGATAGAGCTCCCGGCGCAGGGGCGAACAACGGCAGGCCTGGTGCCGGTGCCCCGCCCAGCCGCAGGGACAGGGATTCATGGCGGCCACGAACTGGAAGCGGGCCGGATACGTGGCCCGCTTCTGGGCGCGGGAAATGCGCACGCAGCCTTCTTCCAGCGGCTCGCGCAAGGCCTCCAGCACGCGCCGGTCGAACTCCGGCAACTCGTCCAGGAACAGCACGCCGTGATGCGCCAGGGATACTTCTCCCGGCCTGGGCTGCGCCCCGCCTCCAATCAGCGCGGCCGCCGACACGCTGTGGTGCGGCGCCCGGAACGGCGGGCGGGCGCTGAAGCGCGGCGACGCGTGCGCCAGGGCATGCAGCGCGGCCAGCTCAAGCTGCGCCTGCTTGTCCAGCACAGGCAACAATCCGGGCAGGCGCTGCGCCAGCATGGTCTTGCCCACGCCCGGCGAGCCGCTGAGCAGCAGGCTGTGGCCGCCGGCCGCCGCCACTTCCAGGGCCCGGCATGCCAGGGGCTGGCCGAGCACATCGGACAGGCAGGGTTCGGGGCCGTGTTCCTGCTCCGGCCAGGGTAAGGCCGGCATGAGCCCCAGGTCCAGCTCGCCGCGCAGATAGGCGGCGGCCTCGGCCAGGCTGGCCACGCCGCGCACCGGCAGATCCGGCACGTGCGCCGCCAGCGCCGCGCTGTCCGTGGGCAGTATCAGGCACAGCCCCGTGCGGCGACGGGCCATGCCCAGGGCGATGGTCAAGGCGTTCTGCACCGGCACCACCGCGCCGGTCAGGGACAGCTCGCCGGCCATGACGTAGCGCTCCAGGTCCGGAACGGCACGTTCCCGCCCCTGCCCGTCGGGACGGCCGAGCTGGCCGCTGGCCAGCAGAATGGCCAGCGCCACCGGCAGGTCGAAACGGCCCGAGTCCTTGGGCAGATCGGCGGGCGCCAGATTGATGGTCAGGCGCGCCGCGGGGAAATCGAAGCCGCTGGCCTGCAAGGCGGAGCGCACCCGCTCGCGGCTTTCGCGTATGCCGGCATCCGGCAGTCCGACAATGTGGAAGGCCGGCAGGCCCGGCGCCACATGGGCCTCCACCCGCACATCAATGAAATCCAGGCCCGACAGGGCGCAACTGTTCAGCACGGCCAGGGACATGAGCCCTCCCCCCCCTTATGCGCAAATCCCCAGTCTGCCTGACGCCGCCGGCGGATTCCATACGGCGGACGCTGCAAGACGATGCGGACTTGTACCTATGCGCCGTGTTTCCTGAACCAGTACGCTACAAGAACGCCCAGCCCGCCAGGGCGCTGCACAGTACCACCAGCCATGGCGGCATCCGCCATTGCGTCAGGACGAGGAAGGCGATCAGGGCGAGGGAAAAATCAGGCGCGCCGCGGATGGCGCTGGTCCAGACCGGATCGTAGAAAGCCGCCAGCAACAAGCCGACCACGGCGGCATTGACGCCTTTGAGGGCCGTCTGCGTCCTTCGCATCTGGCTCAGTCTGTCCCAGTGGGGCAAGGCCGCGACCACCAACAGCATGCCCGGCAGGAAGATCGCCAACAGGCACAGCGCTCCGCCCGCCGCGCCGCCCGGCCCCACAGATGCGGCCGCGCCCAGAAAACCCGCTAGGGAGAACAAGGGGCCCGGCACGGCCTGGGCCGCTCCGTAACCTGCCAGGAATGTCGGCGCATCCACCCAGCCGGACGCGACGACTTCGCTTTGCAGCAAAGGCAGCACCACGTGTCCCCCGCCAAAGACCAGTGAACCCGTGCGATAGAAAGCGTCGAACAAAGGCCAGACCTGCCCGCCCTGCCCCGTCAACCCCGGCGCAAGCAGCAAGGCCAGGAACAGCACGCCGGCGACAAGGCTGGCTCGCCAGCCCTGGCTCAGACTTGCAGGCTGGGGCACGGAGGCTGGCTCAGCCGGAAAAAACAGCAAGCCCGCCAGCGCCCCCAGCACTATGCCCCCCAGCTGCCCCCAGGCAGATGGCACGGCCAGAGCCAGAACCGCCGTCAAGCCGGCCAGCGTGAGACGGCCGCGGTCGGGACACAGACTGCGGCCCATGCCCCACACAGCCTGCGCCACCACCGCTACGGCGGCGATCTTCAACCCTTGCAAAAACCCATCGGGCGTTGCTCCCGCCCAGGACTCCAGCCCCCAGGCCAAGGCAATCATGATCGCGGCGGATGGCAAGGTAAAGCCCAGCCAGGCGGCAATCGCCCCGCCCAGCCCCGCCCGCCGCAAACCCAGGCCCATGCCGACCTGGCTGCTCGTGGGACCCGGCAAGAACTGGCACAGAGCGACCAGGTCCGTATAGCGCCCGTCATCCAGCCATCGGCGCCTGTCCACGAATTCCTGACGAAAAAAGGCAAGATGAGCAATGGGCCCGCCAAAGGACGTGCAACCCAGCCGCAGGAATATCCAGAAGATTTCCGCCGCAAGCCGCCAGGGCGGCCGGGCGGAATGTGTCGATGACGCCATCCCTTCCCCCGTTTCAGTCATGGCGCAGTATACGGGCGCTTGATGACGACCGGAGCATGCGGCAAGACTATATGCTTATTCGGAAAGCATGAATCCGGAGCAGGAACGCACCGCGCGCGGCGGGGCTGGGCAAGCGCGGGCGCGAAATGATTCAGACGCTTTTGGCCGGGCGCAGACGAGCCAGCCGCAGCGACATCGACAAACCGACAATGGCAAAGCCGGCCGTGGCGACCCAGGCCCATTGCCAGCCGCCCAGCATCTTGACCGTCCAGGCCACCACGGGCGGGCCCACGAACTGGCCCAAGGAAGAACACTGCTGGACCCAGCCCACCGAGGAGGACGTGGTCTGCGGCGACGGCGCGACCGTGACCGCCAGGAAGAAAAGAGTGGCCGGTATCAAGCCGCCCATGATGGAGAACAGCAGGACGGCGACGAACTGGACCGTAATGTCCTGCGTCAGGCCGAACGCCGCCACCGCCGCGCCCATCATGCTCAGGAAGCCGATCTGCAGCAGCCGGTATGCCGCCATCCCGGCATGAAGCAGGCGCCCGGCGCCCAGGTTGCCGATCACATTGCCGCCGGCGATGACGGCCGTGAGCAGACCCGCGACGGCCACCGAGATATTCGCCTGGTTGTAGATGGTCGGCATGAAGCCCACCACGGCCGCCCATTGCGCGGCGTAGACCCCGAAGCTCAGGGCCACGAGCCAGACGCGGCCCGAGCCCAGCGTCTCGCGCAGCAGCAAGGCCAGCACAGGCCTTGCGCCCGATGCCGCAACGACACGGGCGGGATCGCGCGGGACCAGCCGGAATGTCAGCAACAACACGGTAAAGGTCAGCGCGGCCAGCGCCAGCCACAGGACGCGCCAGGAACCTGCGCTCAGCCAGCCGGCGCCCGCCCACAGCATCAGGACCGCGCCGGCCGGCATGTAGCAGCCCCACAGGCCCATGATGCGGCTGAGCATGGCCGCATCGGTCGTGCGCTTGATGAGCGCCGGCACGGGCAGCACGACCATCAGAAAGCCGCAGCCTTCGACGGCGCGGCTGAGCAGGATGAGACTGCCGTGATCGAAAAAAGGCGCGGCCAGGGACGTCAGGCTCAGGATGCCCAGGCCGATCAGGATGCAGCGGCGCAGGCCCACTCTTTCGGACAGCAGCCCGATCAGCAGGCCCAGCAGCATGCCCGCCATCTGCACGCTGGAGAGCAGAAACCCCGACTGGACCAGATCCAGCCCCAGTTCGCGCTGCATGGCGGGCAAGGCCGGCGGCACTTTCCAGATATGCAGCGCCGCGCACACGCCCGTCAGCACCAGGAACAAGGAACTGAAGAACCTGGATGTCGCCGTGCCGCGGGCCGGCATCACGATGGCCAAGCTGCCGGCCGAATCAGTCTTGGCCCGGCTCCTTGTCCATCAAGGGCACATCAGGCTGCACAACCGGCGTCTGCCGGCCTTCCAGGGCCTGCAGGCGGGTCTCCAGGGCGGCGATGCGCGCCAGGGCGCGCTCCAGCATCAGCTTGTAGGTGTCGAACTCGTCGCGCGTCACCAGGTCCATGCGATTGAACGTCTGGCCCATGAAGGCCTTGACGTTGCGCTCGATGTCGGCGGCCGGACTCTTGGCGATCAGCTCCGATACGTTTTTCTGCAGATCTTCCAGCCAGTCGCTACGATTGATCATGACCTTCTCCTGTAAACATTCACGATATGAGCAGTATAAAAAAAGCGGGCGCCAAAGGCACCCGCTTTTATGGTCGAACGACCGGAGCCGGTTCTGCTCTATCAGGGCTTGGCCTGCTCGGAAGGCACGTTCGATGGCGCAGAGTTCACGCCATTGCCCAGTTCACGCTGGATGGCGTTGTCGGCCTTGGCGGCGCCTTCCTTGATGGCGTCGCCGGTGCGATGAGCGGCGTCGGCCACGGCATCCTTGGCTTCACCCGCCTTTTCCGACACCTTGTCGGCGGCGGCCTTGGCATCTTCCTTCAGGGCGGCCGTGTTGTCTTTGGCATTTTCCTTGGCTTCGCGAGCATCTTCCTTGACCTTGTCGGCCGTGTTGGCAGCGGCCTGCTTCAGCTCTTGCGTCTTGTCGGCGGCCGACTGGTCAGTCGATGGAGCCGGCGCGGAAGGCGCAGGCGTGGATGGAGACGAAGTTCCAGGAGTAGTGGCAGCAGGCGGCGCGCCGTTGGCTGGAGCGGCGTTGTCGTCCTCTTTGGAGCAGGCTGCCAAAAGAGTCATCGAAGCAGCGACGGCCATCACAGCAAAATGAGCACGAGTCGTTTTCATAAGATTTCCTTCCTACTAGTCCAAAGTCGCTAGAAAAAATGATGCCGGGCCTGAAGCGACTGCCGGCTCGGCAGTGGGTCTGTTACAACTCCCCTAAGCACCATTCTAGCGAGGCGGACGGACGCGACCAGCCTATTAGTGTAAATCCTGATTTCAATATTCCCGTGCCGTACGGCCGTCAAGCGCCGGAAACCCTTTAAGGACAAGCGACTGCGTCCCCAAGCCATATGACGGGGTTGTTACAGACGGAATCATCGGAAAAGCCGCAAGCTCGCCCTGTTACAAAATAAAGGCGAGAAACAGCAATGATTTCACATGCTTAGGCGGCTAATGTGGCCAGATCGATGCGCTCGGCCCGGTTCAGGGCGCTGGCCACCTTCACGCGCAAGGCATTGGAATGGGAAAGGCGCACTTCTTTCTTGACGTCCAGCAACTGCTGCGGATGCATGGAGAACTCCTTCAGGCCCAGGCCCAGCAGCATGCGCGTGACGGATGCATCGCCCGCCATTTCCCCGCACACGGCCACGGGCTTGCCTGCGCGTTCGGCGGCGTTGATGGTGTGCGCGATCAGGCGCAGGACGGCAGGATGCATGGGATCGTACAGATCCGCGACCTCGGCGTCGCCGCGGTCCACCGCCAGCACGTACTGGATCAGGTCATTGGTGCCTATGGACAGAAAGTCCAGTTCCTCGACGAAGGGATCGATGGCGATGGCGATGGCCGGCACTTCCACCATGGCGCCCAGCAGGTAATTGCGGGCGAAAGGCGTGCCGGATCTTTCCAGCTCGCGCGCCGCGGCCTCGATGGCCTGGCGCGTTGCGTAGACCTCGCTCATGGAGGAGATCATGGGGATCAGGATGCGGATCTGGCCATGCACGCAGGCGCGCAGCAAGGCGCGCAACTGGGTGGCGAACATCTCGGGCCTGTCCAGGCAATAACGGATGGCGCGCAGGCCCAGGGCCGGATTGGTGGCCACGGTGGCATCGCCGTCCAGCGTCTTGTCCGCCCCGATGTCCAGGGTCCGGATGGTGACGAGCTTGCCGTTCATGGCCTTGACCACGCGCGCGTAGGCTTCGTACTGCTCCTGTTCGGAAGGCAGGTCGCTGCGCCCCATAAACAGGAATTCGCTGCGGAACAGGCCGATGCCGTCGGCCCCTGCCTTGAGCGCCAGTTCGGCCTCTTCAGGCAGCTCAATATTGGCCTCCAGACGGATGGGAATGCCATCCAGCGTCACGGCCGGCGCATCGTGCAGTGCTTCGAGCTCCTCGCGCTCGCGCAGATAGGCCCGCTGGCGATCGCGGTATTCGGCCAGCACCGCCGGCGAAGGATTGACCATAACCGCGCCGGTGAAACCATCCACGATCAGCCAGTCGCCATCCCGGATCAGGCTGCGAAAGCCTCCCAGGCCGACCACCGCCGGCACGTTCATGCTGCGCGCCACGATGGCGGTATGGGAAGTCGGGCCGCCCAGATCGGTCAGGAAGGCGGCGAAGTGCCCGCCGCGCAGGCGCAGCATGTCGGCCGGGGATATGTCGCGCGCCACCACGATCAAGGCCTCGTCCTGAGCGGCGGAGAAGCCCGGCAGCAGGGCCGGCTTGCCCGCCAGCACGCGCAGCACGCGCTCGATGACCTGGCGCACGTCCGCGCCGCGCTCGCGCAGGTAGGCGTCCTCCATCTGGGAGAACTGCTCCACCAGCATCTGCCCCTGGGTGGTCAAGGCCCATTCGGCGTTGTACTGACGTTCGGCGATGATGGCGCAGGTCTGCTGCGTCAGCATGGGATCGTCCAGCAAGAGACTGTGCACCGTCAGGATGGGCGCCAGCTCGCGCGGCGCATCGGCCGGCAGATGATCCACCAGCGCCTTGAGCTCGTCGCGGGTGCTGGCCATGGCGCTGAGCAGCCGCTGGCATTCCGAATCCACGTCTTCGACGCCGATGCGGTAGTGCGGCACCTCCAGCGCCGCCGCGCTCATCACCGCCGCCTTGGCGATGGCATAGCCCTTGACCACCGCCTGGCCCTGGGCCGTGAACATGGCGGTGAAATCGGACGCGGAGGGACGAGCGGCAGCAGAATTCATGTCGGACTACGTTGTTTTATTCGTTTTCGCCAAACTTGGCGTCGAACAGGGCCTGGATATCGCGCAGCGCCTGTTCGGCGTCCTCGCCCTCGGCGTCGACCACCACCGTCACGCCCATGCCGGCCGCCAGCATCATGACGCCCATGATGCTCTTGGCATTGACGCGCTGCGAACCGCGCGAGATGAACACTTCACTGGCATAACGGCCCGAAAGCTGCGTCAGCTTGGCAGCGGCCCGGGCATGCAGACCCAGCTTGTTGCTGATGACGATGGAGACTGTTGGCATAAGGTCGATCTGGAAAAGTGAAAAGAAAAATCCGGCTCAGCAATGGCAATCGGCGTCGACGATGCCGCGCATGGCGCCTTCCATGACGTCCTGGGCCAGGCGCTCGGGATTGTCGCGGCGCTCGGTCAGGGCTTTCAGAACCATGCACATATTGGTGCCGGTCAACAGATGCACTGCCTGTCCCTTGTCCTGCAGGCCCTGCTGCACGCGGCGCGCCACATTGAAGGGCGTGGCGCCGTACAGGTCGCACAGGATCAGGGTGGCCGGCTCGGTCCGGGCTTCCAGTTGCGCGAGCAGCCGCTCCACCGCCTTGTCCGTGCACTCGTCGGCCTGTATGTCGAAGACGAACAGGTCGGGCTGCTCGCCCAGCACATGCTCGGCGCAGCTGGCAAAAGCGCTGGCCAGCGGCTCGTGCATGATCAAGGCCAGGCGGATCACGTCCGCTCCGTCGCGTTCTCGACGGCCTTCACGAAGAATTCGGCGACGTCAAAGCCCGTCTGCTGCGTGATCTCCACGAAACAGGTGGGGCTGGTGACGTTGATTTCGGTGACATAGTCGCCGATCACGTCCAGGCCCACCAGCAGCAGGCCGCGTTCGGCCAGCCGGGGCCCCAGCGTGCGGGCGATGCGCCAGTCGTGCTCCGACAGCGGCTGCGCGACGCCGCGCCCGCCCGCAGCCAGATTGCCGCGCGTCTCGCCGGCCAGCGGAATGCGGGCCAGGGCATAGGGGACGGGCTCGCCGCCTATGATCAGGATGCGCTTGTCGCCGTTCACGATTTCCGGAATGTAGCGTTGCGCCATGATGGTCTGGCTGCCATTGGCCGTCAGGGTTTCCAGGATGGCGCCCAGGTTGGGTTCGGGGTCGCGCAGGCGGAAGATGCCCATGCCGCCCATGCCGTCCAGCGGCTTGACGATGACGTCCTTGTGCTCCTGGTGAAAGGCGCGCAGGCGCTGCATGCTACGGGTGACCAGGGTTGCGGGCGTGAATTCGGGGAATTCGGTGATGGCCAGCTTTTCCGGATGGTTGCGGATGGCCGCGCCGGCGTTGAACACGCGCGCGCCCTGGGCCTGGGCAAAGCCGAGCAGGTGCGTGGAATAGGCGTATTCCATGTCGAAGGGCGGATCCTTGCGCATGATCACAGCATCGAACACGTTCAGCTCGTCGTCGCCCGCCGGGCCCGGATGGGTCCACCAGGAGCGGCCCTGCAGGTCGGCATCTTCGGCGATGTCCACGCCGATGTGGCTCGTGCGCACCCGGCTGTCGGCGATGTACAGCTCGGACTGCAAGGCCACGCTGACCTGGTGTCCGCGCGCGAGAAAGGCGCGCATCATGGCGACGGAGGAATCCTTGTAGGCCGACAGGCTGGGCAAGGGGTCAATGATGAACAGAACGTGCATGCTCACACCTAGAGAAAAACGCCTTTGCAGGCGGACTGCAAAGGCGGTTGCGTCCTGCCCGCCTGAAAGCGGCGGGCAGGACGGACAGCGGCCGCAGGCTGGGCCGGGGCGCTGAAATACGGAAGATCAGGCGGCCTTCTTGCGAGGAGCCAGCACCATGACCATCTGGCGGCCTTCCAGCTTGGGCATGGCTTCAACCTGACACAACTCGCTGACATCGTCGCGAATACGCTCCAGAACCCGCATGCCCAGCTCCTGGTGCGCCATTTCGCGGCCGCGAAAGCGCAGCGTCACCTTGACCTTGTCGCCATCGTCGATGAAGCGTTTCACGTTGCGCAGCTTGACCTGGTAGTCGCCCTCGTCCGTGCCCGGACGGAACTTGACTTCCTTGATCTGGATGACTTTCTGCTTGGCCTTGGCTTCCTGCTGGCGCTTCTGTTCCTGGTAGCGGAACTTGCCATAGTCCATCAGGCGGCAGACGGGCGGCTGCGCGGCGGGCGCGATCTCCACCAGGTCCACGTCGTGCTGTTCGGCCATGGCCAACGCCTCGGACACCTTCACGATGCCCAGCTGTTCACCCTCGATTCCAATGAGTCGCACCTCTGGGATACGGATTTCACCGTTGATGCGATGTTTTTTCTCGGTTGCGATGTCGAAAACTCCTAAAAATGTCGATAAAAACGATGCCGTCCTGATTTAGTAACGGCTATCGATCTCTTGCTCCAATCGTGCGGAAAAATCGGCCAAAGGCATCACGCCCAGGTCCACGCCGCCTCGCGCGCGCACAGCGACCGTGCCGTTTTCGCGTTCTTTTTCACCCACGACCAGGATATAGGGCACTTTCTGCATACTATGCTCACGGATTTTACGAGTGATTTTTTCACCGCGCAAATCGGAGGAGACGCGCAAACCCCGTTTCTTCAATTCCTGGGCCACAGCCTGGGCATAATCGGCCGAGCCCTCGGAGATGCAGCAGACCACGGCGTGCTCGGGCGCCAGCCAGGCCGGCAGCGCGCCGGCATGGTTCTCGATGAGCATGCCGATGAAGCGTTCGAGCGAGCCCAGGATGGCCCGGTGCAGCATGACGGGCACGCGGCGCTGGTCCTGCGCATCGACGAATTCGGCGCCCAGGCGGGCCGGCATGGAGAAGTCCACCTGGATGGTGCCGCATTGCCAGTGGCGGCCGATGGCGTCTTTCAGGGTGTATTCGATCTTGGGGCCGTAGAAGGCGCCCTCGCCTTCGGAAATCTCGAAGTCGCAGCCGGTGCGGCGCAGGCTTTCGATCAGGGCCTGTTCGGCCTTGTCCCAGACGGCGTCGTCGCCGATGCGCTTCTCCGGGCGGGTCGCCACTTTATAGAGGATCTCGGTGAAGCCGAAATCCGCATAGACTTTCTGCAGCAGCGCCGTGAAGGCGGCGCATTCGTCCTGCAGCTGGTCTTCCGTACAGAAGATATGGCCGTCGTCCTGGGTGAAGCCGCGCACGCGCATCATGCCGTGCAGCGAACCGGAAGGTTCGTTGCGGTGGCACTGGCCGAACTCGCCGTAGCGGATGGGCAGCTCGCGATAGGAATGCAGGCCGGCGTTGAAGATCTGGACGTGGCCGGGACAGTTCATGGGCTTGAGGCCGTAGACGCGGTTCTCCGACTCGGTCGTGAACATGTTTTCGGCATAGTTGTCCCAGTGGCCCGTCTTCTTCCACAAGGACAGATCCAGGATCTGGGGCGCCTTGACCTCCTGGTAGCCGTTGTCCTGGTAGACCTTGCGCATGTACTGCTCGACCTGCTGCCAGACGACCCAGCCCTTGGGGTGCCAGAAGATCAGGCCGGGCGCCTCTTCCTGGAAGTGGAACAGGTCAAGTTCGCGGCCCAGCTTGCGGTGGTCGCGGCGCTCGGCCTCTTCCAGCATGGTCAGGTAGGCCTGCTGCTCTTCCTTGGTGGCCCAGGCCGTGCCGTAGATGCGCTGCAGCATCTCGTTGTTGCTGTCGCCGCGCCAGTAGGCGCCGGCCACCTTCATGAGCTTGAATACCTTGAGCTTGCCCGTGGACGGCACGTGCGGGCCGCGGCACAAGTCGATGAAGTCGCCCTCGCGGTACAGGCTGATGGGTTCGTTGGACGGAATGGAGGCGATGATCTCCGCCTTGTAGTCCTCGCCTATGCTCTTGAAGAAGGCCACGGCGTCGTCGCGCAGCCACTCCTCGCGCGTGACGACCTCGTCCTTCTTGGCCAGTTCGGCCATTTTCTTCTCGATGGCTTCCAGGTCTTCGGGCGTGAAGGGGCGCTTGTAGGAGAAGTCGTAGTAGAAGCCGTTTTCGATGACCGGGCCGATGGTGACCTGGGCGTCGGGGAACAGGCTCTTGACGGCATAGGCCAGCAAGTGCGCCGTGGAGTGCCGGATCAGATCCAGGCCTTCGGCATCCTTGGCCGTGATGATGGCCAGCTCGCTGTCATGGTCGATCACATAGGAGGTGTCCACCAGGCGCGACTCGGCGCCGGGCGCGCCCACGCGGCCGGCCAAGGCGGCCCGGCCCAGGCCGGTGCCAATGGAGTTCGCGACATCGCTGACGGAAACCGGACCCGGGAACTCTCGCTGGGAGCCATCGGGCAGTGTGATTCGGACCATAACACTTCCTGAAATGAAAAACGCGGCCTTGAAAAGCCGCGCTTTTGAATTGAACGTTCTTGGAAAGCAAACGAAACGCTACGCGGCCACGGCTAGACTTGCCGACGGGTAGTTCGCGTGGTTTTCATAAGATTCTGCTTCCCGGATAACACTTTTGATTGCTTAAGTTTATCACCTTAGCCCATCAGTGCGGCCAATATCGCCACAAAAACCACATTCGGACATCAATCAGTCCCGGCGCGGGAACCAGGTGCGGTAGAAAGCCCACTCCTCCGCTTCCGAGCCGTCCTGCATCCGGCAGGTGCCATAGTTGCCGCGCGGCCCCTGGTACAGCAAGGTCTGCCCCCCCATGCGCTGACAAAAGGCCGCAGCCGGATTGGACTGCGCCACGGACCTGGGCTGCTCGGCGGATGAGGCGCACGCCGACAGGACCAGAGAACCTGCACACACCGAAAACAAGCGGTAAAACATGATTTCCCTTCCTGAGCGACCTGGGTTTGCGGCCCCGGCGAACGGGCCGCCGGAACGAAAACAAGAAGTCCAAGAAATCCGCGTTCAACGGATGTTCGGCCGGGCCCTGAGCACAGGCGGGGGCCGGACCGTGAAAAGCAGCTTACTACACTTGCTTGAAGGCTGAAGCCTTTGTGCACAAAATTGCAGAAAAAGCAACACCGGGAACGAAGGAAGGGCGTACGAAGTCGGCCGCCGGAGCGCAAGGCATGACGGCAGACCGATCAGGCGCGATGGAACCAGAATGAGGCCAGGATGAAGCCCAGGATGCCGGCGCCGGCCAGCATCAGCGCCATGGGCACATAATCGATCAAAAAGGTGGCGTTACTCATGACATCGATCCGAAACAAACAGTCAAATACAGGGATTGACGACATGGTAGCCGCGCCCCCGCCAGACATGAAGTCAACGATTGTGAAGACGCCCCGGCTTGCGTGCGGAGCATGTACGCCGCGGGTCCGATGCGCCGTCCGGCCTAGCCCGCCCTAAACCGGACGGCAGATGCCCGGCTTTCGTGAATGACGTTAAATGAAGTCCTGGCCAGCGCAGTCCGCCTGTCCCGGACCCATTTTTCAGACGAGAGCCACCATGCCCATCGAGCTTTACCGTTTCTATATAGGTGGCAGCTTGGCAGGCGTGCCCATCTATGCGGCATGGAGCCCCAGTTCACCGCTGCCGTCCTGGCTGCATGGCCTGCAGCAAGACCAGGAATACGTGCTGACGCAGGTTGAATTGAACACGCCGCAGGGCGGACACTGGCGCTGGATGGCCTACCGCAGCCGCGCATGCACGCAGGACCAGGTCCGTTCGGAGATTCAGCAATACATCATGCGCCGCTCTCGTGAACAGGATGGCGCCTGAGGGCGGGTCAGCGCTCCAGCAGCGTCACGATGCCGTAGATCACGGGCACGGCCAGCGGCGTGACCATCAGCAATGCCGTGTCGCGCAGCCAGGTCCGCGGGCGGGTATGGTAGAGCGTAAGCCCCAGAATGCCGGAGATCAGGACATACAGGACGACGATGATCACGATATGCGCCATGGCACAGCCTCTTTCTTGAGAAGGAACTACGCTTTGGGCCCTTCGTCCGGGCTTTCCCCCAGCATGGGGGCAAAGAGGTTTCCGGACCATTGCCCCAGGACGTCCGCGGCAGCCTGGGTGGCCTGCCGCAAAGCATAGCCCGGATCGCGGCGCCGGCACCAGGCCTGGGCGAAACGGGAGTTGAAGGCGTCCCCCGCGCCCACCGTCGAACGCACCGCCACCTGGCGGGCCGGCTCGAAATGGCGCTGGCCGTCCAGAGCCAGCACCGCGCCCTGCACGCCCAGGGTGATCACCACGGCCTGCCTGGCATGGCGCTGCAGGCGCTCGGCCAGCAGGCCCGCCTGGGCCACGGGAAGATCGGCAAGGATATCGGCCGGCGCCACCCCGGCCAGCATCTGCGCCTCGACGGCGTTCAGGCCCAGCACGTCGGCGCGCTCCCAGACCTGGCGGAAAGCCTCGTCCCGACGCTGCACGCTGGACACGCCGGGATTGACCATCAGGCAGGCGGCGCGCTTGCCGCCCTGCGCCAGCGCCACGGCCAGGCTTTCCATGGGCGCCCCAGCCAGCGGCGCCACGTACAGCAGGTCGGCGGCCAGGTCCTGCGGCCGCACGCGCAGGCCGCCGTTGGCGCCCCGCCGGGCCAGCACCGATGCGCCGCCCGTCGGCCCCACCAGCACGATGGCCCTGCCCGTCTGCTGGTCGGCGCACATTTGCACGCCGCTCGTGTCCACGCCCAAGCCGTCCAGATGCGCGCGCAGGCGCGCGCCCAGCTCATCCCGCCCTACCGCGCCCAGCAGGCGCACCTGCTCGCCCTGGTCCAGAAAGCCCGCCGTGGCGTTGACCGCCCCGCCGCCCGGATACAGCTCGATCGCGGCGACCTCCTGCTTGTCGCCGCGCGCCAGCTCCGCCGGCATGCCGGATACGACGATATCGACGGTGATGCTGCCCATGACCACGACCTGCACGACACACCTCTGGATTCGGAATGCAACTGGCCTGGGAGTATACCCTTGCCGCCCCTGTCGCGCAGCGCCCTGCCCCGCCGATGGGATGCCGTCCCGCGCCCCGGCATATACCCCATTTTGGCTATATCCGAAAACATGGCCGGCTCGTACCATACGCGCAATTTCTGACAGGCGCATCGCCTGCCACGCCTCCGGGAGCCTTGTCATGCCTTCATCGAAACCTTCACCGAACCGGCGCCGGCTGCTCGGCGCCACTGCCTGCCTGGGACTGAGCTGCGCCTGTGGCGCCGCTTTCGCCTGGCCCACCGACGACTATGCCTCCCCGCCCGGCCAGGATCCGCCTCCCGAGGAGGCGGCGCAGGGCGACATCGCCTGTTCCTGGTCCGCCAGCTACGGCGGCGCGGCAGGCCCAGGCCCGCAACTGTTCAGCTCGACGGGCAATCCCATGCTCGATCAGGGCATGACGCTGGAGCATGCCATACTCAGCCAGACCTTCGGCGTGCGTCCGGGATTGTTCATGCTGAACGACGGCAATCAGGGCAACGCCTTCGCCACCACCGCGATCCTGGGCAATCATTCCTTTCCGCATGGCACGGTGGTCTTCGGCATGACCTTGATGATGGAAGAGTTCATGAAGGCCGGCCCCATGGGCGGCAGGGCCGATCATGCCATGATGGGCATTCTGGCCCATGAATGGGGGCATATCCTGCAATTCATGAACGTGAAGGCCCGCCCGCCCGGCAAGGCCATGGAACTGCATGCGGACGGACTGGCGGGCTGGTACATGGGTATGCGGGCCATGCAGCTGGCCCAGTGGAATCCCGTGGATCTGCGCACCACCATGCTGTCTTTTTTCGGCAAGGGCGACTATGCCTTCAACGATCCCTCGCACCACGGCACTCCCCAGGAGCGCGTCCAGGCCTTCCAGGGCGGCCTGCAGGCCGTCCACCAGGGCGCCAGCCTGCCGTCTTTCTTCCAACAGTCGGCCGCCTGGCACGGCCTGCCGCTTTGAATCGCATGGAGCCGCGCATGAAACCGCACACCCTGTCGCTGGGCCTGGTCCTGCTGGCCGCCCCCTTGCTCGCCTGGAGCCAGTGCAATGAACTGAACCAGTTGGGCCTGCACGCCGATTCCTTGTTCAACGACATCAAGGGCGCCGAGACGGACGAAGATCTCTACGAAACCACCTTCCTGCTGCCAGGCGCCGACGCCGAAAACTGCTATGTCACGCAGTTTGAAGAAAGCGGCGAGATCGAATCCGCTTACTACCAATGCTCGTGGTACAAGAGCAGCGAAGACCGCGCCCGGCAGGAGCTGGCCGACTTGATCGCCCTGGTGCAGCGGTGCGCCGGCCGGGCGCCCGCCTGGACGTCGAAGAACAACCGGCAGCAGGTCTACAAGGCCCGCTTCGACATGCCCAGCGCCCATCGCAAGGCGCAGCTGTACATCCAGCGCAGCCCGCCGGACGGCAAGACCGTCGAGCTGCAGTGGAAAGTGGGCAAGTGAACGCGGCCGGGCTCAGGCCTGCCGGTCCGAGGGGTGGTTGACGCCGTCGTTGACCGGCACATCCGGGATGTCGAAGGGATTGACGCCTTCCAGGCAGCCCACGTTGAAGCCGTATTCCTGCGGATTGGATCGACGCTGGTGATGCGTGTGCACGCCGCAAATCCCGCAGAAATAGTGCCGGGCTACCCGGGTGTTGAACTGGTAGAGCCGCAGGTGTTCCTGCCCCTGGACGATGTGGATGCGGTCCAGCCGGGTGGAGCCCATGATGAAACCCTTGCGCCGGCACAGGGAGCAGTCGCAGCGGCGCGGGTCGACCACGCCGTCCGGCAGGTCCAGCTCCAGGCGCACGGCGCCGCAGTGGCAAGATGCTTTATGACGCGCCAGAACAGGCACGCCGCCGATTTCTTTCAAATTCACGGACATGGCGACTCCAGTGTCAGCCGGGGCAGGATGCGGCAGTGCCCCGGATCAGCTTTCGATCATAGCGCAACCACGGCATGACAAGGCCCTTTGAAAAACGCTCGCCAACACATCTGGCCCGTGCTAAATTACTGTTCATCCATACAGCAATAAAAAAGGATCCCGACATGTCCTACAGCATAACCCTGCACGACGCCCCTTCTGATATCACCGAACGCGCCCGGCGCGACGCCGAAGAACGTTTCCGGCGCGCGCTGGAAAAAGCCATGCGCGGCCCCGAGGCCGTCGTGCAGGCCTATCGCGCCTGGCAGTTGGCGGAAGAGACCGCCGAAACGGAACTGTCCGCGGACGATATCGCGCTGGCCAAGCAATGGATCGCCGCCGCCACCCGCGCCATGACGGACGGCTTTCGCGACCTGGGCGAATCAGAAGCCTACTTCGAGGTGCGCATCGAGCGCTGAATCCCGGCCGCCCCCGACCAGGGGACGTTTTTTATCAGCAATTGCCTTTCTTGGCCTGCCCCGGCGGGCAGAACGAGCCATTGCCATGCGGGCGGTCGGGATCCACCACCACGGAACCGTGGGGCGTATAGACGGCGCAAGCGCCCAACCCCAGCAAAACGCACACAGCCAGCCATTTCTTGATCATGATGTGATCCTCCTTCCGTGGCGCTGATTCTGACAGAACGGCGAAGCTCTGCTGTAACAATGCGTACTTGCGGCCCTGCCGTGCGCCGCCTCCCAGGCCGGCTTCAGCCGGTCGACAGGCGGCCCATGCTATAGTCGCCTCTTTCCAAAACCCCTGCCCCATGGCCGAAGCCAGCCTCGCTTTCGGGACCGGCCGATACGACTCGCCCTGCACTTCTTCCTCCTCCTTATTTCAATGTCTGCTCTCAAGCAAATCTGGTTCTTCAACACCCGACGCGATCTCCTCTCGGGCCTGCTGGTCGCCCTGGCTCTGATTCCTGAAGCCATCGCCTTTTCCATCATTGCGGGCGTGGACCCCAAAATCGGCCTGTATGCCTCGTTCAGCATGGCGACCGTGATCGCTTTCGCGGGCGGCCGCCCTGGAATGATCTCCGCCGCCACCGGCGCCATGGCCCTGGTCATCGTGACGCTGGTGCGCGACCACGGACTGCAATACCTGCTGGCGGCCACCTTGCTGACCGGCCTGTTCCAGATGCTGGCGGGGCTGATCCGCCTGGGCGGCCTGATGCGTTTCGTCTCGCGTTCCGTGGTGACGGGCTTCGTCAATGCCCTGGCCATCCTGATCTTCATGGCGCAGCTTCCGGAGCTGACCAACATGCCCTGGACGGTCTACGCCCTGTGCGCCGCCGGCCTGGCCATCATCTACTTGTTGCCGCGCCTGACCACCGCCCTGCCTTCGCCGCTGGCGGCCATCGTGGTCCTGACGCTGGCGACCCAATGGCTGCAGATCGACGTGCGCACGGTGGGCGACATGGGCCAGTTGCCCGATACCCTGCCCGTCTTCCTGTTCCCCGATGTGCCCTGGAACCTGGAGACGCTGCGCATCATCGCCCCGTACTCGCTGACGCTGGCCGTCGTGGGCCTGCTGGAATCGCTGATGACGGCCGCCATCGTGGACGACATGACCGACACCCCCAGCGACAAGAACCGCGAATGCCTGGGCCAAGGGGCGGCCAACCTCGCCACGGGGCTGCTGGGCGGCATGGCCGGCTGCGCCATGATAGGCCAATCCGTCATCAACACCCGCGCCGGCGGCCGCGGCCGCCTCTCCACCCTGACGGCGGGCGTGATGCTGCTGGTGCTGGTGGTGTTCCTGGGCGATTGGGTGCGGCGCATTCCCATGGCGGCGCTGGTGGCCGTGATGATCATGGTCTGCATCGGCACCTTCGACTGGCGTTCCATCCGCAATCTGCGCATCATGCCCTGGAGCTCCAGCGTCGTGATGCTCAGCACGGTCGCGGTCACGGTCTGGACCCATGACCTGGCCAAGGGCGTGCTGACCGGCGTGCTGCTCTCCGCCCTGTTCTTCGCGCACAAGGTCAAGGACGTGCTGTCGGTGCAGCGTCGGGTCTCGGCCGATGGCCGCCACGAAACCTATGCGGTGCGCGGCCAGTTGTTCTTCGCCTCGGCCGGGCAGTTCATCGACTCGTTCGACTTCAGCGCCGCGCCCGCCGCCGTCGACATAGACCTGGACCGCTGCCACGTCTGGGACATCACCGCCGTGGAGAGCCTGCACAAAGTGCTGGAAAAATACGGCCAACACGGCGCCCAGGTCCGCCTCCAAGGTCTGAACGACAAGAGCCGGCAACTGATCGCCCGACTGTCGGACCAGCCCGAGCGCGTGCTGCAGCCCTGATCGCCGTCAGGGACGATCCGGCATTTGGCGCAGCATCCGCGCCAAAGCCTCGAAGGCGGGCAATGTCACGGGATCATTGGCGGCATTGCCCGCGACCGGATGCGAGGCATAGCGCGCGATCACCATCTGCGCCGCGGGGTCGACATGAAGACGCTGGCCATGCACCCCGCGTGCGCTGAAGGCGCCGCCTTCCTTGTCCGTCACCCACCACATGTCCTTGTAGCTCCAGCCTTTGAGCAAGGGATAGTCCGCCTTGGCGAAGACCTTCCGGTCGCCCCCTTCGCGGATCTGCCTGACCACCTGTGCGGGCAGTATCTGCCGGCCGTTGAACCGGCCTTCGTTGCGCAGCATCTCTCCGAAGCGCGCCAGATCGCGCAGACCGGTATTCAAGCCGCCGCCGGCAAAGGGCGTGCCGATGGAGTCCACCGTCATATAGGCGTCCTGTTCGGCGCCCAGGCGGCTCCAGATGCGCTCGGACAGCAGCTGCGCCACATTCCTGCCGGTCACCCGCGCCATGATCCAGCCCAGCACATCGGTATTGACCGTTTTGTAGGCAAAGGCTTCGCCGTGCCTGCCTTGCGGCTTCACGGTCTGAAGGAACTCGTAGTAGGAGCGCGGCCCCCGGTAATCGGGCGGCGGCGGCAAGGGGCTGCCCGCACGCGCGTGCGCCCATACCTGGGCGTGGGGGTCGGCATAATCCTCGCTGTAATCCAGGCCTGTGGTCATGTCCAGGATCTGGCTCACCGTGGCCGAGCCAAAAGCCGATGCCGCCAGCTCAGGCACGTAGTCGGCCACCTTACCGGCCGGGTCGAGTCGCCCTTCGGCCACCAGCAGGGCCCCCAGCGTGCCCATGACGGATTTGGTGACCGACATGGCGGCGTGCTGGCCGGCTTCGGTCAGTGAGCCGAAATAACGCTCATAGACGATGCGCCCGCGATGCAGCACCACGATGCCGTCGGTGTAGGTCGCATCCAGGGACTGCGCCCAGCTCATGGGCTCGGACGCGCCCAGCGGCGTGAACATCAGGGAATCGATGTCGCTGCGTTCGGCGCGCGGCAAGGCGACCGGCGCGCCCAAACCCCGGGACACATTGATGGTGGGCATCAGCTCGCGGAAATGCGATACGCTCCAGCGCAAGGCGGGAAACTGGAAATAGCTGCCGTCGGCAAAGCGGATGATGCGCTCGGCCGGCGGCGGAAAACCCTGCATCCAGCCCAGTCGGGCGGGATCGCTTGCGGCGGCGCCCGGAGGCGCGGCTGCCGCCGCTGCGCCCAGACCGAACGCCATCAGAACACCGGCGGCCAGAGTCCTCCGGGCTCCATATGCGATCTGCTTCATGACTCGCTCCTTTGCCGGGCATAAGCGCCGGTCGGCACGCTTTCCTCAATACAAGGTCTGCCGCAGGCGCTCGGGCAGTTCGGCGTCATAGCGCCGCCCGTCGATGCGCGCCTGGCTCAGCGCCTCCAGTATCGTTCCCGCGCTCGGCAGGCTGCCCGGCTGCGCATGCGCGTGGCTCTTCCACAAGCGGGCGCGCAAGGTCGCGCGCGAGCACTGGAAGAACACCGTCTCCACCGCATCTCCTTGCGCAACGACGCTTTCGCCGGCTCGCCGTACAACTGTAGCAGGGCTTCATGCGTCCTCACCTCGAACTCGTCCTGGAGGCGGCCAGCCGCCGATGCTTCCTTCATGGCGCGCCCCTCATCCATGCCGGGCGGGATGATCGCGGCGCATCAGCTCCCATTCCTCGACCACCGTGCCATCCGGCAGCGTGCACATGCCCACCTGGCCTTGCGGCCTGGTCACGATCTCCAGGCTGCCTCCCTGCTCCAGGCAATAGGCCGAGGCCGGGTTGGGCATGCCGATCGGGGCAGGCGCCGCGGATTCGCTGCTCGCACAGGCGGTCAAGGCCGCCGAAAGACACACGATTCCCCACTTTGTCATGGCATTCTCCTGGCTGATCACTGAAGGCCAGTGTACTGCGACCGGGCCTGGACGACAGCAAATTCGGGCAATGACGTCTCGCCAGCCCGGCGCAATGCGATAATTTCGGTTTGTCCATTCATGCATCAAGGAGTCTTGCCTTGGATATGCTTCAATCCAGCCAGTCCGTCATCATCGTGACCGGCGGCAGCCGCGGCATAGGAGCGGAAATTGTCAGGACCTTGCACGAAAGGGGACATCCGATCCTCTTCACCTATTCCAGCGCCGAGAGCGATGGCCCTGAACTGGCGGCCCGGCTGAACAACCAGGGGCCGGCCTGCCGGAGCCTGCGCATCGATATACGCCAGGCGCAGGCGCCGGACCTCATTTTCGATGCCGCCCAGGAAATGGGCCATGTCGGCGGACTGGTCAACAATGCCGGCATCACCGGGCCTCTGGGACGCCTGGAAGCGCTGCAGGACGCGGACCTGGCCGGCATCCTGGACATCAACCTGCTGGCGCCTATCCGTTTGTGCCGTGAAGCCGCCCGGCGCTGGAAGGGCCGCACGCAGCGCTCGCATATCGTGAATATCTCATCCATTGCGGCCCGGCTGGGCGCGCCTGATGAATACGTGGCGTATGCAGCCAGCAAAGGCGGGCTCGAATCCTTCAGCACGGGCCTGGCCAAAGAGCTGGCCCAGGAGAACATCCATGTGAACGTGGTCGCCCCGGGGACCGTGCTGACCTCCATCCATGCCCGCGCCGGCGAACCAGGCCGCCCCGAGCGCGTCGCCGCCCGCATACCGCTCAAACGTCCGGGACAGGCGCAAGAAATCGCCCAGGCTGTCGCCTGGCTGATGTCGGGGCAGGCGTCCTACGTGACCGGCACAGTACTGACCGTATCCGGCGGACTCTAGGCGCGACGGAACATCGGCCTTTCTGATCGCGATGCGCCCGGCCTGCCGGCGCGTGCGCCGTCCTCCCCCAAACGGGGGAGGCGCAAACATGGACATCCCAGTTGCGGGGCATAGAATGGAATCGTTCGCCCCCATACCAGATCGCGGATCATGGCCAAGCTCAGAACCCCCATCAAGACCGTCACGATAGGCGGCATTCCGGTCATCGTGACGGCCATCACCCGGCGCGCGGAAGGCCCGATAGACGGCTATGCGCTACGCCCCGAGGGCAGAAAGGTCCTGCGCTGGGACCACGGCGGACACGCCTTGTGCGGCGATGCGCTGCTGGATCTGGACATGGAAAAAGAAGAGCACCGCCTGCTGCGCGGCCCCCTGCCTCGATACATGGCGACCTGGCACCCCCGCTTCTGAGCCCTGGCCGCCGCTCAGTCCAGGACGTCATACAGGCGAAAAATCCACAATACTTTGTAGATCAGCGCCAGAAAGACGAAAACCGCCTGGTAGCGCTTGCCCGGCACGACGATTGCCGCCAGGGCCAGCAGGATCAGGGCGCCCTGCTGCAGCGGATACTCTATGCCCAGGCTCAGGAAATAGGTCTTGCCCTTGAGCGCGGTATCCACCACGTCCATGAACTGCACCAGGACGAACAGGATATAGAAGGAGCGTCGGCGGGCTTGGAAATAGTCCTCGAAATCCCGATATTCGTCCATGCTGGACGGAAACAACAGGGACGCCATCAGCGCGAATACGCTGGTAAAGAAGATCAGGAAGAAATACAGCTCGAAGGACCAGACCTGCACCTTGGCCAGGCTGAACTCGTACCACCAGAAATGGATGATGGTCAGAAACAGGTACAGCACCCAGCCCAGATGGATGGGATATATTTTCTTGCGCTTGGGGTGCTGGATGAATTCGGACAGGCCGACGATCAACCGCGAAAGACTGATGCCGAGCACCATGCCGATGATGATGCGAACGTGGACGAAGTGTTCGGGATGGCTCAACTCTACGGGCACGGGCGATCCTTGCGAAGTAGCGGTCCCGGTCCACCTTACCAGAGGCGCCCGCGCAGTCCAAGAGTGGTCTTCCCTGCCCGGAGCGCTTCCATAGAAACAAAAAGGTTCCTCGAAGAAATCCGGGGGCCGATTGCCCGGTCAATGCCGAACTGTTTTTTTGAAGACGCCGTTCAAGGCGCAGAAAGAGCGGTCGGGGCTGATGGCTTGCCGGCGCGGCGGGCCGGCGGGCGAGTCAGGGCCTTCGCCGCAGGCGGGATGCGGGGGGCGGGAGGCAAGGGGCGTGCTGATCAAGCAGGACGCTTGTGATTCGTCCAGTGGACGAATCACCCTGCGAGTTTACGCCCCGCCCGCCCCAGTATCCTGACCAGGGAACCCGCGCGCAGCGCGGGCGAAAGACCCAGCCAAGCCGGTCTGCCCCGGCCTGCCTTGCGAGAATCCGAGTTTCTCTCTGCTTGGCCCAAACGGCTCGCCAAACACGGAGGCCCCCCCCGAATTCCTCGAAAGACCAATAAAAAGCCCTAGCCGGCCAGGCCTAGGCGGTCATCGCAAACACTGGCGGAGGCTGGAACGGCAGCCGGCAGGGGCACGCGGCGGCTATGCGCCAGCAAGACCAGTTCCTCGTAGATGCTGGCATGTATCGGCAACAGGCCGCTGGCCCGCACCCGGGCTTCCAGCCGCGCTCCGCGCTGGCCGGGCAGGCGCGCCTCCCCGCCGCCCTGGCGACGGTAGCTGTCCGCCCAAGCCCCCATGTATGCATCGAACATCCCCTGGCTCAGGCCTTGCGGATCGATCAACAGCATCCAGGCGCTTTGCCGGCCCATGGCGCCGGCCGTCGGAATGAAAGCGGGTTGCTCCAGGGCTGCAACGCTTGCGGCGCTGGCGGCCAGGCCGCCTGCCAGGCACTCCACCAGCATGGCCAGACCCATGCCCTTGTGCATGGCGCTGGGCAGCAAGGACCCTTGCAATGCCGCCTGCGGATCGGTGGTCGGCCTGCCTTGGGCATCCAGCGCCCAATCTCCGGGGATGGCGGAGCCCTCCCTGGCCTTGAGCAGGATGTGGCCGCGGGCGGCCACGCTGCAGGCCATGTCGAACACCAGGGGATCGCGGCCGGCGACGGGGCTGGCGTAGGCGAAGGGGTTGTTGCCGATGGCCGGTCCCTGGAACCCAGGCATGCCCATCAGGGGCGGCGTGCGTTGGGCCAGCAGGCAGAAGAAGCCCTGCTCGGCCGCCTCCAGCGCATACATGCCCAGGGCGCCCAGGTGACCGCAAGCCTGGATGCGGATCGCCGCCATGGCCTGCTTGCGCAGAAGCGGCAAGCCGTGATCCAACGCCGCCCGCAGGGCAAGCTGCCCCAGGGCTCCATCCGCCTGCACGAGCAGGCCGCCCGCCTCGTCCGCGCTGACGCGCAGGTCCGGCCGCGCATTGACCTCGGCGCTCTCCAGCTTGTCCAGATAGGACGCCAGGCGGGTGATGCCGTGCGTGGCAATGCCCCGGGCGTCCGTGCGCAACAGGTAATGCGCCGCCACGCGGGCCTGCTCGGCGGGCACGCCCGCTGTCTGAAGCATCCGGGCGCACCAGGTCCGCAAGGGCTCGTACTGAACATGCACGACGCTCATGCCTGGGCCGTCCCGGCATAATGGCGCGCGAAGCCCAGCTCGATGCGCGAGATGGTGATTTCCGTATCGCCCAGCACCTCGCTGCGCGTCAGGCTGCCGCAGGCCACGCGCAAGGCGGCCTGACGCAAACGGTCGGCGGCGCCCTCCAGGGACTGTCCCCGGCTGAGGATGGCGCTGACGTCCACGTCGATATTATCCCGGAAGGCCTCGGCGGTACGCGGGTTTCCGGTGACCTTCAATGCCGGGCTCAAGGCATGGCCGATGGGATTGCCCACTCCCGTGTTGAACACGATCAGGTGCGCCCCGCCAGCCGCGATCGCGCATACGTTCTCCACGCCCGGCGCGGGCGCGTCCATGAAGACCAGGCCTTTGCGGCTGGGCTTCTGGCCATAGTCCAGCACTTCCACCAGCGGGCTGGTGCCGCCCTTGCGGATGGCGCCCAGCGACTTTTCCTCCACGGTGCTCAGGCCGCCGGCGATATTGTCTTCGCCCAGGGGCCACAGCTGCAGGCCCTGGAAATCCGACAAAGCCTCCAGCCGCTTGACGGCGCCCAGCAATTGCTGTGCCACCTGAGGGGTGGCGGCGCGTTCGGCCAGCAGGTGCTCGGCTCCGACGATCTCGTCGGTCTCGGACAGGATCACGGTCCCGCCCTGGCTCACCAGCCAGTCCGACACCAGGCCGGTGACTGCATTGGCGGTCAGGCCCGAGGTGGCGTCCGAGGCGCCGCACTCCACGCCTATCACCAGCTCGCTCAGCGCAAAAGGCTCGCGGCGCTGATGCGAGGCTTCGATCACCAGCTCCAGCGCCTGCTGCACCCCGTGCTGCACCGCCAGCACCGTGCCGCCTGCGTTCTGCACGTCCAGGCTGCGCACGGGACGGCCGCTCAAGGCGATGGCCTGCGCGATGCGACGCGTGGTGACGCTTTCCAGCCCGATCACCAGGGCCGCCGCGACGTTGGGATGCGAACCGTAATTGATCAGGACCCGGTCGTGCCGCTCCAGGTCAACGCCGAACTGGCCGCGCCCGTAGGCGGCGCAGACCGGCACCGTGCCCGCCACCTGTTCACAGATGCGGCGCACCACCGGATTCACGTTGTCCATGACGGCGATCACGGCCACATGATTGCGTATGCCCACGCCGCCATCGGGGCGGGCGAAGCCCAGAAATGTCTCGCTCACGATAAATCTCCCCGGCCGCGCCGGCTTTCCACATTGTGCATATGCACGTGCCGGCCCTGGCCGATCGCCGCCGTGGCCACTCCCATGACGGCGCCGTACTTCAGGATCGGATCGCCCGCCGCCAGATCCGACAAGGCAAACTTATGTCCCATCGGTATATCCTCCATCACCGTCAGGGACGCAGCCCTGTGCGGCGCGGCGCAGGACGCAGGCAGGTCCAGCCGCGTGCCCGCGGCCAGGCGCCGCAAGGCCACGCCGACATTGTCCTTGTCGTCCAGCACCAGAAAACCCGGATTCATGCCATTACTCCTTGATTGAACGCCGCGCGGACAGGTCATTGCGCCCGGGCCGCCAGTTCGGCCGCATCGCGGTAGTACTCGGCCTCGGCGGCCAGTTCCCGGCGGAACGCCGCCGCCTCCAGGAAGCGAGGCTCCAGGCCGGCCTGGAGCAGGCGCTCGCGCACCGGTTCCTGCGCCATCACGGTTTTCAGGGCCGTCTCCAGCCGCGACCGGACCTCGGCAGGCGTGCCGGCGGGCGCCAGCCAGCCAAACCAGGTCAGGGGTATCGCGCCGAAAGACTGGTCCAGCGCCTCGCCGACGGTGGGCACGCCGGGCAGCAGGCCCGATCGCTGCGGATTCAGCACCGCCAGTGCCTTGACCTGCCCGGCCTGGATCTGCCCCATGACGGTTCCCAGCGCGACCACGACCAGGTCGACCTGGCCGCCCATCAGGTCAGCCACGGCGCGGCCGCCGCCGTTATAGGGGATATGCTGGGGCGACATGCCGGCCTGGTCCGCCAGCTTGCTCATGATCAGGTGCATGGGCGTCAGGATGCCCGGAGTCGCATAGGTGACGCGATCCTGCGGGTCGCGACTGCGCTGCCGCCATTGCGGCACGGATTCGGGCCGGTCCGAGCGGGCCACCAGCACCATGGGCGCCACCGCGACCTGGGCAAGCGGCGTCAGGCGCTCCAGCACATCTTGCGGCGCAGGCGTTTTGCCCGTCGCGGCCAAGGATATTTCCGAGCTGCCCGACACCAGGGTGTAACCGTCCGGCTTGGCCCGCAAGGCCGCCTGCACGCCCACCGCGCCGCCGCCGCCCGGACGGTTTTCCACCACAAAAGGCGTTTTCAGCTCCTGGCCCATGGCTTCGGCCACGATGCGCGTGGCGATGTCCGCCGTACCTCCGGCGGCATACGACACGACGACAGTGATGGGCGCCTGCGGATAAGGCGTCTGCGCCATGGCGGATGCGGCGGCCGCCGTCAAGACGGCCAGCCCGCATCGGGCCAGGACCCGTGCAGCTCGGTTCATGATGTCTCCCGGTATGGAATTGTTATGCGCCCATTCTAACGTTTGAAAAACCTTCGGCGAATGCAATTGCCTTTAGAATAGCTAACAACCCGTCAAGCTTACCGAGCCGCCATGAAACGACGCCGCCTGCCCCCCTTGAATGCCGTGCGCGCCTTCGAGGCCGCCGCCCGTCACCTGAGCTTCACCGCCGCCGCGCAGGAACTGCACGTGACCCATTCCGCCATCAGCCAACAGGTCAAGCAACTGGAAACCTGGCTGGACATGCACCTGTTCATGCGCCAGAACAGCACCCTGGCCCTGACGGACAAGGGTCATGCCTACTTGCTGGAACTGCGCCAGGCGCTGGACACCATCGACATTGCCACCCAAGACCTGCAAAGCGCACGCCACAATGCCACCCTCACGCTCAGCGTGCTGCCCAACTTCGCCATGCATTGGCTGGTCCCGCGCCTGCCCTCCTTCCAGCAGCGGCATCCGGACATACGCTTGTGCCTGCTGTCAGGCACGCTGCCCCTGCAGCAGCTTTACGAATCCTGCGACCTGGCCGTCCGCCCCTACGGCCACGCGCCCGAATTCCAGTTCGACCATCTCTGCGGCGCCGACATGCTGCCCGTCATGAGCCCCGCCTTCATCCGGCGCCACGGCATACGCGAACCGGCGGACCTGCAGGCCGCGCCCAAGCTGCACATCACTCATTCACCGCAGGATTGGCCGCGCTGGCTGGGCTCCCTGGGTCTGCAGGACCGCCTGCCGCAGGAAGGCATGCTGTTCGATTCGCACGCCGTCGCCTTGCAGGCGGCCATGGCCGGACTGGGGGCGCTGATGGGACAGACGCCCTTCATCCAGGAAATGATAGAAAAAGGATGCTTGCAGGCGCCGTTCCCGCACCGCGTGCAGACGGAACGGACCTGGTATCTGGTGTCGCCCAAGGGGCGGCTGCCCCACAAGGCCGACTGCTTTCGCCGCTGGCTGCTGGAACAGGCTCGCGGCCCGGCATGAAGCCCTCCCGGGTGGCAAGGCCCGCCCTCAATATCGCGGCGGCTGGGCGTAGCCGCCCTTGGAATCGGCGGGGAAAGGATTGGGGGCGGCGGCGGGTTCATGGGTCCGCAGCTCATACAGCACGACCCCTATCACGCCGATATTGCGGGAATCGCCCGCCAGAGCATGGCTGGCATAAGCCCTGTCCTTGCCGGAAAAGCGAAAAGCGGCGACCTCGTCGGCGCTCTTTCGAAAGCCTTCGATGCGCAGGACCGCGCCGGGCTGCAGCATATAGCCGTTATTGCGCCGGCTGCCCGCCTGCCCCGACAGCACATCCAGGCCGTCTACGGTGGTGACGATCTCGTAAGGCGTGCTGCTGCGATTCTCATAGACCAGCACATAGCGCTCCCCGGCCTTGCCCGCCAGCTGGTAATTCTTTTGGCCGGGCGTGCTGTAGATGGGCAGGGGCAAGCCGCGCGCGTCCTGCACCGACCACTCCACATTGCCCCGATCCAGCAGGATGCTGCGCTGCGCGTCCAGCCCGCTTCCCAAAGTCTGGCGGATGCTGCGCTCATCGGAGTAGCGCAATTGCTGCAGATCCCGTTCCGGCTCGATGCGTTGAGCCTGGACGGTATAAATGCGCGACTCGCGTCCTTCGCCCCATTGCGTTCCCAATGTGGAGGCCGCCTGCGGCGCCATGCTTGGGGCCGCCGCGCCGACCGCCTGGCGTTCCGGCGCATGCGGCGTACTGCAGGCCGACAGGACGGCCGTCAGGCAGAGCAGGCTCCAGCGCTGTTTCCAGCGGCCGGCCAGGAATAGTTCGCGTGCGTTCATGTCCTTCCCCTTTGATGTTCCAACCATGCCATGGCGCCCAAGTCGACGCGCAGGCGCTAGTGTCCAATATGCGCGCCGCCCTGGATAGTCAGCAAATTTCAAAATTGAAATGGCTTGTATCTGCTTAGCCCACTGGGCACGCGGACAAAGGGCCGCTCAAGCCCTGCGACTTGGCCTATCATGCTGACATATCCGCAACTTAGGACACGCTCTGATGAACATCGCCAACCTGCCCTTCTGTACCGTCGACTGGTGCGCCATCGCGCCCACTGAACACAAAGGAGAACACGGCATGGCCTGGTGGCGCACGCAGCAATTCGGCCCCATACGCGTGCGCATGGTGGAGTACAGCCCCGGCTATCTGGCCGATCACTGGTGCGTCAAGGGGCATATGCTGCTGTGCCTGGAGGGCACGCTGGAGACGGAACTGCAAGACGGGCGGCGCTTCACCCTGCAGCCCGGGCAGTCCTATCATGTTGCCGACAACGCCGAGGCGCATCGCTCTTCCACTCTTACGGGTGCGCGGCTGTTCATCGTCGACTGAACACGCTGGCGGCGCCTATCCCAGGGCACGCTGACCGGATCGCGTCACAGCCTGCCCTGGCTCAAGCCGCATTGGGCTTTGCCGACGGCAGACGCCGTCCGGCCAGGGGATGTTCGTTGCCGCCCGGTCAGGGAATGTATCGACCAGCGCGTCTGCATCGGCTTTGCAGGCAACTGCAGCATCTGCTTACCGATCCCTTGCCGCGTCCCATTCCGCACCCGGGCCTGATCGCCTACACTGTCGGCGGTCCTGCGGCCGCCTCTTTTTCAAAAACAACAAACCATTCATTACCGTGAAGCCAGCCATCTTGTTTGCCGCCATCGTCGGCGCCCTTGCCGGCGCGGGCGGCGTCGCCCTGACCCACCTGCAACCTTTCTCTGCTCGCCCCGCGCACGAACTGCCTCGTCTGACCCTGGACCAAGGCGCATCGGGCGAATTGACCAGCCAGAGCCACCTGAACCTGAGCGACGGGCTGCGCAGCATGGCGTTCGAGCTCCAGGCCCAGGCAGGGCAGCTGATTTCCCTGACTGCCAGCGGCCCGCTGCAGTCGCAGATCAGCGTGCTGCGCGATGGGCGCCTGGTGGCGCGCAGACAAGCCTGCGAGTACTGCGACGACGAGCAGCAGAACCAGAATCGGGGCTCCACGCTGGGCTTGCGGATCGACCATACCGGTCCCTACGTGGTCGCCGTCAGCGGCATCGATGCCAGCGCCTACGGCCCCTTCCAGCTGACCGCCCGGGCCTTTCCGGCCTATACGGGCGATCCCCTGCAGCCGGGACAGAATCTGACGGACCTGGCCATGGGCAAACTCAAAGCCTACCGCTTGAATATTGTCGAGGACGGCTTGTACACCATCACCATGGACGCCGACCACGTCTCCCTGGATCCCTACTTGCGCCTGAGGGGCCCCGGCAAACGCAGCGAACGGCTGCGCCTCGAGGATGACGACAGCGGCGGGCGGCAGAATGCCCGGATCCGAGCCTACCTGAAGGCCGGCAGCTACATCCTGCACGCCACCTCCGCGACGGACATGTCCACCTTCCAGGGGCCCTTCACGCTGGGCGTCCAGCGCGAAGCCTTGCCGAAGAACCTGGACCTGAAAGACGGCGCCCGGCTGTCCCTGGACAAATTCTCCTACACCGGCCTGTTGACCGGAGCGGAACAGAATTTCACTGTCGCCCTTGAGCAGCCCACCCTGCTCACCCTGGAAATGGATGCACAAGGGGCCGGCGGCGGCTTTCACATGGGCCTGCATCAGTCCTCCACCAGCCGCAGCGATGATCAGATCCAGGTTCTGCGCGCCGTCGTCCCAGCAGGCACCCATACCGTCACCGTGCCTCAAGGCGCTTCTGGCGGCCTGTTTTCCCTGACCCTGGCCGGCGAGCCGGCGCCCGCGAACGCGGGCGGCGGACCGATAGCGGTCGGCGAACGCCGCCACGCCGTACTGCCGGCCGGCGTCAAGCGCGAAATCTACACTCTGGCGATCGAAGAAGAAGGCGAGTACCTGATCGACATGCGCTCGGAGGCGTTCGACAGCTACCTGGTGCTGAACCGGGACGGCCAGGACATCCATCAGGACGACGACAGCGGCGGCGGCTACGACGCCCGCCTGGAAGCCTTCCTCTTTCCCGGCGAATACCTCCTGCAAGCCGTGAGCCTGGACAACAACGACAGCCCGGCCGAATACGAGCTGCAGGTCCGCAGGAACTGAAGCCCGTTCAATCCGGGATCAAACGGCGCCCCAGGCAGACTACGTCGTCCTGCCGATAACCCAGGCGATGGTAGAAATCCAGCACCTGCCGGTTCGAGCTTCGGACCAGCAGGTTGACCTTGGGGCAGCCGCGCTCGCGCAGCCGTTCTTCTATCCGCTCCATCAAGGCCCTGCCGTACGAGCGCTGACGGTGGGATGGCGCCACCGCCAAGTAATAGACCCAAGCCCGATGCCCGTCGAATCCCGCCATCGCCGTGGCCATGACAGTGCCGTCCAGCTCGCCGATCAGAAACAGCTCGGGCTGCTCGCCCATTTTGCGCTCGATGTCCCGGACAGGGTCATTCCAAGGCCGGAGCAGGTCGCATTGCTTCCATAGCGCGATGACTGCTTCCTCATCCTGCGCGCGATAAGAGCGTATCTTCATGAGCTCTGCATCCTCATCAATCAATTAAAAGCAGCAGGTATCGGCAGAGCAGGCTGCCGCCCGCCCAGCCGCCGCGCATTTCGCCAGCGATGTTCTTCGTCGATTGGAACATCGTACCGGTTCGCCGGCCAGCCCCCCACGAAGCAATACCTCCTCTCTTGTTGCAAACGTGATAGTGACTATCACCGCGACCCAATGCCTGCTCGTTTAGCGAAACTTACACTACCAAAACGTTTTGGTTATCGATAAAATTCAAACCAAAACGTTTTTAACCAAGAACTTCAATGACAAGCCCACAAGGACCGCGCAGCGGCATTCCCAGGCGCAAGGCGCGGCGCAGGAGACAACTATGAAACACACGCAATGCGCGCAGGTGGACGAATTGCATTCGCCCCAGCGCATGATCGCCTTCGGGCTGCAGCATGTGCTGGTGATGACCGCTTCACCCATCGCCGCCGTTTTCCTGATGAGCAAGGCCCTGGGCCTTGACGCTTCCCTGACCACCCAACTGCTCAGCGCCACCTTCCTGGTATGCGGCATAGGCACGCTGATCCAGTCCTTCGGCCCCGGCGGGATAGGCGCGCGGCTGCCCTTCGTGATGCTGCCTGGCGGGGCGCCCATCGTCCTGTTCATCCTGATCGCGCAGCAAAGCGACTTGCCCACCGCTTCCGGCGCGGTGATCCTGGCCGCCGTGCTCTACTTCCTGATCGTCCCCATCTTCAAGCGCTTCCTGCGCTATTTCCCGGCCCTGGTCATCGGGACCATGCTGCTGCTGGTCGCCGTGAACTTGGCCCAGATCTCCGGCAAGCTGATCGCCGGCGCGCCCGGCACGCCGGAATTCGGCAATACCGACAACCTGCTGCTGGCCCTGGTGACGATCGCCGCCACCGTCTTGTTCGCGCGCCTGCTCCAGGGCATGTGCCGCCAGCTGGCCATACTGCTGGGCCTGATCGTCGGCGCTCTGGCCGCGGCGCTGATGGGCCACGTAACGATAGGCGATCCGGGCGCCGGCCCCCTGCTGGCCCTGCCCTCTCCTTTCCCCTTCGGTCCGCCGCGGTTCGACCTGGTCGCCGCCTTGCCGCTGCTGCTCTTCACGCTGATCTCCATGGTGGAGGCCACAGGCCAGACCATTGCGCTCAACGAAGTGCTGGGCAAGGAAAGCGAGGCCGAGCAGCAGCGCGAAGTACCCAACACCATACGCGGCGACGGCCTGGCCTCCCTGCTGGGCGGCATCTTCGGCACCTCCCTGATCATCACCAGCGGCGAGAACATCGGCATCATCCGCGCCACCCAGGTGCGCTCCCGCTACGTCACGGCCGTCTCGGGCCTGTTCCTGATCCTGTTCGGCATTTTCTCGCCCCTGTCCGCACTCATCAGCGTCATTCCCGGCGCGGTGATCGGCGCCACCGGCCTGGTCGTCTTCGCCATCGTGGGGACCATGGGCATAGACATGCTGCGCAAGGTGGACCTGCGCAATCATTCCGCCATGTACGTGGTGGCCACCGCACTGGCCGTGGGCCTGCTGCCCATCGTGGTGCCCGGCATCTACGACCAGCTGCCCTCCCAGTTGCGCCTGCTGCTGGCCAATGGCGTGGCCATGGGCGCCGTCACGGCCGCCGTGCTGAACTACCTGTTCGTCCATCTGGGCCGCGGCGCCGCCCAGCCTTCCGCCGCCCCCGCACCTCACCCTTGATCGAGCTTCACCATGACCATGTCCCCCGCATTTGAACCTGTCTCCCTGTCCCAGGCCCGGATTCTCGAACCCGACCATCTTCTGCTGCCCGAAGGGCCGGTGCGCGGCCACGCCGTGGTGATCGACGCCGGCCGCTTCGCCGACATCGGCCCGGCGCAGGACGTCATCGGGCGCCACCCCGGCCTGCAGCGCCTGGCCCTGCCCGGCCACCTGCTGATGCCCGGCTTCGTCGACGCCCACCACCACCTGACGCAGTCCTATGGCAAATCTCTTGTCTATGGCGAACCCTCCGAAATCTTCCGCCGCGTCTGGGTGCCCCTGGAGAGCACGCTGAACGCGCGCCATCTGTACGTGTCCTCCAAGCTGGCGGCCCTGGAAGCCCTGCGCGGCGGCTTCACCACCGTCTGCGACGCCGGTACGCGTTCAAGCGAAGGTCTGGACGCCATCGTCCAGGCCACGACGGACGCCGGCATACGCTGCGTGCTGGGATTGATCTGCAACGATCGCCAGGGCGACGCGCTGCTGGAGGCCGCCCCCATCCTGTCCCGGGCGCAGACCCATCTGCGCCAGTGGGAACATCACGACCTGATCACCCCCTCGCTGGCCATTTCCATACCCGAAGCGGCCAGCGACGCCATGCTCCATCGCATCTACGCCATGAGCGCGGAGGCCGGCCGCATATTCCAGACTCATGCCAACGAGCACCTGGTGGCAGTGGAGCGCTCCCTGAACGCGCATGGCCGCCGCCCCATCGAGCATCTGGCCCATATCGGCGCCCTGGGGCCGGCCGCCCTGCTGGCGCATGCCACCCTGGTCACGCCAGGCGAGCTGCGCCTGCTGGCCGACCTGGACGCCGCCGTCTCCTACAACCCGGTCGCCAGCGCCTGGAAAGGCAATGCGGTGGCGCCCGCGCAAGCCATGCTGGCCCAGGGCATACGGTTGGGCATGGGTACGGACGGCACCCGCAGCGATGCCTTCCGCATGATGGATTACGCCGAGGCCGCGCAACGCTTTGCTTTCGGCATGATGGTGGGCGACTCCTCCTGCGGCGCGGGCTGGACCTGGCTGGACATGGCCACCCGCGGCGGCGCCCAGGTATGCGGCCTTGGCGCACAGACCGGCCAGGTGCGCGTGGGCGCGCAGGCCGACTTCCTGCTGGTCGACCTGCGGGTGCCGGAGATGACGCCCTCGTGGGACCTGCCTTGGGAACTGGTGCGCGTGGCCGCGCGCGACCAGATACGCGCGGTGGTGGTCCAAGGGCGGCTGCGCCTGTGGGAAGGCCAGCCCGTGGACTGGGATCCTCAGCCCCTGCTGGACGAGGTGCGGGAGCTGGCCCGCCACGCCATCGCGCAGGCGGACATCCGCAAGCTCCATGCGCCGTCCACCGAACACCTGGCGCGGCGCGCTGAACGCGAGCAGGTCTTGGCATGACGGCTGGATTGTTCGCCGCCTTCGCGGCCGTGCTGGCCGGCGCCTTTATCCAGGGCGCCAGCGGCATGGGCTTCGCCCTGATCGTCGTTCCCGTGCTGGCCCTGGTCCACCCGCAGGCCATTCCCGGCGCGCTGCTGTTCCTGATGCTGCCCCTGAACGCCTATGTAGCTTGGCGGGAACGGAGCGCCGTCGACCGCCGCGGCACCGCCTGGATCACGGCGGGACGCTTTGTCGGTACCTTCGCCGGACTGGGCATTCTGCTGGTCCTGTCCACCTACTGGCTGAATCAGTTCGTCGGCATCAGCACGCTGCTGGCCGTGCTGGCCTCCGTGCTGGCGCCCAGCTTCACACCTGGCCGCAATGCCTTCATCGCCACGGGCCTGGTCACGGGCATCACGGAGACCGCCACCGGGATCGGCGGCCCGCCCCTGGCCCTGGTCTACCAGCACGCCCCGGTCGCCACCCTGCGCTCGACCGTGGCCCTGTGCTTTCTGGTCGGGGAAGTCATTTCAGTGGTGGTGCTGGGGCTGTCGGGCTCTCTGGCCTGGTCGCACCTGAGCTATGCCTTGCTGTGCGTACCCGCCCTGCTGCTGGGCATGGCGCTCAGCCATCTGGTGCATCATCGGCTGGACCAGCGCCGCCTGCGCCTGGGCGTGCTGCTGTTCGCCACGGTGTCGGGAATTGCCGTGATGGCGGCCGGCTAGGCGGCTGCCTGGGTGGAGGCGCGAGCCCTGAGTTCAGGCTCAGGGCCCGCCGCCCGCAAACGACTAGTATTGCCGGACAGGTGTTCGAAAAGCAGGTCCACCGCCAGGATGGCCACCTGCTCCAGGTGCAGGTCCACCGCCGTCAGCGCCGGTTCCGCCGTACGGGCCCGCAGGCCGTCATAGCGGGTCGCCACCATCACATCCTGCGGCACCTTTCGGCCGGCCTGCCGCAGGGCTGACAGGGCCCCTACGGCGAAGGCGTCCACCGGCACGCACAAGGCGTCCGTGTCCGGGTATCGGGCAAGCAGGGCCGCGCAGGCGGCCCGGCCGCCCTCCTCGCCCTGCGCCTCGTCCACCTCCGCATAACGCGGCGTCATGCCTCGCAAGGCCGCGAACGCGTCATAGACCTTCTTGTGGCTGGCGTAGGAATCCCGCGCCGCACTGCCCTGCACCAGGGCGATATGCCGGCGCCCCTGATCCCACAGATGTTCCAGCAACAGGCGCGCCGTTGCCGTGGACTGAAGATCCACAAAAGGGATCGTATCGGCCGTCCCGCCCTGGCGCCCGATGGACACCAGCGCCACGCCGCGCTCCTGCAGCAGTCGCACGTTGGGATCCTGAGCCAGCGGTTCGATCAGAATGGCGCCGTCGATGTCCAGTCCTTCCAGCAGGGCTTGCGCGCTCTCCAGCGGCGGAACAAACACCAGGGCCAGGCCGCGCCGCATGGCGGCTTCGGCGGCGATGCCGGCCACCTCCATCATGAAGCCCAGCCGCGACACGCCGCCCGACACGGCGAACGGCATGGACGACACCAGCGCAATGCTGTTGGCCGCTCCCGAGCGCAGCCGCTGCGCGCGGACATTAGGCCGGTAGCCCAGCTCCGCCGCCACTTGCTTGACCCGCGCCCGCGTTGCCGGATCGACCACGCCGCGGTCATTGAGCGCATGGGAAACCGTGGTCAGGGACACCCCCGCCGCCTTGGCGACGTCGCGGATGGTGATACGGCGGGAGATGGAAGAAGTCATGTCTGCTTGGGTCGAACAACAGGCAGCCGACGCGGCGGCTGGAAATACACGAATTACGCAAGGTGTCGTATTATCGCTGCTCCGTCGCCAGGCGTGCATTGTCCGCCGCCGCGTCCACGAGCCCAGGCGCCAAAAGCGCAATACCCGTCACTTTACCCCGCCGACCGGAATCATGCCCATTCTCGTCCTGTTGCCGCTCATCACCCTGCTGGCCATCGTCCTGGCCTGGCGCACCCAGGGCGCGAACCGCGCGCTCAGCCTCATCATCGCCGCGGCGGGCCTGGGCGCGAGCGTCTGGTACATGCAGGGCATCCCGGCGCTCTGAGCCGCGGCCGGCTCGTGCCGTGCTCGCCTCCATGCCCGCCGGGGCCCGGGTAGCCAATTCCGCGGCGAAATCGACAGGTGGGCCCGGAACAGCCCCGTCCCCGGCCCCATGCTTAACCTTGGCGCAGCAGGCTCAGAAGCTTTCCCAGTCCTCGTCCGGGGCTCCGGCAAGGGCGGGCGTGGCCGGCGTCGCCTTGGACATGGCGGACATCCTGGAAAGCCGTCCGTGGCCTGACTTGGCCAGGGCATAGGCCCGGGGAGCGCCTGCCTGGGCCTGGGCAGTCACGGCAGCAGCGGGCTTGGCGGCGCCCTCCTGCTGGGCGGCGATGCGAAAGACCGCCACGGCCTCGACCAATTGCTCCGCCTGATCCTTCAGGCTGGCGGCGGCCGCGGCGCTTTGCTCCACCAAGGCGGCGTTCTGCTGGATGGCCTGGTCGATCTGGGCGACGGCCTCGCCCACCTGGGCCACTCCCACGCTCTGCTCGTTGCTGGCAGCGCTGATCTCGCCCACGATGTCCGTCACCCGGCCTATGGCCTGCACCACCTGGTCCATGGTCTCTCCGGCCTTGTCCACAAGCGTCGAACCCTGCTCCACCCGTTCCACGCTGACGGTGATGAGCTGCTTGATCTCCTTGGCCGCCTCGGCGCTGCGCTGCGCCAAAGAACGCACCTCGCCGGCGACCACCGCAAAACCCTTGCCCTGCTCGCCGGCGCGCGCCGCCTCCACCGCGGCATTGAGCGCCAGGATGTTGGTCTGGAAAGCAATGCCGTCGATCACGCCGATGATATCGGCGATCTTGTGGCTGGAGTCATTGATTCCATGCATGGTCTCCACCACCTGGCTGACGACCGCGCCGCCCTGCGCCGCCACCGTGCTCGCCGTCAAGGCAAGCTGATTGGCCTGGCGCGCATTGTCGGCATTCTGGCGCACCGTCGCTCCCAGCTCCTCCATGGACGCAGCCGTCTCCTCCAGGGCGCTGGCCTGGCTTTCCGTGCGGGCGGACAAATCCTGATTTCCCTGCGCGATCTGCGCGCTGGCGGAGGCGACGCTTTCGGCATTGGCGCGCACCCCGGCGACCACCTGCCCCAGCCTGCCTTGCATATGCCGCAGCGCATCGAGCAGGGCCGCCGCTTCGTCCTTGCCGCTGCTGCGGATAGTTCGGGTCAGATCCCCTTCGGCGATCCGGCCCGCGCTGTCCACGGCCTGGCGCAAAGGCGTCGTCACCGAACGGCTCAACACAAAAGCGGCGCCAGCCCCGATGAGCAGGGCCGCCACCGTGACCGCGATCAGCACGACCTGGCTTTGAGCCGCTGCGGCGGCCGCCTCCACGCGAGCGTTCTCATAAAGCATCCGCTGGCGCTGCTCCAGCGCCAGCAAGGCTTGGCTGTAGGTCTGCGCCAAAGGTTTCAAGCGGCTCTCCAGCAGCGCCGACACGTCCTCTCCCGTCGCCTTGCGCTTGAACGCCTCGGCGCGGGGCGAACGATACGCTTCCCGGGCCTTGTCGATGTCCTGGAGCATACGCCGGCCCTCGTCGGACTGGATCAGACGCTCGACCGTTTTGCGCGCGTCCTGAACCGCTTCGGACGTCTTGTCCATTTCCGCCTGCCATTGCGCCAGATGGCTGCCATTGCTGTCGAGCAAGGCGGCGTAGGTCCGCACCCAGTTCAGATCGATGGCGTGGCGCCACTGCACCGCAGCCTGCAGGCGCTCATTGTCGGCACTGGTCAACTGCTCCGTGACATCGGCCAGGCTTTGCAGTCGCCAGATCCCGATGGAAGAAATGATCATTGTGATACAGAGCACCAGGCCAAACGCCAGACCAAGGCGACTGCCAACCTTCATGTTGCTGAGAAACATGCGCGTCTTTTTCCTTATTCACATCGTCATGAGCAAGACGCCGGGCAGCACGCGACTGGCACAGCCTGCTCATAAAATGATAAAAACAGCCCAAATTTGAAACTTAAGTATCATATTGTTATTTATTGCGTTATAAAACTGAAACATTGCAAACACCGGAGACCGTGTGGCAAACAGGCACACAAATGCCGCGCATCAGGCGCATCCAAGGGACAAGAGTCGGAATCGCCGCCCACACGCGCTCCCGGTCGGCGGCGCGTCCCGCGTCCCATGAAAAAGCCGCCTTGAAGGCGGCTTTTTCCGTCACAAGCCTACTTTCTCGCAGGCATGTAATCCTCGGGCTTGTCATGCTTGCTTGGAAAATCGCTGGGCCATCTCATTGGTTCCATATCAAACCCTCCTACATTTCCATCCCTACATTAATCACACGGCGAAACGCCTGCCATAGGCCGAACAGCTACCGCCCTGTACAAAATAATGACGGGACCACCGTAAATAGATCCGGCGCATATTAATGAGACCTCCCGCATCCGAAAAAAATCCCTGCCGAAGCCTAATAAGAGCGAGGCATGCGCGTACAAGATGAAACGCGCCTGCAAGCGCTCCTGGATCAGGACAAGCCGACGGCGTCGCACCGGAGGCACCACCGCCCCCTAAAGGAACGCGCTACGGCTACCGTAAAAAAATGAAGGCATTGGGCAACCATGCCGGTTCTCGCTTCTTCCCCGCCATGACCTGGCGCTTCGCTTGATGCAACACAAACACAAGAACCGCAGGCATTCAACTAGCGAGGTGCCCATCAGCATCGTTGCCGATTTGCACATGCGGCCCAATACGCTTTATGAACGTCGTTACCGGATTTGACGCTAAGGAACCATAAGCGCCACCCGGCCAACAGATGAAAAACCATAAATAAGAGGACAAACACCATGATGCGCAGCACTACAGCATTTGATGATCAATTTATTTTGCATCCTGATGATGAGTTGCAGACTCAAGCTTCCATGCCGATGGTCCGGGCCCAGCCGAGCGACGAACACCAGCGCGCGGGCAAAGCGTCTATGGAATGCAAAGCCAATAATTCCAAACGACAGTATTGACCTGTTCGACGGCAGTGCCATCGACGCGCTGCTGAATGCCACTCCGCTGCTGGCTATGACACCGGCCAGCCGGCCACCATAGCCCCCGCCCGCGAGGAGTCCTGTCAGTGACCGAGACCATCATAGCTATGCTTGCCATAACCGCAACAGATTGGAACCTGCCCAGCCCGGTGCCGGGGTTTCAATGGAAAAGATTTCCATTCTACGAAAGAACCACTCAATGGCAGGCAGCTACAGGAGGGCTGTTGCCGTTTATCCCGAAGCGGTCCAGCCTAAGGACGCGCTCTTTGGCCGCGTTTCATTCAACCCGCAGGCTTGGAGGAAATGAAACAACGTCCGCCGCCAGCCCATTCGCTCCAGATGGCGCCAATACGAGAGAATGACTCCGCCATATACAACAGGCCCGCAGCCGAAAGTTGACGCCTGGAATAAGCAGGCATACCGTTTAATACTAGCCCTTTACCAGGGAGAGCGTTATGTGTGGACGTTTCAGTCAGCGAGCCGCGGTCGAGACCTATGCAGCCAAGGCGGGATGGAAGCCCGCGCGGCTAGAAGTGGGAGACGGTCTGAAATACAACATTCCCCCGGGCGCCTGTCCCATCGTCCTGCACCGCTTGGGCAACGGCCACGACCAGGTCGACAGGCTGTTCTGGGGCTATAAGCCGCGCTGGTATTGGCGCGGGCCCGAAATCAACGCGCGCCTGGACAAGATCCTGAAAAAATCGCGGATGTGGCGCAGTTTGCTGAATCGACGCGTCATCGTCCCGGTGGACGGCTGGTTCGAATGGCCTGGAAATCAGAAACGGCGACAACCCTGGTACATACATGCCAAAGACGGGGAGCCGATTTTCTTCGCCGCAATCACGGCCTGGGATCCGGGGGAAAATTACGACGTCAAGCATGGTTTCGTCATCGTCACGGACGACGCCGTGGGCCCGATGCACGGGCGATACAAGCGCCGACCCATGGCGCTGACGCCCGACGCCGTACGCGAGTGGACCTCGCCCGATGTCAGCGTCGAAGCCGCCTTGGAGCTACTCTCGACGGCGCGGCCGGAAACGGCCTTTGAATGGCATCCCGTCACGCCGCAGATGAACAATGCAAAATACCAGGCGCCGAACGCCAATTACCAGATCGTGGACTGAGACTGCGGCAGCGCATCCTTCAAGCGCAGAATCAGCGCAGCGCCAGCCCTCCCTCCACGATCCTTGATGGACTGATGCGTCCCTATGCCATTGAACTCAGTCTTGGTCAGGAGCGTGCTGATGTATGAAGGAAGTTGCCTTTGCCAGGAGGTCCGCTACCGACTCACTCAAGAGCCGGGCGAATTTGGCTATTGTCATTGCGCAAGCTGCCGCAAGGCCAGCGGTTCGAGCCACGCAGCCAACGCACCGGTGAAACGCGAGCACTTTCATTTGCTTGAGGGTGCGGCCCTATTGCGAGAGTTCGAATCTTCGCCGGGAATGTTTCGGGCCTTCTGCTCCAACTGCGGTTCACCTATTTATGCGTTCCGGGCGGAGCGGCCGGAATTGCTGGGCATTCGGCTTGGCTCGCTGGACACGCCCTTTTTTAAACTGGCGAAAGAGCACAGGTACGTGGCCGAGAAAGCGCCTTGGGAAGTGATCACGGACCAGCTTCCACAGTACCCGGGCCCGCACACCGGCTAAAAACCGGCAAAAGCTTGAACCAGGAGCTGTCTGCCACGCAGCAAATGTTCAATACGCGGTACCAGGCATGACCTGTCAACCATCCATTTATCAACCGGCGGTACCGGACTTTAGCTATGACTCATGAGGAACTGCAGACGCTTGCCAGCCTGCTGCGCATTGACCAAGGTGTCATCACGGCCGCGAGCCTTGTTCTGGTCGAAGGCCAGCAGGTGGCTGACGCGGCTCGCGCCCACGGCGTCGACGCCGCCCTGCTCCAGCAAGCCGTCGCCAGTATCGTAGATGCAGAACTTCAAGTTCGCGCTACGTTCGTGTGCCACTCCCCTGGTTGTTGGGAAGTAGTCGTGGGCCATAACGACAGCCACCGAGCTCCTGGGCTGATCTCGCTTGACATTGATGATGAGGTTCGCCTGATATGCGCCAGAGTTGGCGTGATGGTGCCTGTACGGGTCACCCGGCTTCCCGGCACGCCCCGCGGCTACTACAGGGGCGTCGTGCTCGACCTGGAGCACTCGAGCATGCGTTATCGACGAGGCGACGGGGTCATGTTCAGCGACGACCAGGCCGTGCTGCCGGCAGGGGCTCGCCGCTCGCGACGGCCGATACCAGTGTGAACATTTGCTTTTCCAGGCTGGCAGCGGCTGCAGAAGCCAGGTGTGAAGCAGGCCTTGCGGCAGCGGAAGCTGAACGATGCGACCATGCTGTAGCCACAGCCAAATGGATGCCAATCAAATTCCGGCGAACACCGTGGCATCCGCAATCTCTTTCCGTATGGAGGACTCCATGGCCGACTTGCCGATTGCCTCCTCCGAAATTCGGTTTATTGCGTCCATCATCCATAGTGGCGACTGGTAATGCATGACGACATTCTCAACAAGGCGGGACAAATCGACCTGGATCGCCTGTCCGGTCCGGCTTGTTTCTCTCTCTATATCCACATTGGGATTATACAGAATCGCCCTGACCTCTTTTTCCGATTCGAAAGCACGTGACTTCTGCAAGAACAATGTGGCATTACCTTTTATGTCATGGATTGCACTTGATTTATCAACATACTTAACATCCTCCAGAATAATCTCATGATCGACAGGCAGAATCAGGGAGTCTTTAAGCCTGTCCACCGATGACAGCATCATGACAGATCCAGCTCCAGCCCCATAGGCTCTCCACATATCGACTCGCTCATGATCAAACCTGTTCCAGCACCATATATCCACCCAGGATGCCATTCTTTCCACATCTTTTGAATACCCGCTTTTCGGCCTTTCGCCAAAAAGACTCTGATATGAATCTTCTTTCCTAATGATATCTTTCTTGCTGTTTTCGGTTTTTTCCACCGAAGGCCAAAGATAGTCCATTGCCAAATCAAGAATTTCCGCTCCACCATTTCTTAAAAGCAGATCGCAAGGGCTCCACCTTCCTTCCAGTGGATCGCCTTCGTTGCCATTGACATTCCGAAGCCCCCTTATATTCGGAAAAAATGCATAGCCGAACTCCATCAAGTAAAAGAATTTCTCGAAGCTCATGTAGCGAGCCACCCGCGTATCCGACCTCAAGCTGGTAAGAAAAGACATGGACCTGATCCAGTATCAATGGTTTGAGTTCCACACATCACTGCGTGTTTGTGCATAGACCATGGCTGGCCATGACAGCCCCATCCGAACAGCCCCCGGTCCGGCGCATCAACCACAGCCACCTCCAGGATTTTGGGCAAGCCCAAACGGACTGATGCAGCGCCTCCGAGCGCTACAGCGAGGCCATCAATCCGCAGCCCTGCCGGGAAAGAAGTGATGGATGGGTTTGTCTGGGGCGGGCGGTAACAAATTTCATGCCCAAGCGCTCCGGGCCCTGCTTGGGAAAACTGGTCTGCCGATTGTTCAAGCCCGTTAGAATGACGGTTTTAATCGATCAACCAGCACTCCAGCATGAGAATCGAACCCGTTCCTGACTTAGCTTATCCCGGAGTATCACTTCGTCAGCTTGAACGCTCGGATGTGGACGACTGGTATGCATACCTGACATTACCTGCCGTGTTCGAGCACACGAGTTGGGATCTGCAATCCCGAGAGGAACTCTTGGCGATGTTTGACGAATTCGAGGCAAATGCGGCTCAATCCAGCCGGCGGCTGGCAATTGTAGAGAACACTGGCCAAAAACTGATAGGCACGATCGGATTCCATACCATCTCCAATGTGAACCGTACTGCAGAGATTTCTTATGATCTTTCCCCTGCGTACTGGGGTAAGGGAATCGCACGCACTGTATGCGACGCTGTCTCTGCGTGGTCATTTGAAACATACGGTTTTGTCCGCATCCAAGCTACGGTATTGCCCGACAATTCGCGTTCAGTACAAGTTCTACAGCGTTGCCGATATCAATATGAAGGTCTACTCAGATGCTTTCGCATGGTGCGCGGCACGCCCAGGGATTTTGCTTTGTACTCACGGCTCATGAGCGACTGAAGTGAAGCAGCGCCACTCTTTGACGCCAGCTCACAGCAAATGTCATAGGCTTGATTTTCGAACGGAACAGCAGCATTCCTTCGATATTGTTCTGACGAGTACCGAAGTACATCAAATCCGCAAACGCAGGCGCCGGAATCAAGAAAGCCGCCCCTCAGGGCGGCCACGTTGATTGGTTTTACCCGCTCACAAACTGATTGTGATGGTCATGTTTGCCAGGGAAGGCACTGGGCCAATTCATGGGCGTGTCATTCATGTCCTATCCTCCTTCATTCGGTAATCGAGGAAAGCGTAGAACTGAACCTTATCGTAGCAGGGCTGGAAATAAAAAAATACTTAAATCAAAAACAAGCGATAAGCATGCTGTTCCGTCAGACAGAGATCAGCGCACGGCCGTTTGCGCTGTTTGGCGGACACGTCCTGAACAATTGCGTGGAGCTGGCGCGGATCAAAGCGGCAGCCGGATTTGCCAGGAAGATTGTCAGCCGCTCTGGATTGCGGCAGCGTTCGCCACGAACTGCACGCCAAGCGCAAACGCATCAGCACGAACCGGACAAAAAACACGCATAAGCACATGACAGCGCAGGAACTGAAAGCGTTTAAGCGCTACTGAATAGATACATCTCTTTTTCGGGGGTTTTCTTAAGCATTGTCGCCGGCATCGCATTCTGGATCGAAATCATCACTATCTGGAGGCAGTCATGACCACAACGATTTTTGTCAACCTGAATGGCAATACGGTCCGCATTGACCCGCGCCGTGGCTCAACCAGTCACCTACGCTTGACCGTAGCATCCAGGCAGGCATACCGTGAAGACCCTGACGTGCGCATCGTGCGCAGTCAGGTCGACGAACTGGCAAAGCAATCCAGAAAGAGCAGCGCCATGATCGACAGCGAGCTCGGCTTGATTCGTCCCCCACAACGAAGCCCTTATGACGGCGCTGGCGGATGGACGCCCGGCAGCAGCAGGATACCGCGCACAGCGTGGCTCGGCGTCACCCTCTTTCTGATCGTCTTCATCGGCATCTTCGCGAACCTGGGCGCAGCCGCCGGCTTCTGACTTCGCAACCAATTCGCCTAGCACGGCCCCGGGCAAAGGAATTCAACATGACAATCATGCTTCACCTCTTGCCAACATCCGATGGTTCAGACGCCGGAGCGATACGCCCGCCTTCATGACCCGCATTAGCGACGGGAATTCCTGAGCCTGCAGTCATGCGGCTCGCGTTCATCAAAGATGCATTTAAATTGGGGCTGGTCGTTTCTGAAATCGGGGCAAGCTCAGTACAGCTCAGACTCCACCTCCAGCCCAAAGCTGCGCAAGACCGGGAAGGCGGCGCCCAGATTCGCGCGCATGCCATCGTCCAGTCTGCTTAGGGAGTTCCCATTGAGCGGGCCAACCGGATTGGCCTGATGGTCACGAAGCTGGTCCATGCTTTGATCGATCAATTCGCGCACGCGCTGATCCACCAAGTCAGGCAGTGCTCCGTAGGTTGCGAAAGCCTCATTCACCCTGACGCTCAATTGGCGCAAACAATCGCATACGCTGGCTTGATGCCCCATACCCAAGGACATGGTCAAGTTGGTCTCCGCCATATTCATATATGAGTCGACCCGTTCATGAAACTCGTGAGAAAGTGCAGAACGGACACTATCCATGCTGGCCAGAGCCTGCTGTTTGGCACGGGCTTGGTCCGGCGAATGAGCGATGATATCGTCTAGAGCCCGTCGAGCGTGATCCGGACTCCCGGGAAGCAATGCGCGCAGCATCTTTTTGAACTCATCCGCGGGCAGCCTTCTGAAATAAGCCTCCAGCGTAGCGCTATTGTTGGAAATCCTTATCAATTGCGCGCACAGCTTTTGCCCATCCACTCGGCGAACATTCAGCAGATCGACAACGTGCCTCAAAGGCTCATGCACGTAACGTCGAAATATCTGATGAGTCACGGCTTTTTCGACGTCCATCAACGCCCAGTCCGACCGGGCGCGCAACGCATCATAAGGATGAGTCGAAATCCTGTTCAGAACATCTTCGCGAGCTTTCCCGTGGCTAAGTACGGCACGACTCAGCGCAACAATATCGAATTCTTTTAGCTCATCCAGATAAGTATTCAGGCAGTACATCGCACCCTTCAATGAATACAGACTGCCCGTCGCCGGTATGTTCAACCCTCTCAATGCCTGGGCGATTCTGGCCTGGCCCTGGAGATCCGTAGTGGGGGCCGTCAGACTGCCCAGCAAACTGCCGATGAGATGACTATTCATGCGGACCTGGATCAAGTCCTCGCGCTGCGCCCTCGCGTGCGAGGACGTGCATGTGCGAAAAAACGCGTTATCGGCCAGTGTTCGGCGTTTTTCCCACAATAGCACCCTGACACTGCGAGCAGGCGCTGTCCCGCCCTGTTCTACATTGAACTGCAGATTGCCGACGGTCCCCAGGGGACAAGGCGCCAGATCCTTCCGCTGCAGCACCAGCTCCCGCTGCTGGCCTTCCATCCGCTTAGAGGCGTTATGGCTTCGAACATTCATGATCGTCGTCCTCGGTCAAATACGTCCCCCGCACCCAAACCAGGATCAGGAACGGTTATCGTCACAAACCCAAGCACATAGTCGCCACGACACGGTCGCCGACAACTCAAGGAGTCGTGAACGACGAGCGCCCTGTGTTCCTTTGCCAGCATACCGAATGCGTTGCCGGTTCGGGCATGTCCCAAAAGAAACAAATCAGCCTGCAGCGCGCCGCCCGGGTCTACGGCACACGCGCATTCATCCCGCTGGGCCGAACGCCGCCCCCAACCCTGAGTGCTACAGGCTCAAGGAGAATCACCGATCAGCAAACACGCAACTCAGGGTCCAACTCCAACCCGAAGCTGCGCAAGACCGGGCCAGCGGCGCCGAAATTCGCACGAATGTTTTCATCCAGCTTGCGCAGGGAATGCCCGTTGAGTGGACCCTCCGGATTATTCTGCCGATCCCGGAACAGGTCCATGCTGCGCTCGACCAATTGCTGCACGCACTTCATCGTCTTGTCGGGCAGCACCTCCCAGACCTGGCAGGTTTCCTCCACCGCGAGGCTCAAACGATACAAAGCCTCGGACACGGCAAGCCTATTGCCCGCGCGCCAAGCCCTGTCCAAATTCTGTTGTTCGACCCTCAGGCTAAGTGGAGCCCGTCTATAATTGAACTCCCAATCTAAGGCGGATTTCAGTTCTTTGAAAGAATGAGCCTTCAACAGGGCCTTTGGGACGGTCTTCAGATTTTGGGGCTGCAGTGCACCCAGCAGCGCCTTGAACTCGTCCGTGGACAAGCTCTCACAATAGCGCTTCATCGTTATCCAATCGTCGGTGAGCATCAATAACCGCGTATGCAAGTCTTGCTCATTCACTGGATCAACAGCCAACAGCTCGACAATCCTCGTCAAAGGTTCATGCACGGTATAGCGGAGCACTCGTTGATTCACGGCTTCTGCAATATCTCCCAGCAAACGGGATACCTGCATACGCGACGCATCATCAGGACGAGTCGAAATGCACCTCAGCATAAAATCACAATAGCCCTCGCGCCTCAAAACCCCAGAGCTCAAAGCAAGGAGATCACGTTCTGTCAATTCATCCAGATAAGTGTTCAGACAGTACTTCGCTCCCTTTAGCGAGTACCAGTCGCCCGCCAAAGGCAAGTTCAGGGCCATCAACGCATGGATGGGTCTGAATTCGTGCTTCGCAAATTCATCCGGTATCGTCAGACTGCCCAACAGATTGCCGATAAGGCGACTGGTGGCACGGATCTCGTTACTGACCTCGACCCGCTCCCTGCGCTGCGCTCGCGCTTCCGCAGGCTCGCCGGCGAAGTAAGATTTCAAGACGGTTTTCAGATCAGTCCATTTTTCGGCCAGAGCGCGACGAATCTCCGACCAAGCCACGCCAGCGCGGCTGGCGCGAGCCGTACCGCCCTCCTTTACCGTGTAAGTCAGGTTGCCGTGGGTCCCTAGAGGGCAAGACCCCAGGTCCCCCCGCGTGAACGGCAGATCCTGCGGGCTATCCATCGAGCTGAGAGGGCTGAATCGACTCGGGCTAAGGCAGCCAGGGATGGTAAACGGTCTTAGGTTCATGAATATTTTCGTCGAGGCGATTAAGCCCTGGCCTCAAGACCAGGATCAGGAACGCTGACGGGCTTCACCGCGAATCAAAGCGCATGGCTGCCACAACGCAGTCGCCGTCAATTCAAGGTTTGGTAACCAACGAGTATTTGGCGTTCCTTTACCCGCGCGTTGAGCGCGTTGCGGGCTCGGCCATTCCCCTTACCTACAGAAACGAATCGGCCTGCAGCGCACCGCCCAGGTCTACGGCGCACGCGCATTCATCCCGGTGGGCCGAACGCCGTGCGCAATCCTGGCTACTACAGTCTCAAGGAGAATCACCGATTAGCAAACGCGCAACTCAGGCTCCAGCTCCAACCCAAAGCCGCCCAAGACCGCGGCGGCGGCGCCGAGACTTTTGCGCCTGCCGTCATCCAGCTTGCGCAGGGAATGCCCATTGAGCGGGCCAACCGGATTATTCTGATGATCACGAAGCAGGTCCACGCTTGACTCGACCAGCCGCTGCACTCGCTCAACCTCACTTTTGGGCAGCGCTCCCCAGGTCTGATAGGTGTCCTCCACCACGCGACTCAAACGACACAAAACATCGGTTACGGCGAGCACGCTGCCCGCGCCCAAAGCCAAGGTCAGATTGACTTGTTCGTTCCGCAGGCTACGCGAAGCCCGTCTACTAAACTCGAGTTCCAACGAGTGCACCAGCCCGATGAGAGAATTCGCCTGCCGATAATCCCCAGTCTGCCACAGTGCCTGTCGGACGGCATTCAAATTTTTGGAGTGCAATGTGCCCAGCAGTCCCTTGAACTCGTCCGTAGACAACGTCCTGAAATAAAGCTTCTGCGTGTTCCTATCGTCGGAGAGCATCGACAATTGCGCGCCCAGTTCTTGCTTATTCACTGAGTCCGCTGCCAGCAGATCGACAATCCGCAGTAAAGGCTCATGCATGGCATGCCGGGCCGTTTGCTGATTCACGGCTTTTGCAACTTCCTTCAACAATCGGGAGGCCTGCATACGCAACGCATCGTCAGGACGAGTCGAAACCCCGTCCAGAACCGCTTCACAAGCATTTTCATTGCTCAGCACCCCACCGGTCAGAGCCACAAGATCGTATTCCGTTAGCTCCTCCAGATACGTGTGCAGGCAGTACTTCGCTCCCTTTAGCGAATACAGACCGCCCTCTGTCCCGGACTCATTCAGCTCTGTCAATGCTCGGGCGGATCTGGAGCGATCATGGGCATCGACGAACCGGCCTTCCTTATCCACCTTGGCCGTCAGGCTGCCCAACAAATTACCGATGAGCAGGCTGTTGGCGCGGACCTCAGCACGAGCCTCGGTCAATGCCTCGCGCTGCGCCCGCGCTTGCGAGGCCTCGCAGGCGAGGTCAGCGTTCATATCAGCACGTCTGTCGACCAACGACTGGTTCATCTCCGACAATATCCCCCCGACCCTAGGGGCAGGCGCTGTCCCGCCCTGCTCTGCATTGAATTGCAGGTTGCCGACGGTCCCCAGAGAACAAGGTTCCAGATCTTCGCGCCGCAGCTGCAGCACCAACTCCTGCTGGCCATTTATTGGGACAGCAATGTCAGAGATTTGAGTAAACATGATCATCGTCCTCGGTCAAATGAAAGCCCGGCGCTCAAACCAGGATCAGAAATACTAATGGTCTTCTCCACGGATCAAAGCACATAGCTGTCAAGACGCCGTCGCCCTCAACTGAAGGTTTGGTAACCGATGCGTATCCAGCTTTCCTTGACCGGCGCGTTGAGCACGTTGCCCCCTGTAAGAATCGGTCAATTGCCTCCGTGAAAAAGGGCAGAGATTCCTGCCCTTCCTGCAACGTGACCAGATCCTCTGCGATAGTTCGCTTGACGGCATCAGCCTTTGAACGAGTCTGGACTGGGCTTTGGAGCCGCTCGCCAAGGGATGAGACTGCTCAGTAAATTGACGGCGCCAGGGCTGTCCTCGCGGAGCTGAAGCCCATTCCCGCGCCCGGTGTCAGTCCGAGGGCGAGCCGACGAAACATGATTTCAGGATGTCACCTAGTTTGGCCAGCGAACTGCATATGCCCGACGCAATCATACCGACGCGGCTGGAAAAATTCGTGCCGCTCCGCTGCTCCGCAGTGAACTGCGAATTGCTCGTGGTTCCCAGGAGGGGTGTATCGACGCTGCTAGAACAAGTCGTGCCGCTCTGCTCTGTGATGAACCGCAAGTGGTCCAAGGTCTCCAGGTGAGGTTGTCCGACGCGGCTGGGAAAATTCATTGCCATGAACCGCAAGCTGTCCAAGGTCTTCGCGGAAGATGCACCGACGCGGCTGGAAAAATTCGTGCCGCTCTGCTCTGCTGTGAACCGCAAGTTGCCTATGCTCCCCAAGGAACGCTGTGTCAAGCGTGCCGGCACCAGCTCCTGCTGGCCAACTGCTCGGACAGGGATGCCAGAGGTTTGAGTAATCATGATCGTCTTCCTTAAGCAAATTAGACCCCCGCACCTAAACCAGGATCGGGAACGCTAACGGTCTTCGCCACAGGTCAGAGCACTTGGCTGTTCCAACGCGGTCGCCGTCAACTCAAGGTTTGGTAACAGGCGAGCATTGGGCGTTCCTTTGCCCGCGCGTTGAGCGCGTTGCCGGCTCGGCCGTACTCGCTTCCCACAGAAACAGACCAGGCTGCAGCGCGCCAGCCAAGCGTACGCCGGGCTGGCGTTCATTCCGATCACGTCAAAAGCCCCTTTCCACCCCAATTCCAACTAACACCTTCCAAAGGAGAAATGCGGATGAGCAGCATCAACACCCAAGCGCAGGCCTGCGTTGCTTGTGAAGGCCGGCCGTCACCAGAAAATACGCCCTGCGCGGTGTGTGGCGCCGGTCAGCCGGCAGCGAGCGCGGAGCCAGTGGCGTGGTTCATAGACTGGCCAGATGAGCCTGACCTTGCTCATTGCCTGGCCGAAGCGCCTGTTGATGGTGCGCGATGTCGCGCACTTGTTTTCCACGACGCCGCCCCCGTTGCCGCCCAGGCGCAGCAGGAAGCCGACAAGACGGATGCGGAGCGGTATCGGGCATGGGGCGACGCGAGAATCACCGGGAGAACCTCGGAACACGACTTTATTCGCCTGGCGGCCGGCAGCCTGTCGACAAGTGTGGGAATGAGCAGGCGGACGACCGCTGCAGAATGGGACGCCGCCATCGACGCAGCCTGTAAGGGGACAGGCCAGTGACCGGCACCATCGCGGACATGCTCGCCGTGACCGCTAAAGAATGGAATCCGCCCGGCCATGCGCCGGGTTTTTGATGGAGAAAATCACCATGCCACAAACAAATGACTCAATGGCAAGCAGTACCCAAAGCGCACCCACTATTCATCCACGAACTGCACTGGGCGCAGTGGAGTGAGATTGAGCGGCAACTGGCGCACCGCGATAGAAACAAGGTCCGACGCGCATACAACCACGCACTGTACCTGGAGGAGCGCAAAAAGCTGATGCAATGGTAGTCGGATCATCTGGATGAGCAGCTCAAGAAAGCCACTTCAATTCCATGCCCCCATTTCTGTTACACCATACCCCCATCCATACCCCAAAACGGTCTGGGACTGGCTTGGCGCAGCTTGGAAGACGAGCAGCAAAAAAGCCCCAAAGCATTGATCTTTGGGGCTTTTCTTGGCACAGTTTGGAACTGTGCGCATGTATTCTGGTAGGCAGTACTGGATTCGAACCAGCGACCTCTACGATGTCAACGTAGCGCTCTAACCAACTGAGCTAACCGCCTGCTGTGAAGAAATGAAATAGTAGCTCTTCATTGAAGTTGCTGTCAACACCTTTCTGCGTTTTTCTTCAAAAAATGTGAACTTTTTTCTGCCGGCGGTTCGAGCAGGCGCCGGGAAAGACTTGGGAAAACCCCTAGCTCATTGTTAACAAAGGAATATTGAGCAGTTCCGCTTGGACTTTGCTCAGGCGGTGGTTTTTCATGCATCCTGGCCAAAGATACACAAAGACACAATCTACCTGTCTCCGCGCCGCATCATAACGCCGACGGGGCCGCAGATTTTTCTATCCAGGATCGCGGCGCAAAAATAAAATATCTGCTTTACGCTCTGGATGCGTATCGGGCCTGACCGGGTGCGCGTCTGTACCGGGACACCCTCGATCATGACTTCCTCTCATCTGCCCCCTCTCCCGACCGATTTGCGTGATCTGCCCGGCGTGCAGGAAAGCCCCTTGGACGCCGTCCGCTACGACCCGCCCAATGACGAGGTCTTTGACGAAAATCCCTGCCTGAGCTGCGGCGTATGCTGTTCGCATTTTCGCGTATCCTTCTACAGCGGCGAGCTGGCCGGCGAGACCGGAGGTACGGTGCCGGTGGAACTGACCACGAAAATCGGCCCCTTGCGCGCCTGTATGAAAGGCACCGAACAAGGCGGCGGGCGCTGCATCGCCCTGCGAGGCACGCTGGGCCAGCCCGGCATCCATTGCGCCATCTACCCTGACCGCCCCAACCCCTGCCGCGACTATCAAATCTGGGAAGCCGACGGCAGCCCCAACCCGGACTGCCAGCGCCTGCGCGCCAAGCACGGATTGCCGCCCCTGCCCCATCGTCCCGGCCCGCAGGCCCCCGCCGCTCCCGAACATGACAAGGCGGCCTGATCGATGACCACAAGCTCCTGCAACGCCGGCTCGCCAATGAGCCGGTTTTTTTTCGCGCTTCTCCAGGACAAAACGCAGTCCGCAAAAAGCCATCGCGCCCCAGGGACAAGGGCCGGGCAGCTCATGAAACACGCTACCATGGTCCTTTTTGTTGTAGGGCCGCCCGGCCCTGCGTTTTCGGGAGTGGATGCAATGAAATACCGCAAGCTGGGCAATACCGACCTTGACGTCAGCCTGATAGGCCTGGGCACCATGACCTATGGCGAGCAGAACAGCGAGGCCGACGCGCACGCGCAGCTGGACCTGGCCCTGGAACTGGGCGTGAACCTGGTGGACACCGCGGAGATGTATCCCGTGCCGCCATCGGCCGCCACGCAAGGACTGACCGAGCAATACATCGGCACCTGGCTGGCCAGGAGCGGGCGCCGCCAGGACATCGTGCTGGCCAGCAAGGTGGCCGGCCCCCAGCGCGACCCCAAGCGTCCCGGCCATATCCGCGACGGCGCCACCAGCCTGGACCGCAAGAACCTGGAGCAGGCCCTGCACGACAGCCTGCGCCGCCTGCAGACGGATTACCTGGACCTGTACCAGTTGCACTGGCCGGACCGCAGCACCGTCACCTTCGGCCAGCGCAGCTACCCCTGGAAAGAAGAAGACACCGTGCCCATCGAAGAGACTCTGGAGGTGCTGCAGGAGTTCGTGCGCCAGGGCAAGGTGCGGCACATCGGCGTATCTAATGAAACGCCCTGGGGCGTGGCGCGTTTCCTGGAACTGGCCCGCCACCGCTCGCTGCCGCTGATCGCCACCATACAGAACCCCTACAATCTGCTCAATCGAGTGTTCGAGGAAGGGCTGTCGGAGTTCTGTCATTACGATGGCCTGGGCCTGCTGGCCTATTCGCCCCTGGCCATGGGCGTGCTGACCGGCAAGTACGACCACGGCGCGCGTCCCGAAAAGGGCCGCCTGACCCTGTACGAGCGCTTCAGGCGCTACGACGGCCCCAACGCCCGCGAAGCCGCGCTGGCCTACAACGAGCTGGCGCGCCGGCACGGCCTGACGCCCACGCAACTGGCCCTGGCCTGGGTGAACCAGCAGGCCTTCACCAGCAGCAATCTGATCGGAGCCACAACGCTGGAGCAATTGCGCGAGAACATCGCCAGCGTGGACGTGACGCTGGACCACGAGCTGATCGCGGCCGTCAACGACATCCATGGCCGCTACCCGAATCCAGCTCCCTGAGCATGCTTCTTCGTACAAGCCTCGCCGTCCTCGGCCAGGCCTGCGCCCGCAATGTCGATGCCGCTGGGCGCCCCTGCTTCAGGGTGAAGAAACTCCGGCCATACGACCGGGGCATCGTGCCGCTTTCAGCCGCTGCGCTTATGCCCCGCACCGACGGGCTCATTGCCACAATGTATGAAACACCGCTTGCACCGACTGTTTTTTCCATTTATGCTCAAAAAAAGCATAATGAAAATCGGGAAACAGCCACTCTGAAGCGAACTGGTCCGCCGGTTTTTTTTCACTTAATTATGCTCAATTTGAGCATCAAGGAAGAACATGCCTCAGCACTACCCTATCGACGTGTGCCAGCCGGCAAATGGCGCGGCCCTGCACCGTCACACGGCCTGGCAGGCCGTACCGGCCGCGTCCGCCAGCCCCGGGGCCGACCAGCCCCTGAAAGCGGAGCTGATCCGCTTGCTGGACGAACAGGACGCCGTTCTGGTGGCCCATTACTACACGGATCCGCAGCTACAGGACCTGGCGCTGGAAACCGGCGGCTGCGTGGGCGACTCCCTGGAAATGGCGCGCTTCGGCCAGGAGCATCCGGCGCGCACCGTGGCGGTGGCCGGGGTGGGCTTCATGGCCGAATCAGCCAAGATTCTCAGCCCCGACAAGCGCGTGCTGGCAGTGCACGACCAGGCCACCTGCTCCCTGGACCTGGGCTGCGCACCCGAGGATTTCGCTCTCTTCTGCGACGCCCATCCTGACCGCGTGGCGGTGGTGTATGCCAACACCAGCGCCGCCGTGAAGGCGCGCGCCGACTGGGTGGTCACCTCCTCCATTGCGCTGGACATCGTGCGCCACCTGCATGCCCAGGGCCGCAAGATCCTGTGGGCGCCGGACCGTCACCTGGGCGCCTACATCCAGCAGCAGACCGGCGCCGACATGCTGCTGTGGCAGGGCTCCTGCCTGGTCCACGACGAATTCAAGGCGGACGCGCTGCAGGCGCTGAAGCAGGCCCATCCGCATGCCATGGTGCTGGTCCACCCGGAGTCTCCGGCCGGCGTGATCGCCCTGGCCGATGTGGTCGGCTCCACCACCCAATTGATCAAGGCTGCCTGCCGGCATCCCGCCGACACCTTCATCGTGGCCACGGACCAGGGAATCCTGCATGCCTTGCGCCAGCAGGCGCCGGGCAAGACCTTTCTGGCCGCGCCGACCGCGGGCGAGAGCGCCGCCTGCAAAAGCTGCGCGTATTGTCCCTGGATGGCCCTGAATTCCCTGCACGCCCTGAAGGCCAGCCTGTTGCAGGGCGGCCCCGGCATACAGATAGACCCGGCCCTGGCCGCGGATGCGCGCCGTTCGCTGCAGCGCATGCTGGATTTCGCGGCACAGCGCCAGACCAGCTTGCGCGTGCGGGCCGACCTTGCCGAACACGCCGCCCTGTTTCAGGACGTGGGAGCCGCCTGATGCAGACGCACGTACTGATCGTGGGCGCCGGCCTGGCCGGTGTGAGCCTGGCCTTGTCCCTGCCCCGGACCATGGCGGTCACCGTGCTCAGCCAGGCCCCCCTGCCCTGCGGCGCCAGCCCCCAGGCCTTGGGCGGCATCGCCGCCGTCCTGGACGCCGAGGACAGCCTGGAACAGCACGTGGACGACACCCTGGCCGCCGGCGCCTACCATGGCGACCCGCAAGTCGTGCGCCACATCCTGCAAGCCGCGCCGCAAGCCGTGCAATGGCTGCTGGACAGGCAGGTGCCCTTTGACCGCATGTCGGACGGACGGCTGCATCTGACCCGTGAAGGCGGTCATGCGCGGCGCCGGATTGCCCATGCGGCCGACGCCAGCGGCATGGCCATCATGCAGGCCTTGCTGCGCGAGCTGGCGCAGGCCCCGCATATCCGCCTTCGCAGCCACTGCCAGGTGCTGGACTTGCGGCGCGACGAGCAAGGCAGCGCCGCCGGCGTGGACCTCTACGATCGCCGCCTGGGCACCCGCGAAACCCTCAGAGCGGACCACGTAGTGCTGGCGACGGGCGGACTGGGACGGCTTTACGCACACAGCACCAACCCCGCCGGCGCGCATGGCGAGGGCGTGGCCCTGGCCTGGCGCGCCGGCGCCCGCATCCAGGACCTGGAATTCGTCCAGTTCCATCCGACCTGCCTGCGCAGCGACGCCGCTCCTGTGCTGCTGACCGAAGCCTTGCGCGGCGAAGGCGGCCATCTGCTGGATGCCCAAGGACGGCGCTTCATGCCCGACTACGATCATCGCGCCGAACTGGCTCCGCGTGACGTGGTGTCGCGCGCCATCGTCGAACAGATGCGCCGCGACGGGCGGGACCATGTCTGGCTGGACGTGCGCCACCTGGGCGCAGAGATCTTGCAAGCTCATTTCCCCCGCGCTCTGCAACAAGCGCTGCAGCGTCGCCTGGACCTGCGCCGCGACCTGGTTCCTGTCGCACCGGCAGCGCACTACAGCTGCGGCGGCGTATACACCGATCTGCACGGCCGCAGCTCGGCGCCCGGCCTGTACGCGGTGGGTGAAGTGGCCTGCACCGGCCTGCATGGCGCGAACCGGCTGGCCAGCAACTCCTTGCTGGAGTGCGTGGTCATGGGCCGGGCGGCGGCGCGGGCCATCGCCTCCAGCGAACAGAAAGCGCGCGCTCCCCTGACGCCCCCGCCCGCCGCCACGGGAACGGGCCCGCGGCCGCCGACCCTGCCCGCCCTGCAGGCGCTGATGCAGGAACATGTCGGCCTGCGTCGCCGGGGCGCCGGGCTGACCCGGGCCGTGAAGACGCTGCAGGACTGGCGCGCGCTGTTGCAGGAAGGCGCGCCCACGCCCGACCGGCAGGCCATGGCGCTGCGCGTGGACACGGCCTGGCTGCTGGCACAGGCGGCGCTGGAGCGGCCTCTGAGCCTGGGCGCGCATTTCCGGCTGGACTGACTTCGCGGCCTGCTGCCGCGCCGGCAAGGCAGAAGGCGCCGCGGTGCCACCTTGGTTTACCCTGATTGTCCTTAGGGCCGGCCAGGATTAATGTAGCAATGTCATCACAGGCGGTATGAAAGAGACCTGTTCGCTCAGGCGCCGACGGAGCAACCACCCCGGAATCTCTCAGGCAAAAGGATCGTACCAGCCCGACAATCTGGAGAGCGGCGCAATGCGCCCACCGAAGGAGCCCGGCGCCCGGCCGGATAAACTCTCAGGTCACAGGACAGATGGGGTATTGCCGCCGACCGGCGGCAATTCACCTGTCAGGAGCCTGCCATGTCTCACATCGCCGTCATCGGCGCCGGCATCACCGGCGTCACCACCGCTTACGCCCTCGTGCGCCAGGGTTTCCAGGTCACCGTCATCGACCGCCTGCGCTACCCCGCCATGGAAACCTCGTTCGCCAACGGCGGCCAGCTGTCCGCCTGCAATGCCGAAGTCTGGAACAGCCGCGGCACCATCATGAAGGGGCTGAAATGGATGATGCGCAAGGACGCCCCCCTGCTCTTCAACCCTCGCCCCAGCTGGCACAAGTACAGCTGGATGGGCCAGTTCATGCGCGCGATCTCGGGCTACGAGCACAATACGGTGGAAACCGTGAAGCTGGCCATCGCCGCGCGCGAGCACCTGTACCAATGGGCCGAGGACGAGCATATCGACTTCGACCTGGAAAAGCGCGGCATCCTGCACATCTATCACACGGCCTACGGCTTTGAATCGGGCAAGCGGGTCAGCGAACTGCTCAAGCGCGGCGGGCTGGAGCGCCATACCGTCACCAACGAGGAAATCCACCAGATCGAGCCCACCTTGCAAGGCACCTATTATGGCGGATTCTTCACGCCATCGGACGCCACGGGCGACATCCATAAATTCACGCGCGGCCTGGCGCGCGCCTGCGAGCAGCGCGGCGTGCGCTTCCTGCAGGACACCGAGGTGCTGGGCGTGCGCTGCGGCCCGCCCCACCAGATCCAGCTGCGCACCGGCGAAGGCGCCGAAGCGCAGAACCACAGCCTGCAGGCGGACGCCCTGGTGGTGTGCGCCGGCGTGGGCAGCCGCCATCTGGCCAAGCTGCTGGGCGACTACATCAACATCTACCCGGTCAAGGGGTATTCGATTTCCGCGTATCTGGACACGCCCGAAAGCCAGGCGGCCGCTCCCTGGGTCAGCCTGCTGGACGAGGAAGCCAAGATCGTGACCAGCCGCTTGGGCAAGGACAGGCTTCGGGTCGCCGGCACGGCCGAATACAACGGCATGAACAAAGACATCCGGGCGGACCGTATCGCCCCGCTGGTGAACTGGACGCGGCGCAACTTCCGCGACGCGGCCACGGACCGGGTGGTGCCCTGGGCGGGCCTGCGGCCCATGATGCCCGACATGATGCCGCGCGTGCAGGCCGGCAGCCGCCCCGGCGTCTACTACAACACCGGACACGGGCACCTGGGCTGGACGCTGTCCGCCGCCACGGCCCAGCTGATCACCGAGCTGATCGTGCAGCGCCAGCGGGAAGCCGAGCCCGCTCGATCCGCCACCAGTCCGGCAGCAGCTGCTGCACCCGCCGCTGCCCGTAGCGCTCATCCAGCAGATGCACATAGCCCCGATCCTGTTCATCGCGAATCACACGGCCCGCGGCCTGTGTGACCTTGCGCAGGCCCGGATACAAGTAGGTGTAATCGTAGGCCCGGCGTTCCCCGAACAGCCGGGCCATGACTTGCCGCACCGACTCGTTGACCTCGTTGAACTGCGGCAGCCCCAGCGTGGCGATGAACGCCCCCAGCAGGCGGCGCCCCGGCAGATCCACGCCTTCGGAAAATGCGCCGCCCAGCACCGCCAGCCCGATGCCCCGCCCCTGGGGCGTGAAGCGCGCCAGAAAGTCGGCGCGCTGCTCGTCCGTCATGGACGGCGTCTGACACCACAAGGGCAGCTCAGGTGAACGCTGCTGCAGCGCCTGGCGCACCTGGTTCAGGTAGTCGAAGCTGCTCAGAAACAGCAGGTAGTTCCCGGGCTGCTCGGCATAGGCCTGCGCCACGATGCCGCACAGGCTGTCCAGGCTGGCCTCGCGATCGGCATAGCGGGTTGAAAGACCCGCATACTGGCGCACCTGCAACTGCTCGGCCTTGTAGGGCGAAGGCACCTCCAGGATGGGGCTGCGTTCGGGCACGCCCAGGAGGTCGCGGTAGAAATCCACAGGAGTCAAGGTGCCCGAAAACAGCACGACGCCGTGCGCATCGCCATAGCGCTCTTGCAGGAACGGCGCCGGCACGACATTGCGGATGCGCAGCGTGACGCCATCGCGCTCCGCCAGCACATCGAACAGGGAATGAGCGCCGAAGCGCTCCGCCAGGTCGGCAAAGAACAGAACTGAAAAATAGGCTTGCAGCAAGGGGCTGTTCTGCGGCAAAGGATGGTCGGCCACATGGCCGCCCAGGCGCGCCGCCAGCTGCTCGCATTCCTGCAGCAAGGCCGCCGGCACGCTGTCCAGGCCCATCCGGGCGGCGCCCTCTTCCGACAGGCAGTCGTCCATGGCGCGCATCAGGCGGCCGAAATGCCGTTTCAGGGCCGACGGAGCCGCCTTGCGCGCGCTGCGCAGCTCCGCCTGCGACAAGTCGGCCGAATACATGCTGCGCGCCCGATCCAGCAGATTGTGCGCCTCGTCCACGGCCACGGCGCTGCGCCATTGCTGGGCCAGGGTCTGGCCGTGCAGCATGGCGGAAGTGTCGAAATAGTAGTTGTAGTCGCCGACCGCCACGTCCGTCCAGCGCAGCATCTCCTGGCTCAGGTAATACGGGCAGACGGCGTGTTCACGGGCCACGGCCTGCAGGGCATCGCGATCCAGCACGGCCACTTCCACGGCCTGCCGGCGCGCCGCCGGCAGGCGATCGTAAAAGCCTTGCGCCAGGGGACAGGATTCGCCATGACAGGCCTTGTCGGGGTGCACGCATTGCTTGTCCCGCGCCACCAGCTCCAGCACCCTCCAGGGCGCCGGCGCGGCGGGCGCAAGGCGCCCCAGGGCGTCCAGTGCCATCTGTCGGCCGGAATTCTTGGCCGTCAGGTAGAAAAGCTTGTCCAGGCCTGCCTCGGGCATGGCTTTCAATCCGGGAAACACCACAGCCAGCGTCTTGCCTATGCCCGTGGGCGCCTGGGCCATCAGGCAGTGGGCGTCGCGCTGCGCCCGATAGGCCGCCACCGCCAGCTCGCGCTGGCCGGCGCGAAAGCCTTCGAAAGGAAAACGCAGTTCGCGGCAGATCTGATCACGCGCCTGCCTGTGCCTCTGCTCCTGCCGCGCCCACTGCTGGTACAGCCGGCATTGCTGCTCGAAGAATTCCTGCAACTGGGCGCGGTTGGCATACTCCGCCAGCGCCGTCTCCTTGTGCTTGTCCACGTGGTAGTACACCACGCTGACGCTCAGGCCCTGCAGATCGCGCTCCCGGCACAGCATGGCCGCATACATCATGGCCTGCGCGCGGTGCAGGCGCCGATGATGTTCCGGAATGCGCTCGAAGGCGCCCCGGTAGGTCTTGATCTCCTCCAGTCGCAAGGCCTGGGAATCGAAGCCGTCGGCGCGACCGCGCACCAGCAGGCCTTCGAACTCCAGCTCCAGGGGCACTTCGGCCTGATAGTGCTGCGGGCGCTGCAGCCGCACTTGTTCATGACCTTGCATGCCCTCCCGGGCGCTGGGCGCCGGCGTGAAGCGCAAATCCAGATCGCCGCTGCGCGCGGTGAATTCGCACAAGGCGCGCACGCCTACCGCAAGCGCGTTCATGCCTGCGGCTCCCGGCTGACATGACACACCCGCGCGGGAATGCCATGCTGTTCGAAATAAGCCAGCCAGCGGCGCTGGTTGTCCTGGAGGCGATCGCCCGGCCCTTTGACCTCTATCAGTTCGTACCAGCCCTGGGCGGGCAGGAAACGGATCAAGTCCGGGAGACCGGCGCGGTTTTCGCGCCAGTCCAGCAACATGCGCTGGAACACCGCCTTCAAGTGGCGGGCGGGAATGCAGCGCAGCGCCAGCTCCAGTGCGGTTTCTCCCAGGGCCGGCCAGGCCAGCAAGGGGCATTGCATGCCCATTTTCTCCCGCCAGCGCCGCCGTATGCTGTCTTGGTAGGACTGGCCGTCCAGCATGGCCAGGGCCTGGTCGAACAAGTCCTGGCGCCGCGCCACGAAATCGGGACTGCCCCAGTCGGCCGGGCTGCTCTGGTAGGGGTGGAAAAACGCCCCTGGCAGGGGTGCGAACACGGCGTCCCAGCACAAGAGCCCGAACAGGCCCGGCAGCAGCGTGTTTTCAACGTAGTGCACGGGCGCCAGGTCGGAATGAAGGTGCGCCAGGACCTGCCATTCCACACGCTGGCCGTCCTCGGGCAGAGTCAACTGAACGAGCTGCGTGCGCGCCAGCGGCCGGGTCGGCTCCGGAGCCGGTTCCAGTTCGGCCGCCTGCGGCGCCAGCCGGCGCAGGCGCGGCAGCATGCGCGCCAGCTTCTGCGCTTCGGCTTCGCTCTCGGGCTGGGCCCAGGCCTCTTGGAACAAGGGCCAGGCGGCCGCCCCGTCCTGCCGGCGCTCCAGCACCCGCAAGAGCCTGTGCCGCGCCCCCGGCCAGGTGCTGCGCCGGTACGCCTGCTCGGCCAGTTCCCACCAGGCCTGGCGTTCCGCCTCCTGGCCAAGCTGGAACACGGTCTTGTCCTGGCGCCGGCGCAACCAGTCGCTGTCCGTGACGATGTCGAGCACGGCCCGCAAGCGCTCCATCCATTGCTGCGCGTCTGGCTGCTCGGGCGCCTCCCGCAGGCTGGACAGGGTCTCGTACAGGCGCACATCATCCAGGTGCCGGAAGGCGCGGCTGCCTTCATCCAGTACGATGGCCTCGTAGCGGTACAGGCCCAGGTCGCTGAGCACGAACTCCGACCAGTCCTGGTACTGATTGCCGAAAAACAGCAATTGCAGGCGCTGCGCCCATTGCGAGACGGCCTGCGGCAGGCGCAGCAATCCGCCGGCGGGATGAACGGCGCAGACCCATGCCGGATAAGGCCGGGCCTGCATGCCTTGCCGCGCCGCCACCCAGTCCCGGCATTCGCCCTTGCGCGCGCCCGAGGGCAAGGAATCGAACATCGCACGCAACTCCGGCAGGGTATGCAGATGGAAGAGCTCGTCCAGGTCCAGTTGCGGATCGGCCTGGGCCAGGCCTGCATCGGATAGCTCCTGCACGGCCGCGGGCAGATCCGGGATTTCGGCATAGCGCAGCTTGTCGGACCGGAACACGTCCGCCTTGCGCATGATGAGCCGCACCAGCAGCGCCTGCGCCGAAGTCGATACCTGCAGGAAGGCGTCACCGCAGGCCTGCTGGCCGGGTTCGAGCAGGTCCAGGCTGTGCTGCCGCACCCACCGCAGAACCTGGTGGAAATTATGCAGATAGTAAAAAGGAGGAAGTTCGGGAGCGGCCATGGGCTGGACTGGGTATTTATCCAGCCATTCTAACACCGGCTCAGGCGAGACGCGACTCCAGGTGATGCAGCCATAGCCTCAGCAAATCGTTCAAGGACTGTCTTTGAGCCGCATCCAGCCCCGTGAGCAGGCTGTCTTCATTGGCCAGATGGTCAGCGACCACCAGGTCCACCCGTTCCAGGCCCGCGGCGCTCAGGCGCACCAGCATGCTGCGGGCGTCTTCCGGGTCGGGGATGCGTTCCACCAGGCCGCGCTTCTCCAGTCCCTGCAAGCGATGCGTCATGGTGCCCGAGCTGACCATCAACATGGAAAACAAAGCCGTGGGCGCCAGCGTATAAGGTTCGCCGGCGCGCCGCAGGCTGGCCAGCACGTCGAATTCGCCCAGCTGCAGATCATGGCGGCGAAAGCACTCGGCCATTTGCTTCTGTATCAGCAAGGAGCAGCGCGTCATGCGGCCCAGCAGCGCCATGGGCAGCAAATCCGGCAGGTCCGGGCGTTGTTCGCGCCATTGATCCACAATTGCATCAACGGCGTCTCGGTGTTCGGTTCCGGTCACAAATACCTCTGAGATTCTGTTTTACCTTGATATTAAGATATATGCGGCGTAGACTGCGAATTATCTCGACATCAAGATAAAGTCATGACCCGCCTGCAACTCTGGCTCCTTACGCTCCTCACCGCCCTGGGCCCCGCCATCTGGGGCTCCACCTATATCGTCACCACCGAAATCCTGCCGCCGGGCCGGCCATTCATCGCTGCCTTCCTGCGCTGCTTTCCCGCCGGGCTGATGCTGTTGCTCTGGATGCGGCGTGCGCCCGCACGCGGCGACTGGGGCCGGGTGCTGATCCTGGCCGCGCTGAACATCGGCGTCTTCCAGGCCCTGCTCTTCATTGCCGCCTACCGGCTGCCCGGCGGTCTGGCGGCGGTCGTGGGCGCGGCCCAGCCGCTGGTCGTCATCGCCCTGGCCTGGGCCATGGAAGGCAAACGGCCCGTGGCGCTGGCCCTGATCGCCAGCGTGGCGGGCATTGCCGGCATGGGCATTCTCCTGCTGTCGCCGCAAAGCCGGTGGGACGCCTGGGGCATGGCCGCCGCCATACTGGGCGCCCTGTGCATGGCCTGCGGCACGTATCTCTCGCGCCGCTGGCGCAGCGGCCTGCCCGTGCTGGCCTTCACCGGCTGGCAGCTCCTGCTGGGCGGGCTGATGCTGGCGCCGCTGGCCTTATGGGTGGACCCGCCGCTGGACAGCAGCCTGACCTGGTCCCAGGCGGGCGGCTACGCCTATCTGTGCCTGGCCGGCGCCCTGCTGTCGTACGCCCTTTGGTTCCGCGGCATCGCGGTCCTGCCTCCGGTCGCCGTGTCTTCGCTGGGCCTGCTCAGCCCCATCACCGCCGTCATCCTGGGCTGGCTGCTGCTGGGCCAATCCATGACGGGCGCCAGCCTGGCCGGCATCATCCTGGTGCTGGGCAGCGTGCTGACCGTGCAATGGGCCAGCAGTCGCGCCCCTTCCTGACAACTCCTAAAATAAGCCCTCGATTCCTCAAGCAGCATAGGACAGTTTCGATGAGCAACCTTACCCACGACCTGATCAAGCAACGCGTTTCCACGTCCTTCTACGATCGCGACCGCGCCCTGGATCCGTCCGCCATCACCGCCCTGATCGATCTGGCGACCCGTGCGCCGTCCGCCTACAACATGCAGAACTGGAGCTTCGTCGTGGTCCAGTCGGAACAGGCCAAGCAGCGCCTGCTGCCCATCACCTACGGCCAGCAGAAAGTCGTGGACGCCGCCGCCACCATCATCGTCTGCGGCCGCCTGGACGGCCACACCCGCCTGCTGGACAAACTGCAGCCTGCGCTGGATCAAGGCGTGGTCCAGGAGGAAGTGGCCCGCAAATGGGCGGACGTGGCGCACCAGAACTACCACGACAGGGCGCAGCGCCAGCGCGACGAAGCCATCCGCTCGGCTTCCCTGGCCGGCATGACGCTGATGCTGGCCGCGCAGGCCCAAGGCCTGGCCACCGGCCCCATGATAGGCTTCGACGCCGACGCCCTGGCGCGCGAATTCGGCCTGGACGAGCAGGAAGTGCCCGCCATGCTGATCACCGTGGGCTACGCCTCGGAAGGCAACTGGAGCCAGAAACCGCGCGTGGACGTGCAGTCCGTGCTGCGTTTCGTCTGAAGCACAGCCTTACTGGAGCTGCGCCGGCAGATGCCGACGCAGGTGGCGCACCAGCAGGCCCAGGGCCGGCATGCGCCGCAGCTCCGGCGCATACAGCAGATGCACGGGCCGCGCCCGCGGCGTGAAGGCTTCCAGCACCGGCACCAGGCGGCCCGCATCCAGGTCCTGCTGCAGCAGGACCTTGGGCTGCATCAGCAGGCCCGCCCCGGCCACCGCCGCGCGGCGCAGGGCCTCGCCTTTGTTGGCCGCGAAACCGCGGTGCGCCGGCCAGGACACGGGGCCGCCGGGCCCCTGCAGCTGCCAGGCCGAGCGCCCGCTCCACACCTGATGCCACAGGCATTGATGGGCCGGCAGCTCCTCCAGGGAGACGGGCATGCCGCAGCGCTCCAGGTAGGCGGGCGCCGCGCAGATCACCATCTGGTACAGGCCCACGCCATGCGCCACCAGATCCAGCCCGGCGGACGGCTCGCCCACCCGCAAGGCCAGATGCACCTGGCTTTGCCGCAAATCCGTCAGCGCATCATCCAGATCCATTTCGATGCTCACCCCTTCATGCTGCACACAGAAGCGCGCGAGCTCAGGCGCCAGCACGCACTCTCCCAGGGTGACCGCCGCCGAGATGCGCAGCCGTGCCTGCGGACGGTCGCGCCGGCTCTCGACCACGCGCTCGGCGCGGCGCACGCCCGCCAGCACCGCATAGGCTTCGGCCAGGTAGGCTTCGCCCACCTCGGTCAATTGCTGGCGCCGCGTCGTGCGCAGCAGCAAGGGCGCGCCCAGGCTGTCCTCCAGCGCCTTGACATACTTGCCCACCATGACGGCGGACATGTCCAGGCGCGCCGCGGCGGCGGCGAAACTGCCGGCTTCCGCCACGTCCGCCAGCACCTGCATGGCACGCAAGACGTCCATGATGACTCCCTATCAAGAACAAAATCGAAGTAAACAATAGCAATTACTAACTACTGATTAGTAAAACACAAACCGCCGTCTACTGGGCGCTTCTGGCCCGAACGCGCACACTGGGGCTGTCCATCATTGAAAGGAGTTCATCATGAAAATCGTATTAGTCGGCGCCAGCGGCACGCTGGGCAGCGCCATTGCCCAAGAGCTGTCGGGAGATCATGAGCTGATCCGCGCCAGCCGGAGCGGGCAGGATGAGCAGGTCGACATTCTGGACGAGGCCAGCATACAAACCTTGTTCGAGCGCGTAGGCCCCTTCGACGCCCTGATCTCGGCCACGGGCTGGGTGCATTTCGGCTCGTGGGAACAGGCGCAGCCTCAAGATATGGCGGCCAGCCTGGACAACAAGCTGATGGGCCAGATAAGGCTGACGCTGCTGGCCAGGCCCTTCCTGAACCCGGGCGGTTCCGTCACCCTGATCAGCGGCATCGTGGGCGACGGGGCGTACATCCGGGATGGCCTGGAAGCGGCCACGATCAATCAGGCCCTGCAGGGTTTCGTACAGGCCAGCGCCCTGTATTGGCGCGAAGGCCGCATCAATCTGCTCAGCCCTACCGCATTGCGCGAGTCCATAGCCGACTACGGCCCCTACTTTCCGGGCTTTGAGCCCATACCCGCCGCGCAAGCCGCCAAAGCCTGCCGCCGCAGCGTGGAAGGTGTGGAGACGGGACGCATCCTGCGCGTGGGCTATGCCTAGACTTGCCAGGCGTCACCCACGAAAGCCGGCGCACTGAGGACGGCCTCCTAGGCCGCCTCGCCCAGCACCTGGGCCAGATCGGCAGCAAAACGCTGCGCCTGTTCGGCGCCCAGGCTGGCAAAGGTCAGCCTCAGGCCCTGCGCGGGTTGGTCCACGCCGAAGACCTGGCCGGAGCGCACCAGCCAGCCCCGCGCGGCCAGGCCCGCCAGCACGGGCTCGGCTTCACGGTCCAGCGGCACCCACAGATTGAAGCCGTCGTCGCTGTCCCAGAAAGTGATGCGGTGCTTTTTCAGCGCCTGCATCAATTGCTGGCGAGCCTGCGCATAGGCGACCTGCGCGGCTCGAGTCTGCGCCGTGAGGCCGACGTCCGTCAGGCCGTGCACCACCATCTGCTGCAGCAAGTGGCTGACCCATTGGGCGCCGGAAGCCAGCCGCTGGGACAGGCGCTCGGCCGTCTGCGTGTCCGAAGCCACCAGGGCCACGCGCAGATCCGGCCCCAGTCCCTTGGATACGGAACGGATCAGGGCCCAGCGCAGGTGCCCCGGCGGAATCACGTTGCGATAGGGGCTGTTGGCCAGCATCCAGAAATGATCGTCCACCATCAGCAGCACGTCCGGATAGCGCGCCAGGATCTGCTCGATCTGGCGGGCGCGTCCGCGGCTGAGCGAACATCCGGTGGGATTGTGCGCGCGCGGCGTCAGGATCAGGGCGCGGGCGCCGTCGGCCAGCGCCTGCTCCAGCGACTGCGGCGCCATGCCCTCGGGATCCACGGCCACGCCCACCGGCTGCAGGCCCAGGGTGCGCACCGAATTGATGCTGTTCAGGTAACCCGGGTCCTCGATCCCGACCTTGTCGCCAGCCAGCAGGAACGCCTGCAGCAGGCGCTCGATGGCGTCGACCGCGCCATAGCTGACGTGATAGGCCGTATTCAGCGGCGTATCCTTGTGAAAGACCTGCTGGCAGACGGCGCGCAGCTCGGGCATCAGCGGATCGGCGCCATACAGCGACTGGGCGCCGCCGCGCACGCCTTGGACCAGTTGCGCCGGCGTGGGCAGATGCTGAGGCGATGGGTTGCCGCTGGCCAGGTCCTGCAGCACCGAGCTGGCTCCGTGGCCCTCCCGGGCCAATTGGCGTATGGATTCGCGGATGCGCGTGCCGCGCCGGCCCTGGGCGTCCGCCACCCCGGCCGAGACCAGCCGCTTGTAGGCCAGCGCCACCGTGTTGCGGTTCAACCCCAGCGTCTGCGCCAGTTCGCGCACGGGCGGCAGCACCTGTCCCGGCGCGATGTGCCCCAAGGCAACTTGCTGGCGGATATCATCGAAAAGTTCCTTCGCGTTGGTTCCCTGGATATTCATTTTGACCTATGACATAATGGTTGATGCGGCCCTCAGGGTCGTGCCTGTCTTCATTCATTCCCTTCTGGTGCGCCATGTCCGACTCCGCCCCTGCCCTGCTTCATACCGAACATTATCCCACCTCCACCAGTGTAGAGGCATTTCGTCAACGCATTGCCCTGGTACAACAACGAATCGATCAGGCGTGCCTGCGCAACGGCCGCTCCGCCGGGGACGTACGGCTGCTCACCGTCAGCAAGACCTTCGGCACCGACCGCATCCGCCTGGCCTATCAGGCCGGCTGCCGCATGCTGGGCGAAAACAAGGTACAGGAAGCCGAACGCAAATACGAGGAACTGCACGAGGAACTGCCGGACCTGCAATGGTCCGTCATCGGGCACCTGCAAAGCAACAAGGCCAAGTCTGTGGCGCGTTTCGCCTCCGAGTTCCAGGCGCTGGACAAACTGAAGACCGCCGAGATCCTGGACCGCCGCCTTCAGGCCGAAGGCCGCAGCCTGGATGTGTTCGTCCAGGTCAACACCTCCGGCGAAGCCAGCAAGTTCGGCCTGCCGCCCGACCAGGTGCACGCCTTCGTGCGCGAACTGCCGCAATTTTCGGCGCTGCGCGTCAAGGGCCTGATGACCCTGGCCCTGATGGACGCCGACCCCGACCGCGTGCGCCCTTGCTTCGCGCTGCTGCGCACCCTGCGCGACCAGTTGCGCAACGATATCGCCCATGCCGAAGGCATGCGCGAGCTGTCCATGGGCATGTCGGGCGACTACGAAATCGCCATCGAGGAAGGCTCCACCGTGGTGCGTGTGGGCCAGGCCATCTTCGGCGCGCGTTCCACGCCCAACAACTACTACTGGCCTGAAACCCAAGCGGAGACTCCATGAATCCCCTGCGCCTGATCATTCGCCTGAACGGCAAGGAAAGCGGCCGCTTTCAATCCAGCCCTTGCTGCCCGCCGGACCAGTTGCGGCAACTGGCACGCCATCTCCAGACCCTGCCCGGCTGCGAACTGGAACTGCAGCAGTCCTGCGGCGAACGCCGCATCCTGGACAGCGGCCCCGCCGGGCTGCGCGTGCTCAGCGCCGAAATCCTCTACGAAACCGCCGACCTGGACGCCTGGCTGCGGGAAGGCCAGGAAGCCCTGACGGCCTGATCCGGCCCCCGCCGCGCGCGGGCTACGCATTCGGCCATACACGCATCTCGTTTTTCCGGCAAAGCGCACGCTGCTTGCACAATACATAAGCAAATGCTAATGTGTTGTCATGATTGAAAACGACATCTTCAAGGCGCTGGCCGATCCAACCCGCCGCGCCATCTTCGAAAAGCTGGCTCAAGGCAGCATGAACGCGACGGCCTTGCGCGCCGGCATGGATATCAGCCAGTCCGCCATGTCCCAGCACCTGGCCGTACTGCGCAATGCCCGACTGATCCAGGAAGAGCGGCAAGGCCGTTTCGTCAATTACGAAGTCAATCCGGACGGCCTGGCCTCCATCGCGCAATGGCTGTCCCGATACCGCGCCTACTGGCCCGCGCGGGTGGATGCCTTGAAGTCCCTGCTCAAGGACATGGATCAATGACGCCCCCCGTTTCCCCGCCCTTGCACGAGGAGCTCGTGCTCGAGTACGAGCTGGACGCTCCGTCACAAAAAGTCTGGCGGGCGATCAGCATTCCCGAATATCGCGAGGCCTGGCTGCCCGGACGGGCTTTGGCGCAGGCCGAGCCTGTATCCTCGGAGGCTCCCGAACAAATCCGCTACCGGCTGCGCGACCCCGCGCCCCCCTTTCTCGAGAGCCAGGTCACGTTCCAGATCAGGCCCAACGACTCGGGCGGAACCACGCTCACCATCATTCATGAGCCACCCGGCACGACTTCGTCCGCGGCGGCAAACGACGACGCCCCCTATCTTCTGCTCGCCGCCTGATGCCGCAGGCCGCAAACCTTCATTTCCAAGGAAACATCATGAACGACGTCATGCAGCTCGTACCCATGGTCGTAGAACAGACCGGCCGCGCGGAGCGATCCTTCGACATCTACTCCCGGCTGCTGCGCGACAGGATCATTTTCCTGAATGGGGAAGTCAACGACGCCGTCGCCGCCCTGGTATGCGCGCAGCTGCTGTTCCTGGAATCGGAACATCCCGGCAAGCCGATACAGCTCTACATCAACTCCCCCGGCGGAGTCATCACCAGCGGCCTGGCCATCTACGACACCATGCAGTTCATCAGCCCGCCCGTGCATACGCTGTGCATGGGAACGGCCCGCTCCATGGGTTCGTTCCTGCTGATGGCCGGCGAGCCGGGCGAGCGCACCGCCCTGGCCAATGCCAGCGTGCACGTGCATCAGCCCCTGGGCGGGTTCCAGGGGCAGGCCTCGGACATGCTCATCCATGCCGAGGAAATGCAGCGAACCAAGCAGCGCATCACGCGACTGTATGCCCGGCACTGCGGCCGCTCCTACGAGGACGTGGAGCGCGACCTGGACAGGGACCGCTACCTGACCGCCGAACAGGCCCGGGAATGGGGCCTGATAGACCGCATCATCACTCATCGAAGCGGCGTGAACCGGGACCGCTGAGGACCGCGCCCATGCGGCGAACCTTGCGGCCCGTCTTGATCCAGATGCAAAAACACCCCGAAGGCCGGGCTTGCGCCTGCCTTCGGGGTGTGTCGTGCACAGGGCCTGGCCGGCCCCGGCAATGAATGGAACTTAGCGGTTGACCTGCTTGGCGGGCAAGGCGTAGGCCAGCAGGCAGCTCAGCAACAGGCTGCCGGCGAACAGCCACAGCGCGGCGCTTCCCGAACCGGTCAGATCGGTGACCCAGCCGATCAGCGAATTGCTGATCAGGCCGGCGATGTTGGCCAGCGAGCAGGCCAGCGCAAAACCGGTGGCGGCGGCAGTGCCTTTCAGGAAGGTCGCGGGCAGGCTGAAGAAAACCGGCACGGCGCCCATGATCACACCCGAAGCCACGGTGAAGCACAGCACGGTCATCCAGGCGTTGTGCGTCACATAGGTGCTGGCCACCAGGGAAATGGCGCCGATGGTCAAGGGCACGATCAGGTGCCAGCGACGCTCGCGGCGGCGGTCGGAACTGGCGCCGATCCACAGCATGCCGACCACGCCGGCCAGGGACGGAATCGCCGTCATCAGGCCGATCTGGAAGGGATCCTGCACGCCGGCGGCGCGGATGAAGGACGGCATCCAGAAACTGATCGAATACGTGCCCAGCAGGATGGAGAAGTCGATCCCGCCCAGCATCCACACCTTCAGGTTGAAAAAGCCGTCCTTGAAACTGTGCTTGACGCCCTTGCCTTCGGCGTCGTCCGCCTTCAGGTCGGCAGCCAGGCGGGCTTTTTCTTCCGTGCTCAGCCACTTGGCCGAATGATAGTCGTTAGGCAGGGCCCAGAAGGTCAGGATGCCCAGCAGCACGCTCGGGATGGCCTCCAGGAAGAACAGCCACTGCCAGCCGCGCCAGCCGTTCAAGTGGTCGAAATGGCCGATGATCCAGCCCGACAGAGGGCCGCCGATCACGCTGGACAGGGGCAGGCCGATCATGAACAGGGCGATGATCTTGCCGCGCCGGTACGTGGGGAACCACAGCGTCAGGTAGTACAGCACGCCGGGCAGAAAGCCCGCTTCGGCCGCGCCCAGCACGAAGCGCAGGATGTAGAACTGTGTAGGCGTGGTCACCATCATGGTCAGGCCCGACAGCAGGCCCCAGGTGATCATGATGCGGGCGATCCACAGCTTGGCGCCGACCCGCTCCAGAATCAGGTTGCTGGGCACTTCGAACAGGATGTAGCCCAGGAAGAACAGACCGGCGCCCAGGCCATAGGCGGTCTCGCTCCATTGCAGGTCCTCGAGCATCTGCAGCTTGGCGAAGCTGACGTTGATGCGGTCCAGATAGGCGGCCAGATAGCAAAAGCACAGGAAAGGGATCAGCCGCCAGATGATCTTCTTGTACAGGTCCTGATTGTGTGTCGCGTCCACCGCGACCGCAGGACTGGTAATGGATGAATGCACCTTGTAAATCTCCAGATAATTATTGATTTGCCTGGTAAACCAGAAAACTCCGCATGGACAGCGCCACCCATTGACACAGCGCCACACTAAAGCCTTGCCGCCCCCAAGACAGCAAGCAGCATCAACTGCCCGCAACTTCACACTTGCGGCCGGGCCGGCACAGCAGCTGTACCGATCCGGCCAGACGGCTCCATGCCCGGCGCCTCCCCCAAGAAGGACGACCAGGCATGAACCGCGCGAGAATCCCGTGCCGACGGGCGGGCCGCTCCCGCCCCCCGGCACCCATCAGGCTCAGGCGGACTTCAGTTCCTGGCCGTACAGATCGTAGCCATAGACCCAGGCCGGATCTTCCTGCGTGCGCAGGAAGGTATTGGCGTTGGACACGGACTGCACACGGGTGGCGCGCTCCTTGCGGTTGGCTTCGTACAGCTCGAATGCGCTGCGGTAGTCGCCCAGGCCGGTTTCCTGCAGGCAGCGGGTCAGCATGGCGGCATCCTCGATGGCCATGCAGGCGCCCTGGGCCATGTGCGGCTTCATGGGGTGGCAGGCGTCGCCCAGCATGACCAGGCGGCCGCGGCTCCACAGCGGCAGCGGATTGCGGTTGCGCAGCGGCCACTTGGTGATGCTCTCCGTGGACTTGATCAGCTTCTGCACGGTCGGATGGTAGCCTTCGAAGGCGGCCAGCATCTCTTCCTGCGAGCTGTCCACGAACGCGCCCTGGAAGTCCCAGGCTTCGTGCGGAACGCCGGTCACGAAGTAGTATTCGTCACGCTTGCCGGTGGTGTAGTACACCATCATGTGGCGATCGTCCGTCCACCATTTCACACAGTCTTCGAAATCGTCGGCATACTGGGCCAGCTTGTCGCCGCGGATCAGGGCGCGGTGGGCCACCCAGCCGCTGTAGATCGGGTCTTCCACGCCCAGCAGGGTTTCACGAATCTTGGAATGAATGCCGTCGGCGCCGATCACGATGTCAGCCTTGACCCGGGTGCCGTCCGCGAACTCCAGGCGAACGACATCGCCTTCGTCCACGATGGTTTCCAGGCGCTTGCCGAAATGGACCGTACCGGGCTTGATGCTGGAGATCTGCAGGGCGTGCATGTCGCCGCGGTGCACGGTGATGTAGGATGCGCCGTACTCCTTCTTGGCGAATTCACCCAGCGGGATGCGGGACAGGTAGTCGCCCGTCTCGCCGTCGCGGCTGAACCAGAAGTCGGGGTGCGAACCCATGTCGTCCAGGGCTTTTTCCAGGCCCATGCGGCGGAAGATCTTCATGACGTTGGGGCCCACGTGGATGCCGGCGCCCAGACGCGAGAACTCGGGCGCCTGCTCGAACACTTCCACGTCAAAGCCTGCCTGCTGCAGCAGAGTCGCTGCAGCGGCTCCGCCAAGACCTGCTCCCACAATCGCAATCTTGACCGTTTTTTCCATTTATAAGCTCCTGATCACGGCGTCTGGAGAATGACGCCTCATACACGTTTTTTAGTAGTGTACACACTATTTATAGGGATGAAAATAATGTATCGCACTAGGGTTTGCACTAACTTGTCAAGCCACGAAGATTGATTTTTATCAAGAAAATATCTTTCGCTACCCCCTGTAAATCAAGGATAATTCAAAAAAAGCCAGCGCCTGACCCAGGGCCCCACCGCCTTCTTGAGGAATACTGAAAAGTCCCCGTAATTTAAGCGTATAGACTAATTTAAAACGCAGCACACTCTATATAGGAACTTTCCTGGAACAAACGCCGACTGATCTGGACCAAGCGCTGGCACGCCGCGCGCAGTTATACTTGAATATTGGATCAGCGCCAGGCCTGCCCACCATAAAACAACATGCACAATGACTATGCAGCCCAACAACTCCCTCCCGGACGCCGACGCCCTGCCCTATGACGTGACCGAACAGATCGGCCACCTGCTGCGCAAGGCGGGCCAGCGGCACACCGCCATTTTCCAGCAGCACGTAGGCGACAATCAGCTCACCGCGATCCAGTTCGTGACCCTGTGCGCCTTGCGCGATCATGGCGCCAGCTCCCAGACCGAACTGGTCGAGGCCACGGCAGTGGACCAGGCCACCATACGCGGCATCATCCAGCGCCTGAAATCCCGGGACCTGATTGAACTGGCCCCGGACAAAGACGATCGGCGCAAGGTCATCGTGGACCTGACCCAGGAAGGCCGGGCCCTGCTGGATCGCGTCATTCCGCGCGCCAAGAAGATCAGCGAATTGACCATGGGCAACCTGAATCCGGCCGAACGCGTCGCCATCATCTACCTGCTGCGCAAAATGATAGACAGCGACCTGGAACCGCAGAGCGACTGACCCGCGAAACAGCCTTCGGGCTGTTTTTTATTCGCGCCATAAGATATATTTAAAATACATCTTAAATTGCATTCAGCCATGATCCCCCTGCACACCTCAGCCGCATCTTCCCGCCCGCAATGGCGCGCCTTCCTGGAACTGGGCTTTCGCCCCCTGTACCTGCTGTCCACCCTCTGGGGCGCGGTCAGCATCGCCTTGTGGCTGTATGCCCCCGGCTGGCTCGCCCGGGCGCCCCTGCCCGGCCTGTACTGGCACGCCCACGAAATGCTGTGGGCCTTCATCGGCACCATCGCCGTCGGCTTTCTGCTGACCGCCAGCGCCACCTGGACGGGCCAGCGCACGATGCGCGGCCCCGCCCTGGGCATTCTGTGCCTGATATGGATCGCGGCCCGCTTCTGCCTGCTGGCGCCGGGCGGCCTGCCGCTCGCCCTGGTGCTGGACGCCCTGTTCTTTCTGGCCGCCGCCGTGGAACTGGCGCGTGTCATCCTGCTGGCCCGCAACCGCCGCAACTACGGCATCCCCCTGGCCATGCTGGCGCTGGGCGCCAGCCACGCCCTGTTTCTGTACAGCCTGCTGCGGGGGCGGGACCCCATGCCCTACTTCTACAGCGGCTTCTGGACCATGGCCCTGATCACGCTGCTGATCGCGCGCCGCGTCATTCCCTTCTTCGCCATGCGGGCCATCCCGGGCCTGGCCATTCCCATGCAGACGCGCAGCGGTCAGTGGCAGATGGGTCTGAGCGTGCTGGCCATCGCCTTGTCCCTGATGGCCTGGCGTCTGCCTCTGGCCGCCGCGCTGGCCGCGCTGGGGCTGATCGCGCTGGTGCAATGGGTGCGCTGGCGCCCCTGGGCCAGCCGCCGCACGCCGCTGTTATGGATCCTGTACCTGGGCTATGCCGGCCTGGCGGCCGGCCTGCTGTGCGCCGCCGCCTACGAGGCCGGCCTGATGCAGCGCGCCGCCTGGCCCGTGCACGTCCTGGGCCTGGCCGGCTTCAGCGTCATGATCATCGGCATGCTGACGCGCACCGCCCTGGGCCACCTGGGCCGCCCCCTGAAGTCCTCGCCCCGCCTGGTGCTCGGCTATGCCTTGCTGCTGGCCGCCACGGCGCTGCGTCTGCTCGCCCTGGTTCCCAGCGCCTGGAGCCTGCCGCTGCTGCACCTGGCCGGCCTGTGCTGGATCCTGGCCCTGCTCAATTACCTGCTGCAGTTCGCTCCCATGCTGATACGTCCGCGCCTGGCCTGAACGCAGCGCGCACGCCACACCAGAGGCGGCAAGACGGCCGGGCCGCGCGGGCAGACCTTCCTGCACGGCCGGCGCCTGCTTATACTGAACGGGCACGTCGGCCTGCCATTTCCGGTCCGGCCCGACGCGGGAAGGATCCATCCGATCCCTGATTGTCTCCTGCCTGCCCCATCATGCCTGCTTTCACGGCCCGCGCCCGCCTGCGGCGCACTCCGCTTCTGGGCCTTGCCGCCCTGCTGCTTCCCCTGTCCGTCCAGGCCGCCGCGCCCGACTGCCATGCCATCCGGGACCTGGCCTTCGTGGGCCATATGGACGACGACCTGCTGTTCATGAACCCCGACCTGGCCAACGCCATCCAGGCCGGCGGCTGCGTGCAGGTGGTCTACCTGACCGCCAGCGAACGCAAGGACGGCCTGGACTATATGTACAGCCGGGAGCGCGGCGTGCGGGCCGCCTATGCCTACATGGCGGGCCAGCCGGACGAGTGGGACGAAGAACGCCTGGCGCTGGGCCATTACTCCCTGGCCCATTTCACGCTGCGCGGCAATCCCAGGATCCAGTTGAGCCATCTGCGCCTGCAGGACCCCTGGCTGGGCAAGGGCTGGGGCAGCCTGACGCCTCTGAGCCAGGCCGAATCCATTCCCGGACAGGTCGTACGGACGCTGGACGCGCCTGAACAAAGCTACACGCGGGACGATCTGGTCCAGACCCTGTCGGCCCTGATCCGCCGGTATCGCCCCACCACCATACGCTACCTGGACGATACCAACCCCGTCCCCTACACCAAGCTGTGCTGGCGTTGCCCGGGCCATGGCCATCCCGATCACATCGCCAGCGCGCGCCTGGTGCGCGACGCCATGGCCGCCGTGCCCGGCAACTATGCGCAGATCGGCTACCTGGACTATCCCACCCAGGAGCACGACAGCAATCTGAGCGTGGCGGAAATCCAGAGCAAGACGGACATCTTCCGCCGCTATGCATGGAAGGACGGCCACTATTGCAAAGGCCCCGAAAATTGCCAGGAGCCCGCCGGACCAGCCGCCGCCTGGGTGCAGCGCGCCTACTACGCCAGCCGCCACAATTCGGGCGCCGACCTGCTGGTGGACGCCTCCGGCCAATTGTCGCTGTTCGCCGCAGGCGAGCAGAACGATGCCGTCAACCAATGGGATCCGGCGCTCAAGCGCTGGAACACCCTGGGCGGCCGCACCGCCGATGCCTTGACCGCCTTCCACTACCCCGACGCCGCCCCCGGCCTGTTCGCCCGCGACGCCACCGGCGGCATCTGGGTCAACCGCCAGCAAGGCAACGGCCAATGGCTGGGCTGGCAGGCCGTGGCCGGCGCCCGCCTGCTGCATGTTCCCGTCGTGGCCAGCGGCCTGTCCCTGGCGCTGGGCATGGGCACGGACGGCCTGTTCCACTGGAGCGCGCCCAACGGCCTGGACCACGGCTGGACACCCTGGCAGGCCCTGCCCGCGCTGGACCAGGCCTACAGCCAGGCCGCCATCGTGGCCGACGGGAACGGCTTGCCGCACGTCTTCGCCGTCACCCAGAACGGACGCCTGTTCCAGACCCGCCAGAACGAAGATCGCCAATGGCGCCCCTGGCAGGCGCTGGCCGCCCCGCCCAGCAATGGCGGACTGGGCGCCATCCGCAATGCGCAGGGCCGCATCGAGCTGTATCTGCGCGACAAGAACAGCCAGCACCTGTTGCGCCTGACGGAGCAGGCCGGATCGTCGGCCTGGAGCGCCGCCCATGACATGGGCATACGCTACGTGGGCCGCCCGGCGCTGGTCCTGGATGAACACAAAGACGTGGCCCTGGCCGTGCTGGAGTCCCCGGGCGGGGCCATCCTGCTGGCCGACAAAGACGCGGTGACACGCCTGGAAGAGCATGCCGCCTCCCAGCCCGCCCTGTACGAGCAGCACGGCGTGCTCTACCTGGCCAGCCGCCCTGTGGGTCCCGTGCAAAGCTATCGCCTGCAGGCCCGCCGCCACGGCGAATGGTCGCAGACCGCGCTGATCGACAAGCTGCCAAGCGGAGGCGGCGCGTCATTCGCCCCCGTGGCCGAACCCACACTGCGCGCGCAGGCTCAAGCTCCGGTCCGCAACCCTTGAACACGTCCTGACGCCTTGAATATAGTCATTCGTAACAAAAATGCCAGACCTGGGCAGGCGCCCGTCCTCAAGAGGGCTCATAGACAACGGCGGCCGAATGCGGCCCGGCGGCGAGCGGAACGCACAGAGATGTAACAGCGGATCGACGTTTCGGGTTGCATTCTGTTGCCTGCCCCTGCGACGCCAAACGCCACTCCAGTACAATCATGGCCGCCGGCGTCCGTCATTGGGGCCGACCGATTTATTCTTACTCATACAGAAACCATGAAGCCTTCCACTCTATTTGCCGCCATTCTCGGGGTTCTCGTCGGTGCCGGCGGCGCTGTCTATTATTACCAGAACCAGGCCGGCGTCGCTCCCCAGGCCAAGCCGGCCGCCATGTCCGCCGCCGACCCCGCCGCAGCCCTTGTCCTGGACCAGAAGACCGGCGGCGAACTGACCAGCCAGAGCTTCCTGAACCTGAGCGACGGCGTGCGCAGCGCCCTGTACGAGGTCAAGGCCGAAGCCGGCCAGATCGTCAAGATCTCCGTAAGCGGCCCGCTGCGCGCCCAGATCAGCGTGCTGCGCAACGGCGAACTGCTGACCCGCAGCCCACGCTGCGACGAATGCCCGACCAGCGCGGAGAAGGACAAGACCACCACCCTGGGGTTCCGGGCGGATTTCAACGACACCTACCAGATCGCTGTCAGCGGCTACGACACCAGCGCCTACGGCCCCTTCCAGGTCGTGGTCACGACTCTGAAATCCTATGCCGGCGAGCCTCTGACGGCTGGGCAGAATATCAGTGACTGGGCGCTGGGCGGCCAGAAGCGCTACCGTCTGAATATCGAGAAAGAAGGCCTGTACAGCATCGCCATGAAGGCCGAGCAAAGCAGCATGGACCCCTACCTGACGCTGATGGACCGGCGCGGATCCGAGCTGGTATCGGACGATGATGGCGGCGAGAACATGGACGCCCGCATCCAGGCCTACCTGAAAGCCGGCGAATATATTGTTCAAGCCTCCTCCGCCAATGGCGCACAGAGCTTCCAGGGCGGCTTCAGCCTGGAGATCCAGGCTCACGACATCGCGGCCGAGCCGGACCTGAAGAACGGCGACACGCTGAACCTGGACCAAGCCAGCCGCAACGGTCTGTTCACCGGCCAGACTCAGACCTACACGCTGAAGGTGACCGAACCCACGCTGGTCACCCTGCTGATGGATACGCAGGGTTTTTACGCCGACTTGCATATGGATCAACTCAGCGGCGTGCATACCGGGGACAACGCCAACCAGCAGCGCATCCGCGCCGTCCTGCAGCCCGGCGAACACCGCGTCAGCATCTCGGGCTCCATGCAAGCGGGCCTGTTCACCTTGAGCGCCTCGGGCCAGCCGGCGCCGGCCAACGCAGGCGGCGGTACGCTGCGCGTGGGCGAGCCCCGCCAGGCCATCATGCTGGAAGGCGTCACCCGCGATACCTACAAGCTGAACGTGCGCCAGGCCGGACGCTATGTCATCGACATGACCTCGCCGGTCTTCGACACCTACCTGGTGCTGAGCCAGAATGGCCAGACCATCCTGGAAGACGACGACAGCGGCGGTGACATGAACGCGCGCCTGGAAGTGGACCTGCAGCCCGGCGAGTACGAGCTGCAAGCCGTGTCGCTGGGCGACAGCAGCCGCGACATGGAATACGAGATCGTCGCGCGACGCAAGTGATGCCCCTGCCTGGAGCGTCCGAATGAAAAAACGGCCGGAAAGATCTTCTTTCCGGCCGTTTTTCCTATCCGTCGCTGTAACGAAGCCGCCAGGTGCGCGATGAGCCGGCCCTCCGCCTTGCTGGATCGCCATATGCACGAGAACCCCGACACCGAACGAACAAGCCGTTGCGCAAAGCCCGTCAGTATAGCCCCAGCCTCACCAGCACGGCCTTGAGTTCAGCTTGCCCCGGCTCATCCAGGACCTGCAAGGGAGCGGGCAGGCAGGAGGGGCCGGCAAGACCGATCAGCTCGGCCGCCGTGGCCACCACCCGCAAACTGCCATATCGCGCATTCAGATCCCATAGACCCTGCCAACGGTCGGCCAAAGCCTGGGCCTGCTGTCCCCCTCCGGCCTGCGCCACCTTGCAGATGGCCAAGGCGTCCTGCGGGAACAACCCGCCCAGGACCGAGCACCATGCATCGCAGCCAGCCGACAGGCCGACTACGGCCGACGCATCGCCGCTGACGCCAAGGCTGACATCGGCCGGCAGCAAGGCGCGCAGGCGGCCGACCCGTTCCTGCGCCTGTTGGGATTGCAGAGGCACGGCGGGTATCTTGATGGCGCCCACCCTGGACAGGCCGGCCAGCCGGCCGAGCAAATCGTCGCTGCAGGAAAAATGTGTGGTCGACGGATTGTCGTAGATCACCAGAGGCAGGGACGATGCGTCGTTGACCGCCCTGAAGAGTTCGAAGACCTCGTGATCGCGCAGGATCTGGTAGGACATGGGCGAGAGCATCAAGGCGCCGGCGCCCGCTTGCTGGGCGTCTTCCGCCAGCGCCAGCACCTGGCGCGCGGCCAGGGCGCTGATGCCGACGATCACCGGAATCCCATCCGCCGCCTCCACCGCCAACTGCGCAATGCGCCGGCGCTCCTGCCTGTCCATATAGGCGAAATTGCCGGTGGACCCCAGCACGCAGATGGAATCCACCCTCGCCCGCCGCAACCGGTCCACAAGGCGCCCGAACGAGGCCTCGTCCGGCCTGCCCTGGGCAAAGGGCGTCAAGGGATAGGCGCATAAACCCTTCAGCATCTCAGATACTCCATGCATAAACCATTATTTTGTCATAGAACAAAATAAAAAAGCATCTGGGAACCGACAATGCGCGCAGTGCTCGAGCTGATGCGATTTTCGCGGTGCCCGTCGGCGGCCTGCCCGGCGGAAAGCCAACGGCGGCCCCTCGTATCAAGCACGTATCGTCGGCACATGAATTTTGGTAAAAACCTCCGGGATACGCCCGTCCATGTGAATGAAGGCCTGTTCGCTCTTTCTTGCCGGCAGAGTCTGAACTCCGGCCAGGTAACGGGTGGGCGTGGTGCCCAGGGTGCGGCGAAACATCGTGATGAACGCGCTCAGGCTTTCATAGCCCAGATCAATTGCGATATTGGTCACTGACTCACCGCTGGCCAGCTTTTGCAAAGCCAGGCGTATATCCCACTGTTGCAGCCAACGCCCGAACGACATTCCGGTCTCGCGCAAAAACAGGCGGCTCAAGGTACGGTTGCTGACGCCAATCAAGGCCCCCCATTGCTCCATGCTCAGCTTGAGTCCCGGTTTTTCCGTGAGCACATCCACCAGCCGCCTGAGACGCCGTTCGGTAGGTATGGGCAGGTGCAGCGGCTCCCACGGCGCCGCTTCCAGTTCGTCCATCAGTACGGAAACCAGCCGAGTTTCCCGAATGCGGCTTTCAACAGAGCTTTCCGCGGGATGCACCAGACGCAATATCAGTTCGCGCAGCAAGGGCTGGGCAAACAAAATGCCGCATTGGGCCAGGCCAGCACGATGCTGCTGCGGCTCCATGTAAAGATTGGCCACGCTGGCCTGACTGGTAGCCCGGGCAAAATGCATCACCTGACCCGGTATCCAGATGGCGCAATGCGGCGGTACGGTCCACAGGCCCTGCTCGGTCTGTACCGTGATCAGGCCCCTGATCACATACAGCAACTGATCTTTGCGATGCTTGTGGGGTTCAGTATCGCCGACGAAAACCAGCTCAACCTGCAAGCCGGTCACAGGCTGCTGTGCCTGATCGAGATATTCCTGGACGCAGAGAATGGCGTTATTCATAAATCAGTCGCAGGCGTGCACATGAGGCGGCTGAGGCCACGCCGAACAAGAGCCGAAAACCTCAACGTAACACAAGCGTGCCTGCAATCCGTGCTGGATGCCGCCATATGTTGTCGCAATACGGCCATATATCCGCAAGCAGCGCCCCGGAATAGTCAGGCCAGCCTTCCCCGACGCGTCTCCAGGCTGCGGTTGCGCAGGCGCGGGCAGCGACGTTCACAGCAGAACACCGCCGTCCGCGCGCACCGCGCGTCTGGCGAAATTGGCGAATGTCAGCTCCAGCACCTTGGGTCTACGCAGAAAATCACGCGACTCTTGAGCCAGCGCGGCATCGATCGCCTTGACGGGACCCAGCGCCCGGGCGCGCAATTGCATGTCGGCGGCCTGCTCCATCCAGACAGCCAGCATGCAGGCTTCTTCAATACTGCGGCCCGCCGCCAGCAAGCCGTGGTTGGCCAGCAAAATCGCGTGCTTGTCCCCCATGGCGGCGGCAATGATCCGCCCCTCTTCGTCGCCGATGGGCAAGCCCGGCCATTCAGGCAGAAACGCACAGTCATCGAACAGCGGCGTGGCATCCATATGGGCCACGGTCAGCGGCTCGCCTGTCATGGACAAGGCGGCGCATGCGGGCGGGTGGGTATGCACAATGGCCTGAATCTCCGGGCGCTGCGCATAAATCCAGGCATGAAAACGCACTCCCGGATTGGGCATGACACTGTTTCCCAAAGGCCGCAAATCCTGATCGACCCGCGCCAGGCGGCTGGCGCGGGCCTCGTCAAAGCCTACCCCGAAACCCAGCGTCAGCATCTCCGAAGAGCCGTCCACACGGGCTGTCATCTGCCCCGCCAGACCGCGCCAATGGCCTTCTTCATGCAGAATGCGGCAGGCCAGGGCCAGCTTCTGCCTGTCGGACCAGCCTCCGGTATTCAAGGATTGCATCTCTTGGTTCAGGCGCTGGGAAATATGTTTTTTTGCTTGAATCTTCATTGTCTCTCGTTGGGTCGATAGCCCTGGATCAGCCAGGCAGCGGCAGCTGGCCTGGCCGCCACCCCCCCACCCAATCCTCCGTAGGGGCCGGGCATGGTCAAAGAACGGCCACCACTTGTACTTCCACCAGAAAACCATCCGCGAACAAGGACTGCACTCCCACGACCGTACTGCTGGGCGGGACAGAGCCGTCAGGCCTGGCCCGCGTCAATGCCTGGATCAGGTCGGGCGCCTTGGATGCGTCATAGTCGACGATGAAGATCGTTTCATTGATCACCCGAGAGCGGGACGTCCCTGCAGCCTTCAGGACATGGTCCACATTCTGATAGGCGCGCTCCAACTGCGCCGCCATGTCGCCGTCCACCAGCGCTCCGTTTTCATCCCACGATAATTGCCCCGAGGTATACACCAGACCGGCCTTTTCCAGCACCACCCCATGTGAGACCACTCCCGGCAATTTCGGCAAGTTGTCCGGATTGATCGCGTAACTATTCTTCATCTGCACCCTCCTTTTGGATATGCGTTGCCGGCCTCGTTCTTGATATTGATCACTTGCGCTTGAGTGAACTCCAGCAGACCTTCCTCGCCCAGTTCGATCCCGAAGCCAGACCGCTTGGCGCCGGACTGCGGAATATGCGGCCCTAGATCGATGTGCTGATTGATCCACACGGTTCCGGCCACCAATTGGTTGGCCACGGCCACAGCGCGTTCTGTATTGGATGACCATACCGAGGCGCCCAGCCCGTACTGGCTGTCGTTGGCGCGAGCCACGGCCTCGTCCAGATCGGTATAACGGATCAAGGGCAGCACGGGCCCGAACTGCTCCTCGTCGACCAGCCGGACGCCATCCTGGACGTCCGCCACCAGCGCGGGGCGGATGAAATACCCTTGGCTGTCTGGCACAGGTCCGCCGCAGAGAAGCCGTCCGTGCCGGCAGGCATCGCCCAATAGTTCACTGACCTTCTGATACTGCTGCTGATTTTGCAAAGGCCCCTGCATGGTCATCGGATCCAGGCCATCACCCAGAACAATGGCCTCTGCCAGCCTGACCAGTTCTTCACATAAGCGGTCGTAAAGCGAACTGTGCACATACAAGCGCTTCAATGCGATGCAGGCCTGACCACTGTTGAAGAACGCCGCCCGGATGATGCCAGGGGCGATACGGACGGGATCGGCATCGTCCAGCACAATGCCCGGATCGTTTCCGCCCAACTCCAGCGTCAGCCGCTTCAGGGACTTGGCGGCATTGGCCATGACCTTGTAGCCCGTAGCGGTAGAGCCCGTGAACGAGATCTTCGCCACCAAAGGGTGACTGGTGAGCAGGTCGCCCAGGTCGTTTTTATCGCTGACGACATTAATGACGCCCGCAGGGACTGTATCCGCAATCAACTGCCCCAGAAGCAAGGTGCTCAGTGGAGTCGTGGCCGCCGGCTTGATCACTACCGTATTGCCCGCCAGCAAAGCATGGGGCACTTTGAATGCCAGCAGGAGCAAGGGAAAGTTCCAGGGCGTGATCACCGCCACCACCCCGAGAGGCCGACGAAGCAGAACCGCATGCCGGGTGTCGCTGTCCTCCAGCGTACGCGCCCCGAACTGCGCCTGGGCCGCATAGCGGAAAAACGCGGCGCTGCCCTGCACCTCGTCCAAAGCATCCTTCAGGGGCTTGCCCTGCTCTTGGGTCAACAAGCGCGCCAGTTCTCCGGCATGCCGCTCAATCGTATCGGCAATGCGGCGCAGCGTTTCCCGCCGCTGCTCCAACGGAGTCCGCGACCACATGCAGTAGCTGCCGCTGGCTGCCAGAATGGCCTGTTCGACCTGTTCCTCCGAGGCCCGGGGGCTGTGCGCCAGCACCTGCCCCGAACTCGGGTTGATCACCGCCATGGAACTGGCTCCCTCCGTCAGGACGCCGTTGATCAGCATCCTGAAAGGTCCGGTCTTGGTCTGCATCAAGAAGCCTCCGACACGACGGCGGAAGCGCCGGGCAGGTCCGCTTTCGTCCACAGGAAAGCCAGTTCATCATTCATCTGAGTGCGCAGTTCATGCAAGTCCTGCTCATCGCTGGCCCAGGCCACATACCCGTCGGGTCTGATCAGCGCCGCTGTCAGCCCATCCCAGGCCGTACCGGTCGGCGCCAGGCCGGCGCGCTGAACGATCAGGCGCGTCTGTGCGACTGCCCCGGAAGCGGCGTCCGGGCTTGCCCGACCCGTCAGATCCAGCAGCACATGGCGACCAGAGGACAGCAGACTGAACAAGCCCTGCTTCGTGCCGTTGAAGCTCAGCTCCGGAGCCCGTTTACCAACCAGGGGATGCGCTCGCGGATCCAGGGAGGGATAGGCCACATGCAGGCCCGACAAGCGTTCGGCCAGCGCATTTTCCAGAGGCGGCAGCTCCTTGATCAACTTGTTCAAGAAAGCGCGCAGCTCTATCCCTTCCTGGGTGAAACAGCTCATCAGCGCTGTCTGCGCCTGCGTGTGCTCGAGCAGATCCTGGCCCACCGGATGCCGTTCCTGGTGGTAGCTGTCCAGCAAGGAATCCGGCGCCCAGCCATGCAAGGTGGCCGCCAGCTTCCAGCCCAGGTTCATGGCATCCTGGATCCCGATGTTCAAACCGACCCCGCCCGCGGGCATGTGCTGGTGGGCGGCATCCCCGGCCAGCAAGATACGGCCTTTGCGGTAGCTTTCCGCCTGCCGGCTGGCATTGCTGTACCGGGACAGCCACGAAGGGCTGTGCAGGCCGAAGTCCGTGCCGAAAATGGCGATGACTTTGGCGCGGAGCTCGTCCAGAGCCAGTTCACCCGGCCAGGCGCGATTCACATCATCCGGCGAGATGCCGACCAATCTATGCTGGCCATCGGGAAGTTTCGCCACCATGGCCGTGCCGTTCAGGCCCCATTTCCCTATCATGACGCCCTCGGGCGGCTCGGCCAGCGTCGCGTCGCCCAGCCAGCCCAGCACCGTGGCGTCAGTGCCAGGAAAGGGAATGCCCGCCTGAGTGCGTACCGTGCTGCGCGTCCCATCACACCCTGCCAGCCACTGCGCCTCAGCCGTATATGTTCCACTGGGGCCCTCGATGGCGACCGACACCGAATCGGGCCCTTCCTCAAAATGAGAGACACGCTCTCCCCGCCTGATGTCCGCACCCAGGGCGCGGGCCCGTTCCTGCAGGATGGCCGTGATACGGGCCTGTGGAATCGCCAGCGTAAAGGCGTACTCGGTATTCAGGGGTTTGAAGTCCAGCCTGTGGTCCAGGATGCCAAAGTGCCCGCTGGGAATACGCACGGCTTCCCGCAGCATGGCTTCATGGGCCCCGCGCATGGCAAAAACTTCTATCGTCCTGGGGTGGATCGTGAGCGCCCTGGACTGCGGACTGATGGCGGGCGTCTGCTCGATGACCAGGGTCTGGATGCCGGCCAGCTGGAGTTCGCAGGCCAGCCAGCAGCCCACCGGCCCCGCCCCTGAAATAATGACTTGATAGCGCACTGCCGTCTCCTTACTTTTTTGTTCTGTAATGGAGCAGTCATTTTGTCACTCGCGCATCCAGGCTCGTCTTGTCGAAACGGACGACTTATTGCCTGAAACGGCCATATTTCGGACAGAGGGGCTTTCTAGGGCAGCATCACGCCCAGGGTTTCCCTGAGCCCGGCCGCGCCTGCGGGTGTGAGCAGAACGGCGCGCGAAGCGTCGGACCGTCGGAGCCAGCCTCGCTCGCACAGCAGGCTCATGAACTGTACGCCCAAAGGCCCGGCCAGATGCGGTACGCGTTCCGTCCAGTCCAGACATTGCCGCGCCAGGCCGCGGCGAGTCGGCCGTATGGCTTCGACATCCATCCCCAGATCGCTGAACCAGCGCGCGCCGGCCGGCGTGAGGATGAAGCGTCGGTCCTCCCCCGGCCGGAGGTAATCCTGGTCCAGCAGGGCGCAGGTGACAGCCACCCCGACCTGTCCCGCCAGATGATCGTAGCAACGTCGGCAGAATCGCAAACTTCGTTGCTGCGGGCTAAGGGCCATCGGCCTGGGCGTCGCGCCAGGACGGATCGCCGCGAGCTGCTCCAGCGCCTGGGCGACGTGGGAATCGGCCAGACGGTAGTACCGATGCCGCCCCTCGGTCTCGACCAGGACCAGTCCGCCCGCGCGAAGCTTGGCCAGATGCGCGCTGGCCGTCTGCGCACTCACCCCCGCGGCGCGGGCAAGCGCGCCCGCCGGATGCGCGCGTCCGTCCATCAGCATCGTCAGCATGGCCGCCCGGCTTGGATCGGCGATCAGAAAGGCAGTCGCGGAAATGTTGAAGAAAGTAGACATGGCTGTCTCCTGCTCGGCAACTGAATGCTAACCCATCGGCGTTGCCGCATGGTTCGCCACGCATCGAAGCATTGCCCGAGCCGGGCCTGGTACTGTGCTTGCGTACGGACGGCGCCCGTCCATTCGACTCCCACCGAGCCCGCCATGACCTCTTCCCCTCTCCGACTCGTATTGACGACGCTATGCCTGGCCGTCCTGGCGGCCCAGATCGACACGGCCGTGGTCAACCTGGCAATGCGCCCCATCGGCCTGGACCTCGAGGCGGACATGCGCGCCCTGCAATGGGTGCTGGACAGCTACAACCTGGCCTACGCCGCCTTGCTGCTGACAGGCGGCCTGCTGGCCGACCTCTATGGCCGACGCCGGACATTCATCGCCGGCTCGGCAATTCTCAGCGTCGCGACCTTGATGTGCGCCGCCGCGCCGTCTGCGGAAATCCTGATCGCCGCCCGGGCCTTGAGCGGACTGGGCGCCGCCCTGCTCGTACCCGCGTCGCTGGCCATCATCCGCGTGGCATGGCTCGAACCCGCCGAACGCAGCCGGGTCCTCGGGATCTGGGCGGCCTGCAACGGCCTGGCGATGGCGCTCGGTCCGACGCTGGGCGGAATGCTGATCGAATACGCCGGCTGGCGCAGCATTTTTCTCGTCGTCGCCCCCATCGGCGCGACGGCGGGCACGCTGGCCTGGTCCTGCATCCCGGAATCGTCCGATCCGGGGAAGCGGCATTTCGACGGCACCGCCCAGTTGTCCGGAGCCGCCGCCCTGGGCATGCTGGCCTTTGCCGCCATCGAATGCCGCGAAGCGCCGTACAGGGCGTTGGCAGCCTTATTGGCCGGCGCAACCGCCCTGGCCGTGTTCGTCCGCATCGAGGCTCGTCAAGGCTCGAGCGCCATGGTGCCTCCGGCCTTGTTCCGATCCCGCCCATTCCGCGGCGCCATGGCGGCAACGGCGGGGATGACATTCGGCATGTATGGCGCCTTGTTCCTGCTGCCCCTGGCCTGGCAGGACGCCGGACGTTTCGGCCCTCTGGGCGCAGGTATTGCGCTGATGCCCACGGCGTTGACATTTGTCGCCAGCTCGCCCTGGTCGGGCTTGCTGGCCGTCCGGCATGGAACCCGGCCCCTGGCCGCAGGCGGCCTCATGCTTGCCGGAGCAGGCCTGCTGCTCATCGGCGTGGAAGCGCGGTCGCCTTCCATCCTCGCACAGGAGATCGGCCTGGCCCTGACCGGCCTGGGCATGGGCCTGGCCACCGGCCCTTTGATGGGGGCGGCGGTCGGCGCTGCACCTGCGGAACGATCCGGAACCGCCAGCGCCCTGATCAACGTCGCCCGCATGATGGGAGCCAGCCTGGGGGTCGCCTTCCTGGGCGCCCTGTTTGCCATGCCGTCGCATCCAACCGACGGGCTGCGCGCCGCCATGCTGGCCGGCGGCGCCATCCAGATCGCCTGCGCCGTCTTCACCTGGCGCGCCATTCCTGCGCAGGCACGCAGCCCACAGTGCGCCTGAAACACGACGGCGCGGCGCCGGACTCAGAAGAATTCATCCAGCAGGCGATAGAACTCCATCCGGCCTTCATCCGCTTCCAGACCGTATTCGTGGAAGAACACGTCCACCCACTGCGGACCGAAATTGTGCTCGATGCTGCGCGCCGTCAAGGCCAGGTCCTGGAAACGGTCGGCCACGCCCAGGCGGCCGCAGTCGATGAAGCCCGTGAACCATTTGCCTTCCAGCATCAGGTTCGGCAGGCAGGCATCGCCGTGCGTGACGACCAGATCCTGCGTGTCCGGCCGGCTGGCCAGCAGCTCCTCCCACACCTGTGCGGCGCTCCATCCCTGGCGCGGGCCGTCGAAGGCCGACTCGTCCACCAGCCCGGCCTGCAGACGCCGGCCCGCATCGGCCAGCCTATGTTCCAGGCGATGGTCGAAAGGACAATCCTCGATCGGCGTCTCGTGCAGGATGCGCAAGGCCATGGCGGCCACCCGCAGCACCAGGGCCGGCTGCAGGTCGAACGCGGTCGCCATGTCCTGGCCGGGCACCGCGCTCATCAGCAGGTAATGCCGGCCCTCATGCCGCAAGGCATCGAGCACCGCGGGCGCGGGCAGGCCCACCTGGGCCATCCAGCGCAAGCGTTCGATTTCGCCGGGCAGTTCGCTGAGAGCCGTTGCCGGCTCCGTCTTCAGGAAGACATCCGGCTGGCCGGCGCGCACGATGCGGAACACATCCGCTCCCGACGCCCCAATGGTCTGGCGTTCGAAGCAGGCCTGCGTGAATTCCATGCGCCACGGCGGGGGCACATATTCCTGAGCCTGCTCTTGGGACACCCATACGTTCATCTGACTGGATTCCTTCGACGCCGTCACGGCGCCTTGTCGTTCTTCATGCGCCCGGTACCTCGGGCCTTGCCCCCGGAACGAGGCAGTCGAACATGCTATCGCCATGTCATGACGAAAACAAACGATCAATTCTGGGGGTCGTTGAACAGCGCAGCTTATCCATGACGGCCGGCGGCATCGGCCCGGCGACCCGCCCGAGCCGACTCAGAACGACAGCCGGACCACGCTCTCGGGGCTGCCTTTGGGCTGGTCGCGCCCGTTCTTGACGCTGACGTACAGATCGCCGCTGCGCCCATCCAGAGCCAGACTGTTGGGGTGGGTCGGCAAGGATACGGTCTGCAGCAGCTCATAGCGGCGACTGTCATAGACTTGCACCTGGCCGGATTCCCGGCTGGTGACGTACAGGCGTTCACGATCAGGATCGAGCAAGAGCGCAACGGGCCCCTTTCCCGCAGGCAGGCTGCGCAATAGAGCGCCCGTGGCCGCGTCCATGACCAGCACGCGGTGCCCTTCCCCGCGCCGCTGGTAATCCAGACCGCCCTGCTCCTTGCGCATGCCATCGATCAGCGCCTCTCCCTGGTCCGTTGCGAGAATCCTGCTCTGCTTGCGGTCGAACGCCAGGTTCAGCAACTGGTCCCCTCCGGTTTCAATCACGCGCTCCACTGTCAGGCTGCGCGTGTCCACGCGATGCAGCTGTCCCTGCAGATTGGAGACATACAGCACGCTGCCCGAATGATCCAGCGTCACGCCGGCGACCAGGAAGCCAAAGCCCGGCAAGACGCGTTCGAGGGCCAGCGCGCGCGTGTCCACCACGTACAGGGCGCTGTCGGTGAACCAGGCGCCGGGCGCATACAGTCTGTGATTGCGCGTATCCAGCACCAGCTCGCGCAAACTGTGCGCATAACGCTCTTCGAGTTTGCCGTCCATGCCGCGCGCCTGGATCTTCCGGGCCAGCTGGATGATCGCGATCACCTGGTTGCTGCGCGTGTCGATCACGGTAATGGACGCGTCCAGACCGTTGCCCACATAGAGCCGGTCCGCCGCATCATCCAGGGCCACGCCGAAGCCTTTGCGCTCCAGAGGAATCTCGGCCTGCACGGCCAAGGTCCGCGGGTCCAGGCGCAGGACCTTGGAGGACTCCCCTTTTTCGCCCTGACCGCCGGCCGACACCACAAACAGGGCATCCTGACGCTTGGACAAGGCCAGTTCATACAAGGCAGGAGCCAGGACCTGGCGCTGGATCCTGAGCTGGCCGGCCTGCACGCTGTCGCGGGTCGCGCCGGCCTGGTCTCCGGTCGCCGGCGCCTGGGCGCAAGCGGACAAGGCCAAGGCAATTGGAACGATATACATTAGTCTGGACTTCACTTTCATGGTCATGAAACCTCTCTGCTTGAAAAACGAGAACGGCCTGGCTCCTCATTGCCGGAGCCGAATGCGATTGGCCGCCAGCAAACCGACAAATACCGCTGCGGCCGCCGCGCTGGCATGCCCGCTGCAGGCCACCAGGCCGAATCCCCAACCCATGCTCCTCACGGCCAAAGCCATGGCCAGACCCAGCAGCAACCAGCCCGCCCCGCGCAAGAGACCGGCGGCGCGCCGGCTCAATACCCGCCCCCACCTGTCTTGCTGATGCCTGTCCATGGACAGCGCCAGCCCGGTGAAACCCAGGCAGCACGCCAGGAAAATCCCTATGTGATCCAGCCAGGTGATGTTCAACGCGTTCATGACGCCCCCTCGCTCCGGGCGCCGCCTTCGCTCAGCGGCGCGTGGCGCGCCTTCCTGGCCGGCGCGTGGGCTGGGCGATGCCGGGCGACGCGCAGCGCCAGGCAGGCATGCAGGACCGCGAAAGCCCATAAGGCCAAGTCAAAGCCGGCGAACAGCCAGTCGCCCGCCGCCAGGCTCCCGGCCAGGCCGCGTCCGGCGACAAGCATGTTCAGCACGGGCAGCAGCGCCATCAAAAGGCAGGCCAGCCACAGCAGTTCGGTCCAGGCCCGCCGGGCGGACCGCAGCAGGGCCCAGGCCAGAGTCGCGGCCCAGGCGAGGAAGAAGCCGTGAATCTCCCACTCGGCACGCTGCGCCATCGAGACGGGCAGCAGCCGGTTGAACCAGAAGAAAGCAGGCGTGGCCACAGAAAGACCGGCAATGGCGGCGATATTCAGGCGCTCCACCAGCCTGAAGCCGAAATGCGGTTTCCGCGGGTCCGGCAAACGGGCGCGGCGCTTGACCGTCCACAACACCAGCCCGGTGCCCACCATCGCCGTTCCAGCCAGGCTGAGCAGGAAATACAGCCAGCGGGTCGCCGTGTCGGCGAACCTTCCCAGATGCAGGCCGTACAGCACGCCCTGGGTGGCGGCCGCCGGCCCGGAACCGTCCTTGGCGCGCAGAAGCTCGCCCGTGACGCCGTCGAACAGCAGATACTGCGGAGTCGTGGCGATGCGTTGCGATTGCCGGCGCGCAATGGCCACACGCACGGCCGCATCGCCCGGGTGGTTGATCTGGACAATGCCCGCGCCGCCCGGCCCCCAGCGCTGTTCGGCCTGCTGGATCAGGGGCGCCAGGGCCGGCAGCGGCGCGGGCACGCCGGCTGGCTGACCCGCCGGCAGGAAAAACCGCATCTCGCTGGTCACGGCCTGTCGATCCGCCGCCGAGGGCAAGGCTTGAAGGCCGAAGGGCATGTACATCACCATCAGCGTGACCAGTCCGCTCCAGGTGATCATGAAATGAAACGGCAGGCCCAGCACCGACAGCGCGGCATGCGCATCCAGCCAGGAGCGCTGCCCCTTGCCCCAGCGGAACGTGAAGAAATCCGTGAAGATTTTCTTGTGGGTGATCACGCCGCTGACGATCGCCACCAGCATGAACATGGCGCACAGGCCGGCTAACCAGCGCGCCCACAAGGCCGGCATGTAATGGAAATTGAAATGGAAGGCGTAGAAAAAATCGCCTCCGCGCGTCTCGCGGGCCTGCACGGCCTGCCCCGTGGCCGCATCGAATACGCCGCTGCCGAAACCGCGGCCCGGCAAGTCGGGGCTGCTCCAGAACGCGGAGGCGGCGGGCTGGCGCCCGGAAGGCAGGCTGATGCTGATCTGCCGCAGCGTCAGTCCTTGCTCGCGGACGGCATCGAGCACGTTCTGCACCGTCTGGGCCGGCGCGGGCAGACTCGGCGTCCCGACCAGTTCCGGACGCATGTAGCGCGAGACTTCATCGCGGAAATACGAAATCGTTCCCGTCAGGAACATGGCGTACAGGATCCACCCGACCAGCAGGCCGGTCCAGATGTGCAGGTCGGACATGGTCTGGCGTATGCCGCGAGGCTTGCCTTTCGGGGCCCGCCCCTTGGCTTCCTGGTTGACGGCGCGGCTCATGCGGCCTCTCCCAGCCAGACCCAGGCGGCGGCCGGCAGCAGCGCCAGCGCAACCACGCCCAGTCCCAGCCAGGCGCGCACGGCCGAACGCACGGCGAATACCCAGACCACCGCGCCGGCATGGATCAGGAAGCTGCCCGTCATGCCCAGCAGCACCGCCTCCGAAGGAGCCATCGGCAAGGCGATCACCGCGACGCTCGACAAGGCCGCCAGGCCATAGCCGCCTGCCAGGGCGGCCGTAATGCGCATCAACAAGGAAACAGTATTCATCCGGTTCAGAAGTCCATGGTGGCGGAAAGCATGACCGTGCGCGGCGCTCCCAGGCCCAGGCTGGTCCATTGGGGCATGGCCCAATACGCCTTGTTGCCGACGTTGGCCACACTGGCCCGCAAGGTCAGCGGACGGCCGGACACCTTGGTCGCATAGCGCGCGCCCAGGTCATAGATCGTCCGGCCGGGAACGGACTGGGAGTTGTCCGCGTTGATGTATTGTCTGGATACCGAGGTGGCGTTGGCCGTCAGCGTCAGGCCCTGCGCACCCGGCACGTCCCACTCCAGGCCCAGCTTGGCCTGCAGCCTGGGCAGCCCCGCGGCCATATTGCCCTGGTTCAGGCCGCCTGCGCTGCGGGTCAGCTTCGGATCCAGGTAAGCTACCCCGCCCATCAGGCGCAGCCCTGGCGTCAGGGAGCCGAAGAACGTCCACTCCACGCCCCGGTTGCGCTGCTCGCCCCCGAAGGAAAAGACATTGCTGTACGGATCGGTGTAGCTGCTGGGCCGCTTGATCTCATAAAGGCTGAGCGTATGGGCGAACTCGCCCAGGTCCAGTTTCAGGCCCACTTCCTTCTGCCTGGTCTTGAAAGGCGCAAAGACCTCGCCGGCGTTGGCGGCCGTCATGGGCGCCGTGCTCCCCTGGCTCAGGCCCTCGATGTAATTCATGTAGAAAGAAAGCCGGTCCGTCGCCTGGACCAGCAGCGCCACGGCCGGCGTGGTGGCGCTCTGGTCGTAGCGCGATGTGCGATCGCCGGTGCGCACGTCGAACGTGTCGCTGACCACGGTCTGATGTCGCAGGCCCAGCGTCAACTGGACTCTGTCCTGCGCAAAAGACACGGTGTCGGCCAGGCCCACGCTGTTCAGCCGCAGCTTCGTCTTGGAGATCGCGGGCGCGCTGAAGCTTGACGGCGCCGGCCCCCAGGCCGGATCGTAGATATTGGTGACCCAGTCCGCTCCCAGCACATTGCGGCGGCCGAACTGCTCATCCGTATGCGCATAATGCGTGGCGCTCAGCGACCACTGATGCCCGATGGCGCCGGTCTGGAAACGGCCTCGGACGCCCGCTTCGGCGGAACGCTTGTCCACTTCGAAGAGCAGGTCGCTGGCATTGGTCCGATAGTCGCCGGCGGCATTGAACACCTGCACGGTCTGGACGCTGGTCGTCTTGTATTGGGTCTTGCTGGCCCCGGCGGCCGCATAGACCGTCAGGCTTTCGTTCACGTCGAACTCGCCGCGCACCATGGCGCCCTGATCCCTGGTGTCGAAGAAAGCCCAGCTGGGGTTGAGCAAAGTATCAGGCCTGGGCGGCTTGGGAATGTCCACGCCCGGCGCCAGATTGATGCCGCGGGTCGGGCCGTCGACGCGCTCCTCGCTGGCGTAGAGGTCGGCCGAGACACGCGTGCGCTCGCCGCGCCAATCCAGGCCCAGCGAAGCCAGCTGCGTCTTCTTGTCCTGCTGCTTGATGGCGCTTTCCCCTTCGCGGTACACGCCATTGAAACGGATGCCGAACTGCTTGTCCTCGCCAAAGCGGCTTCCCAGGTCGACGTGTCCGCCGAACTGGGAGTTCGCCATGTATGAAGCCGTCACGCTGGCCAGCGGCTCCTCGCCGGCGCGCTTGGGCACCAGGTTGACGGCTCCCCCGACCGAGCCGCCGGGCGGCATGGCATTGAGCAAGGCCGAGGGCCCCTTGAGCACCTCGATGCGCTCGAACATCTCCGGCGAGGCCCGATAGAACGGCGACACGCCGTACAGCCCATTGAAGGACACATCATTGGTGCTGGAACTGAAACCGCGGATCGAGTAATTTTCCGCGATGATGCCCGTCACGCCCGTGGCGAAGACAGCCGGATCCGTGGCGGCGATGACATCCGTGATGTCGCGGGCCTGCCGGTCGGCAATGAACTTTTCCGTGTAGCTGATGGTGCTGAACGGGGTTTCCATGAAGTCCTTGTCCCCCAGCAGCCCTACCCGGCCGCCCGCCGCCACCTGCCCGCCCTCGTAGACCTGGGGGAGGCTGTCGCGCCGGCCATGCACGGTCACGGCCTCCAGCTGGGTGGCGTCGGACGGGCGGGACAGGGATACGTTCCTGCCGGCGCGCCGGAATTCGATCCCCGTGCCGGCCAGCAGGCGGCGCAAGGCCTCATCCGGCGACAACTGTCCCGACAGCGGCCCGGCCTGGCGCCCATCCACATCGGCACGGGAGAAGAAAATCTGCAGATCGGCCTGCTCGCCCAGCTGCAGCAGGGCGCTGGCCAGCGGCTGGGCGGAAATCTGGATAGCCGGCGGCGTCTGGGCCTGCGTCTGGCCTTGATGAGCGCCCAGAGCCAGAGCCACTGCCATGACCAGTGTGGACAGTCCGCCGTCCCGAGCCCTGGCGCACACAGGCGCATGCAGCATTCTTGTCTTCTTCATTTCGTGCTTCTTCCAATAATGAAGGCGCGCCGCGCGCGCCATACGTCCATCCACGGCGCCCTGCCCGCGCGGCAGGCGCCTCCCTTCATAGAGATAGACGATGGCAGGACGTCAACATCGGAATGAAAATGCGAACCATTATCGTAATAAGATGTTACCAATCCCGAGTGGCGCTGATGAACGTTCATGAGATGCTCAGCGCGCCACGATGCGAGCCCGTCCGTCGGACAGACGATAGACCTGCACGGGCGCGAACTCCGGCAACAGATCCAACAGGGACTGGGCGTCATCAATATTGAAAATCCCCGCAATCCTATGCTGGCGCACCGCCGGGGACTCCAGCCGCGCCGGCTGCGGCAGATAGCGGTTGATTTCGGCAATCGCCTGCTCCAGCGTGGCATCTTCGAACACGATCTTGCCGCGCGTCCACGCCAGTTGCGCATCGATGGACACGGGCCGCACGCCGCTCAGCAACTGATCGGCGCGCCCCTCCACGCCCTGCCCCCGGCTCAGACTCTGCCGGCTACGCCGCCACCAGGGTCCGCTGCTGACCTGCACGGAGCCCGATTGCACAATGATCTGCACGTCGCCTTGTTCATGGCGCACATTGAACTGCGTCCCCGTCACCAGCACATCGGCATCTCCCGCCTGCACCCGGAACGGGCGGGACGGATCAGACTGTACGGAAAAAAACACCTCGCCGCGGCGAAGCTGCACCTCGCGCCGGTCGGCATACAGCCGGACCCGGGCCTGGGTCCCTGAATTCAGGAGCAGCACGGAACCATCTTCCAGGGTGACTTCCCGGCGGGCACCCCGCTCCACGACAAGCAACAGCTCCTGACTGGGCGCCTGCAGCCAGCTTGACCGCCAGATCCCTGCTCCCGCCACGGCGGCCGCGCACGCCCCGGCCATGCCCAAGGCAAAGCGCCGCCGGGCCGGTTGCAACACAGGAGGCGGCGCCACCAGGGCGCGCAGCCGCTCCTGGGGCACATCCAGCGTGGCCTGCCAGATCTGCTCCATATTCCGGTACTGCCTGTCATGCTCAGGATGCTGGTCCCGCCACGCCCGGCACGCCTGGCGCCCTTCGGGCGTCGCATCCCCGGACTGCATGTACGCGAACCAGGCCGCCGCCGCATCCTGGACGTCGTCAAGAGTGTCTGAAGAAATATTGACAGAAGGCTTCATGGACAGATACCGGTACGGCTCCATTCCCGTTCGCAAAACCATGCAGAACGGCAAAGCCGGATCGCGCGGGAATGGTCAGGGCGCATACTTCTGCAGCCTCGCATTCAAATGCTTCAGGGCGCGCGTCATGTGTTTCTCCACCATGTCGCGGGAAATGCCAAGCGATCGGGCAATCTCGGCATGCGTCCAGCCTTCCAGGCGGTGTCGGATATAGACCTGCCGGCAGGGCAAGCTCAACTCCTCCAGGGCTGCAGCCAGGTCATGAACCAGGCGCGCCGCGCGGACATGCGCCTCCACGCTGCCGGCCAGGGGGTGCTCGTCCTCCTCCAGCTCGTGCAGGGGCATGGCCTGCGTGCGCTGGCTGCGCCTATGGCGGTCGATCAGGCCATTGCGCACGCTGCCTTTCAGGTAGGCCAAGGGGTCCTCCACCTGCGCTGCGCCATTTTCCAGGATGCGCACCACGGCATCCTGCATGGCATCTTGCGCATCTTCGTTCGCCGCCGGGCGCCTGCACCATGACCCGATCAGCTCGCTGTAATGAGCGAGCCAGGCTTTGACGGGAGAACGACGGCCGGACATGGGAAGGCGAGCATCAAGACGACATGATAAGGGCCCACATAATAGCAATGATTCTCATTTATAAATAGTTATTTTGCCGCTTGACCATATTGCCTCTACGGTTGATCCGCCTGGAGGCGCACCCCGACCACCGTGCCCACGACGGTCGTGCCCATGCCCGGGGCAGCGTGCAAATGCAGGGGAAGAACGGGAAGAAGCCGCCTGCGCCGCCGTGGCAGCAGCGGATGTAGAACGAACCATGACTGATCAGCCTTATCGTTTGCCAGGACGGCAGTCAGGTCGACACGCCGCCCTGTGGTGCAGGATTGCGCGTTGATTGACGTAAACGCTTACGGCCATTTCAGTTCAACGACCCGGCTTCCCGGAGTCCAGCCTGTGCATCAAGGACAAGGCGTTGGGTATGGCTTGTCCCGCCGCGGTATTGTCGAAAATGCACCAGACCCTTTGCCCCGCCCGGCGGGCAGCGGCGATCCGCGCCGCCGCCGCGGCGATGAACGCCTCGTCATACGCCGAATAGTACATTTGGGGCGCGCCGTGCAGGCGCAGGTAGAGGATATCGGCCTCGCCGACAGGCTCGACTCCAGGCACGGGCGCTGGATGCGCATGAACACAGGCAATGCCCTGCTGCCTGAACATCTCCCCCGCCGCCGCGGTGAACCAGCTTGCATGACGCGGTTCGCAGACGATGGGAACGCTGACCTGTCCGCGCAGCAAGGCAAAGAAACGCGCCGCTTCCAATACATCCAGGCGCAGGCTGGGCGGCAGCTGCACGAGCAGGCAGCCCAGCTTCTCGCCCAGCGACGCAAGCTGGTCCACGAACCGGAGCAGGAGGTCGTCGACGTTGCGCAGCCTGCGCTCGTGGGTGATGGTGCGCGGCGCCTTCACGCTGAACCGGAAGGCGTCGGGCACGCTCGCCGCCCAGCGCGCATAGGTCTTGGCCTGGTGCTCGCGATAGAACGAAGAATTGATCTCCACGGCTGGAAACACCTGGGCATAACGCTCCAGATGGGTGCCCTGCGCGGGGAAATGGGCAGCCGTCGTGGAGGACAGCGCCCAGCCGGCGCACCCCACCAGAACCGGCGACTCCGCAGAAAGGTTCTTTTCATACCCAGGCATCCTTCCCTCCTTCACGAACCTCGGCCGCTCGGACTCCATAACCGGGGCAGAGCGCGAATCCGCGGCTTACGCCAGACCATGGAACTCGAACAGCGCCGCATAGATCCGCCGGATCACGGCCTGCTTGTTCTGGTTGTAGTCCAGCACGGTGCCCGCCCCCACCCTGGCCTGCAGCTTGGCCTGGGCATAGGCCTCGCGATCCTGCTCATGCCCGCGCAGCCAGTCGCGAAACAAAAGATGCCGCACATGCTCGGGGCATTCCGGGCCGAACACATGCAGATTCACGCGCGGCGCATGATGGCGCAGCATGCGGTGCCCGTACCAGGAGCGCTCGCGTATCGTCAGCACATAGCCCAGCTCCGCCAGAGCCGGCACGTAGGACTCCTCCTGCTCCGGATCGGCCACGATCAGATCGATGTCGATCACCGGCTTGGCCGCCAGGCCCGGCACCGCCGTGGAACCCACGTGCTCGATCGCCAGCGCCGCCTCGCCCAGAACGGCGCCGATCTGCGTCTTCAAGGTCTCGAAGCGCTGCGCCCAGACGGGATCATACGGCTCGATGGCAATGTCCTCGCGCGTGGGCTTGTCCACCACCCAGGGATTCTCATCGGGGTCGCCAGCCTCGAAATAGGTGATGCCTTCAACGTGGCGCCAGGGAAATTCTTCAGCCATCAACGGTTCCTTTATATCTTGCCCGCCAAAGGGTGTTCGTGTTCATGAAGTTCTTTTCAGAATGCGGCGCGACTCGTTCAACACGCGGGCGGCCAGGCAGGCTGCTGCTGAGTAAGGCAGTGTATGCCGCCCCCGCCATGAGCAAGGTAAGTGATTTTTACCGGCACGATTTCACATGCATCTGCTTATGCCACCCATGCCGCACGATGCTGTCCGGCCAATCAGAACTGCTCCCCCTGCAGCCGCGACAGCTCTTCCCGCAGGATCGCGACCACGGCGTCCACCGCCGGCGGCAGGGAGCGCGCCGAACGTATGCACGCTTGCAGGCGGACCCGAATCACGGGCGCCTTCAAGGGAAGATAGGCGAGCCGCCCCGTCGCACGCATTTTCGCCAGGCCTATGGATGTCTGGAACGCCACGCCATGCCCGCGCATGGCCAGCTGGCGCATCAATTCAATGGAATTGGTCTGCGCGATCAGCCTGGCCTGTGCGCCGTGCTTTTCCAGCAGCGGCGCCACCAGGGCGTGCAGCGCCAGGTCCTCGGAGGCCAGGATCAGCGGATAGGCCGCGCATTGGGCGAATGACACGGAGCGGCGGCCGGCCAGGGGGTGCCCGGCCGCCACGATGGCGCCCAATGTGAACTCCCCCTGGCCGACACTGCTCAGTTCGGGGTGCGCCGGCAAGCCAAAGCCGATGCCGATATCCACGTCGCCGGCGCGGACCTGATCGGCGATGTCCGCCGAACCCATGGTGCAGGTATGGATGGTGATCCCGGGATGCCGCTGCATCACCCTGTCCAGCACCAGGGGCAGGAAATCGAGGCTCAAGCCCTCGACGGCGCCCAGCTTGACCTCGCCGCCCTCGATGCCCATCAGGCGCTCGATTTCCGCTTTTGCCCGCTGCTCGTCCTGCAGCACCGTGAGCACATGCCGGGTGAATATCCGGCCGGCTTCCGTCAAACGCAAACCGCTGGGCAGGCGTTCGAACAAAGGCGTACCGATCTCTTCCTCCAGGTTGAGCAACTGCCGGTTCACCGCCGAGCTGTCCACATGCAGTTGCCGGGCCGCTTCCCGTATCGATCCCGCCCGTCGGATGGCATCAAAATAGCGGATGGATCGGGCATGTATGCTCACGTTGGCGCCTTGTCTGAACAGGGAGGAAGCGGCGGGTCGCTGCCGCCCCATCATTTAACTGCATTGGCGGCGCCTAGTACATCACCGCGGGACCGGCCGCCGCGGTCTGCCTTTCGCGCTTGATCTGCTCCCAGGTGCGCTTGAACCATTCGGCAATGGCCACGTTCTGTTCGAACAAGGAGTACTTCACCCCGCCCCCATAGTCAGGCATGTCTATCATGTCCGTGGTGATGTAGCGCAGCGGACAGTCCGGCGTGTCCCGGTGGTGACGCAACACGCGCCGCACCACTTCCTTGCACGGCTCCACGCGGTAGGCGTTCCAGTGCAGGTGCCACTGGCCCGGCGCGGGCTTGAAGAATGGATACTGGCAGGCCCGCCCGTACGTGCCGCCCTCCTTGAGTTCCCAGGGATTCTTGGGGCCATTGGGCGACACCGGCCGTATCTGGAGCCAATGCGTCATGTTCATGCCTATCCACTCATCGATCACATTGCCTTCCTCGTAAGGATCGATGATGAAGGTTCCGGCTTCTATGTCACCGCGGATGCCGCTGACATCCTGCTCTTCGGGGTTGTCGACCTTCAACAGCACATGGCTGTGGTCCAGCACGAAGTTGAAGGGCGCGCCGCGCCGGCGCACCTGCTCGGCCACCGGACTGATACGCCGCAGATCCTCCGACCACATGTAGATGTGCACTTCGAAGCCGATTTCGATGCCTATCCTGCGGCCCAGATCGTAGGCGTGCAGGTAGAAGTCGACCACCTCCTGGTCGGTGAGCACATGGCCTTGCGCATGGCGCGCGAGCAGCATGATGTTATGGAATTCGCCCCCCGCTTCCTTGCACAGGCGCAGGTTCTTCTCCAGCAGGCCTTCGTCCCGGCCCGCCGTGTAGGACCACAAGCCGGTGCGTATGGGAATGCCGTGCTTGTCGGCGGCCCGCAGGTACTCCTTCTCCGCTCCCGGTTGAGGCATGCGATCGAAGTGATCGAACACTCCCGACTCCTTCAGCATGCGGAACTGCTCATCCACCGACACAGGCTTCGTATGCTGTATGCCCCGGCCATTGCAGCCAATGGAAAACTCCATGCTTGATCTCCTTGAGTACTGGTTTTTTCTTTTGCCGGGACGGACTATGCCCCGGCCTTGTCGGCAGCGCCTTCTTCAGCCTGCAGACGCTCTATCATTTTTCGTATGCGCGCCGGCGCATTGTCTATCCCCAGCCGGGTGTACTCGCGCACGCCGGTGCGCTCCTGCTCGCACTGGATGCGAGCCAGAATCTCGGCGTCCTCCTCGAAGGTCAGCGTCATGAAGCGCACGACATCGTCCGACACCTGCGCATCATCCGGATGATAGTTGCGCACGTGCAACCAGAAATAATGGGTCGTGGACTCTGTTTCCGGAGTCAGGAAATTGAAGCTGTAGGACCGGAAGCCCTGGTCCTTGTTGTCCTCGGTCGGCTCGACGCCGGCATCCACACAACCGAAATCGACACAGGAAACCGAAGGCAGGTGCAGATAATAGTATTGCCAGCGATCCGTCATGCCCTGGAAGTCGGCCATGCGCTCGACCAGCGGCACCGGCGGCGCATTCCTGATCCATCGATAGGCCAGTACATGAGAGTCGCCCTGCTCTATCTTGACGCCGACGTTCTCGCCGGCTGAATTGCCGATGGTTTTCTTGTGCACATACGTCGTATGGGCGGGATCGACCAGGTTGTCGGTGATGTTCAGGTAGTTGGTCTTGAAATGCAGGTACTGCCCGTCCACCAGGCCCCAGCCATCCTCTTTGTAGCGAGGCACGTCGACGATGGCATGATGGTGCGCCAGGGCCGGATCGCCCATCCAGATCCAGACCGCGCCGTACTTCTCCTGCAAGGGGAAGGAGCGCACCCTGGCGGTGGGCGGGATGTTCTGCTGTCCGGGAATGCGCACGCAAGCTCCGGAACAGTCGAACTCCATGCCGTGATAGCCGCATTGCACATGATCGCCCTGCAGCTCGCCCAGCGACAAAGGCGCCAGCTTGTGCGGGCAGCGGTCCGCCAGCGCCGCGGGCGCGCCGTCCTCGCGACGGTACAGCACCACCTGCTCGCCCAGAATGGTGCGCGGCAACAGCCGGCGGCCGACCTCTTTGCTCCAGGCCGCCACGTACCAGGCATTTTTTACAAAAGTCCCCATTCACGTCTCCATTTTTTAGAAAGGCAGAAAAGACCGGACTCACGCATCCAGCACCAATTCGTCGCTTCGAGCCCGGGACACGCACACGCACATCAGGCGGTCCTCTTCGCGATCGCTGTCCGACAGCGCATAGTCGCGGTGCTCGGGCGTGCCGGCCAGCACGCGCACGGCGCACGCGCCGCATTCGCCGCGGCCGCAATCGAACATCGGATCGACGCCCGCCTCGACCATGGCCTCGAGAATCGACTGCCCTGCCGGAACGTCCAGCGTCAAGGCGCTGCGCTGCAGCACGACCCGGCAGGGACGATCCTGCTCCCGGGACGCCGGTGCGCCGAACAGTTCGAAATGCACGTGACTGGACGGCCACTGCAAGGCCTTGGCTGCGGCGATCACCGCATCAATGAGAGGACGCGGGCCGCATACATAGACATGCCGCCGCGCCGCCGGCTCGCCCAGGACCTGCATGACGGACAAGCCTTTGCTTGGTTCGCCCTCATCGAAGTACAAACTGGCGCGCGGGCCGCACAGCGCCTGCACGACCTCCTTGTAGGCCATGCCCTGCGGGCTGCGCGACGCATAATGCAGAACATAGGGCATGCCGCTCGAGGACAGCGCATGCGCCATCGACAGGATGGGCGTGATGCCGATTCCCCCGGCGATCAGGACCGCTTCATGCTCCTGGTCGCACAAGCCGAAGTCATTCCTGGGCAGTCCCGCCTTGAGCCTGTCCCCCACCTGAAGCGCATGCATGAAGCGCGAACCGCCGCCTCCCTGGGCCTCGAGCTTGACGGCAATCTCATACTGGCCGGACTGCCGGGTGCTGTTGATCAAGGAATAAGAACGATGCTTCACCGCGCCGCCGTCCGGCGCCACGTTCACCATGATGTGCGCCCCAGCCGCAAACACGGGCAGGGACCCGCCGCCGGCGGCGCGCAAAGTGATTGCCTTGATCTGTGCAGTCAGCGATTGAACATCGCTCACCACCAGCTCCAGCGGCCACTCAGAAAAACTGGACATGCGTTCTCCCTCGATCCGGTGCACAAGAGCGCCCGGACCCTGCTTCAAAGAAAAATCAAACTCTTGGAAAAAGCCGGCGTTCAATCAAGCGGCAGCGGTGTCTTTCATCATGGGCTCCTTGTGTTTTGCTTCTGATTTTTGTGATCAGTATAGTGAGCCGGATGCGCTGTTCATATTGGCAAATAAACAGCATAGCGCTGCAAATTTTGCAGCATTCGGAACGCGACCTGTTCTTTCGTGTGGCGACGCACGGGGCCGGCCCGCAGGCACAGCTTGCCGCAGCCTGCATAAGAAAACGCCCCGTCACTGTCGAATCGCGGACGGGGCGAAAAAGCGGCGCCCTTGGAGCCTGCGCCAAGCGGCAATGGCGCCCGGGGCGCGCCGCACCCTCAAGGTTCTACATGACGCAGCAAGCCCCGGACGCGAGCCTGTTCGAGTTCACGCAGGACCTCGTCGCGCGACTTGCCCGGCCCTTGTGAAATGACGACGGGATAGTCACTGTCCGCCACGTTCAACAGCCCTTGGGCTCGCGCTTGCTGCAGTTCGCGCTCCACCTGCTCGCGCGACTTCTCCGGCCCGCTCCGATCCAGGATCGGATAGTCGCTGTCTGTCACGGGGATCAGGCCCCGGCTGCGCGCCTGCTCGAGCTCCGCCCTCACCTGCTGGCGCGTCAGACCGTCCTGGCCATCCGTACCGGCAGCCTGTACCCAGCTCGCAGGCAGGACAAGCGCGGCCACCATGCTTGCGGCCATGATTCGTACTTTCATCTTTCAACTCCTTTTAAAAAACGCTTTCGGTCTCGGCGGCTCCAGGACGTTCCTTTCCCGCCCCAACCGTGCGCATGACAAGAAAAACAAACTAACAACGTTAGATTAAAAGCAAAAAAATAGCGGCTGACGGCTCAGGAAACCGGCGCCGCGAACGGCGGCACAATGGGATTGGGCGGCGATGAACGCAGTCCCATTGCCAGAAGCAAAGCCGTCAGGCTGGTCCAGAACACCAGGTTGAAGCCGTCGATATAGGCGATGACCTGGGACTCGCGGGCCAGGACCTGAGCAAGCTGCGCCAGTCCTGCGCCCGCCCTTTCGATCGCCAAGGGCGATCCCGCCTGCACGTGCAAGTCCAGGGAAGCCCGGCTCAGATCGCCGGCGATGCGCAGCCAGGCCGTCATCACGGTGCCCGCCAGCACCGGCGTCAAGACACGCGCCACCGGCACGTAGGCGCCCAGCGCCGCCGCATGGACCGGATTGAGATTGGTGACGAACGCCGCGATCAGACCGATGAGCATGATGCACTCGCCTACGGACTGCAGGATCAGGATTCCGACGAACTGCTCGACCCGCCAGTCATGCGAGAGCTGCGCGCCCATCCGGGCCACCAGCGCAATCACGATCAGTCCGGCCATGATCAGGAACCGAGGCTCGATCCTGCGGCCCAGATAGACCGCAAGCGGCGTGCACGCCAGGTAGGCGGCGAACGCAATCAGGGCGGCCGTGCCCGTCTGCATGGGCTTCAACCCGCCCATCAGGCCCAGAAATGCCGGGATCAGCAGGGAGGTTGGAGTCATCAGCACGCCGAACAGGCAGGCGATGGCCAGGCAGATGCGGATGTTCCTGTTCCCCAGAGGAGCCAGGGCGCCGAACAGGGACGGATGGCGCGCCGCGCGCAGGACGGCGGCCCCGAACAGGATCAGGCCGCCCGCCAGGCTGGATGCCACCAGGCCGGAATCCATCCAACCCAGGCGCTCGGCCGGCTCCACGCCCAGGAAGATCAGCCCCAGGCCGCCGCAGAACAAGGCCATCCCGCCCCAGTCGGTCCGGCTCAAGCCGTCCTGGTCCACGGGCGCCATGGGCACCGCCTTCCAGACCAGCAAAGCGATCAATGGCCCCACACCTGCGGCGGTCCAGTAGATCCAGCGCCAGTCCAGCTCCTCGACGAACCACGCAGACACGCCCATGCCCGCGTCCATGCCCGTCGATACCCGCAGGCTGTACGCCGCCATGACGAGCAGCCACAGTCCGGGCCGCACGCTGCGCAGCGCCAGCGAGGCCGTCAAGGGCAGGTACACCCCCAAGCACAGCCCCGCAAGCAGATGCAGGGCCACCAGGGCGGGATAGTGGTGGGCGCAGAACGGTATGGCCAAGGTTGCGGCCCCCAGGACCAGGCTAGGGATGCACAGCACGCGCGCGGGCCCGATCGTCAGGGCCAGCCAGGGCACGACGGGCATGGTCAATAGCTGCGCCCCGTTCAAGGCCGTTCCCAGCCAGGCGGCTTCCAGCACGTCCAGCCCGAACTGGCCGCGCAGGTCGGGCAGCGCGGCGGAAAACAGCCTGCCCTGCAGCGTGGTGAGCACGGCGCCCAGGAAAATGGCGGCCACGGTCAGGGAGGGGCGCGCAACAGCGGCATTGGCAAGAAGACGAGGCACGCGCGCCATCATCGCCGCCCTCCCGCCGCCGCCTGCGCGAGCGAACCCTGGTAATCGGGGACCACGTCTCCCCGCGTGTCGATACGGGTCTCGACCGACATGCCCGGCCGCAGGCTGTCCAGTCCCTCCTGGCCCGGTTCGAGCTCGATGCGCACCGGAATCCGCTGCACGACCTTGGTGAAATTCCCCGATGCATTATCCGCGGGCAGCAGGGCCGACTTGGCGCCGCTCATGGGCGCCAGCTCCCCCACCCGGCCGCGGAAACGCCGCCCGGGCAAAGCGTCCACCGCAATCTCCACGGGCTGGCCGCGGCGCACATGAGCAAGCTGGGTTTCCTTGTAATTGGCCATCACATAGGCCTGGCCGGACGGCACGATGGACACGACCTGCGTTCCAGGCGACACCAGACCGCCCAGCTGCACATGGCGCCGGCCCAGCACGCCGTCGAACGGCGCCACCAGACGCGTATGCTCCAGCTCGCGCTGCGCCAGCTCCAGGGCCGCCTGCGCCGCCTCCACATCGGCCTGGCGCAGGCTGCGCTGGCCTTGCAGCACCTCCAGGGTCTTGCCGGCCAGCTCCAGCTGGGCCTGCGCCGCATCGCGCAGACTCACGGCATGGTCCAGTTCAGCCTGGGCGCGCTCGAACAGTTGGCGCGACAACGCGCCCTCCCGGACCAGGTCCGCCTGCCGGGCGGGATCGCGGCGATACTGGCGCACGCGCACCTGGGCGGCGCTCAGCCTGGCGCGTTCCTGGGCGACGCCGGCCTTCTGCTGAGCCAGCTCCGCATCCAGATTGTCCAGGCTGGCCTGCGCCCGGTTCAAGGACGCCCGGGCGGCGGACACTCGCGCCTGCGCGTCGCCATCGTCGATGCGCGCCACCAGCTCCCCCGCCTTCACCGGCTGATAGTCGCCCACCGGCAAGGCCCGGACGTAACCGGACACCCTCGCGCTGAGAATCGCCGCGTCCGATTCCACGAAGGCATTCTGGGTTGTCTGGACGGTGCGCCGGCTGGTCCACGCATCCCATTGGCCGGTCGCCGTCGCAACCAACGCGACCATCGCCACGCACGCCGCCCAGGGCGCCAGGCGCCGAATCATCGTCTTTCGTTCCTGCCTACTCATTCTTTTTCTCCTGCCACATCATTCGTGGCGTCAAACCCGCCCCCCAATGCCCGGATCAACTCCACGCCCAGCGCGGCGGAACGGACCTTCAGGTCCAGGCTCCGGCGGCGCTCCTGCAACAGCGCATCCTGGGCGTTGAGCACGGTCAGGTAATTGCTCAGCCCTCTTTCATACTGGCGACGGGCCAGGTCGAACGCCGCCTGGCGGGCGTCCAGCGTTTCTTGCTGCGCCTGTTGCTGCGGAGCCAGGGAATCGAGCGAGACCAATTGATCAGCCACGTCCCGCACGGCGTTCAACAGTGCCCGGTTGTAGCTTTCCACTGCGGCATCCAGTTCCGCGCTGCGCGTCTTCAAACGCGCCCGCAGGCGGCCGGCATCAAAAATCGGCAGGCTGATCGCCGGCTCCACGCCGTAATGGCGGCTGCCGGCGGCCAGCCAGTCCCCCAGGCCCAGGGACAGGCCGCGTCGGGCGAGGCCGGCAAATGCGCGCAGGCTGATATTCGGATAGAAGTCCGCCTTGGCAGCCTGGGCGGACTGCGAAGCGGCCTCGACCCGCCAGCGGGCGGCCACGATGTCCGGCCGCCGGCCCACCAATTGCGCCGGCACCAGCGACGGCGCCTCATCCGCGCGCATCGTCGTCAAGATGGGTGCGGCATCAGACAGAGCGTCGACGGGCAGACCCGCCAGAGCCGCCAGGGCATGGCGCTGCAGGCGCGCCTGTTCCAGCAGGCTGCTGATGTCTCGCCGGCTGGACGCCACGTCGGCCTGCGCCTGCCGGTACTCGACATCCGTGTCCAGCCCGGCTTGCCGCCGGTGTCCCACGATCTGCACAGTCTGCTCGCGCAGCGCCAGCGCCTGCTCCGCCTGGCCCTGCGCCTCCACCAGACGGGCCAGTTCGAACCAGCCCTCCGCCAAGCGGCTGGCCAGGAGCAGCCTTGCCTCATGGACTTCCGCCTCCCGCGCCGCCGCCTCGCCCAAAGCCGCCTGGAACGCCGCGCGCTGCCCGCCCCAGAAATCAAAGCTGTGATGGATCTGGGCGCTGACGACGCCTGTGGTTCCATAAGAGCCCGCCAAAGGGGGGCCCGCATCATATTCTTGCGCGAAGCGCTTGCGCTGCACGCTGCCCGTCGCATCGAGTTGCGGTCCGCGTTCCGCCTGGACCTGATCGGCCAGCGCGGCGGCCTGCGCCAGCCGCGTCTGCGCCATGCCCAGATCCGGACTGTGTTGCAAGGCCTGGGCAATCAACTGGTTCAGCATGGGATCCTCATAGCGCTCCCACCACTGGTCCTGCGGCCAACGGACTGCCGCCTGCCGCCGGGCGCCGAACGATTCGGCGGAATAAATGCCTTTTCGGGGGCCTTTGTCCACATCCCCCATCCCGGCGCATCCCGCCAGCATCGCGCAGAGCAGGCTGGAAAAAATGATTGGCTTCATAGCAACCTAACAGTGTTAGTTTATTTTCAAATGATACACTAACATCGTTAGATTCAAAACTCATTTTCAGGAAGGCGTTGCATGAAAGCACCCAAGATCCAACGCGACCATGTCATCCGCACAGCGCTGAATCTGCTGGACCAGGACGGGCTCGAAGGCCTGACCATGCGCAAACTGGCCCAGGCGCTGCAGGTCCAGGCCCCTTCCCTGTACTGGCACTTCAACAGCAAGCAGGCCCTGATCGACGGCATGGCCGACGCCCTGGTCGACTCCGTCGCCCGGTCCTTCCCAGACGGCCAGAACTGGGATGCGCGCGTGCGGCAGGTGGCCGGCGAACTGCGCCAGGCGCTGCTCAGGCACAGGGACGGCGCGCGGGTCTTCGCCGGGACCTATGTCGTGACGGACAATGTGCTGCGCACGGGCGAAGCCATGATCTCCGCTTTCATCCAGGCCGGCGCCGCTCCTGACCTGGCCGCCGCTTCCAGCTTCAGCGTCACCTACTTCGTGCTGGGCCTGGTCACCGAAGAGCAGGCGCTGGGCCCGGGAAGCACGCTGGACCTGGTCACGCGAAAACAGGCCTTCCTGGCCTGCGCACAGGAAAAATTCCCCCAAAGCTGGACAGCCCGCGACGCCATCTTTTCCGAAGACTTCAACAGCCGCTTCACGACGGGGCTGGACCTGCTGATCAGCGGCTTCAGCCAGCGCATCGCAGAAGCGCAGCCGTAAAGATCCGCTCAAATGGAAAACGCCCGCCGGTTCTTGCCGGCGGGCATTGGGTTTCGAAACGCGCTATCAGGCTGGCTGGCGGAATGCCGCTTCGGTCAAGCCTGTGCTGTATGTCCTTCAGGCAATGAGGCACGGTAATGCGGGAGCATCTGGAGCGCAAGTACGGCCTGCAGGTTCTGGTGCCGGATGAGACGAGTCGGGCCGAAGTGCACCGCATCAATCTATGAAGGATTGTGCACGGGCATGGTCCAGGATGAGTCACGCCGGACCTACCAGCGCGCCAGTCGCCCCCCTGGCCAGAGGCGGGAATGTCCCGTCCAATGGCCGATCATGCAGCGGGGCCCGACCGGGCATCAGGACCCGACCGCCCTTGTCGGTTCCGCCTCCCCTGCCCCATGCCGGGCGGAATAACGGGCCAGAATGGGTAGCAGCGCCACCGCCACCACGGCGCATCCCGTGGCGGCAAGACCCAGGATATTGAACAGGCGCGTATAGACCGGCAGCGTCTGCACCGGATCGGTCAAGGCCGCGGGTATGTGGGCAATATTGGCGACGACGCTGCCAAGATACTGCGCTACCCCTGTCGAAATGAAATAGACCCCCATCATGAAGCCCGACATGCGCGCAGGCACATAACGGGCGATCATGGCCAGGCCCAGCGCACTGACAAGGATTTCTCCCATCGTGTAGAAGAAATAGCCTGCCACCATCAGCCAGGAAGATACCGTGCCTCCGTCGTCCGCCAGATGCTCGGAGGCGCCGAACACGAAGAAACCCACAGCCACGGACACGAAGCCCAGGAAAAACTTCACGGATATCGGCGGATCCATCCGGCGTCGGGCAAGCCAGGCATAGAGTATTGCCATGGGTGGGCTGGCGACAATGATGATGAGAGGATTCAATGCCTGGAACTGGGCTGGCGAGAAGTCAAATAGATGCACGCCCAGAATATCGAAGGCGGGTCGGACATTACGCAGGGCGAACAGCGTCAGCGAGGTCGCCATTTGCTGGTAGAAAATGAAGAAGAAAATACTCTGCAGCGTAAGAATCAGCGCCACCGTCAAGCCTGCGCGTTCAGGTCCCGCCGTCTTGCGGATCATATTGCCGAAAATGAACAGGACGATGACGCCTGCCGTATATATGCATATTGCCGCCAGATCGCCGTGCTCCAGTATGAAGACTACCACGGCGACGATCACTGCGCCGCCGGCCAGCACAGCCGATATTGCCTGAAGGCGCAAGGGCTTTGCGTCCGAAGGAGATTTCACTCGCGCCAGCGTTTGACGCATGAATGCATAATTGACCAGGCCCAGCAACAAGCCGGCCAGGCTTACGGCAAACGCCTGGCGCCAGCCCCAACGCTCCTGTATCCACGGCGTGGCCAACATGGATAAGGTCGACCCGACATTGACCGCCATATAGTAGAACGTGAATGCACTATCCAGCTTTTCAGGCGTGTCGGCAAAAATCTGCCGCACGAGATTGCCCGCATTGGCTTTGAACAGGCCATTGCCCACGACGATGACGCCCAAGCTGACAAAGAGCGCCGTCACGCCGTGGCCGCCGGCAGCGAGCAGAAAGTAGCCAAGGGCAAGGACCATCGCCCCCAGAATCATGGTGCGCCGCGTGCCCAGCACCTGGTCGCCGATCCAGCCGCCCACCGCAGGCATGGCATAGACCAATGCGCCAAACACGCCCCAGGTCAGGTTCGCCTGGATGTCGGGAAAACCCAATCGGCCCACCATGAACAGCACCATCAATGCGGCCATGCCGTAATAGCCGAAGCGTTCCCACATTTCTATGAGCCACAAAGTTGAAAAAGAACGGATTCGTGGTGAAAAAGTGGCAAACAACATGTCTCCTCCATTCTGCCTGGGGCAGTGCAAGCAGCAAACGCCGTGGCTTAGAAAAATTGCAGCGGCACGTTTATCATCAAGCGGACGGAATCGCTCGATGCATCCGAGTAGTGTGCCGAGCCGACGTGATGCATCACGGAAAGCGCCACCGTTGAGCCTTTCAGCGATGACGACTGGACGGTGTAGGCGGGAATCACCCCGACTTCGTAATGGGGTCCATGCACCGGTTCGCCGTTGGACCAGTACAGATCATGTCCCGGAGTCTCGGGAGACATGCGGTACGCGGCATTGCTGGCGTCCGCGCCCCAGCCCTTCACCCCCCAGAGTGTGATGTTCAAGCCCGGCGCGCCGTAAGCCTCCATATCAACGGCATAGCGCAGTTGAATGGAACGCTCATGCGGCGCGTTGTAGTCCACGTCCATGGAGTTGGCCAGACGGATGTCGGCGGTTTCTCCCAGATAATCGAAGAATTGGTCGCTCAGTATCTGCTGGAAGGCCAGCGTCACGGCATGCGCTCGATGGCGGGCTGTCAACGCGATGCTGTAGGCGTCATTGCGGATGTCCCCGCCGCGCGCCTGCCCGGTATCCTGGGTGTGGTAGTAATCCGCGCGCCCCGTCCACTGCAGATCCTCGGGATTGCCAATGCTGTGCTGAGCGCTGACATAGAACCGGTTCCATACGTCGCGGGCCTGATTGGCGCTCACGGTGAACTGGGTATCCTTGCCGGCCTGGTACGTGCCGCCGACATAGGAAAATCGCGAAACAGGCGCCCGGGTATATTCCGTGGTGAGCCGTTGCAGCCTGTCCTGGCCGCGGGGCACGACCCTGTCGACGCTGCCCGCCGTCAACTTCAAGCCCGGAATGTCCTCGCTGACGAAGGAGCCGCCCCTGAATGTCGGAGGCAGAGCGCGGTTGTCATGCGGCGCCAGGTAGTGGGCATCCGCCTCGGGCAGCAACAGGCCGTACTTCAGCAGGCTGTCCTTGGCGCGGGCCTGCACGTCCCATTGCCCGATATAGGCCCACCCACGTTGTTTCCAGCTATCCGGCGAACCGGCGTGCGCCATGTTTCCCGCATGCTTGTCGGCCGCGAGCGTCAGCGCGGAGAACAAGGACGCGCTGGCGGCAAACCCGATCGGCCCTGGGGTCCAGCCGGATGAAACCCACGGCCGTGCGCCGAGCACCGAGGCGCTGCGTTCAGGTTGACCTTTCATGTTCAGGTAGTCGTTGTAGCTGCGCAGCTTCAGGCCGGCGTGGCTGCCCCGGAAGAACCCCTGGTCATCGGCCGGCGGGCCGGACTCCCCTTGCGCTTGCAAGGGCAAGGCCAAGGTCAACGCCCAGAGCGCAAAAGCAAGCGCACACAGACGGCGCCGGTGAAATAAAAAGTGAAAAGGCCAGCAGTGGCTCATAAAGGCCTCCTTGCGCGACTGATCGTCCGTCACGCTTCCAAAACCGGCGGTTCACGGTAACGCCGCCGGAATTTCTGGCAAAGAAATGGCACCTGTTGACGCCAGCATTGGATTGTCATCATTTTTGATGACCATTAATCCATGGAAAGTAAATTTACTCCTAAGCTTTTTTTATGGCACTCTGGATTACCCTGACAATGCAACTTGTTTTTTATTAACCAGCCAAGCTCATCAATAAATTTTCTTTTTCAGCATTAACATCAAAAAAATGAGCTCTCAAACATGAATAGGTCCAATATCTTCCAAATGTAATTTTTGAACGCTGTGTTAGAGCCAACACCAAATCATCTCCGGATATTAACAAGCAAATACATATGAATAAGTTATAAACCCAGAAAAAACCATTCAAGCATAAAAAATATATGGTGTGTACGTTTTTTTGTTATTGATTCGCCTCGGTTGGTGTTTCTGGGCCGCGTCGTGTTCAACATCTTGGCGCCACCCTCGCCGGCCCCTGCCAGATGCAGCCTGTCCGCAAAATATCATGCCCGTCCACGTGTGCTTGAGCAAATTGACTTTGCCTTCAGCCGGCACTCGGCATGTAGCCATCCGAATGATTTATATGCGCATTTGTTGCACTTAACTGCATCCAACTGGAGAAAAAAACAACCATATGGTCTTCAATAGTTTTTTTATAAATTCACAAGAAATAAAAAAAATCAGTGGCAAAGAAAATTTTCATCAAACAAACCCCTGTCATTACAGAGAAAACAGAAAACTTCAATTTGAATATATACGGTTTTTTTAGCCACGAATTCAGATAAATTTACTAATATCCACGAAATAATCGTTAACCCCCAATTCAACCGCCCAAACCCGATCTCTAATTTTTTCCTATTCTTAACCGCACCCATCAATATCAACCAACAATTCAATTAATTTACAAACATCAAGTTTAGAATAACAAATAACTCTCAACGCTCAAGCTCTCCGAGCAAATATTTTCAAGCCGAACGAAGAGCAATTTTTTCATGAGGCTCAACCATGCCGGGAATCGAAGAGTCTGTGCATCTCCTGAGCCACAGGCCTGAATGGCGTATCCAGGCGAAAGCAGAAGCCTTTCGGATCTCCAAGGAATTAGGCATACCCGTTTCAGACATCGAGCACATTGGAAGCACAGCAGTCTAGGGCTTGGTGGCCAAGCCAATCGTCGACCTGATGCTGGGTACAAGAAAACCGCCGACCGAAAAAATTCCACGCTGCGCTCGCGGCGCTGGGCTATGAATGGCTAGGCGACCTTCCTGGACGTTCGTACTTTCGCAAGAGAGGCGAGCGCGGCTTCAATGTGCATGTCGTCATGAAAGATGGCGATCACTGGAAGAACAATCTCCTGTTCCAGGATTACTTGCGTCGCAATGAAGCTGCCCGAGCACGGTACGCCCAGGCCAAGCAGGCCGCCATTTCATCCGGTCACGGCGCGCTGCTGTCTTATTCGGCCGCGAAAGAACCAATACTTTTATCCTTGTTACAAGATGCCCCCGCTCTCCACGAGAAGGACCAGTAACGCCATCTATTCCATCGGTTTTTTGCACAGATGGTGCTTGCCGCGCCAGGCGCTGGCGGAAACGAGCTAGTCCCGCCTCGGTCTCACGTCGACGACCGGTTCCAGCCTCAGTCCTAAAGCATGAAGACTTGATGCGCGACGCAGGTTTCGGGCAATAGCCTCGTCCAGTCTGCGCAAGGACTCCTCATTCAATGGACCATGGGGATTTGAAACAGGATCACGGAACACGTCCAGGCTGACGCTGACCAGCTCCCGCACGTCTTCAGACATTTCCTCGGGCAGCCTTCCATAGATCTGCTTGATACCGACCACCAATTCGTCCAGGTCACATAGAGCCTGGGATGCGGCGACCAGATTCTCGGCGTATACCGCCTGAAGCAGAGAGAGCTCCAGTTTCACCAGCGAAGGCTGAATTCGCAGATAAACCACATGGCCCACTGATGCTCGAAGTCGGTCGACGATGGAACGTGGATAATATTGCTTCAGATCCATTTTGGCCTCCGATGGAGCTTTCTCTTGATTGCTGATAGAGATCCATGGATAGGACACCTGCCGGTGGTCAGCGGATATCGCCTTCAGGCGAATGCAACCGTGGATCGGTGCGCGCCTGACATTCCAGTGGCCGTCGGTCGGGCCCATCCAGCACGTCCGCATTGAACACCTTATTCGTTCATGCCTTCCACGATCTGCCAGCGTCACATTTCAAACAGCCTCCAGCTCGTCTCATTAGCGACATCCAGGACCAGCCCATAACGGCTCAGATGCCAGGCGGCCTCACGTAGGTTCTGCAAGGTGGCGTCATCCAGTTTGCTCAGCGAGGCGGCATTCACCATCCGATACCGATACTTCGGGTCGTCCTGAAATATAGGCAGGCTCTTGAAGATCAGTCTGCGCACTGCTAGAGCCGACTCTCCAGGCAAACAGCCATATGTAAGCTGCGTTTCCTCTACCAGGGAAGCCAGATTGAGCAATTGCCGGGATGCCGCAAACTGATCTTTTGCCAGCCCGGCCTGAAGCAAGGCCTCATTCAAGGTATTCATAAGCGGCTGAAGCCGTGTGTGAATCTCGTGCTCCACTGATTGCTGAATACCGGCCAGCGCCTTAAGTGCCTGTTCCTTTTCCAATTCATTATCGATTCTCCCTATTACTTCTCGGGTAGAGGCCATTGTCGGCAACTTGAACACGAGTGACAAATTCGGCAGGTCAGCCTGTGGCAATGAGCGGAGATAGATTCTCAGCATCTCCTTCTCTGGACCAAGAGTGATCAATAACTTTGCCAGATCCTTAGCAAGCACAACGGGAGCGTCCAGCATCATGGCGCAAAGCTGATGCAGCGGTTCCTGCATGATGCCTTGAGCTAAACGCTGACTCACAGCACTCGAAATCTGATTCAGCACCCCAGCCGCCTGTGCATTCAAGTTCCGCGAAACCTGATCAAGCACAATCGCTCGGGCAGTCCGATGGCCCAGCACCCCGTCCCGCAGGGCGAGAAGATCCACACGCGTCAATTCGCCCACGTAGAAAAGCAAGGCTTGCGTGGCGCCCGGCAGATTGGCCAAATCACCCTGCGCCAGAGCGGCAAGCTGCTCCAGTTCCCGAATGACTCTCGCCTGAGCTCTGGCATCCTTCCTTCGGGCCGTCAGCAGGCCCAGCATATTACCGATGCGACGGCTGTTGTCGAGCCACTGGATCATGTTGTCATGCTGTTCCCGTACCTCAGCAGAGGCGCGATTGAAGCGAAATTTCAATCTGACCCATGCACTGCGCAAGCCCGTTGGTACGGCGCGACGACTGGCACGCGCCGTGCCGCCTTGCTCTGGCTGGAACCGCTGATTGCCGACGGTTCCCAGAGGTCCGGGCGCGAAGGCTTGCAGATGCAGACTTTGAGCAATCGTCTGACTAGTGGGTTGCACATTCATGGTGAGTTCCCTCGAAAAAAATCGCTCTCGCATGAAATCTCAGTAACCAGCCGGCCTGCGATGTTCCCTTGCCCCCGAAGTCTGCATGCCGTCACCTCGACCATGCTACGCGAGTGGTGCGCGCAGGCTCGGCCCGATTCTTAAACCACGGGTGCGCCATGAACTCACCAATCCGCCTTAAGGGACGGACCGTCAAACCCTCCGTGGGGGCCGCGCGTTGCCCCGGCGCGCGTAAAGACCCTTGGCGGCGTTCCACTGATGGAGAGAGACAGGCGTCCGATGGTGTTCAGCAACAAGCGCCGCCGCCAGGCCCATGCATTCTTAAAACGGCGACCGCCTAAGGTTCCGTTGCCCGCAGAACCTGCCCGTCCGCCCCCCATCTTGAACAACTCGTCGAGGCGACCCCTCGGCCATCTGCCAGCGCCAACCTTAGAACAACCGTCTCCTGCGCATGTCGCGAGGCTCGTCCAGTTCCAGTCCGAATCGACCCAGATACCAGGCGGCCTCGCGCAGATTCTCCACGGTGACGTCATCCAGCCGGCTCAGCGATGCGTCATTCAGTGGTCCTTCCGCATTATCCGGAATGTAACGAAACAGAGGCAGGCTCGATTCAACCAAGCCACTCACCTCTTGAATCGTGGTGTCAGGTAATTGCCTATAAGTGCGCCAAGCCGTGCTTATGAAAATGCCCAAGCCGATTAAAGCCTGCGAGGCGGCGAACTGATTACCTGCCTGGCTCGCTTGACGCAAGTTCTTGCGGAGAGCCGTCAGAGGTTCGCTAAGCCGCGCATAAATTTCACGCTTCAGTATTTTGCGGATATAAAGAATCATTTCTTGAACCTGCTTCTTTTCCTTGACGCTAGCGACCTCCTGTACTGCCAAATTAATTCCAACGGCCTCTCCCTGAGAAAACACAAGGGAAAGACTCGCCAAGGAACTTTCGGGCAAAGTCCTAAGATAAATGTGCAGCATGCTCTTTTCATGAAACAGACTGATCAACTGCACTGCCAGCTTCTGTGCAACATCCACCGATAGGGACAATTGCATCAGCTCGTAAATGTTCCACAATGGGCCCTGCACAACTTCTGGAGCCAGACGCTGATTCACCGCATCCGAAATCTGAAACAGCACCCCTGTCGCCCAGGCGCTGGAATCAAACGAAATCCGACTCAGAACTGCCCCTCGGGCTGTACGGTCCCCCAGCACCCCGCCCCGCAACGCATCGAGATCGTTACGCCTCAATGCACCCATGTAGAAAGACAAGGCTTGCATCGCGCCCGGCAGATTGGCCAGATCGCCTTGCGACAGTTCGGCAAGCTGCTCCAGCTCCCGACCGACTCTCGCTTGAGCCTTGAGGTCATTCGTTCGAGCCGTCAGGAGGCCCAGCATGTTGCCGATGCGTCGACTGTTGTCGCGGCGCTGGATCATGTCGTCATGCTGTTCTCGCACGTCAGCAGAGGCGCGATTGAAGCGAAACTTCAATTTGGTCCACGCATCGCGCAGACCTGTAAGCACGGCGCGACGAGGGGCACGCGCCGTGCCGCCCTGCTCTGGCTTGAATCGCAGATTGCCAACGATACCCAGAGCGCCGGGCGCAAAGCCCTGTCGCTGCAGTTCTTGGACATCCGTCTGGCCTGAGGGTTGAATGTTCATGGTGATTTTCCCTTAAAAAAAATCCGCCCCGCATGAAACCTCAGTAACCGGCAAATGCCGCGTGTTCCTCCACTCGGCTTGACGGTGAACGCTTGCCTGTAAAGCCTCGAACTCTCCATGAGCGAGTCATGCAGCGCCACCGACGCAAACGGCTGGAGCGCCACATCAACAGGCATATCGGTGTTCCTGCCTATAACAGCAAGGCTTTTCCAAACAAAAAGCCCGCAGTTACGCGGGCTTGGGGGTCTTTTTGTGCTCTTTGATGCCGGTCTATGCCGGACGCGGGATCATTCCCACTCTATTATCATCAAGAGAAAAATATCTTTATACATCAACATCTTATTTATATTCATGTTTATGATGCCATGAAAAGTACCACGCAACGCCAAGAGAGATTAAAGTAGCCACTCTCTGATGGCGCTCAACCTCCAGCCTTGCGCCGCTTCTCCCGTTCTGCGTGGGCGAGGTCGCCGGGCCACCTCGCCAACTCGTCATCGGTGAGGCCCGCAAGGATTTGCGGCAGGTTCATGGTCCGATACGGAGGGGTCGACAGGTCATTGGACGGCGGGCCGTCGGTGATGAAACACGGCTCGGCCGAGTCGGTTAGATTCAGGTGCGTCATACTCACTCTTCCGGTCTAGTGGCTAGAAAATGTACGCCTCAAGCATCCGTTGCAGGACGCTTGAGGCGCTTGCTGATCGGGTGGTTTCTTCATCTCGCCATGACAGCGAAAAAATTACCCCTTTGCCGCCTCGGCCAAGAGATCACTAACCGAGCGCGCCACTACATATCGGGCTGGGTTCTCACCAACGGCCAGCGCGTTGAAATGCGCCTTGCCGCATTCGATCTTGGCGCTCTCCTTGTCGCGCAGGTCGTCGGTGAACAGGCTGCTCTTGGTTTCCACTACAAAGTACAGGTGCTGGGTGCCGTCCTCTTCCACCAATACGGCCCAGTCGGGGTTGTAGGTGCCCAGTGGCGTGGGCACTTTGAACCAGCCTGGCAGCTTGGCGTAGAGCTTGATGTCGCCGTTCTTCTCCAGCCCATCGGCGAAATCCCGCTCGGTGGACGAGTCGTACACCACATGCTCATAAATTGACTTCTGGGTATCCAACAGCATGTTCTTGAGATAGCCGGTGAGCTCTTCCTTCTCGAACAGCTCCTGCGCATAGACATGCTGGTCGCCGAGCTTCTGGTACTTGATGCCATCGACCAGGGCCAAGCGCTTGCAGCGGTTGATGGTCTCGGCCGTCAATTCGATGAACTGCTGCGGGTTGCGCTTGAAATCATGAAGGCGGCCGCTTCCCGTCAGAATGCTGACGATGGTGCGGCGGGTGAGCTGGGTGCGGTCTTGCAGATCTGTCAGCAAATCCGGCAGCTCGATATCCGCCTCGTCCAGCACCACGGTCGCCGCACCCGCTTTTTCCGTCGCGGCGACACCCGCCTTGCCGATAGAGATGTCGGCCTTGCGCCATTGCAGCCGTGCCTTGGCAATCACCGGGGCCTTCTGCAATGCTGCGATGCAATCCGTCACCAGCTTGGCGTTGTCGAACTGCACGCGGTACGTTGTCTGGTGCTTGATGCGGTCCCACAGTGCCTTGAACTCGTCGCTCAGATAAACGACCTTGCCATCCTTACCCTTGCGCAGCGGCACTTGCCTGCGCTCATCGGCATTCTTGATGTCCAGCCGGCCAGACACCTTGCGCAGCACTTCAGCAATCTGGGCTTTCTGCGCATCAAACTCGGCCGGCAGTTCCAAAGTGCCGTTCTTCAGTGCCGTTTTCAGTGAATCCTGCACCTTGCCCTTGGCGTCAATATGGCCGGCGGCTTTCAAGTGCTCCCACAGTGCCTTCGATTGCTCGATGCCCAGCGGTGCGGCATGCCCATCAGCGCCAGTCACGGCAATGGCGGCAAATTGGTGCTGCTCCACGATGCCAAAGCGGATGCCTGTGTCTTTCTCGATTTCCTTCTGCAGGTTCTCTGCAAACTGTTCGTAGTTTTCCGTGGCCACCACGGTCAGGGTGTTGACCTCGAAGCCACGTACCCGCTCGCCATCCTGGTTGACGCACAGGCGCAGGCCACGGCCAATGGTCTGGCGGCGCTCGCGCTCGGTCTGAATGTCGCGCAAGGTGCAAATCTGGAACACGTTGGGGTTGTCCCAGCCTTCCTTCAGCGCTGAGTGGGAAAAGATGAACTTCAGCGGCGTGCTGAACGACAACAGCTTCTCCTTCTCCTTCATGATCAGGTTGTAGGCGCGCTCGGCATTCTCCCGGTTGCCCGCATTGTTCTCGGCGGTGTCGGTCCAGCCGCCCTTCTTGTCGATGGAGAAATAGCCGTTGTGCACCTCCTCGGCGGCGGACGCCAGGTCGATCTCGGCAAACAAGCTCTGGTAGGCCGGCAATTTGGCGGCACGGCGATATTCCTCCTCGAACATCTGCGCATACACGCCCTTGATCGGCTGGCCGTCCCCATCGTACTGACGGTACTTGTCCACCGCGTCGATGAAGAACAAGCTCAACACCTTGATCCCCAACGGGCGCAGGCGCATCTCCTTGTCCAGGTGCTCGCGGATCGTGCGGCGGATCATCTCGCGTTGCACGGCCAGCGCATCCACATCACCGTGGGCCTGACCTGGCTGCAAAAATACCTCGCCGCCGGGGTAGCGCAGCTCCATGAATTCTTCGCCCTTGGCCGTATTGATCTCGCCCACCCGAAAATCGGCGTAGATCGCGCGGCCATCGGCGCTCTGCTGGAGGTCGTCGCCATCGCTGACCGTCACCTCAACCCTTTGCACGCCAGTGGCGGTCTGTTTATCCAGCTCAACCTTGGCGCTGATGCGGCCGCGCTTGTTTTCCACCTTCACCAGGCGCACGAACGGCTTGTTGTGCGCGTCCTCCACCGTGGCCGAGGCCACCTCGATCTGCTTGACCAGCTTGCGCTCATAGGCATCCACGGCATCCAGGCGGAACACCATGTGATGCTTGTCCACATGGGTGGCGGAGTAGCGCAGCGTGCACAGCGGATTCATTGCGTCCAGCGCGGTCTTGCCCGCCCCCGTCAGGCCGCCGTCCACGCTTTGCGGCTCGTCCACGATCACGATGGGCCGGGTGGCCTTGATCAGGTCGATGGGCTTTTCGCCGCCGGTTTTTTCGCTGTCCTTGTAGAGATTGTTCACATCCTTCTTGTTGATGGCACCGACGGTGACGACCATGATCTGGATGTTGGAACTGGTAGCAAAGTTGCGCACTTGGCCGAGCTTGGCCGAGTCGTACAGAAAGTAATCGAAAGGCACGCCCGCGTAGAGCCCCTTGAAGTGTTCCTCGGTGATTTGCAGGGTTTTGTAGACACCTTCCTTGATCGCCACCGACGGCACCACGATCACGAACTTGCTGAAGCCGTAGCGCTTGTTCAGCTCGAAGATCGTGCGCAGGTACACATAGGTCTTGCCGGTGCCGGTCTCCATTTCCACCGTGAAATCACCGGAAGTCAACGAACCAGAGGGCGGCAGGCCACCACGCAACTGGATGTCCGCAAGATTCTTGAGCAGTTCATCGTCCAGCAGGGTCAAGCGGTTGCCAACGCCCAGGTCGGACTGCGCCACGCCCAGTGACATCTGCGCTTCATCGGGCAGCTTCATGCTCACCGTAAATTCGGTGCGGCAGACCTCCTGACCACGGAACAGGTCACACACGGCCTCGATGGCCTGCATCTGGTAGTCGAGATTGGGTTCAAAGTGCAGCTTCATACGCTTTCCTGTTTTTTGTGGAGTCTGCAACTGACACAAACACATTTGTGGAGTCTGAAACAGATTTCAGACTCCACAAAATGGCTAGTTGGCCTGCATCACTCTATGAGCAGCCTTGCGCATGGCATTTCTGGCCCGCGAAAGGCTTGGTGAGCGGCCCGCGGCTCTTTCCGGAGACCACTCGGCCTGCACCCAGTCCACCAAGCGGCGGTTATAGCCAATCCCCTGCCTGGCAACGGCTCCTTGCTGAGCAACCAAATCTTCCCTAACCGCTCTGGGTGCTCTTTGAGCCAGTCCTAGCAGATGCTGCTTGGGGTCTGGCAGAGTATCCGGTTGTACCGGAAATCGTGCTTTACTGCCCAGCAGCTTTCCAAGTGCTTCGTGATCCGCAAGTAGCCATGACTCAACCTCTCGTTCGGCAATGCGCAACAGCAGATTTTCGGGGTGTTTCCGATCAGCACCCAGCCAGTCGTCAAGCAGTATCAATGGGCAGGCCAGCCTGTCCAAATCGGTCAAAACAACCACAACCTGGCGGTTGGCCATCTGTCGCCAGCTGTCCATGCGTGAGCGCAAGTACCCGAAACCATTTTTTCTCAGCAGCATCGGCGAGGTTTCTGTCAAAACCGGATGTTCTGATAACAGCTTTATACCTACCGCCTCACTGAGTTCATCTTCAGTGGCCAAAGCAACCGATGTCATTCCCACAACCCCAGCTGATTGACAGAACTGGGGCGTGTCTTTGGCAGTACCACCTCGGCTACAGATAGCCCTGCTTCGAGTGCTGACGCTTCATCCTCCTTCAGGGTTCGCCCGATTGAACCATCAGCCGTGGCTTCCAGCAGCAGAACCCCACGGCCATCGATCCCCGGATTACTGAGCAGTGCCTCGCTATGGGTACTGATCAGCACTTGCCGCTTTGGTTTGCGGTTCTTTTGCAGGCGCTGAATGATGAGCGGTATTTCTTTAACTACTGCATCATTGAGTGAGATTTCCGGCTCCTCGAGCAGCAGCATGGAACTTCCATCGAGCAGCGCCCACAACAGCCCAAGCAGCCGCAAGGTTCCATCAGAAAAATGCTCTTCTGATTGCCATCCGGCGTTGGGCCTGTGATGCGAATACAGGGCTTCCAGATGAGGATGACCTGAATCGTCCTTGACGAACCGCAGCTCCTTGAATTGCGGCACGGCCAATGTCAATGCTTCACCGATCTTCTTCAATCGCGTATTTCTGACACGTTCCGTTGTTTTGGAGATCCGCTCCAGAAAACTCTGACCAAACGGATCATTTTCCAAAGGTCGACCACCCAACTGATCCGCGAACTTCAACAGCTGCGGCACCAGATGCAAGTAGGTGATCGAACCGAAGAACTCTGCAAGCTCCCTGAACTCTGCATTGGCAGCAATTTGCTCAAGGCGCGTTTGAGTCAGCAGAACAGAATCCTTGTTGTCGTCCTTATCAGGTCTCGAAAATAACTGCTTACCTTCGCGCCAAACCTCTTCCTTGGATACCAGAATACGTTGCGCACCCTTACCTTCCGATTTGAACCCCAGCACATAACGCCATTTGGGAACTTCATCATCCGGAGAGTCTGACAGCTCCACCTCAATGCATACCTCCGGGTCACGGCGTGCATGAAGACAGCGCAGCTTGCTGATCCCGCCCCGGCCGAGCACCGCAGCCTGAAGCCCACCCCCTGCGGGTTTACTGACATCACGCAAGAAACGGAACACATCCAGTAAGTTGGATTTGCCGGAAGCGTTTGGGCCGAGGATATAAGTTACATCACGCATCGGCGCATCAAATACTCTGAAGTTGCGCCAGTTTTTCAGCTTGATTCTTGTAACTTGCATCGCTGATCTCCTTAAAGACTGCGCACGTTGGCAATGCCGTGCTGCTGCAGGATGGCGGCCATATTGGTTTTGGCTACGTCATCGGCAAAGGCGCTGTCGCGGAACACGCAGGTGCTTTCTTTGCCAGCCGGGCCAGCCGGTGCCAGCTCCTTGTGCCAGGCAATGATGCCTTGGGCGAGTGGCTCCACCTGCTCATGGGTGATTTTTTCGGCCAGGCAGGCCAGCAGCACGCCGCCGCCCACGGCATGCACATCCAGCCATTCGATGCTGCGCTTTTCGATGGGCACGCACAGGTCGAGGCCGAGTTTGAGCAGCAGTTCGTAAAGCACATCAGCCTCGCTGCGGCCTTCGAGCAGGTGATCCTGATGGTCGAGCAGTGTGGCTTCCAGGTCATCCGGCTTCGGATTCCAGGCGCGGATATTGGAGGTGTCGAGCTTGAAGACGCGGAAGCCAGTGTCGCCCTGCCAGTCGGGGTTGTCGGCTTTGACCTTGACTCCGGCGCGGCGCAGACGTTCCTTGGTTAGCTCAGCGATGGTGCGCGGCTTACCCAGCCGGTCGCAGAACTCGGCTGCCACTTTCTGATCCTTATCGTCTGCATCCAGTGGCTCGGGCAACTGTACCAACACATAGCGGCGATTGCCGCCATCGGCAGCGTTTTGTGCCATGACGGCATGACCGGTGGTGCCGGAGCCAGCGAAGAAATCAAGAACTAGGTCCTGCGCTAGAGTGTCTGTCGCTAGTGTGAGAGTCTTCTCACCAAGACTCACAGGCTTCGGTGTATCAAAGGGAACATCCCCGAACAGCTCCTTCAGTTCTCCATTGGCTTGGCGCGTAGTGCCTGCAAACTCGGCCAACCAAAGATTTTCGGGGGTTCTTCCTTCTTGGTCGGCGAGATAGATCTTGCGAATGATCCTAGCTTCGTCGTCCGCAAAGACAATTTCGCCCGACGCAATCTTCTCCTTAATGCTCGCCTCACTCCACCGCCAGCCATTGTCTGGCGGTGGAATCTCTTTGCCAGATGGGGTGACAATAGGAAAGCGCAGCGTTTCCCTATAATTGGGACTTCTTACATCGCCAGCTCGCCACTCGCCTCGCGGATCGTTATCCGGATTTGAGTAATTTCGGTTGTTTTCTTCTGTTCGATCAAACCGAAAGTTCTCAAGGCGCTCGCTCTTGCGAACCACGAGGACTTGATTATGGTGTCTAGAAAAATATCTTTCGTCATTCTTGCTTTGCTTCGTGTGATTCCACACCACGTTAGCAACGAAGTTCTCTTGACCAAAGATTTCATCGAGCATCTGCCGAACATGAAAACCCTCGTTATCGTCGATGGTGATGAAGATCGCTCCGTCATCACGGAGTAGATTTCTTGCCAGCTTCAATCGCGGATACATCATATTCAGCCAATCCGTATGAAACCGCCCACTGGTTTCGGTATTGCTGCTGATTTTCTGCCCGCCTTCAATTTGGCCAGTCAATTCCAGATAGTTCTTGATGTTGTCCTGAAAATTGTCCGGGTACACAAAATCCTTGCCGGTGTTGTACGGCGGATCGATGTAAATCAGTTTGACCTTGCCGGCATAGCTTTTTTGCAGCAGCTTGAGCACTTCGAGGTTGTCGCCCTCGATCATCAGGTTCTGCGTGGTATCCCAGTCCACGCTGTCTTCCGGGCAGGGGCGCAGGGTGCCGGTACTGGGCGTGAGCGCCAGTTGGCGGGCACGACGCTTGCCGTGCCAGTTGAGACCGTACTTCTCGTCGGCATCGGTGACAGTGGCATCGCCCACCAGCGCCTTGAGCACGTCCACGTTCACGGCCACGCCGTTCGCGCCCTCGGTGATCAGCTTCGGAAACAGCGCCTTGAGCTGTTCGATATTTGCTGCCACCAAGTCGGCGGACTGGGCTTCGGGGCTGGCTGCCGTGAGTTTTTCCATGGTCTTCTCCGTCATTCGTTCAATCTTCAACGCTGGCTGTTTCAGAGTTTCAGGCGCGCAGCGGCCAGTTCGGCCTGGATGCGCTTGAGCGTCAGGTTCAGTTCCACCTGGCGCGCCAGTTGTTTTTCCTTGGCGGCTTGTGCTCGCAGGCGGCCGATCTCGTTCTCCAGTCGCTCACAATCAGCCAGCGCCTGCCACCGGGCAGCCGCTTGTTCCGGGGTTGTTTCAGCCTGGTAGGTGCCCATCAGCCGTGCAGCCTGCAAGGCCCACACGCATGCCATCCAGCCCTGGTACAGGGCATGCAGCGTGGTCTGGGGCTGGCGCGCTATCGACAGAGACTGCACGAAGGCGCGCTCGGTCTCGGGGACTATTGAGTCTTCCACTGCGGCGGCATCTTCGGTGATGCGGGACAGCGAAACAGACGCTGGATCGCCATCAAGCACGACCTTGCCTGCCTCGTTCTGCGCCCAGCGTTTGTGCGCCAGCGAAAGGGTAAATAGCGGACCTTGCATCAGCAGCAACACGGGATACGGCACGGCCCGATGCGCCAATTCGGCGAGACGCGAAAGGCTGGCGGGCTTGACGGTGCCACGCAGGGTCACGGCCAGCACGGCGATTTCCAGGTATTCACGCTGCGCGTCCCGGTAGCTGGGTACGCCAATGGTGTTGGGCTTGAGTGCGGCAAGCCACTGGATTTCTTCAATCGCGTCCGTGATCAGACGCTTGTCGGATGCCGTGGGCGCACCGTTCTCCAACAACAGCTTCTTGGGCACGCGCTGATCCACCCGTGCGCTGTCGGGGATTTGCAAAGCAGCGATGACGGTGGCAGTCATTGGTGTCATGCGGCCTCGCTTTCGGGCAACACAATCAGGAATGCAACCACCTCGAAGTCGCCACTTCCGGCGAACTCACCTTTCATGGCGTGCGTGCCGCCAGGTGTGAAGAGGCTGGCAACGGCCCGTTCCTCATGCTTGCCGGCGACGGATGCCACGGCCGCCGCGAGCAGCTTCTGGGCGTGGCGCATGTCCTCGCCGCCTTTGGTTGCCTTATCGAAGCGCGCGCAGGCACTGTCATCCGGCCGTTCGCGCCCCAGCGCCAGGCGCTTGAGGCGATCCAGGATGCGCTTGGCCTGCGGGTAGGGCAGTAATACGTGTCCGTCATCGCCGACATGCACCAGGTAGTGCGGCGCGAGCGGGTAGTCGGACGACGCGGCGGATTTTGCCGTCGGGCCGCAGGCTTGCAGGCAAAAGATCACGCCAGGGGGAATGTCGGCATCCAGCGTGGTGGTGACCGCAAAAGCCCCCAGCGGCTGGGTGTCGAGCTTGCCGGGGTGGCTTTTAAGGAACTGCGCGAGGTCGATGCGGAAGTCGGTCAGGGTGAGGTCGGTGATCGCCACGCCGGTGGACAGATCTTCCATGTCGATCACCGTGTCCTGCAGCTTGAGCAGTTGCTTGCGCCGGTACTCCAGATCGTTCATGGCGTTGCCGGACTGTTGCTCGATCAGGTTTTCTTCGCCGGTGGCCGAGACATCGAGCAGCACCATTCGGCCGCTGACGCGCTGTTCCAGATTGATGTATTCCTCCAGTTCCATGTTGGGCCAGAAGTTCACGAGCTGGATGCGTTGGTTGGGCGAGCCTATGCGGTCGATACGCCCGAAGCGCTGGATGATGCGCACCGGGTTCCAGTGGATGTCGTAGTTGATCAGCCAGTCGCAGTCCTGGAGGTTCTGCCCCTCGGAGATGCAGTCGGTGGCGATCAGCAGGTCGATCTCGCCTTCATCCGCCATCTCTTGCGGACGCTCCTTGGCGCGCGGCGCGAAGGCTGAAAGCACATCCCCCATGTTTTTGCGCAGACCCGGCAAGGTGGCCTGAATGCCGGCACTGCCGGTAACGACCGCCGCGTGCATGCCCTGCGTATCCCTGGCCCAAGAGGCAAGTTGGGCGTAGAGATAGTGCGCCGTGTCCGAGAAGGCGGTGAACACGATGATCTTGCGGTTGGCTTTGCCGTCGTGGGTGTTGATGGGTTCGGCGCATTTGCGGGCAATCATGTCGCGCAAGGCCGCCAGCTTGGCATCACGGGCGGCATCCACTTGGCGCGCTGCAGCCAGCAGAGTCGCCAGGCGGTTGCGGTCTTCCAGTAGGTCCTGCTTCCAGCGGATCAGATCCACGTCGCCCAGCAGCACCTTGACTTTGCGGCCGACCAGCAAGGTCTCAAACGCCGGGTCGTCGATATCGACGTCGGCAATGTCGATTTCCTCCAGTGCTTCGGCATGGGATTCGATGCGTGCCAGCGTGTTCTCTACATCCTTGAGTTGGCGCTGCACGGTCAGGGTGAAGGCCGCCACGCAGCTTTCCATGCGTTTGAGCACGTTCACGCGCAGCAGGTGGATCAGGCTTTCCTCACGATCCACCTGGCGGAAGAAGCTTTCGCCACCACGCACCTGGGTGCTGTACTTGGCGTCGTAGGCGGCTTGCTTGTGAGGCAGCACATAGCGCAGCGGCGCGTAGCTGGCGAGCGTGAGCCGACGGATTTCCTGGTTGATGTCGCGGATGGCACGGAATTCGCCCGCAAGGTCCACGTCGGCCTTGATGTTGATGGGCGGCAGTCGGTCGGGGAAGCGGCCTGTTTCGCTGGTGCCGTAGTACTTCTCCACATGCCGCCTGGAGCGGGCAATGGTGAGATGGTCCAACAGGGTGAAGTAGTCAAAACCCAGCATTTCTACCAACTGACCGGGGGTCTTTTCAGCGTCGTCCAGCGCCAGCCAGCGATTGAATTGCTCCTGCGCCTTGCGGGTTGTGGCCTCGATGCTGGCGATGCCATGCTCCAACAGGGCGGTGTCATCGCCTTCGGTGACAAAGGCAATCTGGTTGCGCAGGTCGGCCAAGCGGTTGTTCACCGGTGTGGCGGAGAGCATCAGCACGCGGGTCTTGACGCCCTCACGGATGATGCGTCGCATCAGGCGGTCGTAGCGCGATTCTTTGCCTTTGTGCGTGGCCTTGTTGCGGAAATTGTGCGACTCGTCGATCACCACCAGGTCGTAATTGCCCCAGTTCACATGAGACAGGTCGATGTCACCCGACAGGCCGCCATCACGCGACAGGTCGGTGTGGTTGAGCACGTCGTAGTTGAACCGATCAGCCGCAAGGATGTTGCGCTTGTCGTTAGCCTTGTAAAGCGTCCAGTTGTCGCGCAGGCGTTTGGGCGCCAGCACCAGCACGCGGTCGTTGCGCAGTTCGTGATATTTGATGATGGCCAGGGCTTCGAAGGTTTTACCCAGCCCCACGCTGTCAGCAATGATGCAGCCGCCAAAGCGGTTCAGCTTGTCGATGGCACCCACCACACCATCGCGCTGAAACTTGAAGAGCTTTTTCCACACCACGGCATTGCGGATGCCGGTGGCAGACTTGACGATGCGCTCCTCATCCATCTCGTCACCGCTGTCCTGAAACAAGCGGTGCAGCATCAAGGTGTAGATGGTGAACGGGTCACGGTGTTCGCCAATGGCTCGCAACGCCTCAAGAACAGATTCGTGCTCTTCTCCCTGACCCTCGGAGTCGGTTGAAGCAGCAGTTTGCAAGGCTGCCCACTGGTGATCGAACCATTGGGCGAGCTGCGCGGCTTCGTCGGCCGTTTCTGATGCCTGGATCAGGTTCAGCGGGTTGCCCGGCGTCAGGCCAAGGCCAGACGTGTTGAAGGCAAAGGAGCCCAGAACCACTTGTGCAGGTACCCCGTCCGGGCCGCGCATGACAGCAGCCCCCTGTGGCACCGACCTTGATGCCCGCCGAAGCTCCACTGTCTCGCTGATCCATTTCGCGCACTGATTGGCCAGCCAACGTGCCTGCAGACGATTGCGCGCAGCACGGTCGCCCTCCGTGCCCAGGAGTTCGAGCGCCTCGTTATCGGGAGGCACGATCAATTGGACTCGATCCAGAGCGGACAACGCCTCCCGGATTTCTGCGAAGGCGTAGAGAGAAAACGAAGGCGTTACACAGTCGAGCCGGTTGCCGTGCTTGAGGTAGGGCCTCATCAAGTCGATGACGCGCTGTGTTCCGGTGTTTTGGATTAGCTTCATGGACGCCTTCGCTCACTTCTGACTATTTTTTTCGCGAGGCTTAATCACCCCTGCATACTTGTAGAGCGTGGTGCGAGAGATTCCGTACCGACGCGCCACTTCCGAGACCTGAATGTCAGGATCGCGTAAAAGGGCTTTGATCTCCCTCACTTGTTTCTCCTCCAGCTTTGGCTTGCGTCCACCGACACGACCTCTGGCACGAGCGGCAGCTAGGCCTGCATGCGTCCTCTCCCGAATCAAGCCACGCTCGAATTCGGCAAGCGCAGCAAACACATGGAAAATCAGCTTTCCCGCCGCACTGCTTGTTTCGATTTTTTCTGTCAAACTTTCAAAACCGACGCCACGCTGCTCAAGATCGTTCACGACATGAACAAGGTCGGGTAGGCTGCGCCCGAGTCGATCCAACCGCCATACCACCAGGGTGTCTCCGACCCGCAGCGCCTTGCGACACTGCTCAAGCTCAGGACGTGCTGCGCTCTTGCCGCTAGCCGCTTCCTCGTAGATCACGCCGCATCCAGCCTGCATGAGCGCGTCGCGCTGCAGATCTAGGTGCTGATCATCGGTAGATACGCGGGCGTACCCTATACGTTGATTCATGGACGCAATCAGGACATTGAAAAATTGACGGTTATATTAACACTCGTTAACGACTTTTCACGATAGAAAAATGCGGTGTGTTCCCCGTTCAGAAAACCACCGTTTGATGAACAGTCACCACAAGGAGCCGACATGGGCAAGAAGGAAACCGAGGAAGCAATTGAAGACAGCCGCGCCGGCCGCGTGACGCGGGCTGGCTCCGTGGCCGAGCTGTTGGTCGAGCTGAACGCGGACGATGTGCTGGCCGAGGCCACGTCCGCCGGCGCGTATCCACTGCCGCCAGAAGAACGCGAATGGGCCGATACGCCAGCCGTTGGCCGCGAATTGTTGGTCGAGGACTTGCAAAGCGCGGAAGCCATACATGCGTATCTGGCCCACGCTGAGGCCACTGGTGACGTGGCCTATGTTGAACACGCCCGCGAAATCGCTGCCCAGGCGAAGATCAGATACGGGATTGAATAGCAGAAAGCGGCCACCTGGCCGCTCTCGTAGTTACTGCCGGGCTGGGTAAGACGGTAAGAATAATAATCTTCTTATTATTCTTACCTGCCCCGCCGGGCTACGCCTGCGGCAAAGATCGGCGAATTGCCTCCAGGGCTTCGCAGAAGTCATTCCGAGTCGCACGGCCTGTTTCGGCCTGGTAGTACACCACCATGAAAGCATTCGCCACGGCCTCGGCCACCGGCCCCATGCGCCGCGCCGCGCCCTGGTCGATGTACTCCAAGGAAGCAAGGATAGCGGCCGCCTGGTGCACGACCTGGCCCGGTTCGATAAGATGCTGTGTTGTCATGATTCACCTCTCAGACAGGTGTTGATTGAAAGTACCGGGCGGGTTACCGGCCCGCCCGGTGCGCCTACAGGTACAGCCCCGCCGCCTCAGCGAATGCTGACCGTTGATTACTGCCGCCCTTTACCTCGATGCTGACCGACTTGGGTTCGATCCCTCGTGCAGGGTCTGGCCGCGCCACAAAAGCCGCTGTTTCTGCTGCCGCATCAACCTCAGTCGATTGATCGCCCAGCGGGGAAACAAATTCCTGAACTTCCTCTTGGCGTTCATCCAAGGCCGCCAATGCGGCCATATAGGGTGTTGTCATGGGTTTAGCTCCTGCCTTCGTTGTTATCGGTGTCACGGTTCACGACTGAGGCCACTTCGTCATTGCCTTGGGTGCCGCCCAGACTGTTGCCCTCGAACTGGCCCGTTTCTTTTGACTCCATGCTTTCGCGGATCGAGGCGGCCACCTTCCCGCCCGCCGTTTCATTCACGCGCTCCTGAAATCCTTGCTTCATTTGGGAGCCGGCACGTTTGGCCAACTCCGATGCCGTGCCTGTGGCCAGTTTCGCGGCCCTGGCAAAACTGCCGCCGCTTGAGCCGGAATCGCTTCCGCCAATGCCGGCGGCCTGTGCAAACGGCGAGCTACCGGCCGTGCCGGCTGCACCACCACGGCTGCCAGCACCCGAGTTGCCACCCATGACCGATCCCATGCTGGGCATATCCCCGCCGGTACTCATGCTGGCCGACGCTTTCTGAAACGCCGCCTGAATGGCTGACGCACCACCCGTAGCACCTGCTGCTCCGCTAATTATGGCCTTGCCAGCCATCGCCGCGCCGCCTGTGGCCATACCTGCCGCTGCCATCGCTGCGCCCATCGCCGCGCCCGCCCCAAAGTTGCCAATGCCGCCAGCACCCCCGACGCCCGATCCGGTAATGATGCCGGCGACCAGAGGGGGAACGCGATTGACCAGCATCAGCAACGCGACGCAGAAAACCAGCATCACGCCCAGCTCTTCAAAATTCAGCGTGCCGGTGTTCATCCTGGCGTAAAAGCTGGACAGCAAATCGTTGCCGATGCCGACCAACAGCACCATCGTCATGATCTGCACGGCCACCCCCAGCACGGTCTTGTAGTAGTTGATCGCCATATCGGAAGTCCAACGCGACCCGCCAAAGCCGAGGAAGAAGATGCCGGCGTACATCAGCAGCCAGGCCGACACGAGCAACAGCAGCATATTCACGGCGATGACGGCCAGTAGGACAAGAATGCCGATGCTCAGCGCCACACCAATGAAGCTATCCACGGGTGACCAGACCGACGAATTTCCAAGGGCCTGCTTCAGGATCATGAAGCCGATATCCACGATGCCCGAGGGTGTCACCGAGGCCACCCCGGATGCCTGTTCACCGATCCGGGCCAGTGACTGAATGATCGAACTGGCGAAGGCCGGGCCGTTGCGCAACAGCCAGAGGAAGAAGCCAAAGAACAGGATGAACCTGACGAACTCCGCGAAGAACTCGCCAATGTCGGCCTTGCGCAGCGCCATGAAGCCGAACGTGAAAACCAGCGAGATCGTGCCCAGCGTCCAGAACAGGAACATCGCGGCATTCATCACCACCGTCTGCCAGGATGTGGCCCGCGTGGCGAACTCCGTTACTACCTGATCGAGCATCCCCTGATTGGTGAGCTGGGCCGATGCGGCGGTGGAATAAAGTGCGAGGATGACACCGATCAGCGCCGCCTTGTGCAGTGCTTTCATGGCTTCGCCTCCTGGTCTTTCGGGTCGGCCAGTTCGAGCCAGTTCATAGGCTTCTCGGTCGGCGCGATGCCGCCGGCAGCCGGCGACCGGCGCGAGCACAGCCCGGCGAATTTCTCGCGTGTGGCCCTGTCCTCAATCTTCTTGATCGCCTCGATCTGGCAATTGGTGTCATTGACCTCGGGCATGGGCGGGATGGCCGGCTTGTTGTCGCAGCCAGCCACCAGCACCGCCACGAGGCCGACAAGCAGCATCGTTTTCTTCATGGTGCGGGGCCTCCGTCAGCGGGTCAGTTCGAGCCAGTTTTTTGGGTTGGCCGTGCGCTCGATCCTGGATTCCCTGGAAGTCGAACCGGCGGCCTGCTGCTGCGCCTCAAGGTCGGCCTGCGCTTGCATCCGGGCGGTCGCGGCGCTCTGCTGCGCAATCAGAAGACCACGGATTTGCAGAAGCTGGTTCGCCTGGTTGGCGGAAAGCTGATTGGCGAAGCCGACGGCCTGCATCTGGCCGGTCGCACCCTGCGCGGCCGACTGAAGCCGTTCGAGCTGGCGAGCGTCAGCGGTCAGGTTGCGCTGCTGTTGCTCAAGGCCCTTGAAAAGAGCGTCATTCGCCTTCTTCTGGCTTTCGCTTGCCAGGCTGCGGTTTTGCTCCATCGCGGCGCGTTCGGCATCCGAGCAGCCAGAGGCCGAGAAGCATGGCGAACCACGGTAATAGGCTACGTCCTGGAACTTGCCCAGGTACGCATCGACGCTGCCAAGCTGGTTCCTGTAGTAGTCCAGCGTGTTGACCGCGTTCATCAGCCCATTGATGGTGGACTGCGCCTGATCCCAGATATAAGCCGCCGGCGCAGCCGTATTCTGGAGCTGGTTTTCGTACTGCTGAAGCTGGGTCTGGTATTGCTCGATCTGCTTGAGCGTCTGCGCCACCGACTCGATGGCCGTCATGACGTTTTGCGTCAGGTTGCCGCCGTCGATGACGGGTATGCCGGCGTGCGTCGATGTGATGATGCTGCCAGCCAGGACGGCGGCAAGCGCGGTTTTAGCCGCTAAAAAACGGACAGGTTTCATGGCCGAGTACCTCTCGATGTGATGAGTTAGCTATTGCGGCTAATCTGCCCCACGTGTTTCTGTGGGGTTGGGCCATCACGTGGCAGTTCGCCAAAATCTGCCAAGGTACCCGCCCGGGCGACACCGTCACGCCCTTGCAATTTTTTGTTGAGATCGGTGTGTGTCGTGCAACCCTGCACGAATGACTGCTTTACTCTTGATCTTTCCAAGGGTTGATGACGTTCACGCCCGCCGCCAGGAACGGGCTTACGTCCCTTGTCGCCACGCTGAAGCCGTTATCCAGGGCAATCGCCGCGATGACGGCATCAGCCGCCTCAATGCCGCTGCCGGCCTTGCGAGCGGCTGCCAGCACATCGGCATAGGCACGTGTGCAAGCCATATCAAACGGCAACACCCGGCCCACAAATACCGGCAATACCTGGTGTTCGATGTTGTCACTGAGCACTGTCCGGCGCTTACCTGCGGGCATCAGGGCAACACCAGCCCGCAGTTCAGCCACGGTCATGGATGCCAGATAAAGCGTTTCCAGCGGCTGACGATTCAACCAGTCGATCACTGGTTCATCGGGTACGGCTCGAAACTGCTCCGATATGACGTTTGTATCCAGCAGAATCATTCAAAATTCGCTGCGCGGGCGGGTGAATGGTCACGGTCAAAAACCGCCATTTCTTCGTCGGTCAATTTCACCTTGCGCCCGATGTCTGCCAGCAGATCGCCCAGCTTTACCCGGCCTTCCGGTTTCACGGCGGTAGCCAATATGTCGCACATCTCGGCTTGCAAGGTACGGCCGTTCTGCGCCGCCCTGACCCGAATGGCTCGATGCACCTCTTCCGGCACATTCCTGATCGTGACTGCTCTCATGCCTGCAACCTCCTGTTGATTGCTGTGAAATCAATTATACAAACTGCATTCAAGCATATCAAGGGCTACCGACCACGCCCCTTGCGCTGGTTCGCGTTTTCTTTCTTGGCGCTCAACTCGGCTTGTAGCTTGACTTTGCGACGCGCCAGCTCACTCGGCGCGGGCGTTGGTGCAGATGCCGGCCTTTGCTGCGTAACCGCTACCGCCTCGATCTGCAATGTTTCGGCCTGGGCCAATGACCGCAAGCGGCCAGCCCGGGCCACCGGCGGCGGCGCTTTCCCAACACCAGGAACACCCGGCTTTCTGGTCGCGCTGAAATTGTCTTGCAGCAGCGCCTGGCGGCGCTTCTCCAGGGCCGGATCGGCAAACGTGATGGCCAGCCTGCCATCCACAGCCGCCCGGATTGCTTGCGCCTTGAACTCGGTAGTGCCATTGACGGTGATACGGTCGCCGTATCGCTCGGCGGCCAGCCTCAAGGCTTCCACCACACCGGCCCGGTCGGCTCCTGTCGAGACTTGCAGCCGGTCGCCATCATCGCGCACGGCGCTTCGCCCAGCGCGGTAAATGATGACGCCCTTCTTGGTGATGCTGTCGATCACCGGCGCATGGCCAGGCTTCGCCTTGCCCTGGGCCGCCAAGGTGTTGCCTTTCAAGCCCTGGGCCGCCTCTCGGGCACGCAAGGCGGCCAGCGCCTCGCTGTTGCCCTGAGTGGCCTCCTGCTTGAGCCAGTCGGCCCACTGGCGACGCTGGTGGCCTTCGTAAAGCTGTTCTCGTTCCCTGGTGTAGTCCTTGTGTATCCCGTCCAGCTCGGCCCGTAGCGTCGCGCTGGCCTGTGAATACAACAGCTTCTTGGATACCCGCCCACCGCCGACCAACTTGATCGCCGCCCGCCTGGTCGCCGCCTTCTGCTTCGCATCGGCCACGGCCCGATCTTTGCGCCGCTTCGCTGCCGCCAGCGCCTCGCCCCTGGCGGCGGTCAGATTTTTCTGCTCGTCCTTGTACCTGGCATAAAGTTCTGTGGTGTCAGCACGTGACCGTACCGGCTTCTTCTGATATTCCCGCTTGGCCTGTTTCCGCTCCCCCTGCTCCGGCGATGCTTCAAAGGCTCCCAGTCGCTTTTCCAAGGCGGGTTTAGACAGCTCCCGCGACACGGTGCTGGGCTTGACCATCGTGCCGTCATCGGCCCGGATCACCAGACCGTTACCCCTTGGCGTCATTTCCAGACCGTTGTCACGCATGACCTGGTGCAGTTCCCCCCAGGACTGTGCCGCCTTGATCTCTTCCAGACATTCGCGCTTGATCCAACCCACCAGGCTTTCGACGCCGGCATGACGCTCCATATCCGCCGCCCTCGATGCCGCCTCGCGCTGGTGGGGCTGGTGATTGTCGGGTTCCAGTCCGTATTCCCGCTCCAGAGCCGTGCAAAGGTCAGCAAGTGCCAGGTGCGGGTAATAGGGTTCGTGCATCGTGTGCCGCGTCGGGTGAATCTTGTTGATGGCGATATGGATATGCAGGTTGTCGGTATCGTTGTGAACGGCACTGACACGCTGGTGTTCACGGTAGCCCAGCCCGGTGGAGATGCGTTCCTCAACCGCCCGCAAGGTGTCAACATCGGGCTGTTCGCCGGCACGGAAGCTGACGATCAGGTGATAGGTCTTGTCGCCCTTGGCCCGCGTGTTCGTGTGCTGGGTCGCCAGAATCTCGGTGATGGCGTCCCGCACCGACACAGCATCGCAGTTGGTGACCTGCACCTGACCCAGCCGATGATCCTTGTTTTGCACGTCAGTGACGTAGTTCATCAGGCCGGCAAAGTCGGACTTGCCCAGCGAACGCATGGGTACGTGCTTGGCGATCATCAGCCAGCCTCCGATTTTTTAGCGGCTAAAATTTTCAAGACTCGGCCCTCGGCTGCACCACGGATTTCATCAGCCGGCTCATTTCTTCCTGGGTAGTCTCGATCCGTCCCAGCAGGGCAAGAATCGTGGCATCACCGAAGCGGGCCGTGCGCGGGTCGTCGGTCAGCCATAGCTTGAGCAAGCCGCCCAGCCTGCCCAGGTCACCATTGACTCGCACCAGCTCGCGCACGTACCGGTAATCCATGACGCCCTTGATCTGGTAGCCCTGACCTACTTCGCGCAGGTAGTGTGCAACGCTGATCCCCGCCCTCCTGGCGTTCGCCTCGATCTCGGCCCGCTCTTCGGGCAGGCAGTACACCTTGATGGGCGGACTGTTTTTGCGCGTGATTTTCTTTTCGTCGTCCATTCATCCTCCGGCCTACGGCTGAAAACGGCCTCGCAGAGCAGGATTCCCGTTGAGCACCGCCAGGTGCGAATAAGGGCAAGTGAAGAAGGACAACCCGCTTGCGGGTGGGCCTACTTCACACATCCTGCCCGCATCACCACCGCGTTTTCTGCGCGTACTCAAGTTGGAATCCGCCGCTATTTCATTGCTATTGATCTGCGATTGCTCAGCAATCGCCGCACAATCGGCAGAGTCGCGCTGTAATCGTGAAAAATCGCTGCCGAATCGCGATAAAACCGGACTTTCCAGCCGGTTTCCTTTCGCTTTCCACCGCATAAAACCGACACCTTCCTTGCGCTTTCCACACATCCGAAAAAACACGTTGAACGCCAAGGGGAGAAAGACGCTGTTGCGTGTCTGCCGGCCCCTCATTCCTCCACCTCGTTTCCGTACCGCGCACGGTAGGTGTAATGCTCGTCGCAATCGGCAATCAGCCCCATCTGCTCAAGCATTCCACGCTCCCACGAGCCGGGCCGGCGGCTACCATCCGCAACACTGGCCAACACGAAGCCAATCAATGCGTCTACGCTGTCCATCGGATTTGGGGCGCCGTGAGTACGGCGCAGTTCAACGATGTAGTCCAGTTCCTTGAGGACACTGCTGTTGACGGTGATCTGCATTTTTCTCTCCTGCTGCGTAGCTCACTGCTCGAAACACAAAGTTGAATGCCAAGGAAATGAACTACTTTCATCTGCCCCTCATATGTCAATAAACGCGGCATGAACCTGCGATCTTCATAGAGGCCGCTATTGACACTTGAGGGGCGCGCTGGGGTGTTATTGACACTTGAGGGGCCGTGACCAAGGCGGAGCGTTGCCAACGATCCGGCGCCCCCCTCTTCTTGGCGTTCAACCATCGGCCTCTGGCCGATTGAGCAAGCCCGCCAGGGCTTGATCGACACGGTGCAAGCGCCCGCCTCAAGCGGGCGGTTACACCGCCTGGATATCCTGAAATATCCTGAATATCCTGCCAAAACCGCAAAATATCGGGCCGCTGTGGCACGCTTCCGGGCCGCTGTGACACGCCCTCGGGCCGGTGTGGCACGCTATCGGGCCGCTGTGACACGCTTTACCCTGTCTGCGGCATCTATTTCGATGCCGATTTCGATCAACCCGGCGGCATCGTCCTTCAGCCGTCGCCGATAATTTCGCAGCATCATGCTGTTGACCGCCTCGCCTCCTACGGCACGAATCAAGGTATCCAGGTGCCAGCCTCCTGCCGGATCGTGTCTGTGGGTGAGCACATGCCGTGCAAGCGCCTGACTGATCCCGTGTTGCAGCCGGGCAATGGGGGCAGGCGGGTAGTACAAAGACAAATCCCTTTCCAGCAGCATCACCAGGGCAACGCCCAGCCGGACGCGCCACAAATGGCGCTCGCCGCCGGTGAGCGGATCACGGCGGGTCATAGGTGATGGCCTAACGTGATCAACCAGACCGCCAATGATGCTGTCACCGGTGCTCTCCATTTCCGGCGTCACGATTTCTACCGTGGCAGCCCGCAGGTCGGTCAGCAGCTTCTTGATGCGGTCGTGGCTGTACTGGTGATCGGATAGCATCCGGCGCAGCTTCGCCGGATCAATCAGCAGTTCGATGCCGCCGTCCGATATTTCGCGGCGGCGTTCCGCCACGTACAACATGGATTCCACAATATCGGCATGACGCTGACCCAGCCTGCCGGTTACACGGCATCGACCGAAACCGGTGTCTATCCACTGTCCGGCACGTTCCCGTGGGCGCTGGCTGGGCTGATAGATCATCACTCGGGCCTGCAATGCCGTGCTGGTCGGGGCGACCTGATTACCAGTTGTCATTGCCGCCCCTCGCTACGGATTTCAGCTTCGCGGGTGACTGGCGCTTCTGTCGTTCAAGTACAGCCGGCTTGAGAACGCCGCCCTCGTGCCGCCGGAACCAACATTCCTGAAAGGGTGCACCGTAGTTTGCTTTGCTGACGCCATAGCGGACGAAGAACCCCCGCTGCCCTTCATCAACACCCCACTCCTCGGCCTCGGCCTGCGTCATACCGGACAGGTACGACTGCCAGCGGATGTTATCGACCAGCACCGATGATCCACGGCTGGCCTGCTGTTGATCGCCAGCACCCGCCATCGCCGCGCCCTTATTGGCGTGGTGCAGAAACACAATGGAGCAGCCAGTCTCGGCGGCTATGGCCTCCATGCGACCAATGACCTGCGCCATAGGCCCGCTGGCGTTCTCCTCCTCGATATGGAAACGGCGAAGGGTATCCAGAACCATCAGACGATGACCCTCGGCAGCCCGTTTGAGGCCATCGAACCAATCACGGGCCATGATGTTGGGACATCTGCCGATCAGCGGCTCAATCAGCAAGCCATCCGCCACGGCTTGCCGCTGCGCAGCGGTAAGGTGTGCGCCCAGGGCGTGCAAGCGGTGATGAATCGCGACGGGTGGATCTTCGGCTGGCAGGTACACCACCGCGCCGGTGGGCAGCTCACCTACTTCCAGCAGATCAGGGCCGCCGGCAATCTGCGCAGCCAATTGCAGGATCAGCATGGACTTGCCTGCACCGCCAGGCGACACCAGTGCGCCAACCGTGCCGGCAACCATATTTGGTAAAACGTAATCAATCGGCGGCGGCGGCTCGGTGAACGCCACCATCAGATCAAGGGCCATATCAACCCCTCACGTCGCCGGGCCGATCAGCCTGAATACCCGACGACTTACGCGCTTCGATCCATTCTTCGACTTCCGATAAATCCCATGCGACATTCCTGCATGTGAGGGCGATACGGCGTGGAAACTCCCCTCGCTGCTCCAGGTTGTAGATGGTTCGCGTCGAGAGCGGAATGATCTCCAGGAGCTTTTTTCTGTTAATGAGTATTTTGCTGGTTGCTGCCTGCATGGCCCGGCCTCCAATTGCTAACGAGTGCCTTATGGTGCCTAGCAATTCATACTGCGACAGCCTTATAATTACCCAAAGAGGTTGACGCCATGAAAAAAGAGCAGACCATAACCATCTGGGAAGGATGCGACCCCGACATATCGGAAGCCATCGAACGCTTTCAGGATCGCTGGCGCCCTTACTCCACTGCCTCGCGGCGCTACCCCATCGTGCGATTGATACAGGAAGTCATTGATCCCGCCGTAGCCACCTACATGAACGCCCTCCCCGCACGCTATTCGGGCTTCGTCTCCGGCGTCGGGGCGGGAATGGACTTCAGCGAGACCATTCGATTGGTCGGGTTTGATACGATGGTTCGCCTGCAACGACAGTTACTGCGCCATTTCATCAAGACAGTGGACAGGCAGGATTCAAGGGATCAGCGCTTTGTTGCAACCGTCGAATCGCTAACCAGCCTGGTTTGGGACTGCGCGTGCAAGCGCCCGAAAAAATCGACCACCACAACTGGCGTCAATCTAAACGCGCAACGTAAACACGGCTTTTGCGAACTGTGCGGAGAGCTGACCGAATTCGCCGACTTCATGGCAACGGTCGCTGACGAGCAAGTCAATGACATAGAACTGCAAGACCGCAAGAAACTCGAACTCAGCCATCAGTACTGCGCCAGGCATAGACCCATCCTGGCGAATGGCAGCCGGAACCCCGCTTATAGGCAAGCAAAGCGATCCCTCGCGCAATTCAACCTCGAACTTGACCGGCTCAACCGTCAGTGCGCGAAGCGTGCCACGCCGCAGGCCGCCTCTGGCGACCCGCTGGTGGATCGCTACTTCTACCACCTCATGTTGAGCCAGACCGTACAGTCGGCCGACAAAGGAGAGCTGCGCAACCAGGCGCGCTTGATGGTGGACTCGAAGCTATCAGACCGCAAAAAGCAAATACTGATACTCCAGTGGGATGGACTCAACCAGTCGGAGATAGCGCGAAAACTGGGCATCGAACGTCAGGCAGTATCGAAAGCACTGAAATCATTGGCCTCGACGCCCCGAATGCTCCAACTGAAGGAGTAAGCACCACGGAAAATTTTAGCGGCTAAAAAAAATCAGCGACTCCCAACAGTCCACTCATCGATCATATCCGCCCAATCCTGCAACATCGCCGCCCGCTGCTCGCGGTATTCAGCCTTGTTGTATACGGCCCTCACGCCCTTCTGCTCGTGCGCCAGGCACTTCTCAATCCAGTCGGTGTTGTAGCCAGCCTCATGCAACAGCGTGCTGGCTGTGCGCCGCAAGTCATGCGGCCCGAACTTGGCCAGCGACTTCCCGTCTTTCTGCGCCGCCTTGTAAGTCAGGGTCAGCACCTGGTTGAGTGTGGCAGCGCTCATCGGCGCATCCGAGTCGTACCGTGATGGCAGAACGAAGTCGGAACCACCTGCAAAGGTTTTCAGGGCAATGAAAATATCCAGAGCCTGCTGGGACAGAAATACCAGGTGCGGGTTACGGCGCTTCATCCTCTCCTTCGGAATCGTCCACAGCGCTTCGCTGAAATTGATCTCACTCCAGGTCGCATTGGTCAGCTCGCTTTTGCGCACCATCGTCAGCAACAGCAACTTGGCCGCCGCACGATTTGTTGGGCTTGTACCCACCCGTTCCATGTACTGGTACATCAGTGCAATTTCGTCAGGCGTCAACGCTCGGTCGCGTGGCTCAAATCGGGCGATGCTGGTTGGCCGCACTAGCTCCGCCGGATTCTCAACCTTCTGTCCACGCTCAGTTGCCCAGCGAAACACTTGCATAACGATTTCACGCACATGAACGGCGGTGGCCGGTGCGCCTCGCTCGACGATGGCATCGGTCAGCGCACGCAAGTCCTCATGGGTGATCTCCACCAGCTTCTGATTGCTGAATTTCGGCTTCAGCTCGCGTTCATAGACCGAACGGCGCATATCGCGGGTAGAGTCGGCCATCTGGTAGCCGCGCAGCCACTTCTCCGCCCAGGCACCAAACGTCTCCGCATCTTTCACTCGCGCCTTGTCGCGGGCCTTCTCCTTGGCCGGCGACTTGCCAGCCGCAACCATCTTCTTGGCGTCATTCAACTGCTCACGGGCTTCAGCCAAGGTGATGCCACCGACGCCATAGCGACCAAAGGTGATGGTCTCCTGCCGTCCATTGATTGAGTAGTTGTAACGGAACGAGATGGAGCCGGCTGGAGTCACGGCCACATAGAGACCTTCTCGGTCATTCACCTTGTAGAGCTTGTCCCTAGGCTTGAGATTTCGCAGCTTGGTATCGGTCAGCATGTAGCGTGTCCCTCTTCATTCTCGATACCATGCTGAAAAAATGCCGAATTTTCATCATTTTTTCTATATAAAACAACAATTTATCAAAACTCAATACCATGAACACATAAGAAAATGCAGCATGGTATCGGCATCAATCATGGTATCATCACCGGATAGTACCAGCTTTAATGCCATGCTCAAACAGTGCTTGGCGCTTCCTCCCGTTGCCAGATCGTGCCAGACAAAAACACGAAAAAGCCCGCAGTTACGCGGGCTTAGCGGATTTTTATGCCTTCAGATGCCTGGCCGTGCCAGACGCGGGATCATTCCCACTCGATGGTTGCCGGCGGTTTGCTGGACACGTCGTAGGTGACGCGGTTGATGCCGCGCACTTCGTTGATGATGCGGCCGGAGACGCGCTTGAGCAGCGAGTACGGCAGTTCGGCCCAGTCGGCGGTCATGAAGTCGGAGGTCTGCACGGCGCGCAGGGCCACGACGTAGTCGTAGGTGCGGCCGTCGCCCATGACGCCCACGGACTTGACGGGCAGGAAGACGGCAAAGGCCTGGGAAGTCAGTTCGTACCAGCTCTTGCCCGTTTCGGGATCGATGGTGCTGTTCAGCTCTTCGATGAAGATGGCGTCGGCGCGGCGCAGCAGGTCGGCATATTCGCGCTTGACTTCGCCCAGGATGCGCACGCCCAGGCCCGGGCCGGGGAACGGGTGGCGGTAGACCATGCCGTGCGGCAGGCCCAGGGCCACGCCCAGCTTGCGTACTTCGTCCTTGAACAGTTCGCGCAGGGGCTCCAGCAGCTTCAGGTTCAGGGTATCGGGCAGGCCGCCCACGTTGTGGTGCGACTTGATGGCCACGGCCTTGCCGGTCTTGGAGGCGGCCGATTCGATGACGTCCGGATAGATGGTGCCTTGCGCCAGCCAGCGGGCGGAAGTGAGCTTGCCGGCTTCTTCCTGGAAGATCTCCACGAATTCGCGGCCGATGATCTTGCGCTTGGCCTCGGGGTCGGTGACGCCGGCCAGATGGCCCATGAAGCGATCAGTGGCGTCCACGTGGATGACCTTGACGCCCAGGTTGTCGGCGAAGGTCTTCATGACTTGCTGCGCTTCGTTCAGGCGCAGCAAGCCGTGATCCACGAACACGCAGGTGAGCTGGTCGCCGATGGCGCGATGGATCAGCGCGGCGGCCACCGAGGAGTCCACGCCGCCGGACAGGCCCAGGATGACTTCGTCCGAGCCGACCTGTTCGCGGATGCGGGCGACGGCCTCTTCCACGTAGTCGGGCATGTTCCAGTCGCCGACGCAGCCGCAGATGTCGCGCACGAAACGCTGGAACAGGGCCTGGCCCTGGACGGTATGGGTGACTTCGGGGTGGAACTGCACGCCGTAGAAACCGCGTTCTTCATCGGCCATGCCGGCGATCGGGCAGCTGGGCGTGGAAGCCATGAGCTTGAAGCCGGCGGGCAGATCCGTGACCTTGTCGCCGTGGCTCATCCAGACCTTGAGCATGCCGTGGCCCTGCTCCGTGGTGAAGTCCTGGATGCCGTCCAGCAGGCGGGTGTGGCCGTGGGCGCGGACTTCGGCGTAGCCGAATTCGCGGTGGTCCGAAAAGGACACGGTGCCGCCCAGTTGCATGGCCATGGCCTGCATGCCGTAGCAGATGCCCAACACCGGCACACCGGCCTTGAACACCGAGGCGGGCACCTTCAGGGATTCTTCGGCGTAGGCCGAAGCGTGGCTGCCCGACAGGATGATGCCCTTGAGCCCTTCCTGACTGGCGATGAATTCGTCCGACACGTCGCCGGGATGAATTTCGCAATACACGCCGGCTTCGCGCACGCGGCGCGCGATGAGCTGGGTGACTTGGGAGCCGTAATCGAGGATCAGGATTCGCTGGTGCATGAAAATTTCGAGCCAATAAGAAAGCGGTAAAGGATCTATTTTACGCTGTGTCGCGTCGCTTAGGGAGGAGCAGGACCGCAGCGGGAGCAAAATGTCCCGCCCGGCTGGCATTCGTGCGGCAAGGCGGATACAGTACATGCAGCCACATAGGGAGTTCCAGTATGTCTTCGAGTCGTACCCCACACCTGACCGGCCCCATCGATCAGACCGACACCGCGCAGGCCAGCGGCCAGCAGGGCGGCGGATCCATCGCCCCTTCCTCGCGGCGCCACAGCCTGCCGCACGCCTTCTCCTACGATTGCGACACCCAGGTCGACGACGCCCCTTCCAGCCACACCTTCGTGCTGGTGCACGGCGCCTGGCACGGTGGCTGGTGCTGGTCGCGGGTCGCCGCCCGGCTCCAGGCCCAGGGCCACAAGGTCTACACTCCTACCCTGACCGGCCTGGGCGAACGCAGTCACCTGCTCAGTTCCAACATCACGCTGGACACCTTCGTTGACGACGTGGCCAATCTGCTGCGCTGGGAGGAACTGTGCAATGTGGTGCTGGTGGGCCACAGCTTCGGCGGCCTGGTCATCAGCGGCGTGGCGGACGTGCTGCCGCGCTGCCTGCGCCAATTGGTCTACCTGGACGCCTTCATCCTGCCCAGCGGCACCAGCACCTTCGACACCCTGCCCCCCAAAGTGGTGGAAAGCATGACGGCCTCGGCCGTCAAAAGCGTCATCCCCGCCGTGCCCCCTCCCCCGCTCAACGCCCTGGGCCTGCACGCCACCGAAGACCTGCACTTCGTGGGCCACAGGCTGACGCCCCAGCCGCTCAGCGTCTACCGCTCGGCGCTGCGCCTGCAGAATCCCATGATAGGCAATGCCCGCCCCTGCGCCTATGTCTCCTGCACCCAGCCGCCCTTCAAGGCCGTGGACACCTCCCGGGAATGGGCGCGACAGCAAAAAGACTGGGACTTCCGCGAACTGGACAGCGGGCACAGCGCCATGATCACGCACCCCGACCAGGTGGCCCGGCTCCTGCTGGAACTGGCGGACTGAACCATAGGCCACAAAAGAAAACCGCCGGCAACAAGGCCGGCGGTTTCTGGCATGCAAGAGACTGTGAAGATCAGTCGGCGCGGTAGTTCGGCGCTTCCTTGGTGATCTGCACGTCGTGGACGTGGGATTCACGCACGCCGGCGGCGGTGATTTCCACGAACTCGGCCTTGGCGTGCAGTTCCTCGATAGACTTGCAGCCGCAATAGCCCATGGAGGCGCGCACGCCGCCCACCAGCTGATAGATGATGGCGATGACGCTGCCCTTGTAGGGGACTCGGCCTTCGATGCCTTCGGGGACCAGCTTGTCGGCGTTGTTGGAGGGATCCTGGAAGTAGCGGTCGGCCGAGCCGTCCACCATGGCGCCCAGGCTGCCCATGCCGCGATAGGACTTGTAGGAACGGCCCTGGAACAGCACGACTTCGCCGGGGGATTCTTCCGTGCCGGCGAACATGCCGCCCATCATGCAGGCGGACGCGCCGGCGGCCAGGGCCTTGGACACGTCGCCCGAAAAGCGGATGCCGCCGTCGGCGATCAGGGGCACGCCCGTGCCTTCCAGCGCCTTGGCCACATCGGCGATGGCGGTGATCTGGGGCACGCCCACGCCGGCCACGATGCGGGTGGTGCAGATGGACCCTGGGCCGATGCCGACCTTGACGCAGTCCGCGCCGGCTTCAACCAGAGCGCGCGCCGCTTCGGCCGTGGCGATGTTGCCGCCGATGACCTGGATGCGGGGGAAATTCTTCTTGACCCAGCGCACGCGTTCGATCACGCCGCGCGAGTGGCCATGAGCGGTGTCGACCACGACCGCATCGACGCCGGCGGCCGCCAGTTTTTCGACGCGTTCCTCGGTGCCTTCGCCCACCCCCACCGCCGCGCCGACGCGCAGCTGGCCCTGGGCATCCTTGCTGGCCAGTGGGTGCTCCGTGTTCTTAACGATGTCCTTGACGGTGGCCAGGCCGCGCAGCTGGAACTGATCGTTGACGATCAGGACGCGCTCCAGGCGATGGCGATGCATCAGGGCCTGGGCTTCTTCCAGCGTAGCGCCTTCACGCATGGTGACCAGGCGCTCCTGCGGCGTCATGACGTCGCGCAGCGGCAGGTCCAGGCGGTCTTCGAAACGCAGGTCGCGGTTGGTGACGATGCCCACCACCTTGCCGCCTTCGACCACGGGCAGGCCGGAGATGCCATGCTGGCGCTGCAGCGCGATGGCGTCGCGCACCTTCATGGTGGGCGTGACCGTGACCGGATCGATGACGATGCCGAACTCGTGGCGCTTGACGCGGGCCACTTCACGGGCCTGGGCGTCGGCGGACAGGTTCTTGTGGATGATCCCGATGCCGCCTTCCTGAGCCATGGCGATGGCCAGGCGCGATTCAGTGACGGTATCCATGGCGGCGGACACGAGCGGGATGTTCAGGGTGATGTCCCGCGTGAAGCGGGTGACCAGGGATGTATCGCGAGGCAGAACCTCGGAGTAAGCAGGAACCAACAACACATCGTCGAAGGTCAGTGCTTTCTTGATGAGACGCATGCTTTTTACTCCGTCCAAAAATGGATTATACGCGCAAGCATTTAGGCAATCCAGACCCGAGCGTTGCGGAACATCCGCATCCAGGGAGTAAAGCCGCCATTGGCCATCTGGTCGGCGCCGCGATCGGCCTCGCCCCAGCTGGCGGGCGTCCAGGACATCATGACGTTGCGGGTGACCCGCTCGGGGTGCGGCATCATGATGGTGAAGCGGCCGTCGGCCGTGGTGACGCCGGCCAGGCCGTCAGGGCTGCCGTTAGGATTCAGCGGGTACTGCTCCGTGCGGCGGCCGTGATGGTCCACGAAATGGACGGCGCCATGCACGCGGGACGCATCGCCCTGGCGCTGGAAGTTGGCAAAGCCTTCGCCGTGGGCGACGGCCACCGGCAGGCGCGTGCCTTCCATGCCCTGGAAGAAGATGGACGGCGATGCGGCGATCTCCAGGGTGGAGAAGCGCGCCTCGTATTTTTCCGACTGGTTGCGCGTGAAGCGCGGCCAGAAGTCAGCGCCGGGAATCATGGGCGCCAGGGCCGCCATCATCTGGCAGCCATTGCACACGCCCAGGGCGAAGGTGTCCTGGCGGCCGAAGAAGGCGGCGAACTGGTCGGACAGCTGCGTATTGAAGCGGATGGTCTTGGCCCAGCCCTCGCCGGCGCCCAGCACGTCGCCATAGCTGAAGCCGCCCACGGCCACCAGGCCCTGCATGCGCTCCAGCGACACGCGGCCGGACAGCAGGTCCGTCATGTGCACGTCCACGGCCTCGAAGCCCGCGGTGTCGAAGGCCCAGGCCATTTCCACCTGGCTGTTGCAGCCCTGCTCGCGCAGGATGGCCACGCGCGGGCGCTTGCCGGTGGCGATGAAGGGAGCGGCGATGTCTTCCTGAGGATTGAAGGCCACGCGCGGCGAGATGCCGGGATCCTGGGCGTCCTGCCAGCGGTCGAACTCGGCCTGGGCGCAGGCGGGATTGTCGCGCAGCGCCATGATGCGGCGGCTGACTTCGCTCCACTGCTGCGCCAGCTCCACGCGGGAGGCCTGGTAGATGCAGGCGCCGTCGCGATAGAACTCGATCTGGTCGGAGCCGTTCAGGCCGCCGATGACGTGCGAATGGGCCGACAGGCCCGCCTCGCGCAACGCCTGCATGACCGCGTCGCGCTGCGCCAGCGGCACCTGGATGACGGCGCCGGCTTCTTCATTGAACAGGGCGCGCAGAGTGATCTCGTCGCGCTGCACGGATACCTGCTCGGGACGGATCTTGTAGTCGCCCCAGTCGGCGGCGTGCGGATCGATGGTCAGCATGTCCAGGTTGATGGATACGCCGATGCGGCCCGCGAACGCCATTTCCGCCACGGTGGCCGCCAGGCCGCCGTCGGAGCGGTCGTGGTAGGCCAGGATGCGGCCCTGGTCCGCCAGCTGGCGCACGGTCTTGAAGAAGGCCAGCATGGCCTGGGCGTCCTGCATGTCGGGCACGGACTGGCCCACCTGGTTGAAGGCGTGCGCCAGCACGGAGGCGCCCATGCGCTGGCGGCCCTGGCCCAGGTCGATCAGGATCAGGGCGGTGTCGCCCTGGTCGGTCCTGAGCTGCGGAGTCAGGGTGCGGCGCACATCGGCCACCTGGGCGAAGGCGGTGACGATCAAGGATACGGGCGCGATGACCTGGCGGGACTGTCCGTCCTGCTCCCAGGTGGTGCGCATGGACAGGGAATCCTTGCCCACGGGAATGGAAAGGCCCAGTTGCTGGCACCACTGGCTGACCGCCTGCACGGTATCGAACAGGGCGGCGTCCTGGCCGTCCACGCCGCAGGCGGCCATCCAGTTGGCGGACAGCTTGACGTCCTTCAGGTCGCGCACGTCGCTGGCGACCAGATTGGTCAGGGCTTCGGCCACGGCCATGCGGCCGGAGGCGGCGGCATCAATCATGGCGCTGGGGGTGCGCTCGCCCATGGACATGGCTTCGCCGCGCACGCCCTCGAAATCGGCCAGGGTGACGGCGCAGTCGGCCACCGGCACTTGCCATGGGCCGACCATCTGGTCGCGGCTGCACATGCCGCCCACGGTGCGGTCCCCGATGGTGATCAGGAAACTCTTGTTGGCGACCGTGGGATGGCGCAGCACGCGCTGCATGGCCTCTTCCAGTGTGATGACGGTCAGGTCCAGCGGCTCCTGCACGCCGTCGCGGCGCTGCACGTCGCGCTCCATGCGCGGCGCCTTGCCCAGGATGACGTCCATGGGCACATCCACGGGCCGCTCGTCCACGCTCTTGGGCGTATGGTCGGCATCCACGCCGGGCAGGCCCTCGCCGAAGGTCACGCGCAGCTGGCGTTCCTCGGTGGCCACGCCGACGACGGCGTAAGGGCAGCGTTCGCGCTTGGCGATGCGGTCGAAGCGGTCCAGGTCCTGGGGCAGAATGGCCAGTACATAGCGCTCCTGCGATTCGTTGGACCAGATTTCAGCAGGCGACAGGCCCGATTCCTCCAGCGGCACGCGCGTCAGCTCGAAAATGGCGCCGCGCTTGGCATCGTTGACCAGTTCGGGGAAGGCATTGGACAGCCCGCCCGCGCCCACGTCGTGGATGGCGATGATGGGGTTGTGTTCGCCCTGCTGCCAGCAGCGGTCTATGACTTCCTGCGCGCGACGCTCCATCTCGGGGTTGCCGCGCTGCACGGAATCAAAGTCCAGTTCGGCGCGGTTGGCGCCCACGCTCATGCTGGAGGCCGCGCCCCCGCCCATGCCGATGCGCATGCCGGGACCGCCCAGCTGGATCAGCAAGGCGCCCACGGGCAAAGGATCCTTGTGCGTGAGGCGGTCATCGATGTAGCCCAGGCCGCCGGCGATCATGATGGGCTTGTGGTAGCCCCAGCGCTGCTGCGCGGCGGTCTGCTCGAAGGTGCGGAAGTAGCCCAGCAGGTTGGGACGGCCGAATTCGTTGTTGAAGGCCGCGCCGCCGATGGGGCCGTCGATCATGATGTCCAGCGGCTTGGCGATGCGCTCGGGGATGCCGTGAGAGTCGCCTTCCCAGGGTTCCGGATTGTCCGGGAAGCACAGATTGGAGACGGTGAAGCCCGTCAGGCCGGCCTTGGGCTTGGAGCCTCGGCCCGTGGCGCCCTCGTCGCGGATCTCGCCGCCCGCGCCGGTGGAGGCGCCGGGGAACGGCGCGATGGCCGTAGGGTGGTTGTGCGTCTCCACTTTCATCAGCGTGTGCACCAGGGCCTGGTGGCGCTGGTAGACAGGTTCGTCGGCCTGGTCGCTGATGCCCGCATGGAACAGGCTGGCCTGGCCGCCCGTCATGATGGCGGCGTTGTCCGCATAGGCCACCACGGTATTCTCCGGCTGGGCGGCGTGGGTTTCGCGGATCATGCCGAACAAGGTCTTGTCCTGGCGCTGGCCGTCGATCACCCACTGGGCGTTGAAGATCTTGTGGCGGCAGTGCTCGCTGTTGGCCTGCGCGAACATCATCAGTTCCACGTCGTGCGGATTGCGGCCCAGGCGCGTGAAGGCGTCCATCAGATAATCGATCTCGTCGTCCGACAGAGCCAGGCCCATGCTGTCGTTGGCCTCGCGCAAGGCGGCGACGCCCCCGCCCAGCAGGTCCACGGACTGGATGGGCTTGCCGGGCAATTCGGCGAACAGCGCCTGGCCGTCGAACTGCTGCCCCACCACGGTCTCGGTCATGCGGTCGTGCAACAGGGCCGCGATCTGCTCCAGCTGGGCCTGGTCCAGCTCCTTGGCGCCGAGCAGGCCGCGCTTGGGCGTGATCAGGTAGCGCACGCCGCGCTCGATGCGGCGCACCGCCGCCAGCCCGCAGTTGTGAGCGATGTCCGTGGCCTTGCTGGCCCAGGGGGACACCGTGCCCAGCCGAGGCACCACGCGCAGCACCAGGTCGCCCTTGGGCGGCTCGGGGTTGAGCACCTGCTGGCCGTCGTCGAGCAGGTCGCTCAGCTGCTGGCGCGCCGTCGCATCCAGGCCGGACTCGTCGATCCAGACGTAGTATTCGTGCAGGGCGCGGATGTCGGCGACAGGCAGCTGCAACTGTTCGATGCGTTCAAGCAGGCGCTCGCGACGAAAGGCGGAGAGCACGGACGAACCGGGGAAGTACAGAATTTGGCTCACGATACGGGAGGGGCAAAAAAGAAGGAAAGATAAGTAAACACATCATTTTACCCGGAAGCGACCGGCTCGGTCCAAAAGCAAAATGGCGTGCGCGAAAAAGAAAAATCAATGGCCTTGCGGCCGACGCTTTACTCGCTTGGGCGCCTGCATGCGCCTCGGAACAGCCTGCTGCGGGACGGCCGGCAAGGCCGTCCCATACCCAGGCTCATTCATCGGGATCGGGGTCCGGGGCCGGGTCGGGATAGATGACTTCGAGGATATCCAGCTCTTCCTTGCCGCCGGGCGTGCGCAGCACCACGGTGTCGCCTTCGCGCGCCTTGATCAGGGCCCGGGCGACGGGCGAGATCCAGCTGATGCGGCCCTGCAGGGGCTCGGCCTCGTCCACGCCCACGATGGTGACGCGGAATTCCTCGCCCTGGCTGTCGCTGTAGAGCACCGTGGCGCCGAAGAAGACCTGGTCGCGGTTGGGCTGCAGGCCCGGATCGACCACTTCGGCGATCTCCAGGCGCTTGGTCAGGAAGCGGATGCGGCGGTCGATTTCACGCAAGCGCTTCTTGCCGTACAGGTAGTCGCCGTTTTCGGAACGGTCGCCGTTGGACGCGGCCCAGGACACGATCTGCACCACGTCGGGCCGCTCCTTGTTCATCAGTTGCATCAGTTCGGCCCGCAGGCGACGGTAGCCCTGCACGGTCATGTAGTTCTTGGTACCCGCGGGCAAGGCGCTGGCCTGGGGTTCCAGGTCCTCGTCGTCGTCCCGGTCGGATTCTTTCACAAAAGCTTTGTTCATCGTGATTTCCTGCCTTCGAGCTAGAGCCATTCCTGCCATACGGGAGTCAGCCCGGACGGCAAGGGCGGCAAGCCGCCCAGATCGATGAGTCCTTCGCCAGGGCCGTGGAAATCGGACCCGCAGGACACCTGGAAGCCGTAGCTGCGCGCCACCTGGGCATACAGGCCGTATTCCCGAGGGGAATGGCTGCCCGTCAAGACCTCTATCCCGATCCCGCCCAGTTCCAGGAACTGGGTGTACAGGGCGTGATAGCGGGTGTCGTCGAATTCATAGCGCCCCGGATGAGCGATGACGGCCTTGCCGCCGGCCTGCAGGATCCAGTCCACCGCCTGCGCCAGGCTGGCCCACCGGGTGGGCACGAAGGCCGGCTTGCCCTCGCCCAGGTAGCGCCGGAACGCTTCGCCCAGATCAGCGCAGTGCCCTTGCTGCACCAGAAAGCGCGCAAAATGGGTACGGCTGATCAGTTCGGGGTTCCCGGCAAAGGGCAAGGCGCCCTCGTAGGCATTCTCGAAGCCCAGGGCGGCCAGGCGCTCGCTCATGGCGCGAGCGCGGGTCTGCCGTCCGGCGCGCATGTCGCGCAACCCGTCCCGCAGCGTCTCGTTGTCCGGATCTATCCCCAGGCCCACGATGTGCACCGTCTGGCCGGCCCAGGTCACGGAGATCTCCACCCCGTCCACAAAACGCATGCCCAGGGCCCGGGCGTGTTCGCGCGCCGGTTTCAGGCCCGCGATCTCGTCGTGATCGGTCAGGGACCAAAGGCGCACCCCGTTGGCATGGGCGCGCTCGGCCAGTTCAGCGGGGGTGAGCAGGCCATCCGAAAACACGGAATGGCAATGCAGGTCAACCGGCAGACGGGCCTGGGCATGCATAAGACTATCCTGCAAGAAAATGGTCGATGTAATCAATCTGTTCGGCGTTGCGCAGCATGGGCGCATGGCCCACCTGGGGAATCTCCACCAGTTGCGCGTGCGGATTGCGGCGCAGCATCTCGTGCGCGGCCTGGGCGGACAGCAGGTCGGACTGTTCGCCGCGCAGGATCAGCACTTTGTCGGGCAGCCCTTCGTAGGCGCTCCAAAGCAGAGCCTGGGCGGCCTCCAGGTCCACATCGGCCTGACGCGAAAAGGCCTGCGACAGGCGCAGATCGTAGTGCCGCTGCCATTTGCCGTCGTGTTCCACGAAGACATGGCGAGACATGTCCTCCCAATCGGCGGCCTGGTGCTCGCCGAAAGAAGCCGACACGGAGCGCACATACTCCACCGCCTGCGCGAACGTGTCAAAGGTGACCGCCTGGCCCACGTATTCGCCGATGCGCTGCAAGCCCGTCAGGTTCAAGGCCGGCCCCACGTCGTTCAGCACCACGCGGCCCAGCGGCAACTCCAGCGGCGCCTCCAGCCCCGGTCCGGGACGGGCCGGACGCAGCAAGGCGGACATGGCCTGGGCGCCATGCAGCCCCAAGGCGATGAGCCCGCCCATGGACGTGCCCACCCAGTCCAGCCTGGCGGGCTCGAGGCGGGCGATCAGCACCAGCATGTCCGCCACGTATTGCGCAATGGCGTAGGCGGCCGGATCGATCAGCCAATCGGAGCGGCCGCGCCCCACGACGTCGGGCGCCACGACCCGGTAGCGGCCGGCGAGCCGTTGCGCCAGGCGATCGAAATCCCGGCCGGTACGCGTCAAGCCGTGCACGCACATCAGCACCTGGTCGTTGTCCGGGTCGCCCCACTCCCAATATGCCATGCGGTGCGTGCCCGAGGCGCTGGCGCACATGACCCAGTCGAGGCGTGGTTCCTGAAATTTCGTAGTCATGACGGGACGAAGGCCTGAATGTGACAAAAGAAAATGCTTCCATGCCGCGCCTTGGGCTGGCAGCGTCCCCAAGGGGACGCTTCTTACCTTGGGAATGCCCGGCGCTCCGGCGGCCGGCGTTCCGGCGGCCGGCGTTCCGGCGGCCGGCGCTCCGGCGGCCCGGCGGAAAAAACTATTGTAGCCCAGCCTGACGGCTTTCCCTGATCTTCCCTGTCCATAAGGGCTGTCAGGGTGCGGGCGCCTGCCAGTAACGCGCGTAGCGATCGCGCTCGCCGCTGTAGTACAGGACTCCAGGACGCGACTGTGCACTGACCGCCCCCCACTGGTCGGTGCGCAGGAACAGCGCCCCGGACCGCTCCCAGCGACGCTGCACGGCGGCATGCGGATGGCCGAAACGGTTCCACCAGCCATTCTGGGAAATAGCCAAGGACGCCCGCAAGCCGGCCACCAGACCCGGCCCCGATGAGGTGCGCGAGCCATGATGCCCGACCACCACCACGTCGACCGGGCCCAGACCCGCGGCCAGCATCGCCTGCTCCTGCGCCACTCCGGCATCGCCCAGCAGCAAGGCTGAGTGATGGGCTCCCCGCACTTCCAGCACGCAACTGATTGCATTCTTGTCATCTTCTTTGTGCGCCTGGGCGAAGCCGCCGTCCGGCCGCGCCGGCGGCCACCAGAAACGGAAATGCACTCCATCCAGCTCCCAGCTCGCACCCTGCTCGCAGGGCGCGGCCGACTGCGGACGCGGGACTGTCCCTCTGGGCAGCCCCAGCAGACGCTCTTCCCTGTCCAGATGAGCGTCCAGGTCGAAACTGCTGAACGCCTGGCGCACCGGCACGCCCTGCAGCACGCTGCGCGCTCCGCCCACATGATCCATATCGGCATGCGAAAGCACCAAGGCGTCCAGCCTGCTGATCCCCGACGCACGCAACAGGGGATGGATGGCGCGCGATCCTTCATCGGACTGCGGTCCATACATATTGCCCGCATCGAACAGCAAGACGTGCCCTCGGGTGCGCAGCAGCACGGCGCTGCCCTGCCCCACATCCAGCGCCGTCAGGTCCCATTCTCCTGTTTGCAGCAAAGGCGGCCGCAAAGCCAGGGCGGGCAGGAGCAGCAGGGCCGCCACTGCACGGGGTAGAAAACCTCTGGGCAACAGCATCAGGAATACTCCCGCCAGCGCCAGGACCGTCCAGCCCGGGCTCTGGGCGGGAACCGGCATGCTGGCCAGGGGTTGCGCCGCCAGCCAGACCGTGGGCAGCATGGTCAGCTCCAGCACGCCATGAGCCAGCCATGCCGCCGCCTCGCACCACGCCGCCGGCGCCTGCGCGGCCGCCAGCAGCATCAATCCCAGCACCAGGGGCGTGGCCACCGACCCCATCAGCACGATGGCATAGGCATTGGCGGCCAGCGAGGCCAGGGAAACTTCGTGGAACAAAGACGCCAACGCAGGCATCAAGGCCAGCGTCATCATGCCCTGCAGGCGCGCAGCGGCCAGCACGATGGCGCCCCGGCGCCGCCAGAACCCGCCGCCGGCCGGCGCCTGGCCCGAGCCTTCCTGCACCGCCAGCAGAACGGATACGGCGCCGAATGAGAGATAGAAGCCGGTGGCAAGGCCCGCCCAGGGATCATGCAGCACCACCGCCACGGCCGCCAGCACAAGGATGCGGCTGGCTCCCAGTCGGCATCCTGAGACCCTGCACGCCCCGGCCACCAGCAGCATCAGAAAGGTGCGCTGGGCCGGCACGCCCCAGCCGGCGACCACGCAGTAGGCCCCCGCGGCGGCCACGCCTATCCAGATGGCCGCGATCTGGGCCGGGCAGTATTCGGCCAGCGCCCGGCCTCGCCATGCCAGGCGCCGCCAGGCCCAGGACAGGGCGCCGGCCAGCAAGACCGCCAGCAGAGTGACGTGCGTGCCGCTGATGGAAACCAGATGCGTCAGGCCGCTGCGATTGAAGACCTGCCAATCGGCCGGCGCGATGCTCGCCTGGTCGCCCAGCGCCAGCGCCAACATCACTCCGCCCCAACGCTTGTCCTGAACATAGGGCCGCATGGCGGCGCGCAGATCGTGGCGCAGGCGTTCGGCTCGCACGCCCCAGCCCAGCGTCTGCGCGGACGCCAGCGGCTCGGGGGACCCTCGCACGCTGCCCACGGCGCGCCACCCTTGCGCCATGGCGTGGCGCTCCGCATCGTAACCATGAGGATTGCGCGCGCCCTGAGGCGGGCGCACCAGCAAGGACATGCGCCAGCGCTGGCCCGGCGCCAGGTCGGGAAATGAGTGGACCTGCGGCTCGCGATAGATCGAATGGCGCTGCGGTGCGTGCCAACGGACCAGGAGGTCCTGCGGCAACCCGGGCGGACGCGACTGAAGGACACGCGCCTGAAACTGCCGATGGGCCGGCCCGGCCTGCACCAGGGACACGATTTCCAGATCCACGCGGCTGACCTTGTTGACGTCTCCGGCGGCCACGGACTGGCTCAAGCGCGCCTGGATATGCCACACGCTGTACAAGGCGCCGAGCAAGGCGAACACGGCCAGCCAGGCCAGGGGAAAGCGCAAGGACAACACAAGCGCGGCCAATGCGCCCGCACCCCAGACCCAAACGGAAACGGTCAGGACCGCAGGCGGCAGGAAATGCGCCGCCGTGGCCGCTCCCGCGAATGCGCCCATGCACGCGCGCCCCATCACCCCGTTGCTCCCGCCGCCATGCACGCCTCCGCCCAAAACACCAGCTTAAGGGCTGGCGGCCGTCGGCGGGCGGCCCGGACAGAACGTTGCGACCCTCGGCTTGTACGGTGGACAAGCCCCTGCTCCGACGCCGACTCGGCGTGCTCCGACGTGCTAGAGCTATGGATTGTTCAGCAAGGCGTCCAGGCGCGGCAGGACGCGGCGGGCGGTTGCGCCGGTGGCCGCAACCACCTGCTGCACGTCCAGGCCGCGCAACTCGGCCAGGCTGCGCGCCACCCCGGCCACTTCCATCGGTTCATTGCGCACCGAGGCCAGAGGCGTGCCCGGTTCCACCCTCCATGAAGGGGCCAGGTCGGGTGCATCGGTTTCCAGGACAATGCTGTCCAGGTCCAGCTCCTGGGCCAGGCGTCGTATCTGCTTGGCGCGGCCGAAGGTCATGGCGCCGCCAAAACCCAGGGCGCAGCCCTGGCGCACGAACATGTCGGCCTGCTGGCGGCTGCCATTGAAGGCGTGGGCAATGCCGCCCACGCCGGGAAACTGCCTCAAGTACTTCAGCACCCTGTCCTGCGAGCGCCGCACATGCAGCAATACCGGCAGGCCGCAGCGCTGCGCCAATGCCAGCTGGCGTTCATAAATCCATTCCTGATGCCGGGACGCCGCCTCGGTCTTGAGTTCGGGCACGAAATAATCCAGGCCGATCTCGCCTATGGCCACGAAGCGCGGATCGTCCAGGCTGGCCTGGACCTGCCGCTCCAGTTCGCGCAGATCGTCCTCGCCCGCTCCGGGCGTGAATAAAGGATGAATGCCCAGGGCATAGGCCCCGCCCGGCACGGCCTGCGCCGCCAGGCGGGCGTCCTGGAAATCGAACACGCCCACGGCCGGCACCACGATGGAGCGCACGCCCGCCTGGCGCGCACGCGCGATCACGGCCCCGCGGTCCGCGGAAAACTCAGGGGCGTCAAGATGGCAATGGGTGTCGATCAACATGGCAAGGCTCCAGACAAGCGGCTGTCTTTTCACTATACAGGCAGGAAGAAAAAGGGGCGCGGCGCGCCCCTTTTGTCCCGCCGACCCAGGCCCGCCTCAGGCCTTGATTTCCTGCTCCAAGTGACCTTTGTCCATGACCAGCTGGCGATGCGCCAGCGCGGCCAGCGCCGGATCGTGCGTGACGATGACGAATGCCGTGCCGAATTCCTCGTTGACCTTGGTCAGCAGGTCGAACATGCCTTCGGCCGTGTAGCGGTCCAGGTTGCCGGTGGGCTCGTCGGCCAGCACGCAGGCCGGGCGGGTGACCAGTGCGCGCGCCAGGGCCACGCGCTGGCGCTCGCCGCCCGACAGCTGGCCGGGATAGTGGTGGATGCGTTGGGCCAGGCCGACCTGCTCCAGCACGACCTGAGCCTGCTCGCGCGCCTGGTTCCGGTTCATGCGGCGCACGATCAAAGGCATGGCCACATTGTCCAGGGCGTCGAATTCGGCCAGCAAGTGATGGAACTGATACACGAAGCCCAGCACCTGATTGCGCAACTGGCTGCGCTGGCGCTCATTGAACGCTTCAGCCTGCACGCCGTTGACTTCGATGCTGCCGCTGCTGGGCTTGTCCAGCAGGCCCAGCGAATGCAGCAGCGTGCTCTTGCCCGAGCCGGAGGCGCCGATGATGGCCACCATTTCGCCGCGGCGCACCTCCAGGCTGACGCCCGAGAGCACCTGGATGGTATTGCCGCCCTCTTCGTAATGCACGCTGACATCGCGCGCCCGCAAAACAATGGGATGAATGCTCTCAGTCATGGCGCAGCACCTGGGCGGGTTGAAGCTTGGAGGCGCGCCAGCTCGGATACAGCGTCGCCAGGAAAGACAGCAGCAGCGACACGACCGCGATCACCGTGATGTCATCCAGCTGCGGATCGGAGGGCAGCTCGCTGATGAAGTAGATCTGCTGCGGCAGGAACTTGCGACCCATCAGATTCTCTATGAAGGGCACGATCACATCGATGTTGTAGGCGATCAGCATGCCCAGGCCCACGCCCAGCAGCGTGCCCACCACTCCGATCAGCGCGCCCTGCACCAGGAAGATGCGAGCGATTTCGCGCGGGGTCGCCCCCAGCGTGCGCAGGATGGCGATGTCCGACTGCTTGTCCTTGACGGCCATCACCAGCGAAGACAGGAGATTGAAGGCCGCCACGGCCACGATCAGGGCCAGGATCAGGAACATCATGCGCTTTTCCGTCTGCACGGCGGCGAACCAGGTACGGTTGTTCTCGGTCCAGTCCGAGACGAAGACGTAGCTGGGCACGACGTTGGCGATCTCCCGGGCCACCTGCGGCGCCTTCTGCATGTCCTTGATGCGCAGGCGCACGCCGCTGTTGCCCACGTCGCGGAAGACGCGCGCGGCATCGTCCACGTTCACGAAGGCCAGGGTGGCGTCATACTCGTAATACCCCGAGGAGAACACGCCGGTCACGGTGAACTGGCGCATGCGCGGCGAAAAGCCCGCCGGCGAGATCGAGCCCTGCGGCGCCATCACCATGATGGTGTCGCCGGTGCTCACGCGCAGCATGCCGGCCAGTTGCTCGCCCAGCACGATGCCGAACGAGCCCGGCTTCAGATTCTCCAGCCTGCCCATGACCATCTGCTGCGCCAGCTCCGAGACGCGCGACTCCTGCTCGGGATCGATGCCGCGCACCTGCACGCCGGTCAGCTGGTTGCTGCGCACCAGCATGCCCTGTCCGGCCACGTAGGGCGCCGAGCCGATCACGGCCGGATTGATCTGAGCCTTCTGGGCCAGCGTCTTCCAGTGGTCCAGCACCTGCTGGTGATCGGCATTGCGCACGATCAGTTCGATATGCGGCAGGACCGACAGCATGCGGTCGCGCACCTGCTTCTGGAAGCCGTTCATGACCGACAGCACCACGATCAGCGCGGCCACGCCCAGCGCTATGCCCGCCATGGAACTGCCGGCGATAAATGACACGAAACGGTCCGACCGCCCCCCGCGCCGCTTGCGGCCCCGGGCCAGGCCGGCGTACCGCGCTCCTATCCAAAATTCATATGCCATTCGAGCTGCTACCGCCTCAAAGAAAACACTACAATCGCTGTCATGCAGATCGTAATCAAGGGCGCGCTGCCGGATCCGGCCATTGCGCGCGAACTCATCAAACACCTGGCGCAGACCGCTCCCACCCTGGTCCAATGGCTGGAGCAGGGACAGGGAGAACTGTCTCTGCGCGAGCCGGCCGTGGAGCTGTGCACCCCGGCGGAATCCTGCCTGCTGCAGGCCCACGGCTTTGAGGCCGGCCAAGCTCAGCATCTTAGCGCAGGTCTGGCCCCTTTGCGGGCCCGCCAGATAAAACAAATCCAGAATGTTCCAGGCAATGCCCCCCTGTGGCTGGCCGAACTGGTGCACATCGCGCCCTCGCGCGAAGGAGCCATGCTGCTGCCGGCCGCGCAACTGGAGGTCTCCGAGGCGCACGTCCGCACCCTGCTGGAGGCCTTCGCGCCCTATCTGGAAGGCACGGGTTTTACCTTCCGTTACCTGACTCCGCAGTACTGGTGCGTGACCACGCCTTCCGGATTCGATTATCGCGCCGCCTCGCCGGAGCTGGTCAGCCAGAGCAATCTGAACGACTGGTGGACCCAGGACGCCGCAGCGCGGCCCTGGCGCCGGCTGGTCAATGAATTCCAGATGCTGGCCTTCGATCTGCCCGTCAACCGCGAGCGCGAACAGGCCGGCCTGCCGCCCGTCAACAGCCTGTGGCTGTTCGGCGGCGCGCGCCCCGACCAGCTGGGCGCCGAACCGCGGGAACTGCTCGTGCTGGACACGCTGCAGGACAGCCTGATGCAGCAGGACTGGGGCCGCTGGCTCGAAAGACTGGCCGAGCTGGACCGTGATGTGCTCGCGCCGCTGGCCGGGCAGGCCCAGCCGGAGCTGGTGCTGGCCGGCCAGGACCGCTACGCGCGCGTGCGGCCCGCCGCGCGCCGCATCTGGCCTTTGTCCTTATTGAAAAACAAGCAGAACTGGAGTCAGTGGTGGTCACCCCAATCCTGAAGAATCGTCCCGAACAACGACAAGCCAGCCAGGCCCTGGAGCAGGCCGGCCTGCATCCCCTGATGGCCCGCCTGCTGGCGGCCCGCGGGGTGACCGACGCCGCCCAGACCGAAATCAGCTGGCAGCGCCTGATCCCGCCCGCCATGCTGAGCCAGGCCCAGCATGCCGCCGCCCTGCTGGCCGACGCCATCGACCGGCGCGAGCGCATGCTGATCATTGCCGACTACGACTGCGACGGCGCCACGGCCTGCGCCGTGGGTCTGCGGGCCCTGCGCAGCATGGGCGCCATCGTGGACTTCCTGGTGCCCAACCGCTTCGAGACCGGCTATGGCCTGTCGCCCGCCGTGGTGGACCTGGCCCTGCGGCATCCGGCCGGCAAGCCCGACCTGCTCATCACCGTGGACAACGGCATCGCCAGCATAGACGGCGTGGAGGCGGCCCGGCAGGCCGGCATGCAGGTGCTGGTGACCGACCACCACCTGCCCGGGGACGAATTGCCCGACGCCCTGGCCATCGTCAATCCCAACCAGCCCGGCTGCGATTTCCCATCCAAGAATCTGGCCGGCGTGGGTGTGATCTTCTACCTGATGCTGGCGCTGCGCGCCGAGCTGCGCCAGCGCGGCGTCTACCCGGCCAATGGCGGCCCGCGCCTGGACGCCCTGTGCGACCTGGTCGCGCTGGGCACGGTGGCCGACGTGGTCAGCCTGGACGCCAACAACCGCCTGATCGTCACGCAGGGACTGGAGCGCATGCGCGCCGGCCGCATGCAGCCCGGCCTGCGCGCCCTGTTCCAGGTGGCCGGCCGCGAACCGCGCCAGGCCAGCGCCTTCGACCTGGGTTTCGCCCTGGGACCGCGCATCAACGCCGCGGGACGCCTGGCCGACATGTCCCTGGGGATACGCTGCCTGATCACCGACGACGAGCAGGAAGCCGCCGACATCGCCCGCGAGCTGGAAGACATGAACCAGGACCGGCGCGCCATCGAGAACACCATGCGCGAAGAAGCCCTGCGCGCCGCCGAACAGGCCGAACCCGACACCTGCGCCACGGTCTGCGTCTATCATCCGGACTGGCACCAGGGCGTGGTGGGCCTGGTCGCCTCCCGGCTGAAGGAAAAATACTGGCGTCCGACGCTGGCATTCGCCCAGGGCGACCCCGGCGAGATCAAGGGCTCGGGCCGCTCCATTCCCGACGTGCACCTGCGCGACGCGCTGGACCTGGTCTCCAAGCGCTACCCCGGACTGATCCTGAAGTTCGGCGGGCACGCCATGGCCGCCGGCCTGACCATAGAGGAAGACAACTACGACGTCTTCGTGCAGGCTTTCGAAGAGGCCGTGCAGGAACTGACCGGCCGCTTCCAGTTCGACCCCGTCATCGAAACGGACGGTTCACTGGAGCCGCAGCATGCCACGATCTCCGTGGCCGGCCTGCTCCAGAAACAGGTATGGGGGGCGGGCTTTCCGCCGCCGGTGTTCCGCGACCAGTTCCTGGTGCGCCAGCAGCGCCTGCTCAAGAACAAGCACCTGAAGCTGACGCTGGAGCGCGACGGCGCGCGCTTTGACGCCATCTGGTTCAACCGGGATTCCCTGCTGCCCGAGGAAATCGAGGCCGCCTATCGCCTGGACCAGAACGAGTGGAACGGCAATGTGAACGTGCAGCTGATCATCGAGTTCGCCCAGGGCCGGCCCTGACCCTAGGCGGGAAGGAACGTCAAGCGCTGGCCGGGCCCCGGCCCCGCATGGCCTCGCCGCCGAGGGCAAGGCTTGCGCAAGAGTACATGATCAAGAGCGGCGGCCCGGCGCGGTCGCCAGCACCAGGCCAGCCAGGGCGAGCACGAAGGCCAGCAGGTGCATGCCGGTGAAGGGCTCGCCCAGCACCAGCACTCCGACAGCCGCCGTGCCCAGGGGCATCAGCACCATGAACACGGCGGCGCGCGAGGCCGGCACATGGGTCACCCCCGTCATCCAGAGCCACACCGTCCAGACGCTGGCCGCCAGCGAGTAAAAGACCAGCAGCAGCCAGATCCAGCCGGGCACCTGCGCGAACGCGAAGTCCCGCGCCGCATACACGCCCAGCGGCGTGATCAGCGCCAGGCTGCACAGATTGATGACGGCGCTGATGCGCTTGGGGCTCATGACCGAGGTCAGCCGCTTGCCGATGACGGCGTAGGCCGCCTCGCACAGCACGGCGCAGAAAATCAGCGCATTGCCCAGCCAGACGCGTCCCGGATCCAGGCCCGTCGGGCCATCTTCCTCGTGCTGCACCAGAGCCAGCAAGGCAATGCCCAGCATGCCCAGGGCCAGGGCCGTCCAGGTGCGCGGGCCGATGCGCTCCTTCAGGAAGTACCAGCTGAACAGGGCCACCACGCCGGGAATGGCGGACAGGATGACGCCGGCCGACACCGCGCTGGTCATGCTGATGCCGGTGACCATGCACAGCGTGAACATGAAATTGCCCAGAAACGACTCCAGAAAGATCAAGCCGCGCGTGCGCCCGTCCAGCGCCGGCTCGGTGGCGGGCTTGCGCAGCCAGCGCAGCATGGCCAGCGCGCCTATGCCGAAACGGAACCAGGCCAGCAGAAAGACCGGCAAGGCGGCCACCAGCGGCCGCGTCAAGGCGATGTAGCTGCCCACCAGGCTCATGGACAAGGCCAGGCAGCCGTAGGCCGTCCAGCGAACACCCGCCGCGCTCATGACAATACCCCGAATGGATACATGGTTTTATGGTTCAACTGGAAAATCGACTCATAATAAGGTCTACAATAATGCCCGAGCCCGGCCTCCGAGACCCCCAGGAGGCCGTTTCGTTTGCGCACAAGATGGCGACGAACAGCGCCCGGCCCGCACCCCGGCCCGCGCCCCGCTCCCTTGTTCCCGTTCCGACCCGCACGCCGCCGGCCTACAGGCCCGCGTCGCCGTGCCCATTCCTTGAAGGATAGACAATCATGCAGGCCATCGCCCGCCTGAGCCGCTTCGTTGGCAATACCTTTGCCATCTGGGTTCTGCTGTTCGCCATTCTGGCTTTTTACTTCCCCGACCATTATCGCTGGTTGGGCGCCTATATTGTTCCCTTGCTGGGCATAATCATGTTCGGCATGGGCCTGACCCTGTCCCGCCAGGACTTCGCCGAAGTCTTCACCCGCCCGGGCCGCGTGGCCATCGGGGTGCTGGGCCAGTTCATCATCATGCCCGGCCTGGCCTGGCTGCTGTGCAAGCTGTTCGCCCTGCCGCCCGAACTGGCCGTGGGCGTCATCCTGGTGGGCTGCTGCCCTGGCGGCACCGCCTCGAACGTCATGACCTTCCTGTCGCGCGGCGACGTGGCCCTGTCCGTGGCCATCACCTCGGTCACCACGCTGCTGGCCCCCGTCGTCACCCCCGCCCTGATCTACCTGCTGGCCAGCCAATGGCTGGAAGTCAGCGCCTCGGCCATGTTCTGGTCCATCGTCCAGGTCGTCATCCTGCCGATCGCGCTGGGCGTCATCGTGCAATCCGTACTGGGCGAAAAGGTCAAGGCCGGCGTGACCGTGCTGCCGCTGGTCTCCGTGATCGCCATCGTGGCCATCGTGGCCGCCGTGGTGGCCGGCAACCAGGCCAAGATCGCCACCAGCGGCCTGCTGGTGTTCTCCGTGGTCGTACTGCACAACGGCCTGGGCTATGCGCTGGGCTACCTGCTGGCGCGCCTGTCCGGCATGCCCCTGCCCCAGCGCAAGACGCTGGCCATCGAGGTCGGCATGCAGAACTCGGGCCTGGGGGTGGCGCTGGCCAGCGCCCACTTCTCGCCCCTGGCCGCCGTGCCCAGCGCCATCTTCAGCGTCTGGCACAATATCTCCGGTCCTCTGGCCGCCACGATCTTCCGGCGCATGGACGACCAGCCCAAGGCCTGATCACCATGGGCGGGCGCGGCCAGGCCCGCTCCGCCGCTCCAGAGAAAGCCCGCTCATCAAGCGGGCTTTTTTTCATCCAGTCGGGCTTCAGGCCTGAACGCTCATGCCTTGCCGACCTTGCGCGAGGACACGTAGATGCCGCCCACGATCAGCAGGAAAGCCGCGGCATGGTAGAGCTTGGGCGTGTCTCCCAGGATCAGGACGGACATCAAGGCCGCGAACACGGGCATCAGATTGACGAAGAAGCCCGCCGTGGCGGCGCCCACCCGCTGCACGGCCACGCCCCAGCTGCGCAGCGCCACCAGCGCCGGGCCCGTGCCCACGTACAGCACCGCCGCCAGCAGGCCCCAGCTCCAGTCGATGTGCCAATCGGTGAATTGCCATTCCAGGGCGGCGAAGGCGCCCGACCAGATCAGGCCGAAGAAGACCTGCGCCATGATGACCGTGGCCCAGCTTTGCGCGATGTCCCCGGGATGCTTGCGTGTGCTCAGCATCCAGCTGTAGACGGCCCAGGCGATGGTGGCGATGACCATGTACAGGTCGCCGGGCACGAAATTCAGGGCCAGCAGCTCGTGCCAGTCCGCGCGCGTCAGCACCAGGATCACGCCCAGCAGGGACATCAACCCGCCCGCCAGCTGCCGCCAGTTGACCGAGGCGCCGAAGAACAGGCGCCCGATGACCAGCATCCAGAACGGCAGGCTGGCGTTGACCAGGGTGACGTTGACGGGGCTGGAGCTTTGCAGGGCCAGGTATTGCAAGGCGTTATAGATGCCTATGCCCAGCAGGCCCAGGATGGAATAGCGGCGCCAGTTCGCCCACAGGCTGCTGCCGCGCCGCAGCACCTGGCGGCCGAAGAACAGCAGGATGACGAAGGCCACCAGCCAACGGAAGAAGTTCAGGGTGATGGGCGGCACCTGATCATGGATCAGGCGTCCGACAATGGCGTTGCTGGCCCACAGGATGGTGGGCAACACCAGCAGGGCCGTGGTGCCGGGCGTTAGTTTCTGAGTGCTCACGAACATGTCCAAAAAAAACGGCGACGGCGGGGCGCGCCCTCCTTCCAGGGCACGCCGCGCCGTCCAGACAAGGCACAGTATAGTGAAGAAACGTTGCGCTTCCAGCCTGCCGCCTGTGCCTTTCCTGCACACTTAGCCTGGTCAATCTTTGACCAATCCATAAATTTTATTTATAATCAAAGTATTGCCTCGCCATGGCGCCGACTGATTCGCCGGCCCATCCCGTCCACGTTCTTCCGGCTGTGTGCCGGATGCAACTCTCTCGGCTTTGCCGGAGCCGCGCGCCCCGGAAAAGCACAGCTCGAGCCCCCTTGCGGGCTAATTGCGACCCAGACCACCCGCGCCGGCGACGCCGGCCCACCGGTCCGCTCTCGCGACGACGTCCTCCCGTCCCGCCCGCCCCGGCCCGACGGGACATATTCTTTTTTTTAGGAGTCCGATCTATGGCCAAAGAAGAGTTACTTGAAATGCATGGTTCCGTCACCGAGATCCTGCCCGACTCGCGCTTTCGCGTCACGCTGGACAACGGCCACGCCGTCATCGCCTACACCGGCGGCAAGATGCGCAAGCACCACATCCGCATCCTGGCCGGCGACAATGTCACGCTGGAGATGTCGCCCTACGACCTGAGCAAGGGCCGGATCATCTTCCGCCACCTGCCCAAGCGCACCGGCGCCGCCATGGCTCCCCGCCGCACGCACAAGCAGCGATAAAACGGCCCGGTCGACACACCCCTGTCACAATCAGATGCAAAAATCACAGGCCATGACAGGGGTGCGGCACTGATACCCATCGGAAAGGCGCACTCGGCACACTGTGGAGTCCGCCTTGAAGAAACTGCTCACCCTTAAAACAGGCTTCATCGCCTATTTTGCCGTCCTTGGGCTTTTCCTGGCGCTGATGCTCAGCGCGCTCCAGCACCTGACCCACAGCATCGAACAACTCAAGCATCTGGAAACCCAGCGTTACCAGGCCACTGCGCTGGCCAATGAATTCAAGCGCGTCACCGAATCCATCAGCCGCCAGACCATCGCCTTCGTCTCCAGCGAACAGCCCGAGTTCCAGCAGAACTTCGAACGGCTGCTGGAGGTCTTCACCGGCAGGCAGGCCGATGCCGGCGGCCGGGCCCGGAGCATGCTGGCCCGTTTCGAAGCCATCGCCCTCCCCCCCGAGGAACTGGCCATCCTGCGCTCGGCCTACGAACAGACCCTGGAGCTGAGCAAGATCCAGATCGAAGCCATCAGCACGGCCAGCGGGCAGTTCGACGATGGCGCCGGCGGCGTGCGCGTCGCCCTGCCCAATTCGCTCATGGCCAAGGTGCTGGTGTTCAGCCAGCAGTACACCAAGGCGGCGGCGGGCATCGCCTCCACCATAGACCAGTTCGATCAGCAGGTGAGCCAGCGCCTGGACGCGCTGCTGGAGCGGGCCGGCCATGCCAGCGACCGCGCCTTCCGGCTGGCGCTGGTGGCGCTGGGCCTGTTCTTCCTGGTCAGCGCGGCCGCCCTGCTCATGCTGTACCGCTCCATCAAGCGGCCTATCGACCAGGGCGTGGCCCTGGCCAATGAACTGGCCGGCGGCAACCTGACCGCCCGCCTGGACGTGCGCCGCCAGGACGAGATCGGCGCGCTGCTGGCCGCCCTCAACGGTATAGGCGAAGGCCTGCAGCAGGCCGTGGAGCAGGTCCGCCAGCAGACCCGCCTGATCGCCGACGGCTCGCAGGCCATCTCGCACGGCAATCAGGACCTGGCCCAGCGCACCGAAGAACAATCCGGCAGCGTGCAGCGCACCGTGGCCACCATGGGCCAGCTGGCCCACACCGTGCGCCAGAACGCCGACAACGCCCAGCACGCCGACCAGCTCGCCCAGCAGGCTTCCAGCCAGGTGCGGCACGGCAACCAGGCGGCCGGCAGCATGCTGGACATCATGCGCGAGATCGGCGAGAGTTCGCGCAAGATGAGCGACATCACCAACCTGATCCGCAACATCGCCTTCCAGACCAATATCCTCGCCTTGAACGCCGCCGTGGAAGCGGCCCGGGCCGGCCCGCAGGGCCGGGGCTTCGCCGTGGTGGCCACCGAAGTGCGCCAGCTGGCCCTGCGCTCCTCGGACGCCTCGCGCGATATCGAGGCGCTCATCTCCAGCTCGGTCGAACAGATCGCCAAAGGCGCACAGGCGGCGGCCTCCGTGGGCCAGGCCATGGCCGACACCGAGCAGACCGTGGGCAAGGTGCGCAACATCGTGGCCGACATCGCGCTGGCCTCGCGCGAGCAGGCCGAAGGCGTCGAGCAGGTCAGCCACGCCATGACCCTGCTGGACGAGATCACCCGCCGCAACAGCCAGCTGGTGCAGCAAGCCGCGCATACCACGCTGCAACAGCTCGCGCAGGCCGACACGCTTTCGGACGTGGTCGCCCATTTCCAGCTGGACGAGACCTTGGCGCAGGCTGACGGGGACGCCTCCCAGGAGCAGGCCTGCGACCCCGATTCGGCGATCCTCGGCCGGCATGTGCCGGCCCTGCGGCTGGCCGCCCTGCACTGACCGCGCACGGCCGGCGCCCCCCCCTCCCGGCGCGGCGCCGGCCGCCATCGCCGGAACGTTCGAGCGCCGATTCAGTTCAATGCGTGCCACATCGTGCCGATAAGGGTAAAATCAGGGGTTTCCCGCATCGCCTTCAGGGATGCCGCAGGGACTAGCACATCTATAACAGGAAACCCTCTGAACCATGGAATCGGAACGCCTCAATCAACTCGAAGCCCGCCTGAACGACTATTCGGAGCGGGAAGAAGCTCTTCGGAGGTATCTTTGACTACGATGACAAAGCGCAACGCCTGCACGTAGTCAACGCCGAACTCGAAGACCCCAACGTCTGGAACAACCCCCAGCACGCCCAGGACCTGGGCCGAGAAAAGAAAAGCCTGGAAAACGTGGTGCACGTGCTCGACGCCCTGCACACCGGCCTGAAGGACTCGCGCGACCTGTTCGAGCTGGCCGCCATGGATGACGACGACGCCACCATCGCCGCCATCGAAGAAGACTGCGGCGCCATGGCCGCCCGCATCGAAGAGCTGGAGTTCCGCCGCATGTTCTCCAATCCGGCCGACCCCATGAACTGCTTCCTGGACATCCAGGCCGGCGCCGGCGGGACCGAAGCCCAGGACTGGGCCTCCATGCTGCTGCGCCAGTATCTGCGGTATGCCGAGCACAAAGGCTTCAAGGCGGAAATCCTGGAGCAGTCCGACGGCGACGTGGCCGGCATCAAGTCCGCCACCATCAAGATCGAGGGCGACTACGCTTACGGCTTTCTGCGTACCGAAACCGGCGTGCACCGCCTGGTCCGCAAGAGCCCGTTCGACTCCTCCAACGGTCGCCACACCTCCTTCTCCAGCGTGTTCGTCTACCCCGAGATCGACGACTCCTTCGAGATCGAGATCAACCCGGCCGACCTGCGCGTGGACACCTACCGGGCCAGCGGCGCGGGCGGCCAGCACATCAACAAGACCGACTCGGCCGTGCGCATCACCCACGAACCGACCGGCATCGTGGTCCAGTGCCAGAACGACCGTTCCCAGCACCGCAACCGCGCCGAAGCCATGCAGATGCTGAAATCCCGCCTGTACGAGCTTGAAATGCGCAACCGCATGGCCGAACAGCAGAAACTGGAAGATTCCAAGAGCGACGTGGGCTGGGGCCACCAGATCCGCTCCTACGTGCTGGACCAGAGCCGCATCAAGGACCTGCGCACCAACGTGGAAATCTCCAACACCCAGAAAGTGCTGGACGGCGACCTGGATCCCTTCATCCAGGCCAGCCTGAAGCAAGGCGTCTGACATGGCCGGCACGACGCTGACCGTCCTGAGCGGCGCCTCGCGCGGCCTGGGCCTGGCGCTGGCCCGGCGCAGCCTGGCCGCCGGCCACCGCCTGATCACGCTGGCCCGCAGTCCGCTGGCCTTGCCGGCGCCTGACGGCGCCCATCAGCACATCCAGGCCGACCTGGCCACGGTGCAGGGCGCGCAGCAGGCCTCGCACGCCCTGCTCCAGGCCCTGCAGCAAGCCCAGGCGGAACGCTTCGTGCTGATCAACAACGCCGGCACGGTGGACCCGGTCGCGCAGGCGGCCGATCTGCTCGACGCCCAGGCCCTCGCCCGCGCGCTGCAACTGAATGTGGCCAGCGTCATGGTCCTGACCGCCGCCTTCCTGCAAGGCACACCCGCCGCGGCGCGCCGCCAGGTGCTGAACATCTCCTCGGGCGCGGGCCGCAAGCCCGTCTCCGGCTGGGCGGCGTATGGCACGAGCAAGGCCGCCCTGGATTTCTACACCCAGACCCTGCAGCTGGAAAATCCGACGCTTCAGGCCTGCTCCCTGGCCCCCGGCGTCGTCGACACCGACATGCAGGCCCACATCCGCAGCCAGTCCCGGGACGACTTCCCCGGCCTGAGCCGTTTCATAGACCTGCACCAGCAGGGCCAGCTCAGCAGCCCGGACGACACCGCCGCCCGGATCCTGCGCTACCTGGACAGCCCGGCGTTCGGCCGCCACACCCTGGACGACATCCGCCACTACGACTAGATACTGACAACATGACTGAACCGCTAGACACCGCCACGCCCGTCGTGGACGAAAACCGCCTGATCGCCGAGCGCCGCTCCAAGCTGGACCGCGTCCGCCAGGCCGGCGTCGCCTACCCCAACGATTTCCGTCCCGACGCCCACGCCGCCGAGCTGCACGCCCAGTACGGCGAACAGGACAAGGACGCCCTGGCCGAGCTCGCCAAACCCGTCAAGGTTGCGGGCCGCATGATGCTCAAGCGGGTCATGGGCAAGGCCAGCTTCGCCAGCCTGCAGGACAGCACGGGCCGCATCCAGATCTACCTGGACAAGGCCGCCCTGGGCGAAGAGCTGTACGCGGAATTCAAGGGCTGGGACATCGGCGACATCCTGGCGGTCGAAGGCACGGTCTTCAAGACCAACAAGGGCGAGCTCTCCGTGCACGCCTCGTCCGTGCGCCTGCTGGCCAAGTCGCTGCGCCCGCTGCCCGACAAGTTCCACGGCCTGGCCGACCAGGAACTGAAGTACCGCCAGCGCTACGTGGACCTGATCATGGGCGAGGACACGCGCCAGACTTTTCTTGCGCGCAGCAAGGTCATCAGCAGCATCCGCAAGCACATGCTGGATGCGGACTTCCTGGAAGTGGAAACGCCCATGCTGCACCCCATTCCGGGCGGCGCGTCGGCCAAGCCCTTCGTCACGCACCATAATGCGCTGGACATGGAGATGTACCTGCGCATCGCGCCCGAGCTGTACCTCAAGCGGCTGATCGTGGGCGGTTTCGAGCGTGTCTTCGAGATCAACCGCAACTTCCGCAACGAAGGCGTGAGCCCGCGTCACAATCCTGAATTCACCATGATGGAGTTCTACGCGGCCTACACCGACTACCAGTGGCTGATGGACTTCACCGAAAGCCTGATCCGCCAGGCCGCCGTCAGCGCGCGCGGCACCGCCACGCTCCAGTACCAGGGCCGCGAACTGGACCTGAGCCAGCCCTTCGATCGCCTGACCATCACCGGCGCCATCCTGAAGTACGCTCCCTCCTACACCCAGGAACAGCTGGAAGACGCCGCCTTCCTGCGCGCCGAACTGGCCCGCCTGAAGGTGGACGTGAATGCGCCGCCGCTGCGCGACGCGGGCCTGGGCGCACTGCAGCTGGCCCTGTTCGAGGAAACCGCTGAAAGCCAGCTCTGGCACCCCACCTTCATCGTGGACTACCCCGTGGAAGTCTCGCCCCTGGCTCGCGCCTCGGATACCCAGGCAGGCATCACGGAGCGCTTCGAATTGTTCGCCACCGGCCGCGAGATCGCCAACGGCTTTTCGGAGCTGAACGACCCCGAAGACCAGGCCGCGCGCTTCCAGGCGCAGGTCCAGGCCAAGGACGCCGGCGACGAAGAAGCCATGTACTACGACGCGGACTATATCCGCGCCCTGGAATATGGCATGCCGCCCACGGGCGGCTGCGGCATCGGCATCGACCGCCTGGTCATGCTGCTGACCGACAGCCCCGCCATCCGCGACGTCATCCTCTTCCCGCACCTGCGCCGCGAAGACTGATTGCGTCACGCTTGAACGCGAAAAGGCCCTGCTGATGCAGGGCCTTTTTCATGCCATACGGAAAAGGTTCAGTCCGTCTGCGGCAGACGGGCCATGGCCTGGGCCCACTTGTGCGCCACTTCCGGCGAGGCGAAGCAACTGGCCTTGTCCGAGACCACGCGTACGGCGCGCTCCAGCAGCTGGATGTCGGCCTCATGCTGGCGGGCCACGTGCGGGTCCTCGAAAAAGACCACGCGCTGGCAGCGGTTCTCCAGCACCAGTTCGGCGATCTGCGCGTCCCCGCCCAGCGGACCGCTCAGGTAAGGCTGGACCCAGGGCGTTTCCCTGGGCCACCCCTTGGACCAGGCCAGTTCATTCAGGCGGCTGCCGGTCGTGCCCGTACCCACGCGATGGGCAAATCGCGACAGCAGGTCGAAATGCTCATCGGCAAAGGCGACCATCCGGTCCTTGAGCGCATCGTGGGCGATCAAGGCCAGGGTCTGGCTGGAGAAGTCGAACATGCGCTTGTGGCTGGAATCGGGCCACAGGCCGCGGCTCAGCCGCTCGACCTCGATCCACTCGATGGCGCCCATCAGGGTGGAGATGAAAGGACGTCCGTGCGTGATGCACTGGCGCTTCAGGGCCAACGCCTCCGGAAAGATCGAAGACGGATCGACCGGATCGATCAGGTAGATGGCGCCGTCGAAGGGAGGCGTGCCATCCGGACTTTGGGTGACGCGCGCCACCAGCTTCATCAGCCCGCCTTCGCGCCCATAGGGATAACGGATCAGGCCGGGGTAGCCCTCCAGCAGGCCGGAACGCTCGATGGCGTTACAGGTGCGCCCGACCGTATAGAGCTCGATTTCCAGTTCGCGTATGCCGCTGGCAGAACGCCGTAACCACTGAAACAAGGCCGCGTCTGCAGAATCGTGATGCAGTTGATTGGCCGCCAAACCGAAACGTAGTGACATGTGTTCCTACACAGTAAACGATTCGCCGCACCCGCAGGAGGCTTTTTCGTTTGGGTTGATGAACTTGAAACCTTCATTCAGGCCGTCCCGGCCGTAGTCCACGCGCGTGCCGTCGATGAACGGCAGGCTCTTGGGGTCGACGAACAGCTTGACGCCGTGTTCCTCGAACAATTGATCGCCTTCGACCGCCTCGTCCACGAAGTCCAGCTTGTAGGCCAGACCCGAACATCCGGTCAGGCGCACGCCCAGGCGAAGACCCAGCCCGCCGCCCCGTTTCTTGAGGTGACGCTGGATGTGGTCCGCTGCCGGTTGAGTAAGAGAAATAGCCATGATCTTGTCCTAAATATGAAACAGGGATTCACCCCAGTACCTTGGACCGCTGCGCCAGCACTTTGTTCTGCGCCTGCGCCACGGCGGCCTGCACCGCCTCCTGCGCAAGCAGCGCGCAGTGCACCTTCACGGCGGGCAGCTCCAGTTCCTGCTGCACATAGGCCTGCGAGAATTCGCCGGCCTGCTCCAGGCTGCGACCTTGCAGCCACTGCGCGGCCAGCGAGCCGGCCGCGATGGTACAGCCGCAGCCATATGCCTTGAAGCGGCTGTCCTCGATGCGCCCGTCCGCGGACGCGCGCACCTGTATCTGCAGCAGCGCGCCCAGCTCGCGGCTGCCGGCCACGCCGGTACCGACGTCAGCATCGCTGCTTTCCATGACACCCACATGACGAGGGTGCATAAAGTGATCCATGACGGTTTTGCTGTATGCCATTGTCGTATTCCGCCGTCTTCAGGCCTGCACGGCCTCGTCCCACAGGGGCGAGATGGCGCGCAAGTGCTCGACCTTGGCGCGGATGGCCGCAATGGTCGCATCCACGTCCTGCTCGGTGGTGAAGCGCCCCAGGCTGATGCGCAGGGAGCTGTGCGCCAACTGGTCGCTGCGCCCCAGCGCCTTGAGCACATAGGATGGCTCCAGGCTGGCCGAGGTGCAGGCCGATCCGCTGGAGACGGCCAGTTCGGTGAGCGACATCATCAGGGCCTCGCCCTCGATGTGATCCACGCTGATGTTCAGGTTGTGCGGCACGCGCTGGTCCAGGTCGCCGTTCAGGTACAGGTCGGGAATCTGCCGCAGGCCGGCCCACAGGCGATCTCGCAGTGCGCGGATGCGCCGGCCCTCCTGCTCCATTTCCTGCCCGGCCAGCTCGAAGGCCCGGCCCATGCCCACGATCTGGTGGGTCGCCAGGGTGCCCGAGCGGAATCCGCGTTCGTGTCCGCCGCCGTGGATCTGCGCCTTCAGGCGCACGGCCGGCTTGCGGCGCACATACAGCGCGCCCACGCCCTTGGGACCGTAGGTCTTGTGGGCCGACATGGACATCAGGTCCACCGGCCATTCCTGCAGATTGATGGCCACTTTGCCGGTTGCCTGCGCGGCGTCCACATGGAACAGCACCTTATGCTCGCGGCAGATGGCGCCCAGCGCCTGCACGTCCTGGATCACGCCGATCTCGTTGTTGACCAGCATGACCGAGACGAGGATGGTGTCCGGGCGGATGGCCTGCTCGAAAGCCCGGGCGTCCACCAGCCCGTTGGGCAGCACATCCAGGAAGGTGACCTCGAAGCCCTGTTCCTCCAGGGCATGGCAGGTGTCCAGGACGGCCTTGTGCTCGGTGCGCACCGTGATGATGTGGCGGCCCTTGGACTGGTAGAACTGCGCCGCGCCCTTGAGCGCCAGGTTGATGGATTCCGTGGCGCCGGAGGTCCAGACCAGCTCGCGCGGCTCCGCGCCCACCAGGGCGGCCACCTGGCGACGGGCCTGCTCGACCGCCTCTTCGGCGTCCCATCCGTACGGATGGCTGTTGGAGGCCGGGTTGCCGAAACGCTCGGTCAGCCAGGGAATCATGGCGTCGGCCACGCGCGGGTCCACCGGCGTGGTGGCCGAATAATCCATGTAGATGCGCTGAGCTTGGGTCATACGATACTCCGGACTGGCGGCTCTAGCCAGCCTGCAAGGTGCATTCTTCCGGATGGCCCGCCTCCTGGGCGGCCTGCTTGAGCTGGCGCAGGCGCTGCTGGTCCACCAGGTCCTGCAGCGAGACGGAATCCAGATAATCCACCATTTTACGACTAAGCGTGGCCCAAAGCTCGTGCGTCATGCATTCGCCCTTCAGGCCGTTGCCGCCCTGCTTGCAATTGCCTTTGCCGCCGCACTGGGTGGCGTCCACCGGCTCATCCACGGCGAACACGATGTCCGCCACGGTGATGTGCCGCGCCAGGCGGGCCAGCGTATACCCGCCGCCCGGCCCGCGCACGCTGTCCACCAGTTCGTGGCGGCGCAGCTTGCCAAACAGTTGTTCCAGGTAGGACAGCGAAATACCCTGCCGCTGGCTGATTCCAGCGAGCGTCACGGGTCCACTTTGCTGGCGCAGCGCAAGATCGATCATCGCGGTCACGGCGAAACGCCCTTTTGTCGTCAAACGCATGATAGTTTCCTTGCCAAAGGCTAAAGCGGCCGGATGCGCAAGCGCAAATCCGACCAATTTGGTCCAGTATAGCAAATACAAGGGAAACTACCGTGCCTTGCCTGTCTATTTTTACACTTATACTGAGGGGTTCAGCCAGGTGTCAGGCAGCCTGGCAACTAGGGATGCGCTTGCGCACCTGCTCGAACACGCCCTGGCAGGCGTCCTCCAGATAGTCCAGGACCTTGTTGAAGCCTTCCTGCCCGCCGTAATAGGGATCGGGCACCGTGGCGGCTTCGTGATCGGTGGCAAAGCGCATCAGCAGCATCAGCTTGTGGCGATAGATCTTGGGACACATCTGCTGCAAGGCGGCGTGATTTTCCCAATCCATGCTGAGAATAAGGTCGAAGTCGCGGAAGTCTTCGCGGCGCACCTGGCGGGCCTGGTAGGCGGAGATGTCGTAGCCGCGCTTTCGGGCCGCCAGCTGGGCCCGTGTGTCGGGATGCTCGCCCACGTGAAAGCCATGCGTGGCGGCCGAATCCACCTGGATGAGCTCGGAAAGACTGGCCTCGTTCACCAGGCGGCGCAAGACGCCTTCAGCGCTGGGAGAGCGACAGATATTTCCCGTACAGACGAAAAGAACCTTACTCATAATTCTTAAAAGTCTGAGGGAAAACCCCAAATAAGGCAAGCCGCAAAAAGCCCCCAGCCCGCAGCCCCGTTGGCCTGCGACGCTTCCCGGGAGACTCGCCGCGCACGTTCAGGGCCGTGGTTGAAGCGCTGATTTTTTTCGCACCAGGACAAATATGCCCGGTAGCAGCCGCCTGCCGGACGAGCCTCGTTCCAGAGGGCGGCGCGCCGGATCGGCTCACAGCCATCGTCGCCCAGGCCTCCTCATCCCGAGGCCGGACGAACAAAGCGGCCGGATAGTTGCACATACACAACAAAAAACGGAGCCGCGCCAAGGCCAGCTCCGCTTTTAATCTTGCTGCAACAAGGTTCATCCCAACAGCAGTTTGTCCTTCAGGCGCTGCAGCTTGTCGCGCGCCGCCGCCGCCTGTTCGAACTCCAGGTTGCGGGCGTGGTCCATCATCGCTTTTTCCAGGCGCTTGATTTCGCGGGCCGCCGCCTTCTCGTCCCGGAGCAGGATCTCGGGCACGTCCTCCTGCAGCATGGCGGCCGCATCCGGCGCCACGACGCCGTCGATCAGTTCGCGCACCGCCTTGTTCACGCCCCGCGGAGTAATGCCGTGCTCCAGGTTGAAGGCGATCTGCTTGGCCCGGCGGCGCTCGGTTTCATCGATGGCCCGGCGCATGGAATCCGTGACCTGGTCCGCATACAGGATGGCCTTGCCGTGCAGGTTGCGCGCCGCCCGGCCTATGGTCTGGATCAGGCTGCGCTCTGAACGCAGGAAGCCTTCCTTGTCAGCGTCCAGAATGGCTACCAGCGACACCTCCGGTATGTCCAGGCCTTCGCGCAGCAGGTTGATGCCCACCAGCACGTCGAATGCGCCCAATCGCAGGTCGCGGATGATCTCGGCGCGCTCCACGGTATCGATGTCCGAATGCAGGTAGCGCACGCGTATGCCGTTTTCCGAGAGGTAGTCGGTCAGGTCCTCGGACATGCGCTTGGTCAGGGTGGTGACCAGCACACGGTCCTGACGCGCCGTGCGCAACTTGATCTCGCCCAGCAGATCGTCCACCTGGGTGGTGGCCGGGCGCACTTCGATCTCCGGGTCCACCAGGCCGGTGGGCCGCACCACTTGTTCCACCACATTGTCCGCATGCTCCTGCTCGTAGGCGGCCGGCGTGGCCGACACAAACACGGTCTGCGGCATGCGGGCCTCGAACTCCTCCAGCTTGAGCGGCCGGTTGTCCGTGGCCGAAGGCAGGCGGAAACCGAACTGCACCAGCGTTTCCTTGCGCGAGCGGTCGCCCCGGTACATGGCGCCCAGCTGGCCTATGGTGACGTGGCTTTCATCGATGAACATCAGCGCATTGCGCGGCAGGTAGTCGATGAGGGTCGGCGGCGGATCGCCGGGCGCTGCGCCCGACAGATGCCGGGAATAGTTCTCGATGCCCTTGCAAAAGCCCAGTTCCTGCAGCATTTCAAGGTCGAAGCGGGTGCGCTGCTCCAGCCGCTGGGCCTCGACCAGGTGCCCTTTCTTGACCAGGAAGTCCACCCGCTCGCGCAATTCCTGCTTGATGCTTTCGATGGCGCGCAGGACGGTGTCGCGCGGCGTCACGTAGTGGGAGCTGGGAAACACCGTGAAACGGTTCAGCTTCTGCACCACCTTGCCGGTCAAGGGGTCGAACAGCTCCAGGGTTTCGAGTTCGTCGTCGAACAAGGTGACCCGCAAGGCGTGCTCGGCGTTTTCCGCCGGAAAGATGTCCACGACCTCGCCGCGCGCCCGGAACACGCCGCGCTGGAAATCCAGATCATTGCGCTCGTACTGCATGGCCACCAGGCGGGCCAGCAGTTCCTGGCGGGCGATGCGGTCGCCCACGCGCAGCGTCAGCACCATGGCATGGTAATCACCCGGATTGCCGATGCCGTAGATGCACGAGACCGTGCCCACGATGACGGTGTCGGCCCGCTCCAGCAGGCTCTTGGTGGCCGACAGGCGCATCTGCTCGATGTGCTCGTTGATGGACGAGTCCTTTTCGATGAACAGGTCGCGCGAAGGCACGTAGGCCTCGGGCTGGTAGTAATCGTAATAGGAGACGAAATACTCCACCGCATTGCGCGGGAAGAACTCGCGCATCTCCGCGTAGAGCTGGGCCGCCAGGGTCTTGTTGGGCGCCAGCACGATGGCCGGGCGCCCCGTGCGGGCGATGATGTTGGCCATGGTGTAGGTCTTGCCCGACCCGGTCACCCCCAGCAGGGTCTGGTACATCAATCCGTCATCGATGCCTTCGACGAGCTGATCGATCGCGCTCGGCTGATCGCCAGCCGGCGGATAGGGCTGGAAGAGCTTGAAGGGACTACCCGGAAATTCGACGAACGCAGGCTCAAAATTCATGCTAGACACGCTTTAGGGTAACCCCTTATTATCACATTAATGCTCCACTTTTCCACACTCTCAGGCAACGTCCCCAAATTATCATGACAACGCTTTTCGAAACCGTCGAACTGGCTCCCCGCGACCCTATTCTGGGTTTGAACGAACAATACAATGCCGACGAACGCGCCGGCAAAGTCAATCTGGGCGTTGGCGTGTACTACGACGATCAGGGACGCATCCCCCTGCTGCAGGCGGTCAAGAAAGCGGAAGACGCCCTGGCGGCCAACGCCGCGGCCCGCAGCTACCTGCCCATCGAAGGCATCGCCGCCTACAACAAGGGCGCGCAGACCCTGCTGCTGGGCGCGGACTCCCCCGTCATCGCCGAGGGTCGCGCCCTGACGGTGCAATCCCTGGGCGGCACCGGCGCCCTGAAGATCGGCGCCGATTTCCTGAAGCAGCTCCTGCCTGATTCCCAGGTGTTCATCAGCGATCCCAGCTGGGAAAACCACCGCGCCCTGTTCGAGCGCGCCGGCTTCAAGGTGGGCACCTACGCCTACTACGACGCGGCCACCCACGGCCTGAACTTCGAAGGCATGCTGGCCGCCCTGCGCGCCATGCCCGCCCAATCCATCGTGGTGCTGCACGCCTGCTGCCACAACCCCACCGGCGTGGATCCCAGCGCCGAACAGTGGGCCCAGGTGGCTAAGGTCATCCAGGAGCAGAAGCTTGTCCCCTTCCTGGACATCGCCTACCAGGGCTTCGGCGACGGCCTGGAGCAGGACGCCAGCGTCGTGCGCCAGTTCGCCGCCCTGGGCCTGTCCATGCTGGTCAGCTCCTCCTTCTCCAAGTCGTTCTCGCTCTACGGCGAGCGCGTGGGCGCCCTGACACTGATCACCTCCAGCAAGGACGAAACCTCCCGCGTGCTCAGCCAGGTCAAGCGCGTCATCCGCACCAACTACTCCAACCCGCCCACGCACGGCGGCAAGGTGGTGGCCACCGTGCTGAACTCGCCTGAACTGTTCCAGGTCTGGGCCGACGAACTGGCCGGCATGCGCGACCGCATCCGCGCCATGCGCAGCCAGCTGGTGGAAAAGCTCAAGGCCCACGGCGTGGCCCAGAACTTCGATTTCGTGCTGCAGCAGCGCGGCATGTTCTCCTACTCCGGCCTGACCGCCGAACAAGTGGAGCGCCTGCGCACCGAACACGGCGTCTACGCCGTCAGCAGCGGCCGCATCTGCGTGGCCGCCCTGAACAGCCAGAACATCGACTACGTGGTCCAGGCCATCGCCAAAGTCCTGAAGTAATCCCTTCCGGCCCCTGCAACGCCCTTCCCCGGAAGGGCGTTTTTCATTGCCGCAATGGCGACACGAACATGACCCAAGCCCTTACCCTGACCACCGCTCGCCTGCTGCTGCGCCCCTGGCAGGAGTCCGATCTGGAACCCTTCGCGCGACTCAATGCGGATCCGCAGGCATTGCGTCATTATCCGTCCACCCTGGACCGGGCCCAGAGCGATGCCATCGCCCGCCGCAGCCAGGCCTTGATCGAGCGGCAGGGCTGGGGCCAATGGGCCGTGGAAGTGCGCGCCACCGGTCAATTCGCCGGCATGGTGGGCCTGAACGTGCCGCTGGCCGAACTGCCTTTCCAGCCCTGCGTGGAAGCGGTCTGGCGCCTGCTGCCCGAACTCTGGGGCAAGGGCTACGCCAGCGAGGCCGCGCGCGCCAGCCTGGACTTCGGCTTCGACGTGCTGGGCCTGGAGGAGATCGTGGCCTATACCGCGCTGCCCAACCTGCCTTCCCAGGCCGTGATGGAACGCCTGGGCATGCGGCGCCAGCCCGGCACTTTCGATCACCCCGCCTTGCCCGCGGGCCATCCGCTGGCGCCGCACGTGCTGTACACCCAAGGCCGCGCCGACTGGCTGCAGCGCCGCCCCTGACGGCTCAAGGCAGAAAACACCTCGGCAGGCAAGCTGCGCCTTGCAAAAAAGCGACAAGTAACGCACAATCATCACTGTATATATATTCAGCAGCCAATACTCATGACCGTCAAGCTCACCGCGCGCCAGCAGCAAGTGCTGGACATCATCCGCTCCGAAATCGAGCGCACCGGTTTCCCCCCCACCCGGGCCGAGATCGCCCAGGTGCTGGGCTTCAAATCGGCCAACGCCGCTGAAGACCACCTCAAGGCGCTGGCGCGCAAGGGCGCCATCGAACTGACGGCGGGCGCCTCGCGCGGCATCCGCCTGCTGGGCGCAGACCAGCGCGACGCCCCCGAACCCGGCCTGCTGGCCAGTCTGTCGGACGCACTGCTGCTGCCCATCATCGGGCGCGTGGCCGCCGGCAGCCCCATCCTGGCCACCGAACACATCGAACGCGAGATCGGCGTGGCCAACACCCTGTTCTCGCAGGCGCCGGACTACCTGCTGCGCGTGCGCGGCCTGAGCATGCGGGACGCCGGCATCCTGGACGGGGACCTCCTGGCCGTCAAGAAGACCTCGGAAGCCCGCAACGGCCAGATCGTGGTGGCCCGCATCGGCGACGAAGTAACCGTCAAGCGCCTGTCGCGCTCGAACAATCAGGTGCTGCTGCTGCCGGAAAACCCTGATTTCGAACCCATCGTGGTTACCGACCCCGACTCGCTCGCCCTGGAAGGCGTGGCCGTGGGCCTCATCCGCGCCACGCCATTGCACTGATCCCGCACGTTCACCCATGAAAAAACCCGAAGCTCGCACTTCGGGTTTTTTATTGCCGGGCCGCCCTAAAAAAGCATTGCCTTGAAGGCGCGGCAGGCAGCGCAGCGTGGGGCACTTCCTGCGGCTACGGACCTGACAGGCCCAGGCCGCGCCCGCTTCTCTTGAAGCAGGCGCGCCATGGACATCCATCAGTGCTTGAAGGACTCCGAAGCCGCGCCTGGACCACGGCTGGCAGCCAGGGCCTCGGCCGCCAGACGAGCGACTTCCTCGTCGCTGAGCGGCTTGACCGCGTCCTGCAGGGCCACTTCCAGAACCCGGTCGATCCAGCGCACGGGAATGATCTCCAGGTGGTTTTTCACGTTGTCCGGGATCTCGGCCAGGTCCTTGACGTTTTCTTCGGGAATCAGCACCGTCTTGGTGCCGCCCCGATGCGCCGCCAGCAGCTTTTCCTTCAGGCCGCCAATGGCCAGGACCTCGCCGCGCAGGGTAATCTCGCCCGTCATGGCGACGTCGGCGCGCACCGGAATGCCGGTCAGGCTGGAGACGATGGCCGTGGTGATGGCGATACCAGCCGATGGACCATCCTTGGGCGTGGCGCCTTCAGGAAAGTGCACGTGCAGGTCGCGCTTCTCGAACACGGTATCGGCAATGCCCCACTTCTGGGCGCGCGAGCGCACCACGGTGCGGGCCGCTTCCACCGACTCCTTCATGACGTCGCCGATGGAGCCGGTGCGCAGCACATTGCCCTTGCCGGGCATGTCCGCCACCTCGATGGTCAGCAGATCGCCGCCCACTTCGGTCCACGCCAGGCCTGTGACCTGCCCCACCTTGTTCTCTTTCTCGGCCAGGCCGAACGAGAAACGGCGCACGCCCAGGTAATCGTTCAGGTTGGACGAATCGACCACGATGGCCTCGGTCGCCAGCGCCTTGCCGCGCGCGGCACGATTGTCGGCCTGCGGATTGGCGGCCAGCAGCTTGCGCACCACCTTGCGGCAGATCTTGCTGATCTCGCGCTCCAGCGAACGCACGCCGGCTTCGCGGGTGTAGTAGCGGACGATGTCGCGCACCGCTTCTTCCTTGACCACCAGTTCGCCGTCGCGCACGCCGTTGTTCTTCATGAGCTTGGGCAGCAGGTGATCGAAGGCGATGTGCACCTTCTCGTCTTCCGTATAGCCGGACAGGCGGATCACTTCCATGCGGTCCAGCAGGGCCGGCGGAATGTTCAGCGTATTGCTGGTGGCCACGAACATGACGTCGGACAGGTCGTAGTCCACTTCCAGGTAGTGATCCTGGAAGGTGTGGTTCTGTTCGGGGTCCAGCACCTCCAGCAATGCCGAGGATGGATCGCCGCGAAAGTCCGCGCCCATCTTGTCGATCTCGTCGAGCAGGAACAGCGGATTGCGCACGCCCACCTTGCTCATGTTCTGCACGACCTTGCCGGGCATGGAGCCGATATAGGTGCGGCGGTGCCCGCGGATCTCGGCCTCGTCGCGCACGCCGCCCAGGGCCATGCGCACGAACTTGCGGTTCGTGGCCTTGGCGATGGACTGGCCCAGCGAGGTCTTGCCCACGCCCGGAGGGCCCACCAGGCACAGGATCGGCGCCTTGAGCTTGTCCACGCGCTGCTGCACGGCCAGGTATTCGACGATGCGCTCCTTGACCTTCTCCAGGCCGAAATGGTCCGCATTCAGCACGTTCTCGGCATTGGCCAGCGAATTATTGATGCGGCTCTTCTTGCGCCAGGGCAGGCCCACCAGCGTTTCGATGTAGTTGCGCACGACCGTGGCTTCGGCTGACATCGGCGACATCAGCTTGAGCTTCTTCATCTCGGCCTCGGCCTTCTTCAGCGCTTCCTTGCTGAGCTGGGCCTCTTCGATGCGCTTCTCCAGCTCTTCGATGTCCGCCCCGTCCTCGCCTTCGCCCAGTTCCTTCTGGATGGCCTTGACCTGCTCGTTCAGGTAGTAGTCGCGCTGGCTCTTTTCCATCTGCTTCTTGACGCGGCCGCGGATGCGCTTTTCAACCTGCAGGATGTCGATTTCGCCTTCCAGCTGCGAGAGCAGACCCTCCAGGCGCTCGGGCGCGTTGGCGGTCTCCAGCATGGCCTGCTTCTGCTCCAGCTTCAGGGGCAGGTGCGCGGCAATGGTGTCGGCCAGCCGGCCGGCCTCGTCGATGCCGGTGAGCGAAGTCAGGATTTCCTGAGGAATTTTCTTGTTCAGCTTGACGTACTGCTCGAACTGGGCCAGCACGGCGCGCCGCAAGGCTTCCGTCTCGGCGGCGTTGCCGGCGTCGCCTGGCACTTCCACCACGGAAGCGACGAAGTGGGTCTGCGCGTCCTCGACCTTGCGCACGCGCGCGCGCTGCAGGCCTTCGACCAGCACCTTGACGGTGCCGTCGGGCAGCTTGAGCATCTGCAGGATGCTGGCCGCGCAACCGATGTCATAGAGATCTTCCGGCGTAGGATCATCCTTGCCGGCGGACTTCTGCGCCACCAGCATGATGTTGTTGCCGGACTCCATGGCCAGCTCCAGCGCCTTGATAGAGCGAGGCCGACCGACAAAAAGCGGAATCACCATGTGAGGGAACACCACCACATCGCGAAGAGGCAGCAGCGGCAGCTCAATGGGTTCCGTAGAGAGAATCTGGCTCGCAGACATAGTAATTTCCTATAAATGTCCTTAGACGCGAAAGGGAAGCCTGGGCTTCCCTTTCACGGTTCAACCTGTTGTAGGTCAGATTGTGGCGAACTTCGATATTTCAAGTAGGCCGGATCAACAACAGGAAAGGGCCTTGCCCGTCGCTAGGCGGCGGCGTCTTTCAAGGTCTGAGAGACTTCGTCAGAATTACTATCGGTCAAAGGACGGCCCAGGATCAATTCGGGTTTACTCTTTCCAAGAATCACATCCTCGGTCAGGACCACCTTGCTCACGTCCTTGCGCGAGGGCAGCTCGTACATGGTGTCCAGCAGAGCCTGCTCGACGATGCTGCGCAGGCCGCGCGCGCCGGTGCGGCGCTTGATGGCCCGCTGGGCCACCGCATGCAGCGCCGCCGGTTGGATCTCCAGCTCCACGCCTTCCATCTCCAGCAGCTTCTGGAACTGCTTGACCAGGGCGTTGCGCGGCTCGGTCAGGATGCGCACCAGGGCATCTTCGCGCAGCTCTTCCAGCGTGGCCACCACGGGCAGGCGGCCGACCAGCTCGGGGATGATGCCGAACTTGATCAGGTCCTCGGGCTCCACTTCGGAGAACAGCTCGCCAACGCCGCGCTCGGACTTGGCCTTGACCGAAGCCGAAAAACCGATCCCGGACTTCTCGGTACGGTCGCGGATGACTTTTTCCAACCCGTCGAAGGCGCCGCCCACGATGAACAGGATGTTGGTGGTGTCCACCTGCACGAAATCCTGGTTGGGATGCTTGCGCCCGCCCTGCGGAGGCACCGAGGCCACCGTGCCTTCGATCAGCTTGAGCAGCGCCTGCTGCACGCCTTCGCCGGACACGTCGCGGGTAATGGACGGATTGTCGGACTTGCGGGAAATCTTGTCGATTTCGTCGATGTAGATGATGGCGCGCTGCGCCTTCTCAATGTCGTAGTCGCAGTTCTGCAACAGCTTCTGGACGATGTTCTCCACGTCCTCGCCCACGTAGCCGGCTTCGGTCAGCGTGGTGGCGTCGGCCATGACGAAAGGCACGTCCAGCATGCGCGCCAGCGTCTGGGCCAGCAGCGTCTTGCCCGAGCCGGTGGGCCCGATCAGCAGGATGTTGCTCTTGGACAGTTCCACGTCGTCCCGGCCGGGTTTGCCGTTGCGGATGCGCTTGTAATGGTTGTAGACCGCCACCGCCAGGGTGCGCTTGGGCGTCTCCTGGCCGATGACGTAACCATCGAGGAATTCCTTGATTTCACGGGGGGTGGGCAAGTCCTTGCGCTCGCCATCGGGCGTGGCGCCCGCCGCTTCGTCACGAATGATATCGGTACAAAGATCAATACACTCGTCGCAGATAAATACCGACGAAGGTCCAGCGATCAGTTTCTTGACCTCGTGCTGGCTTTTATTGCAAAACGAGCAATGCAGAACTTTTTCGTCGGCCGATTTCTTTTCGGACATAGATTCAAATTTTCACTTCAGGATAGTAAAAGGACGGGAACAAGTCCCGTCCCAGAACAGCCATAGTACTGCTTTATGTCGTCCGTGGGGACGCCGGACCTACACGTCTCGCGTGGACATCACCCGGTCGATCAGGCCGTAGGACTGGGCGTCTTCGGCTGCCATGAAGTTGTCGCGCTCGGTATCCACCTCGATGCGCTCCACAGGCTGGCCGCAATTGGCCGCCAGGATGCGGTTCAGGCGCTCGCGCAGGCTCAGGATTTCCTTGGCCTGGATCTGGATGTCGGAAGCCTGGCCCTGCGCACCGCCCGAAGGCTGGTGAATCATGATGCGCGAATTGGGCAGTGCGAAACGCTTGCCGCGCGTGCCCGAGGACAGCAGGAAGGCGCCCATGCTGGCGGCCATGCCGGTGCATAATGTCGAGACTTCGGGCTTGACGAACTGCATCGTGTCGTAGATGGCCAGGCCGGCATACACCGACCCCCCGGGGGAGTTGATGTACAGGGAAATATCCTTTTCAGGATTTTCCGACTCCAGGAACAGCAGCTGGGCCACGATCAGGTTGGCCGAATTGTCATTGACAGGGCCCACCAGGAAGATGATGCGCTCGCGCAGCAGGCGCGAGTAGATATCATAGGACCGCTCGCCGCGGCCCGACTGCTCGATCACGATGGGCACGTAGCCCAGCCCCGTGGGGGTCACGGAATGACCCCCGTTCATCGAGGCGTAGAAGTCGACAAAGCTCGACGACATTTAGTTGGTCCCCATGATTTGGTCGAACGCCACCTCCTCGTCGGTCACCTTGGCCTGGGACAGCACGTGTTCGACGACATTGTCCTCGAGCACGACTGCCTCGATCTCGGCGCGACGCTGGCGATCGGACAGATAGTAGGCCACCACTTGGGCGGGCTGTTCGTAGTTCTGGGCGAACTCTTCGATGCGGGCGCGCACCTGCTCGGGCTTGGCTTGCAGGTCGGCGGCCTTGACCAGCTCGGAGACCAGCAGGCCCAGACGCACGCGGCGGGTGGACTCTTCCTGGAAGGCTTCGGCGGGAATGGGCATCTTGTCGGCGTTGGGCACGCCGCGCTCTTTCAGCTCGGCGCGGGCCGACGCGATGCGGCCTTGCACGTCGTTGTCGACCAGGGCCTTGGGCACGTCGAATTCGCTGGCGGCCAGCAAGGCGTCCATGACGGCGGCCTTGTTGCGGGCCTGCACGCGGGCCTTGATTTCGCGCTCGATGTTGCCGCGCACGTCGGCCAGCAGCTTCTCCACGTCGCCTTCGGCCTGGCCGAGGGACTTGGCGAAATCGGCGTCCAGCTCAGGCAGCACGGGCCGGGCCACGTCGGTCACGGTGATCTTGAACTCGGCGGTCTTGCCGGCCACTTCCTTGCCGGCGTAGTCGGCGGGGAATTCCAGCGGGAACGTCTTGGTTTCGCCCGCCTTCATGCCGGCGACGGCGTTCTCGAACTCGGGCAGCATGCGGCCGCGGCCCTGCAGATACTGGAAGCCTTCGGCGCTGCCGCCTTCGAAGGCCACGCCGTCGATGGTGCCCACGAAGTCCAGGGTGATGCGGTCATCTTCCTGGGCCTGGCGATCGGCGCTGGATTCGTAGGTGGCGCGTTGCTTGCGCAGCACGTCCACGGTGCGCTGGATGTCCTCGTCGGACACCTGGGCGGTGGCGCGCTTGATCTCCAGGGAGGACAGGTCGGGGACCTGCACGTCCGGATAGACCTCGAAGGTGGCGGAAAATGCCATGGTGCCTTCAGCGGCCTCGCCTTCCTTGGCTTCCAGGTTAGGCGTGCCGGCTACGCGCAGCTTGGCGTCCTGGAACACTTTGTCCAGGGCCTTGCCGATTTCCTCGTTGATGGCGTCGTAGCGGATGCCAGGGCCATGCGTGCGTTCGATGACGGACAGAGGCGCCTTGCCTGGGCGAAAGCCCTGTACCTTGGCCGTACGAGCCACACGCTTGAGCTGGGCCTGGACTTGTTTTTCTACGTCGGCCACCGAAACGACCACATCGACTCGGCGCTCCAAGCCGGACAGAATTTCAACCTCGGGCTGCATTGAAGACCTATAAAATTGGTTAATTGAGAAGGGTAATCCGGTATTTTACCGGAAAGTAGCACGGTAAATCCAAACAAACGATCTATCAATCATTATTTCTTGTGGCGGGCCCCGGCGCCGGGGCGCACGGTCAGGACAAGACAGCCGCGCAGGGCTATCATCCCTTATTTTCAGCGACATACGCAAGACAGACATGCACACTAGCACTCCCCTGGCCGGCATCCGGGTCCTGGAGCTGGGCCAGCTGATCGCCGGCCCCTTCGCCGCCAAGATCCTGGGCGAGTTCGGCGCCGAGGTCATCAAGGTCGAGCCGCCGCAAGGCGGCGACCCGCTGCGCAAATGGCGCCTGCTGCACGAAGGAAACTCGGTCTGGTGGGAGGTGCAATCGCGCAACAAGCGATCCCTGGCGCTGGACCTGCGCGAACCCGAATGCCAGCAGGTGGTGCGCCGGCTGGCCGGGCAATGCGACATCGTCATCGAGAACTTCCGCCCCGGCGCCCTGGAGGAATGGGGCCTGGGCTGGGAGGCGCTGCACGCGCTCAATTCCGGCCTGATCATGCTGCGCGTGTCCGGCTACGGGCAGACCGGCCCCTACAAGGACCGGCCGGGCTTCGGCGTGGTCGGCGAAGCCATGGGCGGCCTGCGCCACCTGAGCGGCGAGCCCGGCCGCCCGCCGGTGCGCGTGGGCGTGTCCATCGGCGACTCGCTGGCGGCCCTGCACGGAGTCATCGGCATCATGATGGCCCTGCGCCAGCGCGAGCAGCACGGCGGCCAGGGCCAGTACATCGACGTGGCGCTGTACGAATCCGTCTTCAACATGATGGAAAGCCTGCTGCCGGAATACAGCGTCTTCGGCGCCGTGCGCGAGCCGGCCGGCAGCAGCCTGCCCGGCATCACACCCAGCAACGCCTACCTGTGCAAGGATGGCAAGTACGCTCTGGTGGCGGGCAACGGCGACAGCATCTTCAAGCGGCTGATGACGGCCATCGGCCGGCCCGACATGGCCGCCAATCCTGATTATGCGCACAACGACGGCCGCGCCCGCCATGCCGGCGTCATAGACGCAGCGATAGGCCACTGGACCAGCGCCCTGACCCTGGATGAGGTGCTGGCCATCCTGGACCAGGCCCGCGTGCCGGCCGGCCGCGTGTACGACATTGCCGACATCGCCGCCGACCCGCACTACCAGGCGCGCGACATGCTGCTGGACGCGGCCCTGCCGGACGGCACTCCCCTGAAAGTGCCCGGCATCGTGCCCAAGCTCAGCGCCAGCCCCGGCGCCATCCGCCGGCCGGCGCCGCAACTGGGCCAGGACACCCAGGACATCCTGGACAGCCTGGGCGTCACCGCCGAGCAGCAGCAGGACTGGCTGGCGCGCGGCCTGATTGCAAAAAACCCCAAACGTCGTTAAAAAAGAAGCAAACAGCCTTCAGATGCCCCAAACCCTGCCGCATCCCGCGGCGGGCGTCTTTTGCTTGCCTAGCCCGGCAAAGCAGGCTAGAATCCCCTTCTTTCGTTTTGCGAACGTGGCGGAATTGGTAGACGCACCAGATTTAGGTTCTGGCGCCGAGAGGTGTGAGAGTTCGAGTCTCTCCGTTCGCACCAGAGAATGAAAACCGTTGAAATCAATAATTCAAAAATCAGCAAAATCAACGGTTTGCGGGTATGATCTGAAAACAATTGATCCTCGGGAATCAATTTTTCAACAAGTTTGCTCCCATCTTGCTCGCAGGTTTGCTCCCACATGGCCAGCATTAAAAAGACCGACAACGGTTACCGTGTGCAGATCTTCATGCGTCTGCCTAACCGCCCTACCCCCGCTCGCGAAAGCAAAGTCTTCAAGACCAGGCGCGAGGCGATAGAGTGGGCATCAGAAAGAGAACGGGCATTACGCGAGGCTGCCGAGAGCGACCCCCGTTTAGGCTACACCCTGCGGAAAGCAATCCGGCGGTACGCCGATGAGGTTTCCCCTACCAAGCGAGGCGAGCGGTGGGAGCAGGTGCGGCTAGCAGCATTTGAAGGCTACAAGCTACCGCTGGATTTACCTCTATTAGAGGTGACTCCTCAAGACATTGCTGATTTTCGGGACAGCCGGAGCCAGCATATATCTAGCGCGTCAGTGCGCCGCGAAATCTCACTGCTTTCATCCGTGTTCCAGATGGCTATGTTGGAATGGGGCTGGGTCGACACGAATCCATGCCGGATGATACGAAAGCCCGTAAACTCGAAGCACCGCGAGCGTGTACTCCAATGGTGGGAGATTAAGCGCATGCTCCGAGAGATGGGGTATCAGCGCAAGGGCCGCGTTTCTTCTACCGGGCAAGCAGTGGCTATTTGCATGATGCTTGCCCTTAGAACGGGGATGCGTGCCGGCGAACTGACAGGGATGCGCTGGACCCAAGTATTTGATCGCCACTGCCATCTTCCCACAACGAAAACTGGGCGCCCTCGAGACGTTCCGCTGTCGTTGAAAGCATGCGCTCTTTTTGAGCGGATGCGTGGATGGGATGACGATCTTGTTTTCGGCGTGAAGGCCGCCACACTCGACGCCCTGTTCCGTAAATATCGCCAACGGGCAGGCCTTGAGGGGTTTACCTGGCATGACACTAGGCACACTGCCGCTACGATGGTATCCAAGAAAGTCGAAGTGCTGGATCTATGCAAGATCTTTGGCTGGGCAGATCCTAAAATGGCCATGGTCTACTACAACCCTCATGCCCGCTCGCTCGCCGAACTCCTCGACTAATTTTCGCTCGCATCGCCCTATAGCCCGCCCTAGTGGCGGGCTTTTTTGCGTCTGTAACCGATACACCTCAAGCTCGACAAAAGTGGTAATTTACTGTTTTTTTATACAGCACTATTATCATGCTCACCTATCGTCAACTCAAAGACATCCAGGAGGGCAACCGGCGCAACAAAGACGTGATGGACCTGCTGCGCGAGGTCAAACGCCTGAGGGAGCTAGCTGTCCTGACATACTCGATTCTCGGGACAATGCCGCTGAATGGCCTGGGCGAGAACATGCACCGCCTGGACCCTCTGTTTGAGGCCCTGAAATTGGAGAACGCCGTTCAAGGCTACATGCGCGCCGAGGAGCATCGGCGTAGACTCAATTTTCCGCATCGCACCGCGGGCCGCGACGGCGACATGGCATACTACCTGAAGCGCTACAAGCAGGATAATCCGACGACCAAGCCGTGACGGAGGAATTGCGATGTGCGGACGCATCAGGCAGGCCCGTGAGCCTGTTGAATATGAAGAGTCGATGAACTGGAACCCGCGTGACCTGGGCAACCTAGCCGGTGGCCTGCGCTACAACGTTCCGCCCGGCACGCACCCCCTGGTCATGCACCAGCTCGGCGATGGATCCGACCAGGTCGACAGGCTGTTCTGGGGCTACAAGCCCAGCTGGTACAGACGCGCCCCCGTGATCAATGCCCGCCTCGACACGATCCTGAAGAAGTCCCCGATGTGGCGGGCCCTGCTCGGCAAGCGCGTGCTGGTACCGGCAGACGGCTGGTTCGAGTGGACCGGCGAGGTCGGCGACAAACAGCCCTGGTACATCCACAGCAAGGACGGCGGCCCCATCTACATGGCCGCCATCACCGCGTGGTCCCCAGGCAAAACCGAGGACGTGGAGCACGGGTTTGCCATCGTCACAGACGACAGCGCCGGCGGCATGCTCGATGTGCACGACCGCCGCCCCATCGTGCTCGCGCCAGATGCTGCGCGGGAATGGGCTTCTCCCGATACCAGTGTAGAAGCCGCCCTGGAGCTGCTGTCAACAGCGCGGCCGGAGACTGCGTTTCAATGGCATCCGGTAACGCGACAGATGAGCAATGTAAAGTACCAAGCGCCGAATACTGATCACCCGACTGCCATCTAAGGAGCCCGAAAGGAATCGAATCTTTTTTGAGGAAATGGGTGGGGCCACACGCATATGAAAATATTGTCAACAATTGATCGAGTTATCTTTTTCGTTTCCGTAACCGCTGGAGCCACGGCAGCAATTGCTGGCGGCTTTGGTTGGACTTACACAGCAGTGATAGCTGGGTGCATTGCTGCTGCCGCGCCGATAGTGAACCGTATAACGGCCACTAAACAGCATGAGAAATTGCTAGCTGACATTGGCCCTCGGACCCTTTCAGCGGGCCAGCGCAAGCAGCTCGTGCAAAGCCTTAAACAAGGCCCTGCCTTTGAAGTGTGGATCGCACACAACCGACACGAAGGAGAGCCAGCGAATTACCATTCACAAATCTTTGGGGCATTCGAAGAAGCAGGGTTCAGTCCGAAATGGTTTGGCGGAATGACGAACACCACTATTGGAATTGAAATAAGCGGTGACTCAACACCAGAGAAAACGCGACTCATGAATGCATTTGCAGCGGCTGATATCCCGTTCTTGCCAATCACCTTAACCGGCCGAGAAGCAGACCATTGGAAGCTTGCGGTCTGGATCGGCTCCAATCCTGGGCCCCATCGGAGATAGATCAGTGGATGTTATAAGCAGAATGCAGTAATCCTAGACCATCTCTCCCCTATTTCCCGCAAAGCCGCCCCCACGTTTCGGCCCCTGTTTCCACGTACCGCAACACGCGGATCGGCGTAGCGTCGATCTCAGCGTCTGAGTGCCACTGGAACGGACTCTGAGCGGCGGCGCAGTAGCTACCGCCCTTGGGCGTCGCGCATCCGCTTGCGAGCGCGGTCACGCACAGCATCATCGTCAAGGCGTTCAATTGTTTCAGCTGCATCTCGCGATATCTCCACGGCGGCCATGTCCGCCTCATGTCGTTTTTTCTCTGCCTGGTCCCTGCCCTGGCGCCGCCCGACCTGCAGCAGCGCCAGAGCGGCCAGGACCAGGCCGCCCAGCAGGCCCAGCCAGCCTGCGACTCGTTCCCATAGCTTCGTAATCACACACCCTCCCATAGAAATTGCGCCTGGCGCCCGCGCTCCAGCTTTGCCTGGACCTTGGCCGCCGCTTCGGCCTTTGTGATCCGGCCGTCCTTGTTGGCATCCAGTCCCGCGTTCTGGCGGTAGGTCGTGGGCCGGCTGGCCTGATCCCATAGCGTCCAGTCGTCCGGCTTGCCAATCCCAGCCGGCCAGAGGATCGCCATATACACGTCGGCCAGCGTGTGCAGGCGGCCTTTGTACGGCAGGAAATAGGCCAGGACATACTCGAGCTGCTGCTCGGCCGTCATCGCCGCCAGCGCGTCCGTGGTCGTGCCCAGGCCCCGGGCCGTCGACGGCATGAACTGAATCAGGCCCGTGGCCCCGCTGCCCGCGGCGTTTCGGATATCCGGCCTGAACGTCTCGGCCGACTCGAACGCCATGCAGGCCATGAGATAGTCCGGTTCGACGCCCAGGATCTGGCAGATCTCGAACAGCCGGTCACGGAACGCTGCGCTGACTTTCTGGCCCCAAGCCAGACGGCGCAGAGGCTTAGGCTCGGCTGGCGCTGGCGTTCCCGTTGCTTTCTTCGGGCGAAAAAAAAGAGCGCAAAGGCTCTTGAGAACTTCGATCAACTTCATACCCACCCCTATGGCTCAATCCATTGTTGGCGATGCGCTTCCCTTGGAGCATTCACGGCAGCACGCGGCTTCTCCTGGGACAGCGCCGCACTTTGAGCAGCGCCCTTGGCAGTGTTCGCCGCTGTCCTGGCTGTGGTGGCCGCACGCGTCGCCGTCTTGACACTTTTCTCAGCTATTTCCAATAACTTTTCCATATCTGCGGCAATGCGTCCTATCGTGCCAGCCTGACCGTCCAGCTGTCCTCGCGTAATGTTGCGCTCGGCCTGCAACGCGGACTCCAAGCCTGCAATGCGCCGCTCATACATGTCGTGCAGCCGGCCAATGTCTTGCTGGTGGCGCCATTCCTGCGCGCCGATCCCCAGAAGCAAACCGGACATGAACAGAGCCGCGATTGCAAACACCAGCTTGAAACGGTTCGCTATGCGTTTCAGACCTAGCAATCCCTCTCTCATGGCGTCCTCCGTGAAAGCTGCGTCGTCAAGGCCTCGATCTTCTCGTTTGCTACCGCCAGCTGATATGCCATGATCTGGAGCTGCGCCTTCACATCAGCAAGTTCAGCAAACAGTCTGTCGGCCCTATCCTCCGCCTGATCGGCGCGCTTCAGCGCCTTGTCACGCTCAACCATGACTTGAGCAAGCAGCCCTGATTCCGTGCGCCCTTGAGTCAGCTGGGTATCCAGAGACTGCTTGATCAGCGGCCACAGCAGCCTAATAGCAAAGAACCCTACCGGCGCCCCGACGACCCACGCCCAGCTCGGCATTTCTTGTAGTTCTGGCATGTGCTCTCCCCTGTGCGTGCCAGTGTTCACGCCCGGCCAGGAGGCCTTTCGGCCTCCAGCTCCTTGCGCCGACGGGCGAGCGCCGGCTGGATCACCAGCCGAGACGCTACGCCCAACCCGATCATGAGAAAGCCAATCCACTTCCCGAAATCAGGCGGAATGTAGGTCTTCAGATCGGGCGGCAGTGATAACCACACGCTCGTCAGTGCGTCAGGCGCAGCATCCAACACCGCCAGCAACGCCAGCCCAAGGGCCGGCAGATTTACAGATGTCATGCGCCACGAATCGCGCCAGTTAGATATCAACTTCATATTTGCTCCAGGCATAAAAAAGACTGCTTACGCAGTCTCTTATGCTATTTCATTGGCCGGCTACCCGAGCTCAACCAGTGCCCGCTCAATCGCGGCAAGCCCTGGCCGAAGAGCCGGGTCGGACAGGTCTCGGAGCGAGTACAGTAGGTAGCCTATGTTTCCGTTGTAGTAGTTGGTGGCCGTGCCCGTGCCACCAATATAGAGCCGGTTGCCTAAGTTCGCTGCGGTCCGACCTGCGTTCGCGTAGGTTTGGACGCCGTTCCGGCGAATGGACACGCCGCGCACAGTGGAGAATGTAACCGTCGCCACTAAATCAGTGTTCGTGACGTCTCCGGCATTGTCCGCGACATTGCCGGCCCCTCCGGCTGCTGTAAGTATCCCTGGGACGCCGATGGAAACAGAGCCGGTACCGGAAATTGAGCCCCTTTCCGTCCCGACCACGATGGAACTTGCAACTGGATGCACCCGTGCAACCACCGTGAACGCCGATGGGTTGACAACCGCTGGCGCGCCGGCAGCCAGGTTGAAGGTTCCTGGCAGCACAATGCGGCCATCCGTGACCGAAACGACGCCACTTCCACTCGTTACCCCCCAGTTCATTCCCTGAGGTTGACGCCGGTCCATAATGCTAGAGCCGTCTGGAGCTAGGGTAGAAGCTAGCGGCGAAATCCAGTAATCAATCAGCGGCCTGCCATCTTTGTCTGCGAGATTGGCAATGAGGTAGTCGATTTCCGAGACTGCCGGCAGCTCCACTGGCTCATAGCGTGCTGCGATATTAGGGTGCGACTTAACGACACGTCGAAACGTATGCATCAGAAATTCTCCAGAAAATGCACGCCCCAATTCCAAAGCGTATGGGATGGATCGAACATGGAAGGCGCGTCGCAGCTATCATGCAGCGCGCCCATGGGCCCATCGCCGGGCTGCCGCGGACTGGACTGGTAGCCGCGCATCGCGTACTGCAGCGAACGGTTCGAGCCCAACGGCGAAGCGACTTCGAAATGGATATGATCGGGACCAATCTGCTCGATCGATGAGATCGTTTGGTTGACGCCGTCGGCTCGGATCACGAACCCGAAGTCGCCGTGATGCGGGGCTGTCAGATCTAGGACCAGCGGCGGCTCGGGCACGTGGAACCACACGTCCAGGCCGGTGCCGCCGTCCCACTTGATGAACTTCGGCATGACCGGGCGCCAGATGCGGCCAGCGCGCAGGGCGCGCAGCACACGCAGGTGGTATTCCCCATTCATGACGTGTCCCAGCCCGGTGTAGTGCAGCAGGTCAGTCCAGTACGGCAAGTGGTAGCCCGCAGTGGCGAGATGCATGCGCGAGTTGTCTCTGGCCGCTCGATAAATGCCCAAGACGCCCTCGACACCTCCGAAAAAGCTTGACGGCTGGGACAGGATGACCGGCGGATCAAAGGTTTGGGCCGTGGCCTGTTTAATGTCGGCAGTCAGCTGCTCGGCGTATACACTAATGAGTTGCTGATCAAAATTAGTCGTTGCAGTGTCAGCCTCCCCCTCTACAGAATGCAGAGCGTCTACCACATACGACGATCCACGCTCTATAGAAATTTGAACACTGCGTTCCAAGGCGGCCAACATATTGCTGTATGGCACTGTGCCTGGGCTGCGGGCAGACAGTGAAACGCCCCCTTGCGCTGTCGTCCAGTATAGGCGCTCGCACTTGACCCCTTGAGACTCTTCAAGCTGCGCCTGCGACCATCCAATACCTTCGAGCAACGTGGTGCTGTTGCTCGCGCTCAGTTGCATTGAATGAAGCGGGACAAAGGAATCGAAGTTTGCTGGATTGATCGGATCATAGTTACCACCTGCACCGGTCCCAACTGCAACGTTCATGCCTGGCCCGCCCGGCATGAAGGCCTGCCTCACATACACTGCTGTTGCTGTCAGCGGGAATGGAACTGGATCTCCAGCGCCACGGGCATTACTTTGGCCTACGGCAATATGTCCGCGCACCACCGATGCGCCTTCGCCATTCTCTAGAGCACTGACACGTAACTCGATATCGGCTAATACATCACCACCACCGGCCACTTTGCCGCTTGCATCTACTTCGATGTCCCTCGCTCTTTCTCCGAATACAGATAACGGATATCGCGCATAACCCACTCTCTGCATAACTGAAACCAGCGCTGCTTGCACCGCCGCTTTATTCGGATACGTATCGATATAGAGCACGGCAGAGCCCGTGCGCTGGTAGAGATCCAGAAATCCATCCTCGTACTGCGATGGAACAGTCGCATAATGTCCATCGGGCACTGGTTGGAAGCCCGCGCCCCCATTAACGATAGCGTTAGTACTGGGATAGACGCCCGCAGCGAGTGAGGCAGTATCAGCTGCACCCTCCGCTCGATCTGCAGCCGACTCCGCCCGGTTAGCCGCAGAAACAGCAATCGGCGCCGACTGCTCAACGCCCTTCGCGGTCTTTCGCTCGCGGCCAAACCGGTCCTCGTAAGTCAGCGCATCGCTGTTCGCGAAGTGGTCCAGATTCTGGGAGTTGTCGTACAGATCCCGAGGGTCGGTGCTCCCAATCGGATTTCCAGTGTGGTAAGTCGTCATTTCAACGCCCATAAAAAAACCGCCCGGAGGCGGTTGATTGATGCGAATGCCGTTCAGTCCGGCGGGTTGTTGTTGTCGTCGGCGTACACGCGCACGTCGTAGTTCGTGGCGGTCACCTCTGCAGTGTCTGTGCCGCGTGCCTGGATGTTGGTAATCAGCGCAGGCCGCATCCACTCCGAAGTCAGCCCGAAATACACATGAGGCAGCTCCTGTTTCAGGCTCACTATTGGCCAGGGCTGCGGAATGTCCGCAACGATCGAGTAATCATCAGGCCCAGGCGAAGCAGCGAACGGGCCGACAAACTTGCCCTCTGCCGTCCGATAGCTCACTGAATGCAACTCGCCAGCGGTCCAGCGCAGCGGCTCGGTGATGCGCAGCAGCGCTCCGCCTGCCGTCGGCCGGATATCGGTCAGCAGGCCCATTTGGGCGTTGCCCGGCTCGTCGTCAAACAGCGGCACGTACGACATGTACTCGCTGTTGAATGCGTCCATTTCGGTGCTGAATTGGTACTCGCGATTCCGATACCGAAGTTTTCTACGCTCACGCATGCCGATTCGCCAGGCCCTAGTCCTCTCCGTCACACCATCAAGTTTGAGCCTCTCCAGCTTGAGGCCCTGATCACCAGGCAGTAGGCACTTCACAGTCATGGGTGTCCACGTTTCGGCGTCGATATATTCCACCTCCCAGCCATCTGGATCATTGGGCTGCTTCGACCTAAACCTATCTCGCAGCGGTGTTGTCATGTTCAGCGGAGAGTAGGCTTGCTCAAGCTGCGTGCGCACATCATCGCGCACCGGCCGGATCAGCCCGCGGGAAACTGTCAGCTCCGCGAACCCGGCCCGAAGCGCCAATTTCAGAGCCTCCTGAGCCGTTGTCAGGTCGTAGACATGATCCAGAGTCTCGCCGCGATCTGACCAGATCCCGTGGAGGCGCCGCAGCTCGTCAGCGTCCAGGTTCAGATCTGAATAGCCGATCGAGCCGGCGATGTAGCGGACGAACGCAGAAATGTCCCGTGTCGGCTGCGGCGCGGACCAAGAGCCGTCCCCCTGCAGCGTTGGCAGCATCCGAGTCGCGATTACGTTAATTTGGTTCTCGGACTGGGCTGCCAGCCGGCCGCCGCTACGCAGTCGCACCGCCATGGTGGTCCAGTTCGGGTAACTGGTACGCGTGCGCAGCCTTGATTTCAGTCCGTACCAGTGGATCGTGTCCTTGGCCTGCGTCGATGTAGAGCTCGCGCCGACGCGCCGCACCCGAACGGCTGGGCGCATCTGAGGGATCGTCAGCGATTCCGTGATCCCGATCTGGTCCAGGGTGGCCTGGCCATACGACTTAGCAATGGTTGTACGGGGACCGCCATTGATATCACGATACTGAATCTCAATACCCAGCCATTGCTCTCCCACCTCTCCGTCGTCATGGATGTAACCCAGACCATTGGGAAAGAAGAAATCAATCTCCAGTCCTGTCGTCAGCTCTTTACCTGGGGTGGCCACAAACTCGCTGGTCCACTCTCCGTAAACAGTTCCACCGTTGAATGTGACGGTTGCGCCACCAGTGGTAGCTGCGGGGAATCCAAGCCAGTTTTGGTCATCGCTGCCATCCGGCAGCAGGCGCCAGACAACGATCTGATCGGGCGCAAACTGTTGTATTCGCCAGCGCTGCGCGGGAACATTAGAGAATGTGATCGTGTAGTCGCCCGGTTCGAGCGCATTGTAAAGAGGCCCTGGATCCTGGGGAGTCTCCGGGTCTGGCGGGAATCGCACCTCGATCCAGCCGGTTCCGTTCGCGTCCAGGTCGGTCGCGTTCAGAACCATCTGTAAAGGCGCCTGGCCATCGACAGCCATATTGATTGATCCTGCACCGAAAGGCAGCAGGTGCTTAAACTCGCCGTGGAAGCGATTACGCACATTCAGGACCGTGCCTTCTCGGGTCACGTTGAACACGAGCGGCAAGGTAATGTTTACGACTGTGCCCGAACCCCAGCCTGGCGGGAATTCGCTTTCCGAGGAGCGCCAGATATAGCTGCCGCCGAATGAATAGCTTGCTGGCTGCGTGTTCTCGCGGTTGGCCATTTCGGTGCTCATTTCCAGGCCGGCCGTGCCCGACGACGTGCCCCCAACGGCGGCGACCGTGTGCCAGTGCTCGTGCGTCGACGTGCCAGACAGATCTGCGCCAGGCCCATAGATCGTGTACGAACCGTCAGCACCCAGCGCCGAGAATGGCGTATCGCCCACCTTCACGTCCGCGTCATTGATCTGGTATTGCCCAGGGCCGATGCAGGCGTGGAACTCAAGCCACTGCTCGCGCCAATTCACGAACCGACGCCGCGGCGGGGTCAGGTAGTCTGGGAACCGACGGAACCGGCCAGCCAGCTCGGGCACGACGTCGCCCAATTTCGCTTGGTTGGCTTTTGCTTGGGCCGTCTCAAACTGGCGGCCCTGCTGCGGCGAGTTGAAATCCTGCCCAGATTGGCCAGGCATCAACCAGCCGAACACGAAATTAAAGACCGACCCCAGCAGCTTGCCCAGCCCGGAAAATACGTCGCCGTTCTGGATAATCGTCAGCGAGACCTCATCCGACTCGCTGAGGCTCCGCGTCTCCCATTGCTCGACCGGCAGAGGCATGCCATTCAGGGCGGCGGAGATAGGCTGGGGATCCCGCTCCCGAAATTGGATGCCCTGGGAGTCCAGCCAGGCGGCCAGCGTCCCCGTCCATCCATGGGTCTCGCAGGCCTGGCCGGACATCGAGCTAAGGTAGATTCTGATCGTCATAAAAAATAACCCGCGTGTAGCGGGTTTCAAAAACGTTGATCCTGGTCAGTGTCGGGCCTGTGCCTGAGTCTGTCTCGAGCACCCAGAGCCTGCCATCGGCCTCCACGACGATGCCCACATGCACGCAGAGCCGCGCACGCCAAGCCGCGGCAATCGCCCCGGGCCGCGGTGGAACCTCCTGGAAGCCGCCCTGCGCTTGAACAGCCTGGGCAGCGGCCGTCAGACCTGTTTTGTCAGCCGGGTCAATATCAGCATGGCTTGGCAGCAGAGGGCGCCCGAACAGCGACACCCGAGCAAGCCGCACCAGGCCCCAGCAATCCAGTTCCGGCGCAGCCCGGCCAAAAGGAACGTATCGCGTTCGCAAAAAGTCGTTGATCGTCATAGCCATTGGATCCCCGGCGCGGTCTCCGCGGTGTACCGTTCCCGCGGCCACGCAGTGTTCAACAGATCGTAGTAGCTGCCATCGGCCATGAACTGACCGTCCTCAAACTGGCCGCCGGTCAGCGTCATGACATAGGGCCGCTCTGCCGGTGCGGTGATGTCGCTGGCCAAGTACGTGCGGCACACAAGCGTCACGATCTGACCGTTCTCCAGCGCCCTGTCTACCTCACGCTGTGCCCGTTCATTCACGCCCGCAACGCCAAACCGCAGCGTCTGCTGGCCAGAGGCATTGCGCGCCGGCAGGGATATCTCAATTGCGCCGGCTTCGAACGGCACAAGCTGGCCGTCAACGCCCAACAGATAGTCGTCGTATCCCTGGCAGATTCGAATCGGCTCCAGCCCTGGTGTCGAAATCTCCAGCGTGTGGATCAGCTTCGAATCCGTTGGGGCGCTGGCATACACCACTTCAAGAATAGTCATGCCTCTGGCCACTCCCTATTCAATGCAATGTCGATGATGCTGGCGCCAAGCACAAACTCAGGGAAATTGCCCCAACCTGGCGGCATAAGGGGGCGTTCGAATATCTCAAGCGTCGCACTGGCTCGCCATGCGCACAGACCAACGGGGGTCGGACCGCTATACATAGAAACGAAGCGACAAACGTACTGCCCCTCTCCCACAGGCGTCTTGAGCGGCGCATTGAACCATTCAGAGCCATCGAGCAATGCGTCACGGAACCACGCCTCAAACGCCGCCGCTTGGTTGTCACTGTTGAAAATCCACGTGACGTTGACCATGCTGGGCACAGAGCTGAAACGCCGGCGCTGGCGGGCCCGCCCGTCTACCATGGTGGTGCGCTGGAACGGCTGGACATGGTTTATGTCGTAGCCGTCCCGCACGGGCCATGGCAGGCCTTCTGGGTAGTTAATGTCGGTTTGAATCATCGGCCCACCCTCTGAAGCCCGAACGCCTGCCGCAGAGCCTGCGAGCGTTTCCCGTCACCAAAAATATCCGCCACAAACACGTCGGCCTCCTCGTCTCCATACTCATTGCGACGAGTTTCCGTCTGGCCAGCCCGATCTGGGTTTTCGATGACATTCACCGTCACTCCTTTACTTGGCTGAGACGCCGAAGCCTGAGCCGACGTCAGTGCGCCACGTTGCCGTGCATCAATCCGCTCCAGCACCGAGTCCAGCCTGGCGCTGGTCTTTGCAGTCGTGACACGTTCGCCCTTCTCCAGCAGCCAAGTGCCTGTCTGCGGAACTGAATCGATGCCGTCGTGAGCCATCCCAGCTAATGCAACGCCACTGACCGCCGCCGCCATGGGCATCGTCACGGACAGGGCCGCCGCCATTGCCGCTGGTGCCGCTGCTGGCCCAACAATCGGGATCGCAGCGGTGCTCGCAAATGCGCTGATCCCGGCTTGGAGGGCAGTTGCGTAGGCGTTGGCAGTAAGCGCAGAGGCGCCAACCGCTTGCGTTGTCTTGCCCACCAATAGCTGCACGGCCTGATATGCCAGCCATTGCGCAGCCATCTGACCAAGCGCGTTAACCACTGAGCGCAGCATGTTTTGACCCAGTTTCTGCATCGCGTCGCCAAGATTCTCGGAATCAAAAACCATGGACTCAAACGCGTTCCCAAATCCGGTCGTCATGGTGTTCAGCATGTTCGCGAATAGAGCTTCAGTCTGGGCCGCCATGTTCTGCGTCTGCACGGCAAAGTTCTCCCACGCTCGGGCCATGCCGTTTGTCCAGTCAGCTTCTGCTGCCGCTCGGGCCTCTGCTGCTTCTTGGGCCTTGGCCAGCTTTGCATCTTCAAACTGCTGATAAAGCGCCAGGCGCTCTTCATACTGAGCCTGGTCAAGAGCTGTAGCGGCCACCTGTTGGGCTTGCTCAAGCTCCAGGCGTTTCTGCGCATACTCCTGCCGGATAGCGAGAGCCTGCTGCGCCATTTCGCGCTGACGGTCTCCCATCCCGACGCCTGCGGCCTCCAAGTCCATGCGTTGCTGGAAAACCTGCAATTCCTGCTCGAACGCCATGTATTGGCGGCTGGAATCGATAGCCGCTTGCATGGCTTTCTCTGTTTCGTTCCAAGCGTGGACCTGATCGAAAAGGGCTAGCGCACGAGCGCGGTCCGCCTCAGTCCCCGCCGCCGTAACGATTCTGTATCGCTCCGCCTGTTCCGCAGTCATTCCAAGGGTGGCTTGCTGCGATTGCAGTTGTTTTACGAGATTGGCAAGTTCAGACTCCTGTTGTTTTGCCCCCCCTCCAGAGCTCCGCACGGCGTAGGCGGAGCGAATTCTGTCCTCTACCTCCTTTGGGATTACACCACCAAAATCAGCCCTGGCCTCGGCTAGCTTCGCCTCCAGCTTTTCCGACTGCGTGGCGTACATAGCAAGCCATTTTTGTAACTTGCTGGCCATTTCGTCGCTGGCTGCCTTGACAGGGCCCGCTCCATCTAGGCTCTTTAGTTGGGCGTCAACATCAGCGATCTTCTGCCGGAATTTTTCAGCTTGCTCAGTGGCGTTCGCAAGTTCCAACTTTGTCTCACGGACGGCCTGCTCGACATTAGCCAGCCCTTTGGCGTCAACCCCCCGGCCCTGCTCGAAGGCTCTCTTAAGCTCTTCGTAATCGCTAGTGGTACTACGCAGCATTTGGGCCGCTTCTTCGGCGCGCTTCTCTACCTCTTCCAGCTTCTCGACCAGCTTGAACCTAGTGGCCTCGGCTTGAAGTCGAGACATGTTCTTAACTTCTTCTGCAAGAAGCGCGGTTTCCTCTTGCGCCCTGTTGGCCCCATTGCTGAAATCAAAGAACGCTAGCGCAGCAGCGGACAGCAGACCGACCACAATGCCAATCGGACCGCCAAGCAGACTCATTGCTGCGGACGCGGCGCGCGCAGATGTCGCTAAGGCGGCGTTCGCAGCAGCGGCAGCGAGGCTCCCGCTAGCAGCGCGCGCCATGGCGATCTGGTTCAACGTTGCTGCGGCAGTATTGACAGCAAACGCGGCTGTTGCCGAGGCCAAACGTGCAACCAGAACTACTCCGGCGGTGACACCAAGCCATTTAAAAGCATCGCCCAGCACCGAAGCACCGCGCGCGATGGCCGAAAGCACAGCCTCACTGTTAGAAATTGAGCGGATTCCTTCTGCAATGCCAATGATGGCTTCAGCCATCGAGGCAGATGCGCCACTGGCCTTGTCCGCCCTTCCTACAAACTCAGTTAAGTTGTTATTCACGCGGACAAATGCATCTGCCAAGGTGGCAGGCATCAAGGCCGCTTCTTTTCGGAGCTCTTCCAGAGAAGATACTAGCCCAGTGGCGATGACATTACTCGTCACCTTGCCGTCCACCGCCATTTGCCGCAGAGCACTGGTAGTCACTCCCATTTCGTCAGCCATCGCTTTCAGAACACGTGGGCTGCGCGAAACAATGGTGTCAAATGCCTGGGCGTCCAGCTTGCCAGTCGCCAATGAACGAGATAGAGAACCAATTACAACGTCAGCGTCCTGCCCGCGGGTGGCGGTGGTTACCAGCGCATGGTTAACCGCCTCTGTAAAGTCAGCAGCTTCCGAGGCACTACGGCCAAGATCTCGAAACGTCGCCACGTTGCGGGCGTAGACGTCAACAGTCTGCTGAAGCGGCGAGTATGACGCATTCGCCATTTCAGTAAGGCGCTGCATCGAAGCAGCTGCACCAGCCATGTCGCCCGTAGCGGCGCCTACCTGACTCTGCATGTCAGACCAAGCATCGGCATAACCCCTGAGGGCATTGACGCTAAAGGCAGCGCCTAGGACGGCGCCAGCTCGCAGCGCCATGGCAGCCATGCTCGAGAAACTAGCAGAGGCTCCTGCTGCCGATTTCCCGGCTGCGCCTATCGAATCTTTCGCGCGATCGGCTGCTTTTGAGACCCCGCCTGCCGCCTTTTCAGCGTCAGTGCTGGCCCTGGAAAGCCCCGCCAGCGAGTCGCGCGCGCGCTCAATTCCATCAGCGCCGTCCACGCGCAGGCCTAGTGCTGCGACTTCCATATGTCACCCATAAAAAAAACCCGCCGAAGCGGGCTTATATATTCGCCAAGAAAAATCAATGTGCTGACTTTTGCATCTCCTGGGCGGCCTTGTAGGAAGACTCAATGGCTTTCTGACTGACCTCTGCCATGTCGTCGGCCAACGTCTGGTTCCCCCACCGAGAAACCTTCCCTTCCTTAAAGGTCACCACCAGACGATCCTGGGCGAGGCTTTCATTATCAACAGGGGTAAACCCAACAAGGACCCTATTCCAGTAGATCCATCGTTCACGGTCTTGATTGACGTCAGTTCGACGGGGCTCACCCAATATCCCCAGAACTTCTGATTTGCTCATCCCGATTCCAAGTTGCAAGGATCTGCTGTTGTAATCGATTTTGTTGGCGGCACATCCAGCCATCATCAAGAATGCGAATACCGCCACCATAAAACGCTTCATAAATCCTCCCGTACCAAAATAATACGGAGATCATAGCAGCCATACAGTCACCTTTTGAGCATGTCCCGCGAAAACGTCTTGCTTTCCCCGCCTTGGTGCGAAAGGTAGGCATCATCCAGTGCGCGTATGATTCCCGCAAAAACCGCTAGGTTGGCAATACGCTCCGATTCTGCGTAGGCCCGGATCGCAGTCCACGGAATTGGCCCAGAAGCCATGCCCACCTGTCTATCCGTGGAAAGCTCCCAGAAAGCGTGCCAGTAGCTCCATTCAACGTCGTGGAGATCGGGGGGCACAAGGCTTTCCGGGATTTCTTGCCCGAAGCGCTCATAGTCCTCAATGGTTTTTTTCGCATTCGGGTTATCAAGGCTCCACCGCAGGCGGGATATCAGTTTTTTGTGGCCTCCTCCACGAACGAGCTGGCATCAGCATCGACTCGCTGAGCCGCCTGCAGAACAAGGCCTGCGAACCGTTCGCCGTTGCGAGAGGTGATGAATTTGGTTGCCAACTCCTGGCTATACGGCAGATCCTTGCCACCATCCTTCAGGCCGCGCCAGCCTTTCAGAACCACTTCGGCCAGGGTTTCGCGCATGGCCTTTGCCAGTTGCTCGTCATTCAGCGGTTTGCCGCGATTCTTCAGTCGCATGGCCGCTTGTTTCTGGTTTAGCGTTTTTTGGGCGTCTTTCGAGCCAATACCGCATACCAGCAGCTCAACGCCAGGAGCGCCGTCCAGGTCACCAACCCAAGTGCCGGAGTCAATCACGCTCAGGGCTTCGTCCGACAACACCAAATCTTTGATATCCATTGTTCTTTCCTATAGTCCCTGGTTCCAAAGCGGGGCCGGCAGGCGGAACCATTTCCCACCAGCCCCTGGCCGCTTACGCGGTTTCGTTAAACCTCGATGATGTTGCTGTCGACAGCGATCGACCATGCGCGCAGGTGCGCAGCAGTTGCGTCACCGCCTTGGCGAGCGCCAGGCAGGGCCAGGCCATAAAACATGTCGGTCATGCCTGCTGGTGGCGCAGACGCGGTGTGCGTGCCCGTGCCTGCGGCTGTGGTTTCGATGCCAGTCGTTGCATCCGGTGTCGCGCCCACAGAGAAGGAATTGGCGGTCAGGCCAGTGGCAATGACGTAGTACACAGTTCCAGCAGACAACCCTGTGGGCAGCGACCCGGTGGTCGAAAACACAACAGGCTGCCCGGCAACGAGCCCATGGGAATTCCACGTCACGACCGCAGGCTCACCCACGGAAATCGTCACGTCATCAGAAGGGAGGCAATCGGCGCCCCACTCGATTTTGAATTGATACGGAACGCAATCATCAATAGCCTGTTTAAACTTGATCTGGCCTGGATCCAGCGCCATGGGCACGAACTGGTTCTCCATCGTGCCGCCGTTCAGCGTAGTCTTGAACTTGCGCACACGCTTTTCATTGATCAGCGCTTGTTCGCCAACTTCCTGCGTGTCACCGATAGTGCCAGCATTGGCCCAGCCGCCTACTTCAGTCCATTCAGCGCCCGCAAAATCAGCCGCCGTGACGGTCCCCTTGGCGGTTACGCGTCCGCCGATATACAGCTTTGATCCGGAGATCGGATAAAGTCCACCGCTCATGGGTTTCTCCAATAAAAAAGCCCCGCAGATATCGCGGGGCCAGAAGATGAAAACCCGGCACGGAGCCGGGTCAGTTCAGTTGCAGCGAAGGCTGCATTTGTTCAGATATTTGATTCAACCGTGTTACCAGAGGCGGCTTTCGGCGTCTGTGTTCGCTCAACCCTCGACCGCATAGACTGGCGAATCGGTCTTGCGCATCCAGCGCTGCCTTGGCCTCGAACCATTCCTGGATAAGAGACTGCGTTGCCTGTTGCCCATCCAGAACATCCAGTACCCAGCGCCGGAACTCCTGCGCTTTGGACGTGCGGGCGAACATACCGATTAGGTGAGCTCCCCGAAGGCTGAATACCCGGGCGGTGCGGTACTGACCTGGACCGTCAAATTGAGGGTCCGGGTCTTGAGCCATGACCAAGCACGTCATTGACTCTGAGAACTCCGCCTTGTACCGATCGTAGATTCTGGTAACCGCGTCGGCCCGCGCATACCCGAGCGCACGGGCAATATCCGCCGCGCTCGCCCATTTCTTTCCGTCCTTCTCTACCAGTCGGATAGTTTGGTTTTGGAACATCAGTTCTTTCATCGTTCAGTTCTCCGAAAAGAAAAGGGCCGCCCTTAATGGGCAGCCCCGGACTTTTCAAAGCTCTTCCACCCTGCTGGGCTCGGCATCTACCGATTTAAGGCTGCTTGGAAGCGTCTACCCGCTCACACGGGCATAAAAAAAACGCCTGGTGGGCGGCTATTCTTTCTTGCTGGTTTGCTGAGCCTGCGCTTGCTTTCCAGCAAGCTGCTTGGCACCCGTTTTGGGCTTCAGGCCCACCACCTCAGCAGCGCCTTTGGCCACATGGCCCAGCGCCTCTCCGACTCTCGCCTGCAGCCAGGCGTCACGCGCCAGCTTTCGCCGGGCTTCGCAATCAGGGCACATATCAGCTCTCCGCTTTGTCCAAGTCGTAAAACTCGATTTCTGTCATAACCAAAAGGCCCGGATCATCTGGCGGGGGATAACCTGGAAGTCCAGGAAGATCGGACGCCTTACCAAACTTCATTGCCTCTACAACGATGACACCACCTGAGTCTTGGGTCAGCTCGCGAGCAAGTCGCTCAACGTTTATCTGAAACTTCAGCAAAAGCTCATTTTTCTGTTGTTCGTCCATATTTTCCTCACCCGAAACAACGCCACGGCACACGCACCGGCACTGTCCAGTACCCGTTATCTTCATAACCCTCCTGGACATGCGGATAGGCGGTCACTGAAACGCACACGCCCCCGTACCTCATTTCCGTTCCGTCTTTGAAGTGCCCGGCAATGCCCGCAGCGATCTGGTCGTAGACCGCAACGTCTTGGCCCAGCGGATGAACCAACGTGATCATCAGCGATCCTGTACGGTCATGTGGCATGCCGGGGGCGATCAGCTGCCGCACCGGCGCCACGCTTACACGCCCGATCCGCAAGAACGGCTGCGGCAGGCCACCAGCATGCGGCACTTCAAACGTCTGACCGGGCCAGGCCTTGTTGTAGGGCAGCGCCAGCGATTCAATCCGGCTTTTCAGGGCCAGCCAGATCGCGGTTTCGGTTTTTGCGCTCATCCTGTAGTCTCGCTTTGAACTTCCTTGGCGGCCTGGGCCACAAGCTGGGGCCATTGGGCTATAGCGCCCTCGACGAAGTAGTTACCGGCCTGGTTGTAGACCCGTCCTAATACATCTGCGCCTACAAAACCATAGTTCATTCGCCGCGCGTAAATCGCCTGATACCCGAGCCAGATGGCCCTATCCAGCGGCAACAGTGCAGCCACAGCCCCGACGTTGCTGCCAGCGAAGGGCCCTTCCGCAGTTTTCGGCATTCCTTGATCAGACGCCACCAAAGATCGAGCCAGATTGCCTACTTTGAACGGAACCCGCCCGCCCTCTTCCTTCGTCCTGGACATTTCCTCGCCCAACAGCACAATGGCCCGGTTTCGTGTGGCCTGAAGCCTTGCCTCTGATTTAGCAGCCCAAGCGCTGACTTGCGCCGCGAATGACGTCGCCATTACTCAAGCCCCTTTGAATAGGTCAGCGAATAAGTGCAGTCACACCCGCAGTTGATGTTGTGCCGTGCGCCGCCTGCTGGGTCATGCGGATGCTGCATCATGGTGCCATCCGGCAGGACAAACGGCGTATTCAGGCCCATGACTGACGTGCCGCTCATCGCAATGTGATCAGGCCGCCCATCCTTACTGCCGCGCCGGTGTCTCCAGGTCTTTCTCACAGCGCTGGCATCCAGTCCCTGCGATTCAACCAGCTGCTGCCATTCCTCGTCCCTGGCAGACATAACCGCATTGCCGGTCTCGGTGGCGGCCACGGTATCAGCGCGGGCCTTCAGTAACGCATTGCTGTACTGGCGTTCGCTGATAAGACGCTCCGCCTCTGGGACCGCCGTGCCCGCCTTGTACGCCCGAATGATGCGCTGTGCAGTCGCGGGGTTCACTTTGTAGCGGAGTTCCAGCGAGCCGTCATGCCCAACAATCACCAAGCCCCGCACGCCTTCTGCGCTGCGCATGCCTTGCGTTACTGCCTGCAGGCGCGCTGCCCGTGGCCCATCAAGCCCCAGAACGCCGCCGGATCGCACGCCGCCTTGAACCCTGCCAACCAGATCGATCGCTATGTTTCGTGGACCCTGCCCTCTCGCGTAGCCCGCCTCGATCACGGTACGCGCTACGGAGATCTGCTCTATGGTGAAACCCTCCACGCTCTCAGTGACGTTCTGCCTGATCCAGTCTTGAGCACGCGGGTTAGTCATGCGGAACCGAGTGCCGATGCCAGCGATCCCCTGCGCCTGGATCTGCGCGGCTGTGGATGCGCCGGCAACCGCATAGGCCTGCGTCATTGCGGACGAATACTCGGCCCAGGCTGCCTCGTTGATATTGAGGGCAGCGATGGCGCCCTCGATGTCGAAGCGCCCCAGGGCATCCAGCAGAGCCCGCCAATCGACATTGCTTTGCAGGTCTGTGACGCTGGCCATGAATGCGCGATGAATCTCCGGCTCGAGCTCGGCGATTAACTGGGCGAACAAACGTGCCTGTGAACGCGTGGGCCTGCGGACAGCCATATCAACCTCGGATCGTAAATCGCACTGCTGATGTCACGCCAGCAGCCGGTATCTTTTCGAATGCGATGATGTGAACCGGCACGCCGTCCACGCTTAATACGTCGCCCGCCGTGTACTGCATCTTCGGCACTTCGCAAATGGCCTGCCGATCCGACGCCAGAATGACCGTGCCGCCAACCTCCGTGCCGATCAGCTCCTTGCTCACGCCACGGACAGCCCCGCGGATCGTCTCAGTGTGCGTCGTCGGCTCGACCGGCTCCCATGGCTTGGTCGGGTCCGGCGTGCCAGGAACTTTGCGGGTCAGCTTGATCTCGCCTTGTCCAAGTCCGCCCTGGCTTGTCGGAGCGAGAAGGTCGCGGGCCATCTGGGCCATTTCCTGATAGAAGTCCGCCATCAAATTACCCTGAACAAGCTGTTGATGTCGCGCCCTTGGCTGCACAGCCAGGGGAGCACCATGCCATTGATAAGGGCATCAGCGGCAATTCCAGCAGCCGATGCCGCGCCGCCAGCGTCCGCAGCCGTCATGAACTCGCGCTCGATCACATCGACCTTCTCTCGTTTCGTGATTCGGTTCGGGTCGGTGCTGCCGGTCGCCCAGCCTGGGTTCATTGCTTCCAGATAGGCCGCCCGGTAACTGGCGTTGACCCATGCGGGCGGGATCAGCGTGTCCGGGACCGCCTGGCCATTGATACGATGCCCAGTGCGAGGCCATGCCAGCTCCTGCTCAAAGCCACCAGCGCGCCGGCTGCATTGCAGCCTCGCTTCGTAGGCGGCATCAACATAGGCGCTGCCTATCTGGCGCAGCACTGCAGGCACGGCCCCGTCCGGAAGCGTCAGCCCCTGCCCGTTCAACCAGGCAAGAAATCCATCGTCGGTTCCGTATGCAGCCATGTCAGCCCTTTAGTTTTTCGATCTCTTCGGCAATGCGCGCATCGCCCCAGCGCTTGTCCGCGTCCTTGCCAGCTAATGCCTTGAACTGCTCACGCAAGTCGCTTTGAGGCTCATCTTGAGACTTTTCTACGGCGCTGACGGTTGGCTTCTGTTCGCTAGCCGGCTCGACCTTCTTGGCAGCTTCGTGCCCGTTCTCGATGCGGAAATATCCCAACGCCCGATAGGTTCCAATGTGCATTGGGTGCGGCTCAAAGCCCTCCACGACGCCACGCGCCGCCAAGCGCACCTTGCGCCCCTGGGAATCCACGAGATCGTAGGGGCTGTTGGTCAGATTGGTGATTTTCATGAGACATCCTATGAAATGGCGGCCCAGGACTAGCCCAGGCCGCCGCACCCGTTAGGGCGCTGGAGCAGGCGTCACTCCATCCAGATAACGCATCGCGCCATCCCGGATCAGTGTCAGCTGCCCCACTCGACCGATACCGGGGATTTGCCACTGCATCGGACCGTGCTGGTGGATATCCAGGAAGCGATACGGCATGGGCATCGGAAACTCCAGGGAATCCAGAGAATTCCGATAGCCCACAGCCCGACCCTGGCCGGCCACGTTCGGACTGGTCAGCGTTGCGGCTTTGGCCAGAGCTGGCAGTTCACGAATCGTCAACGGGCGACCAGTGCGCGTGGTGTAGATGTTGTTCGCCATGAACCACTGCAGAATGGTCATGTTGGGCGAAGTCACGCCGTACGGCGTCAGCGCGATGTACTGATACGCCAGGGGGGGCAGCAGAACCGTATCTGACAACAGGGACGAGATTACGCCGGATGCGGACGGGGGGCCCATGATGAGCTGATTCAGCTCGGCCACGATCTGCTCAGACGTTTTCAAGCCAACGCCATTGGCATCGACCCAGTTTCGGGCATTGCCGGTGCCAGTGGCCGGAGAGGCCGCGGGCGTCACGCCGTTCATGTTAATCAGGCCGGACCAACCAGGGTGACCGCCGCCATACAGCGCCGTTTCGGCGCAGAAAATATCTGCAGCCTGGCGAGCGGCGATTGCCTTGCGGGCGGTCAGCGGGAATCCGGCATGCATCGCCTTGCCGAGTTCCTCGATGTTGTAGCCATAGCCAACGGCATACATGGCGAAGTCTACGCCAACGGAAATCAGGCTCACATCGGCTTTGGGCACGTCCTCAGCCCAGCCGGATTGCCATTTCGCGGCGCCTGCCATATCGCCGACTTGGAAATCGACGCCGCTGGCCCACTCAGGGTAATCAGTGTTGACTGGCACGAGGGACTGGTAGTCGACCAGGTCGTACTCGACGTTGAAAGCACGGGCAGACTGTACATGAGTCTGCTGGCGCAGGAAGTTGAGCGCCTGTGCGTCAGTGATCATTTGGGGCATTTGTTGCGCTCCTATTAAGCTTCAGCGGTTACGGCAGCGGCGCCAGGCAGTACGCGGATGCGCAGTGCCACCGGCTCGCCGTCGGCGGCGGATTCATCAAATTCGCAAGTGGGCAACGGCAGTCGGCCAGCGGCAGTAGCGCCGTGGTACTTGCGAGTTGCAGGGTCGTAGAACGGGGTCGCCCCCTCGGTCACGCCCTCGCCAGCCAGCACGAACACGGTACCCATGTCGGCTACGCCTAGTAAGTCGCCCACCCGGAAGGTCGGATCGCCGTCAGTGGTGGCAGTGCCCAGCATGTCAACGGTGCGCAACGCGATTCCAATGAAGCGGTTGCCGTCGGCCAATGGAGCAACGCCCATTTCGCCAGTGCCTTTCATCAGCGGCACAGCGGCGGCGAATTCGGATTCGGCAAACCCGGTGCGGGCGTTGTCCTCTTCCATGTTCGCCCAGGTGCCGACGATGCCGCGGGCGGGCGTGAAGCGATTGGCGGGGATTGGGATCAGAGCCATTTCTTAGCCCTCCTGTTTTTGGCGCGTCAGGCGGGCCACATAGGCAGCCTGGGCGTCGTTGATGGGGTTCTCGTCGGTGGCTTGCAGGCCACGCTTGATCGCGTCAGCGACCGGATTGTGTGGCTTGACATCCTTGGCGATGGCCTTGAACATGCCATTGATCTCGGCTTCGCTGGTGCCCTTGACCATCTCGTCTCCCAGCTTGGCGGCCACGGCGGCCTTTCGCAGTTCGGCGTCGGTCTTGCCGGCAGGGTCGATCTTGGCGTCGATGGCGTGAACCTTTGCCACCAGTTCAGTGCGAGCGGCGACCAGCGCGTCGACGTCGATAACGGCCTCGTCTTTGGCCTTTTTCAGATCAGCCTTCAGCTTGCCAATTTCCTCGTCCTTCTCTTCGTCGGACTTCTTCTTGGCGGCTTCGGCGTCGTCCAGCTTCCGCTGCATGTCGGCCTTGTACTGCTCGATGGCAGCAACATCGGTTACGGCAACCTGGACAGCCTTGTCGCCCAGGACAACCGTTTTTAGTTGATCGCTCATGCGACCTCCTTTCTCGGTTTTGGGCGTGTCGCCCGGTTGAAAATCTTGGACAGGGTGTGCGCCCCAGGAATCACCAATGCGCGCTTGGCTGCCTGCCCGTCCACGTGGAACCAGAGCCAGGTGATTCATGCGGATGTTGGTCATCTCGAAATCGGCGTCGATCCCGTCCCGCGCCTTGACGATGCCGGCCTCGTACCCCATCGAAATCTCTTTATGAGTCGATCGAGCGGCCTGAATCGCGTCGCGATCCTTGATCATCGGGTTGACGACGATCCATTCGGCGTCCTTGCTGTAGGCGTCGCCCACTTCGCCGACGGCATACTCCGACCAGTTATCAGCGTTGACCGACTCAGGCGGGTGATCGAGCGTCACCGGCACTCGTGTGATGCTGTTCAGCGTCTCGTCGGCAAATACCTGATCGGGGTGCCGGTATACACGCACCACATCGTTCGGCTTGAATCCGGCCTTCAACGCGATGTCGCCAAGTTCACTGGCGTAGTACTGCTGCACGCCGGTACGCGCCACGCGGGCAGTGGCCACCAGATACCCCTCGGCCGTCTGTTTGGTCTCGCCTACGCCCACGCGGTCAGTAAATCGAATCATTCAATATCTCCTGCGTCAGCACCGAAGCCCTGTTCGGCCAACGAGCCATATTTCTGTATGGCCTGCTCAAGGCCCGGCAGCATTCCCTGCTCCGTAAATTCATTGACGAGAGCATCGGACAGAGCGTCCATGGGGATCAGCTCACCGGCATTCGGGCCAGCCAAGCTGCGGGCTGCCGTTGCTGTCTTGCTGAAAATCTCGGCCCGCTCGGCTTGCGTCATTTGGCGCAACGGCGTCCATTCGTAATAAATCTCGGGGGGCCGGCTGCCCAACGCCTGCCAGACGATGCACTCGTCCAACGTTCGCATGGCCGGCCCGATTTCCGTGGTCTGGTCGTGGCCGATGCGGTCGTAATAGACGCGCTCATCGCCATCACCAGAGCCCGACAGGCCCACCGCGGCACGGCCATAAAGCCGCGTCACCGGGATGCCTGCGGCGCCCGAAACGTTGTCCTGGAACTTGGCGACCACGTCGGGCAGTCCTGCGAAGCTCGCGGATTTCTGCTGGTAGTCGTCCTTCATGTCGAGGACCACGGCACCGTTGATGCCTTTCATCGCGGCCTGTGACTGGAGGCGACGGATGACAGCCGCGTCCTGGTTGTCAGCCAACAGCTCTGCAAATCCCTCGAACTTCAGCACATCGACCTTGGCTTCGAACACCAGCGAGGCGATATTGGCCATGGTGGAATCCATCTGCCTCACGGCATCAATGGTTGCCTGCAAGACGCTATCGCCCCAGGCCAGATTCGATAGTCCAGCGCTCAGGCTCGGGTCGGTTGGAAGCGCCTTGCCCCGGAGCACCACTAGGCGGCTTGCGTGGATCCGGACCTGTTCGGCTTTCTCACCAGTAGATAGCGTGTAGAACTCGGCCTTACCGAAATACTCGCTGTTGATGTCACGCACTATGGATTCGGGCCGCAGGCTTTGCGGCGTCAGGATTACCAGGGATCTGATTTCCGCACCGGGGCTGATCGGCGCTGCCTGATCTACATCTGCGGTGTTGATGTAGATGGCAGCACCTCCGTACAACCGGGCCGCCACCAGCGCATCCTGCACCGTCTTTTGCAGGCCTAACCTAATTTCCAGCGCTTCGATCTCGGTTATCTGATCTGCCTGGGCGCGCCACTTCCGCCAGTTCCGCGTCGAATCTTCAGCTGGGTAGTCAACGATGGCAGCCGCCAGCCAAGAGTTACGGTACATGTCCAGCAGCTCGTTTGCTGACATTGTGGTCGTCACATAAACCGAGCTGGCAGCTTTATCTCTGCCTGTGCCTAGGTTGGCGACGACGTTTATCAGGCCATCTGCGAGATCACGTAATACTTTCATCAGAAGCCCGCCCAGGAATAGCTACCGCCACCCAGCTCAGTTAGCGCGTAGACCATAGCGTCAAGCCGGTCGGGCGACTTCTTAGCGGTTGTCGGAACGTATTCCATTTGTTGGTTTTCCAAAAGATAAAGGTTGCCTCTATGGGCAACCCTTCCTTGTTCATACAAAGCCGATATGGGCTCAGCTCGGGCGAACTTGCCTTTGCTGGCGTGGACGCGAATCACTCGCCCCTTGAACCCAGCGTTCTTTAACGTCGATTCCGCCATGTCGCCGCCCTGGTTCGTCTCGATGACGATGGCGTCGGCGTTGTGCTGCTCGTAGGCCGCCATGGCTTTCTGAGCCCACCCATTCGGGCTGAACTTGCCGCTGTAATCGCCGTCGACCGAGTACTGCTTAGCGTCGCCTGCCCCATAGGAGCTGGCCACGACAATGCCGGTCTCGTCGCTCTCATCGCTGGCCGTCGTGGCTGGATCCACCGCCACCACCGTGCGGACCTTGTCCTGGCGAATCTGCAGCGCATGCGCCGCGGCAATCAGCCCTTCAGTCCACAGCGCACCCTCAGCATTGAACCGGCGCGGACGCTGCATGTACTGCGCCTCAGCCGTTCGGCGGTGGGAAAACAGCGCCGTGCGGTGGGATTCGTTGTGCTTGAAGGGCCAGAGCCAGCCATCAGGCAAGCCGTGCGCGATGGGTATCCCATGCGTGTTCTCGCTCGGGTAGGCATCGCTGTTGTCGATGATGACCGGCAGGTTCAGGTGGTGCCACTTCTCGCCCGATCCACCGCGCAGCAGGTAGCCGCTCAGGTCGTGATAGTGGATCCGCTGCATGATCACGATCATCGGCGTGGTTTCCAGCGCCAGCCGGCTCTTGATCGTCTCGTTGAACCGGCTGTTCACCCCGTCACGCACCGTCTCGCTGTACGCATCGTCAGGCTTGACCGGATCGTCGATGATCAGCGCGCCCTGCCAGCCCGGCTCCATGTGCCCGGCCCGAAAGCCTGTCACTTGGCCGGCGGCTGACGAGGCATAGACCCCACCGCCGTGCTCCGTCCACCACATGGCTTTGCTGTCTGCGTCATCACGCAAGGCCATGGGCCACATGGCTTGATACGCCTGGGACTTCACAATGCCCCGCGCCGTACTGGAGTTCAGCAACGCTAGGTTGTGCGAGTAGGATAGGTGCATGAACCGGGCGCGGTTGTTCAGCGCCAGACCCCTGCCTATCAGGTTGATCGTGGCCAGCTCGGTTTTGGTGTATCCAGGCGGAATGTTGATGATCAACCGTGTGATCTCGCCGTCGATGACCCGCTGCAGCGTTTCCTGAATAACCCGATGATGCGGCGCCACGATCATCTTGGAGCCCATGCGCTGCTTGAAAAAGTACCGGGCAAAGTACAGGCCATCGGCCTTGCACATTGCGGCCCGGATGCCGTCTTCAGCAGTCATCTTTCTCCATCACCTTCCGGATGGCTTCCGGCGTCATGTGCACCACCTCGACAGGGCCGCCGTCTTTCCCGGTGTGCTCCACCTTGGCGGCATCTACGATCCCGTATGCTTCGCGCTCCATACTGACCAGCACCTTCATGGCCTCGGCCAGCTTCTTGGCGCTATCGATGCGTCCGGCCGTGGATGTCACGCGCTGGAATACCCTGGTCAGGCCATCAGGCCCATCTTCGCCTGCAAGCGCCGTCTCCAGTTGCTCCAACAGGTCAATGCTTTCGGTCTGGATTTCCAACTCTTCAAGCAGCTTCATAGCCAGGCTGCGGGCGCGGGCAATATCCCTACGATGGGACACGCGGACCTCGGCGATAACCTGAGCATTCGCCTCAACGATTCGCCTCTCAGTTACCGCCTGCTCGGTGGTAACTTCCTTGGTAACCTCGGCTTTGGTAACCAGGGCATCGGCCTTGGCTTTGATCTTCGCACCAAGGTCTCGCTCCCACCCGTCACGCTTTGCGCGCTTCCCGATGGCTACGTGGGAAACATTGTTCGCTGCGGCAATCTCCCGCACTGACAGCAGGCCAGCCCGGTAATCCGCTTCGATACGTTCCCAGTCTGGCGCTGCCTTTTTGTCTGGCTGCGCCATTTCTTTCATCCATAAAAAAACCGCCCTGACGGGCGGCTTGACTTGCTTGGGGTCACTCTTCGGCAGTGAAACGACTCAGATGCGCTTTCGCCATCGACTGCAGATCAGACATTATGATCTCGCACTTATTCTCGATACCGCTTCGTCTGTAGGTCCACTCCAGTATCCGAGATACCTGCTCGCCATTTTCAGCCCTCTGATTAAATTCACTCGTCCTGATCAGCTCTTCGTTAACCAAGTCTCTCAGCTTCTGGCGAGTCTCGTTCAGCTTAATCGTAATATCCGAGGGTAAATAAATGGACTGCCGCCGCATGAATTTGTTGAACCTTTCTGCCAACTGGTCAAGAGCCATTGAATCTTCGTGCGTGGCTTCACCTTGTATGGCCTTCTCGATCACAGCCTTAAGCTCATCCGCGTAGTCACATACCAGCTCGTAGGCGCCCTCGATTGCCAGGGTGAATTTCTCATCGTAGCGCGTGAACCTAACCTGGTGCTCATGGGCCCTCAGTCGCTGTTCTGCTTCCATTCTAGACATCCTTTTGTGGAACGAGTGCTCAACCCATTTCTTAAGCAGTAAAGTCATCACTCAGCTGGACAAAATCACAGTGAGCAATGTAGTGATGAAGAGGTCTAAGGTCACGACAGGCCCATTAGGAAGAATCCAAAGATTGCATCCTACGGCTACCCGACAGGTTCGTCCATTCGCGCGACCACAAAAAACCCGCCGATCTTTCGAAGGGCGGGTCAGTTTCAAATCCTACGGACGCAATTGTGCTGCCTGTATTGTTGCGGTTTCTGATACGGTTCGCAATCACTTCGTGCTACGGTTTGCCACCAGTACTCCGCATCGGCTCCATTTGCCGCTTCGCCTCTTGTACTCTCGATGTGGCCAGAGTCTTCAAGCTCACGCAATACACGATGAATGCTAACCCGAATGGTAGCCCTCTGCCTGGGAGTTGAATTCGGCGCCACGTAGCCAACGATATGCCGGACCTTGAACCGCCGGCCCGGATGCGCGCCCATCAGGTTGATGACTTCGCTCGCGTACTTCACCGCACTTCCCTCCAAACCAATTCCTTGAATAGCCCCAGGTACAGCTTGTACTCAGGCTCTCGAATCCATACCCCCGTCACGTCCTGGATCCACCGCTGCGCCCTCTCTCGACGCTGGCGGGCCGGCAGCCCGGCAAACCGGCCATTGCGCTGCGGGTACTCGGCGATGATGATCATCTGCTCATGGTGCGGGAGAGTCTTGTGCAGGCGGTCGACCGCCTCCGCTTGCTGAACCTCAATCCCGGGCTTCAGCGCCTCTTCCTCGTCGTCATAAGGCACAACGTCCAGCATGTTCCCTACCCTCTCGCCCGACGCGCACCAGCGGGCCCAATTCCACAAGATCGAATCAGCGTCGTAAGGCCTCATCAAACCTCCCGTACCGTTATCCCGTGAACCTGGAGCATCAGTTTGCGTTTCATGATGTAGTCCCGAGTACGCATGCCCTTTGCGTCTTCGATTACTTCCTGGCCGGTTCTGGCGTCCGTGTACCGGAAATCCGCCACATACTCACAGGCCCTCTCGGCTCTGCCGTCAGCCCGGCGCTGCTTCGGAATCAGTTCGAACCGTGGCTGCAACTCCAGACCACTGATCTGCCCTGCCCGCTCCAGCAGCTTGAGCTCTGCGTACCGGCCGGCCTCCCGTTTGGAATCGAACGTATAGCCGTCCAGCGTGGCCTTGCGATTGCCGTATTTGCGCTTCATCCGTTAAACCCCCTTCCTCGGCTTGGCTGGGCCTGGGGCGCAATGGGCGCCGGCCCGATATGATCCTCAAACCGCATTTGCTCTCCTACGTAATGCAAACTGACCTTCCCGGTCTTGCCTTGCCGGTTCTTCATGACGAACAGCTCGGCGTAGCCCTGCAGCTCGGTCGCTTCCGGCTTGTCCTGCTCTTCCCGATACAGACCCAGTAGGATGTCGCTGTCCTGCTCGATGGAACCACCGTCTCGGAAATCCGAGGGCTTGGGCCGCGGATTCGGGCGCTTCTCGATCTCTCGGGAAAACTGCGACAGGGCGACTACTGTGATGTTCAGAGACTTGGCCAGGATCTTCAGCCCCTTGGTGATCGCCTCGATCTGCAGGTAACGCTTTTCCTCGGTGCCCGTCATGAGCTGCAGGTAGTCGATCACCAGCAGGTCCAGGCCGTGCTTACGCTTGATGGCCCGCGCCTTAGTGACCACCTGCAGCAACGAGAGGCCCGGCTCGTCATCGATGAACAGTTTGACGTCGCTCATGGTCGTCACCGCGTGCGTGACTTTGGCCCAGCCGTCATTCAGATCCAGGACCCTATCTCCGCGGGCAAGTGCACGGGCGGACACCTTCCCCACCGATGCAATGGCCCGTTCCACAACTTCGGACTCGGGCATTTCCATCGACATGAACAGCGTGCTGTGACCGTCCAGCGCGGCATTCAGGGCCAGCGTTTCGGCGAAAGCGGACTTCCCCATGCCTGGACGAGCGCCGACAGTAATCAGCGCGCCTCGCCGCATGCCGCCGTTCAGGATTTCATCCAAGTCCACCAACCCAGTGGGAATGCCGGGATTCGGGGCGTGGCCGTGATAACGCTCGTCCAGGGCGTCCACATACCGCGCCATGGCCTCCTGGATGCTGGCCGGCTCCTTGCGGGTCGTGGTCTCGGCCAGCTTGCCGAACTCCGCCTGGGCGGCATCCAGTTTCTCAGCGGCTGGCAGGGGCCCATGGACAATGTCGTGAACCGCGTCCGCCGCAAGCAGCATTCCGCGCAGCAGCGCCTTTTCACGCACGATCTCGGCGTACCGCGAAACGTTGGCAGAGCTGGGCGTGTTCGCCGCCAGGGCATGCAAATACCCCAGGTCCAGCGGCTCCCGGCGAGCGGCGGCCATGTCGCCGACGGTCAGCACGTCAGCCGGCCGGTTCTGAGCGATCAGGCTCTGGATGTGCCCAAAAATCGCGCCGTTCTCAGGGCGGTAGAAGTGCTCGGCTTTCAGGTCCCCTACGCGGTCGATTGCCTCGTTGTCCAGCATCAGGGCGCCCAGGACCGCTTCTTCGGCGCTCGAGCTGTGCGGTGGAGTCGTGTGGTTCAGCATCACGCAGCCTCCCGGTGGTAGCGGCCTTCAATCGCCTTGGCGAAGTTCCTCGGCGACACCAGCCAATCCAAGCTCACGACAAACGGGTCACGACCAGCCGCAGCTTGCGACTGACCGGTCAGAAACTCGGATTGGGCGATGTAGCCGAAGAATCGTTCCCACCAGTCCAGGCTTTGCCGACTGGCGTCCTCCCTCCAGCGGGCACGCAGCAGCTTCTGTCGGTCTTCACCCCAGACGCGGACTTGCACGCCGGTTGGCACAAGGCGGTGGTACAGGTCGATGATGGCCTGATGCGGGCAGGCAGGGACTGCAGGATCGTCAGATCCGGCCAGATCGTCGTCAGACGATCCCATGTTCCCTTCCCTTCCTTCCTTTCCTTTCCCTTCCTTTCCCTTCCCTTCCGCTTTCTCGCCACTTTCACGCGTGCCTGACGCGTCAAATGTCCCTGTCACGCGTGAAGGGATTTTGCTTTCAGACTCTCTGTTGTTGATGATCTGGTGCTCAGTGAAGGTCGGGATCTCAGCGTACTGTTTGCCATCGACCTCATAGATGACCACCAGGCCAGCCTCGATCAGGTCGTTGCACATCTGGTCAATATCGCAGTCGTCGCCGGGGAAATACCGCAGTTTGAACGTGCGCGGCTTCCACTCCAGGCGGCCTTCCCGGTCGGCCTCACACCACAGTGACACGTAAAAGAGGCGTGAAAGCGGAGACAGTGACACGATGTCCTCCGATGTGAAAAATTCAGGCTTGATTGTTCGTATCCGTGCCATTACAATTCCTTTGAAAACCAAGTATTTAGGCTGCCCCGTCAGGCGGCTTTTTCTTTTCCAAGATCAGCGTGCACTACCCGGCTCAGCGGCTCTATGGCCCTCTGGTAATGCGCTTCGATTTCAGCCGTCCATAGCCCCTTGCGGATCAGCTTGGCGCGTGTGGCGTCTACATACTCCCATTCACGTTTCCAGCGCTCCTGGCGCGGCATGCCGCCCTGGTCGTGCTTGGCGTGCAGTTCAGGGCACAGCGGAAAGCAAAGGCTGTCGCACGCCTTGATCCCCATCCCTTTGCCGAAATTCACATGACAGGCCTGGGCCGGGCGCCCGGTGATCAGGCAGCCCAGCGCCGCCACGTTCTGCCGGTGTTCTTTGCTGCGCAGGAGTCTGGACGGCTTGCGCGCATGCTGCAGGCTGGTGCCGGCCAGCTTGGTCACGCGTTGTGCCAAGCCGGAGCGCGATTTGGCGTTCTGCTTTGTTTTCATGGGCTTGCTGCGCTGCATGGGCTTTGCCGGCGCTTTGAATGTGCTGTTCCAGGCTCTCATGACGACGCCTCCGGAAACTCCAGCATCACCCCACGGGCCCGGAAATCAGCCTGCACAGCCTCCGCATACGCGCTCAACTGCTTGCGGCTCATCAGAGACGTGACCGGCAAGTACTTCATCATCAGCAGCTTTTCTTCGTAAGTACGGCCCTTGATTACCGAGTCGTACATGCCGCGGAACTCTTCATCCTCGGCACGCATGATCGGCACGCCGTGGTGCAACTTGCAGTAGCAGCGCCAGCCCATGGCGTCGTCTTCAGGAAGCTCGCGGGCAATCTGCCCGTACCAGACATGAGTAATGTCGTTCTGGGGTAATGTGCGGGCCTTGCCGGTCTTGATCGAAATCCGCAGGTAGCGGTGGGCCTGGTACTGATTCCTCAGATCACCCATGAACCGCTGCAGGGATTCGTCACTGTTCACGATTTGCATGTCAGCCCCGTCCCTTCTCAACAGCCCGCAGAGCGTTACGCTCCATCCGATGCAGGATGACGCGGGCATCCCGGAAAAGTGGAACCAGTTGATCTGCCTCGGCCTGGGTGATCACCCCATCGGCTACTGTCTCAGCAGTCACAGCTGCAATCTTCCCGATCTTGGTAGAGATCATCAGGAACTTGTCTTGCAGGGCCTTGCCTTCATCAGCCCACCCGTCTACAGGAGGCGGCGGCACGAAATCAACATGAATGCCGCGCTGGGCATTCATAACGAGCAGCCAGTCCCAGGCATACTCGGCGCCACCCGCCTTCTCTTCCATCCACTCGCTGAGCATTTCTGCCATAGCGATGCTGATCTCATCCCCATTCACTCCACGCAACTTGGCGCGCAAGCTCTCGGGGTGGATAGATTTGCCACGACGCTCAGTCAAAAACCGGGCCGCATCCGTTACGCTGCCCTGTGTGCGGCGGACGCTGTTGTATAGAACGTCTAGCCAGTCAGTGTTTGAATATCGGCACGTCACCTTGAAATCTCCTGAATTTCAGCGTTTCGCTGATTTCGCGCCGCACCTATGATTTCCATAACTGAAATGGAGCAGCGCATGACGCAAACTGAAAAAATCTTGACCCAGGCCGAGGACATCGCTCGGCGTACGTTTGAAAACCCATCCCAGCGAACCGTGATGCAACTGTTTGCCCGCTTGTGTGACGAACAAGACATGCGGGCTGTGGAGGTGGAAGAACATGCGAGCCCGCTTCATTGATGAAGCTCAGCAACGCGCTCTACCAACTCGGGCCAAATCTGATGGCCATCAATTGGCCTTAGAAGAAAGCGTGAAACGCCACTTGCCGCTTCAAGCGAAGCACAGAACCTTGCTGGAACTTGTCCAGATGCGATCCATTGCTGAACTGTTTGGTAGCTTTTCGCGCCAGTCACTTTGGCGGCTTCAGTTAAGCCGCCAGCCTGGGCCACAGCGATAGAGATATTTGGGTTCTTTTCCATGCAACCGATCATATGCTAGAAAAACTAGTAATGCAAGAAATTCTAGCATTGCCGCAAGGTTTTCTAGTAGATACATTGCGCCTATGACTACGATTCACGACCGCATCAAGAAAGCAAGACTAGAAAAAGGCCTGTCCATGGAGAGGCTGTCTGAGCTCGTCGGCCTACGCTCATGGCAGTCCATTCAGCAGTGGGAGAACGGGACGACTGCCCCGCAAAGGAAGAGGCTGGAGAAGGTTGCAGATGCGCTCGGGGTGACTGTCGACTACCTTGTGAACGGCGGGACGCCGACACAACATCAAGATCAGGCATGGACCGAGGATCATGTCCCCGTCCGACTTGTGGACGCGAAGGCGTCTGCAGGCAAAGGGAAAATCATGTTCTCAGACGACGTCAGCAAACTGCTCATGTTCCGCAGGGACTGGCTGGTGAAGAACGGCGCCAAGCCTGAGACCGTGCTCGCGTTCCCAGTCGACGGGGATTCGATGGTGGACGCACATATCCCTGATGAATCTGTAGTCCTGGCCAACACCGCCCTGCGCGAGCCAATTTCAAAGCGCATCTATGTGCTGTGGATAGACGGCGAGCTCCTGGTGAAGCAGCTGGTGCAAGAGAATGGAGTATGGTACGCCAGGTCGCATAACACGGCACGGGCCCACGAGCTGCCTGACATCCAGATAGACATTGACGATCGAGTAGTAGGGCGCGCCTTTTGGTGTGGATTTGGGCTTTAGCTTTACCAAAATTCAAGCTGTTTTGTATGCATGATGCTGGTGAGATTAGAATGTAACCGCGCTTACATATGAGCGAACTAAAAGACAGAATCGAAGAGGTCAAAGCCTCGCAGAACTGGAACGACACCCAGATGGCTAATGCCGCTGGGGTCAACCGGTCAGCTGTTGCCCAGTGGGCGGGGAAGGGAAGCAAAATCATCCGCACGATTGGCGATGTGGAGGTGGCGCTGAACCTGGAACGTGCGACGGGCTACAGTGCCCTGTGGATCGCTAAAGGCACAGGCCCAAAGATGGCAAAAGAGCGCATAGCGTCCGAGTTTTGGCCATTCGCTTCTATTGATGACCGTAAAGTAAGGGCGCTGGACCCCGCTCGGGAACGGATGCAACTTGAGGCCGCCATCCTTTTGGCAGCAGCTCAGCTCGGCCTGGACGTGAAGAAGCAGGATGGGGAGTGAGATGATGGGCGTCGGGTTACTTTGCGCCGGGCGGCGCGCCTGTGCCCTAGTCAGTCAGTGACACACGGAGCCGTTCGGCTCCTTATTTTTTAACAGTGAAGTAACAGGCTATTAAAACCCATGTCGAAATATGCTGACTGGGTGAACATAAAGTAGGTAATAGCGCTCCAATGAGCATCAAGAAAAGACTACCTAGTTTGATCGCCGAAGCAGTCGAACTGCATGGAGCAACTGTTGCTCAACAGGCGGCCCCTTACCTTTTCGCTGCCTGCCTGTATTGGTGGTCAGTAGCTGATCCGCAGGCCCAAGTGGCCACTGAGGCGCCTGCGTTATGGTGGCATCCGCTTCAAGTCATCTTTACGTCGCTTCCAGGGTGGGCGCTTGTCTTATCATTTCTGCTGGGAATATGGGCGACCATAGCTCACAACCGGCACCTTGCTGTGTTGAAGACGGAAACTGCCAAGCTACAGAACGAAGTCAACAGGCTTACTATCTCCCGGAATAGCATGCGCGCTCAGCTAGATGAGGCTGAAGAGCACGCTGAGTACCTACGAGCCACCTTCAGCGAAGCGCAAGCGAAAAATGCGATGGGATTTCTACGCTTTCATTGCGAAGGGATTGATAACTTCGGCGATCACGCAAGAGCGTCGCTGTATGCGCACGTTGATGGTCAGTTTGTCTTAGCCGGCCGTTTTACTGAGCACCCTGTGTACATGAAGCCTAATCGACAACGTTTCCCTGCCGATCAGGGCTGCATCGGCAAGGCTTGGCTGGATGGGGGCGACTTTACTATCTCGTTCGACGAGGACCACGCACAGACCCCCAATGAATACCTAAAGATAGTGACAGAGACATGTAACATCAGAGAGAGCGAGATTCACACAATTCGAATGAAAAGCCGTTTTTACTACGCTAGAGCTGTTACCCATGATAGGATACGGATAGGGGTCGTAGTGTACGAATCCCTCAAATCCAGCTTGCTTGACGTCGAAGCATTGCGACAGCATGCCATTGAGCATGAGCCATACTTGCGCGATATCATTAATCAAGCCTGCTTAGTGAACCCTTTTACAATGATGGAGGCAGAAAAATGAACCTGCTGCAAGCCATCATCCACTACATCTGCCGTAATTACCCATACCCGGACGAGCTGTCCAAGGCAAGGTTGACCAAAATGGTATACTTAGCTGACTGGAAGGCGGCGCAGCAGTCGGGTACTCAGATAACTGATATAGACTGGGTTTTTAACCACTATGGTCCTTACGTGGAGGACGTAGTGGAAGCCGCAACCGGCACTCCCGGGCTGGAAGTTGTGCACTCGACCAACGTATACGGCTCGCCTAAGGTTTTAGTGCGCGCGGTTGACGACATCCGCTTCACCATACTCCCGAGTGAGGTGGCAGAAATCTTGGATGAGGTTATAGAGGACACTTCGCCGCTGTCTTTTAATGCTTTTATTAAACACGTGTACGATACTTTTCCTATTAGAACGGCTGATCGCTATGCCACACTGAATCTTGCATATCTTGCTTCGCAAGAACAGAGCAAACGATAGCTACAATTTGCGTAAGCAACCAAAATGACCCGCCTTCCGGCGGGTTTTTCTTTGACTAGTTTTGATCCACTGAGCTCCTCAAGCTAGCCAGCCTCTTCTTCTTGTCCAAGCCTCCACTCCAATTCAGACAAACGCTCCATCAAGAATGGAAGCCGGATGTCGGCTTGTTCGCGATCGTGAATCTCATCAATCTGCCGTTGAGTCTCCACCAAAGTTCTCTTCAATTCTTCCAGATTCATCATGTGACCTCGTATTGTGATTTTGCTCTCGCCGAGTGGTGGTTGCTCACTACACTATGCCGTCACGACAGGCGCGCCATCTTCGAGACAGCCACCATAGCGCGATGCCCATGCATCACGACCGAGAAAACACAAGCCCCTCCCGGGGCTTTTTTGTTAGTCGACGGTTAGCGCACAGGCGTCCGCAGCCGTGTGTCTGCAGGCCCGCGGCGCGACAGACTCAGGTCTAGTTTTTATATTGCGGCAGAAAAACGTGGCGCTCACCGTCGCGCAGCTTGCAGTGCGTGATCACATAATTGTTGTTAGTGATCGCTTCGTAATCGCTGCCACCAATCACCTGGCGCTCGATGTATACCACAGTCGGCGTGGCAGCAAACAGCCTGCTTCCCGTGTAGCCGCCATAGCTATTCTTGGCATTTATTAAGCCGCACACATTGACTGTGTCCCCGGTGTACTCAGTCTTTACTGTGTAGACCCCTGAGATTCGAGCGGACTCAGGATCCTTTAGCTGGCGCTTAAGGTTATCAATGCTAAGAGCGACATAACCCGGGTCGGCCTCAACAACGTAGCCAGTACCTTTGATGTCCATCATTCCAGCACATCCGGTGAGCGCCACCGACGCCAAGATGACAACGGTCTTTCTCATTCCCCTCTCCTGAAGTACGAGTCAAAAACGGGATGCTACCAGATAAGTCCACTTAAGGCGCCAAGCTCCCCTCTCCCCTCATCTTTCCAACGCTATTAGCCCCAACTAGACCATGCAGCCTGCCTTACGTATGCGCGTGGTTAGGCCGCGCAAAAAAGTATTTGCTAGTTTTTCTTGCATACTAGTTTTTCTAGTGATATAGTTCACTCAACGCTTCACCAACCACCGCAGAACAGCCTAGCCCCAAGGGCAGCCCAGTAACGGTACAGAGAGCGCCAGCAGCAACGGCTGCGACCGCCACGGCGGATGCTCTTTAACCGACTTCCATCCGATAAATACCGCGCCCTGCCCTTGCGGCAAGCGATTGCGTGGCTGCCCGACTGCACGGGGGCAGGAGATAAACCTGTGAAATCCGGTGTATGGACTCTGCCCCAAGGCGTGGGCGTGAAGGGAGTTCAGAGCCGGGGACTGCGAGAGCAGCGCCCATGCCCTGATGGCGTCGTAATCAGGGAGACGACACCCGGCCCAACCGGGTGCGCCGTGCAAGCCGGCAACCTGCCCCGAGCGTCGTGGTATCTCGCAGGGGCAGGAGTTATCCGAGGCAGCACTTAATCGAGTGCCGCGCCGGATGACATAGGAGATAGACATGGAACAGCAAGGCAAACCAATGCGCTGGCCCGCTGATTTCCCGGGCAAGCACGACAGACAAGACGATAAGGAGAAGGCATGAGCAAGGCAACAATGCCGAATCCGGCGGTCGTGACAACTGGGCCCGGCCCCGATGATGTTGTCTACAGCTTCACCAGCGCTCAGATGGAAGCCTACGCCGCCGCCAAGGTGCGCGAGGCGCTGGAAGAAGCGGCACATATTTGCTGGAGCATGCAGTGCTCTGATGAATGCGAGCGTGAACTTCATGATCGGCTACTGAGTAACGCAGAGAAGCGCATCCGCGCCCTGATCCCAAAGTAGCACCTCGCCCTTCGCAAGAGGGGCATCACATAGGCGGCGGCGTGGAAGGACACGCTGACGAGCGACAGGACGTGCGGCACCGGCAGGTGTGAAATAGCTCCCCACAAATCTTCGTGAGAGGGAATTCAGCACGAGCTGGTATCAAGCCCAGCCCGCCTATGTGATGAAACAAACGCCCGCTCGCAGGACTCCACACTGCGGCGGTGGCCGAAGGCAGATAAACGGTTCGTGGAGCGTTTCATCACGTCTGCCCTGGCGACGCAAAAGGCCAGGACCATCAAGAGTAGGTGCTTATCGCCATTGGGAGGCGACCGCTGGACGAATAGTGGTGAATCGGCAGGATCGATTCCTGCAAGCACCTACCCTTGATGGTGAGCAGTACGCGCAGGCAAAGCGCTAAATCGTGAGGGAGTGTCCCGAAAGGGTACGCCTTGGTAAATCAACCCCACGCCGGACGAAGGATGCACCCGGCCACCATCAATCGCCTAGGCCCGACAACCACGCTCATGCGTGCGCGGATGACGGCTGCGGGCATCAATCGAAGCGGATGTATCGGCAGGACGTACGCCAGAAATGGAAGCCGCGCCCAGCAACTGGGGAAATGAAGTCCTGAGAACCCGATACGGTAGTTTCGCGGCTGGCCCACGATACGGGCCTCTTCCGATAGCAACCTTCCGCCGGCGTGTTAGCGACGCCGGCAAATCCCTTCGACTCCCAAACGGTAATGTGTGGCAAAGCGGTGCTTTATCCGCGGGAGGGTTGCTATCAGAGGGCCACTGTGAGCCGATCCCGGCCGCATTTCAAAGCGAGAGCCAGATCAAGCCGGTTCGAGCCCTCTACCCATCTATTCCTCAGCGCCCGCCGCGGCGCCCCCCATCGGAGCACATCATGAACGCCTTTGCAGAACGCGAGTACCTCGCGCACGAGCTGGCGGAGCGCCGCCGCGCCTATATCGCGGAGCAGATCCGCGACTGCCTGTATGGCAAAAGCGAGTTCGTCACCATGGCCTACACATACCCGGCAGTCACCCGGGCCGAGAGCCGCGCCGGCCTAATCGAATGCATGGAGAACGAGCTGATTGTGTTGGCTGACGACTATTCGGCCCGGCTGCTGGCCGCCCTCGACGACGAGGACCTACGCCCCAAGCTGCGCGCCGACCGCGACAACATCATCGAACGCTGGGCCCGCCACACGCACGACAGCATGACCCGCCAAGAGCTGGAGGCGCTGCCGTGCTAATCGAGTTCTGCATTTTCGCAGCGCTGTTCTGCTGCGCCGCTTTCTTTGTCGCTCTTGGAATCGAGGGCGTTATCAGTATCTGGAGACAGCCATGACCAAACCAGTTTTTGTGGACTTGAACGGCGGTACGGCGCGCATTGACCCGCAACGCGGCGCCACCAGCTATATACGCCTGACCATTGTCTCCGAGCAGGCATATGACGGGGAAACTGATCAGCTCATCGACCGCGGCCAGGTCGTGGAAATCTACATCACCGCTGACCAGGCCGACGAGCTTGCCGAGGCGTTACGCAAAGGACGACAGACATGACTGACCTGAACCCCGGCTTCCCCCGCACCCGGCGCCGCAACCCATACGACGGCGTCGGAGGATGGGCGCCCAACAGTAGCCGAATCCCACGCAAGGCATGGATCGGCGTGGTCCTCGTTCTAACCATCTTCATCGGGATCTTCGCCAACCTGGGCGCAGCCGCCGGCCTCAACTGAACATCAAGAGCCGCACGAATCGGAGAACATCATGAGCACAGTAACCATGGTCCTGGGCGAGTCCGGGACCGGCAAGACCACCAGCCTCCGCAATATGGACCCAGCAGAAACCCTGTTGATTCAGGCCGTCAAAAAACCCTTGCCATTTCGCGCCACAGCTTGGCAGCGCTTTGACCGGGAAACCAACAAGGCCGGCAACATCTTTCAGACCGACAGCCCCGCAGAAATCATCCACTTGCTCAAAGGCACTCGCCGCAAAGTGATTGTGATCGACGACTTCCAGTACGTCATGGCCAACGAGTTCATGAGGCGCACCAGCGAACGTGGGTTCGACAAGTTCACCGAAATCGGCAAGAACGCCTGGGACATCCTGAACGCTGCAGCCAGCCTTCCCGACGACGCCCGGGTCTACATCCTGAGCCACGTAGAAACCACCGACCAGGGCCGTACCAAGATCAAAACCATTGGGAAGATGCTGGACGAGAAAATCACCCTCGAAGGCATGGTGACCATCGTTCTGCGAACCCTGGTGCGCGACGGACAGTACCTGTTTTCAACCCGCAACAACGGCAGCGACACCGTCAAGACCCCAATGGGCCTGTTTGACTCTGAGGCCATCGACAACGACCTGGCCGCCGTGGACCAGGCCATTCACTCCTACTACACCCCAACCGAACAGCCCGCCTAAAAGGAATCGCAATGCGCAGCTATACCCTGGATACAACCGCCGCCCAGCAGGCAAACCAAAACTCGTACATCGACCAGACCGGCAAATACGTCGGGGTCTTCACCGTTGCCAAGGCGGTGACATCACGCAGCGGCACAGAAGGAATTGAGCTCTCCTTTCGTGCACAGGACGGCCGGCAGGCGAATTACTTGACGCTCTGGACCTTCAACGCCAAAGGCGAGGCCCTGTATGGCTTCAAAGTGCTCAACGCCTTGATGACGGTCATGGGGATCAAGGAGCTCACCCCGAAGAGCGGAAACGTGGCCAAGCCGGACGGAACCAAGGAGCAAGCTATCGGCTATCCCGACCTGCATAACAAGCCGGTCGGCCTCGTTCTACAGAAGGAGTTCTACGTCAAGGACAACGGCGAGGAAGGCTACAAGTTCAACATCTTCGCGCCATTCCAGGCCTCTACCGAGCTAATGGCCAAAGAAGTCTTGGAAGGCAAGGTGCAGCCCCAGGCTCTGGCCCACATCATCTCCAATCTCAAGGACAAGCAAGCTCCAGCCCCGGCCCAACAACAACGCCAAGTTCCAGCTGGGAATGCCTACCAGGCCGCACGCAACGGCCAGCAACCAGACGACCCCTATGGCCCCGACTTCGGCAACTACTGACCCAGGAGCCGGGCAGTCCAATAAGCTGCCCGGAAGCATATGAGCACACCCGCACTCTATACGCTGACGTCTGAATACCGAGCCCTCGCCCACCTGCTGGCCGAACGCGACTTCGACCCCGAGACTATCGCGGACACGATCGAATCCACCGGCCTACCCGCTCAGATCGCCGAAAAGGCCCAGGGCTGCGAAATGGTGGCCCGTGTGATGGAAGCCGACCTGCCCGCTATCGATGCAGAAATCCGACGGCTGCAGGACCTGAAGAAGGCCCGCCAGGCCCGGGCGGACGCCCTGCGCAAGTACGTGCTGGACAACATGCTGGCCAGCGGAATCGAGCGCATTGATGCGCCCCTGTTCAGCATCAGCATCGCCAAGAACCCGCCAAGCGTGGACATTTTCGACGAGCGCCAGCTTCCCGCGGACTATCTGTCCGATCCGCCGCCGCCGGCGCCCAAGCCAGACAAGAAGCTGATTGCGCAGGCCATCAAGGATGGTGCAGACGTACCCGGCGCTCGGCTGACGCAGGGCTTTCGGCTCAATATCCGATAGGAAGGAACATGTTCGAAATCGATGATACCCCATTCCCGGCCCGTCGCCTGACTGCCACCAAATACGACGACACATTCAAGCGATTGCGCCCGGGTCAATGCATCAAAGTGGACTCCGAGGCCGTGAACCGAGTCGCCAACGCCATGCGCAAGTGGTTGAGCGCACGGCACCGCAAGGACGTAGTGGTCCGAGCCGTATCAAAGATGGATGACGGCTACGGCCGAGTCTACATGCTCCCAGCCAAACCCTTGACGATGGCCGACGTACCCAGCCGAAAAATAACTCACGTCTAGCACTCCAGGTAGACAAATCTGCCATCCACCCCGCCGGAGTAGACGTTCCGGCGTCCCAGTAGATGAAAACGGAGGCCGGCCGCTGCGCCGGTAGCGAATATGCGCTTCTTGAGCGTTTGCTCGGGCATCGAAGCGGCGTCCGTTGCGTGGAACCCGCTCGGGTGGCGCGCGGTCGCGTTCAGCGAAATCGAGCCCTTTCCTTGTGCCGTACTGGCCCACCACTACCCCGACATCCCCAACTGGGGAGACATGACCAAATTTCAGGAGTGGCCTGATGAGCCAATTGACCTTCTTTGCGGAGGAACCCCTTGTCAGTCCTTCAGCGTCGCAGGCCTGCGAAAAGGACTGGATGACCCACGTGGCAACCTCATGCTTACCTTTGGTGCCATTGCTGCAAAATACCGCCCCCGCTGGCTGGTATGGGAGAACGTCCCCGGTGTCTTGTCCAGTAACCGAGGGCGAGATTTTGGAGCCTTCCTCAGGATGCTGGGCCAACTCGGGTATGGGTTCGCCTACCGAGTTCTTGACGCTCAGTACTTTGGAGTACCCCAGCGACGCCGTCGTGTGTTCGTTGTCGGATGTCTTGGAGACTGGAGAGCTGCCGCAGCGGTTCTTTTTGAGCGCCACAGCCTGTCGGGGGATCCTGCGCCGCGCCGCGAAACGGGGCAAGGCCTTGCCGCCGATATTGCACCAAGCCTTGTCAGTTCGGGCCGCGGAGTTGAGCAAATCGGCGAAACGCGGGATCAAGACCCAGTTATCGCCGTCGATGGTTGCGGCGCCAGCTTGATGGCGTTTGGTGGGAACAATACGGCTGGACCGATAGACGTGGCCACAGCTCTCAATGTCTGTGCAAGCGCCAGCGGTCGGATGGACTTCGATAGCGAGACATTCATCGCCCACAGTCTGCGCGGCGAAGGATTTGATGCAAGCGAAGACGGCACGGGACGAGGGACACCAATAATCCCCGTTCCATTCGACACAACGCAGATCACCAGCAAGGGAAATTACAGCCGCCCCCGGGCCGGCGATCCATGCCACCCGTTGGCGGCCGGCGCACACGCTCCAGCAATTGCCTTTGACTGCAAAAGCAGTGGCCAGAACGGATTCGGGGTTGAAGTAGAGATGGCTAGCACTTTACGGGCTATGTCTCATGCTGGTAGTCACGCAAACGGCGGAGGGCATCAAGCTGTGGCGGTCGCCTTGCGCGGCCGTGAAGCAGGAGCCACTGCCGAAATGGGAGACGAGGTCGGCCATGCGCTGCGCGCCAGCACTGGCGGCGGAGACAAGCCGCACGTCCTGGCTCAGATGCAGGTCCGTCGCCTCACTCCCGAGGAGTGCGAAGCGCTGCAGGCCTTCCCACGCAACTACACGCGCATCCCCTGGAAGGCTGGTTACTGGCCAGCCGACAAGCACTCTGCCGAGATTCGCGACGCAGTTGCTTCAATGTGTCCCGACGGCCCGCGCTACAAAGCGCTCGGCAATTCCTGGTGCGTTACGAATGTCCGCTGGATCGGCGAGCGCATCCAGCAGGTCAACCAGATATTGGAGAGCCGATGAAAAACAAGACGCGCCACAAAGGAAAGAAGCCCCTGCCCCGCCTTCGACACATCGAGCCGGGGCAAATTTTTACCCTTCGCCATGACCCCGTGCCCCGCGTGCTGCTGCATAAGTCCCGCGGGCACGGACATTTCAACAACGGATATGCATCCCTCTGCCATGAGCTATCGCCAGATTGCGTGGTGTGGGGTGAGAACGGATGGGAGGCCAGACAGTGCCTGACTACATCGTAATCAGCGTAATGCACACATTGCGCGAACACCGATACATCACCCTTTGGGCAGAAGATGACAAAGGCTACCGCTGGCGTTTGTCCCGCGCTGGCCGGTACTCGAATGATCGAATCATGGCGCACCTCGATTACTACAACACAGGCAGCAATATTGCCGTACCTGTTGCCGTTGTCGAATCACTAGCCCGCCCAGGGAATCCGCGAGATTTCGATGGGGTGACGTTGGATATGCCAGTGTCGGAGTTGCTGGCAATACCCAACAACAAAGACGTCTGGAAAACGCTGCTGGCAAATGTGATCGCGCCCACCAAATACAAACCCTACCCGGAGTATCCAGGGGCACGTCGACGAAAGGAGGCAGCATGACAGCTACTGTTTTAGATCCATGCTGCGGTGGCCGCATGATGTGGTTCAACCAGCAGGACCAGCGCTGCTTATTTGGCGACCTGCGACAGGAGTCGATCCTTGTGACGGATCGTACCCACCGCGACGACGGGACCCGGGCCGTCCACATTCACCCGGATGTTCGGTTCGACTTTCGGGACATGCCATTCCCTGACGAAGCCTTCTATCACGTCGTGTTCGACCCGCCTCACTTGGTCCGCGCAGGCCCGCGCAGTTGGATGGCGGCCAAATACGGGAAGCTGGGCGCCGACTGGCGGGAGGATCTGCGCAAAGGCTTTGCCGAGTGCTTTCGGGTGCTGCGCCCCCACGGCACCCTGAACTTCAAATGGAACGAGGTTCAGATCCCCGTGCATGAAATCCTGGCCTGCACCGACCAGCAGCCCCTCTATGGCTACCGCTCAGGCCGACTCAACAAGACTCACTGGATCACCTTCATGAAAGGACAGACATGATCGACGCCCCCATCAACGCCATGCAGCGCCGGCCGGCAGGATCCACGGCGCAAGAACAGATCAACCTGCAGCGCGCCGCCCAGGTCTACGGCACACGCGCATTCATCCCGGTGGTGTCGAACGCCGCCCCCAATACTGAATACCACCTGCTGAAGGAGAAGAACCGATGAGCACCAGCACTCAAAAGCAGGCCAAGCCTGCCGCGGGCGTAGAGCCGATCGCCTACAGAGTCCCGGGCGGCACCGCGCATGCAATGGGGATCGAGAGGTACCAGGACGCAGCCAGCTTTGGCGGCGACAAAAAAAAGCTGCATGAGGCAGCCGAGAAATTTGGCTGGAAACCGCTCTTTGCCGCCCCTGTGAGCGCGGAACAGGCCGCCCTTGCCGCTGATTTCGGCCAGGCTGAAACCCGCGTGAATACAGGCCATGCACGGCAAAATGTCGATCATTTCGGCCAGGACGACGGGTCGGAAGTGTCCGCCCCTGTGAGCGCGGAGCCGGTGGCGTGGATGACGCATCACGACGAGCCCATGCTGTTTCCCACCCAGAAAGAAGCCCACCTCTACTGCGACGACTACGATCTACCGATTCCCCTCTACGCCGCCCCCGTTGCCGCCCAGCCAGCGCCAGAGGGTTGGAAGCTGGTTCCTGAAACCATCCCCCTCGCCGGCCTGGACGCTGCTATCGCTTGGATGCGGCCAGCAATGAACGAAGCCGGGCGTGACCTGGCCTATTGCTTGCGCGGCGTTTGGGAGATTTTGCTTAAATCCGTCAAGACTCCCGTTGCCGTCCAGGCGCAGCCCCTCCCCGATAGCCTGATACCCGCTGCGCCCGATCTGGAGTATCTGCGCTCGATGGCAGAGAACGGGGCTTTGCCGGCGTTCCTGCGCGGGCAGATCGCGGCTGCTATGAAAAAGCTGGCTGCCACCCAAGCGCAGCAGGACGCCGACGTGGTTTCCTGCGGCTGCGGCGACCTCTACCCATCCAACAGCTACGGTGCCGGCTTCATCGCTGCTGCTGGGCATTGCGAGAACTGCGATGCAGCCCAAGACACGGACGCCGCCAAGGTGGATGCGGAGCCGGATATGTTCTGGGATGACGATGACCCGGAGCGATGCCAGGACAGCATCCATAACGTGCTCGTAGAGGTGCAGTGTAATCACGGCCTGAGCGTAGGGAACGTTGTAGAGGTGCAGCGAGCAATCCGTCTGCCAAACGTGTCCGTTCGCATAACAGCAGTCGAGGACGAGGATGGCGGCGGCGACCTGGAATATGAGGTCATCGACGCAGCCCGTAAGGAGCCAGCCCCGTGATCAACACCATCACGGCCATGCTCGCCGTGACCGCAAAAGAATGGAATCTGCCCGGCCCTGCGCCGGGCACTTGAAGGAGAAAACAATGATCAGTATCCAGCCCGAACAACTGGAAGATATGCTGGCAAGAGCCGCCCAAAGGGGTGCTCAACAGGCCTTCGATGAAATGGTCTGCTATCACTACAAAGACGCGTGCAAGTTCTTGCGCATAAGCTACAACACGCTACAAAAACGCATTCTTGAGGGTAAGATTAAACCCGTGGATGGACGCATTACTGGCGCCGAGATCCGCCGCTACCTTGGGCTAGTCGAAGAATAAAATTTGCTCCCATTTTGCTCGCATTTTTCGCTCAAACCAAGCAATCATGCGGCCCTAAGAGTCTCTCCGTTCGCACCAGGGCATTGAAACCCGTTGATTCAAAAAGATCAATTTTAAACCGAATCAACAACTTAGCTTCCACCCCCTGACGGCTTTTGATAGCCTGTTTTCAAACATTCAGCTTCGCAGGCCCCATAACGGCCCCACGAATACAGGACATGGCCAGCATCACAAAACACCCATCTGGGTATCGCGCCCAGAATTCGGCGTCTGCAGGAAAAAATCAACCGCATGCATCACACGCTGAATGAGCTCGAGATTTACAAAAAATGGTAGCGGACGGAAATTGACACAGCGCAAGCCCGAAGAGGTGTATAAAGACGGTTCATGCATCCGGATGAGGTGATGTATGTGCGGACGCATCCGACAAGCGCGCGAACCCGTCGAATATGAAGACATCATGCACTGGAAACCGCGGGACTTGGGCCTCCTCTCAAATGCCTCTGCGAATCACCTTAAGCGTTGCAACCGAGAACAACCATTCCCCACCATGGCTTAACCAGGTGAAAAAAATGTCCCACTCTACAACTACCTTTAAACTATTGCTGGCTTCGGCTCTCAGCTTCGGGTTGAGCACGAGCGTCATGGCAGAAGAAAGACCATCCCACCCTGATCTGTCTGCGACTACCGGGAAGACGGTTGAGAAGAAGACCCCCGGAGAGGCAAACGCCCAGGAAGTAAAGGCTCATAGGGCCGATGCCGAAGAAAAAATTAGCGACGCAGAAATCACGAAGAAAATTAAGTCCGAGCTCACTTCAAATAAAGAACTGCAAGGTGCCGACATCTCGGTCAAAACCAACAACGGTCTCGCTACGCTCACCGGGACCGTTGCAAGTGATAACGAACACAAGAAAGCCGTCGCGACGGCGGAAGGTGTAAAAGGCGTGAACAAGGTTGACGCCGCCGGACTGAAAGTGAAAGCCAACTGACTCGAGGGCGAACGCCATACGAACGGCCATGGGGCGGCGGTGCAGTCGCTACCGGCTCTAGGCATCCACATCAGCAGACTCGCAGGCCAGCCCTGCTATCCTAGGTCTTTCAGCCCCTGCTGCGTAGATTTCCGCAGTCTCATCAAGCTTACCAAGCAGCTCGGCAAACATTCTGACGGCAGTATCGGCTGCTTGGCGCACCTGACGGACGACGAATAGCTCATACATCAAGGGCAGCGCTTCTCTCTCCAGATTGTGCCTCAGGATCCGCTGACCGGACCCGTGCGTCAGCTCATCCTGATGGCTGATCCGGATTTCTCGCGTCCACAAACAGCCCGCGTTAGTCATGGGACCAGTTCCGGCGCAGCTCGTCGTAATCCTCCACCGGTGACGTAGGGAGAGGTGAACAGACTTAGGCTATCTATTTTTCTGGTTACAATCGACTAGAAGCAATCGTTTGAAGACTAAAAGTGAGCGATCAATGCTGGAATTCAGCTGCAGTCGAAGGTGTTTTTCTGAATGACCTGACAACCTAAAATTTGTAATACCTGATCCATTGCAGGATATCCTGAATGTCTTTTAGCTCCATATCCCATCTGCTACGCACTTCATTGTTGGCGAATTTAATGGCATCTGGAGTAAAGGTTGACGTTGTGGCAATAATTGATTTGTTTGGTCCATTTCTAGCCGAGTGAATACCATAAACTTCTCTGACGATTCCCACATCAACCTTGCTATCGAAGGCATGCCTTTTGCACTCGATAAAATAGCAAGTTTCCAATCCTAGTTTATTTTTATTGATCGCAATAATGTCCTTGCCTCCATCACGCGTTCTTTTTGTTAAAGTCACCTGATAACCCTGAGCTCTAAAAATCTCAGCAACTATTTCCTCGAATTCTCTCGTCGATATTCGGTAAATATAGCTACTATCCTCCTGTATGAGCTTTATCAATTTCGGAATTGTATTATTTATCTCTGAAAAATCGCTTATTATCCTACTTTCAGGAACATGTATTTCCTTGGCAGGAGGAAGCCAGATTGGGCTCTCATCCACAAATTCCACTTCAACGAGCTCGTCGATCTCTGCTCCAGTAGCATTCATGGATAGTTTTGTAATTACGTCTTGAGGATATTCCATCACTTCCAGTTCAATTGATACCTCCACGGCGGACAGATCCGCCTCATGTTGTTTTTCCTCTGCCTGCCCCCTGCCCTGCGCCGCCCAACCTGCAGCAGCGCCACACCAGCCAGGACCAGGCCGCCCAGCAGGCCCAGCCAGCCCGCCATTCGTTCCCATAGTTTTGTGATCACGCGCCCTCCCATTGGAATTGAGGCAGGCGGCCGCGCTCCAGCTTGGCCAGCACCTTGGCAGCGGCCTCAGCCTTCGTGATCTTGCCGTCCTGGTTGGCGTCCAGCCCCGCGTTCTGGCGGTAGGTCGTGGACCGGCTAACCTGATCCCAGAGCGTCCAATCGTCAGCCGTGCCGATACCAGCGGGCCAGAGGATCGTCATGTACACCTCCGCCCACGTCTTGAGCCGGCCTTTGTACGGCAGAAAATATGCCGACAGCCATTCGATCTGCTGCTCAGTCGTCATCGCCGCCAGCGCCGCTGTGGTCGTACCCAGGCCCCTAGCCGTCGCCGGCATGAACTGAATCAGCCCTGTGGCGCCGCTGCCTGCGGCGTTTCGGATATCGGGCCTGAACGTCTCAGCACTCTCGAAGGCGATTCACGCCATCAGGTAGTCCGGCTCGATGCCCAGTTCCCGGCAAATCTCGAATACTCAATCGCGAAATGCAGCGCTGACCTTGTTACCCCAGGCCAAGCGGCGCAGGGGCTTAGGATCGGCGGTAGGCGGACCGGCCTCTTCGGCTTTTTTCGGACGAAAAAAATGGGCCAACAGGCCCAGGATCACATTGATCAATTTTTGCATATCACTTTCCCGAAATGTTCCCTTCCATTTCAGCAACCCAGCTAGGAATGCCCTGCTCCTGCATGCGCTGCGGCCACCGCATCCACGCCTCCCCCAGGATCCACCACACTGGCAGCCCAGCGCTCAGCATCCATGGCCCCATCACGTAGAATAGACCCATCACGCTATGCAGGTCCTCAGTAACGCCGGTATGCGCTGCTACCTGGACAGCCTGGGCCAGCAGTCCCGGCTGCCGAGTGATCACCCAGATAGTCAGCAGTGGCCCAAGAATGACCGAGCTCAACACTGTGCACATCATACGACCGATGAATTCCCGCGCAGACTTCGGCGGCATTATCAGCATGCCGATAATTGCCGCGATGGCGGCCGGGTATTCCCAGATGATTTCATCGACGCCCTGTTTGTCCGGAGCCAGTTGAACCTGCTCAGCCAGGGCGGCATTGTGCCGCATCAGCGCAAGTATCCTGGCTTTGGCTTTGCGGCCAAATGGCTGGATCTGCGCCGCGGTATGCGGACGCATGGCCCATTCCCCTGCCCCGTCAGCGCAGCAGAACGGCGTGGTCCAACCCGCCGGCAGCTCAGGGCGGCAATGAGCAGATCACGCTGCCGACCTGCTTGAGCTGGTCCGCTTCTTTGCTGGGATACAGGTGCGGTTCGCCCAGGGCGTCACGCTCGAAACCTGCAATGAACGTAGAGCAGCAGGAGGCCGCCAATGCGCCAGAAGCAGCACATGCATGACGACGACATTCGCCGCAATCCCGTTCAGGCTTTCAGCCAGGAATCCATCAGCCTGCAGCGCGCCGCCCAGGTCTACGGCACACGCGCATTCATCCCGGTGGCGTCGAACGTCGCCCCCAATACTGAATACCACCTGCTGAAGGAGAAACGCAGATGAGGATCAGCATGCAAGCCCGCAAAACTTGAACCTATATCCAAGCTCTTGCATCGCTTGGATGGACAACGGTGCGGCAGCCTACCTGATCCTCGCGGAATCTCTGGTCAGCCGCTGTTGCAGCTCTCTCTCAATCTGACCCAGCATCTGAGACGCCAGCTGGCGTGACGGGTCATTTCTATTACGAGAGATCTGATTCAGCACCGCCGCTTTGGCGCTCGGACTGCCCAGGATCCCATCGCGCAGGGCCCTGATGTCGGCATCTGTCAATTCACTCATATAAATGGACAGGCTGTACCGCCACCCAACCAGCCTGGATAGGTCATTGCTCGACAACCTGCTTGCCTGCGCAAACCACTGGACGATCTTGGAGCTGCCCTGGAGGTCATCCGGCCTGGCGGTTAGATAACCCAGCAAATTGCCACAAAGCAGGCTGTTGTAGAAGGCCCGAGTTCGTGCCAGGCGGGCCTGCGATGCTTGCTCGGACGGGCAGCTAAGGCGAAATGCACAATAGCCCACTGTGCTAGATGTGACCGCCCATAACGCGCGGGGGAAAGAAACACTTGGCGTCCCGCCCCGTTCCGCGGAATATCGCAGATTGCCGACGTTTCCCAGAGGACTAGACCACAGATCATTGCGTTCAAGCAACTGCGTCGGCTGCAGGGAAAGCGATTGCATAGTCATAATCAAACTCCTTAAAAGTCACGGCGCTTGACGGATGAATGAAGAGTCGTTGGCAGCCAGCGCAGATATGGATCCACATGGCAAGCGTCTGCCGCCGCTCGGGATTTTCTTCGGTTCGCGATTCTATTAGTCGCAGTCATCCAGCTTGGACATCGGCGTACTGCGTCGCTGCGTCTCGCAAGTTGCCGACTCGAAATTTGAGTAACCGTCGAATACCTCGCGTTCCTTCACCCGCATTGAAGGCATTGCCTGCTCGGCCATACCCCCACCTTTCCGAACATCACCTTTCAAAGAAGAATCATTGATGAGCACCACCACTAAACACGGCCACCCGTGCGACGGCGAACTGTGGGTCATGAGCACGGACCATCCGGTCGAGGCACAGCAATTCATCGACATTGCTCGTGAGGTCCTGAACCGGTATGGCGCCAAGCAGGCCGTAGAAGACATGGTTTGCGGATGCCTGCAAGCGCCTGGGCATCAGCTACAACACGCTGCAAAAGCGAATACAGGAAGGCAAAATCAAGGCCGTGAATGGCCGGAACACAGGTGCGGAGCTGCTCCGCTACCTGGCAAAAAAAAAAACAATATGAGACGCGCGGGGCGTCGGTCCCATTCACGCCCCACAGCATTCATAAGCTGTTGATTTGACGCGACACCGGTTTTCCTTGTTCGCACCAGAGAATGAAAACCGTTGAAATCAATAACTCGAAAGACAGCAAGCTCAACGACTTGCGGCTTGACCCCATCGGAAATGGCATGCCAAACAGAGGCGATGTCGCAGGTCATTTTGGCCTGTGCCCGCGCTCCAGGCGCAAGGTCATCATGGTGAATACGAAAGCCCCGCCGTTTCCAGCGGGGCTTGATTCTTCCAGCTTGGCCATCTTCAAGCTATAGAACACATCGACTTATAAGCGCAAAGAATGGCAAGACCGGGGGTCACGCCAAGGCCCTCGGCTCGATGACTCAATCAACCAATCTGGGAATCCTTGAAAGTTGAAACCCGCCTGTGGGCCTGGAGAAAAACGCCGACCCTACACTACAGAGATCGGGCAACCTCCGCAGCATAATCCAGATCAGCGCGCAATCTTTTGAAATCTCCACGAGTCACGGCATCCAAATACGCATTTACCACTCTCTTTTTCTCCGCTAGCCCGCTCAGAAAACCCTGAGATCGCGGCTTCAGCAGCGGCGAATCGCTGAAATCTTTCACTTGAGCTTCTTCATCAGCCACCTGAAGCAGCAGACCGCCAAACTGAGGACCGACCTCGAGGGACAAAGCGTCGCGCTGCACCGGTGCTTGTTCCAAGGCACGCATAGACTCGCAAAATTGCTTGAACATTGCCTGCGGGCGGCCCTGGTCCGGTTTGGCTTTGAGCAGAGCCGCAAAGTACGGAAGCTGTTTGCTCTGATCCACCAGCGCCCGAAACTCAGTCAATTGGTCCTCGGGCAAAGACAAGAGATAATGAGGGAGATAACGATTCAGCGCGGCAATAGCCGGCGAGCTGTACAAACTGCTCAAGCAGCCTTTCAGCTTTTCCCCGTCGATTGGCTTGGCGGACAATTGCTCGGCAATGCCCTCCAACGGCTCCTGCAAGGTTTCAACCAGCCGCCGCTCCAGGACCTGCGCGATCTGATTCAGCATCTCGGTCGCCAAGCCTGGATGCTTAGCGGATTCTTCGCACAGCAAGAACTCGCGGGCGAACGAATTGCCCAGCACTCCATTGCGCATAGCCTTGAGATCTGCGTTGCTCAAGTCGGCCACGTAGGTCTCCAAGCAATAGCGCCACCCTTTTAGTTTGGCCAGGTTGCCTTCGGAGCGCTCGGCCAGCTGCTCCAGCTTCTGGGTGATCCTGGCCCACCCCATGGCGCAGTCCGCCGGGGACGTCAAACTGCCCAGCAAATTGCCGATATGACGGCTGTTGCTGCGAACCTCTGCACGGTAGGCGCGCTGCGCCCGCTTCTCGGCCGGCGCCCAGGTGAAACTATCCTTCAGATCGGACAGGCGCTTAACCAAGGAATATTTCATGTCCGACAAGGCCACGAAAATGCGGTTAGCACGTGCCGTGCCTCCCTTCTTTGCGTTGAACTGCCGGTTGCCTATAGTTCCCAGAGAATAAGACGCCACGTCCTTGCGCTCCAGCTTAGGCTCGCGGCTGAACGGGATAATGGGGGTAAAAGCTGGAGTCGGAATATCGGGGGTATAAGATTGCGTAGATATCAATGTCATGATTTTTCTCGAAAAAGAGCCCATACTCCAGAGCGTGGACAGTAAGTGTTGACGGGACACGCCGCGGTTGCATACCTATATCGTAAAGAAGCGCTCAGCCTGAACCCCTGGCTTTAGTAACCCAGGTTCACTTGGTGTTCCTTCATCGCTAAAAAGGCCTTGTATCTACTACTTTATTCTTGCCGAACACGGCATCAAGCCGCGGAAACGGAAGACGCGCCGCCGGCCTGTGCGAACCGCAGCGGACAGGATAGGGGCTGTGCCAGCCGATCAGGCGCTGAAGGCGGCCATCGGCTAACAGAGCCTAATACGCCACGCCAACGGACATCGTGCCCTGTCCGCCGTGTGCATCGCTGCCCGCAAATGCGTACATGGCGCGACCCGGGATGGAACCGGGACCCGACGAAAATCGTCAGTCTATGTGCTTGAAGGCGGCGGACTCTCTCGCAAAGTCTTCAGCTAGGCGCTGATCCAGGGCATTCTTAATCTGATCCAGCATCTGAGAAGTCTGCTTCCGCAAAGAAAGGTCACGTATCGTGGCCAGAGCCTGCAGTGATTCATAGTGATACGCGCTCCCTAACACGCCCTCGCGTAATGCCCCGATGTCTTTATTTTTCAATTCTGCCATGTAGTATGAAGGTAGGAGCATTAGCGGCTTGAATTATCATTTTCGTCTTGCTCGGATGAAACCCCGACAATCAAGCCGGGATCCGTAATTGGCCGCGTTCTTTGCCACAGCCCGAAGCACGTCGCTGCCACGGCATGGTCATCGCCAACGCAAGGGTGGGTAACCGACAGCTCCCCGACGTTCCTCTGCCAGCGACTTAACAGCTCTGTCAAAGCGATCACACCAGGGACGTCTAGTGCGGGCGCTCGTCCATGCCGGTGGCGTCGAACGCCGTCGCCTATCCTGAGCCCCATACCCTAGAATAGACACGCCGATGAGTAACACCGGCATCTGAACATCGGTCCAGTTCGGCCCTGAACATGAAGTGTCCGCGTCATGGGCAAACAGCTTCATCGCCTCGACATTACGGCTAACGAATCCAGCGGCTGTGCGAGCCCTGAGACCAATCAGGAGCCAGCCATGTGGATGATCGGACCAAGTTCAATACATCTCAGACTCCAGCTTCAACCCAAAGCTGCGCAGAACCTGGGCGGCCCCGCCCAGATCCGCGCGCATGCCGTCATCCAGTTTGCGCAGGGAATGCACGTTGAGCGGACCAACCGGATTATTTTGACGGTCACGGAGCAAGTCCATGCTTTGATTGACCCGTTCACGCACACGCTCACTTGCCAGGCGAGGCAGTACTCCGTAGACCGCAAGAAGCTCGCTCACCTCACCGCTCAAATATCGCAAGCCCCCGCATGCGTCGCGTTGATTCCATTGAGTTCGAAAGACCAAAGCCAGAATAAAATCCACCGTATCCATAACGGGCTTAACCCGTTCATAGAGCACGTTGGAAAGCGCCAAGCGGACCTTATCCAGCTTTGCGAGAGCATTCCATTTGGTATAGGCCGGGTCCCGCATATTAACGTCGCGATTGAACAGAGCCGCTCGGACTTTATCCGGGCTCCCGCAAAGTAATGCAAGCACCATCTTTTTGAATTCATCCGCGGGCAAGGAACTGAAATAACATTCCAACACAGTATTATCGAAGGAAATCATCATCAACTGCTCGCACAGCTTTCGCCCGTTCACTGGGCGGGCATCCAGCAGATTTACAAAGTGCGATAAAGGCTCATGCACGGCATATTGCAACACGCACTGATCCAGGACTTCTGCAATATTCGTCAACACCAAGTGCGCCCGCAGACGCAACGCGTCATCAGTACGAGTCGAAATCCTGTCCAGGACGGCTGTGCAGGCTTCCTTATTGCCCAGTACCCCATGGCTCAGAGCATCACGATCGGATTTCTTTAATTCATCCAAATAAGTGGCCAGGCAGTACTCCGCTCCCTTTAGCGAGTACAAGCGACCTTCGGCAGGCACATTCAACGCTATCAGCGCCTGGGCAATTCTGTCGTGGTTCCGAAGACCAGCGGCAGGAGCCGTCAGGCTGCCCAGCAAATTGCCGATGAGTCGGCTGTTGGCGCGGACCTCAGCTCGAGCCGCGGCCAATGCATCGCGCTGCGCTCGCGCTTGCGGGGATTCGCGGGTGAAGCAAGCGTTCAAATTAACGCCTCTGCCTGCCAGCGACCGGCGTATCTCCGACAATCGCACCCCGGCCCTACGGGCAGGCGCCGTCCCGCCCTGTTCCACATTGACTTGCAGGTTGCCGACGGTCCCCAGAGGGCAAGATCCCAGATCTTCTCGCTGTAGCTGTAGCACCAGCTCCTGGTGTCCATCCAGTTGGACAGAAATATTAGAGGTTTGAGTGAACATGTTCGTCTTCCTCAGTCAAATGGGATTTCAGCAACCAAACCAGGATCAGGAATGCTGAAATTCCCCGCCGCAGCTCAAAACACAAGGTCGTCAGGGCACAGACGCCGTCATATGAAATTTAGTAACCGATGTATACTAAATGTTCCTTAGCCGAAATTCGGATGCAGGCCCTCTCGACCACGCACTCCCACAGAATCCGATCAGGCTGCGGCGTGCCAGCACCGGCTACGACGTGCGCGCGCTTGTCCCGCCCGTGCCGAACGCCCCCCGCGTACAGGACGGGCGCTGGAAAAAAAAATGATCAGTGTTCAGCCCGAGCGACTGGGAGACGTGCCCGCAAGAGCCGCCTGGAGACAGTTTCAGCAAGATTTCACGAAATGGTCTGCCACCACTACAAAGCTGCATATCGGAGACAAGGCCGCTCAATCATCTGCCAGACTGCGGTCCGCACACTCGTTCGCGCTCGCTCCCCACCGCGCCGCCAAGCGCACGTAGACCAGCTCCGCCAGCAGCTCGACCAGCGTCTGCGTCACGATGACGGCCGGCAGGACGGGAATGGCGCCTGGGATGGACAGCGCCAAGGGCAGGATCACCAGGGAGTTGCGCGTGGCCGAACTGAACGCGACGGCCCGGCTGGCCGGAACATCCAGTCTGGCCCTGCGCGCCAGCCACCAGCCGCACATGGGTGCGATGATGGCGTACGCGAGATAGACGGGCAGGACCAGCAGGACGGCGCCCATGGCCGAGCCCAGCTGCGGCGCCACCGCCGCGATGACGATGAACAGCACCAATGCCGTGGCAGGCACGGGCGCCAGGCCCAACACTTGCTGTGCGCGCCTCCATCCTCTGCGGCGCGCGGCCAGGAACTGGGTGAGGCCGGCCAGGACCAGCGGCGCGGCGATCAGCCACAAGAACGCATCCAGGAAAGGGCCGGCGTCGATGTAAAGAGCAACATCCCGTCCGAATGCGGATTTCAGGTAGAGAGGCAACAGCAGCATCTGCACCAGCAGCAACACCGGCGTCGAGGCCAGAAGCGCCCGAGCGTCCGCGCGGCCCAGGTGGGCAAACGTGACGACATAATCAATGCAAGGCGCCAGCAGCACCAGCATGACGCCCAGCCGCAGCATGGGCTCGTCCGGCAGCAAGCCGGCAAGCGCGAAGACCAGCGCCGGCATCAACACGAAGTTGGACAGGAGCAACACGGCCATGAACCGCGTCTGCTTCAAGGCCTGGCCCAGATCCACGAGCGGAACCTGCAAGAAGGTCACATACAGCATGAAGGCCAGAGCGGGATTGACAGCCGCTTCCAGCATTGTCGCGCCGGGAACGAACAGGGCCACGCCGAGGGCAATCGCCGCCGCGCCAAAATAGATCGCGATCTGCCTGCCCTCCAGGCTGTCGCGGATTCTTTCCAGGCCCATCCCGCTTTCCTGCCGAATTGTTCAGACCCGCAACCTTAAATGCTTACAGCCCCCGGCGCAAGCGGGCAGCGGACGCCCGGTTCAAGTCCCTGGCCTCTTGCTCGGCGTACTCGCGCTCGCCGGGCTCATAGCGTCCTTCATGCATGCAGTTGCTGCGGTTCCAGGCGCATTCATTGAACAAGCGTGAAATACCGCTCGAGCCGCTCGACCCGCCGACCGTGCTCGAACCGCCGGAAGAGCAGGCGGCAAGCGCGGCGGAACAAGCCAGCAGGATGGCGGATCGGCCCAATAGTCGCGTGATCATCTCTCTTTTCCCTGTATGAATCTCTGACCTGTTCTTATAGCAGATAAGAAAAGCGGGACCGAGGCGGCCTTGCACATGGATACAGTTGCCACGTCAGCCGGGTTCTCGCTCAACCGATAAGCCGCCTTAGCATTTACCCTGAAAAACAACAAAATGGAACCATTAGTCTCAATTTTCGGTGTTAGTATGCTCAGACCTTAGAAAAAGTATCAAATAAAGAGACAAAACATGTCAGTATTCAATAAGAACGCGGCTGCTCTGCTGGCTTGCATCCCGCTGGCCCTTCCTCTGGCTGCACAGGCCCAAGGCTATCCCCAGCGTCCCGTCACGCTCGTCGTTCCCTTCGTGGCCGGGGGGGCCTTCGACGTCGTGGCCCGCCTGGCGGCCGAACGCCTGCGCACCGAACTGGGTCAGCAGTTCATCGTGGAGAACAAGCCGGGAGCCGGCGGCACGCTGGGCGGGCGCATCGTCTCCCAGGCCAGACCCGACGGCTACACCATCCTGCTCTCGGGCGTGGGGCCCATCTCGATCTCCCCCGCCGTCTACAAGAACCTGGGCTACGATCCCGCCAAAGCCCTGGCGCCGGTGGTCCAGCTGACCTCCTCGCCTTTCGTGCTGGCAACCAGCCAGGCCTTTCCGGGCAGCACCGTGCCCGAATTCATCCAGTTCCTGAACGACAAGCCGGGAGCATACAACTATGCCTCGACGGGAAACGGCACCCTGGTCCACCTGGCCGGCGAGTACTTCCGCCACAGCGCCGAGGTCCAGTTCGAACACATTCCCTACGCGGGCGGATCGCAGACGGCCCTGGCGCTGCTCAACGGCGAAGCCACCTTCTCGATCACCAACATTCCCAACGTGCTGCCGCAAATCCAGGCGGGCAAGCTCAAGGCTCTGGCCACCACGGGGGCGCGACGCCCCTCCGCCCTGCCCGATCTGCCCACCATGACCGAGGCAGGCGTGAAGGACTTCGAGTTCTCCGGCTGGATCGGCATCTTCGCGCCGGCGGGCACGCCCGAGGACGTCATCACGACGCTCAACTCCGCCTTCAACAAGGCGATGAGCGATCCGGGAATGCGGGAGCGCCTCCAGCAGCAAGGAGACGAGGTGGCGACCGGAACGGTTGCGCAATTCAAACAATTCGTGGCCGAGAGCGATGCCAAGTGGAAGGCGGTCGCAACCCAGGCCCAGGTCTCCATTGACTGAGGCCGCCATGCCCTGCAAATTCAATACGCTCAAAGAGCGCGTGGACCGAGGCGAGCGCTTGATCGGCCTCTGGAGCTCCCTGACCAGCGCCACGGCAGTGGAAGTGCTGTCCAGCACCGATTACGACTGGCTCCTGCTGGACATGGAGCACGCTCCGAACAGCCTGGGCGACATCATCGACCAACTGCGCGTGCTGGACTCCTCTCAAGTAAGCGGCTTCGTGCGTCCGCCCGGCAACGATCGCGTCACCATCAAGCGCCTGCTGGACGCCGGGGCCAAGAACCTGCTCTTTCCCTATGTCGAGAATGTCGGGCAGGCGCGGGACATCATCCATGCCACCCGCTATGCCCCCGCAGGCGCGCGCGGCGTGTCCACGGCCGGGCGCGCCGCCCGGTATGGACAACAGCCCGGCTACCTGGCCGACGCAGCCCGGGAAATCGTGATCGCCATCCAGATCGAGACCGTGCAAGCGCTCGAATCCATCCCCGAATTCACCTGCCTGCCTGAAATCGACATTCTTTTTTTCGGACCGGCCGACCTGTCCGCCGACATGGGCCATCTGGGCGAACCCGAGCATCCCCGCGTCAAGGCCGCCATCGTGGAAGGGATCCGGCAGGCCGAGGCGGCCGGCAAGATGGCCGGCGTGCTGGCGCCCAACCTGGACCTGGCCAGCGACTACTACAAGGCTGGAGCCAGGCTGATCGCAATAGGCAGCGACATACAATGCCTGCGCTCGGCCGCCGCAGCCGCCCTGTGCACTGCACAGGACAGGCTGTCCTGAGCAGGCGCCTGGCCAGAGGGCTGCAAGCGCTCTTCGAACGCCCTTTGGACAGCGCGGCATTTTTTCATACGGATGCTTGCATCTGGTGCGAAATGCACGACCGGAAGGTCCTAGCATGAAACGGCAGCAAGTCCCGCGTCACTTTCTTTTCGACAAGGAGCAAGCATGCCTCTCACGCCAGACCCCAGACTCGCGCCAGGCCCTGAGCCCGATCCCCGCAGACCGCCCGTCCCCAGCCCGGATCGCACGCCCTACCCCGGCCACAAGCCTGACCAGCCGCCGGAAATCGATCCGGACCGCAGCCCCGTGGAACTCCCCCCGGAGCCGCCTGCGCAGCCGGACCCCAACGATCCGCCCGGCTCGTGATCAAGGGGCGGCCGCCCCCGGGCAAGAGCCCGGGAGCGACCCGGGCGGGCCTTTCAACTACTTCGTGGTGTAGCCGCCATTGACGAGAATGGTCTGGCCCGTGATCCACCAGCCGTCGCTCACCAGATGGCGGATGAACGGCACCACGTCCTCGATGTCGGTCAGCCCCGTGTGGCTGAATGGGGACAGGGCGGCCGCCGTCTTGTGATAGGCCACCGCATCCTCGCCTTCAGCGGGATAGAAAAACGGAGTGTCCATGGGGCCGGGGCCCACGGCCGTCACTGAAATGCCGCGCGCGCCCAGCTCCTTGGCGGCCGCGCGGGTGAAATGCTCCACCGGGGCCTTGGTGCCGGCATAAGCGGCATAAAAGGGCGTAAAGGCGCCCAGCAGGGAGGTCACCAGCGTGCAGATCTTGCCCCCGTCCTGCACATGCCGGCCTGCTTCCTTCAGAAAGAAGAAGGCGCTTTTGGCATTGACGGCGCTCATTTCATCGTACTCCGCCTCGCTGACCTCCAGAATGGGCTTCTTGAGCACCTTGCCCACGGTATTGATGGCGATGTGGGGCCTGCCCACGGCGGCAACCGCGTCGACGAACAAGCGCTCGACGGCGCCCGCCGAACTCAGGTCCGCCTGCAGGGCCACTGCCTTGGCCCCTGTCTTGCGGATGGCGGCCAGGGTGGCCTCGGCATCGTCCTTGGAGGCCGCGCTATGGTAGTGGATCGCCACGGCCGCAGCGCCGTGCGCGGCCAGGTCGCGGGCGATCAGGCCGCCCAGGTTCTTGGCGCCGCCGGCCACGAGCACGACTTTGCCTTCGATACTGTGTTGAGTCATGGAGATCTCCTTTTGGGATGAGGGATTCCATGACTTTATTTAGCAATTGAAGCCGAATAAATCCAGGCTTTGCATCTACACTATCCAGAAATCATTACCAATGCATCCCATGGACCGCATCGACCAGTTCCGCATCTTCATCCGTGTCGCCCACAGCGGCGGATTCACCGCGGCAGCCGAACAGTTGGGCCTGCCGCGGCCCACGATCTCGCTGGCGATCCAGCAACTGGAAAACCGGCTGGGCGCGCGGCTCTTCAACCGCACGACCCGCCGCGTAAGCCTGACCCGCGATGGAGAGGCACTGCTGGAGCGCGCCATGGCCCTGGTGAACGACAGCGAGGAACTGGAGCATCTGTTCAAGCCCGACATCCGCGGCCTGAACGGGCGCCTGCGCGTGGACCTGCCCAGCCGCCTTGCGCGGCGGCAGGTGGCGCCGGCCCTGCCCCGGTTTCTGGAACGCCATCCCGGCATCCAGATAGACCTGGGTTCCAGCGATCGTACCGTGGACCTGGTGCACGAAGGCGTGGACTGCGCCGTGAGAGTGGGCGAGATGGCGGCCAGCAGCCTGGTGGCGCGGCCGCTGGGCGTGTTCAGAATGATCAATTGCGCCAGCCCCTCCTACCTGGCGCGCCATGGAACGCCCCATATCCCGCAGGATCTGGCGCAGCACTACGCCATCCATTACGCGGCGCCAGCCGCAGGCCGCCTCGCCCCCTGGGAGTGGCGCGAGCAGGGACAGACGCACACACAGGCGATGCAGACGCGGGTGTCGGCCAATAATGCCGAAACCTACATCGCCTGCTGCCTGGCGGGCCTGGGACTGATACAGATCCCTGCCTTCGACGTGCAGGAGCATCTGCACAGCGGCGAGCTGGTTCAGGTACTGCAGGACTGGCCGGCGCCCAGCATGCCGGTGCAGATCGTCTACCCGCACCGGCGTCATCTGTCGCGACGCGTCCAGGTCTTCAGCACGTGGCTGGCCGACATCCTGGCCCCCTGCCTGGACACGGGCGACGCGGACCTGCCCGACGCCTGAGTCCTCGCCGCAACAGCCGCCCGGCAGGTTACGATACACGCCGTTGCGCCAACATCTCAGGCGCGCCATTTCAAGGGAACCATACATGCATAAGCACCTGCTTGCACTGCTCGCCCTGACGGCATCCTTCGCCGCCCACGCCAACGACAGCTACAAGGCCGTCGACGCGCAGCTCAACAAGACGTATCAGGAAATCGTCGCCCGTCTCAAAGACGATGCGGACGGCAAGAAATCGCTGGTGGACGCGCAGCGGGCCTGGATGAAGTTCCGGGACGCGGAATGCAAATTCCAGGCCTCGGCGGTCGACGGCGGCAGCGCCTATCCCTTGGCCATGCAGGCCTGCCTGGAAGCCGTGACTCGGCAGCGCGTCCGGGAACTGGAACGCTACACGTCCTGCGAGGAAGGGGACCTCACCTGCCCCGTTCCGCGCTGAGCCTGCCCGACGCCGCTGCAAGACCGCCGGCTTCCCAAGCCGACGGCCACGGCGGAACGTACGCGCAAGCCGTATAAGGTGCCAATCCCACATCCCGCTGGATTTTCTGTTTGATGAAAGATACTTGTGGCCGGGTCGATGCCATCGATACTTTGAAGATTGGACGGGGCGGGTCGAATGATCATCCCCGTCCGAATTTCATGCGCCTTGAACGGCGTCTTCAAAAAGCCGGTTCGGCAGCATGTGTCGCTCACAACAACGGCGCCAGCGCCGGCAGCAAATGCATGCCCGTGCGCCGCACGAATTCCTCGTAGCTGATGGGCGGGCCCGCCTTGGTCGCGGCATCGTTGGCCTGCCAATGCACCCACGACCGGCGAGTGGTGGCGTCATATACCAGCTTGAACAGATGGCCGGGCACAGCCACCCTGCCCTGGCCTATGGTGGGCGGCCGCGCCGCGAATACCGGCCCCGTGAACACATACACATCGCCGGCGGCGCGTTGCACGTATTTGCGGGTGTCCCCTTCGATCTGATTCCAGGGCCCGCCGTTGTGAGCCTGGTTCTGCGGCACCATATTGGCCAGGGAGAAACTCTGCGCCATGCCCTGTTCGTCAGCCATGTCGCCGGCCGGGGCCATGTGCCCGCGCGAATAGCCCGAACCGCGATAGTCTGCCAGCTCGGCCCGTTCGGACGCCGGCAGGCGGCCTTCCGCATAGAACTTGTCGGTGCGTGGCAGGCCTTGCCCGGCCTGCAGGGCACGCCGGTTCAGACGCTCCACCACGAAGACGGGCGTCTTGGTCTGGCCGCTGTGCAAGATCGCAAACGAACTGAAGCACAACTCGCGCAGCGTGTAGGCCGCCGGCACCACCGGAGGCTTGCCGGGAAAGAACTGCGGGCATTGCGCAAACGAAGTCTGGACATAGCCATCGGCCGGCGCCGCTGGGGGCGCGACGGCGGACGAGGCCTGCGGCCACTCCAGCTTCGCCAGGACCTGATCCAGGTCCGGCCAATCCCGTAACTGCGGATGAAGAGCGCAACTGGCCGCTCCGAACGCCGCCAGCGCCGAAGCCCCCGCTGACTTCAGAAAACGGATGAGGCTTGCCGCCCCTGACTTGTTCCTGCCCGATGATTTTCTTGTCGATACTGCTTTTTTCTTTCTGCTCATGCCGCTCGTACTGGATGCAGCCGCCGGCCCGCATCGTTGCACCGGCAGCGCACCGATTATAAGCAGCCCTGCCGTCCTGCATCCTGTCATACCGGAACGGACTTGTAAAAGTCGTTACATACAGACCAATGACACTGCACGGCGAGAAGGAACTGACATACGTTTGCGTGGAAGCGGACGTAGATACGGACGCGATGCACATGATCCCGATACTCGTTAAAGCCGGCTCGCCGACAAACTCACCAGATGTCTCTCATGGCTGCCCGCGGGCATGAACTAATAGTAGTTTTGTTGCGTTATATACCGAAACCGATACCAATCGAATATGTATAAACCATCCAATATAACTCATATTTATAAAGAGAGATTTTCTGTTACACTGGAATCTTCCTATGCAATAGACACCTATCCCTTGATTGCGCAGATCATGAATTCCAGAAACCTGATTTTCGGCCTATGCGCAGCGCTGCTCGCTTTCTGGTTTCTTCCCTTTGCCCATATCAACAACAGCCTGGCTCAGGCCTCGGACGCCTATTCCGGCTGGAGCGCCGGTTTTTTCGGCTTTCTCCTGCCGCTGTCCGTCCTGGCCGTCGCCAGCCTGATCTGGGCCGACAAGGTCCGGTTCGCCTGGCTCGCCATGGCCGCACACATCGGCATCTTCGCCTCCACGATCAAAAGCATCTGCGAAAAGTCGCTGTTGTTCTCCAAGGTATGCGGCATGGGCGTCACCTTTTCCTACGGCTCCATCATCTATGGCCTGTGCACCGCCGCGCTGTGCGTGATGCTGCTGACTTACAGAAAGCCGCCGGCCTTCTGAGTCTCCTCAGGACGCCCCTGGCGTCTCCGGGCGGCCTGCATGACCATGCTGGTCTGCTGCATCAGGGCGCAAGCCTCTCATCAGGCTGCGTCCCGGGCGCAATACCCGGCCGCACGCAATCAGGGCCTGACCCTGGGCCGGGGCCAGGAAATTCACCTTGTATCCGACGCTCAGCGGTCGTCCTTGCCCGAACTCGAGCTCGACATGAACCGCAAGCCTGGCGCGAAGACGTGCACTCAGAACGGCCAGAAGATGGGAATGAATATCACGCCCAGCACCCAGAAGATCAGGTTCAAGGGCAAGCCGACCTTGATGAAGTCGACAAAGCGATACCCTCCCGCCCCATACACCATGGTGTTGGTCTGGTAGCCCACCGGGGTGGCAAAACTGGTGGAGGCCGCAAAAGTGACCGCGATCAGAAATGGCGTGGCATCCACTTCCAGCATCCGGGCGGTGGACATGCCGATGGGGGTCAGCAGCACCGCTGTCGCCGCATTGCTCATGAATTCGGTCAGCAGCAAGGCCATCAGGTAGAGCACCGCCAACACCACCAGCGGGCCGGAGGAACGGACCAGACCGATGGAGTTCTCGACCAGGAACTGCGCCGCGCCCGTCTCGCTCATGGCCACTCCCAGCGGCAGCAGGCCCGCCAGCAGGATGATGATGCGCCAGTCTATGGCGTCATAGACTTCGTCGGCACTCAGGCAGCCCGCCAGGGTCATGGCTACGGCGCCGGCCAGCGAAGCGATGGCGATGGGCACCCAGCCCAAGGCCGACACGGCGATGACCAGCGCCATGGTGAACAGCGCGAACGGCGCCCGCCAGCCCATGGGCTTCTCCGCCTCGCGCTCGGACAGCACGATGACATTGGTGTCCGAGCGCAAGGCGGCCTTCTCCGAAGCCGGCGTCAGCATCAGGAGAATGTCGCCCACCCGCAAGCGCACATCGCGCAGTTTCTCACGCAGCACCTGACCGCGCCTGTGAATGCCCAGCACTGTCGCCTGGTGATGCCAGCGGGGATCCAGAGTGCCCAGCGTGCTGCCACTGATGCGCGAGCGCGGCGCGATCATCACTTCGGTCAGCACCTGGTCCACATCCTCGAAGGAGCGTTGCTGCAGCTTGAACTGCGGATCCACTTCCAGGCCCGCCTGTTTGCGCAGTTCGTCCAGTTTGGTCCAGTCGCCCCGCGCCAGCAGCACATCGCCTTCCAGCAGCTCCTGTTCGCGCGGCGCCCAGACTTTGTCTTCGCCGCGCAACAGTTCCAGCACGAAGACGCCGTACTGCTCGCCCAGCTTGGCTTCTCCCACGGAGGCCCCGATCAGGGACGAATCTGGCATGACGCGCAGTTCCGTGATGTACTTGCCCAGCTCGTAATGTTCGACCAGCTCCGTACCGCGGGTGTCCGGCAGCAGCCAGCGGCCGACGGTCAGCAGATACAGGCAGCCGGCCGCCAGGCAGATGACGCCCAGCGCCGTGAACTCGAACATGCCGAAGCCGGGATGTCCCAGGTCGCGCGCGATCGCATTGACCAGCAGATTGGTGGAGGTGCCGACCAAAGTACACACGCCCGCCATCTGCGATACATAGGACAAAGGGATCAAGGCCTTGGAAGGCGACATGCCTATGTTGGCGGTGGCCGTCATCACGATAGGCATGAATACGGCGACGACGGCGGTATTGTTCACGAAAGGCGAAATGATAGACAGCACCAGGAACAGAATGAGCAGAAATTGCAGCGGCGAGCGGGCCCTGCCCAGCAAGCGGCCTATCCCCGACAGCGCGCCGCTGTTCTGCAGGCCCGCCGCCAGCACGAACATGGCCGCCACCGTGATCGTGGCCGGATTGCTGAATCCAGCCAGAGCCTGCCCTGGCGTGACCAGGCCCAGCACAGCCAGGCTGCTCAGCACCAGCAAGGCCACCGCGTCGATTCTGAGCTTCTCGGTCGCAAACAGGACAATCGCCACCAGGGCCGTGCACAGGACCACCGCGATTTCTGCCGTCATGCTGTCATGTCCCCCGCTTTTTTATTATTGAAGCATCCAATGGAAAGACAGGGCGCGATACCCATGGATATGGAATCCAGGACGCGATGCAAAGCCCTTGCAGAACATTCTGGAAGCAAAAAAAAATTATACACACCTGCCGCGAATTGAAAATATGCGGCGCGCCGATGGAATTGCCCTTGATTTCAGAGGCTGCAATGAAAGCAGTGCCCATACGGAAAAACCAGGAAAACCCGCTCGCGAGACGAAAAAAACCGCCGTCGAAACGGCGGTTTTCCAGGATGCGGGGTTACCAGCGAGTCCGGGCCCGGCCGCCTATGGTGGCGGCCAGGCTGGCCACGAACGCTCCCAGCAGCAAGGAAGCGAACCCCCAAAGGGCGAAGGCGGCAGCCGCCTTGCGAGCGGCATCCGCAGCTTCTCGAGCTTGCTGCTCCAGCTTCTGCGCGGCCTGCCGCGCCTGCTGCTGAACCGCGTCCAGGCGCTCCTGGGCCTGTTCGGGCGGCACGCCCGCGCGATCGGCCACCAGCCGCAGCAGATAATCGCTGTCCTGCGGGGAGACGTCGCCTTCCTGCAGGCTGCGCGCCAGGATACGGCCCACTTCCTTATCCGGATCGCCGCTGCGGGCCGCCGGATCGGCCGGCCTGAGCAATACGTCGGTGAAATAATCCAGGTTCAGTCCTTGCGCCTGGTCGCTGCCGGCGTCGGCCACCACGGCCGAGGCGGCCCCCAGACCCGCGCCCGCCAGACTCGCCCCCGCCTTGGCCGTTCCCGAAGCGATGGACGCGGCCGTGGAGCCCAGCATGAACAAGGCGACGACGGCGCTGACCGCCCATACCAGGAAACCATGGGCGGTATCGCGGAAGTAGATCTCGTCATTGGGCACGTCGATCCAGTTGGTGCGCAAGCGGCCCGTCACATACCCGGCAATGCCATAGGCAATGACATGGGTGGCGAACATCCAGACTATGGTGCCGATGGCCAGCGCCGAGCCGGACGCGCCGTCGCCGCTCCAAGGCGACACGGCCAGAAAACCCAATCCCGTGCCGCCGATGAACAAGGCGCCGGTCAGGGCCGCGCTGATGACAGCGCCTGCAATGACGGCTCCCCAGGAAACCGCGGAACGGGACGATTCCATCGTCCAGCGCGGGGCGTGTTCCGAACCAGGTGCAATTTGCGTATCAGGCATGGTCTTTCCTTTTCAAAAAGATGTCGACGCCCGGCGATTCAATGCCAGAACAAGGCCAACAAGATAATGATTGGAATAGGAACACCCAACAACCATAGCAGTATCGATCTCATGGCGCCTCCTCATAGTGTCAAAAAAGAATCTCTTCACTGCGGCCTGAAGCCAGCGGCATCGCATTCGATTATTGATTCATTCTAGGCACAGCCCCGGGCATCCTTGAACAAATGCCTGTAATAAGAAATGGAAAATTGTGAAGAATTCCGGCCTTGCCGCCGCAGTCTCCGCATCACGGACCAGGGCCGCTTCCAGCGTCGCATCCGTTTTGCAGCGCAGCATAAAATCATGGCGAGGACGCGCCGGACTCGGTTATCCTGTTGGCTCGACCTAAACCTCGGCCGTATCGGCGGCAAGTCCGCGCCCAGCGCGGCTTCTTTCCGCCGCCGGCGGCCTGACTCGACGCAGAGCCTAGACCATGAGCGATCTCCAACATCTGATCGACGATGCGTGGGAACACCGCGCCTCCATTTCCCCATCCCGGCACAACCCGGAACTGCGCAACGCCATCCATACTGTCATCGAGAAACTGGATTACGGCTCCCTGCGCGTGGCGGAAAAAATCGACGGAAACTGGATCGTGCATGACTGGATCAAGAAGGCCATCCTGCTGTCCTTCCGCCTGAACGACAACCGGGTCATGGGCGCCGAACCCGCCCCCTTCTACGACAAGGTGCCGTTGAAATTCGAGCGGTACGACCAGGCGGCCTTTGCGCAAGCGGGCTTTCGGGCGGTGCCCGGCGCCGTCGTGCGCCAGGGCGCCTACGTCGCTCCCGATGTGGTGCTGATGCCTTCCTTCGTGAACATCGGCGCCTATGTAGGCGAAGGCACCATGGTGGACACCTGGGCCACGGTGGGTTCCTGCGCACAGATAGGCAAGCACGTGCACCTGTCCGGCGGCGTAGGCATAGGCGGGGTGCTGGAACCCCTGCAGGCCAGCCCCACCATCATCGAGGACAACTGCTTCATCGGCGCGCGCTCCGAAGTCGTGGAAGGCGTCATCGTGGAGGAGAACTCCGTGCTGGCCATGGGGGTGTTCCTGTCGCAGAGCACCAAGATCTACGAACGCGAGACCGGCAAGATCTACCAGGGCCGCGTGCCCGCCGGCTCGGTCGTGGTGCCCGGCTCCCTGCCTTCCGAGGACGGGCGCTACAGCCTGGCCTGCGCCATCATCGTCAAACGCGTGGACGCCCGCACCCGCGCCAAGACCAGCATCAACGATTTGCTTCGCGCCTGAACATGAGCTCCGACAACCCTGTACTGAATACGCTTCAAGACCTCATCGCCCGTCCTTCGGTCACGCCGGACGACGCCGACTGCCAGCAATGGCTGGGCGAGCGCCTGGCCCGCGCGGGCTTCACGCTGGAGTCCCTGCCCAGCGGCCCGGTGCGCAACCTGTGGGCCCGCAAGGGCACCCAGGCGCCGCTGTTCGTCTTTGCCGGACATACGGACGTCGTGCCGCCAGGCCCCGAGCAGGCCTGGGATTCGCCTCCCTTCGAGCCCGTCATCCGCGACGGCCAGCTCTACGGCCGGGGCGCAGCGGACATGAAGGCCTCCATCGCCGCCTTCGTGCACGCGGCCGAGGAATTCATCCAGGCCAATCCTGAACATGCCGGCTCCATCGCCCTGCTGCTGACCTCCGACGAGGAAGGCCCGGCCATCGACGGCACGGTGCATGTCTGCCGGGTGCTCAAGGAACGCGGCGAACTGCCCGACTACTGCGTGGTGGGCGAGCCCACCAGCGCGCGCCAGCTGGGCGACATCATCAAGAACGGGCGGCGCGGCTCCCTGTCCGGCCACCTGATCGTACATGGCCGCCAAGGCCATGTGGCCTACCCGCAACTGGCGCGCAACCCCGTGCACCTGGCCGCCGGCGCCCTGACCGAGCTGGTCGAACGCATGTGGGACGCCGGCAATATGGACTTCCCGCCGACCACTTTCCAGATCTCGAACATCCATGCCGGCACGGGGGCCAGCAACGTCATTCCCGGCCAGCTGGACGTCCACTTCAATTTCCGTTTCTCGACCGAGCAGACGCCGGCAGGCCTGCAGGCCGAGGTAGAGTCCATCCTGCGCCGCCACGGCCTGGAGTTCACACTGGACTGGACGCTGGGCGGCGAACCTTTCCTGACCGAATCGGGCGCGCTCAGCCAGGCCCTGAGCCAGGCCATTGCAGCGGAAACCGGCGTGCAGGCGGAGCTTTCGACCACGGGAGGCACCTCGGACGGGCGTTTTATCGCTAAAATCTGCCCCCAGGTCGTGGAGTTCGGCCCGCTGAACGCCAGCATCCACCAGATCAACGAACACGTGGCCGTGGCCGACCTTCAACCCTTGAAGAACATCTACCGCCGCACATTGGAAACCCTGCTTTGCTAAGCCCCTCCATCGAAACCTCCGCCCTGCTGGACGCCCAGCAGGAACTGCAGACCGTGCGCGACCTGCTGCGCTGGTCGGTCAGCCAGATGAACCGCTGCGGCGTGGCCTTCGGGCACGGCAGCGACAATGCCTGGGACGAGGCCGCCTACCTGCTGCTGCACACCTTGCACCTGCCGCTGGACACGCTGGATCCTTACCTGGACGCCCGCGTGCTGCGCAGCGAGCGCGAACAATTCCTGGCGCTGATCGCCCGCCGCTGCAACGAGCGCCTGCCGGCCGCCTACCTGACCGGCGAAGCCTGGCTGCAGGGCCACCGTTTCCGCGTGACGCCCGACACCATCGTGCCGCGCTCGCCCATCGCCGAGCTGCTGTCCGAGCAGCTCCAACCCTGGATCGCCGACCCGGACGCCGTCTACAGCGCGCTGGATCTGTGCACGGGCACCGGCTGCCTGGCCATCCTGACCGCGCTGGCCTTTCCCCAGGCCCAGGTGGACGCGGTGGATCTGTCCGACGCCGCCCTGGCCGTGGCCCAGTCCAACATCGACGACTTCGGCCTGAGCGAACGGGTGACGCTGCACAAGAGCGACCTGCTGGACCAACTGCCCGACGCGGCCTACGACCTGATCATCTGCAATCCGCCCTACGTCAACGAATCGTCCATGCAGGCGCTGCCCGCAGAATACGTGCACGAGCCCCGGCTGGCGTTGGCCGGCGGCGAAGACGGCATGGACCTGGTGCGCCGCATCCTGGATGCCGCCCCCGACTTCCTGGCGCCCAACGGCGTCCTGGTGCTGGAAATAGGCCATGAATACGACAACTTCCTGGCCGCCTTCCCCGAACTGGATCCGGTGTGGCTCAGCACCGAAACCGCCGAGGACCAGATCCTGCTGCTGACCCGGGAGCAACTGGCTCCGTGATACGCGCAACTGGAATCACGCTGCGGCGCGGCGTCAAGGTGCTGCTGGAAGACACCGAATTCATCGTCAATCCCGGCGAGCGCCTGGGCATCGTGGGCAAGAACGGCGCGGGCAAGTCCTCGCTGTTCGCCCTGCTGCAAGGCGAGCTGGACCTGGACGCGGGCGACCTGAGCATCCCCGAGGCCTGGGAAGTCGCCAGCGTGCGCCAGACCATTCCGGACCGCAACCGTGCGGCGCGCGAATTCGTCATCGACGGCGACGTGCGCCTGCGCGCCTTGCAGCAGGCGCGCGCCGATACGCCCGACTCGGACGGCCAGCGCATCGCCGAGCTGGAAAACGCCCTGGTGGAGGCCGACGCCTGGTCCGCGCCGTCGCGCGCCGAACAGTTGCTGGCCGGCCTGGGCTTTCGCCCCGACCAGTGGATGCTGCCGGTGCGCGAGTTCTCCGGCGGCTGGCAGATGCGCCTGTCTCTGGCGCGCGCCCTGATGGCGCCGTCCGACCTGCTTCTGCTGGACGAACCCACCAACCACCTGGACCTGGACGCCATGCTCTGGCTGGAACGCTGGCTGGCCTCCTATCCGGGCACCGTGCTGCTCATTTCGCACGACACCGAATTCCTGGACGCGGTGGCCCGCTCCATCCTGCACCTGGACCATGGCAAGCTGGTCCGCTACAAGGGCGGCTACAACGACTTTCTGGCGCAGCGTGCCGAACGCGTGCAGCAAAGCCAGATCGCCTACGAGCGCCAGACGCGCGAGGCCGCCCGCCTGCAAAGCTTCATCGACCGTTTCAAGGCCCAGGCCACCAAGGCCAAGCAGGCGCAAAGCCGCGTGAAGGCGCTGGCGCGCATGCAGACCCTGGCGCCGCTGCGCGTGGAGTCCGGCGTATCCATACGCCTGCCCTCGCCCGAGTACACGCCCGATCCGCTGCTGACGCTGGAGCAGGCCGACCTGGGCTACCCGGACCGCCCGGCTCCCATCCTGAGGGGCGTGCGCCTGATGGTGCGCGGCGGCGCGCGCGTGGGCGTGCTGGGCATGAATGGCGCGGGCAAGTCCACGCTGGTCAAGACCCTGGCCGGCAAGCTGGCGCCGCTGAGCGGCGAACGGCTCGAATCCAAGGGCCTGGTCATCGGCTACTTCGCCCAGCACCAGCTCGATTCCATCGACCCCGAATCCTCGCCCCTGCAGCACCTGGCGCGCCTGGCCCCGGACACGCGCGAGCAGGAACTGCGCAACTACCTGGGCTCGTTCGGGTTCAGCGGCGACATGGCCGCCAGTCCCACCGCGCCGTTCTCGGGCGGTGAAAAGGCCCGCCTGGCCCTGGCCCTGATCGTCTGGCAGAAGCCCAACCTGCTCCTGCTGGACGAACCCACCAACCACCTGGACGTGGACACCCGGGAAGCCTTGGCCGACGCCCTGGCCGACTACGGCGGCAGCGTGCTGCTGGTCTCTCACGACCGCCACCTGCTGCGCTCCACTGTGGATTCGTTCTGGATCGTGGCCGACGGCGGGCTGCAGGAATTCGACGGCGACCTGGAAGACTACCGGGACTGGCTGCTGGCGCGCAGCGCCCAGGCCCGCTCCGACGCCCGGCAGGAAACGCGGGCCGACGGAAACGAGGTCGTGGACCGCAAGGCCCAGCGCCGCCAGGAGGCGGAACTGCGCCAGCGCCAGGCCCAGCAGCGCAAGCCGCTGGAGGCCAGGCTGAAGAAAGTGGAAGCCGCCATGGACCAGGCCGCCGCGCGCCTGCAGGAACTCGATGCCCTGATGCAGGACCCGGACTTCTATTCCGACGCCTACAAGGACCAGCGCCCCGCGCTGATGGCCGAACATGGCGAGCGCAGCAAGGAGCGCGACGCGCTGGAAGAAGAATGGCTGGAACTGCAGGAAGCCATCGAGGACATCAACCGGCAGGAATGAAGCCGCGCTGGGACGCGCGCACGGCCTCGACGGGGCAAAAGAGGCCGTGGCAGCATCACGGATGATGCCGCAGGCCGCCTTTTCGCCGCTGATCTGCGTGCGACGCACCTCGGTGAGCCATAAGCAAAAAAAGCAACAAACCCATTAAAGTAAGCTGCTTGCGCTCGAAGAAAGCCATAAAAAAACTCCCCCGAAGGGGAGCCTGGCGCCTGACCGGCAATAGGATTACTGCCCGGCCACCGAGTTGACATACCCGGCCACGGCCTGGCGTTCCTCATCGCTGAGCGTCTGGGCAAACGAGGGCATGGCGCCCATGCCTTCCTGCATGACCTTCAGGATCTGCTCGCGCGAGGGCTTGAGTTCGTCCAGGTTGGGGCCGATGGCTCCGGCCGACCCCGCGTCATCCAGGGTGTGGCAGACCGCGCAGGCTATCGGCTTGGCTCCGGTCAGGAACAATTCCTTGCCCTGGGTATTGTCGTCGGCCTGGGCCTGGCCGGCTGCCGCCAGCATCCATACTGCTGCTACAAGGTATTTCTTCATGATCATCCATTCACAACCGCCCCGGCGCGCCGGGGCGGATTCAACATTCCATGCTCAGATTACGGTGACAGCCAGCATATGGTCGCGCCAGCTGTTGTTGAGGTAGCCGTGGCTGTTGGCTGCGCGTTCCTCGGGCTGCACGGTGCCGGCCTGGCTGGTGGCGCGGCTGGCGATCTCGTACTTGCCGGGCTTCAAGTCCATCCCCACCACGAACTGGCGCCAGGCGTACTTGCCCAGGTCAGGGCCGACGAAAGCGGCTTTCTTCCAGGTCTTGCCGCCGTCCACCGACACCTCGACTTCCTTGGCGGCCGACATGCCGCCAAACGCCAGTCCCTGGATCTGCACCATGCCGGCCTTGATCTCCTCGCCCGGCTCGCCCGTGGGGCTGGTCACAAAGGACTTGACGGGCATCTCCCAGACTGATTCCTGGTTGACGTTGGTCTTCTCGCCCAGCGGCGTCATGCGGTAGCTGTTCTGCTGGATACTGGCGGCCGACTGCTCCTTGCCGAAGGCCAACTGCTTGATGTATTTGACATTGTTCACGCCGGTATAGCCGGGCACGACCAGCCGCAGCGGTCCTCCATGGGCCAGCGGAATGGGCTCGCCGTTGATTTCCCAGGCCAGGATGGCATCGTCGATGGCTTCGACCGGAATCGAGCGCTCCACCATGACGGTATTGGGATCCAGACCCTGCGGGATTTCCTCGCCGCCCGTGCCCGTCATGTACTTGGCGCCCGGCTCCATGCCGCCCGTCGCTTCCAGGACGGCCTTGATGGGCACGCCGGAAAACACCACGCAGCCGGCGGCGCCCACCGTCCATTTGGTGCCGCTGGGCTTCTCGGGGAAATAGGCCCGGCCATTGCCCGAGCATTGCAGCACCATGGGCACGGCCACCAGTCCCAGACGCTTGAGGTCGGCCACCGTCAGGTCCTTGGGCTGCTTGACGCCTTTGATCGACACGACCCAGGCATCCGGATCGGCCACGATCTTTTCCGAAGGAGGTGCCACGTTGTTGCGCACGAACAGGCGATCGAGCGGGGTGATCAGGCCCGAACCAAAGGCGCTGCGCTTGGTTTCGATGGTGTTGGCGCTGTGCACGATCAGGCTGTCGGCATGCTTCCAGGACGCATAGGCCGGCAGGGCCTTGGCTTCGGATTTCGCCTTTTCCTGCGCCAGGGCCTGGGACAGCGGCGTCAAGCCGCCGACGCCGGCCAGCGCCACCACTCCCCCCGTGGACAGAAGCATGCGTCGCCGTGAAAGATTGCTGGGTTCCATTCTCGCCTCCATGTGTTTTGCATGTATGCATTTAATTTAGGCTTCGATTTTATGGAGGCAATAAGCTTATAACCAGAATTTATAACCCTAGTACATAACGGTCCAGCTTGAGCTGTATTTCTGCCCTGCCTGGCTCGACAGCCCCATGAATTCAGGGCCTGGCTGGATCCATAGGCATTCATGCACAGGACAAACAGGGACGGATGCGCTGCTTGAATCGAGCGCAATGCATCATGCTGGAACGGTGTCCAGCGCCCGCATGCCTGTCGTCATGTCTCTGCTCGAAGCCGGTCGGCAACGGCTGTTCAAGGATTGCATTGCACGCCGGTACATAAGGACCATGAAAAAGCCCCCGGAAAGATCCGGGGGCTCTCTGGCGCATGGTGCAGACTGCGCTGCCTGCCTAGCTGACGGTTTCGAGCTTGGCGATGGCCAGCGCCAGCGTCTTGCTGCCCACCTCGCGGAAGTGGATCTGCGCCTGGGCGTCATCGCCGCGCCCCGTCAGGCTGACAATGGTGCCTTCGCCGAAACGGGCATGGCGCACGCCTTGCCCGATCCGGAAGGACTGCCCATTGACCTCCAGCACGCTGGTCTGGCTGCGCCCGCCATAGGGCGTGGCGCTGCTGCCCGAGCCCGTGGCCTTCCAGGTCTGGCCGCGCCGGAAAGCGCCGCCGAACGAGGGCTCCGCCGGCTGGGCCGGCGCGCTGGCGTAACGGGCCGAGAGCCACTTGACGTGGTCATCGGGCAGCTCGTCCAGGAAACGCGAGCGCAGGGCGTAGCGGGTCTGACCGTGCAGCATGCGACTCTGCGCCAGCGTTACGTAAAGGCGCTGGCGCGCGCGGGTGATGGCCACGTACATCAGGCGGCGCTCCTCTTCCAGGCCGCCCGCGTCGAACAGGCTGTTCTCATGGGGAAACAGCCCCTCTTCCAGCCCGGTAATGAAGACCGCGTCGAACTCCAGGCCCTTGGCGGCATGGATGGTCATGAGCTGGATCGCATCCTGGCCGGCCTGCGCCTGGTTGTCGCCCGCCTCCAGCGAGGCATGCGTCAGAAAGGCGCCCAGCGGGGACATGGGCGCCAGCGTGGCCGGCGCTCCTTCCGGCGCCTGGGCCTGCTCGCCCTGCGGGGCGTCCGGCACACGGCCGGCCGGCAATTCGGCAAAGCCTTCTTCGCCCACGAACACCGTGGCCGCGTTGACCAGTTCCTGCAAGTTCTCCAGGCGCTCGGCGCCTTCCTTGTCGGCCTGGTAATGCGCCAGCAAGCTGCTTTCGTGCACCATGTGCTCGATCAGTTCGGGCAGGGACAGGACCTGCGCCTGATGCGCCATGTCCTGGATCAGGGCCGCGAAACGGGCCAGGCCGGCGGCCGCCCTGCCCTGCACATAAGGCACGGCGCGCAGCAGGCTGGTGCCGCGCTCGCGCGCCAGGTCCGCCAATTGTTCGACCGAACGCGCGCCTATGCCGCGCGTGGGGAAATTGACCACGCGCAAGAAAGCGGTATCGTCGTCAGGGTTGTCCATCAGGCGCAGGTAGGCCAGCACGTGCTTGATCTCCTGACGCTCGAAGAAGCGCTGCCCGCCATACACCTTGTAGGGCAGGCCCTGGGAGAACAGGCGATGCTCGATGACCCGCGACTGCGCGTTGCTGCGATACAGGATGGCGATCTCGCGGCGCGGCTTGCCTTCGGCAATCAGGGCGCGGACCTCGTCCACGATCCATTGCGCCTCCAGCGCGTCGGAGGGCTGCTCGCAGATGCGGATGAGTTCGCCTTCGCCGCTGTCGGTCCAGAGGTTCTTGCCCAGCCGGCCGCTGTTGTGCTCGATGAGCGCATTGGCGGCGTCCAGGATATGGCCGCAGGAACGATAATTCTGCTCCAGGCGGATGACGTTGCCGCGCGCGTAGTCACGCTCGAAATCCGCCATATTCCCCACGTTGGCCCCGCGAAAGGCATAGATGGACTGATCGTCGTCTCCGACCGCGAACAGACTGGCCTGATCGCCGGCCAGAAGACGCAGCCAGCGGTACTGGAGCACGTTGGTGTCCTGGAATTCGTCCACCAGGATGTGCTTGAAGCGACGCTGGTAATGCTCGCGTATGGGGGCGTTGCGCGACAGCAGTTCGTAGGCGCGCAGCAGCAATTCGCCGAAATCCACCACGCCTTCGCGCTCGCATTGCTCCTGGTAGAGCTGGTAGAGGTCGATCAGGCGGCGCCTGTGGGGGTCGAAGCCGTCCAGGTCGCCGGGACGCTGTCCGTCTTCCTTGCAGGCGTTGATGAAATGCTGGATGTCCTTGGGCGGGAACTTCTCGTCGTCGATATTGTTGGCCTTGACCAGGCGCTTGATGGCGGCCAGTTGGTCGGCGCTGTCCAGGATCTGGAAGGTCTGGATCAGGCCTGCATCGCGATAGTGCATGCGCAGCAACCGGTTGCACAAGCCGTGGAACGTGCCCACCCACATGCCGCGCGTATCGATGGGCAATAAAGAAGTAAGCCGCGTCAGCATTTCGCGCGCGGCTTTGTTGGTGAAGGTGACGGCTGCCAGACCATATGGGCTGACCTGCCCGGTCTGGATGAGCCAGGCCATTCGGGAGGTCAGCACGCTGGTCTTGCCGCTGCCCGCCCCGGCCAGCACCAGGGCGTGTTGACCGGAAGGCAGGGTGACGGCGGCGCGCTGCTGGGGATTGAGACGCTCTATCATGCCGCGTAGCGGCGCAGACGCAGGGCGAACTGCTCCAGGCTTTCGATGCCGCTTTGCTGCGCCCGCTGGCACCAGGCGCGCAGGTCGGACAGCAGCTGCTCGCTGGAGGAGCTGGAGCTTTCCCAGATGCCGGCCAATTCACGCTGCATGCGCACCAGGATGGACAGGCGGGAATTGCCGGCGGCCACGGTTTCGAGCTCGGCGCGCTGCTCGGGAGCCAGCACGTCGTCGCCGCGGCCGATCCAGTCCTTGCAGCTTTGCAGCAGAGACCACGAGCAATTGGGATTGTCGTGGTTCACCTGGGGCTTGAGGCGGGCGATTTCCTCGGCGGCCGTGGTCTTGATGATGTCGGCGTAGCGGGCCAGGATTTCATAGCGGTGCGTGATCACGCCCTGCAGGGTGGCCAGGCTGATGGTGTCCACGGAAGAGCTCGAGGGCACGGCGGGCTCCAGGCGCAGCTTGGGAGCGACCTTCTTGACCTTGGCCAGGCCCAGGGCCTTGAACACGGAGATGTAGCACCAGCCCAGGTCGAATTCATACCATTTGCTGGAGAACTTGGCCGAGGTGCCGTAGGCGTGGTGGTTGTTGTGCAGTTCCTCGCCGCCGATGATGATGCCCCAGGGGAACACATTGGTGCTGGTGTCGGGACTGGCGAAATTGCGATAGCCGATCGCATGGCCCAGGCCGTTGACCACGCCGGCCGCCCAGAAGGGGATCCAGGCCATCTGGATGGCCCAGACGGTCAGGCCCAGCAGGCCGAACAGGAACAGATCGATGCCCAGCATGATGGTGATGCCCAGCATGCTGTGCTTGCTGTACAGGTTGCGTTCGAGCCAGTCGTCGGGCGTGCCGTGGCCGAAACGCTTGAGGGTTTCGGGGTTGGTGGCTTCCTGGCGGTACAGTTCGGCGCCGCGGAAGAAGACCTTGCCCAGGCCGAACACCACGGGCGAATGGGGATCGCCCTCGCGTTCGCACTTGGCATGGTGCTTGCGGTGGATTGCGACCCATTCCTTGGTGACCATGCCGGTGGTCATCCAGAGCCAGAAACGGAAGAAGTGCATCAGGGCCGGATGGAGGTCCAGGCCGCGGTGCGCCTGACTGCGGTGCAGAAAGACGGTGACTGACACAATGGTGACATGCGTCAGTGCGAGAATGACGAGGGTGAGCTGCCACCAGGACAGTTGCAGCCAGCCATCGGCAAGAAAAGATAGAAACGATTGCATAGACCCTTTTAGACCTGATCTTTGTTAAGGGGAACCAGAAAAGTGTAGCCCACTTGCCTGGTTAACAATAGCATTATTTGGGACTGAACTTGCTTCAAATCAAGCACTTTGCGCGTTTCGTTCCAGTGCCGCCGCAAAAAAGCAGTCGGTCTGGTGGCGATCCGTGCGCAGGTTCAGGTAAGGCCCTTCCAGTTCCAGGGCCGGGCTCTTGTCCTTCAGGATTTCCCGGGCATCCAGCAGACGAAACTCGGGATGGGTTTGCAGGAAGGCCTGCACCTGCTGCTCGTTTTCTTCGGGCAGGAAACTGCAGGTGGCATAGACCAGTCGTCCTCCCGGAGCCACACACGCGGCGGCCTGTTCCAGAATGTCGGCCTGCATGCGGGTGTACTGCTGCAAGGCTTCGGGGTGTTGACGCCACTTTAGATCGGGATTGCGGCGCAAAGTTCCCAGGCCGCTGCAGGGGGCATCCACCAGCACGCGCTGGGCCTTGCCGTGCAGGCGGCGCACGCGCTGGTCGCCCGACTCCTGGATGACCACCGGCACCACATTGGACAGGCCGGCGCGCGCAAAGCGCGGCTTGGCCTTGTTCAGGCGCGTGGCGGACACGTCGAATGCGTACAGCCGGCCGGTGGAGCGCATCAGCGCGCCCAGCAGCAGCGTCTTGCCGCCGGCGCCCGCGCAGTAGTCGATGACCATCTCGCCGCGGCGCGGCTCCAGCAGGGCCGTCAGCAACTGGCTGCCCTCTTCCTGGATCTCCAGCTCGCCTTTTTCATACTGTGGCCAAACCGCGACAGACGGCCGGCCCTCGATGCGTATCCCCCAGGGCGAATACGGCATGGCGGTGGGCTTGAAGCGCGCCATGGGGCCGTTCTGCAGCTGGCGCAGCACCGTGTCGCGCTCGGCCTTCATGGGATTGACGCGCAAGTCCAGCAGGGCCTGGCCGTTCATGGCTTCCATGAGCTTGTAGGAATCAGGGATCTGCTCCAGGCGCTCTTCCAGCCACTCGGGCAGGCTCAGGCGCACGCCCACGGGCAGGCCGTCCACGTTCAAGGAGCGGATGTGGGCAAGCCACTGGCGCTCGTCCTGGCCCAGGCCGGCCGCCAGCTCGTCCTGGCCGAAGGCAGCCGCCAGCCCCAGGATGGCCAAGCGCCGGGTCGACGGGCCTACGCCGCTCTCGGCCCAGTTGCGATACTGGCGCAGGTGGCGCAGCACATCGAACACGGCTTCGCGGATCTCGGCGCGGTCGCGCGAACCCATCTTGGGACGCGTGCGCGCCCAGCGCGTCAGCGCGAGATCGGCCGGATGCTTCCATTGCAGCACCTCGCCCAGGGCGCTGGCCACCTGTTCGATGCGCCGCTGCGCCAGCGCGCCCGGCGCGGGCGGGCCCGAAGGCTTGCCGCGGGCCGGGCCCTGGGAACGGCCGCGCGCGACGGCTGCGCCGTTGCGCTGGCTGGAGGAGGACGGACGCTGACGGTCCGAGCGGTCGCGCTCCGACCGGGAATGACGTTGTTCAGACATGAATACTCAAGAAATCCTATGGACCCGCCCGCTCAGGCAGGAAAGTAAAAGCCGCGCTGCGCCACGCCCGATACGTGCACGCGCCCATCCGGCTGCAGCGCCACCCTGCCCTCGACCAGCCACTGCACCGCCTGAGTGTAGACCTGGTGCTCGGTGGCCAGCACGCGCCCGGCCAGCGTCTGGGCATCGTCGCCTTGCAGGACGGGCACCAGGCTCTGGGCGATGATGGGACCGTGGTCGAGCACGGGCGTCACGAAATGCACCGAGCAGCCATGGAACTGCACCCCGGCGTCCAGCGCCTGCTGATGCGTGTTCAGGCCCGGGAAACTGGGAAGCAGAGATGGGTGTATATTGACGAGCTTGCCCGCGTAGCGCTGGACGAAGCCCGTGGTCAGAATGCGCATGAATCCCGCCAGTAGAACATAATCCGGCTGGTAGCGGTCGATCACGCGCGCCAAAGCGTCGTCAAAGGCCTCGCGTGTTGCAAATTCGCGATGCGGCACGACCTCCGTGGCCAGGCCGCGGCGCTGCGCCCAGTCCAGCCCGGGCGCATCGGCCTTGTTCGAGATGACGACCTGGATGCGGCCGTTCAGGCCGGCCTGCTCGATGTGTCCGGCTATGGCCTGCATATTGGAACCCCGGCCCGAAATCAGCACAACCAGGCGACAAGGTAGGGTGGAATCGGTCAAAATCCTGTTTCCCGAGAAATAACGAATCCAAAATTGTAAACTCTCGCTTGTGAAATCTGCTCTAAAACTCTACCGATCCTTGCCGCGCCGCGACAGCACGGCGCGCAGCGCCGTCACCATAGGCAACTTCGACGGCGTGCACCTGGGCCACCAGGCCATCCTGCATCGCCTCAACGAGGCCGCTCGCCAGCACGGCCTGAGTTCCTGCGTGATGACCTTCACGCCGCATCCGCGCGCTTTCTTCGCGCAGCGCGGCCAGCGCCCCGAACTGATCCCCACCCAGATCAGCGGCCTGCGCGACAAGGTCGAGGCCCTGCGCCAATGCGGCATCGAACAGATCTACCTGGCGCGCTTCAACCAGGACATGGCCGACATGTCGGCCGCCGCCTTCATCGAGGACATCCTGGTGCGCGGCCTGAACACCGGCTGGCTGCTGGTGGGCGAGGACTTCCGCTACGGCCACAAGCGCGCCGGCGACATCGCCATGCTGCGCGAGGCGGGCCGGCGCCACGGCTTCGAGGTGGAAACCCTGCAGGACGTGCCCGACGCCGACGGCCGGCGCATCTCCAGCTCGGAAGTGCGCACCGCCCTGGCCGTGGGCCAGCTGGACCGGGCGCGCGCCCTGCTGGGCAAGCCTTTTCACATCAGCGGCCACGTCATCCACGGCCAGAAGCTGGGCCGCGACATCGGCTACCCCACGCTGAACATCCGCGTGCCCGAACACTGCGCGGCGCGCTCGGGCGTATACGTGGTGCTGGCCCACGGCCTGGACGCGCGGCCCATGCCGGGCATCGCTTCGCTGGGCGTGCGCCCTACCGTGCAGGACCAGGGCCGCCTGCTGCTGGAAGTGCATTTACTGGACCGCCAGCTGAACGCTTACGGTAAACTTGCCCGTATAGAATTTCTGGAATTTGTCAGGGACGAAGAAAAGTTCCCCGACCTCATCACTATGATCGCCGCCATCGACAACGATGCACAGCGCGCTCGCGACTATTTCGCCTCAAATGGACTATAAAGACACTCTCAATCTACCCGACACCCCTTTCCCCATGCGCGGCGACCTGGCCAAACGCGAGCCGGGCTGGATTGCCCAGTGGGAAGAGAACAAAGTCTATGCAGCAATCCGGCAAGCCAGCGCCGGCCGTCCCAAGTTCATCCTGCACGACGGCCCGCCCTATGCCAACGGCGACATCCACATCGGTCACGCGGTCAACAAGATCCTGAAGGACATCATCGTCAAGAGCCGCAACATGGCCGGCTTCGACGCCCAGTACGTGCCGGGCTGGGATTGCCACGGCATGCCCATCGAGATCCAGATCGAGAAGAAATTCGGCAAGAACCTGCCCGTGGCCGAGGTCCAGTCCAAGGCACGCGCCTACGCGCTGGAGCAGATCGACCGCCAGCGCGCCGACTTCAAGCGCCTGGGCGTGCTGGCCGACTGGGAGCGGCCCTACCTGACCATGAACTACAGCAACGAGGCCGACGAACTGCGCGCCTTGTCGCAGATCATGCAGAAAGGCTTCGTGTTCCGCGGCCTGAAGCCCGTGAACTGGTGCTTCGACTGCGGCTCGGCGCTGGCCGAGGCCGAGGTCGAATACGCCGACCGCAAGGATCCTTCCATCCACGTCGCCTTCCCCTTCGCCCAGAAGGACAAGGTGGCGGCCGCCTTCGGCCTGGACAGCGTGGAGGACGGCGCCATCGTCATCTGGACGACCACGCCCTGGACCATCCCGGCCAACCAGGCCCTGAACGTCCATCCCGAGATCGAGTACGCGCTGGTCAAGCTGAACGCCGCGCGCGCCACGGGCCAGTGGCTGGTCCTGGCCAAGGACCTGGTGGAGTCCTGCCTGCAGCAATGGGGCCTGGAAGGCGAGATCGTCGCCACCGCGCCCGGCGCCGCCCTGGATCATCTGGAATTCCGCCATCCCCTGGCCGGCGCGCACGCCGGCTACGACCGCGTCTCGCCCGTCTACCTGGGCGACTACGTGACCCTGGACAGCGGCACGGGCGTGGTGCACTCGGCGCCCGCCTACGGCATCGAGGACTTCAACTCCTGCAAAGCCAACGGCATGAAGGATGACGCCATCCTCAAGCCCGTGCTGGGCAACGGCCATTACGCCGACAGTCTGCCGCTGTTCGGCGGCCAGATGATCTGGAAGGCCAACCCCCAGATCGTCGAGGCCCTGGAAAACGCCGGCACGCTGCTCAAGACCGAACAGTACACCCACAGCTACATGCACTGCTGGCGCCACAAGACGCCCATCATCTACCGAGCCACCAGCCAATGGTTCGCAGGCATGGACAAGGCGAACAGCACCGGCCGCACCCTGCGCGAAATGGCGCTGGAAGGCGTGGAACGCACGGATTTCTATCCTGCCTGGGGCCGCGCCCGCCTGCACGCCATGATCGCCAACCGTCCGGACTGGACCCTGTCGCGCCAGCGCCAATGGGGCGTGCCCATGGCCTTCTTCGTGCACAAGGAGACCGGCGAGCTGCACCCGCGCACGCCCGAACTGATGGAACAGGTCGCCCAGCGCATCGAGCAGCACGGCATCGAAGCCTGGCAGAACCTGGACCCGCGCGAGCTGCTGGGCGAGGAAGCCGACCAGTACGAGAAGAATCGCGACACGCTGGACGTGTGGTTCGACTCCGGCACCACCCACGCCACCGTGCTGGGCGGCAAGGACCATGTCACGCACGGCTCGCATGCCGGCGCCCTGCAATGGCCCGCCGACCTGTACCTGGAAGGCTCGGACCAGCACCGCGGCTGGTTCCATTCCTCGCTGCTGACCGGCTGCATGCTGTATGGCCGCCCTCCTTACAAGGCCCTGCTCACGCACGGCTTCGTGGTGGACGGCAACGGCCGCAAGATGAGCAAATCGCTGGGCAACACCGTCGTGCCGCAGAAGATCGCCGACAGCCTGGGTGCGGAAATCATGCGCCTGTGGGCCGCCTCCACCGACTATTCGGGCGAGCTCTCCATCTCGGACGAGATCCTCAAGCGCGTGGTGGAAGGCTACCGCCGCATCCGCAACACCCTGAAGTTCCTGCTGGGCAACCTGGCCGACTTCGATCCGGCGCAAAACGCCGTGCCGCTGGACCAGCTGCTGGAGATCGACCGCTACGCCCTGCAGATGACCGCGCGCATGCAGGCCGAGATCCTGGACAACTACCAGCGCTATGAATTCCACCCCGTGGTGGCCCGCCTGCAGATCTTCTGCTCGGAAGACCTGGGCGCCTTCTACCTGGATATCCTGAAGGACCGCCTGTACACCACGGCCCGCGACGGCCTGCCGCGCCGTTCGGCCCAGACGGCGCTCTACCACCTGACCCAGGCGCTGCTCAAGCTCATGGCCCCCATCCTGTCCTTCACCGCCGAAGAGGCCTGGAAGGACCTGCACCAGGGCCAGGTCGCCAGCGGCACCATTTTCACCGAGCTGTTCCATGACCTGCCCGAACAGCGGGACCGGGAGGCTCTGGAAGCCAAATGGCAGCGCCTGCGGGCCATCCGCGCCGAGGTCATGCGCCGCATCGAAGACGTGCGCAGCACCGGCGCCGTGGGCTCGTCCCTGGCGGCCGAAGTGGACATTCATGCCGGCGGCCAGGACCTGGAATGGCTGCAGTCGCTGGGCCAGGACCTGCGCTTCATGCTGATCGTCTCGCGCGCCGACGTGCACGCCGGCGAAGGCGAGCTGCGCATCGAGGTGAGCCCCACCGAGCAGGCCAAGTGCGAACGCTGCTGGCACCACCGCCCGGACGTGGGTCGCAGCCACGAGCACCCCACCCTGTGCGGGCGCTGCGAAGACAATCTGTTCGGCGACGGCGAAGTGCGCCACCATGCCTGACCAGGACCTCGCCCCCGCCAGCCCCGGGCAGGCCCGCCTGCCCGCGCGGCAATTCTGGGCCTGGCTGGGCCTGGCGGCGCTGATCGTCGTGCTGGACCAGTGGACCAAGTGGTACTTCGACACCCATCTGTTCTACCAGGAACGCTGGAACATCCTGCCCTTCTTCGACTTCACGCTGCTCTACAACCCGGGCGCAGCCTTCAGCTTCCTGGCGGGCGGCCAGGGCTGGCAGCGCTGGTTCTTCGTGGCCATCGCCCTGGCGGCCACGGTGCTGATCCTGATCATGCTGCGCCGTTCGGCCAGGCAGCCGCTGTTCTGCCTGTCGCTCAGCCTGATCCTGGGCGGCGCCGTGGGCAATGTGGTGGATCGCCTCCAGCACGGCCACGTCGTGGACTTCCTGCTGTTCTACTGGAACCAGTCCTACTTTCCGGCCTTCAACCTCGCGGACGTGGCCATCACCTGCGGCGCCATCCTGCTGGTCCTGGACGAGTTCCTGCGGATGCGCCGCAACAAGCGGCAACACGCCTGACCCTGCAAGGAGCCCTCATGCTCGCCAAGAAGAAACTGGTCTTTGGCATCAGCGGCGGCATCGCCGCCTACAAGACGGCGGAACTGCTGCGCCGCGCCCAGGAACTGGGCGCGCAGATCGACGTCGTCATGACCGAGTCGGCCACGCGCTTCGTCACTCCGGTCACCTTCCAGGCCCTGTCGGGGCGTCCGGTCTACACGGACCTGTGGGATGCGCGCGTGCCCAACAATATGGCCCACATCCAGCTCAGCCGACAGGCCGACGCCATCCTGGTGGCGCCGGCCAGCACCAACTTCATGGCGCGACTGGCCCAGGGCATGGCCGACGACCTGCTCAGCACGCTGTGCGTGGCGCGCGGCCTGTGCCCCTTGCTGGTAGCCCCGGCCATGAATCGCGAAATGTGGCTGCACCCGGCCACCCAGCGCAATGTGGAGCAGCTGCGCCGCGACGGCGTGCACATCCTGGGCCCGGGCTGTGGCGACCAGGCTTGCGGCGAGACCGGCGACGGCCGCATGCTGGAACCGCAACAGCTGCTGGCCGAGCTGGTCGCCTTCTTCCAGCCCAAGCTGCTGGCCGGCAAGCGCGTGCTGATCACGGCCGGCCCCACGTCCGAGCCCATCGACCCGGTGCGCGTCATCAGCAACCGCTCCTCCGGCAAGATGGGCTACGCCATTGCGCGAGCCGCCTTCGAGGCGGGCGCCCGGGTCACCCTGGTTTCCGGCCCGGTCGCCCTGGAAACACCCTATGGCGTGCAGCGCATCAACGTGGAGACCGCCCGCCAGATGCACTCGGCCGTCATGGCGCAGGCGACGCAGGCGGACGTGTTCATCAGCGTCGCGGCGGTGGCCGACTGGTACGTCAGCAACGCCAGCGACCGCAAGATCAAGAAAACCGCCGAGCAGGCAACGCCGCAACTGGAGTTCAGCCCCAACCCCGACATCCTCGCCGAGGTCGCCGCCCTGCCCCAGGGCCCGTTCTGCGTCGGCTTCGCCGCCGAGACCGATCATCTGCTGGAGCACGCCCAGGCCAAGCGCCGGCGCAAGAACGTGCCCCTGCTGGTGGGCAACCTGGCGCAGCGCGCCATGAATGCCGAGGACACCGAGCTGATCCTGTGCGACGAACACGGCCACACGCACTGGCCCGCCCAGGACAAGCTGCAGGCGGCCCGCAAGCTGGTGCAGGCCATCGCCGAGCGGCTCTCCGAACGGCCCTGATTTCCATTCCTTCCATCACAACGGGCGGCGCCATGCCCTGTGCGCCGCCCTGCTTTTCACAGGATGCCCCTACATGCATCGCCGTATCGAAGCCCGCATCGTCAATGAGCTGCTGGGCGCCACCATAGAAACCCCCAGCTACGCCACGGACGGCTCGGCCGCCATGGACCTGCGCGCCTGCCTCGAGCAGGCCGTCACCCTGCCGGCCGGCGGGCGCATGCTGGTCAAGACCGGCCTGGCCATCAATATGATGGACCCCGGCCTGGTCGCCATCGTCGCTTCGCGCTCGGGCCTGTCGCTCAAGCACGGCGTGCGCGTGGCCCAGGGCATAGGCGTCATCGACGCCGACTACCACGGCGAAATAGGCGTGATCCTGGCCAATGACAGCGACGCGGACTATGTGATCCAGCCGGGCGAGCGCATCGCCCAGCTGATGTTCCAGCCCGTGGTGCAGGTGGCCCTGCAGTTCGTGGACCAGTTCTCCACCGAGACCGAGCGCGGCACGGGCGGATTCGGCAGCACGGGCAAGAACTGAGCCCTTCAAGCGGCGAAGTCTTCCTCCCCCAGGTAGGCGGCGCGCACCTTGGGATCGTGCAGCAACCGAGAGGCCGGGCCTTCCAGGATGATGCGGCCGGACTCCATCACGTAGCCGCGATCGCCCAGTTCCAGCGCCAGGCGGGCGTTCTGCTCGATCAGCAGTATGGTGACCCCTTCCTTGGCGATGTCCTGGATCAGGCCGAAGATGCGTTCGACCATGATGGGCGCCAAGCCCATGGAGGGTTCGTCCAGCAGCAACAGCTCGGGGCGGGAAATCATGGCGCGGCCCATGGCCAGCATCTGCTGCTCGCCCCCGGACAAGGTGCCGGCCGACTGCTTCTTGCGTTCGGCCAGGCGCGGGAACAGGGTGTAGACCCGCTCCACGTCCTGACGCACCTGGGCGTCGTCGCGCCGCGTATAAGCGCCCATGGACAGGTTTTCCTCTATGGTCAGCTGGCCGAAGATGCCCCGCCCTTCCGGCACCATGACCAGTCCGCGCCGCACCAGCTGATGCGAGGGCACGCCCACGATGCTCTGGCCCTGATAGTCCACCTGGCCGGCCGCCACGGGCACCAGGCCGCAGATGGCGCGCAGCGTCGTGCTCTTGCCCGCGCCATTGGCCCCGATCAGGCAGACCAGCTCGCCCTTGCCCACCTGCAGGTTCAGCCCCTGCACGGCGCGGATGCCGCCGTAGGCGACATCCAGGCCCCGAATATCCAACAACCATGGCGACGCGCTCATGCCTGCTCCTCCTGCGTAGCGGTAATGCCCAGTTCCTTGGCGGCGCCCGCCCCCAGATAGGCTTCGATGACACGGGGATTGTGCTGCACCTCGGCCGGCCTGCCTTCGGCCAGCACCTTGCCGTACTCCAGCACCAGCACCCGGTCGCACAGGCCCATCACCAGTTTCATGTCGTGCTCGATCAGCAGCACGGTGATGCCGTCGCCGCGTATCTTTTCGATCAGCTGGCGCAGGACCACGGTCTCGGACGGATTCATGCCGGCGGCCGGCTCGTCCAGCGCCAGCAGCTTGGGATCGGTGGCCAGGGCGCGGGCGATCTCCAGGCGGCGCTGGTCGCCGTAGGAGAGCGAACGCGCGATGTCGTTGGCGCGCTCGACGATGCCCACGTACTCCAGCAGCTCGTAGGCGCGCGCCTCGATCTGCTCTTCCTCGCGGCGCGTGGCGCGATTGCGCAGCACCGCGCCCAGCACGCCGGCGCGGGTGCGCACATACCGGCCTATCATGACGTTCTCCAGCGCCGACAGGTTGCCGAACAGGCGGATGTTCTGGAAGGTCCGCGCAAAGCCCGCCTCGGCGATCTGGTGCGGCTTGCAGTCCGTCAGCACGTGGCCGGCGAACTCGCAGCGCCCCGACTCGGGCACGTACAGCCCCGTCATGACATTGAACAGCGTCGTCTTGCCGGCGCCGTTGGGACCGATCAGCCCGTAGATATCGCCCTGGCGGATGCTGAAGCTGACTTCCGACAAGGCCTGCAGGCCGCCGAAACGCTTGGACAGCCCGCTGGCCTGCAGCAGCACCTGGCCGCCGCCCGCGGTCTTGCTTGTTGCCATCGCGCTCATGCCTGGGACTCCTTCATCTTGCGTTCACGGCGGCGCACCGCCGACGGCCACAAACCTTCGGGCCGGTAGATCATGACCAGCACCAGGGCGAAGCCGAACAGCAGCATGCGTATGCCGTCCGGATCCAGGATCACCTCGCCGAACACGCTTTGCTGCAGAGGCACCACCAGGGCGCGCAGCAGCTCCGGAAAGACCGACAGCAGGAGGGCGCCCACGATGACGCCGGGAATATGGCCCATGCCGCCCAGCACCACCATGCACAGCACGGAGATGGACTCGGTCAGGCTGAAGCTCTCGGGGCTGACGAAGCCCTGCATGGAGGCGAACAGCCCGCCGGCCACCCCGCCGAAGGTCGCGCCCATGGCAAAGGCCAGCAGCTTGACGTTGCGGGTATTGATGCCCATGGCCTTGGCGGCGATCTCGTCCTCGCGGATGGCTTCCCAGGCGCGCCCGATGCGCGAATGCTGCAGGCGCACGCAGACGAACACGATCAGCAGCGTCACCGCCAGCAGCAGGTAGTAATACTTTTCCGGCCCGGTGACGCGTATGCCGAAGAAAGTCTCGGCCCGCCCGAAGACGAATTCGCCCACCTTGAAGGTGTCCACCCGGTTGATGCCCTGCGGACCGTTGGTGATGTTGACCGGCGCGTCCAGGTTGTTCATGAAGATGCGGATGATCTCGCCAAAGCCCAGCGTGACGATGGCCAGGTAGTCGCCGCGCAGCTTCAGGACCGGAAAGCCCAGCAGCACGCCGAACAAGGCCGCCAGCACGATGCCGGCCGGCATCACGACCCAGAACGGCAGGTGCAGGCCGAAATGCGGCGAGGCGAGCATGGCCCAGACATAGGCGCCGACGGCGTAAAAGGCGATATAGCCCAGGTCCAGCAGGCCCGCAAAGCCCACCACGATGTTCAGGCCCAGGGCCAGCATCACGTACAGCAGCGCGAAGTTCAACGTGCGGATCCAGCTCTGGCCGGCCATGCCCAGCACAAAGGGCAGCACCGCCAGGACCACGCCGATCAGCAACGCGCCCAGCCAGACGCGCACGGGAACGGGTTTCTTCTTGGCGTCCATCATGCCCGGTCTCCCACCCGTTCACCCAGCAGGCCGGATGGACGGAAAATCAGTACCAGGATCAGCACGATGAACGAGAACACGTCCTGGTAGTTGCTGCCGAACACGCCATTGGTCAGGTCGCCGATGTAGCCGGCTCCCAGGGCCTCGATCAGCCCCAGCAGCAGTCCGCCCAGCATGGCGCCGCCCAGGTTGCCGATGCCGCCCAGCACCGCGGCCGTGAAGGCCTTCAGGCCCAGCATGAAGCCCATGGTGTACTGGGCCACGCCGTAGTAGGTGACGATCATGACGCCGGCCACGGCCGCCAGGGCCGAGCCGATCAGGAAGGCGGCGGAGATCACGGTGTTGATGTTCACGCCCATCAGGCCGGCCACCTCGCGGTTCTGCGCGGTGGCGCGCATGGCGGTGCCCAGGCGGGTGCGGTGCACCAGCGCCATCAGGCCGACCATGATCAGGGCGGCGCCGCCGATGATCAGCAGCTGCAGCAGGCTGATGCGCGCCTCGCCCAGCTGGAACACCATGGGCTCGATGATGTGCGGAAAGCTCAGGTAGTTGCGGCCCCAGACCATCATGGCGATGTTCTGGACAATGAAGGACACGCCGATGGCGGTGATGAGCGCGGCCAGGCGCGGCGCGCGGCGCAGGGGGCGGTAGGCGTAACGCTCGGCCGTCCAGCCTATGGCCATGCAGGTCGGGATCGCGGCCAGCAGGGCCAGCCCCACGGCCAGCCAGGCGGACATGCCGGCCGGGTCCGCCCCCACCAGGGACAGCACCACCGTGGTCGCCAGCATGGCGCCCACCATCACCACGTCGCCGTGGGCGAAATTGATCAGGCCTATGATCCCGTAGACCATGGTGTAGCCCAGCGCCACCAGCGCATAGACACTGCCCACGGTCAGGCCGTTGATGAGTTGTTGTATCAGAATTTCCATCGACAAGGACTCGCTGTCGTTTCCCGGGCATGCACCGCGGCATGGCCACGGAACAGCGGGCGCCGGCCTCCCCGGGAGGCCGGCTGAAGAGCCGCACGGCAACGCGCGGCTCAGGCACCAGATGCAGGTCTTAGTTGGCCTGGCTCACCATGGTCTTGACCATGGTCCACTTGCCGTCCTTGACCTCGTAGATGGTCACGGCGATTTCCTTCAGGTCGCCGTTCTTGTCGTAGGCGATGTTGCTGCTGGTGGCGCCGCTGCGCTTGAGGCCGGCCAGCTTGGGCAGATAGTCCTCGGCCTTGGAGGAGCCGGCTTCCTTCATGGCGGTGATCATGTTCCAGGCGCCGTCATAGGCATAGGGCGCGTAGACGCCGGGATCGGCCTTGAAGCGGTTCTTGTAGTCCTGGGCGAACTTCTCGCCGGCCGCCATGGTGGACAGCGGCACGCCGGCCAGGGAGGCGTAGGTGCCGTCGGCGGCGCCGCCGGCCAGGCGCAGGAAGGTGTCGCTGCGGGTCATCTCGCCCGAGACCAGGGGCGCCTTGATGTCCAGGGTCTGCATCTGGCGCTTCATGGGGCCGGACTGGGCGTCCAGGCCGCCGAAGAAGATGGCGTCGGGCTGCTTGGACTTGATGTTGGTCAGAATGGAGGTGAAGTCGTTGGCCTTGTCCGTGGTGTACTCGCGGGCCACGATCTGGCCGCCCGCCTTTTCAACGGCGCGCGCCACCTGGTCGGTCAGCCCCTGGCCGTAGGCCGTGCGATCATCGATCAGGGCGATCTTCTTGGCCGCCAGATCCTTCACCATGAACTGGCCCACGGCGGCGCCCTGCTGGGTGTCGCTGGTCATCATGCGGAAGGTGTTGTCGTAGCCCTGCTGGGTGTACTCGGGCGAGGTCGCCATCGCGATCTGCGGAATGCCGGCGTCGTTGTAGACGCGCGAGGCCGGAATGGTGGTGCCGGAGTTGAAATGGCCCAGTACGCCGTCCACGCCATCGTCCACGATCTGCTGGGCCACCTGCACGGCGGTGCGCGGGTCGGCCTGGTCGTCCTTGGCGACCAGTTCGAAACGGGCGGTCTCGCCGTCGATCTGGATCTTCTGGGCATTGGCCTCTTCCAGGGCCAGGGTCAACCCATTGCGCATGTCCTCGCCGTAGTGCGCCTGCGGACCGGTCAGCGGGGCGGCAAAGCCCAGCTTGATGACTTTCTCTGCAGCCGAAGCCGGCGCTGCGGCAAAAGCGGCCAGCACCGCGGCCGAGACCAGACCCAATTTGATGTTCTTCATGGACTGCATGGTTGTTCTCCCTAGTTTTAATGGGACCGGGCTTATGGCCGGCCTTACTGCTGTGAATTTTACCGGGCCGCCGACTCCGGGTACGAGTCGGCGCGGCGCGCAGGCGAGCGCGCCTAACCCACCATCATCAGGCTGGCGTTGCCCCCGGCAGCCGCCGTGTTGGTGCTGACCGATACTTCGCGCATCAGACGTTCGGCCGCATAGGCCGCGCCCCGGCGCAACTCTTGCGTGGACAGCCCCTGGACCCCCACGATGGCGCCTTCGCGCTGCGCCACCTGTATGGCCAGTTGCTCGAGCTCATCGCCGTCGCCTTCAAACAAGACAGCATCATAATCCGCGCAGCCCAGCTCTGACAGATCAATCTGCTCCACGCCCTGCTCGGGCAAGCCGTCCAGCCCGGCGCGGTTCAGCAGAACCGGCTGGCAGCCGCTGAGCGCGCAGGCCTGCATCTGTGCGCGCCAGCCCTCCTCGCTGGCCGGCATGCACAGTACGCGACCGCGCGGATGCAATTGATAGACATTGGATTCGCCGGTGGGCCCGGGCAGGACCTGGCCGTTCTTGCGCAAGGCCTGCAGGGGCAGGTCCTGCGCGCAGCGACCAAGCAGGCGACGCAGGTACAGTGGGCCGCCCGCCTTGGGCCCGGTGCCCGACAAGCCTTCGCCGCCGAAGGGCTGCACGCCCACCACCGCGCCCACCATATTGCGGTTCACATACACATTGCCGGCGCGCACGCGCGACACCACGCGCTGCACGGTCTCGTCCAGGCGGGTATGCACGCCGAAGGTCAGCCCATAGCCGCGTTCGTTGATCTGGTCGATCAGGGCGTCCAGGTCCTTGCGCGCATACGTCATCACATGCAGCACCGGGCCGAAGATCTCGCGCTCCAGGTCCTGCACCTGATTGATCTCGATCAGCGTGGGCAGCACGAATGTCCCGGCCAGACCGGCGGGCCGCTCGCCCTGCTCCACCTGGAAGCCGGCGCTGCGCATGGCCGCAATGTGCTGCTCGATGCCGGCTCGGGCCTCTTCGTCGATGACCGGCCCCACATCCGTGCTCAACAAGTCCGGGTTGCCCACGCGCAGTTCCTTCAGGGCGCCGCGCAGCATGCCCAGCACGCGCTCGGCCGCTTCTTCCTGGATGCACAGCAGACGCAGGGCCGAGCAGCGCTGGCCGGCCGAATCGAACGCCGAATTGAGCACATCGAACACCACCTGCTCGGCCAGCGCGGAGCTGTCCACCACCATGGCGTTCAGGCCGCCCGTCTCGGCGATCAGCGGCACCACCTGGCCGTCCGGCGTCAGGCGCTGGGCCAACTGGCGCGCCAGCGATTTGGCCACAGCCGTGGAGCCGGTGAACAGGACGCCGTTGACCTGCGGGCTGGCCACCAGCGGCGCCCCCACGGTAGGTCCGTCGCCCGGCAGCAGCTGCAGCGCGCCTTCAGGCACGCCGCCGCGGTGCAGCAGGCGCACCGCGGCCGCGGCGATCAGCGGGGTCTGCTCGGCCGGCTTGGCCAGCACCACATTGCCTGCCGCCAGCGCGGCCGACACCTGGCCCAGGAAGATGGCCAGGGGGAAATTCCAGGGGCTGATGCAGACGACCACGCCCAGCGGACGCTGGCGGTCATTGTCGAATTCGCGCAGGACCTGTCCCGAGTAGTAGCGCAGGAAGTCCACGGCCTCGCGCACTTCGGAGATGGCGTTCGCGTAGGACTTGCCGGCTTCGCGCACCAGCAGGCCCATCAGTTCCTGCATCTGGTCTTCCAGCAACTGGGCCGCCTGCTGCAGGGCGCCGGCTCGTTCGTCCACAGGCGTGGCCTGCCAGATCGGAGCATAGTGCGCCGCCGCTTCCAGGGCGTGCGCGACGTCCGCCTCGCCGGCTTCCATGACCTGCCCCACGACATCCTGGTGATTGGCGGGATTGAGCACGGCGCGGGCCCGGGAATCGTCCCAGACAGGCATGTCCTGGGCCAGCAGGGGCTGCGCGCGCCAGGGCTGGGCGGCGCTCTGCATCAGGGCCGCCGCCAGCGAGCCCAGGCGATGCTCGTTGCTCAGGTCCAGGCCCGCGGAGTTCAGGCGCTGCTCCGCCTCCCAATAGAGTTGGCGCGGCAGCGGGATCTTGTCGTGCGGACGGCCGAGCGGCTGCAGCTGCAGGGCCTGGGCCACGGGATCGGCAATCAGGTGCTCGACCGGCAGGTCGGCATCGCCGATCTGGTTCACGAATGATGTATTGGCTCCGTTTTCCAGCAGGCGACGCACCAGGTAGGCCAGCAGGGTCTCGTGCGAGCCCACCGGCGCGTAGATGCGGCAGGGGCGGTTCAGCTTGCCCGCCTTGACCGGGCCCACCACTTCATCGTAGAGCGGCTCGCCCATGCCGTGCAGGCACTGGAACTCGTACTGGCCGGGATAATAATTCTGGCCGGCCATGTAGTAGATGGCCGACAGGGTCTGCGCATTGTGCGTGGCGAACTGCGGATAGATGGCCTCCGGCGCCTGCAGCAGCTTGCGCGCGCAGGCCAGATAGGACACGTCCGTATGCACCTTGCGCGTATAGACGGGATAGCCTTCCAGGCCGTCCACCTGGGCGCGCTTGATCTCCGAGTCCCAGTACGCCCCCTTGACCAGGCGCAGCATCAGGCGGTGGCCGCTGCGTCGCGCCAGGTCGATCAGGTAGTCGATGACGAAAGGCGCGCGCTTCTGATAGGCCTGCACCACGAAGCCTATGCCGTTCCAGCCCGCCAGGGAGGCGTCGAAGCACAGCCGGTCCAGCAGGTCCAGGGACAGCTCCAGGCGGTCGGCTTCTTCGGCGTCGATGTTCAGGCCCACATCGTACTGGCGCGCCAGCTGCGCCAGTTCCAGCAGCCGCGGATACAGCTCGCCCATGACGCGGTCGCGCTGGGCGCGGCTGTAGCGCGGATGCAGGGCGGACAGCTTGATGGAGATGCCGGGACCTTCGTAGATACCGCGACCCTGGCTGGCTTTGCCGATGGCATGGATGGCCTGTTCATAGGCCTGGTAGTAACGCTGCGCGTCCTCGGCCGTGGTGGCCGCCTCGCCCAGCATGTCATAGGAATAGCGAAAGCCCTTTTCCTCGAACTTGCGACTGTTGGCCAGGGCCGAGGCGATGGTCTGGCCGGTCACGAACTGCTCGCCCATCATGCGCATGGCCACGTCCACTCCCTTGCGGATCAGAGGCTCGCCGCCTTTGCCTATCATGCGCGTCAACGCCGACGACAGGTTCTTCTCGCTGTTCACACTGACCAGGCGCCCCGTCAGCATCAGGCCCCAGGTGGCGGCATTCACGAACAGGGACGGCGACTCGCCCACATGGGCGCGCCAGTCGCCATGGCTGATCTTGTCGCGGATCAGGGCGTCGCGGGTGGCGCGATCGGGAATGCGCAGCAAGGCCTCGGCCAGGCACATCAGGGCCACTCCCTCCTGGCTGGACAGGGAAAATTCCTGGATCAGTCCCTCCACGCCGCCGCCGGTGCGCTTGGCGCGCAGGGCGTTCACCAGGCGCGCGGCCAGTTCCTGGGCACGCGGATCCTGCGAAGCGCGCGCCGCGCTCAGCAGCAAAGGCACGCATTCGGTTTCGGGACGGCGGTACGCCGCCGTTATGGCCGCGCGCAGCACGCTTTGCGGCTGCACGTCCTGAGCAAAGGCGTAGAAGGGAGCCTGCGGCGCCTCCACGGGGTCGTCGGCCGCCACAGCCTCAGCGCCCGGCAGATAGGCCAATTCACCGGGAATCGCCCCGCGTTCGATATTCTCGATGTAGGAAAGCAGGGCCTGCTTGTGCAGCCAGTGCGGCGTGCATTGCAGCTTGTCCGCCGCGCTGCGCAAACGCTCGCGCAATTCCGTATCGACCTTGATGCCTAAGGTAGTGCTCGCCATGCCCGTATCCCGGTAAAAATGCTGTTGCATTGGATTGCCGAAATACTACTGCCGGTTAACCCAGACACCTATTAAGGTTAACCCGAATTTAAAAAAGTTAACCCATGCAGGAAAGTGAGTTAACCAACTCCATGGGAACGGTCTTGCCCTGCATCTGCGCGGCCAGCGCATCGGCCAGGCGGCCTTGCAGGCGGCGATGCGCATCGATCAGTTCGGACACCGAGGACGCCGGCTCCGAATCCAGCCAGCGGCATTGGTAGGCCGGCGCCTTGAAGCCTACCGGACGCAAGGACCAGCTCAACTCCAGCGCCGCGCGCTCGCCATAAATGGATTCGAAACGCTGCACGGCCATGTCCAGACGCCAGAACGCGGCCTTGCCGCCCGTATCCGCCAGCTGCGGCACGCCCAGGCGGCTTTGCAGCCCCGAAGCCAGGGCCAGCGAGAGCTCGTCGGGTAGGGGCGAAGCCCATTGGCTGTCGTTGAGCAGGCGTACTTGCGCGCCCGGCGGCACGGTCAGCACCACGGCGCGACGGTCCAGCTGCGAGGGAACTTCCACGCGGCGCACCTGGAAGCCCGCCCAGCCCTGCACGGGCGCGGCAGCCGGCGCCGACGGGAGCGGAGCCAGCAAGGTGTAGTACGTAGGCTGGGCGCCGGCGCATGCAGCCAGCAGGCCCAGGCTGGCCAGCAAGGGAATGGGACGGGGCATCATGGCTTGGGCTCCGGCAGGACGTCGGGCGAGCGTCCCCGCAACAAGGAGGACGGCTGGCTCTGCAAGGTGTCGGTCAGATCGCGCAGGGAGCGCAAGGAACGGTTCAGCTCGCGCAGGGTCTGGTCGACCGAGGAATTCAAGGGCGAATCGGACTCCAGCATGGCGCTCAGCTTCTGCACCGCCTGGTCCATGGCCTTGAGCGTGCCGTTCAGCTGGGGGACGGTGTTTTTTTCGAACTGCTTGAGCACCTTGCCCAGGTCCGTCAGGCCGCCTTGCAGATCCTTGCCGATCTGGTCGAACGGCACGGCCGAAATCTTGGTGACGATATCGCTGACCTGCTCCTGGAGGCGATCGAAGTCGCCCGCGATCACCGGAACGACCAGGGGATGCGCATCTGGATTGAAATCCACCTTGGCGGCCTTGTCGAAGAACTCGAGCGCGATGTACTGCTGGCCGGTGATCAGGCTGGCCGGACGCATCTGGGCTCGCAAGCCCCGCTCCACCATGGGCCGGAAAAGCGAGCGCACCGGATCTTCGCCCTTCACGGCGGAGGCGGCGACCTGCTCATAGATGCGGCCGAAGCGTTGCGGGTAGATGCTCGCCTTGACCAGCGCGAAGAAACGCTTGCGTTCGAAATCATATTCCAGGTCGATGTCGTCCACCTGCCCCAGCTCCAGGCCGCGGAACTCCACCTTGGAGCCCACCTTCAAGCCCTTGATGGACTGATGGAAATGGAAGTTCAGGTCCACGGCGGGGCCGTCCGGCTCCGCCATGGCCTGCTCCTTGGTGGAGAACAGCTCGTACTCCGCGTTGCTCTTGGCCGGTACGGCGGGCTCGCCGGGCATCTGCTCGAACGCCAGCCCGCCGGCCAGGGCCGACACAAGGGAATGCGTGCGCACATTGAAACCGTTGGAATCCAGGGACATGTTCACGCCGCTCACATTCCAGAAGCGCGAGCCTTGCGTGACGAACTGATCATTGGGCGCGTCCACGAAGACCTGCACGCGCACGCCATCGCCCGCATCGTTCAGTTCATAGCTGATCACCTGCCCCACCTGTATGCCCTTGTAATACAGGGGCGAGCCCAGATCCAGCGAGCCCAGCGCCGGCGCGGTCAGCACGAAACGCTTGCCCGGGCGGCCGCTGATGACCTCGGGAGGGCTTTCCAGGCCGGTGAAGTCAAAGGCGCTCTCGCCCTTTTCCAGGGTATGCGGCGCATCCACGCCGATATAGACGCCCGACAGCAAGGTGCCCAGGCCCGACACTCCGTTCAGACCCAGGCGCGGCCGCACCACCCAGAAACGCGAACCTTTCTGGGTGATGAACTCGGAGCCTTCGCGCTCGAGCTGGGCGGTCACAATGACGCGGCGCCGGTCCGGCGCCACCTGGATGTCGGAGATGGTGCCCACGTTCACCTCGCGATAGCGCAGCTTGGTCTGATCCACCACCAGGCCGTCCGCCGAATCGAAGCTGATGGTGATGCGCGGGCCGGTCAGCACCCAGTTGCGCACCACCAGCGAGGCGCCCACCAGCGCCGCCGCGACGGGCAGGATCCAGATCCAGGAAAAGCGCGAACGCTGCGCCAGGACGACGCGGGGCTGGGCCGGCCCCTGCGGCTGCCCGGCCGGCTCCGGCGGGTTCGCCGCCTTCTTGTTGTCGTTATCGTCCACGTTGTGTCCTCAAGAAGCGTGTGGCAAAGACGGGGATCTGGCCGTGTCGGTGTCGCGATCCCAGCCATCGCGGGGATCATAGCTCAAGGCGGCCAGCATGGTCAGCACCACCACCAGGCCGAAGCTGAGCGCACCGGGGCCGGGGATGATCTGCGACAGGCCGGGGAAATTGGCCAGGGCCGCCATCAGCACCACCACGAACACGTCCAGCATGGACCATTGCCCGATGAGCTCGACCATATCGTACAGGCGGTTGCGCTGGCGTTGAACGGCATTGCCGCGCCAGCGCCGGCCCAGCAGCAATACGCCCAGCGCCAGCAGCTTGGTGATGGGCACCACGATGCTGGCCACGAACACGATGATGGCCAGATCCCAGGAACCCAGTTCCCAGAGCTGTATGACGCCGCCCAGAATGGTGTGGGCGCTGCTGCCCATGATGCTGCGCAGCTCCATCACCGGCAGCACGTTGGCGGGGATGTAGAAGATGCAGGCGGTGAACACCAGGGCGGCGGTACGCGCCCGGCTGTTGGGCTTGCGCTTGTGCATGGCGGCGCCGCAACGCTCGCAGTCCTGCGCCCCGGCCGTCTGGACCAGGCCGCAATGATCGCAGGCGCACCAGCCTCCCGCCCGCTCCAGCACTCCGGCGCGCGCCATGGGCGCCAACTGCGCATCCTCGGCCCATAGCCACAGGCGGCGCGCCGTCAGCCGGCTCAGCCCCGTCAGCAAAAAGGTCAGCACGAAAAAGGCGTACAGGCCGGGCGCCACGGTCAGGCGGCCGATGCCGGCGAATTTGACGATGGCCACCAGCACGCCCAGGAAAAGCACGGCCGTCATGGACCAGTGCTCCAGGTGGCTGAGCACGCGCAGGCCCAGGCCGAAATCGCCGGGCAAGGGGCGAGCGCGGGCGATCAGTCCCAACGCCCAGAACTGGAACAGAAGCTGGAACAGGGGAAGCCAGAAGCCAACCAGCCCCGCCATGATGGACAGGCCGAAATAGCCCTGCTGCCAGATCAGCAGCAAGGCCTTGGGAAAGGTGGGAGATACGGTCTTGCCCGCCATGCCCAGGTGGACGACGGGAAAAAGGTTGGCGATCAGGAACAGGACAAGAACCGCCAGCACCACCGCCTGCCACTGGCGCGGCGAAAAGCGGCTGTGCCGATAGAGCTCGGCGTCGCAACGCGCGCAGCGCGCGAGCCCCGCGCCCTGCAGGGGAACCCGCTCGTGAACCGTGTCACAATGCGTACAGGCTACAAGCGGGCGGGCCCCCATGGTTTAGTCGACCAGCTCCGGTTCGGGACGCGAGGAGGAAGCCTTGCTGTCCGGCGCATCTGGACCGGCGGAGGGGAACTCCAGCACCACCTGGTCGTTGGCGTCCAGCCCCACCTCCACATGGCCGCCGTCGACCAGCCGGCCGAACAGAAGTTCGTCCGCCAGCGCGCGGCGTATGGTGTCCTGGATGAGCCTGTGCATGGGGCGCGCGCCCATGGCCGGATCGAAGCCCTTGGCGGCCAGGTGGTCGCGCAGCGCATCGGTGAAGGACACTTCCACGCGTTTCTCGTGCAGCTGGTTTTCCAGCTGCATGAGGAACTTGTCGACCACGCGCAGGATGATCTCCCGCGACAGCGGCTTGAAGCCGATGATGGCGTCCAGCCGGTTGCGGAACTCCGGCGAGAAGTGGCGCTTGATGTCCTGCATCTCGTCGCCGGTGCGCTCGGGCTGCGTGAAGCCTATGCCGGTCTTGTTCAGGGCCTCGGCGCCGGCATTGGTGGTCATGATCAGGATCACGTTGCGGAAGTCGGACTTGCGCCCGTTGTTGTCCGTCAGCGTGCCGTGGTCCATGACCTGCAGCAGGATATTGTAGACGTCCGGATGGGCTTTTTCGATCTCGTCCAGCAAGAGCACGCAGTGCGGCTGCTTGGTGACCGCCTCGGTGAGCAGCCCGCCCTGGTCGAAGCCCACGTAGCCGGGCGGCGCGCCGATCAGGCGCGAGACCGTGTGGCGTTCCATGTATTCGGACATGTCGAAGCGCAGCAGCTCCACGCCCAGCACGAAGGCCAGCTGGCGGGCGACCTCGGTCTTGCCCACCCCGGTGGGACCGGAGAACAGGAAAGAGCCGATGGGCTTGTCGGGCAGGCCCAGGCCGGAGCGCGCCATCTTGATGGCGGCGGCCAGCGCGTCGATGGCGGCGTCCTGGCCGAACACCACGGACTTGAGATCGCGCGCCAGCGTGGCCAGCTTGTTGCGGTCGTCCGTGGACACGGATTGGGGCGGAATGCGCGCTATGCGCGACACCGTGGCCTGGATATCCGTCTTGCCGATGACCTTCTTCTGCTTGGAGCGCGGCAGCAGGCGCTGTGCGGCGCCGGCCTCGTCGATCACGTCAATGGCCTTGTCAGGCAGGAAGCGATCGTTGATGTAGCGGGCCGACAGCTCGGCGGCGGCCGTCAGGGCGGCAGCCGAATAGCGCACGCCGTGGTGCTCTTCGAAGTGCGATTTGAGGCCGCGCAGGATCTGCACGGTCTGCTCCACCGTGGGTTCGGCCACGTCGATCTTCTGGAAGCGCCGCGACAGGGCGTGGTCTTTCTCGAAGATGCCGCGGTACTCCGTGTAGGTGGTCGCGCCCAGGCACTTGAGCTGGCCGGAGGACAGCGCCGGCTTGAGCAGATTGGAAGCGTCAAGCGTGCCGCCCGAAGCCGAGCCGGCCCCGATCAGGGTATGGATCTCGTCGATGAACAAGATGGCCTGCGGCGTATCCTTGAGCTGCTTGAGCACGGCCTTCAGGCGCTGTTCGAAATCGCCCCGGTACTTGGTGCCGGCCAGCAAGGCGCCCATGTCCAGCGCGTAGACGCGCGCCTGGCCCAGGATGTCGGGCACTTCCGCGCGCTGGATGCGCAGCGCCAGGCCCTCGGCGATGGCGGTCTTGCCCACCCCCGCCTCGCCCACCAGCAGCGGGTTGTTCTTGCGGCGCCGGCACAGCACCTGGATGACGCGTTCGACTTCCTTCTCGCGGCCGATGAGCGGATCGATCCGACCCTGGCTGGCTTCGGCGTTCAGGTCCGTGGCGTACAGGTCCAGCGGGGACTTCTGCGAGTCGGAGCGCGTGTCGGGCTCGGGCGCGGCCGAAGCCTTGGGAACCTCGGGCGGCGTGGGCTCGGGATTGGACTTGGTGATGCCGTGGGACAGGAAATTGACCACGTCCAGGCGCGTGACGCCCTGCTGCTGCAGGTAGTACACCGCATGGGAATCCTTTTCGCCGTACATGGCCACCAGCACGTTGGCGCCCGACACCACGTTCTTGCCGGAGTTGCTGGAGGACACATGCATGATGGCGCGCTGGATGACGCGCTGAAAGCCCAGCGTGGGCTGGGTATCCACTTCCCCTTCTCCGGGAAAGGTGGGCGTGTTCTCGTTGATGAATTTGCGCAAATTCTGACGCAGCGCATCAATGTCGGCCGCACACGCCTTCAACACTTCAACAGCCGAGGCGTTGTCAAGCAGGGACAGCAGCAGATGCTCTACCGTGATGAATTCATGGCGCGCGGCACGAGCCTCGACAAAGGCCATGTGTAGACTGACTTCAAGTTCTTCGGAGATCACGCTTCCTCCTACACGGCGAGAGTAAAACTTGGGTGGTTGCTTCTATTCTATGACTAATTTGCCTGATCTGAACAACCCGGTAAACCATTAGTTTCAGGCGTCCGGCGCCGGTTCCATGACGCACTGCAATGGATGCTGGCGGGACTGGGCAAGCTGTCGCACGATCTCCACGCGGGTGGCGGCGATATCGCGCGGATAGATGCCGCACACGGCCCGGCCTTCGTAGTGCACCTTGAGCATCAGTTTTTCCGCTTCCTCGGGCGACTTGCCAAAGACCCGCTCCAGCACGCCCACCACGAACTCCATGGGGGTGTAGTCATCGTTGAGCAGGATGACCTGATACATGGGCGGAGGCGCGAGCCGCGCCGACTGGCGCTCGACGGTCGTCTCGCCTTGCTTGTCGATCTGAATGGCCATAGTACAGACTAGGTGCTTTCCATAGGTTGACTGGGGGTAACGAAATTAAGCATCATCCGCTTGATCGCGTCAATTTCGGAAAAAACCGACATGAAGTGATCGCAGGCCCGGGGAGGGGCCGAAAAAGTATCAACCTTACACTATAGTTGAGAGGCAGGAAGCATGTCGGAAACAACCACCACCGCAAACACTGGAGACAACCAGAAACTGTCCGGCACCGTCAAATGGTTCAATGACGCCAAGGGCTTTGGATTCATTACGCCAGACAATGGTGGAGAAGACCTCTTCGCCCATTTTTCGTCCATCCAGATGAACGGGTTCAAGACCTTGAAGGAGGGCCAGAAAGTCCTGTACGAAGTTGCCCAGGGCCCTAAAGGCAAGCAGGCACTGAATATTACTTCCCCCTAAAATCCTGCACTCTCAATTCTAACAAAAAGCAGACTCGCTACACATGCATTGTTCACGTATCACCACAGGGCCCCGGCGCCCTGTTTTTTTTGCCTGCTCCCTGGCCGCCCTGCTGCTGGCCGGCGTCGCCAAGGCGCAGGACCCATTGCCCATGCGCACCCTGACGCTGGGCGAACGCACCATCCAGGCCGAGGTGGCCGACCGGCCCGAGACGCGCGCCATGGGCCTGATGGATCGCCAGAACCTGGCGCCCGATCACGGCATGCTGTTCGTCTTCGAGCAGGAAGGCATGCCCTGCTTCTGGATGAAGAACACGCCCCTGCCCCTGGACATCGCCTTCATCGACCAGGAAGGGTTCATCGCCAACATCGCCGCCATGCAGCCGTTCGATCTGCAGTCGCACTGCCCGGTGCGGCCCATCCGCTATGCGCTGGAAATGGAGCAGGGCTGGTTCGCCAAGGCAGACAAGCAGGCCGGCGAACGCGTCGTCGGCCTGCCGCGCTGATCAGACGCGCTCGAGGATCAGGGCCACGCCCTGCCCCACGCCGATGCACATGGTGCACAAGGCATAGCGGCCGCCCGTGCGATGCAATTGATTGACGGCCGCCATGGCCAGGCGCGCGCCGCTGGCGCCCAGCGGATGGCCCAGGGCGATGGCGCCGCCATTGGGATTGACGCGCGGATCATTGTCCTCCAGCCCCAGCAGGCGCGTGACCGCCAGGCCCTGCGCCGCGAACGCTTCGTTCAGCTCGATCACGTCCATCTGGTCCAGCGTGAGGCCCGCCAAGGCCAGCACCTTCTGGCTGGCCGGCGCCGGGCCTATGCCCATGATGCGCGGCTCCACGCCCGCGAAGGCCATGGCCACGACGCGCGCGCGCGGGGCCAGCCCCTGCTCACGAGCCATGGCTTCGCTGGCCACCAGCAAGGCGCAGGCGCCGTCGTTCACGCCCGAGGCGTTGCCTGCCGTCACCGTGCCGTCAGCCCGCACCACGGGCTTCAAGCGCGCCAGCGACTCCAGCGTGGTCTGGCGCGGATGTTCGTCCGTATCCACCACCACGGGATCGCCCTTGCGCAGGGGGATCAGCACCGGCGTGATCTCCTGCGCCAGGTAGCCGGCCTGCTGGGCGGCGGCGGCGCGCGTCTGGCTGGCCAGAGCGAACAGGTCCTGGTCCTCGCGGGACACCTGGAACTGACGGGCCACGTTCTCGGCCGTCTCGGGCATGGAATCAATGCCGTACTGCTCCTTCATGCGCTTGTTCACGAAACGCCAGCCTATGGTCGTGTCGTAGATGGCGGCATTGCGGGCGAAGGCCGTTTCGGCCTTGCCCATGACGAAAGGCGCGCGGCTCATGCTCTCCACGCCGCCTGCCAGAATGAAGGCGGCGTCGCCCGAGCGGATGGCGCGGGCGGCCGAACCGATGGCGTCCAGGCCCGAGCCGCACAGACGGTTCAGTGTGACGCCCGGCACGTCCACAGGCAGGCCGGCCAGCAGCGCGGACATGCGCGCCACGTTGCGGTTGTCCTCGCCGGCCTGATTGGCGCAGCCGTAGATCACATCATCCAGGCGAGCCCAATCCACCTGCGGATTGCGCTGCATCAGCGCGTGCATCGGCACGGCGCCCAGCTCATCCGCCCTGACAGCGGACAAGGCGCCGCCATAACGTCCGAACGGTGTACGAATTGCGTCGCAGATAAAGGCGTCCTGACTCATCAAACTCATCCTAAAACAAGAATAAAATCGCGCACAAGGCCCGCAAGCCATGGCTTGAGGCCAATCAAACGATGATAATACGCCGCCTGCGCGATGACGGATACCCGATGCAGGCATGTCCGCTGCACGGCCGATTCAAGCGCCACGCTGACCGTTCCTCCTGCCCTGCTTGCACACCGCCCCGGCCGTGCGGGAACGGGCAATAAAAAACCGCCGGGGGCAAGTTGCTGCCGGCGGTTTCCAGTCTGTGCGCGGCCAGCGGGCCGCGCAGCCTGAACAGGGGATCAGCCCAGGTTCTTGGCGGCGAACTCCCAGTTCACCAGGTTCCAGAAATGCTCCAGGTACTTGGGACGGGCGTTGCGGTAATCGATGTAGTAGGCGTGTTCCCACACGTCACAGGTCAGCAGAGCCACGTCGTCCGAGGTCAGGGTGGTGCCGGCGTTGCTGGTGTTGACGATGTCCAGGGAGCCATCGGCCTTCTTGACCAGCCAGGTCCAGCCCGAGCCGAAGTTGCCCACGGCGGACTTGGTGAAGGCGTCCTTGAAGGCGTCGAAGCTGCCCCACTTGGCGTTGATGGCGTCGGCCACCTTGCCGGTTGGAGCGCCGCCGCCGTTGGGGGACAGGCTGTTCCAGTAGAAGGTGTGGTTCCAGACCTGGGCTGCGTTGTTGAACACGCCGCCGGAGGACTTCTTGATCACGTCTTCCAGGGAGGCGTTTTCGAATTCGGTACCGGCCACCAGATTGTTCAGGTTGGTGACGTAAGCCTGGTGGTGCTTGCCGTAGTGGAACTCCAGGGTTTCCTGGGAGATATGAGGCTCAAGTGCGTTGAGTTCGTAGGGAAGAGCGGGAAGAGTAAATGCCATTTCAATTCCTTCTAAAAAAACCGTGCTTGGTATCCGAAACGGACGCGGCCTAGAGCAAGTCGTGCGCACGTACAACATCCACCGAAACGCTGCCGCGACTCAACTCGACATCGAGTCGTTCACCAACGTTTAAGTCTAACGCATTTTGCACGACTTTCCCTGTGGCATTCCTGACAATAGCATATCCGCGATTCACTATAAGACGAGGCGACAAAGCCTGTAGGGTCTGCTGGGCCGCCTGCAGCCGCTGGCGGCGCAGAACCAGCCCGTGCTCGCCCGCCTGGAGCAGGCGACGGCGCGCCGAATCCAGGCTCTGCTGGCGCAGCGCTACCTGCGGCATGCTGCGCTGCAAGCGGAACAGCACGGTCTCCAGGCGTTGGCGAGGACGTTCGGGCAGGGTCAGGGCCTGGCGTCGCAGACGCTGGACCAGGCCGTCCAGGCGCTGCTGCTGCTGGGCGATGCGCTGCTGCGGCGAGACCAGCATGGCCACGGCGCGGTCCAGGCGCAGCGAGGCGCGCTCCACGTGGCGCCGCATGCCGTGATTCAGGGCTCCCAGCCGCGCGCCGAGCTGGTCCAGCAATTCCGCCCGGCTCGCGCAGGCCAGCTCGGCGGCGGCCGTGGGCGTAGGCGCGCGCAGGTCGGCCACGAAGTCCGCGATCGTGAAGTCGGTCTCGTGCCCCACTCCGCTGATGACGGGAATCGGGCTGGCGGCGATGGCGCGCGCCAGGCCCTCGTCATTGAAACCCCAGAGATCCTCCAGACTGCCTCCGCCGCGCACCAGCAGCAGCGTGTCCACCTCGGCACGGGCGATGGCCGTCTCCAGCGCCTGGCGCAGGCGCGCGGGCGCATCGGCTCCCTGCACGGGCGCGGGATAGACGATGACGCGCACGTGGGGCGCGCGCCGCGCCATCGCTGTCAGCACGTCGCGCAGGGCGGCCGCCGCCAGCGACGTGACCACGCCCACGCAGCCCGGCAAGGCCGCAATGGGGCGCTTGCGTTGCGGATCGAACAGGCCCTCGTCCTGCAACTGGCTCTTCAGGCGCAGAAAAGCTTCGTGCAGATCGCCCAGACCTGCGCGGCGCATGCCCTCCACCTGGACCTGGAAATCGCCGCGCGGCTCATACAGCGAGACGGCGCAGCGGAATTCGAAGCGCTCCCCCGCCCTGGGCACGAACCCCACCGCCTGGGCCCGACCGCGAAACATCACGGCGCGCACGGCCGCCCTGTCGTCCTTGATGGAAAAATACCAGTGGCCCGAGGCCGCCTGAGTGAAATTGGAGATTTCGCCGCGCACCCAGACCACCGGCATGTGCTCGTCCAGCAACTGGCTGACCCGCCGGTTCAACTGGGCGACCGTCCAGACGACGGGCGCCTTAGTTTCTTGATAATACGTCACATTTTCCTCTTCGCCGCTCGCCCGGGCCGGGTTTTCCACCGCATCGTATCCACAAATGTCATGGTTTTGTCAAATTGCTGACCGCACAATAACTTCCGCTCAAATCGTCATATTTCACTTCACGATGAAATCATAAGCTTTTGAAATAAAACAATATTTAAAAAACCAGGCGAGTGGTAAAAAATTATCCAGTGAACCGCCAGACCGCCAACGGCGGCCCTGACAGGCTTTTTGTGCACAGAATTATCCACAGATTCTGTGGATACTCTTGTCCAAGCCAGGGCCCGTGCCGCCCGCAGCCTGTCCCGACCGCCGAAGCCCGATCCGGATCCAAAGTGTACCGCGCCGCTCCCCGAATCGCAGCGGCGGCCCTACAATAGACGCTGATCCATTTTCACGACCGGAAAACCGACCCGTGCTTGCCCTTATCGATGCCGCCGGCTGGCCCGTCTGGCTGCTGCTGGCCTGCTCCATCCTGGCCCTGGCCCTGATCCTGGAGCGCCTGGTCTCACTGCGCACCAGTCGCATCCTGCCTCCGGGGCTGGCCCGTCAGATCGGCGAGCTGACCCTGCAGAACCGCATCCAGGACGACTCCCTGGCGCGCCTGCACGCCAGCTCTCCCCTGGGCCGCGTGCTGGCGACGGTGCTGCAGCATCGCCACGAGGACGCCGCCGTGCGCCAGGCCGCCGCGGAGGCCGCCGGCAACGAGCTGGGCTATCAGTTGAACAAGTACATTCCCGCCCTGGGCACCATTGCGGTCATCGCCCCGCTGCTGGGCCTGTTCGGCACGGTCATCGGCATGATAGACATCTTCGCCGCCTACGATCCGGCCGGCGGCGACCCCAGCCTGGTGGCCCGCGGCATCTCCGTGGCCTTGTACAACACCGCCTTCGGCATCCTGATCGCCGTGCCCGCGCTGATCTTCCATCGCTATTTCCGCAGCCGCGCCGATTTCCTGCTGCACCGCCTGGAAAGCGAAGCCGGCGCGCTGGACCGGCTGCTGGGCCAAAGGACCCGATGATGCGTTTTCGCCGCGCCCGCGACCAGGACCATCTGGAACTGAACCTGGTCCCGCTGATCGACGTGCTGCTGGTGGTGCTGATCTTCCTGGCCGCCAGCAGCACCTTCGTGCGCCATCGGCAGCTGGACGTCTCCCTGCCGCAGGCCCAGGCCCAGGCGCCCCGGCCGGCCGAGCTGCTGCTGGCCATCAGCCAGGATGGCCGCTACGCCCTGAACGGCGACTGGCTGGAAGCCGACAGCCCCGCGCCCCTGAGCCGCGCCCTGGCGGCCGCCCCGCGCGACGCCCGGGACAGCCTGCTCATACTGGCCGACGGCCAGGCGCCCCATGCCGCCGTGGTGCAGGCCATGGAGGCGGCGCGCCAGGCGGGCATCGTCCGCATCCACTTCGCCACCCAGGCCCCATGAGCCAACACGCCCGTCTCGCCCGCTGGCTGCATCGCCAATGGCAGCACCGCGGATGGTTCAGCACCCTGCTCAGCCCCCTGTCGGGGCTGGCGGGCGTCATCGTGCGCCGCAAGCACGCGCGCTACAGGCGCGAGCCGCACGCCGCCTACCGCAGCCCCGTGGCCGTCATCGTGGTGGGCAACATCATCGTGGGCGGGGCGGGCAAGACTCCCGTGGTGCAGGCGCTGGCGCGGCATCTGCGTGAACTGGGCTGGACCCCGGGCATCATCAGCCGCGGCTATGGCGTCAAGGTGGGCGCCGAGCCCCGCGTGGGGCAAGGCTCCCTGCCCGCCAGCCAATTCGGCGACGAGCCGGCCCTGATCGCCGCCCAGACCCAGGCGCCCATTGCCGTGCACCCGCGCCGCGCCCTGGCGGCCCAGGCCCTGCTGCGCGACTTTCCCGCCGTGGACCTGATCATTTCCGACGACGGCCTGCAGCATCTGGCGCTGGAACGCGACCTGGAAGTCGTGGTGCAGGACGCGCGCGGCGTGGGCAACGGCCGCCTGCTGCCGGCCGGCCCGCTGCGCGAGCCGCCCGAACGCCTGCTGCGGGCGGACTGGCTGGTCACCCAGCTCAATGCCGACCAGCCCGCGCCCCGCACGCCGCATCCCGCCGACCCCGCCCGTTGCCTGACCATGACGCTGGCCCCCTGCCGCATGGAACAGCTGGCCACGGGCCTGAACCTGGAATGGACGCGCTGGCGCGAGCAATACAGCGGCCGCAGCGTCCAGGCCCTGGCCGCCATAGGCCAGCCGGAACGCTTTTTCTCCATGCTGCGCCTGAACGGCCTGAACCTGTCCGCGACACGTTCGCGCCCCGATCACGCCGCCCTGGCGCCGCAGGATTTCACCGGCCTGCATGACGGGCCCATACTGATCACCCGCAAGGACGCCGTAAAATGTCAGGGCATGGACGATCCGCGACTCTGGGTCGTGGACGTGCTGCCGGTCTTTTCGCGACCCCACTGGATCCAGGAGCTGGACGGCGTGCTGCGCACGCGGCGCGCCGTCCCTCCTTCCCCTACCCGGAGCTAAACAATGCAAACACGCCTGCTGGAAGTCCTGGTCTGCCCCTTGTGCAAGGGACCGCTGCGCCACGACCGCGAACACCAGGAACTGATCTGCAAGGCCGACAAGCTGGCCTTCCCCATCGTCGACGGCATCCCCACCATGCTGGAGAGCGAAGCCCGCCGCCTGGACGCCCAGGACAGCCCCGCGTCCTGACATGAGCTTCACCGTCATCATTCCCGCCCGCCTGGGATCCACCCGTCTTCCCGACAAGCCGCTGGCCGACATCGCCGGCCAGCCCATGGTGGTGCGCTGTGCGCGGCAAGCCGCCCTGTCCCGTGCGCGCCAGGTCCTGGTGGCGACCGATTCTGAGCGCGTCGCCCAGGCGGTGCGCCAGCACGGCTTCCAGGCCCTGCTGACCGACTCCGACCACCCCACCGGCACCGACCGCCTGGCCCAGGCCGCGCGCCTGCTGGCCCTGGAGGACGGGGAGATCGTGGTAAACGTGCAGGGAGACGAGCCGCTGATCGCGCCCGAGCACATCGATGCCGCCGCCGACCTGCTGGCCCGCCATGCGCAAGCCGACATCGCCACCCTGGCCGCTCCCATCCGCGATGCGGACACCCTGTTCAATCCCAACGCCGTCAAGGTCGTCTGCGATCTGCAGGGCCGCGCCCTGTACTTTTCGCGGGCGCCCGTGCCCTGGGCGCGCGACGCGCTGGCCCAGGGCGAGCGGCGCCTGGCGGACGGGCTTCCCGCATTGCACCATATCGGCCTGTACGCCTACCGCAACCGCTTCCTGCAGCGCTTTGCGCAATTGCCGCGCGGACCGCTGGAACACTACGAGTCACTGGAGCAGCTGCGCGCCATGGAAAATGGTTTTCAGATCATGGTGCACCGCCTGGAACAGATTCCCGCAGCGGGCGTGGACACCGCGCAAGACCTGGAAAGAGTACGCGCTCACTTCGCAAATCGGTTATAAAAGATCTTTTTTCTGCTTGTCCGAACAAGAAATGCGCGAAATATGCTGCATTGCGTCATAATCGAGCGAAAATCGGATACAAGCACTTCCTGGAGGAATTCATGCGACTGATACTGCTCGGTCCCCCCGGTGCCGGCAAAGGCACCCAAGCAGCCTACATCACCGAGAAATTTGGCATCCCCCAGATTTCCACCGGCGACATGCTGCGTGCGGCCGTCAAGGCCCAGACCCCCCTGGGCCTGGAAGCCAAGAAGATCATGGATGCCGGCGGTCTGGTCTCGGACGACATCATCATCGGCCTGGTTCGCGATCGCCTGCAGCAGGCCGACTGTGAACAAGGCTACCTGTTCGACGGCTTCCCGCGCACCATTCCGCAGGCCGACGCCCTGAAGGACGCCCAGGTCAAGCTGGACTTCGTGGTGGAGATCGACGTGCCCGAGGAGAGCATCATCGAACGCATGAGCGGACGTCGCGTGCATCCGGCCAGCGGCCGCAGCTACCACGTCACCTTCAATCCGCCCAAGACGCCCGGCGTGGACGACGTCACCGGCGAGCCCCTGGTGCAGCGCGACGACGACCGCGAGGAAACCGTGCGCCACCGTCTGTCTGTCTATCGCGAGCAGACTCGGCCCCTGGTCGATTACTACTCGCAATGGTCGGCCACCGGCGACGCCCAGGCTCCCGCCTACCGCAAGATCTCCGGGGTGGGCAGCGTGGAGGAAATCCGCCAGCGCATCCTGGACGCACTGCAAAAATAAGACCTGACTCAACCGGCCCTCTGGGGCCGGTTGTTTCTTTCGCAGGAGACAACGTCATGCAGATCAGCAACAAGACCTTTATCGTGACCGGCGGCGCCTCCGGCCTGGGAGCAGGCACGGTGCGCATGCTGGTGGAGCACGGCGCCCACGTCGTCATCGCCGACATCCAGGACGAGGCCGGCCAGGCGCTGGCCCTGGAGCTGGGCCAGCGCTATCTGCGCTGCGACGTCACCCGCGAGGACGACGCCCGCGCCGTGGTCGAGTCCGCCGCCCAGGATGCGCAACGGCCGCTGTTCGGCCTGGTGAACTGCGCCGGCGTGGCGCCCGCCGCCCGCACCGTGGGCCGCGACGGCCCGCACAGCCTGGAACTGTTCCAGAAAGTGGTCATGATCAATCTGGTGGGCACCTTCAATATGTGCCGGCTGGCGGCCGCCGCCATGAGCGCCAACACGCCCGACTCCACCGGCGAGCGCGGCGTGCTGATCAATACCGCCTCCGTGGCGGCCTACGACGGCCAGATCGGGCAGGCCGCCTACGGCGCCTCCAAGGCCGGCGTGGTCGGCCTGACCCTGCCGCTGGCGCGCGACCTGGCCAAGACCGGCATACGCTGCATGACCATCGCACCCGGCATCTTCGGCACGCCCATGCTATTCGGCATGCCCCAGGAAGTCCAGGATTCCCTGGCCGCCAGCATTCCCTTCCCCTCCCGTCTGGGGCGTCCCGACGACTACGCCAAGCTGGTGCACAGCATCATCACCAACGAGATGCTCAACGGCGAGACCATCCGCCTGGACGGCGCCATCCGGATGGGCCCCAAGTAACTTCTCACCTTCGCACCAATGGGTTTGTTCCGCTCGGCGGCCACGGTCAGTGGCCTGACGCTGCTGTCCCGCATCACGGGACTGGCGCGCGATATCCTGATTGCCCGCGCTTTCGGCGCCGGCCCCCTCACCGACGCCTTCTGGGTGGCGTTCCGCATCCCCAACCTGCTGCGGCGGCTGTTCGCCGAAGGCGCGTTCTCGCAGGCCTTCGTACCCATTCTGGGGCAGGCCCGCAAGGACAACGACGAGGCGGGCGTGCGCCAGCTGCTGGACCGCGTGGCCCTGCTGCTGACCGTCGCCCTGATGGCCGTGACCGCCGTCGGCATCCTGGCCGCTCCCTGGGTGGTCAGCGCCATGGCCAGCGGCATGACCGCGCCCGAGCGCCAGCACGAGTTCAGCGCGGCGGTGGCCATGACGCGGCTGATGTTCCCCTATATCATCTGCATGTCGCTGGTGGCCTTCGCCTCGGGCGTGCTCAACACCTGGAGCCGCTTCGCCATCCCGGCCTTCACGCCCATCCTGCTGAACCTGTCCATGATCGCGGCCAGCGTCCTGCTGGCCCCGCACATGGAAACGCCGATTTACGCCCTGGCGGTGGGCGTCATGGCCGGCGGCGTGGCGCAACTGGCGGTGCAATGGGCGGCGCTCGCCCGCCTGGGCCTGCTGCCGCGCTTCTCGCTGAAGATAGGCCAGGCGCGCCGCGATCCCACGGTGCAACGCATCCTCAGGCAGATGCTGCCCGCCATCCTGGGCGTGTCCGTCGCGCAGATCTCGCTGCTCATCAATACCAATATCGCCACCTGGCTGCAGGCCGGCAGCGTGACCTGGCTGTCCTTTGCCGACCGCCTGATGGAGTTCCCCACCGCCCTGCTGGGCGTGGCGCTGGGCACGGTGCTGCTGCCCAAGCTGTCGGCCGCGCACGCCAGGGGCGATGCGGACAATTACAACGCGCTGCTGGACTGGGGCCTGCGCCTGGTGCTGCTGCTGGGCCTGCCGGCCGCCGTGGGCATGGCCCTGCTGTCCGACGGCCTGGTGGCCACGCTGTTCCATTACGGCGCCTTCGGCACAGCCGATGTGGCCCAGACCCGGCTGGCGGTGGGCGCCTATTCCGTGGGCCTGGTGGGGCTGCTGGCCATCAAGATCCTGGCGCCGGGCTTCTATGCCAAGCAGGACATACGCACGCCGGTCAAGATCGCCATAGGCGTGCTGGTGCTGACCCAGCTTTTCAACCTGCTGCTGGTGCCCTACTACGCGCACGCCGGCCTGGCGCTGTCCATCGGGCTGGGCGCCACCGTCAACGCCCTGACGCTGCTGACGCTGCTGGTGCGCCGCGGCATCTACCGCCCCCGACGCAACTGGCTCTCGTTCCTGCTGCGCCTGGCGCCCGCCCTGCTGGCGCTGGCCGCCGTGCTGGTGCTGGCCGACCGGCACATCGACTGGATCGCCCTGGGGACCGCGCCCCTGCTGCGCGTGCTGTGGCTGGCCGGCGTGCTGGCGGCGAGCGGAGCCGTCTATCTGGGCGTGCTGTTTGTGTTGGGTTTTCGACCCTCTTACTTTACAAAGCGGGGTTGATGACTTAGAATTGCTGTCTTTGCCGATTAAACTTTAAAACTTAGTAAATACATATGGCTAATTCCGCACAAGCTCGCAAGCGCGCCCGCCAAGCAGTGGCCCGCAACAAACACAACGCCAGCATCCGTTCCATGCTGCGTACCGCGATCAAGCGTGTTCGCCAGGCCATCGACGCCGGCGACAAGGCAGCTGCCAACGAAGTCTTCCGCAAGGCCACCAGCATCATCGATCGCGTGGCTGACAAGAACATCATCCACAAGAACAAGGCCGCTCGCCACAAGAGCCGCCTGTCCGCCGCCATCAAGGCTCTTGCCTGATCGCAGACGGTTTTAATGGTTTAATCGGCCCTGGCCTAAAAAACCAGACAAAAAGGGGTGCCAGGCACCCCTTTTTCATTGGCCGAAAAACCATCGCCTCGCCTTGCGAGGCCGGCGTCCCCTTCCAGGCGCGGGCCCGTGCGGACATATCCCGCAGCACCGGAATACGGCGTATTCAACGCCATGGCCACCCGTGCGCCGGAACGCAAAGCCATGCCTTGCCCTGCAAGGCAAACATGCTAAGTTATGGTTTTGAATGCGCCTGCGTTAAATACCATGACTCGACCTGTTCTGCTCCAGCTTGTCCCTCTGGCTGACCACCCTGCCCTGCAGCGTGTGGACGAACACTATGAACGGGTCCAGGTCAGCGATCCGGGCCAGCTTCCTTCCGGCCTTGCCCGGCGCGTCCAGATCATACTGGCAAGCGCCATGACACCCATCACCGCCGCCCTTATGGACCAGTTGCCCGCGCTCAAGGCCATCTGCAGCATAGGCGTGGGCTACGACGCCATCGACCGCCGCCATGCGCACCAGCGCGGCATTGCCGTCAGCAACACGCCCGACGTGCTCAATGACTGCGTGGCCGACATGGCCTGGGCCCTGATGCTGGACACGGCGCGTCGGGTCAGCGAAGCCGACCGCTACGTGCGCGCCGGCCAATGGCGCCAGGCCAACAGCTTTCCGCTCGCTATGCGCGTCAGCGGCAAGAAGCTGGGCATCGTCGGGCTGGGCCGCATCGGCCAGGTCATCGCGCGCCGGGCCGGCGGCTTCGACATGGAGCTGCGCTACCACAATCGGCGGCCCCGCAAGGATGTGGACTGGCATTACGAGCCCTCGCTGATCGAACTGGCCCACTGGGCGGACATCCTGGTGATCGCGGCCGTCGGGGGCGACGAGACGCGCGGCCTGATCAATCGCGCCGTCATGGACGCCCTGGGCCCGCAGGGCATCCTCATCAACATCTCGCGCGGCAGCGTGGTGGACGAACGCGCACTGGTCAAGGCGCTGCAGGAAGGCCGGCTGGGCGGCGCGGGGCTGGACGTCTTCGAAAGCGAGCCAGGCGTACCCGAAGAACTGGCGCGCCTGGACCAGGCGGTGCTGACGCCGCATGTGGCCAGCGCCACCCGCGAAACGCGCGACGCCATGCTGCGCCTGACCCTGGACAATATCCTGCATTTCCAGCGGACCGGCTCCCTGCTGACCCCGGTCGCTTTCCACGAGTAAGGCCGGCGGAATAAAAAAAACCCTGTCACGGACAGGGCTTGCTTGCAGATCAGGACTCGGTCTTGCTCATGTCGGCGGGATCGATGCCGCTGGTTTTCAGGTTGTTGTCCTGGGCAAATCCGCACACGAACTTCCAGGCCAGCGGTTCGAGTTCGCGCAGGCGGGCGTCCACCACCACGCAGCGCACCCCGTCGATCAGGCGAGGCACCACATAAGGGGAGTAGGTCAGGTGACCGCCGGCCGCGCCCGCCGGACGGAACTGGGACATCACCCCGGCCAGGCGCTCTGCCCAGTCGCTGGGACGGAAACGCTGGTCCTGCCGGGTCACGCCATGGATTACAAGTTGCTTAACTGGCTCTGTCATAACAATTAAAGACTGATCGCGCCCGCCGGATAGGCTGCGCCGTTTTTTCCCCCGCCCCGCATTGTATCCGATCGGACGGGCCCGTATGCTTTCCACTCCCAAATTAAGCCGCTTGACAAGCGGCGTTCAAGCGGGCCCGAGCCTTCTTTTTGCCCGCCTGCCGCCAAGCCGGGCCCAAAAGCGGGGAACAGCCCCGACTTTGCTCTAACAGCCGGGACAGGGTAAGATGTTTTTCTTTTACGCAGGATTCTTTATGGATGCCACCGTGCAAGCAGGGCCGCTTCGGCACTTTCTGCAGTTTCGCGACTTTTCTCACGAAGAAATTTTGTATGTGCTGGAACGTGCTCGCCTGATCAAGGACAAGTTCAAGCGCTACCAGCCGCATCACACGCTGCACGACCGCACCCTGGCCATGGTGTTCGAAAAAGCCAGCACCCGCACCCGCGTGTCCTTCGAAGCCGGCATGTACCAGCTGGGCGGCTCCGTCATCCATCTGACCACCACCGATTCGCAGCTGGGCCGCTCCGAGCCCATCGAAGACACCGCCCGCGTGGTCTCGCGCATGGTGGACATCGTCATGATCCGCACCTTCGAGCAGACCCGCCTGGAACGCTTCGCCTCCCATTCGCGCGTGCCCGTCATCAACGGTCTGACCAATGAATTCCATCCCTGCCAGATCCTGGCGGACATTTTCACCTTCATCGAGCACCGCGGCGACATTCGCGGCAAGACGGTGGCCTGGATCGGCGACGCCAACAATATGGCCTACACCTGGCTGCAGGCCGCCGAAATCCTCGGCTTCACCTTGCACGTCTCGGCCCCCAACGGCTACCGCCTGGAACCGGCCCGCACCGGCAATCCCGCCCCCTCCGTACTGCAGGAGTTCGACGATCCGCTGCAGGCCTGCAAGGGCGCGCACCTGGTCACCACAGACGTCTGGACCAGCATGGGCTACGAAGCTGAAAACGAAGAACGCCGCAAGGCCTTCGCCGACTGGTGCGTGGACGAGGAAATGATGGCCGCGGCCGACCCTTCGGCCATCTTCATGCACTGCCTGCCCGCGCATCGCGGCGAGGAAGTCACCGGAGAGGTCATCGACGGGCCGCAAAGCGTGGTCTGGGACGAGGCCGAAAACCGCCTGCACGTACAGAAAGCCCTGATGGAATTCCTGATCCTGGGCCGCCAGCAAAGTTAGGACGGACCGGCCTGGGCGGCCCCGCCCTCCACCATCACGCCCGAAAGCCGGTAGCCGACCTGCAGTTCGGTCAGCAGATGCCTGGGCTGCGAGGCGTCATCCTCGAGTTTCTGCCGCAGCTGCATCATGTAGACGCGCAGATAATGGGGCCTGTCCGAATAGGATGCCCCCCAGGTTTCATGCAGCAGATGCTGATGGGTCAGCACCTTCCCATGCCCCCGGATCAACGCTCCCAGGAGGCGGAATTCGATCGGCGTCAAATGCACCGCCTCATCGCCGCGCATGACTTCATGCGTGGAAAGATCAACCGTCACCTGGCCGAACCTGACCCGGGACGAAGCGGCCTGCGACTGGAAGAACTGCTGCGAGCGACGCAAGAGCGCGCGGATTCTGGCCAGCAGCTCAGGCACGCCGAAGGGCTTGACCAGATAGTCGTCTGCGCCCGCATTCAGCGTCTCCACCTTTTCCTCTTCGCGCTCCCGGGCGGACAGGACCAGGATCGGCGCCGACATCCAGCCGCGCAGCTCGCGGATCAACTCCTTGCCGTCGCCATCGGGCAGCCCCAGATCCACGATGAGCAGGTCGGGTCTGCGCGTGGCGGCATCCACCCTCGCCTGCTCAACCGAAGCGACCTCGCAGACCGTCATCTCCTCCCGCTCCAGGGCAATGCGGACGAAACGCCTGATGTTCGGTTCGTCCTCGACAATCAATATCTTCGGCTTGTTCATGCTTGGGCCTGGTCGATGTCTATCTTGGGTGCGGCGCGCCAGGGCAGGCGGATTTCAAAAATGGCGCCCTGAGGCTGGCGCGGCTTGGCGCAGATGGCGCCGCCATGCGCAGCGACAATGGTACGGCACAATCCCAGTCCCAGACCGACCCCGGCAGTGGAAGACTCTTTCTGCCCGCGGCTGAACGACTCGAACAGCCGTTCAGGATCGCCGGCCGGCAGGCCGGGGCCATCGTCGCCGATCAGCAGATACATGGAATCGCCCGAGCACAGGCAGCGCACCGTAATGGTGCTGGTCGGGGGCGTGTACTTGGCGGCATTGTCGAGCAGATTGGCGAGCACCCGCTCCATGAGCACGGCATCCGTCTCGACCAGCGGCAGATCCGGCGGGACATCCGTCAGTACCGACCGGGGCGACAAGGCCGCCGCACAGCGCGCCAGCGCGGCCCCGACGATTTCGCCCGGCGCATGCCATTCTTTGTGCAGCTTCACCCCTTCGTGCTGCATGCGGGCCAGATCCAGCAGATTGGACACCTGGCGACGCAACTCGTCCGCTTCGATGCGGATGGATCGGGCGATGTCGATGCGTTCGACCTCTGCCAGCCCATTGGGATGCTCCAGGGTTTCGGCCAGGCCGCGGATCGCCGTCAACGGCGTCCGGAGATCGTGCGATACGGCCGACAAGAGCGTATTGCGCATCTTCTCGCCTTCCATGCGGACCACCGTGTCCTGGGCGACTTCCACATAATGGATGCGCTCCAGCGCTTGGGCGATGGTGAAGCAGCAGGCATCCAGCAAGCGCCGGGTGCCCGGCGCGCCGAACGAGGCGGCCCCGGACGGCCGGATCGCCAGCACGCCGCGCGGGGCCATGGGCCCCTTCAAGGGCAGATAGAGCGCAAGAGCGCCATTGAGCGTCTGCGTACCGTGCCCGGCCTGCTCCACATGATCGAAAGCCCATTGCGCGACCGACAGCTCCACGAAGTCCGCGCAGCGCGTGGCCACGAGCCGCCCCTTTTCGTCCGGGACGATCAGGACGACGGGCGTCTCGAACAGCGGCTCTATCGTGTCCCGGCACACGGCGACCACCTGCTCGAGCGCAATCGAGCCGGCCAGTTCGCGCGTCACGCGCGCCAGCGCATTCGCGCGGCGCTCGCCGTCCCGCGCCATGCGGGCTTCCGCCTGCAGCCTGGCCGCAAGCTGGCCTATGATGAGCGCCACGGACAGCATCACCCCGAAGGTGAAGACATACTGAGTGTCGGTGACCGAAAACGAAAACCGCGGCTCGACGAAGAAGAAATCGAAGAAGGCCACGGACAGCAAAGACGCCCACATCCCGGCAAGGCGGCCCAGACGCAGGGCGATGAATACCACGGTGATCAGAAACAGCATGACCACATTCGACAGGTCAAAGACGCCGAGCAACTGTGCAGCCACCAGAGCGGTGGCGACGCAGACGGCCGTGGCGGCCGCCAGCGCGCCGCCCTGCCCCTTGGGCCAAAGACTCCAAGGGCGCCGCGGCGGTCGTCGACCTGAGTCGGTGCGCAGCAGTACCAGGCCCATCTCGGGACTGGTGCGGGCGATCCGCTCGGCCAGGCGGGGCTGAAACGAAAAGCCAGACCGCGCCCCGCCTGCACCCAGGATGAGCTTGGTTGCATTGCGCTGGCGCGCATAGGCCAGAATCGTGCGCGCCACCTCCAGGCCGGCGATATTGACGAACTCGGCCCCGGCATGCTGCGCGCTGGCGGCCAGGCGCGCCAGCGCCTCCTGCGCCTCGGGCCTGGCGCTTTCATGGGGCTGATCCACATGCAGGACAATCCATTGGGCCTGCAGCTGCTGGGCGAGCCTGGCCCCCTCCCTGATCAAGGCGTCCTGGCCGCCTTCCGCGCTGACGCACACCATCAGCAGCTCGCGCGTGGGCCAGACCGTGCGGATCGCATGCGAGATCCGGTACACGCGGACATCCGCGTTGACCCTGTCCGCCATGCGGCGCAGGGCCAGTTCGCGAAGTGCGATGAGATTGCCGCGCCGAAAGAAATTCCGGCGCGCCTGGGCCATCGACGAAGGCAGGTAGACCTTGCCCGAATTCAGCCGCTCCAGCAGATCGTCGGGCGGAAGATCGACCAGCACCACATCGGCCGCCCGGTCAAAGACCCGGTCAGGCACCGTTTCCCGGACGCGCACCCCCACGATGCTTCCCACCACGTCGTTCAGGCTGTCCAGATGCTGCACGTTCAAGGCCGTGTAGACATCGATGCCGGCGTCCAGCAGCTCCTCGACATCCTGCCATCGCTTGGCATGGCGGCTGCCCGCGGCATTCGAGTGGGCGAGCTCGTCGACCACCAGCAGCCGACAGCCCGAGGCGAGCGCACCGTCCAGGTCGAACTCGGCCTGCACGCGGCCGTTGCGCACGCGCTCCTGGCGCGGCAGCACAGGCAGCCCCTGGGCCAGCGCCAGCGTTTCCTGGCGCCCATGGGTTTCGACGATGCCTATGGCGACGGCCACGCCGTCCGCCTGCTGCTGGTGCGCCGCCTTGAGCATGGCGCAAGTCTTGCCCACGCCGGCGCAGGCACCGAAGAATATCTTGAGCTGGCCCCGGCGGGGCCGATGCGGGTCATCGCCCACGATCTTCAAAAGTGCGTCCGGATCAGGCCGCTCCTCGATCATCATCTGCTCCCGTGCTCCTTTCAGGAAAGTTGGCCTCGATATTACGCTCTCATCAGAAGAAAGGCGTCAAGAGCATGTCGATCAGCTTGATGCCCGCGAACGGGGCGACAAGCCCGCCCGCCCCGTAGATGAGCAGATTGCGCCGCAGCAGGCGGCTTGCCGGTTCCGCCCTGTACTTCACCCCGCGCAGGGCAAGCGGAATCAGGGCGACAATGATCAGGGCGTTGAAGATCACGGCGGACAGAATGGCGGTAGCCGGGCTGTGCAGCTGCATGATGTTCAGCGCCTGCAGCGCCGGATAGGTGGCCACGAACGCCGCCGGGATGATGGCGAAATACTTGGCCAGGTCATTGGCGACGCTGAAGGTCGTCAGGGCGCCGCGCGTCATGATCATCTGCTTGCCGACTTCGACCACGCGCAGCAGCTTAGTCGGACTGCTGTCCAGGTCCACCATGTTGCCGGCTTCCTTGGCCGCCTGGGTGCCGCTGTTCATCGCGACGGCGACATCGGCCTGCGCAAGCGCGGGCGCGTCATTGGTGCCGTCGCCGGTCATCGCGACCAGATGCCCCTGCTCCTGGTAGCGGCGGATCAGCTGCAGCTTGTCCTGCGGCGTGGCCTCCGCCAGATAGTCATCCACGCCCGCCTCGGCCGCGATCGCCGCAGCCGTGAGCTTGTTGTCGCCAGTGATCATGACGGTCTTGATGCCCATTGCGCGCAGCTCGGCAAAACGCTCCTTGATGCCGCCTTTCACGATATCTTTCAGTTCGACCACGCCAAGCGCCATATTGCCGTCCGCCACGACCAGCGGCGTGCTCCCGCGCCTGGCGACCTCGTCGACGAGTCTGTCCAGCTCGTCGGGAAACACGCCGCCCAGCGATTGCACATGCGAACGGATGGCGCTGGCCGCGCCTTTGCGGATCCGGCGCCCGCCGATATCGATGCCGCTCATCCGGGTATGCGCGCTGAATGCGACCGTCCGGGCGCCGTGCAGTTCGCGCCCCCGCAGGTTGAATCTGCGCTTGGCCAGCACGACGATCGAGCGCCCCTCCGGCGTCTCGTCCGCCAGCGAGGCGAGCTGCGCCGCATCTGCCAGCCCCTGTTCCGTCACGCCCGGAGCGGGGATGAATGCCGAGGCCTCCCGGTTGCCCAGCGTGATGGTCCCCGTCTTGTCCAGCAGCAGCACATCGACATCGCCCGCAGCCTCGATGGCGCGGCCGGAGGTGGCGAGCACATTGGCCTTCATCATGCGGCTCATGCCCGCAACGCCGACGGCCGACAGCAGCGCGCCGATGGTGGTCGGAATCAGACAGACGAGCAAGGCGATCAAGGCCGTGATCGTCACCGGCGAGCCTGCTCCGGTCACCAGGGTGGCAAAGCGGGAAAACGGCAGCAGCGTCACGCACACCAGCAAAAACACCAGGGTCAGCGCGACCAGCAGGATGTTCAGCGCGACTTCATTGGGCGTCTTGCCCCGTTTGGCGCCTTCCACCATGGCGATCATGCGATCGAGGAAGGCCTCGCCGGGCCGGGCCGTGACGCGCATCACGATCCAGTCGGACAAGACGCGGGTGCCGCCCGTGACCGAGCAGAAATCGCCTCCCGACTCGCGGATCACGGGGGCCGATTCGCCGGTGATCGCCGATTCATCCACGGACGCTGCGCCCTGCAGCACCTCGCCATCGGCCGGAATGAGCTCGCCGGCATCCACCCGCACATAGGCGCCCACCACCAGTTCGTCGCTGGGCACAGGCCAGGAGGGGCTGTCGCGCCTGGGCTCTTTGAGCACCCGCGCCAGCACTCGCTGGCGCGTGGCGCGCAGCGCGTCCGCCTGCGCCTTGCCCCGGCCTTCGGCCACGGCTTCGGCGGCATTGGCAAAAAGCACCGTGAACCAGAGCCAGGCCGCTACCGCCAGGATGAAGCCGGCCGGGGCCTCGCCCTGGCCGAGCAGCGCCTGGACGCCCAGCAAGGTGGAGACGATGCTGCCCAGGTAGACGACGAACATCACCGGATTGCCGATCTGCACGCGCGGCGACAGCTTCCTGAAGGCGGCGGCGCACAGCGCCCGCCAGGCAAGAGGTCCGGGGGCTTCGGAAACAGCGGCGTCTTGTCGCGTTTTCATATCGATGAAGGACATGGCGACCTCTCTGCCTTAACGCGCTTCGGGCCGAGCGGGGACGGCCAGATCAAGCGCGAGATTGAGTTCCAGCACGTGGACCCGCGGATCACCCAGCACGCCTAGCTGGCGCGGGCTGGTGTATCTATCCATGAGCAGCCGCACCTGTTCCACCGGCACGCCCCGGGCCCTGGCGACGCGCGGCGCCTGCAATTGCGCGTTGGCGACCGAAATATGAGGATCCAGGCCCGACGCCGAGGCCGTCACCGCATCGACGGGAACGAGGGCGTCGGCCGCCAGGCCGTTCATCTTCCGGTAGGCCAGGGTGCGCTCGGCCACGGCGTCGCGCAGCTGCCTGCTGAGCACGCCCTGATTGCTCGCCGCGCCGGCTGCGGCGTTGTAGGGCTGGGCGGCGGCGCGGGACGGGTCGTCCGGGGCGGCGCCCATGGTCGCGCTGGGTCGGCCGTGGAAATACTCCGGCCCGGTGAAGTGCTGGCCGATCAGGCGGGACCCCGCCACCTTGCCGTCCTTCACGACCAGGCTGCCCTGAGCCTGATCCGGAAAAAGGGCGACGCCGACCCCTGTCGTGGCGAGCGGGTATGCGACCCCCGCGAGCAGCATGAAAAAGACGGCCGAAACGATCACGGGCCGGGCCAGGCTCTTGAAAAATGATGGCGATGAGCTGCCCGCAGCGGAAATAATGCTGGTCGACATGAAATTCGCACCTCAGAAACTTGTTCCGTCGAGCATCAGCAGATGTTCGACAATCGGGCCGAGCGCGAGCGCCGGCATGAAGGTCAGCCCGCCAACCACCAGGACCACGAAGATCAGCAAGCCGGTGAACAGCGCCGAGGAGGTCGACAAGGTGCCCGGCCCCTCGGGAATGGTTTTCTTGGCCGCCATGACGCCCGCGACGGCCAGCATGGGCAGCAAGGTCAGGTAACGGCCGATCAGCATGGCCAAGCCTATGCTTGTATTGAAGAATGGGGTATTGGCATTGAAACCCGCGAACGCCGAACCGTTGTTGGCCGTGCCCGACGCATAGGCGTACAGCACTTCGCTGAAGCCGTGCGGCCCCAGGCTGGATAGGCTGTCCAGGGTCGCCGGCATCAGGCTGGCGAGCGCTGTAAAGCCCAGAATGCTGAACGAATGCGCAAGCAGGGCCAGCATCACGTACTTCATCTCGCGCGCCTCGACTTTCTTGCCCAGGAACTCCGGCGTGCGCCCTATCATCATGCCCACCAGGAAAACCGTCAGAATGGCGTAGCTGACCAGGCTGATGAACCCGACGCCTATGCCGCCGAACACATTGTTCAGCATCATCTGCGCCATCGGAACCAGGCCGCCGAGCGGCGTCAGCGAAGAATGCATGGCGTCCACCGAGCCGGTCGTGGCCGCCGTGGTCACGGTGGCGAACATGCTGCTTTGCGCGATGCCGAACCTCACTTCCTTGCCTTCCATATTGCCCCCGCCCTGCACGGCGCTCGGCCTCTGATCCACTCCCAGGGACGACAGCAAGGGATTGCCGGCCTGCTCGGCGCTGTAGGCCAGCCACAGAAATCCGATGAACATCACGACAAAGGCGGCGAACAATGCCCTGCCCTGGCTCCTGCGCCGCACCATCGCGCCGAAGGCATAGGTCAGGGCGGAGGGCACCAGCAACATGCCGAGCATGTGCAGCGTATTGGTGAGCGGGGTCGGATTCTCGAAGGGGTGCGCGGCATTCGTGCCGAAGAAGCCGCCGCCGTTGGTGCCTATGTGCTTGATGCTCTCCAGGCTGGCGACAGGGCCCAGAATGATCTGCTGCCTGGCACCTTCCAACGTGTCCGCCACGATCTGCGCGTCCAGCGTCTGCGGCACTCCCTGCCAGACGTAGACCAGCGCCATCAGAAAGCTGGCGGGCAGGAGCAGGCGATACAGAGAACGGGTGAAGTCCACCCAGTAATTGCCGATGTCGGCCGCGCTCTTGCGACTGAGGCCGCGCATGAACCCGCCGGCCGCCGCCAGCCCCGTGGCCGCGCTGACCGACATCAGGAAGGTGATCACGGCCATCTGCGACAGGTTGGAGAGGCTGGATTCGCCTGAATAAGCCTGCCAGTTGGTATTGGTGGTAAAGGACACCGCCGTGTTGAACGCCAGATCAGGCGGCTGTGCGGCGCGCGCGAGCGTATCGCCGGGCAGCAGGCCCTGCAGGCGCAGCAGCACATAGCCCAGCAGCAGCATGGCTGCGTTGCTCAGCAGCAAGGCCAGGCCGTAGCGCTTCCAGGACATTTTCTCGTCCGGATCGACGCCCAGCATCCGGTAAGTGCCTCGCTCCAGAAAGCCATGACGGGGACTAGTGAAAAGATGCGCTATCCATTTGCCTAGCGCCACGGCCAGCAGCGCCATGACCGCAAGAATAACGGCGAATTGAAAAATGTCCTCAAGCATGACGGCCTCCATCAGATTTTCTCGAGACCGATGGCAAAACCGACCGCCGCCGCAAAGAACATCAATATCAGGGACACGAATACAAGATCACCCATATATGCACCTATGAAAAACGCGAAGGTCCCTTGGACCGGACATCAAAACTTTTCAGCCTTCACCAGGGCATACAGCAGATAGACAAAGAGGCAGGCTGAAACGGCGCCCGCCAGCATGGTGGTCAATGAGGCATTCATCGAGAACTCCCAGTCGAATCCGGAAGGCGGCCGCCTCAGGCAGGCACTGGCCGGAAACCGGAATTTCAAGTTTTCAGGACTGCCGATCCTGGAGCGCCCGGACCGTCGGTGGACCGGACGGCGCAGACACTGCGCAAACCGGCAGCAGACGTGAAAAGTCTAAGATTTCCCGTATAAATTCAGAGATGTGTTTAGACGCCTGCGTATAAAGACGGCATATGGATGAGCGCCGCGCCCGACGGGGCCAGCTTGTCGATGCGCCTTGGGCTGGTCCGGTTTGCCAAGGATGGACCAGGCGTTCGAGCCGCCCCTCGAACCAGCGCTGAGCAAAAAAATCCCCGGCCAGAACCGGGGGGCTTCGATTCGCCCCGGGCGCGTCGGCTCCGGGGCGTTCACGCAGCGCAGCCGCGGCATCGAGCCTCGGCCGCCGGCTGCGCATGATCTCAGGCGTAATGCACGACCGAACGAATGGACTTGCCTTCGTGCATCAGATCGAACGCTTCGTTGATCTGCGTGAGCGGCATGGTATGCGTGACGAAAGGCTCGAGCTGGATGCGGCCGGCCATGGCGTCCTCCACCATGCCGGGCAGTTCGCTGCGCCCCTTCACGCCGCCGAAGGCCGTGCCCATCCACTTGCGGCCCGTCACCAGCTGGAACGGACGGGTGGAAATCTCCTGCCCCGCGCCGGCCACGCCGATGATGACGCTCTGCCCCCAGCCGCGGTGAGCGCTTTCCAATGCGGCGCGCATCACATTGACGTTGCCGATGCACTCGAAGCTGTGGTCCACGCCCCAGCCGGTCATCTCCACGACCACTTGCTGGATCGGCTTGTCGTGATCGTTGGGGTTGACGCAATCGGTAGCGCCGAAGGTGCGAGCGAGTTCGAACTTGGCGGGGTTGGTATCGATGGCGATGATGCGGCCGGCTTTGGCCAGCTTCGCGCCCTGGATCGCCGCCAGGCCGATCCCGCCCAGGCCGAACACGGCCACGGTGTCGCCTTCCTGCACCTTGGCGGTATTCTTGACCGCGCCCAGGCCCGTGGTCACGCCGCAGCCCAGCAGGCAGACATGCTCGGGATTGGCCTCGGGGTTGACCTTGGCCAGCGAAACTTCGGCCACCACGGTGTATTCGCTGAAGGTGGAGCAGCCCATGTAGTGGTAGATGGGTTCGCCATTGTAGGAAAAGCGGGTGGTGCCGTCGGGCATCAGGCCCTTGCCCTGCGTGGCGCGCACGGCGGTGCACAGATTGGTCTTGCCGCTCTTGCAGAACAGGCATTCGCCGCATTCGGCGGTGTACAGCGGGATGACGTGATCGCCGGGCTTGACGCTGGTCACGCCTTCGCCGACCTCCACCACGATGCCGGCGCCTTCATGGCCCAGCACGGCGGGAAAAACGCCTTCAGGGTCGTCGCCGCTGAGCGTGAAGGCGTCGGTGTGGCAGACGCCCGTATGCGTGATCTTCACCAGCACTTCGCCTTTTTGCGGCGGGGCGACGTCGATCTCGACGATTTGCAGTGGTTCTCCAGCTTTGAAGGCGACGGCTGCGCGTGATTTCATGTAACTGTCCTTTGGTTGGTGAGCGTAAGAATGAGATGTCCAGGAAGCGATCCGCGGCCAGGCGGATCAGCGCAGATACGCGCGCACCAGAGCGATGGCGTCATCCACGGACGATTGCCGGGCATCATCCTCGCTGGCCAGTGGAGCGAGCTCCTCGCGCAGATGGCTCTCCAGCACTCCGGCCATCAGTCCATTGACGGCGCCGCGCACGGCGGCGATCTGTTGCAGCACGGGCCCGCACTCTTCCCCCTGCTCCAGCGCCCGTTCCAGGGCATCGAGCTGCCCGCGTATGCGACGGACACGGGAAAGAACACGTTTCTTTTCTTCTGGCGTGTGTGGCACGAAGAGCTCCCTGAACATACATGCCCCCAGTATATCAAATATACTGCCCAGGGGTATATGGAAAACCCCTAGACGCAGGCTGCGCACCGGAAAGAGTCAAGACGCCATGCAAAAAAAAACCGGGAACATCGTTCCCGGTTTTTTTCATCGCGACAAGGCGGTCAGTCCTGCTTGCCATCCTTGAGCTGGGGCAGAGCCGAACCGGCCGCAGGCGCCAGCAAGCCGGTCTGGGTATAGGTGAACAGCTTGTTGCGGGTGTCCACGATATCCAGGTTGCGCATGGTGAGCTGGCCGATGCGATCGCGCGGCGAGAACATGCTGTCGACCTTTTCCATGCTCAGACGCTCGGCCTTGTAGGTCAGGTTGGGCGAGACGGTATCCAGGATGGAATAGTCGTTGCCGCGGCGCAGTTCCAGCGTGACTTCGCCGGTGATGGCGCGGGCCACCCAGCGCTGGGCGGTTTCGCGCAGCATGATGGCCTGGGGGTCGAACCAGCGACCCTGGTAGAGCAGGCGGCCCAGGCGCAGGCCGTTGATGCGGTACTGTTCGATGGTGTCTTCGTTGTGGATGCCGGTGACCAGGCGTTCGTAGGCGATGTGCAGCAGCGCCATGCCGGGAGCTTCGTAGATGCCGCGGCTCTTGGCTTCGATGATGCGGTTCTCGATCTGGTCGCTCATGCCCAGGCCATGACGGCCGCCGATGCGGTTGGCTTCCAGCATCAGTTCGACGGGATCGGCGTACTCCACGCCGTTCAGGGCCACGGGCTGGCCTTCCTCGAAGCGCACGCGCACTTCTTCGGCGGGCACGGCCACGGCGTCCTGCCAGAAGGCCACGCCCATGATGGGCTTGACGATGCGTATGCCGGCGTTCAGGTGCTCCAGGTCCTTGGCTTCATGGGTGGCGCCCAGCATGTTGGAGTCGGTGGAGTAGGCTTTTTCGGCCGACATCTTGTAGTCGAAGCCGTTTTCGCGCATGTACTCGGACATCTCGGCGCGGCCGCCCAGCTCGTCGATGAAGGTCTGGTCCAGCCAGGGCTTGTAGATCTTCAGGTCGGGGTTGGTCAGCAGGCCGTAGCGGTAGAAGCGCTCGATGTCGTTGCCCTTGTAGGTGCTGCCGTCGCCCCAGATATGGACGTCGTCTTCCTTCATGGCGGCCACCAGCATGGTGCCGGTCACGGCGCGGCCGATGGGCGTGGTGTTGAAATAGGTGACGCCGCCGGTGGAGATGTGGAACGCATTGCACTGCAGTGCGGCGATGCCTTCGGCCACCAGTTGCTGGCGGCAATCGATCAGACGCGCGACCTTCGCACCGTATTCCTGGGCCTTGCGGGGGATGGCGTCGTAGTCGGGCTCGTCGGGCTGGCCCAGGTTCGCCGTGTAGGCGTAAGGGATGGCGCCCTTGTTACGCATCCAGAGAAGGGCGGCGCTGGTGTCCAGGCCGCCGGAAAAGGCGATGCCGACCTTCTGGCCGACAGGAATGGATTCGAGGATGGTTGTCATTATCGAGTCAGTAGTGGTGTGCAAGTACGTGCCCGCCCGCCGGACCGCGTGGCGGCCCTGCCCGGGACAAGGTCAATATGTCATTATATCGTCAGGACCGGCACTGGACACCCTCGCCCTGGAGGGATTTGACCACCCGGCGCGCGCGAACCACCTTTTCCGTGGAGAATGCTCATGCCCGACACCCCCACCCTGCCCTCCATCAGCCGCTATCCAGTGCCGGCGCTGGCCGACCTGCCCGACGACATCCGCGCCCGCATCGAGGCGGTGCAGGAGAAATCCGGCTTCATCCCCAACGTCTTCCTGGCCCTGGCGCACCGTCCCGACGAATTCCGCGCCTTCTTCGCCTACCATGACGCCCTGATGGACAAGCCCGGCGGACTCACCCAGGCCGAGCGCGAAATGATCGTGGTCGCCACATCGGCCGCCAACCAGTGCCACTATTGCGTCATCGCCCACGGCGCCATCCTGCGCATCCGCGCCCGCGACCCGCTGATCGCCGACCAGGTGGCCATCAACTGGCGCAAGGCGGACATCAGCCCGCGCCAGAAGGCCATGCTGGACTTCGCCATGACGGTCTCGCAACGCTCGCAGGAGCTGGGCGAGGCCGACTTCCAGAACCTGCGCGACCATGGCTTCAGCGACGAAGACGCCTGGGACATCGCGGCCATCAGCGCCTTTTTCGGCCTGAGCAACCGCATGGCCAATTTCATGTCCATGCGCTGCAACGATGAATTCCACCTGCTGGGGCGCGTTCCGCGCTGAGGTCCATGCGCATCGTCCTGTTGGCGGCGGGCTTTGTGTGCGTGGCGCTGGCCGTGGCCGGCGCCATCCTGCCCTTGCTGCCCACCACGCCCTTCGTGCTGCTGGCCGGCTGGTGCTTTGCGCGCAGTTCGCCGCGGTTCCATCTGTGGCTGCTGGAGCATCGCTGGCTGGGGCCGTACCTGCGCAACTGGCAGGACGGCCGCGGCCTGACCCGGCAGGCCAAGCGGCGCGCCCTGGCGCTGCTGTGGCTGTCCCTGGCGCTCTCGGCCTGGCTGGCCGAACAGGCCGGCTGGCTGCGCGTGCTGCTGCTGATCCCCGGCGCGGGCGCCACCTGGTACCTGCTGCGCTGCAAGACCCTGGAAACGGGCGGCCCCGTCGCCGCGCCGGATCGCATCCAAAAAGATTTACACTAGCGTTTTTGCTCGAATTCTCGTTCAGTCCCATGTCCGCTCCCGTCATCCTGCTGGCCGCCGCCTTCATCACCAACCCATCTGGCCAGATCCTGCTGGTCCGCAAGCGCGGCAGCCCGTATTTCATGCAGGCCGGCGGCAAGCTGGAAGCCGGCGAAACCCCGCTCCAGGCCCTGCAGCGCGAGCTTGAAGAAGAACTGGGCCTGGCCGGCTCCGAAACCGCCCACGCCCGCTACGAGGGCTTCTTCGAATGCCCGGCCGCCAACGAACCGGGGCATGTGGTGCACGCGCACGTCTTCACCCTGACGCTGGATCGCGCCATCCAGGCCGCCGCCGAACTGGAAGAAGCGCGCTGGGTCGACCCGGCCCAGGCCCGCGAACTGCCCCTGGCCCCGCTGCTGGAAGAACACATCCTGCCGCGCCTGGCGGCCGTCTGAACACCCCGTGACGATGCGTTTTTTGGCATAATGACTGGCCTTTGGCCGCCAGTGCGGCGGCCGCGGCTCCACGCCCAGTCCGGCCCGCAAAGCGGGCTTTCTTCATTTGCCGGTTATCTATGTCCTCTGTTCCCAGCCAAGGCGCTGTCGTCACTTTCACTTTGCAGCAATTGCGCGCCGCCACCCAGGCGGGAGGCATTCTGGGCGTGTCGATCAAGGGCCAGGGAAACCATTTTTTCGTGCAGATCGCCACGCGCGCCGGCCAGGCCGTGCTGGTGACGGCGCGCAGCAAGGACCCGCGCAGCTTCAAGAGCCCCTTGCAGGCCATGATCCTGCTCAAGCAGATCGGCATCGTCACCGGCCAGTTCGACCTGAGCCAGTACTCTCCCGACCAGCATGAAACGCCGGTGCGCACGCGGCGCCGCCCCGCCACGCCCAGCAAGCTGGGCCTGCGCTGGAACCGCATCGCCGAGCGCATCTCCAGCCCCGAACAGCCTTCGCTGGACGACCCGTTCCTGAACATCAATGAAGAACAGGCGCGCCGCCTGATGGCGCGCCAGGAAAACCAGCAGCTGAGCCTGCTGGGAGGCAAGCCTAACTGAACGACGACGCTGTGGCCGGCGTTGTCCTTGGCGTTGAAGAAAGGCAAAAAAAGAGCGCCCGCAGGCGCTCTTCGCATGGCAGGCCCTTAGGCCCGGCACAGCTCGCCCACGCGGTAGGCCTGCGCCAGCGCCGCCTGCAGATCATCCTGCAGATCTTGCACATCTTCCAGGCCGGCATGCAGGCGCAGCAGCTGCCCCTGCCCGAACAGCGGCCGGCCATCGCGCCGGGGCATGTCCAATGGCAAGGCAAGGCTTTCGAATCCGCCCCAGGACAGGCCGATGCCGAACAGCTTCAAGCTGCGGAAGAAGCGCGACAACTGCTTGGTGGACAAGGGCTCCAGCACCACGCCGAACAGGCCCGTGGAACCCAGGAAATCCCGTTTCCAGAGCGCATGCCCCGGGTGCGAGGCCAGGGCCGGGTGCAGCACCTGCAGGACCTGCGGCTGCCGTTCCAGAAAGCGCGCCAACTGCAGGGCGCTGGCCTGGTGCTGACGCAGGCGCACTCCCAGCGTGCGCAAGCCGCGCAAGGCCAGGAAGGCATCGTCGGGGCCGGCAGTCTGGCCGAAGTCATGCGCGGCGCGGCGCAGCAAGGGCCAGGCCCGTTCATTGGCCGTGGCCACGCCCAGCAGGGCATCCGAATGACCGGTCAGGTATTTGGTGGCGGCCTGCACCGAAATGTCGACGCCATGCTCGAAAGGCCTGAAGAACAAAGGCGTGGCCCAGGTATTGTCCATGATCACATAGGCGCCGGCCGCGTGCGCGCAGCGGGCGATGGCGGGAATATCCTGGATCTCGAACGTGCCCGAACCGGGCGACTCCACATAGACCGCCTTGGTGCCGGACCGGATCAAGGCGGCGATCCCTGCGCCGATGGACGGCTCGTAGAACTGCACCTGGATGCCCATGCGGCCGGCCAGCACCTGCTGGGCGAAGGCGCGAATAGGGCCGTAAACAGAGTCAGGCAGCAGCACATGGTCGCCTTGCTCCAGCACGCTCAGCAGGGCGTGGCTGCAGGCTGCCAGACCTGAAGGAAACAGCCAGGCACGGTGTCCGCCCTCGAGCTCGGCCACGGCCTGCGCCAGCGTCTGCAAGGTGGGATTGGTGAAGCGGCCGTAGGAGGCATAGGGATTGTCCGGCTCCTTGCGCTCGGTCCACTGTTCCAGTGTATCGGCCAGGATGGTCGAGCCCCGACAAACCGGCACGTTCACGAAACCGTTCGATACCGCCGCATCGCGGCCCAGATGAGTCAATCGGGTGTTCCTGTATTCACAATCACGCATGCTGTTTTCCTGTCTATGACCGGTCCGTCTGCGGACCGATAGGAACAGTCTACGCAAGGCGCAGGAAGGAATATTGCGTTTTTCCGCCTCTGGACCCACAATCAGGACAATTTAATTCCCATTACTTGCTTAAGTCTGGAAAATGATTGCTCATGCTGGATAAATTCGACAAAAATATTCTTGAGCTGCTGCAGAACGACGCCACTTTGTCCATCCAGGACATCGGCGATCGAGTGGGCCTGTCCAGCACGCCCTGCTGGCGCCGTATCCAGCGCCTGGAGCAGGACGGCTATATCGAGAAACGGGTGGCGCTGCTGAACCAGGAAAAGCTCAACGTGGGCGTGACGGTGTTCGTGGCCATCAAGACCAATCAGCACAACAAGCAGTGGTACCGGCAGTTCTCCGCGGTGGTGGACGCCATCCCCCAGATAGTGGAGTTCTATCGCATGAGCGGCGACACGGATTATCTGCTGCGCGTGGTCGTGCCGGACATCAGGAGCTTCGATCGGGTCTACCAGCGCCTGATCAGCGAAATCGAGCTGACCGATGTCAGCTCCAGCTTCGCCATGGAGCAGATCAAATACACCACCCGCCTGCCTTTGGACTACGCCTGAACGCCCGGACGGACCTGGAACCCGTCCAAGGCGCTAGAACTCGTATTCCACGTCCAGCGTGCGGCCCGGCATCAGGCGCTGCGGCTCGGATTGCGCCAGCATGGCCTGCATGCCGAACAAGGTGCCCTGGGGAAACTGCCGGCTGGCCGCCAATGCCAGCCCCGGCTGCACGCCGACTTGGCCAGTGGCCTGATTCACATTGGGCATGGGGCAACGCGTACAAGGCCGTATGAAGGCAAAGCTCAGACCCGGCGCGCTGACGCCCAGCACATAATCCTCTTCGTAGGCGGGCAGGCCTTCAAACACGATATTGGCCCGGAAGCGGTCCATGGGCACGGCCTGCTCGCCGGACTGCACCACACGCTGATTGAGCTCATCCAGGGACGCCTGGTTGGCGAACAGAAACGGCAAGGCGTCGGCAAAGGCGAAGCCCTGCTCCTGTCGGCTCACGTCCCGCCAGCCATTCGCCTTGTCCAGCCAGGGCTGGACGCGTTCGGGCAGCACGTAGCGCCGCGCCGCGTCGTGGCGGCGCAACAAGCGGCACGGCGTCTGCAGGAAGGCGCTGAACCATTGCGCAACCTCGTCGCCCTCATCCCGTCCCAGCGTATCCGCGCTCCAGATGCGCACCGGCACAGGCGCCTGCGCGCGGTCCGCGCCATCCAGCGACCAGGACAGCGTCTGCATGCCGGGCGCCTGGACCGTGATGCATCTCGCGGACACCTGCGGCCGGATCAGGGCCATGCGCGGCCAGCGCCGCTGCGTCATGAAGATCCCCGCCTCGTCCACTACGACCCATTCCCGGTCGTGGTCCAGCCCCGCCGTGCTGATTCCCACTCCTTCCGGATGTGCCTGGGCGCCGCAGGATTTGATGGGGTAGGTGTACAGGCCGGTAATGGTGATCATGACGATGCAGAGCAAGATGATGGGCAATGGCACATTCTAGAGCATCAGCCCGACCGTCTGCACGCTGGCTGCTGTTCGTCGCCATGAGCGGACGCGGCGCTTGACGTGGCGTCCTGCGGACAAGCACCGCTTGACAAAGCACTTAACTTATGACTTAATAGTTGCTTGATCGCGCAAATCATCCATTACATTAAGAACTTGCGATCGAACCCAAGCGCATGGCGTTACCCCGGTCAGCCTTGCTTGAAGTCCATGGCTGCTGCCGTCGGACCTTGGGTAAATACCGAGGCACTTGCGTGCCAAAACTTTCATAATCATTTTTCACGCCGCCCGAACAGGGAACCTTTCCCAAAAGGCTGCGTACAAAACCAGCTGTGCAACCGGCGCTCCCGACCCGACACGGGACCGCCTGCCGCATCGATGCGCCACATCGACCCTGTTGCCGGCCTGCATCCGTCTTTCAGGCGGATTTTTAAAGCATGAGGCCTGTTTGCTCACCAGAGCGCGGCCCGTTCCGGTGTCATAAAACTTCAACAAGAACACGATGTAATGGCGCCATACGAATAGGAAGAAATACATGAAGAACATCTATCCAACCGGCTTGATTTCGCGTCCCGACCATATCGCCCTGAACAAGACCGACATCCGCATCGGCGACACGGTCTATCTGCAACCTAAGAACGGCCCGCGCATGGCCGGCACCGTCATTTTCAGCTCGCCAGTGCATGGCTGCACCACCTACACGGCCGACAGCCTGACCGAAGGCCAGGGTCCCAAGGTACGGTTCCGTTTCCGCCTGCAGGACGTGCATCACGTGGCCCCGCGCCACGCCGGCCATCACCTGAACTGAGGATCGCGGCGCCGCGCCGCCCGCTCCTTCCTCTGACGGCAGGAAATATTACAAACCGTAAAGAAACTGCCGGTTTCGACTTACAATAGTTGCGGCTTAAAACTTACCCGGCGCCGCCAGGCGTCTTTCACACGCGCGCGCGTAAATGGCAATGGGTTTTATTTCGACGCAACTTCCCTGGTTACGTCCTCCCTGGCGCCAGACCATCCTCACCGGTCTTTGCCTGTTCGGACTGATCTACATGCTGACGCTGCTGGGCATATCCACGCGGCGTCACGACATGCTGGCGACCTTCTGGCCGTCCGACGCCATCGCGCTGGGGCTGTTCCTGCGCCACCGCGACTGGGGCGCCCGCCCCGCCTGCTGGCTGGCCGCCGCCCTTGGCTACCTGTGCGCGGAACTGAGCAATCAAAGCCCCGCCCTAATCTCGACCATGCTGGCGGCAGCCAATATGCTCAGCTTGGGCCTCGCTTACCGCCTGCTGACTCGCGGCCCCCATGTGGACCTGTCGCTGCGCCGTCCCCAGGCCATTCTGGCGCCGGTCGCCTACTGTGCGCTGGCTTCCTTCGCCTCCTCGCTGCCCGGCGGACTGGCCCATCACCTGTACACCCGGCAGGATCTGCTTTCGGCCTGCCTGTCCTGGCTGATCACGGGCTTGCTCACCTACACGGCGATCCTGCCCGTGCTCCTGACTGCGCCGCCCGAGCCCCTGAAGCGTCTGCGTCAATACTGGAACGAGCCCCACACCCTGACGCTGGCCGATCTGGCGCCCGCTGCCCTGCTGCTGCTCAGTTGCCTGCTGAGTCTGTTCATCGGCGGGCCGGGCTCGCTGGCCTTCCCCGTGCTTCCCTTGCTGTGGTGCGCGTTGAGCTATCCGCTGTTCGGCACCGCCCTGCTCACCCTTCTCTACGTCCTGTGGTCCCTGTTCGCGGTGTGGCAGGCAGCCAGCCTGTTGCCCGATGCCTCCTCGTCTTCGTTGAATTCGCTGTCCATCCGCATCGGCATCGCCTCCATCGCGCTGGCGCCCATCACCGCCGCCTGCATCATGGCCGCACGCAACGAAGCAGTGGAAAAATTGCAGCGCCTGGCCCTGTACGACGCACTGACCGGCATGCTCAACAAGCCCGCCTTCCACCAGCAAGGCCAGGCCCTGCTGATCCGGTGCAGGCTGAGCCATACGCCGGTCAGCGCGCTCCTGCTGGACATAGACCATTTCAAGCCGGTCAACGATACGCATGGACATCATGCCGGCGACCAGGCCCTGGTGGCCGTGGCGCACCGCATCCAGACCGCGCTGCGCGATACCGATCTGTGCGGCCGGCTCGGCGGCGAGGAGTTCGGCATCCTGTTGCCAGACTGCAGTCCCATGCAGGCCCATGCGGTGGCGGAGCGCGTGCGCCAGAGCGTTGCCCGCGAACCCGTACTGCTCGAGGACGGGCAAGAACTGGCGCTGACCGCCAGCCTGGGGGTGGCCACGCTGGGAGCCGACACGCCCGACCTGAAGTCCTTGCTGCGCCAGGCGGACAAGGCCCTTTACCGGGCCAAGCACGCCGGCCGCGACCGCAGCCATTCCTTCGACTGGCCGGATCCCGCAGCGGACGCTTGACTGTTTTCGTAACGGGCATGATACTTGTGTATCAATAGGAAACATAACAGAGGCGTACATGCCCCAGGTTCAAAGCTCGACCTTGTGCGAAGCCTGCCTGCAATTGCCGCAAGGACTGGCCACGGCGGAACCGCATGCCGATCTGCGCCTGCTCGGCCTGCATCCGCCCGCCCGCGACGGCTCTCACGAAACCCAGTATCGCTGTCAGCGCTGCCAGACACATTGGCTATTGCGCACCAACCGCTGGGGTGTGCCTGAAGGTTTCCGGCTCAAGCCGCTGTAGAAACCGCACTTATCCACAAAAAATGTGGGTAACCCTGGGGAGAATCCCCGGCCGGAGCCCCGGGGCCAGCCAGGAGCAAGGCCTCGCGGCGGCCCGCATCGCTCCCGTCACCGCTTGACCAGCGCCTGCGCCGTGTAGGCAAAGCGCAGCGCATGAACTACCATGACTGCTTTGCCTGTTACCCGTTCCCGTATGTCCGCCCTGCTGTTTGACACCGAAACCACCGGCACCGCCCAGCCGCAGATCATCGAAGCCGCCTGGCTGCGCCTGAGCGACCCCGTCTTCCTGCTCGTCGACGAAGAATTCGAGCAACGCTACCGCCCCGATGAAGCCATCGCTCTGGGCGCACTGGCCACGCATCACATCTACGACGAAGAACTGCAAGACTGCCCTCCGCACACCGACTTCGCCCTGCCGGCGGACACCCAGTACCTGATAGGCCACAACGTGGACTACGATTGGGGCTGCGCCGGTCGCCCGGAGATCAAGCGTATCTGCACCTTGGCGCTGGCCCGCCACCTGCTGCCCGGACTGGACAGCTACAGCCAGTCCGCGCTGATCTACCACATTGATCGCGCCAATGCGCGCGAGCGGTTGCGCCAGGCCCACTCCGCCTTGGCGGACGTGCGCAACTGCCTGTCGCTGCTGCAGTTTCTCCTGAGCCATACCCAGAACGTCCACACCTGGGAGCAGCTCTGGCAACTGTCGGAAAAAGCCCGCATCCCCACCGTGCTGCGCTTTGGCAAGCACAAGGGCATGGCGATCGCCGACGTGCCGCAGGACTACAAGAACTGGCTGCTGCGCCAGCCCGACCTGGACCCCTACCTGATCAAGGCGCTGAAAGGCCAGGCCTGAACCGGACAGCCTCGCGATATCCCTAATGGAGCGGCGGGCGTTTTTGCCCAACCATAGAAGTCCCTGCAAGCACTTCATGAGGTGGCAAATGACCGAGGTTTCATACGTCACGAAAGATATGAGTCGGGACCCCTACGAACGCATCACGTATCTGGGGGGAGCAGGCTGGCAACGTTCGCAGCCTGAGGTCGTACAACGCATCGAGCAAGGCCTGGAGGATTACTACATCACTCTGCATGGCGTCCCGGCCAAGCTCGTGGTGGCGCTCAGCCGCTTCGGCGCCAAATACCTGAAAACCGAGATCGAAGGCGAGGAACCTCATTTCCTGCTGAGCCTGCCGGCCAGCCCGGGTTGACCATGATCCGCCCCGCGGCGGGGCATTCCATCCGAAGCAAAAAACGCGGCCTGGCCGCGTTTTTTCGTGGACCTGCGCTTTTTACTTGACCAAGCGCCACTGGCCGTCGCGCACGGTGATCAGCTCCCGCCCGCGCTCGTCAAAGCCGCTGTGATCCTCGGGCGACATATTGTAGACCCCCTGCGTGGCCACCAGTTCGCGCGTCTGTTCCAGAGCGTCGCGCAAGGCGGCGCGGAACTCGGGCGTGCCCGGCTTGGCCTTGGCCGCCGCCTGCGGAATCGCTTTTTCCAGCAGCAGGCCGGCATCGTAGACATTGGCGCCGAAGGTGGCCGGGGCCGTGCCGTACTTGGCCGTGTAGCGCTGGATGTAGTCCTGCGCAATGGGCTTGGACGGATTGCTGTCGGCGATCTCGGGCAGCACCAGCATCAGGCTGGCGGCCAGCACCGTGCCCTCCACCTGGGCGCCGCCCAGTTGCAGGAAGGCCGGCAGCGCCGCGCCGTGGGTCTGGTAGATCTGCCCCTTGTAGCCCTGCTTGACCAGCGTGACCTGCGGCAGCACGGCCGCCGCCCCGGTGCCCGCCACCAGCACGGCGTCAGGCTTGGCCGCAAAGATCTTCAGCGCCTGGCCCGTCACCGAGGTGTCCGAACGCACATAGCGCTCGGTGGCCACGATCTGGATGTTGTTCCTGGCGGCCAGATCCTTGAAGACATTCAGCCAGCTTTCACCATAGGCGTCGTTGAAGCCCAGGAAGGCGGCGGTCTTGACTCCGTGTTCGACCATGTGCTTGACCAGCGCGGCGGCGATGATGTCGTCGTTCTGCGTGGTCTTGAACACCCACTTCTTCTCCGGCGTCATGGGCAGCACCACGGAAGCCGCCCCCACCGGCGCCAGCACGGGCGTGCCGGAATCGGCGGCGAATTGGATGATGCCCATGGCGTTGGGCGACCCGGTGGGCCCGATCAGGGCGTCGATCTTGTCCTCGGAGATCATCTTCTTGAACAAGGTCACCGTCTGGTTGGGATCGCTGGCGTCGTCCATGGACACGTACTCCACGCTCAGGTCGCCGACCTTGGCGGGCAGAAGAGGCACCGTGTTGCGTTGCGGCAGCCCCACCACCGCCGTCGGCCCGGTGGCCGAAGCGATCACACCGATCTTGACCTGGGAATGGGCCGGCGCAGCCACGGCGGCCAGCAGGACGGATGCGGCAAGTAAAGTTCGAGTCAGCTTCATGGTTTTCGTGGAGCCGGCGGCGCGGCCCTTCCCCCTAAAAATCGGCGCGCACGCCTCTATGAACGGATCAGCGCATAAGATACCAAATTCAGTCCGGCACCGGGTGCGCAAAGCCGGCACTTTGGCCAGGTCTGCTTACAATTGCGGACCGGTGCCCCTGGGAAAGTAGTTTATAACTAGCCTACTGTTTATTACTGCGAAAGGCGTCCCATGTCACTTCAGCAACTGCTGCAACAGATCCTGCAAAACAGCCAGAGCACCGATCCCGATCGGCAGCAGCGCGGCCTGGGCGGGAAGCTGGCTGAGCAGGCCGGCGGCTTTGGCGGCGGCGCCGTCGTTGGCGGCCTGCTGGGTCTGCTGCTGGGGAACAAGAAGTTCCGCAAGATGGGCAGATCCATGGCCGGCTACGGCGGAGCGGCGGCCCTGGGCGCATTGGCCCTGAAGGTCTACCAGAACTGGCAGGAACAGAACGCCGGCCAGCGCCTGGAACCCGTACCCGTGCAGGCGGTGCCGCCGGCGCCGCTGCCCGTGCAGAACGCGCCCTCCAGCGCGGCCGATACCCACGCCATGGTGATTCTGGCGGCCCTGGTGTCCGCCGCCAAGGCCGACGGGCATATGGGCGAGCCCGAACGCCAGTTGATCGAAAACGAAATCGCCAAGCTCTCCGCTCCCGAGCAGGCGCGGCTGTGGCTGTCGAAGGAACTGCTCAAGCCCGTGGATCCGCAAGCTGTGGCCGGCCTGGCCCAGACGCCGGAATTGGCGGCCGAGATCTACCTGGCCAGCCTGCTGGTCATCGACGAGCAAAGCTATATGGAACGCGCCTACCTGGACGAGCTGGCGCGCCTGATGTCCCTGCCGGACTCCCTGCGCAAGAGTCTGGAAAATCAACTGCAGTCGGAGGCGCAAACGTAAGACATGGTCAAGAAGGCTTGTCAGGGGGCCATGAGCCGCCCACAATGCATGCCTGTTTTTTCTCCCGGGTGCATGCTTCACCCGTCCTGATGACTCAACAAGGAAGAAACCCATGAAAAAAACACTGACTTTGGCTGCCAGCTCGCTGGCATTAATGGGTCTGGTCGCCTGCACGGCTCCGCAAACCGCGTCTGACGCCCCTATTTCGAAACGTCAAATGGACAAAGAGATTTCCCTTGAGGCCTATCACTGGCGCCTGTTCGCGGCCACCGGCAAGGATGGGCAGCCGCTGCCCGCCATCCCGGGCGCGGACGGCAAGCAGGTGACCCTGAACTTCACGGACCGCCAGGTGTCCGTGGACGGCCTGTGCAACCTGCTCAGCGGCGGCTATGTCGTCAACGGGTCCAGGATCAGCATCACGCACCCGGTGAGCACCATGAAGGCCTGCGCCGACGAAAAGCTGATGCGCGACGAACATGCCGTGGGTCAACTGCTGCCGACCGCAACCGACTGGAGCATGGCCAAGGCCGATTCCGCGCCTGACAATCCGGCGCCCGTCCTGACCCTGACCTTCCAGGACGGCACCAAATGGCGCATGAAGGGCGAGCCTACCGCATCCACGCGCTACGGCAGCGAGCCCGAACGCGTCTTTCTGGAAGTGGCGCCGCAGCGCGAAGCCTGCTCGCATCCGCTGATGCCCAATTACCAGTGCCTGAAGGTGCGCGAGATCCAGTATGACGGCAACGGCGTCAAGACCCATACCGGCCAATGGATGTACTACTACGGCGACATCGAGGGCTACACTCACGAACCCGGCGTGCGCAACGTGCTGCGGGTCAACCGCTACACCTTGAAGAACGTTCCTGCGGACGCCTCCAAGCATGCCGACGTGCTGGACATGGTCGTGGAGAGCGAGGTCGTACGGCCCTGAGCACTCCGGCGCTCGGCCCCAACCGGCCTGCGGGCCGGTTTTTTCATGGCCCGCGACACCCGCCGACACGATATGGTAACCATACAGTACAAAGCCGAGGGAAACAGTGGCAATGGCCATAAACGGTTACGCAATGCCCGCTTCGGACACACCGCCGGGAGGCTGGATGCCCTTAGTATGAACACATCCCGGGCGTAAGCATTCACCTCCCCGTACGTCCGGCTTCAGGTCCCCCGAGATTCGGGGGACTTTTTTTCGCCCGCCGCCAGCTTGCTCCCTACTTCAACGGCCCATAGAACACAAAAAAGGCCCCGGCGCAGATCAGGGTGAACCCCACCAGATGGTTGAGGGTGAAGCTCTCTTTCAGGTAGAGCACCGAAAACACGGCGAAAACCGCCAGTGTGATGACTTCCTGGATGGTCTTGAGCTGGGCGGCCGTGTAGACCGTATGTCCCAGACGATTGGCGGGCACGGCCAGGCAATACTCCACCAGGGCGATGCCCCAACTGAGCAGGACGACCTTGAGCAAAGGGCTGTGAGGAAACTTCAGATGTCCATACCAGGCGATGGTCATGAACACATTGGATGCCAGCAGCATCAGAATGGGCAGGATCTTGGCCATGTTCCATATATACCGAGACAAGCGGCCGGGGCCGCGACCGCGCCAGTGTAGCGCTACTGGAGCTCGAACGTCGTCAGGCTCATCCAAGTGCCCGGCCAGTCAGGCGATCCGCATGCGCGCCCCTCCCCTCTGCGCAACACTCGGGCGCCCGGCGGTCTGGACATAGGCATGCCCCCTTCCATAGACCCCGACTGCACGCTACTATTTGTCGCATTTGCCGCCTTACGGCAAGGCGACTCCTCTTTCCGCGCGCCATCATGCCACTTCCCCTCCGGACCACTCCAGCCCTCATCCCGGGCTTCGACGCTTCCCTGACCCTCTTTGACGCTTCCCCCGTATCCATGTGGCTGGAGGATTACAGCGACGTCTTTGAATTGTTTGACCAATGGCGGGAACAAGGCATAAGCGATCTGGGCGCTTTCCTGCAAGCTCGCCCGCAGTTGGCGGCGCAGTGCTCGGCGCGCATCCGGCTGCTGCATGTGAACCCCGCCACCCTGGCGCTGTACGCCGCTGGCAGCTTCGACGAACTATCCGAGAGGCTCGACGAAGTGCTGCGCGGCGATACCTTGGAGTCCCTCATCCAGGAACTGCTGCAACTCTGGTCCGGGCAGGCGCGCTTCCAGGGCCGCAGCGTCAACTACACGCTGGACGGCCGGCGCCTGGACATCCTGCTCAAGGGCGTGCTGCTGCCCGCCCACGAACGCCATGGCGACCGCGTGCTGGTGGTCATCGAAGACGTGAGCGAACTGGAACAGGCCCGGCGCCGCGCCCGCGACAGCGCCCTGCATGCGCTGAGCCTGTTCCAGCAGGCGCCCGTCTCCCTGTGGGTGGAAGACTTCAGCACCATACGCGGCCTGCTCGATGAACTGCGCAGCCACGGCATCACGGACCTGCGCACCTTCACCGACGTACACCCTGAATTCGTGGAGCGCTGCATGGCGGAGATCAAGGTGCTGGACGTCAACCAATACACCCTGGACATGTTCAAGGCCGGCAGCAGGGATGAACTGCTGACACGCCTGCCCGAGGTGTTCCGGGAGGAAATGATTCCCAGCTTCCGCGAGCAGCTGATCGATCTATGGGAAGGGCGCCTGCTGCAGCAGCGCGAAGTGCTCAACCACACCCTGGACGGCACGCCGCTGAACATCCACCTGCAGTTCTCCGTATTCCAGGGTCATGAAGACAACTGGAACCAGGTGCTGCTGGCCCTGACCGACATCACCGCCCGCAAGAAGGCCGAGACCTACCTGGAGTACCTGGGCAAGCACGATGTGCTAACCAAGCTCAAGAACCGCTCCTTTTACGTGGATGAGCTCAACCGCCTGAGCCGCAAGAACATCCTGCCCACCTCCGTCATGGTGCTGGACCTGAATCATCTGAAGGAGACCAATGACAGCCTGGGCCACATCAGCGGCGACGCCCTGCTGCAGCGCGTGGGCGAGGTGCTGCTGCAGGCCGTGGACAAACCCTGGCACGCCGCCCGCGTGGGCGGAGACGAATTCATCATCCTGATGCCCGGCGCCGACGAGGCCGCCGCCCACGCCCTGGCCGAGAACATCGGCAAGCTGGCCGAACTGAACAATCAGTTCTACAGCGGCCCGAAGATCGCCCTGTCGATCGGCGCAGCGACGGCGCATGAGCCCAACTGCCTGGAAGCCGTCCTGCGCCTGGCCGACCAGCGCATGTACGACGCCAAGCGCGACTACTACGAGAAGACCGCCCGCAACCGCCGCCAGGCTTGAAACCACGAAAAACGGGCCCGGGCGCATAAGGCCCGGACCCGTTCATCAGCGGCGCGGCGCAGAAAGCCGCAGCCCGCGGCGCTTACGCCTCGTCGGACTGCAAGGCGCGGAACACCAGCGCCCCAAGCATGCCCCCGACAATAGGCGCCAGCCAGAACAGCCAGAGCTGGTCGATGGCCCAGCTGCCCTGGAACAGCGCCACGCCGGTGGAGCGTGCCGGATTGACCGAGGTGTTGGTGATGGGGATGCTGATCAGGTGGATCAGCGTCAGGGCCAGACCGATGGCCACGCCCGCCAGGCCGGCGTGGCCGCGCTTGTGGGTGGCGCCCATGATGATGAACAGGAAAAATGCCGTCAGCACCACTTCGGCGACCAGGGCGGAAGCCAGCGGATAGCCGTCAGGCGAATGCGCCCCGTATCCGTTGGAGGCAAAGCCCGCGGATACATCGAAACCAGCCTTGCCGCTGGCGATCAGGTAGAGCACGGCGCCGGCTGCCAATCCGCCCAGCACCTGAGCCACCACGTAGGGCAACAGTTCACGGGCCGGGAAACGACCGCCCGCCACCAGGCCGAAAGTCACGGCCGGATTGATGTGGCAGCCCGAAATGGGCCCGATGGCATAGCACATGGTCAGCAAGGTCAGGCCAAAGGCCAGGGCCACGCCGGCAAAGCCTATGCCCAGTTCCGGGTAGGCCGCGGCAAAGATCGCGCTGCCGCAGCCGCCAAAAACCAGCCAGAAAGTCCCAAAAAATTCCGCACCGCAACGTTTCGTCAAAGTCATGGCCGCCTGCCCTCATCAGTGAAAAGAAGAACGAATTCTAGACAGGCCCGTTTGCGCCTGTCCATGGAGCAATCTTCAATAATTGACAAGCCCGTGGCGAATGGGCGGATCAGCCCAGACTCCATTCAGATGCGTCGCAAAACATTGTCGTTATTGTTATTTTTTGAACCGAAATAGCAAGAAAGAAAAATAAAACACGAATTGAAGCAGGTTTTTCTCCAAAGAAATCCAGGGGCCAATTTGCCAAGTCGATGCCGAAATGGTTTCTTGAACGGCTCAAAACGCTGATGGCATCAACCCAGTCCTAGGCCATCCATACCAAACAGAAAATTCAGCGGATGGCTGATACGTTGTACGGCTTTTGCGCGAACGCTCCGCCGTTTGGGCCAACTACAGCGGCGCCGTTCTCGAAGCATCTATTTTTTTCAGGCGTTCCGCATTTGATGCAATAAAAAACGCCCGCGGCGCGGGCGTTTCTTCAAGCAGGACGGGCGCCTTACTTGGCGGCGTCGATGCGCTGCTGCATGCGCTGGGCGCGCTCCTTGGAACCGGGGTGCGAGCTCATCACGCTGCTTTCGCCACCGTCCAGCTCGGCCAGTTTTTCAAAGGCCGTCACCAGGCCCTGGGTCTTGAGCTTGCGTTCGGTCAGCAGATCGAAGGCGTAATCGTCCGCGGCCGATTCCTGGGACTGGGAGAATTGCGCGTTCAGCAAGGCCTCGGTGAGCTCGCCCAACTGGCTGGAGTTCAGCTGCGTGACCACGCCGTTGCCCGAGGCGGCCGCCAGATCGCGCGCAGCCGACAGGCCGTAGGCGGTCTGCATGGCTTTCTTGCTGTGGCCCAGCTCGACGTGGCCCATTTCGTGACCGATCACGCCGCGCAGCTCGTCGTCGTTCATCTTGTCCATCAGGCCGGCGTACACGCGGATGCAGCCGTTGGCCATGGCCCAGGCGTTGACTTCCTGTACCTGGTACACCTTGAAGTTCGGCGTCTGGCCATTGAGCGACTTGCTCAGCGGCTTGACGATGCGCTGCAGACGCTTGTTGTACTTGCTGTTGGGGCTGGCCACCTTGTTCTGTGCGTCCATCTGCTTGCAGGACTGATCGGACAGGGCGATCACTTCCTGATCAGACAGGTTGTAGGCTTGCAGCGCCTTGCTGCCCGCGCCCACCATGCCGCCCACGTCCATCGTCTTGCAACCGGCGGTCAAACCCGCCACGGCCAATACGGCAGCCAATGCACCAAAACGAAAAGTCATCACTCTTCCCTTTTTTTTCAGTTTGAACAGAACGGGGATTTTAATGATGCCGAGCGTCCTGGCCATCTTTTAAAACAATATTTAACAATTAAATTATATACATTTATTCACATATTTAATGGATTGAAAAATCAGCGGAAATTCAATCTTCTGTTCCAATTTCTTTTCAACGGAATTTCATCCGGATCGGCGGCCCGGGCAGGCCGCGCCCACTGCCAGGCAGGCGGCCCCGGCCGCAAGAACGGCGGCGACCGCTGGCAGGTAAGCTACGGTGAACCGATCCAGTGTGAGGCCGCCCACGAAGGTGCCCAGGCCCACCCCCACGTGCATCGCGGAGAAATTCAGGCTGATGCCCGCCTGGGCCGTCGGCGCGTCCGTGCGCAGCAGAAAGCCCTGCACCACCGGCGAGATCATCCAGCTGATGCAGCTCCAGATCATGACCACGGGAGCTGCCGCCCAGGCAAACCTGCTCAGCAGCCAGGGCAATATCAGCAATACCAGCAAATAAGCCGCCGGCACCAGCACCAGCGCCTTCCCGGCCGGCAGCCGGTCGGCAATCCGCCCGCCCAGATAGCCGCCGGCCACGCCGGCCGCGCCGAAGGCCGCGAAGGCATACGCCGCGTCGGCGGCGTCCAGGTCGGCGGCATGCACGAGGTAAGGCAACAGGTAGGCGAACAGGACGAAATGCCCGGCGATCATCAGAACCGACACGCCTTGCGCCGCCACCAGGCGGCCATTGGCGAGATGGCGCCGGTAGGACAGGCGAGGCGCATCCGAGGGCCGCGCCTGCGGCACGAACAGCATGGACGCCAGCAGCACCAGGGCGGCCACGGCGGCCAGCGCCCAGAACACGCCTCTCCAGCCGCTCCATTGACTGAGCAGCATGCCCGCCGGCACGCCCAGCACCAGGGATCCGCTGATGCCCATGAATATGATGCCGATGGCGCGGCCGCGCAGCTCCGGCGCCACCTGCTCGGTGGCCAGGGTGGTGGCCAGCACGCAGACCAGGGCGCTGGCGCCGGCCATGAGGATCCGGGCGGCAAACAGCACCGCATAGACCTGGCTGCAGGCAGCCAGCGCATTGCCGGCCACGAACAGCGCCAGCGCGCCCAGGTAAAGCCGCCGGCGCTCCAGGCGCGCCGCCAGCAAGGGCGCCCAGGGCGCGGTCAAGGCAAAGCTGATGGAAAAGACCGCGGTCAACTGGCCGGCCAGCGCCACGGAAACGTCAAGACTGCCGGCCACATCCAGCACCAGGCCGACGATGATGTTTTCGGCGGTGCCGGTCACGAAAGTGGCCAGGGCGAAAAGAAAGACTCGGGGATCCATGCACTCCATCCTCTGAACGTGAATGGCCATGTCATGGCGTCCCGACACGGCCGAACAAACCGATCGGGTTTCGAGGCAGAGCTTCGGTTATCCCTGAATGCGCAAGAAACGCTTGCAAGAAGCGGCGCTGAAGAAATTGCAGAAAAACAGGCGCGTGCCGGAGCGTTCCGGCGCGAAGCCGCCGGCCCCGGCAAGGGCTGCGGCTGATTCTAGCATGCTTTCAAATGGCGCCGCGGCGGCCGCATGCCCGCCCCTCCTGCATATCGTCCCGGCATTCACTGGCCGAAAAGGCGTTTGAACGTCTCCTCGTCCCGGGCGCGCAGCTCGGCAAGCGTGTAGGTCTTGCCCCGCGGGTCCACGAAACGGTCGAGTTCGTAATACCCTTCTTTGTAGAGTTTGTAGCGCGCGGGTCCCAGCCATTCCTTCTGGTAATGCGGATCCTGGCGAGAAAACCAACGGCTGTAGTTCGTCTCCAGGCCGACTTCACCTCTCTTCACCCCCGCCTTCCTGCGTTGGGCCGGGCTCATCCGCTCCACCGGCCGGTAGGCCGCCGGCCGGGGCACGCGCTCGCCTTCTTCGCCCAGGCGATAGGAGCCGCGTACCTTGAGCGCCAGCACGAACGGCCGATTGCCGGCCAGGCTGCCGTCAAAGCTGGGCACCAGCTGCGTGCGGCACTGGATATGGTAGGGCGGGCGCGGATAAGCCGTGCCGCGCTGATACAGGGCGCCGTCCATGGCGGCGCAATATTTGCTGGTACGCCCGTCCAGCACGGCTGTCACCACGACATACCTGACTCCCGCCTGTTCGTAGACGGCTTCATGCGCGGTAATGGCGACATGGTGGCGCGCCGTGCGTATCATGCGTTCCACATCGAACCTGCCCCGCTGCCAGAGCCCGTTGCGCCAGCGCAGCCGGGCGCTGCCCCGCAGCAGCCGGACGCTGTCCTTGTCCGCCCTGCCCGCCTGCATGCCCTCGCGCAAGGCGCCCACAAGCCGCAGCCTAGCCTGGGCGGCAATCTCCGCCAACAGGTCCTCGACCTGTACGATGTCATCCAGTACGGGAGTCGCCTGGGCCGTCTCCAGGATGCGTGCGCCATCCGCTTTCATAGGAGGCAGCCCGTCCACGGCCCGCTCCAGGACCTTGCCCATATACTCGGCTTCGTAGGCGGCCAGCTCGACGGCGCTCTTGCTCCACTCGCGGCTGACCACGACCTGTATGTCGGCCACGGCCTGGTCGATGCGCGCCAGCAAGGGCTGCAGGCCGGCCGCCTCCAGGTCTTCATGAATGAACGCCTGCCGTTCGGCCGGTCCCAGCGCCGCAAGCAATTCAGGCAGGTCATCCAGCACATCCTGGCCGATCTGCTCCACCTCGTTCCAGACGCGATTGACCGCCGCCGTGGACGCGCGGTGGCTGTAGGTCGAGTGGCGCACCAGGGCGGTCACGACCGCCTGCTGGGCCCGGGCCAGTTCAGTCACGGCCTCCCCCTCCCGCAGAATCGGTGAAAACCATGCGGGGCCGGCCTGTTCAGGCAGGCCCCGCCGGAGCCGGGGCTACGGCGGGAGCCGGGCGTCACGACTTCATGCGACCGCACAGATAGGCAAGAGCGGCAACCACAGCCACGGCCGTGATGGGGTTGGCGCGGATGACATCCTTGCCGCAAGCCAGCGCGCTTTCCAAGGCGTCGCGTCCCACTTCGCCCGCATCCTGTGCAACGATGCGAGCACGCTGAGCGACTTCAGAGCTCCTGGCGGCAAACTCCCGGCCAGCTTGCTCGGCCGTGTCCACGCCCTCGTCGATCGCGCCTTTGAGTTTTTCAGTCGATTGTTCAAGTGCCATCGGTTTCTCCTGGTCATACCGCAGCATGCGGTACGGTTAGTATGGCCCTGCGGGCCTAAAAATAAGTGCTAGCTTGAAACGCCTTATGTCCAGATGTGCGCAACCGGGACGGCGCGCCGAATCGCTGCTGCTGCAAGGCGAGCTCCGCGGCCATTTCTTTATTGACCGGCCGCCCGCCGCCTTCGTCGGGATAGCCAAGCAATCCGCAAGGACAATGACGGCCGTCATCCCAACCCGGATAGTCGGTGACCGGATAGAGGCAGACGCCGTCCACGGGCACCCCTCGCTGCCGGGCGGCCCAGACTTCGTCGCACACGTAGCGGAACCACGGCCTGAGCATGTCTCCCTCAGCCCCCGTCTCGGACACGATCAAGCGCCTGCCGTACCGCCTGTAGGTCTCCTCCAGCAATTGCCGGAACGGCCGGTAGGCGGGATCGCCGCGGTCAAGCGGAGGCCCCAGATGGAACCACTGGTTGTACGGGTAGTAATTCACCCCCAGGATGTCCAGGCAATCGGGCCCGCCTCCCAGTTCCGGGTCCCGCATGCCGGCCAGCATGTCCCACGCTTCATACTGCGCCAGACGCAGGCCCTCGACCTCGGCCTGGCTGTGCGGCGGCTGGCCGACAATATGAATGACGGGCTCCGCCTGGACAAAGCGCGCCCGCGGTTCGACGTTCCTGATGGCCTGTATGGCGCGCACGGCGCTGCGCACCAGCTGCCTCTTCAGCTCCGGCCCCCTGCCCCCGGCACAGGGCGCGAACAGGCGCAGATCGCTCCCCGCCCATGCCCAGAACGAAATCTCGTTGATGGGGCAGTAAAGCGGGGGCGCATCGCTTTCGTCGCGCACCAGCCTGGCTGCCGCCGCTGCGAAACGCGCGAAGCGGTCGGGAAATTCGTCGGACCAGATATCGATGTGCGACGGCCAGCCGTAGTGGCACAAGTCCCAGATGGGCTGGACGCCCGCCTGCACCGAGGCCCGCAACATGGGCAGGAAGCTGCTCCAGTCGAACCGGTAAGGGCTGGCTTCGATCAGGTGCCAGCGCAACCCGTCGCGCACGGTCGCCAGGCCATGCCTGAGCATGGCCCGGTAATCCGAACAGGCATGGCGCGCATGCTTTGTGCCTTCGAGCAGGTCCAGGCGGACTCCGTCCGAGCGCTGTTTGGTCGAACATTCGAAGCCGCCCATGAAATAACTGTGAAATACCGTGTCATCCATGGCTTCCCGCACCCCTGTTCACATTGCATACTGCTGCTGGAGCTGCGCGTGCGCCGCTTGCTTCCGTCCCCGCGCCAGGCGCTCATAGACCGACAGCGCCTGAGCCACCACCTGGTCCATGTTGTAGTAACGATAAGACCCCAGCCGGCCCACGAAGGTCACTCCGGGGTTGCGGTCGGCCAGCATCTGGTAACGCCGGTACAAGGCTGCATTTTCGGGCCGGGGCACAGGATAATAAGGATCGCCCTGCGCGCTGGGGAACTCGTACGTGATGCTGGTACGGTCATGCTGTTGGCCGGTCAGGTACTTGTACTCCGTGATGCGCGTGTACGGCACGTCCTCCGAGGGACAGTTGACGACGGCAACCGGTTGAAAACGCGGCTGGTCCAGGGTCTCGTGCCGGAACTGCAACGACCGGTAAGGCAGTTTCCCATAGCAATAGTCAAAGAATTCATCGATCGGACCGCAATAGATCAGGTGCCCGAAATCCACGAGGTCCCGCACATCCTCATAGTCCGTGCCGGTCATGACCTCGATATTGGGATGGTCCAGCATCTTCTCGAACATGGCCGTATAGCCGCGCCGCGGCATGCACTGGAAGACATCCGTGAAGTAGCGGTCGTCTTGCGAGGTGCGCGTCGGCACGCGGGAGGTCACGGAGCTGTCCAGTTGCGAGGGATCGAGTCCCCATTGCTTGCGGGTATAGCCGCGGAAAAACTTTTCGTACAGTTCCCGGCCCACCGTTCCGACAACCACATCCTCCGACGTCTTGAAGCGCCCCACGGGCTCCGCGCGGGCCGCCAGGAAGGCCGTCGCCTCCCCGGAGGTGAAACGGCGCCCGTAAAGCAGGGACAAGGTCGTCAAGTTGATGGGCATGGGCACCAGCTTCCCATCGACGCTGGCCAGGACCCGATGCTCGTAGGGACGCCAATCGGTGAAGCGCGAGAGGTAGCCGACCACCTTCGCGCAGTTCGTATGAAAGATGTGCGGTCCGTACTTGTGGACCAGGATGCCCGCCTCGTTGTGGTAGTCATAGGCATTGCCCGCGATGTGGGGACGCTTGTCGATCACCAGCACTTTCTTGCCCAGCCCGGCGGCCAATCGCTCCGCCAGCACGCTGCCCGCAAAGCCCGCGCCCACGATCAGGTAATCGTAGCGGCGGCGGATCGGCGCGCGGCGCCGCCGCACGCGAATCATGATGTCCCGCATGCGGCGCCAGGTGTCGTCCCAGGACATGCTGGCCAGGATGGCGTCTGCCTGCCGGCACAGGTCCTCGCGATCCTGACCGCGGGGCAGCTCGCGCTCGATGGCCTGTACGAACTCCCCGGCCGTGGCCGCGATGTGCACCAGTCCGCAATCGCCATAGCTGCGCAGCACATCGGGAACCGGGGTGGACACCACGGCGCGTCCGCCGGCCAGATACTCGGGCGTTTTCGTGGGGCTGATGAATCGCGTGGACTCGTTCATGGCGAAAGGCATCAGGGCCACGTCCCAGCCCGCCAGGTAGGCGGGCAGCGTCTCGTAGGTCTTGGCGCCCAGGTAATGGATGTTCGGGCGGCGCGGCAGGCAGGCCGGATCGATCTTGACCACCGGCCCCACCATCACGAAATGCCAGTCGGGCCGCAAGACGGCCAGCTCATCGAGCAGAGCCGTATCCAGACGCTCGTCCAGCACGCCGTAGAAGCCCAGGCGCGGACCCGGTATCCCTGCCTGGTCCGCCGGCTCGGGCCCGGGCGCCCGCGCCTGTGCAAAATGAGCCACATCCACGCTGCTGGGGAACAGATGCACGTTGGAATGCAGCTTGCGCTTGCTCTCGTACAGGCTGTGCCCGCCCGTGAACACCACGTCGGCCCGCCGCATCAATCGGCGTTCGCGTTCGATCAGTTCCGGCGGCGCGCCATGAAATGCCGACAGCTCGTCCATGCAGTCGTAGACCACGGTCACAGGCTGCAGATGCTCGGAGAAAGCCAGGCTCATGGGCGTGTAGTACCACAGGTGCAGCTCTTTGGCCGGATGAGCTGCCAGGTAGGCGTCCAGCAAGCTGCGCAGCGCCCGCTCATCAGCCGCGCGGCCCTGCCCCGGCATCAGGTGGGGCACCAGGACCCGCAGGCTCGCGCAGGGCTGCTGCTCCTCAAGGTGCGGCTCATCCTGGCGGGCATCGAAGAGCGGCTCTTCGAAGTACAGCACGCTGTAGTCGCGCGCGAACCGCGTGATGAGATGCTGCGGTCGCTGATAGACAAAATTCCAGCGCAGATGAGAAAAGCACAACAGCACAGGCTGCCTGCCGCCCGCCAATAAGGAAGTAGCCGGTTTCATGAGTTCCACCTTGAAGAAATAGGATCTGGTGCTGGAATACGCCGCCCGGACAGTCCTGCAGAGCCGCAGCTCCCGCCCTGCCGGCAAAGGCCTGCGATGCGCCTGGACGGCCTGGGTGGGCACGCTTCAGCAAATAGCGCTCCCAAGGCCCTGCGCGAACGCAGGCCTCCAGGCACTGCGGAAAACACGCTGTGCACAAGGGGAAGACTTTGTGCAATAATTGCCGACTTGATCGCACAGATCTGCCCCTCTAGCTCATGCCTGGTTAGAGCAGCGGACTCATAATCCGTTGGTGCCGTGTTCGACTCACGGGGGGGGCACCAGTATTCATGCGGCTCACAGCGATGTGGGCCGTTTTTTCTTGCACCGCAATTTCAGCCTCGCTCCGCAAAGCCTATTTTGTAGGTCCGACTTTTTCCCCTCGACGGTTGCGGACGTAATGCTCGGTCATTGCGACCGAGGTGTGCCCGAGCTGGCGCTGAGCCTGTCGAATATCCCCCGCGCTGTCCGCCTTGTCAGTGCCAGCTTTGGCCCGGAGGTCCCGGAACTGGAAAAGGTTCTTGGGCACGCCGGCTGTCTCCCTGGCCTTGTCAAATCGGCTGCGCAGGGCATCGCGGTCCAGAGGTTGCCCGCGCTCGTTCACAATCAGGGCGGTGGCCACGATCTTGTAGGATGCCTTGCGCAGGCGAATGCGAGTGATGACCGCCGCCAGCTCGCCTTCAATGGTGATCCGCAGTTTCTTCCCCGTCTTTCCCTGCTGAATCTCCAGCGCCCCATCCCGAACATCGCGTTCATCCAGGCCGAGCGTATCGGCTGGCCGTTGGCCAGTAAGGTAGGCTAAGTCCATGGCGTCACGTAAGGGCTGATCGGCGGCCGCGTATACCGCGCTGTAGACGTCATCCTCAACATAGACATCCCGTCCGGTCTCGCGCGTTTTCCGGACGCCCGCTGACGGGTTTGGGGCACTCGTCAAACCCATCTCTCGGGCATAGTTGAATATGTGACTGAAAAGAGCCAGCTCCCGATTGGCTCGAACGCCGCCAGCGTCCGCCGGTGCATCTTTCCCCTGCGCCCTAAGACGGGCCCGCGTCCTTTCGATGCGCCAGGTCCGATACTGGCAAATGTGTTGCGGCTCAATCAACTCCAATGCCGCGGGCGGGTTGTCAAAAAACTCATACAGGACTTCCAGCTCTTTGATGTTGTCCTCGCGCGTGTGCTGGGCTTTGGATGGAAGAACGTCGCGCACGTAGCGCAAGGCGGCATCTCGGAAAATGACTGTAGGGGCTGGAGTGCTGGAATCGGCCTCCAGCTCGGCCCATCGCTGCACAGCAAACACATAATCGGAGCCGAGCGGGATTTCTTTGCGTGGCTTACCGCCCGCGTCGTAATAGTAGAACACTCGGCCGGATCGCTGGACCCGGCGCCGCATTCGCGGCGGCAGGTTGGTGTTCTTGGTGGGCTTCCTCCCCATGCGGACCTATCCTCCTGACAGAACATTCGGCTGCCAGGCCCGTGCTGGGCCTGTGTCGGGTCGGCATAACCACCGATACCGCTCTGCATCCACCTTGTCGGCATCCTGGCTGGACTGCGCAGCGTCGCAGTTCTCGCAATGCCCAGCAGCAGCGATGAAGCCCGCGCCGTAGCTCATAGATGGGTCGAGGTCGCCGCAGCCGCAGAAAACCATGTCGCCGTCCTGCTGCGCCTGGGTGACAAGTGCTGCTGCACAAGTCCCGCGGGCACGGTCATTTCAACAACGGATGTGCATCCCTCTGCCATGAGCTCGATATCGGGTGTGTGGTGGGGGGGAGTGAGAACGGATGGAGAGCCAAGCAATGGTCACCGAAGAACAATTCTTGAAGGACGTGGAGAGCCACGTCAGGGAGATCATCATGGAAGACGGCCTGTACCGGCATATCCGCTTTCGCCGGCCCGGCACGATGTGTATGCACTTCGACCTGATCACCTGGCCGGGATACCTCTGTTACACGGTCGATATGGGCACGTACGTGTTCTGGCGCCTGGAGAATATGTTCGAGTTCTTCCGCACCGACCGAGAGTATGCCCAGCGTCACGGCAAGCAGTTGGTCATCAATAAGGGCTACTGGGCCCAAAAGCTGCAGGCCGTTGATGGGAATAGCCACCGAGCCAGCGTGACTGAGTTCGATCAGGACAGATTCAAGGAAGTCATCAACGAGTACCGCAAAAACTGGATCAAGGCCGCCAAAGAGGACGGGTCTCTCAACGCAGTAGAGCGCCGCGAGCTATGGGAAGAAGTGGAAGACCGAGTGCTTCGTTGCGTGGATGACGGCGGCGAGCGCGCCCAAATAGCCGCATATGACTTTTCCTGGAACCCCGGACTCCCCGGCTCAGGCCGCCCGCGCTGGCAGTTTGATGACCTGTTCGAACACAGCTTCGCAAAATTCACGGGGCGCTTCATGTGGTGCTGCTACGCACTGGCCTGGGGCATTCAAAAATACGACGAACACAAGGAGGCCGCCAATGCGCCAGAACCAGCCCATGCATGACGACATGCGCCGCAACCCCGTCCAGGCCCTCAGTCAGGAATCCATCAACCTGCAGCGTGCCGCCCAGGTCTACTACGGCACACGCTCATTCATCGCGGTGGTGTCGAACGCCGCCCCCAACCCTGGCTACTACAGCCTCAAAGACAATCACCAGTTACCAAGCACGCAACGCAGGGTCCAGCTCCAACCCAAAGGCCCATAATACCTGGGCGGCGTCGCCGAGATTTTTGCGCATGCCGTCATCCAGCTTGCCCAGGGAATGCCAATTGAGTGGACCAGTCGGATTATTCTGATGATCACGGAGCAGGATCATGCTTCGATCGACCAAGTTCTGCAACTCCACAACCGTCGGGTAGGGCAGCGTTTGCCAGTCCTGATAGGAGGCCTCCACCGCGAGGCTCAAACCACGCAAAGCATCGGACACGGCGGGCCCATTTCCCGCGATCAAAGCCGACCACAGAAGGCTTCGCGCGTTATACAGGCTCGGAGCCCGATTAAGAACAAATTCGGTCCCTACCCTCTCTGCCAGCAAGCCGAGACGGCTCGCCTCCGCACAATAGCCCTTATGCTGCAGGGCCTGTTGGACAGCATGTATTTTTTGGAAATCCAATGCGCCCAGCAGCGTCTTGAACTCGTCCCTAGAGAAATTTTCCAAATTGCCGAATTGCCTACCGTCGGTGAGTGTCATCAAATGCGCACGCAGGTCTTGCTCATTCTCTGGGTCAGCAGTCTGCACATCGACAATCCGCGACCAGTTATACACCTTATAGCGGGACACTTCCTGATTCACGGCTTTTGCAATATCCCCCAGCAAGCGAGACATTTGCATACGCAACGCATCATCAGGACGAATCGAAATCTTGTCCAGAACAGCTTTGCAGGCCGCCTCGCTACTCAGTACCCCATGGGTCAGAGCGACAAGTTCGAATTCACTTAATTCCTTCAGGTAAGTGTCCAGGCAGTACTTTGCCCCCTTCAGCGAGTACAAGTCACCTGTCGCGGGCGCATTCAGCGCTATCAGCGCTCGGACAATTCTGGAGCAGTCACGGGCTTTGACGAACCGGCCTTCCTCATCCACTTTGACCGTCAAACTGCCCAGCAAATCGCCGATATAACGGCTATTGACGCGGACCTCGACACGGGCCTTGAGCAATTCCTCGCGCTGCGCCCGCGCTTCTGGAGACTCGCGGGTGAAGTAAGCTTTCAAATTAGTGCATCTATCGGCCAGTGAACGGCGCATTTCCGACAACAGCACACCGGCGCGGCTGGCAGGGGCCGTGGCGCCCACCTCCGTGAAACGCAGATTACCCTTGGTTCCCAAAGTACAAGATCCCAGGTCTGTCCGCTTCAGCGACGGACCCTGCGAGTTATCCATCTGGGCAAAGGAGCTAGAACGGCTCAGGCTAAGGGAGCTAGGAATGGTGAACGTTCTTTCGTGCATGATCATCTCTCTCAGGAAAATTGGACGCCGGCACCCAAACCAGGATTAAGAACGCTAACGGTCTTCGCCACGGATCAAAGCACATAGCCGCCCCCACGGACGCCGTCAACTCAACATTTGGTAACCGATGGGTATTTGGCGTTCCTTTACCCGAACGTTGAACGCATTGCGGGCTCGGCCATACCTCACTCAAAGACACAGATCAGCCTGCAGCGCGCCGCCCAGGTCTACGGCACACGCGCATTCATCCCGGTGGTGTCGAACGCCGCCCCCAATTCTGACTATTACAGCCTCAAGGAGAGTCACCGATTAGCAAACACGCGACTCGAGATCCATCTCCAGCTTCAACCCAAACCTGCGCAAGACCACGGCGGCGGCGTCGAGATTTTTGCGCATGCCGTCATCCAGATCGCCCAAGGAATACCAATTGAGGGGGCCAACCGGATTACTCTGATGATCACGGAGCAGGTTCTTGCTATCCTCAACCAGTCGCTGCACTGGCCAAACTGAACCGTCGGGCAGAGCCCCCCAAGTCTGATGGGTTTCCTCCATCGCGAGACTCAAACGATACAAAGCATCGGGTAGGGCGAGCCTGTTGCCCGCGCCCAAAGCCGAGCGCAGATTGAATTGTTGGTCATGCAGGCTATCCGGAGCCCGTCTATGAAACTCGGACTCCAACGAGTGCAGCAGCTCAAGGACATGATCCTCCATCCATAAATTCTCAGTCTGTCGCAGTGCCTGTCGGATGACATCCAAATTTTGGGAAGAATGCAGTACGCCCAGCAACCCCTTGAACTCGTCAGTAGACAACGTCGCGAAATAATACAAATGTGCGTCTACATCTTGGGAGACCTCCATCAATTGCTTGGTCAGGTCTAGCGCATTCACTGGATCAGCAGCCAGCAACTCGACAACCTTCGATAAGGGGGCATGCATGGCATCATGGATTAATCGCTGATTCAGGGCTTCTTTAATATCCCCCAACACCCGAGACGCCTGTATACGCAACGGGTCATCAGGACGAAGCGAAATCCTGTCCAGAACGGCTTCGCAGGATGAATTGTTGCTCAGCACCCCATCACACAAAGCATCGATGTCAAGTTCATTTAACTCAGCCATGTAGGTGTCCAGGCAGTTCCTCGCTCCCTTCAACGAGTACAAACCGCTCTCTGGCGGCAGATTTAGCTCTTTTAGCGCTTGGGCAATGCCGGAGAGCTTCTTGGGATCGATAGGCTGGGGGAACGCCCGGGCCGTCAGACTGCCCAGCAAATTGCCGATGCGACGGCTGTTGGCACGAGCCTCGGCCAGCTCCTCGCGCTGCGCTCGCGCCTCCGAGGACTCCCCGGTGAAATAAGCTGTGAAGTCCGCCCCTCTAGCGGCCAATGACCGGCGCATCTCCGACAATAGCACCCCGGCCCTACGGGCAGGCGCTGTCCCTCCCTTATTGTATTTCAGGTTGCCGATGGTCCCCAGAGGACAAGATTCCAAATCTTCCCGTTGTAGCTGTAGCACCAGCTCCTGCTGGCCATCTGCCGGGACAGCAATGTTAGAGGTTTGAGTAAACATGATCTTTTTTTTTCGGTCGAATGAGACCCCGGCACCCAAACCAGGATCAGGAGCGCTGCCGGTCATCGCCACAGACCAAAACACATGGCCATCACAACGCAGTCGCCGGCATATCAAAGTTAGGTGACCGACGCCCACCTGACGTTCCTTTAACCGCTCGTTGAGTGCGTTGCGGGCTCGGCCATCCCCCCCACAGAAACAGCTCAGCCTTCAGCGCGCTAGCCAGGCGTACGGCGCGCGCGTTCATTTCCGATCGCGTAGAACGCTCCTTATCACCCCAATTCCGAATATCACCTGCTAAAGGAGAATCACCGATGAGCAGCATCAACACCCAAGCGCAGGCCTGCGTTGCTTGCGAAGGAAATCCAGCACCAGAGAATACGCCCTGCGCTGTGTGCGGCACCGCCAGCCTGCCGCGAGCAGGGGCATAAGCGAAAGCAAAACCGCAATCCTGGCGGATGCCATGCGGTGGGCAGACGTTCGCAACAATTACCGCAGCGTGGAAGAACTGCACAAATCAAACCGCGACTTTGTGCTGCGCATCGAATCCGAATTGATGCTTGTGGCTGAACGCGCTGCCGAGGATGCGAGTATTGCCGCCCCTGTGAGCGCGGAGCCGGTGGCGTGGACACGCGCCCACCCTGACGGATCATTGACCACGGAAATTCTTCTGAGCAGCGCAATAGAAAATGTACGGAAACAGTCTGGCGCATGGGTTCCTCTTTGCCCCGCCCCCGTTGCCGCCCAGGCGCAGCAAGAAGCCGACAAGGTGGATGCAGAGCGGTATCGGGCATGGCGCGACGCGCTAATCACGGGGAAAACCTCGGAGCACGACTTTATCCGCTTGGTGGCCGACAGCCTACCGACAAGCGTGGGAGTGAGCAGGCGACCGACCGTTGCAGAATAGGACGCCGCCATCGACGCAGCCTGTAAGGGGACAGGCCAGTGACCGGCACCATCGCGGACATGCCCGCCGTGAGCGCTAAAGACTGGAATCTGCCCGGCCCTGTGCCGGGTTTTTGATGGGAGTAAGATATGCAACAACGAGACCTGATCGACATCAAGCAGGCTGCTGCAATGTTGGGCGGCCTGCACTCTGAGCACGTCCGTGGGCGCCTGATGAAGCGGGCGGACTTCCCCAGGCCCTTCAGAATAGCCGGCCGCGTGATGCTGGACCGCCTGGAAGTGGCGAAGTGGATTGAGATGCAGCGCCAGCCAATTGATGGTCGCACTACGCAAAAATCACGCGACGTCGTCTCAAGAGCAGCATGAATGCTCTACCCCATGGTGCTCGGGGGGGCACCAGTATTCATGCGGGTTTGCAGGCTTTCTGGGAACCAGCGCAAAATTTCGGTGGGGGAAAATTTGACACTCACCGCAAGAGCCCGCCTTCAAGGCGGGTTTTTTTATGCACCTCTCCTGCAGCCTAGGGGCGTCTGCAGGGCAAACCCTGTAGGCCTGATTGGTGAAAGAGCTGCAGCAGATCACAATAAAGGGAAGCGATCAGCGCGAGCGTGGCAGAGGCTGGGCGCTGTGGAAAACACTGATTGCGCTAACAAGAACGAATCCCAGCCAGCGTCAGAAGACCTGCCTTTTTACACGCTTTGCCAAGTGTGGATTGACCAAGCACAAGAGTACGGTAACTGAAATGTCCTAATACGGTCTAAAACCACTTTTGCTCGGCGGCGGGCAGCCACTATGGAAATATTCAAGGAAATGCCGCCCAGGCGCATCAGCTTGGTGATGCGGTACCATATCGACTACTCGTTTACCGTCGATCTGCAGTCATACAATAAAGGAAATGTCGTGATCTCCGTCCGGTCGATTAAAGCGAACGAGTGGCATAAATACCGAGAACTACGACTGCGCGCGCTTCGTGACTCACCAAATGCTTTTGGAAGCACTTACGAAGCAGAAAAAACAAGAACGAGTGATATATGGATGTCGCAAATCGACGCAGCCACATCCTCCGGAATAGACTGTGTTTTATTCGCCGAAATGCATGGAGTCGTATGTGGTCTGGTTTGGTGCAAATTGTCCATCACTGATCCAGGCACGGCAGATATCTACCAGATGTGGGTTGACCCCGCCGCACGTGGATTAGGAGCCGGTTACGCTTTGCTCGATGCGGCTGTCACATGGGCACGAAGGACAGATGCTCGCCGTGTCCGCTTGGGGGTCACGGATGCCGACAGCCAGGCAATGCGACTGTATAAGAGTTATGGCTTTCACCAGACTGGAGAAACATGGCCGCTACGTGACGGCTCTCGACTCAAGGCGCAGACACTGGAGTTGAACTTCGGCGCCGACTAATTCGCAGTTACCGGACGCATGGTTTAAGTTTCTCCTTGACCACATGCAACGCGCCTGAACTTGAACAACCGCTTCCGGTCTGCAGTAGCGGACATCTTTGGCGCAATACGAGCTGGACATCAGTCGTCGATATAGCAGACCTTACTCGACAGAGAGATTTAATTCCCGACGAACGGTCGGTTCAAAAGCATCGAAGAGATGGGCGGCCTGCGCGGTAAGAGCGAGCGTCATCCCTTCCGGACACCCCGGCCCCACCCTAAAGGAATCTGCCCATGATGCAAATCGCCGTCGGCAAGCATGTTTCCGTCAAGACCGGCCCGGTCCGCTCCAAGAACCTGGCCGAGCAGAACGCCGCATCACCGCTATCGCAGACAAGGAGCGTCACCGATTAGCAAACACGCGACTCAGGCTCTATTTCCAACCCAAAGTTGCGCAGAACCTCGGCGGCGGTGTTGAGGTTCGCGCGCATGTCGTCATCCAGCTTGCGCAGAGAATGCCCGTTGAGCGGGCCAGCCGGATTATTCTGATTGTCACGCAGTATGTCCATGGCTCGCTCGATGGACTCCTGCAAATACACGATCGAGTGGGAATGCAACTGTCCAAAAACCGCTAGAATCTGACTTGCCCCGACGCTCAATTCATGCAAGAGTCTGCAGGCTTCGTGCTGATCTCCGCTGAACGAAGCCATATTCAGACGCATCGTCATCTCGTCCTTCATCAGGATTTCGTAAGACCGGACACAGAACTCTGATTCAAACGACTTGCTGACCTGCACCCACACAGCAAAGGCCTGGTCCCCGATGTAGTCCTCATTCTCCACATGAACGATCATTCGAGACAGAATCTGTCGGACGCGATTCAAACTCTCAGGCATCACTGCGGACCGCAGATTCTTCAATTCGTCCGCCGATAAGCTTCTGAAATAATGGTTCAGCCTGCCCTCGTCTTCGGAAACATTCATCAGTTGCGCGCCGTCGGAAACCTTCATCAGTTGCGCGCACAGCTCGCGCGCGTCCACTGGAGAGGACGCCAGCAGATCGACCACCTTGCACAAAGGCTCATGCACGACGCGACGGACCTCCCGCCGGTCCACGGCTTCTGCAATATTCATCAACGCGTGCGACGCCTTCCTACGGAGCGCATCGTCAGGACAAATCGAAATCCTGTCCAGAACGGCGTTACGAGCTTTTGTATTGGTCAGCACCCCACCAGTCAGAGCTGCAAGATCCAACCCTCTTAGCTCCTCCAGATAAGTGTCCAGGCAGCACTTCACTCCCTCCAGCGAGTCCAGGTCGCCCGACCGCGAGCGTAGCGACAGCTCTATCAGCGCTCGGGCGATTCTAGAGCAATCATTATGGTTGACGAAATCACCTCGCTCATTCACCTTGGCTGTCAAGCTGCCCAGCAAACCACCGATGAGACGGCCAGTGACGCGGGCTTCAACCGATCTCTGGCGCTGCGCTCGCGCCACTATGGAATCATGAATGGAGTAAGCGTTTAAATCCGCCTCTCCGTCGGTTAATGACCGGCGCATTTCCGGCAACAGAACGCCGACGCGACTGGCGGGGGTCGCGGCGTCCTCCCGCACAGTGAACTGCAGGTTACCATTGAGCCCCAGAGCGCAAGGCTCCGAGTCTACCTGCCCCAGCAGCAGATCCTGAGTGCCATATGCCGGACTATCCAGACTATCTGTCGGGGCATGGAGGCTAGAAATGCTCGGGTTACGGGAGCTAAGAGTGGTAAACGGTGTTAGGTTCATGACTATATTCCTCGAAGCGATTAAGCCCTGACCTCAAAACCAGGGTCAGGAACGCTAACGGTCTTCGCCACAGATCAACGCACCTAGCCGTCCCATCGCAGTCGCCGTCATACCACGGTTTGGTAACCGGCGACCACTGGACGTTCCTTGTCCGCGCGCCGCACGCATTGCCGACCTGGCCGCATACCCTACAGGCACTGGTCCGGCTGCAGCGCGCCGGCCATGGCTATGACGTGCGCGCACGGTCGCCCCGCCCCTGCCGGGCGCCCTCCCCCTCGGGGCGGGTGTCTGACGGGAGCAAGATATGCAACAACCAGTCCTGATCGACACCACGCAGACTGCTGCCATGCAGGGCGGCCTGCACGCCTCAGCGCTTGCACTTCTTCTTGAAAATGCCCGCCCTGCCCGCACCAAGCCTCAGGATTAAAATAATGAAGGGCCTGACAATAATTCATCAACTCATGTATTATTGAAGTATGCAAGAAATCAATGCCATCCAGGCGCTATCGGCCCTGGCCCACGAAAGTCGATTGCGAATTTTTCGCATATTGATCATGGCAGGACCAGAAGGTCTGACTCCCAGCAACCTCGCCGAGCAACTGGGCATCGCTCCCAACGCGCTCTCCTTTCACCTCAAAGAGCTCTCGCATGCCGAGCTGGTCAGCCAGGAACGGCACGGGCGCAACGTGCTGTACCGTGCTCAATTTTCCACGATGAATGATTTATTGGCGTATCTCACCGAGAACTGCTGCCAAGGCGCTTCGTGCACACCCGCTTCTGCTACTGCCTGCAAATGCTGAACGATAGAGCTCGATGAGCATGTTGACCGCCATCCTGATTTTCGTCTTCACACTGATCCTGGTCATCTGGCAGCCACGTGGCCTGGGCATTGGCTGGAGCGCATCGGCAGGCGCGGCCCTTGCCTTGCTGCTGGGAGTCGTTCACCTGAGCGACATCCCCATTGTCTGGGGCATCGTCTGGAACGCCACCGCCACTTTCACAGCGATCATCATCATCAGCCTGCTGCTCGATGAGGCCGGTTTTTTTGAATGGGCCGCGCTTCACTTTGCACGCTGGGGCGGCGGCAGCGGACTCAAGCTGTTCGCCTTGATCGTACTGCTTGGAGCCGCTGTGGCCGCATTGTTCGCCAATGACGGCGCCGCCCTGATCCTGACGCCCATCGTAATGGCCATGCTGCTTGCCCTTGGTTTTTCCCCTGCGGCAACGCTGGCTTTTGTCATGGCCGCCGGCTTCATCGCCGACACCGCCAGCCTGCCGCTGGTTGTCTCCAATCTGGTCAACATCGTGTCCGCCGATTACTTCGGCATCGGTTTCACCGATTATGCGTCCGTGATGGCGCCCGTCAATATTGTCTCGGTCCTGGCCAGCCTGTGTGTGCTGGCCCTGTTCTTTCGACGAGACATACCGGCCGCCTACAAGCTGGAGCAGCTCAGGCAGCCTTCCGCGGCAATCAAGGATCTGACCGCTTTCCGCACCGGCTGGGCCGTATTGGTCCTGCTTTTGCTCGGTTTTTTTGCACTTGAGCCCTTGGGGGTTCCCGTTAGCGCCGTCGCCGCCGCCGGCGCCGCGCTCCTGCTGGGGGTGGACGCCCGCGGAACCGCCATCAGCGCAAGAAAAGTGCTGCATGGCGCGCCATGGCAAATTGTCGTGTTCTCGCTGGGCATGTATCTGGTGGTGTATGGCCTGCGCAATGCCGGCCTGACCGACTACATCGCCGTGCTGCTGAATCGGTTCGCTGAAGCAGGCGTCTGGGGGGCGGCGATGGGAACCGGCGTGCTCTCCGCGCTGCTGTCCTCGATCATGAACAATATGCCCGCTGTGCTGGTCGGCGCACTCTCGATCGATGCATCCGCTGCCAGCGATACGGTCAAGGACGCCATGATTTATGCCAATGTGATCGGCAGCGACCTGGGCCCGAAGCTCACCCCCCATCGGCAGCCTGGCCACGTTGCTGTGGCTGCATGTACTGGCCAGGAAAGGCATGACCATCAGTTGGGCCTACTACTTCAAAGTGGGCGCCGTACTGACGACACCTGTACTGCTCGCCACCTTGGCTGCGTTGGCCTTGCGCCTGAGCGCCGGCTCCTGAATCTGCCTTGAGGAATCGAACACCATGAGCAGCATCACGATTTATCACAACCCAGCATGCGGCACATCCCGCAATGTGCTGGCCATGATACGAAACAGTGGTGAAGAGCCGAGCGTCATCGAGTATCTGAAAACGCCGCCCGACCACGCCACCCTGACAGCGCTGATCGCCCAGATGGACGTTCCCGTGCGCGCGGTGCTGCGCGAGAAAGGCACGCCCTATACGGAACTCGGTCTGGATGACCCGAAGTGGACAGATGAGCAACTGATCGACTTCATGCTCCAGCACCCTGTCCTCATCAACCGGCCTATCGTAGCCACGCCATTGGGCACGCGCCTGTGCCGTCCGTCGGAAGCTGTGCTGGACATTCTTCCCCAGCCGCAGCGCGGCGCATTCAACAAGGAAGACGGCGAAGTGGTCGTAAACGCGGAGGGACGCCGTGTCTGAATCCCTTCCTGATCTGCCCAATATCGACGCCTCACGGTTCCAGCAAGCTGACGTCCAGCGGCTGCTGGCTGCTGAGCGCGCTACGCACGCACCGCGTTTTCTGCTGCTTTACGGCTCGCTTCGCGAGCGCTCTTACAGCCGACTGGCCGCGGAAGAAGCGGCGCGCATTCTGCGTGCCCTCGGCGGCGAAACACGGATGTTCGACCCTTCGGGTCTGCCCCTGGTGGATGATGCGCCGGTCGATCACCCCAAGGTCAAGGAACTGCATGAATTAGTGCAGTGGGCCGAAGGCACGGTATGGAGTTCACCTGAACGTCATGGCGCAATGACGGGCCTGATGAAAACCCAGATCGACTGGATTCCACTCTCGGTCGGCGCCGTACGCCCGACCCAGGGCAAGACTCTGGCGGTGATGCAGGTATCAGGAGGCTCGCAATCCTTCAACGCGGTCAACCAGATGCGCGTGTTGGGACGCTGGATGCGCATGCTGACCATCCCGAACCAGTCGTCGATCGCAAAAGCCTATCAGGAGTTCGATGACGTCGGACGCATGAGACCCTCGGCCTACTATGACCGCATGGTGGACGTAATGGAAGAACTGATGAAGTTCACGCTGCTCACACGCGACCTGGCGCCGTATCTGGTGGACCGCTACAGCGAACGCAAGGAAAGTGCGCAAGCGCTGACCAGGCGGGTCCACCAAAAAAGCCTTTAAGCCGAAGACATGGATCCAAACCGCGCCTGAACCACTACCATGCCAGATACCGGCTCAATCCGACGCGGCGTGCTGATCGACTTGACATCTCTCTCGACTCGAAACGCTGGACGAAGACCCGCGCAGCCTCATAGTCGCCGCCTCCTTTATCCATCCCATGACAGTTTTCTTGCACCTGGGTCGGCCCCAACGAGCCAGTACGCAGAAATCAAGCAGACGGCTAGCGGACGACTCGAAGAAACGCGCAGATCAAGCTCGCCTGGTCGCGCGGCAAATTTTTAGCATGAGCACCAGAGCGTGTGTTCAGAAAGCATGTTCAGTCAGCCCATTTAATGCTCTAGTTAAGCCGGCCTCATTGCATTTCATCACCGTGGCTCCAAGCTCGCTCCAGACCTCGCCGCTGCGGCCAAGCACCCTTCGGCAGCAACCGCGTCCGCATGCTCTCGATTTTCCTGCCTGGAGCGCGCCGCGACGAAAGCCAGGCTGGGAAGGCTACGTTTGCTCACCGGATTCAGGAAACATTCAGCTATCTTTCAGGTATGCTTTTGGACTTGTCCGATTTCCCTGATTCTTCCCGTGAAAAAGTCGTCTTTCCAAGCCGCCTCCTGCCCCTGCGGCAGCGGCGCGGCCTATGAATCCTGCTGCGGCCGATGGCATGCGGGCGAGCGGCGCCTGCTGGCGCCCGATGCCGCGGCGCTGATGCGCTCGCGTTACAGCGCTTTCGTGCGGGACGAGCTGGACTATCTGCTGGCCACCTGGCACTCCTCCACCCGACCTGCCGCGCTGGAGCCCAACCCTCCCGGGCTGCAATGGCTGGGACTGCAGGTGCGTCGCCACGAGCAGATCGATGCCGACCACGCCATCGTGGAATTCGTGGCGCGCAGCCGGCTGAACGGGCGCGCCAGCCGCCTGCACGAAACCAGCCGCTTCGTGCGCGAGGACGGGCGCTGGTTCTACATAGAGGGGGATTTCCATGACTGAGCCGCTGGATGGCCTGCGCATCGAACAGGCGCCTGGCGAAGACCTGCCCATGGAGCTCCTGCTGGAGGCCGATCCCAACCCGTCGCTGGTGCAGGACTATCTGCGCACCGGCACGGCCTGGCGGGTGACTGACGGCCGGCAGACGCTGGCCGCCGCCGTGCTCCAGCCCCTGTCTGGGCAGGCCTGGGAACTGATGAACATCGCCGTGCGCCCGGAACGTCAAGGCCAGGGCCTGGGCGCCCGCCTGCTGCAGGCCGTGATCGCCCATGCGCGCGCCCAAGGAGCGCGGCGGCTGGACGTGGGCACCGGCGCCTTCGGCTATCCGCTGACTTTCTATCAGCGCGCGGGCTTTCGCGTCGTAGCCGTGGAGCGCGATTACTTCCTGCGGCATTACCGGCAGCCGCTGTTCGAGGACGGCATCCAGCACAAGGACAGGCTGATGCTGAGCCTGTCCCTGCCCTGACGCTCCCTGCCCCCTGCCCTTACTCGGACCTTTCATGTTGAGCACGCTGACCAACTTCGCCGACCAGGCCACGCAACTGATCTCCGCCAACCCCCAATGGGTGGCGCCCGCCGTGTTCGCCCTGTGTCTGGTCGAGTCCCTGCCCTTTCTGGCCCTGCTGGTGCCCGGCACCGCCATACTGCTGTCCGTGGGCGCGCTGGTGGGCGCGGGCGAGATGGAGCTGCTGCCCGTGTGGCTGGCGGTGTCTCTGGGCGCGGGCCTGGGCAGCTGGATTTCCTTCTGGCTTGGACAGCGCTATGGGGGTAATCTGTTTCATTTCGAATGGGCCCGCAAGCGCCTTCACCTGTACGCCAGGGCGCAGGCTTTTTTTTCCCGCTGGGGCTGGTTCAGCATCGTGGCCTGCCGCTTCATCGGCCCGCTGCGCGCCACCGTGCCCCTGATCGCCGGCACCTGCGGCATGTCGCCGCTGGCCTTCCATGTCTCGGCCTGGGCCTCGGCCTGCCTGTGGGCCAGCGTGCTGCTGCTGCCGGGCTGGCTCAGCTTCCAGAATTTCTGACTTCGCCATGACGCCTCTTGCCGCCAGCTACCTGACCCTCTTCATCGCCATCGTCTGCGAGATCATCGCCACCAGCCTGCTGCAGCAATCGCAGCAGTTCACGCGCCTGATGCCCAGCCTGCTGACCGTGCTGTTCTACGCCGGCGCCTTCTACTTCCTGTCGCTCAGCCTGCGCACCATGTCCGTGGGCGTGGCCTACGCCATCTGGAGCGGCGTGGGCATCGTGCTGATCTCCCTGATAGGCTGGTTCCTGTTCAAGCAGAAGCTGGACCTGCCCGCCATGATAGGCATAGGCTTCATCGTGGCCGGCGTGCTGATCGTGAACCTCTTTTCCAAGACGGTCGCTCACTGAACGCGGCCCGACTCGAGACCCGAACCATGATAGCCCTGATTCAACGCGTGCGCCGCGCCCAGGTGGACATCCAGGAACAGACCGTGGCGCGCATCGACGCAGGCCTGCTGGTGCTGGTCTGCGCGGAACACGGCGATACCGCCGTCCAGGCCGAGCGCCTGCTGGACAAGCTGCTTGCGCTGCGCATCTTCAGCGACGCCGACGGAAAAATGAACCTGAACCTGTTGCAGACCGGCGGCCAATTGCTGCTCGTCAGCCAGTTCACCCTGGCGGCGGACACGCGCAAGGGCAACCGCCCCGGCTTCAGCCGCGCCGCGCCGCCGGCCGTGAGCCAGCCGCTGTTCGACGAACTGGTGGCGCGGGCGCGCCAGCGCCTGCCGGATACGCAATGCGGCCTGTTCGGCGCCGACATGCAGATGAGCCTGATCAATGACGGCCCTGTCACCATTCCCCTGCACATCCCGCCCGATGGCGTTGCAAGCTGACATTTGCCTTAAAAAATAAGGCTCCCTATAATGCCGGCTGGGTGTCTTTGCGGCATGGTGCCGCAAAACAGGTTAAATACAAGCGCAGGTCGGGCCGCCTCGCGGAGACTTGCCGACCATGTCCCCTGTCACCCCCGGGGCGCCGCTGCCGCGCGCCCACATGTTCACCCGCCGCCTGCAGCAACAGCTGCAACGCCTGCTGCACATCGAGGCGCTCGCGGGCGTGGCCCTGCTGCTGGCCGCCGCCCTGGCCCTGATCTGGGCCAATTCCTCCCATGCCGACAGCTACCACGCTCTCTGGCACACCCAGGTCACCCTCGAACTGGGCTCCTGGCGCTTCTCCCAGGACCTGCATTTCTGGGTCAACGACATTCTGATGACGCTGTTCTTCCTGGTGGTGGGCATGGAGATCCGCCGCGAGATCCATGACGGCGCCCTGTCGGACTGGCGCTCGGCCATGCTGCCGGTCTGCGCGGCCCTGAGCGCCATCACCCTGCCCGCCTTGATCTATGCCGCCCTGAACCGCGAACCCATGGTGCTGATGGGCTGGGCCATCCCGACCGCCACCGACATCGCCTTCGCCGTGGGCGTGCTGGCGCTGCTGGGACGTTCGCTGCCCGGCAGCCTGCGGGTATTCCTGCTGGCGCTGGCCATCATCGACGACCTGGTCGCCATCCTGATCATCGCGTTTTTCTATTCGGGCGGCCTGGACTACGACGCCTTCCTGATCGCCGCGCTGGGGGTGGCCGCCGTGCTGGGCCTGCAGAAAATGGGCATAGGCTCGGCCTGGGCTTACGTGCTGCCCGGCGCCGTGCTCTGGTTCGGCCTGCTCAAGACCGGCGCGCACCCCACCCTGGCCGGCGTGGTCCTGGGCATGATGAGCCCGGTGCGCGCCCTGCCGCTGCCGCGCAAGGCCCGCCACCTGAACCTGGAGCTGGCCCAGAAGCTGGAGCGCCAGCAGGATGCCCACGAGGTGCTGCATACCCTGCGCGACATGCAGCTCGCGCAGCGCGAGATGCTGGCGCCCGTGGACCGCATCCCCGCGCTGCTGCATCCCTGGGTCGCCTTCGTCATCATGCCCGTCTTCGCACTGGCCAACGCCGGCGTCAGCCTGGGCGGGCTGGACCTGCAGGCGCCCGGCGCGCAAAGCGCCCTGCTGGGCGTGGCGATCGCGCTGATCGTCGGCAAGCCGCTGGGCGTGCTGCTGGGCACCTGGCTGCCGGTGCGCCTGGGCCTGTGTTCCCTGCCTCCCGGCATGGACTGGAAAGGCGTCACGCTGATCGGCCTGCTGGCGGGGATAGGCTTCACCATGTCCATCTTCGTGGCCAATCTGGCCTTCGATCAGGCCGGGCTGCTGGACGCCGCCAAGCTGGGCGTGCTGTGCGGCTCGCTGGTGTCCGCGCTGCTGGGCCTGGCCTGGGGCCTGGCGCTGCAGCGCCGCTACCGCCGCCAAGCGGCTCTGGCGGCGGCCTAGCAAAGCCCGACAATGGTATGCTGGACGACCCGCAGGCGCGCCTGCCCGTCCAGCCAGGACCACCGCATGACCGAATTCAATATTTCCAGCACCGCGCCGGACTGGCGCGGCCAGGCCCTGTCCAACTTCGTACTCTCGCCCTTCGTGCTGGACGGCAAACTGCTGGCCTCCGTCGAGGGCTTCATCCAGGGCATCAAGTTCGCGCCCCACGACGCGCGCCGCGCCGCTATTTTCGAGACCTTCGGCATGCAGGCCAAGCAAGCCGGCGCCCAGGCCGAGCGCCGCGTGGTCTGGTGGCAGGATCAGGAGCTGGCCTACGGCAGCGCCGCGCACCACGCGCTGATAGGCCGCGCCATCCGCGCGCGCATCCTGCAAAGCGAAGGCCTGGCGGCGGCGCTGGCCAGCACCCGGGGCCACGCCCTGGTGCATCTGACGCCCGAACCCGAATCGCCCGCGACCTCGCTCCCCGCCACGGTGTTTTGCGCCATCCTCACGCAATTGCGCGAGGAAATCCTGGCGGGCCCGTCCGCCTAGTCGATCACCAGCACGCGCTCGTTCAGCACGCGGCGGCAGTCCATCTCGTACTCCAGACCCACCACGGGCGGGCGGGCCAGGTGCCAGCCCAGGCCGTTGCGGATGGCGCCGCGCCGTGCCAGTTCGCTGGCCATGAAGGCATGCACATCGTGCACGGTGTAGGCATGGGTCGCCGTGGCGTCGGCCCACTCGAAGCCCAGCACCTTCATGCGACGCTCCATCTCATCCAGCACCCAGCGGGCTTTCTGCAGCATGCCTTCGGGCGACACGTCCTGGTAGGCCACGACCACATCCTTGTAGTCGCCGGGCGTCTCGGGAGCTTCGCAACTGCCCGCGATCACAAAGGTGGACTCCTCGATGTCGGTGTCCACCGTGTAGCTGAAGGCGTAGAAGCTGGGCCCGGCCGGCGCATCCACCAGGGGCGAGACATTGCTGCGCGCCACGGGATTGTGCTTGCCCTTGATCAGGCCCCAGTCGGTCAGGGTCTGGACATAGCTTTCGTTGAAGCTGTTGAAGCCGCTGTCGCTGACCGGTTCGGGCGAGCGCAGCTCGCAGGCGCACAAGGCGGTCAGGGGGCGTTCCTCGGCCTCCAGCACGGCCTGGATGAGGTCGAACCCTTCCTTCACGGGCACGGGCTCGGAAAACACCACGCGGCAGATCTCGTAGCCGGACTGGGCGGCCACGCCGGCCGAATAGCGGTTCACGCCCGTGGGGACGAAACGGTAGTTGCCCTTGTCAAATACCACTGCATTGCTCATTGTCGTTCCTGGTCTTGCGGCGGGCACCCTGCCCTGCCTGAATGAAGATCGCGCTCCGCCAGCGCGGCGCGAAAGCGGGCACTATAGCACCGTCCGCGCGCAAAAAAGCCCGCAGGCCTGGCCTGCGGGCCCCGGGCGGCGCGAAAAAGCTCCTACTTGAGGATGGCGATCGCCTTGACGTCGATCTCGGACTTGCCCATCAGGCTCTTGTCCATCTCGCCGCTGATCTCGACCGGCGTGTTCTCATCCACCGGCACCTTGGGAAAGATCTTGTCGTCGATCTCGACCTGGACCTCGCCGGTTTCATCAGCAAAGATGTACTTTTCATCCGACACCTTGCGCACCAGCTTGCCCCGCAGCGCCACCTGATCGTCATCCTTGGCATTCTTGAGCACCTGGTCCACGGAGGTCAGGGACTTGTGCTCGGACGGACCCACGTACTGGGCCTGGGCCACAGTCATCATGGCGCCGCCCAGTGCCAGGGCGGCGGCCAGCATCGTCAAGCGAGAGTTCTTCATGCTGCGCTCCTGTTGTAAGAAACAGAATTCATCCTAGCATCAAAGACGCATCGGCCTGCCTTCCTTCGCAGTTGGTTACAATGAGGCCCGTCGGCGACCGCCCTGGCGCGGCCGACTCCGCCTCGAGCCTCAGCATGCCCAACGGAGTTCTCCATGCCCTCTTCCCCAGCGACCTCGCTGCTTGATCTGCAGGCCCATCCGGCCGACCTCGTCCAGACGCTCAATCTGCTGGAACGCCGGCAGGCCGTCGCCTCCGTGCGCGACTTCGACGACCAACGCCTGCACACCCTGCTGGAGCGGCCCGAGCTGCGCTGGGCCAGCGATGTGCTGATGGACGCCGCGCGACAGCAACGCTGGCGCATGCTGGAAATCCTGGCCGAAGACCGTCTGGCCGACCTGCTCCAGGACCTGGAACCCGCCGAGCGCGAGCGCATCCTGGGCCATCTGTCCCAACCCACGCGCACCTCCGTGATGCGGCTGATGCACTACCCGGCCGACACGGCCGGCGGCATCATGACCACCGAGTTCCTCCAGGTGCCCCTGGACTGGAGCGTCACACGCACCCTGCAGCACATTCGCGAAGTGGAAAGCACGCGCGAGACCGTGTATGCCATCTACGTGGTCAATCCCTTCAAGCAGCTGCAGTTCGTGGTCCCGCTGCGCAAGCTGGTCTGCGCCGATCCGCAGGCTCCTCTGACGGACCTGTGGCGCGGGGAGACGCCGGTCACCGTGCAGGCCTACACGGACAAGGAGGCCGTCGCGCAGATCATCCGCCGCCACGACTTCCTCGCCGTGCCCGTGGTCGACGAGGAAAACGTCATCATCGGCATCGTCACGGTGGACGACGTGATCGACGCCCTGATGGACGAGGCGGCCGAGGACATGAACCGCTTCGGCGGCGCCGAGCACATCGGCAAGCCCTACCTGCAGGCCGGCTTCTGGACCATGATACGCAAGCGCGGCGGCTGGCTGGCCGCCCTGTTCCTGGGCGAGATGCTGACTGCCAGCGCCATGCAGCACTACGAATTCCAGCTGGAGAAAGCCGTGGTGCTGGCCATGTTCATTCCGCTCATCATGAGTTCGGGCGGCAACTCCGGCTCACAGGCCACCTCCCTGCTGATCCGCGGGCTGGCGCTGGGCGACGTACGCCTGGCGGACTGGTGGCGCGTGCTGCTGCGCGAACTGCCGGCCGGCCTGGTGCTGGGCACCCTGCTGGGCGCCGTGGGCTTCGTGCGCATCGAACTCTGGCAGCATCTGGGCCTGTACGACTACGGCGAACACTCCCTGCTGATCGCCTTCACCATCTGGCTGGCTCTTGTGGGCATCGTCACCTTCGGATCGTGCATAGGCTCCATGCTGCCCTTCCTGCTGCAGCGCGTCGGCTTCGATCCGGCCAGCGCGTCCGCGCCGCTGGTGGCCACGCTGGTCGACGTGCTGGGCCTGGTCATCTATTTCTCGGTGGCCGCCCTGCTGCTGACCGGCACGCTGCTGTAGCAAGAACGGGCTCCTTCCACCGTCAGAAAAAAGCCACTACAGTCACGTAGATTTTCAGTAACATATCCTCGCAGTTACATACGTCCGATACGCCGCCGACGCGGCTTTACCTGCGCCCCCCCGCCGCCGGCGGCGGTGGAGCCCGACACCAAGAACAACTCACGGCCCAGCCAGGCCCCACGGACCCATGCAGATTCTCGACCAGTTCTTCATCAGCGCCGACCAGACGGCCCCCTTCCTGATCGGCACATACAACAGCGGGCTGGTCGTCCTGTCCTTGCTGGTCGCCATCTTTTCCTCCGGCATGGCGCTGCAGACCGCGCACATCGCCCGCATGGCAGACCTGCGCCTGTACCGCCAGGTCGCCATCGGCACCGGCGCCATCGCACTGGGCGGCGGCATCTGGACCATGCACTTCATCGGCATGCTGGCCTTCGAGCTGTGCACCTCCATCCATTACGACCCGGCCATGACCATCCTGTCCGTGGTCCCCAGCGTCGCCGCCTCCTGGGTGGCCCTGCAGATCCTCTCCCAGGCCAGGGTGCAGCGTTCACACCTGGTCCTGGGCGGCGTGCTGGTGGGCCTGGGCATCGGCGCCATGCACTACAGCGGCATGGCCGCCATGCGCATGGCGCCCGCCTTGCGCTACGAGCCGGTCACCTTCCTGGTATCCATCCTGGTGGCCGTGGCGCTGGCCATCCTGGCGCTGTGGATACGCTTTCGCCTGCACCGCACGGGCCTGACGCTGCTGCAGCGCATCGTCATCAGCGGCGTCGTGATGGGCCTGGCCATCTCGGGCATGCACTACACCGGCATGGCGGCCGCGCGCTTCATCGGCGACGCCTCCCAGCCGGACAGCATGATCATGTTCAACAGCACCTTCGCCTCGCTGGCGCTGTCCACCTTCACCATCACCGTGACGGTGCTGGTCACGGCCGCCAACGGCCTGCTGCGCTATCGCCAGCTCTTCCTGAAGATGGAGGAGAGCGAATCACGCATCCGCGCCATCGTGGACACGGCGGTGGACGGCATCATCACCATAGACAGCAAGGGCACCATCCAGGACTTCAATACCTCGGCCGAACGGCTTTTCGGCTGGAAAGCGGGCGAAGTGCTGGGGCGCAACATCAATATCCTGATGCCCGAGCCGGACCGCTCGCGCCATGACGGCTACCTGGCCAACTATCTGCGCACCGGCGATCCCAAGATCATCGGCGTGGGCCGCGACGTGACCGGTCTGCGCAAGGACGGCAGCCTGATGCCCATGCGGCTGGCCGTGGGCAAGGTGCTCCAGCCGGGCGAGCCGCTGTTCGTGGGCTTTGTCTCCGACATGAGCGACTACAAGGCCATGGCCATGTCGCTGCGCGAGACGGCCGAGCGCGCCGAGCAGGCGGCCCAGGCCAAGACCGCCTTCCTGGCCAACATGAGCCATGAGATCCGCACGCCGCTGAACGCCATCATCGGCTTTACCGAACTGCTGCTGCGCGGCCAGCTCAACCCCCAGCAGAACAAGCACCTGTCCATCGTGCGCAACTCCGCCCGCTCGCTGCTGAGCCTGCTCAACGACATTCTGGACACCACCAAGCTGGAACGGGGCTCGGTCGAGCTGGAGAAGATCGACTTCTCGCTGAAGGATCTGTGCAGCCAGGTCGTGGCCTCGCTGCGGCTGGCGGCCGAGGCCAAGCACCTGGAGCTGCGCCTGAATTACGCGCCCGAACTGCAGGACCACTACCGGGGCGATCCGCTGCGCATCCAGCAAGTGCTGAACAACCTGATCGGCAATGCCGTCAAGTTCACCGAGAGCGGCTCGGTGCGGGTCGATGTGGAAAGCGGGCGCAACAGCGTGGTGATGCGCGTCAGCGACACCGGCATCGGCATGACGCCCGAGCAGCTGCGCCATGTCTTCGCCCCCTTCGCACAGGCCGACGTGTCCATCAGCCGCCGCTTTGGCGGAACCGGCCTGGGCGTGACCATCTCCCGCCAGCTGGTCGAGCTGATGGGGGGCGAGCTGGACGTGCGCAGCACGCCGGGCCAGGGCAGCGTATTCCAGGTGACCGTGCCGCTGGAGTCCGGCGCAGCGCCAGCCGAAATGCCCGACGACGGGAAGATGCCCCACCTGCCGCCCTTGCGCGTCCTGGTGGCCGATGACGTCGCCCTGAACCAGGAACTGCTGACCCTGGCCCTGGAGCAGCACAGCCATGCCGTGGTGGTGGCCGGCAACGGCCATGAGGCCCTGGAGCGCTTGCAGGACGAGCATTTCGACCTGGCCCTGATGGATGTGCACATGCCCGACATGGACGGGCTGGAGACCGCGCGCCGCTGGCGCGAGCAAGAACGCCGCGAAGGCCGCAAGCCCCTGCCGCTGATCGCCCTGACCGCCAGCGTCATGGAGTCGGACCGCCGCGCCGCCCGCGAGGCCGGCATGAACGGCTTCGCCACCAAGCCCCTGGATCTGTCGCGCCTGTTCCAGGAAATCGCCCTGGTCCTGGGGCTGGATCCTTCCCAGCCCGACAAGCAGGTCCCGCGGCCGGCCGATCCGCAGCTGATAGACTGGGACGCGGGCGTGCGCCTGTGGGGATCGCACGAGCGCCTGCGGCGCGCCATCCTGAGCTTCCTGTCCGATCTGGCCACCCGCTATCCCTTGAGCGAGGCCAGCCATGAGCAGCCCAACTGGGAAATCATGCTCAGCAGTCTGCACGGCATCCGCGGCACGGCCGCCAACCTGGGGCTGACGCCGGTCGCCAAGCTGGCCGGCGAACTGGAGGACAAGATCCGCCGCGGCGAGACCCGCCATACGCGCGACCGCATCTACCGCCTGCAGGACCTGCTCAACAGCGTGGCCATGGAACTGAACCAGGACAGCCGCCCCGCCACCGCGTCCGAACAGCCCGGCGCCGCCGCCCTGCAACCGGCCCAGGCGCTGGCGCACATGCGCCGGCTGCAGGACAGCGTCAGCCGCAGCGAACTGGACGAAGAGGCCTTTCAGGCCGTCTGCCGCCATCTGGAAGGCCAGGGCCAGATCACCACCTTGTCCAGCCTGAACAAAGCCATCGACGCCTTCGACTTTGAACAGGCCAATTCCATACTCGCGGGCCTGATCGCCGAGCTGAACGCGTCCCTGGCCGCCGATAAAACGCGACATGAATAATTTCACCGTGTCTCGCCCCACCCTGCTGCTGGTCGACGATGAACCCGCCAACCTGCAGATCCTGCGCCACACCCTGCAGAACGACTACCGGCTGCTCTTTGCCAAGGACGGCGCCAAGGCGCTGGAGCTGGCCCAGCGCGACCTGCCCGAGCTGATCCTGCTGGACATCATGATGCCCAAGCTCTCGGGCTACGATGTCTGCCGCGAACTCAAGGCCAATCCGCTGACCCAGGGCATCCCCGTCATTTTCGTCACGGCCCTGGCGCAGGCGCAGGACGAGCAACTGGGTTTTGACCTGGGCGCGGTGGACTACGTCGCCAAGCCCTTCAATCCGTCCATATTGCGTGCGCGCATCCGCAACCACCTGTCCCTGGTGCAGATGCGGGAGCTGCGCGAGAGCCGCCTGCAGATCGTGCGCTGCCTGGGGGTGGCGGCCGAGTACAAGGACAATGAAACGGGCCGGCATGTAATCCGCATGAGCCACTACGCCCGCATCCTGGCGCGCTGGGCGGGCTATTCGGACGAAGCCGCCGATGAGCTGCTGCACGCCGCGCCCATGCACGACATCGGCAAGATCGGCATTCCCGACGCCATCCTGCAGAAACCCGGCAAGCTGGACGCCGCCGAGTGGGACATCATGCGCACGCACACCCTGATCGGCGCACGCATCATCGGTCATCATTCGCACGGCCTGCTCAAGTTGGCGCGCTCCATCGCCCTGTACCATCACGAGAAGTGGGACGGCAGCGGCTACCCATATGGCCTGAAAGGCGAGGACATCCCGCTGCCGGCGCGCATCATCGCCATCGCCGACGTGTTCGACGCCCTCACCAGCGAGCGGCCCTACAAGCGCGCCTGGAGCATGGAGGACGCCGTCGCCCACATCCGGGAACAGGCCGGCAGGCATTTCGATCCCGCCCTGGTCGCGCTGCTGGACAAGTGCCTGCCCGAAATGCTGGACATCAAGCAGAAATGGGCTGACGAAACGGAAGAGTCCACGGTCTAGCCGGCGCGGCGCTGCAGCCGCAGGGCCGCGAGCATCAGGCCCAGGCTGGCCGCCATCGCCACGCAGGCCATGGCCATGCCCTGGCCGATGGAGCCCTGCTCGAACTGACGCCAGATATAGATGGACACCGTGCTGACGCCGGCCGGCGCCAGCAGCAGCGAAGTCACCAGCTCTCGGGAGGAGACGGCGAACACCATCAGCATCGCCGCCAGCACGCTGGGCCAGATCTGCGGCAGCGTGATGCGCCAGAAGGCCTGCACGCCGCTGGCGCCATGGACCCGGGCGGCCGCCGCCAGCGAAGGAGACATCTGGCGCAGCGCCGCGCCCGCATAGCGCACCGGATAGGGCAGCAGCAGGCAGGAATAGGACAAGACCAGGATGAAGAGGGTGCCATAGGGCGTCAGGGGCCAGAAGGCCTGGTTCCAGGCCAGGATCAGTCCCACCCCCACCACGATGCCGGGAATGGCCGCAGGCATCAGCGACAGCCCGTCCAGAAAACCCGCCAGGCGGGTGCGCGCGTCCTGTGCATGGCAGGCCGCCGCCACGCCCAGCAAGGCGGTCAGGCAGGCCGTGGCCAATGCCAGACCCATGCTGGAACCCAGGGACTGGAGCGCGCCGTCGCCCCCCTGCAACAAGGTCCGGAAATGATCCAGACCCAGATTGCCCCAGGCCACGCCGCCCGACACCGTGCGGCTCAGGGCGCCCAGAAGCAAGGCCGCCAGGGGCACGCCCACCGCCGACAAGGCCGTCAACGCGAAGACGAGCAGCACGGGCCAGCGCCACAAGCCCAGGCTCGCCGGCGCGCTGGCCACGGGGCGGCCGAGCTGGGTTTCAAATTGACGCCCCGCCAGCATGGCGCGCTGCACCGCGTAGACCGTCAGGGCCAGCAGCATCAGGATCAGGGACAACATGGCGGCTCCCGACAGATCCACGGGCCAATCCGACAGGCGGCGCTCGATGGCCACGGTCAACACGCTGAGCCCGGCCTGGGTTCCCAGCGCCGCCGGCACGCCATATTCCTCGATGGACAAGGTGAAAGCCAGCAGCAGGCTGGCCAGAATGGCGGGCAAGGCCAGCGGCAGGATGACGCGGGCGAACGCCTGAGCGGGCGAGGCGCCGCACACCCTGGCGACCCGTCCCAGGTAGCGGCCGCCGCCGGCCATGCTGCGCGATACGGCGAAATACACGACCGGGAAGGTATTCAGGCTCATCACCAGCGCCACGCCCCAGGGCGTGAACAGCCAGGCCGAGCCGTCCCAGCCCAGGACCTGGTGCACATAGCCCCGGCTCTGCAGCGCCAGCGTCCAGGACAGCGCGCAGATATAGGGTGGCAGAAGAAACGGGATCAGGAAAAGCAGGTCCCACAATCTGGCTCCGGGCAACGCGAACAGCGCTCGCGCCGCGCCCAGCGGGATGCCGATGGCGGCGCTGATCGCCGCGACCGTCAAGCCCAGCGCCAGGGTGTCGCCGGCCAGTCCCCAGACCTGCGGCTGGGCCAATTGGCGCGCCAGCCCTTGGAAAGCTTGTGTGAACGAGCCCTGGTGCCACTGCGGGAACACCGCCTGCAGCACGATCATGGCCACAGGCAGCCCGACCAGCAGCAACAGCGCGCCCGCGGTGGCGGACGAACCCCATCGTTGTCGAATCATCATCATGGCGAGACGGCACGGCCGTGCGGGCCGCGCCCTATTCGGTCAGTAGCGGTTGAACAGTTGGTTGAAGCGCTGCAGCAGCTCCTGGCGCTCGCTGGCGCCGGCCTGCACGTCCAGGATGCGGATGTCGGCCAGCAGGGGCCGCTGCGCCGCCACGCCGGTGCGCGCGGGCATGAGCCAGGCCTGGCCCACGGCCTGCTGCGCCGGGACCGAGAGAAGGAAGCGGACGAAACGCTGGGCCAGCTCGGGCTGCCGGCTGGATTTCATCACCATGATGGGCCGCGGCGCGATCACCGTGCCCGACTGCGGAAAGATGACCTGGACGGCTTCGCCTTTGGCCGCCGCCGCGTAACTGACATAATCCACGGCGCCGAACACCACCGCGCGCGCACCCTGCAGCACGGGAGCCAGAGCCTGGGCATTGGGGCCGGAAATCGTCATGCCCTGCTCCTTCAGGCCGGCCAGAAAGACCCAGAACTCCTCGCCCCTGGCGGCCTGCAGGCCCAGCAGCAAGTCCAGCGTGGCCCCCGAAAGCGCCGGGTCCGGCATGGTGACGCGATCGCGGTACTCGGGCCTGAGCAGATCGGCCCAATCCTGCGGGGCCGGCGCGCCCGAGGCCGGGTTCCACACCATGCCCAGCGCGGAGACGCCCTGGGCCACGTAATTGGGCTGCTTCAGGAAGGCGGGCACCTGGCCGTCCGCGTCGCCGGCTTCCAGGGGCGCGAGCAATCCGCGCGCATCCAGTTCGGCGGCGCTGTCCCACGACGCGGAAATCACCACATCGGCGCGCGGATTGGCCGACTCGGCCTCGACGCGCGCCATGACCTTGCCGGTGGTGGCCTGGAACACGTCCACTTTCACGCCCTCGCTGCGTTCGAAATCGGCGGCCAGCTGCTTGATGAGCGTGCCGGGGCCGGCGGAATACACCGTCAGGGTCTGGGCGGACGGGGAGGCGGAAAACATCATGGAACTCGTCAGAAAAGTAAACAAAGCAGTACGCAGCATATCAATGAACCTTGAAGTCGGGATTGGGGGCGATGTCCAGCAGACGACCGGCTTGCAGGCGCGCGATGCGATGCGCCAGTCGGCCGGCCTCCTGGGCATCGTGGGTGACATACACCGCCGTGGTGTTCATCTGGCGCAGCAAGGCGGCGATTTCCCCGCACAGGATCTCGCGCAGCTCGCGGTCCAGGTTGGACAGGGGCTCGTCAAACAGCAACAGGCGCGGCCGGGCCACCAGGGCGCGGGCCAGGGACACGCGCTGCTGCTGTCCGCCGGACAGCTGGAAGGGGCGGCGCGGCCCGAAACCGGCCAGGCCCACGCGCTCCAGCGCCCACTCCACGCGCTCGCGGCGCAGTGCGGGCTCCAGCCCGCGCATGCGCAGCGGAAAGCCCACGTTGTCGGCCACCGACAGGTGCGGCCACAAGGCGTAGTCCTGAAACACCATGCCCAGGTCGCGACGCTCGGGCGGCACGAACACGTGCGGACCGTTGAACTGGCGCGCGCCCAGCCGCACGCTGCCCGAATGCGGCTGGATCAGCCCGGCCAGCACCTTGAGCAGCGTGCTCTTGCCGCAGCCCGACGGTCCCAGCAGCGCCAGCACCTGACCGGCGGGCACCTCCAGGCTGATGCCGTCGAGCACGGGCTGAGCGCCGTAGCGATAAACGATGCGGTCCAGGGAAAGCGGACAGGCCGGCGGAACGTCAGGCGGGCAGGCGGAGTCCGCAGGATGGGCGTGCGCAGGCGCGCGCCGCCGCAGGCGGGAAAGCAATGACATGCAGTAAGCTCCTCTTTGGGATTCAATCAGCCCCTGCAGTCTAGGCAGCGCACATGACAGCCTGATGACCATGCGCTCGGGCGGCCATGGCTTACAATGCAGGCTTTGCCACCACCCCTTCCCCGTCATGGCCGCCCTGCGTATCCGTGAACTGCGACAGCACAAGAAACTCTCCCTGCGCAAGCTGGCCGAACTCGCCCAGGTGTCCCCGGGCCTGATCAGCCAGGTCGAGCGCGGCCTGACCCAGCCCAGCCTGGATACGCTGCGCCAGATCGCGCGCGCCCTGGACACGCCTCTTTTTTCGCTGCTGGAAGACAATCTGGAACGGGTGGCCGTGGTGCGCGAGCACGAGCGCATGACGCTGCATTCGGCCTCGGGCGTGCAGTACCGACGCATCTCTCCCGGTTTCGGCAAGATCGAGATGCTGGAGGGTTTTCTGCCGCCCGGCGGCGCCTCCGTGGGAGAGCGCTGGAGTCACCCGGCCGAAGAATGCGTGGTCGTCACGCAAGGCCGGCTGATGGTGGATGTGGATGGGCACATCCACTGCCTGGAAACGGGCGACAGCTGCTATTTCGACTCCAGCCTGCCGCACGCCTATCGCAATCCTTATGACCAGGACGTGCGCTTCATCGTCGCCATCACCCCGCCCAGTTACTGAGCCCGGCGCCGCCAGCCGCTGTGCAGCTGGGCCTGGATCAGGTCCAGCTCCGTTTCGTGGCAGCGCTGCAGGCGCTGCCAGCGGGCCTCGTCCATGCCCGCCGTGCGCGCGGCCATCATCACCAGCACGCAGGCGCACTCATCGATGGGCTGCACCCAGGCGCTGATGCGCGGGCTGCGCTCGGCGGCGCCGCCCACCCAATAGCGCAGCAGCCCCTGCTCGCGCAGGACCTCCACGCTGACGTGGGTCTGCCCGCCATCGAACAGGGACGTGCCCGCCACCACGCCCTCGCCCGCCGGCCGGGTGTCGAAACACCCCAGCGACCATTGCCCCAGAAGGCTCAGGTCAGCCATGAAATCAAGAACCTCGGCCGCCGGCCGCTCGATGCGACGGCTGGCCTGATGCGCCCAGCTCATTTCCATGTCCGCTCCCTGCATCACCAGCCCGCCTGCAGCGTATCGCACAGACGCAGCACATCGGCCTCCTCGCAGACATTGCCCGGCGACAGGCGCAGCACCGCATCGCGATGATCGCAATACAGCTCCTGCTCGCACAGCGCATCCACCAGCGCCTTGGCGCGCGCCGCGCTGCTCGCCCGCAGCATCACGCTGCCGCCGCGCTCCTGCACGGGCAAGGGCGTGAGCACCGGCCAGCCTTGACGCGCCGCGCGCTCCAGGATCAGGGCCGTGAGCGCCTGGTTCTGTTCCCAGAGGTTCTGCACGCCGGTCTCCAGCACGAAACGCATGCCCGGCAAGGATGCAATGCTGCCCAGCACCGACGGAGTCCCGTGGTCGAAGCGGCGCGCATCGGGCGCGTAACTGAACTGGTCCAGATTCCAGTTGAAGGGATTGTCCTGGCTGAACCAGCCCCGGAACTCCGGTTCGCACTGCTCGATCAGGTCAGGGCGCACATGCAGCAGGCTGGCTCCGGACACCCCGCACACCCACTTGAGCGAGGCCGACAAGGTGAAGGCCACCCCTTCGTGCAGCTGGAACGGCACCAGGCCGGCCGCCTGCGTCAGATCCAGCGCCATCAGGCTGCCGTGTTCACGTGCGCACTGGGCCATCCGGTCCACGTCCACCCGGTGCGACGACGTGGAGCTGACCCAGGTCACCAGCGCCAGCCCGACGCTGTCGTCCCAGGCGCGGATGAAGTCATCGTCGGTCACATAGGACAGACCCTGGCTGAGCGGCACGGTGCGCAGCGTGAAGCCCAGGCGCTGCGCGAGCTTCTGCAGCAGAAAGTGCAGGCTGGGAAAGCAGTCGCCCGCCACCAGCAAGATGCGGCCGCGCAGGACATGGGATGGCAAGGCGCCCAGGATGCTGTACAGCCCGCCGGTGACGTTCTCGCTCAGGGCGATGTCCTGGGCGCGCCCGCCGATCAACTGCGCCCAGCCCTCGATGAAGGCTTGCTTGCGGCCCAGCGCATAGCCCCACTGGCTGTCGTCCAGCGCGGACCAGACTTGCGAGAATTCAGCCAGCTCGGCCTGCATGCGGGCCTGCTTGCCTTCGAACATGCCGATGGAGTGATAGAGAAAATAGCCTGACATTGCTTGTGGTTTCCTTGTGAATCAATCCGCCAGCCTGCGGCCGGACGTTTCCTGTACGCCGGCCAGCGCCGCCACGCCCACCAGCGCGGCCGCCATCACATAGAAGGCGGGCGCCATGCTGGAGCCGGTCAGATTGGTCAGCCAGGAGGCGACGAAGGGAGCGGTGGCGCCGCCCAGGATGGTGGCGATATTGAAGCCCAGCGATACGCCGCTGTAGCGTACGCGTGTGGGGAACAGCTCGGCGTACAGCGGATAGCCCACGGACTGTACGATGATGAAAGGGACAATGGACACGGCCACCGCTGCTGCCGCCACGGCGAAATTGCCCCAGGAAGCCACCCACATGGTCAGCGGCACCAGCACCAGATAGCCCAGCAGCCCCACGGTCAGCAGCGGTTTGCGTCCGAAGCGGTCGGACAGCCCGCCGGCCAGCGGCATCAGGAAGGCGGACACCAGCGTCACCAGCGAAACCAGCCAGAACACGGCCGAGGCGTCGTACTTCAGGGTGCGGGTCAAATGCGTGCTCAGGTAGACCACGCCCACATAGCCGGCGGCATTCTGGGCGAAACCGATGGCGATCACCTGCGCCAGGGGACGGGCGTGCTCGCGCAGGATCACCGACATGGGAGAATGCTCGGGGCGGCGCTCCTTGAGCAGCTCCTGGAAGCGCGGCGAATCCTCGATGCGCGAACGCGCCCACACGCACAGCAGGATCAGCGGCACGGACAGCAGGAACGGAATGCGCCAGGCCCACTCCTGCATGGCCTGCTTGCCGAAGACCGTGCTGACCAGCCCGGCCACGCCGGTGGCCAGCGACAGTCCCAGCGTGGCGGCGGCCGGATTGAAGGCGCCGAAGAAGCCGCGCCGGTTCGGCGGCGAACACTCTGCGACGTAGGTGGCCGCGCCGGTAATCTCGCCGCCGGCGAAAAAACCCTGCAGCAGGCGGCACAACAGCAGCAGCGCCGGTGCCGCCAGCCCCAGGGTGGCGTAGGTGGGCAGCAGGCCCATCAGGGCGCTGGCCACGCCTATGCCCACGATGGTCACCATCAGAGCGGCCGTGCGGCCGTGACGGTCGCCGAACCAGCCGAAGAAGATGCCGCCCAGCGGCCGTGCCAGAAAGGCCCCGCCGAAGACGGCCAGCGTGGAGAGCAAGGCGGCGTTCTCGTTCTCGCCCACGAAGAACAGCATGCTCAGGGTCACGGCCAGCACGCCGTACAACTGGAAATCGTAGTACTCGATCATGGTGCCCAGGCCGGCGGCGCTGGCCGCGCGCCAGGGCGACACGCCCGGGGGCGCGGTGTTTGTCTGCTTGTCCTGCATGTCTCGTCCGTCCTATTGCGCGTGGTGCGCCCCATTTTGTTTAGTATAGCTAAACAAATTATACGGACGAATATTTCAGCATTCAATCAGTGCGGTCATGATCATGAGCGTGCGGACTCTTCTGCGTCCCGCCCCCCTTCCTGGACCAGCCAGCGCTGCGCCGGATGCAGGCTGATGCCATGCGCCCGCAGCCGGCGCAGCAGGTCCAGCATCAGGTTGCTGCGCACGCGGCGCAGCGGATGCATGCTGGCCAGAAAGCAGCGCATGCCGAAAGCCAGCCCATCACCCTGGATGCCGTCGCAGAACAACTGCGCGGGCGGATCCTCCAGTATCTCGGGCTGGGCGCGCACGGCCTGCTGCAACAGCTCCATGACCAGATCGGCGTCCACGTCCAGCGGCAGCAGCAGGCGCGCCTCCACCGCGCCCAAGGAGGCGGGCGTGTAGGTCAGGTTGCGCACCTGGCGGCCCACCATGTCGGCGTTGGGCACCGTCAGCATGCTGCGATCAAACTTTTCCACATAGGTGGCGCGCATGCGGATCTCGCGCACCGTGCCCTCGCTGCCGTCCACTTCCACCCAGTCGCCCACCTTGACGGATCGTTCCAGCATCAGGACCAGGCCGGAGGCGAAATTCTGGACAATGCCGCGCAGCCCGAAGCCCACACCGACCGTCAAAGCGGTGAATATCCAGGTGACGGATTCAATGGGCACGCCCAGCATGGACAGGCAGACCACCAGCAGGACGAAATAGCCGACATAGCTGACCGTGCTTGCGATGGCGTTCTGCAAGCCCGGCTCCAGGCTGGTGTTGGGCATGAAGCGATGGCGCAGCCAATTGCGCAGCACCTGGATCACGAATACGCCCAGCAGCATCACGCCCAGTGCGATCAGCCACAGATCCAGGCGCCACTGCACCGCGCTCAGGCGCAAGACCTCGCGCGAGACATCCAGTCCCGACTCCAGCATCTGCTTGGGCGCGCTCAACCAATCGGAACTGATGATCCAGATCGTCAAAGCAAGTACCGACACACGCGCCAGACCGAATACCACCACGATCACCTGGCTCTGCACGCGCGCCTGACTCTCATCCGCTTCGCGATTGCGCTCACGCAGGCGGGCCAGCAAACTGTCGCAGATGTCCTGCAGCAGCACCATGAGCAGATAGCCGATGGAGCCGAAGACCAGCATCATGGTCAGGAAATGAGAGATCAGATCGTCCGCAAGGCCTTGCCAGCCGCCCAGGAACAATAGCAGCGCCAACGTGTAGATTCCCGCCGCGCCGTAGTACGCCAGCCGCGACCAATAATAGCCGCGTTCGCTCAGCCCCTGCCCTTTTCCACCGGTCGGCGGCTGAGCGGACAAAAACCGTTCAGCCCGCAGCCCCCACAGGCCGTAGACGAACAGGACCAGGTACAGGACAGTGTCCACGCCATCCACCGAGAGCAGGAATATCTCGGACATGGGCAGGGTGGTCCTGAACATATCGGCCAGGAACTCGACGTAGGTCGTCAGCATGAACAACCAGGGGAAACAGCGCAACCGACGTTGCCCGCGGTCAGACAAAGGCAGCAGGCGCCAGGAACTGCGCGGCTGGAAGATGACCGCCTTCATGGCGGCCAGCACCAGGGCCCCCATGAAGGCCGCCAGCTGGGTGTAGGCGACCAGCTTGAGCTGCGGTTCCGATAGCCCGGGCCTGTCCAGCAGCAACAACATGATTTCCTTGCCCACGATCCAGGCCATGCCCATCCAGACCATGAAATTGGCCATGGCCAGGCCCGAGCGCCGCAAGCGCCCGCCGGGCGCGTGGCGCGTGATCAGGGTCGGCAAGATGCGCAGCAGTACAGCGCCCACGAGCAAGGCGGCCAGGACCAGCCACAGCGAGCCTTCGCCCTGCTTCCAGCTCGACCGGGCCAAGGTCTGGCGCCATTGCTGAACATAATCCGACAGCTTCTGGCTATCGGACGGCCAGGCCTGACGCAGTTGCGGCACGCCTTCCAAGAACAGCAGAGACGGCGAGCGCTTCCAGAGCTGCTCATCTTCATGGCGCTGGCCCGCGTCACGCAAGAGCTGGCGAGTCTGCTCGGCCTCGACCTGAACCAGGCGCGCCACTTTAAGCTCGGCCTGCAAAGTCGCCACCGCTCGCTGCAACTGGGCGCGTTCGATACGCACCGCGTCCGGCTCGGCATCATCTTCGGCTTCTTCGCCCAGTTCCTGCAGGCGCGCCTGCAGGAACTGGCTGCGCCGCTCCAGCTGCTGCACGGCGTGGGCGGACAGGTCCAGCACCTCGGCCAGGCGGCTGTCCTGCAGACGCATGGCTTCGGGGCGCAACTTCTCCTTGCCGTCCTCCAGGCGGAATTGCAGCAGGCGCACGCGGTCCTGGGCCTGCTGCAGTTGCATCAACAGTTCCCGATCGGCCGGTCCCACCGGCACGACCTGGCTTTGCGTCGCGACCGGCATCCACAGACTCAGACATAGAAAAACGATCAGCCACACTTCCCGCAACGCCTTCATATCGACCTTTACCGTGTTGTAAGGTAAGCAGCCCTGATTCCAGACACCAACTTATTGTGTGTCGGCTGCAAGGGGAAGGGTTCCATCCGTGCCCGCCGGGCTTGCCGCGGGCGTGGCGGGCAGCACCGTCATGGTCTGCGTATGGTGCAGCACCAGCCCGTTCCGGCGCAAGCGGTCCAGGATCTCGAACATCAGCGAGCTGCGCGTCTTGGCCGAAAGGCGCGGCGAAGACACGAAACTGCTGGCCGTGAACGCCAGGCCATTGGCGTCGAATCCGTCCAGGGTCACGCCCGGGGCCGGATCCTCCAGGACGTCGGGGTGGTCCTGCATGGCCTCCATCATGATATCGCGCACCCGTTTGGCATCCGTGTCGATGGGCATGTTGATCTTGACGTTGACCACGCCCAGCGGATTGGTCAGGGTGACGTTGCGCACGGGCTTGGTGATGAATTCCGAATTGGGCACGATCAGGGTGGAGCGGTCGAACATCTCGATCTCGGTGGCGCGCGCATTGATCTTGCGCACATTGCCTTCCACGCCGTTCAGGCTGACCCAGTCGCCCACCTTGATGGGCCGCTCGGCCAGCAGGATCAGGCCGGACACGAAGTTCTGCACCACCGCCTGCAAGCCGAAACCGATGCCCACCGACAGGGCCGAGATGATCCAGGCCATGCGCTCCAGGCCTATGCCCAAGGATGAGATCGTCATGGCCAGCACGACGAAATAGCCCACATAGCTGAAGAGATTGGCCGTGGACACACGCATGCCGGCGTCGATGCGCGTGGCGGGCAGCAACTGGTTCGTCATCCAGCGCTGCAGGACCTTGACGGCGAAGATGCCCACCAGCAGCACCAGCAGCGCCGCCAGCACGGAACCGGGCTTGATCTGCACCTGGCCGATGGAAAATCCCGTCATCAGGAATCCCAGGCGGCGCTGCAGCCACTGGGCGGGATCCTCGCCGAAAGGCAGCAGGACCAGCGTGACGGCCGCCACGATCAGGCTCAGGCGCGCCGCTCCGGACAGCAGGATCACAAGCTGGCTGCGGGCGCGCAATTGCGAATTGGAGAGCTCGTTGGCGGCGCGCTTTTCCTTGAACTGCAGCAGCAGGCTGTTGCCGATGTCGCCGACCAGGGCCACCAGCACGTAGCAGGTGCAGATCACCATGCTCAGCCACAGCGTCTCCTGCACGATCAGGCTGCTCAGCGCGATATAGCCCAGCAGAAAGGCCAGCAAACCCACGGCGATGACTACCCCCAGCACCATGGGCACGGAGCGGAACCAGCCGTTGGCCCTGGGCGCCGGTTCCGGCCTGGCGCCCTCCTCGGTCTCCTGCGCCGGCTGGCGGACGCGCAGGCCCTGGGTCAGGTTCCAGGCGGCGAAGGCGATCAGCATGCTCAGCGTCAGGGTGTTGAAGCTGTTCACCAGCAAGGTGGCGCTGAGCGTGGCATTGATCAGGCCCAGCAACTGCTGGGACATCCAGGTGAGCGTCACCATGACGCCCAGGGCGATGGGCAGCCAGGCCAGCTTGGTGGCCACGTCGCCCGGAATGGGCGGCAGGCGCCAGCTTGGCCGCTGCGGCGCCAGCAGCACCCGGCCCATGCCGGTCACGAAACCGCCCAGGTACAAGGCGAACACGCACTTGGAGACGAAGCTGTCCAGTTCGGCGGGCAGCTCGCCCTGCCAGTGCAGGAGCATGGAAGCAACGGAGCCGAGCAGGCCGGGCGCCAGCGTGTAGAGCACGATCAGGGCGGCGGCGTAGAACGAGCGCCGCAGGCGCGAGGGCTTGGTGTGATTGATGGTGAAGTCGGCCAGGCCGCGCGCCAGCAGAATCGCCACTCCCAGCACCAGCAGAGCCAGGGCGCCGGCCAGCCAGAATACGCGCGCGGGCGCATCCACCATGCGTCTCTCCAGATCGCCCACCATGCGCTCGACCCGGCCCAGATCGCCGGGCAAGTCGCGCTTGACGTTGCTCCAGAAACGCGGCGTCAGGATGGACTGCGAGCGGCGTCCCAGCTCGGCCTGGAAAATCTGCCGGCGCTGCTTGGATATCTGGTCTATGCCTTGGCGGGTCTCCACCCCGATCAGCCTGGCCAGCTTGATCTGGCCGTCCAGGTTGGACTGGGCCTGCTGCAGCTGGGCCCGCTGGTGGGCGATGTCCTCGGACTCCCCGGCCTGCTCATCCACCGGCCCCAGCTGGGTCAGGCGCGCCTCCACGCTGCTCAGCTCCGGCTCCAGCCGGACGCCTATCTCCTGCGCCTGCTCCTGGGCCTCGGTCAGGCTGTTGCGCAACTCGACCAGATCGGAATCAGTCAGATCATCCGGCTTCTGCAGCCGACCCTGCACTTTCTGCAAGGTCTGGCGCAAACCGTCAAGCGCCTTGCCGGCCTCCTCGGCCTGGACGGCGGCGGGCTCGGCGGCATGCGCGGGCGCGCCCGCTTCCCCCAGGAACAGGACAAGAAAACAAAGGCTGAACAGGGCGCACAGGCCCAGGCGGCGCATGGACTGCATCAGGATGGCTCCAGGTATCCGGCAAGGCCGCGCGCCGGCCCTACTGTCGGACCCGGCACGCACGGCAGCGTGAAAACATGCACAGAATACTCAAGAATCGCGGCCATAGTGCTACCCGGTGAAACCGGGAACACATCTTTTTTGCAGGAAAGCCCGCCCCAAAGCGTCCGGGCCGGCAATATGCCGGCCCGGGACGCTGATCTGATTGCTGCAAAGAACGGGTCAGGCGCGCCGGCCGCTACCGTATCTGCTCGGCCACCATGAAGCCCGAGGCTCCCGCCAGGCCGGGGCCGGGGTGGGTGGAGGCGCCGATGTGGTAGACGTTCTTGTAGGGGGTGCGGTGCGAGCGCGCGCCCTGGCTGCTGGCGAAGGGACGCATCCAGAAGAACTGGTCGGGCGAGCACACGCCTGAATAAGGGTCTCCCCCCACCAGGTTGCAGTTGGCTCTTTCCAGGTCGGCCGGCGACAGGGCCTTGATGCCGATGATCTGCCGGCGCAAGCCCGGCAGGATAGCCTCCAGCTGGTCGACGATGCGCTCGCACACGGCCTCGCGCACCGCCTCGTTCCATTGCCCGTCTTCCGGCACGGCGATCTTGCCGGCCGCATCGCCGCGCAGGCGCGAGGGCATGTCCTGCATCTGCATCCACAGAATCCACTTGCCCTGCGGCGCGCGCCCAGGATCCACGGCGCATGGCTGGCCGATGGCCACCGTGGGCTTGGCCGGGATCAGGCCATTGTTGGCCTGGGCCACGCTCATGCTGACATCCTCCAGGCTGTCGGACAAATGCAGCAAAGGCACTTTCAGCAATTCCGGATCGCTCCAGTTGGGCATGCCGTCCAGGGCGATGTGGATCTGCATGTCGCCGCGTCCGAAACGATAGGCCTGCGCCTGCTCGCGCACCGGCTCGGGCGCGCCCGGCAGCAGGCGACCGTAAAGCTGGGGCGGCGTGACATTGCACACCACGGCCTCGGTGGCTTCATACAGCCGGCCGCCGGCGCGCACGCCGCGCGCCTTCTGTCCGTCCAGCACGATTTCCTCGACCTCCGTATTGAGCTGGACGCGTCCGCCGGCCTTCTCGACCAGGGCGCACAGGGCGCGCACCAGGTTCCGGCCGCCGCCCTTGACCACCGGCATGCCGCCGGCCACCACCGCCGCGAAGGTCAGCTTGCCGATCAGCGCCGAGCAGGCGTCGTCCGGCCCCAGCCCGGAGTGCAGCACCCAGGGCGCCATCATGCCGCGCACGCGATCATCCTTGACTTCGCGTTCGGCCCAGCGACGGAAGGACTCCAGGGATTCGCGGCCATATTGCATCAGGCCGTCCAGGCGGCGCTTGCGCCACTGGGAGAACAGCAGGCCCAGCAGGCCGCGGCTGTAGGGCTCGGATCCCAGCAGGCCGAAGGTCAGTGCGGCGTCGCGCTCGAACAACTGGCTGGCCATCTGTCCGAAGGCGGCGCCGTCGCCCGCGGCAAAGGCGTTGATGCGCTGCACGGCGTCGCCCACGTCATTGCGCAGGGCCAGGCCCCGCCCGTCGCTGCCCACCACCCCCGTGGTATAGCCATTGTCCAGGAACTCCACGCCCTGGGCCGCCAGGTCGTCCTTCAAGCGCGCATAGGCCGCGCCCGAGGTGAACAGCGGATACCAGGACGAGAACACTTCATGCGTGAAACCGGGAAACAGCTCCTCGGTGCGTATGCAGCCCCCCGCCCTGTCGTTGCGCTCCAGCACCAGCACCCGCTTGCCGCGCTGGGCCAGCAAGGCCGCGCAGACCAGGGAATTGATGCCGCTGCCCACCACCACGACAGCATGCCGCTCGTTGTTTTTTATTGTCTCGCTTGTCATCCCACCATCCTTGTTCTTGCCGCCCCCTGGGCGGCCAACGCATCTTGTACCGCATTTCGCGGCGGATCAGGAAGCCTGTTTCTGCGCCCAGACCTGGAACCAGTGGCGGGGCGAGCGCCCCTGCTCCGGCCCCAGCACGGAAAAGCCGCCGTCCACCGGCAGGTCCACGCCCGTCATCCAGGAAGCCGCGCCGGACACGGCGAACAGCACCGCCTGGGCCACTTCCGAGCCCGAGCCCACGCGGCCCAGCGGGTGCACCTGCGCGCCCACCTGGTCGGCCTGCTCGCGCGAGCCGCCGCTCATGCGCTCCACGGCAGGCGACCAGGTCCAGGCGGGCGAGACCGCCAGCACGCGGATGCCCGCCGGCGCGAGCTCCACCGCCAGGCTCTTGGTCAACTGCAGGATGGCCGCCTTGGAGGCCGGGTACAAAGCCCGGCCGGCCACGCCGAACTTGCCGCCCGTGCTGCCCATATTGATGATAACCCCGCCCCGCTCCATGTGCGGGCTGACCTTCTGCGCGAGGATCGCGCCCGACACCAGGTTCACGTCCAGCGTCTCGTGCCACAGCGCCCGGCTGGAAGCCAGGCCCTCGTCGCCGTAGCTGCAGGCGTTGTTGACCAGGATGTCGATGCGCCCGGTCTGCTCCAGGGCGGCCTGCACGCAGGCGTCCAGCTGCGCGTCGTCGCGGATGTCGGCCGCCATGAAACGCGCCCGGCCCACGGCCTGCAGGCGCGCCTCGGTGGCGCGCCCTTCATCCTGGCCCCGCCCCACGATCAGCACCCAGGCCCCGGCCGCGCACAGGGCCAGCGCGATATCCGCGCCCAGCCCCTGGGTGGAGCCGGTCACGATGGCGACCTTGCCCTGCAGATTGACTGAAAAATCCTGTTCCATTCTTCCCCCTGCCGGCGGCCTCAGCCGCCGAATACCGTATCCCAATCTTCCTGCTGGTCGATATGGGCGATCAGGCCCATGCTGGCCAGCGAGGCTTCATGCGTGCCGGGCGGCGCCGCGCAGGCCGTGGCGGCCACGGCCACTTCGAACCCCATGTCGACGGCGTGCCGCACCGTGCTTTCCACGACCGAATGCGTGGCCACGCCGGCCACCACCAGCCGGTCCGCGCCCAGACGCCGGACCACCGGCTCCAGCTGCGAACCGAAGAAGGCGTTGATGCGCGTGTGGTGCACCTCGAACTCCTGCGGCAAGGGTTCCAACCCTTCGTAGAAGTCCGCGCCCCAGCTGCCGGCCTGCATGGCCCCGATGCGCTGCACATTGCGCAGGATGGGGGCGTTGGTGAGCAGATCGGCGTAGTCGGGCCGGTAGCCGACCCGCACGTGCACCACCGGCACGCCGCGCGCGCGGGCCTGCGCCAGCAGCCTGCCGGCCGCCGCGATGACCTGCTGGCGCAGCGGGCTGTCGGCCGTCAGGCCGACCCGGATGCGGCCGTCCGCATGCAGCACATCGTTCTGGTAGTGCAGGGCCAGCAGGGCCGTGCGGCTCGGCGCGCTCATCAGATGTACACCTGGATGGCGCCGTGCACCGCATCGCGGTCCACCAGATTGACCTGCTTCATGCGCAGCTTCCAGCCGCCGTCCTCCCGGGCCTGCAGCTTGTGGATCAGCGAGCCGACCCGGTGCACCTGCTCCTTGCCGCGCCACTCCATGCAATGGAAGGCGGAACGCACCACCAGATAGCCGTCCGGATCCGTGCCGTCTATCATCACATTGCTGACCACGCGGCAGGACTGGGTGACAGGCTGCTGCGACCAGTTGCGGCTGTTCTCCAGGCGGCGGATGCGCAGCTCGCGCAGCAGCTTGTTCTCCCAGCATAGCGAAATGTGCTCATAGGGACTGGTCTGGTCGAAGCTGTGCGGGATCCAGTACATGCCGTCCTCGGTCCACAGGTCCAGCCACTCCTGCCAGCGGCGCTCGTCCAGCAGGCGCGCTTCCCGGTAGATGTACTGCTCCACCCCGCGGATGGCGTCCTGGCTCAGGCTCACGGGCGTTACACGGTCCACGCCCACATCAAAATCAATATCAAACAACATGGCAGGTCTCCTCGGTCAAGCAGTCATGAACTTTTTCCAGGCGCGGAACTGATTGCGCATGGGCAATTCGCTGGTGCCGTTGGTGGCCACCATGCCGCCTTCGATGGCCTTGTCCGTGCCGTTGTAGCGGTGCATGCTGATCCACTCGCCGCCTCGGGTCAGATTGCCTTCCTGGCAGCGGCCATACACCTCGATGTCGTCCGGCATCACGTTGGACGAGGGCGAGTTGATCAGGTTGGCGTACATCAGGCCGCGCTTGTAGATTTCCTCGGGGGCGCCCTTCAGGCGGAACAACTGGATCTCGACATGAGTGCGGTCCACGGCCACGGGACGGATCACGCGGAACTGCTGGAACACGGTGTGCGGCGAGCCGCTGCCGTAGATGATGGTGTTGTGGCGGTTCTGGCCCAGGATGTTCAGCGCCTTTTCCTCGCCATAGGCTTCTTTCAGCGATTCATAGTGGGCCTTGGACACCGGGTCGGTCTCGATGGCGCCGGGATTGAAGATGCCTTCCATATAGCCGTGGCCGTTCTCGAAGGCGTACAGGTCCAGCTTCTCCCAGAAGCCGTAAGGCTCGCCGTTGCCGTCCATGATGTGCAGCTCCAGGGGCATGGAGCCGTAGTCCTGCGCCTGCTCGCGCGCCGCCGTGTAGGACGACTCATGCGTCACGTTGGCATGCATGGTGTCGTGCAGGTTCTCGTAGAACACCTTCCAGTTGGAGGGCTGCCAGACCTTGAAGGTGCCGCCCGCCACTTCCACCTCGCCCACGGGCGAGCGGTCGCACAGATTGTCGATGGAAGTGATCACATGGCCCAGGAACTCCTTCAGGCCCGGGCCCTCGGCGCTCTGGTTGGCGAACACGAAGCCGCGATAGCTCTCCACCCGCGCCACGCGGCGCATGGAGAAGTCCGGATGCTTGGGATCGAAACAGGTGCCCTCGAAGCCGTTCTTCATGGGCGCGGCCAGATGCTGGCCGTCCAGCTTGAAAGTCCAGGCATGGTAGGGGCAGCGGAAGAACTTGCCCGTATTGCCGCAGCCCTCGGCCACGACCTTGGCGCCCTTGTGCGGGCAGCGGTTGTACAGCACGTACACGTTCTTGTCGCTGCCGCGCACCATGATCACGTCCTGGCCGCCCAGCGAGGTGGTGTGATAGTCGCCGGGGTTGGGGACCTGGCTTTCGTGGCCTACATAGATCCAGGCGCGGCCGTAGATGCGCTCCATCTCCAGGCGGAAGATCTCGGGATCGGTATAGACCGATTTGTGCACGCTGTCCTCACGGACCAGCGCGGCCAGGGCTTCGTTGCTATAGCTCATGATTGCCTCCTTGCTGCCGGGCGCCCGTCAGGCGCCCTTCTTGTTGCTGTCCATCTTGCACTGCGGCACAAAATGATCCTGGAATTGCTCGAAAACGGTGGACACGATCTTGTTGCTCATCTGGCCCTGCGCATTGGGAGCCACTTCGCGCATGTAGTAGGTCTGCACCGGATACTGGTTGTTGTTGAAGGCGAAGGCTCCGCGCACGGACTCGAACGGCGCGCGGCGCAGCGCCTGGCGCAAGGCCTCGCGGTCGTGGACCGCCTTGGGATCGGCCTTCAGGGCGCCGTCCAGCAGGCGGGCGGCGTCATAGCCCTGGGCCGCGTACATGGAGGGCAGGCGGCCATAGGCCTGCTGGAAATCCTTCACGAAGCGCTGGTTGGCGGCGTTGTCCAGATCCGGCGACCATTGCGCGGCGTTGGCCATGCCCTGCATGGAATCGCCGATGGCGGCGATCGTGTCCTGGTCGGCCGAGAAACCCGGCGTGTAGACCGCCATCTGGCTGGACAGGCCGGAGTTGACCAGCTGCTTGATGAAGGCCACGCCCATGCCGCCGGGCAGGAAGAAGAACACCGCATCCGCGCCCGAGGCCCGCATCTGGGCCAGCTCGGCGGCAAAATCCACCTGGCCCAGCTTCACGTAGACTTCATCGGCGATGTCGCCCTTGAAGGTGCGCTTGAAGCCCTCGATGGATTCGCGCCCGCCCGGATAGTTGGGCGCGATCAGGTAGACCTTCTTGTGCGCCTTGTCGGTCACGTATTTGCCCATGGCGGCCGGGATGTCCTCGTTCTGCCAGGACACGGCGAAGAAATTCGGGTTGCAGCGCTCGCCGGCGTAGTCCGCCGGACCGGTGTTGGCCGAAATATAGATCGTGTCGCTGCCCAGGATGGTGGGCATCACGGGCAGCAGCACGTTGGAAAACGCCATGCCGGTGATCACGTCCACCTTGTCGCGCTTGATCAGGCGCTCGACGGCCTGCCGGCCTTCCATGGGTTTCTGCTGGTCGTCGACCACCGTCACCGCGGTCTCGATCCCGCCCAGCTTGCCGTCGGCGTGCTTGACGCCCAGCTCGAAGCCGTCGCGGATCTCCGAGCCGATGGCCGCGCCCGGCCCCGACAAGGTGGTCAGCAGGCCGACCTTGAACACATCCTGCCCCCAGGCCGTGGAACTGGCCGCCGCCAGGGCCACAGCGGTCATACAGCTCGCCAATCGCTTGTTCATGCTTGTCTCCGTCCTCTGTCTTTCGTAGAAGGTGCTAAGTAAAGACGTCAATTCACAGCTCCGCCCCGATCTGATAACGTGCCATCGACAGGACTTACTGTTTTAAGTTTGAAATACATTAGGCCAGGGACGGGCCTTCGGGCTATCCGGAAACAGCAAGCCTTATCCGGATCCGGCAGAAATTAGGAGAGACATCATGCAGGCGTGGTTCATGTCGGGGCTGACGCCCCTGCAGCGCAGCGCACCGCGCTTCCAATCACGCTGCCCGGACCAGACACGCAGCGAGACCGCCGGCGTGCTGACCGAGCACCGCCTGACCTGGAATGGCGGTCAGGTGGACGCTTCGCTGCGTTACGCGAAAAGCCACAGCTTTTCCTTCGTGCTGCTCAAATATGGCGCCGCCGTGCAGGTTTCGCCGGGCGCGCTGGAAGATTTCCTGCTGTTCCAGGTGCCCATCCAGGGACGCTCCTGCATACGGGTCGGCCGCGAGCTGGTGCGCGCCGACCCTCATACGGCCGGCGTCATCTCCCCTTCCCTGCCTCTGGAGCTGGACTGGGAACAGGGCTGCGAACAATTCCTGATCAAGATCCCGCGCGTGCGGCTGGAAGAGGTGGCCCGCCGCTACCTGGGCCTGAACCTGGAGCGGCCTATCGAATTTGCCGCCACGCTGGCGCTGGACTCGCCCCAGGGGCGCGCCTGGCAGCATCAGGTGGGCAGCCTGCTGGCCTACGGCGCCCAGCCGCCGGGCGAACTGGACGGCTGGCTGCGCCAGGTGGAGGACAATCTGCTGCTGCACTTGTTTCATACCCAGCCGGGCAACTACAGCCAGCAATTGCGGCTGGGCTGCGCGCCGGCGGGCTCGCGCCGCGTGCAGCGCGCCGAGGATTTCATGCGGACCCATCTGGACGAGGCCCTGACGCTGGAACAGATTGCTGGCGCGGCCTGCGTCAGCGTGCGCAGCCTGACGCAGGCTTTCCGGGACGAACGCGGCCAGAGCCCCATGCAGTTCCTCAAGCAGATCCGGCTGGAAGCGGCGCATGCCGCCCTGCAGGCCGCGCCGCCCGGGACACTGGTCAGCGACGTGGCCTTGCGCTTCGGCTTCGGCCATCTGGGCCGTTTCTGCGCCGACTACAAGGCCCGCTTCGGCTGCAATCCCTCGCAGTCCTTGCGGGCCAGCTGATCAGTCCATCAAAGGGGAGTCAACCCTCCAAGGCCTGGCCGGGCACCCAGAGGCGGCCATCGAAGAGGCGCCGCGCCGTGCGGTAGAAAGAACCGGCGCGCGCATGCCACTGGCCGTCCTGGCGGTCCACTTCCGCGCCCACCGTGAGCACGCCCGACGGCATGCCCAGACGCAGCGGCCCCTGCGGCGCCACCGACGCGGACAGGCATTGCGCAGGCAGGCTGCCCTGCATGCGCGCAGCCACGGCGGTGCACAGCGAAATGGTCAGCGGCAAGGCCCGATGCGGCTGGCCATTGGATATCACGCGCGCCACCAGATCTATGTCACCGGCGCAGATGGTTTCGCCGGACAGGGTGGGACTTTCCTGGGCCGGCGCCACGATGCAGACAAAAGGCACGATGCGGATCTGGCGCGCGGCATCTTCGTCCGGAGCAATGCCCATGCGCACCGAGGCCTGCACCCGGATGGCGTCCAGGCGCTCCAGGATCTGCGGCTGCGACTCCAGCCAGTCCGGCAGCTCCAGCCCCGTCAGGCCCACATCGGCGGCGCGCACGAACACGGCTGCGTTGGCCGCATCCACCAGCGAGACCTCGATGCGGCCCACGCCGGGCACGTCCAGCCATTCGGAAACCTGCCCGGTCGGCAGCAGCGCGCCCGTGGACGCCCCGCCCGGCTCGACGAAATCCAGGCGTATGGGCGAGCCAGTCCCGCCCACGCCGGGAATGGCCAGATCGCCGTCGTAGCGCGGCTGGCCATCCTCCACCGTGAAGCGGGCGTGGATGATTTTCTGCGTATTGGTGTTGAAGATGCGCACGCAGGCCTCGCCGTCCTCGACCTGCACCAGCCCCTCTTCCACGGCGAAGGGCCCGACGGCCGAGCTCATATTGCCGCAATTGCCGCGGTAGTCCACCTTCTGCTCCTTGATGGACACCTGCGCGAAGGTATAGTCCACATCGGCGTCGGGATGGCTGGACGGCCCGATGATGCACACCTTGGACAGCGAAGACACGCCTCCGCCCATGCCGTCAAGCTGGCGCCCATAAGGATCGGGCGAGCCCATGGCTGCGGCGAACAGCGGCGTCCAGTCATCGCGATTGGCCGGCAGGTCGCGGGCGTGCAGCATCAGCGCCTTGCTGGTGCCGCCGCGCATGAATACGGCGGGAAGGGATTTCTGTTTCATCGTCATTCCTGGTGCTTGGCTTGCGCCGTTGTGTTGAAAAGAGAAGATGGGTGTGCGGCGCGCTGCAGCTGCTGCACTTTTTCATGGCTGGCATTGCCCAGGTGGCGCGCCAGCAGTTCGGCGGCGCGGGCGCGCTCGCCCTGCTCCAGCAGGTCCAGAATGGCCAGGTGCTCCAGACACTGGCGGCGGATGCGCTGCCTGTCTATGGTCTCCTGATATTCCAGCAGGCGCCGCAACTGATTCTGGCGCGTGACCGTCTGGGCGATGAAGCGGTTGCCGGACAGGGACGCCAGCGCCTCATGGAACGTGGCGTTGGCCTGGTACATCTCGGCATGGCCGGCATGGCGCCAGCCGCCCTCGGCCAGGGCCTGCTGCTGGCGCCGCACCCGCCGCAGCACGGCGGTATCGATGGCAAAGCCGGGCAGCAGCATGGCGGCGGGCTCCAGCAGCTGCCGCAGCGCGTAGCTCTCTTCGCAGGCCTGGGGGCCGTCTATCATGGGCAGAAAGGACCAGCCCTTGCTCGCGCGCTGCTCCATCCAGCCTTCGTTGGCCGCGCGCGCCAGGATGCGGCGCAGGCGCTCGCGCGTCAGCCCGTAGCGGCGCATGGCGTCGTTTTCCGAGAGCGTGTCGCCCCACAGGCCCGAAAGCTTGTCGCGCGCCAGCTGAAGATAGGCCTCGTCGTCCTGGCTGGCGCCCAGTTCCTGTTCCACCACGCCCAGTTCGTCCGCACCCTTCAGCAGGAACAGGCCGCGTCGCGGCGGCTGCGGGCCCACCACGCCTTTTTCGGCCAGGTAAGCCAGCGCGCCGCGCACGGGCGAACGGGAAGCGCCCAGCGCCTGAGCCAGCGATTGTTCGGTCAGGTGATGCCCGGCCTGCAGATGACCGGCCCGCACGTAATCCAGCAGGCGGTGCGCCAGCGTGACGTGCAGGGAATTGAACTCGTTCTTCATACAGGCATCCATGAAAACATCCACGACGTGGTCGCCGTTCTATTGTATTATATACAAACAAAATACAATTTTATTGTTCCGCAACCACTCCAGACGCATATTTTGTCTGGCCTTTCACGGTAAGGCCGCCCCCCTCCGGCCTTCATAGTACGGATGAATCGCTTGCCATGTCCCAGTCTCCTGCCCTCGCCAAGCTGTCTGTGAACGGACGCTCCCTGCATTACGTGTCCATCGCCGACATTCCCGGCGTCGACACCCTGCCCTATTCGCTGCGCGTCCTGCTGGAAAACCTCTGCCGCCAGAAGCTTGTGCGCGGCGCGGACGTGGACGAGGAAATCCGCTCCCTGCTCGCGCGCAAGGTGGGCGACGGCATCACTTTCTATCCGGCGCGCGTGTTCGGCCAGGACATCCTGGGCCTGGTCATGCTGCTGGACATGGCGGCGCTGCGCGAAGGCGTGGAAGCGGCCGGCGGCGACGCCAGCCGCGTGCGCCCGCAAGTGCCCATCGACGTCATCATCGACCACTCCCTGCAAGTGGACAGCTGGGCCAACCCGCAGGCGGCCGACATCAACCTGGCGCGCGAATACCAGCGCAACGGCGAACGCTTCGCCTTCCTGCGCTGGTGCTCCAGCAATTTCGAAGGGGTCAAGGTCGTGCCGCCCGGCAAGGGCATCATGCACCAGCTGCACATCGAACACATCGGCCAGGTCGTCTGGTCCGAACAGACGGACAGCGGCGAACTGGTCTATCCCGACAGTTGCGTGGGCACGGACAGCCACACGCCCATGGTCAACGGCCTGGGCATCCTGGGCTGGGGCGTGGGCGGCATCGAGGCCGAAGCCGTCATGGTGGGCCTGCCGGTGGCCATCGCCCTGCCCGCCGTGGTCGGCATCGAACTGAGCGGCTCGCTGCAGGACGGCGTGCTGCCTACCGACCTGGTGCTGGTCATCACCCAGAAGCTGCGCGAGCTGGGCGTGGTGGGCAAATTCGTGGAGTTCTTCGGCCCCAGCGTGGACCAGCTTTCGCTGGGCGACCGGGGCATGATCGCCAACATGGCCCCCGAATACGGCGCCACCGCCGTGTTCTTCCCCGTCGACCAGGCCGCCCTGGACTATATGCACATGACGGGCCGCCCCCAGGAGCAGATTGCCCTGGTGGAACAATACAGCAAGGCGCAGAAGCTGTGGCGCGATCCGCAGGCGCCCGCCCCCGTCTACGACACGGTGCTGAAACTGGACCTGAGCGGCATCAAGCCCAGCCTGGCCGGGCCCAGCAACCCCGAAGACCACCTGGACCTGGATACCGCCGCCGCGCAGTTCCCCGCGCACCACCAGAAGATCGCCCGCCGACCCTACGATCCCCAGCGCGCCGTGCCCGTGGAAGGCGAGGACTACGCCCTGCACGACGGCGACGTGGTGATCGCCGCCATCACGTCCTGTACCAATACGGCCAACCCCGCCAACATGATGGCCGCCGGCCTGCTGGCGCGCAACGCCGTGGCTCGCGGCCTGCGCAGCAAGCCCTGGGTCAAGACCTCGCTGGTGCCCGGCAGCCAGGTCACCGCGGATGTGCTGCAGCGCGCCGGCCTGCAGGACAGCCTGGATGCGCTGGGCTTCAATATCGCCGGTTTCGGCTGCACCACCTGCAACGGCGGCTCCGGTCCGCTGCCGCCCAACATCGTCAAGGCCATCGAATCGGAAAAGCTCGTGGCCGCCGCCGTGCTCTCGGGCAACCGCAACTTCGAGGGGCGCATCCACGCCAATGTGCGCGCCGCCTACCTGGCCTCGCCCGCGCTGGTCGTGGCCTACGCGCTGGCCGGCAACATGAACGTGGACCTGACGCGTGAACCGCTGGGTCGGGACGAACAGGGCCGGGACGTGTTCCTGAGCGACATCTGGCCCAAGGCCGCCCAGGTCCGGCAAGCGATCCAGGACTCCTACGAGCGCGACTTGTTCATCGAACGCTATGCCGAACTGTACGACGGCGGTGCGCCCTGGGACGCATTGGCCCGCCAGAGCGACGGCGGCCACTACCCCTGGGAGGCCGACAGCACCTACATCCGCAAGCCGCCCTACTTCGACGGCCTGCAGGGCGAGCCCGCTCCCGTGGCCAACCTGCGCGGCATGCGCCCGCTGGCCATCCTGGGCGATTCCATCACCACGGACCACATTTCCCCGTCCGGCTCCATCAGCCTGGGCACGCCGGCCGCGGACTTCCTGCTGTCCAAAGGCGTGGCCCAGAAGGATTTCAACAACTACACCACGCGCCGCGCCAACCATGAAGTGGTCAAGCGCGCCACCTTCGCCAACATACGCCTGCGCAACAAGATCGTGCCCGGCGTGGAAGGCGGGGTCACCAAAGTCATGCCGGAAGGCGAAGTCATGCGCATCTTCGAGGCCGCGCAGCTCTACCAGGAGCGCCAAGTGCCGCTGCTGGTCATCGCCGGCAAGAACTACGGCTGCGGTTCGTCCCGCGACTCGGCCGCCAAGGGGCCGGCGCTGCTGGGCGTGAAGGCCGTGGTGGCCGAAGGGTTCGAGCGCATCCACCGCACCAATCTGGTGGGCATGGGCGTGCTGCCGCTGCAGTTCCAGGACGGCGTCAATGCCGACACGCTGGGACTGGACGGCACGGAGACCTTCGATGTGCAGGGACTGGAGGAAAACCTGGGCGTGCGCTCGCAGGCCGAGCTGATCATTCACCGCCTGGACGGCAGCCGGCAGACCGTGCCGGTCACCGTGCGCCTGGATACCGTGGAGGACGTGGAATACTGGCGCCACGGCGGCATTCTGCCGCGCGTGTGGCGCTCCTATCTGCAGGCCTGATGCTCCACGGAGGGCCGACGATCAGACGCCAGGGCTCAGGCCCTGGCGTTCCTGTTTCAGCACCTGCAGCCAGTGCTCGATGCGCAGGATGGCGTAGTCGGCGCTCTGGCGGCGGATTTCTTCGCGCGAGCCATCGAAGGCGATGGTCTCGGTATACACCACCAGGGGATCGAACGGATCACGCGGCTTGAACAGCCAGGCATAGCATTGGGTTCCCGCCGGAATGCGGGGCGCGGCCGTATCGTCGGCCACGCCGGTGTTGGCGATGATGAGGTTGGCCGGCGTCAGCTCCGCCGCGCCCTTGGCCATGGCCCGGGCCACGGCTTCGCTGGTCAGGTTGTTGGCCGCCAGCACGGCCTGGTCCACCCCCAGGCAGCGATACTTGGCTTGCGGCGAATACGTGACGAAGGCGCAATCGAGCAGACCGCCGGCGCCGGGCTGATCCGCCAGGGTCGAGGCTATCAGTCCCGCCGTGCAGGACTCCGCCGTGGCGATCGTCCATTGCGAATCGATCAGGTTTTTGACTATCCGTGCAAGATCCTGCTCTGTCATGGCGCACCTCCTTATCAGCGGAAACAAGGAGTGTTTATTCAAACATAAAGCAGGAAAGGACGAAACCCGGCCCGGCTCCAGGGATTCTCCGAATGAGTCGAGCGGTAAGCGGGCGTTGCGGCCCGGGATGGAAAACGAGGCGCCCGACCCTGGCGGCGGCCCTTGCCATGGCGAGGACGGACAAGGCCGCGGCTCGCCCCGATCCGCAAAGACGCGCGACGCGGCGACCTGCCCGGAGAGTCCCTAGAGCTCGAACAGACCGGGAACCTCGGCCGGACCCTGGCCCAGATTGCGCGCCAGCACCTGGAAGCAGCGCAAGGCCGCCTGCATGTCCCGTGGATCCATGCCTTCGAACAGGCGCGCGCGCAACTGGCGCAGCAGATCCAGCACATGATCGTGAAAGGCGCGCCCCTTGTCCGTCAAACGGATCAGGCGGGCGCGCCGGTCCTCTTCGTCGGGCACCCGCTCCACCAGCCCGCCCGCCTGCAACTGGTCGATGACGCGCACCAGCGTCGGCCCTTCCAGGCGCATCATCTGCGCCAGCTGTCCCTGACGCGTCTGGTCGCCCAACTGGGCCAGATAGCGTATGGGCAGCACAGTGGCCTCGGACACGCCGTACTGGCGCAGCGCCAGGTCCAGCTCGCGCCGGTACAGGCGCGCCAGCACGACCAGGGACAGGCCGAATTGCTCTTCGAGCGATTGCTCCATCATGGCTTCCTCGCAAAATCCGCCCCGCCCCGGGCGGGGTAGGCGTAATCCAGGACCGGGCGGGCCCCGTCCAGGGCCTGCGCCACGTCCAGCACCGCGTCGGCCAGCACCGGGTCGGCGCACTCGGGAGCCAGCCGCGTCAATTGATTGGCCGCCTCGCGCGGCTGCCGCTCGAAGCCGTCCAGCAAGGCGCAGACATGCTGCACGCAGCCCCGCTGCCGCGGGCCCACGGTGGCCAGCCGCTGCAAGGCCACGATGCCATAGCCCAGATTGATCAGGGACACCGCCCCGCGCGGCGCCTCGGCGCCCGTCCACTGCAGCAGCCGCACCAGCTGGCGCGCCGCCCGGCTGCGCCAGGCCTGCACGTGGCGCGGCGGCTGGCGGCGTATCAGCGGATGGATTTCGCGCACCATGCGACGCGCCAGCGCGCGTCCCCGGGAGTGAGTGCGGCGCGGCAGAAAATAGAAAGCCGTGCAGACCACGGCCGAGCCCGCGATCAGGGCCGCCGATCCTTGCACGATGGCCGGCAGGGCCACGGCCGCCATGCCGGCCTGGCTGGCCAGCTGGAAGCACATATTGGCATCCAGCGCCCACAGCGCGGTAGGCCGGTTGGCGCGCGCCAGGCCGCCCGCGACCATGAAGGGCAGCACCGAAGCGATGACCTGCCAGTCCTGCGTCAGATGAAGCTGCACGGCATAGCGGTACAGCCCCGCCGCGCCCGCGCCCACGGCAATGCCGGTGAAAATGTATTTGGCCATCAACTGCGGCCGCGGCATGGAACCCAGAATCATGGAGAAGATGCACACGCCGATGGCGGCCAGCTCCAGGACCGGACTGCCCAGGGCGTAGGCGCCGGCGCCCGCCGCAAACCCGGCCGCGCCCGAAATGGCGCCGGTGCGCAGCGCCAGCGGCCAGTCCACCGCCGCCGCGGGGACGCGCACGGCGCGGATGCGGCGCTGCAACTGCTCCGGGCGCGGCGCGAACAGGCCCTGCCGGGCGCGCCGGATCTGCCCCATGGCGCGCCGCAGGCGCGCCAGGCTGACCTCCTGCCCGCCCGAAGCAGGGCGTTTCTCCAGCACGGCAATATCCTCCCCGTCCTGCAGGGCCTGGGCCTGGTCCAGCAGCCACTGCGCATGCGCAGGGTGACAGGCAAGACCGCGCGCGCGTTGCCGGGCGATCACCTGGCCGGCCGCGACCAGTTCGATGGCGGCATACAGCAAGGCATCCACATAGGGAATGCGCCGATAGGCGTCCAGCGAACCGGCGGCAGTCAGACGGGCCTGCGCGTCCAGTTCGCAGATTTCGCGCACCACGCGCGCGCTCAGGTTCCTGTCCTCTTCCTGGAATCGCGGGCCCAGATGGTGAGCCGCCAGGCGCAAGGCGTCGGCGGCGAGCTGGCGCACGCGTTGGTAATAATCGGCGCGGCGGCTGTGCGGAGTCGCCCAGCCCGAGATCAACGTCGCGACCAGCACCCCGATCAGGGTGCATTCCACCCGCGACAAGGCCAGTTCGACAGACGCCTCGGGCGCCAGCACGGAAGGCAGCACCACCACGGCGGCGGTGATGCCGGCCAGCATGGGCATATAGCTGTGGGCGCCGCGCAGCACATGGGTCAGCGCCGAGCCGGCCGCCACCACCAGAGCCATGCTCAGCAATTGCAGATAAGGATCGGGCAGGTGCAGGAAGGCCAGCCCCAGCGCCGCGCCCAGCAAGGTGCCGCCGACGCGAAACAGCGCACGCTCGTAGATCAGGCCTCGCGACGCCTGGGAAATCACCCAGACCGGCATGGCCGCCCAGTACGGGTTGTCCACGCCCAGCAGCACGGCGATCGTGAAGGACAGCCAGGCGGCCAGCGCCAGACGCAGGCCCTGCCGGACCGAGGCCCGGTCCAGCTGGATCAGCTTGGAAGAAGAAGACATGGAAATGGGAAACGGCTAAAGCTCAATTATATAGTTAGCTTAGCTATCTATTTAAGAAGCGTTCCGTAACAAAAAGAATCATGCCCAGACTTCATGCTTGTTCCTGGACTGGGCCCGCCCCGTCTCGGGCTCGCCGGCTCTCCGCCAGGCTCCCGGCCATCAAGTCCGCTCTTTTTCCAGCCGCATCATGATGTGGGGAATGCCCGCGTCGTCGAAGATCGCGCCGTATTCGACAAAACCGCGCTTGCGGTAGAAGAGCTGCGCCTGGCACTGGGCCGCCAGGCGCAGCTCCGCGTGCCCCGCCTGCCAGCCCAATTCGATCAGGTGATCCAGGATGCGCCTTCCCAGGCCGCTGCCCCGCCAGGGCGCGGCGACCGCCAATCGGCCGATGTGGCCGTCGGCCAGCAGACGTCCCGTGGCGACGGGCCGCTCGCCCTCGTAAGCCACGACATGCACGCTGAGCGGGTCCTGAGCGTCCACCTCTTCCTCCAGGGGCACCTTCTGCTCCTGCACGAATACCGCCAGACGGACCTGCAGCGCCTGCTCGCCCAGTTCGTCCCACGTTCCGGTGCGCAGGCGCAGCGCCTGCGCCTCCTGAATGCTTTTCATGCTTTTTTTCCTGTGAAACCAGCGGCGGCACGCGACGTGCGCTCCAGCCTTGCGGCCCGGCCGGCCTGACCGCGATGCGGAAGCGCTTGCGGCGCCGCATCGCCCCGTCCTTGCCTGACCTCGCCGTCGACGGCGAGGTTTGCGCAGAGGCACATGGCCAAATCGTACTGCGCCGTTCTATGATGTATCGATTCCGGCGTCCCGACCCACGAGGTCGAGCTTGCCGTCGTGTTCATTTTTGGCAGGAGTCATTATGCAACAGTGGCTGACACGCTACACAGCCTTCTATGTGATCATCGCCCTCACCGTCCTGTCCCTGCTGCTGGCCCTGGTCTCGGGCGCCGGCTGGCTGTGGGTGGCCGTGCCGGGCATGGCGCTGTGCGCGCTGGGCCTGGTGGACCTGACCCAGACGCGCCACGCGATACGCCGCAACTATCCCGTGATCGGCAACCTGCGCTTTCTGTTCGAAGCCGTCCGCCCCGAGATACGCCAGTACTTCCTGGAAAGCGACACCCAGCAGCTGCCCTTTTCCCGCGCCGACCGCTCCCTGGTCTACCAGCGCGCCAAGCAGCAAGTGGACAAGCGCCCCTTCGGCACCCAGCAGGAGGTCTACGGCAACGGGTACGAGTGGATCAACCACTCCATGAACCCCACCCACATCACCGATCCGGAATTCCGCATCAACGTGGGCAGCCCCGCCTGTACCCAGCCCTACTCCCTGTCCGTGCTGAACATCTCGGCCATGAGCTTCGGCGCCCTGTCGGCCAATGCCGTGCTGGCCCTGAACAAGGGCGCGCGCATGGGCAATTTCGCCCATGACACCGGCGAAGGAGGCGTCAGCAGCTATCACCTGCGCCACGGCGGGGACCTGATCTGGAACATAGGCTCGGGCTATTTCGGCTGCCGTGACGAGCAGGGGCGCTTTTGCCCGGAACGCTTTGCCGAGCGGGCCACCCAGGATCACATCAAGATGATAGAGATCAAGCTGTCGCAGGGCGCCAAGCCCGGCCACGGCGGCATCCTGCCCGGCGCCAAGGTGACGGCGGAGATCGCCGCGGCTCGCGGCGTGCCCGAAGGCGTGGACTGCAATTCGCCCTCGCGCCACAGCGCCTTCTCCACGCCCGTGGAGCTGATGCGTTTCGTGGCGCAGCTGCGCGAATTGTCCGGCGGCAAGCCGGTGGGCTTCAAGCTGTGCATCGGCCACCCCTGGGAATGGTTCGCCATCGCCAAAGCCATGCTCAAGACCGGCATCACGCCGGACTTCATCGTGGTGGACGGGGCCGAAGGCGGCACGGGAGCGGCGCCGGTGGAATTCGTGGACCACGTGGGCACGCCGCTGCGCGAGGCCCTGCGCCTGGTGCACAACACCCTGGTGGGCATAGGGCTGCGCGAGCAGATCCGCCTGGGGGCCTCGGGCAAGATCATCAGCGCCTTCGACATGGCGCGCATCATGGCCCTGGGCGCGGATTGGTGCAACAGCGCGCGCGGCTTCATGTTCGCGGTGGGCTGCATCCAGGCCCAGGCCTGCCACACCGACAAATGTCCCACCGGGGTGACCACGCAGGATGCGCTGCGCCAGAAGGCGCTGGTGGTGGACGACAAGTCCCTGCGCGTGGCGAGCTTTCATGCCAACACCCTGAAGGCCCTGGCCGAACTGCTGGCGGCCGCCGGCCTGGAGCATCCGGCCGAACTGCGCCCGCACCACATCGCCCGGCGCATCAGCAACGGCGAAGTGCGCGTGCTCTCGGCCCTGTTCCCGGATCTGCAGAAGGGCGAGCTGCTGCGCGGCCACTACCGCCAGACCATCTTCCGGGTGGGCTGGCCCATGGCCAATCCCGATTCCTTCGAACCGGCCTACAGCCTGAGCAAGGCGCTCTCCAGCCTGAACGACGAGGCCGAACCCGACGAACCCCTGAAAAAACAGGATTCGGCCGACAGCGCGGGACAGGCGCTGGCCTGATCCCCGCAGGCAGCGGCGGCGCGCCTCAGCGCGACTGCCGCACCGCTCCCACGCCCACGTCCATTTCCCCGTACACCTGTACGCCCGAACGGCTCAGGCCGGGGTCGCCGCCGCTATCGCGCGCCGCGCAGGCGCCCAGGCTGGCGGCCATCAGTACAAGGGCCACGGCCCGAACGACTTGTCGCATATCAACTCCTTCACGATTGCCTCCCACTGTGCCAGAAAATCCCGCAAGCGGGGTTTCCAACTGTACTAGAATGCAGGGATCATGATGAGGCACACGGCACTTTTCCCGCATCGCTCAGGCAGCCGGCTCCTGCTGGCCCTGGCGCTGTGCGCGCTGCTGCTGCGCGGCCTGATCCCGGCCGGCTACATGCCGGCCTCCGGCCCGGACTACGCCGGCGCGCTCACCTTCTGCGTGCAGGCAGAGCCCGGCCTGGCAAGCTGGAGCGGGCAGGCGCCCCCGCCCGTCCAGGACGGCCATGCCGCCCATCCGGCCTGCCTTTTCGGCCAGGCCCAGGCGCAAGGCGTACTGCCCCTGAGCGACGCTGCGGCCTGGGCGCCGGCCTTCCTGCCCGTGCATACCTGGAACGCCGCCGCGCCGGCTCCCGACCCGCTGCTGCCCATGCCCGGCCCCGCCGTGGGCGCCCGCGCTCCTCCCGCCCTGCTGCTTTCCTGACGGCATCTTGCGCGGCCGCCACCGGCCGCACCATTCTGAATCTAGCGGGACTTACCTATGAAGGCTTCACAACCACGCCGCCGGCTGCTGCTCGGCCTGCTGGCCGCGCCCCTGGCGCTGGCCGCCTGCAAAGACGAGGCGCCCAGACAGGCCGCCTTGACCAATCTGGAAGGCGTCAACATGAGCGGCGCCGATTTCGCCAAGGATTTCAGCCTGACCGACACCGAAGGGCAGCGGCGCACCCTGGCCGACTACCGCGGCAAGATCGTGCTGATCTTCTTCGGCTTCACCCAGTGCCCCGACGTCTGCCCCACCGCGCTGACGCGCGCCGTGGACATCAAGGAGCAGTTGGGCGAAGACGGCGACAAGATCCAGGTCCTGTTCATCTCCGTGGACCCGGAACGCGACAGCAACGACGTATTGCGGGCCTATATGCAGGCCTTCGACCCCAGCTTCGTGGCCTTGCGCCCCAGCGCCGAAGAACTGGCCAAGACGGCCAAGGACTTCAAGGTCTTCTATCAGAAAGTGCCCACCGGCTCCAGCTACACCATGGACCACAGCGCGCTGACCTACGTCTACGACGCGAACGGCCGCCTGCAGCTCGCCCTGCGCCACACGCAGACCACCGAGGAAGCCGTGGCCGACCTGCGCCAGGTGCTGGCCCTGTCCCGCTGAACGAACAAGGAATTTCATCATGCAACGTACCATTGTTTCCTCCCTGCTCTCCCTGGCCCTGCTGGGCGCCGCCGGCCTGGCCCAGGCCGAAGTCACCGTCACCGATCCCTGGGTGCGCGCCACCGTCGCCGGCCAGCAGGCCACCGGCGCCTTCATGAAACTGCAGTCCTCCGACAAGGCCCGCCTGGTCGGGGTTCGCAGCCCGCTGACCGAACACGCCGAAGTGCATGAAATGGTCATGGACAAAGAAGTCATGCGCATGCGCCAGGTGCAGCAGATCGAACTGCCGGCCGGCAAGACCGTGGAGCTCAAGCCCGGCGGCTACCACATCATGCTGCTGGGTCTGGACAAGCAGGTTCAGGAAGGCACGGACGTGGACCTGACCCTGCTCGTCGAGACCGACGCCGGCCAGAAGCAGGAAATCACTGTCCGCGCGCCCGTGCGAGCGCTCAACGCCAAGGCGGGCGGCCACGGCCACAAGGCCCATTGAAGGGCGGATGCAAATTACGGGTTTTCCTTAATTTGCAAGGCAAAGCCGCCGAGCGTAAAGTGAAGTCACTGACACAGCGTCAGTGAGCTGCCCTAAAACCGCAGCTTTCCTCAACTGCCATCATGGCAGTTCACCGCCGCAAAAGCGGCAAACAGGCCCTACCGCAACGGTAGGGCCTTCGTGTTTTCAGCTCTGTTCAATTGCTGACATTTCCCATCTGGTACGGGCTGGCGCCCTGGATTATGCTTGGCGCAAGGCTGCCGACCGGCAGGCCTTGTTCCTGACCTTTGGGGAGAATCTTCATGAAACTGGCCCTGACCCTCGCTTCGGCGGCAAGCTCCTTGTTTCTTCTGGCCGGCGCCGTCCACGCCGCCCCGGCTGCGGATGCCGCCAAGCCCCTGACCCCGCAACAGCAACGCATGAGCACCTGCAATGCCAACGCCAAGGACCTTGCCGGCGACGAACGCAAGGACTTCATGAGCCGCTGCCTGAAGGGCGAGATCACCCAGCCCGAAAAAGCGCTGAGCGCTTCCCAGCAGCGCATGCGCGACTGCAACGCCCAGGCAAGCGCCAAGGCCCTGAAAGGCGACGAGCGCAAGACCTTCATGAGCACCTGCCTGAAGGCGCAATGATCCCCGCCTGGTCTGGCGGCGGAATGAACGCCGGTCGGCTTTCCGCCGGCCGGCGTCCTGTTCCGGCTGACCCGGACCATGCCGCCGGCTAGTGCGAGATCGTCGTCCCCAGCACCTTCAGAAACTGCGCCAGCCACTGCGGATGCGCGGGCCAGGCAGGCGCGGTGACCAGCTTGCCGTCCGTCACGGCCTCGGTCACGGCAATGTCCGCGTAGCGTCCGCCCGCCAGCTCCACATCAGGGCGGCAGGCCGGATAGGCTGAACACTGGCGGCCCTTCAGCACATCGGCGGCAGCCAGCAGCTGGGCGCCGTGGCAGACCGCCGCCACCGGTTTGTCGGCCTGGAAGAAATGGCGCACCATCTCGATCACGCGCGGATTCAGGCGCAGGTACTCGGGACCGCGGCCGCCCGGGATCACCAGCGCGTCGTAGTCCTGCTCGCGCACCGCATCGAAATCCGCATTCAGGCGGAAGTTGTGGCCCCGTTTCTCCGAATACGTCTGCTCGCCCTCGAAATCATGGATGGCCGTGGCGATGGTGTCGCCGGACTTCTTGTCGGGGCAGACGGCGTCCACCTGGTGGCCCACCGCCAGCAAAGTCTGGAACGGCACCATGGTCTCGTAATCTTCACAATAATCACCGCAGATCATCAGGATCTTCTTGCTCATCACTGCTCCTTTGACTATGGACACAAGCCCCGCTGCACCAGGGCGCAAGCCGGACGCGGGCCGCGCCGGCAACCAGCCCATGATGGCCCAGCCAGATGGCAGGCGCAAGACAGCCGGCGCTGCGTGCGCGGCGCAGGCAAGCATGACGGCGGTCACGGACGGTGCTGGACCGGGCCTGGCCCAGGTCTGATCCACGCTAGGCCGGCGCGCGCGACTGCGGTACAGTAGATATGTCATGTATGGTTTCTTCTTACAGGAGCACGCATATGGCCTTAGCCCCCCAAGACCGCAATCCCTCTGAACTGCTGCGCCAGTTGCCCTTGAAACCCGGCTGGCTGATCGGGCTGGGCATTGCCCTGATCATCCTGGGCCTGCTCGCCCTGGCCTACATCGTGGGCGCCACGGTCGCCAGCGTCGTGTACGTGGGCGTGCTCATGGCCATCGGCGGCGTCCTGCAGCTGGCCCACGCCTGGAGCGCCAAGGGCTGGAAAGGCTTTCTGCTCTGGAGCCTGAGCGGCGTGCTCTACCTGCTGGCCGGCGTGGTCGCCATCAGCAATCCTCTGGTAGGCGCCACCATCCTGACACTGATCTTCGGCGCCTTTCTGATCGCATCGGGCGTGTTCCGGCTCTGGGTCTGGTTCCAGAACCGCGCCCAGCCCGGCGGCGGCTGGCTGGCCGTCTCGGGCCTGATCACCCTGGCCGCGGGCCTGATCATCGCCGTCGGCTGGCCCGGCAACAGCGTCTGGGTGCTGGGCCTGATCCTGGGCATAGACCTGCTGACCCAGGGCTGGGCGACCTTGCTGCTGGGCATGGCCATCAAGCGGGCCGGCCCGCGGTAAGCCTCCCCGCCAACAAAAAACCGCTCCGTGGAGCGGTTTTTTATCGCCATCAGCCCATTACTCCGGCAGGCGGGGCAACGCGGCCTGCGAACCGCGCAGCCAGGGCCGGCGGGTACAGGCCAGCATGGCCGCGTCGCCCTGGCTGTCCCCATAGGCCATGTCCAGCTGCACCGCAGGCGTGCCCAGCCAGCCCTGCAGGCGGCGCACTTTCTCTTCGCCCCAGCAATTGGCGCTCTTCAAGCCGATATAGCGGCCCTGGGCATCGAAACCCAGTTCAGTGGCCAGCACCTGGGCCAGGCCTTCCTGCCGGGCCCAGATGTCCAGGTAAAGAGAGGGGGAAGCGCTGACCAGCACCACGGTGTCGCCGCGCCGGCAGTGTTCGCGCAGACGCTCCAGCATCTCCGGACGCAACAGCCTGGGCAGGTGGCGGCTTACATAAGCCTGGGCCAGGTCCTCCAGTTGCCGGCGGTCCAGGCCCGCCAGGGCGCTGGCCAGGAAGCGCGCCTTGATGGCCTGGCGCCGCGCCGGTCCGCGATCCAGGCGCGCCACACGCGGCGCGCAGGCCAGGTAGGCTTTCAGGCAGACGCCCCAGCCGCGCATGCGCCGCACGAAGTCCTGCAGGCTGTCCCTGTCGGTGATCGTGCCGTCGAAGTCAAAAGCTACCAACACGGGCGCCCCTTTCTGTCTGGAAAACAGGCAGTTTAAGGGCAAAGGGCGCCCTTCTCAAACCATCGCCCTACAAAGCCCAGCCGCCCAGATAGAACACGGCCAGGGCCACGGCGATCAGCACCGTGCCCACATTGAGCTTGTTCAGCTCGCCGGCGAACAGGCGCCCCAGCACCAAGGTGCAGAAACCCAGCATGATGCCGGTCACGATATTGCAGGTCAGCACGATGAAGACGGCGCAGACCAGCCCGGCCATGGTGTCCACCGAATCCTCGGTGTTCAGGTGGCGCACGCCGCCCAGCATCAGCAGGCCCACGTACATCAGGGCGGGCGCGGTCGCGTAGGCGGGCACCAGCGCCGCCAATGGGGACAGGAAGATCAGCGCCAGAAAGCCCAGGCCCACTACCACGGCCGTCAGGCCCGTGCGCCCGCCGGCCGCCGTGCCGGCCGCCGATTCAATATAGGCCGCTGCCGGAGCGGCGCCCAGCGTGGACGACACCATGGAGCTGACCGAGTCCGTGGTCAGCGCGCGGCTGCCATTGATGATCTGGCCCTTGTCATCGAGCTGGCCGGCTTGGCCCGCCACGGCGCGGATGGTGCCGGTGGCATCGAACACGGCCGTCATCACCAGGGCCAGCACGCTGGGCAGGACCACAGCGTTCATGGCGCCGCCTATGTCCATGGCGCCGATCAGCGAGTGTTCGCCGCCCAGCGCCGGCATGGCGAACAGGCCCGTGAAACGCACGGCCGGATCGAAAGCCAGGCCGATGGCCGACAGGACCAGGATGACGATCAGGATGCCTCCGGCCACGCGGCGGCGCTCCAGGCCGAAGATGGCGGCCAGCCCCAGCACGGACAGCCAGACCGGCATGGCCGTGACATCGCCCAGCGCCACCGGCAGGCCGGCGCCGGCGTTGCGCGTGACCAGGCCGACTTCATTGGCGGCGATCAGCAAGAGGAACAGGCCTATGCCTATGCCCGTGCCGTGGGCGATGCCCAATGGCAGATTGCGCAGGATCCAGGTGCGTATACCCGTGGCGGAAATGGCGGTGAAGATCACCCCCATCAGGAAAATCGCGCCCAGCGCCACGGCCGGGGTCAACTGCTGGCCCAGCACCAGGTCGAAGGCCGTGAAGGCCGTCAAGGAGATCGCGCAGCCCACGGCAATGGGCAGATTGGCCCAGAAACCCATCAGCAGCGAGCCGAAGGCGCTGGTCAGGCAGACCGCCACGAACACCGCCGACGTATCGAAACCGGCCTTGCCCAGCATGGACGGCACCACGAAGACCGAATACACCATGGCCAGGAAGGTGGTCAGCCCCGCCAGGATCTCCTGGCGCAGGGAGCTGCCTCGCTCCCGGTAGGCAAAATGTTTCTCCAGCCAGCCGCCGGCCGTCGGGGCTTCCAGGGCCTGCTGCCCCGCCCGCAATGCGGTTTCTTGCTCAGCCATGATCCATGCTCCTTTATCAGTATTTGATGTCTGAAACGGTGCTTTGCCGTCATCAGGAATCATTAATGGACAGACCCGCCCCCGACAGGGGAGCGGCATCCCTCATGGCCTGAACCAGGAGCGTGCGCCAGGCAGCGGCCAGCACCCGTCCTGCCCGCGGGAAAACGCAGGCATGCATGCGGAAAAGAAATAGGTGAGCGGGGGTCGTCTCCTCCCCGACCGGCGCCTTTGCGGCGTTTCTTCTGATCCCGGCAATGGGAAATGAGGCCCCATTCTACGAGCCGGCCCGGCGCGGAAAATCACGTCAAGGTAATGAGGGTTATCAGGCTCCGGCCGGAACACGCTTCAGCGCGACGGCATGTCGCAGGGCCCATAGACCAGGTCCGCGCGCGCTTCGGGCGGGATGGGCGGCATGCTGCGCTCCCATTGCAGGTAGCGTTCGCGCATATTCTGCAGGCGCGCGGGATCGCGCCGCGCCTGATTCGCCCGCTCGCGCTCGTCCTGCCCCAGATTGAACAGGTACTCCAACTCGTCCACCTTCAGGTATTTCCAGTCTCCCTGGATCAAGGCGCGCTGGTCCCGATGCTTCATGCGCCAGAACAGCGGCCGCTGCACGTCCGGACCTGGTCCGCCCTGCAGCAGCGAGGCCAGCGACACGCCATCAGGCTCGAAGCCGGCGCGAGCCCGCACGCCCGCCAGCTCCCAGAGCGTCGCCGTCCAATCCATGGTCATGCACGGGACCGCGCACACTCCGGGGCGCACCGCCGCCGGCCAGTGCGCCAGCAAGGGAACCCGGATGCCGCCCTCGGTCAGATCCATTTTCCCGCCGACCAGAGGCCAATTGTTGGAATAGCGCTCGCCGCCATTGTCGCTGGTGAACACGACCAGGGTGTCATCGAGCAGATCCTGCTCGCGCAGCGTCTGCATCAGAACGCCTATGCCCTCGTCCATCTCGCGGATCATCTGCTGGTAGACATGGATGGAGCCGCTTTCCAGATCGCTCAACGCGGCCGGAAGCTCGTACTGCGCATCATGCAGCATGGCGCGCGTCTGCCACGGCCAATGGGGAGCGGTGTAGTGCAGGCTGAGCAGGAACGGCTCCCTGTCCCGGCCACGCTGGCGCACGAACTGCACGGCGCGCTCGCTGAACAGGTCCGTCAGGTAGCCCTGGGCCCGGATCGGCTCGCCATCGCGGTACAGCGCCCCCTCTCCTTTGTTGTCCGTATGGCGCAAATAGTCCGCCCCGCCCGACAGAATGCCCCAATGCTCCTGATACCCGCTTTTCAAGGGACCGAAGTGCGGCGGATAGCCCAGATGCCATTTGCCGATCAGGGCGGTCCGGTACCCTTTTTCGCGCAGCAAAGACGGCAAGGTGGGATGCTCCGGGGGCAGGCCGGCCACCTTGTCGCCCTTGAAGCGCGGCGTCAGCGGCTCGTGGGCGCCGCCGCGCAGACGATACTGGTAGCGCCCCGTCATCAGGGCGAAGCGTGTCGGCGAGCAGACCGGCGAATTGGCATAGGCCCGTGTGAAGCGCAGGCCATTGCGGGCCATGCGATCCAGATTCGGACTGGTATCCGGCAAGCCGCCGTAGCATCCCAGGTCCGCATGCCCCAGGTCGTCGGCCAGAATGAAGACGAAATTGCTCATCCCGCTCCCTTACAAAGTGCCCGCCAGGCCGGCATCGGTGATGACCTGCCGGTACCGGGCGCTGTCCTGGTCGATCTGTTGCTGGAACTCGTTCCTGCGCTTGATGGTCACGTCCATGCCCAGTTCGCGCAATTTGGCCGCCAGGCCGGGGTCGGACAGGGCCTGGACAAAGGCGTCCTCCAGCCACTGGCGCTGCGCGGGATCCGTATCCGCCGCCACGAAAAAGCCCGTCCAGCTGGCCACGTCCACCCCCGGAAACCCTGCCTCGGACGCCGCCGGCACCTGGGGCAGGATGGGCGTGCGCTCCTGGCTCGTCACCATCAAGGGGCGCAGCTTGCCTGCCTTCAGATGCGGCAGGGACGGGGCCAGGGCATCGATCAGCACGGGGACATGAGCCCCCAGCACCGCCTGCAGCGCCGGCGTGCTGCCATTGAAAGGCACGGGCGTGGGCGAGATGCCCGCCGCGCGCGTGACCACCTCCATGGCGATGCGGCCCGGCAAGGCTCCGTGTGCATACATGGCATAGTCCATCTGGCCTTGCTTGAGGCTTTCCACCCACTGCCCCACCGTCTGGATGCTGGACTCGGGCGCCACGCTCAGGACCAGCGGCATGAAGGTCGCCATGGCCACCGGCTCGAAATCCCTGGCGGGATCGTAGGCCGGCTCCTTGTACAGCACCGGATTGAACACCATGGTGGCGTCGATGGCCGTCAGCACGGTGTAGCCGTCCGGCTTGGCGCGCGCCACGTGACGCGCGGCAATCGTGGTGTTGCCGCCGGGCCGGTTCTCCACCACGATGGACACCGATTGCTGCTCGGCCACCTTCTGGGCGATCAGGCGCGACAGGGTGTCCGACCCGCCTCCGGGCGCGAACGGGACCACCATGGTAATGGGCCGATCGGGGTATTGCGCCTGGGCCGCGCCCGCCGGCATCGCTCCCGCCAGAGAAGCCATGGCCAACATATAGGCAAGTTTCATCGTCTCGCTCCGTCAATGAATGAAGAATCAGTCCAGCCGTATGGCCAGACGCTGGATCATGGGTCCATACAGCCGCGACTGCGCCTGGATGAACTGCTCGAAATCCTGGCCCGTGCGTATATCGACCAGCATGCCCTTGGCCTCCAGCCGGGCGCGTATGTCGGCCTGAGCCATGGCCTGGACGACGGCGTCCTGCATCGCCGCCACCGCCGCGTCCGGCGCCTCCCGAGGCGCGACCAGTCCCCACCAGCTAGAAAACGCCAGGGGCTGCCCCAGCTCGGCCAGCGTCGGAATCCGATCCGCCTGCGCCAGGCGCTCATCGGACGCCACGGCCAGCGCGCGCAGCCGTCCCTCTGCCAGCAAGGGGGCGCTGCCCACCAGCAAGTCGAACATGAAATCCACTTCGCCCGCGGCCAGGTCCGTCAGCGCCTGGGCCGCGCCGCGGTAGGGAATATGGTCGGCCTCCAGTCCCAGGTCGCGGGAAAACTGGGCGCCAGCCAGGTGCGCGACCGTGCCGATGCCTGCCGACCCATACCGCAAGCGGCGCTGCTGCCCCAAAGTCCGCACATCGTCCAGAGAACGGAGGCCGCTATCGGCGCGCACCAGCAAGAGCAAAGGGGCCTGCGCCAGCAAGGCGACCGGTTTCAAGCGCTCGGCCGCCTTTTGCTGTTCGGCGCCATGGAACAAATAAGGATTCAAGGACAGCAGGCCGGTGTGGGCGATCAGGAAATTCTGCTCGCCCGCCCGTTGACCCAGCGTGGCCTGGATGGCCGACATGCCGCCCGCGCCCGGCTTGTTCATCACCACCACAGGCTCGGCCAGCTGCCGGGTCAACGATGGCGCCAGGTCCCGGGCCAGCTGATCGACCGCTCCCGCTGGCGGAAACGGCAGGACAAGATTGATGGAAGCGGCCAGAGCGGCCAGCGGGTACAGACACAACAGCAGGATCCCCGCTCCCATCCGTAACATCGTCGCGCACATGAACACCTCCTTTATATTTAAAAAATATACTTCGGTATACTTTTAAATATAAAGTACCAACCCAGCAGTCTCCATGCTTGATTTCCCTAGTCTTTGAATGGCGACAGGACCGGCCCTGATCCGCGTTCCGCAGCACGGCAGGCAGCCAGGATCCGCTCGAACCTCAGTCCTGGCGCGAGACCTTCGCGTCCGCGCCTTGCAGGAATTGCTCCCGCAACTGCTCCCACTGCTCGGTCAAGGCCTGAACGGCTTGCGGCTCGGGCCGCAGTTCCTGCGGCTCCAGCTTCACCAGCGCCAGGCCGTACCGGGCCGCCGACAGGTCCTGCGCCACCCCGGCCGATTGCTGCACGGCCTGCGCGGGACGGCGGCTCCACAACTCTCCCAGTCCGGCCAGGCCCTGCGCCGCCCCGGCCAGGCGCTGGCGCACAGAACCAACGATGCTCACCGGCCAGACCAGGGTGAACATCAGATACATGACGGTATTGCCCAGCAGGATGCCCATGACGCGGTCGCGCGCCGAATCCAGATCGAAACTGGGACCAAAGCCCTGCAGAGTCACCAGATAGAACGCGAAGGCGATCTGTATGCCTGCATAGGAGATGCGCTCCGGCCCGTAGAACACCCAGGCCCCCAGCAGGGACACCAGGAACACCACGGCCATCAGGCCGCCGATATCCACCAGATGCGGCATGATGAACAGCACCGTCAAAAAGCCCAGCGCCGCGCCCGCCAGGCAGCCGGCGATGCGCAGCGCCAGCTTGTGCACGGTTTCTCCCGTCGATCCCAGGGCTGCCACATAACAGGTGATCATGGCGGTGTGGATGCCCTGCCAGTCCAGGGCGCTGTAGATCAGATAGCACAGCACGGCGGCCGCCGTCGCCTTCAAGGCGTGATGCTGATAGATGGGATTGGTCCAGGCATCGGGCACGAAGAAGGGTTCGCGCGGCGGATCGGCGCGCCCGATGGGCGTGACGCCCGCCAGAGACTGCAAGGCCTGATGCAGCTCGAGCGCCGCCGGGTCGCCGTCGGCCGGCGGCGCGGGCAGATCCACAGCCTGGGGCGCCAGACCTTGCTCCAGAGCCTGGGCGCCCTGTTCGCAGGCCCGGGCCAGCGCCAGGCCTTGCGCGGGATCCGCATCCGCTTCGCGCAACACGGCCACGGCCAGCAGGACGCGATACGTGCTCAGGATGGCCTGATCCAGTTCCTCCTGGCGCTGCGCCGGCAGCAGGTGGAACAGGCGCACCCAGCCCAGGCGCTTCTGCTGCTCGGTCACGCCCAGCGCCAGCTCGGCCCACAAGGCCTGCGCGTCCGCCCGCCCCTCCAGGCCTCGGGCGGCCAGGCGCAGGCGCGCGCCCAGTTCGCGGCGCAGCACCTTGTGCGGATACAGGCCAAAACACAGATTGAAGACCAGCACCAGGCCCATGGGGGCACTGGCCATCAGCCAGGCGTACAGCAAGGCGCGCGTGGCGATCTCCCCCACCGGCACGTAGCCCAGCAGCGTCAGCACAAAGGCGATCACCAGGGCGATGATGCCGCCCAGCGGACCCAGCTTGCTGGCCACGCCCAGAAACAGCAGCGCAAAAGATGTCAGCACCATGGCCAGCAAGCGCAGGGCCGGGTATTCGATGGTGAACTGGATCAGCGGCACCATCAGCAGCACGACCAGCGACACCAGCACCACCAGCGCCAAGGCCAGGACCGAGCTTTCGCCCGAATCGGACTTCATCACGAAGAAAATGACGAAACAGCTGACGGCGGATTCCGGGATGCCGTAGTTCATGGCCAGCATGACCATCAGGGCGCACAGGGCGGCGACCCGCCAGCTCAGCGCCAGGCGGCCGGGCGTGGGCCGCAGGTCCTGCAGGAGCGCCCGCCACAGGCCGGACTGGCTTGCGCTAGCAGTGGCCATCGGCGTGGATGATGGACGTGGCCGAGGCGCCCATGCGCATCAGGTCCTCGGGCGGCTGGTCCAGCCGGATGCGCACCGGAAAGCGCTGCGCCACCCGCACCCAGTTCAGGGACTTCTGGATGAAGGGCAGGCTGCGCGGCAGATTGATTTCTTCCTGGCTGCTGACGCCCCAGCCTATCTCCTCCACCTTGCCGCTCAGCTTGCGCGACGGATCGGCCAGCACATAGACCGTGGCGCAGGCGCCCGGGCGAATACGTTTCAGGTCGGTTTCGCGATACATGCCGGTGGCGTGCCAGGCGTCCGTGGCGACCAGGGTGAAGACCGACACGCCGGGCAGCAGGTGTTCGCCCGGGCCGGTGCGCAGGCCCACGATGCGGCCATTGACCGGCGCCTTGACCTGCGTGTGTTCCAGGTCGCGCTGCGCCATGGCCAGGCCCGCCTGGCGCATCTGCACCATGGCCTGCTCGGCCTGCGTGTCGCCCACCAGGGCCTGGGCGGCGCCCGCCTGCTCCAGGGCCTGCTTCAAGGTGACTTCCGCGTCCCGCATCAGGGTGTTGGCCTCGTCCAGCTGCTGCCGGGACACATAGCCCTTGGCCGCCAGATTGGCCAGGCGCCGCTGGCTTTGCGCCGCCATGGCCAGGTTCGTGCGGGCGCGGGTGATCTGCTCGTCGGCGATCGTGGCGTTGTGCCCTTCGGCGCGCACCGCCCGCTGCTTGACCTCCAGCGTGGCCTGCGCCAGCGCCAGTTCGGCCTGCGCCTGCTCCAGCCGCAACTGATAGAACACCGGATCCACCGTGAAGAGCAGTTCGCCCTGGCGGACATATTGTCCGTCGCGCACCGCCATCCGCTCGATGCGTCCCGGCAGCGAACTGGACACATGCACCACGTCCGCGCCCAGCACGGCATCTTCCGAGGCTGGATTATCCGCCGCGCGCTGCAGGTAGCGCCAACCCAGGACAAAGGCGGCGATGACGGCCGCGGCCGTCAACAGCCATGCCAGGCTCTTGCGGGAACGGGAATGCGATGGCGAAGTCATGGCGCGGTCACTCGAAGAAAAGAAGAAGCGCGGCAAACGCCAGGGCCAGCGTCATGCAGGCGTACACCGGCAGGCGGACCGGCAAGGCATCGTCCACGCCCGCCCGGATCAGGCCCCAGCGGATCAGCAGGGTCAGCACGATCGCGCCCAGTACGGCCAGCAGCCAGGCAGGAAAATAGGAACCGGCCAGATAGACCGTGGGTGCGCTGGAGCATCCCCCCAGCAGCGGCAAACTCATCATGCAGCCGATGCGCGCAAGCATGCGATGCTTCTCCGACTTTCTTCAAGACTATGAATGGCGCCTGCGCCTTGCGGTATTTACTCACGAACCCCGGCCATTGTACCGGCGCCCGCGCCGCGGGTCCTGCGCCCTTGCGCTTATTTATTCCATAACTAGACAGTATAGGCTTGCCCGGCGCGATTACGGTTATAGTGGGAACCACATTTCAGATCCGTTTTTTTCAAGCGCGCCATTTTCAGAAAAACTCCATGAATGACGTCAATCTGACCCTGACCATGCTGGCTGCCGTACTGATCAGCAACAGCCTGGTCAAGATGATTCCCTTTGCAGTGCCCGCGCCGCTGGTGCAGATCAGTCTGGGCTTCATGATTGCCGGCTGGTTCAATCATGGCATGACGCTGAATCCAGACCTTTTTTTCTATCTTTTTCTGCCGCCCCTGCTGTTTCTGGACGGCTGGCGCATTTCCAAGGAAAGTCTGATCCGGGATCGCATCGGCATTCTGGTGCTGGCTTTCGTGCTGGTATTCATGACGGTTTTCGGCCTGGGGCATCTCCTGCATTGGCTTATTCCCGCCATGCCGCTGCCCGTGGCCTTCGCGCTGGCCGCCATCGTCTCGCCCACCGACCCGGTGGCCGTGTCCGCCATCACCCGCCGGGTGCCGCTCCCTCCCCGGCTCAAGGCCATACTGGAAGGAGAATCGCTGTTCAATGACGCCAGCGGCCTGGTGGCCTTCCGGCTGGCTGTGGCGCTGGCCATGGGCGGCTCCTTTTCGATGGCCTCGGCCGGCCGCAACTTCCTCTGGCTGACCCTGGCGGGCCTGGCGGCGGGCGTGCTGGTCACGCGCGGCCTGTTGCTGCTGCGCAATGCCTTCGTGCGCCGCTGGGGCGAAGAGCCGGGCGCGGAAATCCTCTTCAGCCTGCTGCTGCCCTTCGCCGCCTACTTTCTGGCCGAGCAGCTCGAGGCTTCCGGCATCCTGGCCGCCGTGGCGGCCGGGGTCACCATGAGCTACGCGGAACTGTCGGGCAATGCCCTGGCCGCCACGCGCACCCAGCGCAAGGCCGTCTGGGACACCTTGCAGCTGAGCCTGAACGGCCTGATGTTCGTACTGCTGGGCGAACAATTGCCGGCCATCTTCCGCGGCGCCGTGCAGGTCGTGCAAGAGACCGGCCACCACAACCCCGCCTGGCTGCTGGTCTACGCCGTCGCCATCTGCCTGGCGCTGGTGCTGCTGCGGTTCCTGTGCGTCTACGGCTATCTGTGGCTGCGGCGCGGCCTGTCCCTGCTGGGCGCCAACCACGACACGGGCCAGGCCAACCCGCGCCTGGTCCTGGTGCTGTCGGTGGCCGGAGTGCGCGGCGCGGTGACCCTAGCCGGCGTCATGACCCTTCCCCTGCAACTGCCCGACGGCAGCCCGTTCCCCGCCCGCGACCTGGCCATTTTCCTGGCGTCGGTCGTCATCATCGTCTCCCTGCTGATGGCCAGCCTGAGCCTGCCGCCCCTGATGAAGAAGGTCAAGCTTCCCGAGCTGCATCGCCGCCAGGGCCAGGAGGAACTGGCCGACCAGGCCGCCCGCCAGGCCTGCGTGCAAAGCGTCGCGCACACCCTGAACGAGCTGATCGAGCAGAATCCCGATGTACCCGGCGAGCGCTACGCCGCCATGGCCAACCGCGTGCTGGCCAGCCTGAACCAGGACCGCGACGACGGCAAAGCCGCCGAGGATCCGGCCGAGCAGGATCTGGAGCAACGCATGCAGATGCAGGCCATCGCCGCCGCCCGCAATGCCGTATTCGCCCTGGCGCGCCAGCACCAGATATCCGATGAGATCGCCCGCGAGAAAGTCCGCCTGCTGGACCTGATCGAGGTGCGCATGTCCTGAGCCCGCGTCCAGCCCCAACCGCCCCTGACTCCAGAAGAACACTCATGCAGACCCATACCTATCTCGGCCAGTCCCGCGCCTCTCGCCAGCAACGACATGCCTATCGCCGCGGCCTGCCCGCCTGCGTCTGCGCCCATCCGGCCATCCCCCTGGTCCATCGGCGCCTGGACGCGGCCGCCGCGCCGGCGGCGCCGAACGGCCTGCCGGCCTTCCAGTCCGACAATGCCCTGGAGCAGAAGCCGCTCGCCCTGGCGCCCACGCTGTTCCTGACCAATCTGCGCCTGTTCGACGGCTTGCGCACGCAACTGCAGCAGGGCCTGGCGGTACAGATCGAGCAGGGCCGCATCGCCGCCATCGTGGACAGCGCGGACGTCCCGCCCGACGCGCCGACCCTGGACTGCCGCAACAAGGTGCTGATGCCCGGCCTGATCGATGCGCACTGGCACAGCCTGCTGTGCGGCGTGGACCAGATGACGGCCATGATGGCCGACCCCGCGGACCTGTACCTGATCGCCGCCAAGCAAGCCGAGCGCACCCTGCTGCGCGGCTTCACCACGGTGCGCGACGCCGGCGGCCCGAGCTTTGCGCTCAAGCGCGGCATAGACATGGGCCTGCTGCACGGCCCGCGCATCTACCCGTCGGGCGCCATGATCGCCCAGACCGGCGGCCATGCGGACTTTCGCATGCGCTACGAAGTGCCGCGCGCGCAAGACGAGCTGAGCCATACGGAGCGCGCCGGGGTCGCCTGCATCGCGGACGGCGCGGACCAGGTGTTGCGCCGCGTGCGCGAACAACTGATGCTGGGCGCCAGCCAGGTCAAGCTGATGGCCGGCGGCGGCGTGACTTCCCTGTACGACCCCCTGGAAGGCCTGCAGTTCAGCGATGCGGAGTTGCGCGCCGCCGTGGGAGCCGCCGAGGACTGGGGCACTTACGTCATGGTGCACGTCTACTGCGCCAAAGGCATACAGCGGGCCGTCAAGGCCGGCGTGAAGTCGATCGAACACGGCCAGCTGGCCGACGAGGAAACCGCGCGCATCATGGCCGGCGAAGGCGTCTGGTGGAGCCTGCAGCCCTTCCTGGGCGACGAGGACGCCAACACCCAGCGCGATCCGCGCAGCAAGGCCAAGCAGCAACAGGTCGCCGCCGGCACCTTGCGCGCCTATGAGCTGGCCCAGAAGCACCGGATCCAGACGGCCTGGGGCACGGACATCCTGTTCAGCCCGCAGCACCTGCCGCGCCAGGGCCACATGCTCGCCAAGCTCACCCGCTTCTACGATCCGCTGACCGTGCTGAAGATGGCCACCGGCGACAACGGCCGCCTGCTGCGCATGTCGGGCCTGCGCAATCCCTACGAGGGCGAGCTGGGCGTCATCCAGCCCGGCGCCCTGGCCGACCTGCTGCTGATCAACGGCGAGCCGGAGCAGAATCTGGACTTCCTGGATCAGCCCGAACAAGGCCTGGCGCTGATCATCAAGGACGGCAAGATCTACAAAAACACCCTCCCTGCCTGACCTCACGATCCATCACGGAGCGCCCATGCAAACCGAACTGATGCAGTTATTCAAGCTGACCGGCCTGGGGCTGGCTTTCCTGCTGCCGCTGGCCAATCCCCTGACCTCCATGGTGCTGTACCTGTCCCTGGGAGAATCACTGACTGCGCAGCAAAAGCAGCAGCAACTGCGCCAGGCCACGCTCTATGTGATCGCCTCGCTGCTGGTGACGTATTACGCCGGACTGTGGATCACATCAGCCATGGGTATCTCCGTAGTGGATATGCGCATCGCCGGCGGACTGATCGTGGCCTACATCGGCTTTCGCATGCTGTTCCCGCCGGCGATCAGCGACGTCGTTTCCCAGGCCGCCGACCAGAACAATGCCGCCAGCAACAATATTGCCTTTGTGCCCCTGACCCTGCCTTCCACGGTGGGGCCCGGCACCATGGCCCTGGTCATCAGCGCTTCGTCCAAGATGGCAGGCATGCGCGATCAGTATGCCGAATGGGTGCTCTGGACCGTTCCGGTAATTCTGGCGCTGCTGATCGGCCTGCTCTTTTTCATTTGCCTGCGATCCTCGCTGAGCATCGTCAAGCTCATCGGCCACAACGGCGTCGATGCCATCTCGCGCATCATGGGCTTCCTGCTGGTCTGCATGGCGGTCCAGCTGGTACTGGAAGGCGGCCAGCAATATGCCGCCAGCCTGCTGACTCATCACGCCGGCCCTGCTTCCTGAGTCTATGCACACCTTCTGCTTGCCTTCCTTGCGTTTTCCTCTGGCCGTGGCGGCCGCCTTGGTTCTGTCTGCATGCGCCGCGCCGAAGGCGCCGCCGCCTGCAGCCGGAACAGGATTTGACGCGCCCGAACCGCCCCGCCTGACGTCGCTGCACGACAAGGCGCCGGAGCAATCCGCGAACACGCCCGACATCCGGCCCGGCCATGAATACACCCTGCCCGAGCTCATCGATCTGGCCCAGCAGCTCAATCCCAGCACCCGCATCGCCTGGGGCGAGGCCCAGCAGGCGGCGCAGGCCGCCGGCATGGTGCAGAGCGCCTACCTGCCCCTGATTTCCGCCAATATCGTCGGCGGCTATGTGCGCAGCGACCGCAGCGACAGCGCGCGCCTGCTGGGACGCGACGTGGAGCTGGACTACGACACGCACCTGAGCGGCGTGGTGCCGGCCCTGACGCTGCAGTGGCTGTTGTTCGACTTCGGCAAGCGCGCCGCCCTGCAGGAGGCTGCCGACAAGCTGGCGCTCGCCAGCCGCATCACCTTCAATGGCGTGCACCAGGCAGTCATCGCGGAAGTCTCCATCAGCTACTTCAATTACAACTCGGCGCGCCGGCGCGAGCAGATCGCCGCGCAGGGCCTCAAGAACGCGGCCCTGATCGAGGACATCGCCCTGGAGAAAGAACGCAACGGGCTGGGTACGCGCATCGAAGTGGCGCAGGCGCGCCAACTGAAGGCCCAGGCCCGCCTGCATCACGTCAACGCCGGCACGCTCGCCCGCCAGGCCTACCAGACCCTGCTGGGCGCAGTGGGGCTTGCGCCCGATACCCGGCTGGAGGTGGCCGACAGCGCCGGACGGCCGCTGCCCGAAGACCTGGACATTCCGGGCAACGCCGCCTTGCGGCAGGCCATCGCCCGGCGCCCCGACGTGCAGGCCATGCAGGCGGCGCACCAGGCCAGTCTGGCCGGCGTGGACTCGGCCCAGGCCAGCTTCATGCCCAAGCTCATGCTGATGGGCTTTGTCTCCAGGCGGATCGGTTCGCTGAGCGTGGGCAACCTTCCCGAAGTCAGCCCGCAGGCATCCTCCAGCGGCGCGGTGCTGGCCCTGTCCATTCCCTTGTACGACGCCGGGCTGCGGACCAAGCAGACCCGCGAGGCGCAGCTGCGCGCCGAGACCGCCCGCGAACGGGTGCAGAAAACGGAGCGGGACGCCTACAAGCAGATGGTGATCGCCGCCGATGTGCTGCGCGCGGCCCTGGAATCCCATCGCGCCGCCGGCGAGCTGGTGCAGGCCGCCCAAGTCACTTACGACGGCGCGCTGGAGTCCTACAAGGAAGGGCTGACGGGCATGACGCTGCTGACCGAGGCCCATAGCGGCCTGCTGGGCGCGCTGGAAGCGCAGAGCGCCGCCCATGCGGCCGGCCTGGTGGGCTCGGTCAACCTGGCTTTTGCCATGGGCGAGCTGAACCAGGCGCCCGCCCTGCCGTGAACGCCGCCGGCGCGCGGCTTCAGTTGGCCTCGATGGCCCGCAGGGCCTTGTCCAGGCGATCCACCGTGCGGTCCAGGTTGTCAAGCTTGTCCAGTCCGAACAGGCCGATGCGGAAAGTCTTGAAGTCCGCCGGTTCGTCGCACATCAAGGGCACGCCGGACGCGGCCTGCAGGCCCGCCTTGGCGAACTTGGCGGCCGAATGGATGCCGTCGTCGGTGGTGTAGCACACCACCACGCCGGGCGCTTCGAAGCCGGGAGCGGCCACGCTGCGAAAGCCATGTTCGCGCAGCAAGGCCCGCACCCGACGGCCCAGCTCGAGCTGCCGGGTCCGGATGGCGTCAAAGCCATGGCTTTCCGTTTCCGCCATGGCTTCCTGCAGCACTTTCAGGGAGTCCGTGGGCAAGGTGGCGTGATAGGCATGGCCGCCGCTTTCATAGGTTTCCATGATCTGCAGCCACTTGCGCAGGTCGCAGGCGAAACTGGTGCTGACCGTGGTCTCGATGTGCAGCCGGGCGCGTTCGCTGAGCATGACCAGGCCGCAGCAGGCCGAACCTGTCCAGCCCTTTTGCGGCGCGCTGATCAGCACGTCCACGCCCACCGCCTTCATGTCCACCCAGGCCGTGCCCGAGGCGATGCAGTCCAGCACGAACAGGCCGCCGACCGCATGCACGGCTTCGGCCACCTGGCGCATGTAATCATCCGGCAGCATGATGCCCGAAGCGGTCTCCACATGAGGCGCGAAGACCAGCGCGGGCTTTTCGGCATGGATGGCGGCCACCACCTCGGCGATGGGCGCGGGCGCATAAGGGGCCTGGCTGCCGGCCTCGACGGGGCGGGCCTTGAGCACCGTGGTGCTGGAGGGGATGGAGCCCATGTCGAAGATCTGCGTCCAGCGGTAGCTGAACCAGCCGTTGCGGATCACCAGGCATTTGCGGCCTGTGGCGAACTGGCGCGCCACCGCCTCCATGCCGAACGAGCCGCTGCCCGGCACCACGATGGCGGAATGCGCCTGGTAGACCTGTTTCAGCGTGCGGGAGATTTCGCGCATCACCTGCTGGAAGGTCTTGGACATATGGTTCAGGGCGCGGTCGGTGTAGACCACCGAATATTCGAGCAGGCCGCCGGGATCGACGGAATTGCTTGTATCAGACATGAAGACCTCGGGATTCAGAAACAAAAGATATAAGGATCAAGGTGATTTTAGTCCATGCGGGCAAGCGCAGGTTGACGATGCGGCTGCCTCTGGGTACCTTGAGGGCCACGCTTCGCACTTCCCGGAAAAAATGATGCGCATACCTCATTTCACCCTGAACACCCAGGGGCGGGACATCGCCGTGGGCGATGTGCACGGCTGCTTCAGCAAGCTGGAGGCGGCCCTGCGCCGGGTCCGTTTCGACCCCGCCAAGGACAGGCTGTTTTCCGTGGGCGACCTGGTCGACCGCGGACCGGAATCCAGGCAGGCCCTGCAATGGCTGGACCTGCCCTGGTTCCATGCCATCTGCGGCAACCACGAACTGATGACCTGGCGGCGCGCGGACGGCCGCCCCATCCAGGAATTCGATCATCGCACCCATGGCGGCCTGTGGCTGGACGACTGCCCGCCCGAGGAACAGCAGCGCATCGCCCGGCGCCTGCAGGCTCTGCCCCTGGCCATGGAAGTGGACACGCCCGAGGGCGTGGTGGGCATCGTGCACGCCGACTTCCCCTACGAAGACTGGAACGCCATCCACGGCCCAGGCTTCGACGCCAGCGACGAATATGTCTGCCTGTGGTCCATAGACCGCTACGAAACCCGCTACGCCGGAACCGTGCGCAACGTGCGCGCCCTGATCCATGGCCACCGCACCACCCGCACGATGCTCCAGCTTGGCAACGTCTACTTCATCGACACCGGGGGCTGGCGCGAAGGCGGCCGCTTCACCCTGCTGGACCTGCATACCTTGAAGCCCTTGTCATGAAGCCATGGAAACCATTGCAGGGCGTCACCATGCCCCATGAACTAGGCCGCCAGCGCATCCATGCTTTCGCCGACGGAGAGCGCGGCGGCAACCCGGCCTATGTCATCGCCAGCACGGAGCCTGCGGCGGCGCGGCAAAGCGAGCTCATCGCCATCGCCCGCGCCCAAGGCTGCGAGGTCACGCACCTGCACTTCACCGGCGAACCCGGCACGGCCCGGGCCCGCTTTTACGTACCGACGGGCGAGATCGCCTTCTGCGGTCACGGCGCCCTGGCGGCTGCGGCCTGGGCGATGCGGGCCGGGCAGGCGCAGGATCGTTTGCTGCTGGTCCATCAGGGCGGCGAAATCCTCATGCAGAGGCACAACGATGGCCAGACAGGTTTCACCGACACCGCCGGCAATACCCGCGAACACCCCATGACCCGCCCCCTGCTCCGGGAATTGCGCGCCATGCTGGGGCTGCCGGATCTGCAAGGGGAAGACGTGGCCTTGCATCTGGGCGGCAAGCAGCGGCGCAAAGCCCTGATCGCCCTGTCCAGTCCGCGCTGGCTGGCCCGGATAAGCCTGGATGCCGAGCGGCGCGACCGCTTCTGCCGGCACCATGAGCTGACCGGCATTTATCCCTTTGCCGTGTCGGCGCACGGCGACATCCTGAGCCGTCACTTCCCCCTGGCCGCGGGTCTGGACGAAGACATGGCCACGGGTAATATCGCGCCCACCGTCGCCGCCCTGGTCTGCGGCGACCGGCCCTGGCCGCTGAACATTCTTCAGGGCGGCCCGAACTGCGACACGGCGCGCCTGCTGTTGCAGCCGACGGAGGACGGACTGTGGTTCGTAGGCGGCTATTGCCGCCACGTCGCCTAGCCGCCGCGCAGGTCCTCCTGCGCCGCCAGCATCCGCCGGCGCAGATGCTGCTTCAAGTCCAGCAGGTCCTCGTCCGTCCAGGAACGCCCCGGCGCCACCTCGCGCCACGCATCGATGTAGTGCTCGGGCGCATACACATGTCCGTAGCCCAAGGGGGCGCCCATGGACAGGCTCATGTCCAGGGCCAACTGCAGAAAGGTCACGACCGGATACCAGCGGAACTGCGGCGAGACGTCGGGACCACGAGGCGCGTTCATCCATTCCGGCTGCCGGTACAGCGCATGCTGGTCGAAGAAGGTCACCGCGTCGCTGGCGTACTGCAGATAGACGATGCGCAGCGGCCCCCAATCCTCATGCTTGCCGGGAGCCTGGCCGTCCTGATTGAGGAAGCGCACGAACGCGCCATCCCGGAACACCGGCAGCCAGGCCGGGCTGCCGGCGTTCCTGTCCCGAGTAATCCGCCGCCAGTCGCTGCTCATGAAGGGCGGGCCGCTCCATAGCGCGCCATGTATGGGGTCTTCCAGCATCTCGAACAGCAGCAGGGATTTTTCGGAGTTCATGGCGCCCAGGCTCAGGCCATGCAGATACAGCCGGGGACGCTCCTGCCTGGGCAGTTGCTTCCAATAGCCATAGACCTCGGAAAACAAGGCGCGAGCCGAATCCGCCCCCATGTCCGCCTGAAACAGCAGCGACAAAGGGCTGTTCAGGTAGGAGTACTGCATGGCTACGCTGGCCACATTCCCGTCATGCAGATACTCCAGGCCATCGATGGCGGCCGGATCCACCCAGCCTGTGCCCGTGGGCGTGATGATGACCAGCACGTCGCGCTGGAAGCCGCCTTGCCGGATCAGCTCGGCCAGCGCCTGCCTGGCCCTGTCCTGCACGGACTGCCCCACATTCAAACCGGCGTACACCCGCACAGGATCCAGGGCATCACGGCCCGTCACGGAACGGATGTCGGCCGCGCCCGGGGCGGACGCCACGAACTCCCGCCCCGCTCGTCCCAGGTCCTTCCAGGCCAGCAAGGAATCGGGTCCGCCGGTCTTGCCGGCCTGCGTGGGCTGCGGCCGTTCCGGCTCGATCAAGGCGTCATATTCCTGAAAGGACCGATCCGCCAGCGTGAACACCGCCTGCACCAAGACCCCGTTGACCAGAGTCCAGAGCAACGCCACCGTCACGCCCACGCCCAGCACCGTCCCTACCTTGCGCGGCAGATACCGCCGGGCGCCGGCCACGATCCGGCCGCCCAGCCACAACGCACAGCGGGTGAGCAGCAAGAGAATGAAGAAACTGAACAGCGCCAGCGCCGACACGCGCAAAGGATAGGCGCTGTCCAGCGGCTCCATGCGCATCACGGCATGAATGGAGTTCTGCCATCCTACCGACAAGGCCAGCGCCGCGATCGCCGCGGCCAGGCAAGCCAGGCCGATGACGGTCAGTGCGCGGCGGCGCAGCGGCGCGCCCGGTTCCGGGAGTTCCAGATAGCGCCACAAGCGGCGCAGCAGATAGCCCAGGCCATAGCCGCAACTGAAGGCCACCCCGCACAAGACCCCTTGCATGACGAAACTGCGCGGCGCCAGACTGGGCGTCAGCGCCGCCGCAAAAAACAAGGTCCCCAGCAACAGGCCCATGCCCGACAGGGAGCGGCGCAGCGCCTGGAACAACTGGATGAGCCTTGGCATAGACAACCCTGGTGAAGAGTCTCGATCTTTCATTTGAAGCAAGGCCGCTGCCCGACGCTCACAAACGACCCAGACGCATGGCGATGGGCCACGAAACGGTACGACGGATATCCTGGTCACCCCACGACCCTGCAATTTCCTTGGCGAAGGCCGCCAGCATGCCCTCCCGGCCCGCCTCCCGAGCTCGACGCACGGCGGACCAGGTCTGCACATAGCCCAGGAACTGCTCCAAATTCCAGTCCAGGCGAATGCTCAGCTCTGGACCCTGCAACTCCTTGAACGGAAAATCCAGGGTGGCGTAGCCACTGTCCACCAGCTTGCGTTCCGCCGGCCAATACGGTCCGACCTCATCATGATAAAAATGCTGGAAACGCTCATTCAAACTCGGCTCAAGCTGCATCACTCCATAGCTGACCAGCGCCAGCACACAGCCCTGACCGCCCACCCGCCTTGCTTCCGTGTAAAACGCCGGCAAATCAAACCAATGCGCCGCCTGGGCGACCGTGATCAAATCGGCGCAGCCGTCCGGCAAAGGCATGCGCTCCGCGGGCGCGCGCACATACGACACGCCCTCATGCGCCACCGCATTGGCCAACTGATCCGCACTGGGATCCACGCCAATCACCGCTCCGAAAAACGGCGCCAGCAACGTCGTCAGTTGCCCTGTCCCGCACCCCACATCCACAGCCATATCCCGGCCCGAAGCCAGCGACGCCAAAAATCCAGCCAAGTCCGCCGGATACGCCGGTCGAAACCGCGCATACGCGTCCCCGCCTTGATCAAACCAGTTGTGCGACGAAGTAGCTTGAACGGACATGGGCGAAGCCTCCTAGTGAAGGGCTAATGATGATGTCGGAAGGTTGAAACTTGAAACCTGTTGATCTTAGAGCATGGGGCCCACCATGTGGCAGGAGCAGAGCCTGGCCAAATCAGACCGCCGAACCCGGAACATAAAATACGCAGGACAAGCATTCAGCCGACAGGCGCCGTATTCCTGATTGGTCGCAACCGCCTGGCCTGCAGCTATGCGAGCTTGCCGAAAAAAGAAGTATTCCCGTTCGACCGCGGGTCATCATCCTGTGCATGAAATGGCGGAGCAAGACATTCGATTTGCGCGAGCTTGCCCTGTTTCCGTATTTCCTTTTATTGCAACAGCTCTTTGCATCGGCTCGAATGCCGAAAAGGACGCGCTTGTCGACTGCGTGCCTGGCAAGCCGGCGATACACTAGTCATACTCGAATCCGCCCCTGAAGCCGCCGGAGCCTGCGCGGCGCAAACAATGACAGGAACCAGCCCTCATGAGGACACTCGCGTCGATGCAAGCGCATAGCGTCACCGTCCGCCGCGCGGATACCGCCGATCTGCCGCACCTTGCCCGCTGCGACTTTTCCTTCGAAGTCGCCGCTGAGCTTGTCGAACCATTCGAGGCTATGCAGGCTGCGCCAGTCGAGCCGCCTTACCGGAAAGACTATGGCTTTGACGCGGATGAGCTGGCGGATTACCTTGATTTGTCCGATGGGGGGCTTTTCGTGGCCCTGGCGCGCCGGGCCCCTGTTGCTTACATGGCCGTATCCCCAGGCTGGAACAACTACGCCGTCATAGAAGACATAGCGGTGGATGCTCCCCATCGAGGAAACGGCATAGCCCGCCTCATGCTGGACACGGCGGTGGCATGGGCGCGGGAAACATCCTTGGCAGGCCTGCGGCTTGAAACCCAGTCCGTCAACGTGGCCGCCTGCCGCTTCTACAAGCGATACGGATTCCTGCTCGGCGGCCATGATCGATATCTGTACCGTGGACTGCACCCCGACAGCCGAGAAGTCGCCCTCTTCTGGTACCTGCCTTTTCAAGCTTATTGATGGCGACAGGCCATACGCGGGATTCAAGACACAATCATGCAGCGCGGACCATTTTTGATGACACGCCAATTCCAGGCACGTTTTCAGTCGCTTCACTATCAGTGATCCATTCGAAAAGGCATTTTGCTATTACCTCTGCGACAAGGGAGATCCAGAATGTTCAAACGCCTGATACTGCATTTCACGGCTGGCATTTTTTTGATTCTTCGAGGAATTCCAGGAGCCAATTTGCCAGGTCAATGACGAAATTTGCCCGGTCGATGCCGAACTGTTCTTTTTTAAAGACGCCGTTCAAGGCACAGAAAGAGCGGACGGGGCTGATGTCTTGCCGCCGCCGGCCTCATACCCTGTGCGAGACGCCATCCTGTCCTGTTGCCCTTCCGACTGTCGACCTTGAAAGCAGAACCCAAGACAGACACACAAGGATACATTTGAGACTCTTGATCACGTTTATGGGTTTGTAACTCCGGAACGGTTGGGTATTATTCCCACGCGTCTCGTTACACGCATATTCACTCTGGAAACGGATGTCAAACCCACGATTTTTCGTTATTTAGTCTCTAAGAGGAGAAGGAAATGGGTAAGCTTGACCACGGAACAATGTGCATCATGTGCCAGACCCTGCCGCTATCGAAGCCACACACTTCTCGACATATCAACATGCACCCTCTTACCCGACTGGAGGATTTTGGGCAGGACGGCGCCGAAAGCCTGTATCGCTGTTCAGTCTGCCATACGCACTGGCTTTACCAGCAAGACAAATGGCATGCCTGCCTGGGCTTCAAGCTCTGGCCCGGCGACTTGCGCAGCTACCGTGCGCAGGAAAGAGCGCCACGGTCGTCGCCCAGCCAATTTGCTCCACAGAAAATCTTCCGTGGTCCTGTACGCTTGAATTAGCTCCCATCCAGACCTAGCTGAGCGTACTTATCGCTTACAGTCTCCATATACCGCATGGCCCTGAACGGCGCAGCGTCAGCCTCAGGCGGCCAATCAGATGCGGGCAGGGCCACATCCCAGCAAGGACTTCGTGGCCCTGTTATGCAAGCGCTGACAGGCATGCTCACCGGCAACATCAACCCTCAGCACCAAACCCCACCACGTCCGCCGGCCCTGCAGGACTATTCAGAGAAAACGCTCCATCGGCGCGTTTCACGCTTAATCCGTCTCTCTGAAACTCAAAAGGCACGAGGCCCCCCTATGAATATCCCAGAGCATTGTCATATTTTTGAAAGCTCCGGATGGGTTGTGAGTCACCGGATGAACTCCACTCTTCCGGGCTATCTGATGATCAGCTCAAAGGTAGACGCCCAAGATTTATCTGAGCTTTCGGAAACAGCACTAAGCGAGCTCGGCCCGCTATTGGCGGTTGCTCAGCGCGTCTTGAAGCATGAATTGCTCGCTCAATGGGTCTATATTGGTCGGTACGGACATACACCGGCCTGTCCTATCCACTTTCATGTCATCCCGATATACGACTGGGTGGCAGACCTGTTCTGGAAGGACCATCGGTATCGTTTGCTTGAGACCTTCACAGACGGGGCAAGCAACAGCTTGACGGATGGATCTGAGTTGACGCTGTTCGTATGGCGCGAATTTTGCGAACGCCCGGACCCACCGCCAGTCAGCGGCCCTTCAGTCAGGGAGGTGATTGCGCTGCTTCGGGAAAAACTCAGGCCATATCTGGCGGCAAAGAAAAAGCGGCCCACATTGCTGTGAGCCGCTTGTATCTTGGTGGCGCATCCCTGATTCGAACAGGGGACCTGCGGATTATGATTCCGTCGCTCTAACCTGCTGAGCTAATGCGCCGAAGAAGAAATTATAGCAAGGTTTTCGATTTTGGCAAACGTTTTCGGAAGACTTTTTGCCTGCCCTTGCGGAAAATTCTGCAAACCCTTCCGAAACCCGCATGAATGCTGGCTCAGGCGCAGGAAGATTTTTTCTTCCTCCGCGAAAAAGTGTCACTTAAGGTATCCAGACTGTCTGTCTGGTCTCACGCGGGACTGCGTGGGCAGCGTTGACGGCCATCAAGCGGCGCGCCCCGGAGGTGTTGCTACACTGGCGGCTTGGCGACCCGCCTGTTCTGCCCCATTTCTCGTCCGCGATCCGGACTCCGACAGGAGCTTTTTCCTATGGCCAGTACGCTTGCTATTGTTGTTTCGCTGTTGCTGTTGATGTTTCTTGCTTACAGGGGGGTGACGGTGCTGCTGCTGGCGCCCCTGATGGCCGCGCTGGCGGTGCTGCTCTCGGGCGATGCGGGCTTTCTGCTGCCCATCTACACGTCCACCTTCATGAGCGCGCTGAGCAATTACGTGCTCCAGTTCCTGCCCATCTTCCTGCTGGGCGCCCTGTTCGGACAGTTGATGGCCGACTCGGGCGCCGCCCACACCATCGCCCAATGGATCACGCGCAAGCTGGGGCATCGCCACGCCATTGCCACCGTGGTCATGGCCTGCGGCGTGCTGACCTACGGCGGGGTGTCCCTGTTCGTGGTGGCATTCGCCATCTATCCCATTGCCAAGGATCTGTTCCGCCAGGCCAATGTGCCCAAGCGCCTGATTCCGGCATCGATCGCGCTGGGCTCCTTCACCTTCACCATGACGGCCCTGCCCGGCACGCCCGCCATCCAGAACGCGATTCCCATTCCCTATTACGGCACCAATGTGTTCGCCGCGCCGGGCCTGGGCATCATCGGCGGCCTGGTCATGGCTCTGGGCGGCCTGTGGTGGCTGCAGTCGCGCGCCAGGAAGGCGGCCGCCAGGGGCGAAGGCTACGGCGAACACCTGGAAGACCTGGGCGACATCCCTGAAGAGGATCACCAGGGCCTGAGCCACATGCCGCTGTTCCTGGCCGTGCTGCCCCTGCTGCTGGTGATCGGCGTCAACGCCCTGTTCACCTACGGCATCTTCCCAGACACCAATTTCGATTACCTGAGCGAGCGCTTCCCGCAGATCGCCCCCGCCAAGATCACCGGCCTGTGGGCGCTGATCATCGCGCTGGTGGTCGCCAACCTGGTGCTGATCGTCAGCCGTCTGGGCCGATGGAAGAACCTGCGCGAAAGCATCAACAAGGGCGTATTCGGCTTCATGCTGCCGCTGTTCAACACGGCCTCGGAAGTGGGCTACGGCGCCGTCATCGCCAGCCTGACCGGTTTCGTGATCATCCGCGACTTCGTCCTGAACCTGGCTCCCGGCAATCCGCTGATTTCCGAGGCGGTGGCCATGACCACCCTGGCCGGCATCACGGGCTCCTCGTCGGGCGGCCTGAGCATCGCCCTGCAGACCCTGGGCTCGGACTACCTGCAGATGGCCCAGCAAGCCGGCATCAGTCCCGAACTGCTGCACCGCGTGGCGGTGATGGCCGCCGGGGGCCTGGACACCCTGCCCCACTGCGGCGCGGTGATCACCTTGCTGTCCATCTGCAAGCTGAACCACCGCCAGTCCTATGGCAACATCGCCGTCGTCACCATGGTATGGCCGCTGATTGCCGTAGCCGTCGTCATCACGCTGGGCACGCTGTTCGGCAGCTTCTGACACCACAATGCCGACACGAAGAAAGCCAGCCGCAAGGCTGGCTTTTTCTTGGTTCTTCAAAGAATTCCGGGGATACCTCCGTGTTTGGCGAGCCGTTTGGGCCAAGCGGAAAGAACCTCGGGTTCTCGCGAAGCAGGCCGCGGCGGGCCTCGCGAGAACGGCGCCGCTGTTTTGGCCCAAACGGCGGGACGTCCGCGCAAGCCGTATGACGACGTATCAACCTTTCGCTGAATTTTCTGCTTGGTATGGATGTTCAGGGCCGGGTCGATGCCATCGGCATTTTGAGCCGTTCAAGGCGCGGGAAGATCGGACGGGGCGGGTCCGATGGCTTGCCGCAGGCGGGGCGCAGGGACGGGAGCTAAGCGTCGTTCTGTTCGACGGCGGCGCTTGTTGCTCGCCCGGGGGGCGAGCAACCCGCCGGAGTTAACGACGCGCCCGGCCAGGCGCCCCGACCAGGGCACCGGCGCACCGCGCCGGCAAGCCATCAGCGCCGTCCGATCTTCCCGCGCCTTGAACGGCGTCTTCAAAAAACCAGTTCGGCATCGACTTGGCAATTCAGTCCCCCGAATTCTTCGAAGAACCTTTTTCTTTGCCGGGCCTCCCGCCAGCCGCGTTCGTCAGAACGGCGGCGACTCAAGAAAACCACAACAAAAATCCGTCCACGAACCGATCAGTAAAAACACCGAGCCCGCCGAAACCAGGTGCAAGGCCATGTTTTTTATGAAAAAAGCAATAACATAACCAAAACAATATAATCATTATCATGCAAATTGCATGCATTCTCCGTCACTATCCCAACAACTTGATTCTTACAAAGTTAGCTAACTAACTTGAATCAGGCCGGATCCCGCGTCCAGAGAAAGCCACGACAAGCGGGGTCCCATACAACAACAACGATTCGGAGACACGCACATGCAACTCGGCCAACAGCCCTACCCTCGGTTCTGACACGTCCCCGCTCCAGGCAGTCACGTGCAGCGCAGCAAGACTGCGCGCGCCCGGCTGCGTGCCGCTCTCGATACCGCGACGCATCTTTCCATTATCCGGAGGTCCTGCATGACCACTGCAACATTCAGCCGGCGCCGATTCCTGAAGTTCGGAGTCGTATCCGGCGTATCCGTCTACATGGCGCCCTTCCTGCCCAAGGCGGCTCAAGCCACGCTGCTGGGGGAACAGAACACCCGGCCCACGCCCTGGAATGCCTCGGGGCGACAGGCGCCCTTCAAGATCGACGGCACGCGCCAGGTCACCGGCAGCAAATTCTTCGTGCGCGACATACGCGCCAAGGACATGCCGGGCTGGCCGCAGCAGCAGGCGCACGCCTTCATTCTGCGCGCCACCCAGGCCGATCATCTGTATACCGGCCTGGACCTGCAGAAGCTGGGCGCGGACCTGCAGCCCGACATTCTGATCCAGGCCGAAGATCTGAAGAAAGCCGGCCTGGAGCTGCCTGACTACTACAACGACGAAATGCTGCTGGCCGCCGGCAAGACGGCCCGCTTTCTGGGCCACCCGGTCGCCATCCTGATCTACAAGGACTTCGATCGCTACCGTCGCGCCAAGAATGCCAGCCAGACGCCCGGCGTGGTGGGCTATGGCGAAAAAACCGGCTTCCGGGAACTGGACGCCTACGGCGGCGCCCGCTACATCCGCGTCGAAGGCGCCGGCGGCTCACCCGACGATGTCTTTTCCAGCATGCGCGACGGCGCCGTCTTTCCGGACAAGGTCCAGGGCGAGACGCCTGTCTGGCCATCCAGCCAGGGAGACTCTCCAGTGGCCAAGGCCATGGCCCTGAGCGAGCAGATGCACAAGGACTTCCAGCAACCGCCCGGCGACTGGCTGGTGCTGGAGGGCGACTATTATTCCCAGTCCATCGACGGCTCGCCCCTGGAGCCCGAATGCATCAATTGCTGGTACGACGGCAAGAAGCAGGAACTGCAGATGGTGGTGGGCTCCCAGACACCCGGCGCGGACGGCGCCGAAGCGGCGGGCATGGTGGCGGCCTCTTCCTTCGGCCTGAAAAACGTGGTCGTGCACCCCTGTACAGCCACCGGCTATGGCGTCAAGGAGCACAGCGCCTTCAATCATTATGGCGTGGTGGCGGCCCTGTTCGCCGGCAACCTGCCGGTGCGCCTGGCCAACAACCGCTTCGAGCAATTCCAGGCCGGCCAGAAACGGCATGCGTACCGCATGAAGAACCGCATCGCCATCGACAAGGCCAGCGGCAAGATCATGCAATATCAAAGCTTCAGCCTGTCCGACGGCGGCGGCCGGGCCACCTGCAGCTGGCCCGTCACCACGGGCGGCGCGCAAAGCGCCCAAGGCATCTACTACCTGCCCAAGAGCGACGCCTGGGGCGTGGCTCTGGCCTCTCGGGCCGTGGAAGCCGGTTCCATGCGGGGCTTTGGCAAAGGCCAGACCATGACCGCCATCGAGCTCATGATGGACGAAGCGGCGGCCCGGCTGAACATGGACCCCATAGACCTGCGCCTGAAGAACGTCATGCTCAGCGGCCAGAAGAACATGGAAGGCGGCATCCCGGCCGGCTCGCTGCGGGCGCGGGAAATCCTGGAAAAGGCGCGCCAGCACCCGCTGTGGACCGGCCGCGAGCAGAAGAAGAAAGAGTTCGAGGCCGCCAACCCCGGCAAGCTGTACGGCGTGGGCTTTGCCTGTGTCATGAAGAACTACGGCACAGGCTCGCAGGGCGACCATTCGGGCATCGAGATCGACGAGCAGGGCCAGGTGCATCTGCGCACCTCCATCGTGGAAATCGGCACCGGCTCGGCCACTTCCCAGGCGGTGATCTGCGCCAAATGGGTGGGCCGCGCCGCACACACCGTCCAGGCCTCGCACCTGGACTGGCCCGAGCTGGGCATGGAGGCCACCCACAACCCCTACATCCTGAAGCAGGCCGACCAGGACAAGCAGCAAGCCAACCCGCGCTGGACGCCGGTGCTGTCCTCCGGCTCATACGCCAGCAGTTCGTCCTACTTCGGCTCGCACGGCACCTCCGAAGCCGCCCGCTTGCTCTTCCTCTACGGCCTGTGGCCCGCGGCCGTGTCCATCTGGGGCGAAGGCTATGGCGGAGGGCAGATCGCCCCGTTGACCGTGCGCCCCGAGGACGCCCGCTGGACCAGCGACGGCCGCCTGAGCGCCGGCGGCCTGGAGCCCTTGTCCCTGGCACAACTGGCCAAACGCGCGCACGACATGAAGCTGGTGACCGGCGTGGTGCTGCACGCCTTCAACCGCTACCAGTGGGCCGAAGCCGACTACGACGTGGCCGGCCAGAACGTGCGCCTGCCCGTGGACGGGCTGGCGCTGCGTTATGGCGCGGGCGATCCCAAGGCCAGGGAGCTGAATGGCTACCAGCGGCTGGAGCGGCGCAACATCGCCTATCCGCCGGTGGCGCGGCGCCGCGGCGGCTACCTGTACTACTCGGCGGTGGGCGTGCTGACGGAAGTGGAGGTCGACCGCAAGAGCGGCGAGCAGACGCTGCTGTCCGCGCACACCTGGGTGGACTGCGGCAAGCCCATCGTGCCGCAACTGGTCATGAGCCAGGCCGAAGGCGGCCTGGCCATGGGCCTGGGCCAGGCCTGGTACGAGGACCTGCCCCTGTATGAAGGAGGTCCCGGCGACGGCACCTGGAACTTCCACCGCTACCGCTTGCCGCGCGCCAAGGACGTGGCCGTCTGGAACACCAGCTTCGAACTGCTGGAGCCGCTGTCCGAGACCGACGCGCCCAAGGGCATTGCCGAAGTGGTGATGATCCCCATCATCCCGGCCGCCGTCAGCGCCGTCAATCACGCCACCGGACAGTTCTTCCGCGAACTGCCCGTCACCGCCGAAAAAATCAAGGAGCGTCTGGCATGAGCAATCCGACCAAGAAACTGCGCCTGAACATCAACCGGGTCGACCTGCAGGCAATGGAAGTCAGCCAGGATCTGCCCATGATCGACTTTCTGCACGAATACGCCGGGCTGACCGGCACGCACCTGGGCTGCGGCATGGGCATCTGCCACGCCTGCGTGGTGATCGTGGACCATCCGGACGGGCGCAGCGAAGAAGTGCGCACCTGCGTCATGCCGGCCAGCTACTTCGAAGGCAAGAAAGTGCGCACCATCGAGGCGCACGCCCAGCGCGACGGGCAGGACAAGGTCACGGAACTGCATCCGGTGCAACAAGCCTTTCTGGAGCACTTCGCCTTCCAGTGCGGCTACTGCACGCCGGGCTTCGTCAATGCCGGCATCGTGCTGTACGAATCCTTGCAGAAGCAGCCGGTGGCGCGCGACCAGGTCGAGGCCAAGGTGTCCGAGGGCCTGCAGAACCACATCTGCCGCTGCACCGGCTATGTGCGCTACCACCAGGCCATGAAGGACCTGATCCTGGCCACGCCCGGCATGGTGAGCTAGGCCCAGGCGCCGGGGACGGCCCCAGGGTTGTCCCCGGCTTGCCGGCGCGCCGGACATGCTACGATTTGCGCAGCAGGACTTGAACCTGGAACAGCAAGAACAAGGAGCGCGCCATGAGCAACACCTACAGCCTCAATGACCTGGGTCGTGAAGCCGTCCGCCAATTCGTGCAAGACCGTGGCCTGCCCGACCTGAACCTGGATGCCTACTACGCCGCCGCCGAGGTGGAGGCCGATAATTTCAATGAAGATGGCAGCCAGCGCGGCGAGATCGAAATCACCCCGCCTTGCAGCAAGGACGGCCTGATGCACACCCTGCTGCTGGAAAAACACTGGTTCAGCGCCGAACCCGTGCCCGAAACACCGGACGACGATCCGCTGTTCTGATGCCGGCCCGAGACGCGCCCCACCCGGGCGCGTCAGTCCACCTGCAGGCCGATCTTGCGGGCCAGCAGGCCGAAGCGGTCGATATCGTTCCAGACGATGTCCCGGAACCCCTGCGCCAGGGCTTGCTTCCCCGGCGATTGCGGCGTGTAGCCCAGGTCCATCAGTTCGCGCTGCAGGGCGGGCTGCGCCACGGCCTCTCGCACCGCCTCGTTCAGGCGCCGCACCACCTGCGCCGGGGTGTGGGACGGCGCCAGCAGGCCGTGCCACTGATCCAGCTCGAAGGGCTGGCCGATGATTTCCGCCACGGTCGGCACGTCCGCCAGCACGGGGCTGCGCTGGGGCGAGGTCACCGCCAGGGCCCGCAGGCGCCCGGACGCGATCAGCGCCGACGCGCTGGACAGCGTGACGATGCCGACCGGCACCTGCCCGGCCACCACGTCGTTCAAGGCCGGGCCGCAGCCCCGGTACGGGATGTGCAGCAGGTACGTGCCGCTGGTCTCGTACAGCATCTCCCCGGCCAGGTGCTGCGGCGTGCCGTTGCCGCAGGACGCATAGGCCAGGGACGGCTCGGAGCGCACCGCCAGCACGTCCTGCAAGGAGGCGATGCCGAAACCTTCCGCCGTCACCAGCACGGAAGGCACGAATCCCACATTGGCCACCGGCGCGAAATCGGCCTTGGGATCAAAGCCCAGGTTGCGGTAGACGCCGGGGTTGATGGCAAAAGAACTGTTGGCCATCAGCAAGGTATAGCCGTCGGCGCGCGCATAGGCCACGGCGCGAGAACCGATATTGCCGCTTGCGCCGGGGCGGTTGTCCACGATGACCGCCTGGCCCAGGCTTTCCTGCAGGCGCATGCCCAGCTTGCGGGCCAGCAGATCGGTGCCTCCCCCCGGCGGGAAGGTGACGATGATGGTGATGGGTCGGCTGGGATAGTCCTGGTCTTGCGCAGGGGCCGCGGGGCCCGCCACGTCCGCCGGGGCAGCCAGCGCCAGTGAAGCGGCGGCCAGCGCTGCGCCGCCCAGTGCGCAACGCTTCAGGAACGACAACATGGTGTTTCCAGTAAGGTGACGGTCTATCAGGCGTCCAGGCCTATGTCCAGGACCCGGGCGCTATGGGTGATCCAGCCCACGGCGATGCGGTCCACCCCGCAGCGCGCGATCTGCACGGCGGTTTCGGGCGTGATGCGGCCCGAGGCCTCGGTCTTGGCCCGGCCGGCGACTCGGTCCACGGCCTGTTTCAGCGTATCCGTGTCCATATTGTCCAGCAGGATGCTGTCCACGCCCAGCTCCAGGACTTCGTCCAGTTGCTCCAGCGTGTCCACCTCCACCTCTATGCATACCAGGTGGCCGATGTAGGCTCGCGCCGCTTCCACCGCCGCGCGCACCCCGCCGGCCACGGCGATGTGGTTGTCCTTGATGAGCACGGCGTCGTCCAGGCCGAAGCGGTGATTGCTGCCTCCGCCGACCCGAACCGCATACTTCTGCAGGGCGCGCATGCCCGGCATGGTCTTGCGGGTGCAGGTCACCTTGGTGCCGTAGGGCGCGATGGCGCGGCCAATGGAAGCAGTGGCCGAGGCCACGCCGCTCAGATGGCCCAGGAAATTCAGGGCGCAGCGCTCGGCCGTCAGCATGGCGCGGGCCGAACCGCTGATGACGGCGATTTCCGCGCCGGGCGCCAGATCATCGCCGTCCTGCAGCCGGGCCTCGAATCGCAAGGACGGATCCAGCAGCCTGAAGGCGATGCGCGCCAGGTCCAGGCCGGCCAGCACGCCGTGCTCGCGGGCCACCAGCCGAGTCCGGGTGCGGGCCTCGGGCGACACGATGGCATCCGTCGTCAAATCGCCGGCGCGACCCAGATCCTCCTGCAGGGCGGCGCGCACCAGCGGCTCCAGGATGACGTCCGGCAGCGGCGGGACGCGGTTCACGCCGGGGACCGTCATTTGCGCAGTCGGCGCAGTGATTTCTTTTATGCTCATTTTGAGTATTAAAAAGGATAAAAAGAAGGCCTGTCGGCACCATACATTTATGCTATTCCTGAGCATAAAAGCTGTCAAGCCGCAGGCCTTGCCCTCTCCCTCCTAGCGGGCCTGTTTGGCCAGCGGGAGCTTGCTGCCGGAAATAGCGCGCTCCAGCAGCACGTCGCCCCGGAACCGGAACAGTTTGGCGGGCCTGCCCGAGCCGCCCAGGCTCATGGCGCCCGTCTCTTCCACCAGGGCCTGCTGCTCGATCAGGCGCCGGAAATTCTGCTTGTGCAGGCCTCGGCCCGCCAGCGCTTCCACCGCCTGTTGCAGTTGCAGCAAGGTGAATTCCGGCGGCATCAGCTCGAACACCACGGGCCGGTACTTGATCTTGGCCCGCAGGCGAGCCAGGCCCGTGGCCAGGATGCGCCGATGATCATGCATCATGGGCAACCCCAGGCGGTTCTCCTGCCCCACCGCATCCGGACGCGGTTCGCGGCGGCGGATCGCCTCCGGCAGCAAACCCGCCTCGTACAGCAATTCGTAGCGCTGCAGCACGAAATCCTCGTTCCAGGTCGCGCCCTCCAGACCGAAGCTGTAGGCCACGCGCTGGCGGCGTATGGCCTGCGCTTCCGGATCCTGGTCGCACCACTGCATCAGGGCGGGCGCGATCAGGTCCTGGATAAGGGCGGGCGCGCCCCGGCGCCAATCTTCCCAGGGGAAGTAGCGATAGCAATCCTGCCAGATGACCTGGGCGACGTCCGGCCGCCCCACTTCGCGCGTCAGCCCCACATAGCTGACCGACACCACGCGCGCCCCGTGGGCGTCGAAGCGGTCCCGGTCCGCAAAGGTGTAGAGCTGCTCCACGTAGCCCAGGGGATGATGGGTCTGCGCCTCCACCCAATCGCGCAGGCCGGTCTGCAAGGAACGGTGCGCCTGCTGGAAAGGGCCGGCCGGCAGGGCCTTGCCCGCATCCGTCGTCAGCACGCGCGGCTCGCCATCAGTGACGGCGACCAGTACGGCCACCAGCTCGGCGCTGACGGCGGGTTCCTGCAGTTCGATCACATGCTCTCCTTGAAAACCGCGCCCGCAAGCGGGCGGCGTCGCCGAATTATAAACGCAGCACATACGGCGCCGAACCAACACACGAGCCCGACGCGTTACGATGAACGAGCGGCAAAATATACCGATGAAAAAGTACATATCTAAAGAAAAAAAGCGACCATCCGTAAAGCTGATAAACCCTATTTCTAAAACGTTATGTCAGTTCAAGCCGCCGGTCAGACACCGGATATGCGCCTAGTTTCTGCTTTTGCCGCTGTCAGCCATTCGCAAAAATAGAGAGATTTGTGTGGTTTAAGGTCATATTCAGAAAAAGACTTGCCCGTGCGTGCGTCTCCCGACGATTTCCGTCGGTCCGGCTGACCCCAAACATCACACGTAGTGTTCCTGCAGGATGTTGAATGCGTAAGAATTTTCCCGTTACCCAGGACGAGGTGCGTGTCCGGGCTGATCAGTACCTGATTTCCAAGACGGACCTGAAAGGCCGCATCACCTACGCCAATGCCGCGTTCATCGCCATCAGCGGTTTCTCGCGCGAGGAACTGGTCGGCAAGGCGCACAATATCGTGCGCCATCCGGACATGCCGCCCGAGGCCTTCCAGGACCTGTGGGACACGCTGCAGAAAGAACGCCCCTGGATGGGCGTGGTCAAGAACCGCCGCAAGGACGGCGGTTTCTACTGGGTCTACGCCATGGCGGTGCCCATCTACGAGAACGGCGCCGTCACCGGCTACGCCTCGGTGCGGGTCAAGCCCACCCAGGAACAGATCGAGGAAGCCGACCAGTTCTATCGCGCCATCAACGAAGGACGCGCCCAGGGCTATCGCGTGTTCGAAGGCCGCAAGGTGCCCACGGGCTGGCGGCGCGGCGTGCAGCTGCTGCGCAAGCCCTTCAGCAATTCGCTGCGCGCCAGCCTGTTCCGCATGGGCGCCCTGGCGCTGGCCACGACTGGCGCGGCCCTGTACTTCGCCCTGACCGGCGGCGTTCCCCAAGGCTCGGGCCTGTGGCTGACGGGCGGTCTGTGCCTGGCCAGCGCCGCCATGATGGCCTATGGCTGGCTGATCGCCCAGCGCGTCATCCGCCCGCTGGACCAGGCCTCCCTGATCGCCCAGCAGATCGCCACCGGCAACCTGCAGCTGGACATCGACATCGGCGCGAGCGAAGGGAATTCGGAAATCGGGCAGCTCTACTTCTGCCTGGACCTGATGCGCAAGAGCCTGGTGGGCATCGCCAGCGACGCCCGCCATGGCATCGAGGCGTCCATCCATGCCGCCCGCATCCTGGAGGTGAACAATACCAACCTGGCGGCGCGCACCGAGGACCAGGCCGCCTCCCTGCAGGAGACCGCCGCCAGCATGGAAGAGCTGACCGTGACCGTGCGCCAGAACGCCGACAACGCCAACCAGGCCAGCCAGCTGGCCGACGCCAGCATGCATATCGCGCAACGCGGCGGCGCCGTGGTCAACGAAGTGGTGCAGACCATGCAGGGCATACACGACAGCTCGCGACGCATCGGCGACATCGTGACCGTGATCGAAGGGATCGCCTTCCAGACCAACATCCTGGCCTTGAACGCGGCGGTCGAATCGGCGCGCGCGGGCGAGGCCGGACGCGGCTTTGCCGTGGTGGCCGGCGAAGTGCGCAGCCTGGCCCAGAAGAGCTCCCAGGCCGCCGGCGAGATCAAGATCCTGATCGATAAATCGGTAGGCCGCATGGCCAAAGGCGCCGAACAAGCCGCCCGCGCCGGCGACACCATGGAAGAAATCGTGGATTCGGTCAAGCGCGTGACGGACATCATCGGCGAGATCTCCACCGCTTCCATCGAACAGGCCAGCGGCCTGGACCAGATCAACCAGGCCATGGCCAAGATGGACGGAGTCACGCAGCAGAACGCCGCCCTGGTCCAGGATCTGGGCAACACCATGAGCGGCCTGGCCCAGGAAGCGTCGGAACTGGCCGACGCCATCAAGGCCCTGAACACGGGCGAAGACGGCAAGGCCGACACGGCGCCCCCGGCCGCCCGCCTCTCCCGGGCCCCTGCCCCGCAGGTGCTTTCCTACCAGCCCTCGCCGGCCGCTGTCGTGCCCAGCGCGCGAACGGCATCGGCCCGGCTGAGCGCCGTGCGCCGCTGAAGCGCCAAAACAGGGTCGGATACCGTGGCAGGATTTCCGACCCTGTCAATACTGACAGCTAGACAAATTCAAAAAACTCCCGAACAAAATCCGGATTCAGCGTCCGCGATAAAAATAAAATAAATAAATCAAGCGCATGTGAAAAAAGCGCGGAGTGCTTAAAACAATTATCTGCCACGTCATCAGCGTGACACATTTGGATTCCATGATTAACACGATGTAATAGGAAGACGCAGATCAGTAACATAAGGGGTTGCGTTCCCTGTTGCTTAGCCCTCCATAGGCCTGATCATGCGCGAAAACCACCCCATCACCCCACATGAAACTCAGGTGCCCGACAAGGTCTACCTGATCTCCAAGACGGACCTGCAAGGCCGCATCACCTACGCCAATCCCGCCTTCATCGAAATCAGCGGCTACAGCCACGACGAGCTCATCGGCTCGCATCACAACATCGTGCGCCATCCCCACATGCCGCCCGTCCTGTTCCAGGACCTGTGGCAGACCTTGAAACAGCAGCGTCCCTGGTCAGGTCTGATCAAGAACCGGCGCAAGGACGGGGGCTTCTACTGGGTCAAGGCGCGCGTCATTCCCCTACTTGAAAACGGCCGGGTCAGCGGCTATGCCTCCGTGCGCGTGCGGCCCGACGCGCAGGAAATCCGCGAAGCCGAACATCTGTATCAGGCCATCAATGAACAGGGCCTGCGCGGTTTCCGCATCCGGGAAGGCCGCCTGCAATCCACCGGCTGGCGCGCGGCGGCGCGCGCCATGCTGCAGCCGCTGAACCGCAGCCTGCGCGCCAGCCTGCTGCGCTTCGGCCTGCTGACCGGCGGCCTGCTGGCCCTGTGCGCCGCCCTGCTGGCCGGCAGCGGCGCCTCCGCGGCCTACCTGGCCGGCGGGCTGGGCGCCCTGGGTGCGGCCGGGCTGGCCACCCTGGCCTACGGCTGGGTGGTGGCCCAGCGCATGATGCGGCCGCTGCAAAGCGCCACCCACATCGCCCAGCAGATCGCCACCGGCAACCTGCTGATCGAACTGAATCCGCAGCATACGCGCAGCCAGGAGGTCGCCCAGCTCTACTTCTACATGGACATGATGCGCAAAAGCCTGCTGGGCCTGGCGCGCGACGTGCACCAGGGCATACAGGCCTCCCTGGACGTATCGACCCGCCTGGAAGACGGCAACCGCCAGCTCTCCAGCCGGACTTCGGCCCAATCCGGTTCACTGCAGCGCACCGCGGCCAGCATGGAACAACTGACCATGACCGTGCAGCAGACCGCCGACAACGCCCGCCTGGCCAACAAGCTGGCTGGCCAAAGCCTGTCCACGGCCCGGCGCGGCGGAGAAGTCGTGCAGGACATGGTCAACACCATGCAGGACATCCACAACAGCTCCGAGCGCATCGGCGACATCGTCACCATGATCGAGGGCCTGGCCTTCCAGACCAACATCCTGGCGCTGAACGCCGCCGTGGAGTCGGCCCGCGCCGGCGAGGCCGGCAAGGGCTTTGCGGTGGTGGCGGGCGAAGTGCGCAGCCTGGCCCAGAAAAGCGCCCAGGCGGCGGGCGAGATCAAAGCCCTGGTGGACGATTCCCTGCAGCGCATGGCCACCGGGGCGCGCCACGCCGATCGGGCTGGCGCCACCATGGACGAGATCATGCAGTCGGTCTCGGACGTCACCCACCTGATCAACGAGATCTCCACCGCCTCGGACGAACAGGCCAGCGGGCTGGCGCAGATCAACGAAGCGGTCTCCCACATGGACCAGGACACCAACGACAACGCCGATCTGGCGCGCAACCTGGGAGACACCGTCAGACAGCTCAGCCGGCAGGCGCTGGAATTGAAGCTGTCCATCCAACTGTTGAACACCGGTCATGGACGCCCCACCTACATCCCCGACCCTGGCGCCACGCAGGACCCCATTCCCTTGTTGAAAGTGGCCTGATCAAGGGCGCAGACGCCGATCGCAGAACGATGGCATGAACGGACATGGCCCCTCTGACCGCCGGGTGTCGCCGGCGGCCCTGGACGCGGGACGCCCCATGAACCTCTGACCGGCTGGCTTGGGGGCCGGCAGGACCGCTTGCCCTCCTCCTCAGCCTGTGCTGCACTAGAGCTTCACATTCCGCCCGCGCTTTTCGGCTGGAAATGCCTCGTCGACCAGGCAGAAAGCGTGCATCCCCAGGAGAGAACACCATGCCCGACACCCTGGAACTGAATTACGCCATCGCCCCCTGCGACTTCGGGCTGCTGCTGGCGGCCATGCACGGCAAGAAACTGATCGCCGCCAGCCTGGGCGATGACAAGGATGCGATGCGCGCCGAGCTGCAAGGCCATTTTCCCGGCGCGCAACTGAACGAAGTGCCAGCCGACAGGATTCCCGCCCTGCAAAAGCTGGCGGACTACCTGCACGCCCCCACACAAGCGCCGGACATCCCCATGGAGCTGCATGGCACCGACTTCCAGCTCAAGGTCTGGGACGTCCTGCGCCGGATCCCGCCCGGCCAGACGCGCAGCTACACCGACATCGCCCGCGCCATCGGCGAGCCCGCCGCCACCCGCGCCGTCGCCCGCGCCTGCGCCTCCAACCCCATCGCCCTGCTCATCCCCTGCCACCGCATCCTGCGCAGCGACGGCGGCATCACCGGTTACCGGTGGGGCGTGGAGCGCAAGAAAGCCATGATCCGGCACGAGAAGGAGTTCACGGCGAATGCCGGCAAGTAACGATTTTGCGTGGGCTTGGAACAGAAAGGTCACACCAGACCGAACATCAATAGCGCATGCAGCGCAACACCCACCAGGCCGCCCACCAGCGTGCCATTGAAGCGTATGAATTGCAGGTCGGTGCCCACGCTCAATTCCAGTTCGCGCACCAGGTCCTGGTCGTCCCAATTGCGCACCGTGCGTGAAATATGGTCTTTCGCGCCTTCGCGCAGATGCTCGGCCAGGCCCGCCGCGGCGGACAGCATGTGTTCATTCAAGGTGGCCCGCAGCTCTTCATCCTTTTCCAGGCGCTGTCCCAGGTCCTGCGCCAACTGGCGCAGATGCGCGGCGACCGCGGAATCGTCCCTGTCCAGGTCAGTGCGCAAGGTCCTGATGACGTCGTTCCACAGGCCATCGATATAGGCGCCGACTTCCCGATGCTCCAGAAGGCGCTGCTTGATGGACTCCACCTGTTCGATTAGTGCGGGATCGCGTCCCAGCCGCTGGATATAGGTCTCCACCCAGCGTTCGTAATCCTGGCGCAACTCGTGATCGGGCTGGCAGAGAATGTCCTGCAGCTCGTCCACCAAGGCGCGCGCCAGCTTGTCGGCCAGCTTGCCCGATAAATCGTCCACCGAAGCGACCACCCCCACAAGCTTCAGGATGCCGGGCCATTCGTTCTGGGCATGACGCAGCAAAACGCCGGCAACACGCTGCCTGACGGCCTCGTCCGCCAGGTAAAGGCCCAGCTGCTGCAAGACCTCGTCCAGCAGCCTCTGATGGCGGCCATTGCGAGTCAGCAGGCCCAGGATCTCGGACGCCGTGCCTGCAAGGTTCCAGCGCAGCAGGTACGCTCGCAGGCCGTCCGTCAGCGCCTGCTTGACACTTTGTTCATCCAGCAGACGCAAGGCCTCCCGCAGGCCCGTCCGCATATAGGCCGCCGCTTTTCCGCTTTGCTCCGGCCGGGACAGCCACTGCCCCAGCCGCGCCGCCGGGTCCAGGGCGCGCAGCTTCTCCAGGATGGCGGCGGAGTCCAGGAAATGATCGCGCACGAACACGGCCAGGCTGTCACCCAGGCTGTTCTTCTTGTTGGGAATGATGGCCGTATGCGGCAAAGGAAGCCCCAAGGGCCGCCTGAACAAGGCCACGACCGCGAACCAGTCGGCCAGAGCCCCGACGGTGGCGGCCTCGCTGAAGGCCCGCAGCCAGGGCCACAGACCCGCCGCCGGCGCCGCCTCGCCCTGACGCATCATGGCGTGACTCAGCAGGAACAGGCAGACAGTGACCGCCAACAGCGCCAGAGCGCTGAGTTTCATCTTGCGCAGGCGGCGTTCGGGATCGGACAACAGGACATCGGGACGGGGCATCTGGGCAAGGTTCCGGACAAAGACAAGACGCGGGAGGCCGCCTCTACGGGATATAGAGAACCACGAAATGGGCAGCTTGAGTGTAACCATGTCCCGCCCTCCCGGCCTCTGCTTTTCCACGGCATCAGACGAACGAGAAAGAGTCCGGCCTTGCGTACGGTCGGACCCGATTTCCCAGCAAGGCGCTCAGGCCTTCGCGAACTGTGCCGGCCAGAAAACCATCCCCTGAACGTCAGGCCCCTCCTGATTCGCTTTCATGCTTGCTCTATTTCCGATCACCCACGAAACAGCCCCCTCGCCATGGGCAAAGGGGGCTGACGAACATCACTGCCGCGGATTGCGCGATGCGATCAGCGCAGCAGCGACAGCACGGTTTGCGGAACCTGGTTGGCCTGAGCCAGAACCGAAGTGCCGGCCTGCTGCAGGATCTGCGCGCGGGTCATGTTGGACACTTCGACGGCGTAGTCGGCGTCTTCGATGCGGGAGCGGGCCGCGGACAGGTTGGTGACGGTGTTGTTCAGGTTGGCGATGGTCGATTCGAAGCGGTTCTGGATGGCGCCCAGGTCGCTGCGCTGATTATCAACAGCTTTCAATGCAGCATCAATTTTGTTGAGGGCATCGGAAGAACCTCCGGCGACAGAGACATTACCGCCAGCTGCTACTACGGTAGTAGATGCCATAGCAGCTTGAGAGGCAACGGCTCCAAGTTTTTCCCCTACTGTGGCCTTGCCATCTTTATCAAAAGTTAAAGCAAATGCTTCTTGGTCAGCACCAGCGTTTCGGGTTATGACTGCATATTGTGGATTGGCCGCATCTCCATAGGAGCGCACCTCAAAACCATCCGCACCGGCTGTTTTTGCTTGAGCGGCTGCTCCTGCGGCGTTGAAGCTGACAGTATCTGAAACAACAGTCGATGCAACTGCAGACCGCACATCAAAACCCAGGGCTTTAACAGTTCGGGCCTCTCCATTGACAGTCGTGCCAGGCACGGTGCCAGCAGTGTCGAGCAAGTTCCAGTCAGAGTTTTTATTGATGCTGATGTCGATGGTTTCGTTGTCTGCAGCACCAACCTGAACTGTCAGCGTTATACCATCGGTTTTATCTTTGAGTACCTTAATACCGTTAAAGTTTGTTTGATCTGCAATACGATTGATTTCTTCCAGCCGAAGATTTACTTCTTGCTGAATAGAGTCAATGTCAGACGCGGAGTTGGAGCCATTTTGAGCTTGAACAGTCAAATCCCGAATACGCTGCAAGTTATTGTTGATTTCGTTCAGCGCACCTTCGGTCGTCTGCGCAATGGAAATACCATCGTTGGCATTACGGGCAGCCTGCTTCAGGCCATTGATATTGGCGGAGAAACGGTTGGCAATCGCCTGGCCCGCTGCGTCGTCCTTGGCGCTGTTGATGCGCAGGCCGGAGGACAGGCGCTCAATGGCCTGGCCCAGAGCGCCTTGGGATTTGTTCAGGTTGCCTTGGGCAACCAGCGACAGGTAGTTGGTATTGACAATCGACATCCACTCCAGTAGCAGATAAGCGCTTTGTTTTCAAACCATTAAGAAATTTTATTTCCACATAAAGAGGTATTTTTGATTCTGCCATGTACCTCTTGGTGGCTCTCCATTCAGAGCTCTCTTTTTTCCGAATCAGGCGCAGGCATTTTTCAAATCCCTTTCCCCCTTCGCCATGCCCCTATGATTCAGGTTTCAATAATGTACATTTCTGTGTAGATGGAGTCCTATACTGCGCTTCGCAACTCTATGGAACGCATCTCTATGGCACTCCATCTCCTGACCAAGCGCAGCATCGAGCGCGCTCCCATCAAAGACAAACCTTATTCCTTGCGCGATGGCGGCAGCCTGTACTTAACCATCACGCCCGCGGGCGGGCGCCTCTGGCGCTACCGCTACAGGATAGGCTCAAGCGCGCATGTGTTCTCCATTGGTCCCTACCCCGACATCTCGCCGGCCGACGCGCGGCAGGAGCGGGACCGCGCGCGGGCGTTGGTGCGCCAGGGTGTGCATCCGCTGACAGAACGCCGGGCCAGACTCTGCCGGCAGGAAGAAAATCAACGCCATACCTTCGAAATGGCGGCCCGGCTGTGGTTGGCGGCCAATCCCGGATGGAGCGCCGGCTATGCGCTGCAGGTTCGCCGCTACCTGAAACGTGACATCCTGCCGCGCATCGGCCGACTGCCCATCGCCAGCATCGACGTCGCCCATCTGCGCCCGCTGATATTGGCTGTGGCCCAGCGCGGCCCCTGCGCCGCCATGGCCGTACGCCAATGGCTCAGCCAGATCTTCGTCCATGCGGCGCAGCAGGGCCTGTGCACGCAGGACCCTGCGGGCATGCTCAAACGCCTGATAAAACGGCCCGCCGTCCGGCACAACCCGCCGCTCTCCTGGCAGGAAATTCCGTTTTTCATGGCCAGGCTCGAAGCCTGGGGCGGCCGGGCCCTGACCAAGGCTGCTCTGCGCCTGCTGGCGCTGACATTCGTTCGAACCGTGGAGCTGCGCCGCGCCACTTGGGATCAGTTCGATCTAGACAACGCCGTCTGGACCATACCAGCCGCCAACATGAAGATGCGCAGGCCCCATATCGTGCCCCTGTCCCGCCAGGCCCTGGCTCTGCTGCTGAGGTTGCGGGAAACGGCGCGCCCCGACGGCTATCTCTTCCCCAACCAGCGCCATGCAGGCCAGCCCATGGGGCCCACTACCCTGAATCACGCCATCGATGCATTGGGCTACCAAGGCCGCTTTTCAGCCCATGGCTTTCGCTCCACCGCCACCACCCTGCAGGGCTTGCTGAGCTACCCCGAAAACCGCATCGATCTGCAATTGGCGCATGCCAGGAAAGACCCCTCCCGGGCGCCCTATGACCATACCCGCTATCTCAGCTCCCGCCGTCTGCTCATGCAGGACTGGGCGGACATACTGGATGGACTCGCACACGGGCACAGCCTGGACGATATGACCCGCCGCTTCGGCCCGATGTCGACGCGGCGCACCGAGCTGCTGAGCGTGGTCGAACGCGAGCATTGAATCTGAACCGGTCCGCAAACCGCCGCCAGGCCTCGCCTTTTTCTGCAATCCTAAAGCTTGCATGACCGCTGCCGTTATCCATGCAGCGTTTAACGACGAGCGCAGGCCACCAGGCCTTCTTCCCCAGCCAGACCGGGCAGGTTGCAGGTAACTGAATTTTTTTCTGAAAAATTCCCTAAAGTTCCCAGGGCCCGCTCCGTAAATGCTGGTGTACAGGAAGAACGCAGCGTGTCGAATGCGCGATCAGCCTTAACCGGCCCAGCAAAACGTCAACGCTTTCCTGGGCAAAGGGCGAAACCGTTTCGCCGCTCTACTCAACATTGGGAGTTACCATGTCTGTTATCAATACCAATTACCTGTCGCTGGTTGCCCAGGGCAACCTGAACAAATCCCAAGGCGCTCTGGGCCAGGCCATCGAACGCCTGTCCTCCGGCCTGCGCATCAACAGCGCCAAGGACGACGCCGCCGGCCAAGCCATCGCCAACCGCTTCACCGCCCAGGTTCGCGGCTTGACCCAAGCTGCCCGCAACGCCAACGACGGCATCTCCATCGCTCAGACGACCGAAGGCTCGCTGAACGAAATCAACAGCAACCTGCAGCGCATCCGCGAACAGATCGTTCAAGCCTACAACGGCACGAACTCCGACGACGACCTGGACTCCATCAATGCTGAAATCAAGGCTCGCCTGGACGAAATCAACCGCGTTGCCAACAAGAGCGAATTCAACGGTACCTTCGTGCTGAACGGTTCCGCTTCGGCTTCCGGCATCAGCATCCAGGTTGGCGCCCGTGACAACGACACCATCACCATCAAGGGCACCGACGCACGCGTCTCCGCTCTGCTGAGCGGCACCACCGCCATCACCTCCGGCGGCCTGTCCATCAGCGGCGGCGTTGTGACCAGCGGCGCTCTGGCCGAAATCGACTCTGCCATCAGCAAGGTCGACAGCATGCGTTCCGACCTGGGCGCCATCCAGAACCGTTTCGAATCCACGATCTCGAACCTGAACAACACCATCACCAACCTGTCCGCATCGCGCTCGCGCATTGAAGACGCCGACTACGCCGTCGAAGTCTCCAACATGACCCGTGCTCAGATCCTGCAACAGGCTGGCACCTCGGTTCTGGCCCAGGCCAACCAGGTTCCACAGACTGTTCTGTCCCTGCTGCGTTAATACCCGGTTTAATCCTGCATTAAGCCAGACAGGCTCCTTCGGGGGCCTGTTTTTTTTTTGCCGCGCCCGTCCCTTCCCCCTGCTCATGGCAGACCGATTCCAGGCAGCCAACCAAGTTTTCCTCATGAAAACGGAACAGCAGCTCAACGGCGGCGAACTGAAACAGCCACTTGCGCTGTTCATCCACAGCCCCGAAGGCAGCATAAAAAAAGCGGACCGAATCCCTTCGGTCCGCTTTGATTCAGGCCTTGACCCGCGGAATCAGATCGTCCAGGCAGCGACCCACTGGTCCATGAAACTGCCTTCCAGCATCCAGGACGAGCGGACCGCATCGCGCAGCGCGTCGCCCCGACGGGCCATTTCCTGAGGATCGGCCAAATGGGCGCGAATCGCGGCCGCCCATTCCTGATGCCGATTGCGCACCCGCGTCACGGGCAAGTCGCCTTGATAAGGATCTATATCAGTGCAAATCACCGGCACGCCGCAAGCGCCCAATTCCAGCAGGCGCAAATTGCTCTTGCAACGATTGAACTGATTGAGCTCCAGCGGAACTACAGCCAGATCCAGGTTCAGCGAAGCCAGCTTGGCAGGATATCGGTCAATGGCAACGCCGGGATGAAACTCACAAACCACGCCCTCCGGCTTCATACCCATGAAGACCCATTCGACTTCGTCCTCCAGCTCCTTGACGACGGAACGGATGACCGCCAGGTCGCCGGTGTGGCTGCTGCCGCCGGCCCAGCCCACCCGGGGCTTGCGCCCGACGCCGCGCGCCGTTTTCAGGTCTGACCACCACTGCGGCGACAACCCGTTCCGGGCGATACGTATGGAAGGATGGAACGCGGCATACTCAGCCGCCAGCGTCGGCGTGGACACCACCAGCCAATCGGCCTGTTCGATGGCGCGCCGCATGGTCTTGATCAGACTGCGCGGGATCTGCTTATAGTAAATGCTTTGGACCGGAATATTGGGCGTGTAGTCGTCGAACTCCAACACGACTTTGCAGCCCAGCAGATCACGATAGCGTTGCATCTGCGTCAGAATACCGGGATTGATCCAGGCCCCCTGGAGCACGACCACGTCTGGGGCCGCCCTGGCCAGATCCAGGAAGTGGAAGCCGCCATGCGCCAGGCCTCCCTCCATGCGGAGCTCCTGCTCGAGCGCCTGGAATGGATGGATGACGCGGTAATAGCCGCATCCCTGCCAATCGGCATGCGCTGCCGCGACCACGGGCAAAGGTCGGCCTGGCAAGGGCTCATTCAGACGGGAAGCCTGCGGGCTCAAGGCGAAGCCGGGCTCCTGGCGATCAAATGCAGGATGATGATAAGGATCCAGGCTCAAGCGCGGCAGCCAACGTTGATAGAGGGCCTGCAGCACCTGGTCCGGGTCTACGCTCTCCAGCTCGCCCTTGGCCGCCAGCAGTCGGCTTGCACCTTCCAGATGCTGCAATCCCGTATCAGGCAGGATGGTCAGCAGGAAACCCGCCTGGCCGGCGCGCAAGCACAGATCCACATCGCCATGCTCCAGCGGAAAAGCCTGCGCATCGAAGCCGCCGAGTTCCTCCAGCACATCGCGGCGGGCCATCAGGCACGCCGCGCTCAAGGCGCTGACATTGTGCTGGACCTGGGCGCGGCTCATGTAGCCCTGGGTGGTGCCCGGCTGTCCCCGCAAGGCGGCGCCAACGGCTTCTCCCATGCCCAGGATCAGGCCGTTCTGCTGGATTCTCCCGTCCGGGTAATCCAGGCGCGCGCCCACCAGGCCGATTTCCGGCCTCAAGGCATTGCCGACCATATCATTCAGCCAGTCCTTGCGCGCAGTGGAAAACTGGACGTCATTGTTCAGGAACAGGATCAACTCTCCCCGGGCATGTTCCAGAGCAAAATTATTGATGGCCGAGAAATTGAAAGGGTGCGGCCAACGCAGCACGCGCAATTGCGCCATGGCCATTTTCTCCAGGCGCTCCAGGAACTCGCAGGCGTCCGGTTCCGTACTGCCGTTGTCCACGATCAGCAATTCGAAATTTGCATAGGCGGTACGGGCCAGCAACCCATCGATGCAATGCCTGAGCAAAGCGGCGTGATTGCGCGTGGGCACGACAATGGAGACCATCGGCTCATGCCCGCTCGAATAACGTACGGCATGAAAGTCCGTTCCGGCTTGGGGCACGACCTGCGCTTGCACGCCCATGCGTTCCAGGTGGGCGCGCGTGCACCGCAAAGCCTGCTCCCGGACGCTGTCCCGCCCCGCCCAATCGAATAGCGGCCGCTCCGTGCGCAGCAGAACCTCCGACACGTGGCCTACCACCGGCGGGCCGGCTTGCTCGACAGCGCGCCAGAGCAGGTCGACCAAGGCCAGCTCGCCATATCCGGCCTCCAGGCCGCCCAGCTCCCGAGCCAGCGCCGTATCAAAGCCCAGCGCGCGCCCCACATAGGGGTAGGAACGCAGCATGTCCAGGTTGAAGTCAGGCCGCAGGATAGGTTTGGCCGCCTGGTCGCCTTCCAGCACATACTCATCGATGTACACCAGGCGCGAGGTCGGATGCCGCAACCGATGCTCGGCCACCAGCAGCAAGGCCTGCGGCAAAAGGCAATCGCCGGCCATCAGGACGAAAAGAAAGTCGGGAGCCGGCAGCCCGGACATCAGCCGGTCATTGAGGCAGGCCGTCCAGGACCCGCCGGGCTGCAGCCACTCCACGTCCTGCTCGCCATCCAGCTCGATGTCGGAGCAGACCCAGACGCATTGCGCCGGCTCATCCTGCTGGCGCAGGCTCTGCAGGGATCGGGCAAGCGCCTGCGCGTCGCCACGCTCATCCACGAGCGCCACGCCAATATGTCCGCGTCCCTCGTTGGCAGCCAGAAGAGCCTGCAAAGCCGCCGTACGGGCCGCGGACGGCTTGCGTTCAGCCAACCATTGCTCGATTCCCCAGGCCGGCGCCGCCGGCGCGGGCGCCGGTCGGCCCAGGGACTCAAGCAGGGCCTGGCGCTCTTTCTCGATGCGCGCATCAGCGGCCTGGGGATGGCGAGAATAAATCCGCTTGTACAGAAAACGAAAGTGGCCCGATTCGCGCGCCAGCATGTGATCCCCGCCCGCTTGGGCTCGCTGGCGCACTTCGGCGGTGACCTGCTCGACGTGCGCGACATCCAGAGGCACCGAGACCAGCCGCAGCAGCATGTCCCAATCCTCGAAGGCGCTCAGACTGATGTCGAACCCGCCCGTCCTGTCCAGGATGGCGCGAGGATGCGCCCAGGTATTGACGGGAATATAGTTGCGCACGAAGAGCAGGTCGCGATCGAAGCCATCATGGGCAGTGGGAAAACTACGTCCCAGCTCGACGCGGCGGTCGCCTTCCAGCCGCTCCTGCACATACACGACGTCCGTATAGACCAGGGCATCGGGCTTGGCCAGAAAAGCTTCATGCAGGGCGGCCAGATGCCCGGGCAGATAGATATCGTCGTCATCCAGATAGCACAGGTAGCGGCCGCGGGCGACAGCGATCCCCGCATTGCGGGCGGCCGACAAGCCCTGGTTGCTTCCCAGGCACAGGTAAGTAACCGGGAAATCCAGTCCTTCGAGCACACTTTCCACTGGCGAGCCGTGGTCATTGACCACGATCACTTCAAAATCGCGAAACTGCTGATCGGCCAGGCTTTGCAAGGCATGGCGCAGAAGGTCGGGACGATTGAAGGTTGTCAGGATGACGGAGAAGCGCGGCTGCGCGTGCGCAAGCCGCGTCACCAATGCGCCGTCGCCCAGCAGCTTGCGTTCGATGGCGTCGACGCGCTCGCCCAAGGCCTGCCTGGATGTCTCTGGATAGGCCTGGAGCCGGCGCTCGTACAAAGACCAGACCGCAGCCACGTCGCGCCCCAGCACATCGCGCACGGATATATCCGCCAGCACGCGCTCCAGGATCTCGGTATGTTCGCGCAGCGGCCGGTCGTCAGCATAGAACTTCTGCGAAACCTGGCCAGCGTGGATGCGATAGCCTACGGTCGCCTGCTTCAGAAACACGAAGTCAGGGTGGTGCAGGGCGATCCGCACCCATAGCTCCCAGTCCGCCGCTTGCAGATGCTTCTGTGCGAACACCCCGTGCCTGGCCACGATCTGCTCCACGCCGGAACGGCGGAACACGATGGCCGAGGGAGTGATGTAATTGTCATGGCTCAACAGCGCCGCCACCTCGTTGCGGCCGCCGCTGTAGCTGGCGCGGGCGTGGCCGGGGTGGACCGCCTGTTCCAGGCTGCGGCCATGCTCGTCGATCCATTCGCACTGGGTATAGCCCAGCATGGCGGAAGGACAGGCGTCCATGGCGGCGCACAGACTGCGCAGATGATCCGGCAGCAGAATATCGTCCGATCCCAGCACTGCCACGTAGCGGCCGCTGCCCTGCTGCGCGCAATAATTGTAATTGTCCCCGGCGCCCATGTTGCGAGCGTGCACCTGATAGCTGAAACGCGGATCACCGACATAGCGCTCAAGGATGTCCACGCTGGCATCAGTGGAACAATCGTCCACCACGATCAACTCGAGGTTGATCCCCTCCTGAGCCAGCACGGACTCGATGGTGGCCGCCAAAAACTTCTCGTTGTTGTAGGACATGACAACAACGCTTACGTCTACATTCATTCTTTTCCTTTGCGCCCGATCGACCAGGCCGGTCAACGATAGCTATTGCAGGCATCCACGACGGCATCGATCTGGGCGAGGCTCAGATAAGGCCCCAATGGCAGACTCAACACGGTGTCGTGCAAATGTTCGGATAAGGGATAGCGGTCCCGGAAGGCGCCGGCATAGGCCTGCTGCCTGTGCGGGGGCACGGGGTAATGAACCAGGCTGCCAACGCCCGCCTGCGCCAGATGACGTTGCAAGCCGTCCCGGTCGGCCGTGCGCACGACATACAGATGCCAGACATGGGACTCAGGCTCGTCCATGGCGAGCACGGGCAACTCAATCAAGGGGTTGCGGATCCGGCTTCCGTAAACCTGGGCGATGGCGCGCCGCTGCTCGATGCTGCGATCCAGCGCGCGCAGCTTGACGCGCAGCATGGCCGCCTGAATCTCGTCCAGGCGACTGTTCACGCCCAGCCGCTCGTTATGATATTTTTCCCGAGAGCCGTAATTGCGCAGGGCAGCCAGAACATCGGCCAGGTCCTGGTCATCGGTGACGACGGCCCCGGCATCGCCTATCGCTCCCAGGTTCTTGCCGGGGTAGAAGCTGAACCCGGCCGCGTCTCCCCAGGCGCCGGCGCTCCGTCCGCCAAGCCGGGCGCCATGCGCCTGTGCGGCGTCCTCCAGCACCAGCAGGCCATGTCGGCGCGCCCAATCGGCGATGCGCGGCATGTCGGCCAGCTGGCCATAGAGATGCACGGGCAGAACGACTCGAGTCCTATCGCTCAATGCCTGCTCCAGGCGCTGCGGACAGAGATTGAAACTACGCGGATCGGGCTCGACGAGCACGGGCGTGAGCCGGTTCTGGCTGACGGCCAGCACGCTGGCGACAAAAGTATTGGAAGGCACGATGACTTCGTCGCCCTCCCGCAGCCTGCCCATCTGCAGCCAGGCTCTCAGGACCAGGACCAGGGCGTCCAGCCCATTGGCCACTCCAATGCAATGCGCAACGCCGCAATAACGTGCGAACTCGGCTTCAAAAGCCTCGACCTCCGGCCCATTGATGTACCATCCGGAATCGATGACGCGGGCGCATGCGGCGATCAGCTCATCACGCAATTCGGCATTCAGTTGCTTGAAGTCCAGAAAAGGGATCACGCGCTTTCCTTCCAGAACCAATCAGGGCTTCAGGCCGAAGCCACGACATAGATTTCGGCGGCGATGTCGGGATAGCGTTCCCCCAGCGCCATGAAGGCCTCGACCATCTGCGGCGTCCAGGTCGCCTCGATCTGGCTATTGGATACGGGCTTGATCCAGTAACCGCCGAAATAGTCGACCTTCAAGCCGGCCTGCGTGAACGCCGACCGGAACGACTCCGGATTGAAGACGCGTCTATGGCCATGATGCCGATCGGTGTCATTGAGCTGGTCTTCCTGTGCCAGCAAGCCCATCATGACCGCCGCCTGGCGATGAAGTGAACGAGCATTGGGCACTGCCGCGAATACGCGGCCCTCTGGAGTCAGCCACTCCCGCACCCGGCTCAGGATGGCCACGGGGTCCTGGACATGTTCGAGCACATGGCCCAGGACGATGGTGTCAAAGGCCTGCCTGGGCTCGAACTCCTCGAACAAGGCATGCTCGACATGAATGCCGGGAAAACGGGCCGCGAGGTCGTCGCAGAAAAGCTGGGAGCCTTCCACCACAGTCAGCTCCTTGCCCAACTGCACGAGCAGTTCGGTCATCACCCCTTCTGCCGGTCCCATTTCCAGGATGGAACGTCCCTGGACGAAACGCCGCGCAATGCGAAAGGAATATTCCACCGTGGCGCGATTCACGCCAGCCGCGTACAAGGAGTTCTGGGAGATGGCCTCCAGATGCAACAGTTCATCGTTCAACGTCATTTTTTTCAACTCTTGAAAGGTTTTACACAGCGAATTCGATCAGCTCGACGAGCAGACGATTCGGAAGCATCATGAAACAGATCCGCCGGCCTTCGAACGCAACAGCGGGCGCGGGCCCCGATATCAGCTTGGCCCGCATTTCGCGCAGGTGCGCCACGCCCTGTTCGATGTCGGCAAGCTCGTAGGCGAGGTGATACATGGACACGCCCGACTGCAGCCACGGCGTCAACGTCTGAGAGCCTTCCAGGTTCTCCAGCAGTTCAATGCGCTGCGCGCCCAGCTCCATGAAGCAGCCGCGCACCCCTTGCCGGGGATCGATGAACTCCGCCCCCGCCTGCACATAACCCAGGCCCTCGAATGTGCGTCTGTCCCGGTCCAGAGACCGGCAGGCGTAGCCGACATGGTGAAAGGCCCACCCCTCCGGGCCCCAGATTGGCGCGGACTCAACCGCCATGGCGATTCATCCTTTGCGCCAGCCGCGCCGCCAGTCCCTGCAGACGCTGGGCCATCTGTCCTTCCCAGGCCGCCGCCGTCACCCTGTGTTCGACCGCGTCCAGTCTGCGCCCACGGATAGTGAAAAAGGCGGGGAGCACGGTCTTGTCCGGACAGCCGCAGGTGTCGTGGAATGCAACTACCGCCTGGTTGTCGCGCACAGTCCGGCAATACACCTGCTGCAAGCCCAGGCGCTCGAATGCGAAGCGATAGACGAGCCAGGCGCTTTCCAGCGCCGCCAGCGAGCCCTTGCGCAAGATCCAGCGGCCCCACTCGGCGCAGCCCGCTTCAAGCTGGACGTCGTACAGCGAAACAAGCCCCTCCGGCTGCCCCTTGCCGCGGCGTTCGATCACAAAGTAAAAGTCTCCCGGACGACGCTCGTATTCGCTCAGCCAGTCGACCTGGGCCTGGCGGTCGGGCGATACGGGGTTCAGGAACTGGGTGAGCTGCTCGTCGCAGCGCAATTCCAGAATGAAGTCCACATCGCCAGGAGTGACCGGCCGCAGGCGAAAGCCTTCACCCTCCAGGACGAAATCATGCTTCATGACCGTCCCGCAAACGCTCCACCAGCGCCTGCACGCTACTCAGCTCGGACAACTCTTCCTCGGAAAACTGCATGTCGAAGTCTTCCTCCAGAGCGAACATCACCTCGATGTGCTTGAGCGAATCCCAAGCCGCCAGATTTTCCCGGGACGACTCCATCGCCACAGGACATTTCAAGACCGCCGCCAGCAGCGACAACACGCGATCAGCGACCGCAAGCTTTTCATTCATGCTTGTTTCCACATCAAAGTTACGTCGGGATGAAGTTCAAACTCCCGCAGGCGCCCGGCATCCAGGCAATTGCCCTGCAAGGGTCCCAGAGCCGCGAGCCACTCCCGGGCGGGCTGGTTGCGCGGGCCCTCGGCCAGCTCGAACACCACTTCGCGACACTGGCCGAACACAGGCATGCTGCGCAGGGCCGAAAAGATGATCATGTCCTCCAGGCGCCGGCCCAGCGCGCGGCAGCTCATGCACAGCTCTTTGACCACCAGCCGCTGGGCCTCCAGGCTGGCCACAACCACGGCGATGATGCCGCTGCTGGACAGGCTGTCGGACAGCGAGACCGCCGCCACGCAAGCTTGCGCCGACATCATGAAATCGTGCAGCTGGGCTTCCGAGTACCGCTTCAGGGAAAGGTTGAACTGATTGGTCTTGCGGCACAGATCGGCCAGGCGCGGCAACTGGGCCGGTTCATCGTACGACAGCTCCAGCACCGCTCCCAGGCTGGCGAAGTACTGGTCCGCCGAAACCGCTGCTCGCAGCATTACCTGACGTTCGCTGTTGGCCCGCCAGTCCGCGACGCGTTTGAGGTCGTCGTCGGACGTGGTCCAGCGCCACAACCCGGGATACAGGGACAAGACCCGCCAGGCCGGCAGGCCGCCCGGATCGGCATGGATGAGCTTGATGCCTGGATGCGCATGGCGGACCGACAGAAGCTCTCCGGGATTGTCATCGATGAACAGCACCGCGTCGGGCGATATGTTCAACTGGCGGGCAATGCGCAGAATGGCCTGCCCCTTGCTGTCCCAGGAAACTTCAGTCAGGGCGAAATCCTCCAGCGCCAGCGGATAATCACGGCGCTCCTGAAACAGGGCCTGCACATCGGCGGCGTCATTGCGCGAGACCAGCGTAATGAACACGCCCCGCTCCTTGAGCGCCAGCAAGGCCTGCTGCAAGGCAAGGTGCGCCGGCTCCAGGACCAGGGAAGAGGCGCCATCCTCGCCGAGCACGCCCGCATGCAAGGTGTTATCAAGGTCGACGGCGATCGCCTTGACCGGTGGCAGAACGCAGGCGGGCAGCCAGCGCAATCCCAGCAGGCGGGCCAGCAGCGGCTGCGCCTGCCGGGACAGCGGCGTACCGGCCAATGCCTGCGTGCGTCTGTCCAGCAAGGGAACGCCTTGCTCGGCGCAGGCCCCGTGCAGATCGGCGAACTGCACTCCCGGCATGCTATGGACCAGCGCCTGCAATACGGAGGCGTTCTCGGGCTGCCACGCGTTCCAGGTGGCCAGCACGATGGGCGCCTGGGAGAGTTGGCGCAAAGCCAGCAGGCGTCCCTGGAGCCAGGCCAGCCACTGTTCCTGGCTCATGGTGGACTGATAAGGCGAGGGATCGAGCCAGAGCAACTCCAGCTCGGCCGCCGGCGCCTGCTCGAAGCCGAAGGAGTCATCATAGGCGCCGATGTGAAAATCGGCCGCCAGCTCCGCGTAATCCAGGTAAGGGGCGGCCAGTGCGGCAAACGATTCGAAATTGTGGTTGCGCCAGACATTGACCGAAAAAGGCCTCGGCTGCCCGCACAAGAAGACGGGTTCATTCCAACCCAGACGGGAGGGCCGCTCCGCGAACAGGACATCTTGCGCCCGGAAACGATTCAACAGCCAATCCTTTGCCTCCGCACGTCCGGCTTCATGTTGCACTGCGTCGCTCGTCACATCCCACCTGTCTGGTTCATCGGGTTCATCTGCTCGCGCAAAGCCAGAAAATCCTGGTAATTGCGTATGTAGTCACTCTCGTCGTAATGTTCGCTGGCCAGTACCAGCAGGACGCAGTCAGGGCTGAAGTCGTGCATCTCGCGCCAGACCATTTCCCTGAGCAGCACGCCTTGGACCGGCGAGCGCAGCAGCACTTCTTCACGCCGGCAGCCGTCGTCCAGAACCATGCGGCAACTGCCCGTGACGCAGATGGCGACCTGCCGCAAATTGATGTGAGCATGAAACCCCCGCGCCACCCCTTCCTTGGTGGCGAACAAGTAATACACGCGCTTGATCGGAAACGGCACGGACTTCATTCCCTCCAGCGCCACCAGAGAGCCGCGCTCGTCTCCCAATGCCGGAAAACGCACCCATTCGATGAGTTCCCGGCCATATCCCAGGCCTTCGCCGGCCAGGCCGTGGGGCAGCAAGGCCGCCGGTCCGGCAATCTGCGATGCATTCATGTTCAGTCGTCTTTCCGTTGATCCGCAATACAAAACACCATTCTTTCCCATCTCCTGAACTACAGAAGGAACTGGTATTCGGCGTCGCTGCTCGCCCGGTCCCAGTGATCCTTGGCCAACAGGGCGCGGATGCGACTGACAGCCTGGCTGCGCAACTGCGACACCCGCCCTTCGGTCACGCCCAGCACGAGCGCGATCTCTTTCTGGTTCAGGTCCTGCTCGAACTGCAGGGACAAGAGCAGCTTTTCCCTTTCCGGCAGGCTGTCGATGGCATTGACCAGCGCCGAACGCAGTCCCTGCGACACCAGTTGATTGAGCGGATTGTCGAAGTAGGCGTCGTCGCTGCCATCCTCCTCCAGGAATTCCAGCGCATCGCCGCCGTCGCTCTTGCGCATCAGATCCTCGTAATGGACGACCTGAATGCCAGCGGCCTCTTCGAGCAAAGTCTGGTACTGCGTCAAGGTCAGACCCAGCGCGTCGGCGATTTCCCGTTCCGAGGGCTCGCGCAGCAATTTCTGGCGCAATGCGGCAATGGCCTGCTCGATCTGCTTGCCTTTGGTGCGCACGCTGCGCGGCAGCCAGTCCTGGCTGCGCAGCTCATCGAGCATCGCGCCGCGGATGCGTGTGATGGCATAGGTCTCGAACTGCGCCTGCGCGACTACCTGGTAGCGGCGAACAGCGTCCAGCAGCCCCATCATGCCGGCTTGCATGAGGTCGTCCAGTTCCACGCTGGAGGGCAAGCGCGACACCAGTTGCAATGCCTGGCGACGCACCAGCGGAGCGTATTGCTCGACCAGGGAGTCTTCAGAACGAAACATGGAAATAAACGGATTCCGGAATAAGGGACGATCCATTGTGCAATCTGCCAGTCGCCCACAGTCCCCTAATCAAAGTAGCTTTCGCCAGCCTGTTTCCGTGTTTGAGGAAAAATAAATCGAGCGCGCGCTGCATTACCGCTAAAGAAGCCCCCAGCCATGCCGTAACAAGCCATGTCAAACGGAACCGCACAGGTGCGCGCGCACGGATGGACTGCGACCTGTCGTAAAGCAACCCTCTGGAGCGATGTCATGATCCACCCAGTCTCATCACACGCAGCGACCCTGGCAGCCAACGCCACCCCCGTCGATGCGAATCCGGGCCAGCCCCTGCCGCAAGCGGCCACCGCCGTCACTCCCGTCCAGGAAACCGAAACGAACACCAGCCTGCAGCAACGCTGGCCCGATCGCCCGGATCCGCTGCCCGGCACGATCAACACCCTGGAGCAGACCCTGGACAACATCAATGCCACCATGCAGGCCTGGTCCACAGGCATGCGTTTCGACATGGACGAAGACGCCCAGCGTCTGGTGGTTTCGATCGTGGACAACAAAACCGGCGAAGTGCTGCGTACCGTTCCGTCCGAGGCCGTCATCCAGATTGCCAAGATGATTGTGCAGCTGCAAGGCAACACGGTCGACGTCAAGGCGTGACACTAACAGTCGAACTGACAGCGAAAGCCCCCATTAACGTGTGTTTTGACCCAGTTGGCGCCAAGGCACAATAGAACAAATCGAGATACTGTTATGGCTACTATTTCTTCCATTGGCGTCGGCTCCGAGCTGCCGCTCGACACCCTGCTGACCAATCTGCGCAAAGCAGAGAACGTGACCCTGGAGCTGATCCAGACGCGTCAGGCCGCGAACACCAACCGTATCTCAGGCTACGGCAAGCTGAAAAGCGCCATCACTGCCCTGCAGACCGCTGCCAAGGCGCTCAGCAAGGCCGACGTATTCGGCGCCGTCAAGGCCACGCCGGGCAGCGACGCCATCTCCGTGAGCGGCAGCAATACCGCTTCGCCAGGCCAGTACAGCATCGTCGTGGACAATCTGGCTTCGGCCCAAACGCTCACCGGCAGCGCGCTCGACAGCCGCACCTCGCCCCTGGGCGCGGACGGCAAGATCACGGTCACCCTGGCCAACGGCAAGGAACACTCCATCGACCTGACCGGCAAAGACACCTCGCTGCAGGGCATCATGAAGGCCATCAATGCAGATACCGACCTGGGCGTCAGCGCGACCATCATCAACAACGGCGACCCCGACCACCCCTATCAGCTGCAGCTGACGGCCCGCGACACCGGTGAACAGGCATCTGTGGCGAAAATCCGCGTGGAAGGCAATTCGGCGCTGGAGAACATCCTGTCCTTTACCAGCAGCGGCACCGTCAATGACGACGGCGCGCCCGCCGGGATCTTCACCGAGAAAGCCGCCGTCAACGCCAAGGTGCATGTCAACGGCATCGAGATCATCAGCAGCAGCAATGTCCTGAAGAACACCATAGAAGGCCTGGAAATCACCCTGAACAAGGCCAGTGCCGAAGCCGTCAAACTGGACGTGACACGCGACGACGAAGTCGCCACGAAGGCCATCAAGGAATTCGTCACGGCCTACAACGCCTTGAACTCGACAATCAAGGGCTTGACCGCCTACGATGTCGAACAGCAGAAAGGATCGGCGCTGACCGGCGACTCCATGGTACGCCGCGCCCAGAGCAACCTGCGCACCGCCATCAACGTCGTCTCCGATCAGGGCGATCTGCGCACGCTGAACAGCATCGGCATCAAAACCGATCCCAAGACAGGCGATCTGATCATCGAGGATGAAAAACTCGCCGAGGCGCTCAAGACCAACCTGGAAGACGTCAAGCGCCTGTTCATCGGCGACAACGGCCTGGGCAAGCGCCTCTACGACGCCGCCGAAGAATACGTCAAGGTCGACGGTTTCATCGAGAATGCCAAGGAAGGCGCCGAAAAGATCGCCAAGACGCTGGAAAAGCAGTATCTGGCCGCCTCGGACCGCATCGACACCAAGATCGAGATGTACCGCAAGCAGTTCCTGCAACTGGACAAGATGGTCAACCAGATGCAGGGCCTGAGCAGCTACCTCACCCAGCAACTGTCCATGCTGGGCAACATGAACAGCAAATAAACGTTTATGAGTTACCCCGCCCCTTCCCGTCGCTTCGGCCAGCAGTCGGCCCGGGCCTACGCCCAGGTCGGCCTGGAAACCGAGGTGCTCAGCGCCAGCCCTGAACACCTGATCACTCTCTTGTTCAACGGCGCGCGCGCCGCCATCCTTCAGGCCCGCCTGCACATGCAGAACGGCAACGTGACGGGGCGCGGGCAGGCCTTGTCGAAGGCGATCGACATTGTCGACACCGGCTTGAAAATGGCCGTGGACGTCGAGAAAGGCGGTGACTTGGCTCGGAACCTGGTTGCCACGTACGACATCATTCTGCAAAACCTGATGCTTGCCAATCTTCGCAACGACCCGGATAAGCTCGCGCTGGCCGAACGTTTGCTGACCGACATTGCCGATGCCTGGCGCACCAGTGTCGATACGCAGCGCGCCAACGTGCCTACCTGACTCCGGGGTTCGCAGGAAAAGCTGCACCCGACCCTGCACCCCCAACCCATTCTGCGCCCCAAGCGCCTGGTACGAACATGAGCGATACCCCAAGCCTGATCGTCGATCAATACGAAACCATCGCCGGCATTACCCGCCACATGCTGGAACTCGCCCGTACGGCGCGCTGGGACGATGTCCTCGAACAATCCGAACACTATCGGCAAGCCGTCGAGCAGCTCAAGAACATGGAAGATTTGTCTGCCACCGACAAGCAGGCGCGGCGCCAATTGCTGACCCAGATCCTGGAAGACGATGCCGAGATCCGCCACCTGGCCATGCCTGAACTCGCCCGTCTGGGCGCTCTGCTGGGCAACATGAAACGCCAACAGACCGTCCTGCAGGCCTACTACAGCCCCGGCGTCCATTCATGAGCATAGGCGGCCCCTCCCCTCTGGGGACGCTGCTGATCCAGCGGCTGGACGCCGTGCTGGGAATAGGCACCTCCCAGCAAAGCAATATCGCCAGCGGCGCCCGTCCGGACGCCGTCAGCCAGACCCCGGGCAGCACGCGCGCGGAGCGCCCGGAAAACACCACGGGCCGCGACCCGCGCCAAAGCGTCGATCACGTACGGGCCGAATCGCAGCGCCAGGCATCGACGCCTCTGCGCACTCAAAGCGGGCGCGAGCCGGTCGATCCCAAGCTGCTGGACAGCGGGACCAATACCTCCAGCACGCCTTCGGCTCCCACCACGCTGGGGCGCACCGCCCAGTTCATCCTGGCTCTGCTGGAGCGCTTCCCCGACCGTGCTCCCGCCGTCCAGGGGCGACAGGCCCTGCTGCCCGCCGACCCCGATCCGCAAACGTCTTCTCCGCAACGTCCGGCCACGGACGCGGGCGGCAACGCTCGCGCCGACCAGGCTCCGGCCCAAACCGGCGGCTCCCTCGTGCAGACGCTGGCGCAGCAACGCCTGCCCCTGCCCGCGACCGGCGGACCAGCGCCGGGCGCAGCGGGCCCCGGCACACCGGCCGCGCAGGCTTCCACGGCCCAGGCCGGCGACGCAGGCCCGGCAGCCGCGCTGGCGCGCCACTTCGCGCAGGCCCTGCCCCAGGCGCTGCAACACAGCGGCCTGTTCTATGAATCCCATCTGTCCGACCTGCATTTCGGACAGCGCAGCGCAGCCGAACTGCAGCAGGAACCCCAGAATCTCGCCCCGCGCCCGGCCGCCGACCCGGCCTCCCCCGCGCCGTCCGCAGGCCCTTCCGGCCACGCCGCCCAGCAGGCCGATCAGTCGCCGGCCCTGCTGGTGCGCCAGCAATTGGACGTGCTGGCCAACCAGGTCATACAGTGGCAAGGGCAGGCCTGGCCGCAGGCCGACATGGATTGGACCATCCAGCGCCACGAGGCCGGACCGGACGAAGAACCCGAACACTGGTCCAGCACCCTGCACCTGGACCTGCCCGCCCTGGGCCCGGTCACGCTGCGGCTCAATCTGCTGGACCAGCAACTGCTGGTCAACATCCAGGCGCAGCAATCCGCTTCCTATCTGGACGAGCACAGGCTGGCGCTGCGCGAGCGGCTCCACGAACAAGGCCTGCACCTGAGCCAGTTGCACATCGAGGCCGAAACGCCTGAACCGGACGAGCCCCGCCATGTCGACTGACGCCTCCTCCAACCGCCAGCAGGCCGTCGCGCTGCGCTACGATCCCCAGGACGGCGCGCCGCGGGTCGTCGCCAAAGGCTACGGCACCCTGGCCGAGAACATCCTGCGCACCGCGCGCGAACACGGCCTGTACGTCCACGAGTCCCCCGAGCTGGTGGGCCTGCTCATGCAGGTCGACCTGGACCGCCATGTGCCGCCCCAGCTGTACCAGGCCGTCGCCGAACTGCTGGCCTGGCTGTACGCACTGGAGCAAGGCCATCCCAAGGCCGCCTCGGCCTTGCAGGCGCTGAAAGAAAACGGCCAACCCTGACCGTGCCGTTCATAAGGGAAGAAAAGCCCCTGTTTTTGGCGATAGATACCCTGCTTACCATCGAGCTCAAAACGTTACATTAAGCAAGGCAAGCTGCCCGCACCTGCGTGCGCAGCCCATCGTGACTTTGTGGCAAGCGAATATGTCGATTTCCAATCTCTCCAGCATTGAAAACGTTCTGGCCCAGATGCGCGCCGTGGCCCAGGCCGCCGGCGCTCCCGCCTCGGCCTCCTCGCCGGCGGTCGCCTCCGCGACAGGCGGCTTCGCCGCCGAACTGGCCCGCTCGCTCAGCCGGGTGTCGCAGGCCCAGAACGCCGCCAATGCGCAGGCGCAGGCCTTCGAACTGGGCGAATCGGGCGTCTCCCTGAACGACGTCATGATAGACCTGCAGAAAGCCAGCATCGCCTTCCAAGCCACTGTCCAAGTGCGCAACCGGCTGGTCGCCGCCTACCAGGAAATCGCCAGCATGCCTGTCTAAGGCTGCCATCCCACTCGCGGCATACGCCCTTCCTCCCACCGCCAGCCTGAGCCCGCCCTGATTTGAACTCCCCTGATTCCATGCAGAACCCCGCATCTGCCTCACCGAGGTCACCCATGAGTCAGACAGCAGAAATGCTGAGCAGAATTCCTGGCTACAATGCAATCCGTTCGCTGCCCAAGGTCGCGCTGATCGGCTTGGGCGCCGCCCTGGTCGCCCTGATCGCCGGGCTCCTGATGTGGAGCCGCAGCCCCGACTACCAGGTCCTGTTCTCCAATCTGGACGACCGCGACGGCGGCGCCATCGTCTCCGCCCTGGGCCAGATGAACGTGCCCTACCAGTTCAATGGCACCGGCACGGCCATCCTGGTTCCCAAGGAGCGCGTGCACGAAGCCCGCATGCAACTGGCCGCTCAAGGCCTGCCGCGCAGCGGCAACGCCGGCTTCGAACTGCTGGACCAGAGCCGCTTCGGCGCCAGCCAGTTCAATGAACAAGTCACCTACCAGCGCGCACTGGAAGGCGAACTGGCCAACTCCATCAAGGCCGTGCATTCCGTCCAGGAAGCCCGCGTGCACCTGGCCATGCCGCGCGAGACCCTGTTCGTACGCGACCGCCAGTCGCCCACCGCTTCCGTGGTGGTGTCGCTCTATCCCGGGCGCAGCCTGACCGAAGGCCAGGTGTCGGCCATTACCTGGCTGGTCTCTTCCAGCGTCCCCAACCTGGCCGCGGACAAAGTCTCCATCATCGACCAGAACGGCCGTCTGCTGACCGCGCCATCGGGCGAATCGGGCGCCGACAGCCTGCAGCGCAACTTCGTCAACGACATCGAGTACCGCGCCGTACAACGCATCCTGACGCTGCTCAATCCCCTGGTGGGCGCCGGCAATGTGCGCGCCCAGGTCACGGCCGAAGTGGACTTCTCGCGCCGCGAACAGACATCCGAGGTCTACAAGCCCAACCAGGCGCCGGGCCAGGCCGCCGTGCGCAGCCAGCAGACCAGCTCCACGCTGCAGCGCAATCCGACGCAGGCGCAAGGCGTGCCCGGCGCGCTCAGCAACCAGCCGCCGACCAATGCGACAGCCGACATCGTCAATCCTCCCCAGGGCCAGGACGGCCAGGCCCAGAACGCGCAAGGCGCACAGAACGCCCAGGCGGCGGGCAACGCGCCCAATGCCGGCGCCAACGATCCGTCCCTGGGCTCGCTCGCCGAGCAGGCGCGCCTACTGCAAAGCGCCGGCAACGCCCGCAACGACGCCACGATCAATTACGAAGTGGACCGCACCATCAGCCACGTCAAGGGGCCGATGGGCCAGCTCAGCCGCCTGTCCGTAGCCGTGGTGGTCAACTATCGCAACAAGGACAACGAAAGCCAGCCCCTGGAACAGGACGAACTGGAAAAGATCCGCGACCTGGTCAAGCAGGCGGTGGGCTACTCCGCCGACCGGGGCGACACCCTGAGCGTGGTCAACGGTCTGTTCAACGAACAAGGCGAAACCGACCCACCCTTCTGGAAGAATCCGGAGTACCGCGAGCTCGCCATGGACATGATCAAATACCTGGTCTTCGCCTTCATCCTCTTCATGGCCTGGCGCATCGTCGTCAATCCCATCATCCAGGGCCTGATCCAGGCCAAGGCCAACGCGGACGCCCGCGTCGAGCGCCAGAAGGAAGACAAGGCGCGCGAACAGGCCGCCGAACAGCGCGCCGCCGAGATGAACCGCTATGAAGACAATCTGAACACGGCGCGCGCCATGGCCCACAGCGATCCACGCGCGGTCGCCATGGTGCTGCGCTCCTGGTTGACCAAAGAAGACAAAAATGAAAACGGCTAAAGCAGACAACTCCGTTGAACGCAGCGCCATCCTGATGATGTCGCTGGGAGAGGACGCGGCGGCCGAGGTATTCCGCTACCTCTCGCCACGCGAAGTGCAGCAGCTCAGCTCGGCCATGGCCTCGCTCAAGCAGCTCACGCGCGCCGACATGGATGAGGCCCTGGAAAGCTTTCGCCAGGAAGCCGACCAGTTCATGGCCGTCACCCTGGACTCCAACGCCTACATACGCTCGGTGCTGACCAAGGCCCTGGGCTCGGATCGCGCCGCCGGCCTCATCGAGGACATCCTGGAAGTGGGCGAAGGCGCCAGCAGCGGCATCGACGCCCTGAACTGGCTGGACGCCTCCAGCGTGGCCGAACTGATCGCCGACGAGCACCCCCAGATCATCGCCACCATCCTGGTGCACCTGGAGCGCGACCGCGCCGCCGACATCCTGGGCCACCTCACGGAACGCCTGCGCGACGACGTGGTGCTGCGCATCGCCACCTTCGGCGGCGTGCAGCCGGCCGCCCTGCACGAACTGACCGAAGTGCTCAACTCCATGCTGTCGGGCCAGGGCGCCAAGCGCAGCAAGATGGGCGGCCCGCGCACCGCCGCCGAGATGCTGAACTATATGAACGCCAGCACCGAGGAATCCGTGCTGACCAGCCTGCGCAGCATGGACGCGGACCTGACCCAGCGCATCGTGGACGAAATGTTCGTCTTCGAGAACCTGGCCGACATCGAGGACACCGCCATCCAGCTGCTGCTCAAGGAAATCGAGACCTCGGCGCTGACCATCGCCCTGAAGGGCGCGCCCGAAGAGCTGCGCGACAAGTTCTTCCGCAACATGTCCAACCGCGCCGCCGAGATGCTGCGCGAAGACATCGAATCGCAGGGCCCGATCCGCATGTCCAAGGTCGAGCAGGAACAGAAAGCCATCGTGCAGGTGGCCCGCCGGCTGGCCGAAAACGGCCAGATCACGCTGGGCGGCATGAGCGGGGACGAATATGTCTAACAAGGCATCTGCCTACGCCGAGCTTCAGGAGAGCTGGAGCCGCTGGCAGATGCAGGGGCTGGACGAACCCGAGGAGCCGGCCGTCCCGGCGGAGCCCGAGTTCGTTCCGCCCACTGACGAAGAACTGCAGCGGCAACTGGAGGACCAGCGGGCGCAGGCCCAGGAACGGGGCCACCAGGAAGGCTATCAGGCCGGCTATGAGCAAGGCCGCGCCGCCGGCGAGGCGGCTGGACGGGAAAGCGGCCACGCCGAGGGCTATGAAGCCGGCGTGGCGGCCGGCATGGCCAAGGCCCAGGAACAGATCGAGCAGCACGCCCAGGCCTTCATGGCCCTGAATCGCGCATGCAGCCATTCCATAGAAACGCTGGACCAGGAGATCGGCCAGGCGCTGATCAGCCTGGCCACGCGCATTGCCGAACACGTGCTGCGCAGCACCCTGGATGCCCAGCCTGAACGCATCCGGGATCTGGTGGCCGACGTACTGCGCGCCGACCCTGGCGACACGAGCCTGCTGGTGCTGTCCCTGCATCCGGAAGATGTGGCCCTGGTGCGCGAATACCTGAGCAGCGAAGCCGAATTGCGTCCCTGGCGCCTGCAGGCGGACGCCAAGCTGCAACGCGGCGACTGCATCGTGCGCTCGGCCTACGGCGATATAGACGCGACACTGACGACACGCTGGCGACGCGCCCTGGCCGCCCTGGGCCTGCAACCCGACCAGGAATCCTGAGCACCATGCCGCATCGCGCCTATTGTCCCTATGCCGATGCCTCCGATCGCTGGCGGGCCCAGTTGCTCTCGGCCCAGCAGCGCGTGCAGGCCATCGAACCCAGCCTGCGCAGCGGCCGCGTGGTGCGCGCCACCGGACTCGTGCTGGAAGCCACCGGGCTGAAACTGGCGGTGGGCGCCGCCTGCAGGATCGAGCTGTCGGCCGCCCAGGGCATCTGGGCGGAAGCCGAGGTGGTGGGCTTCCAGGGCAATTCGCTGTACCTGATGCCGCTCAGCGACATCTCCGGCCTGCCTCCGGGAGCGCGCGTGGTTCCCGTGGAGCCGGACGTGCAGCCGCCCGTTCCCCTGCCCTGCTCCGACCAGCCCGACAGCCTGCCCGCGCAGGCCCGCTCGCGCCACGTGCCCGTCGGCATGGGCCTGCTGGGCCGGGTCGTGGACGGCAACGGACGACCTCTGGACGGCCTGGGTCCGGTCGAGGCCGAAGCCTCGGTATCGCTGAACCACACGCCGCCCAATCCCTTGAACCGCAGTCCCATCGACACGGTGCTGGACGTGGGCGTGCGCGCCATCAACGGCCTGTTGACCGTCGGACGCGGACAACGCATGGGCCTGTTCGCCGGCTCGGGGGTGGGCAAGAGCGTGCTGCTGGGCATGATGGCGCGCTACACCCAGGCCGACATCATCGTCGTGGGCCTGATCGGCGAACGGGGCCGCGAAGTCAAGGAATTCATCGAGCACAACCTGGGACAGGACGGGCTGCAGCGCTCCGTCGTGGTGGCGGCTCCGGCGGACGTCTCGCCGCTGCTGCGCCTGCAGGGCGCCGTCTACGCGACCCGCCTAGCCGAGTTCTTCCGCGACCAGGGCAAGAACGTGCTCCTGATCATGGATTCGCTGACCCGCTACGCCATGGCGCAGCGCGAGATCGCCCTGGCCATCGGCGAACCCCCTGCAACCAAGGGATATCCGCCCTCGGTATTCGCCAAGCTGCCGGCGCTGGTCGAGCGCGCCGGCAACGGCGAACCCGACGCGCAGGGCCGCAGCGGCTCCATCACGGCCTTCTATACCGTGCTGACCGAAGGCGATGACCAGCAGGACCCCATCGCCGACTCCGCCCGCGCCATCCTGGACGGGCACATCGTACTGTCGCGCAGCCTGGCCGAGACCGGCCACTATCCGGCCATCGACATCGAGGCGTCCATCTCGCGCGTGATGTCGGCCATCGTCCAGCCTGAACAATACAGCCAGGTGCACCGCTTCAAGGGACTGCTCTCCAGCTATCAGCGCAACCGCGACCTGATCGCCGTGGGCGCTTACACCCGAGGCAACGATCCGCGCATCGACGAGGCCATCGAACGCTACCCCTGGCTGGAGGCCTACCTCAAGCAGGGCATGCAGCAGCGCGTGGATGTGGCGCGCGCCTTTGACGAACTGAATGCCGTACTGAACCACGGACAATGACCATGAAAGCCAATGCCTCCCTGCATACGCTGGTCGACCTGACCCAAGGCCAGGTCGACGAGGCCGGCCGCCAGCTCCAGGAGCTGACCGGCCAGCGCGATGCGGCCAACAGCCAGCTGGACATGCTGCAAAGCTATCGGCAGGACTACGCCCAGCGCCTGCTGGACGCCGGCCGGACCGGGCTGTCCATGGCGAACTACCACAATTTCCGCCGCTTTATCGCCACATTGGACGATGCCATTTCCCAGCAGAATAAGGTCATCCTGACGCTGGAAGACAAGATCGAGCAAGGACGCCAGGAGTGGCATGCGCGCCAGCGGCGCCTGAACGCCTACGAGACCCTGATCGGCCGTCGCCAGCAGGAACAGCAACGCAAACAACTCCGGATGGAGCAGCGCGCCAACGACGAGATCGCCGCGCGCCTGTACCTCCGCAGCCAGTCAGCCTATTGAACAAGCGCCGCACATGACCTCGCCCACCCTCCTGGTTATCCCTTCGGCCGGCCCCGCCGGCAAGGACGCCGCCGTCAACACCGGCGCTGCCGCGCAACGGGGCGACGGCGCCTTCGCCGCGCACCTGCAGGCGCAACAGCAGCAAGTCCAGGGCGGCGCGCGCCCGACGAACGGCGATATTCCCGCCGACGCACAGGCGGCGGAGACCAATGCCGCCCTGCCCCTTCTGATGACAGACCAGGACCCGACCGCCTTGCTGCCCACGGATGAGGCGGACGTGGCTGCCGCCGATGACACGGCGCAAAGCGGCCTGCCCGCCCTGGCGCTGTCCATCCTGTCCGAAATCAAGGCCTTGCGCCAAGGCGCCGCTCGCAGCGAGGCGCCCTTGTCCGCCGCCCAGGCCGAAGAATCGACGAACGGCCGCGGGCTGCCCGGCCCGACTCTGGCTGCCGCGGCTCTCGGCATCGACTCGGCAACTGTTTCGTCCCCCGATGCGACTGCTCCAACGCCCGGCCAGGATGCCCCGCTGCGTTCAGCCCCGGCTCCTGCCGGCGACGCCGGCCTGGCGGCCGCCGTGGCGAGCGCCGCGCGCAGCCAGCGCCTGGCGCCCGCCTCCGCTGTTCAGTCCCAGAACGCCGCGCCGCGCGCCGGCGCCAAGTCCGAGCCCGCACCGCAAGCCGTCTCCGTCTTCTCCACAATTCCGGAACCACGTCTGAACGCCGAAACGCCTTCGGCGCCGAACGAACAGGCCGCAGCACCACGCATCGCGGCCCAGCCGCTGAGCGTACCCGCGGCCCCGGCGCCCATGTCCGCAAGCACGACTCCTGTCGCCCAGGCAAGCATTCCGACCCCGCTGCAGTCGCCCGACTGGAGCGCCGCCCTGGGTCGCCAGTTCATCGCTTTGGCCCAACAGGCCCAGGGACAGATCCAGAGCGCCGACATCCGCCTGGACCCTCCGGAACTGGGACCTCTGCGCATCACGCTGCATATCCAGGACGGCGTGGCCCACGCCATGATCACCTCCCCCCATGCCCAGGTACGCCACACCATTGAACAGTCCCTGCAACAGTTGCAGCAGCAGTTCGCCGACGGCGGGCTGACCCTGGGGCAGGCCGACGTGGGCGACCAGCACGCCTCGCATCAGCAGTTCCAGGAGCAGTTGGCGGCCCGCCGACAAGCGTCCAGCGGACCGGCATTCAGTCTGGACGGCCATGCCGAAGCCGACGCAGCCGCTGCTCCGGCCGCCCCGCCCGCCCGCCTGCTGGATGCCAACGCGCTGGTGGACACCTTCGCCTGAGCACCAGCCCGACGGTCTCCACGGCAAAAAGCATGATCAAGCTTGAAAAGCAGCGTCTATTCGCCGCGCCCGCGGCCTTGCGCCTCGGGCACAATAACCTTGGGAAGCGTGCCGGCCCAGGCCGCATGCACGCTTGTCCTACCGTATTACGCTAGTTACCCACCGCTCACACTCACATGGCCCGAAAAGCATCCACCAAACTCGCACGCCTGATCAAGACCGGTCTGTTGGTTCTGTTTATTGTCGCCGCCAGCGTGGGCGCCACCCTGTACTATTCCTGGCAGCAGGACAGCCCGCCTTCCTGGCTGCAGTGGTCGGAAAAAGGCAATCCCGCCGCCGCCGCCGAAGCCGATGGCGCGCCGGCACCCATCGCCGCCAAACCCATTTTTGCGCCGCTCGATCCATTCACCGTCACCCTGAGCGAAAACGGGCGCTCGCGCATCCTGTACGTAGGCATCACGCTGCGCGTGCAGGACGACGGCTCGCGCGCCATGCTGCTCGAATACATGCCCATGGTGCGGGACCGCGTGCTCAAGATTCTGGCCGAACAGCAGCCTTCCCACATCCAGACGCCGGAGGGCCGCCAAGCCCTGGTCCAGCAGCTCACTGCCGGGTTGAAGGAGCAGTATCCTCCGAATCCGGCCCAGCCGCGCATCAACGATGTCCTGTTCACCGCCTTTGTCATCCAATAATGTCGTATCAGAGCTTCCTATCCCAAGACGAAGTCGATGCACTGCTGGCCGGTGTCACCGGCGAAGGCGCTGACACCAAGCCGCTGAGCGAGAACACCTCGGGCGTACGGGCCTATGACCTGACCTCGCCCGACCGGGTGGTGCGGCACCGCATGCAGACGCTCGAGCTGATCAACGAACGCTTCGCCCGCCGGCTGCGCTCGACCATGCTCAGCTTCATGCGCCGCAACGCCGACATCACCGTAGGTTCGATCCGCATCCAGAAATACTCGGATTTCGAACGCAACCTGCCGGTGCCCAGCAACCTGAACATGATCTCGCTCAAGCCCCTGCGCGGCGTGTCCCTGTTCACCTTCGACCCCAACCTGGTCTTCCTGATCATCGACAGCCTGTTCGGCGGCCATGGCCGCTACAACACCCGCGTCGAAGGCCGGGACTTCACCACCACCGAACAGCGCATCATCCAGCGCCTGCTGACCCTGACGCTGGAGAGCTACTGCGGCGCCTGGGAATCCATCTATCCGCTGGAAGCGGAGTACATGCGCTCGGAGATGCACACCAAGTTCGCCAGCATCAGCAGCAGCAACGACATCGTGGTGGTGACCTCCTTCAACATCGAATTCGGCGCGCAGGGCGGCAACCTGAACATCTGCCTGCCCTACTCCATGATCGAGCCAGTGCGCGACATCCTGACCCGGCCCCTGCAGGACACGGGCTCCAACGCCATCGACCAGCGCTGGACGCACCAGCTCTCGCGCCAGGTGCGCAGCGCCCAGGTGGAACTGATCGCCGACTTCGTGAGCATAGACATGACCATCTCCCAGCTCACGCAGCTCAAGGTCAACGATGTGCTGCCCATCGACATCCCGGACATCATCGAAGCCCACGTGGACGGCGTGCCCGTTCTGGAATGCCGCTACGGCACGTCCAACGGCCGCTACGCCCTGCGCGTGCAGAACATACTGGCCACCAACGACACCGACTTGACTAAAGGTAAGTCCCTATGACCGACCCTCTCAACCCCAACGACCGGTCTGCTCCCGAGGACGACTGGGCCGCCGCCATGGCCGAGCAGCAGGCCGGCCAGACCAATCAGGCCCAGGGCCTGGGACAGTCCATGGACGACGACTGGGCGTCCGCGCTCGCCGAGCAGACGGCCGCCACCACGCCCGAGCCGACGCCGGCCGCCAGCACGCTGTTCCAGCCCATCCACCAGAGCAGCGAAGGCGGCGGCAGCGACATCGACATGATCATGGACATCCCCGTCCAGTTGTCCGTCGAACTGGGCCGCACGCGCCTGACCATCAAGAACATCCTGCAACTGGGCCAGGGCTCGGTCGTTGAGCTGGACGGCCTGGCGGGCGAACCGCTGGACATCTATGTCAACGGCTACCTGATCGCCCAGGGTGAAGTGGTGGTCGTGGACGAAAAATACGGTATCCGGGTGACCGACATCATCACCCCGTCCGACCGCATCCAGCGCCTGAACGGACGACGCTGATGGATCAGGGCCAACTCGTCAGAATCCTGCTCAGCCTGATCCTGGTGGTGGGGATGATTCTGGCGGCGGCCTGGGCGGCTCGCCGCGGCGGGCTGCTGCGCCAGAGCCAGACGAGGCGCATCCGCATCCTGGACAGCCAGCGCCTGGGCGCGCGGGCCACCCTGGCGCTGGTCCAGGTCGACGACCGCGAGATACTCATCGGCGTCACACCCCAGCAGATCAGTCTGCTGCATGCCGGCGCCGCCCCGCGCGATGACGACGACTTCCGCTCCCATCTGGATCAAGCGCGCTCGTCCTGAGGCATCATGACCGCATCCTCCTTCTTTCCGCTGTTCCGCCGGCTGTCCCTGCTGCTGCCGGCGTTGCTCGTGCTGCTCGCGCCGCTTGACGTCTGGGCGCAGGCGATGCCCGCCCTGACATCCACGCCCGGCCCCAACGGATCGCAAACCTGGTCGCTCAGCATCCAGACGCTGGCCATGCTGACCATGATGTCGTTCCTGCCGGCGGCGCTGCTCATGATGACCGGCTTCACCCGCATCATCATCGTGCTGGGCCTGTTGCGCAACGCCATGGGCACCGGTACGGCGCCGCCCAACATGGTGCTGGTGGGCCTGGCCCTGTTCCTGACCTTCTTCACCATGTCGCCGGTCTTCGACGAGGTCTACGAACAGGCCTACAAGCCGCTGTCGGAAAACAGCATTTCCTTCGAGACGGCGCTGGAACGCGGCGCGCAGCCCCTCAAGACCTTCATGCTGCACCAGACGCGCGAGGCGGACCTGAAGCTGTTCGGCGACATGGCCGACGTGGGAGATCTGCAAAGCCCGCAGGACGTGCCCTTGCGGGTGCTGGTCCCGGCCTTCGTCACCAGCGAGCTCAAGACCGCCTTCCAGATCGGCTTCACCATCTTCATTCCCTTCCTGATCATCGACCTGGTCATCGCCAGCGTGCTGATGTCGCTGGGCATGATGATGGTGCCGCCCGTCACCATTTCGCTGCCCTTCAAGCTCATGCTGTTCGTGCTGGCTGACGGCTGGCACCTGCTGCTGGGATCGCTGGCGCGCAGCTTCTACCAGTAAAAGGACTGCCATGACTCCCGAAGCCGTCATGACCATGACCTACATCGCGCTCAAGCTGGCGCTGACCATGGCCGGGCCCATGCTCATCGTCGTGCTGGTGGTGGGCCTGGGCATCAGCATCTTCCAGGCCGCGACCCAGATCAACGAGATGACCCTGTCCTTCATCCCCAAGCTGCTGGCCATGGGGATCACCGTCGTGCTGCTGGGCCCCTGGCTGATCAGCACCATGGTGGACTACATGCAGAACCTGCTGCGCGGCATTCCCGGCCTGGTGAACTGAGAACCTTGTTCAATGTCGTTTCATTGCGCCCGCCCATCCTCCTGCCGCGTCCATCCAGGCGCGGGGCGCCGCTCATGCTCCGGCCTGAGCGACAGGCGCCATGAAAAGACCTTGAACAGGTTCTGAAGGTCGGCACATGCTCCAGGTCACCGCGGAACAGCTCTACGCCTGGCTGAACGCCTTTCTGTGGCCCTTCGTGCGCATCCTGGCCACCCTGGCCGCCCTGCCCTTCTTCAGCGAATCCGCCATTCCCAAGCGCGCCAAGGTCGGGCTGGGCGTGCTGCTGACGCTGGTCGTGGCCCCCTCCCTTCCCGAGCTGCCCGCCGTGCCCACGGCGTCCTGGACGGCGCTGCTGATCGCTGCGCAGCAAGTGCTGATCGGCCTGGCCCTGGGGCTGACCATGCGCATCATATTCGCCGCGGTACAGGCCGCCGGCGAATTCATCGGCCTGCAGATGGGCTTGTCCTTCGCATCTTTCTTCGACCCCGCCACCGGCTCAAACACCGCCGTGCTGTCGCGTCTGCTCAATGTGGTGGCCGTGCTGATGTTCCTGGCCCTGAACGGCCACCTGCTGGTGCTGGGCGTGCTGGCGCGCACCTTTCAGGTACTGCCCATAGGCCTGGGCCTGGATGTGGGCGGCTGGGGCGTCCTGCTGGACTGGAGCAGCGAACTGTTCATCGCCGGCATGCTGCTGGCCCTGCCCTTGATCATCGTGCTGCTGTCCATCAACCTGGCCTTCGGCATCCTGAACCGTACCGCCCAGCAACTGACCATTTTCGCGGTGGGCTTTCCCATCACGTTGACCATAGGGCTGGTGCTGCTGACGGTAGTCATTCCCCAGACCACGCCATTCCTGGCCCAGCTCTTCAATAGCGGCTACGAAGCCATGATGCGCGTCGCTCTGGGCCTGGCAGGCGGCTAGAGCCTGTTCGCACGCCTAGAACACGACCGCCAGGCGCCGGCCATGATGCTGCATGGCCTTGCGCACCTGGCCCACGGTGCGCAGCCCCTTGCGCTCGGCGCGGCTCATCAGCAACTGGAGCAGCTGGGCGCTGGCCAGGGCGTCGCCCAGGGCATCGTGCCGCTCGATCGCCGGCAGGCCGCAGTATGCCAGACAATCATCCAGGCCATGGCGCCGACCCTGCCATTCCGGCAAGAGGCACGCCGCCATCTCGGCCAGGTCCAGGCAGACAGGCATCGGGCCGTCCAGCCCGGCGGCCCGCCAGGCCGGCTCCAGAAAGGACAGATCGAAATCCGCGTCCCAGGCCGTCAGCAAGGTTCCCCGTGCGTACTGCGCGAAATCCCGCATGACTTGCGTCAGATCCTGTCCCGCCGCCTGCTGCTGGGGGCTGATCTCATGGATCAGCAGGCTTTCGGCGCTGCGCTCGCCCTGCCCTTGAACCAAGCCGGACCATAGATTTCCAAGCGCGATGCCTTCCCGCTCCAGCCGGACCGCGCCGATCTGCACGATATGATGACGACGCGCATCCAGGCCGCTGGTCTCCAGATCCAGCACGGCGAACAAGGCGTCCCGCCAGGACCAGGCATCGAAATAGGCCCAGGACCCGACCGTGTCGCGCACCGCATTCCTGCGCCGCCAGGGCCACCACCGCAGCGCATTCACAGGCGATACCGCAGGGCCAGTATGCGCTGGGCGCGGCGCACCTGGGCCAGCGCTTCGCGCAGCACCCGGGCATCGAGCGCGCCCAGGGCCCCCAGGCGCACGAGATTGTCGGGCTCCTCCCGCCGCTGCCATTGCCCTTGGTGATGTTGCAGACGCAGGAGCTGCAGATAGCGATAGGCTTCATGCAGGCCTTCGGATTCGCCGCGGGAGAAGACGCTCCGCTGGGTCAGGTAGCTCAATCGGTCCAGCGACGCCGGCTGCTCGCAGCCATGGGCCAGCGCCAGCACCCGCAGCACATCGACCAAAGGCGCCAGAGCCTGCTTTTTGATGTCCAGCACATCCTCGCCCTGGCCGACCAGCGCCTCCAGGCGGCTGCGCGGCTTGCCGCTGGGTACGCGCACCTGGCAGGCGCTCTGGGCCATCATGCGCTGGAAAGCAGGATTGTCATTGACCATGCCCAGCACGCGGCGACGCAGGCGCTGCAGCACCTTGTCGTCGCCCCAGATGGCGCGGCAATCGAAATAAATGGTGGATTCCAGCAACTGTTCGGCGGCCGGCCGCTCGATCATGACCTGGAAGCGATGCAGCCACTCCTGCTCGGACAGGCACAAGGCCGGATTGCTGGCCATGATGTTGCCGCTGCACCAGCGCATGCCGCAGCGGTCCAGCGCTTCATTGACGCGTCGCGCAAAGGGCAGCAGCAGCTCGCGACAAGTCCGGGCATGCTGTGCGGATTCGGCAATGAAAAGAATGCCGTTGTCCTGATCGGTGAAGCGCGTCTGCTCGCCGCGCGCCTGGCTGCCGAAGGCCAGCCAGCAGAAGTCGATGCCCGCCAGCGCCTGGCCCGGCAGGCACAGCTCGATGACGCGCCGCACCGTATGGTCGTTCAGCCGGGTCACCACTGCCGTCAATTGCTCGGGCCGCGCGCCATGTGCCAGCATGGCGTCGACCAGCCGGCCGATGTCAGCCTGCAATTGCACCAGCGCCGCAACGTCGTGGGCGCAGCGCAAGGCCCGCGACAGATGGACCAGATCCACGCGCTGCAAGGAAAAGACGTCACGCTCCGACACCATACCCACGGCCTTGTGATCTTGCACCAGGCAGACGTGGCCGATGTGATGCTCCACCATCAGCAAGGCGGCGTCGAAAGCAGAGGCTTGCGGAGTCAGCCATACAGGGTCGACGGTCATGACCTCGGCCATGGCCTGCAAGGGGTCGTAATGCCCGCCGGCTATCAGGCGGCGCAGGTCCCGCAAGGTGAAGATGCCCAGCAGATGACCGTCGGCATTGAGCACGACGATGCTGCTCACCTGGCGCTCGTGCATGCGTTTGACGGCCTGCTCCACCGGACAGTCCGGCAAACAGCCGAGTACGCCCCGCTCGACGAGCGACTGCAGGCTCATGTCCAGCGTATAGCTGGCGCCCAGCTCGGCGCTCGCGTGGGCCTGGGCCGATCGCCAGACACTGGCCATCAGGCTGCTGGCCCCGCGCAGGCAATATTCGCGGAACGGTTCGCTGGCGGTCAGCAGGTGGGCCACCGCCGGGCCGGCCACGCACAAGGCGAAACAGTCCTCCAGGACGTGGTATTCATTGCTCAACGCCTGTCCCGAGACCAGTTCACGCAAAGGCAGCAGATCGCCGGCCACGTGATCGATCTCTTCGTCCTGTTCCACATTGCGCACCTGCCCCTGGCGGATGATGTACAGCTGCTTCACCTGCTCGCCCGCCGGCAGCAGGGTCTGGCCGGACGCAAAAAAGCGCAGCTCGCTGTGCTCTATCAGATAGTCACAGTGCTGCGCCTGCATTTGGTTGAAAGGCGGGTAGGCGATCAACCAGGCCAGGATGCCGGGCGCCTTCTGGCGCACGGCCGTCCTGGCCACGGACTCACCGGGGATGGCGAACGACATGGTTCTCTCTGGCTGCAGTTGGCACAGGTTCATTGTGCCATGCAGCATGCCGTCCGCCGAGCGGTTTTCCTAAGGGATTTCAGCTATAGGCAGCCTGCCCCAGCAAGCCTGCGGAACTGCGCTCCAGTTGCTCCGGTTCATCCTCGGGCATGTCGATGACGTCGCCCTCGTTGATCTTGAACTGCGCCACTGCCTGGGCCAGGCGCTCGGACTGGGATTGCAGCGAACCGGCGGCAGCGGCGGCCTCTTCGACCAGCGATGCGTTTTGCTGCACCACAGCATCCATTTGGGTGACCGCCACGTTGATCTGGTCGATACCCGAAGTCTGCTCCTGCGATGCGGAGGAAATCTCGCTCATCAGGGTCGTGACGCTATGCACGGCGCGCACCACGTCCTGGATGATCTCGCCTGCGCTGGCCACCTGCTGCGTACCGGTCCGCACTTCGTCCAGCGACGCTTCGATCAGGCCCTTGATTTCCTTGGCGGCCTGCGCGCTGCGCTGCGCCAGGCTGCGCACTTCGCCCGCCACCACGGCGAAGCCCTTGCCCTGCTCGCCCGCACGGGCGGCTTCCACGGCCGCGTTCAAGGCCAGGATGTTGGTCTGGAAGGCAATGCCATCGATGACATTGACAATATCAGCCACCTGACCGGAACGCACGGAAATCTGGTTCATGGTGTTCACGACCGCGCCCACGGATTCGCCGCCGCGGCGGGCGACTTCGGCAGCGTTCTGCGCCAGCTTGTCGGCCTGGTTGGCATTGTCGGAGTTCTGGCGCACGGTGCTGGCCAGCTCTTCCAGGCTGGCCGCGGTCTCCTGCAAGGAGGCGGCCTGCTGCTCGGTACGCGAACTCAAGTCCGTATTGCCGGCAAAGATCTGGCTGGAGCCGGAGGCGATCTCGTCCACGCCCTGGCGCACCGTGGCAACAATGCCCTGCAGGCTTTGCTGCATGCGACGCATCGCATCGTACAGCACGCCGACTTCGTTGCTCGACTGGTAGCTGATCTTTTTGGTCAGGTCGCCATTGGCGATATGATCGAAATGCACCCCGGCCTCGCGCAATGGCTTCAAGGCCAGCTTGCCCAGCACGATACGCAGGATCACCATGATGATCAGGCCGAACACCAGGCTGGCGCCGATCACCGTCATGGCAAGGCTGGACTGCTGCTCGGCCTGCGCCAGATGGCGCTCGGTCAACAGGTCGAAGTAACGGCCCAGCTCTTCGATGCTGGCCTGGAACGCCAGGGCGCGCATGACGCCAAAGCCGTTGCTGACGAAGTAAAAGGTATTGTAGTCCTTGCTTTCCAGCGCCTGCACCATGGGCTCGATGCCATCGTCCAGGTAAGCCTGGTAGGAGGCGATCAGCCCCATGATCAGGCGGCGCAGCTCGGGTTCGGTGGGCATGTCCGCGCGCAGGGCGCCGAAATTCTTGCGCACCACGTCCAGCTTGTCGACGGCATTGCGCACCGCCGCCTGGGCGTTGTTCAAGATGCCTTCGTCGTTCTCGATCTCGGCTTCCTGATAGTAACGGGCTGCCGTCATCAAGGTCATGCGCGCCTGCAGCATGTCGTTGCTCAGCTCGAGCACTTGCTCGGCGCGGTCATTCTGTTTGCTCAAGGTCCGCAGAGAGTCCCCGTTCTGCTGCAGATAATAGGCCGACAGGCCGCCCACCAGCACGATGAGCAGCATGAAGATGCTCATCCCCAACATCAGCAAGGTGCTGATCTTGAATCCGGTAGGGCCGGTGCTGCGTGCGCGGAATTCTTTCCTGGTAGCGCGTTTCGATTGCCGAGACGCAGAACTGCTTTTTTTCTGAATACCCAACATGGATAGACCCAATTAATAGACTATTGGCTGACAGGCAGGATTGTGATCATGTCCGAATCCGGAGATTCGATAGTTATGGAGCCGGTCGGCCTGGTGGGAGCTTGTTCGCGATACGTACGCGGGATGTTGTTGCGCTTGACCACCTGCTGGAAGCGTCCGGCTGCGTCGAACGTCAGCCAGAGCTCCTGCCGGAAGTAAAGCGCATCGGTCGCCACAGTGGCGCCGTGGAGCCAGACGGCCAGCTCACTGCCGTCCAGCTGCCGGTACACCTGATGAGGAGGGGCGTGAAGCAGGACCTCGGCCTGGGCGCGTGTGGTCTGGCCGGGAATCATGTGATTCAGCCCCGCGGCCTCGAAAGAATTGCCTTGCGTGGCGCAGGCCGCCAGCGCCGTCAATGCCAGGCCGGCGGCCGCCTTGCGGACCTGTCCGGCCAGAGCGGCCAGTCGGGTCCGGAACATCAGAACTCCTCCCAGTCGTCGTCCGAAGACGCACTGGCCTTGCCGCTCAGGTCCGGGCGACGCAGGCGCTGGCTGTCATCACGGGGCGCGGCGGGCGTCTTGGCGGCCGGCGCTGCAGAGGCTGCTGCCGGAGCGGCCAGGCCCTTGGCGGCGACGGCTGGCTTGGCGGCCGCCGTCTTGCCGGGCAGGGCCGAACCCGGACGAGCCTCGCGGCCGGCCGCGCCGGAAACAGCGCGGCGATTGGCCACGCGACGGGCGTTGACATCGATGACTTCGGTGCCGGGCACGCGGAACGAGGCAATGGCTTCGTTGACCTGATTGACCTGCTCGCTCAGGCCGGCCGAGGCCAGCGCCGCCTGCTCTACCAGACGCGCGTTGTACTGGGTGGTGTCGTCCATCTGCGAGACGGCGCGATTGACCTGGTCGATCCCCGAGGATTGCTCGATGGTCGCCGCAGTGATCTCGCCCATGATGTCCGTGACCCGGCGCACGGAATCGACGATTTCCTGCATGGTCGACCCGGCGCGCTCCACCTGGGAAGAGCCTTCGGTGACTTTGCGCACGGAATCCTCGATCAGCCCAGTGATCTCGCGGGCGGCCTGGGCGCTGCGTTGCGCCAGGGCCCGGACCTCGGCGGCCACCACGGCGAATCCCTTGCCCTGTTCGCCGGCGCGGGCGGCTTCCACGGCCGCGTTCAAGGCCAGGATGTTGGTCTGGAAGGCAATGCTGTCGATCACGCCGACAATGTCGGAGATCTTGTTCGAACTGGCCGAGATGCCCTGCATCGTCGCAACCACCTCATTGACGGCGCTGCCGCCGCGATGGGCCACGTCCGAGGCCGTGGCGGCCAGCTGGTTGGCCTGCTGGGCGTTGTCGGCATTCTGGCGCACGGTGCCGGCCAGCTGCTCCATGCTGGCAGCGGTCTGCTGCAAGGAGGCGGCCTGCTCTTCCGTGCGGCTGCTGATGTTGTTGTTGCCTTGGGCGATTTCCTGGGAGCCGGCCTGGATTTCCTCGAGCCCGTTGCGGATCACCGTCATGGTCTTGACCAGCGACTCCTGCATGCGGCGCAGCGAAGCGAACAGCTCGCCGATCTCGTTCTCGGTCAGCACATTGATGCGCTGGGTCAGGTCGCCCTTGGCGATGGCGTCGAAGTACGTGGCGAAGTCGCCCAGCGGGCGCACCACGCGGCGCAGGAAATACGTCAGGGTGACCAGGCTGGCCAGCACCGCCAGGACCAGCAGGACGCCGTATGCGCCGTTGACCAGCCCTTGGTGTTCCTGGAGCATCCGCAGCACGTCGCCGCTGGAGCCCTGATCCAGCAGCGCATGGTAGTAATACAGCGCGGAGCCCGCCGATGCCAGCGTCAAGACCATCAGAATAACAACGAAGAAGGTCATGCCGACCTTGAGGCTTATATTCTTGAAGAGCATAGAAAATTCCCGCAGGAGGTTCCTGGCTGTTGGTTAAAGAAGTTCCGGCGCAAGGCGTCAGCCGTTGCCGCGCAGTCCGAACAGATTGAGGCTCTGAATCTTGCGAAACGCCAGGGCGGCCGCTTCCAGCGCAGACTTGCGCAGCTCGAGTTGCGTGCTCGCCTGGTAGTAGTCCAGATCTTCCAGGCGGGACAGCTCCTGACGATAGTTCAGCTGGCGCAGGGAGCCATTGGCGGACAGGGCGTCAAGCTCGTTCAGTCGCGTGCCCACCGAGGAACGCACGGTCAGCACATTGTCGTAATTCTCGGCGACGCGCTGGATCGAAGAATTCAGCGTATTGCGCAAGGCGGCCTTGAGCGCCGGATCATCGCCAAGAGGCGTCTTGAGCGCATCGGCCATGCGCTGCAAGGTATCGAACAGATTCATGTCCGTCTGCGCCGCCGAGCTCACGTCGAACTGGTCGCCCGCAGCTGGCTGGCCGCTGAACTTGACGCTGACGCCGCTGGCCAGATTGATGGTCTGCTCCTTGTCGCTGCTGGGCAGCGTGAAGGGGCCATTGGGGTCGGGCACGCCGTCCACCTCGACCGTGTAGTCGGTGGGAGAGGTGAACACGATCCTGTAGTGGCCCGCGCTATTGCCCGGGCTGACGCTCGGCCCACTGATCACGCCCGTGCCTGTGTTGCCGGCGGCCGCCTGAGTCATGTAGGACAGGCTGCCTGGATTGGCGCGCATGAACAGGGTCTGACCGTGATCGGACGAGTCCAGCTGGCGGGTCTGCTCCACCTGAATGGGTCGGCCCAAGGTATCGCCATGGTAGCTGTAGCTCGTGCCGTCGAACTGGAATGGTGCGGTCTGCCCTTGGGAACCGGAGAACAGATACTGCCCCGAACCGTCCTTGCTGTTGGCCAGACCAACCAGCGTATCCAGCGCTGTCTGCAACACGGTGGCCAAGGTGTTCCGATCCGCATCGGACAAAGTGCCGTTTGCCGCTTCCAGCAAGCGCGTCTGCACGTCCTGCAACTGCAAGGTGACGGAATTGAGGATATTCTCTTCTTCACTCAGCGCCCGCTGCGCCACGCCCCGGTTCTCGCCGAAACGCTGATTCATGGCCTGAGCCTGAGCCAGGTTGATGGTCTGCGCGGCAGCCAGGGGGTCATCGGACGGCGTCACCATTCGCTGACCGGTACCGGTCTGTTGGAACAGCTTGACCAGGTCCGCCTGCTGCTGGTTGATGGTGTTCAGACCCGTCTGAAAATACATAGAGGTGCTAATACGCATGGCGTCAGTCCACTATCGAAAAAATAGTTCAAAAATCAGGCACGCAGCGCCAGGAGGGTGTCGAACATCTTGGAGCTGATGTCGATCAGTCGCGAGGCCGCTCGATACTGCTCCTGGTAGCGCTCGAGCTTGATGTATTCCTCGTCCTGATTGACGCCGGAGACGGATTGCTGCGCCGCGAAGTTCTGCTGGATGAGCTTGGCCTGCGCCTTGGCGGCCGAGCCGTTCTGCTGGGTCTGCACCGCCACGCGGTTGACGATCTGGCTGTAGGCATCGTTCAGGCTCAGCGAACCCTGCCCCAGCACTTTCTGATTCTGCAGCTCGGCCAGTTTCAGGGCGATATCGCCATTGGCCGTGCCCGTGCCGGCCGCGGCTGCGGCGATGTCCTGGGGATTCTTGATTTCCACGGCCAGGGAAGAGCCCGCGTTGCGGGTAGGTTGAATGAGCCAGGAGTCGCCTGCCTGGCCGCCTGTCATGCCGGACACGTCGATACTCACGCCATCAATCACGGTGGGCTGGCTGGGATCGATCGCATGCTGTACGCCCGTCGTCAGGTCTACCAGCTTGTAATCGGTGCCGTCGTATTCCAGGCGATAATCCCGGCCCTGCAGCTGGTTGACGTCGCTGATCGATACGGCAGGACTCTGAGCGCTGGATGAGTTGTTGGCGTTTCCGATGACTTTGGGGCCGCCGATGGAGAAAAACGCCTTGCCGGGATTGCCCTGCAGGTCGATACCCTGCTCGTGCAAGGCATTGACGGAATTCGCCAGGCCAAGGGCCAACCGCCCCAGGCTGTTGATGGTGGGATCCAGGCTTTCTTGGCGGAACTGCAGCAGCCCGCCCAGCGTGCCGCCTTTCAGGGAGGTGTCGCGCAATTCGGACTTCACTTCCTGGCCCTGGGCGTCGAAGGACGAGGTATAGGCCACCACCACCCGCTCCGGATCCTGGGCGGATTTCACGGCATGCAAAGGGTAAACCTTGTCCGCGCCCAGCAGCAATTGCCCACCTACCGTGGTGACGCTGATGCGACCGTTCTGCTCCACTGTGCGCACGTCCACCAACTGGCTGAGCTCGGCTACAAGTTGCTCGCGCTGGTCCAGCAGATCGTTGGGCTCGTGGCCGGGCGTAGTGCCCTTGGCGCGCACGATCTGGTTGTTGACGTCGTTGATGCGTTCCAGGTAGCTGTTGATCTGGGTAACGGTAGTGGACAACTGCGTGTTGATGTTCTCGCTGACGCGATTCATATAGGCCGTGGCGTCATTGATCTGGGTGGCCAGGCTTTCGGCGCGGCCCAGCAGTTCCTGGCGCGCGGCCGAATCCGCCGGCGCCGAAGCGACCGCCTGAATGCCTTCGAAGAATTTCTGGATGGCGGGGCTTATGCCCACGGTCCGATCAGAAAACAGATTGTCCAATTGGCTGATCTCGTTTCCGTAGGACACGAGCGCTGCGCCCGCCGTGCGGGAGCGCACCAATTGCTGGTAGAGGAAATTGTCGTAGGAACGCTGAACCGTGACGGCTTGCACGCCTCGCCCGATATAGCCTGCCGACGTGCCCACGGCCCCAGCCGTCTGAGACAGCACGGTCTGGCGGTTATAGCCTTCGGTATCCACATTGTTCAGGTTGTGGCCAGCGACCTGCATGCGCTGCTGCGCGGCGAACAGTCCCGACAGGCCCAGATTAGCGAGATTCATGTTAAATCCTTTGCGTTCCGCCCGCCATTCGCGACGGACGAGAAATGAACATCTGTAGAGTTTTACGGCATGTAACCGTCAAGCTTTAGTCCAAAATCGGGACTTAACGCGTTCCTGCATCGAAATACGACATGATTGCGATCAGCTTCTGCGCATAGGAAGGATCCGTGGCGTAGCCGGCGTCCTGGATGCGCTGCGCGGCCTCCTCCGCGGAAGGAGCCTGCTTCACCGCCTCGTAACGTTTGCTGTTGCCGATCAGGCGCGCGTAATCGGAAAACGACTCCGCGTAGGAGTCGTAGGCGCGGAAAGGCTGCTTGACCTTGCGCGCCACGCCGTTCTCGAATTCGGTGGTCATTACTTCCACCACTTTCCCTTTCCAGCCGGGCGTGGCCTTGATGCCGAACAGGTTGTGGCTGGTGCTGCCGTCGGGATGCAGGATTTCCTTCTTGCCCCAGCCCGACTCCAGCGCCGCCTGGCTGAGGATCAGCTTGGCTGGCACGCCGCTGTCCTCGGCGGCGATCTTGGCGGCGGAGTTCATGCGGTCCACGAACTGGCGGATATGCTCGGGCGCGCCTCTGATGGAAGAATAGACACGCTCCACCGTGCTGTTGCGGGTGAGCTTGGCGATCAGGGCGGAAATGGACGAAGCGTCCACCGGGCGCTCGTCGGGCATGCGCGAGCGCAGGCCAGCCACCCGCGAGCGGGCTGCTTCAGGCTGGGACGCTTCCGGACCGGCAGGCCCGGAAGCCTGGCCGCGCATCTGGGCCAGCAGCGCCTGGGCCAGGCCAATGCCGGGGTCGGACAGATGCAAGGCCAGCTGCTCGTCGCCCATGCTCTGCGCCATGCGCACGGCCTGCGTATCGAACAGCCCGCCTTCCGGATTGGCCGCCCGCGCCTGCTTCAGGATGTTCTGGATGAACAAGGCTTCGAACTGGCGCGCCACCTGCATTTGCGTGGCCTCGTTCTGGCCGTCCTGGCCGGCGTTGCGGCGCAGTTGCGCCAGCTGCTGGGAATCGAAGATGGACACCTGCCCCCCGGAGCCGGGACGCGGGAAATACTGAACGCTCATCAGATGATCTCCAGGTCGGCGCGCAGGGCGCCGGCGCTCTTGAGGTTCTGCAGGATGGACAACAGGTCCTGCGGGGTGGCGCCCAGGGCATTGAGCGCCCGCACCACATCGGCCAGGTTCGCGCTCGTACGCACGCGCTGCAGGGATCCGCCCTGGCTGCGCATCTCGATCTGGGTGCTCTCGGACACCACGGTCTGGCCGCCGCCGAACGGCGTGTCGGGCTGGCTGACCTGGGGCTGGCGGCTGATGACCACCGACAGATTGCCGTAGGCGATGGCCGCCTCGTCGATGGTGACGCTGCGGTTCATGACCACCGAACCGGTGCGGGCATTGATGACCACGCGGGCGCGCGCCGGCGGCAGGTTAACCTGCAGGTTCTCGATCTGCGACAGGAACGCCGTCTGGGCCTGTGGATCCAGCGGACCGCGCACCTGGATCAGGCGCCCGTCCAGTGCGGTCGCCGTGGCGGGGCCGAAATGCTTGTTCAGCGCCGCCACCACATTCTGGGCCGTGCCGAAGTCCGACGTATTCATTTCGAGGTTGATCATGCCGTCGCGTGCATAAGTGGTGGGCACGCTCTGCTCCACCGTGGCGCCGCCGGGGATGGTCCCGCCGTTGAGCTGATTCACCTGCACGCTGGAACCGCCGGCCTCCGCGCCCGCGCCGCCCACCAGCAGATTGCCTTGCGCGATGGCGTAGACCTGGCCATTGGCGCCCTTGAGCGGCGTCATCAGCAAGGTGCCGCCGCGCAGGCTCTTGGCGTTGCCCATGGAGGACACCACCACATCCAGCGCCTGGCCCGGACGGGCGAAGGCCGGCAGGCGCGCCGTAACGATGACCGCGGCCACGTTCTTGAGCTGCATGTTGCTGCCCTGAGGAATCGTCACGCCCAGCTGGGACAGCATATTGGTCAGGCTTTGCTGCGTGAAGGGCGCCTGGCGCACCTGGTCCCCGCTGCCGTCCAGGCCCACGACCAGGCCGTAGCCGATCAGCGGATTCTCGCGCACGCCCTGGATGGACGCCAGGTCCTTGATGCGCTCAGCCTGGCTGGCCGGAGCCAGCAGCAGGCCCAGCCCCAGCAGGCCGGCGCGCAACAATTGGGCGGAGGAGGCGAAACGGATACGACGAAGAGAGGACACCATGGCTAGCCGCGGCTCAGAATGGGGAAATGTTCAGGAAAAAGCGCTGCAGCCAACCCATGGTCTGGACCTCGTCCATGACCCCCTTGCTGCGGAACTCGATGCGGGCGTCCGCCACCTGGGTGGAAGACACCGTATTGCTGCCCGTGATGGAGCGCGGATCGACCACGCCCGAGAAGCGGATGTACTCGCTGCCGCGATTGATGGCGATCTGTTTCTCGCCCGCCACCTGCAGGTTGCCGTTGGGCAGCACGCCCACGACCGTGGTGGTCAGCGTGCCGCTGAAGGTGTTGTCGGCGCGGCTGGAGCCCTTGCCCTGCGCCTTGTTCGAGCCGGTGACCTCGAAGTTCTGCTTGGCGCCCACTTCGTTGGGCAGCACGGCCGGCGCCAGGGCGAAGTCCAGGCCGCCGCTGCCGCTGCGGTCCGTGTTCGTGGACACGTTCTTGGCGGCGTTGGTGCGTTCCTGGATCACGATGGTGACGATGTCGCCCACATTGCGCGGCCGGCGGTCTTCGAACAGAGGATAGTTCCCATAGGCCGAAGGCTGGTAGATGGAGCCATTGGCAATCGCCGCCGGCAGGGGCGCGGGCGGCGGCGCGGCCGTCAGCGGCCCCGTCACCACGGGCTCGGGCGGAATCAGCGCGCAGCCCGACAGGCCCAGCACTAGGCAAACAGCAAAACGGCCAAACAAGGCTCTGCGCATCGTCGACATCCCTTTCCGAACCTTACAGCTGCGTCAGGCGGGCCAGCATCTGGTCGGCCGTCGAGACGGCCTTGCTGTTGATTTCGTAGGCGCGCTGCGTGCTGATCATGTTGACCAGTTCTTCAGCCACATTGACGTTGGACGTCTCGTTGTACTCCTGCAGCACCAGCCCTGCGCCGTCCATGCCGGGCTGCAGGAAGTTCGCGGGGCCCGAGGCATCGGTCTCGATGTACAGGTTCTCGCCCATGCTCTGCAGGCCAGTGGGATTGATGAAGGTGCTCAGCTGCAATTGGCCCACTTCCACGCTGGCACCGGCCGCGCCGGGCTGGGTGACGGAAACGGTGCCGTCGCGCGCAATCGTGATCTGCAGCGCATTGTCGGGGATGTTGATGGGCGGCTGGATGGGATAGCCGCCGGCCGTCACCAACTGGCCGTTCTGGTCCACCTGCAGGCTGCCGTCGCGGGTGTAGGCAAAGGTGCCGTCCGGCATCTCGACCTGTAAAAATCCTCGACCCTGGATGGCGATATCCATTTCATGGCCGGTGTTCTTCAGGTCGCCCTGAGAATGGATGCGCTCGGTGGCCACGGTGCGCACGCCCGTGCCGACCTGCAGGCCCGACGGCAGTTGATTGGCTGCGCCGACCTGGGCGCCTGGCTGGCGCAGGGTCTGGTACATCAGGTCTTCGAACACGGCGCGCGTACGCTTGAAGCCGACCGTATTGACGTTGGCCAGGTTGTTGGAAATGACATCCATATTGGTCTGCTGCGCTTCCAGACCAGTCTTGGCAATCCACAGGGAGCGAATCATGAAGTTTCCTTGCTACTAAGCGAGGCCGCGGGGGCCCGCTCAGCCATTGAACGAAAGTATGGTGTTGGCGCGGTCTTCGCGGGCGCCGGCGTCCTGAATGATCTTCATCTGCGTCTCGAAGCGGCGCGAATTGGCGATCATGGCCACCATGGCCTCGGCCGGGTTGACGTTGCTCTTCTCGATGAAGCCCGCCACCATGCGCACGGCCGGATCGGCCTGCGCGGGCGCGCCATTGGCTTGGCGGAACAGGCCGTCCTGGCCGCGCACGAGTTCGGCGACCGGCGGATTGACCAGCTTGAGCTGGCCTACCATCTGGATGTCGCGCGGGTTGTCGCCCGCGCCCAGGGCGGTCAGGCGCCCGTCGCCGGAGAAGGTCACCGTGCCGCGATCAGGCACTTCGATGGGCTGACCGTCCACGCTCAACACCGGCAGGCCCGACTGCGTCACCAGCTGGTTCTGGGCATTGACCGCCAGGTCGCCAGCTCTTGTGTAGGCCTCATCGCCGCCAGGCGTGCGCACGGCGAACCAACCCTCGCCAGCGATCGCCACGTCCAGGGCATGGCCGGTCTCGGTCATGGCCCCAGGCTGGAAACGGCTGCCGGGAGACACCGTGGCCGTGGCCACGCGGGTCTGGGAACCGATGTCGCTGACCACGGGCACGGAGCGGTAGTACGCGAGCTGTTCGCGAAAGCCCGACGTGCTCAGGTTGGCCAGGTTGTTGGTGATCACATCCTGTTGTTCCAGGGTGCGCTGTGCGCCGTTCATGGCGGTATAGATCAGGCGGTCCATGACGACTCTTAACGCAGGTTGACCAGGGTCTGCAGGACCTGATCCTGCGTCTTGATGGTCTGGGCGTTGGCCTGGTAGGTGCGCTGGGCAATGATCATGTTGACCAGTTCCTGGCCCATGTCCACGTTGGATTCTTCGATGGCCTGACCCTTGATGGTGGCCAGGCCGTTCTCGCCCGGCCGGCCCAGGATGGGCTGACCGGATTCGCCGGACTCGGTCCAGGCATTGCCGCCGATGGGCTTGAGGCCTTGCAGGTTGCTGAAGTCGGCCAACACCAAGGAACCCATTTCCATGGTTTCGCCATTGGTGTAGGCGGCGATGATGGTGCCGTCGGCGGAAATCGACATGCTGGCGTAGTCGCCCGTGGCGTAACCGTCCTGGTAGGGATTGCCGCGCGAGAACTCTCCGCCAAACTGCGTGGAACCGGTGTAACGCACATTGAACGTCAGCGGCGCTGCCGGCGAATTCGTTCCGCCGGGAGTGGGCAGCGTCACGGCGACGACGTCCTGCCCCTTGAGGCGACCGGCGCTGTCGAACGTAAGGGTGGCCTTGCTGCCGGGGATCTCCGTGCCGTTTTCAGCATAGTGCACATCCCAGACGCTGTCGCCATTCTGGCTTTCGCGCTTGACGTAGTACTGCGTGATATTGTGGGGGTTGCCCAGGGAGTCGTACACCAGATAGTTGAACGGCTGAGTGTATGAAGTCTCGTCAGCGGGATCGAAAGGCTTGGCTGTGGCGTCAATGGCGGTAGCGCCGGCGGGCAGATTCAATTGCAGACGCATTTCCGTGGTGGCCCGAGGAGGAATGTTGCCCGAGGGCACGCGGATGCGCTCCAGCGTGCTGGTGCCGGCGCCGTAGCCGGTCAGGTAGAAGCCCTGCGCGTTGACCAGCATGCCTTCCTTGTTGGGGAAGAACTCGCCGTTACGCGAGTACACGACTGCGCCGTTGGGCTGCTCCAGGCGGAACAAGCCTTTCTCGCCGGCGATGGCCATGTCGAACTGATTGTTCGTACTGCTGACGTTGCCCACGCTGAAACGCTGGCTGACGCGCGAAACCTGCACGCCCAGACCGATGCGCGAATTGGCGTAAACGTCGGCGAACTGCACCGAAGAGGACTTGTAACCCGTCGTGCCGGCGTTGGCGATGTTGTTGCCGATGGCATCCAGGTTCTGTGAGGCGGCGTTCAAGCCGCTCAAGCCTTGTCCGAAACTCATGAATATTCCTTTTGTTTAACCGTTGAACAAGCCCGGTGCGGTTGCACCCGGGTCTTACATGATTTTTCGTATGTCCAGCAGGGAATAGGAACCTGCCAGGCCCAGGTCCAGCTTCAGGCCGCTCGAGGTATAGGCCACGCTGCCCACCTTGCCGTAAGTCAAGGCTTCCGAAGTGACGGCTTCGCCGTCGTTGCTCGCCAGCACCTGAACGGTGTAGGCGCCGTCGGCCAGCGGCAGGCCGTCGTTGTCCAGGCCGTCCCAATCCATGGAGTAGACGCCGGCCTCCAGAGCCCCCTTGTCGTACTCGCGCACCACCTTGCCGCTGCTGTCCAGGATCTGGACCTTGGTCGTGGTGCTCGGGCTGGCCAGGTCTATGCCGAACGGCGTGGCGACCTTCCCGCCTTCAGCATCGCTGCCCAGCAACACTTTGCTGCCGGGAACCAGGACGTCCTTGCCGATCAGTCCGGCCGCCTGCATGGACTGGGTCACGTCCATCTGGCCGGCCACGGCCATCAGGGTATTGTTCAACTGCGTGATGCCATTGACGGTGGACAGCTGCGCGATCTGCGAAGTGACCTGGGCGTTGTCCATGGGGTTGAGGGGGTCCTGATTGCGCAGCTGCGTCACCAACAGCGTCAGGAAACGATCCTGCGTGTCGGCCATCAGGTTCTTGCTCTGGGCGTTGGCCATGCCCAGTGCGGCGACCGATGTATCAACGTTGTTATTGACAGTGCTCAAGATCTGCTCCGTATTCGGGCTTATTGACCGATGCTCAAAGTGCGCATCATGAGATTCTTGGAGGTATTGATCACCTCCACGTTGGCCTGGTAGGAACGCGAGGCCGCAATCATGTTGACGGTCTCGGCCACCACGTCCACATTGGGCATCATCACGTAGCCCTGTTCGTCCGCATGCGGATTGCCCGGGTCATACTGCAGGCGACCGGGCGCCGAACTTTCGCGCACGGCCGCGACCTGCACGCCGCCGATCGGGCTCTGCCCCTGGGGCGTCATCTGGAAAACGACCTCGCGGGCCTTGTAAGGCTGGCCGTCGGGCCCCGCCACGCTGTCGGCATTGGCGATATTGCTGGCCGACACGTTCAGGCGCTGGGACTGGGCCGCCAGCGCGGAGCCGGCGATCTGGAAAATGCTGAGACTGGACATGGGAACTCGCGCTTATTGCTGCAGGGCGGTCATCAGCCCCTTGAGGCGCTGAGACAGAAGGCTGATGGTGCTCTGGTAGTGCATGGTGTTGTCGGCGAACTGCACGCGCTCGACGTCCATCTCGACCGTATTGCCGTCGATGGAAGGCTGCGTGGGCAGGCGGTACAAGAGCTGGTCCGTGACCGGCGGCGTCACGGCCTTGGCCGCGATATGGCGCGCCGAGGTCAGGGACAGGCTGGTGTCCGGCAGGCGCTGATTGCCTCCCCCGCCCAAGGCGGCCTTGAGCGACGCGGAGAAATCCATATCCCGCGCCTTATAATTAGGCGTGTCGGCATTGGCGATATTGGAGGCCAGCACTTCCTGGCGCTCCTGGCGGACGGCCAGGGCGGTCTGGTAGAACTTCAGGTCGGCACCGATGCGATCGATCATGGAATCAAGCGGAAATCACTATGGGTTCGAAACGGGTGAACAGGCGCAAGCCTTTCACCGCCATAACAGAATGGTAGCCAGAGGCGTCCAGGCACAAACCAGGGAACAAAACGCAATTTGTCTGCCAGTTCTTCTCTTGACGACGAGCCCGACTCCGTAAAATGCCTTCATGACGCCCGATCGCCTGCTTTCCGTCCTGTGCCTGTCCGCCGCCTGCCTGGCCTGCCCGGCGGGCGCACAGCAGCCGCCGCAAGAACAGCAGGAGCAGCCCGCCGTCCAGACGGTCGAGGACATGCAGGCCATGGTGCACGACTACCTTCTGGCGCAGGCGCAGGTCCTGCCCGGCCAGGCGCAGATCACCCTGGACGCGGCGCGCCTGCACGCCATGCCGGCCTGCCGCCAGGCCCAGGCCTTCCTGCCCAGCGGCCAGCGCCTGCGCGCGCGCATGAGCGTGGGCGTGCGCTGCCTGGCCCCCCAGCCCTGGAGCAGCTCGGTGAACGCCACCTTGTCGGTCCAAGGCCACTACTACGTCACCAATCGCCGCATCAATCCAGGAGAGACCATCAGCCTGGACGATCTGGTGGCGCGCGAAGGAGACTTGCTGCAGCTGGCTTCCGGCGTGGCATTCGACCCAAGCCAGATCGTGGGCTTTGTCGCCAGCCAGCGCATCGCCCTGGGCACTCCCATCCGCAGCTCGGCCTTGCGCGATCCGCAATCGGTCATGCGCGGCCAGACCGTGCGCACCATCGCGCGCGGCGCGGGCTTCGTGGCGACGGGCGAAGGCCAGGCCCTGCAGAACGGCGCGCCCGGCATGCAGATCCAGATCAAGGCCAGTTCCGGGCAGATCATTTCGGCCACCGTGCTGGACGCCTCCACCGTCCAGGTCATGATGTAGGACGGGAAGCCGCCGCCATGCTAAAGTTCCCGGCTGCCCCGCCGTTACAAGATCAACGCAAAGAACAGGCCCCACGGAGAAACACGTGAAAATCACCACCTCCCCTCTCAAGACGCCCGTGGCTGAACGCAGCGGCACCGTCTCCAGCCAGGCGCGCAATGCCTACGGCGCCGGTTCGCCGGCCGCCAGCCAGGAAGTGGATTTCAGCGCCGCCGCCCGGCAGCTCAATTCCCTGCAGGACAGCGCCGGCGACGTGGACATGCAGAAAGTCAGCGCCCTGCGCGATGCCATCGCCTCGGGCCAACTGAAGATCGACACCAGCCGCATCGCGGACTCGCTCATCGCCACCGCGCGCGACCTTCTCAAATAAACCCGCTCCGCCACGGCCATGTCTTTGCAAAACTGCCTCGCCGACCACCTGCAGACGCTGCAGACTCTTGAAACCCTGCTGATCGACGAGAACGCGTTGCTGTTGCGCGCTTTCGAACCCCAGGAACTGGCGCAGATCACCTTGCGCAAATACCAGATCCTGGAGCAGATCGAACAGCTCGAACAACAGCGCGTCGCCTTGCTTCAGGACCGGCAGCTGGATACGCAAGCCCAAGGCTTGCGATTGGCTGCGGAGCAGGACCAGCTCCAGGACGAGCTCGAACAGATGTTCGAGCTCAGCGATCGCGTGCGGTCCCTGAGCGAAAACAACGGGATACTGGTGGACGCCTTCCTGGCGGACAACCAGCAAGCGCTCGACGCCCTGGCCGCCTTCAGCGGGCGCACCCATTTCTACGACGCTTCGGGCAAGTCGCAGTCCAGCAGCTCGACGCTCAGCCTCAAGGCCTGAACGCAAGCGCTGCACTCAAGTCAAAGGCCCCTCGCGAGGGGCCTTTGTTCTATATGCGTGGCGACTGTAGTCGCCGCCATTGGCCCGCTCAGCTCATGGCCTCCTTGAGCACCAGCATCTTGACCAGGGCGTCCACCGATTGCGCCGTCTTCAGTGCGCCCTTGCCCAGCAAGCGGCCGGCCAGCTGACGCACGCCCATGTTTTCCGGAGCCTGCAGCAGATCCCACGCCGCCAGGCTCATCTGCCCCGCCGCCAGCAGGCGAAGCTCCTCGTCGGCGGCGGAGGCGGCCGGCGGCAAGACTTGCAGCACGGGCGCCAGCAGGCGCGCCATGTCCTGTGCTTCGGCGCGCAACATCATGTAGCAGGCCAGGCTGGCCGGCGCGATGGGCTCGACGCCATCACGCATGTGCACCAGCGCGAATCGGGTCTTGAGCACCTTGCCGTCGTGGCGGCGCACCGTGCGCAGCAAGACCAGGTCGAACGGCACCGGGGCCGCGTTCCTCTGCCTCAGGTGCACTCGCGTGTGCGCATGCCAGAGGGCGATTTCGCCCAGGCGCAAGCGTCCCAGGGACTCCATGTGCAGGCGGGCGGGCAAGTCCGGTACGGCATGGAAAGACAATTGCTTGCACAAGGCATTGGGCGTGGTCTGCCCATCCTTGTGCCACAAGGAGGTGGCGCCCGGAATCAGCGCCAGCCAGTCGGCGGGCATGGCCGCCCACTGCCGCCACATCGTGGGCGAGCCGCCTTCGAAAATATGCAACAGGCTGACGGGATCCGCCTGGCTGTTGAGCACTTCCATGGCCTGACTCAAGGCCTGGGCGGGACTGGGGCGCTGCAGCGTGCGCACGCCCCGCGCGTCGGACCAGTCCGCCGGAGACTGGCGCTGATAATACGGCACGCTCAGGGCCTGGCCCTGAGGACTGAAGAGATAGCTCAGGGACAACTGCTCCTGGCCGCCTGCCAGGACATGATCCGCATGGATGACCAGCAGGCGCTTGACGTCCACGTCCGTCATCTCCTGCCGCGCGGCGCGCATCAAGGCCGCGCCTCGCTGTGCGGCATCGCCCAGCTCCGGCTGAGTGTCCTGCGCGTGCAGATCCCTCCAGAAATCATAGGCCTCCGCACAGGCCAGGCGCTCGTCCAGGACGGCGGCCGCGCGCCGCGCCTGCTCCACCGACACGGGAGCCCCGACCGAGGCCGCGGCCAGCAGCCTTGGCAGCACCCGCGCGCGGCGTTCCTGCTCCAGCTCCTGTTCCTGGGCAATCTGTCCGTCCGACTGCAGCAAGGCCGCCAGATCGCCTTGGGTGGGCGAATACAGCGGCCGTTGGCTTTCGCGCACCTGCAAGGCCGAGTCCACCAGTTCGGCGGCGGACATGAAGCGCAGGTCCTCGGGCACCTTCTGGCCGGTGGACACATAATGAATGGGCAGCTTGAAGCGGATGGCCGTGTCCAGCGGGGCTCCCAGCTTGATCGCTTCGTCGACCTTGGACACGATGCAGCCGCTCAGCGGCGTGCCGCCGTCCTGGGTATAGCTGCGCGCCACTTCGTCCAAGGTGTCGCCCTGGCTGGCCGCGTTGAGCACCAGCAGGCGCTGCACGCGCCGGCCGGCCCCCGCCAGCAGCGCCGCCTGCTCGCGTACGTAACGGTCGCGCTGGCTGATGCCCACATTGTCGATCAGGATCAGCTGGTCGGGGCGCACGCCCAGCACCAGGCTGCGCAACTGCTGCACGTCCTGGACGATATGCACCGGCACCCGCATCAGGTCTCCGTAGATCTTGAGCTGCTCGTGCGCGCCGATCCGGTAAGTGTCCGTGGTCAGCAGGACCACACGCTCCGGGCCGAAACGGCGCACGGCCCGCGCCGCCAGCTTGGCCAGCGTCGTGGTCTTGCCCACGCCCGTGGGGCCGACCAGCGCCAGCGCCAGCCCGGGCTGCCACAGGGACTCCTCGGAGCGCAGCACCGGCAGATGCGTCTCCAGTTCGGTGCGCGCCCATTGCAGAGCGGCGCGAGCGCTGAGACTGTCCGGCAGGCGCTTGAGCATGGCGCGCAGCAGGGCCGTGCTGAACCCCTGCGCCAGCAAGGACTGGAATAGATTGACGGCCACCGGCGAGCGCCGCATCTGGTGGCTCCAGACCAGATCATCCATGCGCCCTTCCAGGGCTCCCCGCAAGGCGCCGATGGCGCCCATGACATTGTCGGCGCCCGGCGGCGGCGCCATCTCCTGGCGCATGCCGGCCGCCTGGTTGGGAGCCGGCGCAGGGGCTGCTGGCGCAGGCACGTCGCGGATGGCGGATTCCGGCACCGACGTGGCGTCGGTGGCCAGGATCTCGACGCCGCCGTTGACGCGGCGGTTGGAAACGATCAAGGCATCCGGCCCGAGCGCGATGCGCACCTGGCGCATGGCTTCCCGGCTGGTACTGCCAAAAAAACGGCTTATATTCATGCGGACTGACCAATGATTGTTGTCACCCGAAGCATGCGCTCTTCAGGAATTTCGGCATTCGACAAGACTCCCAGCTGCGGGATGTGATGGCGCAGGAAACGCGCCAGGGGCGCGCGCAAGACGGGCGGCACGACCAGCACCGGAGGATCGCCGTGCTCTTCCTGGAACTGCGAAGCGCGCATGGCCTCGGTCAGGACGGATTCGGCCAGGCCCGGCTCCAGGGCGCCGCTGCTGGTCAGCGCCTGCGTCAGCACGCGCTCCAGGCGCGCATCCAGCCCGATGACGCGCAACTCGCCCTCGCCCGGGAACCACTGCTGGATGATGGCCCGGCCCAAGGCCACGCGCAGCACGGCCAGCAGCTCGCCGGCCTCGTTGCCGGTGGCGGCGCCATTCTGGCCCAGCAGCCGCGGCGCATGCTCGGCCAGGGTCTCCACGATGGTGCGCATGTCGCGGATGGGTACGTCCTCGGCCAGCAGGCCGCGCAGGACCTTGAGCAGCAGGCTGAGCGAAATGGTCTGCGGAACGAAGTCCTCGACCAGCTTGGGCGCCTCTCGGCCCACGTGATCCAGCAGTTGCTGAACCTCCTGGCGGCCCAGCAGGTCGGCGCCATGGCGATGCAGCAGGTGATTGATGTGCGTGGCGATCACCGTGCTGGCGTCCACCACGGTGTAGCCGGCGATCTGCGCCTGCTCGCGCAGCGACACGTCCAACCAGACGGCGGGCAGGCCGAAGGCGGGGTCGGTGGTCGGCGTGCCGGGCAGCTTCATGGTGACCCCGCCCGGATCGATGGCCAGCCACTGGCCCGGGGTGGCCGTGCCGCGGCCGATCTCCACGCCCGACAGCAGGATGCGGTAATCGTTGGGCTTGAGTTCCAGGTTGTCGCGTATATGAACAACGGGCGGCAGGAAGCCCACGTCCTGGGCGAATTTCTTGCGCAGGCTGCGGATGCGATGCAGCAACTCCCCGTTCTGGGCATGATCCACCAGGGAAATGAGCCGGTAGCCCACCTCCAGCCCCAAGGGATCCACCATGGACACATCGCCCCAGCTGGCTTCGGCCGCCGCCGCCTCGGCAGCCGCCTGGACCTGCTCAGGGGGTTCCCCGGCCTGCTGGACTTGCTCGACCTGATGCTTTTGCATCATCCAGGCGCCGCCGGCCAGAATGGCCGCCAGCAGCAGAAAGACCAGGTTGGGCATGCCCGGAATCAAACCCATCAATCCCAGGATGCCGGCGGTGATGTACAGCACCACGGGGTTGCGGAACAACTGGCTGACCATCTGCTGGCCCACGTCTTCGTCCGTGGCCACGCGCGAGACCACCACGCCGGCCGCCGTGGAGATGATCAGGGCGGGAATCTGGGCCACCAGACCGTCGCCGATGGTCAGCAGCGTGTAGACGCGGCCGGCCTCGGAGAACGACAGGTCATGCTGCAGCACGCCGATGATCAGGCCGCCGATCACGTTGATGACCATGATGAGCAGGCCCGCGACCGCATCGCCGCGCACGAACTTGCTGGCGCCGTCCATGGAACCGTAGAACTCGGCTTCCTGGGACACTTCGCTGCGCCGGCGACGCGCCTCGTCCTCGCCGATCAGGCCGGCGTTCAGATCGGCATCGATGGCCATCTGCTTGCCCGGCAAGGCGTCCAGGGTGAAGCGCGCGCCCACTTCCGCGATACGCCCCGCGCCCTTGGTGATCACCACGAAGTTGATGATCACCAGGATCACGAAGACGATCAGACCGACGGCGAAGTTGCCTCCGACCAGGAAATGCCCGAATGCCTCGATCACCTGTCCCGCGGCGTCCGGCCCCTTGTGGCCGTGCATCAGCACCACCCGCGTCGAGGCCACGTTCAGCGCCAGCCGCAGCAGGGTCGCGAACAGCAGCACGGCCGGAAAGGCGGCGAAGTCCAGCGGCTTCTTGGTGAACATGGCCACCAGCAGGATCATGACGGCCAGCGCGATATTGAACGTGAACAGCAGATCCAGAATGAACGGCGGCAAGGGAAGAATCATCATGGCCATGACCATGAGGATGAGCACCGGGCCGGCCATCATGCGGGCGTGCTGCCCGCCGTTCTGTTTGAATAGAGCGAGAATAGAGTTCATTGCGTCAGTGTGTGCGCGAACGCAGGCGGCCGGCATCCATGCCGGCCGGCACGTTCAGCCGGGTGGGCGTCACGGGCCGTTCGCCCTGCCCTTTGTTCCAGTTGCGGAGCTGGTAGACCCAGGCCAGGACCTCCGCCACCGCGGCGTACAGGTCCACGGGAATCTCCCGCTCCAGTTCGACATTGAAGTACAGGGCGCGCGCCAGGGCGGGCGCCTCGAGCATGGCCACTTGGTGCTGCTCGGCCGCCGCCCGTATGCGCGCCGCGACCAGGCCCGTGCCCTTGGCCACCACGCGCGGCGCCGAGCCATTGCCCTCCTGGTAGCGCAAGGCCACCGCATAATGCGTGGGGTTGGTCACCACGACGTCGGCCGCCGGCACCTGCGCCATCATGCGCGAGCGCGCCATGGCGCGCTGCTGCTGGCGAATGCGGCCCTTCACGTGCGGATCGCCTTCGCTTTCCTTGTGTTCTTCCTTGACGTCCTGGCGCGACATGCGCAGCTTCTTGTAGAAACTCCAGAGCTGCCAGGGCGCATCGATCAGCACGATGATCAGCAGGCTGGCCGTGATCAGCGCGCAACACTTGATGATGATGCCCATGCCCGAGGCGATGGCTTCGGTCGGGCTGGCATACATCAGCGCCGTCATCTGGTCGCGGTGGGACCAGATGACATACACCGCCACGGAGCCCACCAGGCCGGCCTTGGCCAGCGTCTTGATCAGTTCCACGACCGTCTGGGCGGAGAACATGCGCTGCACGCCCTTGAGCGGATTCATGCGCTCGATCTTGGGCGCCAGCGCCTTGCTGCTGAACGTCATGCCGCCCAGCGCCACCGAGGCAAGAATGGCCACGACCACCAGCAGGAGAAACAGCGGCGCCAGGCCCAGCAAGGTCTCGTATGCCAGACTGGCCGCCTGCGTGACCATGACCTTGGAATCATGGCCCAGACGCGGGTCGAACCATACGCTGCGCCGCACGACGCCGCTCAGGGTCTCGTAGAAATGGCCCGCTCCCACCCAGATGCCGCCTATGCCCGCGCACAGCATCAGAAAAGTCGTCAGCTCCCGGGAACGCGCGATCTGCCCCTCTTCCCGCGCCTTTTCCAGGCGCCGGGGCGAGGCCGGTTCGGTTTTTTCGAGATCGCTGTCTTCTGCCATTGACTGCCGAGACGCATGGGATTGAATAAGTGGACGGAGAGCCGGCGCCCAGCGCTGGACCTACGCCCGCACTGCCGCCGACCGTCATTCTAAAAGAGCCGCCCCGCCCTGATAGCCGGGAGCTAAGGCAATAAACATGGGCTGTTCCCACGCAAAAAAAGCGCCGCCATGGGCAGCGCCTTAAAAAAATTTGCCCGCAAGCAGGCGCAGGGCGGGTCCTAGAACCCCAGGTTGGCCAGCAAATCGTCCACCTGATCCTGGCTGGTGACCACCTCGGAAGCCGTCGCCGACACGACCGGCCCGTTGATCAGGCTGTTCGTCTCTTCGCGCTTTTCGGTAGGCACATTGTCCACCAGCACCTGCACCAGTTCGGTCTCGATGGCGCCGACTACGCCCAACATGCGCGTGATCACCTGGCCGGTCAGGTCCTGGAAGTCCTGAGCCATGATGATCTCCAGCAGATTGTCCTGGGTCTGCTGCGCCTTGACCGGCACGTCGCTGAGAAACGCGCGGGTGCGCTTGACCAGGTCGCGCGCCTGGTCCTGGTCCAGAGGCTGCTCGAACCACTGCTCCCACTGGGCGTCCAGCTCCTGGGCGTCGGCCTGCAGGGTTTCCTGCAACGGACGGACCTGCTCGGCGGCGTTCAGCACGCGATTGGCGGCCTGCTCCGTCATGCGAGCCACATAATGCAGGCGGTCGCGCGCATCGGGAATGGCGTGCGCGGCATCCTTGATCGCCTGATCCAAGCCCAATTCGCGCATGCTTTCGCGCAGCATGCGGGTCAGGTTCGCGATGCGGTAGACCAGATCGGCCGGGACGTTCTGCGGTTCCGGGTGGGTGGGTGTTTGCTGTGGGTCCATGACGTCCTCCGTTTCAACCGCCCATCTTTTCGAATATCTTGTTCAGCTTCTCTTCGAGCGTCGCAGCGGTAAAGGGTTTGACCACATAGCCGTTGGCGCCGGCCTGCGCCGCGGCAATGATGTTCTCCTTCTTGGCCTCGGCTGTGACCATCAGCACGGGCAGGGAGGACAGGTTCGCGTCGGCGCGGATCTGCTTGAGCATCTCCAGACCGTCCAGGTTCGGCATGTTCCAGTCCGACACCACGAACTCGAAATTGCCGTTGCGCAGCTTCTCCAGTCCCATCTGGCCATCCTCGGCCTCGTCCACATTTTCGTAGCCCAGATCCTTGAGCAGGTTCTTGATGATCCGACGCATGGTCGGGAAATCATCGACAACGAGAATTTTTAAGTTTTTTTGTACCATTCACATTCTCCAATTGAGTAACTGCCAGTGCGCTTCGGCCCGCTTAGACGCGGTGACCGAAGGCCCCCACACTGGCCAGAATTCGTTCACTGATCTGCCCCAGGGGCAGCGCAACTTCGGCGGCGCCGATCTGCAAGGCCTCGCGCGGCATGCCGAACACCACGCAGGTGGCTTCGTCCTGCGCGAAGGTCTGGGCGCCGGCCTGCTTCATGGCCAGCAGGCCCTGCGCGCCGTCCTTGCCCATGCCGGTCAGGATGAGGCCCACGGCATTGCGGCCGGCCACCTCGGCGGCGGAATGGAACAAGACGTCCACGGACGGACGGTGCCGGTTGACCGGCTCGCTGTCCACCAGCTTGACCACATAATTGGCCCCCGAGCGCGCCAGCTTCATATGCGCCACCCCGCCCGGCGCCAGGTACACGTGGCCGGGCAGCACGCGCTGGCCATCCTCGGCTTCGTGCACCTGCATGGCGCACAGTCCGTCCAGGCGATTCACGAAAGAACGGGTGAAGCCCGCCGGCATGTGCTGGGTGATCATGATGGCCGGGCAATTGGCCGGCAAGGGTTCAAGCACCTGGCGGATGGCCTCGGTGCCGCCGGTGGACGCACCGATCATGATGAGCTTTTCCGTGGTGGAGAACGCATGCGTGAGCTTGCGCACAGGCTCGGCGCCCGCCGGTTGGGGCGCAGCGCGGCGCGGCCGCGCGATCGAGGCTGCGCGTATCTTGTCGGCGATCAGATCCGAGTAGTCCAGCAAGCCGTCGCGCAGGCCCAGCTTGGGCTTGGTGACGAAGTCCACCGCGCCCAGCTCCAGCGCCCGCAGGGTGACGTCGGAATTGCGCTCAGTCAGCGAAGACACCATGACCACGGGCATGGGGCGCAGGCGCATCAGCCGCTCCAGGAAGTCCAGGCCGTCCATGCGCGGCATTTCCACATCCAGCGTCAGCACATCCGGATTGTGTTCCTTGATGAGCTCGCGCGCGACCAGCGGGTCCGGCGCCACGGCCACAACTTCCATGTCCGCATGGCTGTTGATGATCTCCACCATGAGGCTGCGCACCAGGGCGGAGTCGTCCACACATAAAACTCGAATTTTCTTCATTGCTGCAAAGTCCCGATTCCGAGCGCCGAGGGCGGTCAATCCCTGACGTAGACCGTCTGGCCCAACAGGCGGAACGCCTTGGTCAGGTAGGAGAAGTTTTCAGAATGCCCGACGAACAGCAGTCCGCCCGGCTTGATGACGGCGGCGAACCGCTCCAGGATGCGCGTCTGGTCCTCGCGGTCGAAATAGATCATCGTGTTGCGACAGAAGATCACGTCGAAGCTCTTGTTCGCCGGCCAGGCCGAACCCACCAGATTGAACTCATCGAATTCCACCATCTGGCGCAGCGCCGGCTTGACGCGCGCAAGACCCTTGCGCGCGCCCACCCCGCGCTGGAAATAGCGCGGCAGCCAGGCTTCGGGCACCGGCTCGATGCGCTCCAGGGTGTAGACGCCCTGGCGAGCCTTGTCGAGCGCGTCCGAGTCGATGTCGGTCGCCAGGATGGAGACCCCCGTATCCGGGGAAGCGCAATGCTCGCGCACCGTCATGGCGATGGAATAGGCTTCTTCGCCTGTGGAGGCCGCGCTGCACCAGATGTCCAGCGGCTTGGGCCGTTTGCTGACGAACTTGCCCAGGATGTCGAAGTGATGCTGTTCGCGAAAGAAGGCCGTGTGATTGATGGTGAAGGCGTTGACGAAGTCCTGCCACTGCGGGCAATGTGAATCGCGCTCCAGGAAGTCCAGGTACTGGCGCACCTCCGTCAAGCCGGCTTTCTGGGTGCGCATGCCCAGCGTCCGGGCCACCATGTCTTCCTTGTGGGTTCCCAGAATGATGCCCGCATGGGACTTGAGCAGGCGCGAGGCCCGCTCGCAATCCGCGCGAGAGGCTTGCGGAATGACCGGCAGTGTATAGACGAAAGGTTCCACAGGTGTACTCATAAACTACAGGCTGGCCAGCGCCCCGCCCAAAGGTCTTGCCGACAAGGCGGGATCCGAACCGGAACGGCCCAGCTCTGGAGTGTCGAAGGGCACATCGATGACATCCTGCGCGCTGACCTTGAAGGCCGCCACGGCGTCCGACAGGCGCGTGGCCTGGTCCTGCAGGGAGCCGGCCGCGGCCGTCGCCTGCTCGACCAGGGCGGCGTTCTGCTGCACCACCGTATCCATCTGCGTCACGGCGCGGTTCACCTGCTCGATGCCTTCGGATTGTTCATTGGAGGCGGAGGAAATCTCCGCCATGATGGTTGTGACGCTCTGCACGGCCGCCACCACTTCCTTGACGACTTCGCCGGCCTCGTCGACCTGCCGGGTGCCGGCTTCCACCTTGGCCAGCGACTCCTCGATCAAGCCCTTGATCTCGCGGGCCGCCTGGGCGCTGCGCTGCGCCAGGCTGCGCACTTCGCCCGCCACCACGGCAAAACCCTTGCCCTGCTCGCCGGCGCGGGCTGCTTCCACGGCCGCATTCAGAGCCAGAATGTTGGTCTGGAAAGCGATCCCGTCGATCACGCTGACGATATGGGCGATCTGGCCTGAACTGGCCGAGAGTTCTTCCATGGTCCGAACGACCGTGGCCACGGCCGCGCCGCCGCGCAGGGCGACTTCGGAGGCGCCCTTGGCGACCCGGTCCGCCTGCAGGGCATTGTCCGAGTTCTGCCGCACGGTGCTGGCCAGTTCTTCCATGCTGGCCGCCGTCTCCTGCAGGGAGGAGGCCTGATCCTCGGTGCGGCTGCTCAGATCCGTATTGCCCATGTAAATCTCGCGCGAGCTGAAGGTGATCTCCTCCACGCCTTCGCGCACCGTCATGACCATGCGCTGCAAGCTGCTCTGCATGCGGCGCACGGCGTCATAGAGCACGCCGATCTCGTTGGTGGAGCTCATTTCCACGCGCTGGGTCAGGTCGCCGCTGGCGATGCGGTCGAAATGCTCCCCGGCCTGGCGCAGCGGACGCAGCACCATGCGGTTCAGGAATACATAGACGGCCAGGGCGATCAGCACGCAGAGGATCATGGCCAGCCCCACCAGACGGATGACCAGGCTGTACTGGTCCGCTTCCTTCTGGTACTGGGCGTCGATGGAGGCCTGCTGATTCCGGTGCAAGGTGCCCAGGGCGCTGTACAGGTCTTCTTCCAGCAGCTTGGTGGTCGTGGTGACGTAGCTGCGGAATTCACTGATGTCGCCCTTGTCCAGATAGGAGATCAAGGGCAGCACGCCGCCCTGCATCAGGGAAGCGAAGGCGGCGTCCACGCGCGAATAGTAGCCGTCGCCGTCCTTGAGCTGCTTGGCCATTTCCTGGTAGTGCGCGAAAGCCTCCTGGGTCTGGTCGAACTGCTTGCGGGCCGCATCCATGATCTCGCGCGTCGCCGAGCTGATGGCATTGGCCGTGTCGCCGTCGCCCCACTGGGACATGAGCTCCTGGTTCTGGAGGTCGCTGTTGACCACGTAGCTGACGGCCGCGCGCCCGAGCAGGGTCTGGGTGTCCTTGTAGCGCTCGATGGCCTGGTACATGGCCGAGCCGACGCGCTGATTGGTCACGATGCTCTGCAAGGCCAGATTGTTGCCGCGCAGGGACAATATCCCCAGGGCCGCGCCTGCAACCAGCATCAGCAGAAAGAACACCAGCACCAGAATCAGACTGGTACGCACCTTCAGATTGGCCAACCGTAATCCATCCAGCATTACAAGCACCTTGTCTAGAGTAGACCCGAACACCGGAGGCACTTTCGGCACCTCCCCCGACCTGCGCCTCCTGCGGCGATCAGGCCACTGCGCTGTCGACCAGCGCCATTTCCTCGCTGGTCATGAGTTTTTCGATGTCGACCAGGATCAGCATGCGCTCGCCGAGCGTGCCGATGCCGGTCAGGTATTCCGTGGAGAAGGCCGTGCCGAAGCTGGGCGCGGCGCTGATCTGCGAGGATTGCAGCACGAGCACGTCGGACACTCCATCCACCACCACGCCCACGACGCGCTCCTTCAGGTTCAGGATCACGACGACGGTCTGGTGGTCGTAGTCCACTTTCTCCATGTTGAAGCGGATGCGCAGGTCCACGATGGGCACGATCACGCCGCGCAGATTGGTCACGCCCTTGATGAAACCGGGCACATTGGCGATGCGCGTCACGGTCTGGGTGTCGTAGCCGCGGATTTCCTGCACCTTCAGGATGTCGATGCCGTATTCCTGGTCGCCCAGAGTGAAAACCAGGTACTCCTTGCCGCCGACTTCAGCGGCTTCGGAATGGGAATTAAAGTCGTTGGACATGCATGTCTCCGGATAGATCAGACCAGCGCGGCGGCGCGATCGCGGGCCAGGCGCTGTAAGGCAAATACATCAACAATCAGGGCTACGCTGCCGTCACCAAGAATGGTTGCCGCGGAAATCCCCGGAATCTTGCGATAGTTGGCTTCGAGGTTCTTGACCACCACCTGGTGCTGGCCGATGAGATGGTCGACCAGCAGCGCGAAACGCATGTCCTCGGCCTGCAGGATGACGGCGATGGCGCGCGTCACGTCGACTTCGGCGTCTTCCACCGAGAAGATGTCGCGCAGGGAGATCAGGGGCAGGTATTCGCCGCGCACGAACATGACGTGATCGGTTTCCGAGACGCGACGCAGCTGTTCGTGGGTGGGCTGCATGGATTCGGTCACGTGCGCCAGGGGCAGGATGAACACTTCCTTGCCCACCTGCACCGACATGCCGTCCAGGATGGCCAGGGTCAGGGGCAGCACGATGCGGGTGGTGGTGCCCACCCCGGCGCGAGAATAGAGCTGCACATGGCCGCCCATGCTCTGGATGTTGCGTCGCACCACGTCCATGCCCACGCCCCGGCCCGAGATTTCCGTGACCTTGTCGGCGGTCGAGAAGCCCGGGGCGAAGATCAGCTGCCAGACTTCGTCGTCCGGCATGGTTTCGCTGACAGGCAGCCCCGAGGACATGGCCTTCTTCAGGATCTTGTCGCGATTCAGGCCGGCGCCGTCGTCCACGACTTCGATGATGATGTGCCCGCCCTGGTGCTGCGCGGACAGCGTCAGCACGCCCTCGGCATCCTTGCCCGCGGCGATGCGATCCTCCGGCATCTCGATGCCGTGGTCGATGCTGTTGCGCACCAGGTGCGTCAGCGGATCGATGATGCGCTCGATCAGGCTCTTGTCCAGTTCGGTCGCCTGCCCCTTGGTGACCAGGCGGATCTGCTTGTTCATGCGGGCGGCGCTCTCGCGCACCACGCGGGGGAAGCGGCTGAACACATAGTCCATGGGCATCATGCGGATGGACATGACCGATTCCTGCAGGTCGCGCGCATTGCGCTCGAGCTGTTCGATGCCGTTGAGCAGCCGGTCGTGCACGACCGGATCCAGCGTGGAAGCCGTCTGCACCAGCATGGCCTGGGTGATGACGAGTTCGCCCACCAGATTGATGATCTGGTCCACTTTCTCGACGCCCACGCGTATGGTGCCCGACTCCTTGGCGGCGGCCGGCTTGGCGGTCTTCTCAGCCGGTTTGGCGGCTGGCTTGGCAGCAGCCGGGGCGGGCGCGCTTTCAGGCTGCGCTGCGGGAGCGGCCGCTGCTGGCTGGGCGGAGGCGGCAGGCTCGGGCGCCGGCGCGGCGGGTGTCGCCGCCTGGGCGGCCTGGGAAGGCGCCGCGCTGAACTTGACCGTCACCTGGTCGGCGTTGACCACGAAGCAGCACACGGCCTGGATGTCATCGGCCGAGGCCGTGGTTTCCAGCCAGATATCCAGGCGCTGGCCCTCGCGCGACTGGTGCACGATGGTGCCCATCAATTCCATTTCCTGCTGCAGGGCCTCGGCATCCTTGTCGGACACAGGGCCCAGCGACACCCAAAGGGGCAGTCCCGACGTCTCGGCAGGCTGGGCCGGCTCCGGTTCGGGCTCCGGTTCAGGCTCGGCCGCAACAGCAGGCGCCTGCTCCTGCGTGGTCAGGATGCCCTTCTGTTCCAGGGCCAGCTGCCGCAATTGTTCGCAGATGCGGCGGTAGGCGTCCTCGTCGGGATCTTCTCCATCGCGGTAGGCGGTGACTTGTCCGGTTAACACGTCCTTGGTTTCCAGAAAAAGGTCGATCATGTCCTTGCGCAACTGCATTTCACCGTTGCGGACCAGGTCCAGCAGGTTCTCGAGCAGGTGCGTGGTCTCAGCCAGCTGAGTGAAGCAGCCAAACGTGCCCGCCCCGCCCTTGATCGAGTGGGCGGCGCGGAAGATGGCGTTCAACTGGTCGCGGTCGGGCTGGTCCAGGTCCAGCTCCAGCAGCAAGCGCTCCATGTCGGCCAGCAGCTCATCGGCTTCATCGAAAAAGGTTTCGTAAAACTGACTCAGATCTACGCCGGAGCTCATGAACACTTCCTTCTTGGTAATGGCTTAGAACATCTAAACAAAAAGTCCAGCCCGTCTATGCGGGCTTTACGGCGTGACAGGCAGAGCGCCGGGCAACTCAGGCAGACCGGGGATGCGAACGCCGATGGGCCCCTCCGGCTCCTGCATGGCCTCGCGCAGGTCGAACTCCTCGGAACCGCTGGCATTCTGCTCGTCGATGCGTCGTTCCGCGCGGCTATTGAGCACGAGCAGACTGATACGCCGATTTACGGCCGCAGCGGGGTTATCTTTAACCAGACTGACCGTGTCGGCCAGGCCCAGCACCTGCTTGACCTTGGCCTCGGCCAGGCCGCCCGCGACCAGTTCCTGGCGGGCCGCATTGGCGCGGTCCGCGGACAGCTCCCAATTGCTGTACAGGCGCTCGCCGCTGGCGTACTGCATGGAGTCGGTGTGGCCGGTGATCTGGATGCGGTTGGGCATCTCGTTCAGAGGCTGGCTCAGGGAGCGCAGGATGGCCCGCATATAGGATTGCACCAGAGCGCTGCCGGTGGCGAACATGGGCCGGCTCTGCCGGTCGATGATCTGGATGCGCAGGCCGTCCTGGGTCATGTCCAGCAGCAGCTGCGGCCGGAACTCCTTGAGCACCGGGTCGATGCGGATCAGCTCTTCGAGAGCGGACTTCAGGTCTTCCAGGCGCTCGACATCCTGGCGATCCTGCATGGCGTCGATGTTGGTGGCGCCCGGATGGGGGTTGGGAATCAGGCTGGGCTGGCCGCCGGGAATGACGCTGCGCGACTGATCCCCCTGCTGGCCGCCCGTGACGGCGTCGATCAGCGGCATGCGGAAGTAGTCGGCGATCTCCTTCAGGTCCTGCTTGGGGACCAGCGACAGGATCCACATCACCAGGAAAAAGGCCATCATGGCCGTCATGAAGTCCGCGTAGGCGATCTTCCAGCTTCCGCCATGGTGTTCGCCGTGCGCCGTCTTCTTGCGGCGGATGACGACTCTGTCCTTGTGATTGCTCATGACTGCTTCCGATCAGGCTTTACGGCCGCCACCTGCAGAGCGGGCCTGGCGCACATGCTCCTCCAGTTCCTGGAAGGACGGGCGCTCCGTGGAGAACAGGACCTTGCGGCCGAACTCCACCGCCAGCTGGGGAGGATAGCCGTTCATGTTGGCCAGCAGCGTCACCTTGATGCACTCCAGCACCTTGACCGAGTCGGCCGTGCGCCGCTCGATGGTCGCGGCCAGCGGCGCCACGAAACCGTAGGCCAGCAAGATGCCCAGGAAAGTGCCGACCATGGCTTTGGAAATCAGGTCGGCCAGAATGGCCGGCGGCTGGTCCACCGACGCCAGCGCCTTGACCACGCCCAGTACCGCCGCGACGATGCCGAAGGCGGGCAATGCGTCGGCGACTTCGCGCAGGGCGCGGGCGGGCACGTTGCGCTCATGCTGGTGGGTCTCGATGTCCTGCTCCATCAGGGTCTCGATTTCAAAGGAGCTCATGTTTCCGCTGATCATCAGGCGCAGATAATCCGCGATGAAGTTCATCAGGGCCGGATCCTTCACCACGTTGGGGTAATCGGCGAAGATGGCGCTCTGCTCGGGGTTCTCGATATCGGACTCGATGGACATCATGCCGTCGCGGCGCGCCTTGTTGAGCAGGACGTACATCATGCCCATCAACTGCATGTACAGCTGCTTGTTGTAGGGACTGCTGCGAAACGCGATGGGCAGCGCCCCGGCCAGCAGCTTGATGGACTTGCCGCTGTTGGACGCGAAGTAGGCGCCCATCGCCGCACCGCCGATCAGCAGCAGTTCGAAAGGCTGGTACAGGGCGCCCATATGCCCGCCCAGGGCCACGAAACTCCCGAACACGGAGACAAAGACAACGATATATCCAATCAGAATAAGCACGGATACGCCTTCTTCAAGTACACGCAACTAATGATGGCGGCAAGTGGCCGGGCCAAAACGCCGCTTCAACGGGCTTTTTCCCGCATAGATCGGCGCTTCCGGTCCTCTTTGCACAGCGGAAACACTTCAGGAAACTGGAACGGCAGGCGCGTGGACGCTAGCCGATGCGGGCAGGCACGTCCGGCTGGAGCTGACGCCGGGAAGCGGCCGGGGCGCGGCGCGGGGCGCATGGCTCTTCGCAGGCCGGCCGGGCTTCTTTGCTGGCGGCCTCGACCTTGCGGCTGCCGCGCGCCTTGCTGGCGCGCGTCTTGCCCGCACGCGGCGGCGGGCGGCATATGGCGCAGACAAAACCGGCTTCGGGATCGTGGGCGTGGGCAACGAAGCCGCCCTTGCAGCGCTCGCACTGGGAAAGCTGCAACATACCGCTGTCGAAAAAGCGCAGCAGCATCCAGGCGCGCGTGAAGCTGAGCACGGGTTCCTCGTCCGTCGTCGTTTCGACGCGGCCGGCGGCCGACTGCTCCAGGTACAGACGGTACGCCTCGACCAGAGCCTGGCTCTTGCCGCAGGGAGTCTGCGCGACCATGAATTGATAGATACTGTAGAACAGGCTGGAATGGATGTTGGGCAGCCAGGTCATGAACCAGTCCACCGAGAACGGCAGCATGCCCTTGGGCGGCGAACAGCCTTTGACCTCCCGATACAGGCGCGCAAGACGGTCGTAGCTGAGCGAGGTTTCCGCCTGCAGCACCTGCAAACGCGCCCCCAACTCGATCATTTCCGAAGCCAGGCCGATTTCCTGGGCCTCTTTGGCGACGCTTTTTGTAGCCATAACGTTTAGATCGTCCCTGCCGTCAGCCCGCCTGACCGGCCGTCGCTCTCTGGGACAGCAGAATGGTGGAATGGGCCTGCTGCAGCACGCCGCCCAGCACATTCTGCGTCAGCGTCGTGAGCAGGTCGTAGTCGTTGAAGCGAAAGCCGCAGATCAGGGAGCTGGAGCTGGCCAGCTTGACCAATTGTGCGGGGGACAGGTGCATCAGGGTTTCGGCCACATCGGCGTCGAACCCCAGCCGGAACATTCCTGCCGAAAAATTCTCGCGAAGCAGGCGTTGTGCGAGCAGCAAGTACGACAAATTGACTTCCTGAATGTCATTCAGCAGCGAATTTTCCGATACGGGCATGTCAGCCTTCCTTGTAAAACTGGTTGAACCAGCTAATTTCTTGTAACAAACAACATTTAACACGGGAAATGTTACAAAGATGCGTATCGTGTTCTAGAGAAACCTTGCACGAGCATCCTGCCATACCGCTATTTCTTACCGACTCACGCCGAGAAACAATACGACATCGACATGAATACAGTGAAAAATATGCATTAAATGTATCAATTGCAGACTGAATCTTATCAGATGCTCACTTAATGTTGTAGATATAAAACTGGATGTTACGTGACCGGGATCAAGACGCCGGGCGCCCGGACGTGTTCCGCGGCAGCGACCGGAAAGCCTAAGCCCTTCTCCCCATGGGCTTTTTTTACTCAAGCTGCCAAGAAGAGCGAAAAATCGGCATAATGCAGGCAGAAGCGGGAAGTTCCATTCCCGGCGCACAAGTTTGTAACCACATATGAACCTTGCTGCTTTTACGCAACGACTGATCGCCTTGATGCTGCTGGCTCTCCTGGCTGCCTGCGCCGGCGCGCCGCCAGGCCCAGCCTCCCGATCCAGTGTTACTGTCGAAGACGGGCGACGTTCCGCCGTGGTGCTCTCGGCCATGGCACTGCTCGACTCCCCGTACCGCTACGGGGGACGCGAACCCTCCACGGGCTTTGACTGCAGCGGGCTGGTGCACTATGTGTTCAGTCAGGAGCGCTCGAGCTCCCCCATTCCGCGCAGCAGCGCGGAGCAGGCAGGCGCCAGCCGCCGCATCAGCCGCAAGCAGTTGCGGCCGGGCGACCTGGTCTTCTTCAATACATTGGGCAGGCCCAATTCGCACGTGGGCATCTATATAGGAAACAAGCAGTTCATCAACGCTCCCTCCAGCGGCGGGCGGGTGCGCATCGATTCCATGGACAACCCCTATTTCGCCAAGCGCTTCGAGACGGCCCGGACATTTTTCGAATAAGAGCCCAGAAGAAGGTCTGCTGCCTGGCGGCCGGGATGTGCTGGCGGCACGGCAGGAGTGTTTCCAGCGCCGCATGGACCAGGCAGTACCTGACTTTGCGGTGAGCGGTTCACAGGCCCGTGATCACGCAGCCGGCAAGGTGGCGTACGTCTGCGCCAGTTTCAGAAAGGCGTCCAGCTCGGGATCGCGGCCGGTTTCTTCCTGCATCAGCCGCGCCACGGCCGGGGCCGTGCGCTGCGCCAGCCGCGCGTCCAGGAACAGCAGGCGCGAGCGCCGCGCCAGCATGTCCTCGACGGTGCGGGCGTATTCATAGCGGCAGGCAAAACGCACCATGGCCTCGTTCAGGCCCGGTGCCAGCTCCATGTCCGCACCCGGCAGGGATTTGACCCAGTCCGATTCGCTGCCATAGGCGTCCAGCCCCGGCGCGCTGCCCAGCGAACGCCGCGTCGCGGCGTGCGACGCGCCGACCAGGCGCTGATCCTGCGTGCTGCAGGCCGGCAGCTTGCCCACCAGTCCGGCCCGTTCGCAACGCTCGAGCACGTCCTGGGCCATGGCCCGATAAGTGGTCCACTTGCCGCCGGTGACCGTGACCAGACCGCTGGGGCTGACCAGCACGGTATGTTCACGGCTGATGGACTGGGTCTTGCCGTCCCCGGACTCGTCCACCGGGCGGACCAGCGGACGCAAGCCGACCCAGACGCTGCGCACGTCCTGCTCGCGCGGCGCCTTCTGCAGATAATGAGCGGATTCCGACAGGATGAAGTCGATTTCCTGGCGTAGAGGCCGGGGCTCCAGCGGCACGTCTTCGCGCGGCGTATCGGTCGTGCCCAGGATGAGCTTGCCCAGCCAGGGCACGGCGAACAATACGCGCCCATCGCGCGTACGCGGCACGAGCAGGGCATGGTCGCCGGGCAGGAAATCCTGATCCACCACCAGATGCACGCCCTGGCTGGGCGCCACCATGGGGCGCGCCTGGCGGCCGCCCTCCTGGCCGTCCAGTTCGCGCAGTCGGTCCACCCAGACGCCGGTGGCGTTCACCACGCAAGATGTCTGCACGTGGTAGGTCTGCCCGCTTTCCCTGTCCTGGCACCGCACGCCGGCTATCCGCCCTTCGTGGTGCTGGATTTCCGTGACCGGACAGTAGTTGACGAGCAAGGCGCCGTGCAGCGCCGCCGTACGCGCCAGCGCCAGCGCCAGCCGGGCGTCGTCGAACTGGCCGTCCCAATACTTGACCCCGCCCTTCAGGCCGCTGCGGCGGGCGCCGGGCAAGAGTTGCCGCACGCGCGCGGCGCCCAGGAACTGCGTACTGCCCAGGCCTTCGCGCCCCGCCAGCGCGTCGTAGGCCATCAGTCCCAGCCCGTAGAAAGGGGTTTCCCAGCATTTGTAGCTGGGCATCACGAACGGCAGGGGCTGGGCCAGATGCGGCGCGTTGTGCAGGAGATGGGTGCGTTCGTGCAAGGCCTCGCGCACCAGGGAGACGTTGCCTTGCGCCAGGTAGCGCACGCCGCCGTGCACCAGCTTGGTGGCCCGCGAGGAGGTGCCTTTGGCGAAGTCCCAGGCTTCCAGCACCACCACCTTGAGCCCGCGCAGCGTCGCATCCAGGGCAATGCCCAGCCCGGTCGCGCCGCCGCCCACCACAACGAGGTCGGCCTGTGTGGTGCGCGCAAGAGCGCCCAGCATTTGCGTCCTATCGGTCAGCAACGGTGAGTGTCGAGTGGTCATGGGAGCTATCGTCGAGTCTGGAGCCGGCGGCAGCCCGGATCAGGGCGGGCCGAGTCGGGATTTACCCTTATTTTAACCTCTTGCTCTACACCTTGCAGCGAAACTTGCCACCCCAAGAATCAGGCGCCGCACCACGCAGGGCGCGCAGAGCCGGCCTGCAGCCGGTACACTGTGGGCTGTTTTTGCTTTCATCGGCCGGACCCGCATGACATTCATTCTTGCACTCGATCAAGGCACCTCCAGCTCCAGAAGCCTCGTAGTGGCGGCCGACGGCCGCATCCTCGCCCAGGCTCAACAGGAAACCCGCCAGTACTATCCACGCAACGACTGGGTCGAGCATGACCCGCAGGAAATCCTGGACACCCAGCTGGCCACCGCGCGCCAAGCCATCGAGCAGGCGGGGCTGACCGCACAGGACATCGCCGCCCTCGGCATCACCAACCAGCGCGAGACCACCCTGCTGTGGGACCGGCGCACCGGGCAGGCCGTGCACCCCGCCATCGTCTGGCAGGACAGGCGCGCCGAGGACCTCTGTGCGCGGCTGCGCGAACAGGGCCGCGAAGCGCTCATCACCCGCAAGACGGGCCTGCCCATCGACGCCTATTTCTCCGCCACCAAGCTGCGCTGGCTGCTGGATTCGGTGCCCGGCGCCCGCGAACGGGCCGAACGCGGAGAGCTGGCCTTCGGCACCGTGGACAGCTGGCTGATCTGGCACCTGACCGGCGGAGCCGTCCATGCGACCGACATCAGTAATGCCTCGCGCACCCTGCTCTTCAACATCCATCAAGCGCAATGGGACGAGGAGCTGCTGGCGCTGTTCGACATCCCGGCCGCCATCCTGCCCCAGGTGCGCGACTCGGCCGGCCGATTCGGCGACTGCGACCCGGCGCTGCTGGGCCGCGCCATTCCCATCTGCGGCGTGGCGGGCGATCAGCAAAGCGCGCTGTTCGGCCAGGCATGCTTCAAGCCGGGCATGGCCAAGAACACCTACGGCACGGGCTGCTTCCTGCTGATGCACTGCGGGTCGCACTCCCCCGAATCGCACAACGGCCTGATAGGCACCTGCGCCGCCCGCCACGGCCCCGACCCCTCCTACGCGCTGGAGGGCAGCGTATTCATCGGCGGCGCCGTGGTCCAGTGGCTGCGCGACGGGCTGGGCGCACTGGAGCACAGCGCCCAGGTGGAAGCGCTGGCGCGCAGCGTCCCCGACGCCCAGGGCGTGCATCTGGTGCCGGCCTTCACCGGGCTGGGCGCGCCTTACTGGGACGCCCAGGCGCGCGGCGTCATCACCGGCCTGACCCGCTCGAGCACCATGGCGCACATAGCGCGCGCCGCCCTGGACAGCATCGCCTACCAGAGCGCCGCCGTGCTGCAGGCCATGAACCGTGACGTCCAGGCCAGCGGCGGACGCCCTCTGCACGAATTGCGCGTGGACGGCGGCGCCAGCGCCAACAATCTGCTCATGCAGTTCCAGGCCGACCTGCTGGGACTGCCCGTCGTGCGCCCCGACAACATCGAGACCACCGCGCTGGGCGCCGCCTATCTGGCGGGACTGGGCTGCGGGCTGTATAAAGACCCTCAGGAAATCGCCGCGCTCTGGCGCAGCGAGCGGGTCTTCGAGCCCGCCATGTCGCGCGACCAGGCCCAGACCCTGATGCACGGCTGGGAGCAGGCGGTGCGCCAGGCGCGCACGCAATGAACATCGACTCTTTTTGATGGGAACACCATGCTGCAAAGAATCATATTAGGCATCGCCATCTTCGTGCTGGTGCTGCTGGGCCTGACCTTCGGCGAGGCCGTGCTGCGCGAGCTGCTGTCCTACCTGGGCTTCATCATCGATGATTTCGCCGACCTGGCGCTCCAGGCGCGCGAGTACCTGGCGCTGCATTGGGGCAAGGCGCTGCTGGCCCTGCTGATCACCATTCCCCTGGTGATGTGGATCGCCAGCGCCAAGAAAGAAGAACTGGAACGCCCCACCAGCCACCGCAAGATCGCCATCGTCCTGGCCATCTTCCTGGGCTGGATAGGCGCGCATCGCTTCTATCTCGGGCAGATAGGCTGGGGCCTGCTGTTCGTCGTGCTGTTCGTCATCTGGGCCCCGCTGGCCTACGTCCTGGCCCTGATCGACGCCCTGCGCTACGCTTTCATGGGCAATGACGAATTCACGCTGAGCCGCTGACCCGCCATGGAAAACAAGACTGCAAGGCTGACGGTGCTGATAGACCCGGCCAAGAAGAAGGCATTCGAGGCCCTGTGCCAGCAGCAGGACCTGACGCCGTCGCAGGTCGTGCGCCAGCTGATACGCGATTACCTGGCCCGCCACGATGTGGACTACCCCGGCGCCGCCCGTAATCCCCGCGTGGACCCGCCGGCCTAGAACCCCGTCGATGCGAGCCTTTTAAATAGCGTTGGCAGGCCCTGGCCGGTCCAGGCCGCCTGCCGCGCTCAGCCAGGCCTCGGTCGCCGTGTCGTAGATGCGCCGGCCATGCACGCGGGCCAACAGGCCCATGCGGCGCACCTTGCGCGACACGCGTTCATTGGCCTCGGACAGCGCCACCTGCACGCCGCGGCGCGCCAGATCATCCAGGGCCGTCTCCAGCGCCTGCAAGGCGGTGGCGTCCATGAAGGGCACATAGTTCAGGCGCAGCACGATCACCCTGACCGCCTCCGGCACTTCCTGCAAGGCGCGGTTCACCGCGTCCACGCTGGCGAAAAAATACGGCCCCTCCAGCACCAGCACGCGTATGTCCTCGCGCGCGCTCGCGCCGGGTTCCACGTCCAGCACGCGCTGCAGCTCCCTGCCCTCCAGCAAGCGGACCCGCACGCCGTCCGAGGTGCGCTTGAGTACATACAGCATGGCCAGCACCACCCCGATGTTGACGGCCACCACCAGGTCGGCGAACACCGTCAGGGCGAAGGTCACCCACAGGATGAGCAGATCGGCAGCCGGCAGCCGGCGCTGCAAGCGCAGCACCAGCCCCGCCTGGCTCATGTTCCAGGCCACGACGAACAGGATCGCGGCCAGCACCGCCAAGGGAATGTAGGCCGCCAACGGGGCCAGCAGCAGAAGGACCAGCACCAGGAAAGCGGCATGCACGATGCCCGCCAGCGGGCTGTTGCCGCCATTGCGGATATTGGTCGCGGTGCGGGCGATGGCCCCGGTTGCGGCGATGCCGCCGAACAGGGGCGCCAGCATATTGGCCACGCCCTGGCCCACCAGCTCCTGGTTGGAATCGTGCCTGGCGCCGGTCATGGAATCGGCCACGACGGCCGACAGCAAGGATTCGATCGCACCCAGCATGGCGATGGCAAAGGCCGGCCCGATCAGCTCCACCACGCGCGTCAGCGTGATCTGCGGCCACTGGAACGACGGCAGGCCGGTCGGCAAGGCGCCGAAGCTGGACCCGATGGTGGCCACCGACTCGAAGCGGAACACGGCCTGCACCAGCGTCACCAGCACCAGCGCCGCCAAGGGGGCTGGAATGCGCGAGAGGCCGCGCACCCGGGGCAGAACCAGCAGGATGATCAGGGACAGGATTCCCAGCCCGGTGGTGGCCGGGTCCAGAGCGGACAGGTTCTGCAGCAGGAACCAGAGTTTTTCGTGGAAATACTGGCCCTGGACGACCGGCAGGCCGAAGAAGTCGCGCCACTGCCCCACCCAGATGATCACGCCTATGCCGGCCGTGAAGCCCACGATGACCGGGTCGGGAATGAAACGTATCACCGCTCCCAGCCGCAGCAGGCCCAGCAGCAGGAGAATGACGCCCGCCATCAGGGTGGCGATCTGCAGCCCCGCCACGCCGTGCTGAGCCACCACCCCTGACAGGATGACGATGAAGGCGCCCGTGGGGCCGGCGATCTGGACGCGGCTGCCGCCCAGAACGGACACCGCCAGGCCAGCCACGATGGCCGTGTACAGGCCCTGCTCCGGCTTGACGCCCGAGGCGATCGCGAACGCCATGGCCAGGGGCAGCGCCACCACGCCCACGATCAAGCCCGCCAGTACATTGTTCAACCAATGACGGCGGTTCAATAGGCCGGCTCGGCCCGCTTCCAGCAGTGCAATCATCGTCCGTCCTTGCGACACCCGGCCAGCCTGCGTACTCCAACAGGCGCCGGACAGGCCCCGCGCCACCTTGGCCGGTCCCGGTAGTTATCATTACATGATAATACTATTCACATTCCTGCCCATACAGAAGCGGGGCCGACCTCCAAAAAAAAAACCGCCTGTCGCCAGGCGGGGGAAGTCGGACGGAAGTATGCTCAGTGTCGCGCGCGCAACAGTCGCAGGCTGTTGAGCACCACCAGCAGGCTGGCGCCCACGTCGGCGAACACGGCCATCCACATGGTGGCCTGGCCGCTCAAGGCCATCACCAGGAACACGGCCTTGATGCCCAGGGCCAGGCTGATGTTCTGCCACAGCACGCGGTGCAGGGCCTGGGACTGCCGCATCAGCAAGGCGATCTTGCCCAGGTCGTCGTCCATCAGCGCCACATCGGCTGTCTCGATGGCGATGTCCGAGCCCAGCGCGCCCATGGCAATGCCCACGTCGGCGCGAGCCAGGGCGGGCGCATCGTTGATGCCATCGCCCACCATGGCCACCAGGCCCTGGCCCAGGCGCTGCTCGATGCGTTCCAGCTTGTCCTGCGGCAGCAGCCCGGCCCGGTAATCCGCGATGCCGGCCTGAGCAGCCACGTGGCGCACGGCCTGCTCGTGGTCGCCCGACAGAATCTCCACCTGCACGCCTTGCCGCTGCAGGGCCGCAATGGCCTGGGCCGTGGTGGGGCGCAGCGTGTCCAGGACGGCGAACCAGGCCAGCAGTCCCTTGTCGTCGCCCAGATACACCATGCTGGCGCCGCTCTCCAGGGCTTGCTGCTCAGCCTGGCTGAGGAAGGCCCGATCCGCGCCCTCCAGAACCCAGCTGCGCTTGCCCAGCCGCAACGCGCCGTTCAGGCCGCGGGCCTGCACGCCATGTCCGGCGACGGCTTCGAACTGCTCCAGTCCCGCCAGACCGGACGCATGCCGGCCCCGGGCGATGGCTTGCGAAGCCGGATGGTCGGAACGCTCGGCCAGCGCCACCGCCAGGTCCAGGACCTGCTCGTCCGTCACTCCTTCGCGCAGGCTGCCATAGACATCGAGCGCCGGCTGTCCGAGCGTCAGGGTGCCGGTCTTGTCCACGGCCAGGTAACGCAGTTGGCGGGCGCGCTCCAGATAGACGCCGCCCTTCACCAGGATGCCGGCCCGCGCCGTGCTCGCCAGCGCGCTGACCACGGCGACCGGCGTGGAGATCACCAGCGCGCATGGGCAGGCGATCACCAGCAGCACCAGGGCGCGATACACCGCGTCCAGCCAGCTCACCCCCCACACCAGGGGCAGGGCCACGGCCATGAGCACGGCGGCCATGACCACCAGCGGCGTATAGACACGGGAAAACTGGTCCACGAAGCGCTGGATGGGCGCCTTGTTGGCCTGGGCTTCCTGAACTGAGCGGGTGATGCGCGCCAGCAAGGTATCATCGTGCGCGGCCGACACCCGGTACACCAGTTCGCCCATGCCATTGATGGTGCCTGCAAAGACTTCGTCGCCCGGCCCCTTGTCCACGGGCGCGCTCTCGCCGGTGATGGGCGCCTGGTTGACGGCGCTGAGTCCCTCCACCACCTGCCCGTCCAGGCCGAAGCGCTCGCCCGGCGCCACGCGCACGGACCAGCCCGCCTGCACCTGGCTGGCCGGCAGGCGTCTCCAGCCACGCCCGTCGGCGCTGGCCAGCACATCGTCGGGCACCAGCTTGAGCAGGCTGTCCACGGCATTGCGGGCGCGGTCCAGGGAACGGGCCTCGATCCATTCGGCCAGGCTGAACAAGGACATCACCATCGCGGCTTCCGGCCATTGGGCCAGCAGCACCGCGCCGGTGACGGCAATGCTCATGAGCGCATTGATGTTCAACTGGCCGTTGCGCAACGCGATCCAGCCCTTTTTGTAGACCTGCACGCCGCCGGACAGAATGGCCCCCAGCGACAGGACGATGACCAGCCATTCGGGCGCGGCCAGCCAGTGGCTGATCTCCGCGCCCAACGCCAGCGCCACGGCGGCGACGATGCGCACCAGGCCCTGGCGTGCGGGAGCGGCCGCCGTGGGGACCTCGTCCGCCATGCGGGGCTGAAAGCCCAGGCCGCGCAGGGCCTGCAGCACTATGTCGCGCGCTCCCTCGGCATGCTCCACCGTCAGGACGCGCTGCATCAGGTCAAAGCCCAGCTCGCGCACCTGCGGCACGCGCTTCAGGCCCGAACGGATCATATTTTCCTCGGCCGGGCAATCCATGTCGGCGATGTGCACCACCAGGCGGGTGCCGGTGCTGGCCGCCAGGGCGACGGCCGGCGCGGACGCCGGCGTGGCGCAGCAGGCCGCGGCGGCGGCGCGCGCCTGGGCGCGTCCATGATCATGGCCGTGGTCATGCCCATGGTCGTGGGAATGGTCATGCGAGTGATCATGGGAATGATCGTGCGCATGGTCGCCCCGCGCTTCGCTGCCCGTGGGAGGGATTGTTCCGGTCTTGTCGAAAGAAGTCATTGCAGCTCCTCGCTTTCTTGCATACCTGCAGTAGAAAGCCTAAAGTAACTACAAGGTCAAGCCTTCAGGAGCCTTGTCATGAAAATCGGCGAATTGGCGCAAAAAAGCCACTGCAACACCGAAACCATCCGTTATTACGAAAAAGTCGGCCTGCTGCCCGAGCCCGAGCGCAGCGAAGGCAACTACCGGCAGTACCGCGCCATGCACCTGGAACGGCTGCGCTTCATCCGCAACTGCCGCAGCCTGGACATGACGCATGAAGAAATCCGCGCCCTGCTGGCCCATATGGACGGCCCGGCCCAGGACTGCGAGCCCGTGAACAGCCTGCTCGACGAACATATCGAACACGTGGCCGTGCGCATCCGCGAACTGGAACACCTGCAGGAGCAATTGAAGGAACTGCGCCACCGCTGCGGCCAGGCCGGCGGACTGGAGCACTGCGGCATCCTGCAGGGCCTGGTGGACATGGAACCGGACCGCGTGCCGGGCCCCAGCACCCACCTGGGCTGAGGCTGTCCCGACACCAGAGGGCGCCGGCCCGGCCGCATGGGCCGGGCCGCGTCACAGGTAGCGGCTCAGCGAGGCGCAAAGGCGCATGCTCAGCCGTGCAGCCGCCCCGCCAGCCACATGCCGACCAGCATGGCCGCAAGGAACAGCACAGCCAAGGGCGCACCCGAAGCCGCCAGCACCACGGCCGGACCGGGGCAAAAACCCGCCAGCCCCCAGCCCACGCCGAAGACCAGCGCGCCCAGCACCAGCGGCCTGTCGATGCGCCGGCTGGCGGGCAACTGCATGGGCTGGTTCGTGAAATATGTACGCGTGCGGCGCCGCGCCAGCGTGAACGGGACAATGGCCACCGCAATGGCCGCCGCCATCACCAGCGCCAAAGACGGGTCCCAGGCGCCGGCCAGGTCCAGAAACCCCAGCACCTTGGCCGGATCGGCCAGGCCGGACAGCAGCAGCCCAAGGCCAAAGACCAGGCCGCTGAGCAAGGCAATGATGTAAGTCACATCCCGTTCCTTAAAGAAGATGGCGAACAACGAACACCGTCAGAAAACCGCTGGCCATGAATGCCAGCGTGGCCACCAGCGAGCGGGGCGACAGGCGCGACAAACCGCAGACCCCGTGTCCGCTGGTGCACCCCGACCCCAGTCGCGTCCCGAACCCCACCAGCAAGCCGGCCAGCACCACCAGCAGCCAGGGCTGCCCGCCGGGAACCGGCACGGCCTGGCCCGCCAGGCGATACGCCCAGGGCGCTGCCGCCAGGCCCAGCAAGGCCATCCAGCGCCAGCCGCGATCCCCGCGCGCTGCGGTCCAGGTGCCCGAGACCAGGCCCGAGATGCCGAACACCCGGCCATTGAGCAGCACCAGGACGGCGGCCGCGCCCCCCACCAGAGCGCCTCCCAGCAGGGCGCTCCAGGGCGTGAATGACGCCCAGTCGATGTGAATCATGTTTTGCTCTCCTGAGAACCGGTTCAAGGCCTACGCGCAGAAAATCCCGTACAAGGTACGCATCACCGCCAGCACATCCGGATGCTCCAGCCGGTAATATACGAATTTGCCGTCCTTGCGGCTGGCGATCAGCCCTTCACGGCGCAATACCGTCAATTGCTGCGACAAGGTGGGCTGGCCGATGCCGCTGCGTTGCGCCAGTTCGCCCACATTGCACTCCCCCTGCACCAAGGCGCATAGAATGAGAAGACGATCGGGGTTGGCCAGCTTGCGCAACAGATTGCTGGCCTGATCGGCCACCAGGCGCAAGGCCTGCAGATCGGGTTGACTCATATCAATCAGCCAGAAAACAATATATATTATTATATATTATATTTTTAAATACCGTAAGAGGACCGCCATGCCCCAAGCTCAGGTCGCCCACTTCTTCGATCCGGACACCTCCACCTTCTCCTACGTGGTCCATGCCGATGGCCAGAAGGAATGCGCCATCATCGACTCCGTCCTGGACTACGATGCCGCGGCCGGCCGCACCCGCAGCGATTCGGCCCAGGAAATCGTGGATTTCGTGCGCGGGCGCGGACTGCAGGTGCAATGGATACTGGAGACTCACGCGCATGCGGACCACCTGTCCGCCGCCGTCTGGCTGCAGGAGCGACTGGGCGGGAAGATTGCCATCGGCAGGCACATACGCCAGGTGCAAGCGACGTTCGGCCGCATTTTCAATATAGAAGCGCAGATCAAGGCCGACGGCACGCCTTTCGACGCCCTGTTCGAGGACCAGCAGCATTTCCACATCGGCGCGCTGCCCGTGCAGGCCCTGCACGTTCCCGGCCATACCCCGGCCGACATGGCCTATCACGTCCAGGGGCTGGGCGTGTTCGTGGGCGACACCCTGTTCCAGCCCGACGTGGGCACGGCGCGCTGCGATTTCCCAGGCGGCAGCGCCGTCCACCTGTACCGGTCCATCCAACGTCTGCTGGCCCTGCCAGCGCAAACGGTGCTGTTCATGTGCCACGACTACCCGCCCGAGGGGCGCGAGCCGCGCTGCAGCTGCACGGTAGCCGAACAGAAAGCCGGCAACATCCACGTGCGCGACGGCGTCACCGAAGACCAGTTCCGGGAACTGCGCGAAGCGCGCGACAAGACCCTGGCCATGCCGCGCCTGATCCTGCCCTCCGTTCAGATCAACATACGCGCCGGACACTTTCCGGAACCCGAAGACAACGGCCAAGCTTATCTGAAACTGCCGCTGAACCTGCTCTGATCCCGCGCCGGGGAACCTGCGGCCATGTCGCCGACTCTGAGCTGGAACAAGCCTGTTACAGGACGGGCTTGCGTATACTGCAACCGCCCCCTTTCATTCACATGATCGTTCAGAGGAAACCCAAGGCATGACATACATGGCCATCAAGCATCTGCACATGACCGCGGCAGGATTGAGCATTCTGTTCTTCATCATCCGGGCCTTCTGGTCGGTCAGCGGCTCCGCCCTTTTGCAAAACCGTTTCGTGCGCATCGCTCCCCACGTGATAGACACGGTCCTGCTGGTCTGTGGCCTGGCCCTGGCCGGGATGCTGGGCGCCGCCGCCGGCCAGCCCTGGCTGATCACCAAGATCGTGCTGCTGGTGGCCTACATCGTCGTGGGCAGCTACGCCATCAAGCGCGGCAAGACCGCGCAAAGCCGCGCCTGGGCGGCCGTGCTGGCGGTGGCCATCTTCGTCTACATCGTCGGCGTGGCCTTGCGCCACAGCCCCGGCTCCTGGTTCTTCTGATTCGTCGGCCGGGGCGGCGCGCTCCGCAGCCCCGGCCATGAACGTGCACAGGAACTTACCAGACTCCGATCCAGCCTTGCACCGCCAGGCTGCTGAGCGCCACGGCCGCCCACACGCCCAGGCCCAGCAGGGCGGGACGCAGACCGGCCCGCGCCATGATTTTCAGGTCGGACGACAGGCCGATGGCCGCCAGTGCCAGCACCATCAGGAACTGGGCCGACCAGCGCAGGGGCTCCAGCCATTGGACGGGCACCAGGCCCAGCGAGCGCAGCGTGGAGGCCACGATGAACCACAGGATGAACCAGGGAAACACGCGCATCAGATCGAAATCCCGGCCGTCCTGGCGCGAACGCCAGATCTCCAGGCCGGTCAGGACCAGGCAGATGGGGATGATCAAGGTGGCGCGCGTCAGCTTCACGATGGTGGCGTGGTCGCCGGCCTGACTGCTGTAGCTGTAGCCGGCCGCCACCACGGACGAGGTGTCATTGATGGCCGTGCCCGCCCAGACGCCGAACCCGGCGTCGGACATGTTCATCATGTGGCCGGCCACTGGAAAGATCAGCACCGCCAGGATGTTGAAAATGAAGATGGTGGAGATCGCCAGCGCGGTCTCGTGCTCTTCGGGGCGGATGATGGGCGTGACGGCCGCAATGGCCGACCCCCCGCAGATGGCCGTGCCCACGCCGATCAGGGTGCGCAGCTTGGACGGTATGCCCAGCAGGCGGCCCAGGACATAGGCGGCCACGAAGGCCACCGACAGGGTCACCAAGGTGACCGCCAGCGAATCCAGGCCGGTGCGCATCACCTGCGGCAGGCTCAGGCCGAAGCCCAGGCCTATGATGGACCATTGCAGCAGGATCTTGGAGGAAAATTGCAGGCCGGGACGGAACACCGGCGCCACGCCGATCAGGTTGCGCACCACCATGCCCAGAACGATGGCAAATACCGGCCCGCCGATCAAGGGCCAGTACTCGCCCAGACCCAGGGCGACCACGCCCACGGCCAGGGACAGCAGGAAACCCCACCAGCGCGACGGCTTCAGGGGCTGGTCCGTCCGGACCCGTGCAGCCGCGCCGGCGCGGCTCAACAATGAATCTGTGGTGCTGGCCATAGTAGAAAACCTCATTTTCTAATAATTGAAAGTAATTTTAGGTTGACCAGCCATATAAAAAAATTCATTATTACTTATCGTAAGTATCAATTTTTTTGATTATGAACGCCATCAGCATCAGACAGCTCGAAGTGTTCGTAGGCATCGCCGCGCTGGGCACGGTGCGCGCTTGCGCCCAGAGCATCCACTTGTCGCAGCCGGCCGCCAGCATGGCCCTGGCCGAGCTGGAAAAGCATCTGGACTGCTCCCTGTTCGAGCGCGCGCCCGGCCGCATGCAGCTGACCAGCCGCGGCCAGCAATTGCTGCCCCAGGCACGAGAGATACTGGAACGCCTGCGAGAGATGCAGAGCCTGCAGGATGAAAGCGAATTGCGCGGCGGAATCCGCATCGGCGCCAGCAACACCGTGGGCAACTACCTGATCGGCGACCTGGTGGGCGGCTTCGCGCGCAGGCACCCGCGCGTGTCCCTGCACGTGACGGTGGAAAACACGGCCGAAATCGTCAACCGCCTGCTGGAGTACAGTTGCGACATCGCCTGCGTGGAAGGCCCGGTGAATCATCCGCAGCTGGAGACCTGGCACTGGCGCGACGACGCCCTGGTGGTGTGCTCGGCCCCGGATCATCCGCTGGCCGCCATACCCGAACTGGAGCATGCGGACTTCGCCGGCGCCAGCTGGATCATGCGTGAACGCGGCTCGGCTTCGCGCGCGCTGACCGAGCAGGCGCTCAATGTCCTGCCCGCGGGCCACGTCCTGATGGAACTGGGGCAGGTCGAGGCCATCAAGCAGGCCGTGATCGCCGGGCTGGGCCTGGCCTGCCTGCCGCAGGCGGCCACGGTTGACGCGGTGGCCAATGGGCGTCTGCGCATCCTGCACACTCCCTTCCTGGACCTGAAACGCCGCCTGTCCCTGGTCCTGCACAAGGAACGCTACCGCAGCGCCGTGCTTGCCGCTTTTGCGCAACACCTGCAGGCCCCGGCCTAGGACCCGCGGGCGCCATTCAACGGCGACGTCCTCCCAAAGCGCCGACGGGCCCCGAACCGCTTCACTCTGCTTTGCATTCCATCCTCGGACGCGCGCCGCGGCAATGCTATGCTTGTTGCAGCGCACACGTCCTTCTTTTCAGACAGAGCCCCGCCATGAATGCCGAGACCAAGCCCGACCTGCTGGAACAGCCCGCGCCCCCTTTCGCACGGCCCGACTACCTGCCGCCGTATGAGACCGTGGCCCTGGTGCTGCAGGGCGGCGGCGCCCTGGGCGCCTACCAGGCCGGCGTCTACCAGGGATTGCAGGAGGCCGGCATCGAGCCGGACTGCCTGTCCGGAATCTCGATCGGCGCGCTGAACACCGCCATCATCGCGGGCAATCCGCCCGAAACACGAATCGAGCGCCTGCGCGAATTCTGGGACACCATCTGCCAGCCCTACTACGGGCTGCCGGCGCCGGGCTGCATGGAAAAGACACTGTTCGGCATCAACGATGTCATGCGCGAGGCCGTCAGCGCCTTCCATGCCGGCAGCGCGCTCCTGCTGGGCCAGAACGGCTTCTTCCGTCCACGCTTTCCGCCCCCGCCGCAGACCACTCCGGGCGTGCCCGAGGCGGCCAGCTATTACGACACCTCGGCCCTGAAGAGCACGCTGGAGCGCCTGTGCGACTTCGACCGCATCAATGACGCGCGCCAGCGCATCTCGGTCGGCGCGGTCAACGTGGGCACTGGCAACTTCGTGTATTTCGACAATCACCGCACGACCTTGCGCGCCGAACACTTCATGGCCTCGGGCGCCCTGCCGCCGGCCTTCGCGCCGGTGGAGATCGACGGGCAGTACTACTGGGACGGCGGCCTGGTGTCCAACACACCGCTGTCGTACGTGCTGGACCAGTCGCCGCGCCGCGACACCCTGGTCTTCCAGGTGGACCTGTGGAGCGCGCGCGGCCCCGTGCCCACCAATATGAGCGAGGTCAGCGACCGCATCAACGAGATCCGCTATTCCAGCCGCACCCGCATGGTGACGGAGGAAATGCGGCGCTCGCAGTACATGCGCCATGTGATGACGCGCCTGCTGGAAACCATACCCGAAGAACAGCGCAAGGAATTCCTGCCCTGCCGGCTGGCCGAGGAAATGGCCAACAACAAGCGCTACAACGTCATCCACCTGATCTACCGCAACCAGCCCTACGAGCAGCACTACAAGGACTACCAGTTCGGGCGCGTGACCATGAAGGAGCACTGGCGCAGCGGCCTGGAAGACATACGCCAGACGCTCAAGCACAAGGACAGGTTGAGCATGCCTGACAATCTGTCCGGCTTCGCCACCTACGACGTGCACCGCGACGAGATCGAGGAGCGGCTGGCAAACGGAAAATAGGCGTACGCCCCGGATTCGCCAGACGAGAAGCAGTCACTGCTGGCTGCTTCTCGCTTGGACTCATTCTCAGGACTTGCGGCGGCTCAGCACCATGGCTCCGCCCAGCACGAAGACCGTGCCCAGCAGCTGCATGCCGGTTATGGGCTCGTCCAGGAACCAGTTGGCCAGGAACAGCACGGATACCGGCCCGACCAGGCCCATCTGGGCGCTCATGGGCGCGCCCACGCGCTCCACGGCCCACATGGTCATGAAAGTGGGCAGCACGGTATTGAAGATGGCGTGGATCAGCGACAGGCCATAGACGCCCGCCGGCTGCACCAGGCCCTGCCAGCCGAATGCGCCGAAGAAATGCAGCAGCGTGTAGACGGCCGAATAGGACATGGCATAGGCCACCAGGCGCGTGGAACCGATGGACTTGAGCAGCTCTCCCGACCCGATCAGATAGGCCGCATAGGAAATGGCCGAACCCAGCACGCACAAGGAACCCAGCAGCACGTTTTCGCCCGACAGGCTCAGGTCCTGCACGAACACCAGGCTGACGCCCAGGTACGACAAGGCCAGAGCCAGCCATTGCTTGGGCAGGATGACGCGCTTCAGGAAAATGGCCGAGAACAGCAGCACGAAGGTGGGCGACAGGAACAGGATCAGGCGCTCCAGCCCGGCCGAGATATATTCCAGGCCGATGAAATCCAGCAGGCTGGCCAGGTAATAGCCTATGAAGCCCAGGCCGACCAGTTCCAGCTTCTGGCGCCCGGTCAGCGCCGGCAATTCGCCGCGGCGCACCTTGCGCACCTGCCACAGGGCGATGGCCAGGAAAAACGGCAGCGACAGCAGCATGCGAAAGCCGATGACGGTCAGCGCCGTGACATCGTATTGATAGGTAAGCTTGGCCACCACCGCCTTGGCTGAAAACAGGATGGAGCCGAATCCCGCCAGCGTCAGACCAATCAGAAAGGAACTACGCTGCGCGCCTGGGCGCTGACTTGCTTGCATGTCGATATCGTCGCTTCGCCCGGCCCCCGATGGCGAATTGCCTCACACATCAGTTATTGCCTAGGCAATAAAAAAAGATTTAAAATATTCGGTGGAATGATTCTACTCTTGCCCAACGCTGCTGCCCATGCCTGAGACGGCCCAACCTTACTATCGTCAAGGTACCGATGTCCTTAACGCTCCCACCAATCTTGGTCTGCTGATCAAGAACGTGTCGGCGTCGCTGCATCTGGCCATCAATCAACGCGTGGCGCCGCTGGGTCTGACGGCCATGCAATGGCGTCCGCTCATCATGTTGCGCTATCACAACGCCCGTACGCCGGCCGAGATCGCACGCCTGATGAACATCGACACCGGCGCCATGACACGCACCCTGGACCGGCTGGAAGCCAAAGGGTTTCTGCTGCGTCAGCGCTGCGACGAAGACCGCCGCCTGGTCCTGCTGGAGCTGACACCGGAAGGTCACGAAGTATCCGGCAAGATATTGCCTGAAATCGCCCAGTCCATGAACGAGCACCTGGAGGGCTTTTCCGCCACCGAGATCAATACGCTGTTCTCCCTGCTGCACCGGGTCATCGACAACGGCCGCAAAGCGACCGAAGGCAAGGCCGAGCCCGACTGATTTTTTTCAACCAATCACTGCTTAGGCAGAAGCAACCTAGGCAGCCTTTTTAAGCTGAATGTAAGCATGAAGCGCCTCACACCTTTACTGCTGTTTGCCCTTCTGTCCGGATGCGCCGCCCTTGATACCCAGGCGCCTCCCGTCGCCGCCCTGGACGGACCCTCCCTGGCGCTGCAGGACAGCCAGGTCCAGTGGCCGCAGGAAAAATGGTGGACGCGCTATCAAGACCCGCAACTGGACACGCTGCTCGAGCGGGCCCTGCAGAACCATCCCAGCCTGCAATTGGCCCAGGCCCGCATCCGCCAGGCCGAAGCGGCCCTCAAGGGCGCGCGCGCCGTACAATGGCCCACGCTGGACGCCGGCTACAGCCTGACGCGCCAGCGCTTCTCGGAAAACTACATCTACCCGGCGCCCTACGCCGGCTCCATGCTGACCGACAACAGCCTGCAGCTGAAGCTGGGCTTTGACCTGGACCTGTGGGGCAAGCAGCGTTCGCTGGCAAGCGCCGCGCTGTCGCGCGAACAAGCCGCGCAGGCCGACTACGCCGCCGCGCGCAACGCCCTGGTCAGCGCCATCGTGCAGACCTATTTCCATCTGCAGAACGCCCTGGCCCAGGAACAGACGCTGGACAAGCTCAGCAAGCAGTTCCAATCCGTGCTGGAGATCACGCGGCAGCGCCGTCAGGCCGGCCTGGACACGGAAGTGGAGGTCAGCCAGGCCGAGTCGGCCCTGGCCTCGGCCCGCGTACAGCAACGCCAGGCCCAGGGCAATGCCGCCTTGCTGAGCAACCAGCTCGCCAGCCTGTGCGGCCAGTCTCCCGAACAGGCCGCGCCGGTCGCGCTGGTTTCCCTGCCCCAGCCCGACACCCTGCTGCCGGCCGCGCTGCCGCTGGAGCTGCTGGGCCGGCGTCCCGACATCCGCGCCGCCCGCCTGGCGGTCGAGGCCAGCAGGCACACGGTCAAGGCGGCCCGCGCCGACTTCTACCCCAACATCAACCTGAACGCCTTCGCCGGCTTCATGTCGTTGGGACTGGACAAGCTGGTGCGCGATTCCAGCCAGATCTACGGGGTGGGCCCGGCGATCAGCCTGCCCATCTTCCATGGCGGCGCCTTGAACGCCCAACTGGCTTCGCGCCGGGCCGAAGAGGACATGGCCGTGGCGCAGTACAACCAGACCCTTCTGGACAGCCTGCGCGAAGTGGCCGACTCCCTGGCCCGCATCCAGTCCCTGCGCGAGACACGCCAGGAACAGGCCAAGGCCTACGCCGCCATCCAGCACGCCTATGACATCGCGCAGCAGCGCTACAAGTCCGGCCTGGGCACGTATCTGCAAGTGCTTCTGGCCCAGAACGACGTGCTGCGCCAGGCCCTGCTCGACACCGACCTGCGCGTGCAAGCCTTCAATCTGGACGCCGAACTGGCCACGGCCCTGGGCGGCGGCTACCAGGAACCCCGGACCGCCTCCAAACCATAACGAACGCAACCAGCCTTAATCATCATGTCTGCACAAACTCACGCTTCCTCACCCCGCAAACGCCTGCTGGTCGGCTTCACCGTGCTGATCATCCTGATCGCCGTGCTGTACGGCGTCTGGATGATGCTCTCGGGCCGGACCGAAACCACCGATGACGCCTACGTCCACGGCAATATGGTCCAGGTGTCCGCCCAGATTCCCGGCACGGTCGTGGACATCGCCGTCGACGACACCCAGATGGTCCGCGCCGGCCAGCCCCTGCTGAGCCTGGACCGCGCCGACGTGGACATCGCCCTGGCCCAGGCCGAGGCGTCCCTGGCGCAGAGCGTGCGCAAGACGCGCAGCCTGTTCGCCCAGAACGAAGCTTTGAAAGCCGACATCGCCGCGCGCCAGGCCGACGTGCAGCAGGCCAAGGTGAACCTGGACAAGGCCCGCACCGACCTGCAGCGCCGCCAGGCGCTGGGCAAGATAGGCGGGGTCAGCGGCGAAGAGCTGCGCCACGCCCAGACCGCCGTGCAGGCCGCGCAAAGCGCCCTGGCGCAGGCCCAGGCCGGCGTGGAATCAGCCCGCGCGCGCCTGGAGACCAACAAGGCCTTGACAGAGGGCACCGACGTCGCCCATCACCCGGACGTGCAGCAGGCCGCCGAGCATTATCGCCAGGCCTGGCTGGCCCGGGAGCGCGCCGCACTGGTCTCGCCGGTGGACGGCATGGTGGCCCGGCGCTCCGTGCAGGTCGGCCAGCACATCGCCGCCGGCGCGCCGCTGATGAGCATCGTGCCTTTGGACCAGCTTTGGGTGGAGGCCAACTTCAAGGAAAACCAGTTGCAGGACATGCAGCCCGGCCAGAAAGTCACGCTGATGGCCGATTTCTACGGCAAGTCCGCACAATACCGCGGCGAGATCGTGGGCCTGTCGGCCGGCACCGGCGGCGCCTTCGCGCTGCTGCCCGCGCAGAACGCCAGCGGCAACTGGATCAAGGTGGTGCAGCGCCTGCCTGTGCGCATCCGCCTGAACCCCGAGGACCTGCGCGCCCACCCCTTGCGCATCGGCCTGTCCATGCATGTGACCGTGGACCTGGACAGCACGCCTGAACAGGCGCCTGCCGAACCCGAGCACGGCCTGAAGACCAGCATCTATGAAAACAGCGTCCAGGGCGCCCAGGCGCAGGTGGAACGCATCATCCAGGCCAACCTCGCATCATGAGCGAACAGCAAGCCCGAACCGAACAGGCCGCGGCGGACAAGCCCCAGGGCCCGCTCGTCTATCCGCCGCTGGAAGGCCGCGCGCGGGTGATGGGCACCATCGCCCTGTCCGCGGCGGTCTTCATGAACGTGCTGGACTCGTCCATCGCCAACGTATCCATTCCCACCATCGCGGGCAACCTGGGCGTGAGCAGCACCCAGGGCACCTGGGTGATCACTTCCTTCGCGGTGGCCAACGCCATCACCGTGCCGCTCACCGGCTGGCTGACGCAGCGCTTCGGACAGGTCCGGCTGTTCGTCATCTCGGTCATGCTCTTCGTGCTGACCTCCTGGCTGTGCGGCTTCTCGTGGTCGTTGGAATCGCTGGTGCTGTTCCGGGTCCTGCAGGGCGCCGTGGCCGGTCCCATGATCCCCTTGTCCCAGGCGCTGATGCTGGGCAGCTATCCGCGCAACAAGACCGGCTTCGCACTGGCCATGTGGTCCATGACCATTCTGGTCGGCCCCATCGCCGGCCCGCTGCTGGGCGGCTGGATCTCCGACAATTACAGTTGGCCGTGGATCTTCTACATCAACGTGCCCATCGGCCTGCTGGCCGGCTGGGCGTCCTGGCAGATCTACCGCGAACGCGAGTCGCGCCGCATGCGCCTGCCCATCGACACCATGGGCCTGGTCCTGCTGGTGATCTGGGTCGGCGCGCTGCAGATCCTGCTGGACAAGGGCAAGGAACTGGACTGGTTCGCCAGCCCGACCATCGTGGTGCTGGCCATCGTCAGCGTGATCGCCTTTGTCTACTTCCTGATCTGGGAGCTGACAGCGCGCCACCCCATCGTCGACCTGACGCTTTTCAAGCAGCGCAATTTCAGCGCCGGCGTGGTGTCCGTGTCCGTGGCCTACGGCGTGTTCTTCGGCGCGGTGGTGCTGATGCCCTTGTGGCTGCAAAGCACCATGGGCTACACGGCCACCTCGGCCGGCATCGCCCTGGCGCCGGTGGGCATCCTGGCCATCGTGCTGTCTCCCGTGGTGGGCAAGCTGCTGGGCCGCTATGATCCGCGCCTGCTGGCGACCTTCGCCTTTCTGGTATTCGCCCTGACCAGCTACATGCGTTCGCGTTTCAATACGGACGTGGACATCCTGTCGGTGATGCTGCCAACCTTTCTGCAAGGCGCGGCCATGGCCACGTTCTTCATTCCGCTGACCACCATCACGCTGTCAGGGCTGGCGCCCGAGCGCGTGCCCGCGGGCGCGGGCCTGTCCAACTTCGCGCGCCTGCTGGCCGGCGCCTTCGGCACCTCCATCACCACCACGCTCTGGGACAATCGCGCCAGCATGCACCACGCGCACCTGACCGAACTCGCCCGCCCCGGCGAACCGGCCTTCGACGCCATGATGCACGGCCTGCGCCAGGCCGGCCTGGATCCGCAGCAGTCGGCGGCGGTACTGAACCAGATCATCGAGCAGCAGGCCCGCACGCTGTCCGTGACTGACATCTTCCTGGCTTCCGCCATCATCTTCCTCTTGCTGCTGAGCCTGGTCTGGATCGCCCGGCCCCGCAAGGCCTCGGCGGGCAGCGCGGACGCCGCGGCAGGCGCGCACTGAGGAGCGGCCGGACCCCGGTCCGGCCGTTCAAGACAGGAACACGGTGTCCATGCCCTGCCTTTTAGCTTGCGCACCGTTCAAAAAACATGCTATATTTATTTTCTCTGGTCCCCGATAGCTCAGTCGGTAGAGCGACGGACTGTTAATCCGCAGGTCACAGGTTCGAGCCCTGTTCGGGGAGCCAAGAAAAACACCGAAAACAGCCCATTATCCAATGGGCTGTTTTTTTTTTTCGCCGGGCCGACCCCGAGCCTTAAAAAACCTTGGGCCACCGCTCAGGTGGCCCAAGGGGGCGGGCAACGCTACGGTTCGCCCCCGCCCTTTGCACGACACGACCGGCTCCCCATGCGGAGCCGACGCGGCAGACGCATCAGAAGCGATGCGTCACGCCAACCGTCACGACCGACGTCTTCAAATCGTTGTAGAAGCCCACATTGCGCGCATGGGAACCGATGGCGTACAGATTGGTGCGCTTGGACAGCTTGTGCAGGTAGCCCAGGCTGAACACGTGCTGGCTCTTGTCATCGTCCGTGGCGCGCGGAACCGAGGTGGCATCAGCCATGGTCCAGGAAGCCAGCACCGAACCCGCCTTGCCGGCCGGCACAGTCGCACCCAAGGTGTAGGCATTGATCTTCAGCCCCTTGCGCAGGCCCGAGCCGAACTGCTCGATCTGCAGGGAATCACCGATGAAGCCGTCGCGGCTCTGGCCAAAGCCGGCATGCACCGTGGCAAGGCCGAAGTCGTAGCTGGCCGCGATGTTCCAGGCGCTGACATTGCCGCTCTCGCCCGCCACCAGCACGCCGTTGCGCTCACGCGCATCGCCGTAGCGGGCCTGGTCGAAGGTGGCCACTGCCTTGAGCGGACCCTGACCGTAGCGCAGCGCCACGCTGTAGGCCTTCACATTGGCTTCATCGCTATTGATGACGCCGGCGGACAGATCGCTGCGGTTCCATTTCTGGGCGCCGTTGGTGTTGAAAGAGTAACCCACGCCCAACTGGAAGCCGGAGACTTCAGGCGACTGATAAGCCACCATATTGTCATAGCGGACGGTATTGGCCGCCGCGAAGGCCGCACCCACGCCGTACTGGTAGCCATTGCCGCCGAAGGGGCTGGCCACCGGCGCAAAGTACTGGGAAGTCACCGTCACCTGGCGGCCAATGTCCACGCGCCCCCAGCTCTCGCCCTGCAGGCCCAGCGTGGCCTGGCGGCCGAACAGGCGGCCCTGGCGCTGCGTGCCCTGGCCCAGGTCAAAGCCGCTTTCCAGCAGGAAGTTGGCTTTCAGGCCGTTGCCCAGGTCTTCGCTGCCCATCAGGCCCCAGCGGTTGCCCAGCCAACCCTGGTCATACAGGCCGAAGCGGCTCTGTTTCTGTGCGCCTCCGGCCAGGTCGCTGCCCTTCCACTGCTCATAGCCCAGGCCTGTGTCCACGACACCGTACAAGGTGACGGTGGATTGCGCATGGGCCGAAACGGTCAGCATTGGCATGGCCAGAGCGGCCAACATGATTTTTTTCATATCTCTGTTCTCTTGTTGAAATAATGTCGGCCTGGCATATCCCGCCGCGGCTTGCACCATCGGCGGGCCAGTCCCCTATCGCCGCGGCGCTTTCCTGGACATCTCCCCAAATGCACGCGCGCGGTCGCAACTTGTCTTTTCGAAAAGCGCCGCCCCCAAAAACCTCAACAACTGGTCTTTAAGCCTTTTGACCGAAAAAAAGCCGGCCCGCTCAGCGCACTTCCACAAGAAAATTCAAGTTTTTATATTTGAGGTTTAAATTATATTCATGTCAATGAACCTGGAGAGACGTGTCGCTGCGCGGTTCTCAGCATTTTCCCTAGTCTGCAAGAACAGCCGGGCATCAGGCTGGACGCCCTTTTTTGGATGCCAGCTCAACGGCCATCGCCTTTGTAACCGTTTGTTGCCCAGGCAGCGATCCACCATAACTGACCGGCTGGTATTCTCTGGATGAACCGATCGGGATTTTTTCCTATTGCCAAGCACGCCCTTCATATGCAAGTGCACGAAAAGCTGGGTTTTAAAATTTTTCTTTACAAAACCAAAAAATTGCCTATATAATCATTTTCTTTGCTGGTCCCCGATAGCTCAGTCGGTAGAGCGACGGACTGTTAATCCGCAGGTCACAGGTTCGAGCCCTGTTCGGGGAGCCACTTATACCGAAACGCCCGTTTGGCATACACGCCAAGCGGGCGTTTTTCATTGTGTCGCGGCAGCACAGCTACGCCCAGAGCGATGCGGCTACGCTGCACCGCGGGGTTGAAGGATTTCGACGGCGCTGGCGGGCCAGCCGGCTATTGGCGCCGGCCCTCGGGGAGCTGATCCGCTCCCCCTTGCGCCAGCGCGATCAGGCGCCCACGACGCCTCCGTCCGTGCGCCAGATCACCACGGTGGCCGGGCGCGGCCGGCTGGCCTTGTCACCGTCCGGCCAGGTGGATACGGCGGTGGGCGTCTTCTGGGAAGGTTCCACGTCCATGCCCTCGCCGGGATGCTGGATATTGATGAACACATAGCGCTGGTCCGGCGTCCAGCTGATGCCGGTCACCTCGCAGCCCTTGGGTCCCACCAGGAACCGACGCACCTGCTTGCTGGCCGGATCGGCGATCAGCATCTGGTTGTTGCCGTGCCCCTCGTACTTGCCCTTATTGGAATAATTGCCATCGGTCTGGATCCACAGGCGTCCCTGCGCATCAAAGGCCAGGCCATCCGGGCTGTTGAAAGCGTTGTCCTTGGTGACGTTGGCCGAGCCGCGCAAGGGGTCGCCCTCGGCGTGGATGTGCGGATTGCCTGCCAGCAGGAAGATGTCCCACTCGAAGGTGTCCTGTCCGGGGTCGCCGTTCTTCTCCCGCCAGCGCACGATCTGCCCGTAGGGGTTTTCCGCGCGCGGGTTGGCGGCATCCACCCCGGGGTGCTTGGGGCCGCCCGGCCAGCGCGCCTTGTCCTTGCCGCGGTCGCTGTTGTTGGTCAGGGTGACGTAGGCCTCGCGCGTCACCGGATGCACGGCCACCCACTCCGGGCGGTCCATGGACGTGGCGCCCACCGCGTCGGCCGCCTGGCGGGTCTTGATCAGCAGCTCGCCCATGTCGGCGAACAGGTCGCCCAGCTTGCGGCCGTCCGTGGTGGGCGTATCCAGCACCAGCGGAATCCAGCGCCCCGACCCGGCACCGTCCTTCGCGCCGCCTTCGGAACTGAACTGCGCCACATACAGCACGCCGCTGTCCAGCAGCAAGCGGTTCCGGGCCGGCTGGGCAGGATCGAAACGGCCTTCGGACACGAACTTGTAGATGTATTCGCTGCGCTGGTCGTCACCCATGTAGACCACGACGCGTTTGTCGTCGGCCAGCGTCAGGGCGGCGTTCTCGTGCTTGAAGCGGCCCAGCGCGGTCAGCTTCTTGGGCGTGGAATGCGGATCGAAAGGGTCGATTTCCACGATCCAGCCGAAACGGTTGCTTTCATTGGGCTCGCGAGTCCAGTCGAAACGGGCGTCGTGCGTATCCCAGCGATAGTCGGCATCCGCTGCCTTGCTGCCGCCCTTGTAGCGTTGCAGGTGCGCCTGCTGGGCGGCGTCATGGTAGTTCACCGCCTTCTCGTCCTGCCCGCCGACCCCGAAGTAGTCCGTGAAATTCTCCTCACAGGTCAGGTACGTGTTCCAGAGGGTGTAGCCATTGCCGCAGTTGCCGAAGGTTCCCAGCACCTGACGGCCCGAGGCGTCCGCGCCGGTCTTGAGCAAGGCATGGCCGGCCGCCGGCCCGACCATGACCATGGGCGTGTTGCCGTTGATGCTGCGATTGAAGGGCGAATCCAGCACCGGCTCCCAACCTTTGTCGCCATTGAGGCGGATGTGCACGACCGAGGCGCCCTGCGCATGCTGGGACTTGCGCACCCAGTCGGCGTTCCACTTCTCGTTGGCCGGCACCACGCCTTCCGGAAAAAAGAAATGCGGAGTGATGTATTCATGATTGGTCACCAGCAGGCCTTCGCGGCTGTTGCTGCCCGGCTGGCCGCCGCTGGCGTCGATGGGAAAGAAATGCATGCCGTCGTGGTTATAGCCCACTTGCTGGGCCTGTGCCTCGCCGCCATCCGAAGCGTCGCCCTTGAAAGGAGCGGAATGCGTGAACAGGGGATCGCCCCAGCGATTGATCACCTGGTGCGCATAGCTTGGCGGCAGGACCACCGCATCATCCGTGCCCGCCGGCACCGCCGCAAAACCGATGGAAGGCGCGCCCTGCGGGGCGCCGGCCGGCGTGGCGGCCTGCGCGGACTGGGTCAGCCCGGCGCCCAGCCCCAAGAAGCCCAGCGCGCCCGCGCCCAGGCCGCTCTTGAGGAAACGGCGGCGCGAAGCCACGCGCGCCACCACGTCTTCGAATGTTTCCGCCGCGCCCGGGTTGGCGGCAATATCGTCCAGGTCCAGTTCTTTCATGATGCAGTCCTTTGCAGTGGGTTCATCGGGGTTGCCTTGTCCCAGGCTTGCCCGCCACGCTCAAGGATGCGAAACCTATATGACATGCATGTGAAAGCCCTCCGGCCGCCCGGGCCTTGCGGACCGGCGCGCCCGATACCGACAATCACGCCGGCCGGCCCGATTCCCCCGTACAATCGGCACAGTCCAAGCTTCTGGAAAATGTCCTATGTCCATACGGCCCATTCTGCAGTTCCGCACGTTCCTGCTTCTTCTGACCGCAGTGTCCGCCGCCTTCCTCTGGATCCTGCTGCCTTTCTACGGCGCCGTCTTCTGGAGCGCCGTCCTGGCCATCCTGTTCGCGCCCGTGCAGCGCAAGCTGCTGGCCAGGACCCGGGGCCGGCGCTCCCTGTCCGCGCTGATCAGCCTGCTCATCATCGTGCTGATCGTCATCATCCCGGTCATACTGATCTCCATCTCCCTGGTGCAGCAGATCGCCACCCTGTACGACCTGATGAACAGCGGCCAGCTCAACCCCGGCGCCTACCTGCAGAAGATCCTGAACGCCCTGCCCCCCAGCGCGCACGAGCTGGCGGCCCGCTTCGGCCTGGACAACTTCGCCTCCCTGCAGGAAAGATTCTCCCAGTTCGCCGTCCAGGGCGGACAATTCCTGACCAAGCAGGCGGTCAACGTCGGCCAGAACACCTTCCAGTTCCTGGTCAGCATGGGCATCATGCTGTACATGCTGTTCTTCCTGCTGCGCGACGGCGTGGAGCTGGGCCGGCACTGCCGCCAGCTGATCCCGCTCAGCGAAGACCAGAAGACCCACCTGTTCCGCAAGTTCACCACCGTGGTGCGCGCCACCGTCAAGGGCAATATCGCCGTGGCCGCCACCCAGGGCGCGCTGGGCGGAGTCATATTCTGGTTCCTGGACATCCAGGGCGCCCTGTTCTGGGGCGTGCTCATGGCGCTGCTGTCGCTGCTGCCCGCCGTGGGCGCCTCGCTGATCTGGGCTCCGGTCGCCGTCTACTTCTTCGTTTCCGGCAATTACTTCGAAGGCATCGTGCTGACCGCCTTCGGCATCTTCGTCATCGGCCTGGTGGACAATCTGCTGCGCCCCCTGCTGGTGGGCAAGGACACCAAGATCCCGGACTACATCATCCTGATCTCCACCCTGGGCGGCCTGTCCATCTTCGGCCTGAACGGCTTTGTGATCGGCCCGCTGATCGCCGCCATGTTCATCGCCTGCTGGGACCTGTTCCCCTCCGCCATCCGTGCTCGCGAGGAGGCGGACGAACCGCCGGCGAACCAGCCATGAGCCCCGGTTGGTGACTGGAATGATGGATATTCATCAAGCCCTGCACTCTCGGGCTTGGTGAATCCCTATGGACACCAGCAAGGCGAGTGCAGCAAAACCGCCCGCCAGCCACAGATTCGCCATCAGGCCGAATCCAAGGCGGCAGCAAGTCCGGATGGGCCGAGCGCGCGCAGGCGCTGATGCGCCCGGAGCGCCGTCAGCAGCACCAAGGCGCCGGCGCACACTGCGACAATGAACCCGGCCCGCGCGCCCTCTTCATCCACTGCATGGCCGGACGCCGCCGCGCCCAAGGCCACGCCAATGTTCAGCCCGGCCAGCAGCCAGGTCATGCCTTCGGTCAGGCGGCGCTCGGGCACCAGGCGCTCAACCAGCGACATGGCCACGATCATGGTGGGCGCGAAGGACAAGCCTGCCAGCAGCACAGCGGCGGCCAGTGCAGCGATGCTGCCGACCAGCAGCAGGGGCAGCGCGGCCGCGGCCATTGCCACGCCGCCCAGCAGCAACAGGCGATGCAAGGGAGTCTGCAGCTTGAACGCGCCGAACAGCAGACCGCTCAGACAGGAGCCCAGGGCATAAGCCGACAGGATCAGGCTCGCGGCGGCCGGCCGGCCCAGTTGTTCGGCGAAGGCCACGCTGACGATATCCACGGCGCCGACAATGACGCCTATCGCCATCATCAGCAGCGTCAGCAAGCGCATGCCTGCCACGCGGATCACCGCCCCCGAACGGTCTGCGGCCGCCTCTTGCGCCTGGACGGGCGGCTCCGTGCCGCATTGCACGACCAGAGCAAATACGCCAAGCATCAGCAACAAAGCCGCCGCCAGCAGACCGGCCTGGGGAACCACCGCCACGGACAGTCCCACCGACAGCGGCGGCCCGACGATGAAAGTGACTTCATCGAGTACCGTTTCCAGCGAATAGGCGGCCTGCAGGCGTGGCTGGCCTCGATAGATTGCCGTCCAGCGCGCCCGCACCATCGCCGACATGCTGGGCATGGAACCGGCCAGCAGCGCGCCGAGGAACAAGGTCCAGTCAGGCGCTTGCAAACAGGCGCCGGCGATCAGAAGCAGCATGCCGATGACGCTGACGCCCACGGCTGCGGGCAGCACGCGGCCTTGCCCGTGGCCATCCACCAGGCGGGATGTCTGCGGCGACAGCAGCGCGTAAGTCAGCACGAAAGTGGCGGACACGGCTCCCGCCAGCGCATAGCTGCCGCGCAGTTGCGACAGCATGGTGATGATGCCGATGCCCGTCATCGGCAGTGGAATCCGCGCCAGCAGGCCCGCCAGGACAAAACCCTTGGCGCCGGGTGCGGCGAAAAGTTCTCGATAAGGATTGGCCAATTTGCTCTCCAGGGTGCATCCGCTTGTCATGCCATGACGCTGCGACGATAATACATACAGCGCGTATGAATAAGTTCATATATTCATACGCAACGTATGTAAATAAACATGCAGACCGTATGTAAGGAGAAAGTGAATGGCCCGTCGCACTCGCGCCGAAATGGAAGCAACCCGCGCCATACTGCTGGCAACGGCCCGCAAGGTGTTCTGCGAACGCGGCTACGCCGACGCCTCCATGGATGATCTCACCGCGCAGGCGGGCTTGACCCGCGGTGCGCTCTATCACCACTTCGGCGATAAGAAGGGTTTGCTGGCTGCGGTGGTGGAGCAGATCGATGCCGAGGTGGATGCACGCCTGCAGGACATCTCCGCCACGGCTGAGGATGGCTGGGAAGGTTTCCGCAAGCGCTGCCACGCCTATCTTGAAATGGCGCTGGAGCCCGAAATCCAGCGCATCGTGCTGCGCGATGCCAGGGCGGTGCTGGGCGGCGCCTCGCCGCAGTCCCAGCGCCATTGTGTCGAGTCGATGCGGCGATTGATCGACAATCTGATTCAGCAAGGCGTGATGGCCGAGGCCGACCCCCAAGCGTTGGCATCGCTGATCTACGGCTGCCTGGCGGAGGCGGCTTTCTGGATCGCCGATGGCGAAGACGGCGATTCACGATTGAAGCGAGGCGCGACCGCGCTGGAACTGCTGCTGCAGGGCTTGTTGGCCAAGCCATGAACTCGGGAGGCGAATGGGCTGTACCCTTCCCTCCCGTTCAATCGGAAAATCAACGCGCCTTGCTTCAATGGCGCAACAAGGCACGGCCCCCATCCTGTGATGCCGCCGGTCCATCACCTGCAGGCGTCGCGTCAAGTGATCAGCACCGGCAGAAACAAGATCCAGATGTTGACGGCCAGCGCCAGGAACCACACCAGAGAGCGCAATGCCCCCTTGCCCAACAGGTACATCAGCAGATACACCACGCGCAGCACCAGCCAGGCGATCATCAAGCTTTCCACACGCTGGGCGTCCGCCCCCGACCACAGGGAGATCAGCACCGCGGCGTAGAAAAAGGGCAAGGCTTCGAAGGCGTTCGCCTGGGCCGCATTGGCGCGCGCGCGCCAGCCCGTCAGGCCGGCCAGCCAGGGCCGGGGGTTGTTGTTGTCAAAACCCTTGCCGCCGGCCTTGGCGCAGATCGCCGCCACCCACGGCAGGAAAGCCGCCACCAGAAAACCGATCTTGATCCCGAGCATCGCCGCCCCCTTCCCAAGTCCTGAAAACGCCAACATAGCACGCGCCGCTTGAAAACGCCGAGCAGGATTTACAAAAACAAAAAAATCAGGCTATACTTCATGTCTTCGGTTAGCCGGTGTAGCTCAGTCGGTAGAGCAGCTCATTCGTAATGAGAAGGTCGAGGGTTCGATTCCTTTCACCGGCACCAACCAACTTGAACCCATTGATTCCCAACAATCAATATTAAGCAAATCAAGGGTTTAGCTTCCTTGCCATGGAAGCATTTGATAGCCTATTTTCAGTTTTCAATATAGACGGCCCCAAAAAAGCCCCACGGCAGGCCCCACGAAAATAGGCATATGACAAGCATCCAAAACAGCCGAACAGCTATTGCACCCAGGTCAAACTCGTTCTTCGCCATGATCCAAGAAAAGCGTTGCCAATGTCCGCTCAAAGCTCTTTAGCAACTCACACATCAATAGCACCCGCAGCCTGTCTACAGGGTGCGCAGCATCCCTTCCGTATCCGGTCCGGCCAAACGCGGTAAACAGTAAACAGGGTGAGGCGCAGGCAGCTAAAAACGGAAACAGTCATGCAGGTTGGAATCCCGACGCGAAGTCCCGCTTAGGGACCGCGTCCAACAGCGTTCTGGCAAATAGGGCAGCTAACGAATGATCTAGGAAAAAGATATGGACTACAACCGCATGATCATCCGCGAAGCTGCGGCAGGGTTTGAAGTTTTCGAGATGAAACCGTCCCATACATACGCTGGTTCCGTGAGCGGTGGCGGTAATCGAATGAACACGTTCGCTGCCAGCAAGAGCAGGATCGGATTTCGAAAGTGCTGGCCGCTACGGCCAAATGAGTCAGCCTGCCGCGGCCTCTGGGAAGACACGGATCATCGGGTCTTGAGAGAGCTTGAGAACGGCGGCGACTGCCCCAAGCATGCCGCCTTTGATTCTATTTGGAGCGGCCGGGGCAGCGACCAGATGTGGCAGTTCAAGGCCCTCTTCGATTACGACTTCACCCGATACACCAGCCGCTTTACCTGATGCTGTTGCGCCCTGGCCTGGGGCGCTCAGAAACACGACGAACACAAAGAGACCGCCCCTTCAGGATGAGCATCTAGCTCCTGCATGCTGCTTATCCGCCAGAATGGATCACGAATTGCGACTCCCAGATACGGCCCAGCATGTCGAAAGGCTGAATGCTGTCCCAATAGTTGTCGACGTCGACTTGCTGCTTCAATGCTTGTCGGGCGAGATCGTAACTATTGGAGCAAAATTGGGTTCGCAGCAGTTGGAACTGTTCGTCGGATAAGGAGTCGAGGTAGAGGTCTAGCTGGCGACAATCAACTACCCCCAAGCACACTATTCTGCATGCATTGAACTGATCCACGTCTCTAGCCAACCTGAGCAGCGCCTTCCCCAGCTCCGGCCCATCCTCTGGAGTGGTGGCCAGCAGATGGGTGATCTGCTCCAGATGCTTCTGTGCAAAAGAGCTGGCTAATCGCTGATCCAGAGCGCTTACAATCTGAACCAGCACCTGGGACGCCTGCTGGCGTAGGCTATAAGGCGAAATCAGGTCCAGCATCGCCCGACAAGGACCCAGTTTGCTCAGCACCCCATCGCGCAAAGCCTTGACATCGGAGTCTGTCAGTTCGTTCACATGCCAGCCCAGAGACTCTCTGCCCTTTAGATCATCCAACTTTCCCTGCAACTGCGTGGCTAGCTCCATCAGTCTTTCGGCGATCTTGTCCCGGCTCATGAAACCGACTGTTGGCGCCGCCAGGGCGCCCAATAAATTGCTTACGAGACGACTGTTATCGTGGGCTTTCAGCAACTCCTCGTACCCCAAAGGCGTTTCCAACGTCTTCTCCAGCTCCGGCCCATTCTCTGGAGTGGCGGGCAGAGGACGGGCAACCTGCTCCAAAGGCTTCTGCGCGCAAGAGTCGACTACTGGCAGATCCAGGGCGTTCATAATCTGAACCAGCACCTCGGACGCCTGCTGGCGCAAACTATCAGACGAAATCAGGCCCAGCACCGCCCGACAAGGACCCGGTTTGTTCAGCACCCCATCGCGCAGAGCCTTGACATCGGCCTCCGTCAATTCATTCACATACCAGCCCAGGGACTCCCGCCCGCCCTTCAGAGCCTCCAGCTTTCCTTGCGACCGCTTGGCTAGCTCCTTTAGCCTTTCGGCAATCAAGGCCTGGCCCTCAAGATCGTCTGCAGGCGCCGTCAGCGCGCCCAGCACATTGCCCACAAGACGACTGTTGGCGCGGGCTGTCAACAGGTCTTCGTGCCGCGCACGCGTAGTTTCGGACACCAAGTTGAGCTTATAAGCCAGACCAATCACAAAATGGGCTAACGCACGACGCGCCTGAGAGAAAGCCAGGCCAGCGGCAGTAGCACGCGCTGTCCCACCCTGCTGAGCGGTGAACCGCAGATTGCCCACGGCCCCCAGAGGGCAAGACGCCACATCGGCCCGCTCCAGTACCAGCGGCGGCTGAACAATTGGCAGGACAAGGGTAGGAAGGGTTGACGCAGCCATAATGGATTCCCTCGAAGAATTGGGTCTAGCTATCAAAGCCTGCGACAGACACGTCGATGCTCGACGCCAGAGTTACAAACACATGGAGTTGCGACACCGCAACCGCCATCAGCTCGCCGTTTAGTGGCAGATGAGCACTTGACGTTCCTTTACCCGCTCGTTGAGCGCATCGCGGGCTCAGTCACACCCTGCAGGAACAGATGGGCCTACAGCGCAACAGCCCGGGCCAGGACGAACGCGCTCATTCGGATCACTTCAAACGCCCCTTATCACCCCAATTCCGAATATCACCTTCTAAAGGAAACCTGGGACAGTACCGCACTGCCCTGCTGGAGATGCTGCACGACGCCCAGGCCGGCATATTAAACATGGAAAGGAAATGAATGTTTCGCCCGAAGCGGCCGAGACCGCACGCAAGACGCTCAGGGAACAGTTCCTGAAATGGCTGGACAGCCTGCCCCGATAACCTCCCCGTCCGACCAATGGAGAAAGACATGGAAGTTACTTGCGACCGACACAGGCGCATCGCGACCAGCAATGCGTAACTGGAAGCCATGCTGGCGCGGGCGGCCCACCAAGGCGCGCAGCTGGCCATTGAAGGCATGCTTTGCTACCGCTACAAGGACGTCCGCAAGCGCCTCAACACCAGCTACAACGCGTTGTCGAAACGTCTCCTGGAGGGTACCAAACCCATAGCCGGAAAGATCACAGGGGCCGAACTGCGCCTTTACCTTGATCTTAAGTAGCATGTGCGCAACATACAGGGGAGCTCTCAGAGACCTCCCGATCCGACACCAACCAAATCAAGCAGCACGAAGCATTTACGCCAACCCTTGCGGGTTGGCGTCGTTGTTTTCAGCATTACAAAAAAAAACAAATGCGGCTGTTGCTCTTATTAAACACCGATGCCGACCGTAAAACGGTACTCTTTTCCAGCCTGTGCAACAGGCTGCAAAACCAGATCATGAGGGGAGTCCGTGGGAACAAAAGCAAACGGCCGGGGCACGCGTCGCGCCTGGCATAAAGAACAGACAAAGGCCAATGGGAAGTTCAAGCTGAACGCACTGGCCGGCGTCCTGGCCTGCCTGTGCGCGGGTCCTCTGATGGCCCAGAACAATAGTCCAGACTCTTTCATCACGCCCGAGTTCATGGCCGCTCACACACTGCTGGACATACGCGCCCAGTACGCCTACGCCAAGGGCTACACCGGACAGGGCGTGCTGATCGCCGTGGTGGACGACGGACTGGATATCCACCACCCCGAATTCGCCGGCCGGGTCTCGCCCCATATGGCCAACTTCCTGACCAAGGGTGGCCCTTCCTACGTCGGCCGTCTGCCCGGCGACAAGACGTTCAGTCACGGCACGCACGTGGCCGGCATCGCCGCCGCCGCTCGCGACGGCCAGGGCATGCATGGCGTCGCCTATGATGCGCAGGTCCTGCCCTTGCGCACCCTGGGGCCGGCCGACCCCCAAGCCAATGCCGAAGCTGAAGCATTCAAGCGCGCCATCGCTCAAGGCGCCGGCGTGCTCAATGGCAGTTACGGTCCCTCCTCCTATCCGCCAGCCATGCTCGAGGATCCCGAAACTGGGGAAAAAACGCCCAATCCACATTACCGGGTCATCAATTTCCTGCCCGTGGTGTCGAACATCGAAGCCGACTATGAGGCTGTCCTGAGCGCAGCGAATGCCGACATCGTCATGGTGTTTGCAGCCGGCAATGAATACGGCGAACAGCCGATTTCCAGCTCCTCTCCCAGCGGCAACGCCCTGCTGCCGGCGCTGACGCCCGAGAACACCCGGAAAGGCTGGTACCGCTTCCTTGTCAATGAAGACGACCCCAATATCGACCTCAACAATCCGGATACCTGGGTTGTGAACGACGTCAATGATCCTGATCTGCTCGAGCTGGACTACTCCAATCTGCAAGGGACATTGATCGCCGTGGTGGCCGTCGACCGGAACGGGGACATAAGCAGCTACAGCAATCGCTGCGGGTATGCGCAACTGTGGTGCATCGCGGCTCCCGGCGGCGACGCTCCGACAGCCGGCTACGCCCCCAAGGACTCATTGATCTTCTCCACCATGCCGGACGGCGGGTACGGTTACATGGCGGGCACGTCCATGGCGGCCCCTGTCGTCAGCGGAGCGGCCGCCGTATTGCGCCAGGCTTTCCCTTACATGACGGCGCGGCAGATCATCGAGGTACTGCTCACCTCGGCCAACAACCGCGACAAGAACTGGGGAGACCGCGACATCTACGGCTGGGGCATGCTGGACCTGGGACGCGCCGTGGGCGGCCCGGTGCAATTGGGCGCCGAAGGGTTCCCAGAAATATTCCATGCCGACACCAAAGGGTTCGATTCCGTCTGGAGCAACGACATCAGCGGCAAAGGCGGCCTGATCAAATCCGGCTCGGGCCAGCTCGTGCTGAGCGGCGCCAACACCTATCAGGGCGCCACCAAGGTGGCGGCCGGCAAGCTCACCGTGAACGGAACACTGCGCCATTCGGACCTCACTGTCGAGCGCGATGGCGCCCTGGGCGGCACCGGCACCCTCGGCAATGTGACGGCCGCGGGTACGGTGCAGCCCGGCAACTCCATCGGTACCTTGACCGTGGAAGGCGACTATACGCAGATGGCCGGCTCCACGCTCGAGATCGAAATGGATCCCAATGGACGCTCCGATGTGTTGAACGTCCACGGCACCGCGGACATTCAGGGCGGCGAACTGAAGGTGCTGGGCCTGACGGCCGGTGCGCTGGATCGCGACATTTCCTTCCTGACCGCCGCCCGCCTGGGCGATGGCGGCGGCTTCGACAATGCCGCCAGGCTGGGGCTGCCGTACATAGACATGACGGTGCAGCAGGCCGATACGTCGTTCGCAACGACCAGCCTGCAGCTGACAGTCCGACGCAGCAGCCTGCCATTCGCCGCACTGGCGGCAAACGGCAATCAGACCGCGGTGGCCCACGCCATCGAACAACAGGGCCGCAGCGGCCTCGAGTACGGCCAAGCCCTGCTGCTGCCCGACGCCCAGGCGGCCGGCCGCCTGTACGGCCAGCTCTCCGGGGAAATCCACGCCTCGACCCTGTCGGCGCTGATCGACACGAGCGGTCTTTTGCGACAGGCGACCCTGGGCAGGCTGGCCCATGCCGATGTAGGCTTCACGAACGCGACGCCCTCGTCATCCGCTCCCTATGGAGCCTGGGCGCGCGTGCTGGGAAGCTGGGGCGCCCTGGGCGCCAGCGACGAGGCCTCGCGCATGACCCGCTCCATAGGCGGCATGATGTTCGGCGCCGACACCCGCATCGGCGCGGCAGGCCGCGCCGGACTGGCGGGCGCATTGACACGCTCCTCCTACGGAACCGCTGCCATGGGATCAGCCAAGGCGGACGGCTACCATCTCATGGCCTACGCCAGCACCGCGCAGGGCCCCTGGTCCCTGCGCGGCGGCGCTTCCTACTCGTGGTACGACATCACCACCCAGCGCCAGATCGACTACCAGGGAATGGGCAGGCAGCAGGCCGATTACCAGGCCAGTTCGACTCAGGTTTTCACGGAAGTCGCCTACACCCGCCAATGGGAAGCTGCGGCACTGGAGCCCTACGCGAATCTGGCGCAGGTCTGGACCCGCAGGGGAAGCCTGGCGGAAGACGGCGCGGCGGGTGCGCTGCAGGGTGATTCGCAGCGCCATTCCACGGCCTTCTCCACCTTGGGATTGCGGGGACGGTATGATTTTTCCCGGACAGCGGAGCGGCAAGTGGCCGCCACGGCGGGCCTGGGCTGGCGCCACCTGATCGGCAAGAATGCGCCCGGCAGCGAGTTGCGATTCGCTTCCGGCCCCGGCTTCAGCATCAGCGGCGCTCCCATGGCCCGCGACGCTCTGCTGGCCGAGGCAGGCATCGAATTGACCACCAGCCGCAATAGCCGCTTGAGCCTGCTGTACACCGGCCAGTTCGCTGGCGACACGCGGGACCACGGCGTCCAGGCCAGGGCAAGCTGGCAGTTCTGACGCTTGTCCTTGCCGGCAAGCAGGAAACCCAGGCCTGGAATCCTGCTTGCCCCAAGACCGCCCCTGAGCCTTGCCTGGCGGCAACTGCCGCCTGCGGAGAGACTCGGGTTATGCTGGTCCCGTCGTCATTTGCACGAGGCTGATTGATATGAACGTCAAACGGATAGTCGCCAATATCGTTGCGCCGGACCCCTCCAGGGCGGACGCTTTTTATCACGATGTACTGGGGCTGGACGTGGTCATGGATCATGGCTGGCTTCGCACCTATGCTTGCCCGGAGAAGATGACGGTGCAGGTAAGCTTTGCAAATCAAGGCGGCTCCGATACGCCCGTCCCCGACTTGTCCATAGAAGTGGACGATCTTCAAGAGGCGCTGGAGCGCGTGCGGCGCGCCGGCATTCCCATCGAATACGGCCCAAGCCTTGAACCATGGGGAGTGCGGCGTTTCTTCCTGCGGGACCCGCTGGGCAAGCTCGTCAATATCCTCCAGCACGAATAAGACTCCGGCGGCGGGCGTGGTCATGAATGAAGTCATATATGCATAAAGAAAAAGCGTCGTAGCCCGCCTGGATGGTTTGCCCGAACATGGAAGGCGAGCGCTCGAACATGCGCCCTGAGCCCGGCTCCGGCATTGGCTCATGGCGACATGCTTCACTCGTGCGCACAGCCTTGCTTTTCTCCAGGAGCCCCCATGCCCGCGTCAACGTCCGCCGCCCTCGAAACGCCCTCAGTCCCGCAGCAGGCCGCACAAACCCGGGATCACGGGCAGGAGTCCCTGCCGGTCATCGATCTGGCCGAACTCGGCGATTCCTCGCATCACACCCCGGCCCATGCCCGCCTGGCTCGCATCGCACGCGACACAGGCTTCTTTTATCTGGAAGGGCACGGAGTCGATAGCGCCCGGATAGAGCAGATCGAAACATCGGTCCGCCGTTTCTTTGGGCTCTCCACCAGAGAAAAACAGGAGATTGCCATTGGCAATTCACGGCATTTCCGCGGCTATACCGGTGTGGGAGGCGAGATTACCCGCCTGCTGCCCGATCTGCGCGAACAGATCGACTTCGGCGAAGAGCTGCCTGCAGTCGCGCAAGCTGAAGACGCTCAGGCCTGGTGGGGATTGCAGGGTCCGAATCAATGGCCCTCAGCCCTGCCGGAACTGAAGACCGAGATCCTGGCCTGGATGGAAACCTTGCGCGGCGTGGCGACGCGCTTGCTGCATGCATTTCTCCTTGCGCTGGAACAGCCGGCAAGTGCACTGGATGCATTGATAGCCGCGCCGCGCAACCACCGCCTGAAAGTCATCCACTACCCTGACCAGGACAACATCCGGTCCGGACAGGGCGTAGGACCGCACAAGGACGGCGGCCTGCTGACCTTGTTGCTGCAAGACCAGGTCGGAGGGCTTCAAGTCCAGACGGCCCAGGGTTGGCTGGACGTGCCGCCCCGCAAGAACGCTTTTGTAGTGAACATCGGCGAGATGCTGGAACTGGCCACCAACGGCTACTTGCGCGCCAATGTGCATCGCGTGCTCTCTCCTACGACCGGCCTGAGCCGCTACTCCATCGCCTATTTCTTCTCGCCCAGCCTGCATGCGCAGCACGTCCCCTTGCTGAACCTGCCGCCCTGCTTGGCCAATCAGGCCCGCGGCCCCGAAAGCGATCCACAGAACCCCTTGTTCAGACATATAGGCACCAACGCCTTGAAGAGCCGCATCCGTTCCCATCATGATGTGGCGCAACGCTTCTATCCTGAACTGCACGCAAGGCATCAAGCGCCGGAGCCCGAGGCACAGGCCTAGGCGGGCGCCGCCAGGTGCTCATCCACCAGTTCGATCCAATGCCTGACCCGGGTGCGTCCCGCACTGTTCAAATGATTGCCGCAGGCCATATTGGCGGTGGCGATCACATCGGGCTGGCTGCTCTCCAGCGCGTCGAGCTTGCGGTCGCGCAGGCGCCGGGCAATGTCGGGCTCGGTCAGGGAATAGGTTCCCGCCGAACCGCAGCACAGATGGCCGTCCGGCACGGCGCCCAGCTCGAAGCCCAGGCGCGTCAGCACCGCCTCCACCCGCCCGCCCAGCTTCTGGGCGTGCTGCAAGGTGCACGGGCAATGGAAAGCCAGGCGGGGACGCTCCCGCGCGTCCAGGCACGTCTCCAGGGGCAGCTCCTCCAGCACCTCGACCAGATCGCGGGCCAGCTCGCTGACGCGCCGCGCCTTCTCGGCATAGACCGGATCGTCCTTGAACAGGTCTGCGTATTCCTTGACGAAGGCGCCGCAACCGCTGGCCGTCTGCACGATGGCCAGCGCCCCCTGCTCGATCTGCGGCCACCAGGCATCGATATTGCGCCTCGCCTGCTCCAGGCCCTGCTCCTGCGCGCCCAGGTGATAGGACGAGGCTCCGCAGCACCCCGCCTGCGCAATCGGCGTGACGCTGATGCCCAGCCTGTCCAGCACGCGGGCCGTGGCGGCGTTGATGGACGGCGCCATGGCCGGCTGCACGCAGCCTTCCAGCATCAGCACGCGCCACTCATGGCGCGGGGCCGGCCGGGCCGTGCTGCCGGCATCCTTTTGCGGGATTTTCTCCTTCAGGGAATCGGGCAGGAAGGGGCGCGCGGCCCGGGCCGCGCCCAGCAGCGCCTGCACGCGCCCCGGCTCCGGCAGGATCCGGGCCAGCGCCACGCGCACGGCGCGCGCCTTCAGGGGCCGCTGCACGCGCGGCTCCAGCGCGGAGCGCCCGATATCCAGCAAGGCGTGGTACTTCACGCCCGAAGGACAGGTCGTCTCGCAATTGCGGCAGCTCAGGCAACGGTCCAGATGATGCTGGGTCAGCTCGGAAGTGGCCTCCCCTTCCAGGAACATCTTGATCAGATAGATGCGCCCGCGCGGGCCGTCCAGCTCGTTGCCCTGGTCCAGGTAGGTGGGACAGGTGGCGTTGCAGAAACCGCAGTGCACGCAGGAGCGCAGAATGGCTTGCGCTTCTTCCGCACGAGGCAGTTGCCGAGCCCAGTCGGTCAGATGTGTTTGCATGTAGCCTCCGACCCGGACGCGGCGAACAGCCGGCCGGGATTGAAGATATGGGAAGGATCGAGCTGATCCTTCAAGCGGCGGTGCCAGGCCAGCAAGGATTCCGGCAGCTCGTCCTGTCCGGCGCGCGGCCCGCTCCAGCAGCGGGCATGTCCTTTCAATTCGCGCGCCTGCTCATGGATACGTTCAGGCGTGGCGTCGGATTTCAGCCAAAGCTGCGCGCCGCCCCAATCCGCCAGCATGGCGCCCGGCCAGCGCTGGGCAGGCGCGTCCACCGGCAAGGCGATGCGCCAGAGGCTGCCCGGCCCCTGGAAGAAAGACAGGCGCTGCTCGCGCAGCTCGTCCCAGTAGGACGCATCCAATGGTTCACCGCCCAGTTCCTCGCGCGCCAGGCGCACCGAGCTTTCCCCGCCCTCCAGGCGCACATGCAGGCGCCCGTCCTGCCAGGACATGGCGCTGATGGGGCGGCTCTGGTCGCGCCACTGTCGCAACAGGCCGGCCAGATCCTCATGCGCCGCGTCCAGGACCAGGCTGTGCGTGCTGCGCGGGCGGGGCAGCACTTTGAAGGAAACTTCCGTGATCACGCCCAGGCAGCCTTGCGCGCCCACCATCAGGCGGGACACATCGTAGCCGGCCACGTTCTTCATGACCTGGCCGCCAAAACGCAGATGCGTACCCAGGCCGCTGATCAGCCGGCAGCCCAGCACATAATCCCGCAAGGAACCGGACCAGGGCCGGCGCGGACCGGACAGGCCGCAAGCCATGGCGCCCCCGACCGTGGCCCGTCCGTCAAATTCGGGCGGCTCGAAAGGCAGCCATTGGCCCTGCTCCCGCAGGACGGCATCGAGCCTGGCCAAAGAGGTGCCGGCGCGCACCGTCACCACCAGCTCGGCCGGGTCGTAATCGACCACGCCTTCGTGCCCCGCCAAGCTCAAGTCCTGCCCTTGCACGGCGCGCCCCAGGAAGCCTTTGCTGTCGCCGCCGCGGATGCGCAAGGGCGTCTTGCTCGCCAGGGCGCTGCGCACCTGTTCCAGCAACTCGGCGCTCCGGTCCTGGCTCGTCTGTTCCATCGAACTCATCAGAAACGCTCCAATTCAGGAAAAGGCAGATGCCCATGATGAATGTGCATGGCGCCGAATTCGGCGCAGCGGTTCAAGGTGGGAATGTTCTTGCCGGGGTTGAGCAGGGTCTGCGGATCGAAGGCCGCCTTGACGGCATGGAAGAAACGCAGCTCGTCTTCGTTGAACTGCACGCACATCTGGTTGATCTTCTCGCGGCCCACGCCGTGCTCGCCGGTGATGGTGCCGCCCACCGCCACGCACAGTTCCAGGATCTTGCCGCCGAGCGCCTCGGCGCGCTCCAGCTCGCCCGACGCATTGGCGTCGAACAGGATCAGCGGGTGCATATTGCCGTCGCCGGCGTGAAACACATTGGCCACGCGCAGGCCGTACTCCTCGGACAGCTCGGCCGTGCGCTTCAGGACGTGGGCCAGCTGTCGCCGTGGAATGGTGCCGTCCATGCAGTAATAATCGGGCGAGATGCGGCCCACCGCCGGGAAGGCATTCTTGCGCCCGGCCCAGAAACGCTGGCGCTCCAGCTCATCGCGGGCCACGCGCACTTCCTGCGCGCCCGAATCGAACAGCACCTGCTCGACGCGCTGCACATCGTCCTGCACGTCGGCCAGCGCGCCGTCGATCTCGCACAGCAGAATGGCCTGGGCGTCCACCGGATAGCCCGCCTTGATGAAATCCTCGGCCGCCCGGATGGACATCTGGTCCATCATCTCCAGGCCGGCGGGCACGATGCCCTGCGCGATGATGCGCGCCACGGCGTCGGCCGCTTTCTCGACCTCGTCGAAACTGGCCAGCAGCACCACCGTACAGGGAGGGCGCGCCAGCAGCCGCACCGTGATCTCGGTGACGACACCCAGCATGCCTTCCGAGCCGGTGAACAGGGCCATCAAGTCAAAGCCAGGGCTGTCCAGCGCCTCCGAGCCCAGCACCAGGCGCTCGCCCGTCACGGTGATGACTTCCAGGCGCAGGATGTTGTGCACGGTCAGGCCGTACTTCAGGCAATGCACGCCGCCCGCATTCTCGGCCACATTGCCGCCGATGGAACAGGCGATCTGGGACGAAGGATCGGGCGCATAGTACAGGCCGTAGGGCTGGGCGGCCTGGGAAATGGCGATATTGCGCACGCCCGGCTGCACGCGGGCGATGCCGGCTTCCGGATCCAGGTGCAGGATGCGGTTCAGGCGCGCCATCACCAGCAAGATACCCTGCTCCAGGGGCAGCGCGCCGCCGGACAGGCCGGTGCCCGCGCCGCGTGCCACCACCGGCACGCCCATCTCGTGAGCCAGGCGCATCACCGCCTGCACCTGCCTGGCGTCGCGCGGCAGCACCACCAGCAAAGGGCGGGTGCGGTAGGCGCTCAGGCCGTCGCACTCGTAGGGCCGCAACTGTTCGTCGGTATGCAGCACATCCAGGTCCGGAATGTCGTCGCGCAGGCGGCTCAGCAGCCGCATCCTGTCGATGCGGGGCAGCACGCCGTCCAGTCGTTCGTCGTAGCGCAAGCTCATGGCGCCTCCTGTAGCTAAAGTCTCCTGAGCCGCATGGTCTGTCATGACACCGTGCTTGTCCAGTGCCCGGACAAGAGGTCAGACCAGTTTTTACCCTAAGTTATTTTCGTACTGAAAATTTTGGTCTTAAAATCAATCCATTGAAAGGCAAACAAGGCACTCCCGCCCATGGCCTCAAACTGGTCTGACCACGATGGATTCCACCTCTGCCAGCCGGCCCGCGCCCACCGCTGAACTGGTTGCGCGGCGCATCGAAACCCTGATCATGGACAGCGTGCTCAAGCCCGGCCAGGCCCTGCCCTCCGAACGCCTGCTGACGCAGCGCCTGGCGGTATCGCGCTCGGCCTTGCGCGAAGGGCTGCAATTGCTGCGGGCCCGGGGCCTGATCGAGACACGCCACGGCAAGGGCTCCTTCGTGGCCAATCTGGTCCAGTCAGCCGCCAGCAATCCGCTGGAGCATCTGCTGCAGCAGCAGGAACGCACCTTGTACGATTTGCTGGAAGTGCGCGAGCTGCTGGAAAGCGAGGCGGCCCGACTGGCCGCCTCCCGAGGCACCGAGGCCGACCACATCCTGATACGGCGCCGCTTCCAGGAACTGGAAGACCTGCACGCCCAAGACTGCGCGCCCGAGGACATCGCCCGCGCAGACCACGCCTTTCACCTGGCCATCTGCGAAGCGTCCCACAACCCCGTGCTGGTCCACATGATCAGCCTGTTCAACGAACTGATGCTGTCCACGGTGCGCGTCTCCGTGCAGCACCTGTATCCCAATCAATCGTCCAAACGCCAATTGGACCGTCAGCATGCGCGCCTGTGCGCCGCCGTCACCCAGGGCCAGCCCGACCAGGCGCGCCGGGCCGCGCGCGAGCATATCGACGGCATACGCAAGCAGCTGCGGGAGCTGGAGGCCCGACAGGAGCGGCTGGAGCACGCGCGCCAGCGCCTGAACGGCCTGTAGATCGCGGCCCATGCCCCACGCCGGGACCGGCCGGCAGGGCTGTGCGCTGCAAGCCGGACAGGACTGCCGTATCAGGACCTGTGCGCGGCCTGCTCCTGCATCCAGCGCTTGACGTCCGCCCAGTGCTCGGCGGCCGGGTCAATCATGTCCATGTGATTCAGGCCCGGCCATTCCCGATAGTCCAGATGCACGCCGCCTGCCTGGCGCACGTAGTCCCTGGAGTGCTCCACGGGCACGCGTTCGTCCTGATCGCCATGCACCAGCAAGACAGGCCAATGCAAGGGCAAGAGCGCCAATGGCGAAGCCTGCCGGTACACATCCGGGGCCTGCTCGGCCGTGGCTCCAAAAAACTCCACGGCGGCGTCCTCTCCCAGCCCCTCGCGCTGTGTGCGCGGCACATCGGTCACCGGCGACAGGGCCACCACGGCATCCTGTTCTTTTTCCGCCAGCAACACGAGTTCGCCGCCCACCGAGTGCCCGATGCCGATGCACGGGCCATCCCGGCCTTCCCAGCGAGAGCGGCACTGGCGCATGGCCAGTTGCACATCCTCCAGGATGACAGGCCATTGCCCGCCGCAGCCGCCGCGGCGGTACTCGATGTTGGCGACCGCCCAGCCGTCGGCCAGCAGATCCTGGACCATGGGGTGCATCATGCCTGCGTTGAACCGCCCGCGCCAGAATCCGCCGTGCACCAGCATGGCCAATCCCCGAACGCGACCTGCGGACGCAGACTCGAACCATTCCACTTGCTGTTCATGGCTGGCGCCATAGGACAGCAATGTCATCTCGCTCATGCTCTTGTCTCCTTGTGTGGCCAATACCCGGCCTTGTGAATGGTCAGCCCGCGAGCAGGGTCGCCAGCATGAAGCCAGAACCCGCTCCTGTGCCGGCGCCGGGCCAGGTGGAGGCGCCGCACAGATACAAACCCTTGATCGGCGTGTTGTAGCGCGAATAGCCCGTCACCGGCCGGAAGAAGAAATTCTGGTCCAGGTGGTGACTGCCCGACAGATTGTCGCCGCCGATCAGGCAGGGGTTGAACTGCTCCAGGTCCTGCGGCGACATCACATGGCTGGCCAATATCTTGGCGCGCAATCCTGGCGCGTAGCCCTCCAGAACGTCCAGCACGCGCTGCGCATAGTCCTGCTTGACCTGTGCCCAGTCCGCCGCGGGGATGCGTCCCAGGGCGTCGCCGCGCACCTGCGCCGGCAAGACCCGCACCTGGACCCACAGCACATGCCGCCCTTGCGGCGCGCGCCCCCGATCCACGGCCGTGGGCTGCCCCACCACCAGCACCGGCTCGGCCGGGAGCAGGCCCGCGGCCGCTTCGGCATAGACCCGGCTCATCATGGCCAGGTCCGGCGCCAGGTGCACGTAGGAAAAGCCCTGCAGTTCCGGCCCCGCCTTCCAGTCCGGCAAGCTGTCCAGAGCCAGATGGATCATCATGGTGCCCAGGCCGGGACGGAACTCGTCCACTTTCTGCTGATACTTGGCCGGCACGGACTGGGCGTCGACCAGGCGGCCGAACACCAGTTGGGGGTTCAGGTTGGCGATGACGGCCTTGCGCGCGCGCAGCGTCCGTCCGTCCGCCAGGACCACGACGCTGGCCCGACCGTTCTCCTGTTCTATTCGTTGCGCCGCTGCGTTCAGCAGCAGTTCACCGCCTAACTCGCGCAGCAGGCCGGTCATGGCATGGATGATGACGTCTGCCCCGCCCTTGCCGATGACCATGCCGAAGGCCTGGTTGGCCATGGACTCCAGGTAGGGGAACAAGGCCCCGCCCGCCGTGTCCGGCGTGAAGTCCACATGCAGGCCCCAGGCAGCCATCATGGCCTTCAGGGATTCGCTCTCGAAATGCCGGTCCAGAAAGTCTCGCGGCGTGGCCAGAAGCAATTGCAGCAGCTCTGCAACGCCCTCCTTGCCCAGCTCCCGCCAACTGCGCCACGCGCTCTTGGCCAGCCCCCAGGAGGGCATGGGACTGCCCAGCACGCCAAACAGATGGGGCGCCTTGCGCTGAAAATCATCCAGCATCGCCTGCCAGGCCAGCGCGTCCTTCTCGGAGACGGCGCGGATGCGCTGCAGGGTCGTCTCAAGATCCGCACTGACGCCCAGGTAGCTCTGATCACGGAACACGCTGGCAAAGCAATGCTGGGCCGGTGCAAAGGCCAGGCCGTGACGCGCCAGCGCATCCTTGTGGCGCGCATGAAAGGCCGATCCGGCGAAGGAGGACAGATTCATGGCGCAGACATCATGGCGAAAGCCGGGCAAAGTCAGCTCCCGGGTACTGACCGCGCCGCCCGCCGTATCCTTGGCTTCCGCCACCACTACTTTCCAGCCCCGGCTGGCCAGCTCCACGGCGGCCGCCAGGCCATTGTGCCCCGCCCCTATCACCACTGCATCCGCGACAACATCCGCCACCATCGACAACTCCTTTAGTTCTAAACTATTTTTAGACTATTCTACGCGTGAACGCTGGCAATTGAGAAGCGCAAACACATGCGTTCGTGCGAGCGCACGATTCTTGATGGGTGGTTTCAGGAGACTGCTTGGAGTTCAGCAGGTGACGGCAGTGCCGCACAGGGAAACCAAGGGCAAGCGCAGCAACCCGCCCCAGCGAGGGGTGGGCGTGGCGGAACATGGGATAGGCGGAGAGCGCCAGGGCATCCGAGCGGGCCGCGCCTCTTGCGGGCGAGGCGTTTGGGATGCCGCGGGCCGCGGCTCTGGCGCCCGGCCCCGACGCGCGCCGGGCCTCGAAGGCGAGGGCGCTGTTTTAGGGCGCGCGTAAAAAGCAAAACCCCCGCAAGGGTAGCTTGCGGGGGTTTTGGCGGATAAGAGCTTGACGATGACCTACTTTCACAGACGTCCGTCCACTATCATCGGCGCGAAGGCGTTTCACAGTCCTGTTCGGGATGGGAAGGCGTGGGACCACCTTGCTATGGTCGTCAAGCGTAACTGGTTGCCGGGTCGCCTTGCGAGGCGGCCTGGCCAATATGGAAGAAGCACCGCGTTCGGGATCAGTACGGATCGCGAACACGTGTCTCGAAGGGTTGGAGCGCGGGCTGCGCTGCACATTCAATATTTACGTTCTGTGGTCAACAACTTGGACTCGCTACAACCACAAGGGTTATAGGATCAAGCCACACGGGCAATTAGTACTGGTTAGCTACATGCATTACTGCACTTCCACACCCAGCCTATCAACGTCCTGGTCTCGGACGACCCTACAGGGGGGTCAAGCCCCCGGGATACCTAATCTTCAGACGAGTTTCCCGCTTAGATGCCTTCAGCGGTTATCTCTTCCGTACGTAGCTACTCGGCAATGCCATTGGCATGACAACCGATACACCAGTGGTACGTCCACTCCGGTCCTCTCGTACTAGGAGCAGGCTCCGTCAAGTATCCAACGCCCACGGCAGATAGGGACCAAACTGTCTCACGACGTTTTAAACCCAGCTCACGTACCTCTTTAAATGGCGAACAGCCATACCCTTGGGACCGGCTACAGCCCCAGGATGAGATGAGCCGACATCGAGGTGCCAAACACCGCCGTCGATATGAACTCTTGGGCGGTATCAGCCTGTTATCCCCAGAGTACCTTTTATCCGTTGAGCGATGGCCCTTCCATACAGAACCACCGGATCACTATGTCCTACTTTCGTACCTGTTCGACTTGTCAGTCTCACAGTCAAGCACGCTTATGCCATTGCACTATCAGAACGATTTCCGACCGTTCCTAGCGTACCTTCGAACTCCTCCGTTACACTTTGGGAGGAGACCGCCCCAGTCAAACTGCCCACCATGCACGGTCCCCGATCCCGATAAGGGACCTAGGTTAGAACCGCAAACAGACCAGGGTGGTATTTCAAGGATGACTCCACGCGATCTGGCGACCACGCTTCAACGTCTCCCACCTATCCTACACAGGCCGGTTCACAGTCCAATGCAAAGCTACAGTAAAGGTTCATGGGGTCTTTCCGTCTAGCCGCGGGGAGATTGCATCATCACAACCATGTCAACTTCGCTGAGTCTCAGGAGGAGACAGTGTGGCCATCGTTACGCCATTCGTGCAGGTCGGAACTTACCCGACAAGGAATTTCGCTACCTTAGGACCGTTATAGTTACGGCCGCCGTTTACCGGGGCTTCGATCAAGAGCTTGCACCCCATCACTTAACCTTCCGGCACCGGGCAGGCGTCACACCCTATACGTCCACTTTCGTGTTTGCAGAGTGCTGTGTTTTTAGTAAACAGTCGCAGCCACCGATTCACTGCGGCCTCGTCATGCTCCGTGCGCAGGCACTTCACACTACAGAGGCATACCTTCTCCCGAAGTTACGGTATCAATTTGCCGAGTTCCTTCTCCTGAGTTCTCTCAAGCGCCTTGGAATATTCATCCCGTCCACCTGTGTCGGTTTGCGGTACGGTCTCGTAGAGCTGAAGCTTAGAGGCTTTTCTTGGAACTGCTTCCAGTCAGTTTAGAGCCGAAGCTCTATTCAGTCACACCCTTGAATTACGCACCCGGATTTGCCTAAGTGCCTTCTACGATGCGCCAACGGGGACATCCAACACCCCGATGACCTTCTGCAATCCGTCCCCCCATCGCACTCTACGACGGTGCGGGAATATTAACCCGCTTCCCATCAGCTACGCATCTCTGCCTCGCCTTAGGGGCCGACTCACCCTGCGCCGATGAACGTTGCGCAGGAAACCTTGGACTTACGGCGAGGGGGCTTTTCACCCCCTTTATCGCTACTCATGTCAGCATTCTCACTTCCGATACCTCCAGCATCCCTCACAGGACACCTTCACAGGCTTACGGAACGCTCTCCTACCATGTGTACATAGTACACATCCGCAGCTTCGGTCTATGGCTTAGCCCCGTTACATCTTCCGCGCAGGACGACTCGATCAGTGAGCTATTACGCTTTCTTTAAAGGATGGCTGCTTCTAAGCCAACCTCCTGACTGTCTATGCCTTCCCACTTCGTTTCCCACTTAGCCATAGTTAGGGACCTTAGCTGGCGGTCTGGGTTGTTTCCCTCTTGAGTCCGGACGTTAGCACCCGGTGCTCTGTCTCCCACGCTGTACTTGTCGGTATTCGGAGTTTGCCATGGTTTGGTAAGTCGCTGTGACCCCCTAGCCATAACAGTGCTCTACCCCCGACAGTAATACGTGAGGCACTACCTAAATAGTTTTCGGAGAGAACCAGCTATCTCCAGGCTTGTTTAGCCTTTCACTCCGATCCACAGCTCATCCCCTAATTTTTCAACATTAGTGGGTTCGGTCCTCCAGCACGTGTTACCGTGCCTTCAACCTGGCCATGGATAGATCGCCTGGTTTCGGGTCTACACCCAGCGACTGAATCGCCCTATTCGGACTCGCTTTCGCTACGCCTCCCCTATTCGGTTAAGCTTGCCACTGAATGTAAGTCGCTGACCCATTATACAAAAGGTACGCAGTCACCCCCGAAAGGGCTCCTACTGTTTGTATGCATATGATTTCAGGATCTATTTCACTCCCCTTCCGGGGTTCTTTTCGCCTTTCCCTCACGGTACTGGTTCACTATCGGTCGATCACGAGTATTTAGCCTTGGAGGATGGTCCCCCCATATTCAGACAGGATTTCACGTGTCCCGCCCTACTTGTTCGACGCTGAGTTCCACGTCCTGGATTTCGTCTACAGGGCTATCACCTGCTACGGCTGGACTTTCCATTCCATTCGACTATCCAAGACGCTAAAACGTCCAGGCTGCTCCGGTTTCGCTCGCCACTACTTCCGGAATCTCGGTTGATTTCTTTTCCTCGAGTTACTGAGATGGTTCAGTTCACTCGGTTCGCCTCCACACACCTATGTATTCAGTGTGGGATACCGCATTGCTGCGGTGGGTTTCCCCATTCGGACATCTACGGCTCAAAGCTTGTTTGCCAGCTCCCCGTAGCTTTTCGCAGGCTACCGCGTCCTTCATCGCCTGTGATCGCCAAGGCATCCATCATATGCACTTATTCGCTTGATCCTATAACGCTTACGGCTATAGAACCGATGAGTATACGTTGTTGCCGTTCATCAATCCTTAGCTGTCATCCCATCCGAGGAAGGGACAACGTCTATATTTTTGAGAACTTGTTGAACATAAATTGTTCGTGTTGCAATCACAACCCGTGCATTGTCTACACCGCCTCCAAAGAGTCGATGCGTATCAGACAACACACCTTCGTTGTGCTTCTTCCAGATTGTTAAAGAGCAGATCGTGGGTTGGCTAACCCAACGAGCAGCGCTCTTGCAAAAGAACGCTCTTCGTTGAATCTCGCGCTGCGCCCGGAGTACATCCGGGCCTGCCCCGCTCATGTCATGACGTCCAGTACTGTGTCGCCGCACCGCCTGCAGCAGGCGGTGGTGGAGGATGACGGGATCGAACCGACGACCCCCTGCTTGCAAAGCAGGTGCTCTCCCAGCTGAGCTAATCCCCCGAGGTAATCGTGGTGGGTCAAGTTGGAATCGAACCAACGACCCCCGCCTTATCAAGACGGTGCTCTAACCGACTGAGCTACTGACCCATCTGTCACCAGTGGGCGATACCCTATGGTCATGACCTAACTAACAGCCAATAAGTGTGGACGCTTTCGCTTTGCGAGCCCTTCGCTCTGAAAGGAGGTGATCCAGCCGCACCTTCCGATACGGCTACCTTGTTACGACTTCACCCCAGTCATGAATCCCACCGTGGTAAGCGCCCTCCTTGCGGTTAGGCTACCTACTTCTGGTGAAACCCACTCCCATGGTGTGACGGGCGGTGTGTACAAGACCCGGGAACGTATTCACCGCGACATTCTGATCCGCGATTACTAGCGATTCCGACTTCACGCAGTCGAGTTGCAGACTGCGATCCGGACTACGATCGGGTTTCTGAGATTAGCTCCCCCTCGCGGGTTGGCGACCCTCTGTCCCGACCATTGTATGACGTGTGAAGCCCTACCCATAAGGGCCATGAGGACTTGACGTCATCCCCACCTTCCTCCGGTTTGTCACCGGCAGTCTCATTAGAGTGCTCTTGCGTAGCAACTAATGACAAGGGTTGCGCTCGTTGCGGGACTTAACCCAACATCTCACGACACGAGCTGACGACAGCCATGCAGCACCTGTGTTCCGGTTCTCTTGCGAGCACGGCCAAATCTCTTCGGCTTTCCAGACATGTCAAGGGTAGGTAAGGTTTTTCGCGTTGCATCGAATTAATCCACATCATCCACCGCTTGTGCGGGTCCCCGTCAATTCCTTTGAGTTTTAATCTTGCGACCGTACTCCCCAGGCGGTCAACTTCACGCGTTAGCTGCGCTACTGAAGCCTAACGGCCCCAACAGCTAGTTGACATCGTTTAGGGCGTGGACTACCAGGGTATCTAATCCTGTTTGCTCCCCACGCTTTCGTGTCTGAGCGTCAGTATTATCCCAGGGGGCTGCCTTCGCCATCGGTATTCCTCCACATCTCTACGCATTTCACTGCTACACGTGGAATTCTACCCCCCTCTGACATACTCTAGCTCGGCAGTTAAAAATGCAGTTCCAAGGTTGAGCCCTGGGATTTCACATCTTTCTTTCCGAACCGCCTACACACGCTTTACGCCCAGTAATTCCGATTAACGCTTGCACCCTACGTATTACCGCGGCTGCTGGCACGTAGTTAGCCGGTGCTTATTCTGCAGATACCGTCAGCAGCGCCCTGTATTAGAGGGCGCCTTTTCTTCTCTGCCAAAAGTACTTTACAACCCGAAGGCCTTCATCATACACGCGGGATGGCTGGATCAGGGTTTCCCCCATTGTCCAAAATTCCCCACTGCTGCCTCCCGTAGGAGTCTGGGCCGTGTCTCAGTCCCAGTGTGGCTGGTCGTCCTCTCAAACCAGCTACGGATCGTCGCCTTGGTAGGCCTTTACCCCACCAACTAGCTAATCCGATATCGGCCGCTCCAATAGTGAGAGGTCTTGCGATCCCCCCCTTTCCCCCGTAGGGCGTATGCGGTATTAGCTACTCTTTCGAGTAGTTATCCCCCGCTACTGGGCACGTTCCGATACATTACTCACCCGTCCGCCACTCGCCGCCAAGAGAGCAAGCTCTCTCGCGCTGCCGTTCGACTTGCATGTGTAAAGCATCCCGCTAGCGTTCAATCTGAGCCAGGATCAAACTCTTCAGTTTAATCTCTGTGGTTGTCCCGTCTTGCGACGAGACCGATTGTGTCTCAAAGAAAAATTCAGAGTTTACACAAGGTAAATCTTCATTTTTCGTCTGTGAGCACTTGATACAAACTTGTGGCGATTCCCATTAAGGGATTCGGCCCGCTCATGCCAAGCGCCCACACTTATCGGCTGTTAATTGTTAAAGAGCAGTGACAGTTGCCTGTCGTCCCGGCTGCCTTGGCGTCGCTGAATCAGCGTTGCTGTTGGAGCAGCAGAGAAACGAGATTATGAAGTGCTTCGTGCAGCGTGTCAAGCATTTTTTTGAAGTTCGTTTGAAGTCCATTTCCTTCAAACCGCTTCCTGCCCGACCGGAGCGAACCGCCCCGCTACTGCCTGAACCGCTTCACAAGCCGCAATGGTAAATCCTCAATCCTGAGCACTTAACATTGCCGTCTCGTTTGCAGAACTTCAAACTATAACACAAGAATTTAAATCCGTGCAAGTTTTCTTTTCTGCTTCAGCTCGAACGCTTTCGGTGCGGGCCTCTGGGCCAAGGCGGTGAAAACAGACTGAACCGCTTGCCGCTTCGCTTAGGGAAACCCCCGTTCGCTGCAGCAAGAAAGAAACTATAGCACGGCGTTTTTCGACAACGCAAGCTTTTTGGAGTTCATTATCCTGCGCAGGACAGCAGCTTGCACTAAGCATTAACCCTAAGTCATTGATGCATATCGGATTAATCCCGTACATTACCAAATGTAATATTTTTGCCGCGCTACGTGCTTGCCATGCTGTCGACCGCCCGCTCCGCGCTTTCTGCAGAGGAAGCATGTCCGGGACGGCCTGGATAGGCCATATCTTATATAGGGGGACAGGGTCGCCATGCCCTGGATTTCGTGCTCTTGCGCTCGGACCTCTCCCCGGCAGGCTGGCTCTTCGATAATCCATCTCTATATATAGCTGCCCTCTCTCTATAAAGGCATGGCAGCCTGCCTGACTTGGCCCTACACTACTCCAAGAAAGATACTCACAGCGAAACCACCATGCATGAAGACATCCTGATCAACGTTACCCCTTTTGAAACCCGTGTCGCCCTGGTCGAACAGGGCGCCGTCCAGGAAATACACATCGAGCGCAGCATCCAGCGCGGGTATGTCGGGAACGTTTATCTGGGCAAGGTCGCGCGCGTGTTGCCCGGCATGCAAAGCGCCTTCATCGATATCGGGCTGGAGCGCGCCGCCTTCATCCACGTGGCCGACCTGCGCCAGAACCGCGTGGAGCGCAACCATGGCAATGCGCCCACGCCCATCGAAAAACTGCTGTTCGAAGGCCAGACCCTGCTGGTGCAAGTCATCAAGGACCCGCTGGGCACCAAGGGCGCGCGCGTCTCCACCCAGATCAGCATCGCCGGGCGCATGCTGGTGTACCTGCCCTTCGATCCACATATAGGCGTGTCCCAGCGCATCGGCTCCGATGCCGATCGCATCGAACTGCGCGAACGCGTCACCCGCCTGATGGACAAGGACGAGAAAGGCGGCTTCATCGTGCGCACCCAGGCGGAATGCGCCACGGACGAGGAAATCGCAGCGGACCAGCTCTACCTGCGCACCTTGTGGACGCGCATTCAGGAACGCATACGCCAGCAAGGCGCGCCTTCCGTGCTGTACACCGACCTGAACCTGGCGCAGCGGGTGCTGCGCGACATGGTCACGCCCAACACGCATTCCATCATCGTGGATTCACGCACCGTCGTGCAGGAAATGAAGGAATGGGCGCAGATCTATACGCCGTCCGTGCTGGAGCGCATCCATCATCACAAAGGCAGCCGCCCCCTGTTCGATACCGCCAACGTGGACGAGGAAATCAAGCGGGCCCTGTCGCGGCGCGTGGACCTGAAATCCGGAGGCTACCTGATCATCGACCAGACCGAGGCGCTGACCACGGTGGACGTCAATACCGGCGGCTTCGTCGGCGGCCGCAACTTCGACGACACGATTTTCAAGACCAATCTGGAAGCGGCCGTGGCGCTGGCCCGCCAACTGCGCCTGCGCAATCTGGGAGGCATCATCATCCTGGACTTCATCGACATGGATGATCCCGCCCACCGCGAATCAGTGCTCGAAGAACTGCAGAAAGCCTTGAGCAAGGACCGTACCCGGGTCACCATCAATGGATTCAGCCAATTGGGCCTGGTGGAAATGACCCGCAAGCGCACCCGCGATTCGCTGGCGCACCAGTTGTGCGAGCCCTGCCCGACCTGCCAGTCGCGCGGCTCCATCCGCACCGCGCGCACGGTCTGCTATGAAATCCTGCGTGAAGTGCTGCGCGAAGCCAAGCAGTTCAATCCCAAGGAGTTCCGCATTCTGGCCGCCCAGGAAGTGGTGGACCTGTTCCTGGAAGAAGAAAGCCAGCATCTGGCGGTGGCGGGCGACTTCATCGGCAAGCCGATATCCCTGGAAGTGGACGCGCACTATTCCCAGGAACAATACGACATCATTCTGCTGTGATGCGCGCCGAAGGGCGGGCGCTCAATGCGCACCGCTCCGCCCTGCGCGGGCGGCACAAATAATGGAAGCGGTGCGCGAATGGATCATGGGAGAAGAAAACTCCCGCTTCGGCCTTACTGAGCCACCGGCTTGAAGTCATCCTCGGGCTGCACTTCCTTGGGCGCCTCGTCCGGATTGCAGATGCCGGGGGCCCGGATGGAGGTGAAGATTTCCTTGATCTGCTGCTGCACGCCGGCCTGGTAGCTGTAGACCTTGGCGTCCACCCAGCCCTTCTGCATCAAGGTCAGGTCCACCAGAATGGTTTTTTCCCATCCCGCCCCCTCTTCCAAGGGATAGCGCAAGGTGCCATAGCTCGCCTGGCGCTCGTCCATCTTGAAAACGGCCGCCTTGCCGCACTCGGCCTGATGCTTGAAGAGCGCCCGCTGAATACCCACGAAATCCGTATTGATGCGGCGCTCGCTTTGCAGGTAGACCGAGCGGCGTAGATCGTCTTCGCGCAATTGCCCGTTCTGGGCCGCACACCCGGCCAACGCGGCCAGTCCGGCCAGTCCGGCCAGGATGATGATGCCTTTCTTCATGATGTTCCTTGGTTTGCGGCGCCGGGCCGCTCATTCGTTGAACTGAAACTGCATGCGGTACAGACTGGCGTAGACGCCATCGCGAGCCAGAAGCTCGTCGTGACGGCCCTGCTCGATGATGCGACCTTCGTCCAGCACCAGGATCTGATCGGCCTTCTGCACCGTGGAGAGGCGATGGGCGATGACCAGGGTGCTGCGGCCCTTCATCAAGGTCTCCAGCGAGGCCTGGACCTGGCGCTCCGACTCGTTGTCCAGCGCGGAAGTGGCCTCGTCCAGCACCAGGATGGGCGCATTCTTGATCAGGGCGCGCGCGATGGCCAGGCGCTGGCGCTGCCCGCCGGACAAGGCGTTGGCGTTCTCTCCTACCGGCGTGTCCAGGCCCTGGGGAAGGCCGGCGACGAAGTCACGCAGATTGGCGGCTTCCAGCGCCTCCCAGATGCGCTCGTCCGAAACGTCCTGCCCGGCGCCATAGGCCACGTTCTGGCCTATGGTGCCCTCGAACAGCACCACGTCCTGGCTGACCAGGGATATATGGCTGCGCAGGCTGCGCAGCTTCAGCTCCGGGAGCGCAATGCCGTCCACGCGCACCTGCCCGCCTGTGGGCTCGATGAAGCGCGGCAGCATATTGGCCAGCGTCGTCTTGCCGCTGCCCGAGCGCCCCACCAGCGCAACTGTCTGCCCCGGCTGCACGGAGAAACTGACATTGGAGACCGTATCTCGATGCGCATCGGGGAAGCGGTGATGCACGCCCTCGAACTCGATATGGCCGCGCACTTCGGCGGGAAACTCCCGCTCGCCTGTATCGCGTTCTGCATCCTGGTCCACCAGCTTGAAGACGCTTTCGGCCGCCACCAGCATGCGCTGCATGGTGCCGGTGATGTTGGTCAGGCGTTTGATGGGATCGAAGATCTGTCCCAGCGCGGCCATGAAGGCGGCAAAGCTGCCGACCGTCAGCACGCCCGAATTGGCCTGGTAAAGAGCCACGAAGATGACGCCCGCCACCGCGATGGCCACGAAGAACTGGGTGATGGGCGAGAGGGCCGCATCCGCCGAGGCGGCGCGCATGGCGAAGCGGCGCAGCCGCCCGTTCACATAGGAGAAACGGGCGTTCTCTCGTTCGTAGCCGTCGAACAGCTTGATGACGCGCTGGGCGTCGATGGCTTCGCCCACCACGCGGGTCAGCTCGGCGTTCATGTTGACGGTATCCCGGTTGATGCGCCGCAGGCGCCGCGAGACCAGCTTGGCGACGAATACCGAGGCGGGCATGACCAGGAACACGATCACCGTCAGTTGCCAGGACATGTACAGCAGCACCCCCAGCAGCGCCACCACGGTCAGCACTTCGCGCACGATGACGGTCACCACTTCGGTGGCTACGCCCGTCATGGTGCCGGCGTCGATAGTGAAGCGGTTGAGCAGGCGCCCCGTGTCCCCGCGCTTGAATTCCTCGTCGGGCAGGCTGAGCAACCGGGTGAACATATCCCCGCGCAAGGTCAGCAGCATCTTGTTGGCCACCCACGCGAACAGGTACGTGCTGGCATAGGTGGTGATCCCGCGCACGAACATCAAGCCTATGACCGCCAGGGGAATGGACCAGACATAGTATGGCTTGGCCCCCGTGAAGCCGTCGTCGAGCAGCGGCTTCATGATCACCGCCAGCACGGGCTGGGTCGCCGAGGAAATGGCGACCAGGACCAGCGCCACCACCACCGCCTTCCAATAGGGCAGCAGGCGGCTGTAGATGCGCTTCCACAATTCCGACTTGACCGGATCGTGGCCCGCGGGCCGGATTTTTGTTTCTATGGCGTTGGACAACGAGGACACCTATATACTATGTGATTGTGTTCATTTTAACGTTCATTGCCAGACGCTGAGCGTTCCCGCTCAAGATCGTGTTCCCGAGCAGTCCTGTTCATGCCTCAACCATCTGCCCTCTACCTGCGACTTCCCAACTGGCTGGGTGATGTCTGCATGAGCCTGCCCTGCCTGCAGGCCCTGCTGGACACCGGCCGGCCGGTCGTTGTCTGCGCCCGCCCCTGGGCCAGGGAGCTGCTGTCCGCCTATCCCCTGCACGGCTTCATCCCCATGAGCGGGAATTGGCGCCGCGACGGCTGGGCCGTGCGCCGCTACCGCCGGCAGGCCGGCCACCGCCGCGCCGCCGGGATACTGCTGCCCGACTCCCTGACCAGCGCCCTGACGTTCAAGCTGGCGGGCCTGCCGGCCTGCGGCTATCGGGATGACGGCCGCAGCCTGCTGCTGCGCTGGCCTTTGGCCAAGCCCAAGGCGCAGATGCATGCGGTCGAGTCCTGGTTCCACATCGTGCGCCAGGCGCTGCTGCGCTGGCGGCTGGATCCGGTGCCCGCGGCCGCACCCGCCGCCCTGGGCTTGAAGCTCACGCCCCTGCAGCGCCAGGAGGGCGACAGCAGCCTGCGCCAGGCGGCCTTGCGCCCGGGCGACTATATCCTTATCGCCCCGACCGCCACCGGCCTGCACAAGGGCCGCGTCAAGGTCTGGCCGCACTTCGACGCCCTGACCCGTCGCCTGCAGGCCCTGGGCAGGACCGTGGTCATGTGCCCGCCGCCCAATGAGCACGAAGCCGCCCTGGCGAACGCCCCCACAGCGCGCTGCCTGCCGTCCCTGCCTCTTGGCGCCTTCGCCCGGCTATGCCAGCAGGCCCAATGGGTGATCTGCAACGATTCGGGCGTATCCCATGTGGCCGCCGCAGTCCAGGCGCGGCAACTGACCTTGTGCGGCGTCACCGATCCTGAAGACACCGGCCCCTGGTCGCCCCGCGCCCTGTGCCTGGGACGCGACGGCCAGTGGCCCGAACTGCAGGACGTCCTGTCCGCTCTCCAGCCTGTACCGGAGCCCGCATGAACCTGTCCAGCATATTGACCAGCCTGGTCATTCCCCTGAATCTGTTTGCCGCCCTGCTCCTGCTGGCGGTGATCCTGTTCGCCACTCGCCACCGCAAGACGGCCGCCGCCCTGGCGCTCAGCGGGCTGCTCTGGGCGGGCGCCTGGTCCCTGCCCGCCACCAGCCTGTGGGTGGGCGGCTATCTGGAAAACATGTATCCCTACCAGGCGGCGGCGCAGGTCCCGCAGGCCGACGCCATCGTGGTCCTGGGCGGCTATACGGCCCAGAACCGCAGCAACTGGTTCCTGCCCCAGACGGCGCGCAAGACCTCGGCCCGCGTGGAGCGCGCCGCCGACCTGTACAAGGCCGAGCGCGCGCCCTATATCGTGCTGTCGGGCGCCGCCCTGGACGGCGGCGTCAGCGAAGCGAAAATGATGGCCCATACGCTGGGCACGCTGGACGTGCCGGCCTCGGCCGCCCTGATGGAAAACAACAGCCTGACCACGCAGCAGAATGGCGAATACACCGCTCGGCTGCTGAATGAAAAAGGCTTCAAGCACGTGCTGCTGGTCACCTCCGCCCTGCACATGCCGCGCGCCATGGCCATTTTCCGCAAGCAAGGAGTGGACGTGATCCCGGCCGGCGCGGCGCCCCAGATCACCCTGCCGGACGTGCCCGGCTTCTCGCGCTGGAAGCCCAGCCTGCTGGCGCTGCAGTCCAGCCGCTCCATCATCAAGGAATACGTGGGCATCCTGGTGTACTGGTCGCGGGGCTGGACATGATCTGCCGCGAAGGCTGCGGCGCCTGCTGCATCGCCCCGTCGATTTCCAGCCCTATACCTGGAATGCCTTCGGGAAAGCCGGCGGGAGTCCGCTGTGCCCAGCTTGACGAAGACAACCGCTGCAAAGTGTTCGGCCGCCCCGAGCGGCCGGCAGTCTGCGGCTCCCTGCGGCCCAGCGGCGATATGTGCGGCGACAGCCGCGAACAGGCGCTGCACTGGCTGGGGCTGCTGGAGAAACAAACCCAGGCAGGGCCATGAGCTTGCCGAATGGGCAGGGACCGATGAGAATAAAAGCCGTATTTTTCGATGTCGGTGAGACCTTGATCGACGAAAGTCGCGGTTGGGGTGAATGGGCCGACTATCTAGGTGTTTCTCGACTCTCGTTCTACGCTTCTCTCGGAGCCGTCATCGAACGGGGCTAACACCACCGGACCGTTTTCGAGATTGTGCGGCCGGGCGTGGAATACACAGAATTATGTCGCCGCTGTGATTTTGTTTGACTGGTTCAGGCAATCAGCTCAGGACGACGTCCGAGATCAAATCGCCCGCGCCTTGACGTAGGCGTTCAAGGTGTCCAAAGCAAAACGGCGCACATCAAACCGCTGTTCAGCTCTGACCCTGGCTCGAGCACCGAATGTTTTAAGGCAGAATTTATTAGTTAGAATTGCCTTTACCTGTTGCTCAACGGCATCGATATCTCCTACGGGGACCATCCAGCCTTCCCGCATGTGCTCAATACTCTCAGGGAGTCCGCCTGCGTTTGACACCAGCACAGGCAATCCGAGCGCCAATGATTCATAACAGGCGTACGACGCTGATTCCTTGTAAGAAAGCACAAAGCCGACGTCGCACGCTGTCAACACAGTGCGAACGTCTTTAACAAGCCCCGGAAAAACCACCACGTCAGCACAGCCTAACTGGGCCACCCGCTCTTCGATTTCTGGGCGAGGGGGATCTCCAGCTACCACTATACGAATACGGTGCTTCAGCTCCGGTTTCAGGCGGGATACCGCCTGCACCAACAGCATCCAACCTTTTTCAATATCTGTCCCCCCCACAGAGCCGAAAACGATGCAATCATCCAATTCCGAGCCAAAACACTGGACACGCGCCTTTCGTTTCTCTGCGATCGACGCCTGCCGATAGTGGTTCAAGTCCAGGCCATGATAGATACGCTCCACAGCACAACTTCGATAGAATGAGTCTGCGAGCTGCGCAGAGACGTAATCACTGACAGCAATGCACAAGTCAGTCCCGAAACGGGCGCGCAGGCGGTGGCCGAAACTGTCGACCTCGTTGGTATTGTGCTTGGTCCAGACAATGGCCGGCGCTTCGCGCAGGCCCAGGCTGGCGGCCATGAGATGGCGATGATCCGCCCCGCCGTTGCAATGGGCGATGTCGAATCGTTCGGCCTTCAGGAAGCGGCGCAGGCGCAAGATCTCGGGCACGGCGGAAAACACGCGCGAGGTGTACAGGCCGGGCAGCACACGCACATTGGGCAGGCGCGAAGCCTCCCGGAACAGGCGCCCGGTCGGCGGTGCGGCCAGCGTGAATTCGCAGCGGTCCGCCATCTCCCGCAACAGGCTCAGGACATAGGTCACATGACCGCCGCCATTGCCATGATGAATATCGGTAATGAGAACTTTCACAAATCGCTCCGCCAACAGCCTGCCTGGACAGCTTGCTCAATACGCACCCCGAACGGATGCCCGTACGTGTCGGAGTTTATCTGTTAGCAAGCTTGCTGAACAACAACTGAACAGAGTGAAAACCGGCTGAACGCAACTTAAATACAACACTTCTGCCGTTCAGCGGCGTTGCAGAACCTCGTCGTACAAGGCCTGATAGCGGGCGGCCACGGAGGGCCAGCTGAACTCGGAGAGCAGTTCGCGCGAATTCTCCACCAGTTGCCGGGCGGCGGCCGAGTCCTCGCCCAGTTGCCGCACCGCTTGTGCGAGTTCCTGGGCGTTTTCAGGATGGGTCAGGAGCAGCGCATGATGCCCGGCGCGCACATACTGGGCAAAACCGCACCAGGGGCTGGGGCTGAGCACCACCGGCAAGCCGTAGGACATGGCCTCCAGCGGCGCCATGCCGAAGCTGTCGTTCAGAGTGGGATGCACATAAATGTCGGCTGCCCGGTAATAAGGCTCCACATTGGAGGTCTCGCCCAGCAGGACGACGCGCTCCTCCAGGCCCAAGCCGGTCAGTTGCTGGCGCATGGCGTCACGCAGGCCCGGCTTGCCGCCCACGACCAGCAGCCGGTAGCGGGACGGCAGTTGCGCCAAGGCCTTCAGCACGGTGACCAGGCCCTTGCGCAAGGGATTGCGCGCCACCAGCAGGCAGACGATGTGCTCGTCGTCCAGTCCCAGCCTGGCGCGGGTCTGCGCGCGATCCTGGCCGCCGGCGTCGGGTTCGGGCAGCAGTACGCCCGGCGCGATGACCGGATAGGGGTGCACGCTGCCGTAGGCCTGCTGCAATTGTTCGGCGATCAGGCCGGAGACGGCCACGACGGCATGCGGGCCGGGGCGCAGCCTGCGGCCCTCCAGATGCAGGTACATGCCGACCCTGGGGCTGAAGCAGGAGCCCAGCTTCTTGAACCAGGGCAGCGCCCGCACGCGCCAGTTGTAGCGTACCGGCGTGACGTGCACCACTTCCACGTCGCCGCACCAGCCGTTCATGTGCGAATGCACGATGTCGAAGCCCCGGGCGGTGGCCTGGGCGGCCTTGCGGGCGAACAGCCAGCTGCGTATCCAGCCCGGCCAGCGCGACCAGTGCCGGATGGGCACGTAGGGCAGTTTCAGATCGCAGCGGCTGTCATAGTCGCGCGCGAATACCGTGATGTCGTGATGGCGCGCCAGTTCGCGCATCAGTTCCACGCCATAGGCTTCGGCGCCGCCGAAGCGGTTGCCGAAACGATCCACCACGAAGGCGATGCGCAGGCGCGCCGGACTCTGATCCGCGGAAGACTGAGTGTCGCTCATGGGGACGAGGTGCGGCGCCGGTCTTCAAGGCGCGTGATGCACTTTTGCAGAAAACGGAGAATATTCGTGGACCGCGCCACGGTGACGCGGGGCAGGTCGAACAGATCGTCGTCGGCGCGCGCCAGCCCGCGATTGGTCGTGGTGGCGTTATGGTAGCCCGCCTGGCGCACCAGATCGCGGATCGCCCGGGTCTGGTCGCCATAGGGATAGCAGAAGGCGTTGACCTCCACCTGCAACAGGTCCTGCAGCTCGACCCGGGATTGAACGATCTGGTACTGGGCGATCTCGGAAGACACCTCGGTCAGATGGACGTGGTCCAGCGTATGCGACCCGGCTTCGTGACCGGCGGCCACCCAGGCGCGCAACTCGGGCAGCGACATCAGGCCGGAGTGCGGCACGCCCTTGGGCTGATCCCAGAAATTGGAGCCGTCCAGGTGGCGGGCCACGATATAGTTGGTGGCGGTGAAACCCAGCTCGTCCAGCACCGGCATGGCGTTCTGGAATACGTTGCGATAGCCGTCATCGAAACTGATGCCCACCACCTTGCCCTGCTTCTCGCCGCGCAGGTAGGGCATGAGCTGGGCCATGGACAGGCCGCGGTAGCCCAGCCGCTTCAGCCAGGTCATCTGGCGACGGAAGTCGGTGGGGTGCACGGTCAGGCCGCGATAGGGCGAGCCCTTGGGCGCCGGCAACCCGATCTGGTGGTACATGAGAATCGGAATCATAGCGGCATTATAAGCAGCCATGAGCCGGTCCGCGCTCTTTTCATGGCTCCTCCCGTCCTGCAAAGGCCATGCGTGAACAGGCCCTAGGTCTGCTTCCGGCGCGTGTAGTACCAGAGCTTGCTGTAACGAAAGAGACTGCCGGAAGCAGCCATGCAGGCCAGGATGAAGCCCTGCGGGCCGTCCAGGAAGCCGCGCCGCACGACGTAATGCCGCAGGAACGTCCAGACCGCATGGCCGGCGATGCCGGGCAGGCTGGTGGTCTTGCCGCGCGCCTGCATCTGGCGCGCCGCCTCGGTCGAATACGTATTGATCTTGTCGATGAACACTTCGAGGCTGGCATAGGGGTAATGCAGGAAATGCCCGTCCAGGATCGCCGTAGGCTGGTCGGTCTGCACGCTTTCATGGACCTTGACGTCCTTGAAGCGCGCCGTGCCGCGCCGGAACAGGCGCAGCACCCGGTCGGGCCACCAGCCGCTGTGGCGTATCCAGCGGCCGGCGAATTCGGACAGGCGCGCGATGCGATAGGCCGCGGCCCGGGGTCGGGCCAGCTCCTGCTGGATCAGGCGGGCCAGCTCGGGCGTGACGCGCTCGTCCGCGTCGATGGACAGCACCCATTCGCCCGTGGCCAGATCCAGCGCCCGGTTCTTCTGCGGGCCGAATCCCGGCCAGTCCGGCGTCACGGTGACCTGGGCGCCCATGGCGCGGGCGATCTCGCAGGTGCGGTCCGTGCTTCCCGAATCCACCACGATGATCTCGTCGGCAAAAGACACCGACTCCAGGCAGGCGCGGATATGCGCCTCCTCGTTCTTGGTGATCAGGATGACGGAAAGCCGCGGCAGCGGCTGGGCCGTCCCGTTCATTTCTGGCGCTGCCGGCGTCGCCATGCCTTCCACCTGTTGAAGATAGGACCGATGAGCGGATGCACGGCCACGTTGAGGCGGCGCCCCACGGACGCGCCGGTGGTGTCGCGCACGGCGAAACGGTAGATGTGCAGCGGGTCCGTGCCCGGCTGGTTCGAACCGAAGGCGCGCGTGGTGTACAGGTAGCGAAAGCCCGCCTGCTGGGCGATCCGCACATAGTCCGGGTCGAAATAGCCCTGCGGCCAGCAGAACTGGTCCGAGACGGAACCCAGCTTGGCGCGCAGAGTCTGGCGCGACTGCTCCAGCTCCCAGCGCATCTTCTCGTTCTTGTGCTCGCGCTGCTCGCCCAGATCCCAGCGCGTATGCGTATGGGTATGGCTGTGGAACTCGAACACGCCCTCTTCCTGCATGGCGCGGATTTCGCTCCAGCGCAGGATGACTTCGTCGCTGCGTCCGGCCGCGATGCGCGCTTCGCATTCCCGGTGATCGGGGCATTCGGGGACATCGCCCTGGCCAGCGTGCGGACGCACCGGGCCGTCCTTGACCCAGGAGGTCACCAGGAAGATGACGGCATTGAAACCATATTTCTTGAGCAGGGGGTAGGCATGGACCCAATTGTCCAGATAGCCATCGTCGAAGGTGATCAGCACCGACTTGCGCGGCACGCCCTGCCCCTGCAGGTGACCGACGAACTGCTCGGTGGTCAGGCTGGTCCAGCCGTGGCGCTTGAGCCATTGCAGATGCTGCTCGAAATGCTCGGGGGATGCATTGATCATGCCGCCCTGGGGGGTGACGTGGTGATACATCATCACCGGCACGGTGGTGGCCATTCTCATTTTTGCAGTTCCTTCAGCCAGCGGTAGTAAGCGCCTTCAAGCCGGTCGCCCATCGCCTTGGGAGTGAATCGATCATCGCTGCGGCAGAACTCCCGCCCCGCCGCGCCCATGGCGCGGCGGCGCTCCGGATCCCGGATCAGCTCATGCAGGGCGGCGCGCAGCGCCTCTATGTCGTGCAGGGGCGCCAACAGGCCGCTGCGCCCTTCCAGCATCATTTCCGGCACGCCGCCCACCCGGGTGCCGACCACGGGCAAGCCGGCGCTGCCGGCCTCGACGAAGGCCGTGCCCGACGCTTCCATGTGGGTGGCAAGGGCGAAGATGTCCAGGTTTGGCAGCAGGGACGGCACGTCCGAGCGGGCGCCCAGCAGATGCACGCGCTCCTGCAGGCCCTGCCCGGCCACCAGAGCCTGCAGTTCCTCGAAACCTGGCGAGCCTCCGCCCGCCAGGACCAGATGCAGATCGGGGTGCGCGGCGAACAGGGGCTGCATGGCCGCAATCAGTTCGCGGTGCCCTTTTTCGCGCCGCAGCACGGCCACGCAGCCCACCAGCAGCGCGTGCGGCGGCAGGCCGAGCTCGGCCCGCAGGTCCAGTGCAGGGGCGGAATCCAGCAGGGCCGGATCCACGCAGGGATACACGACCTGCACCGATTCCGGCTTGACGCCGCGCTGGATCAGATGCTCGCGCACGTACTCGCTGGGCGTGATGACGCGCTTGGGCACGATGGTGTAGGACAGCAGCGATCCAACCTTCTTGGCCAGGTGGCGCGTACGCACGATCAGCGGCGTGCCCGCCAGCCGCCCGGCCATGCCGGCCAGCAGGGCGTCGCGGCGGCTGTGGCTGTTGACCACGTCGAAGCCGCCCTGGCGCAGCACGCGACGCAACTGGCGCACGCCGCGCAGGTAGTTGCGGGGGCCGTCCATGTACAGGGTGTGGACGACGAAGCCTTCGTCGCGCAGGCGCGCCGCCAATTGCGCATGAGGCTGGCAGGCGGCCTCCACATGATGGCCGCGTTCACGCAGGATGCGCATCACGCGCAGGATGTAGTTCTCCTGGCCGCCGAAGCTCGTGGCGGCCTCCGAGTGCAGGATGCGCAGCGGCCTCATCGGTAGCTGATCTCCACTTCCCGCGTGGCGTCCCATTGCTCCAGCTGCTCCAGCATGGAGTCGGCCAGGCGCACCCGCCAGTCCCGGCCCAGCTGGATGACGCATTCATAATCGGGTCGATGCAGTTGCACTTCCACAGCCACCCCTCCCCCTTCCGGGGCGCGATGCGGCGCCAGCAGGTTCTGCAGACGGGCGGCGTCGGCCTGCTCTCCCAGGACGATGCTCAGGCAGCTGGCGCGGGTTTCGCGGGCCAGCTGCAGATCGAAGATGGCGTCGGCCGTCACGCGCAGGCCGCCGGTGTAGTCGTCATTGCTGACCTTGCCCTGGATGATGACGAGCTGGTCTTCCTTCAGGCGCTGGCGGTGCTCCTCGAACAGTTCGTTGAAGATGGCCACTTCGATCTGGGCGGAGCCATCGTCCAGCATGGCATACAGCATCTTGCCGCGGCGCGTCATGCGCACGCGCACGGCCGACAGCACGCCGGCGAACCATTGCGGATTGCGGGAGGCTTCCAGGCGCGCCAGCGGCGTGGGCGCGAAGCGGCGGACCTCGTCGCGCCAGGCGTCGAACAGGTGCCCGCTGAAATAGAAGCCCAGCGCCGTCTTTTCCTGACGCAGCCTTTCCTGCAGGCTCCAGGGCGCGACCTTGGCGACTTCGCCTTCCACGATGTCGTCCGAATCGTCGGCGAACAGGGAGGACTGGTTGGCGCTGCGCTCGGCCTGCTCGGCCGCCTCCACCGCTGCGCCTATGGTGGCCAGCAGCGCGGCGCGGTTGTCGTCGATGCAGTCGAAGGCGCCGGCCCTCACCAGGGCTTCGATGGTGCGCTTGTTGACCTGGTGGCGGTCCACCCGGCGGCAGAAGTCGAACAGGCTCCTGAACGGCCCTTCCTGGGCGCGCGCCTGGACGATGGCCTCCACCGCGGCCTGACCCGTGCCTTTGACGGCGCCCAGGCCGTAGCGCATGGTGCGCGGCGGCAGCCCCTGCGCCGTGTAGCTGTCCTCCACGGGCTCGAAACGGTAGTTGGACGCATTGATGTCGGGCGGCAGGACCTGCACGCCATTGGCCAGCGCATCCTTCCAGAAGATCTGCACCTTGTCGGTGTCGTCCATGTCCGACAACAAGGTGGCGGCCAGGAACTCGGCCGGGTGATGGGCCTTGAGCCAGGCCGTCTGATAGGCGATCAGGGCGTAGGCGGCGGAGTGACTCTTGTTGAAGCCGTAGCCCGCGAATTTCTCCATCAGGTCGAACAGCTTGACCGCCAGCTCGGGATCATGCCCCTTCTTGACGGCGCCTTCCTCGAACAGCACGCGGTGCTTGGCCATTTCCTCGGGCTTTTTCTTGCCCATGGCGCGCCGCAGCAAGTCGGCGCCGCCCAGCGAATAGCCGCCGATGATCTGCGAGATCAGCATCACCTGTTCCTGGTAGACGATCACCCCGTAAGTGCTGCGCAGGGTGCTTTCCAGGTCCGGGTGGAAGTAGTCCACTTCGGCGCGGCCGTGCTTGCGATTCACGAAGTCCACCACCATGCCCGATTCCAGCGGCCCCGGACGATACAGGGCCAGCATGGCGATGATGTCTTCGAAGGTGGACGGCCGCAGGCTGCGCAACAGCTCCTTCATCCCGCGCGATTCCAGCTGGAACACGGCGGTGGTGTTGCCCTCGCACAGCAGCTTGTAGGAGGCGTCGTCGTCCAGCGGCAGCGCCATGATGTCGAAGTCGCGCTTGGATGGATTGAACTGCCGCACGTAGCGCACCGCCCAGTCCAGGATGGTCAGGTTGCGCAGGCCCAGGAAGTCGAACTTGACCAGGCCGGCGGCTTCCACGTCATCCTTGTCGTATTGGGACACGGCATTGGCGTCCGGGCCGGGCTGGCAATACAGCGGGCAGAAGTCGATCAGCTTGCCCGGCGCGATCAGCACGCCGCCGGCGTGCATGCCCACGCTGCGCGTCAGGCCCTCCAGGGGCCGGGCAAGATCGATCAGGGCCTTGACCTCTTCGTCATTCTCATAGCGTTCGCGAAAGGCGGGTTCGTCCGCCAGGGCGCGCTCCAGGGTCCAGGGATCGGCCGGGTTGAAGGGGATCAGCTTGGACAGGCCGTCGCACATGCTGTAGGGCAGCTCCAGCACCCGGCCCACATCGCGCACCACCGCCTTGGCGCCCAGCGTGCCGAAGGTGGCGATCTGGCTGACGGCCTGGCGGCCGTATTTTTCCTTCACGTAATCGATGACGCGTTCGCGGTTGTCCTGGCAGAAATCCACGTCGAAGTCGGGCATGGAGACCCGCTCGGGATTCAGGAAACGCTCGAACAGCAAGTCGTAGCGCAGCGGATCCAGGTCGGTGATGCCCAGGCTGTAGGCGACCAGCGAGCCCGCCCCCGAACCCCGGCCGGGACCGACCGGCACGCCGTTGTGCTTGCCCCAGTTGATGAAGTCGGCCACGATCAGGAAGTAGCCTGGAAAGCCCATGGAAATGATGGTGTTGCATTCCCAGCGCAGGCGCTCCGCGTAGGTCGGGTACTGCGCCTGGCGTTCGGCCTCGTCCGGGTAGAGCTGCTCCATGCGCTTTTTCAGGCCTTCTTCGGCCTGATGCACCAGGTAGTCGTCCAGCGTCATGCCGTCGGGCGTGGGGAAATCGGGCAGGTAGGGCTTGCCCAGCTCCAGCTCCAGGTTGCAGCGCTTGGCGATCTCCAGCGTGTTCTCCAGGGCCGAGGGCACGTCGGCGAAACGGCGCGCCATCTCCTCCGAATCCAGGAAATACTGCTCGGGCGTGAAGCGCTTGACGCGCTTGGGATTGGCCAGCTGCTCACCCTCGGCGATGCAGACGCGCACCTCGTGGGCGCGGAAATCGTCGGCCTCGATGAACTGGATGGGATGCGTGGCGACCACGGGCAGGTCCAGCTCGGCGGCCAGCCGCATCGCTGCCTGCACATACAATTCGTCGCCGTCGGCGCCGCAGCGCTGCAGCTCGATGAAGAAGGCGTCGGGAAACAGCCCCGCCCAATGGCGCGCGCACTGGCGCGCCAGCTCCATGTTGCCGGACTCCAGGGCCTGGCCCACGTCGCCCATGCGCGCCCCCGACAAGGCGATCAGGCCGCTGCGCCCTTCCAGCCAGGCGCGCCGCACTTCCGCCCTGCCCTTGTACTGGTTGCCCAGCCAGGCGCGCGTCAGGATGTCGCACAAGTCCAGGTAGCCGGCCTCGTTCTGCACCAGCAGAAGCAGGCGCGAAGGCTTTTCTCGATCCTCCTCGTTCTGCAGCCAGATGTCGCAACCCATGATGGCCTTGATGCCGGCCTTGCGCGCGGCCTTGTAGAACTTGATCTGGCCGAACAGATTGCACAGGTCCGTCAGGGCGAGCGCCGGCTGCCCGTAGGCCAGCGCCTTCTTGATCATGTCGGGTATGCGGGCGATGCCGTCCACCACCGAGAACTCGGAGTGGGATCGCAGATGGACAAAGGAGGTGTGTGTTTCGCTCATGTCGGAATTGTACTGAACCCGATTGAAAATGGTTGCTCCGGCGCGGCCGGGACGGACGGCCGGAGCAGCGGACGGGAGAAGGACGCGCGCATCAGCGCTGCAAGGCCGCCCAGGCTTTCTCCAGGCGCTTGACCGAGACCGGCATGGGCGTGCGCAGCTCCTGTGCGAACAGGGACACGCGCAGTTCCTCCAGCATCCAGCGCAAGTCGCGCAGGCCGCTGTCCTCGGCCCCTTTCAGGGCGGCCACGGCGCGCTGGTACTTGACCAGCAGCGGAGCCATGTCCTGCATCAGCCGCTGATCGCGGGCCGGGTCGGCGCGCAGCTTGTCCACGCGCGTCTGCACCGCCTTCAGATAACGCGGGAAATGGGCCAGCTGCTTGTATTCGCTGGCTTCCAGGAAGCGGGCCGGCATCAGCGCCGCCAATTGCTGCTGCATGTCCTTCAAGGCCTCGGGGTGCGCCTTGACCTGGGCCAGCTTCTTCTGCGCCGCGCTCCATTCGACCAGGATCTGCCCCGCCAGCCGGGCCACCTCCTGGGCCACCAGCCCCAGGCGACTGCGGCCTTCCTGGGCGCGCGCCTCGAAGCTCGCCTGGTCATGCGGCCAGGGCTCCATCATGCACGATTGCTCCAGGGCCACATCGATGATCTGGTCGCGCAACTGTTCTTGCGTGCCCAGGGTCATGTACAGCATGCTGATGCGCGTCAGATCCGCGATGTTCTTTTCCAGGAAACGCACCTGCTCGCGCAGGGCCAGCCGGAACAGGCGGCGCAGGCCCTTGCGATGCTGGCGGCGCGCCTCGGCCGGATCGTCGAACACGTCCAGGTCGCAATGCGTCTTCTGATCGATCAGCGCCGGGTAGCCGATGAAGCTGCGGCCCTTGCGCCTGATCTCCATCAGCTCGGGCAGTTCGCCGAAGGACCAGCTGGTCAACTGCTCGTGGTCCAGCACCTGCGCGACCTGCTCGTCGGCCGCGGCTATCTGCTGGAAGGAAGCCTGGGCCTGGCGGCCGTGCTCGGCCTTGAGCTGGTCCAGGTTGCGCCCGCCCGAGAGCATCCGGCCATGTTCGTCGATGACGCGAAAGTTCATGAACAGGTGGGCGGGCAGGGTCTCCAGCTTGAAATCGCTGCGCTGCGGCCGCTGCTTGACCTGCTCCCACATGTCCTGGGCGATGGCGTCCAGCAGGCTCATGCCCGGGTCGGCCGCGCGGTCGAACCAGCGCTTGTGGAAAGCGTCGGCATAGTCCGGCAAAGGCACGCAATGGCGGCGGGTGCGCTGCGGCAGGGACTTGAGCAGCGCCAGCACCTTTTCCTTGAGCATGCCCGGCACCAGCCATTCGCAGCGCGCCGGATCGATCTGGTTCAGGGCGAACAAGGGCACGCTGAGCGTCACCCCGTCGCGCACCGAACCGGGTTCGAAGTGATAATCCAGCGCCATCTTGACGCCCTGCCACTGCACCGAACGCGGAAAGACGTCGGTGGTGATGCCGGCGGCGTCATGCCGCATCAGCTCGTCCCGGCTCAATTCCAGACCCTTGGCCTGTTCCTTGGACAGCCCCTTGTACCATTTCTCCAGCGTCGCGGTCTGGTAGACGTCCTGCGGGATGCGCTGGTCGTAAAAGGCGTAGATCAATTCTTCGTCGATCAGGATGTCCGGCCGGCGCGACTGGTGCTCCAGGCGCTCCACCGCCGAAATCTGCTGGCGATTGTGGCGCAGGAACGGCAGGCTGGAGTCGATCTCGCCGGGCACCAGGGCCTGGCGCAGGAAGATCTCGCGCGCCTGCGCGGGATCGATCTTGCCGAAATGCACGCGCCGTCCGCTGTAGATCATCAGGCCATACAGGGTGGCGCGCTCGTTGGCCACCACCTGACCGGCCTTCTTCTCCCAGCGCGGATCGGACCAGGTCTTGCGCAGCAGGTGCGCCCCCACCTTCTCCACCCATTGCGGCTCGATGCGGGCCACGCAGCGCGCGAACAGGCGCGTGGTCTCCACCAGTTCGCCGGCCAGGATCCAGCGGCCCGCCTTCTTGACCAGCTTGGAGCCCGGGTGGATGACGAAACGCAATTCGCGCGTGCCTTGGTACAGGCCGGTTTCTTCGCTTTTGTGGCCGATATTGCCGATCAGGCCGGTGAGCAAGGCCAGATGCACCTGCTCGTAGGTGGCCGGCGAGGGATTGGCCGCCCAGCGCTGCTCGTGCACCAGGCTGCGCAACTGGGTGTGAACGTCGCGCCATTCCCGCACGCGTACGGGCGAGAGCATGGCCTGCTTCAGGCTGTTCATGAACTTGCGCTGCGAGCCCTGCTCGGCGGATTGCTCCTCCAGCCAGTTCCACAGTTTCACATAGGACAGGAACTCGGACTTGTCGTCATTGAAGCGGGCGTGCGCCTGGTTGGCGGCCTCGCGCTCGTGCATGGGGCGATCGCGCGGATCCTGCACCGACATGGCGGCGGCAATGACCAGCATTTCCGTCAGGCAGTGCTGCTCGTGCCCGGCCAGCACCATGCGCGCCACGCGCGGGTCCACCGGCAGCTTGGCCAGGGAACGGCCCACCGGGGTCAGACGCTGCTGCTCGTCCAGCGCGCCCAGCTCCTGCAGGATCTGGTAGCCGTCGGCGATGGCCCGGCCCGTGGGCGGCTCCACGAAGGGGAAGGTTTCCACGTCGTCCAGCCGCAGGGCCTTCATGCGCAGGATCACCGAGGCCAGCGAGGAACGCAGGATCTCCGGATCGGTGAAGGGCGGACGGCTCTTGAAGTCCTGCTCGTCGTACAGGCGTATGCACACGCCGGGGCCGATACGGCCGCAGCGGCCGGCGCGCTGGTTGGCCGAAGCCTGGCTGACGGCCTCGATGCGCAGCTGCTCGACCTTGTTGCGCCAGGAGTAGCGCTTGATGCGCGCCAGCCCGCTGTCCACCACGTAGCGTATGCCGGGCACGGTCAGCGAGGTCTCGGCCACGTTGGTGGCCAGCACCACGCGGCGCGCATTGCCCTTGGGGCGGAAGATCTGTTCCTGCTCGGCCTGCGACAGGCGCGCGAACAAGGGCAGGATGACGGTATTGGCGGGCTTGTCCTTCTCCAGGGCCTCGGTGGCCTCGCGGATCTCGCGCTCGCCGGGCAGGAACACCAGCACGTCGCCGCTGCCGTGGCGGGCGCATTCCTGCACCGCGTCCACGATGCCGTTCATCAGGTCACGCTCCTCTTCCGAGGCCGAGCGGCGCTCCTCCGCGTCCCCCTGGGACTCGTCCATGATGGGACGGTACAGGATCTCCACCGGATACAGGCGGCCCGACACTTCGATCACGGGCGCCGGCTTGCCCTTGTGGGCGAAATGACGCGCAAAGCGATCCGCGTCTATGGTGGCGGAGGTGATGATCAGCTTCAGGTCGCGGCGCCGAGGCAGCAACTGCTTCAGGAAGCCCAGCAGGAAATCGATGTTCAGGCTGCGTTCGTGCGCCTCGTCGATGATGATGGTGTCGTAGCGGCTGAGCATGGGGTCGCGCTGCGACTCCGCCAGCAGGATCCCGTCCGTCATCAGCTTGATGGCCGAGCGCGGGCCGGTCTTGTCGTTGAAGCGGATCTGGTAGCCTACCCAGTCGCCGATCTCCGACTGCAGCTCCTCGGCGATGCGCTTGGCCACCGAGGTCGCGGCCAGGCGGCGCGGCTGGGTGTGGCCGATGACCCTGCCGTCCAGCCCCCGGCCCATCTCAAGGCATATCTTGGGCAGCTGGGTCGTCTTGCCCGACCCGGTTTCGCCGCACACGATGACCACCTGGTGGTCCCTGATGGCCCTGGCTATCTCGTCCCGGCGGCCGCTGACGGGCAGGTCTTCGGGGTAAAGGATGGGCGGCAGGATGCGGGGGTTTTCAGTCAATTCTACGGACTCGTGCATGAAAGGTATTTTCTGGTACAGACATCATTATAATTTTGGCTTCAAGCCTTAGAGCGTGTTCAATCTCTTCAAGTACGCTCTCGAATTTGGACGCATAGATCCCCTGCAATGAACACAGACACCCCCGACTCGTTTACCGCTCTCGAACCACCCGATCAAGCCCAGGCGCAATTCGTGCGATGGTTCAGGGAAGTGGCCCCTTATGTGCATGACTTCCGGGGCAAGACGTTCGTGGTGGCCTTCGGGGGGGAACTCATCAACGACGGATTGCTCAATACGCTGATCCCGGACCTGTCCCTGCTGTCCGCCCTGGGCATCAAGCTGGTGCTGGTGCACGGCTCGCGCCCGCAGGTCAATGAACAACTGCGCCTGAAGGGCGAGACCACGCAATTCGGCCGCGGCACCGAGCCCACCAGCGCGGCCGCGCTCGAATGCGCCAAGGAGGCCGCCGGCGAGATCCGCCTGGACATCGAGGCCGCCTTCAGCCAGGGCCTGCCCAACACGCCCATGTCGCACGCGCAGATCCGCATCATTTCGGGCAACTTCGTGACCGCCCGCCCGGTGGGCGTGATCGACGGCGTGGACTACAAGCATGCCGGATCGGTGCGCAAGCTGGACGTGGACGCCATGCGCGTCATACTCAACCAGGGAGCGCTTATTCTACTCTCCCCGCTGGGCTTTTCCCCAACGGGCGAAGCCTTCAACCTGGACATGGAAGACCTGGCCACCAGCACGGCCATCGCGCTGCGCGCCGAAAAGCTGATCTTCCTGACGCCCGAGCACATCGGCCACTCCAACAATCTGGAAATTGACTCGGAGCTGGCGCGCGCCGATGCCGACGCCCTGCTGGCCTCGGGCAAGCTGGACGAGGATTGCTCCACCTTCCTGCGCTATGCCTCCCAGGCCGTCAAGCGCGGCATCGCCCGCGCCCACCTGGTGCCCTACAAGCAGGACGGCAGCATCCTGCTGGAGATCTTCACCCACGACGGCGTGGGCACCATGGTGGTGGAAGACACCCTGGACGACCTGCGTCCGGCCAACCTGGACGATGTGGGCGCCATCGTGCAGCTGATCGAGCCGCTGGAGATCGACGGAACGCTCGTGCCGCGCGGCCGCTCGGTCATCGAGCGCGAGGTGGAACGCTTCACCGTGCTGGAGCACGACGGCATCATCTACGGCTGCGTGGCGCTGATCCCCTACCCCGAGGACAGCATGGCCGAAATGGCCTGCCTGATCGTGCATCCCGAATGGCAGGGCTCGGGCGAAGGCGAGATCCTGCTGCGCCACACCGAGGCCAAGGCCCGTGCGGCGGGCTTCAAGCGCCTGTTCGTATTGACCACGCGCACCTCGCATTGGTTCATCAAGCGCGGCTTCGTGCAGGGCGGCGTGTCCGACCTGCCCAAGGAAAAGCAGTCGCACTACAACCGTTCGCGCAACAGCATGGTCTTCATCAAGAAGCTCTGATCCGGCGCGCGCATTGGGTACAATAGTCCCATCCGAGCATTAGAACCTGTTCACAGATTAAAGAGGAAAGAACATGGCACGCATGGTCCAGTGTGTGAAACTCAAGCAGGAAGCCGAAGGCCTGGACTTCCCTCCCTACCCCGGCGATCTGGGCGTGAAGATCTGGCGCAACATCTCCAAGCAGGCCTGGGCCAGCTGGATGGACGTGCAGACCCGCCTGGTCAACGAGAACCGCCTGAACCTGGCGGATTCGCGCGCCCGCCAGTACCTGAAGGAACAGATGGAAAAATATCTGTTCGAGGACGCCGACGTCGAAGCCCAGGGTTTCGTGGCGCCCAAGTCCTGATCTCCCGTCCCGTCCTCATAAAAAACACCTGCCGCGGCAGGTGTTTTTTATGGCGTTCAAGCGAGGATCATTCCTCGTCCTCGGGCGGGGGTTCGCCGCGCGCGGTGCGTTCGGCGTTCTTGACCCCGGTGTGGCGCACGTCATCGCCGCGCACCATGTAGATGACCCGTTCGGCCATGTTCTTGGCATGGTCGCCGATGCGCTCCAGCGCGCGGGCGATGAAGATCAGGTCGATGGAATGCGAAATGGTGCGCGGATCCTCGATCATGTAGGTGATGATGTGACGCAGCGAGCCCTTCCATTCGCGGTCCACTTCCTTGTCGCTGCGCACGATCTGGGCGGCGTGCAGCGCATCCTGGCGGGCGAAGGCGTCCAGGGCGTCGTGGATCATGCCGGCCACGGAAGAGCTCATGTGACGCAGCTCGACCACGGGCTCGTAGCCGACCGTGCTTTCGTGCAGGCGGCGGGCCATCTTGGCGATGCGCTCGGCCTCGTCGCCGCAGCGCTCCATGTCGGTCAGCATCTTGGAGATGGACAGCAGCAGGCGCAGGTCGATGGCGGTAGGCTGGTTGCGGGCGATCAGATTGGTGATGCGCTCGTCGATTTCGACTTCCAGGCGATTGACTTCCTTTTCGCGTTCGCGGACCAGGTCGACCAGCGACATGTCCCCGGTCTGCAAGGCTTCCGTGGCGCTCTTGACCATGGATTCCACGATGCCGCCCATCTGCAGGAACAGCGAGCGGGTGGTTTCCAGGTCGGAGTGGAACTGCTTGTTGGTATGTTCGTTCATAGTGGCCTTCTGTAACGGCGAAGTGGCTCTCGCCAAGCGCTCAATCAGGCACTTAGCTTAAGCGCAGATTATGACAGAGACATTAAGGTTCAGAAACCTGGACCCGCCAGCATGCGCACGCCCTGCTGGCCCGCCACCAGGGCCACGCTGGCCGGCTTGAGCGCGAACAGGCCGCAGCAGACCACGCCGGGGATGTTGTTGATGCGCGCCTCCAGCGCGGCCGGGTCGGCGATGGACAGCCCGGCCACGTCCAGGATCAGGCCGCCGTTGTCCGTCACGAAGCCGGCACGCTCCACGGGCTGGCCGCCCAGTTCGCGCAGCTGGCGGGCCACGGCGTTCAGGGCCATGGGGATGACCTCCACCGGAAGGGCGAAGGCGCCCAGGCGCTCGACCACCTTGGATTCGTCCACGATGCACAGGAACTTGTCCGCCACCGAGGCCACGATCTTCTCGCGCGTGAGCGCCCCGCCCCCGCCCTTGGTCATGTTCAGCGCGCCGTCGATCTCGTCGGCGCCGTCCACGTACCAGTCCATGCGTTCGATGCCGTTCAGGTCCTGCACGGCGATGCCCAGGCCCTGCATGCGCTCGGTGGAACGGTTGGAGCTGGAGGCGGCGGCCTTGAAGCGGTTCTTGTGCGGGGCCAGCGCGTCAATGAACAGGTCCACGGTGGAACCGGTGCCCACGCCCAGGATGGACTCGGGAGTCAGACGGGGCAGGATGTAGTCGACGGCGGCCTGCGCCACCTGTTGCTTGAGCTCGGACTGTGTGTACATGGCGATCAAAGAAAATCGGGGGCTGGGCCCCCGTGATTGGCATTTAGAGAAAACGAGCGGCGAACTTGCCTTCGTTGAAGCCCACGCTGACTTCCCCTTGCGGTGTGAGCAGCACGGGCCGGCGCACCAGGGCCGGGAACTGCGCGATCAGCTCCAGCCATTGGGCGTCGCTTTGCGGATCCTTGCGCTCCTCGGGCAACTGGCGCCAGGTCATGGAGGCGCGATTGACCAGCTTGGGCCAGCCTCCCAGCTCCTGCGCCCAGGCCTGCAAGCGGGCGGGCTCCAGAGGATGGTCGCGGTAATCCGAGAATTCCAGCGGCAGGCCGTGCGCCTCGAACCAGGCGCGCGCCTTCTGGCAGGTGCTGCAATTCTTCAGGCCGTACATCGAGAACATGGCAATACTCCGTATCGATCAAGCGCGCCGCTCGCGGCGCACCTGCAGGCGGTTGGCGACCACGACGAAGGCGCCGACCACCAGGATGAACAGCGTGGCCAGGGCGTTGATCTCGGGCTTGAGGCCCAGGCGCACGCGCGAGAAGACTTCCACGGGCAGGGTCGTGAAACCGGGGCCGGACAGGAAGGAGGCGATCACCACGTCGTCCAGCGACAGGGTGAATGCCAGCAGCCAGGCCGCCATCAGGGCCGGCGTGATCGAGGGCAGCACGATCATGAAAAAGGCCTTGAGCGGCGTGGCGCCCAGGTCCAGCGCGGCCTCTTCCTGCGAGCGGTCCAGTTCGCGCATGCGCGACTGCAGGATGACCGTGGCATAGGCGGTGCACAGCACCACATGGCCGACCCAGATGGTGAACACGCCGTTCTGCTCGGGCCAGCCCAGGAAGGAATTGAGCTCCACGAACATCAGCAGCAGCGAGATGCCCAGCACGACTTCCGGAATGACCAGGGGGGCGCTGATCAGGCCGATGTACAGGGCGAAGCCCTTGAACCGCCCCATGCGGGTCAGCACATAGCCGGCCCAGGTGCCCAGCACCAGCGCCGTGGTGGCGGTCAGGAAGGCCACCAGGAAGGACAGGCGCGCCGCCGAGAGCAGCACCTTGTCCTGGAACAGGGATTCGTACCAGCGCAGCGAAAAGCCCGACCAGGAGGTCATGATGGCCGAATCATTGAAGGAGAAGACCACCAGGAACAGGATGGGGACGTACAGAAAGCCAAAGCCCAGGAGCAGGACCAGGGCGCGCAGCCAGGGATTCGGTTTGGTCATGAACGGCCTCCACGCTGGCTTTCGATCTGGCGCATCTGGCTGTACTGGAACAGGATCAGCGGGATGATCAGCAGCAGCACCATCACGCAGGTCACGGCCGCGGCCATGGGCCAGTCGGCGTTGTTGAAGAACTCGTTCCACATGATGCGGCCCATCATCAGGGTATCCGCCCCGCCCAGCATTTCCGGAATGACGTATTCGCCCACCGAGGGTATGAACACCAGCATGGCGCCGGCGATCACGCCGGGCATGGACAGCGGCAGGGTGACGTGCAGAAAGGCCGACCAGGGGCGCGCGCCCAGGTCATAGGCCGCCTCCAGCAGGCGCACGTTCAGCTTCACCAGATTGGCGTACAGCGGCAGGATGAAGAACGGCAGGTAGGCATAGACCAGGCCGATGTAGACGGCCAGGTCGGTGCGGTAGATCTCCAGCGGCGCGTCGATCACGCCCAGCCACAACAGCACGCTGTTGAGCAGGCCGTCGTTGCGCAGAATGCCCACCCAGGCGTACACGCGCAGCAGCATGGAGGTCCAGAACGGCAGGATGACGGCCAGCAGCAGCAGGTTGCGCACCGCCGGGGACGAACGGGCGATGTAGTAGGCCACCGGGTAGCCGATCAGCACGCAGCACAGCGTGGTGACGGCCGCCATCTTCAGGGAACTGAGGTAGGTGGCCAGGTACAGATTGTCGCTGAACAGCAGGATGTAGCCGCGCAGGTTCAGCACGAAGGAAATGCTTTCGTCCGCGAACTGCGCCAGCGGCGTGTAAGGCGGAACCCCGAAATCCAGGTCCGCGAAGCTGATCTTGAACACCAGCAGGAACGGCACCAGCAGAACCAGGATCAACCACAGGAACGTGGGAGCCACCACCAGCGTGCGCCCCGCGGGCAGCAGTTTGCGCCAGGACAGGTTCTTCATGCGCTCAGCACCGTTGCGCTGTCATCGGACCAGGATACGTAGACTTCTTCGTCCACGCCGGGCGCATCCGGCTGGGCCAGCGTGCCGCTGGGCATCTGCGCCTCGATCAGCATGCCCGAATCCAGGCGGATCTGGTAGCGGGTGTAGCTGCCCATCCAGGCCACGTGCGTGACGATGCCGTGCCCCCAATTCGTGTCTTCCGTAGGCATTTCGCGGCTGACCTGGATCTGCTCGGGACGGATGGACACGGACACGGCCATGCCCAGAGGTTCGCTGATGCCGTGGCTGACGTACAGCGGACGGTTCAGCTCTTCGCATTCGATGTGCACGTGGTCGGGCTCGTCCACGGAGATGACGCCGTTGAACAGGTTGGTGGAACCGATGAAGCCGGCCACGAAGCGCGAATTCGGGAAGGCGTAGACATCATAGGGCGTGCCATGCTGGATGATCTGCCCTTCGGACATCACCGCCAGGCGGTCGGCCATGGTCATGGCCTCTTCCTGGTCGTGCGTGACCATGATGCAGGTGACGCCCACGCGCTCCAGGATCTTGACCAGCTCGATCTGGGTCTTCTGGCGGATCTGCTTGTCCAGCGCCGACATGGGCTCGTCCAGCAGGAGCAGCTTGGGCCGCTTGACCAGGCTGCGCGCCAGGGCCACGCGCTGCTGCTGCCCGCCCGAGAGCTGGTGCGGCTTGCGCCGCGAGAAGCCCGCCATCTGGACCAGGTCCAGCGCTTCGAACACGCGCTCGTCGATCTCGTTGCGCGGCACGCCCTCCTGCTTCAGGCCGAAGGCCACGTTGGCCTCGACCGACATGTGGGGAAACAGGGCGTAGGACTGGAACATCATGTTGACCGGCCGGCGGTAGGGAGGCAGGTCCGTGATGTCCTCGTTGTCCAGATAGATCCGACCGGAGGTCGGCTCCTCGAAGCCAGCCAGCATGCGCAGCAAGGTGGACTTGCCGCAGCCCGAACTGCCCAGCAGGGCAAAGATTTCGTGGCGGCGCACATCCAGGCTGACCGATTTGACCGCGACCGTGTCGCCGAAAATCTTCACGACCTCGTCCACGCGCACGAACGCGTCCTCGCCGTCCATCCAGGGCGACGCTCCGGTACGGATATCTTGCATGGTGCCTAGCGTCCCGATTTCAGTTCAGCCCACAGGCGCGTCTGCAGACGCTGCACCTTCAGAGGCTGCGGCTTGATGACGAACAAGGTCTTGGAGACCTCGGGAGAGGGATAGATCATGGGGTTGTCGGCCACGTCCTTCACCACGAACTTGCGCGCCTCCTTGTTGGCGTTGGGGTAGAACATGGTGTTGGTGATGGCGGCATGCACCTCGGGCGTCTCGATGTAATTGATGAAGGCGTGCGCCTGCTCCACATTGGCCGCGCTCTTGGGGATGGCCATGGTGTCGAACCACACGGGCGCGCCGCCCTTGGGAATGTAGTAATCGATGGCGTAGGGCTTCTTGGCCTCGCGGGCGCGGGCGGCCGAGATCATCACGTCGCCCGAGAAGCCGTAGACCATGCAAAGATCGCCGGCGGCCAGCTCGTCGATGTAGCCCGAGGAGCTGAACTGGCGCACGTAGGGACGGATCTTCTTGAGCAGGTCCAGGGCCTCGCGCAAGTCGGCTTCATTGCTGCTGTTGGGGTCCTTGCCGAGGTAATGCAGCACGGCGGGGAACACCTGGGCGGCCTCGTCCAGGATGGAGATGCCGCAGCCCTTCAGCTTTTCGGCGTTTTCCGGCTTGAACAGCATGTCCCAGTTGCCCAGGTCCGCGTCCGCGCCCATGATCTCCTTGACCTTGGTGACGTTGTAGCCCAGGCCGTTGGTGCCGTAGCCCCAGGGGATCAGGTATTCGTTGCCCGGATCCACGTCGGCCAGCAGGGCCATGATGTCGGGGTCCAGGTACTTCCAATTGGGGATCAGGCTCTTGTCCAGCTTCTGGAACAGGCCGCCCTCGATCTGGCGGGCGGCATAGTGGGTGGAAGGCACCACCACATCATAGCCGGACTTGCCGGTCAGCAGCTTGGCCTGCAAGGTGTCATTGCTGTCGTACACGTCGTAGCGCACGGTGATGCCCGTGGCCTTCTGGAAACCGGACAGCGTGTCCGGCGCCGTGTATTCGGCCCAGTTGTAGACATTGACGACCTTGTCCTGTGCCTGCGCGGCGGGCAGCATGGCGGCAGCGGCCAGCAGGCCGGCGAGTACCCGTGGTTTGTTCATCCCAAAAGACATCGCGAGTCCCCTTCCTATCGAAAGCGAAAAACCCAAAAGGCGAGATGATAAAGCTTTTTTGCGGCCAATAGTCGTATTTAAAACCGCATTTGATGACGGTATGAGGAAAACATTTCCTGCCACCAGGCATCGCCGCGCTGCGCGCACACTTTGACCAGCGAGCGCCTCAGGCGCTGCAGGTTGTCCAGCGCCTGGGAACGGCTCAGGGCTCCTTGGCGGGCGCGGTCGAAATCGATCAGCCAGACCTTGTCATTCGCATCCAGCAAAATATTGTAGGCGTTAAGGTCGGCATGCCAAACCTCGAATTGATGCATGCGGGCGATCTCGTGCGCCACCCGCTCGGGCGAGGCCCTTTCCAGAGCCCGGCACAGGGGACTGACATCAGGCAGGCGGCGGGTCATCAGGGCCGCCCGGTAGCACAGGCCGCGGCGCCACCAGGCGGCGGCCAGCACGGGCGGGACGGCCAGCCCCTTGTGGTGTAAATAAGACATCACCTGGAATTCACGCCAGCTGCGGGTGCGTTCGCGCCCCTGCCAGAGGTAGGAGGACTCGTTGAAGCGGGCCACCAGGCCGCCGCGCCGGTAGTGGCGCAGCACGGCCGCGCCGAAAGGGCCTTGCACGAACCAGGCGGCCTGCCGCCCGCCCTGCCCCACCTTGGCGGCCTGCGAACCATAGGCGGCAGGCTCGAACCAGCGCTGCAGCGCAGCCGGCCGCAGGTCCGGCAGTCCGGCCAGCTCGGGAGCCAGCAAGGCGCCCCCGCCCGGGAGCGGAAAAAAGGAATCAGGCGTGGCGTTCACAACGGCTCCTCAAGCGCGGGCCAGCAGCAGGGCCATGATGAGCACCAGCATGCAGGCGAAGATGAATTTCAGCCGGGGTTCGGGCAGGCGATAGGCCAGGCGCACCCCGTACGGCACCAGGGCCAGGCTGCCCAGCGCCATGGGCAGGCCCACCTGCCAGCTGGCCTGCCCGTGCACGGCGTAGGTCAGCAAGGCCACCAGCGTGCCCGGGATGATCATGGACAGCGCCAGGCCTTGCGCGCCGGTCTGGCTGTAGCCCATGCGGCTGGTCAGGAACGGCACGACCAGCACCGAGCCGCCCACGCCGAAGATGCCGCCGGCCAGCCCCGCCATCATGCCCACGCCCACGTACCAGGCCCAGCCGAAGGAGTCCGGATCGGGCCGGCTGCGGGCGGGGCCGCGCCTGCCCAGGCTCTGGTGGAAATAATACAGGGCGATGAGCAGCACGAACACCGAATAGATGCGCCGCAGCAGCACGGCATCCATGCCCAGGGCCAGGCGCGCGCCCAGCCAGGTGAAGACGATGGAGGACAGGGCGCCCAGGGCGGCGCGGCGAAAGTCGATGTGGTTGCGGCGATGGTACTGGCGCACCGTGAGCAGCACGGCCGGCACCACCATGATGAGAGCCGTGCCCTGGGCCGTCTGCTGGTCCATGCCCAGGATCAGGCCCAGCAGCGGAATGGCCAGCAGCCCCCCGCCTATGCCCAGCACGCCGCCCGTAAAGCCGATGAGCGCGCCTCCCAGCAGGCAGGCCAGGATCAATTGAAAACTTGTCATGAAATCGCTACAGGTTGCGCAGGCGCTCGACCGCGTCCTCGACCCGGTCCACGGCCCAGATCTCCAGTCCCTCGATGGGCTGGCGCGGCGCATTGCTCTTGGGAATGAGCGCGATGCCGAAGCCCAGCTTGGCCGCTTCGCGCAGGCGCTCCTGCCCGCGCGGGGCCGGGCGGACCTCGCCGGCCAGGCCGATCTCGCCGAACACCACCAGCCCGCGCGGCAGGGGGCGGTTGTTCAGGGACGACAAGATGGCCAGCAGCACGGCCAGGTCGGCGGCCGGCTCGGTGATCTTGACGCCGCCCACGGCGTTGACGAACACGTCCTGGTCGTAAGTGACCACGCCCGCGTGGCGATGCATGACCGCCAGCAGCATGGCCAGCCGCGAGCTTTCCAGGCCCACGGACAGGCGGCGCGGATTGGGCACGTGGGCCGAATCCACCAGCGCCTGGATCTCCACCAGCAGGGGCCGCGTGCCTTCCTGCGTGGCCATGACGCAGGAGCCGGCCACGCTTTGCGAATGCTGCGACAAGAACAGCGCGGACGGGTTGCTCACGCCCTTGAGGCCTTTCTCCGTCATGGCGAACACGCCCAGCTCGTTGACCGCGCCAAAGCGGTTCTTGAAGGCGCGCACCATGCGGAAGGAGGAATGCGTGTCGCCTTCGAAATACAGCACCGTGTCCACGATGTGCTCCAGCACGCGCGGGCCGGCCAGCGTGCCGTCCTTGGTGACGTGGCCGATGAAGATCATGGCGGTGCCGCTCTGCTTGGCCAGGCGGGTCAGCTGTGCGGCGCACTCGCGCACCTGCGACACCGAACCGGGCGCGGCGCTGAGCTGGTCCGAATACAGCGTCTGGATGGAGTCGATGACCACGATGCGGGGCTGGTGCGACTGCAGGGCCTGGCTGATGGACTCCAGCCGGATCTCGGCCAGCAGGTCCACGCCCTGCGTGGGCACGCCCAGGCGCCGGGCCCGCAGGGCCACCTGCTCGGCGGATTCTTCGCCGGTAACATACAGGACCTTGGTCTGCTGGGCCAGGGCGGCCATGGCCTGCAGCAGCAGCGTGGACTTGCCCACGCCCGGGTCGCCGCCGATCAGGATCACGCCGCCTTCCACCAGCCCGCCGCCCAGCACGCGATCGAATTCGCCGATGCCGGTGGGCACGCGCGGCAGTTCGCGCGCCTGGACGTCGGACAGACTTTGCACCGGACTGGAACCGGCCAGGGAAGCGAAACGGTGCGAGGAAGCCGCCGCAGGCGACTCCACGGTCTCCTGCAGGCTGTTCCAGGCCCCGCAGGCCGGACATTTGCCGGCCCACTTGGGCGTGTCGGCCCCGCATTCGTTGCAGACAAAGACGATCTTGGCCTTGCGGCCGGCGCGCGCGCCTGTGGCCATCGTCAACGCCCCGCCAGGCTGCCGCCGCCGTCCACGCCCAGGTTCTGGCCGGTGATGAAGGCGGCCTCGTCGCTGAGCAGGAAGGTCACGGCGGCGGCCACTTCGCCCGCCTGCCCGAAGCGCCCCAGCGGGATGGAGGCCAGGCTGCGCTGTTCGGCTTCGCTGCCCACGGGATGCGTGGCGCGGAACAATTCGGTTTCAATGGGGCCTGGCGAGACGGCGTTGACCGTGATCCCGTAGGGAGCCAGCTCCAGCGCCCAGGTGCGGGTGCAGCCCAGCAAGGCGCTCTTGGCGGCCGAGTAGCTGGTGCGGTCGCTGCCGCCATGCACCGCCCGGCTGCAGATGTTGACGATGCGGCCTTCCTTGCGGGCCTTCATGGACGGGATGAAGGCCTGGGTCACCTGCACGGCCACGCGCACGTTCAGGTCGAAGACCTGGTAGAGATTGCCCAGGTCCACCTGCCCGATGGGCTCGGGCGCCACGGCGCCCACATTGTTGACCACGGCGTCCACCGGGTACTTTTCGCGAATGACGCGCAGCATTTCCTCGGTCTCGCCCGCATTGCTCAGGTCGCAGGAATACAGGTAGCCGGGAAAGTCGATGTTTTCCGTATGGCGGGCAAGGCCCACCACGTGGGCGCCGGCGTCCGCCAGGCGTTGGCTGATGGCCCAGCCTATGCCTTTGGTGGCGCCGGTGATCAATACGCATTTGTTCTTCATGGCCCTGCCTTCGAGGTGTTAATCCTGGATGATGCGCGGCACGCGCGGCGCGACGGCGCAAATCAGTTCATAGCCCAAGGTGCCGGCGGCGGCCGCCACCTCGTCCACGCAGGGGCCGCCCTGGCCGAACAGCACGACCTGGCTGCCCACTCCCGCGGCGGGCACGGGCGTCAGGTCCACGGCCAGCATGTCCATGGATACGCGGCCCACCAGGCGGGTGCGCACGCCATTGACCACCACCGGCGTGCCGGTACCCGCATGGCGCGGATAGCCGTCCGCGTAGCCGCAGGCCACCACGCCCACGCGCATGGGCTGCTCGGCCACATAAGTATGACCATAGCCCACGCCTTCGCCCTGTTTGACGCCGCGCACGCTGATCAGTTCGGCCGCCAGGGTCATGCCGGCCTCCAGGCCGAAATCCCGTGCGCTGATGTCGGCGAAGGGCGAGCTGCCGTACAGGCAGATGCCGGGCCGCACCCATTGCGCAGGGCCCGCGGGCATGTAGGCGCCCAGATCGGGGCTGAGCGTGGCGGCCGAATTGCAGATGCTGACCGGACCGGGCAGGCCGTCGGTGATGCGGGTGAAGCAGCGGATCTGCTCCAGGGTCGCGTCGATATTGTCGTCGGCGCGCGCGAAATGGGTCATCTTGCCCACCACGCCCAGCTTGCCGGCCTTTTGCAGGCGCTGGGCGCGCGCGAAGGCGGCCGGATAATCGTCCACGCTGAAGCCCAGGCGGTTCATGCCCGTGTTGAGCTTGACCATGGCGTCCAGCGCCCGGCCTCCGGCCCATTGCTCCAGCATCTTGAGTTGTTCGTGCCCATGGATGACGGTGGACAGGCCGTAATGCGCCAGCACCTCCAGGTCCTCGGGCTGGAAAAAGCCTTCCAGCAGCAGGATGGGGCGCGTCCAGCCCGCTTCGCGGCAACGCACGGCCTCCTGCAGATCCAGCATGGCCAGTCCTTCGGCGGCCTGAAAGGCGCGCACGGCGTTCTCGATGCCATGTCCGTAGGCATCGGCCTTCATCACCGCCCAGATATTCGGCCGCCGCGCACCCGACATGGAGGTTGCGCTGTTCAGGCTCTGGATGACGACATCGAGATTGTGACGCAGCGACGACACATGAATGGTCGCCGATATAGGACGTGGCATGGCTCTCCCCAAAGGAATCTGAGAGTCTAAACCAGCCCCTGTGGAAACGAAAGTCGTGGGGATGTTGCGCCTGTAACAAGAACCTGAACAGGCTCCCGGGTCTGCCGTATACTGGCGGGCTATGTCTATCGAGCATTATGAAAACTTCCCTGTCGCCTCGGTCCTGTTGCCGCGCCGCCTGCGCCGCCCCGTGGTGGACATCTATCGCTTTGCCCGCAGCGCCGACGACATCGCCGACGAAGGCGATCTGAGCGCCGGCGAGCGCCTGGCGCTGCTGGACCAGTTCCAGGCCGGCATCGAGCAGCTGCAGTATCACCAGCCGCCCATGCTGGACGACCCGCACAGCCACATCTTCGTGCCGCTGGCCGCCACCATCCGTGACTTTCAGTTACCGCTCAAGCCTTTCCTGGACCTGCTCTCGGCCTTCCGCCAGGACGTCACCACGCAGCGTTACGCCGACATGGCCGCGCTGCTGGACTACAGCTCCCGCTCGGCCAATCCGGTCGGCCGGCTGATGCTGCACCTGTACCAGGCCCACGAGCCCGAATTGCTGGACATGGCCGACGCCATCTGCACCGGCCTGCAACTGGTCAATTTCTGGCAGGACGTGGCCATGGACTGGCACAAGAACCGCGTCTACATCCCGCAGGAACTGCTGCAGCAGCACGACCTGGACGACGGCTACATCGAAGCGCGCTGCCTGCTGCAGCGCCAGCCCGGCGCCGACGATCGCTGGCAGGAGATGATGCAGCTGCTCGCCACCGACGCGCGCCAGCGTCTACAATCAGGCATGCCGCTGGCCGCGCACCTGCCGGGGCGCATCGGGCTGGAACTCAAGCTGATGGTCCTGGGCGGCCTGCGCATCCTGGAACGCCTGGAAGCGGTGCGTTTCGATGTGTTTTCCCGCCGCCCCACCCTGGCCCGCCTGGACTGGCTGCGACTGATCGCCCGCGGCCTGAGCCGCTCCCCCCTTTCCACCTCAGCGTCCTGAACGTCCATGAGCCCAGACGAGTACTGTCAGAACAAGGCGGCCCAGAGCGGCTCCAGCTTCTACTACGCCTTTCTGTTCCTGCCGCCCGAGCGCCGCCGCGCCATCACCGCCCTGTACGCCTTCTGTCGCGAGGTGGACGACGTGGTGGACGAAGTGCACGAAGAATCCGTGGCGCGCATGAAGCTGGTCTGGTGGCGCAGCCAGGTGGCCGAACTCTACCAGGGCCGCACGCAGCACCCGGTCATGAAGGCGCTGGCGCCGCACGTGCAGGCCTTCGGCCTGCCGGAGGATCAATTGCTGGCCGTCATCGACGGCATGGAAATGGACCTGGACCAGGCCCGCTACCAGAGCTGGGAGGATTTGAAGCGCTACTGCTGGCACGCGGCAGGCGTGGTCGGCCTTCTGTCGGCGCGCATCTTCGGCCAGACGCAGGAGCAGACCAGCGACTATGCCGAGAAGCTGGGCCTGGCCTTCCAGCTCACGAACATCATCCGCGACGTGGGCGACGACGCTCGCCGCGGACGCATCTACCTGCCCCAGGACGAGCTGGACCGCTTCGGCGTGCGCGCCTCGGAGATCCTGGACCACCAGCATTCGGAACGCTTCGAAGCCCTGATGGCCTTCCAGACCGAACGGGCGCAAGGGCTGTACCGCGAGGCCATGCGCGCCCTGCCGGCCGCCGATCGGCGCGCCCAGCGTCCGGGCCTGCTGATGGCCGCCATCTACCATGCCCTGCTGGATGAAATTGCACGCGACCGCTGGCACGTGCTGGAGCAGCGCATTTCGCTCACGCCCATCCGCAAGCTGTGGCTGGCCTGGAAGACCTGGGTGTCGGGCGGACGCGGGCTGCAGCGCAAGCTGAGCAAATGAACGTCGCCGTCATCGGCGCTGGCTGGGCCGGCTGCGCCGCTGCCTGGCGCCTGAAGACCCTGGGGCATCAGCCCGAAGTCTTCGAAGCTTCCCGCCATATCGGCGGACGAGCGCGCCGGGTCCGCAGCCCCGGCCTGGGGCGCGAACTGGACAATGGCCAGCACATCCTGCTGGGCGCCTATTCCCAGACCCTGCAATTGATGCGCGAACTAGGGCTGGACGAGTCCACGCGCCTGCTGCGCCAGGACCTGGACGTGGTCGCCGCCCGGGGAGACTTCCGCCTGCGCAACCGCGCCCTGCCCGCCCCCTGGCACCTGCTGGCCGGCCTGCTGACTGCCCAGGGCATAGGCTGGGCGCAAAAATACCGGCTGGCCCGCTTCTGCCGCCGGCTCGAGAAACACCACTGGCGTACTCCCCCCGGCCTGACCGTACTGCAACTGCTGCACAGCCAAGGGCAGGACGCCGAGCTGATCCGGCTGTTCTGGCAGCCGTTGTGCGTGGCCGCCATGAACACGCCCATCGAGCAGGCCTGCGCCCAGTTGTTCGCCCACGTGCTGCGCGACAGCCTGGGCGGCCCGCGCCCGGCCAGCCAGACCCTGATCCCGTTGACGGATCTGAGCCGCTTGTGGTGCGAACCGGCCCTGCAGGGCCTGCCCGTCCACCTGGGCAGCCGGGTGCGCGAACTGCAGCTGCATGAGCACGGCGTGGAGGTGGACGGCCGGCGCTTCGACGCCGCGATACTGGCCTGCCCGCCCCCGCAAGCCCTGCGCCTGCTAGAGACACTGCCGCCGGCCCGCGGCAGTGCGGAGCTGCTGGCCGACCTGAAGGCCATGCAATACGTGCCCATCGCCACCCTGCACCTGGATCTGGAGCGGGCCTGGCAACTGCCGCAGCCCATGCTGATGCTGGCCGACGACACCGGCTGCGCCGGCCAGTGGCTGTTCGACCACAGCGCGCTCAAGCCCGGCAGCGGGGAGACGCTGGCCAGCGTGGTGATCAGCGACGCCGTTCGTCTGCAGGCGCTGGAACGCGGCCAGGCCGTCGCGGCCATCCTGGAACAGATCCGGAACCAGACCCGGCGCTTCGGCCCCATGCCGGCCGTGCGCGCCACTGAACTCATCATCGAAAAACGGGCCACCTTCGCCGCCCTGCCCGGCCTGCGCCGCCCTTCCGTCGCCACGCCGTGGCCCGCCCTGCGCCTGGCGGGCGATTGGACCGACACCGGCTACCCCGGCGTGCTGGAAGGCGCGGTGCGCAGCGGCCTGCAGGCGGCGCAGAACCTGGCCTGAAGGCTGCAGGCCCTCCGCGTCCTTACTGGGCGAGCGGCGTCACCATGCTCGGCTGCGCGGGACGGTGGATGGCGAAGAAATCCTGCTGGAACAGGCGCATGCGCACCACGTCCCGATACTGGCCGTTGATGAAGAACTCGTGCTTGAGTTCGCCCTCCACTTCAAAGCCGAACTTCTTGTAGATGTGGATGGCCTTGACGTTTTCCTTGTCCACGATCAACACGATCTTGTAGAGGTTCAACACGCCAAAGCCATACTCGATGGCCTGCAGCGTGGCGCGCGAGGCAATTCCTTTTCCCTGGAACTCCGGCGCGATGATGATCTGGAATTCGGCCCGGCGATGCACATGGTCTATCTCGACCAGTTCCACGACCCCCGCCGCCTGTCCTTCCCACTGCACGATGAAGCGGCGTTCCCGCTGGTCGTGAATGTGCTCGTCATACAGGGCGGCCAGTTCCCCGTAGGTTTCATAGGGTTCCTCGAACCAATAGCGCATGACATTGGCGTTGTTGTCCAGCAGGTGCACGAAGCGCAGGTCTTCGCGCTCCAGGGGCCGAAGTTTCACATGGGTGTCCTTGCTCATCTCTTTTTCTCCATTTCGAATCGTAGGCGTGGCCGACGCCGCCAGGCGGAAGCTTTCGCAATGATCAAGCCGACGCTCGATCATTCTCCACCGAAAGAATTGATCCATAAAGTTGAAAACGATCGATTCCATTGATGAGTCTATGTCGGCGGAGTGATTCCTCGACACAGGCCAGGGCCACCGGGAAGAAAAAAACCCCTGGCAAGCCAGGGGTTTCGCAAGCAGAAAGGCCGGCGCCGATCAGACCGGCGCGTGCTCTTCTATGTAGCGGCGCACTTGCGCCAGCTCGGCGTCCATGACCACCACTTTCTGGGGCAGTTCGGCCAGGCCGGCCAGATGGGCCGGCACGGGAGCGGGCTGGCCGATGGCTTCTTCGATGGTCTCGGAGAACTTCGCCGGCAAGGCCGTTTCCAGCACCAGCATGGGAATGCCGGCGTCACGGTGCGCCAGCGCCACCTTGACGCCGTCGGCCGTGTGCGGGTCGATCAGGGTCTGGTGCTGCTCGAACACCTGGCGGATGGTGGCCAGGCGGTCCTGGTGCGAGCTGGCTCCGGCCACGAAGCCGAACTCGGCCTCGAAACGCGGCAGGTGCTCGCTGAGGTCGAACTGGCCGTCGCGCGACAGCTGGTCCCACAAGGCCTTGACCTGGCCGCCGTCGCGGCCCAGCAGATCGAAGATGAAGCGCTCGAAGTTGGAAGCGCGAGAGATGTCCATGGAAGGGCTGGAGGTCGCGTAGGTCTGCTCCGAGCCGCGGGGGCGGTAGATGCCGGTGCGGAAGAACTCTTCCAGCACGTTGTTCTCGTTGGTGGCCAGCACCAGCTTGTGGATGGGCAGCCCCATCTGCCGGGCGATATGGCCGGACAGGATATTGCCGAAATTGCCCGAAGGCACGGCAAAGGACACCTTCTGGCCCGAACCGGTGGTGCTGCGCAGCCAGCCCCAGAAGTAATACACCACCTGGGCGGAGATGCGCGCCCAGTTGATGGAGTTGACGGCGCCCAGGTGCATGCGCGACTTGAATTCCAGGTCGCCGGCCAGGGCCTTGACGATGTCCTGGCAATCGTCGAACACGCCCTTGACGGACAGGTTGTGGATGTTGTCGTCCTGCAGCGAATACATCTGCGCGCGCTGGAAGGCGCTCATGCGGCCGAAAGGCGAGAGCATGAAGACGCTGACGCCGCGCTTGCCGCGCAAGGCGTACTCGGCGGCCGAGCCGGTGTCGCCGGAGGTCGCGCCCACGATGTTCAGGGTGCTGTTGCGCTGGGCCAGCACGTATTCGAAGGCCTGGCCCAGGAACTGCATGGCCATGTCCTTGAAGGCCAGCGTGGGCCCCTGCGACAGGCCCAGCAGGGCCAGGCCGGGCTCCAGCGGCTTGACGGGCACGACCTGCCCGCTGTCGAACACGCCGGGCGCGTAGGCGCGCTGCGTCAGCGCGGCCAGCTCGTCCCGGGGAATATCGGTGGCGAACAGGGACAACACCTCGGCGGCCAGCTCGGGATAGCTGAGCGCGCGCCAGGACTCCAGCGTCTGGGCGCTGACCTGGGGATACTGTTCGGGAATGGCCAGGCCGCCGTCCGGCGCCAGTCCTTCGAGCAGGATGTCCGAGAATGGCTGGGGCGTCATGCCCCCGCGGGTGGAAATGTACTTCATCACAGGTTCTCCACGCGCAGGCGGGTGACGGCCGAACGCACGAAGGGCAGATTCTGGATCTGGCTGATGGCGCCGTTGATGGCTCCCTCGCGGGCCTCGTGCGTCAGGAAGATGATGTCGGCGTGATCGCCGGCCGGCTCCTGGAACATGGAGCCGATGGAGATGTCCGACTGGGCCAGGATGCGGGCCACGTCGGCCAGCACGCCGGGGCGGTCGTCCACGCGCAGGCGCAGGTAGTAGGCCGAGATGACCTCGTCCATGGGCAGGATGGGCGTGTCGGCCATGGCGTCGTGCTGGAAGGCCAGGTAGGGCACGCGGTGTTCGGGTTCGGCGTTCTGCAGGCGGGTGACGTCCACCAGATCGGCCACCACGGCCGAGGCCGTGGGCAGGTCGCCCGCGCCGGCGCCGTAGTAGACCGTCTGGCCCACGGCGTCGCCATGCACCAGCACGGCGTTCATGGCGCCCTGCACATTGGCCAGCATGCTCTGGGCCGGCACCAGGGTGGGATGCACGCGCAGCTCGATGCCTTCCTCGCGGGCGCGGGTGATGCCCAGCAGCTTGACGCCGTAGCCCAGGCGTTGCGCGTGCTGCAGGTCCTCCAGGGTCAGGCTGGTGATGCCTTCCACATGGGCCTTGCTGAACTGCACGGGAATGCCGAAGGCCAGCGAAGCCAGCAGGCTGAGCTTGTGCGCAGCGTCCACGCCTTCGATATCGAAGGTGGGATCGGCTTCGGCATAGCCCAGGCGCTGGGCGTCGGCCAGGGCCTCGGCGAAGCTCACGCCGCGATTGCGCATTTCGGACAGGATGTAGTTGGTGGTGCCGTTGATGATGCCGGCCAGCCACTGGATGCGGTTGGCCGTCAGGCCTTCGCGGATCGCCTTGATGATGGGAATGCCGCCGGCCACGGCGGCCTCGAAGGCCACCATGACGCCGCGCCGGTGAGCGGCGGCGAAGATCTCGTTGCCGTGCTTGGCCAGCAGGGCCTTGTTGGCCGTGACCACGTGCTTGCCCTGGGCGATGGCTTCCATGACCCACTCGCGGGCCAGGGTGGAGCCGCCCACCAGCTCGACCACGATGTCGATCTCGGGGTTGCGCACCACCTCCATGCCGTCGGTGGTCAGGGCGATCTGATCGCCCACCAGGGCGCGCGCCTTGTCCAGGTCGCGCACGGCGGCCGTCACGACCTCGATGCGGCGGCCCGCGCGGCGGGCGATTTCATCAGCGTTGCGTTTCAATACGTTCCAGGTGCCGCTGCCGACCACACCCAGACCCAGCAGACCTACCTTGATGGGACTCATTTAACAAAACCGTCCTTACGGAACATTTCCTTGATGCCGCGCACCGCCTGACGGGTGCGCTGCTCGTTTTCGATAAGCGCGAAGCGCACGTAGTTGTCGCCGTACTCGCCAAAACCGATGCCGGGGGATACGGCGACCTTGGCGTCGCTGAGCAAGCGCTTGGAGAATTCCAGCGACCCCATGTCCTTGTAGAACTCGGGAATCCTGGCCCAGATGTACATGGAGGCCTTGGGGATATCGACCATCCAGCCGGCCTCGTGCAGGCCCTTGGCCAGCACGTCGCGACGGCGACGGTATTGCTCGACGACTTCGGACACGCAGTCCTGCGGGCCTTCCAGGGCCGCGATGGCGGCCACCTGGATGGGCGTGAAGGTGCCGTAGTCGTGATAGCTCTTGATCCGCGCCAGGGCGTTGACCAGAGTCTGGTTGCCCACCATGAAGCCGATGCGCCAGCCGGCCATATTATAGCTTTTGCTCATGGTGAAGAATTCCACGGCCACGTCGCGCGCGCCTTCCACCTGCATGATGGAAGGGGCCACGTAGCCGTCGAAGGTGATGTCCGCATAGGCCAGGTCGTGCACCACCAGGATGCCGTGCTCGCGGGCCAGGGCGACGATGCGCTCGAAGAAGGACAGGTCCACGCACTGGGCCGTGGGATTGCTGGGAAAGCCCAGGATCATCATCTTGGGCTTGGGGATGGACTCGCGCACCGCCTTTTCGATCTCATCGAAGAAATCCACGCCCGGCACCATGGGCACGGAGCGGATGTTGGCCCCGGCGATGACGGCGCCGTAGATGTGGATGGGGTAGCTGGGGTTGGGCACCAGCACGGTGTCGCCCCTGTCCAGGGTGGCCAGCATCAGGTGGGCCAGGCCCTCCTTGGAGCCTATGGTGACGATGGCCTCGCTGTCCGGGTCCAGCTGCACGTTGTAGCGGCGCTCGTACCAGTTGGTGATGGCGCGGCGCAGGCGCGGAATGCCCTTGGACACGGAGTAGCCGTGCGTGTCGGGCCGGCTCGAGGCCTCGACCAGCTTTTCCACGATATGCGCAGGCGTCGCCCCATCCGGATTGCCCATCGACATGTCGATGATGTCCTCACCACGACGGCGCGCAGCCATTTTCAGCTCGCCGGTGATGTTGAACACATAGGGAGGCAGGCGCTCGATGCGCGGAAAGCGGATCATGATATTCCTTGGAAAGACGACAGCGACAGGCGCAATTGGAAAGGCGAGATCAAATCAAAGAGTTTAATCCATGATTGACAATGTGAGAAACATTGTGCGGGGCCGGGGCGCGCCCATGGGCGGCACGGCTTTGCGCTATCATCGGGTGTGAAAGAACCGGTTCGCGACCTTCGCGCGGCGACAGCGCCGCCAAGAGCCCGGACTGGTTCCAACGGGAGATACTCATCGTGCAACTGCAACGCGAACACAATCCGGCCCTCAACGCCATCACCGCCTACGGGGATGACTATGTGGCCATCAATTTCCAACGCCACGATCATTCCATCTTCTTCGCCCCGGAAGGCCCGATCCAGGACCTGGCGATCCAGTCCGCCTCCGAGCTGACGGCGGCGCATCTGCGCGCCTTCGCCGGGCTGGACCAGGTCAGGCAGGACCCCATGGCCTTCCTGGACGATGCCCCGCCGGCGCGCCCCGACAACGCCCCGGAGCTGATCCTGATCGGCACCGGCCAGCGCCAGCATTTCCTCAATCCCGCCATCACGCAGGAAGTGCTGCGCCTGGGCATAGGTGTGGAAATCATGGATACCCAGGCCGCCGCCAGAACATACAATATCCTCATGGCCGAGGGCCGCAAGGTCGTCGCCGCCCTACTGATACAGGAAACCCCATGACCGCCGTACAGACCGGATCGCCCATCCCCGAGTTTTCCGTACCCGCCACCCGCGGCCAGTTTTCCACGGCCGACCTCAAAGGCAGGAAGACCGTGCTGTATTTCTACCCCAAGGACAGCACGCCGGGCTGCACCACCGAATCCCAGAATTTCCGTGACGCCCTGCCCCGGTTCGAAGCCGCCGGCGCCCAGATCATCGGCGTCTCGCGCGACTCGCTGGCCTCGCACCAGCGCTTCACGGAAAAGCAGGAACTGAACTTCTCCCTGGCCGCCGACACAGACGAGACCCTGTGCCAGTTGTTTGGCGTCATCAAGATGAAAAACATGTACGGTAAACAGGTGCGAGGCATCGAACGCAGCACCTTCCTGATCGACGCCCAGGGCGTCCTGGTCCAGGAATGGCGCGGCGTCAAAGTGCCCGGCCATGTGGAGGCCGTGTTGCAGGCCGTCCAGCAACAGGCCTGAACCCTTACCGCGCCGGCCGCCGCGCCGGAGCACAACCAGGAGTACGTGTTACATGCCGCTACCCAAGTTGCCCACCAAGCTGGGAGCCCTGCTCGGCGACGACGACGCCTCCGTCGTCCTTGCCGAACCGCCTGTACAGGCGCCCGAACCGGCCGCGCCGCCGCAAGCCAAGTCCAAGCCGGCCCGCGGCAAGCCGGCATCTGTCCCGCGCAAGGCGGAACCCGCTCCTGAGGCCGCGCCCCAGGAAGCGCCCGCAGCCGAATCCGCTTCGGCGCCTGCGCCCGCCCCGGCGGCCGCGCCCGCCGCCAAGCCCGCCCGCAACCGCCGGGCATCGGGCGCCGCACCCAAGCGCACCCGCCTGTCCCCGCAATTGCGCAAGCTGTTCGTGCTGGACACCAATGTGCTGCTGCACGACTCCAACTCCCTGTTCAAGTTCGAAGAACACGATATCTTCCTGCCCATGATGGTGCTGGAAGAACTGGATCACCAGAAAAAGGGCCTGTCCGAAGTCGCCCGCAACGCGCGCCAGGTCAGCCGCTCCCTGGAGGGCCTGGTGGGCGAGCACGGCCTGGACAAACCCATACACCTGGACGGCATCGGCAATACCGAAGCCCTGGGCTCGGTGATTTTCCAGACGGCGGCGCTGGACACCACGCTGCCCATCCAGTTGCCGGTGGGCAAGGCCGACAATGCCATCCTGTCCGTGGTGCACGCGCTCAAGCAGGCCTTGCCCAAGCGCGAAGTGGTGCTGGTGTCCAAGGACATCAACATGCGCCTGAAGGCCAAGGCCCTGGGACTGCAGGCCGAGGACTACCGCCACGACCACGTGCTGGACGACTCCGACCTGCTGTACGACGGCGTCATGCCCCTGCCCGCCAACTTCTGGACCAAGCATGGCAAGAACATGGAGTCCTGGCAGCAAGGCGGCACCACCTTCTACCGCATCAGCGGACCGCTGTGCAGCCAGTTCATGGTCAACCAGTTCGTCTTCACCGAAGGCGACGACCCGCTGTACGCCCAGGTGCGCGAAACCGCCGGCAACACGGCGGTGCTGGCCACCCTGCGCGACTACAGCCACGGCAAGAACAACGTCTGGGGCATCACCGCGCGCAACCGCGAGCAGAACTTCGCCCTGAACCTGCTCATGAACCCCGACTTCGATTTCGTCTCCCTGCTGGGACACGCGGGCACGGGCAAGACGCTGCTGGCGCTGGCCAGCGCCCTGACCCAGACCCTGGAGACCAAGCGCTACAACGAGATCATCATCACCCGCGCCACCGTTCCCGTGGGCGATGACATCGGCTTTCTGCCCGGCACCGAAGAAGAAAAAATGCAGCCCTGGATGGGCGCGCTGGAAGACAACCTGGAAGTGCTGCATCTGGGCACGGGCAAGTCCTCGGCCAGCCTGGGCGGCGGCCAGGGCGAGCCCCAGCGCAACTCGACCATGGAGCTGATCCGCTCCAAGATCAAGGTCAAGTCGCTGAGCTTCATGCGCGGGCGCACCTTCATGAACAAGTTCCTGATCATCGACGAGGCCCAGAACCTGACGCCCAAGCAGATGAAGACACTGGTGACGCGCGCCGGCCCTGGGACTAAAATCGTCTGTCTGGGCAATATCGCGCAAATCGACACGCCCTATCTGACCGAAGGCAGTTCGGGGCTGACCTACGTGGTGGACCGCTTCAAGGGTTGGCCGCACGCCGGCCACGTCACCTTGCAGCGCGGCGAGCGCTCGCGCCTGGCGGATTACGCCAGCGACGCGCTCTGACCGGCCGCCGCCGGAACTCAAACCGGGTCCTGGACCCGGTTTTTTTATTGTTGGAACGCATGCACAAACGCATAGAACAACCCGTGGGACTGACCATGGGCGATGCCGCCGGCATCGGACCGGAGATCATCGCCCGGCTTTTCACGCAAGGTCTGCCTCATCCGGCCGTCGTATACGGCGATGCGGGCGCCCTGCGGCGCGCGCTGGCGCTGATCGGCGAACAGACGCGCTGGCAGGTGCGGGAAGTCGGGGATCCGGTCGCCGCTCCGGCGGGCGTCATCCCGGTACTGAACCGCTGGCGGCCCCTGCCCGAGGACCTGCCCTACGGCCGGGTCCACGCCCAGGCGGGGCGCGGCGCCTATGAATACCTGTGCCACGCCATCGACGACGCCCAGGCCGGCCGCCTACGCGCCATCGTCACCGCGCCCCTGAACAAGCTGGCCATGCAGGCCGGCGGCATAGACGCGCCCGGCCACACCGAGATCCTGGCCGAGCGCAGCGGCACGGAACATTTCGCCATGATGCTGGCCAATGACGAACTGCGCGTCATCCTGGTCACCATCCACGAGGCCCTGAGCCGCGTGCCCGCGCTGATCACCCGGGAACGCGTGCTGCAGACCATACGCCTGGCGCACCAAGCCTGCCGGCAAGCCGGCGTGGCCCGGCCCAGGGTGGCCGTGGCCGGCCTGAATCCCCACGCGGGCGAAGGCGGCAAATTCGGCCGTGAGGAAATCGACGTCATCGCGCCGGCCATCGAGCAGGCCCGCCGCGAGGGGCTGGAGGCCAGCGGCCCCTGGTCGGGCGACACCATCTTCATGCGCGCCCGCCAGGGCGAATTCGACATCGTGGTGGCCCAGTACCACGACCAGGGCCTGATTCCCGTGAAGTACCTGGGCCTGGACGAAGGCGTCAATGTCACGGTGGGCCTGCCCTTCATCCGCACCAGCGTGGATCACGGCACCGCCTATGACATCGCCGGCCAGGGCAAGGCGGACGCCGCCTCGCTGGCCTGCGCCTACCGCCTGGCCCTGACCATGAGCGCCCACGACTCATGATCAAGCGCCTGCCCATCGATCCGTTCCTGCTCAAGCTGTTCGCCACCGTGGCCCTGGCCAGCGTCCTGCCCGCCCAGGGCTGGGGCGTGCCGCTGTTCCACCACGCCACCCAGATCGGCATCGCCCTGCTCTTCTTCCTGCATGGCGCGCGCCTGTCGCGCGAGGCCATCCTGGGCGGCCTGTCGCACTGGCGCCTGCATCTGGCCATCCTGTCGGTCACCTTCGTGCTGTTTCCGCTGCTGGGCAGCGGCATGGCGGCCGTGCTGCATCCCTGGCTGACCGAGAACCTGTACCTGGGCGTGCTGTTCCTGGCCTGCCTGCCCAGCACCGTGCAGTCGGCGGTCGCCCTGACCGCCATTGCGCGCGGCAATGTGCCGGCCTCGATCTGCAGCGCATCGGCGTCCACCTTGCTGGGCGTGTTCCTCACGCCGCTGCTCATCGGCATCGTGCTGGCGGGCGCCACCGCCACCCAGGCCGCCGTCTCGCTGGAAGCCGTGGGCAAGATCATGCTGCAGCTGTTCTTTCCCTTCGTGTTCGGCCACCTGCTGCGGCCCTGGACAGGAAACTGGGTGGGCAGGCGCAACCGGCTGCTCAAGATCGTCGACCAGGGTTCCATCCTGCTGGTGGTCTATACGGCGTTCTCGGGAGCGGTCGTGGGCGGACTGTGGTCATCCACGCCCGTCAGCGCCCTGCTGGTGATCCTGCTGGGCAATGCCGTGCTGCTGGCGCTGGCTCAAGGGCTGGCCTGGCTGCTGGGGCGCTGGCTGGGCTTCAGCAGGCCGGACCGGGTCAGCCTGCTGATGTGCGGCTCCAACAAAAGCCTGAGCAGCGGCATTCCCATCGCCAATGTACTGTTCGCCGGCGGTTCCGTGGGCGCCATCATCCTGCCCATCATGTTGTTCCATCAGTGGCAGCTGCTGGTCTGCGCCTGGCTGGCCGGACGGCTGGGCGCCCGTACGCAAGCATGAAAAGTTTCGGCCGGCCCCCAGGCCGGCCGAACCGATCTTAGACTGGCGTGTAATTCAGGAAGCGCGTGCTGGCGCCGGCGAAGGTCAGGCGTACCGTGCCGATGGGGCCGTTACGCTGCTTGCCGATGATGATCTCCGCCGTGCCCTTGTCGGGCGAATCGGGGTTGTAGACCTCGTCGCGATAGATGAACAGGATCAAGTCGGCGTCCTGCTCGATGGCGCCCGATTCACGCAGGTCGCTCATGACGGGGCGCTTGTTGGGCCGCTGCTCCAGGCTTCGGTTGAGCTGCGACAGAGCGATCAGCGGGCAATTCAGCTCCTTGGCCAGGCCCTTGAGCGAACGGCTGATCTCGGAAATTTCGGTGGCGCGGTTTTCGCCGCCGCTGGAGGACATCAGCTGCAGGTAGTCGATGATGATCAGCCCCAGCTGGCCGCACTGCCGGGCCAGGCGGCGCGCCCTGGCGCGCACTTCCATGGAAGACAGGCCCGGGGTTTCGTCGATGTAGATCTGCGCTTCCTGCACCTGCTGCACAGCGTGCGTGAGGCGCGGCCAGTCATCGGCCGTCAGCTTGCCGGTGCGCATGCGGTGCTGGTCCAGCATGCCGACCGAGCCCACCATACGCATGGCCAGTTGCACCGCGCCCATTTCCATGGAGAACACCGCCACCGGCAGGCCCTGTTCGATGGCCACGTGCTCGCCGATGTTCATGGAGAAGGAGGTCTTGCCCATGGACGGGCGGCCGGCCACGATGACCAGATCCCCCGCTTGCAGGCCGGAGGTCATCTTGTCCAGGTCGGCAAAGCCCGTGGGCACGCCCGTGACCTCGGAGTCGCCCTCGCGGTGGTAGAGCTCGTCGATGCGCTCCACCACCTGGCTGAGCAGCGGCTGGATGTCCAGAAAGCCCTGCGAGCCGCGCGCGCCCTCCTGGGCGATCTGGAACACCCGCGTTTCGGCCTCGTCCAGGATCTGGCGGGCTTCCTTGCCCTGCGGATTGAAGGCGGCCGACGAGATATCGTCCGCCACGGTCACCAGCTTGCGCAGCATGGAGCGCTCGCGCACGATCTCGGCGTAGCGCCGGATGTTGGCCGCGGACGGCGTGTTGTGGGCCAACGCGTTCAGATAGGCCAGGCCGCCCACTTCTTCCTGCTTGCCGGCCACCGACAGCGACTCGAACACGGTCACCACGTCGGCGGGACGGGCCAAGCCGATCAGGCGGGTGATGTGCTGCCAGATCAGCTTGTGATCATGGCGGTAGAAGTCCTCGTCGGTGACGATGTCGGCCACCCGATCGAAGGCGGCGTTGTCCAGCAGCAGGCCGCCCAGCACGGACTGCTCCGCCTCGATGGAATGGGGCGGAACCCGTAGGTAATCCAGGGACGAATCGGTCTGGGCGGACTTGCTCTCCACGCGCGCACCTTCAAGTCAGGAAAGAAAACAAAAAAGCCGGTTTGCACCGGCTTTTTCCAGGCCTTGCCGGTACACCCCAGAAAGGAATGTACCATGAGCAAACCGGGTTGCTTAGGCGACGTCGCCTTGAACCACCACGGTGATGTCGGCCACGACATCGGCGTGCAGGGCGATCTGCACAGGGTACTCGCCAACAGCCTTCAGGGGACCGTCGGGCAGACGCACCTGGGACTTGACGATTTCGGCGTAGCCGGCGCCCTGCAGGGCAGCGGCGATGTCCATGGTGGTCACGGAACCGAACAGGCGGCCGTCGACGCCGGCCTTCTGCACCAGCGTCACGGACTGGCCGTTCAGCTTGTCGTTCTGGGCCTGGGCGGCAGCCAGTTTTTCAGCTTGCAGTTTTTCCAGTTCGGCGCGGCGGGCTTCGAATTCCTGCAGAGCGGCAGCCGTGGCGCGGCGGGCGATCTTGCGGGGCAGCAGGAAGTTGCGGGCATAACCATCACGCACGCGGACCACGTCACCCAGGTTGCCCAGGTTGACGACTTTTTCGAGCAAAATGACTTGCATGACTAATGTTCCTCTGGATTATTTGTGGTTGTCGGTGTACGGCAACAGAGCCAGGAAACGCGCGCGCTTGATAGCGGTGTCCAGCTGACGCTGGTAGTGCGCTTTCGTGCCAGTCAGACGTGCGGGGATGATCTTGCCATTTTCCTGGATGAAATCACGCAGGGTGTCCAGGTCTTTGTAATCGATTTCTTCAACGCCAGCGACGGTGAAGCGGCAGAATTTGCGGCGCTTGAACAGTGGGTTCTGTTGTGCAAATTTGCGTTTTTTGTCTTTGCCTCTACGGAAAGCCATTTTGTGCCTCGTTAGTAACCGGACGATGTCCGGGAGAATTCAGTGTGAAGCGAAGCGTAGAAACGCTTCGCGACGATCGGGTCGGACTGTCAGACCGTGACCGTGGCCCGCCCTGCAAAGTTGCGCCGGTATTGCTGCACATGCAGCACCAGTCGCGTGGACCCTTTGCGGGCCGGGGCGATGAAGCCCTGTACGAGCAGGCGGGCCCCAAGGGGGGTGTCCACCAGCGCCAGGGCGTTTTCACCCAGAGCCACCACCTGCATCGCCAGGGCGATCTGCCGGGGGTGGCCGGCTTCCATCACGGAGGATTCATGCTCCAGAGCCAATTCCAGGGCGGGCACGCCGGCCGGCGTATAACGCAGCGGCTTGATGTCGATGACTTGCCCGTCGAGACTGACCTGGTTCACGCAGTCGGAACTTTTATTCTTCAGCTTCAGCGGTTTGGGCGCTGGCTTCTGCACTTGCCTTGCGCGCTTCTTCGCGCTCGACGGACTTCATCATGACCGAAGCGCCTTCGGGGGCTTTCTTCGTGCCGGCGATGAGATAACGCAGAATGGCGTCGTTGTAGCGGAAGGAATGCTCCAGTTCGTCCAGGATGGACTGACCGCATTCGATGTTCAGGCACACGTAGTGGGCCTTGACCAGTTTCTGGATGGGGTATGCCAGTTGACGGCGGCCCCAGTCTTCCAGGCGGTGGATAGCACCGCCGGCGGAAGTGACGATCGCCGAATAGCGCTCGACCATGGCGGGCACTTGCTCGCTTTGATCGGGATGCACAATGAACACTACTTCGTAGTGACGCATGAAACAACTCCTTGTGGATATCGACTGTCTGCACCCGGCCAAATAGAACACAGGCACAGCAGACGCGACAGCCCGCCCGTCAAAACCGGGTCGAGCAAGAAACCATAAATATTAGCACCAGGCCAGGCGCGCTGACAAGCTGCACGCCATCAGCCTTCGACGCTGGCGTAGGCGGAATGGTTGTGAATGGACTCGAAATTCTCCGCTTCGATGCGGTAGCGCAACACTCCGGGCAGAGAACGCACGCTGACGGCCACATCGCGCACCAGGTCCTCGACGAACTTGGGATTGTCGTAGGCCTGTTCGGTGACGTATTTTTCGTCCGTGCGCTTGAGCAGGCCCCACAGTTCGCAGGAAGCCTGGTCTTCGATGCGGCGGATCAGGCCCGGCAGGTCGACGGCGGATGGATCGGCGAACACCGCCTGCACCGTGACATGGGAGCGCTGGTTATGGGCGCCGTACTCGGAAATGGCCTTGGAGCAAGGACACAGGCTGGTGACCGGCACCATCACGGACAACTCGAACTCGGGCCGCGCGTCCACGCCCACCCGGGCGGTCCAGCCGACGGTGTAGTCCATCAGGCTGGCCACGCCCGAGACCGGCGCGATCTTTTCCAGAAATACGGGAAAGGAGGCGCTGATATCGCCGCGGCCCGCGTTCAGCAAGGGCAGCATGGCCTGGGCCATCTGCACGAATCCGGCCGGCGTCATGGCCTGGCGGCGGTATTGCTCCAGCAGGGCCACGAAGCGCGACATGTGCGTGCCTTTTTCCTCGGGCGGCAAGGCCACCGTCAGTTCCCATTGAGCCACGGTGGGCACGGCCTGCCCCTGCCCCAGGTCCAGCATCATCGGATGACGGACCCCGCGCACGCCGACGCGCTGGATGGCAACGCGGCGGGTGTCCACGCTGCTTTGCACGTCCGGCATGGTCAAGGGCATTTCCGACACTGTATTCATATCAGTCAGTCCGGCCGCGGCAGAGCCGCGACCGCAATTAATCAGTAATGGAACATTATCTTATGCTTATCGAGGCGAAAGTTCGATAACCTTAAGAACAGGGTGCATATTTGCGCGTTTCCGGCCGGCCGGGCGCCGCAAATTGCGTCAGGGCTCAAGCAAACTTGAAAAACGTTCACGGACGGCGCGCTCGATGCCGGCGGCGTCCAGGCCCAGCGCGGCGGCGATCTTCTTCTGATCGCCATGGTCGATGAATTCATCCGGATAGCCCAGTTGCAGCACGGGTGCGACGATGCGTTCGCGGCTGAAGAATTCCAGCACGGCGCTGCCGGCTCCTCCCATGATGCAGGCTTCCTCCAGGGTGACGAAGGCCTGATGGCCCTGGACCAGCTCCTGCAGCAGGGCCTCGTCCAGCGGCTTGACGAAGCGCATGTCCACCACGGTCGCATCCAGGCTCTCGGCCGCCTTCAGCGCCTCGTGCAGCACCGGCCCGAAAGCCAGCAACGCCAGGCCCTTGCCCTCGCGGCGCACCACGCCCTTGCCCAGCGGCACCGTGGCCAGGTCTTCCCCGGGCGCCGCGCCCACGCCCGCGCCGCGCGGATAGCGCACCGAGCTGGGGCCGGGATGCTGGTAGCAACAGGTCAGCAGCAGGCGGGTTTCGCGCTCGTCCGAAGGCGTGGCCACCACCATGTTCGGGATGCAGCGCAGGAAGGCGATGTCGTAATTGCCCGCGTGCGTGGCGCCGTCCGCGCCCACGATGCCGGCGCGGTCCAGCGCGAAGGTGACGTCCAGGTTCTGCAGGGCGACGTCGTGGATGAGCTGGTCGTAGCCGCGCTGCAGGAAGGTGGAATAAATGGCCACCACGGGCTTCTGGCCTTCACAGGCCAGCCCGGCGGCGAAGGTGACGGCGTGCTGTTCGGCAATCCCCACGTCGAAATAGCGGCGCGGAAACTGCTGCTCGAATTCCACCATGCCGCTGCCCTCGCGCATGGCCGGCGTGATGCCGTACAGGCGGGCGTCTTCGGCGGCCATGTCGCACAGCCACTGGCCGAACACCTGGGTGAAGGTGGGCCGCGGCGGGGTGGCCGGCTGCACCAGACCCACGGAGGGGTCGAACTTGCCGGGACCGTGATAGAGCACCGGATCGGCCTCGGCCAGCTTGTAGCCCTGTCCTTTGCGGGTCACCACATGCAGGAACTGCAGCCCGCCCAGCTCGCGAAGGTTGCCCAGGGTGGCGACCAGCGCGTCCAGGTCATGGCCGTCGATGGGCCCCACATAATTGAAGCCCAGTTCCTCGAACAGCGTGGCCGGGGAAAGCATGCCCTTGGCGTGGCCCTCGAACTTGCGCGCCAGGTCCAGCACGGGCGGCACATGCTGCAGCACGGCGCGGCCCACGTTCTTGGCGGCGGCGTAGAAGCGGCCCGACATCAGGCGCGCCAGGTAGTGGTTCAGCGCCCCCACCGGCGGAGAGATGGACATGTCGTTGTCGTTCAGCACGACCAGCACGTTCACGTCGGGCGTGACGCCGGCATTGTTCAGGGCTTCGAAGGCCATGCCCGCCGTCATGGCGCCGTCGCCGATCACGGCGATGTGCTGGCGCTCGACGCCCGCATTGCGCGAGGCCACCGCCATGCCCAGCACGGCGGAGATGGACGTGGACGAATGGGCCGTGCCGAAATCGTCATAATCGGATTCCGAGCGCTTGGGAAAGCCCGATATGCCGCCCTGCTGGCGCAGCGTGGCCATCTGGTCACGGCGCCCCGTCAGGATCTTGTGCGGATAGGATTGGTGCCCCACATCCCACACGATGCGATCGTGCGGGGTGTCGAATACATAGTGCAGGGCCGTGGTCAGCTCCACCGTGCCCAGGTTGGAAGACAGATGCCCACCGGTTCTGGAGACGGACTGAAGAACAAACTCCCGCAACTGACGGGCCAGTTCGGGAAGATCGCGCTGATCGAGCTTGCGCAGGTCAGCGGGCGACTGGATCTGTTCTAGGGAAACGGTTGTCATACTGAAAGACGTCTATCCGGGCAAATAAGTGAAACGACTGCTGTGGAACAATCGCCAATCAACTATTGTAAAACGCTTAGCCGCCAGCGCCAAAACTAGCGGTCACGGCCCACGATGTAATCGGCCAGCTGAGTCAGCCGCGCCGCCGAGGGTCCCACCGGCCGCAGGGCCAGCTGCGCCTTCTCGTTCAGGGCGCCCAGCAGTTCGCGGGAGCCTTCCAGGCCCAGGATGGACACATAGGTGGGCTTGTTGTCGGCGGCGTCCTTGCCGGCCGTCTTGCCCAGCGTGGCGGTGTCGGCGGTGACATCCAGGATGTCGTCGACCACCTGGAAGGCCAGGCCCACCGCCTGGGCATAATCCTCCAGGCCCTTGCGCACCGTGGACGAAGCTCCCGCGACGATGCCTCCCAGCAGCACGCTGGCCTCCAGCATGGCGCCAGTCTTCATGCTGTGCATGGTCTGCAGTTGATCGCGATCCAGCTGCAGGCCCACGCTGGCGCAGTCGATGGCCTGGCCGCCGGCCATGCCGGCGCTGCCGGCGGCGCGCGCCAGTTGGGAAATCGCCTGGACCACCAGGGCGGGGGCAATGGGCATCTGCGCCAGCAGCTCGAAGGCCAGCGGCTGCAGCGCATCGCCGGCGAGCATGGCGCAGGCCTCGTCGAACTGGATGTGCACCGTGGGACGGCCGCGCCGCAGCTCGTCGTCATCCATGCAAGGCAGGTCGTCGTGCACCAGCGAATAGGCATGAATCAGCTCCACCGCCGCCGCCGCCAGCTCCAGCGCCTTCAGCTGGGCGGTCGCCATGGGCTTGCCCTGCATGGCCGCCTCACCGGCGGCATAGACCAGCGCGGCGCGCACCCGCTTGCCGCCGCCCAGCACGGCATAGCGCATGGCCTCGTGCAGGCGGCACGGCTCCTGGGTGGCGGCGGGCAGCAACTGATCCAGCACGACTTCAGTCTGCTCGACCCGCGCCTGCAGCCATTCGGTAAAACTCACAGAAACCATCTTAAATGTCTCCATCCGCCTCGTCCCCGGACAAGGGACGCAGCAGATTTCCTTGCAATACACTGACCTGTTCCTGCGCAACGTCCAACTTGCGCTGACAGAATTTGGCAAGCTCCACGCCCTGCTCATAGGCCTGCAAGGCCTGCTCCAGCGGCAAGGCGCCGCTCTCCATCCGCGCCACCAGCGCCTCGAGCTGCGCCAGCGCGGACTCGAAGTCCTGCTCGGCGGACACGCCGGCCGCCGGTACGCCGGCCGCCGGTTCACCGGCCGTCTGATTATCGTCGCGAGATTTAACCATAACTTTTCCTGATCTGTGAGGACTGCCCGGGCGGCCATGGCGCCCGCCTGAAAAACGCATTGTACGGGAGCGGCGGACAACGCGCCGTTCAAGCACAAGCGGGGCCGCAGGCCATGGACGCGAAAAAGGGCCGCCTGGAAGCGGCCCTTCTGCATTGCTTGCCTTCAGCCGCGCGCCACCGGCCGCGTCGGGTCGCTGACCCATTCGCTCCAGGAGCCGGGGTAGATGCGCGAGCCGTTCAGCCCGGCCAGCTCCATGGCAAAAAGATTGTGACAAGCCGTAATGCCCGAACCGCACTGATGCACGACCTGCGAGGCAGGCGTGTCGCCCAGCAGAGCCTGGAACTCCTGCTGCAATTGCCCGGCAGGCTTGAAGCGGCCCTGGGCGTCGAGATTGTTCATATGGGAACGGTTGAGGGCGCCCGGGATATGCCCGGCCACCGGGTCCATGGGTTCGACTTCGCCCCGATAACGTTCGGGCGCGCGCGCGTCGATCACGGTGAAGACGGGCTGGGCGATATTGGCCAGGACCTGGTCGGCCTGTACCGTGGGCATGGCGGCCTGGCGCGGCAGGTTCAGGCTCTGTACGGCCTGGGCCTCGGAAACCGAAGGCTGGCGCCGGCCGGTCTCGACCTCGCCGCCGGCCTCCCGCCAGGCCTGCCAGCCGCCGTCCAGGATGGCCACATGCGGATGTCCGAGCCAGCGCAGCATCCACCACAAATGGCTGGCGAACAGCGAACCTTGCGCATCGTAGGCCACGACCTGCATGCCGGAGGTCAGCCCCTGCAGGCGCATCAGCGCCGCCAGGTCCTGGCGGTCGGGCAAGGGATGGCGGCCGTTGGCGCCGGTCCTGGGCGCGGCCAGGTCGGTTTCATGATCCAGGAACAGCGCGCCGGGGATATGGCCCTGCTCATAGGCGCGTCGCCCCGCCTGATGATCGGCCAGGTCGTGGCGCACATCGAACACCAGCCAGTCGGCGCGGCCCAGGTTGGCGCGCAGCTGCTCCGGGGTAACCAGGTAATCAAACATGTTCTGCCTCCTTGGCGGACGCCTCCGGACCGGGCGGCTGCTGGCCGCGCAGGATGCGGTCCTCGCTGTACGTGCGCCAGGCCGACAGCAGGCCCGATCCGATGATCAGCGCCATGCCGGTCCAGGCCAGCCAGTCGGGGAGATCGCCCCAAAATACGATGCCGATCAGAGCGGCAAAAATAATGGTGGTGTATTGGAGGGCCGCCGTCAACAGGGCCGAGCCCAGGCCGAAGGCGCGCGTCATGGTCAACTGGCCGAACAGGCCCGCCAGGCCCACGCCCAGCAGCGCCAGCCAGGCGCGCCAGTCCAGGTCGCGCCAGCCGTCCAGCAGCAGCCCGATGGCGCTTGAACAGACCACGAAGCAGGAGAAGATCAGCACCGTGCGCCATTCCGGCTCGCCCGCTCGCCCCAGGGCCCGCACCTGCATCATGGCAATCGCCGACAGGGCGCCAGCGCACAAGCCCAGCATGGCGGCGAACCACTGGTCTTCGGATATGCTGGGCCGCAATACGCCGATCACGCCCAGAAAGCCCAGCAGGACGGCCAGGATGCGAACGGGATCGCGCTGGGACCCGCCCCAGGCCAGCATCCAGACGGCAATGAACAAGGGCGCGGTGTAGTTCAGGCTGACGGCGGTGGACAGCGGCAGATAGGCCAGCGCCAGAAAGCCCAGCCACATGGAGGTGACGCCCGAGACATTGCGGCGTATGTGCAGCTTCCAGCTCTTGGGGGCGATGGGGCGTCGCCCCGCCTTGGCCCAGAAATAGAGCAGCAATACGGACGGCAGTCCGCGAAACAGCACGATCTGGGGCATGGACGCCCCCGCATCGGCGGACACTTTGACACAGGCCCCCATGATGGCAAACATGGCACAGGCCACCAGCATCCATAATGACTGCATGCGAACAAACCAGAATCAGAAATAAGGGGAAGTCATTACTATACTCCCCCGACTTGTAAAAAAACGCCCGCGTCCCCATATTGAACAAGCCATGCGACAGGATTGCGACACGCCGCCGCGGCGCCGCAAGCCAGAAGCTGACGAAAAGCTGAATTTTCTTGTCTTCCCGCTTTCAATTAAGGCTAAAATTTTCCACGGACCGCGGCGCGGCCCGTTTTTCTCAGTCACACCGGAATCCGCATTCATGAAACGAATTGTTCTCTTCCTGATCACCAACCTGGCCGTCATGCTGGTGCTGAGCGCCTCCATGAGCATCCTCGGTGTGGGACGGTATCTGAACGCGCAGGGCCTGGACCTGACCCAACTGCTGATCTTCTCCAGCCTGGTGGGCTTTACCGGCGCCATCATTTCGCTGCTGATGAGCAAGTGGATGGCCAAGCAAAGCGTCAACGCCCGGGTGATCGATCCCAACGCCCCCGCCAATGCCGAAGAAGCCTGGCTGGTCGACACCGTCCACCAGCTGGCCGACCGCGCCGGCATCGGCCGCCCCGAAGTGGCCATCTACGAAGGCGAGCCCAACGCCTTCGCCACCGGCGCCTTCAAGAACGACGCCCTGGTGGCCGTGTCCACCGGCCTGCTGCGCGGCATGACCGAAGAGGAAGTCATGGCCGTGCTGGGCCACGAGGTCGCGCACATCGCCAACGGCGACATGGTCACGCTGACCCTGATCCAGGGCGTGGTCAACACGTTCGTGATCTTCCTGGCGCGCGTGGCCGGCTACTTCGTGGACCGCGTGCTGCTGCGCAACGAGCGCGAGGTGGGCATAGGCTACTACGCCTCGGTCTTCGTGTTCGAACTGATCTTCGGCGTGCTGGCCTCCATCATCGTGGCCTGGTTCTCGCGCCAGCGCGAGTACCGCGCCGACGCTGGCTCGGCGCGCCTGCTCGGTTCGCGCCAGCCCATGATCCACGCCCTGGCCCGCCTGGGCGGCATGACTGCGGGCGAACTGCCCAAGAACTTCGAGGCCTCGGGCATCTCGGGCGGCGGCGCCGTCAGCGCCATGTTCGCCTCCCATCCGCCCATCGCGGCCCGCATCCAGGCCCTGCAGAACGCCCAGGCCGTGTAAACCCCCCTCCCCCGCAAAGCCCGCCTTCATGGCGGGCTTTCTTTTATCCCTGCGCCCCGGGCGCTCCTGGATGGGTTCCACTCGGCGATCGGCCTTCAGCCGCCACCATCGAGTCCGCGCTGCGCTATGATTCATTCATGAAAGAAATCTTTGCATTACTCGATTTCGGGGGGTATATCGCGCTGCTCATGTGGGGCGTCCACATGGTGCAGAGCGGGGTCCAGCGCGCCTTCGGCGCGGAGCTGGGCGTCTGGATGGGGCGCGCGCTGGGTCGTCCCAACCGCGCCTTCCTGGCGGGCGCGGCCATCACCGCCGCCATCCAGAGCAGCACCGCCACCGGACTGATGATCACCAGCTTCGCGGCCGGCGGCCTGGTGGCGCTCGTGCCGGCCCTGGCCGCCATGCTGGGCGCCAACGTGGGCACGACCCTGATCGTGCAGCTGCTGTCCTTCAAGCTGACCGCGCTGGCGCCGGCCCTGATCCTGCTGGGCGTCTGGCTGTTCCGCGCCCACGAGTCGGGACGCCGCCGCGACCTGGGACGAGTCTTCATCGGCCTGGGCCTGCTCCTGCTCTCCCTGCATGAACTGGTCGCGCTGTTCTCGCCCATCCAGGACGCGCCACTCTTGAAGACCATCCTGCAGGCGCTGTCCGACTCACCCATGACGGGCCTGATCCTGGCCGCCCTCCTGACCTGGGCGGCGCACTCCAGCGTGGCCATCGTGGTGCTGATCATCTCCCTGGCCAACCATCACTACATGGATCCGCAACTGACCTACGCCCTGGTGCTGGGCGCCAACCTGGGCACGGCCATCAATCCGGTGCTCGAAGGCGCGGGCGGCAACAAGGACCCGGCCAGCAAGCGCCTGCCGCTGGGCAATCTGGGCACGCGCGTGGCCGGCTGCATCGTCGGCATGCTGCTGCTGCCCTGGATCCCGGGCCTGATGAGCTGGTTCACGGACGACGCGGCGCGCGCCGCGGCCAACTTCCACACGTTCTTCAACCTGGCCGTGGCCGCCGTGTTCATGCCGCTGCTCAAGCCCTATTCGCGCCTGCTGAGCCGCCAACTGCCGCGCCGCAGCGATCCGGACGATCCCGGCAAGCCGCTCTACCTGGATGAATCGGCCCATGAAGTGCCCGCCGTGGCCCTGGGCAACGCCGCCCGGGAGGCGCTGCGCCTGTCGGACATGCTGCAGAGCATCCTGGGCACGGCTCGCCAGGCCCTGATCAGCAACAGCGCGCAAAGCATCAACCATGCGCGCTACATCAGCAACGCGGTCAACCGGCTGGACCAGCTGATCACCACCTACCTGGCCCGCCTGGACCAGGACAACCTGAGCAAGAACGACACGCGGCGCCTGAACGAGATCCTGGCTTTCTCGACCAATATGGCGCACGCCGCCGCCATCAGCGTCAGCGGCCTGCTGACCCATACCAGCAAGCTGCGCAAGCAAGGCTGGATCCTGCAGAGCGACGAGCAGGATGAGATCGGCAAGGTCATGGACCGGCTGATCCGCAACCAGCGCCAGGCCGCCGCCCTGTTCGTGGCCGAGGACGTGAAGACGGCCCGCTTCCTGGCGTTCGAGAAGGACTACTTCCGCGACCTGGAGGCCGGGGCGGCCGAACGCCACATCCGCAAGATCAAGTCGGGCCAGCTGGATTCGGCCGACCAGGGCTCGCTCTACCTGGAGATCCTGCGCGACGTGCGCACCATCAACTCCTATCTGGTCAGCGCGGCGGCCTATCCCATACTGGCCAAGCACGACGAACTGCTGCCCAACCGGGTGCGCGACCAGGGGAACTGAAGGCGATTCGCTCAGGCAGAAAAAAGGGGCGTCGAATCGCCCCTTTTCCGTCTCCGGCAGTCAGTGAGCCTGCTCCCAGTTCTCGCCCACGCCCACTTCGGCCACCAGCGGAACATCCAGCTTGGCCACATTGCACATCAGGCCGGGCAACTGCTCGCGCAACAGTTCCAGCTCATCCGGGGGCACGTCGAACACGAGTTCGTCGTGCACCTGCATGACCATCTGCGTCTTCAGGCCCTTTTCCCGGATCCAGTCCTGGACGGCCACCATGGCCATCTTGATCAGGTCGGCCGAGGTGCCCTGCATGGGCGCATTGATCGCGGCGCGCTCGGCGCCGGCCGTGCGCGGACCCTTGGCCCCTTTGAGTTCCGGCAGCCACAGGCGGCGACCGAATACGGTTTCCACGAAGCCCTGATCATGCGCCAGCGCCTTGATGCGGCTCATGTAGTCGGCCACGCCGGGATAGCGCGTGAAGTAGCGATCTATGTAGGCGCGCGCCGCATCCCGGGTGATGCCCAGGTTGCTGGCCAGGCCGAATTCGCCCATGCCGTAGATCAGACCGAAGTTGATGGCCTTGGCGGCGCGGCGCTGGTCCGAGGTGACCTCCTCGGTCTTCACGCCGAAGATTTCGGCCGCCGTGGCCGTATGCACGTCTCCGCCCTGCTCGAACACCTGCTGCAGGTTCGCATCGCCCGACACATGGGCCATGACGCGCAACTCGATCTGGGAATAGTCCGCGGACACGACCTTGCCCTGCTCGGACACGAAGGCCGTACGCACGCGCCGGCCTTCGGCCGTGCGCACCGGGATGTTCTGCAGGTTCGGATCCGAGGACGCCAGCCGCCCGGTCACCACCCCGGCCTGGGAATAGCGCGTGTGGACGCGCCCGGTGCGCGGATTGACCATCTTGGGCAGCTTGTCCGTATAGGTGGACTTCAGCTTGGCCAGGCCGCGGTATTCGAGCAGGACCTGGGGCAAGGGATAGTCCTGGGCCAGGCGGGTCAGCACGTCCTCATCGGTGGACGGCGCGCCGCTGGCCGTCTTGCGCACCACCGGAATGCCCAGCTTGCCGAACAGGATCTCCCCGACCTGCTTGGGCGAATTCATGTTGAAAGGCTGGCCGGCCAGTTCGTATGCCTTGTTCTCCAGCTCCAGCATCGTCTGCCCCAGCTCGCGGCTTTGCCGGGCCAGCGCCTGCACGTCCACCTTGACGCCATTGCGCTCCACGATGGTCAGCACCTCCGAGGTCTGGACCTCCAGCAGATAGACGCGCTCCAGCCCGGCCTGCTCGGCCACCTTGGGGCGCAGGCACTCGTGCAGGCGCAAGGTGTAGTCGGCGTCCTCGCAGGCATACTTCGATGCCGTCGGGATGTCCACCTCGTCAAAGCAGATCTGCTTGGCGCCCTTGCCGCAGATGTCCTCGTAGGAGGTGCCCTTCAAGCCCAGCCATTGCAGGGCCAGCTCTTCCATGTTGACGCGCTTGTGCGACTGCAGCACGTAGGCCTGCAGCATGGTGTCTTCGCGTATGCCGCGCAATGCCACGCCTTCGTTGGCAAAGACATGGCTGTCGTACTTGGCGTTGTGCAGCAGCTTGGCGGCCCGGGCGTCTTCCAGCCAGGGCCGCAGCACATCGAGCACCAGGTCCTTGTCCAGCTGCTCCAGCTCGTGGGTGGCGCGATGCGCCACCGGCACATAGAAGGCCTGGCCCGTACGCACCGCCACGGACAGGCCCACCAGGCGCGCCTGCAGGGGGTCCAGCGAGGTCGTCTCCGTATCCAGCGCCGTCAATCCGGCCTGCTGCAGCAGTTGCAGCAAGGCGCGCAATTGCGGCTCCGTGGTCACCGTCTGGTAGTCCAGCTGGTCGGGCGCGGCCTGAACCTGCGCCTGCACCCGGCCGTCCTGCGCCGGGATGCGGTCCGGATCGCCGGTCAGCTCGCGCAGCCAGCTGCGAAAGCCATAGGTCTCGTAGATGTCCTGCAGGACCTCCAGATCGGGAGGCAGGGGCGCCAGGGCGGCGAAGTCGCCGCTGAAGCCGGGCACCTCGCAGTCCAGCTTGACGGCCACCAGCTTGCGCGTCAGCTCGAAATTGGGGCTGAAATCGCGCAGGTTCTGGCCGGCCACGCCCTTGATGCTGTCCGCGTGGCGCAGCAATTCATCCAGGCTGCCGTGTTCGCTCAGCCACTTGGCGGCCGTCTTGGGCCCCACCTTGGGCACGCCGGGGATGTTGTCGGAGGTATCGCCGATCAGCATCAGGTAATCGATGATCTGGTCCGGACGCACGCCGTACTTGGCGATCACGCCCTCGATGTCCAGGCGCTCGTTGCTCATGGTGTTGACCAGTTCGACGTGCTCGTTGACCAGCTGCGCCAGGTCCTTGTCGCCGGTGGACACCACGGTGTCTATGCCGCGCTCGGTCGCCAGGCGAGCCAGCGTGCCGATGATGTCGTCCGCCTCCACGCCCGGCGCGCAGATCAGATGCCAGCCCATGGCGCGCACCGCGCGATGGATGGGCTCGATCTGCTGGGCGAGGTCTTCCGACATGGAAGGACGGTGGGCCTTGTACTGCTCGTAGAGGTCGTCGCGGAAGGTGCGGCCCTTGGCGTCGAATATACACACCATATAGTCGGCCTGATAATCCTGCAGCAGCCGGCGCAGCATGCCGATGACGCCGTACAGCGCGCCCGTGGGCTGGCCCTGGGCGTTTCTCAGATCGGGCATCGCGTGGTACGCTCGATACAGATAGCTGGAACCATCAACAAGCAACAAGGTTTTTTTCATGTCTAACAATAAAATCGTCCGTTTACCGGCCACAGAGCAGATTCCGACCATCATGCGGGAACTGCAGACTGCGGCCGATACATTAAAAGAAATGGGCGCGGGCGTCAGCGTGTTCGGCAGCGCGCGCATCAAGCCCGGTCACCCTTATTATCAACTGGCCCAGGAAGTGGGCCGCCGCCTGGCCGAAGCCGGCGTCACCCTGATCGCCGGCGGCGGCCCGGGCCTGATGGAAGCCGCGAACAAGGGCGCGTTCGAGGCGGGCGGGCAAAGCGTCGGCCTGAATATACGCCTGCCCCACGAAACCACCAACAATCCCTACCAGACCCAGAGCCTGCAGTTCGAATATTTCTATTCGCGCAAGGCCACCTTCTTCATGCACAGCTGGGCGTACATCGCGCTGCCCGGCGGCTTCGGCACCATGGACGAACTGTTCGAGGTCATGACGCTGGTGCAGACCGGCAAGGTGCCGCCGGCTCCCATTGTACTGATCGGGACCGAGTTTTGGTCCGGCCTGATCGGCTGGATCCGCGAACAGCTGCTGACACTGGGGCTCATCGCGCCCAAGGACCTGGATCTGCTGGTGGTCACCGACGATCTGGACGAGGTCATGACCTACATCAACAAGTGCTGCGTGCTGCCTAGGGCCGAACCCGCATTGCCCCAGTAAGGCGGACGGGTTAAATTTGCGTTCTCTTACCTCGGCCCTCAATCAGCAGGGCCGAATTCGTATTGAACGCCACAAGCTTGTCGATATTTGCAGGAGCACACATGAACAAGATCCTTGCCCGCCTTCTGATGGCGGCCTTTTGCAGCGCTGCGCTGCCCGGAGCGCACGCCGCCGGTATCGAGGAAATCCGTTTTGCCACTGAAGCGGGCTACCCCCCCTTCGAATACCTGAGCCCCAGCGGCGAGCTGCAAGGCTTCGACATCGACATCGGCAATGAGATCTGCAAGCGCCTGCAAGCCAAGTGCGTCTGGATAGACACCTCGTTCGACAGCCTGATCCCCGGCCTGCAGGCCCGCAAGTTCGACCTGGCCAACTCCACCATGACCGCCACCGCCGCGCGCGCCAAGGTCATCGACTTCTCCGAGCCCATGTACATCGTGCCGGTGCGCCTGGCGGCCCGCAAGGGCAGCGGCCTGGAGCCCACGGCCGAATCGCTCAAGGGCAAGCGCGTGGGCGTGCAGCAGGGCACCACCATGGAAACCTACGCCCGCCAGTACTGGGCCCCCAATGGCGTGACCGTGGTGGCCTACCCCAGCTACACGGACGCTTTCAACGACCTGGCAGGCGGACGCGTGGACGCCACCTTCCAGGAAGCCCAGAACGCCGTTGAAGGCTTTCTGACCAAGCCGGCCGGCGCGGACTTCGAGCTGACCGGTGCAGTCATCACCGACAGCCCCATCCTGAACGAGCCCATCGCCATGGGCATGCGCAAGGGCAACAAGAAGCTCAAGACGGCCATCGACCAGACCCTGCGCGAGATGAAGTCCGACGGCACCATGCAGACCTTCGCGGACAAGTACTTCCAGAAAGAGAACATCCGCATCGCCCCCTGACCTGGACGCCAGACCATGCTGCTTTACGGTTATGGGCCACAGTTGCTGGCCGGCACCTGGGAGACCATCAAGCTGGCGATCCTGTCGCTGCTGGTATCCCTGGCGCTGGGCCTGCTCGCGGCCCTCATGAAGCTGTCCCGCGCGCCGCTGCTGCGGCTGGCGGGCGGCCTGTACACGACGCTGATCCGGGGCATTCCGGACCTGGTGCTGCTGATGCTGTTCTTCTTCAGCCTGCAGATCTGGCTGAACGAGCTCACCGACTGGCTGGAGATCGACATGATCGAGATCGATCCCTTCGGCGCGGGCGTCGTCACCCTGGGCTTCATCTACGGAGCCTATTTCGCCGAAACCTTCCGCGGCGCGCTGCTGGCCATCCCCAAGGGCCAGATCGAGGCCGGCAAGGCCTGCGGCTGGAGCACCTTGCTGATCCTGCGCCGCATCCAGATCCCCCAGATGATGCGCTACGCCCTGCCGGGCCTGGGCAATAACTGGCAGGTGCTGCTCAAGTCCACGGCGCTGGTGTCGCTGATCGGGCTGAGCGACGTGGTGAAGATCGCCCAGAACGCGGGCAACGCCACCTTCAACTCCTTCCTGTTCGTGGGCCTGACCGCCCTGATCTACCTGGCGCTCACGGCCGTCAGCAACGTGGGGCTGCGCCATCTGGAGCGGCGCTACAACATGGGCGTGCGGGGAGCGGAATTCTGATGGACGTATTGAACGAATTCTGGCGCGCCTACCTGTACCAGAGCAACGGCCAGCTCTCGGGCCTGGCCATGACCTTGTGGCTGCTCGTGCTGTCGGTCACCATGGGCTTTTTCCTGTCCATCTTCATGGCCATGGGCCGGGTCTCGGCCAGGCAGTGGCTGTCCCGCCCCATCGGCGCCTTCACATACTTCTTTCGCGGCACGCCCCTGTATGTGCAGATCCTGCTGATCTACACGGCCATGTACAAGCTGGCCATCATCAAGGCGGTGCCGCCACTGGAAGCCTTCTTCCAGAGCGGCTTCAATTGCCTGGTGCTGGCGCTGATGCTCAACACCGTGGGCTACACCACCGAGATCTTCGCCGGCGCGATCCGCTCCATGCCGCCCGGTGAAGTGGAGGCCGCGCGGGCCTACGGGATGTCGGGCTGGACCCTGTACCGGCGCGTCATCCTGCCTCAGGCGCTGCGGCGGGCCCTGCCCGCCTACAGCAATGAAGTGATCCTGATGCTGCACGCCACGTCCCTGGCCTTTACCGCCACGGTGCCCGACCTGCTGAAGATCGCGCGCGACGCCAATGCCGCCACCTACCAGACCTTCACTTCCTACGGGATCGCGGCCCTGATCTACCTGGGCGTATCCTTCGCCCTGGTCGGCTTGTTCCGCATCGTCGAGAAGCGCCAGATGGCCTTCCTGAACCGCTGAGCCGGCTGCAGGGCCGGCGGGACGCGGCCACGACGCGCCCCGCCGGCTCTCAATCGCCCGTGTAATCCAGGTTCTGATAGCGCATCTGCCGGCCCATCACCCCCGCCATCAACAGGAAAAAAGTCAGGCCGCGGCGCACGTCCGGCTCCTTGGCCAGGCGCACCAGCCCCATCAGCGAGGGCGTCTGCTCGCTGGCGCGCAACTGGTCGGCCGCCATGCGCGCCGCATTGCCGGCCGCCCAGGCGGCCCCCACGCCTTCCTCGAAGGCGCGCGCCAGCTTCTCGACCATGTAGTCATCGCTCATGTCCACCAGGTCGGCCATCAGCGAGGCCACGTCCACCAGGCGATTGATCCTTCCGCCAGCCAGCAGCGGCTCCACCTTGGCCAGGAACTCCTCCAGGCCCTTGATGCCCGGATCCTCGCCCAGCAATGACTCCAGGCGCGAGGGCCCCGCCTGCCCGGCGGCGCCCGCCATGCCCTGCTCCAGCTCCTTGTCCAGTTCTGCTTTCATGAACGCTCTCCTTGCTCAGACCAGTCCGCGGGCCACGGCCCAGTACACGCCCCGATTGAAGCCCTTGCGCATCAATCCGCCCAGCTTGGTGGGCGGCGTGGGGTGCACATCCTCCTGGTAGTCGTACCAGAGCGGCATGCCGCCTTCCAGCCCCATCTGCGCCACGGCCACCACGCGCCCGTCGTACTCGTCGCAGGTGCGCCCGAAGCGGATCTCGGAGGCCAGGTTGTTCACCAGCACGGGCGACTGGTTGTGGCAGGAGCCGCCCGCCTTGCTGATGGGCAGGTCCACCGTATCGCCCAGCACGTAGGCATTGTCCAGCCCCAGCACCTTGAGCGTCTGGTGATCAGTGGGCACCCAGCCCTCGTTGTCGGCCGCCTGGGAGATGCCGGCGTCGCGCACGGCCGGCACCGCCGTGATGGGCGGAGTGGCCATCAGGATGTCGAAGGGTTCCTCTCCGCCCTCTTCCGAATAGGCCACCTTGCGCTCCGGATCCACGCGGCTGAGCGTGAAGCCCCGCTGGTGATGAATCCCGCGCTGCTCGAAGATGGGAGGCAGGACCTGGCAGACCTCGTCCTGCAGGAACAGGCAGTTGCGCAGCAGCTGCGACACCGTGGGATAGGTGTAGGAAATCTGCACCTTGTCGCGCACGCCGCGCCTGCGCAGGAACTCGTCCAGCATCAGGGTGGTCTCCACCGGAGCGATGCCGCATTGATGCGGCACGTTATGGGTCTTGGGAAAGGTCACCGTGATCAGCACCCGTCCTTTCTCCAGGCGGCTCAGCCGGTCGGCCAGCTGACGGGCCGGGGCATGCTGGTAGAAATGGTCGCCGCCCTCTTTCAGGCCTTCGATCTTTTCCGGCGCCGGCACGCAGCCCGTGGCGATGACCAGATAGTCATACGGAATTTTTTTACCGCTGGCGCAATACAGGCGACTGGCCGAAAAATCAAAACCGGTCACCTCTTCCAATTGAAAATCGATTTCCGGCCGGAGCAGGGAGGTCTGCGGCCGCCGCAATTCATCCCGGAAAAAGGCATTGAAGGCCACATACATGAAAGCCGGTTTGTAATAATGCCAGGGAGAATTGGACAACAGGGTGATGCGGACTTTCCCGGAACGGATTTCCGGATACAGCTTGGTGACCAGGTGATTGGCGGTCATGGTGCCGCCAATGCCTCCGCCTACTATGACAATATGCTGCGCCATCGGTGTTCTCCTTATGGGAAAGCGGGCCCGGACTCGCCAGGTCGGCGATGCAAGCCGGACCGGAACCAACAACTTCGTAGCAGCGAACCGTCGCCGGCCATGGCGGCGCGATTCAGGCATGGATGGCCCTTGCGCCCGAGGGGCTTCAGGGTGTGGCCATAGCTTAGTAAAACAATTATTTATTATCCAGGGTTATTTTCCCTTAGATAAGCATCGCGCCATGGACCATCAATTTGTTTTATCCGGCATTTTGATTTTTATTCCGCATTTTTATTAGCCGCCATATTTACAAACCATTCGCCAGAAATTCATGTTGTTCAACAAGATAAAAAAAACGCCTGCACGAGGCAGGCGTTCTTGAGGGTTTGAAAAGAAACGATCAGCCTTCGCGCAGGCTGCGACGGCGCTCGTGCTCCTTCAGGTAGCGCTTGCGCAGACGGATGGACTTGGGCGTCACTTCCACCAGCTCGTCGTCATCCAGGAAGTCCACTGCATACTCCAGGCTCAGGCGGATGGGCGGCACCAGGTCGATGTGCTCGTCCTTGCCGGAGGCGCGTACGTTGGTCAGCTTCTTTTCCTTGATGGGATTGACGACCAGGTCGTTGTCGCGGCTGTGGATGCCGATGATCATGCCTTCGTACAGGGCTTCGCCTGGCGAGACGAACATGCGGCCGCGATCCTGCAGCTTCCACAGTGCATAGGCCACGGCGTCGCCCTCGTCCTGGCTGATCAGCACGCCGTTGCGACGCTCGCCCACCGTGCCTTCGCGCATGGGGCGGAACTCGTCGAAAATGTGGCTCATCAGACCCGTACCGCGCGTCAGCGTCATGAACTCGCCCTGGAAGCCGATCAGGCCGCGGGCGGGGATGCGGTATTCCAGACGGGTGCGGCCGCGACCATCGGGGATCATGTCCTGCAGGTCGCCGCGGCGGCGGCCCAGCTCTTCCATGACGCCGCCCTGGTGGCCGTCTTCCACGTCCACGGTCAGCAGCTCGTAGGGCTCCATCTTCACGCCGTTCTCTTCACGGATCAGCACGCGTGGACGCGACACGGCCAGCTCGTAGCCTTCACGGCGCATGTTCTCGATCAGGATGGTCAGGTGCAGCTCGCCCCGGCCGCAGACCTCGAACACCGTGTCGTCGTCCGTGTCGTTCACGCGCAGCGCCACGTTGGATTTCAGCTCGCGTTCCAGGCGGTCGCGCAGCTGGCGGCTGGTCACGAACTTGCCTTCGCGGCCGGCCAGCGGCGAGGTGTTCACCATGAAGTTCATGGTCAGGGTGGGCTCGTCGATGCGCAGCAGCGGCAGCGCCTCGGGATTGGCGGGATCCATGACGGTGCAGCCTATGCCCACTTCCTCGATGCCGTTGATCAGCACGATGTCGCCGGCCTCGGCTTCCTCGACCTGGACGCGTTCCAGGCCCTTGAACTTCAGCACCTGGTTGATGCGGCCCTTGATGGGTTCGCCTTCAGGGCCGAACTTGACGATCACATCCTGGCCGGAACGAACGCGACCGCGGTTCACGCGGCCCACGCCGATCTTGCCCACGTAGGAGCTGTAGTCCAGCGAACAGATCTGCAATTGCAAGGGCGCGTTCACGTCGTCTTCGCGCTGCGGCACATGCTTCAGGATGGCGTCGAACAGGGGGCGCATGTCGCCGTCGCGCACGTCCTCGGTCAGGCCGGCGTAGCCGGACAGGCCCGATGCGTAGATGATGGGGAAGTCCAGCTGCTCGTCGGTGGCGCCCAGCTTGTCGAACAGGTCGAAGGTGGCGTTGATGGCATAGTCGGGACGGGCGCCGGGACGGTCGATCTTGTTGACCACCACGATGGGACGCAAGCCCAGCTCCAGCGCCTTGCGGGTCACGAAGCGGGTCTGGGGCATGGGGCCCTCGACCGCGTCCACCAGCAGCAGCACACCGTCGACCATGGACAGCACGCGCTCGACCTCGCCGCCGAAGTCGGCGTGGCCGGGGGTGTCGATGATGTTGATGTGCGTGCCTTCGTATTCGACGGCGCAGTTCTTGGCCAGAATGGTGATGCCGCGCTCTTTCTCGATATCGCCCGAGTCCATGACGCGTTCCGAGACATGTTCGTTCTCGCGGAACGTACCGGCCTGTCTCAACAGTTGATCGACCAGGGTAGTCTTACCGTGGTCGACGTGGGCAATAATGGCCACATTGCGCAATGCGCGACTCATAACTCATCCTTCTGATTGAAGTTTCTTGGGCAAAATCTCGGTAGGCAGGCTCTCGATGGCCAGCAAGGCCGACATCGGGTCTTCCATGGCCTGCAGCGTGTCAAGGCTGAAGGCATCGTCGATATTAAAAGGTCCCAGTTCCGTGCGGCGCAGGGCCGACAGGTGGGCGTAGCATCCCAGCGCGCGTCCGATGTCCTGGGCCAGGGTCCGGATATAGGTTCCCTTGCTGCAGCGTACATACAGGCGCGCCGAGCGCGGCGTGCATTCCAGCACAGTCAATTCGTGAATCACGACGCATCGCGCTTCACGTTCCAGCTCAATGCCCTGGCGGGCATATTCATACAGGGGCTTGCCGTCGCGCTTGAGCGCGGAATACATGGGCGGCACCTGCGATATGGGGCCCCGGAAGGCCGGCAGCGCCGCTTCCAGCGCGTCCTTGGCCACGCCCGCAAAGTCCGCGGCCTGGGCCGTGACGTTGCCGGTCAGGTCCCCGGAATCGGTTTCCTCGCCGAAGGCGAGCGTGGCCTCGTAGGCCTTGTCCGCCTCCAGCATGGTGGCGGAGATTTTGGTGGCCCTGCCGAAGCAGCAGACCAGCAGCCCCGTGGCGAAAGGGTCCAGCGTACCGGTGTGGCCGGCCTTGCGGGCGTCCAGGGTACGGCGGGCGCGCTGCAGGGCGTGGTTGCTGGACAGGCCCTCAGGCTTGTCCAGAAGCAGCACGCCATCGATCAACTGCCCGCGTCGTCGCGTAGCCATTGTGTGTCAGTCCGTGAGAAAACAACAGCCGAGTCAGGACTGTTCGTCAGGGTCGTCGGCCTGGGAGGCAGAGCCGGTCAGTTCGCTGTCGGCCCTGGTCGCGCTGTCGATGAGCTTGGACAGCTCCATGCCGCGCTCCAGTTGCCTGTCGTGATGGAAATGCAGGGTGGGCACGGTATGGATGTGCAGCAATTTGTACAGCTGTGAATGCAGCCAGCCCGCCTTCTCCGATAGAACGGCCTGGGCCGCCTCGGGTTCGGCGCCAAGCACCGAATAATAAATTTTAGCGTGTGCGTAATCAGGCGACAACTCCACGCCGGTCAGGGTGATCAGACCGGCGCGGGTCATATCGATCTCGCGCTGGATGAGGACCGCCAGATCCTTCTGGATCTGGTCGGCCAGGCGCGTATTGCGCCCCGGATTGGGTTTGGACTTGTGTCTTGCCATGAATTAAAGCGTCCGGGCGATCTCTTTGATCTCGAAGACCTCGAGCTGGTCGCCCACTTCGATATCGTTGTTGCCCCGCAGCGTGATGCCGCAATCGAAGCCGGAACGCACTTCCTTGGCATCGTCCTTGAAGCGGCGCAGCGATTCCAGATGGCCGGTCCAGTGCACCACGTTGTTGCGCAGCAGCCGCACTTGCGAGTCGCGGCGCACCACGCCTTCGGTGACCATGCAGCCGGCCACGTTGCCGATGCGGGAGATGTGGTAGACCTCGCGGATCTCGACCATGCCGATGATTTCCTCGCGCTGCTCGGGGGCCAGCATGCCCGACAGGGCCGCCTTGATCTCGTCCACCGCATCGTAAATGATGTTGTAGTAGCGCAGATCGATGCCGTTGGCCTCGGCCAGCTTCTTGGCGCTCTGTTCGGCGCGCACGTTGAAGCCGATGACCACGGCATTGGAGGCGATGGCCAGGTTGACGTCGCTTTCGGAGATGCCGCCCACGGCCGCATGCACCACTTCCACGCGCACTTCGTCGGTGGAGAGCTTGAGCAGCGACTGCACCAGCGCTTCCTGCGAACCCTGCACGTCGGTCTTGATGATCAGCGACAGGGTCTGCGTGCCTTCGCCCAGGTTGTCGAACATGGACTCCAGCTTGGCGGCCTGCTGGCGCGACAGCTTCACGTCGCGGAACTTGCCCTGGCGGAACAAGGCGATTTCACGCGCCTTGCGCTCGTCGGCCATGACGACCATTTCGTCGCCGGCGGCCGGCACTTCGGTCAGGCCCTGGATTTCCACGGGGATGGACGGCCCGGCCGAGCTGAGCGATTTGCCCAGTTCGTTGACCATGGCGCGCACGCGGCCGAAGGAAGCGCCCACCAGCACGGTGTCGCCGCGATGCAAGGTGCCGCTCTGCACCAGGATGGTGGCCACGGGACCGCGGCCCTTGTCCAGGCGCGCTTCGATGACGGTGCCCTTGGCGGGCGCGTCGACCGGCGCGGTCAGCTCCAGCATCTCGGCCTGCAGCAGCACGTTTTCCAGCAATTCGTCGATGCCCTGGCCGGTCTTGGCGGACACGGGAATGAACGGCACGTCGCCGCCGTATTCTTCGGGCACCACTTCCTCGGCCACCAGTTCCTGCTTGACGCGCTCCGGGTTGGCTTCGGGCTTGTCGATCTTGTTGATGGCCACGACCAGCGGCACGCCGGCGGCGCGGGCATGGTGGATGGCTTCACGGGTCTGGGGCATCACGCCGTCGTCCGAGGCCACCACCAGGATGACCACGTCCGTGGCCTTGGTGCCGCGGGCGCGCATGGCCGTGAAGGCCTCGTGACCGGGGGTGTCCAGGAAGGTGGCGGTGCCGCGATCGGTCTTCACGTTGTAGGCGCCGATGTGCTGGGTGATGCCGCCGGCCTCGCCCGAGGCGACCTTGGTGCGGCGGATGTAGTCCAGCAGCGAGGTCTTGCCGTGGTCCACGTGGCCCATGACGGTGACCACGGGCGCGCGAGGCTTGAGTTCGGCGTCGCTGGCCTCGGTGTCGACCAGGAAGGCCTCGGGATCGTCCAGCTTGGCGGCGATGGCCTTGTGGCCCAGTTCCTCGACCAGGATCATGGCGGTTTCCTGATCCAGCACCTGGTTGATGGTGACCATCTGGCCCAGCTTCATCAGGTGCTTGATGACCTCGGCCGCCTTGACGGCCATGCGGTGCGCCAGATCGCTGACGGAAATGGTTTCGGGCACGTGCACTTCGCGGGCGATGAACTCGGCCGCCTGCGGTTCGCGGCGCTCGGGCTGGGCATTGCGCCCGCCGCGGGCGTTCTTGCCGCGGCCCGCCTTGGCATTGGTTTTCCAGCCTTCGCGCGCGCCGCCGGCACCCGCCGAGGCGACATCCGCCTTGGAGGGCTGCTTCTTGCGGCTGGCATCGCCGCCCCAGCCGGGAGCGGCGTCGGTCTTGACGACCTTGCCTGAAGCCTTGTCCGCCTTGACGCCCTTGACGTCCTTCTTCAGGGCGCCCTTGGCGCCTGCCTTGCCGGCGCCTTCGGCTTCCGGTTCGGGAGCGCGCAGCACCTTGCGCGGACGGTTCAGCATCTCGCGCAGCGCGGCGGCCTCTGCTTCAGCCGCCTTGCGGGCGCGCTCGCGATCCTGGTCCTGCTCGACATCGGCCGCGACCGGAGGAATAGCGGGGCCACGAGCCGGACGGCGCTGGTTCGCGCCGGGCAGGTCCCGGGGCTTTCCGGTCGGAGCGGGCGTTTTCGCCCCTTGAGGATGCTGAGATTTGTTCACAGGAGTAGATTGACGAGCTTCTGAAGCAGATTTAGTAGGTACCACTGGCTTCTCTTCGGCCTTGGCCTGGGTGGATGGAGCCTCGACCGTTTCGGTCGTCCTGGCGGGCTCGGCGGCTTCGGGGGTTTCCGAAGGCGCGGCAGCCTGCTCCTGGGGCTGAGGCTCGGGTTTAGAGTGACTTTCCTCGACGGCGGCGGCCGGCTCGGCGGGAGCGACAGGTTCCGGCGCAGGAGGAGTCGGTTCGGGAACCGCTTCGGCGACCAGTTCGGCGGGCGCGGGTTCGGGCTTGACGACGGCTGCCGGCTCGGGCGCCGCCACGGGTGCAGCGGGCTCGGCGGCTGGCGCGGCGGGTTGGGCCGGAGCAGGAGCGGCCTGGCTGGCTTCTTCGGCCTTGGCCGCCGCCTGCCGGGCGTTTTCCTGCTGCAGCGCAGCCGTTGCCTCTGCCACCAGCTCGGACGGATCACGTTTGACAAACACGCGCTTCTTGCGTGTTTCCACCTGGATCGTGCGCGAACGGCCGGACCCGTCGTCCTGACGGATCTCCGATGTCTTGCGGCGGGTCAGGGTGATTTTATTCCCTTCCTGACCGCCATGCGAGCGGCGCAACGATTCAAGCAGCTTCGCCTTATCCGAATCGGTGATTGCATCATCCACCGATTTGAGCTCAATACCTGCGGTGCGCAGCTGCTCCAGCAGAACGTTCGCAGGCATTTTCAGTTCTTGAGCGAACTGGGCGACAGTGTTACTCGGCATTCGACTCTCTCTTGCTTTACTACAACTATTCTTAATGAATACAACGCGCGGGACCTAGCTGGTCATGATCAGGCCTCGTCGTCAAACCAGTGGGCGCGAGCGCGCATGATGAGCTGGCTGGCCTCGTCCTGGCCCAGTCCGGTCATGTCGGACAGCTCATCGGTGGCCAGCTCGGCCAGATCGTCCAGCGTTGTAACCTCGTTTTCGGCCAGCTTGGCGATGACCTCCGGCGTGATGCCCTCGATTCCGGCCAGCTCCTTGGCGGCGGTCTGCACCAGCTCTTCCTTGGCGATGGCCTCGCTCAGCAGCGCATTGCGGGCGCGGGCGCGCAGCTCATTGACCATGTCCTCGTCAAAGGCTTCGATCTCCTGCAGCTCCTGCAAGGGCACGTAGGCGATTTCCTCCAGGCCGGTAAAGCCTTCGTCGATCAGGATGTCGGCCACGTCCTCGTCCACATCCAGGCGGGACATGAAGGTGGCGCGCAGTTCCTCGCGCTCTTCGTCCTGGCGGTTGCGGCTTTCCTCGGGCGTCATGATGTTGATCTGCCAGCCGGTGAGCTCCGAAGCCAGACGCACGTTCTGGCCGCGGGCGCCAATGGCCTTGGGCAGGTTTTCCTCGTCCACCACGACGTCCATGGCGTGCTTGTCCTCGTCCACCAGAATGGATTCGACATGCGCGGGCGCCAGCGCGCCGATCACGAATTCGGCTGGGTCGTCGGCCCACAGCACGATGTCGACCTGTTCGCCGCCCAGCTCGTTGCGCACCGCGGTGACGCGCGAACCGCGCATGCCCACGCAGGTGCCGATGGGATCGATGCGCTTGTCGTAGGCGATGACGGCGATCTTGGCGCGCACGCCGGCGTCGCGGGCGGCCGCCTTGATCTCCAGCAGGCCCTGCTCGATCTCGGGCACTTCGTTCTCGAACAGCTCCTTGATGAATTCAGGAGCGGTGCGCGACAGGATGACCTGCTGGCCGCGAGCGGCGTAGTCCACCTTCTGCACCCAGGCGCGGACGCGGTCGCCCACGCGGATGTTTTCCTTGGGGATCATCTCGGAACGGGGCAGGCGGGCTTCGATCTTGCCCATCTCGATGATGGCGTCGCCCTTGTCCATGCGCTTGACCGTGCCCGAGACGATGGTCTCGCCGCGCTCCAGGAAGTCGTTCAGGACCTGTTCGCGCTCGGCGTCGCGGATCTTCTGCAGGATGGCCTGCTTGGCCGCCTGCGCGCCGATGCGGCCGAACTCGATGGGTTCGAGCGCTTCCTCGATGTAGTCGCCCACCTGCAGGTCGGGATCGATCTCCAGGGCGTCGGAATACAGCTCCTGCTTGTCCGGCTCCTGCAGGCCGGCCTCGTCGGGCACGACCAGCCAGCGCCGGTAGCCTTCGTGGGCGCCGGTTTCCCGGTCGATGTCCACACGGATATCGACGTCTTCCTTGAAGCGTTTCTTCATGGCCGAGGCCAGGGCGCTCTCAAGCGCGCTGAAAACAACTTCACGTGCTACGGATTTTTCACGCGCCAGCGCATCGACCAGCAATAGAATTTCGCGACTCATCGCTTCTTACCCTTGAAATCAAGAACGGGATCCAATTTGGCACGATCCACCTGGTCATAGGTGAAGTCGACCTGCGTCAGCTTGCCCGATGCTTCGTCCAGTTCGAGCCTAAAAACGGTATCCAGGGGCACATCGGCAGGCGAGGCGCCCTCTGGGGCGTGGAGCGTACCCACGAATACTTTCCGATTGTCGATCGCCTCGTGCAGGCGGACCTGCACGCGCTGACCGGCGAAACGCACGAAGTCGCCCACGCGCAGCAGGGGGCGGTCCACCCCCGGCGAGGCCACTTCCAGGCGCTTGTAGTCGACGTTCTCGACCTCGAAAACGCGAGACAATTGTTTGGACACCCATTCACAGTGCTCGATACGCACCCCTTCCGGATGATCGATGACCACTCGCAACAGGCCCAGCGGCGCACGTTCCACGTCCACCAGTTCGAACTCCGTGCCCGCCAGGGTCTCTTGTGCCAAAGCTAGAATGTCTGCCATAAAATCCAAAAAAAATGGGCTGTACGCCAGCCCATGGTCACCATGCCAGTCCGCCGCCTGCCTTGCAAACGGCGCTGGCCTCGCGCACTGCCAACGCAATATCCGTCTTGCCGCAAGCGCAACGAGACTGGATGATGCGCCCCGCCCCGCATATCCGCGAAGACAAGGCCGATCGCTGGCATGCAGCATCAAAAAAGACTCAAGCGGCACAAATGCCACTGAGCCAAGTTCATTATTCTACCAGAAATCCGGAAAATACGTGCATTCACGCGGCTTTACACGCCCGCACGCAACAGGCTGCGCCGGGCGGCAAGCCCGGCGCCCGGCGCTCAACGGCGTCCGCGCCCGAGCTGGGACTCATGGGCGGCGGCGCCGGCCGGCTGCCAGTCGTCGTCGCGGCGGCTGCGGCGGCGCACCACCGTGGGTTTCTTGGCGCCGGACTTGCCGGCCTGGCCCGCGGAGGCGCGATCCGCACCCGACTTGCGGCGGGCGGCGGGACGCCCGTCCTGGGGCCCGCGCGGCTGTTCGTTGCGCTGACGCCGGCCGCCCTGCTCGCGGCGGCCCGCATCCGGATGGCCGTTGGCCAGGCCGCCGCTGATGAACAGCGCGCCATTGGCCGACTCGTTGACCTGCGCGACGCGCGACGCGCGGGGGCGGGCGGCGGCCAGGCGTCCGCCGCGTCCCAGGCGCGCTCCGCTCAGGCCATTGTGCTCGAGCGTGCCGAAACCGGGCGGCAAGGCGCTGTCATGCGACAGAGGCTGGCGTTCGCGGCGCTGATGGCCGTCCTCGTCGCCGTCCTTAACCAGGCCCAGGCGCAGCATGAAAGCCAGCACCAGATCGGCGTCCAGCTCCTCCCAGCGGCCGCGGCGCAGGTTCTTGGGCAGGCCGACTTCCCCGAAGCGGGTGCGGATCAGGCGGCTGACCGTGACGCCCACCGCCTCGAACATGCGGCGCACTTCGCGGTTGCGGCCTTCATGGATGGTGACGCGATACCAGCGGTTGCTGCCCTCCCCGCCCAGATACTCCAGAACGCCGAACTTGGCCAGGCCGTCCTCCAGTTGCACGCCCTCGCGCAGGGACTGCATCTGCTCTTCGCCCAGTTCGCCCAGCACGCGCACCGCGTACTCGCGCTCCGCGCCGTAGCGCGGATGCATCAAACGGTTGGCGATGTCGCCGGAAGTCGTGAAGATCAGCAGGCCTTCCGTGTTCAAGTCCAGGCGGCCGACCGACAGCCACTTGCCCACTTTCAGGGACGGCAGGCGGCCGAACACGGTGGCGCGGCCTTCGGGATCATCGTGCGTGACGATCTCGCCGGCCGGCTTGTGGTACAGGATCACGCGGGGCGGGCGCTTGCCGCTGGCGCGGTTGATCAATTGGCCATTGACGCGCACCTTGTCGTCTGCGCCGACGCGCTGGCCGATGTGGGCGGGCTCGCCGTTCACGGACACCCGTCCGGCGATGATCAGCTCCTCCATGTCGCGGCGCGAACCGATGCCGGCCTCGGCCAGCACCTTGTGCAGCTTGGGCTGCACGAGATCGCTGCCCATGTACTTGCCCAGCTTCTGCGACAGGCGGCCCTGCTTGTCCAGGTGGCCGAAGGCGATGTCGTCATCCCCTTCCAGAATGACCACGGGAGCCTCGTCCGCCGCATGCCGCGCGCCGCCCCGCCCGCCGCGGGCGGACTGGCCGGCCGGACGGCGCGGATTCGCCGCGGGCTTGCGCCGATTCTGGGCGCGGGCCGGCTTGACCTTGGGCTCGGCCGGCGCCGCCGCCTCGGCGGACTCGCGCTGGCGGGGCGCCGATTCCTGCGCGGCATCGCCGCGCCGGCGCCGGAACGGCGTCCGCAGCTTGCGGCCCTGACCCTTGGCGCGGGCATTCTTGCCGCCGGCGCCATCCTGGGCTTCCGGCGCGGGGGCTGTCATCGTCTCGTGCGAATCAGTCATTTTTAATCTTTTACTCCAGAGTTTCTTATTTCTTCCGACGGCTCCGCATCCTGCCGCCCGGCATCCGCCTGGGCCGGCTCCAACGAATCCGGGTCAAATTCCACATCGGCCAGGGCGGCCTGCGGCAGGGCCTCTTCGGACGCCCGGCCGGCGACAGCCTCTTGCTGCACGGCCGGTTCAAATTCCATCTCGGCGCCCGGCGCCGACTCCTGCTCCGCGGCAACGCTCACGGATTCCTGCTCATCGCCCGGCGTCGGTTCGCCGGACGGCGTTCCGTCGGGCGGCGTTCGCTCGGACGACCCTTCGTCGGACGTCGCGCCGCCGTCGGGCAACTGCGCCAGCACGTCCAGCGAGTCCAATGACTCCACGGCCGGCAATTCGTCCAGCGAACGCAATCCAAGATCATTGAGAAACTGGCGGGTCGTCCCCAGCAAGGCGGGCCGGCCCGGCGCATCACGGTAACCCAGCACCTCGATCCAGCCCCGGTCCTCCAGGGTGCGGACGATCTGGGTGGATACGCTGACGCCGCGTATATCTTCGATATCACCCCGCGTCACGGGCTGACGCCAGGCGATGATGGCCAGGGTCTCAAGCACCGCGCGGGAATACTTGGGAGGACGCTCCAGGCTCAGCCGCGACAGGAACACCTGCATGGCGGGCCGGCTCTGAAAGCGCCAGCCGCCGGCCACCTGCACCAGCTCCAGGCCGCGCTCCTTCCAGTCCAGCTGCAGCAGGGCCAGATAACGGCGCAGGTCATCAGCCGACACTTCCGGCGATACGAACATCTTGCGCAGCTCGGCGCTGTTCATGGGCTGCTGCGCACACAGCAGGGCCGTCTCCAGGACGCGAATTATTTCACTTTCGGTCACTGCTGGGAAGCCTCACTGTAAGACAATACTTGCATAAGGTAAAAATTCAATGTTAGTATTCTTTTTTTCCGGCGCGGGGTGGAGCAGCTTGGTAGCTCGTCGGGCTCATAACCCGAAGGTCGTAGGTTCAAATCCTGCCCCCGCAACCATTTTCCGGAACCCTTCTGGGACATCAAAGCAGCCAGCCATCACGTGCTGGCTTTTTTGTTGCCCGCTGATCGCGCACGCGCCGCGCGCAGGCGCTGCGCCCGGAACAGGCCGTACAGCAAAGGCGGATAGAAAAAGGCTCGCGGAACGATACATGCTTGGATAAGTCCAGGAACAATACCAGGATGAATCCACGCCGGCCGGGCCGGCGCAAAAACAGCACAAGGAACAATCGAAGCGACTGCTGGCGGTCTGACAAGACGCCGGGACCCGGCGCGCAGCGCGGCTGAAGCACAGACCATCGACTGCCAAAACCTGAAACAGAGAAATTCGTCGCCGGGGCGCCCTGCATATCGGGGGCCGGCTGCCAATACAGCGCCGTGTTGACCATAAAGGTACAGGCGGGGTACGGTTGGCTGCTTGCGCGTTTGAGCTTTTTGAAATGCCAGTCAGGCCAAGCCGGTACTCACAGTGCTATTACACCATCACGACCGGCTCGACGCAAGAAAATTGCCTGAAAGAAACATCAAGCCGTCTCGCCGGCGCCGCGCGCCGATCCCGATCGAATTGAAAGAAAACAGTCATACTATGTACACATTCAAAAAATGTGTTATAGTTAACTTTCTGACGCGGGGTGGAGCAGCTTGGTAGCTCGTCGGGCTCATAACCCGAAGGTCGTAGGTTCAAATCCTGCCCCCGCAACCAAACATAGCAAGCCTGCCTTTTCAGGCAGCTTCGCCAAAAAAACCGGGCCTTGCCCGGTTTTTTCTTGCCCGCTTCCCTCCTCACGCCGGAATCCGCACGCCAAGGCCGTGCCTTGGAGCCCCGGCGCCCCCTTCGCCCCCCGCAGTTGCGCGCTGCCCGGAATCAGGAATACGCCTGCCCCTTCAGCCGGCCAAGCCGGACCAGGACCTCCTGCGCATTCCGACCCGGATCGTCGACCGGAAACATCACCTGCTCGACATATCCATGGCAGAAAATGAAAGTCAGCCTCTTCAGCAGCGTCATTCCGCCAGCCGAAAAGGTAGGCAGCCCCAGCGCGCGGGCCAGCCTGAGCTCGGCGTCCGACAGAAGGGCGAACGGCAAGTGAAGACGTTCGGCCGCCTCCGACTGATAGGCGGTCGTTTGAGTGGACAGTCCGAAAACGAACCGCGCCCCGGCGCCCGCAAGCTCGGCATGATGATCCCTGAAAGCGCAGGACTGCTGCGTGCAGCCTCGCGCGCCGGGAATCCGATCCCATCCCTCGAGTGGCGGAGAATCCGGCGGACTGGTCCGAGGGTAGGCATAGACGACCCCGATCCCCTGGAGACTGGAGAGATCGACGTGTCCTCCGCTGCTTGCGGCGAGCGGAATGGACGGCAGCCTCATGCCCTTAGCTATCAACTTGCGATCCTCCTGTCGATACGCACGGGGTCTCGCGGCTCATGCCGAGCGGCTGCGATCCCCGACCGCATCCATCATACCAGCGGTTGCGCGCTGCCTTCCTGACCGGCCGCCAGGGCCAGCAGCTCGTCCACCCGCATCACATCGATGAAATAGGCGCACAAATTATTCAAGGATGCATTGTGCTCCTCGTCCGTCAGGGTGGCGTTCGCATCGGCCAGGAAGATCGCTCGGTAATTGAGCTGATGCGCGTCGCGGGCCGTGCTTTCCGAACAGCAATTGGTCAAGGTGCCCGAGATGATCACGGTACCTACCCCCGACTCCTGCAGGCGCTCGTGCAGATCGCAGGTGCCGGGCGTGAAGGCGCTGAAGCGCGTCTTGTCCACGATGAGGTCTTCGTCATGCACCACCAGCCCCGGCCAGAGCTGATGTCCGTGCGCGCCGCGCAGGAACGCCCGCCGCGACCGCTCTGCCGCCTCGGGCGCGCAGAAACCGTCGTACCAGCGCGTCCAGGGCGTGGTCTCATCAGGATCATAGGTATAGCGCAGAAAGATATTCAGCCCGCCCGCAGCGCGCACGGCAGCGCTGACCCGGTTGATATTGGCCACGATGTCACGCGCCGGAGGCACCTCCACGGCCGCCCCCGGCTCCAGAAAACCGTTCTGCATATCGATGACGAGGTGGGCCGTCCTGCGCCAATCCATCGGTTCTGCCGCGCGCGGCCCGCGCAACTGCCTCACCCGCTCCAGAATGGCGGGCGATATGCGTATCTGATGCACAGTGTCTCCTTGGTGGTTCATGCCAGGCGGAAACCGCCTCGGCATGTGCTTATATTTAGCGTCCACACTTTATTATTTTGATAAATCCAGTTTAATTGGTATTAACCAGAAGCGCATACGCTTCAACTAGCGGGCTCTTCCCTATTCCCCGGGCGCTCGGACACAGCCAGCACTCGCCGTATCCAGTCACGCACGCGCACATAGGCCGCAGGCAGCTCACCGCGATCGTAACGCGCCTGGACTTTCATGCTGGACAAGGCCTTGCGCGCCTCGTCCATGGATTGGGCGCCGGCCAGGGCCGCGCTGTCCAGCGGCGGGTCGAAAGACAGGTTCAGGTCCAACCGGCCCGTGGGCGCAGGCAGTTCGCCAATGAACTCCAGCAGAGCCTTGCGGCTGGCGGCCGGGGCCGTGGCCGGCGGCATGACCATGACGGCCGTACGCGCCGCCAGCAGCGCCGCCTGGATGGCTGGCCTGGGATCTTCATACATGCCCACGAAGCCCACCACGGCCGGCATGATCATGTTCTGGACCAGTCTCACGTTGTCCAGCCGCAAGGCCAGACTTTGCAATTTCAGGGCCTGCAGATCATCGCCATGCAGGGCGCGCCCCGCCAGTTCGGGGGCATGGGCCGCCGCCTGCAGACTGATCTCGCGCAGGCTCTCGCCGCTCAGCACGGCGCGTTTCAGATGCAGTCGCCCGGCCTGCTCGTCCCACTCGTAGTCCAAGCCGAAACGCATGGGGGAGGCCTGCAGGCGCATCAGATAATCCTGGCCCGGCAGACGTCCGGTCAACGTGTAGATCCCCGAAACATCCAGCTTCAGGGACCGGGGCAAGGCCCCCTCCTCCGCATCCTGATCCAATCCCGCGCCGCTGAAACTCAGCTCATCAAAAGCCAGCACCACGGATGCGTGCTCGACGTTCCATTGCCCGCGCCGCATGATGCATACGCCATCCCTGTCCTGAACCTGCAACTGCGCCCCGTCCTGGCCCTGCAGGCTTATACGCTCGAGCAGGAAATCGCAGCTCGTCCCTGCCTGGACCGCTCCTGCCGCCAAGGCGGCCAGCAGGCCGCTCATCACTGTTTTCTTCATGGTTCCGCATCCCGGACGAACCAAGCCGTCTCAAGGGTTTATCCTTCACATTGATCGCAACGCTGGCTAGTATACAAATCCGCTCCCGCCGGGTTCGTCCGCGGCGACCTCGACACCGCCACCTTTACCACTGCTTACATGTCGCTTTCCGAATCTGTCCGCTTCTCGCTCCTCACCCGATTGGACGACCTGTCTGCCCGTGACTGGGACGAGCTGGCCGGCGGACACGTCTTTGTGCGCCATGCGTTTCTGCTGGCCCTGCAGCACAGCGAATGCGCCAGTGCGCGCAGCGGCTGGGAAGCGAACTTCCTGCTCATGCATCGGGACGCGCAGCTGTGCGGCGCCGTGCCTTTGTACCTGAAGCACCATTCACGCGGCGAGTATGTCTTCGACCAGGGCTGGGCCCAGGCCTACCACCGGCACGGGCTGGCCTATTACCCCAAGCTGCTGAGCGCGGTCCCCTTCACGCCGGTCGGCGGCCCGCGCCTGCTCGCCCGCACGCCCCTGGACAAGCTGCTGCTGGCGCGCCAGTTGCAACAGCTGGCGCAGGACAATCAGCTGTCCTCCGTACATGTGCTGTTTCCGACTCCCGAAGACAGGCAGGCCCTGGAACAGGCGGGCTTCATGATCCGGCACGACGTGCAGTTCCACTGGCGCAACGAAGGCTATGAGGGCTACGACGATTTCCTGGCCGCGCTGACCCAGCAAAAGCGCAAGAAACTGCGCCAGGACAGCCGCAAGATCGCGGAACAGGGCATCGAATTCGAGCACCGCCACGGCGATCAGCTGCGCGCCCGGGACCTGGATTACTTCTACCAGTGCTATGCCAACACCTACCTGGAACGGGGCCAGACGCCCTACCTGACGCGGGAATTCTTCGAGCGCCTGCGCGAACAGATGCCCGACAGCCTGGTACTTATCCTGGCCCACAGGCAGGGACGGAACGTGGCCAGCGCCCTGTCGCTGCGCGACGGACAATCGCTGTATGGACGCTATTGGGGATGCACGCAGTACGTGCCGGGCCTGCATTTCGAAACCTGCTACACGCAGGCCATCAAGTACTGCATCGCGCAGCAGCTGCAGCGCTTCGAAGGCGGTGCGCAGGGAGAGCACAAGCTGTCACGCGGCCTGCTGCCGACGCCCACCTGCTCGGCCCACTGGATTGCCGACCCGCGCTTTGCGCAGGCCGTGCAGGCGTTCCTGGATGAAGAAGCGGGCCATGTGGCCCGCTATCGCGATGCGCTGGCGGCCCACGCCCCGTTCAAGGCCGGCGAGCCGCCAGCCTGAACCCGGGCGTCAGCCCTTCTTGTCCTTGCCGCCGCCTGGATTGACGAAGGGGAAGACGGAGAACATCTGGCGCGTCTGGTCCTGCATCTGGTCCTGCATCTGCACGAACAGGTTCTTGCTCTGGTCGATGTAGTTGTTCATGACGGACTGCATGATGGGCGCCTGCACGTTCATGAACTGGGCCCAGGCCTCGGGGCCGAACTGCGCCCCGTACATGCCCTTGGACTGCTCGGTCATGCGCTCCTGGATTTCCATGAAGGCCTGGATGTTCTTTTCCAGATAGGAGCCCATGACGCCCTGCATGGCGTTGCCGTAGAAGCGGATGATCTGCATCAGCACCGGCGTGGAGAACATGGGGATCCCGCCGCTTTCTTCTTCGAGGATGATCTGCAGCAGGATGCTGCGCGTCAGGTCTTCGTTGCTCTTGGCATCGACGACCGCGAACTCCTCGCCCGACAGCACGAGTTGCTTGACGTCGGCCAACGTGATGTAGGCGCTTGCCTGCGTGTCGTACAGACGCCGGTTGGGGTATTTCTTGATGAGTCGAGGAGATCCCATGCTAGTGCTTGCTTCCTAATCAGTGAATACGTGGAACGCGCGCCTGCGAGCGTCAGCTCATGTGCAGTCCGCCGTTCAGGGAGAAATCCGCTCCCGTGGCGAAACCCGAATCGCCCGATGCCAGCCAGGCCACCATGGATCCGATCTCTTCCGGCGTGCCCAGGCGTCCCACCGGAATGGTGGCGACGATCTTCTCCAGGACGTCGGGCCGGATGGCGCGGACCATGTCCGTGCCAATATAACCTGGAGAAATAGTATTGACCGTCACGCCCTTGTTAGCAACCTCCTGGGCCAGGGCCATGGTGAAACCGTGGATGCCGGCCTTGGCGGTGGAGTAGTTGGTCTGGCCGAACTGCCCTTTCTGGCCGTTGACCGAACTGATGTTGATGATGCGGCCCCACTTGCGCTCGACCATGCCGTCGATGACCTGCTTGGTGACGTTGAACAGGCTGTTCAGGTTGGTGTCGATCACGGCGCGCCAGTCTTCCTGGCTCATCTTGCGGAAGGTGCCGTCGCGGGTGATGCCGGCATTGTTGACCAGCACGTCCACCTGGCCGAACTCGGCGAACACCTTCTTGAAGGTCTCGACCGTCGAATCCCAGCACGCGACGTTGCCGACCGACGCGTGGAAGGTGAAGCCCTGTTCAGCCTGCTCGTTCAGCCACTTCTGGTAGTCGCGGCTGGGACCGCAGCCGGCGATGACCACGAACCCGTCTTTCGCAAGACGCTGACAAATTGCCGTGCCTATCCCTCCCATACCACCAGTTACATAGGCTACTTTGCTGCTCATATACTTCTCCTGAGGGGGTGACAAAGCTGGAATCCACATCCGGCGCCGCAGGCTGGCCCGTACCGGTTCCAGGCAGAAGGAACAGGACCGCGGCCCTGTTCCGGAAAAAAGAACGGATGGGCCCCGCTACCCGGCGCGCACCTTGACGTAGCTGCCGGGCGCGGCTTCCAGCACCGGGTAGCGCGCATGGCCCAGGGTGCGCTTGGCGCGCTTTCTGGGACCGGACAAGGGCTTGAGCCAGTCCATCCAGTCCGGCCACCAGCTGCCCGGCACCGACCGCGCCCGGGCCAGCCACTGTTCGGCCGAGTCCGCCTCGGCCGCGGCATCGTCCGCCACCCAGTAATTGCGCCGCTGCTTGGCAGGCGGGTTGATGACGCCGGCGATGTGGCCCGAGGCGCCCAGCACGAACCGATGGCGCGCGGCCGGCAAGGCCCGCAGCGAGGCATAGGCCGACTGCCAAGGCACGATATGGTCGTCGCGCGAGCCGTAGACATAGACGGGCAGCTCCAGGCGGGCCAGGTCCGCCCTGTGGTCGCCAAAGGCCATGCCGCCCGGCTGCACCAGGCGGTTCTCCAGATAGGTGTTGCGCAGATACCAGGCAAAGAAGGGGCCGGGCAGATGCGTGCCGTCCGAGTTCCAGTACAGCAGATCGAAGGCCGGCGGCGTCTTGCCCTGCAGATAATTGCTGCTGACGTAGTTCCATACCAGTTCGGCCGGCCGCAGGAAGGAGAAGGTGCTGGCCAGCTCGCGCGCATCGAGCAGCCCGCCATTGCCCAGCTGCCATTCACGAAATGCGACATGGGCCTCGTCTATGAAGACATTGAGCACGCCCACGTCGGAGAAATCCAGCATGGTGGTCAGCAGCGTCATGGAGGCGGCCGGATCCTCGCCCTTGTCGCGGGCCAGGGCCAGGGCGCTGGCCAGCAGGGTCCCGCCTATGCAGAAACCAAGGGTGTTGATCTTGCCCTGGCCGGACAGTTCCTGGGTGACGCGGATCGCCTCCAGCACGCCCTGCTCCAGGTAGTCCTGCCAATCCAGCGCCTGCACGCCGGGCGGATCGTCGGGCTGGGGATTGCGCCAGGACATCAGGTACACGGCAATGCCCTGGTCCACGGCGTGGCGCACGAAGGAATTGCCCTCCTGCAGGTCCAGGACGTAGTACTTGTTGATGCAGGGCGGCACGATCAGCAGCGGAACGGCATGCACCATGGTGGTGGTCGGCGCATACTGGATCAGCTGGAATATGTCGTTCTGGTAGACCACGGCGCCGGCCGTGGTGGCGACATTGCGGCCCAGCTCGAACTGGCTTTCGTCCGTCTGGGTCAGGCGCCCCTTCTGCAAGTCCGCCATGAAATTGAACATGCCCTGCAGCAGAGACTGTCCGCCGCTGTCCACCATGGCCTGCAGGGCCTGGGGATTGAGCATCAGATAATTGGTGGGAGACATGGCTTCGGCCCACTGCATCAGCGAAAAATCCAGCCGCTCGCGCTGCGCCGGCTCCAGCTCGGTCAGCTCCAGCATGTCGCGCATGGCCTTGACGCCCAGTTCCCAGACATGCGCGTTGAACAGGGCCACGGGATTCTGCTGCCAGGCCGCATCGGCGAAGCGCCGGTCCCGGGGGGCGGGCAGTTTTCCGCATTGAGCCTGTTCCCAGAGCTTCTGCCACTGCCGTGTATAGCTCGTCTGTAATTCGGCGAACCGTGCTGGATCCATCAAGCCTGCAAAACCTTGAAAAACATTTTCATTATTCAACATCGGCCACCTGTACACGGTTCGAACTCATGCTTTGATGATGGTGTTGGTAACAATAATCGTCAATTGGGGTAATTAATTAGGTTATTCAGCCAATATTAATTATTCGCTAATCCCATAATGTCCGGATCCTACCGACGCCATGTTACGCGCCGGTTAAGCGCACGATGGTGGCCTGCCGCCCGGTGCGGGGAGAACGGCGATATGAATAGAAACGGTCGTGCTCCTGAAAAGTGCACAGGCCGCTGAGATGCACCTGGATATCGCCCTTGCAGAGAAACTCCAATTGCCGGCGGGCGATTCCCGGCAAATCCGCCTGCCATTTGCCCGGTACGCGGCCCTGAATGAAAAAGGGCCGGTTTGCCTCATTGTCCTGGACGAAAGCCTCGAACACCTCCTGCCCCACTTCGAAGCAGGGCTGGCTGATGGCCGGTCCTATCCAGGCGCGCCAGGACCGGGCCTGGGGACAGCGCCGGCGCATCATGTCCAGCGTGCGCGCCAGCACGCCGGCCTGCAGGCCCCGCCAGCCCGCGTGCGCGGCGCCCGCCACGCGCGCCTGCTCATCCCAGATGACGACCGGCAGGCAATCGGCGGTCAGGATGGCCAGCGCGCGGTCCGCGCGGGTGGTGACGGCGGCATCGAACGTGCGCGGCGCCTCGGGCAGGACATCCTGGTCGGCGTCGAGCACGTCGGTGCCATGCACCTGCTGCAGCCAGACCGGCTCGATACCCATAAAAGCGTTCAGCCTCCGCCGGTTCTCCTGCACGAGCTGCGGATCGTCGCCCGTGTTCAAACCCAGATTCAGGCTGGCCCGCTCGTCCCGGCTGACGCCGCCGGCTCGCGTGGTGCAGAAATAAAGCAGCCCGGACTGAGCCGGGCCGCTGACAGTGGGGATCAAGGGCGGGAATTCCATTCGACAGTCTCCTGGACGGACTGGAAATCAGAAGGCGGAGGCGCCATGAAGGACTGGCGCTCGCCCGTGTCGGGATCATCGAACTGCAGGACATGGGCGTGCAGCATCTGGCGCTGGGCGCCCGCGATCATGCGCCCACCATACAAGGTATCGGCCAGCAGGGGGTGGCGTATGGAGCTCAGGTGCACGCGGATCTGGTGGGTGCGGCCCGTCTCCAGCCGGCAGGCCACCTCGGTCACGGCTTCGTCACCGGGCGCGTAGCCCTGGCGCAGCGTCTGGTAATGGGTGACCGCGGGCTTGGGCGCGATGGAAGCGCTGGCGCTCATGCGCACCGGCACGCGCGCGTCGCGTCCGATGGGCGCGTCCACCGTGCCCTGGCCCGGCAGCACGCCGTGCACCAGAGCCAGGTACTGCCGGCCCATGCTGCGTTCCTGCAACTGGCGCACGAAATGCGTCTGCGCCACTTCCGTTCGGGCCACCACCAGCAGGCCCGAGGTATCCTTGTCCAGCCGGTGCACGATGCCGGCGCGCGGCACCTGGCGCAGGGCCGGGTAACGGAACAGCAGGCCATTGAGCAAGGTGCCGCGCCAGTTGCCCGCGCCCGGATGGGTGACCAGGCCCACGGGCTTGTTCACCACCAGCCAGGAATCGCTCTGGGCCAGCACCTCGAAAGGCACGTCATCCGGCTCGAACGCCATGTCCTCGGGCGCCTGCTGCTCCCATACCAATACCGTATCGCCGGGGTAGACGGTATGCTTGACCTTGACGGTTTCGCCATTGACCAGGACATGCCCGTCCTCCACCCACGATTGCAGGCGACTGCGCGAATGCTGGGGGATCAGGCGCGCCAGCGTCTTGTCCAGGCGGTCCGGCGCAGCATTGACGGGAAGGATGAAACGCAGCGGTTCCGCGGAAAAAATACTATCTTTTTCGGTATCTGTGTCAGGCATGGCGACAAATCATATAATTGACCAGCAATGCTAACACCAAGGATGCTTTTGTGACTCGTCTGAACCTCGACTTGCCGCGCGCTCGTGGCACCAAACAGGCTCCCACGCCGCGCAGGCTTTCGCCTGCTTGCTGCCCCCCGAAGGGGAGCGTTTCACCTTGGAGCGGTCCGGCGGCGAAACTGGCCCGTCTGGCCGCAATGATGGCTGCTGCCGCCGTGCTGGCAGGCTGCGGCGCCACCAAGAAGGACGTTGATCCCACGGCAGGCTGGACGGCCGAGCGCCTGTACCAGGACGCCCGCCAGGAAATGTCCGCCGGCAACTGGAAAGACGCCCGCACCCGCCTCGAGGCGGTCGAGTCCCGCTACCCCTTCGGCACCTACGCCCAGCAGGCGCTGATCGACCAGGCCTACATCAACTGGAAGGACGAAGAGCCCGCCAAGGCCCTGGCCGCCATCGACCGTTTCCAGAAGCAATACCCCAGCCACCCCGGCACGGACTACATGCTGTACCTGAAAGGCCTGATCTCCTTCACGCCGCCCAGCGCAGCCCTGTCCAACATCACGCAGCAGGATCCCAGCGAGCGCGACCCCAAGGGCCTGCGCGAATCCTACGAAGCCTTCCACGAGCTGCTGCAGCGCTACCCCAACAGCCGCTACGCCCCCGACGCGGCCAAGCGCCAGACCTGGCTGGTCAGCACCATCGCCCAGAACGAAGTGCACGTGGCCGAGTACTACTACAAGCGCGGCGCCTATGTGGCCGCCATCAACCGCGCCCAGACCGTCATCACCGACTTCAAGGGCGTGCCCATCGCGGAAAAAGCCCTGTACCTGATGTATCTGTCCTACGACAAGCTGGGCCAGACGGACCTGCGCGACGACACCAAGCGCGTGCTGGACGCCAACTACCCGGATTCGCGCTACTTCAAGGACGGCCTGGACGCCAAGGTCAACTACTGGAACCCGATCAACTGGTTCTGATCGTTCCCAGGCATCCGGCAAAGAAAAACCCGCAAGCAATTGCGGGTTTTTTTCTTTGCCTTGTCGGCCTGCCCGAGGGCGTCGGACGCCGATGCACGGCGGCTTACTCGGGCGCTTCCTCTTGCTGCGCCTGCGCCGTCCGGCGCTTCTGCTTCTGTTCGCGCAGAAAGGCCAACGCACGGGCCGGGTCGCGGGTGCGGGCGAAAGGCGGCAGGCCGCGCCAGAGCAGTTTGCCATAGGGCTTGTCCACGATGCGCGTGTCGCCCACCATCAGCACGCCCCAGTCGCGTTCGGTGCGGATCAGGCGGCCGGCGCCCTGCTTGAGGGCGATGGCTGCCTCGGGCAACTGGTACTCCATGAACGGGTTGCCGCCGCGCTCCCGGCAATCGTTGATGCGGGCCTCCAGCACCGGGTCGTCGGGCGGCGCGAAAGGCAGCTTATCGATGGCCACCAGGGTCAGGGCATCGCCCGGCAGGTCTATGCCTTCCCAGAAGCTGGCGCTGCCCACCAGCACGGCATTGCCGCGGGCGCGGAACTCGTCCAGCAGCACTTGCCGGGAGCGCTCGCCCTGGCGCAGCACGCTGCGCTCGATGTCGCGCTGGTCGAACTTGTCCCTGAGCATGTCGGCGATGCGCTCGACCGAGCGCAAGGTGGTGCACAGCACCAGCACGCCGCCCTGCCCGGCTTCGATCAGGGGCAGCAAGGCGTCCACGAACGCCTCGTTGAAACGCGGGTGGCTGGGCAGCGGCAAGGTGCTGGGCACATAGAACAGGGCCTGGTTGGCATAGTCGAACGGCGAGGACCAGGCCTCGGTGCGCGCGTCGAACAAGCCCAGCTGGCGCTTGAAATGATTGAAGTCTCCGTGCACGGACAAGGTGGCGGAGGTCAGCACCCAGGATTGTTCCTTGCCGCGGTAGCGCGAAAAGATATTGGCCACCGACAGCGGCGCGCTGTGCAGGCGCAGGTAGTGCTGGCCGCTTTCCACCCAGCGCACGGCCTGGTCGGCCTGCTCGCGCTCCTGGGAGTCGTCGGGCAGGTAGGCATGGCGGCCCTGGCGATCCGGCTGGCTCCACTGGAACAGGCGAGCGCGCAGGTCCAGCGCCCCCTTGTGGGCGGCGGCCAGGTCCGGGTGGCGCTCGGCCACCATGGCCAGCATCTTGATGACTTTGTCGAAGGTCTCCAGCAGCTGCTCCAGCGCCTCGTCGAAGGCCTCGGGCTCGGGCAGCGCCTGGAACGTGGCGCGTCCGCCCTGCGCGGCCAGCGACGCCGTGCGCAGATGCAGCTCGCGCGCGGCCTGTTCCAGCTTGCGGGACACGGCGCTCCAGTCCACGGTCTCGCGCGCCTGGGCCAGGCCCGCCGCCTCGATCTGGCGGCACAGGTCCACGATCTGGTAGAGCGAGACGCTGCTGCCCAGGAAACGGGTGGCCACATCCGGCAACTGGTGGGCCTCGTCGAACACCACCAGGTCCACGCTGGGCAGCAGGTCGGTGACGCCTTCCTCGCGCAGCGCCAGGTCCGCCATGAACAAGGCATGGTTGACCACCACCACATCCGCCTCCTGCGCATGGCGGCGCGCCTTCATGACGAAACAGTCGCGCACGAAGGGACAATCCTGCCCAAGGCAATTCTCGCGCGTGGAGGTGACGCGGTGCCAGATGTCGGCATCCTCGGGAACTTCGGCCAGCTCGCCCTTGTCGCCGGAGCGGCTGCGCTCGGCGAACAGCTGGATGGCGCGCAGGTAGCCGATCTCGGCGCGCGACTTCAGGGCGCGGTCGTCCTGGCCCAGCCGCTCCAGATGGTAGTGGCAGACATAATTGCCGCGTCCCTTGAGCAGGGCCACGTCCACCGGCAGGGCCAGGGCCTTGCGCAGGTGCGGGATGTCGCGCCGATAGAGCTGGTCCTGCAGCGTGCGGGTTCCGGTGGACACGAGCGCCTTGCCCCCGCCCATGAAGACCGGCACCAGGTACGCCCAGGTCTTGCCCGTGCCCGTGCCGGCCTCGGCAATCAGCACGCCCGCCTCCGACACCGTCTGGCTGATGGCCTGGGCCAGCTCCAGCTGGGCCTGCCGGGGACGGTAGTGGGAGACGGATTCCGCCAGGGGTCCCTGGGGAGAAAAAATATCGGAATAATCCTGCAACAGCATGGGGCAAACGACCGGAAGTGAAAGGTGACCACGCGCCAAAGCATATACCCCGGCCTTCAGGCCGGGATCAAGCGGGGCATTGTCTTTTAACTGGCGCCAAAGGCGCTCCTAACCAGTGTCGGAGAAGCTCCGGCCTGAAGGCCGGAGTTCTTCACGGCAGCAAGAACTGTCTACAATCACAGTGGATACATACAAGATGATACTCGTCATTCCTGCTTCGCCGCTGAGCTTTATGGCAAAATGCGGCGCTTGAAGACCCTTTTACAACGATGGACCCATGACTGAAACGACTGTGGAAACCCTCGCCCAGGAACAGGATCAACAGCAGATTCTGGCACTGCTGGCCACCGAACTGAACATCCGCGCCAACCAGGCGGCCGCCGCCGTGGAGCTGCTGGACAACGGGGCCACCGTCCCCTTCATCGCCCGCTACCGCAAGGAAGCCACGGGCGGGCTGGACGACAATGTGCTGCGCGAACTGGAAGTGCGCCTGATCTACCTGCGCGACATGCAATCCCGCCGTCACGCCATCCTGGACTCCATCCGCCAGCAGGGCAAGCTCACGGCCGAACTGGAGCAGGCCATCCTGGCCGCGGACACCAAGCAGCGCCTGGAAGACCTGTACGCGCCCTACAAGCCCAAGCGCCGCACACGCGCCCAGATTGCCCGCGAGGCCGGCCTGGAGCCGCTGGCCGACGCCATCCTGGCCGATCGCAACGCCGATCCGCTGGCCCTGGCCGAAGGCTACCTGAATCCGGAAGCCAAGGTGGACACGGCCAAGGCCGCGCTGGACGGCGCGCGCGATATCCTGGCCGAGCGCTTCGCCGAGCAGGCCGACCTGCTCGAGGCCATGCGCGACTACCTCTGGAAGTCGGGCCATCTCTACTCCAAGGTCGCCGAAGGCAAAGAGCAGGAAGGCGACAAGTTCCGCGACTGGTTCGACTTCAATGAACCCCTGCGCCAATTGCCGTCGCACCGCGTGCTGGCGCTGCTGCGCGGCCGCCAGCAAGGCGCGCTGGAGCTGCGCCTGGGGCTGGACCCCGAGACGGACCAGCTGCTGCCCCACCCTTGCGTGCTGAAAGTGGCCGAACTGACCGCCATCGGCGCCAGCTTCGCCGCCGATGCCAGCCCTCGCGACCATTGGCTGGCGGAAGTCTGCCGCTGGACCTGGCGCGTCAAGCTGCTGACCGCCTTCGAGACCGAACTCATCGGCCGCCTGCGCGAGCAGGCCGAGCAGGAGGCCACCCGCGTCTTCGCCGCCAACCTGCGCGACCTGCTGCTGGCCGCGCCCGCCGGCCACAAGGCCGTACTGGGCCTGGATCCCGGCATTCGCACCGGCGTCAAGGTGGCCGTGATCGATTCCACCGGCAAGGTGCTGGACACCGCCACCGTCTACCCCTTCGAGCCGCGCCGCGACCGCGAAGGCGCCCTGCGCACCCTGGCCGCGCTGGCCACCCGCCACAAGGTCGAACTGGTGGCCATCGGCAACGGCACGGCCTCGCGCGAGACCGAAAAGCTGGTCGCCGACCTGCAGCAGGCCTTCCCGCAGCTGCCCCTGACCCGCGTGGTGGTGTCCGAAGCGGGCGCTTCGGTGTATTCCGCCTCGGAGGTGGCCGCCCAGGAATTTCCCGACATGGACGTGAGCCTGCGCGGCGCCGTCTCCATCGCCCGTCGCCTGCAGGATCCCCTGGCCGAACTGGTCAAGATCGATCCCAAGTCCATCGGCGTGGGCCAGTACCAGCACGATGTCAACCAGCGCGAGCTCGCGCGCAGCCTGGACGCCGTCGTGGAGGACTGCGTGAACGCCGTGGGCGTGGACGTGAACACCGCTTCTTCCGCGCTGCTGGCGCGCGTCTCGGGCCTGAACAGCACGCTGGCCAAGAACATCGTCAGCTGGCGCGACGAGAACGGCGCCTTCCAGAGCCGCCAGCAGCTGCGCGACGTGCCCCGCTTCGGCGAGAAGGCCTTCGAGCAGGCGGCGGGCTTCCTGCGCATCCCGGGCGCCAAGAATCCCCTGGACGCCTCCGCCGTGCACCCGGAAGCCTACCCCGTGGCCGCCCGCATCCTGGAGCGCCTGCAGGCGGACGCCGCCAGCGTCATGGGCAAGGCAGGCGCCCTCAAGGGCCTGTCGCCCTCGGACTTCACCGACGAACGTTTCGGCCTGCCCACGGTGCGCGACATCTTCAATGAAATCGAGAAGCCCGGACGTGACCCCCGTCCCGAATTCAAGACGGCGCAATTCCAGGAAGGCGTAAACTCTCTTAATGACCTGGCGCCGGGCATGGTGCTGGAAGGCGTGGTCACCAACGTGGCCAACTTCGGCGCCTTCGTGGACGTGGGCGTGCACCAGGACGGCCTGGTGCACATCTCGGCCCTGTCCGACACCTACGTCAAGGACCCGCGCGACGTCGTGCGCGTAGGCCAGACCGTCAAGGTCAAGGTCCAGGAAGTGGACATCGCCCGCAAGCGCATCGCGCTGACCATGCGCCTGAACGACGACAGCCCCGCGGGCGGGCGCCGCAGCGAGGCCGGCGGCTCCGCCGCACCGCGCCGCAGCGGGCCGCGCCCCGCCCGCCAGACCGACAGCGCTCCCCAGGGCGCCATGGCGGCCGCCTTCAGCAAACTCCGGAGATAAGCCATGACCACCACCGAGCGCCTTTCCTCCCTGCAGCGCCTGCTCAATCTCCTGACCGGATTCGAGCAGCACGAACAGGACATCCAGGACATCAGCCAATCCATCCTGAACGCCTGCTCCAGCCCCGCCGCCATGGGCGAAGCCTACGGCAGCCAGGCCCGGACCCTGATGGAGCATGATCCCGAAGGCGCCCTGGTGCTGGCCATCAGCTACGAGCTGGACGACTACCTGGCCCTGGCCGACACGGTGGACGAGCTCTGGGAGGAAATCCAGGCCGCCTTCGAGGCGCGCGACATGCCTCCCTTTCCCTACGACGACATGCCCTTCCAGGACGTGGAGGGCTTCTTCGACTGGGCCGACCAGCAATTGCTGGCCTGCCACCCCGACTATGGCCTGCTGGAATTCGCGCAAAGCTACGACGAGGAATTCCAGCTCATCCTGGTCAAGCGCGAACACACGCCCGAAATCCTGCGCCTGTGCCAGGAGCTGGGCATCCCCGCGGAGCCCTGCTGGAAGTAGGCCGCACGGCCATGAAAAAACGCCTGCAGCAATGCAGGCGTTTTTCTTTTGAGGCCTTGCGCCGGGGCTTACTCGTCGCGGAACGTGGCCAGGGCCTGCTCGATCGCCTCCCGAGCGCCGGCGTCCAGTTCAGCCACGACCTGATCCTGCCATTGCACCGTCAGGCGGCCGTCCTGCACGCGCAGCAGATCCGCCGCCGCCTCGCCCTGCAGGGCCTTGATCACGGCGCCGGCCTGCTTGGGATCGGCATAGGAGCGCGACAGGAACAGCTCCTGCCCATCGGCATCCATCAGGCGGAAGCGGAAAGAGCCGTCCTCATCGCGAAAGTTGACGAAGCGGGCCTTGCGGACCTTGGCCTCGGGCTTGGCGCCGGCCGTGCTCAAGGGATCGCGCAGACCCACGGCGGCCTTCAGTTCGTGAATGAAGGGAGTGGCGTAGGAGCGGGCCTTGCGGGCGCCGACCTGCAGCAGTTCCTCGATGTCCTGCGGACGGGCCATCAACGCTTCGTAGCGCTCGCGCATGGGCGCGATCATGGTTTCCAGCAAGTCGTACAAGGCCTGCTTGGCCTCGCCCCAGGCCAGCCCGTCCAGCAGCTGCTGGCGGAAGGCCTGGCTCTGTTCGCGGGTGGAAAAAGCCTGGTACAAGGCCATCAGGTGCGAATCGTCGGGATTCTTGGCCTCGCCGGGCCCCTTGGAGTCGGTGACGATGCGCGCGATGGCCGACTTCAGGGCTTTCCGGCCGCCTTCGAACAGGGGAATGGTGTTGTCATAGCTCTTGGACATCTTGCGCCCGTCCAGGCCGGGCAGCAGGGCCACGTCCTCCTCGACCTGCACTTCGGGCAGCACGAAGAAATCCTTGCCGCGCCCGTACAGGTGGTTGAAGCTCTTGGCGATGTCGCGCGCCATCTCCAGATGCTGGACCTGATCGCGGCCCACGGGCACCTTGTGGGCGTTGAACATCAGGATGTCCGCGGCCATCAGCACGGGATAGCTGAACAGGCCCATGGTCACGCCGTCGTCCGGCTCGGCGCCGGCCAGCTCGTTCTTGTCCACGGAAGCCTTGTAGGCATGGGCGCGGTTCATCAGGCCCTTGCCGGTGACGCAATTGAGCATCCAGGTCAGCTCGGGGATTTCAGGGATGTCGGACTGCCGGTAGAACGTGACCTTCTCCACGTCCAGGCCGCAGGCAATCCAGGTGGCGGCGATGGCCCGGCGCGAGACGGCGACGCGCTCGGGATCATCGCACTTGATCAGCGCATGATAATCCGCCATGAAGAAGAAAGCGTCGACGTCGGCCTGCTGGCTGGCCCGGATGGCCGGGCGGATGGCGCCGGCGTAATTGCCCAGGTGAGGGATACCGGTCGTGGTCACTCCGGTCAGTACTCGAATCGTCATGAGAATTGCACTCGTTAAACAACGTGGTGGGAATCAGAGCGTCACCGCCTGGCGCCGTTCGGACTCCAGGTATTCGCGCGACTGCATCTCCAGCAGGCGCGAGACCGTGCGGTGGAACTCGTTGGCCATGGGGCCGTCCACGTACAGCTCCTCGGCGGGAACCGCGGCGGACATGATGAATTTGACCTTGTGATCGTAAAAAACGTCAACCAGCCAGGTGAAGCGTCGTGCCGCCGAGGCGTCGCGCGCCGTCATGCGCGGCACATCCGACAGGATGACGGTCTGGAAGCGCGTGGCCAGTTCCAGATAGTCGTTCTGCGAGCGGGCGCTTTCGCACAAGGTGGTGAAGTCGAACCAGACCACGGAGCCGGACAGGGCCACGGCGCGCAGCTCGCGGTTCTCCACCGTCAGCACCGGCTCCAGCGGCGCCGTGTCCGACAGCGAGGCGAAAATCGCCTGCAACTGGGCCGTCGTGTCCTCGCTCAGCGGGGTCAGGTAGGTATGCACCTGTTCCAGGGCGCGGCGGCGATAGTCCACGCCGGTGTCCACGTTCATGATGTCCAGGTTCTTCTGCAGCAGGGCGATGGCCGGCAGGATGCGGTCGCGGTGCAGGCCGTCCGGGTACAGCGTGGAAGGCTCGTAGTTGGAGGTCATGACGAAGGACGTGCCGCGCTCGAACAGGCCCAGCAGCAGCTTGTACAGAATCATGGCGTCGGCCACGTCCGAGACGTGGAACTCGTCGAAGCAGATCAACCGGTAGCGCTTGGCGATGCGCTTGGCGACTTCGTCCAGCGGATCGCTCATGCCCTTGACCTGGTCCAGTTCCTTGTGCACGCCGCGCATGAACTCGTGGAAGTGGATGCGCGTCTTGCGCTTGAGCGGCACCGTCAGATAGAAGGCGTCCATCAGGAAGCTCTTGCCGCGCCCCACCCCGCCCCACAGGTAGACGCCGCGCGGCACGGCGGGCCGCGACAGCAGGCGGCGCAAGGTGCTCGAACGGGCCCGGCGATACGCCACCCAATCGTCATAGAAGCGCTGCAGGCGCTCGATGGCGGCCTGCTGGGCGCTGTCGGCGCGGTAGCCTTTCTCGGCCAGGGCCTGATGGTAATACTCTCGAACGTTCATGACACCGGAAACTGAAAAAAGCCTGCCTGCGGTTGCTACCCGGGGGCAGGCCGAAGACGGCCCTCGGACAAAAAAGGGCGAGCACGTGCCCGCCCTTTCCTGAAACACACTGAAAGTCTATCAGAAGTTCAGCGCGCGCTTGTCCACGGCCAGGGCCGCTTCCTTGACGGCTTCGGACAAGGTGGGGTGCGCATGGCAGATGCGGGCGATGTCTTCGGCGGCGCCGCGGAACTCCATGATGGCGACGGCTTCGGCCACCAGCTCGGAGGCCACTGGTCCGACGATATGCACGCCCAGGACCTCGTCGGTCTTGGCATCGGCCAGCACCTTCACAAAGCCGGTGGTGTCGCCCAGCGCGCGGGCGCGGCCGTTGGCCATGAAGGGGAAGCTGCCGGCGCGGTAGGCGCGGCCGTCGGTCTTGAGCTGCTGCTCGGTCTTGCCCACCCAGGCGATTTCAGGCGAGGTGTAGATGACCCAGGGCACGGTGTCGAAGTTGACGTGCGGCTGCTGGCCGGCCAGGCGTTCGGCCACGGCCACGCCTTCTTCTTCGGCCTTGTGGGCCAGCATGGGGCCGCGCACCACGTCGCCGACCGCCCAGATGCCGGGCAGGCTGGTGGCGCAGTCGTCGTCCACGACCACGAAGCCGCGTTCATCGAGCTTCAGGCCAATGGTCTCGGCGCCCAGGCCGGCCGTGTTGGGCACGCGGCCGATGGATACGATCAGCTTGTCGGCGTCCAGCTTCTGCTCGGCGCCGGCGGCGTCCACGTAGCTGATGCTGACCTGCTTGGCGGTCTTCTTGATCTCGCCGACCTTCACGCCCACATTGATCTTCAGGCCCTGCTTGGTGAGGGCCTTCAGGGCTTCCTTGGCCACGTCGCGGTCCACGGCGGACAGGAATTCGGGCGCGCCTTCCAGGATGGTGACGTCCGAACCCAGGCGGCGCCAGACGCTGCCCAGCTCCAGGCCGATCACGCCGGCGCCGATGATGGCCAGCTTCTTGGGCACCTTGGGCAGGCGCAGCGCGCCGTCGTTGGACAGGATCTGCTCTTCGTCGAACTCGGCGCCAGGCAGGGCGCGGGCCGAGCTGCCGGTGGCGATGATGACGTTCTTGGCGACCAGCTCTTCGGCATTGGCGCCGGCCACGTTGACCGACCAGCCGCCGTCGACCTTGGCGCCGAACGAGGCGGTGCCGTGGAAGAAATTGACCTTGTTCTTCTTGAACAGATAGAGGATGCCTTCGTTGTTCTGCTTGACCACGGTGTCCTTGCGGCCCAGCAGCTTGTCCAGGTTCAGGGAAACGCCCTTGACCTCGACGCCGTGGTCAGCCAGGTGCAGGTTGGCATGTTCGAAATGCTCGGACGATTGCAGCAGCGCCTTGGAAGGAATGCAGCCGACGTTGGTGCAGGTGCCGCCGGGGGCCGGCTTGCCGTCCGTGGTGGACCAGGCGTCCACGCAGGCCACGCTCATGCCCAGCTGGGCGGCGCGGATGGCTGCAATGTAACCGCCGGGACCGGCGCCGATAACAACGACATCAAACTGTTTTGCCATGAGAATTCCATAGAAGTGGAAGGGTTTCCGGGACCGCCCTTCGACTGGGCGGGAAGCAATCGGGCCGGTCGCGCCGGCGCCCCGGGGGCCCTTCATGAAACAGGATCGGCCAAGGCTCGGAATCAAGCACTTGGCCGTAAAAACACCCTACGCAACACAGGCCAAAGCCTGCTGGCCGCCCCCCTGAGGGGGGCTTTTCATCTTGGGGAAGGCCCGGCGATAAAAATACGAAGCGCAGGTTACAGCGTGCTTAGACGTTCAACAGCAGACGCTGAGGATCTTCCAGCGCTTCCTTCATGGCCACCAGGCCCAGGACGGCTTCGCGGCCGTCGATGATGCGGTGGTCGTAGGACATGGCCAGGTAGTTCATCGGACGGATCACGATCTGGCCGTTCTCCACGACGGGACGATCCTTGGTGGCGTGGATGCCCAGGATGGCCGACTGCGGCGGGTTGATGATGGGGGTGGACAGCATGGAGCCGAACACGCCGCCGTTGGAGATCGAGAAGGTGCCGCCCGTCATTTCTTCCAGGGTCAGCTTGCCGTCGCGGGCGCGCACGCCGAAGTCGGCGATCTGCTGTTCGATCTCGGCGATGGAGAGCTGGTCGGCGTTGCGCAGGATGGGCACCACCAGGCCGCGCGGGCTGCCGACGGCCACGCCGATGTCGAAGTAGCCGTGGTAGATGATGTCCTTGCCATCGACCGAGGCGTTCAGCACGGGGTACTTCTTCAGGGCGGCCACGGCGGCCTTCACGAAGAAGGACATGAAGCCCAGCTTGACGCCGTGCTCTTTCTCGAACTGGTCCTTGTACTTCTTGCGCAGGTCCATGACAGCCTGCATGTTCACTTCATTGAACGTGGTCAGGATGGCGTTTTCGGACTGCGACTGCAGCAGGCGCTCGGCCACGCGGGCGCGCAGGCGGCTCATGGGCACGCGCTGCTCGGGACGGCCGTCCAGCGACAGCGTGGGAGGCGCCACGGGAGCGGCGGCGGGCTTGGCGGCGGCAGGCGCGCCGGCCTGCAGGGCGTCGCCCTTGGTGATGCGGCCGCCGCGGCCGGAACCTTCCACGGAGCTGGCGTCCACGCCCTTTTCCGCCAGGATCTTGGCGGCGGCGGGCGAGGCCACGGACGACACCGAAGCGGCGGGAGCGGCGGCAGGCGCGGCTTCGGGCGCAGCCGCCTTTTCAGGGGCGGCGGCGGGCGCGGCGGCGCTGGCCTTGCCTTCGGAATCGATGCGGGCCAGGACTTCGCCGGAGGTCACGGTGCTGCCGTTGGCCTTGACGATCTCGCTGAGCACGCCCGAGGCCGGGGCGGGCACTTCCAGGACCACCTTGTCGGTTTCGACTTCGATCAGGATTTCATCGGCCTGGACCATTTCGCCGGGCTGCTTCTTCCACTCGAGCAGCGTGGCCTCGGAAATGGATTCGGAGAGTTGAGGGACCAGAACGTCGGTAATTGCCATGATTGTATTTTCCGTATTTAAAAATTTTAGGTGCTTACTTGGTCAGCATGAAGCCTTTGCCACGAGGAGCGTAGGCCTGTTCGATCAGGGCCTTCTGCTGTTCCTGGTGCTTGGCCAGGTAACCGACGGCAGGCGATGCGGAAGCGGGACGACCGGCGTAACCCAGCTTCTGACCTTCGGTCATGTTCTCGTAGATGTGATGCTGAACATAGAACCACGCACCTTGGTTTTGCGGCTCGTCCTGAACCCAGATGACTTCCTTGGCGTTGGCGTATTTGTGCAGCTCGGCCTGGAAGGACTTGTGGGCGAAGGGATACAGCTGTTCCACACGGATGATGGCGACGTCGTTGCGTTCCTGTTCCTTGCGGGCGTGCAGCAGGTCGTAGTAGACCTTGCCCGAGCAGACCAGGACGCGCTTGACGGCGGAGGCGACGATGGATTCGTCGCGTTCGCCGATGACAGGCATGAAATGCCCTTCGGCCAGGTCCTTCAGTGGCGAAGTGGCGTCTTTGTTACGCAGCAAGGACTTCGGCGTCATGATGACCAAAGGCTTGCGGAAGGGGCGGATCATCTGGCGGCGCAGCACGTGGAAGATCTGCGCGCCGTTGGTGGGTTGCACCACCTGGATGTTGTTGTCCGCGCACAGCTGCAGGAAGCGCTCGATGCGGGCGGAGGAGTGCTCGGGACCCTGGCCTTCGTAGCCGTGAGGCAGCATCAGGGTCAGGCCGCACTGACGGCCCCACTTGGCTTCGCCGGAGGTGATGAACTGGTCGATCACGACCTGCGCGCCGTTGGCGAAGTCGCCGAACTGGGCTTCCCAGATGGTCAGGATGTTGGGTTCGGCGGACGCGTAGCCGTATTCGAAAGCCAGCACGGCTTCCTCGGACAGCACGGAGTCGATCACGGTGAAGCTGGCCTGGCCTTCGGAGACATTCTGCAGGGGAATGTAGGTGCCGTCGTTCCAGCGCTCGCGCTTCTGGTCATGCAGCACGGCGTGGCGGTGGGTGAAGGTGCCGCGGCCCGAGTCCTGGCCGGTGATGCGCACGGCGTAGCCGTTGTTCACCAGCGTGGCGAAGGCCAGATGTTCGCCCATGCCCCAGTCCACGTTGGCTTCGCCGTGCGCCATGGCGCGACGGTCGTTCAGCAGGCGGTTCACCAACGGGTGCACCGTGAAGCCTTCGGGAATGGTGGTGAGCTTCTCGCCGATGCGGGTCAGCTCGGAGATGGGCAGGGCCGTGTCGGCGTGGTCCGTCCACTTGGCGTTCAGGAACGCGGACCAGTCGGTGGCGTACTTGTTCTTGTAGTCGGTCAGCACGGGTTCGACCGTGCGCTTGCCGTCTTCCATCAGCTGGCGATAGGACTTGACCAGATCTTCCGGCTCGTTCTCGGACAGCACGCCCTGGGCGACCAGCTTGTCGGCATACAGCTTGCGCGTGCCGTTGTGCATGCCGATCTTCTTGTACATCAGGGGCTGGGTCAGCGAAGGGGTGTCCTGCTCGTTGTGGCCCAGCTTGCGGAAGCAGACGATGTCGATGACCACGTCATGCTTGAATTCGCGGCGGTAGTCCAGGGCCAGCTGGGTCACGAAGACCACGGCCTCGGGATCGTCGCCGTTCACGTGGAACACGGGGGCTTCGATCATCTTGACCACGTCCGTGCAGTACAGCGTGGAACGCGTGTCGCGCGGATCGGAGGTGGTGAAGCCGATCTGGTTGTTGATGACGATATGCAGCGTGCCACCGGTGCCGTAACCGCGGGTCTGGGCCAGGTTCAGGGTTTCCATGACCACGCCCTGGCCGGCGAAGGCCGCGTCGCCGTGCACCAGCACGGGCAGGACCTGGCTGCCTTCCTCGTCGTTGCGGCGATCCTGGCGGGCGCGCACCGAACCCTCAACCACGGGGTTGACGATCTCCAGGTGCGAGGGGTTGAACGCCAGGGACAGGTGGACCGGGCCGCCGCGGGTGGACAGGTCGCTGGAGAAGCCGTTGTGGTATTTCACGTCGCCGTCGGTCAGGCCTTCGGCGTGGCGGCCTTCGAATTCCGCGAACAGGTCGCCGGGCATCTTGCCCATGATGTTGACCAGCATGTTCAGGCGGCCGCGGTGGGCCATGCCCACGATGATTTCCTGCACGCCGTTCTCGCCGGCGTGGTTGACGACCTCGTCCATGCAGGCGATGAAGCTTTCGCCGCCTTCCAGCGAGAAACGCTTCTGGCCCACGTACTTGGTGTGCAGGAAGCGTTCCAGGCCTTCGGCCTCGGTCAGCTGCTGCAGGATGTGGCGCTTCTGATCCACCGTGAAGGTGCCCGTGCCGTGCACGGATTCCAGGCGTTGCTGGATCCAGCGCTTGGCCACCGGATCGGAGATGTGCATGAACTCCGCGCCCACCGAACGGCTGTACGTGTCACGCAGGGCCTTGAGCATGTCGCGCAGCGTCATGGTGTCGGCTTTGGTGAAATACGTGTTGGTGGCGGAATAGACCTGGTCCAGGTCGGCTTCGGTCAGGCCGTAGAAGGCCGGATCCAGCTCGGGGAAGTTGGGGCGCTCGGAGCGTTTGAGCGGATCCAGGTCGGCGATGCGCGCGCCCAGCGAACGGTAGGCGGCGATCATGGACTGGATGGAGACCTGCTTCATGGCCACGGCCAGATCCGGGGCCTGGGAGCGGGTCAGGAAGGCATTGGCCTTGGCGCGCTGGGCGAAGGATTCGACGATGGGGGCATGGGCCTGGTCACGAGTGGTGTCGCGGCCGTCGGTGGCGGGCAGGTGCTGCAGCTGATCGAAGTAGTCGCGCCATTGGTCGGCGACGGAACCTGGATTGTCGAGGTAGGACTCGTAGAGTTCTTCGACATAGGGAGCATTGCTCCCGAACAAATAGGAGTTACTTTGCAGTTCTTTTTGCGATGACATTATTACGCTTCACCTATCCGAGTGCTTCACTCGTGTTGAGATGCAGGAAAACCTTCCGCGACACGGCCACGCCGGTTAGCGGATAGCGGAGCAGAAGGCAACGTGTGACGCCTTATACAAGCCGTATGTTTTCTAGTATAACGCCGCGGACAGAAGGCGCAATTGTTGAGATCCAAAATGCTTCGCCCGCCTCCAAGACCGTTGGCATTAACAAACACCCCCGTTCGGACGGGGCTTGCCCGCGAGGCTCGTCCCAAGAGCCAAAAATCCGCACTTGCCGCTCCTCGCCGCCCCACACGGGCGGAAAATTCCGATATGCTAAATAGTCTCGGAATCCAAGCCGCCGCCAGCTTCTCTTCAGGCGCCGCCTCCCGACCCATCGGCCCACGAGGTCATGCGCCGCACCCGGTCGCAGACATGGCATATGCTGGCTATAACAAATCAGCATCTATCCAGCGCTTAGATTTCTTATAAATTACTGTTATTTTTACGCCAAAAAAATACACTCAGGAGCTTTACCATAATGGATGCCAACGCCGATCTGGCCAAACTTGCGCTGGACTATCACGCGTATCCCACCCCCGGCAAAATCTCGGTGGTCCCGACCAAGACCCTGGCCAACCAGGACGACCTGTCCCTGGCCTACTCGCCTGGCGTGGCATCGGCCTGCATGGCCATCCATGCCGAAGGCGAGGAAGCCGCCGCCAAGTACACCTCGCGCTCCAACCTGGTGGCCGTGGTCACCAACGGCACGGCCGTGCTGGGCCTGGGCAACATCGGCCCGCTGGCCGCCAAGCCCGTCATGGAAGGCAAGGGCTGCCTGTTCAAGAAATTCGCCGGCATCGATGTGTTCGACATCGAACTGAACGAAAACGATCCCGACAAGCTGGTGGACATCATCGCCGCGCTGGAGCCCACGCTCGGCGGCGTGAACCTGGAAGACATCAAGGCGCCCGAATGCTTCTACATCGAAAAGAAGCTGCGCGAGCGCATGAGCATCCCCGTCTTCCACGATGACCAGCACGGCACCGCCATCATCTCCTCGGCCGCCGTCATCAACGGCCTGAAAGTGGTCGGCAAGGACATCGGCGACGTCAAGCTGGTCTGCTCGGGCGCCGGCGCCGCCGCCATCGCCTGCCTGGACCTGCTGGTCGCCGTGGGCGTGAAGCGCGAAAACATCTACGTGACCGACTCGCGCGGCATCATCTGGAAAGGCCGCGAAGAGAACATGGAGGCCAACAAGGCCCGCTACGCCCAGGACACCAGCGCCCGCACCCTGGCCGACGCCTGCGTGGACGCCGACGTGTTCCTCGGCTGCTCGGCCCCCGGCGTGCTGACCGCCGACATGGTCAAGACCATGGCCGACAAGCCCCTGATCCTGGCCCTGGCCAACCCCGAACCCGAAATCCGCCCTGAAGTGGCCAAGGCCGCCCGCCCTGACTGCATCATCGCCACCGGCCGCTCGGACTACCCCAACCAGGTCAACAACGTCCTGTGCTTCCCCTTCATCTTCCGCGGCGCGCTGGACGTGGGCGCCAGCGTGATCAACGAGGAAATGAAGCTGGCCTGCGTGAAGGCCATCGCCGAACTGGCCCAGGCCGAGCAGAACGATGAAGTCGCCACCGCCTACGCCGGCCAGGACCTGAGCTTCGGTCCCGACTACATCATTCCCAAGCCCTTCGATTCCCGCCTGATCGTCCAGATCGCTCCCGCCGTGGCCCAGGCCGCCATGGATTCCGGCGTGGCCGCCCGTCCCATCGAGGACATGGAAGCCTACCGCCAGAAGCTGATCTCCATGATCTACCACACCGGCCCGCTGATGCGCCCCCTGTACATGCAGGCCAAGTCCGCGCCCAAGCGCATCATCTACGCCGACGGCGAAGACGAACGCGTCCTGCGCGCCGTGCAGACCGTCATCGACGAAAAGCTGGCCCAGCCCATCCTGGTCGGCCGCCCCAGCGTCATCGAGATGCGCGTCAAGAAGGCCGGCCTGCGCCTGGAAGCCGGCAAGAACATCGAGATCGTCGATCCCGAGGACGATGCCCGCTTCACGGAAACCTGGACCGCCTACTACAAGCTCAAGGCCCGCGAAGGCGTCACCCCCGACATCGCCAAGGCCATGATCCGCAAGCACAACTCGCTGATCGGCGTGATGCTGCTGCAGCGCGGCGACGCGGACGGCATGCTGTGCGGCGTGGCCAGCAACTACGACAGCCAGCTGAACTACGTCGAGCAGGTCATCGGCCTGAAGCAGGACGCCCAGACCTTCGCCGCCATGAACGTCCTGATGCTGCCCACCCAGACGCTGTTCGTCTGCGATACGCACGTCAACGAGAACCCCACGGCCGAGCAGATCGCCGACATGACCATCCAGGCCGCCGAGGAAGTCAAGCGCTTTGGCGTGGTGCCCCGCGTCGCCCTGCTGTCGCACTCGAACTTCGGCAGCCGCCAGACCGAGTCGTCCCGCAAGATGGCCAAGGCCCGCCAGATCCTGGCCGAGCGCGCGCCCGACCTGGAAGTGGACGGTGAAATGCACGCCGACTCTGCCCTGTCCGAGAAGATCCGCCTGAAGGCCTTCCCCGACAGCACGCTGCGCGGCGCGGCCAACCTGCTGATCACGCCCAACCTGGACGCCGGCAACATCACCTACAACATGCTCAAGATGACGGGCAGCAACGGTGTGGCCATGGGTCCCATCCTGCTGGGCGCCGCACGCCCCGTGCACATCCTGACCACCAGCGCCACCGTGCGCCGCATCGTGAACATGACGGCCCTGGCCGTGGTGGACGCGCAGATCGAAGCCCAAGGCTAAGCCCCACGCTTTTCGTCTGACAAAAAAACAGCGGCCCTTCGGGGCCGCTGTTTTTTTACTGCGATGCTCAGGCTGCCAGCGCCGCCGCGCCCTGGCGGCCCCGCGACAGGCTCAATCCGCCCAGCGTCACGGCCAGCCAGACGGCCGCCGCCACCCACCACAGCATGGAACCGGTGATCAGCGCCTGGCCGATCAGGCCCGCCTGGATGACGTAGTAGACCATGGGGATGAGCGTCTTGCGCACGATCTCGCCTTCGCGCCCCAGCATGCCCACGACCGCGCCCGCGGCCACCACGTTGTGCACGCAGATCATGTTGCCGGCCGCGCCGCCCACGGCCTGCAAGGCCACCACGACGGCCGACTGATCCAGGTTCAGGCCGATCTGCTGCGCCGTGGAAAACTGGAAGTAGGCGAACATCATGTTGCTGACCGTGTTGGAGCCCGCAATGAAGGCCCCCAGGCTGCCCACCCAGGGCGAGATGGTGGGCCAGGCCTGCCCGGCCGCCGCCGCGGCGCCCTGCGCCAGCACCAGAGGCATGCTGGCGATCGACCCGTCGGCGGCGGCCGAATTGATGAAGACCTGCACCATGGGCACGGCCAGCAGGAGAGCGGGAGCGGCGCTGCCCATGGTGCGCAGCGAGTCCTTGACCCCCGCCATGTACTGCCTGCCGCTCATGCTGAAGATGGCGATGCAGGCCAGCGAAACCAGGATCAGGATGGCGCCGGGCGAATACAGCAGCTGGGCGGAGGCCGATATGCCCGTGCCCAGGATGCCATCCACCTTCAGGGTGGCCTCTGGCCCCGTCAGCCAGGCTTTGACCGACGGCACGGTGCGCGTCAGGATGAGCAGCAGCACGACCAGCACATAGGGCGAGAACGCGCGCAGCACGGAAAAACGCGGTCCTTGCTGGGAAGCATCGTCCATATTGACTGTACCCAGCCAATGCGAAGGCCATTGGCGACGATCCGGAAAATCAAATGTCTGGCTTGGCTGGAACCAGCCCTTGCGAGCCGCCGTCACCACGATCACCAGTCCCACCATGGCGCCCAGCATGGACGGGAACTCGGGGCCCAGCACCACGGCGATCAGGTAGTACGGCACCGTGAAGGCCACGCCCGCGAACAGGGCGAACTTCCAGGCTCCCAGCCCCTCGGCAAAGGAGCGCCGCTCGCCGAAGAAGCGCGTCAGCAGTCCGCACAGCAGCAAGGGAATGACGAAACCGGTCAAGGCGTGCAGCAGGGCCACGTTCTCCACGATCTGCTGCAGATACTCCATGGGCTGCATGGGGGCGATCGCCGCCGCCACGTCGGCCTTGTTGTCCACGCCCGAACGCACGCCCACCAGCATGGGCGTGCCCACGGCGCCGAAGGACACGGGAGTGGACTGGATGACCAGCACCGCCATGACGGCGGCCATGGCCGGGAAGCCCAGAGCCAGCAGCAGGGGCGCGCCCACGGCCGATGGCGTGCCGAAGCCCGACGAACCCTCGATCAGCGAACCGAACAGCCAGGCCACGATGATGACCTGCACGCGCCGGTCGGGCGATACGTCCATGAAGCCCTGGCGTATGGCGGCCAGGGCGCCGCCCACCTTGAGCGTATTCAAAAGCAGCACAGCCCCAAATACAATGAACAGCAGCGTCAGGGCCGTCACCACGCCGTTGATGGTGGCCGCCGCCACGACCGTGGCCTGGCTGCCCCATACCAGCAGGGCCAGGGCCGCCGTCACGACATAGGCCGATCCCATCGACAGGGTGGCCGAGCGCCCCATCACCACCATCAACAGGAACACGACTGCCAATGGCGCCAGGGCCAGCAGGGTATACACAAGACTCATCCCTTTTCTCCTTCGTGTGGATAGCACGTTTCTTGGGCGACGGACGCTTCTTCCTTGTGCGGCCCCGGCTCGCGGCCGGGCGCCTGGAGGGCGCCGCCTCCCCTTCTTTCCTTTGGTCGGAGAATATTAGCGGTATTACCACTTCAGCCTTATTGGAAATAACCCTTACTGAAAACCCTATTTTTAGACTTATAATTATCTTCAATACCGCAAGTGGTAATACCACTTTGCCTGGAAAATCACTATGACTACGCTTTCGAGTACCCGCCTCTCAGATCAGGTCGCCGAGAAGATCCGGCAACTGATCGACGAACAGCAATTGCAGCCCGGCGACCGGATCCCATCCGAGCGCCAGTTGGCCGAGCGGCTGGCGGTATCGCGCGTGCCCATCCGCGAGGCCCTGCGCGCCCTGAATTCGCAGGGACTGCTGGTGACGCGCCGCGGCGGAGGCACCTACGTCCAGGAGACCGACCTGATGAACTGGCCGGCGCAAAGCATCGCCCCGCTGGGCGAGCTGATCAGCCAGGATCCCCTGTACCGCTACGACGTGCTGGAAGCGCGCCACGCGCTGGAAGCCAGCACCGCCTGGCATGCCGCCCGGCGCGCCACCGAAGCCGACAAGAACCGCATCCGCCACTGCTTCGACATCATGGTGCGCCACCAGCAGAACCAGGACGCCGAACTGTCCGCCCGCGCCGACGCCCAGTTCCACCTGGCGATCGCCCAGGCCTCGCACAATGTGGTGCTGCTGCAGATCATGAACGGGCTGTTCCAGCTGGTCTTCTCCACCGTCAAGGAGAATCGCCGCGCCATGTTCGAGTTCGACAATGCGCGCGAAGTGGAACTGCTCACGCAGCAGCACGAGGCCGTCATGGACGCCATCCTCAAGGGCGAGGCGGATCTGGCGCGCGAACGGATCACCCGCCACCTGGACCACGTTCAGGCCAAGGTGCGGCTCTCGGAAGAAAACAATGCCCGGGAACAGCGCGTATCCCGATTCAACAGCCATCTATCGCAATTATGATCATTTCCTCTCCGACCGATTTCCGCGCCCAGGCGCAGCGTCGCCTGCCCCCTTTCCTGTTCCACTACATCGACGGCGGCGCCTACGCCGAAGAGACCTTGGGCCGCAACGTGCAGGACCTGGCGGGAATCGCGCTGCGCCAGCGCGTGCTCAGCGACATGTCCAGCCTGGATCTGGGCGTGGAGCTGTTCGGAGAGAAATTGTCCATGCCGGTGGCGCTGGCCCCGGTGGGCCTGACCGGCATGTACGCCCGCCGCGGCGAAGTCCAGGCGGCCCGGGCCGCCGATCGCCACGGCGTCCCGTTCACCTTGTCGACGGTATCGGTATGCCCGATCGAGGAAGTGGCGCCGGCCATAGGACGGCCCATGTGGTTCCAGTTGTACGTGCTGCGCGACCGCGGCTTCATGAAAAGCGTGCTGGAAAGGGCCTTGGCGGCCGGCTGCTCTACCCTGGTGTTCACGGTGGACATGCCCGTGCCGGGCGCGCGCTATCGCGACGCCCATTCGGGCATGAGCGGCCCGCGCGCCGCGCTGCGGCGCTACGGCCAGGCCCTGCGGCGTCCGCACTGGTCACTGGACGTGGGGCTGCGCGGCAGGCCGCATGACCTGGGCAATGTATCCCGCTATCTGGGGCGGGCCGTGCAGCTGGAGGACTACATAGGCTGGCTGGGCGCCAACTTCGATCCCTCCATATCCTGGAAGGACCTGCAGTGGATACGGGACTTCTGGCCCGGCGCCATGGTCATCAAAGGCATACTGGATCCCGAAGACGCGCGCGAAGCCGTGCGATTCGGGGCCGACGGCATCGTGGTGTCCAACCATGGCGGCCGGCAACTGGACGGCGTGCTGTCCTCGGCGCGCGCGCTGCCGGCCATCGCCGACGCCGTCCAGGACGACCTGAGCATCCTGGCCGATTCGGGCGTACGCAACGGGCTGGACGTGCTGCGCATGCTGGCCCTGGGCGCCAGGGGCGTGCTGATCGGCCGCCCCTTCGTCTATGCCCTGGCGGCGGCGGGCGGCGCGGGCGTGTCCCTGCTGCTGGAGCTGATGGAAAAAGAGCTGCGCGTGGCCATGACCCTGACCGGCACGCGCAGCCTGTCCCAGGTCGGACGAGACTGTCTGGCGGCGCTGCCCTGAGCCCAGCACCTCCCGCAAGCTGGACCAAGCCAGGGACCCGGCGATTCTTTACAATAGGTTAAACATTAATCACCTAAAGTAATTTGCGAGCGCGACCGAGTCCATGCCGACCACGCTGCTGATCGCCCTGATCATAGGGCTGGGCACCTATTTCCAGACCGTCACCGGCTTTGGCCTGGCCATGATCGTCATCGGGTTGAGCAGCCTGCTCAAGCTCGCCCCGGTCGCCTTCCTGGCGACCGTCATCAGCCTGCTGACCGTGGTCAACGGCACCGTCGCCCTGCGCGGCAAGCGCCACCTGATCCATTGGCCCGCCGCCCGCGCCGTGCTGGCCGGCGTGGTGCCCTCCACCGTGGCCGGCCTGATGCTGCTGGACTACCTGAGCAGCCAGGCCAGCCTGCTGCTGGAGTTCCTGCTGGGCCTGGTCATCATCTACAGCGGCGTATCCTATTGCCTGAAGTCGCCCGTGCGCGCACACATGTCGGGCGCCGCTTCCTTTTTCGCGAGCGGCGTGCTGACCGGCCTGTGCGGCGGCCTGTTCGGCATTCCCGGCCCGCCCATCATCTTCCAGCTCTACCGGCAGCCTCTGGAATTCCCGACCGTGCGCCACATGCTGCTGCTGATCTTCTCGGCAACCTCGGCCGTGCGCTGCCTTCATGAACTGCTCAAGGGCACGCTGCAGACACAGGCCTTGTGGACGGCCGCCATTGCCGTGCCGCTGGTCATGGCGGCCACCTGGGTGGCGCAGCGCCACCCGCCGCCGGTGCGTCCGGCCACGCTCCAGCGCCTGACCCTGCTCATCCTGGTATTGATAGGTGTGAGCCTGTGCCTGCCGGCCTTGAAAGCCTGGCTGTGAGCCGCACTGGCCCAATGGCGCGCAGCCAGGTCCCGACCAGCTAGAGGTTTACACTAGTTTCGGCACGAAAAGTTCTAGTTTCAAAAAAATCTGATTGACAGCCTTATTACCCACCGCCAATATCCGATCAAGTTCCGTTTAACGGAACCAAAAATGTCGTAAAACGGTATTCACAGACTTCAAATGTGAAAAATAGATGCCAAGGCATCCATAACGATATTGGAGGTTGACATGAAAGCGTTCGCGTACGCCCTGCCGCTGGCCGCCTGCCTGGCGGCGTTTCCCAGCCACGCCGAATACACCGGCCCCGCGCTCAAGTTCCGCCTGGCCCACACCGCCCCTCCGGGCAATCACATCACCCAGGCCTACCAGACGTTCGCCGACCTGGTCAAAGAGAAATCCGGCAACAAGATCAAGGTCCAGGTCTTTCCAGGCGCCGTGCTGGGCAGCGACCGTGTCCTGATCGAAGGAGCCCAGAAAGGCTCCCTGGAAATCGGCGTCAGCTCCACTCCCAACCTGGCCAATTTCTCGACCATGTACCAGGTGTTCGACCTGCCCTACATCACTACCCCCGCCAAGCAGGCTCAGTTCTACCAGTCCATGGATCCGGGCGGCCCGCTGAACGCCTACTTCGAAAAAGTCGCCAACGGCATCGGCCTGCAACCCATCATGTACGCCGAATACGGCTACCGCCACTTCGTGTCAGCCGCCAAGCCCCTGGGCAAGGCCGAAGGCCTGCGCGGCCTGAAGATGCGCACCACGGACTCGCCGGTGGAGGTGGACGTGGCCAAGGCGCTGGGCACCAATCCCGCGCCCATCGCCTGGGGCGAGGTCTACACGGCCCTGCAGCAGGGCACCATAGATGCCGAAGGCAATACCTTCCCCCACCTGGCCGGCGCCAAGCATCATGAGGCCCTGAAGTACGCCATCACCTCGGCCCACAACTACGGCATGCAGGTCGCCATGGCCAACAAGGCCTGGTGGGACAAGCTGCCGCCCGAGGCCCAGCAGATCATCCGCGAATCCGCCCAGGAGGCTGTGCGGGCCCAGCGCGAGCGCTACTACCCCGAGAACGAGAAAAAAGCCCGCGAGGAGTTCCTGCAGGCCGGCGTCGCCATCCATGACGCCACGCCCGCCGACCTGGAGCAGTTGCGCGCGCTGACCCGTCCCGTGTACGAGCAGTACGCTCAGAAACTGCCCGCCGAACTGGTGCAACTGGTCACCGATACCCAAAAGTAACAAGGCCGGCTTCGCGCCGCGCCCCCGCCTGCCGCCTCCGCCTGGTGGATAAAACGCCATGAAACCTGCCTCTTCCCGACTGAATGCGCTGGAAAAGCCGTTCCTGTTCATCGGCCTGCTGCTGATGATACTGATCATCAACTACCAGACCTTGTTCCGCTACCTGATGGCCAGCTTGAGCCATGTGGCAACGGATCCCGTCCAGCGCTCCTGGCTCGACGCCATCATGGATCCGGACCGGCTGCTGGCCTTGCTGCGCTCCATGATAGGCTGGGCCAGCTGGACGGAAGAGCTGTCGCGCTATATCTTCATCTGGATTTCCTACCTGGCCGTCTCCCTGACCATCCTGACCCGCACGAGCATACGCGTGGACGTGCTGCACAATGCCTTGAGCCCGGCCTGGCAGCGCCGCCTCTGGCTTTCCATCGACGTGCTGTGCCTGCTGCTGACGGCCCTGCTGTGCTACATGGGCGCCGAACACATCCAGATGCAGATGCAGTTTCCCCAGACCACGCCGGCTCTGCAGATCAGCTACGCGATTCCTTACCTGATCCTGCCCATAGGCTTCGGCCTGATGGCGGTACGCTGCATGCAGGACATCCTGCGCATGCGCGCCGAGCTGAACGCCACGGACTGGCTGGCCGGACTGCTGCTGCCCGCACTGCTGGCCCTGCCCGTGCTGCTGAACGACGAGCTGAACGCCAGCCTGCTGCTGTTCGGCTACTTCGCCGTGCTGGTGGCCCTGGGCGTGCCCATCGCCTTTTCCCTGGGCCTGGCCACCTTGGCAACCGTAGTGGGGGCCGGCACCCTGCCCATGGACTACCTGGCGCAGATCGCCTTCGTGTCCATCGACTCCTTCCCCATCATGGCCATCCCCTTCTTCATCGCGGCGGGAGTGTTCATGGGCGCAGGCGGGCTTTCCAACCGCCTGCTCGCCGTGGCCGACAAACTGGTCGGCTCCCTGCCCGGCGGCCTTGCCCTGGCCGCCATCATGACCTGCATGTTCTTTTCGGCCATCAGCGGCTCGGGGCCGGCCACCGTGGCCGCCATCGGCACCATCACCATTCCGGCCATGATCGCCCGCGGCTACGACAAGGCCTTCGCCGCCGCCGTGGTGGCCTGCGCCGGCGCCATCGGCGTCATCATCCCGCCCAGCAACCCCTTCGTGGTCTACGGCGTATCCGGCCAGGTCTCCATCGGCAAGCTGTTCGTGGCCGGCATCATTCCCGGCATTGTCATGGGCCTGGCGCTGATGCTGGTGGCCTACCTGATCTCGCGCCGGCAAGGCTGGCGCGGAGAACCCGGCGACCGCTCCCCCGCCGCCCTGCTCAAGGCCGTCTGGGACGCCAAGTGGGCGCTGCTGGTGCCCGTCATCATCCTGGGCGGCATCTACGGGGGCATCATGACGCCCACGGAATCGGCCGCGGTGGCGGCGCTGTACGGCCTGCTGGTGGGCATGTTCGTCTACAAGGAGATCACCTGGATCCGACTGTGGAACGCCACCATAGAATCGGCCGTCACCTCCTCCATCATCATCCTGCTGATGGCCATGGCCACCCTGTTCGGCAACATCATGACCATAGAGCAGATCCCGGAATTCATCGCCGGGCAGATCCTGAGCCTGACCGACAACCGCATCCTGATCCTGCTGTTCATCAATATCCTGCTGCTGGTGATCGGCGTGTTCATGGAGGCGCTGGCGGCCATCGTCATCATCACGCCCGTGCTGCTGCCCCTGGCCCTGAAGATGGGCGTGGATCCGGTGCATTTCGGCATCATCATGGTGATGAACCTGGCGATAGGCTTCGTCACCCCGCCCGTGGGCGTGAACCTGTTCGTGGCCAGCGGCATCAGCAAGATCGGCATCGAGAAGATCGCCCGCTCCGCCCTGCCCTTCCTGGGCATCATGCTGCTGGTGCTGATGCTCGTGACCTATGTGCCGGAGGTCTCGCTGTGGCTGACGCGCTGAACCGGATACTGACGCAGCCCCGCCTGGGGCTTGCAACGGCCATGGATCTGCTGCAATGGGCGCTGCTCCGGGCGCTGGCCGACGGCGGCCCGCCGGTCTGCCTGTCCTTGTGCGACGGACAAGGCGAACTGCTGCATTTCCTGCGCATGGACCAGGCGCCGGCGCGCTGCATCGCCATCGCCCAGGCCAAGGCCTACACCGCCGCCCGCTTCGGCGCCGAAACCCGGGCCCTGGCCGAGCGCCTGCAGCGCGAAGCGCTGCGCCTGGAGGACTTCCAGGATCCGGCCCATTGCAGCCTGCCCGGCGGCGCGCCCCTGCTCTGGCAGGGGCAGTGCATCGCCGCGCTGGGCGTGAGCGGCCGCAGCCTGGAGGCCGACGAAGCGCTGTGCCGAGACGCGATACGTCATGCGCAGGGTCTGCTGGGTTGAAGCGGACGATTGGTCGGTCTCCGGTACGAAGCCCCCGTCCCGGCCAGGCGAAAAAGTTCTTCGAAGTATTCCGGGGGTTCCTCCGTGTTTGACGAGCCGTTTGGGCCAAGCGGAAAGAAGCTCGGGTTCTCGCGAAGCAGGCCGCGGCGGGCCGGCTTGGCTGGGTCCTTCGCCCGCGCTGCGCGCGGGTTCCCTGGTCAGGATACGGGGGCGGGCGGGGCGTGAACTCACAGAGTGATTCGTCCACTGGACGAATCACAAGCGTCCTGCTCGAGCAGCACGCCCCTTGCCTCCCGCCCCCGCATCCCGCCTGCGGCGAAGGCCCTGACTCGCCCGCCGGCCCGCCGCGGCCGGCCTCGCGAGAACGGTCCCGTCGTTTTGGCCCAAACGGCGGAGTGTTCGCGCAAAAAACCGTACAACGTACCAGCCATCCGCTGAATTTTCTGCTTGGTATGGATGCCTGGGGCCGAGTCGATGCCATCGGCATTTTGAGCCGTTCAAGGCGCAGGAAGAGCGGACTGGGCGGGTCGGATGGCTTGCCGCAGGCGGGGCGCGGGGACGGGGGGCAAGCGTCGTTCTGTTCGACGGCGGCGCTTGTTGCTCGCCTGGGGGGCGAGCAACCCGCCGGAGTTAACGACGCGCCCGGCCAGGCGCCCCGACCAGGGCACCGGCGCGCCGCGCCGGCAAGCCATCAGCCCCGACCGCTCTTCCTGCGCCTTGAACGGCGTCTTCAAAAAACCGGTTCGGCATCGACTTGGCAATTCAGTACCCGGAATTCCTCGAAGAACCAAAAAAAAAGTGCACCTTCAAGGTGCACTTGGCGTCCGAACTGGCAGCCCGGCTGCCACTACCTGCGGTCAGTGTGCCTGGAAGCTTCCAAACACCTGACCACAAGCGGTTCTCAACGCTTGACGTCGCGCAGCGTCTCGCCCACGTAGAGCTGGCGAGGGCGGCCGATCTTGTAGTTCGGATCGGACAGCATTTCGTTCCACTGGGCGATCCAGCCTACCGTGCGGGCCAGCGCGAAGATCGCGGTGAACAGCGAGGTGGGGATGCCGATGGCGCGCTGCACGATGCCCGAGTAGAAGTCCACGTTCGGGTACAGCTTGCGCTCGACGAAGTAGGGATCTTCCAGCGCGATGCGCTCCAGCTCCATGGCCAGCTTGAACAGGGGATCGTTCTCCAGGCCCAGGGCGGTCAGCACTTCCTTGCAGGTTTCCTGCATCAGCTTGGCGCGCGGGTCGTAGTTCTTGTAGACGCGGTGGCCAAAGCCCATCAGGCGCACGCCCGAATTCTTGTCCTTGACCTTCTCCATGAACTCGCCGACCTTGGCCACGCCGCCGTTGGCCTGCAGCTCTTCCAGCATGTTCAGGCAGGCTTCGTTGGCGCCGCCGTGGGCAGGACCCCACAGGCAGGCCACGCCGGCTGCGATCGCGGCGAAGGGGTTGGTGCCGGAGGAACCGCACAGACGCACCGTGGAGGTGGAGGCGTTCTGTTCATGATCGGCGTGCAGGATGAAGATGCGGTCCAGAGCGCGTTCCACCACTTCGTTGACGTGATAGTCCTCGCAAGGATTGGCGAACATCATGCGCAGGAAGTTGCCCGTGTAGGACAGGTCGTTCTTCGGATAGATGAACGGCTGGCCCAGCGAGTACTTGTAGGTCATGGCCACCAGCGTGGGCATCTTGGCGATCAGGCGGATGGCCGAGACGTGGCGGTGGTGAGGATTGGTGATGTCCGTGGAGTCATGGTAGAAAGCCGACAGCGCGCCCACCAGACCGGTCAGTATGGCCATGGGGTGTGCGTCCGGACGGAAGCCGCGCAGGAAATACTGCATCTGTTCCTGGACCATGGTGTGGTTCGTGACCAGAGAGTCGAACTCCTGCTTCTGATCCGCATTGGGCAGGTCGCCGTTCAGGATCAGGTAGCACACGTCCATGAAGTCGCATTTCTGCGCCAGCTGGTCGATCGGGTAGCCGCGGTACATCAGCTGGCCCTTGTCGCCGTCGATGTAGGTGATGCCCGACTCGCAGGAAGCGGTCGCCATGAAGCCCGGGTCATAGGTGAACATACCCGTCTGACCATAGAGCTTGCGGATATCGATCACGTCCGGGCCCACGGTTCCCTGGTAGACAGGGAATTCGACTGCAGGGCTGCCGTCGGAGAAAGATAGCGTGGCTTTCTTGTCTGACAATTCCATCACTTTTTTCCTCAATGGTTAAAGCTTTCGCATAATTTCCACTAGCCGCCGGATGTCGGGCGTGTCGTACCGCCCTTCCGGCTCGGAACGAGCCAGAAGGACATCCAGCAAAACTGTATCGTCCATTTCGAACAGACGGGTCAGGGCCGACACATCCACGTCCGTGAGCTCGCTTTCGTACTGATCCAGAAAACGGGTGATCATCAGGTCGTTTTCGAGCAGCCCGCGGCGCGCCCGCCAGCGCAGACGCGCGCGTTCCAGTTCCGTCAATGTTCTCATTGGTCCATACCCACCTTTTAGATGCTGCGACGCACCAGCATTTCTTTGATCTTGCCGATGGCGTGCGACGGATTCAGACCCTTGGGACAGACGTCCGTACAGTTCATGATCGTGTGGCAACGGAACAGCCGGTACGGATCTTCCAGATTGTCCAGACGCTCGCCGGTGGCTTCGTCGCGGGAATCGGCGATGAAGCGGTAGGCCTGCAACAGGCCGGCGGGGCCGACGAACTTGTCGGGGTTCCACCAGAACGAAGGGCAGGAGGTCGAGCAGCAGGCGCACAGGATGCACTCGTACAGGCCGTCCAGCTCTTCGCGCGCCTCGGGCGTCTGCAGGCGCTCTTTTTCAGGAGGCGGCGCGTCGTTGATCAGATAGGGCTTGACCGAATGGTACTGGTCGAAGAAGTGCGTCATGTCCACGATCAGGTCGCGGATCACGGGCAGGCCGGGCAGCGGGCGCAGCACGATGGGCTCCTTCAGGTCGCGCAGGTTCGTGGTGCAGGCCAGGCCGTTCTTGCCATTGATGTTCATGGCATCGGACCCGCACACGCCTTCGCGGCAGGAGCGGCGCAGCGCAACGCTGTCGTCCACTTCGTTCTTGATGCGCAGGATGGCGTCGAGCAGCATCTTGTCGGTAGGCTGCAGCTCGACTTCCAGCTTCTGCATGTAGGGACGCTCGTCCTTGTCGGGATCGTAGCGGTAGATTTCGAATTTGACCTTGCGAGTTTGGCTCATTTCAATATCCTGCTTAGAAAGTCCGGGCCTTGGGCGGAATGGTTTCGGCCGTCAGGGGCTTCATCTGGACGGGCTTGTATTCCAGACGGCTGCCTTCGGAGAACCACAGGGTGTGACGCAGCCAGTTCTCGTCGTCACGCTCGGGATGGTCGCTCAGGGCATGGGCGCCGCGGCTTTCGGTGCGGTTGGCCGCCGACTTCGTGGTGGCGCGGGCCACTTCGATCATGTTGGCGACTTCCAGCGCTTCGATACGGGCCGTATTGAAGACCTTGGACTTGTCCTTGAAGTAGATGTCCTTGACTTCGGGAACCAGGGATTCGATCTTGTCCACGCCCTTGTGCAGCAGATCCAGCGTGCGGAACACGCCGCAGTGCGCCTGCATGGCGGTGCGGATCTTGTTGCCCACGTCCTGGGCCTTCTCGCCGGAAGTGCGCGATTCCAGGCGGTTGACGCGATCCAGGGAGAAGTCGATGGACGACTGGTTGATTTCCTGGTGGGAGTGATCTTTTTCGGGGTGCGAGGCCACGATGTGGTTGCCCGCGGCGCGACCGAAGACGATCAGGTCCAGCAGCGAGTTCGTGCCCAGGCGGTTGGCGCCGTGCACCGAGGTGGCGGCGCATTCGCCGATGGCGTACAAGCCGTTAACGATCTTGCTCTCGCCGGAGGCGGTGCGGGTGACGACCTGGCCGTAGTAGTTCGTGGGAATGCCGCCCATCTGGTAGTGGATGGTGGGCACGACCGGAATCGGATCCTTGATGGGATCCACGTTGGCGAACTTGATGGCGATCTCGCGAATCGAAGGCAGGCGCTTCTTGATGACGTCGGCGCCCAGGTGATCCAGCTTCAGGACCACATAGCTGCCGTCGCCGCAGCCGCGGCCTTCCTTGATCTCCTGGTCCATGGAGCGGGACACGAAGTCACGCGGGGCCAGGTCCTTCAGGGTGGGCGCATAGCGCTCCATGAAGCGTTCGCCGTCCTTGTTCAGCAGGATGCCGCCTTCGCCGCGCACGCCTTCGGTGATCAGCACGCCGGCGCCGGCCACGCCGGTGGGGTGGAACTGCCAGAACTCCATGTCCTGCAGAGGCAGGCCGGCGCGGGCGGCCATGCCCAGGCCGTCGCCCGTGTTGATGAAGGCATTGGTGGAAGCGGCCCAGATGCGGCCGGCGCCGCCGGTGGCCAGCACCACGCGCTTGCCTTCCAGGATGTAGATTTCACCGGTTTCCATTTCCAGGGCGGTCACGCCCAGCACGTCGCCGGCTTCGTTGCGCAGCAGGTCCAGAGCCATCCATTCCACGAAGAACTGGGTGCGGGCGGCCACGTTGCGCTGGTAGAGCGTGTGCAGCATGGCGTGACCGGTACGGTCGGCCGCGGCACAGGCGCGCTGGACGGGTTTTTCGCCGAAGTTGGCGGTATGGCCGCCGAAGGGGCGCTGGTAGATGGTGCCGTCGGGGTTGCGGTCGAAGGGCATGCCGAAGTGCTCGAGCTCGTACACGGCGTGCGGCGCTTCGCGGCACATGAATTCGATGGCGTCCTGGTCGCCCAGCCAGTCGGACCCCTTGACGGTGTCGTACATGTGCCAGTACCAGTGGTCTTCGCTCATGTTGCCCAGCGAGGCGCTGACGCCGCCCTGGGCGGCCACGGTATGGGAGCGGGTTGGGAACACCTTGGACAGGACGGCGACGGACAGGCCGGCCTGGGCCAGTTGCAGGGAACAGCGCATGCCGGCGCCGCCGGCGCCGACCACCACCACGTCAAACTGGCGGCGGGGCAGAGAAGTTTTGATGGAAGCCACGGTTTAGAGACTCCAGATGATTTTTGCAAAGAATACGACGGAGGCCACCAGCCACAGCAGGGTCAGGACCTGCATCAGCAGGCGCAGACCGGCGGGCTTGACGTAGTCCATCCAGATGTCGCGCACGCCGATCCAGGCATGCCAGGACAGGGACAGGAAGAACAGCGTGGCCAGCAGCTGGCCGAGCGGCAGGAAGCCGACGCGGAAGGTGAACAGGCCGCGCCAGGTGTCGAAGTTGAGTTCGCTGCTGAACAGGATGCCGCAGACGATGATCAGGGTGTAGACGGCCATGATGACGGCCGTGACCCGCTGCGCCAGGAAATCCAGCGTGCCATAGTGGGCGCCGACCACCAGACGGTGTGCGCCGATGCGTTCACGAGTAGCCATTACCAGACCCCAAACAGTTTCAGACCAAACACCAGGGTGAGCGCCAGGCTGACCCCGAAAACCATGCCGGCCGATTTCTTGGCCGATTCCTTGTCGTTGCCGATGTGCAGATCGAGGATCAGGTAGCGGATGCCGGCACAGAAGTGGTGCAGGTAGCCCCAGATCAGGACCAGCAGGATCAGCTTACAGACGGGATTGTCGACATAGCTGCGCAGGGTCTCGAACGATTCGGGAGAGCTGACACTGAGGGAGAACAGCGGCAACAGCACGAGCGGCAGGCAAAGGAACAGCAATGCGCCGCTGACGCGATGCAAAATCGATGATTTTGCCGCCAGTGGCAAGCGGTAGCTCAATATCTGCGGCACGCTGATATTGCGATACTGCGGGCGCTGCTTGGGTGCGGTATCAGACATGATGGCCTCGAAGTAGATAAAAAAAAGTAATTACAAATTAACCTTGGTATTTTCACCGATTTGACTGGACGATGCAGTATCAAATGCCGTATGCCGTCGGTCTAGTTCAAAGTGTTTCGATAATGGAAGCGCTCTGTCAGGTAGAGCCCGCGGCGCAGTTCCATGGGGCGATCGCCATAGGTGTAGGAGACGCGCTCGACCTGCAGCAAGGGAGTGCCTTCGGGCACATGCAGCACGGCGGCCGCCTCCCCCGTCGCGGCGACCGCGCCGATTTTTTCGTCGGCCCGCACCATGCTGACGCCGAACTTGCTCTCGAACCAGGCGTACATGGGGCCCTTGTTCTGGCTGGCGGCCTCCATGGTCAGGCCCTTGAAGACCGAGCCGGGCAGCCAGATGTCGTCGTAGATGGTGGGCGCCTGGTCGAAGGCCAGGACCCGGCGCAGGTTGACCACCATGTCCGAGGTGCGCAGATCCAGCAGCTGGGCCACATCGGCCGGGGCCTTCAGGCGGCGCACGTCCAGGATGCGGCTGGAGGACGGCACGGGCTTGCCGTCGTCCGGAGTCAGGCGCAGGAAGCGAAAGCGCACGCGCGCCTCGTGGTGCGTGGCCACGAAGGTGCCCTTGCCCTGGCGGCGGATCAGCAGGTTGTCGGCAGCCAGCTCGTCGATGGCCTTGCGCACCGTGCCCTGGCTGACCTGGAAGCGGGCCGCCAGCTCCAGTTCGCTGGGGATGGATTCGCCCGGTTTCCATTCGCCGCGATCCAGACCCTGCAGCAACAGGGCCTTGATTTGCTGGTACAGTGGGCTATAGGCCGCACTGGGCGCGGATTTTTCGATTTCCTGGGCGCGTAGGGGCGGCACGTTTTCAGACATGGTTGATAATGGACAAATGCGCAACGCCGGCAGGCGCCCTGCGCACTTGTAAATAAAATAGACAGTGCTCCAATTTTCGCATGCCCGGCCCCGAATGTCTAACACTCTTCTGTCTTATATAAGATATAAGACGTTTGACGCGCCGCCCGTTTTGGTCTAGGCTGCGCAGTGAAAAAAGGGACCCCGCCGCCCCTTCGAAAAACCGCCGGCCGGACGTGATGCGACGTCCGCAAAAGCATTAAACTGTGTTTTTCGTCACCGCCTTTCAAACCCCAAAACGGAGTCATACTCTCATGTCCAAACCCGCAATGCGCGTTGCTGTGACCGGTGCAGCCGGCCAGATCGGCTATGCCCTGCTGTTCCGCATCGCTTCCGGCGAAATGCTGGGCAAAGACCAGCCCGTGATCCTGCAGCTGCTGGAGCTGCCCGACGAGAAAGCCCAGAAAGCCCTGAAGGGCGTCATGATGGAACTGGACGACTGCGCCTTCCCGCTGCTGCAAGGCATGTCCGCCCACAGCGATCCCGAAGAAGCCTTCAAGGACGTCGACATCGCCCTGCTGGTCGGCGCCCGCCCGCGCGGCCCCGGCATGGAGCGCAAGGACCTGCTGGCCTTCAACGCCCAGATCTTCACCGCCCAGGGCCGCGCCCTGAACAAGGTCGCCAGCCGCGACGTCAAGGTCCTGGTGGTCGGCAACCCCGCCAACACCAATGCCTACATCGCCATGAAGTCGGCCCCCGACCTGCCCGCCAAGAACTTCACCGCCATGCTGCGCCTGGACCACAACCGCGCCCTGTCGCAACTGGCCGCCAAGTCCGGCAAGCCCGTGGCCGACATCGAGAACCTGATCGTCTGGGGCAACCACTCGCCCACCATGTACCCCGACACGCGCTTTGCGACCGTCAACGGCGAGAAGATCGACGCCATCATCAACGACCAGGAATGGAACCGCAACACCTTCATCCCCACCGTGGGCAAGCGCGGCGCGGCCATCATTGAAGCGCGCGGCCTGTCCTCGGCCGCCTCCGCCGCCAACGCCGCCATCGACCACGTGCGCGACTGGGTGCTGGGCTCGAACGGCAAGTGGGTCACCATGGGCGTGCCTTCCGACGGCTCCTACGGCATCCCCGAAGGCATCATCTACGGCGTGCCCGTCACCACCGAGAACGGCGAGTACAAGCGCGTGGAAGGCCTGGAGATCGACACCTTCTCCCGCGAACGCATGGACCACACCCTGAACGAACTGCTCGAAGAACGCGACGGCGTGAAAGACCTGCTGGGCTGATTCCATCACCCGCCTCATGCGATCCCCGCCGGTTGACACCGGCGGGGATTTTTTTTCGGCGCGAGATTTCCCCCGGCTCCAGGTCCCGCCCTACTTGCGCAGCTTGCGCCACAAGGTCGTCCGGCTGATGCCCAGCCGGACGGCCGCCAATTCACGATTGCCGCCGCACTGCTCCAGCACCCGCAGCAGATGCGCCTGCTCGCTGCGCTCCCGCTGCTCGCGCAGTTCCTCGCCTGCCTGGCCGGGCGCCGGCTCGGCGGCCAGCAGCTCCGGCGCGATGTCCGCCAGCGACAAGGGCCGGTCGGCCCTCTCAGCGCCAAGCACCGTCAGGCGCTCGATCAGGTTCTCCAATTCGCGGATATTGCCCGGCCAGGCATAGGAATGCCCTGCCTGCAGCAAATCATCCAGCAGCCCCGGATCCGGCGCGCTCGCCCCTCCCAGCCGCTGCGCCACCTTGGCCGCCAGGTGCGAGACCAGCATGGGCAGATCCTGGCTGCGCATGCGCAGGGCGGGCAGGCGCAATACCAGTATGTTCAGCCGGTAGAACAGGTCCTGGCGGAACAGGCCCTCGCGCACCTGGGCGGCCAGGTCGCGATGCGTGGCGGCAATGATGCGCACGTCCACCGGCGTGGGCTCGATCGCGCCGATGCGCAGCACTTCCTTTTCCTGCAGCACGCGCAGCAGCCGCGTCTGCAGGGACAAGGGCATCTCGCCGATCTCGTCCAGAAACAAGGTGCCCGTGTGGGCCGCCTCGAACAGGCCCACCTTGCCGCCGCGGCTCGATCCGGTGAAGGCGCCTTCCACATAGCCGAACAGCTCGCTCTCGAGCAGGCTGTCCGGAAAGGCCGCGCAGTTCACGGCCACGAACGGCTGGACGCGCCGCCCGCTGGCCCGGTGTATGCCCTGGGCCAGCAGCTCCTTGCCCGTGCCGCTCTCGCCGATGATCAGCGTGGTGGCCGCGCTCTGCGCGCAAGCGCGCGCCTGTTCGCGCACCCGCTGCATGGCGGGGCTGTCGCCCACCAGATCGGCCAGCTCGTAACGAGCGTGCCGTGAAGCGACTTGGTGGCTGCGCGAGCGCAGGCTGCGATCCAGCCGCTGGATGGCGGCCGGATCCTGGCACACCAGCACCGCGCCGGTCAGCCTGCCCTGCTCCAGGATGGGCATGCGGGTGACGACCGCGGTACGGCCGCCTACCTGCTGCACGGCATCCTGCTGCCTCTCCAGGCTGCGCAAGGTCGGCCTCAGGTCCAGTTCGGGATGCAGCTCGCTAAGACGCCGCCCCAGCAGCGCCTGGGCGGACTGACCCAGCCAGGCCTCCATGGCCGGATTGACGGTTTCCACCCGCTCGTCCGCGTCCACGGACACCACGCCGTCGCGCAGCTGGGCCAGGATGGTGTTGAGCCGATCGCGGCGCGCCGCCTCGGCGCGGGCCACCTTTGCCAGCTCGATGGCCGCCTCCAGCGCTTCGCGGACGGCGCCCTGCGAATACAGCAGCACGCCGTCCATGCCGCAGTCGCGCGCCAGGTCCACGACCAGCCCGGGCGCCAGCACCCGCTCCACGCCCAGGCGCCGGAGCTCCTGGACGCAGGCCTGGGCGTCGATTTCGCTGCGGTAGGTGCGCAGCTCCACGGGCAGGCCGAAACCGTCCACGAACTCCTGCAGCTCGGCCGGCATGCCGCCGTAGGTGACCACGGCCATGCGGCGCGCCTGGGCCGCCGCCAGCGCCAGCCCGCGCATGATGTCGAAGCCGCCGGGCCGCACCATGACCACCGGCAGGTCCAGATGCTCGCGCAGGTAGCTGCCATTGGAGCCGGCGGACACCACCACGTCCATTTCCCCGGTCCGGCGCAGCGCCTGGACCATGTCCACCGCCTCGCCGTACGCCTTGTCGACGATCAGGATCTCCGCCTGATTGCGGTACGCAGGCGCCAGCTCTTCCAGCAAGGCGCGCAGTCCGTGCAGCCCGACTGCAACGATGCGCAGGCGGGCGGAGCTTGCCGGGACATAGGGCATGCGCGAATCTCCAGTACAAAAACGAAACAACGTTTCAAGCAGTGTTCCAATAATGAAACATGTGGAACCCGGGTGCAAGCAGCGATCCGCAGGCGACCGATGGGACCCGGCGCGCGCAACAGGCATGAACAGGCGGCGCGGCCCCGGTCGCCGACCCTTCGGTACAATTTGGCATGCTATTTGCTAAAACCGCCTGGACGCCGCGGCGCCCAGTCCGCCGGCACTCTTTACCTTGGAGCCAAGCATGAGCCAACACCCCCTGACTTCGGCAGGCGCCCGTTTCCGCCAGGCGCTGCGCGAGGAGCAGCCCCTGCAGATCATCGGCGCGATCAACGCCAACCACGCCCTGCTGGCGCAACGCGCCGGCTACCGGGCCATCTACCTGTCGGGCGGCGGCGTGGCCGCGGGTTCGCTGGGCCTGCCCGACCTGGGCATCAACACCTTGGACGATGTGCTGACCGACATCCGCCGCATCACGGACGTATGCGAGCTGCCGCTGCTGGTGGACATAGACACGGGTTTCGGCGCCTCGGCCTTCAACATCGCCCGCAGCATCAAGAGCCTGATCAAGTTCGGGGCCGCCGCCTGCCATATCGAGGACCAGGTGGGAGCCAAGCGCTGCGGCCATCGCCCCGGCAAGGAGATCGTCAGCGCCGATGAGATGGTGGACCGCGTCAAGGCCGCCGTGGACGCGCGCACCGATCCCGACTTCTTCATCATGGCGCGCACCGACGCCATCGCCGTGGAAGGCGTGGACGCGGCGCTGGAACGCGCCCGGGCCTGCGTCGAGGCAGGCGCGGACGGCATCTTCGCCGAAGCCTGCTACGATCTGGATACGTACCGCCGGTTCACGCAGGCGCTGGACGTTCCCGTGCTGGCCAACATCACCGAGTTCGGCAAGACGCCGCTGTTCACGGTGCAGGAGCTGGCCTCGGCGCAGGTCGCCATGGTGCTGTACCCGCTGTCGGCCTTCCGCGCCATGAACAAGGCGGCCGAAACGGTCTATGAAGCCATTCGCCGCGACGGCCACCAGAAGAACGTGCTGGACTTGATGCAGACCCGCGAGGAGCTTTACGATCGCATCGGCTACCATGCCTACGAGCAAAGGCTGGACGCCCTGTTCCAGAAAAACAAGAAATCCTGAGCCCGGCCCCGCTCCCGCCTTGCGCGCAAGAGCCCGGCCCGGCCTGCAGCCTACCCTGGCGGACAGCGCCACTGTCCGCCACCAACCAGGAGACCCGCATGAGCAGTACCGAGAACACCACCACCTCCGGCTTCAAGCCCAAGAAATCCGTCGCCCTCTCGGGCGTGGTCGCCGGCAATACCGCGCTGTGCACCGTCGGCCGCAGCGGCAACGACCTGCACTACCGCGGCTACGACATTCTGGACCTGGCCCAGGCCTGCGAGTTCGAAGAAGTCGCCTACCTGCTGATCCACGGCAAGCTGCCCAATCGCGACGAGCTGCGCGCCTACAAGCAGAAGCTCAAGCGCCTGCGCGGCCTGCCGCTGGCCGTGCAGAGCGCCCTGGAGGCCCTGCCGGCGCACAGCCACCCCATGGACGTGATGCGCACGGCGGTCTCGGTGCTGGGCTGCGTGCTGCCCGAGAAGGACGACCACAACCTGCCCGATGCGCGCGACATCGCCGACCGGCTGCTGGCCTGCCTGGGCTCGGCCCTGCTGTACTGGTATCACTACAGCCACAACGGCGAGATGATCGACGTGCAGACCGACGACGACAGCATAGGCGCCCATTTCCTGCACCTGCTGCACGGCGAGAAACCCTCGGCCCAGTGGGAGCGCGCCATGCACACTTCGCTGAACCTGTACGCCGAGCATGAGTTCAACGCGTCCACATTCACCAGCCGGGTCATCGCCGGCACGGGATCGGACTTCTACTCGGCGATCGCCGGCGCCATCGGCGCGCTGCGCGGCCCCAAGCACGGCGGCGCCAACGAAGTGGCCTTCGAGATCCAGAAACGCTACGACACGCCGGATCAGGCCGAAGAGGACATCCGCCGCCGCGTGGAGAACAAGGAAGTGATCATCGGCTTCGGCCACCCCGTCTACACCGTCTCGGACCCGCGCAACCAGGTCATCAAGGCCGTGGCCAGGGAACTGGCCGAACAGGACGGCAACATGCGCATGTACGACATCGCCGAGCGCCTGGAAAGCGTCATGTGGGACGTCAAGAAGATGTTCCCCAACCTGGACTGGTTCTCCGCCGTGTCCTATCACACCATGGGCGTGCCCACCGCCATGTTCACCCCGCTCTTCGTGATCGCCCGCACCGCGGGCTGGGCCGCGCACATCATCGAGCAGCGCGTGGACAACAAGATCATCCGTCCCACCGCCAATTACGTCGGTCCGGAAAATCAGGCCTTCGTGCCGCTGGACCAGCGTCCATAAGTCCCCGGGCATGCGCTATCATGCGCCAGTGATTTGACTCGCGGCCCCGCGGCCTTCGGCCCGCGGGGCCGCCCTTGCCGGTGACTTCGATGCTCTCTGATTTCGTTCGCTACGCCCTGCCCATGGCCGGGACCCTGATGATCGCCTGCGCCCTGACCGCCCTGGTCTCGGGCGCCTATCTGCTGCTGTTCAATGTGCGGCGCACCAACCAGGCTCTGCGCCATCCCTATCTTGCCCAGCACCCCTGGGAGCGCCTGCCTTTCTCGCTCAAGGCCGGCGTGCTGCTGGACTACTTCCTGCGCCTGAACTTTCCCGCGCGCCAGGGCGGCGTATTCGGCAACGCCAACCGCCTGCTGCCCCACGTCCAGCGCGACGAGGTGCCCATGGGCATCAAATGGCCGCTGATGGGCCTGTGGGGCGGCTGCTTCATCGGCCTGGCCTGCATGCTCGTGCTCTGGGCGCTGATCGCGCTGCAACCCGCTTCCGTCTGAAGGAGACCGCCATGGACCTGGAAATCCGCCACGACACTCAAGCCCGCCAGTTCTACTGCACGGTCGAGAACCTGCGCTGCCTGATCGACTACCGGCTGGACGGCGACGTCATGAGCATCACCCACACGCTGGTGCCGCCGGCGCTGGAAGGCCGCGGCATCGCCGCCCAACTGACGCGCCACGCCCTGGAAACAGCAAAAAACCAACACTGGAAAGTGCATCCCCTGTGCAGCTATGCGGCCGCCTACATCCGGCGTCACCCGGAATACGCCGACCTCCTGGCCTGATTCAGCTTTTCGTAAGTCTTATATAAGATATAAGACTGTTGCTTCACTCCCGGCTTCAAATTACAATCGAGGCAACACTCGATTTTGTGCATTTCCATTTTCAACTTTTACCGATAGGCCCCCGCACCATGCTGGACTCTTACCGCGAACACGTTGCCGAGCGCGCCGCGCTGGGCATTCCTCCGCTGCCTCTGTCGGCTCAGCAGACCGCCGACCTGATCGAGCTCATCAAGAACCCGCCCGCCGGCGAAGAAGCGTTCCTGCTCGAACTGCTGACGCATCGCGTCCCCGCCGGCGTGGACGATGCCGCCAAGGTCAAGGCCTCCTACCTGGCCGCCGTGGCCCTGGGCACCGAAACCTGTGCCCTGATCAGCCGTGAGCGCGCCACCGAACTGCTGGGCACCATGCTGGGCGGCTACAACATCAGCCCCCTGATCGAACTGCTGGACCAGCCCGGCCTGGGCCAGATCGCCGCCAACGGCCTGAAGAACACCCTGCTGATGTTCGACTCCTTCCACGACGTTCAGGAAAAGGCCGAAAAAGGCAACGCCTACGCCAAGGAAGTGCTGCAGAGCTGGGCCGACGGCGAATGGTTCACCAGCCGCCCCGAAGTGCCCAAGAGCCTGACCATCACGGTCTTCAAGGTCACCGGCGAGACCAATACCGACGACCTCTCCCCCGCGCCCGACGCATGGAGCCGTCCCGACATCCCGCTGCACGCCCTGGCGATGCTCAAGAACCCGCGTCCCGGCATCACCCCCGAAGAGCCCGGCAAGAAAGGTCCGGTCGCCTTCATCGAATCCCTGAAGGACAAGGGCCACCTGGTCGCCTACGTCGGCGACGTGGTGGGCACCGGCTCGTCCCGCAAGTCCGCCACCAACTCGGTGCTGTGGTTCACCGGCCAGGACATTCCCTACGTGCCCAACAAGCGCTTCGGCGGCGTGTGCCTGGGCGGCAAGATCGCCCCCATCTTCTACAACACCATGGAAGACGCCGGCGCGCTGCCCATCGAGCTTGACGTCTCCCAGATGGAGATGGGCGATGTCATCGAACTGCGCCCCTACGAAGGCAAGGCCCTGAAGAACGGCCAGGTCATTTCCGAATTCCAGGTCAAGTCCGACGTGCTGTTCGACGAAGTGCGCGCCGGCGGCCGCATTCCGCTGATCATCGGCCGCGGCCTGACCACGCGCGCCCGCGAAGCCCTGGGCCTGCCGCCCACCACGCTGTTCCGCCTGCCCCAGAGCCCCAGCGACACCGGCAAGGGCTACACCCTGGCCCAGAAGATGGTCGGCCGCGCCTGCGGCCTGCCCGAAGGCAAGGGCGTGCGTCCCGGCACCTATTGCGAACCGCGCATGACCACCGTCGGCAGCCAGGACACCACCGGCCCCATGACGCGCGACGAGCTCAAGGACCTGGCCTGCCTGGGCTTCTCCTCCGATCTGGTGATGCAGTCCTTCTGCCACACCGCCGCCTATCCCAAGCCCGTGGACGTCAAGACGCACCACGAGCTGCCCGCCTTCATCAGCACCCGCGGCGGCGTTTCGCTGCGCCCGGGCGACGGCATCATCCACTCCTGGCTGAACCGCATGCTGCTGCCCGACACCGTGGGCACCGGCGGCGACTCGCACACGCGTTTCCCCATCGGCATCAGCTTCCCCGCCGGCTCGGGCCTGGTGGCCTTCGCCGCCGCCACGGGCGTGATGCCCCTGGACATGCCTGAATCCGTGCTGGTGCGCTTCAAGGGCCAGATGCAGCCCGGCGTCACCCTGCGCGACCTGGTCAACGCCATCCCGCTGTACGCCATCAAGCAGGGCCTGCTCACCGTGGAAAAAGCCGGCAAGAAGAACATCTTCTCCGGCCGCATCCTGGAGATCGAGGGTCTGCCCGACCTGAAGATCGAACAGGCCTTCGAACTGTCCGACGCCTCCGCCGAGCGTTCGGCCGCCGCCTGCACGGTGCGCCTGAACAAGGAGCCCATCATCGAGTACCTGAACAGCAACATCACGCTGCTCAAGTGGATGATCGCCAACGGCTACGAAGACGAGCGCACCCTGGGCCGCCGCATCAAGGCCATGGAAGCCTGGCTGGCCAATCCCCAGCTGCTGGAGCCCGACGCCGACGCCGAATACGCCGCGGTCATCGAGATCGACCTGGCCGAGATCCACGAGCCCATCGTGGCCTGCCCGAACGATCCTGACGACGTCAAGACACTGTCCGACGTGGCCGGCACCGTGATCGACGAAGTGTTCATCGGCAGCTGCATGACCAACATCGGCCACTTCCGGGCCGCCTCCAAGCTGCTGGAAGGCAAGCGCGACATCCCCACGCGCCTGTGGGTGGCTCCGCCCACCAAGATGGACCAGCAGCAGCTGACCGAGGAAGGCCACTACGGCGTGCTGGGCGTGGCCGGCGCGCGCATGGAAATGCCCGGCTGCTCGCTGTGCATGGGCAACCAGGCCCAGGTGCGCGAAGGCGCGACCGTCATGTCCACCAGCACCCGCAACTTCCCGAACCGCCTGGGCAAGAACAGCAATGTCTTCCTGGGTTCGGCCGAGCTGGCCGCCATCTGCTCGCGTCTGGGCCGCATCCCCACCCGCGAGGAGTACCTGGCCGACATGGGCGTGCTGCAGGCCAACAGCGACAACATCTACCGCTACATGAACTTCGACCAGATCGAGGAATTCAAGGAAGTCGCCGACTCCGTAGGCCTGTAAGCCGCAGGGCTTGCTTGCGACGCCTCCGCCGTCACGCACGGCGGGGGCGTTTTTCATTGTCCGTCAATCTCCTTCGGGCCAGCCCGCCCCTGCCATTCCCCCGCCACCGCCCAGGGGGTAAACTAAGGTGTCCACCAACCGGCAACGTATGTCAATGTCGCAACTCAATCCCAAACTGCTCGCACGACAATCCAAGGAAATCCAGCGCCTGGTCAACTATGCCGACGCCCTGGTGCGCTCCGGCTCGCAGGTCGAAGACCGTTACTGGCAAGGGCTGGCCGGCCAGTTGCTGGACAAGCTGTATGCCGGCCGCCGCAACACGTCGGTCGAACAGACGCTGGAGCTGCTGGGCAGCCAGCAGCAGAACCAGCACTACGAAATCGTGATGGAACTGGCCGAGGCCCATGCCGAGAGCCTGCGCATCGAACATCAAGGCGTGCTCTACGACGCCCTGCTCTTTTCCGCTCCCCTGACCGCCTGGACCCGCTACCAGCTGCCGCAGGGCGTCCTGACCGAGACCCAGCGCCAGGAACTGGACGCCTGCCTGCGCAACACCATACTGGCCGAAGGCGTGCTGTGCGCGCTGGTGCCCGATCTGGTCAACTACGACGAGATGCCCCAGACCTACCAGCAAGCCTACGAATGGACCCACACGCTGGCCGCCAAGGCCCTGGGCCGCAGCCAGGAGAACGTTCGGCCCCTTGCCCCTCCGGAGGCCAATACGCTGCTGGCCGACGCCCGCTTCCTGGTGGGCGTGGCGCTCGCGCCCGTGGGCCAGCCCCTGTTCCGCTGGCAGCAGCAAGGCGAAAGCGCCCATGCCGCCCATCTGCACTGCATCGAACAATGGGTGCAGCAGTGCACGCCCATCCTGGGCCCGCTGTTCACCGGCTGCCAGGTCCAGTACCTGGCGCCCAACGCCTATTACGTGAACACGCGCGAGGCCGACCGGGAGATCCGGCCGCTCGCGGTCCAGGCCGGCGTCACCTGGCTGCAGACCGCCGCCAACATCGCCCCTGACCAGTTGCGCGCCGTCATCGTGGCCAGCGGCAACGAGGTGGTCGAAGAATATCGCGTGGGCTTCAGCACCGTGTCCTCCCCCGCCGTCATCTATGGCTGCATCTGGCCGGTGCTCAGCCAGGAAGAGGCCGAGTCCTCGCTCAGCGAAGACGAGCACATCGACATCCCGGACATCATCGCCGCCCTGCTCAAGAGCCTGGGCGTGCAGCACGTGCACCGCCTGCCCGGCCTGCATTCGACCGAAGTCTGCGAGGACTGCAACGCGCCTTTCTTCCCCGACATCCATGGCGAAATGCAGCACCCCGAGCTGCCCGACGAAATCGACCTGGATCCGGTCCAGCTGCACTAGGGCCTGTCAACACCATTCAAGGAGCCGCGGAGGCCCAATGCCCGCCGTTGATCTGTTCTGCCGCGTCGTCGACAACTTCGGCGACATCGGCGTGTGCTGGCGGCTCGCCCGCCAGCTGGCCGCCTCGCCCGAGGTCCCGCAGGTGCGCCTGTGGGTGGACGACCTGGCCAGCTTCCAGCGCATCCAGCACGAGCTGCGCCCCGAGCTGGAAAGCCAGGACCTCCAGGGAGTGCGCGTCGAGCGCTGGAGCACGACGCGTGTTCGCTACCCCGACCCCCATCCATTGCTGATCGAGGCCTTTGCCTGCGAACCGCCTGCGGCCGTCACCGAACGCCTGCGGGCCGGACAGCATGTCTGGATCAACCTGGAATACCTCAGCGCCGAAAGCTGGGTGACGGGTTGCCACGGTCTGCCCTCGCCGCAAGCCGGCGGGGCGGCCAAGTATTTCTTTTTCCCCGGATTCCTGCCCGGCACGGGCGGACTGCTGCGCGACCCGGACCTGTTGGCCCGGCGCGACGCATTCCGGCGCGACGACGACGCCTACGAGGCCCTGCTCGCCCGGCTGGGCGTGGCCGCCGAGCAGCGCCGCGCCCTGCTGGACGGATCCATGCGGCAGATGTTCCTGTTCTGCTACCCGGACGCGCCGGTCCTGGCCTTGCCTGATGCGCTGGCGCAACAGGGGCCGGAGACGCTGCTGCTGGTGCCGGACTCCGTGGCCCGGCGCCTGCCGCCCCTGGCGGCGGGCCGATTGCGCGTGCAGGAAATACCCCATGTCGACCAGGCCGATTTCGACGCCCTGCTCTGGCGCAGCGACCTGAACATCGTGCGCGGCGAAGACTCGCTGGTGCGCGCCGTCTGGGCCGGCGCTCCCATGATCTGGCAGCCTTACGTCCAGGACGAAGACGCCCATCTGGACAAGCTGGACGCCTGGCTGGACACCACCGGTCTGCCTGAACCCGTGCGCGCCCTGCACCACGCCTGGAGCCGTTCGGAGCGCCTGCCGGCCGCGCAGGCGCTGGCCGGCTGCCTGGAGGCGGAAAACCTGTCGCGCTGGCGCGAGCAGGCCGCCGCCTACTGCGCAAAACAGGCTCGGCAGCCCGATCTGGCCGCCAGCTTGCTGAGTTTTTATACCCAAGTCGCCCGAAAACGCTAAAATAGACTGTTTTCCTCAAAGCTCCCTGACATCAAGCTCGGCGGAGCCACCCCATTCGGAGTTTTTTTTAATGAAAATCGCACAAGAATTGCGCGTTGGCAACGTCGTGATGGTCAATGGTGACCCTCTGGTCGTTCAGAAAACGGAATACAACAAATCCGGTCGTAACGCCGCAGTCGTCAAGCTGAAATTCAAGAACCTGCTGACCGGTTCGAACAGCGAAGCCGTGCACAAAGCCGACGAAAAATTCGACATCGTCATGCTGGAAAAGCGCGAGTGCACCTACTCGTACTTCGCCGACCCCATGTACGTCTTCATGGACGAAGAGTACAACCAGTACGAAGTCGAAGCCGAAAGCATGGGCGACGCCCTGAACTACCTGGAAGAAGGCATGACCGTGGAAGTGGTCTTCTACGAAGGCCGCGCCATCTCCGTGGAGCTGCCCACCATCATCGTGCGCGAAATCACCTACACGGAACCCGCCGTCAAGGGCGACACCTCCGGCAAGGTGCTCAAGCCCGCCAAGATCAACACCGGCATGGAAATCAGCGTGCCCCTGTTCTGCAACATCGGCGACAAGATCGAGATCGACACCCGCACCGGCGAATACCGCAGCCGCGTAATGTAAGTCCGCGTTCGACTCCGAGAAAAACCGCAGCGCCTGCGCGCTGCGGTTTTTTCGTTTTTGAAGACTGAAAAAGATCAGAAGAAGCCCAGCGCCTGATCGCTGTAGCTGACCAGCAGGCACTTGGTCTGCTGATAGTTGCCCAGCGCCACCTTGTGCGTCTCCCGGCCTATGCCGGACTGCTTGTAGCCGCCGAAGGCCGCGTGCGCCGGGTACAGGTGATAGCAATTGGTCCAGACCCGACCGGCCTGCACGCCGCGCCCCACGCGATAGGCTCTCGAGCCGTCGCGGCTCCATACCCCCGCGCCCAGCCCGTACTCCGTGTCATTGGCAATGGCGATGGCCTCGTCCTCGTCCTTGAAGGTGGTGACGGCGGCGACCGGCCCGAAGATTTCCTCCTGGAAGGTACGCATGCTGTTCTTGCCCAGCAGCATGGTGGGGCTGACGTAGAAACCCTCGTCCAGCCCCTGGCCGGGCCGGTTGCGCTGTCCTCCTATCAGGCAGTCGGCCCCTTCCTCGCGACCCAGGTCGATATAGCCCAGGATGCGCTCCATCTGCTTTTGCGACACTTGCGCGCCCACCATGGTCCCGGCATCCAGGGGATTGCCCGTCCTGATGCGGCCCACGCGCTCCAGCGCCCGCTCCATGAAGCGCTCGTAGATGGATTCCTGCACCAGGATGCGCGAGGGGCAGGTGCAGACTTCGCCCTGGTTCAAGGCGAACATGGTCAAGCCTTCCAGCGCCTTGTCGAAGAAGGCGTCCTCGGCCTGCATCACGTCCTCGAAGAAGATGTTGGGGCTCTTGCCGCCCAGCTCCACGGTGGCGGGAATCAGCCGGTCAGCGGCCGCGTGCAGGATCTCCTTGCCTACGGGCGTGGAGCCGGTAAAGGCGATCTTGGCGATGCGCGGCGAGGCCGCCAGAGCGTGCCCGGCCTCCTTGCCAAAGCCGGTGACCACGTTGACCACGCCGGCAGGCAGCAGGTCGCCGATGATCTCCATCAGCAGCAGGATGGAGGCCGGCGTCTGCTCGGCGGGCTTCAGCACCACGGGGCAGCCGGCCGCCAGCGCCGGGGCCAGCTTCCAGGCAGCCATCAGCAAGGGGAAGTTCCAGGGAATGATCTGGCCCACCACGCCGATGGGCTCATGGAAGTGGTAGGCCACCGTCGTGGCGTCGATGTCGGAGATCGCGCCCTCCTGCGCCCGCAGGCAACCGGCGAAGTAGCGGAAGTGGTCCACGGCCAGCGGCAGATCCGCGGCGCGCGTCTCGCGTATGGGCTTGCCGTTGTCTATGGTCTCGGCCACCGCCAGGCGTTCCAGGTGCTGCTCCATGCGGTCGGCAATGCGCAGCAGGATGGTGGAGCGTTCGGCCGCCGAGCTCGCCCCCCATTGCGCCCGCGCCTTGTGGGCGGCGTCCAGCGCCAGCTCGATGTCGGCGGCGCCCGAACGCGGCACCTGGCAGAACACCTGGCCCGTCACCGGCGAGACATTGTCGAAATACTCGCCATCGACCGGCGGCACCCAGCGTCCGCCGATATAGTTGTCGTAGCGGGACTTGAAGGGGAACTCCAGGTCCAGGCCCAGGGATTTCAGGTCTGACAGATTCATGATGTCTCCTTGTGGAATGGTCGGACGCGCCGGCGAGCGCTCCGCGGATGAAGATCGTTCGTCGTCTTCGTCTCGTCTTGTATCCAAGCAAATAACGTGCCAAGCAACATAGCGGATGTCCCGACTCGTTGCCCGAGCAGCCTGCCGCCATAATGAGCAGACCTCCAGGCGCATGATGCGACAGCCGCTGTCGCACGCCGCAACCGCTGTCGCACGCTGCGACACCCACCCGGAGCGTCACCATGTCTTTTCCGTCCCCCTTCCACCCGCAGGCAGATGAAGTCCTGTGGCGCCAGTCCTGGGAGCGTTGCCGCGCCCTGGACCGGGAATTGAGCCAGGAGCCCCGCGACCTGAGCCAGGGCGCCTTGCGCCAGTTGCTGGAGCAGCAGCACAGCCTGCTGCATCATTCGGCGGCCGCCCTTCAGGAGCTGGCCGCCCTGGTGCGTCCGCACCACAGCCTGGTGCTGCTATGCGACGCCCAGGGAACCGTGCTGCAACAGGCCGGCGACCCGCATTTCCTGGAGCGCGCCGACCGGGTCGCCCTGCGCGCCGGCGTCAGCTGGGCCGAACACCACCGCGGCACCAATGCCATAGGCACGGCGCTGGTGACCGGCCAGGCCATACGCATACACGGACAACAGCACTACCTGCCCGGCAACCGCATCCTGAGCTGCCACGGCGCTCCCATACGCGATCCGTACGGTCAGGTCGTCGGCGTCCTGGACATTTCCGGCCCCGCCGACCTGGAGCACGGCTATGCCCTGGACATGGCGCGCCTGTATGCGCGCCAGATCAGCCGGCAGATGCTCCAGGCGCTGTGCACACCCGCGCGCCGCCTGCTGCATCTGCATACGGACCCGGCCCTGCTGGACGGTCCGTTCAGCGGCCGCCTGCTGGTGGAGGACGGCCTCATCGTCGCCGCCGACGAAGTGGCTGCGGCCCTGCTGGGCCAGGACTGGCAATCGCTGCCCGGCCTGGATCTGGAGGCCGCGCTGGAGCAGGCGCGCGCCGCGCGGCAATCCGCCAAGCTGCATGTCCGCCCTTCGGCGCCCGCACGCCCGCTCCCCGCCCCGGCCGCGCCCCAGGGACCGATGCTGTCGGATCAGCAACAGCACGCGCTGGAGCCCGCCTTGCGGGCCCTGCGCATGGGTCTGTCCGTGTTGCTGAGCGGAGAAAGCGGCTCGGGCAAGGAACTCCTGGCGCGCGAGCTGCATCGCCGCCACCGCGCCCGCCCCGGCCCGTTCGTGGCCATCAATTGCGCCGCCCTGCCCGAATCCCTGATCGAAGCCGAGCTGTTCGGCTACGAGGCCGGCGCCTTCACCGGAGCGCGCCGCCAGGGCTACGCCGGCAAGCTGCGCCAGGCCGACGGCGGCGTGCTGTTCCTGGACGAGATCGGGGACATGCCGCTGGCCTTGCAGAGCCGCCTGTTGCGCGTGCTGCAGGAACGCGAAGTGCAGTCCCTGGGCTCGGACCAGACCCATGTCCTGGATTTCCGCCTGATCAGCGCCAGCCACCAGTGCCTGGAGACGCTGGTACGCCAGGGGCGGTTCCGCGCCGACCTGTTCTTCCGCCTGCAGGATTACACCTGCCGCGTCCCCGCCTTGCGCGATCGGCCCGACCTGGGCCCCTACATCCTGCGCGAACTGGCCAGGCTGAGCGGAGAAAACCCCGCCCCGCGCTTGCAGGACGAGGCGCTGGAGCGCCTGCGAAGCTACGATTGGCCGGGCAACTACCGGCAGTTGCGCTCCGTGCTGCTGCAGATCATTTTGCAGGACGCGCCTGGCCGGGTCTGGAACGCGGCGCAGTTGCCCGCCCTGCCCCGGCTGAGCCAGGACGCGACCGCCGCGCCTCCCCCGTCGCACCCGGCCGCGCCCCAGGGAACGACGCTGCGCGAACGCGAACAGGCCGCCCTGCGGGAAGCCCTGGAAAGGCACAAGGGGAATGTGTCGCAGGCGGCGAAGGCCCTGGGCCTGCATCGCAGCACCGTCCACCGGCGCCTGAAGGAAATGGAAAACGGCCCTACTGCAGGCGATCGTCGTCCAGGAAATCCGGGATCGGCATGGCGATGATGCCGTCCTCGGCCAGCTCCTGGTACTGCTGCAGGGTCGCCTGGCCGCGGATCGAGCGCTGGCGCGCCTGGCCTTCGTGCATGCGCCGGGCTTCCTCGGCGAACCGGGCCCCGACGTCGTCCGACTGGCGGATCATGGAACGCAGCTGCTGCAGGAACTGCCCCTGGGCGTCCTGCATCCGGGCTTGCGGCGGCGCGGGATTGTCCATGGGCGCCGGGAGGTCCGCCGGGGCCTGGGCGCCTACATTGATGCGCGGCGCGGACAGCTTGCGGCTGACCTGGCGACTGTCGCAGACCGGGCAGCACAGCAGCCCTTTTTGCAACTGCTCGTCGTAGCTGTCGCGCGAGCTGAACCAGCCCTCGAACACATGACCGTGTTCGCACTCGAGATCAAAAACCTTCAGGCTCATGGTTTATTCATCAATCACTGACCAGACAGTCCTATTGTAGACACATACAGGAGGCACAGATAGCCGCCGGACGCCGTACGCCGGACTCATTCATCCTGATCCGGCCAGGCTGCGGCGGCCGGGGCGCCGGGCGGCCGGCTCGACCTCCAGTCTGGGCACGGCGGCCAGCAAGCGCTGCGTCTGCTCCTGCCGGGCATGAAACAGCACCTGCTCGGCGCTGCCCTGCTCAACGATGCGCCCCTGCGCCATGATGGCGATGCGGTCGGCCAGGTACTCGACCACGCCGAAATTATGCGTGATGAACAGATAGGCCAGACCCAGCTCGGCCTGCAGCTGGCGCATCAGGTCCAGTATCTGCGCCTGCACCGACACGTCCAGCGCCGAGGTCGGCTCGTCGCAGATCAGCACCGCGGGCTCCACCGCCAGGGCGCGCGCGATGGCGATGCGCTGGCGCTGCCCGCCCGAAAACTCGTGCGCGTAGCGCTCCAGCGTGTTCTTGGGCAGGCCCACCTGATCGACCAGGGTCGCCACGCGCTTGCGCCGCGCCGCGCCGTCCAGGTCCGGGCGCAGCGCGGACAGGCCCTCCTGGAGAATGTCGCCCACCATCATGCGCGGGTCCAGCGATCCGTACGGGTCCTGGAAGATGATCTGCAGTCGCGACCTGAGCTGCCGCAGGGCCTTGCCTCTGGCCGCCAGCACGTCCTGCCCCAGCAGCCTGACCCGGCCGCCGATCTCGGCCTGGCTGTCCAGCAGGCGCATCAAGGCGCGCGCCACCGTGCTCTTGCCGCAGCCGGACTCGCCCAGCAGGGCCAGGGTTTCGCCCTTGTGCAGCTGCAGGCTCAGGTCCTTGACCACCGGCACGGGCGGCAGGCGGCGCCACCAGGAGCCCGACTGGCGGTAGGCCACGGACAGGGCCTCGATCTCCAGGACGAGCCCTCCCTTTTCGGGGGGTCGTCGGGGCTCGGGCGCCGCCTCCCTGGAGAGCGGACGCCCGCGCTTGTCATACGTGGGGATGGCGCCCAGCAATTCACGCGCATAAGGATGCGTGGGCCGCAGGAAGAACTGGCTGGCCAGGCCCGATTCCACGATCTGGCCATGGCGCATCAGCGCCACGTAGTCCGCGTACTGGCGCACCACCGCCAGATCGTGCGTGATCAGCAGGATGGCCAGCCCCATTTCCTTCTGTATGTCGGCCAGCAGCTGCAGGATCTGCGCCTGCACCGTCACGTCCAGGGCGGTGGTGGGTTCATCGGCCACCAGCAGGTCGGGTTCGGCCGCCAAGGCGATGGCGATCATGATGCGCTGCTTCTGTCCGCCCGAGAACTGGAAGGGAAAATCGTCGTAGCGCTGCTCGGCGGCCGGGATGCCCACGCGCTTGAGCCAGCGCACCGCCGCCGCGCGCTCCTGCCCGGCCGGCGCCACGCGGTGCCGGCGTATGACCTCGCTGATCTGCCGGCCGACGGACATGACCGGATTCAGGCTGGTGGACGGCTCCTGGAAGATGACGCTGATGCGCCGGCCGCGCACGTCCTGCATCTGCTCCTCGGCCAGCAGCGGCAGGTCCAGGCCGTCCAGCTCGATGGCGCCGGACTGCATCCAGGCGGCTTCGGGCAGCAGGCGCAGGATGGCCATGGCCGTCATGCTCTTGCCGCAACCCGATTCGCCCACCAGGGCGAAGGTTTCGCCCTTGCGCACCGCCATGGACAAATTGCGCACCACGCTTTGCACCCCGGCGTCGGATTGCACGCGCACTTCCAGGCCCTGGATATGCAGAACGGAAGAACTGCCGGATGGGCTCGTCATGGCTTGGTGTCTCCAGCGGGATGGCGCAAACGGACCGCACGGAAGCGGCGCGTGCGGGGATCGAAGGCCGCCTGCACCGCGTCGGCGAAGATATTGGCGGACAGCACCAGCGCCAGCATGAAGGCGAAGGCGCCGGCCAGCCCCCACCAGATGATGGGATCGCGCGACAGCTCGCTGCGCGCGGCGTCGATCATGCGCCCGAACGAGGGCATGCTGGGATCCACCCCTATGCCCAGGTAAGACAGCACGGCCTCATACAGGACCAGCCCCGAAAACTCCAGGATCAGGGTGATGAGGACGATGTGCATGACATTGGGCAGCAGGTGACGGAACATGATGCGCAAGGGGCTGACGCCGAAGGCCTGGGCGGCCTGCACATAGTCCAGCTCGCGCAGCTTCAGCACCTCGGCGCGCAGCAGGCGGCACAGTCCCGCCCACCCCGTGAGTCCCAGGATCAGGCACAGCATGAACAGGCGCAGGTCGGCGCGGGCCGCCACGGTGTCGAAACTGTCCGGGTGCGTGTCTATGTACACCTGCATCATCAGCACGCAGGCGGCGATCAGCAGCACGCCGGGAATCGAGGTCAGCGTGGTGTAGATGTACTGGATGACATCGTCCACCCAGCCCCTGAAGTAGCCGGCGGCCAGTCCCAGTATGATGGCCGGCGGCAGCATGGCGAAGGTGGTCAGCGTGCCGATGACCAGGGCCGTGCGCACGCTCTTGAGCGCCTGCCAAAGAATGTCGTTGCCGGTGCGGTCCGTGCCCAGCACGTGATAATTGGCGCTCAGGCTGATCACCACGCTCAGCGCCAGGCCGAGCAGGCAGGCGCTGATCCAGACGGCCCGCCAGGGCACCAGGCCCTGGCCCTGCCACCAGTAGGCCCAGGCGCCGCCCCAGCCCGGTTCCAGGGCCTTGCGCCGCCCCCACAGGGTCAGGGCCAGCGCCAGCAGCAAGCACCAGCCCGCTCCCCAGGCCAGCCCCCGCAGGGCCAGCCGCCGGACGTCCTGGTGATGGGCCTGGATGGTATCCATGCCTACCCCGGCGTTGATCAGGCGCGGGAAGTCGCGCACCGCCTCGCCTGCGATCAGCACGGTTTCCTTGGTCAACTGAAAGCGCGCCAGGGGCGCGGAATAGGTTTTTTCCACATCCGACAGGGCGGCGCGGCTCAACAGGTCGTCCAGCACGGAACGGGCCACCGGCGCATACGTGGGCGCAGCCGCCTCCTGGCCGGGCGCCGGCGGCAGCATGGGCCGATAGTGGATGGAATCGAGCAGGCCCACCAGCAGGAAAAAAGCCAGGAAGACGGCCGCGCACATGGCCGAGGGCGTACGCGCCACGCTGGCCCAGGCCGAACGCAGCCCCGGGCGGCGCGCCACGCGCAGCGCATAGACGGCCATCGCCAGGAACAGCGCCAGCACGAAGGTATCGGTCCAGAGAAAGACGAACTGTGGCATGGCGGACTCAACTGAAGCGGATGCGGGGATCGACCAGCGTGTAGGATATGTCCGCCAGGATCAGCCCTGCTATATACAGCAGCGATCCCAGGAACACCATGGCGCGCACGATGGAGAAGTCCTGGGCATTGATGGCATCGATGGTGAAACTGCCCAGCCCCGGAATGCCGAAGAACGATTCCGAGATCAGGCTGCCCATGAACAGCAGCGGCAAGGCGGACACCGTGCTCGTCAGGATGGGCAGCAGCGCATTGGGCAGCACGTGGCGAAACAGCACCCAGCGCTCGGCCAGGCCCTTGGAGCGCGCCGTGCGCACGTAGTCCCGGCTGGCCTCCTCCAGGAACAGGCTGCGGTAGAAGCGCGATTCGGCGCCGAGCCTGGACAGAATGCCCACCAGCACGGGCAGGACCAGGAAGCGCCAGTTCTCCAGGCCCTGCACCCAGCCGGAAAACGGCACCCAGCGCAGCACCCGGGCGAACAGCCATTGCCCGGCGATGATGTAGAACAGCCCCGAGATGGACATCAGCACGACGCACAGCACGACCGCCGAAAAGTCCAGGCGGCTGCCGCGGAAAAAGACCATCAGCAGGGAGAAGCTGATGCAGACCCACAGGCCCAGAAAGAACGTGGGCAGGGCCAGGGCCAGGCTGGGCCCCATGCGGTTGCGTATCTGGTAGCCGATATCCTGCCCCTGGTCGGACAGGCCGAAATCCAGGCGCAGCAAAGGCACGGAACGTTCATAGAAGATGGTGTCGGTAAACCGTTCGCCGCCCTGCGCCTGGCCGTTGTAGAACAAGGGCTTGTCGTAGCCGCGTTCGGCCTTCCAGTTGTCTATCGCCGTCTGGCTGACACGCTGCCCGCCGATGGACAGGCGCGCCATGTCGTCGGGCGTGTTCACGGCGAAGAACAGGATGAAGGTCAGCAGGTTCACGCCGACCAGGATCAGGGCTCCGTACAGCACGCGCCGCAGCAGATAAGAAAACATCAGGATTCCTCCTTGCGCAGGGCGGCGCGGGTGCGGCGCTGGCGCGCCATGCGCCGCAGCGCCCACACCAGCGCGGCCAGCATCAGCAGCAAGGGAATGGCCGGCCACCAGACAGGACGGTTCCACTCCTGGATCCGCTCCACCCGCTGCTGCGCGTCGATGCGGTAGTACTGCAGGCTGTCGCGTATCATCAGGGAGGGCTTGGCATTGCGCACCCACACCTGATAGGCCCCGCCCGCATTGGGCACATAGCCGAACATCCAGGACGCATCGTGCTGCACCACCTTGACCATCTCGTGGATGACGGCTTCCTTGTCGGGGCCGTCGTTCAGGAAACGCATCTGCTCGTACAGCCGGTCATAAGCGTCGCTCTGGTAGTTGGCGGCGTTCTCCCCCCCATGATCCACCTTCGATTGCGGACCGTAGAGCAGAGTCAGGAAGTTCTCGGCGTCAGGATAGTCCGCCACCCAGCCCCAGATGAACATCTGCGCGGCGCCGCGCTTCATCTTGTCCTGGAAGCGGTTGTAGTCGGTGGCGCGCACCTCCAGCTGCAGGCCCACCTGGCCCAGCTGGCGGCGCATCCAGTCCACGGTGGCGTCCGAGCCCATGCCGCCCATGGAATCGTAGTACAGGATCAGCGGCTTGCCGGTGCGCGCATCGCGCCCGTCCGGGTAGCCGGCTTCGCGCAGCAGCTCGCGCGCCTCGTCCAGGCTGCGGCGCTGCACCGTCTGACCCTTGACGGTGTAGACATAGGGATTGGCCCCCTGCGGCAGCGGCTGGTATCCCGGCACGCCCGGCGGCAGCGGGCTGTGCGCCACCTGGGCCTGGTCGTTCATGAAGATGGAGACGTACTCCTCCCAGTCGAAGGCAATGCTCACGGCCTGGCGCAGCTTGCGATTGCGCTCGGCCTGCTCGGGCGTATCGCCCTTGCCCACCACCGGGTCATGCCAGTTGAAGCCCATGTAGAACAGCTGCGCCTCGGGCGCCGTGCGCAACTGCAGGCCCCGCTCCCTGTACAGCGCAGCCTTGTCGGCAGAATCGTTGGCCGCCACGGTCATGGCCACGCCGTACTCGCCGCGCTCCACCTGGGGAATGTCGTAATAGCCTTGCAGGAACTTGCCCATCAGGGGCACGCTTTCCTTCTCCAGCGAAAACACCACCTTGTCCAGAAAGGGCATGGACTTGCCGCAGTCCTCCAGCAGGCCGGCTTCCAGGTCGCCGGCCTCGCCCACGCACGGGTAGGGCTCGCCCCGGTACAAGGGATTGCGGCTGAGCACGTGGCGCCGGTTGGTCTGGGACTCGGTCAACATGAAGGGGCCGGTGCCCACGGGCCAACTGTCCAGGGTCAGGTTGTGCTGCGCCATGCGCGGCTGGCTGTAGAAGCGCTCCGCCTCCCAGGGGACAGGGGCCGTGAACGTCATGGCCAGCCAGTACTTGAACTGGGGGTACTTCCCCAGCACCTCGATGCGCAAGGTGTGCTCGTCCAGCGCCTGCACCCCTGACAGCGTGTAGGGCCGCAGGTCCAGCCAGTCGGGCCGGGGCGAGCGCTTGTCGTCCTGCGCCAACTGCTGGGCCAGTTCCTTGAAGCCGCGCACATGCTCGGCCATCACGCCGGATATGGGCGAAGCCAGGCGCGGGCTGGCCAGGCGCTTGAAGGCATAGACATAATCCTGCGCATTGAGCTCGCGCGAATCCGCATGGGGGAAGTCACCGATGCTGAAAGCGTCCCGCAGGTCCGGTGCGCGCATGGGATAGTAGCGGTACTGGCCCTGCTCGTCGCGCGCGAAGGCCGGATGGGGCTGGAAGGCGATGCCCGGCTTGATGGGAATGTCATAGCGGCTGATGGCCACCTGCTCTCCCGGCGCATCGGCCGGCAGGCGGCGGCCATTGGCGTCCAGGTAGACGGGCTCGACCAGTTCGGCGGCCGCCTTGGGAATCAGGCGGTAGGGCCGGTCCAGGTAGTGATAGCCGTACAGGGGTTCGTAGATGGAATAGGTGAACGGCGTCTCGTCCCCGGAATAGGACAGCGCCGGATCCAAGTGGTTGGGCGAACGGGTGGTGAACGCGCTGTACAGCACGTTCTCCGCCGCGCTGTGCTCCTCGTAGGGGCTGTTGACCGGCTCCGAGCAGGCGGCCAGCGCGCTGCAGCCCAGGATCAGCAGCGCCCGCCGCAGGCGGGCTAGCATTGGCCTTTCTGCCAGCACTGGTAGCGCCATTGCCAGGGCGCCACCGGCTCCTGTTCGGACCAGATGCCCAGGCCGGCGCGCCTGGCTTCACGCTCCAGGCCGTCGATGCGCGCGTCGCGCAGGAAACGGCCGCGCTTTTCGCGGTTGGCCATGGCAAGGCCGGCCTCCACCATTTTCTGATTGGCGGTCTGGCCGCCTTCCAGCAGCACGTCGCAGACGGCCCGTCCGTGCCTGTCCTTCTCGAAGCAGGACAGCCGCACGTCCTTGCCGGCCACCAGCTCGGACAGATAGCGGCGCGACGCCTCCGCATAGGGCTGGCCGGGGCGGCGTGCATCCTTGGTGGTTTCGGGAGCGTCGATGCTGGCCAGGCGCACGCGCTGCTGCTGGCGATTGTCCAGCAGCACGGTCAGGGTATCCCCGTCGGCCACCCGCACCACCCGGCCCTCCAGCTGGTAGCCCGCCGCCTGCGCCTGCCCCGCCAGCATCAGCAGCAGGGCGGCAAGTCCGCTGCGGGCGGCGAACTTTGCGCGAAGGCGCGGAGTCGGGCTCGGGCATGGCAAGGCGAAGGCAATCATGATGCGGACGATGCTCCAGGCAAAAAGCAGAATCGGGGCTAACAAATTATAGGTATTGCCCGCCCCCTGTCCAGAGCATTCTCCCCATAGGCCTCATGCGTCCAGCCTGAGCCAGGTGCGCCGGAGCCAGTCCAGAGGCCGCGCCGCGCCCTCCACGCCGAACACGGCGGCCGGGCCGCGCTCCAGCCGATGCGTCTGGAAAAGGCCGCCCCAGTCCTGCGGCGCCATCTCGCGCATCAGGCAGGCCTGGTACAGCACGGCCAGCGCCTGCGTCCAGGCGCGCCCCCCCGCCTGGGCGCTCCTGTCCATCAGCTCGCGCGCTGCATTCTCCAGGCGGGCGTCGCCCGCGCAACGGGCCTGCAGGTCCGACTGCAAGGCGGCCTGGACGGCGGGCTGGACCAGGGCTCGCTGCACGTCCAGGCACATCACGTTGCCCGAACCTTCCCAGATGGAATTCACCGGCGCCTCGCGCAGCAGGCGTGGCATGGGCCCGTCCTCGACGTAGCCATTGCCGCCCCAGGTCTCCATCGCCTCGGCGCACAGCGCCACCGCCCGCCGGCAGACCCAGAACTTGGCGGCCGGCGCGAGTACGCGCAAGACGCCCTGCGCCTGCTCATCGTCCGCCCTTTCCTGCAACTCCGTCAGGAAGAACGCCAGATGGGCCGCCGCCTCGCTCTCCAGCGCCATGTCCAGAAGCACCGCCTGCATCAAGGGCTGCTCCAGCAGGATCTTGCCGAAGGCGCGACGATGGCGGCAGTAATGCAAGGACTGCACCAAAGCCTGGCGCATCAGGGCGGCGCTGCCCAACACGCAATCGACGCGGGTGCGCGCCGCCATGCCCGCCAGCAGCGCGATCCCCCGACCCGCCTCGCCCACGCGCCAGGCCAGCGCCCCGTCGAACTCGATCTCGGCGCTGGCGTTGGAACGATTGCCCAGCTTGTCTTTCAGGCGGCGGATGCGCAGGCCGTTGAGCCCGTCGGCGACATGGCGCGGCACGAGAAAGCAGGACAACTGCTCCTGTTCACGGGCCAGGACCAGATGAGCGTCCGCCTGCGGCACCGAGAAGAACCACTTGTGACCATACAGGCGAAAGGCCTGGCCGTCGCCGTCGGCATGCGCCTGCGTGGTGCAGCCGCGCAGGTCCGAACCGCCCTGCATCTCCGTCATGCCCATGCCCAGCAGCACGCTGTGCTTGCGCGCGACGGGGCGGCTGGAAGGGTCGTACTGGCGCACTTCCAGGCGTCGCCGCCAGTCCTCGAAGCCTTCGCCCTGCAGCAAGGGCGCCGCCGCGCGGGTCATGGTCAGGGGGCACAGGGTCCCGGCCTCGATCTGGCCGTGCATATAGAAACCCGCCGCACGGGCCAGATGCAGCCCCGGACGCGGCTCGTGAGGCCAGACATGCAGGCCCTGCCCCATGCCCAGCTCCATCAGGGCATGCCAGGCCGGGTGGAAGTCCACCTGGTCGATGCGCTCCCCCTGGGGCGACCAGGGCCGCCATTGCGGCGTCTCGCGATTGGCCAAGGCACCCTGGGCCCGCCAGTGGGCGGACCCCAGCTCGCGTCCGTAGCGCTCCAATCCATGAAGTCCCGGCTGCAGATGTCCGCGCTGCAGCCAGGCCTGCAGCACGGGATCGTCCTGCAGCAAATCATCGTCGGCCAGGTCCGGCACCTGGCTTTGCAATTCCTTGTCCAGATTCATGATGCCTCCTTGCGCGCTGCGCGGCTCAGCACCCCGATGCGCGCTAAAGCCACTTGGCTTTCTTGAACTTCCAGTAAAGAAACCCGCAGACTCCGCCCATCAGCGCCAGCGCCATGGGATAGCCCAGGTGCCAGTCCAGCTCCGGCATGAACTTGAAGTTCATGCCGTAGATGCCGGCCACGGCCGTGGGCACCGCCAGGATGGCGGCCCAGGCGGCCAGCTTGCGGGTGGTGTCGGTCTGCTGCATCTGTCCTATCATCAATCCGCCTTCGAACGCGAAGGCCAGCGCCTCGCGCAGGCTGCCGATGAACTCCGAAGTGCGCGAGATGCGGTCGGCCACTTCACCGAAATAGGCGCGGCTGTCCTCGTCCACATAGGCCAGCCCCACCCTGGAGAGCCGGCGGCACAACTCCGCCAGCGGCGTGACGGCCGTATGGATGCGCAACAGGTCGCGCCGCAGCCTGTAGATGCGGCGCACGTCGCTTTCCTTGAAGCCGCGGATCAGGAACTGCTGCTCGATGGTCTCCACGGCCTTCTCCATCTGCTCCAGCGACACCAGGTACTGGTCCACGATCAGGTCCAGCAGCTCGGAGGCCACGTAATCGCTGCCGCGCTGCAGCAGTTCCGGCGAATTCTCCAGCCGCGAGCGCAGCTCCAGATAGTTGCTGTTCGAGCCGCGCCGCACCGTCATCAGAAAGCCGGGGCCTATGACCAGCTGGGTATTGCCGAACACCGGCCGCAGCTCCTTCATGCCCAGCGTGATGGCCACCACGATCAGGCAATTGCTGTACTCCACCAGCTTGGGACGCCGGTGGGGGGAGATCAGTTCCTCGATGGCCTTGGAGGGCAGACCCAGCTGCGCGCCCACGCATTCCAGCAGTTCATCGGAAGGATCCTTCAGGCCTATCCACACAAAACCGTCCTGGGCCGGGTCCCGGGCCGGCAGGCTGCGCACGTCCACCGCCTCGGCCGGCCTGCCGGGCCTGTACCGGAAGGCGGCCACCACGGAAGACTGATCGTCCTGAAGCACGGGATCCGTCGCGTTCATGCACGCTCCTTGCAGGAAAAGCTGTTTTTTTGTCTGATAATAGCATCCGCCATCACCCGCGCCGCTCCGGCGGCGCCTTGCAAGGACAGACATGAAACCACGATCCGCGATTGCCGCCGGCGCCCTGCTCCTGGCCCTGGGCGTGGGCCTGGGCGCGTTCGGCGCCCACGCCCTGCGCTCCCTGGTCGACGCCTCTTCCCTGGCCGTCTGGCATACGGCCGTGCTGTACCAGTTGCTGCACGGGCTGGGCCTGCTCCTGACGGCGGCCCTGGGCTCGCAGCTGCACCCGGCCTGGCGGGCGCGCAGCGCCGCGCTGATGCTGGCCGGCGTGCTGATCTTCAGCGGCAGCCTGTATGCGCTGGTGCTCAGCGGCGTGAAATGGCTGGGCGCGATCACGCCCATCGGCGGCGTGGCCATGATACTGGCCTGGCTGGCCCTGGCCGCAGCGGCCTTGCGCCGCCCCTGACCGGGGCGCGGCGGCTACGTATAATGGCAGGCAACATCCGTCATCCATGGAGCCCGACGTGACCGCCTCCCCCCAGTCCCTGCGCGAGTTCGTGCGCACCCTGCCCAAGGCCGAACTGCATCTGCACATCGAAGGCACGCTGGAACCCGAGCTGATCTTCCGCCTGGCCCGGCGCAATGGCGTGGACCTGCCCTATCCGGACGTCGAAAGCCTGCGGGCGGCCTACCAGTTCACCGACCTGCAGTCTTTCCTGGACCTGTACTACGCCGGCGCCGGGGTACTGATCACCGAGCAGGACTTTTTCGACATGACCTGGGCCTACCTGCGCCGGGCCCGCGAGGACGGCGTGGTGCATGCGGAAATCATGTTCGACCCGCAGACCCACACCACGCGGGGCGTGTCCATGCAGACCGTTTTCGCGGGCATCGCCGGGGCCGCCCGCCAGGCCCGCCGGGAACTGGGCGTGAGCAGCTACCTGATCCTGAGCTTCCTGCGCCACCTGAGCGAAGAGGACGCCTTCCAGACATTGGAGGCCGCCTTGCCGCTGCGCGAACAGTACGCGGACCTTTGGGTGGCCATAGGCCTGGACTCGGCGGAGAAAGGCAATCCCCCGGCCAAGTTCGAACGCGTCTACGCCCGTTGCCGCGAGCTGGGCTTTCGCCTGGTCGCGCATGCCGGCGAGGAAGGCCCGGCCAGCTATGTGCGCGACGCCCTGGACCTGCTCAAGGTCGAACGCATCGACCATGGCGTGCGCAGCGAAGACGATCCGCAGCTGATGCGACGCCTGATCGAACAGGCCGTGCCGCTGACCGTCTGTCCCCTGTCCAACCTCAAGCTCAAGGTTTTCCACAGCCTGGATGCGCACAATCTGAAGCGCCTGCTGGACCTGGGCCTGAACGTGACCGTCAACTCCGACGACCCGGCCTACTTCGGCGGCTACGTGCTGGACAACTACATGCAGACCGCACAGGCCCTGGACCTGCGGGCGGAGCAGTTGCGCACCCTGGCCGCCAACAGCCTGCGCTCGTCGTTCCTGCCGGCGCAGGAGCGGCAAGCCTGGCTGGACCGCCTGAACGCCGTGCCCGCCCATGTCTGAACAGACGCTCTGGCTGCCGCGCGAGTTCTTCGCGCGCGACGCGCGCATCGTCGCACTGGAGCTGCTGGGCAAGACGCTGGTGCTGGACGACGAACGCGGCCGGCGGCAGGCCGTGATCGTGGAGACCGAAGCCTACCTGGGCCCCCAGGACCAGGCCGCCCACAGCCGGCGCGGCATCACGCCGCGCACGCGCGTCATGTTCGGTCCGGCCGGTCACGCCTACGTCTACCTGATCTACGGCATGCATCACTGCGTGAACCTGGTCAGCGGCGTGGAAGGCGACGGCACGGCGGTGCTGCTGCGCGCGGCCCACATGCCCGGCGCTCCGGCCCCATCGCTGTCCGGTCCGGGCCGCCTGTGCCGCGGCCTGGACATCGACCGGCACTACAATGGTGCCGATGTCTGCACCCCGTCCCTGCACGTGCTCGATGCGCCGGCCCTGACGCTGGAGCAAGTGCGCATCGGCCCCAGGGTGGGCGTGGACTATGCCGGCCAATGGGCGCACGCGCCCCTGCGCTACGCCATCGCCGGCCATCCGGATGTGTCGGCCGGCTGGGGCTCCAAGGCAAGGCGCCCTAGGCAGCAGACGTAGAAAAGGTATCATTGATTCTTCAGGCTTGATGTTTTCAAGGATCTCCCCATGCGACCTTCTTTTCTCCTGACCCTGCTGCCGGCCGTGCTGCTGGCCGCCTGCACCGCCACCGGCGGCTCCTCCCCGTCCAGCGCCCCATCCTCCTCGCAGTTCGAGAATTCCAGCGGGGGCGTGTGCAACGTCGACGCCCTGAATCCCGCCGGCCAGCAGGCCGGCGACAGCCAGGTCCAGCGCCTGGTCCGTCAGTCCGGCGCGGCCCGCGCCCGGGTCCTGGTGCCGGACCGCATGTACACGACGGATTACGACGCCAGCCGGCTCAGCATCCGGGTGGACGAGCAGAACCGCATCATCTCCGTCTACTGCGGCTGAGGCAATATGGACATCCAACAAGCCCGAGAATCGCTGTCGACGCTTTTCGCGCCCTGGGTCCAGGCCCTGCGCCTGCAGGTGGAGCAGATCGGCGACGGCGGCGCGACCCTGCGCCTGCCTTTTTCCGATCAGATCACCCACGTGGCCGGCGTGATCTGCGGCCAGGTCTACATGGCCGCCGCCGACACGGCCATGGTGCTGGCCGTCAGCAGCAGCCTGGGCGCATTCCGCCCCATGACGACGGTATCGCTGAACACCAGCTTCGTGCGGCCCGTCAGCCAGGGCGACGTGCTGGTCCAGGCGCAGGTGCTCAAGCGCGGCAAGAGCCTGGCCTTCGGCGACGTGAAATTGCTGGATGAACAAGGCCGGCTGGTGGCCCACGCCACCACCACCTACGCCCTGCTGCCGGCCTGACCCGGCCGGCCCGCAAGCGCCTCCGACCACGTACCGGACTTGCAGGTCCGGCACGGCTGGCAAAGCCGCCCGCCAGACTCTATGATGCAAGCTCGGTGCGCAGCACAAGCCCTGCCTGTCCCGCACCGTTTTTCTCGGTCCTATTCTCGGAGCAGATCAGATGGCAAAAGTCCTCGTTCTCTATTATTCCGCCTATGGCCACGTGGAAAAAATGGCCCAGGCCGTCGCCGAAGGCGCCCGCAGCGCCGGCGCCACCGTGGACATCAAGCGCGTCCCCGAACTGGTGCCCGAGGCCGTGGCCAAGGCGGCCCACTTCAAGCTGGACCAGGAAGCGCCGGTCGCCACCGTGGCCGATCTGGAGCATTATGACGCCATCATCGTGGGCACAGGCACGCGCTTTGGCCGGATCAGTTCGCAGATGGCCAGCTTCCTGGACCAGGCCGGCGGCCTGTGGGCGCGCGGCGCGCTGAACGGCAAGGTCGGCGGCGCCTTCACCTCCACCGCCACCCAGCACGGCGGCCAGGAGCTGACGCTGCTGTCCATCATCCACAACCTGCTGCACTTCGGCATGATCGTGGTGGGCCTGCCCTACAGCTTCGAAGGCCAGACCCGGCTGGACGAGGTCACCGGCGGCAGCCCTTACGGCGCCTCCACCCTGGCCGGCGGCGACGGCTCGCGCCAGCCCACCCAGAACGAACTGGACGGCGCGCGCTATCAGGGCAAGCACATTGCCGAAATCACCCTTAAACTTAAGGGTTGAATATTGAAAACTTAAAGGAGTAAGGCATGGGCATGCTGGTCGATGGAATCTGGAATACCGAGGAGCCCGTCACCGGCAAAGTCTCCGGCGAATTCAAGCGCGTCCAGTCGCAATTCCGCGACTGGATCACGCCGGACGGCCAGCCCGGCCCCCAAGGCCGGAAGGCCTGGCCGGCCCAGGCCGATCGCTACCACCTGTTCGTGTCACTGGCCTGCCCCTGGGCGCACCGAACCCTGATCATGCGCGAGCTCAAGGGCTTGCAGGAACTGGTCGGCGTATCCATCGTCAACCCCGTGATGGGCGAGCAGGGCTGGACTTTCGAGCCCGCCGCCGGCGTGACGCCCGACCCGGTGATGAACGCACGATTCCTGCACCAGCTTTATCGCCGGGCCCGCCCCGACTACACCGGACGCGTCACCGTGCCCGTGCTCTGGGACAAGCAGCGCAGCGCCATCGTCAACAACGAGTCCGCCGACATCATGCGGATCCTCAACAGCGCGTTCGACAAGCTGGGCGCGCGCGAACTGGACATGGCGCCGGCCGAGCTGCTGGAGCAGATCGACGCCATGAATGCGCAGGTGTACGACGCCATCAACAATGGCGTCTACAAGGCCGGCTTCGCCACCGCTCAAACCGCTTACGAAGCGGCCGTGCAGGCCTTGTTCTCGGCCCTGGACGAGCTGGAATCCCTGCTGGGCCGCCAGCGCTACCTGACAGGCGAATGCCTGACCGAGGCCGACTGGCGCCTGTTCACCACCCTGATCCGCTTCGATCCGGTCTATGTGGGCCATTTCAAGTGCAATGTGCGCCGCCTGTTCGACTACCCCAATCTATGGGGCTACATGCTGGAGCTCTACCAGATTCCGGGCGTGGCCGGCACCGTCAACCTGGATCACATCAAGACCCATTACTACGTCAGCCACCGGCACATCAATCCCACCGGCATCGTGCCCGCCGGCCCCATGCTGGACCTGGAGCGGCCGCACGGACGCGGCCGCCTGCCCGCCCGGCCCGGGCCGCTGAACGCAGATGCTTAATAGCCGGGACGATCGAAAATATCCGGATTGAGCAGGATGGAGCGGTCCACCTTCTCCACGGACGTGCGCCCGCAGAAGGCCATGGACACGTCCATCTCGTTGGCCATGAGCTGCAGCAGGCGCGTCACGCCCGCCTGACCCGCCGCGCCCAGCGCATACAGGAAGGCGCGGCCTATCATGGCGCCCTGGGCGCCCAGGGCGCGGGCGCGCAGCACGTCCTGGCCGGAACGTATGCCGCCGTCCACCAGCACTTCGATGCGGTCGCCCACCGCCTGCGCGATGGCCGGCAGGCAGGAAATCGAGGACGGCGCGCCATCGAGCTGGCGTCCGCCATGGTTGGAGATGATGAGCGCATCGGCGCCGCTGTCCACGGCCAGGCGCGCATCGTCCGCATCCATGATGCCCTTGACGATCAGCTTGCCGCCCCAGACCTTCTTGATCCATTCGATATCGCCCCAGTTCAGGGACGGATCGAATTGCTCGGCCGTCCAGGTGGACAGGGAGCTCAGGTCCGACACGCCCTTGGCGTGGCCCACGATATTGCCGAAGGTGCGCCGGCGCGTGCCCAGCATGTTGCGGCACCAATAGGGCTTGGTGGCCAGGTTGAGCAGATTGCGCAGCGTGGGCTTGGGCGGCGTGGACAGTCCGTTCTTGATGTCCTTGTGGCGCTGGCCCAGCACCTGCAGGTCCAGCGTCAGCACCAGGGCGGAACAATTGGCCGCCTTGGCGCGGGCGATCAGGTTCTCGATGAAGCCGCGGTCGCGCATCACGTACAACTGGAACCAGAACGGCGCGCGCGTGGCCTGGGCCACGTCCTCGATGGAGCACACGCTCATGGTGGACAGGGTGAAGGGGATGCCGAAGTCGCGCGCGGCCACCGCCGCCAGCATCTCGCCGTCGGCGTGCTGCATGCCGGTCAGGCCGGTGGGCGACAAGGCCAGCGGCATGGCCACCTCCTGGCCCAGCAGGGTGGACTTCAGGGAACGGCTCTGGATGTCCACCGCCACCCGCTGGCGGAACTTCAGTTTCTGGAAGTCCTCTTCGTTGGCCCGGTACGTGCTTTGCGTCCAGGAACCGGAATCGGCGTAGTCATAGAACATCTTGGGTACGCGGCGCTTGGCCACGAGCCGGAAATCTTCGGTGCAGGTAATTTTCGAGAGGTCCATCCAGTCGGCTCCAAAACAATGGCGTAATGATGCTCGTTTGTGCCACAGGGAGCAAGCCGTCCGTGCCGGGCGAACCCGCCATGCTAGCTCGCCCGGACGACGCCGGCCAATACGGATTGGCAGGCTGCATATGAGCGCACACGCTATTTCCATATTGGAAATACGTCGTTTTTCCAGCCGTCTCGATGGCTCATAGTGAAATGGAAGACCGCTTCCGAAGAGCCGCCCATGCGTCCCCGCATCGCCGCGTCCCTGACCACCCTCTGCCGAGGAGCCCCCATGAGTGCCCAGCCGTTGTCCATCTTCTGGTTCCTGCCCACCCATGGCGACAGCCGCTTCCTGGGCACCGACAAGGGCGCCCGCCCCGTGGACCTGCCCTATCTGCAGCAGATCGCCCAGGCGGCCGACTCACTGGGCTATGAAGGCGTGCTGATCCCCACCGGCCGCTCCTGCGAAGATGCCTGGATCGTGGCGGCCTCCCTGGTCGCGAGCACGCAGCGCCTGAAGTTCCTGGTCGCGCTGCGGCCCGGCGTCATTTCCCCCACGGTGGCCGCCCGCCAGGCCGCCACGCTGGACCGCCTGTCGGGCGGGCGCGCCTTGTTCAATCTGGTGACCGGCGGCAATTCCGAGGAGCTGCGCGGCGACGGCGTGCACCTGGACCACGACGAGCGCTACGAGGCCGCCGCCGAGTTCACGCGCATCTGGCGGCACGTGCTGGAAGGCGAGACCGTGGATTACGACGGCCGCCACATCCAGGTACAGGGAGCGCGCCTGCTGTATCCGCCTGTGCAGCAGCCGCGCCCTCCCCTGTTCTTCGGCGGCTCCTCGGACGCCGCCCTGGAGCTGGCGGCCGAGCAGGTGGACATGTACCTGAGCTGGGGAGAGCCGCCCGCGCAGTTGAAGGAGAAAATCGAGACGGTGCGGGCGCTGGCCCTGCGGCAGGGCCGGCGCCTGCGCTTTGGCATACGTCTGCACGTCATCGTGCGCGACACCAACGAACAAGCCTGGCAGGCGGCGCAGGAACTGATCAGCCATCTGGATGAAGACACCATCGCCCGCGCCCAGGCCTGCCTGGCGGACTACGATTCGGTGGGCCAGCAACGCATGCGCGCCCTGCACCAGGGCAGCCGCGAACGCCTCGAGGTCAGCCCCAGCCTGTGGGCCGGCGTGGGCCTGGTGCGCGGCGGCGCCGGCACGGCCCTGGTGGGCGACGGCCCCACCGTGGCGCGCCGCATGCAGGAATACGCCGAGCTGGGCATAGACACCTTCATCTTCTCGGGCTACCCGCATCTGGAAGAAAGCTATCGGGTGGCCGAGCTGCTGTTCCCGCACCTGAGCCTGCAGGCGCCCCGCTCGCGACTGCAGCCCACCGGGGAGATCATCGCCAACGACGCGCTGCCCGCGCCCGCCGCCACGCCGTGAACCGGGAGCCGCCGCGCCGCTGCACCTCGACATCACTTTCAGGCGCGGCTTTCCGGCCCGATTGAAATGGGCCGCGGCATGGACTGCTCTCGCGCCCCCGGCATCGTCATGAAAAAAATTACGGCTACTTCGTGACAAGCCCAAAAACCCGTGTTATAGTTCTACTTCTTTAGCGGCTGTAGCTCAGTTGGATAGAGTACTTGGCTACGAACCAAGGGGTCGTGGGTTCGAATCCTGCCAGCCGCGCCAGTTTCAAGAAATCTTCCCGCCAGGCGGGAAGATTTTTTTTGAAGCAGCAAGTCATCGACGTTTATGTTCAACAGGCATGGTCGAACACTTGCAAAAACTTCAAGACGATATATAATATCCGTCTTTGCGGCTGTAGCTCAGTTGGATAGAGTACTTGGCTACGAACCAAGGGGTCGTGGGTTCGAATCCTGCCAGCCGCGCCAAATTCAAAAAACCGCGATGCAACCGCATCGCGGTTTTTTTTTCGTCCGGCACGCATTCTGCCCGACCATGCGACTGGGGTATGATCGACATCCGCCAGCACAGCCTGGTTTTCCGCCATCAAACAGGATCGAGCATGCCTCACACCACCCTACGCATTCTGCCTGCCGTCGTAGTGGCGCTGGCCGCCAAGGCCGCCGTCGCACAAGACATCAATCCGTCCACGCAACTGGCCCAGATGGGCGGAGCCATGCACGCCGCCGCCCAGATCTGCGGCGATTACACAGAGGCGCAACTGCAGGACATGAAGGCCAGGCAGAAAGAATCCATGAAAGACATGGGCCTGAGCGAAGCCGATTTCGACGCCGCCTTCCAGCAAGGGCTGGAGCGCGGCCGCAGGGATCTGGAAGGCGCCACCGAGGAGCAGCGCAAGCAGATGTGCGAAGAACTGCGTTCCGGCCCCAAGTTCTGAACGGCCCGCAGCCGGTACCCGGACCCGACGGGTCCGGGATGGCCGCCTGGTTCACAAGGCCTTGACCATGTCCTCGATGGTCTTCTTGGCGTCGCCGAACACCATCATGGTCTTGTCCATGTAGAACAACTCGTTGTCCAGGCCCGCATAGCCGGCCGCCATCGAACGCTTGTTCACGATCACCGTCCTGGCCTTGTACGCCTCCAGGATGGGCATGCCGGCAATCGGCGAGCCCGGGTCGTTCTTGGCGGCCGGATTGACCACGTCGTTGGCGCCCAGCACCAGCACCACATCGGTCTGGGCGAACTCGTTGTTGATGTCATCCATTTCGAAGACCTGCTCGTACGGCATCTCCGCCTCGGCAAGCAGCACATTCATGTGTCCGGGCATGCGGCCGGCCACGGGGTGGATGGCATAGCGTACCGTCACGCCCTGGCTGCTCAACTTGTCCGACAGTTCCTTGAGGGCATGCTGGGCCCGGGCCACCGCCAGGCCGTAGCCGGGAACGATGATGACGGACTCCGCATTGCTCATCATGAAGGCGGCATCCTCGGCGCTGCCTGACTTGACCGCGCGGCTGCCCTGCTCGGCCGAAGCCTGCGCCCCCGAGGCGTTCGCCCCGAACCCGCCCAGCAGCACATTGAAGAATGCCCGGTTCATGGCCTTGCACATGATGTAGGACAGGATCGCGCCCGAGGCGCCCACCAGGGAGCCGGCGATGATCAGCATGGAATTGTTCAGGGAGAATCCGATCCCCGCTGCCGCCCAGCCCGAATAGCTGTTCAGCATGGACACCACCACCGGCATGTCGGCCCCGCCGATGGGAATGATGAGCATCACTCCCAGCAGGAAAGACAGGGCCAGCAGCACGCCGAAGGCCCACCAGGCCTGGGTCGCGACGAACACCGCGCCGCAGGCCAGCGCCAGCAGCCCCAGCAGCAGGTTCAGCAGATGCTGTCCCTTGAACGTGACCGGGGCGCCCTGGAAGAGGCGAAACTTGTACTTGCCCGACAGCTTGCCGAAGGCGATGACCGAGCCCGAAAAGGTGATCGCGCCCACCAGCGTCCCAAGAGCCAGCTCCAGCCTGTTGCCCATGGGCAAGACGGCGCCGGACGAGCCTATGCCAAAGGCCAGGGGCTCCAGGACGACGGCGATGGCGATGGCCACCGCGGCCAGGCCTATCATGCTGTGCATGAAAGCCACCAGTTCGGGCATCTTGGTCATCTGCACGCGACGCGCCATGACGGCGCCCAGCAGTCCGCCCGCGGCCAGGCCGACCAGTACCCTGAGCAGTCCCGGCACGGCTTGTCCCGGCGCGGACAGGCTCACGATCAGCGCGGCGGTGGTCGCGATGGCCAGCGCCATGCCCAGCATGCCGAACGCGTTGCCGCGCCGCGAGGTCGCCGGATGGGACAGGCCCTTGAGCGCCTGTATGAAGCAGACCGAGGCCAGCAGATAGCACATGGTGACGGTATTCATGGAGATCATGGCCGTTCTCCTCGCGCGGCGTCCTTGCCGCCCTTCTTCTTGAACATCTCCAGCATGCGCCGGGTGACGAGGAAGCCGCCGAAGACATTCACGGACGCCAGCGCCGTGGCGATGACGCCCATGGCCTGCGCCCAGGCGCTTTCGGTCAGCGCCGCAGCCAGCATGCCGCCCACGATGATGATGGCGGAGATGGCATTGGTGACCGCCATCAAGGGCGTATGCAGGGCGGGCGTGACATTCCAGACCACGTGATAGCCCACGTAGATGGCCAGCACGAAGATGATGAGATTGATGACTACAGGGGAGATGATGTCCATGGCTCAGGCTCTCGGCTGTGGAAAGAGACGTTGGCCGGCTCGCAGCACCCGGCTGGCCTCGATGATTTCGTCGCCCTCGGGAATGTGCAGCTCGTCCGATTGGTCCTGGAGCATCAGGCCCAGGAAGTTGCGGATGTTGCGGGCGTACAGGGCGGAAGCGTCCGCGGCCACGCGGGCCGGGAAATTGGTTTCCCCCACCAGGGTCACGCCATGCCGCTGCACGATCTGGTCGGCGACGGTCAGGGCGCAATTGCCGCCGCGCGCGGCGGCCAGGTCCACGATCACCGAGCCGGCGCGCATGGACCGCAGGACGTCCTCCTCGATCAGGCGCGGCGCGGGCCGTCCCGGAATCAGGGCCGTGGTGATGATCACGTCGGCCTGGGCGCAGCGTTCCGCCACCACCCCGGCCTGCCGCTGCAGCCAGGAGGCCGGCATGGGCCGGGCGTAGCCTCCCGAACCCTGGGCCGCCTCGCGTTCCTCGTCGGTCTCGTAGGGCACGTCGATGAACTTCGCTCCCAGGGACTCGATCTGTTCGCGGGCCGCCGGCCGCACATCCGAGGCTTCCACCACGGCGCCCAGCCGACGCGCGGTGGCGATGGCCTGCAGCCCCGCCACGCCCGCGCCCAGCACCACGACGCGCGCCGCCTTGGCGGTGCCGGCCGCCGTCATCATCATGGGAAAAAAGCGCGGATACAGGGTGGCGGCCTTGAGCACGGCGGCGTAGCCCGCGATATTGGCCTGCGAAGAAAGCACATCCATGCTCTGCGCCCGCGTGGTCCTGGGTACAAGCTCCAGCGCATAGGCCTCGCACCCCGAGGGCGCCAGCCTGTCCAGGCCTGGCGCATCGTAGGGGTCCAGCATGCCCACCACCACATGCCCGGCCCGCAGCCGCGCCGGGTCCAGGTCCTGCGCGCCGACCACCAGCAGCACCGTGGCCTGGTAAGGATCGCCGATGGTCGCCCCCGCCTGCTCGTAGTCCGCGTCGGAGCAGGCGATTCCCTGCCCCGCCCCCGCCTCGACCACCACGCCGTGGCCCGCCTTGAGATAGCCCCTGACCGTCTCCGGCGTGGCGGCTACCCTGTTTTCCCCGGTCGCCCGGGGCGTGAACACACCCAGTCGCATCTCAGTCCTCCAGTTCCGGAACCAGCACCAGCTTTCCGGCGGCGATTGCTCCCGAATCCAAGGCCGCGAACGCCGCCGGGCCATCGACCAGGCTGCGTTGCTCGACCCAGCCCAGGTCGCCAAATGCGCCCTCGTGCAGGGCGGCCACCGTGGCCTGCATGTCGGCCATGGTGTAGATGTACGACCCCAGCAGCGTGATCTCGGCCAGGGTCAGCTTGCGCATGTCGATCTCGCTGGCCCAGTCCTGCAGGCCGATATGGACGACCGTTCCGCCCGGCCGCACGCCATCGAGCGCCAGGGCGCGGGTAGGCGCTGCGCCCACGGCGTCGACCACCAGCTCGAACCGGGCGCTGCGGGCGGGATCGCTGATGGGATCATACACCTCGCAGGCCGCATGCCGGGCAGCGGACTGGCGGCGCAGCGGGTTGGTCTCGGCCAGCACGACCCGCCTGCAGCCGTACGAGCGCAGCAGCAGGGCCGTCAGCAAGCCGATGGCGCCCGCCCCGATCACCAGGGCGCCGACTTCGGGCAAAGGCCGGCTCAAACTCCTCATGGCCAGATTGACGGCATGCAGCGCGGTAGCGGCCGGTTCGGCCAGGGCCGCCGCCAGATCGCTCATGCCTTCGGGCAGCCCGATGAGGCAGGACGCCGGAATGGCCATGAACTGGGCAAAGGCGCCGGGCCGGGACATGCCCACCATGCCGCGGTCCTGGCACAGATTGTCCCGTCCGGCCACGCAGTAGGAGCACGCGCCGCAGGCAATGGACGGATTGGCCGTCACGCGCTGGCCGGGCCTGAACAAGGGCGAGGCGCTTTCCTGCACCACGCCCGCCAGTTCATGCCCCAGCACCAGGCCGGGCTGGCGGCGGGGATCCTTGCCATGGTAGGCGTGCATGTCCGAGCCGCAGATCCCGGCGGCCGTGATGCGCAGGATCACTTCCCCATCCCGCAGATCGGGGTAGGCAATGTCCTGCAGGCTGATGTGATTGGCTCGTGTATAGACCAGTGCTTTCATCTCGGCTCCTCAATGGCGTGAAGGGGAATAGGCGGTACGCAGCGCCTGTCCGGGCAAGGCCGCGGCTGCAGTGTCTTCCTCGGGTGCAGGCTGCCGGGATATCCAGATCGTGCAGGCCGTGCTGACAAGGCCGACCGCCAGCACATAGCTGCACAGGAACCAGGGTTCGCCTGCGTTCCAGTCGGTCAGCAAGGTCGCGATGATGGGCGTGAGACCGCCCGCCAGCACGCCCGCCACCTGGTACACGAAGGAAATGCCGGTATAGCGCACCGAGGCGTCGAAGCAGGAAGCGAAGAACGAGGACATGGTGCCGAACACGGCGGCATGGAAGATGCCGAAGGGGATGATGATCGCCGCCCATACCAGGTAGACGTTCCCGCCGCTGTTGTGCATCACGTAGAACGACGGAAAAATGGACAGGGCGGCCAGCAAGGCTCCTGTTCCATAGACGCGGGCCTTGCCGACGCGGTCGGCCACCGCGCCCCAGAAGGGGATGAAGGCCGTCATCAGCAAGGCGCCGAACATGATGCCCATCAGTACCGGAGTGCGCTCGAAATGCAGCTGGCGGGTCAGGTAATTCAAGGAGAACACGCCCAGCACATTGAAGAACACGCCGTCGATCATGCGCGCGCCCATGCAGGCCAGCACCATGCGCGGATAGCGCCGCAAGGTGCTCATGATGGGAATGTCGCGCCTGGGAGCGGCGGCCGCCGTGCGCTGCGCGCTCTTGAAATCCTCCGTCTCGCTCACATGGCTGCGGATGTAGCCACCCACCAGCACCATGACGCCGCTGAGCAGGAAGGCGATGCGCCAGCCCCATGCCATGAACTGCTCCTCGCTCAAGGCCCAGGACAACAGCCCCACCACGCCGGAAGCGCCCACCAGACCCAGCGACATTCCCGTCTGGGGCAGGCTGCCGAAAAATCCCCGTCTGTGCGGCGGCGCCGATTCATAGGTCATCAATACCGCGCCGCCCCACTCGCCGCCCAGACCGATGCCCTGGACGATGCGGCACAACAAGAGCAGGACGGGCGCGGCGAGGCCGATCTGCGCATAGGTCGGGATCAGGCCTATGGCCACCGTGGCCCCGCCCATCAGCAACAAGGTCAGCATCAGCATCTTCTTGCGTCCCAGGGTGTCGCCGAAGTGTCCGAAGACAATGCCGCCTATGGGCCTGGCGACAAAGCCCAGGGCAAACGTGCCGTAGGCCAGCAAGGTGGCCACGAAAGCGTCGTCGCCCGGAAAATACAGCTTGTCCAGCACCAGGCCGGCCACCACGCCGTACAGGAAAAAGTCATACCACTCGATGACCGATCCCAGCACGCTTGAAATAGAAGCCCGCCGCAGGTTGCCCCGCTTGGCTCCGTCGGTATCCTGTTTCATGTCTAGTCTCCTCCAGTTTTCTGGATGGTTCTGTGAATTCGATGCGGCATCACGCTACTTGGCCGTGTAGCCTCCATCGACCATCAGCACTTGTCCGGTCACGTAGGCCGAAGCCTGGCTGGCCAGGAATACGGCCGGACCATGCAGGTCGCTCAGCTCGCCATTGCGGCCGATGCAGGTATTGCGCGCATGCCGGTCGGCCAGTTCCTGGTTCTGGAAGACGGCGGCCGTCAGCGGAGTGGGAAAAAAGCCCGGCCCCAGGGCATTGCAAGTGATTCCGCTGCCCGACCAGCGCTGAGCGATGGCCCGGGTCAGCTGTGCAATGCCGCCTTTGCCGGCGCCGTAGGGAGCGCTGTCGGCGAAGGCCCGATAAGTCTGCAGCGAAGCCAGATTGATGATGCGGCCCCAGGCGCGCGCCTGCATGAAAGGCGCCAGGGCCTGTGTCAGGAAGAACGGCGCCTTCAGATGCAGGTCCAGCTGCCGGTCCCAGCTCTCGGGCGTGACGTCCTCGAAAGCCTCGCGCAGATTCACCCCCGCCGCGTTCACCAGGATGTCGATGCCAGTCCCTCCTGACTCGAGTTCATGGGCCTGCCGCCTCAGAGCCGCGACATCGCACAGGTCGCAGACCGCATAGGAGGCGGCCACCCCCTGCCCGCGCAGCTGCTCGGCGGCGTTTTTCAGCTCCGGCTCGCGCCGCGCCATCAGCACCACGGCGGCGCCCGCCTCTCCCAGGGCCCGGGCAATGCCCAGCCCTATGCCCGAGTTCCCTCCGGTCACCAGCGCGGTACGTCCGCTCAGGTCAAACAAGGTCATCTTCATGTCTGCCTCCCGGATCCCGGCCTAGACCGTCACCGCCTGGCCCAGCTCGAACTGCTCATGAGCGAAATACTTGGCCAGCCTGTCGTCGGCGGTGCGCGCATGCGCTTCCATGCCCTCCAGCCGCGAAATGCGCGCCGTCACCTGCGCCACCTGGCGCACGGCTTCCCTGTCCATGCGCTGCCAGGTCAGCGTCTTCATGAACTTGTGCACGGACAGCCCTCCCGAATAGCGCGCCGCGCCCTTGGTGGGCAGGACGTGGTTGGGACCGCTGCACTTGTCGCCGAAAGCCACGGTGGCCTCCTCTCCCAGGAACAGCGAACCATAGCAGCTCAGGTTCTCCAGCCACCAGTCCAGATCCCGGGCCTGCACTTCCAGGTGTTCCGAGGCATAGCGGTCCGATACCTGCGCCACCTCCTCGCGGGTGTCGCAGACGATGACTTCGCCATAGTCCCTCCAGGCCGCGCCTGCCGCGTCCCGCGCGATGGGCGGCAGGTCCTCGATCAGGCGGGGCACCAGGGCCATGACTTCGCGCGCCAGCGATTCGGAAGTGGTGAACAGCCAGGCCGGAGATTCATGCCCATGCTCGGCCTGACCCACCAGGTCGCTGGCGACGATGGCCGGATCGGCGCTGTCGTCGGCAATCACCGCCACCTCGGAGGGGCCCGCGAACACATCGATTCCCACGCGGCCGAACAAGGAGCGCTTGGCTTCGGCCACGAACTTGTTGCCCGGCCCCACCACCACATCCGCGGCCTTGCCGGTGAACAGGCCGTACGCCATGGAAGCGATGGCCTGCACGCCGCCCAGCGTCATGATGGTGTCGGCGCCGGCGGACTTGAAGGCATACAGCACGTAGGGATGCATGGCCCCGCCCCGGAACGGGCTGGAGCAGGCGACGATGTGCCCTACTCCCGCCGCCTTGGCCGTGGCCACGCCCATGTAGGCGGATGCGATGTGCGCGTAGCGTCCCGCGGGGGCGTAGCAGCCCACGGCGTCGACGGGAATGACGCGCTGGCCGGCGCGCACGCCCGAGGGCAGCGTCACCGAGAACTCCCGCAGGGAATCGCGCTGCGCCAGGGCGAAGTCGTGGACCTGCCGCGCCGCGAAATCGATGTCGCGGCGGATGTCGGCGGGCACGTCGCGGATGGCCGCTTCGATCTGCGCCTCGCTCATCACGATGTCGCCCGTCCACTTGTCCAGCACGCGAGCGTAGTCGCGCACCGCCGCCTCGCCATGAAGCTCGATGTTCTCCAGCATTTCCTGCACCACGGCGCGCGCCGTCCCCGTTTCCGTCTCGGGGGTCTTGCTGGCTTGCTTCAGATAGTTAATAGCCATGTTTCGTCTCCAATGTATGCGCTTACATTTCAAAGCCAAAAAAACGATCCGCGCATTGAATCGCTTTTCGGGAAGAAAGCATTGGGTTGCGCCGGGCTAGGGACATGCCCCGAATGGCCCCGCGCCTGCGGCTTGCTATGATGGACCGGTTCCACTTTCGCGGATACCCATGAAATCCAGAACTCGCATCATCGATGTGGCTTTGCGCGCCGGCGTATCGGTCGCCACAGTGTCGCGCGCCTTCGCCAGGCCCGACATGGTCCGGCCCGAAACCCGCGAACGCATCCAGCGCGCCGCCCAGGAACTGGACTATGTGATGGACGGGGCGGCCCGCGCCCTGGCTCTGGGACGGGCGCGCACGGTGGGCGCCGTGGTGCCCACCCTGGACAACGCCGTCTTCGCCCAGGCCGTGCACGGCCTGCAGACCGTGCTGAACCGCTCGGGCTACCAGCTGCTGATCGCCGCGCACGACTATGACCTGGACCAGGAAAGCCGGCAGATCCGGGCCCTGGTGGAAAGCGCGGCCGAAGCGCTGGTCGTGGTGGGCGCCGAGCATGCGGAATCGGCCTGGCAGTTCATCCGGCAAAGCCGCATCCCGCTGCTGATCGCCTGGTCGTCCCACGATCGCCTGCCGTACATAGGTTTTGACAACGAACGCATAGGCCGCCTGGCCGCCGAGCACCTGCTGGAACTGGGCCATCGCCATTTCGGCATCATCACCGGACACAGGGCGAACAACGACCGGACGCGCGCGCGCTGCCGGGGTTTCCTGCATGCGCTGCGCCGGGCCGGCATCGCTGAATCGGCCTGTCCCATCAGCGAGCAGACGTTCAGTTTCGAAGGAGGCCGGCAAGGTCTTCATGCCCTGCTGCAGTACGGCGGCCCCGCCGTGACCGGCGTCTTCTGCGGCAACGATGTATTGGCCATGGGCTGTCTGTTCGAGGCCCAGGACCTGGGCTTGGAGGTGCCGGGCCAGCTGTCCATCGTCGGCTGCGACGGCCTGCCCATCGTCTCCCAGATGCGCCCCTCCATCACCACGATAGACCTGCCCACGCTGGCCTTGGGCCAGGCCTGCGCCAAGGCCTTGCTGGACTGGCTGGAGCACGACCGCGCCCCTGCCTCGGTGACGTTCGACATCCGGCTTCGCCAAGGGCAGACCAGCGCTCTGGCGCCTTGAGGCTGCTTCGCAGGGGGCCGGCATACAGTACGACAAAAACACATTCATGGCGCGTACCAGCAGAAGGAGTTCATGGTTCGCAATGGGCCGCCATGCTCCCGCCTGGATTCCGATGCGGCAGCACGACAACAAGTCAACTAAATGATATATATCACTTAGCTGTTTTACAAGCTTCTTTTTTTGCGCTTTTCATGCCACGCAGGCCCGGGGGAGTACAGGAGCGAACAAGCGCCGCGGCTTGGCAAAAGAGCATGAATGGCCGCTTCGGGCGCGTTCGCCGCATAATTGAAGTTCAAAACGTCAGCCTGCTGCTAAAATGGGCAACCTTATATATAACTTGTCATCAATTTGTAATAATGCCCCGAGCACACGCCGGGGCGTCGACTTCGCCGTCTCCCGGCTCGCGCCGCTTCCCGCCGGAAAGCGGCTTTTTTCAGCCGGCGGCTCCCGCGAACCCGGAGCGCGGCACATGTCCACTCATCAGTCCCCGACTGGTCTATTCCCATGGCAGAAATCAATATCGACCGCGTGGTCAAGCGCTACGGCAGCAACACCATCATCAATCAGCTCAGCCTGCAGATCGGGCACGGCGAATTCTTCACCTTGCTGGGTCCCAGCGGCTGCGGCAAGACCACCCTGCTGCGCATGATCGCCGGCTTCATCACGCCAGATGAAGGCCGCCTGTTCCTGGACAAGGAAGACATCACCCATCTGCCCGCCCACAAGCGCGAGACCGGCATGGTGTTCCAGGACTACGCCCTGTTTCCCGACAAGACGGTGTTCGACAACGTGGCCTACGGCCTGCGGGTACGCAAGAAAAGCAGCAGCGAGATCCAGACCAAGGTCAAGCACATCCTGGAACGCGTGGAGCTGGGCAATCTGGGCAAGCGCTATCCGGGCGAGCTGTCCGGCGGCCAGCGCCAGCGCGTGGCGCTGGCGCGCGCCCTGGTGATCGAGCCGCGCGTGCTGCTGATGGACGAGCCCCTGTCCAACCTGGACGCCAAGCTGCGCATCCAGATGCGCCAGGTGATCCGCGAGCTGCAACAGGAGGCCAATATCACGGCCATCTTCGTGACGCACGACCAGGAAGAGGCCCTGTCCATGTCGGACCGCATCGCGCTGCTGCGCCAGGGCCGCATCGATCAGCTGGACACGCCCGAAGGCCTGTACTCCAGCCCGCGCACGGCCTATGCCGCGGACTTCATCGGCGCCGCCAACCTGATCGACATCCTGGGCGTGCACACCGAATCGGGCCGGACCACGGTGAGCATCGCCGGCGGCCACCTGGTGCTGAACACCACCCCGACCAGCGCCAAAGTGCTGTTGGCGGCGCGTCCCGAGAACATCCGCCTGAGCACGCAGCCCCAGCAGGGCGGCGTCCCCGCCCAGGTCGTGGGCCGCCAGTACCTGGGCATGAAGACCGCCTACAGCCTTCGCCTGAACGACGGCAAGCACATCAATGCCGACGTGCCCGCCGCCCAGGACCCGCGCCTTCAGCCGGGCACCACGGTCAGCCTGAGCTTCAGCCCCGACTGCCGCCTGGTCGAGGCCTGAACGCCATGAGCATCGCTGCAAAACCTTTCGGCTCCCGTTCGCCCTGGTTCCTGCCCGCGCTGGTCTGCGTGGCCGTGCTGCTGTTCTGGGTCGTGTGGCCGCTGGCCTCCCTGTTCTACCAGAGCGTGACCGACCCTGTCACCGGCCTGCCCAGCCTGCACGGCTTCCGTACCTTCTTCGAGGAGCCGCGCTATGTCGAGGCCTTCTTCAACACCGTCAAGCTGGGCGCCATCTCCACCGTGGGCACCCTGCTGCTGGGCGCGCCCCTGGCCTATGTGGTGGCGCGCTATGATTTCCCCGGCAAGGGCATCGTCGCCATCCTGCCGCTGACCACCATCGTGCTGCCCGACATCGTCGTCTCCCAGGCCTGGCTGATGCTGCTGGGCAACAACGGCGTGGTGCGCCTGGCGCTGGAGAGCATAGGCGTGGACCTGCCCAGCTTCTACGGCTGGTTCGGCATGTCCTACGTGCTGATCCTGAATGATTACACCTATGTGTACATCGGCATGCTGGCCGCCCTGAAGGCCGTGGACGGCACCATAGAAGAAGCCGCGGTGAACCTGGGCGCCAGCAGCCTCAAGCGCGCGCTCAGCGTGACCTTTCCGGTCCTGATGCCCGCCCTGCTGGTCAACGCCATGATCGTCTTCACCCTGGCGGTGGACAATTTCTCCATCCCCATGATCCTGGGCGGACAGGTGGACGTGCTTTCCTCCCTGACCTACACCACCTTCCTGTCCGAGATGAGCGGCAATCCCACCATGCAGGGCGTGCTGGCGGTGGTCTCGGTGGTGCTGGTGGGCGCGGTGCTGTTCATCCAGAAGCGCGTGGTCGAACGCAAGACCTACCACATGCAGCAAGGCCGCGCCCCGCGTCCGGTGCGTGCGCAAGGCCTGTCCGCGGTGCTGCTGACCGTGGGCGCCGTGCTGTTCGTGACTTTCTCGCTGATCCCCGCCTTCATCGTGATCCTGGGCGCCTTCACCAAGGCCAGCGGTCCGGTGATGCAGTACGGCACCTTCACGCTGGACAATATGGAGCGGGCCCTGCGCTACGCGCCCGAGCCCATCCTGAACTCGCTGATGCTGGCCAGCACCGCCACCGTGGCCGGCACCTGCTTTGCCACCGTGGCCAGCTACCTGATCGTCAAGAAGCGCCTGTTCATGGTGACGGCGCTGGACTACATGGTGATGCTGCCCCTGGCCATTTCCGGCACGGTGCTGGGCATCGCCCTGATCCAGACCTACAACAGCGGCATGCTGGTGCTGACCGGCACCTGGGTCATCATGGCCGGCGCCTATTTCGTGCGCAAGGTGCCCTTCTCCATCCGTTCGGCCTCGGCCTCGCTCTACAGCATCCCCGACTCCATCGAGGAGGCTTCGATCAATCTGGGCGTGTCGCCCTTTCGCAGCTTCTTCAAGGTGGTGCTGCCCCTGATGAAGCCCGCCATCCTGGGCGCGGCCATCCTGATGTGGGTGACCTCCCTGGCCGAGATCTCCGCCACCATCGTGCTGTACTACGGCGGCATGGAGACCATGCCCATCCAGATGTTCCGCCAGATCGACGCCGGGTTCCTGGCCCGCGCCTCGGCCTACGGCGTCATCCTGATGGTCGTGATCCTGGTGCCTATCTACCTGGCAGTCCGTTTCCTCAAGCTGGATCTGTTTTCCAGCCGCTAACTTTCAAAGGCTCACTATGCTGACTCAACGTTTCCTGAAAACCGGTCTGGCCCTGTCGCTGAGCGCCGGCGCCCTGGCCCTGTCGGGCGCCGCCCAGGCCGCCAATGTGGTGATGTACACCCCCAACAACGTGCAGACCATCGACACCGCCCTGGAGATCGCCCGCAAGACGGCTTCCGATCTGTCCATCCAGCAGGTGACCTCCGGCGCCGGCGCCCTGATGAAACGCATCGAGGCCGAAGCGCAGAATCCGCTGGGCGACGTGGTCTGGGGCGCGGCCTACGGTACCATGGCCGCCTTCCAGCAGAACTTCGAACCCTACGAATCGCCCGAAGCCAAGCAGATCCCCGAACAGTTCCACGGCAAGGACAATCTGTGGACGAGCTCCAATGCGCACGTCATGGTGATCATGGTCAACGAGCGCCAGCTGAAAGGCCAGGCCGCTCCCAAGACCTGGAAGGACCTGTTCGACGAACAATGGAAAGGCAAGATCATGATCGGCGATCCCGCCTCCTCGGGCAGCGCCTATGACCAGGTCTACGGCATCTACCAGCTCTACGGCGACGAAGGCCTGCAGAAACTGGCCGCCAACGTGATCGTCTCCAAGAGCTCGGGCCAGGTCTACAAGAGCGTGGCCAACGGCGAGTACCCGCTGGGCGTGACCATGGAATACGCCGCCTACTCCTACGTGGCCGGCGGCCAGAAAGGCATCGAACTGGTCTATCCCGAAGACGGCACCTTCATCGCCCCCGAGGCCGTGGCCGTGATCCGCAATCCCAAGAACGGCCAGGAAGCCGCCCGCAAGCTGGTGGACGTGCTGCTGTCCAAGGAAGTCCAGGAAGCCGAGCTGGTGGAGAATTTCCGCCGCCCCACCCGCAGCGACATCAATGTGGCCGAGCTGACCAAGCTGCCCAACCTGGACCAGATCAAGGTGGCCGCGGTCGATCCGCTGAAGGCCGCCGCCGAGTACGACACCGTCATCGAGGCCTGGAAGAAAGCCCTGGCCGCCGCCGGCAAGTAAACCGGCCCTGCCGCACCCGGAAAGCCCTGCCCCGTGACGCGGCGGGGCTTTTTTTGCCTTGGGCCGCCCAAGCGCCGGAGCGCCCAAGGCAAAAAACACCCCCTTGGAACGCAGCAAGCAGGCGATCAGCCTGTGCAGCGTGGGGGCATTTTTATTGCTGCGCTGTCAGTCCTGCGGATAGATCTGATCGTCGCGCAGACGCGGACGGTCCGGCTCCACCTCGGTCAGGGGCTGGACACGCTGCATGCTCGCCAGGGAACGCTGCGCCAGGCGCTGGTACATGCGCGTGCCGAAATGCTTGCCGGCTATGGCGGCCGGGTCCAGTTCCTTGACCACGCGGGCGGGCGAACCGGCCACCAGGCTGCGCGGCGGCACGGCCATTCCTTTCTTGACGAAGGCCATCGCGCCGATGATGCTGTCCGCGCCGATGTCCGCGCCGTCCATGACCACCGCATTCATGCCCACCAGCACGTTGCGCCCGATCACGCAGCCATGCAGCACGGCGCCGTGGCCCACATGGCCGTCTTCGTGCACCACCGTGTCCTGCTCGGGCGTGCCGTGGATGACGCAGGTGTCCTGGATGTTGGAACCCGCCTTCATGATGATGCGACCGAAATCGCCCCGCAGGCTGGCCAGCGGTCCGACATACACGCCTTCGCCGATGATCACGTCACCGATCAGCACCGCCGTGGGATGCACGTACGCCGTGGGATGGACGACCGGCACCAGGCCGTCGATGGAATAAATGTTCTGCATGCCTGTCTCGCTGTTTTTCTGGAGCCGGCCGGGCGACAGGCCCGGCGGAAATTGGGATCATAGTCCCTCCGGGCCGATATAATGCGCCATCCTCCTCCACTTTCCATTGTGTGAACATGTTGTACTACTGGATCGCCTTTGCGGTGGGCATGCTGTTCTATGCCGCCTACCTGTCCCAGCCCCTGCTGGTTTCCCTGGGCATGGCCTACATGAAAGACAGCCAGAAGTCGCCGTCGCTGCCATGGCTGTTCACCCGCCTGCTCGCGGCCATTGCGCGCCTGCTGCCCGCGCTGCTGATGAAACCCGTGCCGCTCCTGCTGTGGATGGGCGGTCTGGGACTGACCGTCTACCAGGCCTTTTCCCTGTGAAAAACAAAGCCCGCTTGAAGCGGGCTTTGTTTTTGATGCGGATCGACATCAGGCAATGGGCTTGCCATCATTCAGGGCCAGCAGGCCCTTGACCAGGCGATAGACGATCCAGATGCCGACGATCCAGATCGTGACGAAGCCGATGGCCACCAACATCAGCAGGAATGAGACGCACACGCCGACCAAGCCTATCCAGAAGGTGTTGATCTGCCAGGTGAAGTGGGACTCCAGATACGTGCCGCGCACCTCGTCGCGCTTGAGGTAATTCATGATGATGGCCACCACGGAGGTGATGCCTCCGAAGATGGACAGTATGTACAGCGCATAGATGATCAGCGTCAGGTTGCGCAGGCTGACCAGTTGTTCCGTGCCGTCCCGTTGCGGCTGTGGACTGAGATCGCTACTCATGAGGCATGGACTCCCTTGAAGCACATCGAAGAACGCTGCCGGGCCCCTGCCCGGCTTCCTGAAGTGTACCGCAGCCGCTCAAGGGTGTGACGCCTGGAACGCCCCAGGCCCAATTGCAGCAAATACCTACCTGAAGCTTGCCAATTCAACTATTAGCCGGGTCATCCACACCACTACAATTTCCATCAGGGAAAACCCTGAAAAACTTTTGCCTCGAGCACACAGGAAAAAACATGACCTGGCTTACCGGCCTTACCGTCAGAACCAAACTAGTCGGTTCTTTTTTGATCGTCGCCGCCATCGCCGCCATTATCGGCGCCGTGGGGTTCCGGGCGACGGCCCATGTCAACACCATGGCCGCCACCATGCACGATGTCGAGCTTGCGGGACTGGACCACGCCGCGACGACCTCGACCACGCTGGTGGCTGCCGGGCGCTCCATACGCTCGGCCCTGCTGGTGCGCACCGTGCAGGAACGGAACAAGGAGCTTGAAAAACTCGATGAACGCATCGCCAAGGTCAAGGCCGAGCTGGACGTGCTGGACGATCTGTTCGTCACCGCCGCCGGCCGGGAAATGATAAGCCGGGCTCGCTCGGCCACGCATGCCTATGAAGCGGGGCTGGCCAAGGTCGTGGCGGCCCTGAAGACGGAGCAGCCCGGCGAGCCTGGGCAGTCCACTCTGGTCGCGCTGGAGCAGACCCGGCTGCTGGGCGATGCCGCCGAGAATCTGGTGCGCGAAATGGTATTCATGAAACGCCAGAACGCACAGCGGTTCGCCAACGAGATCGCCAATGTCTACACCGACACCGTCACCACCCTGAGCGTCATGACCATTGCGGGCGTGCTGATGGCCCTGGTGCTGGGCTGGCTGCTGACGCGCAGCCTGACGCGTCAATTGGGAGGCGAGCCCGCCCAGGTCGCCGCGATCGCCAACGCGATCGCCCAGGGCGATCTGACCGGCCGCATCGACGCCGGGGCCGCGGCGCCGGGCAGCGTGATGCTGGCCATGCACACCATGCAGCAATCCTTGCGCAAACTGGTGGCTTCCGTGCTCGCCAGCAGCGACAGCATCGCCAGCGGCGCCACCCAGATTGCCGCCGGCAACACCGACCTGTCGCGGCGCACCGAGGAACAGGCGGCAAATCTGACGGAAACGGCCGCCGCCATGGAGGAGCTGGCCAGCACGGTGCAAAGCAATGCCGACGCGGCCCAGCAGGCGGCGCAACGCGCGGCGAGCGCCAGCGTCTCGGCTTCCCGGGGCGGTGAAGTGGTCAGCGACGTCGTCGCGACCATGGCCGGCATCAACGTTTCATCCAAGCGCATCGTCGACATCATAGGCGTGATCGACAGCATCGCCTTTCAAACGAATATCCTGGCTTTGAACGCGGCTGTCGAAGCCGCCCGGGCCGGAGAGCAAGGTCGCGGCTTTGCCGTGGTGGCCGGGGAAGTGCGCAGCCTGGCGCAGAAAAGCGCCTCGGCGGCCAAGGACATCAAGAGCTTGATCGACGACAGCGTGGTCAGAGTGGAAACGGGCAGTAGGCTGGTCGACTCCGCCGGGGAAGTCATGCAGGGCATCGTCAAAGAGGTGCAGCACGTCACTGAACTGATGAGCGAGATCAGCGCCGCGACCAAGGAGCAGACCACCGGCCTGGCTCAGATCAACGAGGCCGTGCTGCAACTGAGCGATGCGACGCAGCAGAACGCCGCCCTGGTGGAAGAGTCCGCGACCGCCTCACACAGCCTCAGCGAACAGGCCGGCATGCTGGTCGATACGGTCAGCAGCTTCAAGGTGGAGCCGCGCGAAAAAAAGTCCGGGGACTTCACCGCCGCGCAGCGGCCCCCGGCGATTTCCTACGCCGATCGCAGGCTTGAACGCTGAACTACGCAACTGCCCCACAGCCGTCCCAGCAGGACGGCTGTGGGGCAGGTTCAAGCAGAAAAACCGCAGCGCTCAACGCAGACCGATGAATGGCAGCGCCGAACCGGGAACCAGGCTTTCGGGCAGCTTGCCGTCCCACTTCTCCACGGCATTGAGATTGACCAGGTTGGTGTTCTGGGCCAGCGCCTGCGCCTTGGCGCGAATGGCTTCGGCCTCGGCTTCGCCGCGCAGCTTGATGCCTTCGGCCTCCGCCATGTAGCGCTCGCGCTGGGCGCGAGCCTCGGCTTCGGCCTGCACCACCTTGATCTCGGCCTGGATGGACGCCGTCTCCTTCTGCTGGCGCGTGGTCTCGATCTGCACCTGGGCCAGCATGCGGTTCTCGATGGACTGCTCGTAGGCTTGCGAGAACGACACCTCCTCGACCTGCACCCCCATCATCTGCAAGGGCGCATTTTCCAGGGACAGCCGCATGGCGTCGTTGATGTCGCCGCCCAGCTTCTCACGGTTCTGGATGGACTGCGCCGCCGTGTACTTGCCGAACACATTCTTGATCACGTCCAGCGCCTTGCGCTCCAGCAGGCGCGCCTCCAGTGCTTCCAGCGAGCCATATTCGGAATACAACTGGGCCACGTCGTCTTCCGGCACCCGGTAGGTCACGGAGGCGACCATGGACGCTGACTGCTGATCGAAACTGTAGGCTTCCAGTTGCATGCGCACCGTATGGTCGCGCACCGAGATCTTGCGCACGGTATCGAAGAACGGCACCTTGAAATCCAGGCCCGGGTTGGCCACCCGCACCAGCTTGCCGTTGCGCAGCACCACGCCGCGCTCGCCCTGGTCCACCTGCAGGAAGGAGCCCATCGAGGCGACCAGCAGAATCAGGAAGAGAACGACCACGGCCGCCAGAAACCAGAGCCCTTTGGAGCGCGAGGCGACCGCGCCCGCCGTGCCGTCGGCCTTGGCGGCAAAAGGGTTCTTATTGGTGCTCATCGCGGCCTCCGTCATGAGGCAATTGAGCGGGACCCCTGGCCTGGCGGCGTTCCACCAGGACCTGGCGCACGCCTTTCGCGATCAGGTAGGCCAGCACGGCGGCTCCCACCACAATCAAGATATAACGCATGACGCTTTCTCTTCCACATGTTTTGAAACAGTGGGCAATTATCCACGATCCAGCATTTGAGGTAAGAGAAAAAAGCGTCAAAACATGTCAACAGGCTCTTTTTGAACACATTTCCAGAAAGAGCCTTGAAGCCGGCAAATGCCCAACGCCCCGCCGAAAGCCCGGCCCGGCGGCCTTATTCGATGGAAGACAGCGCCGTATTGAGTTCCGCCAGATGCGGCTGCACCAGCGGCACGTCCGCGCGCGTGGACACCACCATCAGGATGTGGTTCTTGCTGTCCTGGAATGTGCGCATGACCTGCTCCAGCTCCGCCGTTGAATATTGGCGCGCATTGTCCAGCAGGCTCTGCTCGAGCTCGTCCAGGTGGTCGTAGAGCTTGTCCAGTTCCTCGCGCTCCTGGATGTACAGGCGCGTGAGCAGGATGCGGTCGCCTACCCGCGCCCATTGGTCCACGCTGGCGAAGCCGTGCTTCTGGGCCAGGCGGTTCAGTTGCAGGTAAAGCTCCGAGCCGCGGTCTATATGTCCCACGTACAGCGCCTCGGGCACGCCATCGGGCGCGCTGTCCCCCCAGAACTGTTCGCCGCGATCCACCGTCTGCAGCAGGGGCAGCATGTCATCCAGGCTCTGGACGTAGCGCGCCACCACCTTGCCATCCAGCTCGGCCTGGGGCGAAGCCGCCATCAGGGGAAGGCTGAAAAAGGCAAAACCGCAAATGCACAGTATTTTTCTGATCATCGCTCGCTCTGGAAGATAAGGCCGCATTCTTGAACGACAGGGAACATGATCATCCAATTGTAAACAGAGCCGCGCTTTTCATTGCTTGTCTCTGCTCCAATAAACAACACTGGTTAACGATGATTGCGCAAGGCGCGCAAAACAAAAAACCCGCTAAACGAGTTAGCGGGTTTTTGTGCGGCCTTAAAGACCAAGCTGGCGGAGACGGAGGGATTCGAACCCTCGATACGGGTATAAGCCGTATGCTCCCTTAGCAGGGGAGTACCTTCAACCTCTCGGCCACGTCTCCAGCTCTAGGAAAGACGATACTATAGCATTTTAAAAAAACCAATGCAAATAGCAGTTTGAATTATTTTTCCTGATCCAGCTCGAAGGTCTTGTGCAGCGCGCGCACGGCCAGTTCCATGTATTTGTCGGCGATGATGACCGAGGTCTTGATCTCGCTGGTGCTGATCATCTGGATGTTGATGCCTTCCTGGGACAAGGCGCGGAACATGGAGCTGGCGACGCCGGCGTGGTTGCGCATGCCGATGCCCACGATGGAAACCTTGCACACGGCGTCGTCAAAGACGATTTCGCCGGCGCCCACGGCGGGACCGATCTGCTGGGTCAGCAGGTCGCGGGTGCGCAGCGCGTCGTTGCGGCTGACCGTGAAGGAGAAGTCCGTGGTGCCCTGCACCGACAGGTTCTGCAGGATCATGTCCACTTCGATGTTGGCCGCGGCGATGGGGCCCAGGATGGAGTAGGCTACGCCGGGAGTGTCGGGTACGGCGCGCAGGGTGAACTTGGCTTCATCACGGCTGAAGGCGATGCCCGAAACAACGGCAGCTTCCATTTTTTGATCTTCCTCGAAAGTAATCAGCGTGCCCGAAGACATTTCTTCTTCGAGCGGAATCAGGGGGTCTGTCAGCGAGGACAGCACTCGAACGGGAACCTGGTACTTGCCGGCGAACTCCACGGAACGGATCTGCAGCACCTTGGAGCCCAGGGAGGCCATTTCCAGCATTTCCTCGAAGGACACCACTTTCATGCGGCGGGCTTCGGGAACCACGCGCGGGTCGGTCGTGTAGACGCCGTCCACGTCGGTGTAGATCAGGCATTCGGACGCCTTCATGGCCGCCGCCACGGCCACGGCCGAAGTGTCGGAGCCGCCGCGGCCCAGGGTGGTGATGTTGCCCTCTTCGTCCACGCCCTGGAAGCCGGTGACGATGACCACGCGGCCGGCGTCCAGGTCCTGGCGGATGCGGGTGTCGTCAATGGAGCGGATGCGCGCGCGCGTATAAGCGCTGTCGGTCAGCACGGGCACCTGCCAGCCGGCATAGCTGCGGGCGGGGACGCCCTGGGCGGCCAGCGCCATGGCCAGCAGCGCGCTGCTGGCCTGCTCGCCGGTGGCGGCCAGCATGTCGAGTTCGCGGGGATCGGGCTGGGGGCTGAGCTCCTTGGCCAGACCGAGCAGACGGTTGGTTTCGCCGGACATGGCCGAGGGAACCACCACCACCTGGTGGCCGGCCGCATGCCACTTGGCAACCCGGCGCGCCACATTCTGGATGCGCTCGATCGAGCCCATCGACGTGCCGCCATATTTATGTACGATCAGGGACATCTTTTACTCTGCATCAAAGGGCTAATGTCTGGAATAGACACAAAAACGATCTATTTTAACGACTTTCTGCTATTGCGTTTGGGCTAGAGGTGGTCTGTCGAAAAAAAAATCAAGCTCCGAAGGGAAATACCCCCACGCCGCGCAGGCTGATAGCCTGCTTGCTGCCCCCCAAGGGGGCACTTTTTGCCTTGGGGCGGCCCGGCGGCAAAAATACCCCCACGCTGCGCAAGCTGATGAGCCGCGCGGCGCGGGCTCAATCCGTCCCGGCGGGCTCCAGCAGCACCCGGCCGCGCACGCAGCGGATCAGCCAGGGTCCGTGCTTGACTTTCAGCTGCCGGTCGTGGCCCAGCGCGTGGACGCTGCGCAACTGGCGCATCAATTCAGCCAGGCGCGCCTCGGTAGGCATGCCGGCCCCCTGCTCATGCAGCCAGCGGCGGATGACCAGGGCCTGGCGGGCCGGCTCCAGCAAGCGCCAGGAAGCCAGGCTGAAACTGCGTCCCGTCTCGTCCAGGTCCAGCGACTGCAGATCCTGCCGGGCCACGCTGTCCAGGACATCGCGGGTTTCCCGGCTCAGCCGGGCCTGGCGCTGCAGCACGGATTGCCAGCCCGGCCAGCGGGCGTCGAGCACCGGCGTCAGCAGTTCGCGCAGGGCGCCGCGGGTGTAGTCGGGATTCAGGTTGGTGGGATCCTGTACGGCCTGCCAGCCGCAGGCCGCGGTGAAGCAGTCGCTGGCCTGCAGGATGCGCGCGCGCGGCTGCTCCAGCCAGGGCCGCCAGTAAACGATGCCGTCGCGCCGGCTGCTGGGCGCCATGGCGCCCAGGCCGACAGGGCCGGCGCCGCGCAAAAGGCGCAGCAGGACCGTTTCAGCCTGGTCGTCCTGGTGATGCGCCAGCAGAATGTCGCCCACCCCCGCGAAGCCGGCCAGCTCGGCCAGGGCGCGATAGCGGGCGTCACGGGCGGCGGACTCCATGCCGTCGGCGCTCAGCCGGTCCGCCCGGACCTGGACGCGCAGGCTGTGGCAGGGGCGCCGCAAGCGCCGCGCAAGGTCGTGCACGCGGGCCTGCCACTGGTCCGCGGCGGCCTGCAGGCCGTGGTGAACATGGAAAAAATGAAGTTCGATGCGGCGGCGGCTGGCCCAGAGGTGGGCATGCACCGCCAGCATGGCGGAGTCGGCGCCGCCGCTCAAGCCCAGGCCAAGACGGTGCCCGGGCTTGAAGGGCAGATGCAGCGTCAGGGCATCCAGCAGCGCGGGCGAGGGCTCGAAGCCCGCCAGCCCGGCGCTCGCATGATCAGGCGCGGACTTCCTGGAAACGGCCATACGCCAGCAGGCGCTCCATGCGCTGATCCAGCAATTGCTCGGTGGACATGCCCGAGACCTGGCGCAAGGCGTCGGCAAGGGCTCGGCCCAGCTGGCGCGCCATCATGGTGGGATCGCGATGAGCGCCGCCAATGGGCTCGTTGATCACGCGGTCCACCAGGCCCAGCTCCTTGAGGCGCGGCGCGGTGATGGCCAGGGCCTCGGCGGCAACGGGAGCCTTGTCGGCGCTGCGCCAGAGGATGGACGCGCAGCCTTCGGGAGAGATCACGGCGTAGGTGGAATACTGCAGCATGGACACGACGTCGCCCACGGCAATGGCCAGGGCGCCGCCCGAACCGCCTTCGCCGATGATGGTCGAGATGATGGGCACGCGCAGCTTGGCCATGGCATACAGATTGTGGCCGATGGCTTCGGACTGGCCGCGCTCTTCCGCGCCGATTCCCGGATAGGCGCCGGGCGTATCCACGAAGGTGAACACCGGAATGCCGAACTTCTCGGCCAGGCGCATCAGGCGCAGGGCCTTGCGATAGCCTTCGGGACGCGGCATGCCGAAGTTGCGGCGCGCGCGCTCCTTGGTGTCGCGGCCCTTCTGATGACCGATGACCATGCAGGGCGTGCCGTTGAAACGCGCCAGGCCGCCCACGATGGCCAGGTCGTCCGCATACATGCGATCGCCGTGCAGCTCGTGAAAGTCGGAGAAGATCTCGCGCACGTAGTCCAGCGTGTAGGGACGCTGGGGGTGGCGGGCCACGAGCGCCGTCTGCCAGGGAGTGAGCTTGGCGTAGATATTCTTGGCCAAGGTCTGGCTCTTCTGCTGCAGACGGCTCAGCTCTTCTGAAATATCCACGGCGGAATCAGACTGCACGTAGCGGAGCTCTTCGATCTTGCCTTCGAGCTCGGCCAGAGGCTGCTCAAATTCCAGGAATGTATTTCGCATTGTCGGGTCTTAAGGTTTGGGCCTAATTTAATATCGTACAGCAACCGTGTTCAGGCTGCGCCACAGATGCCAGGTGGCCACCGTGCACCACGGCGCCCAGGCCTGGGCTACTTCACGCGCTTCGAACCGGGAAACCGGCTCGCCACTGAAATAGTGCTGGGAAATTGCCTTGAGCAGGCCGGCATCGTCCAGGGGCAGGACGTTGGGCCTGTGCAAGTTGAAAATCAGAAACATTTCGGCGGTCCAGCGGCCCACGCCTCGAATGGCGCACAGGTCCGCGACCACGGCTTCGTCCGGCATGGACTGCCAGGCTTGGGGATCGATTTTACGGGCATCGAAGTGCGAGGCCAAATCGTGGATGTATTCCACCTTGCGCTTGGGCAGTCCCAGGCCGCGCAGATCCTGCGGATCCAGCGCCAGCAGCGCGGCCGGCGACAGCGGCTGTCCGCAGCGCTCGAGCAGGCGCTGCCAGAGCTGGTCGGCCGTGCGCAGGGCAACCTGCTGGCCGACGATGGAGCGGGCCAGCGTCATGAAGGCCGGCGCCTTGTGCTGCAGCCAGTGCTCCCCATGCTGGGGGATCAGCTTGCGCAGGATGCGGTCGCGCTTCATGAGCTGTGCGCAGGCCTCGTCCCAATAATCCGGCTTGCCCACCAGACGCACCTGGGAGCCGGCCAGGGAACCGGCTATGCCCTGCGCCATTGCGTCGCTCCGCCGGGCCGGTCCTCGAGTTCGACGCCTTGCTCCTTGAGCTGGACGCGGATCGCGTCCGCGCGGGCGAAGTCGCGGTCCTTCTTGGCCTGCGCGCGCTCGGCCACCAGAGCGTCGATGGCCTCGTTGTCCAGGCTGGAGGCGGCGCCGCCCAGATAGCGCGACGGCGACTGCCAGTACAGGACGGGATCGACCTGCAGCAGCCCCAGCACCCCGCCCAGGGCGCGCATCAGGCCGCTGGCCTGAGGGTCCTTGTCGCGGTTGGCCTGCCCGGCCAGCTCGAAGAGCACGGCCACGGCTCCGGCCGTGTTGAAATCGTCGTCCATGGCCTGGGCGAAGGCCTGCGCCGGCCCCTGGGCCCAGTCTATCTGCACCGGGGCGGCCGGCACGTTCTGCAAAGTCTGGTAGAGGCGATCCAGCGCATGCTGGGCGTCGCGCAGGTTGTCCGGAGCATAGTTCTGCAGGCTGCGGTAATGGTTGCGCACGATGAAAAAACGCACCATTTCCGCTTCGCGCGGATTGGCGGCATAGCTGCTCTGCCCTTCATCCAGGCCTTCAGGCGCGATGGTGTCGCGGATGCGGCGGAAGTTGCCCAGGGACTTGGACATCTTTTCCGAATCCACCATCAGCGGCCCGCAATGCATCCAGACGTTGGCCAGCTGGCCTCCGAAGGCGCCTTCGGTCTGGGCGATCTCGTTTTCGTGATGCGGGAACTTCAGGTCCGGGCCTCCGCCATGGATGTCCAGCGGCAGGCCCAGGATGGCCTTGCTCATGGCCGAGCATTCGATGTGCCAGCCCGGCCGGCCCAGCCCGTAGGGCGATTCCCACTTGGACTCCGGCGGCTCCTCTTCCTTGGCGGACTTCCACAATACGAAGTCCAGCGGATCGCGCTTGGCGGAATTGAGCGCCACGCGCTCGCCGGCGCGCAGGTCGTCCAGGGAGCGGCCCGACAGCTTGCCGTAGCCGGGAAACTGGCGCACGGCGTAGTTGACGTCGCCGTCCTCCGACCGGTAGGCCAGGCCATTGGCTTCCAGCTTGGCGATGATGCCCAGCATGTCGGGCACGTGCTGGGTGGCGCGCGGCTCCGAATCCGGGCTCTGCACGCCCAGCGCCTTCTCGTCGGCGTGCATGGCGGCGATGTAGAAGTCGGTGACTTCGGACATGCGCTGCTTGCGTTCGACCGCGCGGCGGATGATCTTGTCGTCGATGTCGGTGATGTTGCGCACGTAGCTGACCTGGTAGCCGCTGGCGCGCAGCCAGCGCTGCACCACGTCGAAACTGACCAGCATGCGCGCATGCCCGAGGTGACAGAAGTCATACACGGTCATCCCGCACACATACATGCGTACGTGGCCCGGCTCGACCGGAGTGAACACCTCTTTGGAGCGTGACAGCGAGTTATAAATGCGCAACATGGGCTGTAATCGTCATAAAATCGGAGCTTTGCGCCAGGAGGCATGATCCTGGCCTGCAGTCCGGATTTCCCGCCCGGCAATGGGCAAGGTTAGAATGATGGTCGACAAGTATAGCAAGCAGACCTCGTTAAAGGCAGCAATCAACCAACCTTCCTGGTCTCCAAGCCAGATTTTATAGGCGCTCCCGCTGTGTTCAGTACACCTCGACGGAATCGGTTTCTTGCCCCCTGCGCGCTGGCCCTCTTCGTGGCCGGAACCCAGGGCGCAACGGCCCAGCCCCATCCCCCCGCCCAGGTCGCACCGGCGTCCTCTTCCTCGGCGCCGCGCGTCAACGACCCGCTGCTGGAGGCTCCCCGCGAAGAGGAACGCGGCTGGAAAGGCCTGGCGCGCGCCCTGGACGTGCTCGCGCCCAGCGTGGACACCTCGGTGCCGCTGAGCGCCGGCGAGATCAGCAAGCGCATCAGCAGCCTGATCGCCCAGGGCCGCCATGACGACGCCCTCCAGGCCATCGAAAACCGCCTCAAGCAGCGCGAAAGCAATGGCGAGACGGGCACGGACGTGCAGTTGCTGTTCCTCAAGGCCCGCGCCCTGTCGGCCGCCGGCCGGCACAACGAGGCCATCCGCATCTACCAGGACATGACGACCTATTATCCGGAGCTGCCCGAGCCCTGGAACAACCTGGCGGCCGAATACATCGCCCAGGACAAGCTGGACATGGCGCTGGAAGCCCTGAAGATGGCCCTGACCGCCGATCCGTCCTATGCGCTGGCGCGCAACAACATGGGCGAAGTGCAGCTGATGCTGGCCAATGACGCCTACCGCAAGGCGGCATCCGAAGGCGTGCAGAAGGCTGCGCAGCGCGCGCAACAAACGGGCCGAATTCTGCAACAATAGGGTTTTCACTCGACGGGAACGCCCGCTTTCATATGTTTGCAACCGCTTTTCAATGGTGTGCGCAAGCCCGCGGCTTGCGCACTCTCGGTATTGCCGCCTGTCTGGCCATGTCCGCCATGGCCAGCACGCCTGCCGCGGCAGATTCTTCAACCCCTTCCCAAGGTAAATCCATGAGCACCTCCCCGCGCGTCAAACTGCAGACGAACCAAGGCGACATCGTTATCGAACTGAACGCCGAAAAGGCTCCCAACACGGTCGCCAACTTCCTGAACTACGTGAACAGCGGCTTCTACGACGGCACCGTGTTTCACCGCGTGATCAACAACTTCATGATCCAGGGCGGCGGCTTCGAAGCCGGCATGAAGCAAAAACCCACGGAAGCCCCCGTCAAGAACGAAGCCGACAACGGCCTGAAGAACAACAAGTACACCATCGCCATGGCCCGTACTTCCGATCCTCATTCCGCCACCGCCCAATTCTTCATCAACGTGGCCGACAACGACTTCCTGAACTTCACCGCCCCCACCTCCAACGGCTGGGGCTACGCCGTGTTCGGCCAAGTGGTCGAAGGCACCGAGGTCGTGGACAAGATCAAAACCGTGCGCACCGGCAACAAAGGCTTCCACCAGGACGTGCCTGTTGAAGACGTCGTCATCGAAAAAGCCACGGTTGCCGAGTAAGCAGACCCTGCCCGGCGTCGTCTGGATTGCCGCCGACCTGCACCTGGGTCCGGACAATCCGGCGACCATCCAGGACTTCCTGCGATTCCTGGACAAGGCCAAGGCCCAGGCCGACGCCTTGATTCTGGGCGGCGACATCTTCAACGCCTGGATAGGCGACGACCAGATTGCCCGCCCCGCTCCCTGGCTCTCCCGTGTCAGCGCGGCCCTGCAGGCCTACGGCGCCCGCCGCCGCCTGTTCCTGATGCGCGGCAACCGGGACTTCCTGCTGGGCCCAGCCTACGCCCGCCACGTGCACGCCAGCCTGTTGCCCGATCAGGTTCTGCTGGATACGTCCGCCGGCCTGGTGCTGATGTCGCACGGCGACGAATACTGCCTGGACGACGCCGCCTATCAGCGCTTTCGCCGCTGGGTGCGCAAACCCTGGCTGCAATCGCTCTACCTGGCCTGCCCGCTGGGCCTGCGCCAGCACATCGCCGACGCCGCCCGTGCGCGCAGCCGGCGCGGCCAGCTATACAAGAACATGCAGATCATGGATGTCACGCAGTCCGCCATCGAGCAGGCCTGCGCAGCCCAGCCGCTGCAGGCGCTGGTGCATGGCCACACGCATCGTCCGGCCAGCCACGCCATTCCCGGCCAGCCCGAAGCTCGCCGCTGGGTCCTGCCCGATTGGGACAGCGACCACGATGGCCCGGCGCGCGGGGGCTACATCAGCATCCAGGGCGCGGAGCTGTGCCTGCGCCAATGGGGCCGGCCCGAACAGTGCCAGACATTGAACCCCCAGGAGCCACACCGGACGTGAAGCCTGTCACGATCTTTGCAGGACGCCCGCCGACTTGCAAAGATCATGAGAGGCCTCTTAGCGCGTCAGCGCCAGCCCGCCCTGCAGGCGTTCCGAGACCGATCGCTGCATGGAGGGCGGCGCGTCCTTCAGCAAGGCTGGCCATTGCGCCTGGGCCTGGCGTACCAGATCACGAGCCAGGCGCAGGTAATGTGGAGCACGCATCAGGCCCGCCTGGCGGATCAAGCCATCCAGATCATTCCAGCCGAATTCACGCAGTTCCCGGTCTATGCGGCGGTTGACGCCGTAATCCTGCGCCCCCACGGACTCGAAGAACGCCGTCACGCAGACGGGATCGTACAAGGGAGCCAGCTGCGGATGCCGTGCATCGGGATAGACCAGCGCCCAGTTCTTCAGGTGGGCATCGGTATTGCCCAGCAGGATGAAGGCCACGAAGCGCAGGATGAATTCACGCAGATCCGCCGCCCGGCGGCTGGAGACGGCGTCGATCACGCGCAACATGTCCGCATAGTCCCCCATGCCCCGGCCATACTTGTGGCGCGGCGAGAAACCCAGCACCTGCGCGAACTCCTCCATATGCACGCGCAGGCCGTCCGGCCCCCGGTCGAAACGCGGCACGGCCAGGATGCGCTCGAAAGGCACGGCTTCGGGCAGCTCCGCCTGCGCCCGCGTGATGATGCCGGCCTGCGCGCACTCCAGCCCCAGAGCCCGGCACAGCACATAGCCGGAATACTCGTTGTCCACCAGATCCGGATGCCGGGACGTGGGCAGCTTCAGGATGGTGGATCCCGCCCGCCCCTGCCGGCGCACCACATAGCGCCGTCCGTCATAGACCGCCGAGAACTTGGTGACGACGCCGGGCAAGGCGGCGGCGTCCTCCACCGGGTCCTCCACGAAGCCCGGCTCCAGCACATCCAGCCCCAGGGCGGTGTGCCACAGACGCACGGCATCCGGTATACCTTCTCGGGCGGGCACCGGCTCCACTTCCAGGGCGCCCATCAAGTCGTGGCCCGCCGCCGCAAGCAGCTCGAACTCGTCATCGGCCGCGCAATGGCGCTCGCGCGCAAGACGTTCGCGGTTGTGGCCTTCCGGGAGGAGATTGGCGAAATAGCTGGGCCAGCGCCCGTCGGCGCGCACCAGTCGAGCATCGCGCGCCGCGCTCAGGATGGCCTGGGTCGCGGCCTCGTCCTGGCCCACATAAGTCAGCGACAACACCGGACGCAATGGATCGGAAATGTAGTCCTCGTCGAAGGATACCCGCAGGATATCCCCGTACTGTGACAGATAGCCGATGGCGCGACGGCTGCGGTCCGGCAGGTGCATGAACATGCGCAGGTATTTGATGGACGTGCTCATGACCTTTCCCGCAGGCTGTCCGCCAGCGACAAGGGCGCCGCGGCGCCCGCATCCTGCCCCAGGTAGCGGCCTCCCGATGCCAGAAACGCCTCCAGTTCCTTGCGTAGTCCGGTCGGCACGACCAGATACTGCGCCCCCAGCACGCGGGCCAGTTCCTGCAGCGTGGACAACTGCGGATCCACTTGGCCGCGCTCTATCTTGCTGACAGTCATGCGAGACAGGCCCGCCAGCCGCGCCAGTTCAGCCTGGGTCAGCCCGTGCGCCTTGCGCAGGCGTATCAAATCCTGAATTACGCTCATTTCGATTATCTTTTTGGCCGAATAGATAACGTAAGTTATCAAAACGCTTAGTCGATGTCAAAAAGATTATTATCGTTATCAAAATTACTAAAAAGATATTTTAAGTTATCTTTTCAGGTAAAAAAATTCCCCATCCGCAGCCAGGATGGGGAAGTCTGACGGCGCTGCGTTCTTATCGCGCCATCAACCAGACCAGGACCACCAGGCCCAGGGCGATCCGATACCAGGCAAAAGGCCGGTAGGTGCGGCTGGACACGAAACGCAGCACGGCCTTGACCAGAACCAGGGCGCTGATGAACGCCGCCACGAACCCCACCACAATGGCCGAGGTCTGGTCGGCGCTCAAGGCCGCGCCATTGCGATAAAGATCGTAGACAGTAGCCGCCAGCATCGTAGGCATGGCCAGGAAGAAAGAAAACTCCGTGGCGGTCTTGCGCTGGATGCCGGCCAGCATGCCGCCGATGATCGTCGCTCCCGAACGGGACGTGCCGGGAACCATGGCCACGCATTGGGCGAACCCGACCACCAGCGCCTGCTTCCAGGTGATCTCCTCCAGGGCGAAAGCCGTGGCGCGCTGCGAGGTGGCCGTCTCCCCTTCGGCAAGCGCAGGAGCATTCTTGGCGTACTCGGGCTTGCGCTCCACCCACAGCATGAGCAGCCCCCCCAGCACCAGGGTGAAGACGAACACGATGGGATGGTGGAACAGAGCCTTGACGTACTTGATGGTCAAGGCGCCGATCACGGCCGCGGGCAGGAAGGCGATCAGAAGATTGCGGGTGAACATCACCTCCTTGCGCTCGCCGCGCAAGGTGCCGCCGATCAACTGGATGAGGCGGGCCCGGAAAATCCAGATCACGGCCAGAATGGAGCCGAACTGGATGACCACTTCAAAAACCTTGTCGTCCCCGGAGGAAAAGTCGATCCAGCTTCCCAGGATCAGCAAGTGCGCCGTGCTGGAAACCGGGATGAACTCCGTGAAACCTTCAATGATGCCCAGCAGCAGGGCCTTCAGCAGATACAGAGTGTTTTCCGTCATGTTTCGTGAAGTGAAGTGAAAAAACTTAAACAGTGGACTCGTCGGCGATCATGTCGGGATCGGCCGACTGACGTTCCAGGCGAACAGAAGCGATGCGACGGCCTTCGAGCTGGTCCACGGTGAAGCGGTACAGCATGCCGCCCTGCACGAGCTCGCAGCTGTCGCCCGCCTCGGGAAGGTGGCCGAAGCGCTCCAGCAGATAACCGGCCAGGGTGGAGTACTCCTCGTCCTCGTCCACCAGGCCCTCCACGCCCAGAAGCTGCTCGAGGTGATGCAGGTCGGTGGAGCCGTCCAGCAGCCAGTGATCCGGGGATTCCTCGACGATATCCGGGGATTCATCTTCGTCGGGGAAGTCTCCGGCGATGGCCTCGAAGATGTCCAGCGGCGTGACCAGGCCTTCGATCGCGCCGAACTCGTCCGTCACCAGCACGAGCTGGCCGCGGGTCTGCTTGATCGTCTCCATCAACTGCAGGATGCCGATGGATTCGTACACGAAGATGGGCTGCCGCAGCTGGTCCACGCGGATATGGCCATGAACCAGCAGATCGGCCAGCATTTCCTTGGAACGCCCTATGCCGACCACGTCATCGAGCGAGCCGCGGCAGACTGGCAGCATGCTGTGCGCTTCCTGGGTGATCTTCTCGCGCAGGAGCTCGGGATCGTCCTGCAGATTGATCCAGGTAATGTCATTGCGCGGCGTCATGACCGACTGCACATTGCGCTCGGACAGCGTCAGCACGCCGCTGACCATGTTGCGCTCCTCGTCGCCGAACACCAGCTGCGCACCACTGGCGGGCTGGTCCGGGCCGGCCGCGACCAGTTCGGACACCGGCCGTTTGCCCAGCATGCGCAGCACCGCCTCGGCCGTGCGCTCGCGCATGGGACGCCGGGCTTCGGCCAGCCGCATCTTGCGGCGCGCCAGCTGGTTGAACACCTCGATCAGGATGGAGAAGGAAATGGCGGCGTACAGATAGCCCTTGGGCACATGCACGCCGAAGCCTTCGACCAGCAGCGAGAAACCGATCATCAGCAGAAAGCCCAGGCACAGGATGACCACCGAGGGCCGGCTGTTGATGAAGACGGTCAGAGGCTTGGAGGCCACCAGCATGATGCCGATGGCGATGACCACCGCCGCCATCATGATGGGCAGGTGTTCGACCATGCCCACGGCGGTGATGACCGCATCGATGGAGAACACCGCATCCAGTACCACGATCTGGGCCACGATGACCCAGAAGCTGGCGTACATGCGCGACCCCGAGGCGTGCGCGCCGCGGTTGTCGATGCGCTCGTGCAGCTCCAGCGTGCCTTTGAACAGCAGGAAGAAACCGCCCACGATCAGGATCAGGTCCCGCCCGGAGAAGTCCAGCTCGCCCAGGGATATCAGAGGATCGGTCAGCTGCACCAGATGCGACATGAGGGTGAGCAAGGCCAGGCGCATGATCAGCGCCAGCGACAGCCCCACGATGCGCGCGCGGTCGCGCAGTTCCGGCGGCAGCTTGTCCACCAGGATGGCGATAAATACCAGATTGTCTATGCCCAGGACGATTTCCAGGACCACCAGCGTCAACAGCCCTACCCAGGCCGTCGGGTCCATCAACCATTCCATGTCAGCTCCTTGTCGCCTTCATAAAAAATGCCCCGCGCTGCACAAGCCATAGCCCGCTTGCGGCCCCGGGAGGGGGCGCTTTCTGTCCTGGGCGGACCGATGGCAAAAAACACCCCGGCAGGCCGGGGTATGCGTACTGGATTCTAGTCCTGCATGTGCGCCAGCATCTGGGTGAAGATCTTCGGGGTGGCCGCCAGCACATTGCCGGTTTCCTTCCAGGTCTGCTCGCCGTCGAAGTCGGCGACCAGGCCGCCCGCCTCGGTCACCAGCAGCGAACCGGCCGCCAGGTCCCAGGGCTTGAGGTTGACGGCGCAGAAGCCGTCCAGACGGCCGCAGGCCACGTAGGCCAGGTCCAGCACCGTTGCGCCCACGCGACGTACGGCGGCGCATTCGCCCAGCATGTCGGCGAAGGGCGACGTGCTCTTCACGCCGGCGCCCGAATCGGGCACGTGCGCGCCGATCAGCGCATCGTGGTAGCGGGTCAGGCCCGACACCCGCACGCGGCGGTCATTCAGGAAGGCGCCGCCGCCCCGGCTGGCCGAGAAGATCTCGTTGCGGTTGGTGTCGAAAATGACCGCGTGGACGGTCTGGCCCCGGTGCAGCAGCGCGATGGAGATCGCATAGGCCGGGAAGCCGTGGATGAAATTGGTGGTGCCGTCCAGCGGATCGATGACCCATTGGTATTCGGGTTCGCCATCGCCGCGCGGCTCCAGGGGCGGGCGCACGCCCGATTCCTCGCCGATGAAGCCGTGGTCCGGGTAGGCTTCGCTCAGGACTTCGATGATGGCTTCCTCTGCAGCGCGATCCACTTCCGTGACATAATCCTTGGGGCCTTTACGCGCAATCGACAGGTGTTCCAGGTCAAGACTGGCGCGATTGATAATGGTGCCGGCACGGCGAGCCGCCTTGATGGCGGTATTGAGCATCGGGTGCATGGAAATTCCGTATTTTTAACAATGATTGAGCCTGCCTCGTTCGCCCTGACGCAGGACGAGACCGCTTTGGCAGACACAGGAAGCGTTGCTTCAAACCAGCTATTTTAAATGACTCAGACGCAAGCATCGGCATTTAACGATAATTTTGACCGGGTTCGCTTCATTATGGTGCAACCCAGCCATCCTGGAAACGTGGGCGCGGCCGCGCGCGCGATCAAAACCATGGGCTTCGGCGACCTGTGCCTGGTCGATCCGCAAGACCCCGGCGTGCTACAGGATCCCCAGGCCATTTCGCTGGCCAGCGGCGCCACCGACGTGCTGGCCTCGGCCCTCATCGTCCCCACCCTTGCCCAGGCCCTGGAGCCGGTCACCCTGGCATTCGCCCTGACCGCCCGGCCGCGCTACCTGGGCCCGCCGCCGGCGGACATCCGTCGGACCGCCGAACTGAGCCGCGACCACCTGCGCAGCCACTCGGGCGCCGTGGCCATCGTGCTGGGCACCGAGCGCGTGGGATTAGCCAACGAACACATCGCCCAGTGCCAGTACGTCTGCCACATCCCGGCCAACCCCGAATACAGCTCGCTGAACGTGGCCCAGGCCCTGCAACTGGCAGCCTGGGAGCTGCGCTACGCGCTGATCGCCGCGCAAGGCGCCGACCTGATCCCGCATACCGAGGGCAAGGCCGACCCGGGCAAGGAGCTGGCCACGCAGGACAAGGTGCAGGCCCTGATGGCGCACTGGGAGCAGGCCATTGAAAGCGTCAAGTTCCTGGATCCGCGTCATCCCAAGAAACTGGTGCCGCGCATGCGCCATCTGTTCGCGCGCAATCAGTTGACGGTGGACGAGGTGGACATGCTGCGCGGACTGTGCACGGCCATGATCAAGACCGCCCGCGCGGCGGGCTTCCCCGTGCCTGGGCAGCCCTCTCCCGACGACGGGCAAAGCGTGCCAAAATAAGCTTATATGCTCAAACAGTTACGCGAAGACATAGCCTGCATCCTGCAGCGCGATCCGGCCGCCCGCAGCTCCCTGGAAGTGCTGACCTGCTACCCCGGCCTGCACGCCATCCTGATCCATCGCCTGTCCCATCGTCTATGGAACAGGAACTGGTTCTGGCTGGCGCGTTTCTGCTCGCACCTGGCCCGCATGCTGACAGGCATAGAGATCCATCCCGGAGCGCGCATCGGCCGGCGCGTCTTCATCGACCACGGCTTTGGCGTGGTGGTGGGCGAAACCGCCGAGATCGGCGACGACTGCACCATCTACCAGGGCGTCACCCTGGGCGGGACGCGGCTGTACAAGGGTGAAAAACGCCACCCCACCCTGGAAAACGGCGTGGTGGTGGGCGCGGGCGCCCAGGTCCTGGGCGGCTTCACCGTGGGGGCCGGGGCGCGCATCGGCTCCAATGCCGTGGTGGTCAAGCCCGTGCCGGCCGGCGCCACGGTCGTGGGCAACCCGGCCCGGCTCATCGTCAAGGAAGAGTCCGGTCCGCAGGAGCCGGCGGCGCAGATTCCCGGCGTCCCCGCAACGCCTTGCCAGAGCCCCGGCTGGGACGCGGCGCCCCTGCAGGACCTGCTGCGCCAGGGCCGCCCGGACCGCGATGCGCCCGAGGCGCCCGGTTTTGAAGCCTACGCCGTTTGCCGCGCCGCCGAGGACCCGGTGGCCAAGGTGCTGCAAGAGTTGATCGATCACACCGCCCGTCAGGACGCCCGCATCCACACGCTGTGCCAGGCTCTGGAAGAACTGGGCCAGCGCGTGGAGAACGGCCAGCAGCCGCTGGACGCCGAGCGCCTGAACAAAATGGTGCAATAGGCACGCGGTCTGCCGCCGCCCAGGAGGGCGACCGCCTGGTGGACACCTGGGCCCAGCGCGTTTATTCTTACCTGAACCATTTTTTCGGTAAGCAACAGCGCGTTTCTATCCATGGACACACCCGAAATCGTCGAGCAGCAGGATTCGGCCGGACCCCGCACCCTGCAACGCGGCCTGCTCGTACTCAAGACCTTGCAGAACCACCAGGGCAAGGGACTCAGCGTGACCGACCTGTCGCGCGCCACCGGCCTGCAACGCCCCACCATCTACCGCCTGCTGGCCGCGCTGATGGACCATGACCTGGTCCAGAGCAGTCCCCACAGCCGGCGCTACACCGCCACGCGACAGGATCATGGGCTGCTCGGCCTGGACCCGCGCGTGACCATCATGCAGCCCATCATGCAGGAGCTTGCCCAGCTGACCGGCGACGCCGTCTTCCTGGTGGGGCGCGACGGCGACGAATCCGTGAGCCTGTGGCGCGAGATCGGCCCCTATCCGGTGCAGATCCTGGCCACCTACGTGGGCAAGCGCCAGCCCCTGGGCGTGGGCTCGGGCGGCATGGCCTACCTGGCCAAGCTCAGCGATGACACCATAGACCAGATCATCGAGCGCAATGCCGGCCAGCTCGACCAGTACGGCGGCATGACGCAGCGCGAAATGCGCCAGTTGGTGGCCAATACCCGCATACGCGGCTACTCCGTGGTGGGCAACTACGCCGTACGCGGCGCCCTGGGCGTGGGCGCGGCCTTGTGCGACCACAAGGGCCGCCCCATCCTGGCCATGAGCGTCACCGCCATCACCGAGCGCATGCCCGCGCCGCGCCAGAAGGAAATCGCCAGCCTGCTGCGCGACGCGCTGGACTCCGTGGCGGGCAAGTTCTAGGACGGCGCGCCCGGGCATGAAAAAGCCCCGCCCTCCCGGGCGGGGCCAACAGCCGCAAAAGGCGATATCAGGCCGCTTTTTCGGCGGTCGAGGATTGCAGGATTTCTCGAACCGGAATGGGAGTCTGCAGGCCGGCCCGGTTCAGCACCTGCACGGCCTGACGGTACAAGTCGAAACGCAGGTCCCAGAAATCCTCCGCCTTGGCCCAGGCGCGCAGGTTCACCGTGATGACGCTGTCCTTGTACTCCATGGCCATGACCTGCGGGGCCGGATCCTGCAGGACTTTTTCGTGGCCGTCCAGCAGTTGCTTGAGCAGTTCGATGGCGCGGTCCAGGTCGTCGCCATAGCGCACGCCCACGCCGATGTCCAGACGACGGGTGGTGTTGCGGCTGTAATTGATGATGGGATTGCCCCAGATCAGGCTGTTGGGCAGGGAAAAATGAATGCCGTCCACCTGCACGAAGCGGGTCAGGAACAGGCCGACTTCCTGCACCGTGCCGTCGCCCTTGCCCACCACGGATACGAATTCGCCCGCCCGCAAAGGACGCAGCATCAGCAGCATGATGCCGGCGGCGATATTCTGCAGCGTGTTCTGCAAGGCCAGCCCGATCGCCAGACCGGCCGCGCCCAGCACGGTGATGATGCTGGCCGTCTGCACCCCGAAACGAGCCAGCACGGCAATCAGCACGAAAATGCGGATGGTCCACACCGTGACGCTCTTGCTCATGGGGACGATGGTGGGGTCGATGCGCGGCGAACGCTGCGCCAGCCGTTCGATGGCGCGCCCCGCCACCGAAGACAGCCACCAGCCCAGGATCAGGATGGCCAGCGCGATCACCACATTCAGCGCAATGGCCCAGGCGGCGGGAAACTCCACCATCCATGCTTTGAGTTTTTCCACTGTAGGGTCTCCTAGAGTTGCGGCGCAGGCCGCCGGCGTATGCCGCAGCGACCGCGAACCGGAAGCCGCCATCATAGCCTCTGGACCCTCGGCCCCTCAAACCCGCCCCCCAGGGCCTGCTTATCCACGCAAACTGTGGATAGGCCGCAGGAAAAACTGGGCAAATCAGCAAAACCTGCTTATATATCAAAGCAATGGAACCCTAGGCCAAAAAACAGCCAGATGGCCCCATTTTGCACGGCCTTATCCACCCAAAATGTGGACAAGTCGCAGGATAAGCCGTGCACCACCGCATTTAATAATTAAAAAACAAGCACTTGCAATCGATGATCAGAAAAACGACAGTTTTTGACATTTTTCGTCGCCCGGCCAGTTCACCTTCTTGCCGTTCCGGCTTATCCACAAAAGATGTGCATAAAATTCGGGAAAACCCTTGGAGTAACAATAAATTCCATTAGAAAACAAGCCATTGCTTAGCAGGGTCAAGAAATCGCCAAGCGCCTCCGCTCAGGCAGTCCGACGCCACACCGACGCGAGCCACGGCTGTTCCTCGCGAGGCCGCCCCTCGGGCCGGTAGTAATGGCGTATTTCCTCGAAGCCCGCGTCCTGCATGCGCTGCGCCCATTGCTCCCAGGAGTAGTAGCAGCCATAGCGCTCGCCGTTCCAGCCCTCCTCGCCCTGGCCGCGCGGATTGGAGGAGAACAGCGCGCCGCCCGGACGCAGGCAGGCCCGCAGGCGCGCCAGCACCTGCGCCAATTCCGCGCTGGGCACATGAAACAGCACGGCGTTGGCGAAGACGCCGTCGAATGAGCCTGGCGGCAACGCCAGGTCCAGAAAATCCTGTTGCAGGACCTTCAGGCCGGTCTGGCGGCGCGCCATCTCCACGAACGCCGGGCAGGCGTCCAGCCCCACCGGCCTGTGCCCCAATGCCTGGAAGGCCAGCAGGTCCCGGCCCGGTCCGCAGCCCAGGTCCAGGATGTCGTAGGGTCCCGGCCCCGGCAAGGCGTCGAGCAGCGCCTGCCGGTTCTGGCTGACGTCGTGGTCCCAGGTTCCGTCCCGGAAGGCCTGGGCATGGCGTTGATAATGATCCACGGTGCGGCGGCTGGCTTCCTTCATGATCATCCTTTCCTGTCCTGTGGGTTTGCTTGACGGTGCCTGACTATGCGTCGACTATATCCCGAATACCAGCCTGAACCTTATGCCATGAAGCCCAGCTACCCCCTGTCCGTACTGGACCTGTCCCCCGTCACCCAGGGGTCCACCCCTGCCGAATCCTTCCGCCGCTCCGTCGACATCGCCCGCCATGTGGAAAACTGGGGCTACCGACGCTACTGGCTGGCCGAACATCACGGCATGCCCGGCATCGCCAGCGCCGCCACCTCGGTGCTGATCGGCCACATCGCCAGCCAGACGCGCCAGATCCGCGTGGGCGCGGGCGGCATCATGTTGCCGAATCATTCTCCGCTGCTCATCGCCGAGCAGTTCGGCACGCTGGAATCGCTGTATCCCGACCGCATCGACCTGGGCCTGGGACGCGCGCCCGGTTCGGACCCCGACACCGCCCGCGCCCTGCGCCGCAACCTGAACAGCGACCCGGACCAGTTCCCCCGCGATGTGATGGAGCTGCTGGATTATCTGTCGGACGAGCCGCGCAACCGCATCCTGGCGGTGCCCGGCAAAGGGCTGAACGTGCCCGTCTGGATCCTGGGCTCCAGCCTGTTCGGCGCTCAGCTGGCCGCCGCACTGGGCCTGCCCTACGCCTTCGCCTCCCATTTCGCGCCGGCGCAACTGATGCCGGCCATCGACATCTACCGGCGCCAGTTCCAGCCCTCCGCCTACCTGGACAAGCCCTACGTCATGCTGGGCTACAACCTGTTCGCCGCCGACTCCCAGGAAGAAGCCGAACTGCTGGCCTCCTCCTGGCAGCAGTCCTTCGTCAGCCTGCGCAGCGGCCGGCCCATCCAGTTGCCGCCGCCGGTGGCCAACTATTACGAGCAATGCAGTCCGCCGGCGCAGGCCTTGCTCGATTCGCTGCTCAGCTGCACCGCCGTGGGTGACGCGGACCGCGTGCGCGAACAGATGCAGTCCTTCATCCGCCTGACCGGCGCCGACGAACTAATGCTGAACGCCAACATCTACGATCATCGCAAGCGCCTGCGTTCCTACGAGATCGCCGCCGAGCTGCGCCACAGCCTGGCATGAACGCGCGCCGCCTGCAGGACACCGCCCTGCGCTACTTTCTGGAAGTGGCGCGCTGCGGCTCCATCGCCGAGGCGGCCGCCAATCTGCACGTGGCCGGCTCGGCCATCAGCCGCCAGATCAGCAGCCTGGAAGAGAGCCTGGCCACGCCGCTGTTCGAGCGCCATGCGCGCGGCATGACCCTGAACGCGGCCGGCGAACTGCTGGCCGCGCATGCGCGCCGCGCCGCCATGGACGCGGAACGCACGCTGCACGACATCGCCGCCCTGCAAGGCCTGCAGACCGGCCTGGTGCGCATCGCTTCCTCCGAAGGCGTGGCCGCCCAGCTCCTGCCGCAGTGCATAGCGCAGTTCCGCCGGCAGCACCAGGGCGTGCACTTCCAGCTCGACGTGCTGGCCCCCCGGCAAATCACCATGCTGCTGCTCAGCGGCCAGATCGACATAGGCATCAAGTTCACCCAGGCGGCGGACAAGGACATCAAGGTGCTGTTCCGGCGCGATGCTCCCGTCATGGCCCTGGCCGCCCCCGGCCACCCCGCCACGCGCACGCGACGCATCAGCCTGAAAAGCCTGCTGGCCCATCCTCTGGCCCTGCCTGGGCCGGACACCACGGTGCGGCAGATGCTGGACGTGGCCTGCAGCGCGCAGAACCTGGACCTGCGCCCCGTGCTGACCAGCAACCACATGAATTCCCTGCATCAGTTCGCCTTGTCGGGCGCCGGGGTGACGGTGTCGGCGGAGCTGTCGGCCCGGCACTTGATCGAGCAGGGCCTGCTCCAGGCCAACCTGATCCAGGAACGCGTGCTGCTGGGCCGTCAGATCGAAGTCCAGGCCCTGGCGGGCCGCCGCCTGCCGCCCATTGTCCGCAGCTTCGTGGACTTCCTGACGCCCTGGCTGGAAACATCGGCCTGAACATTGCCAAAAAAGCAAGGCAGACCTGCTAATTTCTTGCTGGTTCGGCATGTGGTGCTTTTATATGATCCTCTGAAAACAGGAGGAGACCCCATGAACATCCAGAATTCCGCCCTGGCGCGGCCCGGCACGGGCGCCAAGAGCCGACGCTGGCTGCGCCCGCTGCGGGCGCTGGCCGGACTCTTGCTGGCCGGAGCCTGCGCGGCATCGCAATCAGCCCAGTGGCCGGAGCGCCCCATACGACTGATCGTGCCCTTTCCCACCGGCGGCGCCACTGACGTCATCAGCCGCCTGATCGCCGAACAGGCCTCCAAGGAGCTGGGCGCCAGCATCGTGGTGGACAATCGCACCGGCGCCGGCGGCACCATAGGCACGGGCGAGGCCGCGCGCAGCAAGCCGGACGGCTACACCCTGCTGCTGACCACCAGCAGCACCCACGCCGTCGCGCCGCACCTGTACCGCTCCCTGCCCTACTCGGTGGAAAAGGACTTCACCTCCATCGTCCACCTGGGCGACGCGGCCAGCGTGCTGCTGGTCAATCCGGGCGTGCCGGCCAAGACCCTGTCCGAGCTGATCGCCTATGCCCGCGCCCGCCCCGGCGAATTGAACTACGCCAGCAGCGGCAACGGCACCATCGTGCACCTGGGCACCGAAGCCTTCCTGAACCAGGCGGACATCGTCATGTCGCACGTGCCCTACCGCGGCACCGGCCAGGCCATCAATGATATGCTGGCAGGCTCGGTGCACGTCCTGCTGGACGCCATTCCCACGGGCATGCCTTATGTGCGCAGCGGCCAGCTGCGTGCGCTGGCGGTGACCGGTCGACAGCGCTCGCCGCTGGCGCCCGAGCTGCCCACCTTCCAGGAAGCAGGCCTGCCCGGCTATGAATCGCTGACCTGGTTCGGCCTGTACGGCCCGGCGGGCTTGCCCGACGACATCCGCGACAAGGCCTATGCCGCCTTCGCCAAAAGCATCCTGGACCCCAAGGTGCGCGAACGGCTGCAGAACCTGGGCGTGGACCTGCCGCGCAGCGCCAGCCGGGAGGAGTTCATCACCCTGGTGCGCGAAGACAGCGATCGCTGGCGGGGCCTGATCGAAAAGACCGGCATACTGATTCAATAAGCATTTCTACAGAGCACAGCATGGACTGGACCAACCCTTACCCCTCTTCGCGCTCGGCCGTACTGGGCCGCAACATGGTCAGCACCTCGCATCCGCTGGCGGCGCAGGCCGGCCTGCGCATGCTGCAGTCAGGAGGCAACGCCGTGGATGCGGCGCTGGCGGCGGCTCTGGCGCTGACCGTGGTCGAACCCACGGGCTGCGGCATAGGCAGCGACGCCTTCGCCATCGTCTGGGACGGCCGCGAGCTGCACGGGCTGAACGCCTCGGGCCGCGCGCCGCGCGCCTGGACGCCCGAACGCTTCCAGGGACGGGAGCTGATGCCCGACAAGGGCTGGGAAAGCGTGACCGTGCCGGGCGCCGTCTCGGCCTGGGCGGAACTGTCGGCCAAGTTCGGCGCGCTGAGCCTGGAACAGGTGGCCGCGCCGGCCATCCATTATGCCCGCGAGGGCTTTGCGGTTTCGCCCATCATCGCCCGCCTGTGGGAGCTGGGGCGCCTGCGCCTGGGCGACCAGCCCGGCTTCGCGCAAGCCTTCCTGCCCGACGGCCGAGCGCCGCTGGCCGGGCAGTGGTACCGCAATCCCGAACAGGCCGATACGCTGGAGCGCATCGCCGCCAGCCAGGGCAGGGACTTCTACACGGGCGAGCTCGCGCGGCGCATCGCCGCTTTTTCCCGCGAGCACGGCGGCGCCCTGGACGAGCAGGACCTGGCCGAGCACCGTGCGCACTGGTGCGGCACCATCAGCCAGGCCTTCGGCCATTCCGTGCTGCATGAGATCCCGCCCAACGGCCAGGGCCTGGCCGCGCTGATGGCGCTGGGCATGCTGGAGCATGCGGGCATAGGCCGCGAACCCGTGGACCATGTGGATACCGTGCACCTGAGCATCGAAGCCATGAAGCTGGCCTTTGCCGACCTGTACGAACATCATGCCGACCTGGAGCACATGCGCCACGCGCCGGAACATCTGCTGGACGAAGGCTACCTGCGCGAACGCGCCGCCCTGATACGCCGCGACCAGGCGGGCGATCCCCGCCACGGCCTGCCCGGCCCTTCGGGCACCGTCTACGTCACGGCCGCCGACGCCTTGGGCATGATGGTGTCCTTCATCCAGTCCAACTACATGGGCTTCGGCTCGGGCGTGGTGGTGCCCGGCACCGGCATCAGCCTGCAGAACCGGGGCCACGGCTTCAGCCTGCGCCCCGGCCATGCCAACCAGGTGGCCGGCGGCAAGCGCCCCTCGCACACCATCATCCCCGCCTTCGCCATGAACGCGGACGGCAGTCCGCAGATGTCCTTCGGCGTCATGGGCGGGCCCTTCCAGTCCCAGGGCCATGTGCAGATGGCCTTGCGCGTGCTGCTGTACGGCCAGAACCCGCAGGCGGCCGCCGACGCGCCGCGCTGGCGCGTCACCGGCGGCCGGGGCGTGGCCGTGGAGCCGGACTTCGACCCGGCCGTGGTGCAGGCCCTGCGCGAACGCGGCCACGACATCCAGGTCGAAAGCGGCAGCGGAGTCTTTGCCTTCGGCGGCGCGCAGCTGATCCTGCGCCAGGGCTCGCACTACGTGGGCGGCTCCGATCCGCGCAAGGACGGGCAGGTGGCCGCCTACTGACGCGACCCGGCCGACGGGACCGCCGCGCCCTCGGCCTGGGCCGCGGCCCGATTGCAGGCGCACAGGACCGCCAGGATGGAAGCGGTGGTGATGTTGCGGTCCACTCCCACGCCGAAGCAGCTGCCCATGCGCTGCGCGCCGGCCAGCTCCACGATGGCCACGGCCTGCGCGTCCGAGCCGCTGCCCAGGCTGGACTGATGGAAATCGTCCACGCGCCAGCCCGCCTCCAGGGCCGCGACCGTCGCCGCCACGGGCCCGCTCCCGCACCCGGTCAGCACGGCTTGCCCGCCCTGCCCGTCGATCAGGCGCAATTCGATCTCCTGGCCATCGTCGATGTCCTGCAGGCGATGCCCCTGGTAGCGCCACCGCCCCGAGCGGCGCGGGTCGCCATATTCCCGGCAGAACAGCGCCCAGATCTGCTCGGAGCTGATCTCCGTTTCGCTGTCGTCCACGCTGGCCTGCACCACCGCGCTGAACTCCACCTGCATGCGCCGCGGCATGCGCACGCCATGGTCCCGCTCCAGCAGATAGGCGATGCCGCCCTTGCCCGACTGGCTGTTGACGCGCACGATGCGGTCGTAGCTGCGGCCAAGATCATGCGGGTCGATGGGCAGGTAGGGCACGCGCCAGGGCTGCTCCGGTTTCTGCGCCGCCAGCCCCTTGGCGATGGCGTCCTGGTGCGAGCCCGAGAACGCCGTGAAGACCAGGTCGCCCACATAGGGATGGCGCGGATGGATGGGCAGGCTGGTGCAGTCCTCCACGATGCGCGCCACGGCGGCGATGTCCGAGAAATCCAGGCCCGGCGATATGCCTTGGGTGTACAGGTTGAGCGCCAGGGTGACCAGGTCCAGGTTGCCGCTGCGCTCGCCATTGCCGAACAGGCAGCCTTCGACGCGCTGCGCGCCGGCCAGCAAGGCCTGTTCGGCGCAGGCCACGCCCGTGCCCCGGTCATTGTGCGGATGCACGGACAGCACGATGTGTTCGCGCCGTTCCAGGCGCCGGTCCATCCACTCGATCTGGTCGGCGAACACATTCGGCGTGGACACTTCCACCGTGGTGGGCAGATTGATGATCATGGGCCGTCCCGGACCGGCGTCCCAGGCACGGATGGCGGCATTGCACACCTGCAGCGACACCTCCAGCTCCGCCATGCAGAAGGTCTCGGGCGAATATTGCAGGATCCATTCGGTCTGCGGCTGCGCTTCGGTCAATTCGCGCAACAGGGCGATATGACGCTCCACCATGGCGATGATCTCGGGCACGGTCAGCCCGAACACGAGCTCGCGCCAGGCCGGCGCGATGGCGTTGTAGAAATGGACGATGACGCGCCGCGCGCCCTGCACGCTGCGCACGGTCTCGCGGATCAGGTCTTCGCGCAGCTGCGTCATGACCATGGGGGTCACGTCCGCCGGAATGCCGCCTTCGTCGATCAGGCCGCGGATGATGTCGAAGTCCGTGCGCGAAGCAGCCGGAAAGCCCAGCTCGATCTCCTTGAAGCCCAGCCGCACCAGTTCATGGAACAGGCGCAGCTTGCGCTCGCGGTTCATGGGTTCGAACAAGGCCTGATTGCCGTCGCGCAGATCGGTGGACAGCCATACGGGCGCCTGGGTCAGGGTGCGCGAGGGCCACTGCCTATCGGGCAGCGCGACGGAAGGAAAGGGGCGGTATTTGGTCTGGGGCTGGCTCAACATGGAAACCTCTCTTGCAATGAATGGAGCGATTTCCCTGGCGGGCCGGGCCGCCTGTTCAGGTCGGGATCAGGGGAAATCGTTCTCTGCGCGCAAACGGCAGGCCGACCCCGACCAGGGTCAGGGATAGGCGTGCCGATAGCGCGAGGTGGAACGGGTTCATGCCGGGATCCAGAAAACGGAAAGGACAAGGGCATGATACGCAGCACTTGCAGGACTTGATTTCTATAATATGTCTATTGCTATCTTGAAAGAGCCAAGCATGCAGGAACTGGACCTGTCCCTTCACGACACGGCCGCCGCCCGCCTGAGCGGGGCCGCGGCGGACTACGCCGACGGCGCGGTCGTCCCTCCCCACCGCCATGCCCGCTGCCAGCTGCTGGCGACCTTGCAAGGCGTCGTGGAGGTGCGCACGCCCGCGGCGCGCTGGCTGATCCCGCCCGACCGCGCCATCTGCCTGCCGCCCGCTACCGACCACGAGCTGCTCATGCGCGGCGCCGTGCGGGTGCGCTGCCTGTACCTGGCGCCGGAGGTGCGTCCGGACCTGCAGCAGGCTCCCGGAGTGATCGCCGTCAGCGCGCTGCTGCGCGAGATCATCGCGGAGCTGGCTCTGCTGTCCACCGACATCGAAACCGGCCGGCGCGGGCAGTTGCTCAGCGAGTTGCTGCTCGAGGAACTGGACAGGCCCGCCGACGCCGCCTATCTCCTTCCCTGGCCGCAGGATGGGCGCATCGCCCGCGTCTGCCAGCAGCTGCTGGATCAGCCGGCCCTGGATCTGACCGCCCAGCAATGGGCCGGGCAACTGGCCATGAGCCTGCGCACCTTCCACCGCCACTTCGAACGCCAGACGGGCATGCGCTTTGGCCGCTGGCGCCAGCAGGCCCGCCTGCTGCACGCCCTGGAAGCCCTGAATCGCGGCCAGGCCGTGCTGCAGACCGCCTTGGACTGCGGCTACGACAGCCACAGCGCCTTCACGGTGGCGTTCCGCCGCCACTTCGGCTTCACGCCGTCGAGGGCGCGCGCCTGATTGTTGACGCATCTGCAACACAAGGGCTGCATGCCCGTGAGGTTTTCACGATCTGGCGATACAGACTGCGTTACGATCAAACAGCGTCCCGCCCCGCACCCCTCGGGCGGAGCCCCTCTTCTTCCAATCGGGCCCGCCATCCGCAGGCCTGCCAGCCGGAGCCCCCTCGGTGCTGTCTTTCTTCGAACGCCGCGTTCCGCCCTATCCGGAACATGAACCCGCTATTCCTCCCAAAGGCTTCTTCGCCTTCATCTGGGCCTGTACGCGCGGCTCGCGCAGCTGGATCGCCCTGCTGACCATCACCTCCATAGGCCTGTCCGCCTACGAGGCGCTGCTGTTCGGTCTGCTCAGCTACATCGTGGACTGGCTGCCCTCCATCGAGCCGGCGCTGTTCTGGAGCCAGCAGGGCCCCACGCTGCTGGGCATCGCCGCCGTGCTGCTGGGCAGCGTCCTGCTGCTGGGGCTGCACACCATGGTCATGCACCAGGCCCTGGCCATCAACTTTCCCATGCGGCTGCGCTGGCTGTTCCACAAGCTGATGCTCAACCAGAGCATGTCCTTTTACGCGGACGAGTTCGCCGGCCGCATCACCACCAAGATCATGCAGACCGCCCTGGCGGTGCGCGAAACCCTGTTCATGGCGGTGGAAGTGGTGGTGGGCATGGGAGCCTATCTCATCAGCATCCTGATCCTGACCGCCAGCTTCGAGCGCCTGCTGATGATTCCCTTCCTGCTCTGGGTGCTCTGCTATGCCTTCGTATGCTGGTATTTCGTGCCGCGCCTGGGCAAGATAGGCAGCGAACAGGCCGACGCCCGCGCCCTGATGACCGGCCGCATCACGGACGCCTACACCAATATCACTACCGTCAAGCTGTTCGCCCATACCCGCCGCGAGGCCGATCACGCGCGCCGCGCCATGGAGCGTTTCCAGCAGACCGGCTACGCGCAGATGCGCCTGGTCAGCCAGTTCGAAGTCGCCAACCACGTGCTGGCCACCTTGCTGCTCATCGGCTCCACGGGCCTGGCACTGTACTTGTGGTCGCAAGGACAGAGTTCGGCCGGCGTGGTGGCGGCCATCATGGCCGTGGCCTTGCGCCTGTCGGGCCACTCCCACTGGCTGATGTGGGAACTGACCAATCTTTTCGAGAACGTGGGCACCATCCAGGACGGCATCAACACGCTGACGCGCGAACCCACCGTGGTGGACGCGCCCGACGCCCGTCCCCTGCAGGTGCGGCAAGGCTGCATCGAGTTCCAGGACGTCAGCTTCGCCTACCGCGACAAGAGCCGCCAGATCATCGACAAGCTGAACCTGGTCATCCAGCCGGGCGAGCGCGTCGGCCTGATCGGGCGCTCGGGCGCGGGCAAGTCCACGCTGGTCAACCTGCTGCTGCGCTTTCACGACGTGGACAGCGGCGTGATCCGCATCGACGGGCAGGACATCGCCCACGTCACCCAGGACAGCCTGCGCGAGGCCATCGGCATGGTCACGCAGGACACCTCGCTGCTGCATCGCTCCATGCGCGACAACATCCTGTACGGACGGCCGGACGCCGCGCCGCAGCAACTGGAAGAGGCCGTAAAGCGCGCGGCCGCCGCGGACTTCATCGTCAATCTGCACGACCGCGAAGGCCGCCAGGGCCTGGACGCGCATGTCGGCGAGCGCGGCGTCAAGCTGTCCGGGGGCCAGCGCCAGCGCGTGGCCATCGCCCGCGTCATGCTCAAGGACGCCCCCATCCTGCTGCTGGATGAAGCCACCAGCGCGCTGGACTCGGAGATCGAGGCCGCCATCCAGGAAAGCCTGGACACGCTGATGCAGGGCAAGACCGTGATCGCCATCGCCCACCGCCTGTCCACCATCGCCGCGCTGGACCGCCTGATCGTGCTGGACCAGGGCCGCATCGTCGAACAGGGCAGCCACCAGGAACTGCTGCAGCAAGGCGGCCTGTACGCCCGCCTGTGGGCGCGCCAGAGCGGCGGCTTCCTGGGCGAGACGGGCCGGCAGGAACACTAGAAGACCTGCGGACAGGCCTGCGCGCCGCCCCGGCGGAGTCATTCTGTTGCCAAAAAATACTGACGGCCGCCGCGACTGACATTAGAATTCCGGGAGCTGAAGCTTCGCCCGTGCACGGCGAAGCTTTTTTTTCAACCCGATACGCACTCAATACCAGACGCTCGTCATCATGTTTCTAGTCTTCCCTGATTCCGACGCCATCGCGCGGCACCTCAGCGCACGCCTGACCGAGATCATCCGCAACGATCCGCAGGCCGTCCTGGGCCTGGCCACCGGCGGCACCATGGAGCCCATCTACGCCCGCTTCGTACAGGACGCCCTGGAAAGCCGGCTGGACGTGTCGCAGGTCAGCAGCTTCAACCTGGACGAGTATGTCGGCCTGGCGGCCGCCCATCCGCAAAGCTACAACCACTACATGCACCAGCACCTGTTCGATCACCTGGCTTTCGACGAGTCGCGCCTGCGCCTGCCCGACGGCCTGACCACGCAACTGGAGCAACACTGCCGGGATTATTCGGACGCGATCGCCTCGCACGGCGGCGTGGCCTTGCAGCTGCTGGGCGTGGGCACCAACGGCCACATCGGCTTCAACGAACCGGGCACCCCCTTCGACAGCCGCACGCACGTCGTGGAACTGTCCGAGCGCACCCGCGTGGACAACAGCCGCTTCTTCGATTCCATGGAGGAAGTGCCCACCTCGGCCGTCACCATGGGCATCCAGGACATCCTGAGCGCGCGCGAAATCGTGCTGGTGGTCACCGGCGAACACAAGGCCCGCACCATGTTGAACTACCAGGAAGGCGGCATCACGGAAAAGCTGCCCTTCACGGCGCTCAAGCTCCACGCCAACACGCACATCCTGCTGGACGAAGCCGCCGCCAGCCTGCTGGACGACACGCTCTGCCAGAGGCCGCCGCAACAGGCCTGCGCCTGATCCGCCGCCCCGACCCGTCCTGGACGGGTATTTTTTTGTCCCCTGTTTCCAAGCAGCGGTCCCCGGCCGATCCCCCTCCCTTCACTCCTTATCAACGCTCTCCACGCCATGATGACCAGGTTTCCGGCGCGCTCCGCGCCTTGCAACCCCTTTTCCATCTGGCGCCATGAACATTTTCCCCTTCTGGTCCGGCAAATGGCGCGCGCGGCTCGTGCCGATCGCCTTGATCATCCTGCCTCTGCTGTCCGCTGCGCTGCTGCTGAACCGGCCAGCCTCGGACGCGCCGGCTGCCGACCCGGCCCAAGCGGCGGCCCCCGCCGTCAGCATCGCCAGCGCCCAGCCGGCCCGATGGACGCGCACGCTGCGCGTCTTCGGCACATTGGTGGCGCAGGACGCGGTGGCCATCAGCAGCACGCTGGCCGACCTGCGCATCGCCCGCGTCCTGGTGGAGGAAGGCGACCACGTGCATGCAGGACAAGTCCTGGCCGAGCTGGACGATACGCAGCACCGCGCGCGCCTGCGGCAGGCGCAGGCCGAACTGGACAAGGCCCGCGGTGAATTGCGCGCGCATCAGGCCGAGCATGACGACGCGCAGCGTCACCATGTCCGCCTGCAGGCCTTGGGAGTGGGGCCCGTCAGCGCTCATCTGATCGAGGAACAGAAAGCCCGCGCACAGGCTGCGCTGGCGCGCATGCACGCGGCGCAGGCCCAGGTGCAGCGCGCCCATGCGGCCGTGGAGCAGAACAGCGACCAACTGGAACAGACGCGCATCCTGGCTCCCCAGGCGGGCCTGCTGTTGCAGCGCCATGCCCAGGCTGGCGCCCTCAGCGGCACGCAGCCCCTGTTCGTGCTGGCCGGCCAGGGCAGGCTGGAGCTGGAAGGCGAGCTGCCGGCCCAGGAGCTGGCCTTGCTGCAGCCGGGCCTGACCGCGCGCATTCGCCTGCGGGAACAGGAGCTGACGGGCACGGTGCGCCTGGTGTCGCCGCGAATCGATCCCTATACCCGCCTGGGCAAGGTACGGATCGCCCTGCCGGACTCCATCCCGCGAATGCAAGCCGGACAGTTCGTGCAGGCGGTGCTGGAGCTGCCCAGCCGGGACCTGTCGGTAACGGTGCCTGCAGCCTGCCTCGTCATGGACACGGCGGGCCACGCCGGCGTCATGGTCGTCAACGAACATCGGCAAGCCATCTGGCGCCGCATCCGGCCCGGCGAGCGCCACGACGGACAAGTGGAAATACTCGCCGGGCTGCAGGCCGGCGAGCATGTCGTGGCCCAGGCTGCTGCTTTCCTGCGCGACGGCCAGGAAATCATCCCGTCCGCCCCATGAGCTTCCAGCTGTCCTCCTGGGCGATACGCCGCCCCGTCCCCACGCTCGTCCTTTTCCTGATCCTGACCCTCTGCGGCTGGCACGCCTTTCGCATGCTCCCCATCCAGGCCAGTCCGCAGGTCAGCTTCCCCCTGGTGTCCATCACCGTGACCCAGGCGGGCGCCGCCCCCAGCGAGCTGGAACTGGACGTGGCGCGTCCCGTGGAAGACGCGCTGGCCGCCCTGCCAGGCCTGAGGCGCATCACCTCCACGTTGAGCGACGGCCTTTACCTGGGCATGGCGGAATTCCAGCTGGACGTGGCGCCGGACCGCGCCGTCAGCGACGTGCGCGACGCCATCGCCAAAGTGCGCGCCGAGCTGCCCGGCTCCATCCAGGAGCCGCAGGTCGCCCGCGTGGACGTGGAGAACGAAGCGCTGAGCTACTACGCCGTGGGCGGCGAAGGCCAATCGCCTGCAGACCTGTCCTGGTTCGTGGACGACACGGTGCGGCGCGCCTTGCTGGCGGTGCCCGGCGTCGAGCAGGTCGAACGCCTGGGCGGGGTGCGCCGCGAGATACGGGTGGAGCTCAAGCCCGAGCGCCTCCTGGCGCTGGACCTGAGCGCGGCCGAGGTGAACGCGCAGGTGCGCCGCCTGAACGTCAATCTGCCCAGTGGACGCGCCCGGCTGCATGGCCAGGAGCAGGCCATACGCACGCTGGGCGGGCAGCCTGACCTTGAGGCCCTGGCGGCGCTGCCGATCAGCCTGGGCGAGCGGCGCTGGGCCCGCCTTTCGGAACTGGCCGATATTCATGACGGGCATGAAGAGATCCGCCAGCAGGCCAGGCTGGACGGACGGGAGGTCGTGGCCTTCGCGGTCTACCGCGCCAAGGCCGCCAGCGACACCATCGTGGACCAGGGCGTGCGGCAAGCCTTGGCCCAGTTGCAGGACCAGCACTCCCAACTGCGGATAGAGCCCATCCTGACCCTGGTGGACTACACCTACGACAGCTTCAAGACCTCCATGACGGCCTTGCTCGAAGGCGCTGCGCTGACCGTGCTGGTGGTGCTGCTGTTCCTGCGCAACGGCCGCGCCACGCTGGTGGCCGCGCTCGCCCTGCCCCTGTCCATCCTGCCGGCTTTCGCCGTCATGGCCGTGCTGGGCTACACGCTCAACAGCATCACCCTGCTGGCCCTGACTCTGGTCATCGGCATCCTGGTCGACGACGCCATCGTGGAAATCGAGAACATCGAGCGTCACCTGGCCATGGGCAAGCGTCCCTTCCAGGCCGCCATCGACGCCGCCGACGCCATCGGACCCGCGGTGATCGCCATCACGGCGGCCATCGTGGCGGTGTTCCTGCCGGTCAGCTTCATCGGCGGCTACATAGGCCAGTACTTCGAACAGTTCGGCGTCACCGTGTCGGCGGCCGTCCTGGCCTCCCTGCTGGTGGCGCGCCTGGCCACGCCGCTGCTGGCCGCCTACCTGCTGCGCCCCGCCGCGCCGGCGCCGGCCGCGGCCGAGCACGGCTGGATGAAGCGTTACCTGGCGCTGCTGTCCCTGGCCCTGGCGCACCGCCGCCTGGCCCTGTCCAGCGGCGCAGCCATTCTTGCCTCGTCCCTGCTGCTGGTGCCGCTGCTGCCTTCGGGCTTCCTGCCCGCCGCCGACCAGGGTCTGAGCCACCTGAATGTCACGCTGCCTCCCGGATCCACCCTGCAACAGACCGATCTGCGCCTGCAGGAACTCAGCCGCGTCATCGCCCGTCACGAGGACGTCGCGCTGGTGTTCGCCACGGCGGGCGGAGCGGACTCCAGCGGCGCACAGGACGTCTCGCGCGGCCGCCTGCTGATCCGCCTGAAACCCTACGAACAGCGCCGCCGCAGCCAGAAAGACGTCGAACAGCAACTGCACGAGCAATTGTCCGGATTCAGCGACCTGCGCTACTACTTCCGGGGCCGAGGCGACGAGCGCGACCTGAGCATCGTCCTGCTGGGCGCCGACGCACAAAGCCTGTCGCGCAGCGCGCACGAATTGGCCGCGCAGATGCGCGCGCTGCCCGGCCTGGCCGGGGTGCAGGTCAACGAGCCTTTGCTGCGGCCGGAATTGCAGGTGCGGGTGAACGCCGAGCAGGCCGCCCTGAGCGGGGTCACCAGCCAGGATATCGGCGCGACGCTGCGCGTGGCCACCCTCGGAGAGACCGACACGGAATCGGCCCGCTTTTCGCTGCCCGACCGGCAGGTGCCCGTACGCGTGCTGCTGCCCGCTTCCGCCCGCCAGGACCTGGACCTGCTGAAGCGGCTGCCCATCCCAGCCGGTCCCGAAGGCGGCGCGGGGCTGCATGCGGTCGCCGAACTGAGCCTGGGCGCGGGGCCGGCGCGCATAGACAGGCTGGACCGCCAGCAACGCATTTCGGTGGACGCCGACCTGCTGCCCGGCCGGACCCTGGGGCAGGCCCTGGAAGCCATAGAGGCCCTGCCCGCCCTGCGGAACCTGCCGGCCGGCGTCACCCGCAGCGATACGGGCGATGCCGAACTGATGCAGGAAATGTTCGACAAGTTCGGCCTGGCGATGGGTTTCGGCGTGCTGATGGTCTATGCCGTGCTGGTACTCCTGTTCCGCGATTTCCTGCAGCCCCTGACCATCCTGGTCGCCCTGCCCCTGTCCATCGTGGGAGCCATCGCCGGGCTGCTGCTCTACCGGGCCGCGCTGGACCTGGCCGCCATCATCGGCATCCTGATGCTGATGGGCATCGTCACCAAGAACTCCATCCTGCTGGTGGAGTTCGCCGGCGGCAAGCGCCGCCAGGGCATGGACGCGACAACCGCCCTGCTGCAGGCCGGCCGCGAGCGCGCCCGCCCCATCGTCATGACCACGTTGGCCATGGTGGCGGGCATGGCGCCCACCCTGTTCCTGAGCGGCGCCGACGCCGGCTTTCGCGCGCCCATGGCCGTGGCCGTGATCGGCGGGCTGATCAGCTCGACCCTGCTCAGCCTGGTCTACGTGCCCGTGGTCTACAGCTACCTGGACCAGCTGCGGCACTGGCTGGGCCGCCGCCTCGCCCCGCTGAGCTCGGTCACCGCCGAGGACCGGCGCCAGGCCGAGGAGCGGGCGGCGGGGAAAGGCTGAAACTCAGGCCGGCCCAGGCTGCCGCTCAAGAAAGCCGATCTGTTCAAAATTCACCCTTGGCTTCATGGGTGAACACATACCGGCACGATCGCGACCACAAACTTGTCCCGGCACGCCTGGCCCCACCCCGCCCCCGCTCGCTACAATAGCCAATTGGCCGTCCTCGAGACGGCGTTGTTGTTGATTTCCGACCTGTACTGCGCCATGACCTCCACCGTCGACCTGTCCGCCCACACGCCCATGATGCGCCAATACCTGCAGCTGAAAGCCGAAGCCGGCTCGCATCTGCTGTTCTATCGCATGGGGGATTTCTACGAAATGTTCTATGCGGACGCGGAGCGGGGCGCGCGGCTGCTGAACCTGACGCTGACCAAGCGCGGCTCGTCCAACGGCGAACCCATTCCCATGGCCGGCGTGCCCTTCCACGCCATGGAAGGCTACCTGGCCCGTCTGGTCGCGCTGGGCGAATCCGTGGCCATCTGCGAGCAGATCGGCGACCCGGCCGCCAGCAAGGGGCCGGTGGAGCGCAAGATCGTGCGCGTGGTCACGCCCGGCACGCTGACCGACGACGCCCTGCTGCCGCCCAAGGCGGACCGCATGATCGCCGCCTGCACCACCCTCAAAATACAGCGCCAGGAGCTCGTGGGGCTGGCCTGGATGAACCTGGCCAGCGGCGAATTCATGGTGTGCCAGTGCGAGCCGGACATGCTGGAAACCGAGCTGAACCGCATCAGCCCGGCCGAACTGCTCTACCCCGAAAGCCTGCGCCATCTGCCCGAGCTGCCCGGCGCCAGCTGCCACACGCTGCCGGACTGGCATTTTGCGCAGGACGGCTCGCGCCAGACGCTGCTGAATCACTTCAAGCTGGATTCCCTGGCCAGCTTCGGACTGGACGATCTGCCCGCCGCCTCGGCGGCGGCCGGCGCCCTGCTGCGCTACGTGGGCAGCACGCAATCGCAGTCCCTGGCGCACATCAGCGCCATCCGCGTGCAGCACGGCTCGGACTTCGTGGTGCTGGACGCGGTCACGCGCAAAAACCTGGAGATCACCGAAACCATCAGCGGCGAGACCAGCCCCACCCTGTTCTCCACCCTGGACCACTGCCAGACGCCCATGGGCAGCCGCCTGCTGCGCCGCTGGCTGCACCATCCGCTGCGCCTGAACCAGGCCGCCCAGCAGCGCCAGGACATCGTCTCGCTGTTCTTCCAGTCCCAGCAGGCGGCCAGCCTGGACGCGCGCGATCCCCTGGGCCTGCTGCGCCGGGCATTGAACAGCTTCCCCGACCTGGAACGCATCGCCACGCGCATCGCGCTGCGCAGCGTGCGGCCGCGCGAACTGGCCAGCCTGCGCGACGCCCTGGCCAGCCTGCCTGAACTGCGCGCCGGGCTGGAGCAGAACTTCGGCGCCGCGGGCGGATTGCACGACCGTCTGCAGCGCCTGGCGCTGAACCCCGAACTGGCCGCCCTGCTGCAGGCCGCCATCGCCCCTGAACCCGCCCTGCTGGTGCGCGACGGCGGCGTCATCGCCGACGGCTATGACGCCGAGCTGGACGAATTGCGCAGCCTGGCCAGCGACAGCGGCGACGTGCTGATGCGCATCGAAGCCCGCGAACGCGAGCGCACCGGCATCGCCACCCTGCGCGTGGAATACAACCGCGTCCATGGCTTTTTCATCGAGGTCAGCCGCGGCCAGGCCGACAAGGTGCCGGACGACTACCGCCGCCGCCAGACCCTGAAGAACGCCGAACGCTTCATCACCCCGGAACTGAAGGAATGGGAGGACAAGGTGCTCTCGGCCAAGGACCGCAGCCTGGGCCGCGAGAAGCTCCTGTTCGACGCCCTGCTGGACCGGCTGCAGGATTATGCCGGCCCCCTGGCCCTGTGTTCCTCCGCGCTGGCGGAGCTGGACGCCCTGTCCTCGCTGGCCCTGCACGCCCTGGACAACGACTGGGTCGCGCCCGAACTGAGCGAACAGGCGGGGCTGTGGATCGAAGCCGGCCGCCACCCCGTGGTGGAGCGCAGCATCGAACACTTCACGCCCAATCATTGCGAAATGCACGCGCAGCGCCGCATGCTGCTGATCACCGGCCCCAACATGGGCGGCAAGTCCACCTATATGCGGCAGGTGGCGCTGATCGCCCTGCTGGCGCGCGTGGGCAGCTTCGTGCCGGCGCGCAGCGCGCGCATCGGCCAGATCGACCGCATCTTCACGCGCATCGGCGCGGCCGACGACCTGGCGGGCGGCCGCTCCACCTTCATGATGGAGATGACCGAGGCCGCCGCCATCCTGGCCGGCGCCACGCAGTACAGCCTGGTACTGATGGACGAGATAGGCCGGGGCACCTCCACCTATGACGGCCTGGCGCTGGCCTGGTCCATCGCGCATCGCCTGCTCAGCCACAACCAGGCGCTGACGCTGTTCGCCACGCACTACTTCGAGATCACCCGCCTGCCCAACGAACTGCCCACGGCGGCCAATGTGCATCTGGCCGCCGCCGAATCCGCTTCGGGCATCGTGTTCCTGCACGAAGTCCAGGAAGGACCGGCCAGCCGCAGCTACGGCATCCAGGTGGCGCAGCGCGCCGGCATCCCGGCCGCGGTCATCCGCCAGGCCAGCCGCGAGCTGAACCGCCTGGAAACCCAGAACGACCCCAGCGCGCAGCTGGATCTGTTCAATGCCGGCAGCGCGCCCGCCGCCCGCGAAGAGCCCGACCCCGCCACCGAGCAGGCCCTGGACCTGATGGACCAGTTCAAGCGCCTGGACGTGGACGACTTGAGCCCGCGCGCCGCGCTGGACTTCCTGTATCAGGTCAAGAAAAGCCTGAAGGACTGAAAGAAAAACGGGCCGGTGGATTCGAACCCCCGGCCCGTCCCCGGGTCAGGCCCGAAAGCCCGGCGCCTTCGGCCTTCAGTATTGACTGGCGGGCAGATGCACCATCAGCCCATCCAGTTCGGGCGTCAAGGCGATCTGGCAGGCCAGCCTGGAGTTCCCGCGCACCTCGCTGGCGCACTCCAGCATATCCACTTCCTGTTCCTGCGCAGGCGGCAGGCGCGCCTGCCACTCCGGCGGCACGTACACATGACAGGTAGCGCAAGCGCAGGCCCCTCCGCACTCCGCCACGATGCCCGGCACATTGTTCAGCACCGCGCCCTTCATCAGGCTCAGGCCCGGCTCCACCTGCACGGCGTGCGTCGCGCCGCCGTGCTCCACATAATTGATTGTAATCATCTCGGTTCCTTGTAAAGCACACCCGCGTTCAGGCGGGCACGGCGGCCAGCGCCGCCGCCAGCTTGCCGGCGCCGTCCAGTTTGTCCAGGTCCAGCTCGCGCCCCTGGGCGATGGCCTTGCGCGCCTGCATGAAATCCGCCGGCGCATTGACGCATTCGGCGGCCTGCAGGCGGGCGCCCTGCAGATGCAGCACGCAGAACCGCCCCTGCCGGACATCGCCCAGCACGTGGGTCCGCGCGCCGGCTCCGGCCAGGCCCGCCATCTGCAGCTTGGCCTCGTATTGATCCGACCAGAACCAGGGAACATCCGGCTCGGCCGGCGGCCGGCCGCACAGGTGCAGGGCCAGTTGGCGCGCCTGCTCCAGCGCGCTGGGCACGCTTTCCAGACGACGCCGGGCGCCATCGGCCAGGGTCCGCACGCTGACATCGCCGATGGCATACACCCGCGGCCACGGGCTGCGGGCGGATTCGTCCACCGGAATGCCATCCGCGCAATCCAGGCCGGCTCGCTGCAGCAGCTCCGTATTGGGCGTGGAGCCGACGCCGACCAGCACCACGTCGGCGTCCAGCTCGCGCCCGTCGCCCAGGCGCACGCCGCGCACGGCCGTCTCGCCCAGCATGGCCTGGACCTGCACGCCCAGCTCCACCGTCACGCCCCGGCTGCGGTGCAAGTGCGCCAGATGATCGGACAGCGTCGCCGACGCCAGCCGCGACAACAGGCGCGACTGCTGTTCCAGCACGACCGCCTCCACGCCCAAGGCCCTCGCCGTGGCCGCCACTTCCAGGCCAATGAAGCCGCCGCCGACGATGGCCAGGCGCCGCGCGCCCGCCAGGGCCTGCTTCAAGGCCCGGGCATGACCCAGCTCCCGCAACGGGTGCACACCCTGCAACTCCCGTCCCGGCAGGTCGAGCTCCCGGGCGCGGGCGCCGGTGGCCAGGACCAGATGGTCGAAAGCCACCTCGGATCCGTCCGCGCAGCGCAGCCGCCGGTCCTGCAAGGACAGGTCCTGCACCACGCAGCCCAGGCGTAGGTCTATGTCCTGCTCGGCATAGAAAGCGGGTGCTCGCAGCAGCAGATCCTGCTCCTGCGCTTCGCCCTTGAGCCAGGCCTTGGACAGGGGCGGGCGCATGTAGGGCGGACTGGACTCCCGGCCCAGCAGGACGATGGGGCCGCGATAGCCCTGCTGGCGCAACTGCCCGGCCAGGCTGCCGCCGGCATGGCCTGCGCCCACGATCACGAGGCGGCCGTCCATATCAGGCCTCCGTCCGCTTGTAGCCCGCTTTCCGGGCAAGGGCTGCACGTGTCTTCATGATGGTTCTCGTCTCGAAGGTGAATCAGGCGTCGATCAGGCCCGCCGCATGCAGGGCGCTGATCTCTTTCCAGGACTGCCGGATGAAGCGCGCGGCGGCCACGTTCTGCTCGAACAGGTCGTAACGCGCCGCAAGGCCGTAATCGGGCAGATTGATCATCTCGGTGGTGATGTAGCACAAAGGGCTTTGCGGATGCGTGATGTGGTAGCGCAGCACCTGGCGTATGGCCTCCTTGGAAGGCTCGAGCTGCCAGGCGTGCCAGGGGGAATGCCACTGGCCGGGGCCGGGCTTGACCATGGGATATTGGATGCCGCGCGCAAACCGGCCGTCCTCGTTGCGATGCCACAGATTGGCGGGCTGCTTGGGCGCCACGGTGCGCAACTGGGTCCATTTCACGATGTTCATGTCCAGCCAGCGCTCGCACAGCGAGCCGGACTCGAAGGGATCCAGGACCAGCTCCCCGCGCTCCACCTGCTCCCGCACCCCCGACAGGGCCAACTCCCCGGGCTGGTGCATCTTGAAGACCACGTGACTGTAGTCCAGCGTGAAGTTGAACGGGACGCCGCGCTCCTGCACGGCGCGCGCGACGGTCTCCACTCGCGGAAAAAACTCCGTCCACATGTTCACGTGCAGTTCGAAGCTGGGCTCCACGCCCAGCGCCATGCCTTCGTCATACACCTGCAGGTAGTGGTCGACGATTTCCTGGTCGCTCAACTCATGACCGTCCGCATGATGCGTGAAGGTCATGATGTTGTGGCAGGCCGCGCCGATGTCGCGGCAGATGCGCAGATTGTCGCTGAGCAGGGCCTCGTCCTGGCCCAGGCGATAGAACCAGCTGGCGGTATGCACAGGCAGGTCATGGCGCGCCATGGCCTGTTCATATTCGCGCAGATTGCCGCGCAAGGGGATGCGGTCGAAATAGTCGAACACGCCCGACTCCTTGACCATGCGGAACTGCTCGTCGATGGACGCCTCCTGCAGCCCGACCGGTTTGTCCAGTCCGGAGCGCTGCGCGCCCCGCCCGTTGCAGCCGATCAGAAACGGCGGCGCGGACTTCTGATTTGCCGTACTCATGCCGTCACCGCGCTGTCATCCATCATGCGCTCGACCATCTTGCGCATGCGGCGCGGCGCGGCATCGATGGCGATCTTGACGGTACGCCGGTCCGCATAGCGCCGCTCGTTGGCCTCGATGGCTTCCAGGATGGCCTTGTCTTCCGCGAAGGCCTCGCGGAACGAGGCCGACAGGGCGCGGTTGGTGGCCTCGTCGGCCGTGAAATTCTTGACGTGCAGCCAATGGTCGATGGAGTTCTCCGCATCCACGGGCGTGATGAAATGGCAGGCGTAGATCTGCATGCAATCGTCGCGCCGCCCCTCGGGCGCGCCCGTGCCCGTTTCGGCCGAGCCGAAGTCGATGATGGCGATGCTGGGCGCGTAGTAGTGGTAGTAGTGCCAGCGGTCCACATTGCCCTTGAAGTTGCCGAACTTGGCGAACAGGGGGATGGGCTCGGCGTCGATGATCCAGCGCCAGGTCACGAGCTTGTCCGCCTCCTCGGCATGCTGCACCGGCACGTCCTCGCTGGCGGCATTGCCCAGCGTGGTCTGGTGCACGAAGCTGACGTGCGCCGGATCGCACAGATTGTCCGCCAGGCTCAGGTAATTGGCACGGATATGCAGCGCATCGCCCTCCACGGCGCTCCAGGCCGGGTCGTGGTACTGGGGCAGGTCGAAGATGCGGCCCGGATCGGCCAGTTCGGGCTCGCCCATCCATATCCAGACCAGGCCCATGTTCTCGGCCGTGGGGAAATGGCGCACCCGGGCGCTGGCGGGCGCCATGTCCTGGCCCGGCACCCGCACGCAGCGGCCGCTGCAGTCGAACGTCATGCCGTGATAGCCGCACTCCACGCTGTCACCCTTGAGCTTGCCCTTGGACAGGGGCAGCAGGCGATGCGGGCAGACGTCCTCCAGCGCCACCACCTCGCCCGCCTGGTTGCGGAACAGCACCACGTCCACTTCGATGACGCGGTGCGCGCTCAGTTCCCGGCCGACCTGCCGGGACCAGGTCAGGGGGTACCACGTGTTGGTCACGTACTTCTGCATTGCTGTCTCCTGGATAGTCGTTGATTTGAGTGATTGCTCAAAATTCTATTTGAGCGTTTACTCAAACTCAATAGGGTAAACACCAACAAAAAGCGTACACGCTGTTTTTTTGGAGCAGGAGACAGCGGGAAAAATGCGGTCGGCTACGTTATGATGCAGGCAGCGCCCTCTTGCGGCGTCCGCTTTCCCCACCTTTCTGCGATCGCGCCATGGAAGAGACACCCGCCAGCACGAAAACCAGCGCGCCCGGCCGGCAAGGCCGGCGCGCCCGCCCCAGCAACACCACCAGCGACACCATCCTGGACGCCGCCGAATTCGTCTTCGCGCGGCACGGCTACGCCGGCGCCACCGTCAAGCGCATCGCCAAGCAGGCCAAGTGCTACGAGAGCCTGATCTACTACCACTTCGGCAGCAAGGACAAGCTGTTCGCCGCCGTGCTCAAGAACGCCTATCAGAAGCTGATAAAAGCAGAGCAAGCGCTGGAACTGGACATGGACTCGCCCGAGCAGGCGCTCAGCGACATCGTGCTGTTCATGTGGAACTACTATCAGAAGAACCCGGAACTCATCATCCTGCTGAACACGGAGAACCTGCTCAAGGGCAAGCACCTGGCCAAGCTGGGCTCCATGGACGAGTTCCTGTCGCCCGCGCTGTCCGTCATCCGGCAGGTCGTGCTCAAGGGCGGGGAAAGCGGCGTCTTCCGCCAGGACGTGGACATCCTGGACCTGTACACCACCATCATGGGCCTGGGCTATTTCTACTTGTCCAACCGCTATACGCTGTCGGTCTTCTTCGGCCGCGACTTGATGACGGACGCCGAGCGCCGGCGCTGGGGCCAGGTCATCGTGCAGACCGTCCTGGCCACCCTGCGCCCCTGACGCGCGCCAGGGGCATGCACTGCGCTAGAAGGTGTGGCGCATGCCCACGCCGACGCTGTGGCCGCGCCCGACCACATCCACCCGGTCGGAGAAATAGCTGGCGTACAGCTGCGTGCGCTTGGACAGGCCCATCTCATAACCCAGAGCCCAGGTGTTGCGCTTTTCCTCGCTGCGCCCGGTGCTGCGCGAATAGGCGTAAGACAGCAGAACCCGATCCTGGCCGCGCACCGGGATCGCAGCGCCGGCCTGGCCGCCGCGCACGCGCAGGTTCTGCAAGGGACCGCCGCGGTTGTCGATCTGCTGGAACTGGCCGTACAGCTTCACAGGACCGAAATCATAGGCCAGGCCCGCCAGCACGGCGCGCTGCTTGTCCTGGCGCCCGGCCAGATCGCCCGAGTAGCGTGAAAAGTTCAATTGCTGCAGAGCCACGGTGGCGGTCAGCGGCCCCTGGTCATACGACAGGCTGCCGCCCCACTTGTAGGCGCCGGACTCCTCGCTCCAGTCGCCGCCGGCGCCCGGATTGCCGCGCCCATACAGCACATTGAGCTTGAAGCCCCCTACTTTGGGCGACGCGTAGGCCACGGAATTGCTCCAGCTCGAATCACCCAGCAGCGGCGCGGCAACGGCGCCGTTGCCGCCATAGCTGTGATAGATGGACGGGCCGAAACCGAAGGAGCCGCCGAACGGGTTGGTGCCGACGACGGACACGAAATACGGCGTGGTGTTGCGGCCCACGGTCAGCCGGCCCCAGTCGCTCTCCAGCCCCACATAGGCGCTGCGCGAGAAGAAGTCGTCGCTGTCGTAGCGGCCCGCCTGGCCGGTGTTGACCCGCATGAAGGACTCCAGCGCGAACACGGCGCGCCAGCCCTGGCCCAGGTCCTCGCTGCCGCCCAGCCCCCAGTAGGAGGTCTGCCAGCCGCCGCTGCCCACCGTGCCGCTGCTGCCGGCCGCGCCGATGGGCTTGCTGCTGCCCGCCCAGGCGTCCACCGTCCCGTACAGCCGGACCGAGGAGTCGCCCTGCGCCAGGGCCGGCGCCGACGCCAGCGCGCCGCACACCATCAGAACCAGTCCCCAACACCCTGTTTTTTCCAATGTCTTCATTCTTTTCCTTTGTGTAGTGCGCTCCCTGTTGTCGAGGCGAAAGCCAGCGGCCGCGCCTCTCCCGATCGCGCGAGAGCTGCGCGACGGAATGGCGAAATATAGCGTATACAAAGTTTATTTACAAAGACACCGGCTCGGGTAAAAACCCTAATTTTAGTGTTTACTCAATTAAATTAATCTTCATGAACTTCGCAAACAGCGGCCTCGCATGGCTTAAGAAAATTTCATGCAGGTAAAAAAACACGCTGTAAAAGACGAAAAAAATAAAGGTGCACGCTACTAAAACAGGATCAAGCACTTGAGGAGACACACGTGCCTACACAAGCCAGATGCACCCGTTTGCAGAACTCCGGGGGGAGTTCGGGCAAACGCCGTTTTCGCGCCTTGCCGGCCGCCGCGCCGATGCGGCGCCCGTCGTAAGGAGCGCGCCATGTCCCAATCCCTGGAAAACGCCCTGAATCCGGCCCTGGCCGTGCCGCAAGACGACAACGCCGCCCTGTACGCCAAAGTCACCTGGCGCCTGATTCCCCTGCTCTGCATCTGCTATGTCGCGGCCTACCTCGACAAGATCAACATCGGCTTTGCCAAGATGCAGATGCAGGCCGACCTGGGCTTCAGCGAAACGGTCTACGGCCTGGGCGCAGGCCTGTTCTTCATCGGCTACATGCTGTTCGAAGTGCCCAGCAACCTGATCCTGCAGCGCGTGGGCGCGCGCGCCTGGATCGCCCGCATCATGATCACCTGGGGCGCCATCTCCGCCTGCATGATGTTCGTCACCACGCCCACGCAGTTCTACATCCTGCGCTTTCTGCTGGGCATCGCCGAAGCCGGCTTCTACCCCGGCGTCATGCTCTACATCACCTTCTGGTATCCCACGTTCCGGCGCGGCAAGATCATGGCGTTCTTCCTGCTGGGCATCCCCTTGTCCAGCATGATAGGCGGCCCCCTGTCGGGCTGGATCCTGACGGCTTTTTCCGGCGTGCACGGCATGCCGGGCTGGCAATGGCTGTTCCTGCTGGAAGCCATCCCGTCCGTCGTGCTGGGCGTGGCCGTGCTGGCCTGCCTGCCCAACGGGATCCAGAGCGCGAAATGGCTGAGCACTGACGAAAAACGCATTCTGGCCGACGAGCTGGAGCACGACGAACTGGCCCAGACGCACACCTCGGTGCGCGAGGCCTTTGCCAGCCTGCGCGTCTGGCTGCTGGGCGTCATCGACACCTTGCTGATGCTGGCCGTGTACGGGCTGAACTTCTGGCTGCCCACCCTGATCAAGGAATCGGGCGTGCACAGTGACCTGCACATCGGCCTGATGACCGGTCTGTCCAGCGCCCTGGCCGTCGCGGCCCTGGTCCTGAACGGCATGAGCTCGGACCGGCGCCGGGAACGCCGCTGGCACATCGCCGTGCCCGCCTTCGTCGCCGCGGCCGGCATAGGCCTGAGCCCGCTCTACAGCCATGACCCCGTCGTCACCGTGCTGCTGTTCTCCATCGCCAACCTGGCGCTGATGGCCACCTTCCCGGTGTTCTGGTGCATACCGCCCACCTTCCTGAAGGGCCGCGCCGCCGCCGCCGGCATTGCGCTGATCGCCTCCATGTCCACCTTGGGCGGCATCGCGGCCACATATCTGATGGGCGTGCTCAAGGATCTGACCCAATCCTCGCAGGCCGGACTGATCATGTTCGCCGTCTGCCTGCTGCTGGCCGGACTGCTGACCCTGACCCTGCCTCGCCACGTGGTTAACCGCTGAACTGCCCCAAGCAGTCATGGCGGACGGCGCGGTCCAGCCATGCCCGGCGGGCGTGCACCCCCGCCGGGCCGGCCCGCGCCGTTTTTTACACCCCTGATCCGCGGGCTCCCAGCCCGCGGATCAGTTAAGCTTACGGCTGACTCATTTCTTGTTCGGGCAGCCCATGAACATCGACCAGCCACTGGCCCTCCTGGGCGGCATCAGCGCGCATGAATTCATGCAGATCTACTGGCAGCGCAAGCCATTGCTGATCCGCCGCGCCATCCCCAACTTCAAGCCTTCGCTGAGCATCGCCAACATCCGCGAACTGGTGACGCGCGAAGAAGTCGAGTCGCGCCTGATCAGGCACGACGAGGACGGCTGGCACATGGAAACCGGTCCCTTCGAGGAACTGCCTCCCGCCTCCCAGCCCAACTGGACGGCCCTGGCCCAAAGCGTGGACCTGCACGACGACGCCACCGCCGCCCTGATGCGCCAGTTCCGCTTCATCGCCGACGCCCGCCTGGACGATGCCATGATCAGCATCGCCTCGGACGGCGGCGGCGTGGGACCGCATTTCGACAGCTACGACGTCTTCCTGCTGCAGGCCCACGGCCGGCGCCACTGGCGCATCAGCCAGCAAAAGGACCTGAGCCTGGTGCCCGAGCTGCCGCTGAAGATATTGCGCAACTTCCAGGCCGAGGAAGAATTCATCCTGGAACCGGGCGACATGCTGTACCTGCCCCCGCACGTGGCGCACGACGGCATCGCGCTGGGCGACTGCATGACCATCTCCATCGGTTTCCGCTCGCCCACGCTGGCCACGCTGGCGCGCGGCCTGATGGACGCCGCCTCCGATCAGCTGGCCGCCGCCAGCGGCGACGGCTACGGCCTGTATTCCGATCCTCCGCTGCCCATGCCCGACCTGCAGGCCCGCTACACCGACCCGGGCGCGGGCGCGACGCGCACCCCGGCCGCCCTTCCCGAGAATCTGGTGCAGAAGACGCTGGACGCCTTGAACGCGGTGCGCTTTGACGAGGCGCTGGCCTCGCGCTTTTTGGGCGTATGGCTGACGGAGCTGCCGGCCAATTCCTGGTTCGACATCGCCGAGGATCCCGTGGACCTGCACGATCCGGAGCTGCCCGCCGGCCGGCTGGCGCTGGATCGCTGCACCCGCATGATGTATCGCGGCGAGGAACTGTACATCAATGGCGAAGTGGCTCCCTGCCCTGCCGGCCGTTCATTGCGCCTGCTTGCGGATGAGCGGGAGATCAAGGTGGGCAGCGCCGCCTTCCAGGACTTGGACGAGGATGCGCTGGACATGCTGAACGCCTGGCTGGATGACGGCTGGCTGCAGTTCCATCCTCTCTGAGGCGTTTTCTTTCTTGTTTACTTGAAGCCGATTCCGATCGGCTTTATTTTTTTATCTATCCGAAACGGTAATTCGTATTTTTTCGATAATGGCACTTGCCGCCAATAACCACATCATCACACATTAAACAAGAAAAGCTGAAAGGAATGAATACCGGCTGGCTCGACAGGCCAGCCGGTATTCATTTCCCGCCGTCAGGCGTCGGCGCGATTCGAGACATATCGGCCGGCTTTCACGCTCAGGCCTGGCCCAGCAGGCTGTCCGACGGCGCCTGTTCGCGCTGGTGCAGGCCATAGTCGCGGATGACGGACATCACGCGCACCCGGTAGTCCTTGAAGATGCGGTCGCGTCCCGCCTTCTGCGCCGCCAGGTGGGCGTCGACATTGCGCCACTGAACCACCGCCTCTTCGTCGCGCCAGGTGGTCACGGACATGACCTTTTCGGGATTGGCCGCGCTCTGGAAGCACTCCACCGAAATGAACCCCTCGATGGGCTTGAGCAAGGGCGTGAGCTTGTTGACCAGATCCACATAATTCTGGTTCTGGCCCGGCATGGCCTGCAATTCGAACAGAACGACTATCATCTCCATCTCCTCAAGGGCTTGAATATAAAAACGCCTTCTGGAAAATCCGTAGGACCAGCGGCATGAAGTTTATAAAGCAATAAAACTAGCAATATTCAATCCATTTTTTACATGCCTGCTAGACCACTTTTCCCATTTTCAAAAGTGGTCTGCCTCAAACTCCGCAAGCGTACCGTCCAGGTAGGCCAATCAGGCGCTATAAAAGCCTTTTGGCTTCTATCCAACGCGCACCCCCTGGGGAGTCCTGCAACACCATGTCCACGTCCAAACCATCTTCAGCCATCCTGCTCAGCGACCTGACCCACCCCGTCGTGGCCGGCCTGATCTCCGTCATCGTCAACTACGGCGGCACCTTCATCCTGGTCTTCCAGGCAGCCCAGGTGGCCGGACTCAGCCCCGAACTGACGGCTTCCTGGGTCTGGTCGGTGTCCATCGGCGTGGGCGTGACCGGCCTGCTCCTCAGCTGGATCTCGCGCGAACCCATCATCACCGCCTGGTCCACGCCCGCGGCCGCCTTCCTGGTCACGGCGCTGGCCAGCACGCCCTATGCGGAAGCGATCGGCGCCTACATCATCTCCGCCGCGGCCTTCGTGGCGCTGGGCCTGTCAGGCTGCTTCGAACGGGTCATACGCCTGATTCCGGCCGGCATCGCCTCCGGCCTGCTGGCCGGCATCCTGCTGCAGTTCGGCATCGGCGCCTTCGGCGGCATGAGCGTGGATCCCATCCTGGCCGGCCTGCTCATCGTGGCCTACATCATCCTCAAGCGCTTCACGGCCCGCTACGCCGTGGTCGGCATCCTGGTCCTGGGCCTGGGCTTTCTGGTGCTGCAGAACCGGGTGGACTTCAGCGGCCTGCAGCTCCAGCTGGCCACGCCCGTCTTCACCATGCCCGTGTTCTCGCTGAACGCCCTGCTCAGCGTGGCCCTGCCCTTGTTCCTCATCACCCTGACAGGCCAGTACATGCCCGGCATGCTGGTGCTGCGCAACGACGGCTTTCGCACCAGCGCCAACCCCATCGTCACGGTCACCAGCCTGGGTTCGCTGCTCATGGCCCCGTTCGGCTCGCACGCCATGAACGTGGCCGCCATCACCGCCGCCATCTGCACCGGCCCCGAAGCCCACGAAGACCCGTCCAAGCGGTGGATCGCCGGAATCGCGGCGGGCGTCTTCTACATCCTGATCGGCGTGTTCGGCGTCACCCTGGCAGCGGTCTTCATGGCCTTTCCCAAGACCTTCATCACCACGCTGGCGGGCCTGGCCCTGCTGGGCACCATAGGCGGCAGCCTGGCTGGCGCCATGGGCGACTCCAAAACCCGTGAAGCCGCCCTGATCACCTTCCTGGCCTCGGCCGCCAACATCACCCTGTTCGGCATAGGCGGCGCATTCTGGGGCCTGCTGATCGGCCTGCTGGCCTACCTTGCGCTCAACGGCAGGATGCCGCGGCGCAAGGCCGCGCCCGCCGCCGGCCTGGCCGCCGAACCCCTGGCCGAAAAACCAGCCGCCAACTAGCACGACCCGCTGCGCCCGGCCGTGCCGGACGCAGCAGCACCCATGCCGGGCCTCCGGCCAGGAATACGATCATGAACACCCGTTCCAGCTACGCCCAACCCGACGCCCAAGGCTTCTTCGGCCGGTTCGGCGGCTGCTTCATCAGCGAAACCCTGGTGCAGGCGGTCGAACAACTGAACCACGCCTATATCCGCTACCGCGACGACCCAGACTTCCTGCGCGAGTTCCGCCAGGACCTGGCCGACTACGTCGGACGCCCCTCGCCCGTCTACTATGCGCGCCGCCTCAGCGAGGAGATCGGCGGCGCCCGCCTGCTGCTCAAGCGCGAGGACCTCAACCACACCGGCGCGCACAAGATCAACAACGTCATCGGCCAGGCCCTGCTGGCGCAGCGCATGGGCAAGCGCCGCATCATCGCCGAGACGGGCGCCGGCCAGCACGGCGTGGCCGTGGCCACCATCTGCGCGCGCGCCGGCCTGGAATGCGTCATCTACATGGGGTCCGAAGACATGCAGCGGCAAAGCCCCAATGTGCAGCGCATGCATCTGCTGGGCGCCACGGTCGCGCCCGTGACCAGCGGCAGCCGCACGCTCAAGGACGCCATGAACGAGGCCATCCGCGACTGGGTCGGCAATGTGGACACCACCTTCTACCTGATCGGCTCGGTGGCGGGCATGCACCCCTACCCGACCATGGTGCGGGACTTCCAGACCGTCATCGGACGCGAATGCCTGGAACAGCTGCCCGAACTCTTCCAGCGCCTGGGCATGGACAAGCGGCACCCGGACGCCGTAGTCGCCTGCGTGGGCGGCGGCAGCAACGCCATAGGCATCTTCCATCCCTACATAGACCATTCCGACGTACGCCTGATCGGCGTGGAAGCCGCCGGCCTGGGCCTGGACAGCGGCAAGCATTCGGCCTCGGTGCAGCGCGGCCGCCCCGGCGTCCTGCACGGCAACCGCTCGCTCATCCTCCAGGACAGGCACGGCCAGGTGCTGGACACCCACAGCATCAGCGCCGGGCTGGACTACCCCGGCGTAGGCCCCGAACACGCCTGGCTGCACGAACTGGGCCGCGCCGAATACGTGGGCGCCACGGACCGCCAGGCGCTGGACGCGTTCCACCGGCTCAGCCGCGTGGAAGGCATCATCCCGGCCCTGGAAGCCAGCCATGCCCTGGCCCATGCCTTCGAGCTGGCGGCAGGCATGTCCCGGGACCAGGCCATTCTCGTCAATCTGTCCGGGCGCGGCGACAAGGACATGGACACCGTCATGGCGCAGTCAGCCCCTCCGGGAGAGTCCTCATGAGCCGGCTCCACGATACCTTCCAGGCCTTGCGGCGCGACGGCCGCAAGGCGCTGATTCCCTACATCACGCCCGCCTATCCCTGCCCCGGCGTCACGCCGGCCCTGATGCACGCCATGGTGCAGGCCGGCGCCGACGTCATCGAACTGGGCATGCCTTTCTCGGATCCTTCCGCGGACGGCCCCGCCATCCAGGAGGCCAACGAACAATCATTGGCCAATGGCATGAATCTGCCGCAAGTGCTGGCCATCGTGGAAGAATTCCGTCGCCGGGACCAGCGCACGCCCGTGGTGCTGATGGGCTACGCCAATCCGATCGAACAATACGACCAGCACGCCAGGGCGGGCGCCTTTGCCGCCGACGCCGACCGGGCCGGCGTGGACGGGGTGCTGGTCGTGGATTATCCGCTTGAAGTGTCCGCCGAACTTTCCCGGGAGCTGCAGCGCCACGGCATGGACATGATCCTGCTGCTGACGCCCGCCACCTCCGACGAACGCATACGGCTCATTGCCGAGCGCGCCAGCGGCTATGCCTATTGTGTTTCGGTCAAAGGCGTCACGGGCGTCCGCAGCCTGGACCTGGACCAGGTGCGGCACACCCTGCGGCGCGCCCGCCGCCACATCAGCCTGCCTCTCGGGGTCGGCTTCGGCATCCGCGACGCCGCCACGGCGCAAGCCGTCGCCCAGATGTCCGACGCCGTCATCGTGGGGTCGTGGCTGCTGGAGACATTGCGCGGCAAGACCGCCGAACAGGCCCTGCAGGCGGCCGGCGCCCTGATCCAGAACCTGCGCCGCCATCTGGACGCCACCAAGGCATCCGCCTCCTGATGCTGGCCCGCGTCCGCCCCTGCGGCGGGCGCACGCCCCTTGCGGCATATGGAACGCGCCGTTCAGTCCGCTTCCATCCAGTCGATCACCAGGCGCATGGTCTGCAGCACATGCTCCGCCATGGCTTCCCTGGCCGCCGGCCCGTTGCGGGCGGCCAGGGCCTGGATGATGTCCTCGTGCTGCTGGATGTTGTCCTCCATCAGGCGCGGCGGCATCTTGGAGGCAAAGCTCAGCACGCTGGCCACGCCCCCGCCCTGCAGCTCCTGAACCAGGTCGTGCAGGCGGCCGTTATGGCTGGCCTGCGCGATCAGCATGTGGAAATCCTGGTTGTGGCTGCGCCATTGCGAGCCGCTTTCCCCCTGGATGCGTCCGCGCAGCGTCTGGGCGTACAGATCCTGGTGCCGGCGCAGGCTCTCCAGGTCCGAATCCTGCAGCCAGTCCACCGCCAGCTGGGCCGCCAGGCCCTCCAGTTCGGCGCGAATCTGGAAGGTTTCGCGGATGCTGCGCACGGAAGGAACGGCCACCATGGCGCGTCCGCTGCTGCTCAAGGCGATGACGTGCCTGGCCTCCAGCAGGCGCAAGGCCTCGCGCACCGGCGTGCGGCTGATGTTGAATTCTTCCGCCAGCTCGTACTGGCTCAAAGGGTCGCCGGGCAGATAACGGCCAGACTGGATGCGCCGCTGGATTTCCTCGGCTACTTCAATCGACGATCTCATGGTGGATGCGGCCGGGCTGCGGCCTTTGGGCTGAACAAACAATACAAGTCCGCCGCTGGAGCGGACGCGGCCGGCCCGCGCGCCGCAGCGCGCCGGCTGCCATGTCCGAAGACAAGGCGGCCAGGGCCGAAATCATCATAGGGTAATTCCGGCTGTCGTGCCTGTTTTTTCTATTTAGAATCCCTTTTACCGTTAATGGGATCCCGTTTTTAAACTATAGCATCCTGAATGGAGTTTGCAATGAGCGACATCGACACCATCACCGCCGCCAAAATCATCAACCCCGGCGGCCGAGGCGGCCCCCTGACAGAAAAGCACCAGCCCATGCAGGTCAAGCACCGCGACCAGCTGGACTGGGAGAATCTGCGCTACGAAGGCCAGCGCACCAAGATGATGTTCCACCCCACTGCGCAGGACGCCACCATTCCCAACGCCGGCGTCGTCCACTACGCCAAAGGTTCGGGTCATCCGCTGCACAACCATTACTTCGCCCAGATCTGGTACGTGCTCAGCGGCAAATTCCAGATCGACGGCAAGGTCTATGGCGAGGGCACCATGGTCTTTCACCCCGACCCTCACTACGAGCACGAACTGACCACGCTCGAAGAAGGAGAGATCCTGTACGTGCAGTACATGGGCCCCAGCACGCGCCAGCCGCCCATCTATGACGGCCGTTTCAACCTGAAGACGCGCCGCGCGCTGGAAGACGAATCCACCGCCGTTTAAGCACGGCCCGACCGCCGCCCTGCGGGGCGGCGGCCGCAACGCGTCTTCGCAGAAAGACGCACGACCATAATTTCCGGGGGCAAAAAAATGATTACATTCCGTGCCTGGCTCGATGCGCTCAACGAGCGCATCGGCCGGCTCGTCAGCCTGTCCATGCTGCTCATCCTGGCCATCGCCTTCACTGTCGTGGTGCTGCGCTACCTGTTCGGCATAGGCCTGATCTGGCTGCAGGACAGCTATGTCTGGCTGACCAGCCTGTTCTTCATCGGCCTGTCCGGCAGCGCCCTGCTGCACGACAGGCACGTGCGCGTCGAGCTTTTCTATTCCCGCATGCGCCGGCGGCGCCAGGCCCTGGTCAATGCGCTGGGCGTCGTGCTGCTGCTCTGGCCCACGCTGCTGGTCATCACGCTGACCAGCATCAAGCCGATCTCCCGATCCTGGCAGTTTCTGGAGGCTTCGCCCAACACGGGCGGCCTGCCCTTCGCCTATGTCCACAAAAGCCTGATCTACGTCTTCTGCGCCCTGCTTTTCATCCAGGGCCTGTCCTTGCTGCTGAGCTCGCTGGCCGCGCTGCTGGACAGTCGTGAACCCGCCGCAGGAGCACAGCCATGAGCCTGAACGAACTGTTGTGCATCCTGATGTTCGCCAGCGTCATGGGCGTGATGATGTTCGGCTTTCCCGTGGCCTTCACGCTCTCGGGCGTGGCGATCGCCTTCGGCCTGCTGGGCAGCGCCCTGGACGTCTTCCAGTGGCGCACCATGGGCGGAGTCATGGGCCGCATCTACGGCATCATGAGCAACGAGATGCTCGTGGCCATCCCGCTGTTCATCTTCATGGGCATCATGCTGGAAAAGTCCAAGACTGCCGAGCGGCTGCTGGAAACCGCGTCGCGCCTGTTCGGCTCCCTGAGCGGCGGCCTGGCCTTCACGGTCGTGGCCGTGGGCACCCTGCTGTCGGCCGCGACCGGCATGGTGGCCGCCACGGTGGCCACCCTGGCCATGATCAGCGTGCCGGCCATGCGCCGCGCCGGCTATCAGCCCTCCTTCATGGCAGGCTCCATCTGCGCCTCGGGCACGCTGTCGCAACTGATCCCGCCTTCCACCGTGCTGATCCTGATCGGGGACATGCTGCGCGGCGTCACCCCGCCGGGCCGGGTCGGCGGCCCGGTCACGGTCAGCGACCTGTTCGCGGGCGCCGTCGTGCCCAGCGCTCTGCTGGTGGGCCTGTTCCTGCTCTATGTGCTGTACAAGGCGATCTTCCAGCCCAAGACCTGCCCGCCCCTGCCCGGCGCCGGACGCGAACCCGTCAGCATCCGCCAGATACTGACGCAGGCGCTCGCTCCCCTTGCCCTGATCGTGGCCGTACTCGGCTCCATCCTGGCCGGCATCGCCACGCCCACGGAGTCGGCGGCCGTGGGCGCGGCCGGCGCGACCCTGATGGCCTGGGGCTGCCGGGCGCTGAACTGGTCCATGGTCCGCCAGGCCTGCCTGGCCACCGGCCATCTGGTCGCCATGGTCTACACCATCATGATAGGGGCCGCCATCTTCTCGCTGGTCTTCAAGGGGCTGGGCGGCGAACAGCTGGCGCACCACCTGCTGTCCCAGGCTCCCGGGGACACGCTGGGCGCGCTGGTCCTGGTGCTGGCCATCGTCTTCGTGCTGGGATTTTTCCTGGACTCCTTCGAGATCATCTTCATCGTGATCCCCATCTTCGGCCCGCCCCTGATCGCGCTGGGCGTGGATCCACTGATGTTCGGCGTGCTGCTGGCCGTCACGCTGCAGACCAGCTACCTGTCCCCGCCCTTCGGCTTTGCCGTGTTCTACCTGCAGGGCGTCTACAAGGACATCACGGCCGCCACGGCCTATCGGGGCGTCATGCCCTACATCTCGCTGCAGGTGGCCGCCATCACCGCCCTGCTGATCTTTCCGCCGCTGGTGCTGTGGCTGCCCTCGATCCTTTACTGAACACACGAAGTCATCCCTACCCATAACGACAGGAGACAAACATGACCCACATCGTTCCCGCTCGACGCCTGCTGCTCAAGACCGGCGTCACCGCCGGCCTGGCCGGCATTCTGACCGGCCGCCAGGCGCCCGCCTTCGCCAAAGGCAAGGTACGCTGGCGCATGGGCATGGCCTGGACCAAGACCGCTCCCGGCTACACCACGCCCGTGATCGCGCTGGCCAACTTCGTGAACACGGCCAGCCAGGGCGAATTCCAGATCGACTATTTCGGCGCCGGCGAAGTCGTGCCCGCGATGCAGACTTTCGATGCCGTGCTGGACGGCACCCTGGACTGCGGCCACGGCTACCCCAGCTACTGGGCCGGAAAGTCCATCGCCATGAACCTGGCCATGAGCATGCCCTTCGGCACCACTGCCCAGGAAAAGAACGCCTGGCTGCAGTTCGGCGGCGGCCAGGAACTGCTGGACAAACTCTACGGCCGCTTCGGCGCCAAGTTCCTGCCGCTGGGCAACTGCGGCACCCAGCCCATGGGCTGGTTCCGCAATGAAATCCGCTCGCTGGACGACCTCAAGGGGCTGAAATTCCGCGTCACCGGACTGGCCGGCCAGATCCTGGCCGAATGCGGCGTGGCCGTGGTCGGCATGCCCACCGGCGAATTGCTGCAGGCCATGCAGTCGGGCGCGGTGGACGCCTGCGAGCTGACCGGACCCTATGTGGACAGCTCCCTGGGCATCCAGCGCGTGGCCAAGAACTACTATTTCCCGGGCTGGCATGAACCTGAAGGCTTGTTCGACCTGATCATCAACCTGGAGGCGTGGGAACAGCTCCGCCCCGAACACCAGGAGATGCTCAAGGTGGGCGCCTATTACGCCAACAGCGTGATGCTCAACGAGATGACCGCCAGGAACGGCGCGGCCTTCGAAGAGCTGCGCGACAAGCACGGCGTGCAGGCCCGCCTGCTGCCCGCCGACGTGCTGCAGCGCCTGCATGACATCTCCCGGGACGTACTGGGCAAGACCTACGGCGCCGATCCCCAGGCTCGCGAGATCCGCGACAGCCTGCAAGCCTTCCTGGGCAAGGTCGCTCCCTACTCGGAATACTCCGAGCTGCTGTACATGCAGAACCGCGCCCGGCTGGCGGGGCGCAATGCGCTGCTGGCCTGACCTTCCGCCCGCCCAGCGCCCTCTCCCGGTCCGGCACAGCATGAACGGCGCCGAACCGGGAGCCGGGCAAATCACTGAAACCAGGCCGCAAGGATCGCCGTCCCCTCTCGAAATGTGAGCGGGCAAGGCGCCCTGGGCGATCCGATACCCGGCATGGATTTGTAAAAACCGGATACTCAAACCAAGGCTATTTCAGGCTTTTTTCATCTACTTCTGGCTACGTCGTTCTAAATAAGCACAAACAATTAATGGATACAGCTTGCCGGCTGTTGTTTCGGCGACCGCATGCTAGCCTGCGCTGGCTTTGGTTTCCCAGGAGGCTTGCCGTGTTCGGCGCGGAGTTTGTTGCTGATCCTTATGCGTTCTACGCCCGTTTGCGCCAGGGGCCGCCCTTGATCTGGAGTCATGATTTCTGCGGCGGAGCCTGGCTGCTCCATCGGCACGCCGACGTGCAGCAGGCGCTGCGTGACCCGGACCTGAGCGCGCGCCGCATCGGCGGCTGGGTGGCCAGGTCCGCTCTGCCGCCCTCTCCACGCCTGCAGGCTTTCAAAGGTCTGATGGCCAGGACGCTGGTCTTTCTGGACCGTCCGCGCCACACCCGGGTCCGGCGCGTGTTGAACGCCGCCTTCGCCCCCGACGCCTTGCGCACCCTGGAACCCGTCATCCGGGCCCGCTGCCGGGAAGCGGCGCAGCATCTGCAGAACAATCTGCGCGCTGGATGCGCCGACCTGATGCGCGACGTCTGCCGGCCCCTGCCGGCCCTGGTGATGATGGACCTGCTCGGCCTGCGTGAATTGCCGGTCGCGCTGTTCCAGGACTGGGCGATGCGGCTGGCGCGCTTCATCGGCCAGCCCACCCCCGATGCCGTGCTGTTGCGCGACACGCAGGAGGCGCTGCTGGACATGGCGGACTGCCTGCAATCGCCCCGCCATATCGCCCAAGACGGCCTGGCCTGGCGTCTGCTCCATGACGACAGCCTCTCCCTGCTAGGCCGGCAGGAGCGCCTTGCCCAATGCTGCATGCTGCTGTTCGCCGGCTACGAGACATCCCGGCACCTGCTCGGCAATATGCTGCTCACCCTGATCGAACAGGACGCGCTGCGCCAGGACCTGATCCGCCGCCCCGAGCGCATACCCGCAGCCGTCAGGGAATTCCTGCGCCATGACAGCCCGGTCCAGTACACGGCCCGACGACTCGGACAGGATTGCCGCTGGCACGGACAGGCCCTGCGCAAAGGGCAACTGCTGGTCCTGCTGCTGGGCGCCGCCAACCGCGACCCATCGGTCTTTCCCGATCCGCAGCGGCTGGATTTCGACCGTCCGGACCAGGCCGAATTGTCGCTGGGACACGGCATACACCGTTGCCTGGGCGCCGGCCTGGTGCAAATGGAAGCCAGGCTGGCGCTGCACGCCCTGCTGCCGCTGCTGCCCACGCTGATTGCAGGCCGGGGCCGCCGGCTCGGCCTGCCTGCCTACCGGGGCTGGGAATCCCTGCCCGTACGACAGGCCATGGCGGCATGAGCGCGCTGCAAGCGCGCCTGCGGCTCGGCCTGGCCGCCCTGCAGGACCGGGACCTGCTGCGCCGCCGCGCGCTCTGCCGCCCTTTGCCCCACGGGCGGCTGGAGCGCAACGGCCGGACGCTGCTGAGCTTCGCCGGCAATGACTACCTGGGCTTGAGCCTGCACCCCGACCTGGCGCCCGCCCTGGCGAACGCCGCCGCCGGCGCGACCGCTTCGCCCCTGGTCTGCGGCCATCACCCCGAAGCCCAGGCGCTGGAACAGGAGCTGGCCGCCTGGAGCGGTTTTCAGGCCGCGCGCCTGTTCGTCAGCGGCTACCAGGCCAGCCTGGGCGTGATCCCGGCCCTGGCCGGGCCGGGCGACACGATTTACTGCGACCGCCTGAACCACGCCAGCCTGATCGACGGCAGCCGCCTGTCCGGCGCCCGCCTGCGCGTATATCCGCATCTGGACCTGGAGCGGCTGGACGCGTTGCTCTCACGCCCCCATTCCGGGCTGAAGCTGGTGATCTCGGACAGCGTCTTCAGCATGGACGGCACGCTGGCTCCGGTGGACCGGCTGCTGGCGCTGTGCGAGCGCCATGACGCCGTGCTGTACCTGGACGACGCCCACGGCCTGGGCGTGCTGGGCGACACCGGCCGGGGCGCCCCGGAACATTTCGCGCTGACGGAGACGCAGCGGCGCAGACTGGTCTACCTGGGCACGTTCGGCAAGGCCGCGGGCCTGGGCGGCGCCTTCGTCGCCGGCGATGCAATCCTGGCGGAATGGCTGACCCAGCGCGCCCGCAGCTATGTCTACAGCACAGGGCTGGCGCCCGCGCATTGCGCCGCGCTGCGCGCCTGCCTGCCCCTGATCACGCGCGCCGCGCCGCAGCGCGCCAGACTGCAGAACCATGTCCGGCGGCTGCGCGAACAGTCGCAGGACCTGCCCTGGCCGCTGCCCCCGTCCGACACGCCCGTGCAAAGACTGATGCTGGGCGACGCCCGCACGGCCCTGATCCTGTCCGAATACCTGGCCGGCCAGGGCGTCTGGGTCCCGGCCATCCGCCCGCCCACGGTGCCGCGCGGTCAGGCGCGCCTGCGCATATCCCTGTCGGCCGCCCACGGCGACGACGACATCCTGCGCCTGGCAGACTGTCTGCGCCAGGCGGCCCATCACCTCTCCTGCCTATCGGAACGCCATGAGCAAGATCGAACTCCCTTCCCTGTCGCGCCGCAGCCTGGACGCCGTCTGGCACCCCTGCACGCAGATGCAGCACCATGACCAGGGCGTGCCGCTGCCGGCCATCGCCCGCGCCCAGGGCGCCTGGCTGCATGACCAGGACGGCAAGCCCTACCTGGACGCCATCAGCTCCTGGTGGGTGAACCTCTTCGGCCACAGCCACCCGCATATCGTGCAGGCGGTGGCGGACCAGCTGCATACGCTGGACCACGTCATGCTCTGCGGCCTGACGCACGAACCCGTGGTGCAGTTGTCCGAACAGCTGGCCGCACTGACCGGCAACCAGCTGGGACACGCCTTCTACGGCAGCGACGGCGCCTCCGCCGTGGAAGTCGCCCTGAAGCTCAGCGTCCAGTACTGGCGCAATCAAGGCCAGAGCCGCAAACACCGCTTCGTCGGCATACGGCAGGGCTACCACGGCGAAACCCTGGGCGCGCTGGCCGTGACGGATGTGCCGCTCTTTCGGGAACACTATGGCGAACAGCTGGCGACGGCTTATACCGCGGCCAGTCCGGACCTGCGCCAGACGCCGCACCCGGACGGGCATGAAGCCGTCACCCAGGCCGCGCTGGACTCCCTGGCAGACGTACTGGCCAGCCACGCCGACATCGCCGCCGTCATCCTGGAGCCCCTGGTGCAGTGCGCCGGCGGCATGGCCATGCATGCGCCCGCCTATCTGAGCGGCGTGCGCGCGCTGTGCGATCGCCACCAGGTTCACCTGATCCTGGACGAGATCGCCGTGGGCTGCGGGCGCACCGGCACCTTCTTCGCCTGCGAGCAGGCCGGCATCTGGCCGGACCTGCTGTGCCTGTCCAAGGGCATCACGGGCGGCACGCTGCCCTTGTCCGTGGTGCTGTCCAGCCATGCGCTCTACCAGGGCTTCTACCATGCCGACCTGCGCCGTGGCTTCCTGCACTCGCACTCCTATTCCGGCAACCCATTGGCCTGCCGGGCCGCCCTGGCCACGCTGGAGCTGTTCCGTCGTCTGCCCGTCTTTGAATTGCAGGCCGCCCTGGGCGCCAGGCTGGACCAGGGCCTGCAGGATCTGGCCGCCCGCCACCCCGGCATGCGCCATCTGCGCCGCTGCGGAATGATCTGGGCTTTCGAGCTGGACGCCGGCCCGGCGCGCTGCGACCACCTGGGCTTTGCCCGCCGTTTCTACCGGTCTGCCATGCAGCAGGGCCTGCTGCTGCGCCCCATCGCCGACACCGTCTATGTGATGCCGGGCTACCTGTGGCAGCAAGCCGAGACCGATCACCTGCTGTCGGGACTGCACGCGCTGCTGAAGGAGTACGCATGAACGCCTGCTTCGTGACAGGCACGGACACCGAGATCGGCAAGACCCTGGTCAGCGCCGCCCTGCTTCGCCTGCTGGCCGGCCAGGGCGCACGCAGCCTGGGCATGAAGCCCATCGCTTCCGGCGCCGAATGGATAGCGGGACGCCTGCACAATGAAGACGTGCAGGCCCTGGCCCGGCACTCCAGCGTGCGGGGCGACCCCGACCTGCTCACGCCCTACCTGTTCCAGCAGGCGGCGGCGCCGCACATTCTGGCGGCCCGGGACGGCGTGACCCTGGACCCGCGGCGTATCCAGGCGAATTTCCAGGCGCTGCGCGAGCAGGCCGACTACATGGTGGTGGAAGGCGTGGGCGGCTTCATGGTGCCGCTGGGCGCGGGCCGGACCGGCGCCGACCTGGCGCAAGCCCTGAATCTTCCGGTGATCCTGATAGTGGGCTTGCGCCTGGGCGCGCTCAACCACGCCCTGCTCAGCGCCCGGGCCATACGCGCCGCCGGCCTGCGCCTGCTGGGCTGGGTTGGCAACCAGATCGATGCGGACCTGCTGCACGCGCAAGCCAATTTGCAAAGCCTGCGCGACTATCTGCCCGGCCCCTGCCTGGGCGTCATACCGCGCCTGAACGCGCCGGACCTGGACGAGCGCATCCGCCAGGCAGCCGGACATCTGAGCCATCCCTGGGCGGGCTGAACGCGGGACGCCGCATCCTCGCTAGCCCAGGTAGCGCCCCAATCCCCCCAGAATGAACAGCCCCGCCAGCAGGCACAGGGCCCCGCCCAGCGCCAGGCGCCGGGCAGGATGCGCCAGCCAGAAGTCGGCGCAGACATCCTGCACGCGTCGCAGCCATCCGCAAGGCGCCGCATTTTTGCCGGCAGGCTGCGGACGCAGGGCAAGCCGTTGTTCGGCGCTGATGCCCTCCAGGGCTTCCCACTCCCGGCGCCAGCGCGCGTAGGCGGCTTCATGATCGGGGTCGATATGCAGCCAGGCCCGGAAAGCTGATTCGCTGCGGGCGTCGGCGTCATTGTTCAGTTTCAGCAGCCATTCCAGCGCTTGTGCGTCGATGCGCCTGACGCGCTCGTCGTCATGCTGCTCAGCCACGGCGCATGGGACTCTGATGGCCCGCACCGGGCCGGGGCTGCGCCCATTGGCTCTGGCGGCACGCCAGCATGGCCATGCGTACATGCTCCCGCACCATGCGCCGCGATGTATTCATGCGCAGGGCGATCTGCGCATGGGAGAGCCCTTCGAATCGATGCAGCACGAAGGCCTCGCGCCGGCGGCGCGGCAAGGAGCGGATCACGGCCAGCATGCGGACGGAAGCATCCTGCCCCGCGCCGGCCGCCGCAGCTTCGCCATGAGCCAGGCGCGTGCAGAAATTCAACAATCCACGGTAGTAGCGTTCCAGCATGAGAACACCTCGCACAACGATCAAACGATAATAGTTCTTATTATCTTTTCATCGTTACTGAAAGTCCAGTTGTCGCGGGCGAAAAAAGGTTCTTCGAAGAATTCCGGGGACTGGGTTGCCAAGTCGATGCCGAACTGGTTTTTTGAAGACGCCGTTCAAGGCGCAGGAAGATCGGACGGCGCTGACGGCTTGCCGGCGCGCCGCGCCGGTGCCCTGGTCGGGGCGCTTGGCCGGGCGCGTCGTTAACTCCGGCGGGTTGCTCGCCTCCCAGGCGAGCAACAAGCGCCGCCGTCGAACAGAACGACGCTTGCACCCCGCCTGCGGCAAGTCATCCGACCCGCCCCGTCCGATCTTCCTGCGCCTTGAACGGCTCAAAATGCCGATGGCATCGACCCGGCCCTAAATATCCATACCAAGCAGAAAACTCAGCGGATGGTTGATACGTTGTGCGGCTTTTGCGCGGACGTCTCGCCGTTTGGGCCAAAACAGCGGCGCCGTTCTCGCGAGGCAGGCCGGGGCGGGCCGGCGGGCGAGTCAGGGCCTTCGCCGCAGGCGGGGTGCTGGGGCGGGAGGCAAGGGGCGTGCTGCTCGAGCAGGGCGCTGGTGATTCGTCCAGTGGACGAATCACCCTGCGAGTTCACGCCCCGCCCGCCCCAGCATCCTGACCAGGGAACCCGCGCGCAGCGCGGGCGAAGGACCCAGCCAAGCCGGCCCGCCCCGGCCTGCTTCGCGAGAACCCCAGGTTCTTTCTGCTTGGCCCAAACAGCTCGCCAAACACGGAGGAATCCCCGGAATTCTTCGAAGAACTCAAAAAAAAAAACCCTGGCTACGGGAGCCAGGGTTCTGCCGTCCGGCCTTGGCGGCCGGCGTACATGCTTCAATTGCCGGGGCGCATATTGCTCGAGAGCACGTTGATGATGCGCTTGGCCGTGGGCGTGGTCTGCTCCTGGCCGTTCTGGTCCAGCACGGTCACGCGCGTGGCGTTGCCCTGGCCCGTCAGCTTGATGCGCAGCGGCACGGCTTCGGCGGTATTGCGGCTGCCGAAGATGCGGCCGATGATGTTCTGCTGCTCGATCTTCTCGCCGGTATCGGAGTCCAGATAGCGGATGAAGAACTCGCCGGCGGAACGGTCCCGATCCTCGACGGAGAAGCCGGCCGAATCGATGGCCACCCCGACCCGGCGCCATGCCCGGTCGAAGGACTCGTTCAGCAACAGCTCGGCCTGGCCGGCGGCGTCCAGCGTCTGCACCTGAGCGGCCGACGGATCCTTGGAAGCGTTGGCGACCTGCTCGCGGGCGGAATCGATGTCCGACCCCAGGAACACCATCATGCGGGCCAGCATGGCGGCGTTCAGGCCCGGATCTTCCTTGGCGTAAACCCATTTGAAGGCGGAACCGTCGGCGGTGGGCGTCTCTTCCATGTGCTGGTGCGAGACGTAGACTTCGGTCTTGTTGCCCACGCGCTCGATGCGAGTGCGGAAGCGATCCCGTTCGCCGCTGTCGAACACCTGGTCGATGATGGAGCCCAGGGCGCTGCGGATCCAGCTTTCGGGGATCTTGGCGCGGTTCTCGGCCCAGTCGGTCTGGATCAGGCCGGCGCGCGGATCCTGGGACTGGATGGTGAAGCCCTGCTCGCCCCAGAAATCCACGATGCGAGGGAAGATCTGGTCCACGGGACGGTCGATGACCAGCCAGCGCAGATCGCCGTCGCGCATGACCTGGATGCCCGCGGCCTGCGGCAGGACCTGGTCGGCGCCGCCGGTGGCCTGCTGGGCGCTGCGGCCCTGCGCGTACTGGGAATAGGAGGTGACGCCTTCCGGGGCGCGGTAGTGGGCATCGCGATTGGCCTGGGTCAGATCCGGAGGAATGCTCAGGGGATCGCCCGCCACGGTGCTCTTGTAGTCAATGGACTCCTCCTTGCCCAGGATCTGGTCCACGGAGGAACACCCCGACAGGACCAACAGGCTCAAGGACAAGCCGATCAGGCTCTTACTAGCTGGCTTAACTATCATGAAATCAGATCCGCAACTTTCAAGGATTGGCGCAATAAATCATGGTACTGCTGGCTCAACGGCGTCAATGGTAAACGATAACCGAGCTGAGTAAGGCCCATTTCTGCAACCGCCCATTTCACGGGAATGGGATTGGCCTCGACGAACAAGTTCTTGTTCAGCTCGGCCAGCTGGGCATTGAGACGGCGCACGGTGGGCACGTCCATGTCCAGCGCGGCGCGGCACAGCTGGCTCATCAGGCGCGGCGCCACGTTGGCGGTGACCGAAATATTGCCGCGCGCGCCCAGCAGGATGTAGGAGGCGGCGGTCGGGTCGTCCCCGCTGATGACCAGGAAGTCCTCGGGCGCGTCGCGCAGCAGCAGGCCGCCGCGCGCCAGGTCGCCGGTGGCGTCCTTGATGCCGATGATGTTGGGAATCTGGGCCAGGCGCAGCACGGTGGCGTTGCTCAGGTCGGCCACGGTGCGGCCGGGCACGTTGTACAGCAGCTGGGGCAGTTCCACCGCCTCGGCGATGCTGCGGAAATGCTGGTACAGGCCTTCCTGGGTGGGACGATTGTAGTAAGGCACGACGGACAGGCCGGCGTCCGCGCCCACTTCCAGCGCATGGCGGGACAGTTCGATGGCTTCGCGGGTGGAGTTGCCGCCCACGCCGGCCACGACCGGAATGCGGCCGGCGGCGTGCTCGACGGCCACCTTGATCAGTTCGGCATGCTCATCCACGGACACGGTGGGCGATTCGCCCGAGGTGCCCACGACCACCAGCACATTGGTTCCTTCCTGGATGTGCCAGTCGATCAGTTTTCGGTAGGCGGCAAAATCCAGACCCCCATCGGGATCCATGGGTGTGACAAGGGCAACCATACTGCCCTGAAGGTTGGAAATAGCAGAGTCCGAACTTGCCATGATGAGAAGAATCTCCGGATTTAAGGCGCAACAGCCGAAAAAATATTGACCTACAAGTTTAACGGATAAGCGGTCAAATCATAAGAACCATTTCAACACGCCCTCGCCCAGCGCGATCAAGGGGCGCATCAGGGTCCAGAGCACGCCGGTGAACATCAGCACGATCAGGATGATCATCCCGTAGGGCTCGATGCGCGAATATGGATAGGCGAGTCGATCGGGCAACAGGCTGAAGACCACCCGCCCGCCGTCCAGGGGCGGCAGAGGCAGGAGATTCAGGGCCATCAGCACCAGATTGACCTGTACGCCGGCGATGGCCATGCCCATCCAGAACGCGCTGTCGCCCTGCCCGATCGCCACCATCAGGTGAGCATAGAACACCCACAGGATGGCCATGAGCAGATTGGAGCCCGGCCCGGCCAGGGCCACCCACAGCATGTCGCGCTTGGGGTTGCGCAGGCGTCCCCAGTCGACCGGCACCGGCTTGGCCCAGCCGAACAGGATGCCGCCCATGCCCATCAGCGAACTGCTCAGCAGCAGCACCAGGGGCACCACGATGGTGCCCACCGGGTCGATGTGGCGCAAGGGATTGAGGCTGATGCGGCCGGCCAGCATGGCGGTGGGATCGCCGAACATGCGCGCCACGTAACCGTGCGCGGCTTCATGCAGGGTGATGCCGAAAATGACCGGCAAGGCGTAGACGGTAATTGTCTGTATGAGTGAATCCATGGCAATCCTGATTCCGGGCAAGCGGCCGGCCCGCCTGGCTAGCTGGGCGGCGGGCTTGCCGCCGGCGGGTCCGGCCGTCTGGATTGGACAGCAAGCGCTGCCCCAGGTTCAGGATTGAAACACGAATGCGCGTCCGGGCGCGAATTTTTTCCTGCCGCCCGCGGTCAGGACAGGCCCAGCAAGGACGGATCGCCCGAGCCGCGGCGCAGCACCTCGGGAGTCGCGCCGGTCAGGTCGATCACGGTGGTGGCCTGCAGGGGGCAGGGGCCGCCGTCGACCACGGCCGCCAGTTGATGGGCATAACGTTCCAGGATCTCCTGGGCGTCGTTCAGGGGTTCGTCCTCGCCCTCTGGGATCAGGGTGGTGGAAATCAGCGGGCTGCCGGCCTGCTCGATCAGCGCCAGGGCCACATTCTGGCCGGGCACGCGTATGCCTATGGTCTTGCGCGACGGGTGCGACACGCGGCGCGGCACTTCCTTGGTGGCTTCCAGGATGAAGGTCCAGGGGCCGGGCGTGGCCATTTTCAAGAGTCGGTATTGAGGATTGTCGACCTTGGCGAACAGGCTGATCTCGGCCAGGTCGCGGCACAGCAGAGTCAGGTGGTGGCGCTCATCCAGACCGCGCAGGCGCCGCAGGCTTTCCGCGGCGGACTTGTCATCCAGGCGCGCCACCACGGCATAGCTGGAGTCGGTGGGAACGGCGACCAGCCCTCCTTTGGCCAGCAGCTCGGCGGCCTGAGCCATGGCGCGTGGCTGGGGATTCTCGGGATGAACGACGAATAACTGAGACATATCGCGCTTCCTTTATTATTGGGAGGATGATTAAACCTGATGCTTGCGCAGCGCGGCAAGATCGCTTGCGTATCCGGAAGGAGAAATGCGAACGCAAGTATTGCACTTTCCAAAAAAGCCATGCTAGAATAGCTTTTTTACATCAAGGCCCGCAGGCCAAGAGTAAAAAAGCGATCAGCAGTACAGTGGTGACCGTAGCTCAGTTGGTAGAGTCCCGGATTGTGATTCCGGTTGTCGTGGGTTCGAGTCCCATCGGTCACCCCACTAAACATGCTGTTTCCCGCATTTTTCTTTCTCCTGCTTTGGTGACAAGAATCGGAAATGGTGCACGCACCTGAAAAGCCCGCCCGCTGAGCGGGTTTTTTTTGCGTCCGTTCATCGTAGCAGAGCCGGGCCGCTCACGCATCTGCATGCCGGACAAACTGTTCCCGCACCGGACCAGCGGCCGCCCCGCCCCTTTCACCGAGTCTTGGAAACTGGCACAAAACGATACTTTCTTATACCCTAGTCTGTCCCCATTTCCTGGAGGCATGCGGATGGAATACGGCTTTCCCTGTTGGGATCAGGCGCCGGCGGGCTGGGACTGGCTGGCCCAGGATGAAGACGGCCAATGGTACTGGTATGGCGTGACGCCCTCGCCCGGCATAGGCGGCGGCGTCTGGCGCGCGCCCTCGCGCCTGCAGAAACCCGCGGGCCAGGGCCGGCCCAATCCGGCGTGGGCGCAGGCCCTGTATCAACGCCCGGCCCTGCCGGACAACGACACGTCCCGCGAGTCCGCATGCAGGAACACCTGATCCATCTGCGCGCCCTGCTCCAGGACTACTGGCCGCATCTGGCTCTGGGCCTGAGCGTAGTGCTCGGCGTCTCGGCGGCCATCCACGCCGCCATGACCAAGAACGACGTGCGCGCCGCCATCAGCTGGGTGGGCGTGATCGTCATGTCGCCGCTGCTCGGCCCTTTCCTGTATCTGATCGCCGGCATCAACCGGGTGCGCCGGCAGAACCTGCTCGAGCACGGCGCTGAGGTCTTTCGCGAGCAGGCCTCCTATCTGTACCCGCCGGTGTCCGACGTCGGCCCGCTGGCCGGTCCGCAGTTCCGCTCCCTGCAGATACTGGGCGACCGGGTCAGCCGCAGCCAGCTTCGCAACGGCAACAATGTGCAGGTGCTGGACGGCGGCGACCAGGCCTATCCCGCCATGCTGCAGGCCATACGGGAAGCCCGCAGCACCATCGCCCTGCAAAGCTATATCTTCGACAGCGACCGACTGGGGCGCGAATTCGTCCAGGCCCTGGCCCAGGCGCATCAGCGCGGCGTCCAGATCCGCGTGCTGGTTGACGCCATAGGCGCCAAGTATTCGCGCGTCCCCGTGGTGCGCCTGCTGCGCCGCGAAGGCATACGCTGCGCGCTGTTCATGACCAATCCGCTGGGATTCATGCGCATGCCCTATGCCAATCTGCGCAGCCACCGCAAGCTGCTGATCGTGGACGGCGCCATCGGCTTCACCGGCGGCATGAACCTGCGCGAGAGCTTCATGGCGCAGTACACGGACGGCCATCCGTCGCGCGACACGCATTTCCGCCTGGAAGGCCCTGTCGTGGTGCAGCTGGCCGCCTCCTTCGCGCACGACTGGCAGTTCACCACCCGCGAAGCGCTGCCGCATTCGCAATGGTGCGCGGACAACTGGCAGGCGCCCAAGCCGCACGTGCCGGCACGCTGCATCTGCACCGGCCCGGACCGGTTCATGGCCAGCACGCATCACATGCTGCTGGGCGCCTTCGCGGTGGCGCAGCGTCACATCCGCATCCAGTCGCCTTATTTCCTGCCCGACCAGATCCTGCTGGGCGCGCTGAACACCGCCGCCCGACGCGGCATTCAAGTGGATATCGTGATTCCGGGACAGAACAATCTGCGCCTGGTGAACTACGCCATGACGGCGCAGCTGGACCAGGTGCTGCGCGCCGGCTGCCGGGTCTGGCGCGCCAGCGGCCCGTTCAACCATTCCAAGCTCATCACCATCGACGGCGCCTGGTCCTACGTGGGCTCGTCAAACCTGGACCCGCGCAGCCTGCGCCTGAACTTCGAGCTGGACGTGGAGATATACAGCCGCGAAACCGCGCGCCACATCCAGAACCTGATCGACAAGGAAATCGAAGACGCGCAGGCCGTCAGCCTGGAATCGCTGGGAGCGATCCCCTTCGGCAAGCGCCTGCGCAACCGCCTGATCTGGCTGGCCAGCCCCTACCTGTAACGATCCGGGCGCGCGGCCTCAGTCCCCCGTGAAGGTCGGCGACTCGCCGGCCAGGAAGGCGCGCACGCCTTCCTGGTGATCCTTGGTCTCGGCGTAGCGGAAGAAATCGTGCATCTCTCCGATGCTCAAGGGCGCGTCGCTCTTGAGCAGGCGGTTGATCATCTGCTTGTTCAATCGCGCCGCCAGCGGGCCGCCATCGCAGATGCGGGCGGCCGCGCGAGCGACTTCCTCGGCCACTTCGCCGTCGTCCACGATGCGGGTCAGCAAGCCTTTTTCCTTGGCTTCGGCCGCGCTGAACACCCGCCCTTCCAGCAGCAGCTCGCGCGTCACGGCCGGCCCGGCCAGGGACAACAGGGTGCGGATTTCCTCAGGAGCCATGGGCAGGCCCAGCTTGTTGGTCGGCGCGCCGAACCGGGCGCTCTGGCCCGCAATGCGCAGGTCGCACTGCACCGCAATCTCCAGACCCTCGCCCACGCATACGCCTTCGATCTGCGCAATGACCGGATGCGGGCAATTGGCGATTTCCTGGAGCGCCGGCGCAAGCACCTTGGTGTGATAGTGCATCACGCTGTCCAGGTCGGTGCGGACATACTGGAATTCGCTGACGTCCGCTCCGGCGGCGAACTGGCGGTCGGCGCCGCGAATGATGACCGCGCGCACGTCCATATCCTGCGAGACGGTCTTCATGTGGGCCTGCAACTGCCCCCACATGGATACGGTCAGCGCATTGAGCTTGCCCGGGTTGGACAAGGTGATGAAGACCTGATCGCCTTCGCGTTCGAGAGTCACTTCTGCGGTATTGAGTTGAGTCATAACCATCGGCTCGTCAGTTTGGTTTCGAGTTGCACCGTCGCCATCAGCGCGCGCAGGGCTCCACCCTAACATGAATGGCTTGGCGATAGAAAATCAGAAAATCCATATAAACCCTCGCCAGTTTCAGGTAGAGAGCGGGCAGGCGCTTTATAATCCAGGCAGAAACAGGCCTGGCAAGGCAGGCGATCCACCCGACTTCAGCCTCCGGGACCTGTTGACGAGCTTCAAGGAGATCGTTAACAAGCCCTGGCCCTTACAAAAACAATAGAACAATGTCCGACCTTCCCTACCGCGACCTGGCCCATTGGGCCGCCCACCATCTGGAATCTCGTCCTCCGCGCGCCAAATCCCTGGTCATGACCTTGTTTGGCGATGTCATCCGTCCGCACGGCGGCAAGCTGTGGCTGGGCAGCCTGATCCAGCTGCTGGCTCCCTTCGGCATCAGCGATCGCCTGGTGCGCACCAGCGTCTACCGTCTGGCCGAGGAAGGCTGGCTCAGCGCGCAGCGCGAAGGCCGGCGCAGCCAGTACACCCTGCGTCCCGAGGCCAGCCGGCGCTTCGAGCATGCCTACCAGCGCATCTACACGCCCACCTACCTGGCCTGGAACGGCAAATGGACGCTGGTGTTCAGCCTGCCGGGCCTGATGATGAATTCCAAGCAGCGCGCCGACCTGCGCAAGGAACTGCTGTGGGAAGGTTTCTGCGCCTTGTCGCCCACGGCCTTCCTGCACCCCAATCCGGACCACACCATACTGGACTACATCCTGCAGGCGGCCCAGGCGAGCGCCCAGGTCTACGTGGCCAAGCTGGAGCCGGCCGAGCTGCCCGAAACCCGCCCGCTGGCGCAATTGATCGAAGAAAGCTGGGACCTGGCCCTGGTGGCCAAAGGCTACGGCGAATTCATCCGGCGCTTTGCGCCCGTGCGCGAGCTGCTGGCTGGCGACCGGCGCTACAGCGACGAGCAGGCTTTCGTCGCGCGCACGCTGCTGATCCACGAGTTCCGCCGCATCCAGCTGCACGACCCGCAACTGCCCATCGAATTGCTGCCGGCCGGCTGGGCGGGCAAACAGGCTTACGAATTGTGCCGGGACATCTACCGCCAGGTCTGCGGCAAGGCCGAACAGTACATCCTGGCCACGCTGCGCGCCGAAGACGAGCACGCCCCCGAAGCGGCCCCCTATTTCTATGAACGCTTCGACGGCTTGCCGCAGGCCTGAAAAGAACACGGCGTCCCGTCTGAGCGCATGAATCCAAAGCCCCCCCGGCCGGGGGGCTTTGCTCATCCAGCAGCAAAAAAACCGGCGCGACTCGTAGTCACGCCGGCGGGAAGCCCCGTCCGCCTGTAAGGCTCGGGGCACACTGCTGAAGGCGCCCTGCGGACGCCTTCCGGAGCACGGTTGAAGAACGATATCGCCCCGCCTGGCCTCGCCGTGAACGGCGAGGCTGTCGCGAAGGCGCGTGGTCAGTGCGAAGAAGCCGCAGCCGCGCCTATGCCGGTTTCGGAGCGCACGGACTGCGCCGCGAAGCCATCGCGGTCGATCTGGGCGCGCGGGCTGTTGTCCAGCACCGAGAACAGCCAGATGGAGACGAAGGCCAGAGGCATGGAGAACAAGGCAGGCGAGGCATAGGGGAACGGCGACGAGCCTGCGGGATTGCCCAGGGTGGCTTCCCAGACCGAGGGCGAGAGCAGGGTCAGGATCAGGGCGGTGAACAGGCCCAGGAATCCGCCTATCGTGGCCCCACGCGTCGTGCAGCCCTTCCACAGAATGGACAGGAACAGCACGGGGAAGTTGGCCGAGGCGGCGATGGCGAAGGCCAGCGACACCATGAAGGCGATGTTCTGCTTCTCGAACAGGATGCCCAGCAGCACGGCGATCACGCCCAGGATCAGGGTAGTGATGCGCGAGACGCGCAGCACTTCTTCGTTGCTGGCGTCGCCCTTCTTGATCAGGGTCGAGTACAGGTCGTGCGATACGGCCGAGGTTCCCGACAGCGTCAAGCCGGCCACCACGGCCAGGATGGTGGCGAAGGCCACGGCCGACATGAAGCCCAGGAAGATGTCGCCGCCCACCGCGTCGGCCAGGTGCACGGCCGCCATGTTGGAGCCGCCGATGAGCTCGCCCGTGGCTTCCAGGAACTTGGGATTGGTGGACACCAGCACGATGGCGCCAAAGCCGATGATGAAGGTCAGGATGTAGAAGTAGCCGATCCAGGTCGTGGCCCAGAACACCGATTTACGCGCTTCCTTGGCATCGGGCACGGTGAAGAAGCGCATCAGGATGTGAGGCAGGCCGGCGGTGCCGAACATCAGGGCCATGCCGAAGGAGATGGCGCTGATCGGATCCTTGATGAAATTGCCCGGCCCCATGATGGCCTGGCCTATGCTCGATGCCTGGGCCGCATCCTTGCCGGCGGCCAGGGCGGACTCGGTCTTGACCTGCACGGCGGCGGCGAACAGCTTTTCAGGCGAGAAGCCGTATTGGGCCAGTACCATGATGGCCATGAAGGAAGCGCCGAACAGCAGCAGGCCGGCCTTGATGATCTGCACCCAGGTCGTGGCCGTCATGCCGCCGAACAGCACGTAGACCATCATCAGCACGCCCACCAGCACCACGGCCACCCAGTACTCCAGGCCGAACAGCAGCTTGATCAACTGGCCCGCGCCCACCATCTGCGCGATCAGGTAGAACAGCACCACCACCAGCGTGCCCGAAGCCGCGAAGGCGCGGATGGGGCCCTGGCGGAAACGGTAGGCGGCCACGTCGGCAAAAGTGAACTTGCCCAGGTTGCGCAGCTTCTCCGCCAGCAGGAAGGTGATGACGGGCCAGCCCACCAGAAAGCCGATGGAGTAGATCAGGCCGTCGTAGCCGTTGATCATGACGGCCGCCGAGATCCCCAGGAAGGAGGCCGCGGACATGTAGTCGCCGGCAATGGCCAGGCCGTTCTGAAAGCCCGTGATGCCGCCGCCGGCCGTATAGAAGTCGGACACGGACTTGGTGCGCGCAGCCGCCCATTTGGTGATCCACAGGGTGGCCAGCACGAAGACGCCGAACATGGCGATGGCCGTCCAGTTGGTGGCCTGCTTCTGCAGCTCGCCCAGATCGCCGCCGGCCGCCATCAGGACGGGGCTGGCCAGCAGCAGCCCCAGCGCCAGCCCGGAACGAAGAAGGGAATGCTTCATTTGCGCACCTCCTCGAGGACTTCGCGGGCCATGGCGTCGAACTTGGTGTTGGCGCGCCACACGTAGATGCCGGTGATGACCACGGCCAGCACGATGACGCCAAAGCCCACGGGGATGCCTACGGTCATGACGCCCTCGCCCAGCCGCCGGGCGAACAGCTCCTTGTCGAACGCAATGATGCCGATGTAGCTGTAATACGCCGCCAGCATGATGATGGTCAGAATCCATCCCAGGCGCAGCCGGGTCTTGACCAGTTTCTGATAACGGGGATTGGCCGTGATCCGGCCTACAAGAGGATCCTGCATGTTTTGTCTCCGTATTGTTCTGACCGCCTGATTGGCCGGCGGATCTTTTGAACCGGACCGGCCCTGGCAGGGCCGGCGACGGTGCTGTGCAGACGCCTTCCGGCGTCTATGCGGTGAACATTAGACGGCGACACTTACACCATGCTTACTGGAAAGCGGGATAAGGGTAACTGCTGAGGGATAGGTGTGACGCTGGCACGGGTGGAGGGATTCGAACCCCCGGCCCCAGGCTTAGAAGGCCTGTGCTCTATCCAACTGAGCTACACCCGCCAGGATGAAGACGCGCAAGGCCGACGGAAGGCTACCGTGGCAAGCCGTGCGGAACATTCGCCCCGGGCGCCCTGCCTGTGCACGCCATGCGAACAAGGCAACCCAAGGTAATCAGGCATTTTAGCGCGAAAACGACTTTTGCATAGCAACCAGACGCAAGCCCGGCGTAAGAACGTAAAAAACCAGGGGCACAAATACCATTCCCGCATTGCAATGGTACAGTCGTGCACGGATAAATGAGAATCATTGGGAAAGCCATGCAGACGACGAAGACCCAACGCAAACACCCGTTTCTCCTTGCCGCCCCGTTCATCGTGCTGGGAGCCGCCCTCGGCACCGCGCAGGCGGGCGTCAATTACCAGCTGCGCCAGGTGCACGCCAGCTCGGGCGAAAGCGTCAACATCGATGCGCTGGTGTTCAACGACACCGGCAGCCTCATGACCTGGACCGCCCCGCGCAACCTGGTATTGCAATGGCGCGACAACGCAGGCAATGTGGTGCGCAGCCTGGCTGAACTGGAGACGCCGAACCGCCAGGCCTCGATTCCAGTCAACAATTTCACCGCCTACAGCTGGCGCGCCGTCGTGCCCAACGGCCTGAAAGGCCTGCAGGCCGTCAACATCGAAGGCGAGCGCGTCATGCTGGCGCTGGACACCAACTCCCAGGGCAACAGCCCCATCACCTCCACGCCGGCCGTGGCCGCGGTGGTCGACGCGGGCGCCAGCGGCAATCCGCGTTCCCCCGACCCAGCGCTGCCGGCAGCCCAGGTAGCCGCCGCAGGCGCCTCCGAACACGGCCCCGCGATCAACAGCGGCCAGGGACTGCGCCCGGCGACGTCCAGCTTCGAGAATTTCCGCAACGCGATCTCCGCGCACGACCCCACCTATTTCGTGGTCGGCAACAAGGACGGCAACAATGCTCGCTTCCAGCTGAGCTTCAAGTATCGCCTGCATTCGCCGTCGGACCCCAACAATCCGCGCTTCTACGACCACTTCTACCTCGGCTACACGCAGACCGCGCTCTGGGACCTGCACTCGGATTCCAAGCCCTTTGTGGACACCACCTACAACCCCAGCCTGTTCTGGCGCAAGGACTCCATCTGGGAGTCCGAACAGAAGAGCGTCTTCGTGGGGCTGGCCACGGGCTACGAACACGCCTCCAACGGGAAGGCGGGCGCCGATTCGCGCTCCATGAACGATTTCTTCATCCAGCCTGAATTCAACTACCGTTTCGATCACGGCGCCACGCTGACTTTCGCGCCGCGCGTCAAGCACTACGTATTCATGGGCGAGAACGACGACTGGGCGGACTACCGCGGCCGTGTGGACTGGCGCCTGCGCTACGCCCAGGACAACGGGCTGGTGCTGTCGGGCCTGTACAACCGCGCCTCGCAGGGACGCGAAACCAAGGAGATCTCGATCGCCTGGCCGCTCAAGCGCACGCCGCTGAACATGAACGGCTACCTGTACGGCCAGTATTTCTCCGGCTACGCCGAAACCATGCTGGGCTACCGCGAACGCAGCCCCGGCCAGTTCCGCATCGGCCTGGCCCTGGTCCCCTAGCGCTCTCTAGAGCAGACCGCCCCCGCGCCGCCCTCCCAGGCTGGCGCGGGCCATGTCCTGCTCGCAGGCCTGGATCAGGAAGCGCTGGAACAGCGCCACCAGGCCGATGGGCTCGCGCCCCCGGGGCCAGAGCAGGCCTACTTCCATGGGCTCGACCGGATCGCTGATGCCGACCGCATGGATGCGCTTGCCTTCCAGCGACCAGGGCCGGTAGACCATGTCCGACAGGATGCTGACCCCGAATCCGTAGGCCACCAGGCCCCGCACCGCCTCCAGCGAACGCGTCTTCATGGCCACCCGCTCCGGAAAGGCGCCCTGCCCCCCATGGCGGGCCGCCGCCGTGTCCGCGTCGTCCACCGTCAGCAGGATATAAGGCTGCTCATTGATCTGCGCCAGTGTCACGCTGGATTCGCGCGCCAGCGCGTGCTGGTCGGACACCCACAGCCGCCGGCGCGAACTGGCCAGGCGATGGTGGCCGTACTGCTCCAGGTGAGCGATATTGGACAGCAGCCCTATGCCCAGGTCGATCTCCTGGCGTTGCAGAGCCTGCTCCATGGCCGGACGCTCCATGTCCACGAGGGCGATGTCGATATTCGGGTAGCTGTGCTTGAAGCGGCTGAGCAGGTCGGGCAGGAAATAGCCCAGAACGGTATAGCCGGCGGCCACGTGGATCTGGCCCCTGATGTTCTGCCGCTTCAGGTCGGCATGATTGAGCGCGTCATTGACGGCATCCAGCACGTGATGGGCATGATGAAAGAAAACCTGCCCCTGGGGCGTAAGCGCCACGCCGTGCGGCAGGCGCTCGAACAAGGGGGCGTTCAGGCGCCGCTCCAGGCTCTGCACCGCATTGCTGATCGCCGACTGGGAAACGTTCTCCGCCTCGGCGGCCGCCGAGAACTGGCCGCTCACGGCGGCGGCGATGAAATATCGGAACTGCCGCAAGGTCACTTCGTGTTTCATGGCCCATCCGTTTTTCAGATATCAGATACACGTAAATTTGATTTTACGATAGCAAAAAGCTTCACTAGACTAAAGCCATAATTACGACAACTTGCACGAACACAATTCCTGCAGGAGACAAAACCATGAATGCTCCACTCAACAAGCCCCACAAGGCCATGTTGGAGTCCGTGTCGCTGGACGATAAATACACTATCGAACAGGGGCGCGCCTACATGAGCGGCACCCAGGCGCTGGTGCGCCTGCCCATGTTGCAGAAAGAACGCGACCGGCGCGCCGGCCTGAACACGGCCGGCTTTGTGTCAGGCTACCGGGGCTCTCCGCTGGGCGGCCTGGACCTGGCATTCTGGCAGGCCGACAAGCACCTGAAGGAACACGACATCGTCTTCAAGCCGGGGCTGAACGAGGACCTGGCCGCCACGGCGGTCTGGGGCAGCCAGCAGACCAATCTGTACGACGGCGCCCAGTACGACGGCGTGTTCGGCATGTGGTATGGCAAGGGGCCGGGGGTGGACCGCTCCATGGACGTGCTCAAGCACGCCAACTCCGCCGGCAGCTCGCGCCACGGCGGCGTGCTGGTGCTGGCGGGCGATGACCACGGCGCCAAATCCTCCACCGTGGCCCACCAGTCCGAACACGTCTTCGCGGCCGCCGGCATTCCCGTGCTGTATCCGGCCAATGTGCAGGAATATCTGGACTTCGGCCAGCACGGCTGGGCCATGAGCCGCTTCTCGGGCCTCTGGGTGGCGCTCAAGTGCGTCACGGAAGTGGTCGAATCCAACGCCTCGGTGGACCTGGATCCGGAACGCGTGCGGATCGTGCTGCCGCAGATCGAGGACCTGCCCGCCGACGGGCTGAACATACGCTGGCCGGACCCACCGCTGGTCCAGGAAGCGCGCATGATGAACCACAAGTGGTATGCCGCCCTGGCCTACGTGCGCGCCAACAAGCTCAACCGTATTGAAATCGATTCCCCGCAGGCGCGCTTCGGCATCATGACCGCCGGCAAGGCCTATCTGGACACCCGCCAGGCGCTGGCCGACCTGGGCCTGTCCGATCAGTTGTGTTCCGAGCTGGGCATACGCCTGCTCAAGGTCGGCTGCATCTGGCCGCTGGACGCGCAGGATGCGCGCCAGTTCGCCACCGGCCTGACGGAAATCCTGGTCATCGAAGAAAAGCGCCAGATCCTGGAATACGCCCTGAAGGAGGAGCTGTACAACTGGCGCGACGACGTGCGCCCCAAGATCTACGGCAAGTTCGACGAGACCGAACACGGCGGCGGCGAATGGTCCATGCCGCGCTCGCCCTGGCTGCTGCCCGCGCAGGGCGAATTGTCCCCCGCCATCATTGCGCGCGCCATCGCGCGCCGCCTGAACACCATGGACATTCCGGACGAGCTGCGCGCCCGCATCCAGGCGCGCCTGGCCATCCTGGACGCCAAGGACCGCGAAGCCCGCGTGCCGCGCGTGACCGCCGAGCGCAAGCCCTGGTTCTGTTCCGGCTGTCCGCACAACACGTCCACCCGCGTGCCCGAAGGCTCGCGCGCCATGGCCGGCATAGGCTGCCACTACATGACGATCTGGATGGACCGCAGCACTTCCACCTTCAGCCACATGGGCGGGGAAGGCGTGGCCTGGATAGGCCAGCAGCCTTTCACCAAGGAAAAACACGTCTTCGCCAACCTGGGCGACGGCACCTACTTCCACTCCGGCGTCCTGGCCATACGCGCCTCGATCGCCGCCAACTCCAACATCACCTACAAGATCCTGTACAACGACGCCGTGGCCATGACGGGCGGCCAGCCGGTGGACGGGGTGCTCAAGGTTACGGACGTGATTGCCCAGGTCCATGCCGAAGGCGCCAAGAAGATCGTGGTGGTCACCGACGAGCCGGAAAAATTCAAGGGCGTGAGCCTGGCCGGCAATCCGCCTGTCTACCACCGCGACGAACTGGACCGCGTCCAGCGCGAGCTGCGCGACATTCCGGGCACCACAGTGCTGGTCTACGACCAGACCTGCGCCACCGAGAAACGCCGCCGCCGCAAGAAAGGCACCTACCCGGATCCCGCCCTGCGCGCCTTCATCAACGACACGGTCTGCGAAGGCTGCGGCGACTGCTCGGTCAAATCCAACTGCCTGTCCGTGGAGCCCCTGGAAACGCCGCTGGGCACCAAGCGCACCATCAACCAGTCCTCGTGCAACAAGGACTTCTCCTGCGTGAACGGCTTCTGTCCCAGCTTCGTCACCCTGAAAGGCGCCCAATTGCGCAAGCCGCAGGCCAAGGGCCGCTCGCTGGAGTCCTTCCACCTGGCGGACCTGCCCCTGCCCGTGCTGCCTGAGCTGGACAAGACCTTCGGCATCCTGATCGCGGGCATAGGCGGCACCGGCGTCATCACCGTCGGCGGCCTGCTGGGCATGGCGGCCCACCTGGAGAACAAGGGCGTCACGGTCCTGGACATGGCCGGCCTGGCCCAGAAGGGCGGCGCGGTGCTCAGCCACGTCCAGATCGCCCGCCATCCCGACCTGCTGCACGCCACCCGCGTGCCCACGGGCGAAGCGTCGCTGCTCATCGGCAGCGACGCCCTGGTCAGCGCCTCCACCGAGGTGCTCAGCCGCGTGAGCCGCGACCAGACCCGCGCCATCATCAACACCGCCGCCAGCCCGACCTCGGACCTGATCGGCAACGCGCACTGGAAGTTCCCTCTGAAGACGGCCTGCACCGACATCGAGAACGCCATCGGCAGCCACACCCGCTACCTGGACGCCAACGCCCTGGCCGTGCACGTGATGGGCGACGCCATCTACGCCAATCCCATCCTGCTGGGCTACGCCTACCAGCGCGGCTGGATTCCGCTGCAGATGAACAGCCTGCTGCGCGCCATCGAACTGAACGGCGTGGCCGTGGAAGCCAACCGCCAGGCCTTCCAATGGGGCCGGCTGGCCGCCGCGCGCGGCATGCAGGCGCTGATGGAAGGCTCGGAGCCCAGCGCCCGCCCCGTCGCCTTTCCCGAAACCGTGCAGTCCCTGGTCAAGCGGATGGAGGCCCACCTGAGCGCCTACCAGAATCCGGACTGGGCCCAGCGCTACCGCGACGCCATCGACCCCCTGCTGGCTCGCGAAGCCCGGCTGGGGCTGGACAAGTCCCTGCCCCTGACCCGCACGGCCGCCACTCAACTGGCCAGGCTGATGAGCTACAAGGACGAGTACGAAGTCGCGCGCCTCTATACCGACCCGGCTTTCCTGGACAAGCTGCGCGCCCAGTTCGCCGGGGAACCGGGCACGGACTATCAGATCCAGTATCATCTGGCGCCGCCCATCCTGGGACGCAAGAACAGCCAGGGCCAGCCCATCAAGAGCCGTTTCGGGCCTTCCACCATGACGCTGTTCCGCTTCCTGGCGCGGCTGCGCGGCCTGCGCGGCACGCCGCTGGACATGTTCGGCTACAGTCAGGAACGCCGCCACGAACGCCAGGGCATCGAGGATTACCTGGCCGACCTGGCCGAGGTCTGCGAACACCTGAACGCGGACAATATGGAAACCGCCCAGCGCTGGCTGAGCTACCCCGAACTGATACGCGGCTATGGCTACATCAAGGAAGCCGGACGCCTGAAGGCCTATGCGCTGCGCGAACAGCAGCGCGGCCAGTTCCGGGCGCGCACCGGACCGCGCCAGCACGTCGCCTGAGCACGCGCCAAAGCACACCGGCCCCCTCGTTCGCGAAGGGGCCGGAACTCCCCGCACCTCCCCGGGCGGTGCCGGTTCCCGCCGCTCGTTTCCAGCCCCGGACCGGATCAGGTCCGGGGCCTTTTTACCGCAGGGTCCAGCGGGAAAAACTGTCATACAATCGAGGCGAATCCAATCTTCGTTCCGCCGCCGGCGCCCGGCGCGGCGCGGGACAGCTCCTTATGCGCCACCTCATCTATCTGTTCGTTCCCTCGGCCCTGATCCTGCTAACCTCTTTCCGGCTGGCCTTCGCATTCTGGCAATGGCCGCGCGTGCGCCAGGCCGGCGGCCTCGTTCCCGTGCTGCTGGGCGGACTGCGCATCGACGCGCTGATGATCGCCGCCCTGTGCGCGCCGATCGCCCTGCTGGCTCCCTGGCTGGGCCACCATGCCTGGGCCACGACCGCAGCCGCGGTCTGGTTCACGTTCGCCTGGTTCATGCTGGCCCTGCTGGAAGTGTCCACGCCCCAGTTCATCATCGAATACGACACCCGGCCCAACCGCCTCTACGTGGACTACCTCAAGCACCCCCAGGAAGTCCTGGGCATGCTCTGGAAAGGCTACAAGCTGATGATCGCCGCCGCCCTGGCGGGCCTGGCTCTGATCGTCTGGTCGGGCTGGACGATTTTCGGCAACTCCGCCCCCGATCCCGTCATGAGCTGGTGGCTGCGCCCCCTGTGGATGCTGGCCGCCGCCGCCCTGTGCGCCCTGGCCATACGCGGCACGCTGGCGCACCGTCCCATCAATCCCTCCACCGTGGCCTGGTGCGGCGACAGCATGGTCAATACCCTGCCCCTGAACTCGCTGTACAACGTGGCCTATGCCGTCTACAGCATGAAGAACGAGCGTTCGGCGCAGGACATCTACGGCCACATGGATCCGCAGCGCATGAATGAGATCGTGCGCCAAGCCGCGCAGTTGCCGCCCGGCCCGCGCGGCCCTGCCCACCCTGCACCGCCAGCAGCCCACCCACGCCCGGCCCCGCAAGCCCAAGCTGGTGCTGATCGTCGAGGAAAGCCTGGGCGCGCAGTACGTGGGCAACCTGGGCGGCGCGGGCCTGACGCCGGAGCTGGACAAGCTGGCCCTGACGGGCTGGAACTTCCGTCGCGCCTACGCCACCGGCACCCGCTCGGTGCGCGGCCTGGAAGCCGTCAGTGCGGGCTTCCCGCCCACCGTGGCCGACGCCGCGCTGCGCCTGCCCGGCTCCCAGAGCCGCTTCTTCACCCTGGCCCAGCTGCTCAAGGAGCAAGGCTACCGCTCGCGCTTCATCTACGGCGGCGAAGCCCACTTCGACAACATGAAGAGCTTCTTCCTGGGCAACGGCTTCGACGAGCTGCATGAACAGTCCAGCTTCGAGTCGCCGCAATTCGTGGGCACCTGGGGCGCCAGCGACGAGGACATGTTCAACAAGCTGCACGAGCTGCTCAGCCGGGACGGCGACCAGCCCACGCTGACGCTGGCCTTCTCGGTCAGCAATCACTCGCCCTGGGAGTATCCGGCCGGCCGCATCCAGGTGCAGGGCGACCCGGCCACCGTGGAGAACACCGTGCGCTACGCGGACTGGGCCATCGGCGATTTCTTCCGCAAGGCGCGCGCGGCCGACTACTGGGACGACACCCTGTTCCTGATCGTGGCCGATCACGACTCGCGCGTGGGCGGCGCCAGCCTGGTGCCTCTCAAGCACTTCCATATTCCCGCCCTGATCCTGGGCGGCGGCGTGCCGGCCCGCCAGGACGAACGCATCATCAGCCAGATCGACCTGGCGCCCACCCTGCTCTCGCTCATGGGCATAGACTGCGAACACCCCATGATAGGACGCGACCTGACCCGCCAGGACAGCGGCCGGGCCATGATGCAGTACTACGAGAACTACGGCTACCTGAAGGGCGACATCCTGACCGTGCTGGCCCCGCACCAGGAACCCGGCCAGTATCGCTTCACCGCGCCGGACCAGTATGACCCCTTGCCAGAAGTCGACGCGGCCCTGGCCGAAGAAGCCCTGGCCCATGTGCTCTGGCCCAGCTGGGCCTACCACGAGCATGCCTACACCCTGCCCCACTTGCAGACCCGCTGAGGCGGCCCGGATGGCATTCACGCTGTCCGAGCCTTGACCTTGAGGCGAAATCCATCTATGATGCTTGTCTTTAGTCGGGGCGTAGCGCAGTCTGGTAGCGCATCTGGTTTGGGACCAGAGGGTCGCGAGTTCGAATCCCGCCGCCCCGACCACCCCTTTGAAAAAGCACCGTTCACCGGTGCTTTTTTGCTATTGGCCCCCTACGGGGCGGACCTGATCGGGCAAAGAACGCCATGAGCAATCTGAAAATCCTGGGTTTGAGCTGTCTGGCCCTGTTTCTGGCGCTGCTGACCCTGCCCACGGCTTTTCTGCTGCTGCCCATTCTGCTCCTGCCCGCCCTCTCGTGCCTGATCAGCATCCTGGTCTACCGGCGCGGCCTGCACGGACAGAAGCGCCCTCCAGGCCTGAAGATCATCGCGCTGCTGCCCATTCCGGTGGCGCTGACCGTTTTCTGGGTCTGCTTCCAATGGATCTCCACCGGCTACCGGGCCTGAGAAGCACCGAAACCTAGCTTTTCTTCAAAAAGCTCAGCTTTCCATTGGGCTCGATGTAGGCGACCCGAACCTCGTCCAGCGACTCGATGCCTGCGAGCCGCATCTCGCTCATGATCTCCTCCCGGGTCACGTATTCCCGCCTCATGTTGCGCCATTGCAGCTCCCCGTCGCGGACCACGCAGACCTTGCGCGCGGTCGCCAGCCTGTTCAGCAGAGGAAAGCGATACATCAGCCAATCGATGATGTACCCCCAGGCCACGATGGTGGCCGCCACCAGCAAGCCATCGGTCAGCGAATTGCTGCCGCCGGTCATGGCATTGCCGCTGGCGTCGGCAATCAGCAACAGGATCAGCAGATCGGCCGGGCCCAGCGAGCCGAGCTCGCGCCGGCCCGCCAGCCGGAGCAGGATGAACAATACGAAATACACGACGGTTCCCCGGAGCACGGACTCCAGGACCGGATTCTCCAGTTCGAAAGCCGTGCTCCAGATGGCGCCGTCCATGTCGCTCTCCCGGTCAGTTCAGATCGAAATACTGATGATCCTTGGGCCGTTGGGCCGCCACGTCCTTGGCGGTGACCTTGTCAGTGTAATTATCGCCGAAATGCGTGCGGATATAATTGACCACTTCGGCAATCTGCTCGTCGTTGAGCACGCCGCCCAGGCCCGGCATGCCCTTGTTGCCCACCATCACCATGAAAATGGGGTAGCCGGCGGCCGCCAGTTTGGGATTGTTGGCCAGGGCCGGATACTTGCCGGCTCCTTCGGCGCCTTTGCCCCCGGCCATGTGGCAGGAAATGCAGACCTGGTCGTAGATCTCCTGGCCGGTCTTCTGGGTGAATACCTCCGTGTCCCCGCCCACCACGGCCGTATCGGCCATGCTGACGTTCAGCAGGCCCGAAGCAATGAAAACAGCAAGCGATCGCAGAATCATGACTTGTCTCCTTGATTGTCGGCCTGACGATTGCCGGTCACGTGCGCGTGCAGGCGGGTGATGGCGTTCAGGGCGGACAGGATCGCGCCCTCCTGCCAGGCATTCACATACGAGGCGTGCTCGCCGGCCAGCACCAGATTGCCGTCGATCTTGCACAGATTCTCGTAGTGCGCCTTGCGCGTCTGTTCGGTCCACATGCCGTAGCAGCCCAGCGTCCAGGGCACGCGGTGCCAGGCCACGGACACGCCGCTCTCGAACTCGTCCTTGTATTGCTTGTGGATCTGCGCGCCATATTCCACCGCCTTCTGGACCCGCTCCTCCGGGCTGAGCGACGACCATTCCATGGCTGAAGGGCCGAACATGTATCCGCCCAGCAGCACGCCTTTCCTGGAGGACAACATGCCGGTGCTGGGATAGGAGATCTGCGTGATGGGCAGATCCGTATAGGTGATGCCGCCGTAGATGGCCTCATCGTCCTCCCAGAAGCGCCGCTTGAACTGCAGGCCGATCTTGACCGAAGGGGCGTACGGCACGGCGTCGATGGCGGCCAGCATTTCCTTGCTGGCGTCCAGTTCGATCTGGCTGAGGATGGACAGGGGAATCGTGCATACGCACCAGTCCGCCGTTTCCTTGGACTCCTTGCCGCTGTTGTGGTCCGTATAGGCCACGGTGACCTTGCCGTCGGCTTGCTTGATGGCCGTCACCTTGGCGTTGAAGGTGATCAGGCCCTCCAGTTCCCGGCCGAAGGCTGCGCCGATCTGGTCCATGCCGCCCACCGGCTGGAACATGGTCTGCTGGAACTCGTACAGGTCGTGGATACCCATGTTGTGCCAGCCATCGGACCGGACGATGTCGGCCAGAGCCAGGGGTTCGGAAAATATGGGCTCTGCCCCCAGCCCGCCGCCTGCATCGCGCTCGAAGCCGCGTACCGAGGAACTGGCCATGCCCTTGACATACGCCATGTTCTTGTCCAGGGCGCCCCAACTGCGCAGCGCCTCCAGCATCCGCTCCTGGTCTTCCTTGGACAGGGGCTCGTCCAGCTTGCCGGCATTGATGGCTTTGGACATCAGTTCGGCCACCTGCCCCTGGAAGTCGGCGTGGATATGGCGAAAACGCTGCGGCGTGCCGTTGAAATGGCCGCTGCTGTGCAGATAGGCGTTGAAGTTGTACTGGATGAAGGGTTCCAGCTTGACGTTCAGGCGCTTGCAGTAATCCAGCAAGGCACGGTGGTGGAAAGGAATCCGCCATGGACCGGGATTGATGTACTGGTCCTTGTCGAACTTGACGTCCTGCCTGGCTCCGCCCAGTTCGGTAAAGCTGTCCCCGCCGTGCAGCGACCAGTTGCGGCCGCCGACTTTCTCCCGGTATTCCAGAATCTTGACCTTGTAGCCCGCATTGCGCAGCTCCAGCGCCGACACCATGCCGGCCAGTCCCGCGCCCAGGACCAGCACGGTGGTGCCCTCCCTGGGCTTGCCCTCCAGCCGAATGGGGCCGTCGTAGCTGCCCTCGGCCGCATGTCCCAGCTTCATCATCGCCTGGTACATGGCGGCGCCGCCGGCGGCATACCCCACCATGGTCAGGAAACGCCGCCGTGTCAGCGTCTGGCTCTCTAGCAATATGCTCATCTCGTTCTCTCCTCTGGAAAACCCGATGAGCAGCACTCGCGCCCTGTTCTATTTTTAACCCCCGGTGCTCTGAATGCCGCCCATTTCTGAAAAACAAACAAGGATCGCAAAGCAAGGATTCAGCGTAGTCGCTTGTTTTAACTATAGCTCAGCGACTTGGACAAACCAGAGCGGGGATACATAGATTTACAGTGGAACTGCTAATTTTCACCCTAAAGCACTTAATCGCTCTTTTAATTACAGAGCAGTAACTAATTTTGACCTTAAAGCATTTATTCGTGGCGATGCACGAAGCGCTGCTTGCCAATCTCAAGAACCAGGGATATAATTTTTTTCTTAGTCGGGGCGTAGCGCAGTCTGGTAGCGCATCTGGTTTGGGACCAGAGGGTCGCGAGTTCGAATCCCGCCGCCCCGACCACCTAATGCAACGGCCTTTTTGGAAAGATCCAAAAAGGCCGTTTTCATTTTGCAGGGCAAAGCCGGCCTCGCCGTCATGGGCGAAGCCGGCTCAAAAAAGAAGGAACTCAGTCCAGCGCCTTCACCTGCCGGTCGATCTCAATGGCGCCCACGCCTTCCACCCGCTCGAGAAGATCCAGAAGAGGGCTGTCGATGGAGCCCGAGACGAGCCCGACCGTGCGCATCTCCCGCTCGACGAGCAGGCCGGCGCGCCGGCAGTCCTCCACGACCTGCTCGAAGCGGTCGCGCCAGGCATCCTGGATGATGATGTTCAATCGAATATAGGACATGGCAATCCAGAACAAAAAATGATCACGTCTTGTCCGACACGTGGACCAGGCCCGCGCCTACGTCCCGCTCCGGATCGTCCAGGGACCGCACCTGTTTCACCAGCCTGTCCCAGAGCGCCCGCCCGCGGTTGGCCTTGTCGGCCTGCGCATACAGGGCCGCCACGCCCGCCACGAACGGCGTGGCCATGCTGGTGCCGCTGATCGTGTTGTAAAGTTTCGGCCTCGTCCAGGCCGAGCGCACGTTGACTCCCGGCGCTGCGATGCCCACCTGGCCGCCATCTTTGTTCAGACCCGCGCAAGAAAAAGGCGCCACGTGAAGCTGCTCATCGACGGCGCCCACCGCCATGATGGAAGGGCAATTGGCCGGATGCCCGACCGGCGCAAGATAATCGGGACGGCGGCTTTCGTTGCCGGCCGCCGCGATCAGCATCGTACCGGCTGCCAACGCGCGCCGGGCGACTTCTTCGAACACGCGCGAATACGGTTCCCCCTCCTCGACCGGGCTGCCCAGCGACAGAGAGACGACCTGGCATTCATTCTCGATGGCCCAGTTGATGCCCTCCAGCACGCCGCCCTCGGTTCCCGAGCCCTCATTGTTCAAAACCTTGCCCACATACAGTTCCGCCTGACCCGCAACGCCGTAGCGTGGCCCTGATCCTGGCTTGAGCGGCCCGGCTGCGATGCCCGCGCAATGCGTGCCATGACCGTTCCGGTCCTGGACGTCCTCGCCATGGATGAAGGAGCGCGACACGATTGTCCGTCCCTCGAAATCCGGATGTTCCATATCCAGGCCGGTGTCCAGAATGGCAATGCGCACGCCCTTTCCCGTGTACGGCGACAGGGCCGCGCCCACGGCTCGCACCCCCCAGGTCAACTCATCGGCGACGGGATCGGCGAGCGGCGGATCGTCCTGCACGCGCGCCAGGGCCCGAACGCTGCGTTCGGGCTCCACGGCCAGGATGGGGCTGTCTTCAGCCGTCACCAGGCTCCTGAGCGAGGGCTGCTGTTCCGGCGCGCACCGCACCAGCATCACGCCGATGCTATGAAACACCACCGCGCACTGCGGCGGCAAGGTCGCGGCTCCCAGCTCCTCGTCGCCCTGCGCGCTGAGTATCTGCATGTTCGAAAGGGCGGCCAGTCGCTGAATGCCATGTTCAGGCTTGTCCTTGCGCAACAGGACAAGATAGCGACCCGTGGTTGCAGACAGATTCTTCATCATATCTCCTCCACAACTTGAACGTTGCGGCGGCAGCAGATTCCGCCGCCTCCATGACAGGCTACTCGCGGGCGCGAACCGGCGTCAACACGCCCGCCAGGCGTCCCGCCCGCCTCATAGAGGAAGACTAAAGTTCAATAACATCAATTACTTGTGGTAACCCACTCGTACTGCCCCGGCCATCCCCCGGAGCGGTGCTCATCGCTTTTTCGCTAGTCGGGCACGCTCACATTGGCCTGGCCGCTGTCGGCCAGGAACTGGGCCACCATGCCCTCGCTTTTCTGGCGCGCGATGAAGGCTTCCAGCCAGGCATGGGCCAGGGTCCGGCCCGACGGCACGGCCATGGCCTGGCGTATCACGGTGAAGCTGTCCGCCAGCACGCGCAGGCCCGTGCGCGAACGGGCGTACCGTTCCAGCGGCTGACGCACGCCGGCCGCCGCGTCCAGTTCCTGTTCCACGAACAGGTCGATGGCCGCCGCCGATGTGGGCGCGCGCACCAGATCGGCCTGCTTCAGGGTGCGGGTGAGGAACAGGTCATAGGCCGCGCCCTTGCCCACGGCGATGCACACGCCGCGCTGGTCGAGCTGGTCCACGCCCTGGTAGGCGGAATCGGCGCGCACCAGGTAGGTGCCCTCGATGTGCACATAGGCTTGTGTGAACAGGATTTTCTCGGCGCGCTTGGGGTCGATGGCCAGAAAGGCCAGGTCCCAGTCGTCCCTGTAGACGCCTTCGACCACCGACTGCGCGGCATCGTAGGAATGGAACTGCACGCTCAGCTCCAGCTCCTGGGCCACGCTGCGGGCCAGATCCGCCGACACGCCGCGCGGAGCCTGCTCGTGCTCGCCGCGCTGCGCCAGCACGGGATTGCCGTAGTTGATGGCGACGCGCAGCACGCCCGTGGGAGCCAGCTCAGCGGCGACTGCCTGTTTTTGTGTCATGGATACGCTCCGTCATACTTGTTGATCCTGTGTCCCCCTACAATACCCCACGTTGCGAACCTTTCAAATTGTGGAGACTGTGCATGTCCCGGGATGATCTTGGAAAACTGATTCTGCGCGTGGGCGTGGGCCTGCTGCTCTTGCTGCACGGCATCGCCAAGATACGCTACGGCATAGGCAATATTGAAAAAATGGTGGTGGCCAACAATCTGCCGTCCATCGTGGCCTGGGGCGTGTACCTGGGCGAGGTCGTCGCGCCGGCCCTGATGATCCTGGGCTACTACGCCCGCGCCGCGGGCCTGGTGGCCGCTCTGAGCATGGTCATCGCCCTGCTTCTGGCCCACAGCGGACAGTTCGGCTCCTTTACGGCGCAGGGGATCTGGAGCCTGGAGCTGCAGGGCCTGTTCCTGGTCGGCTGCCTGGCCGTGGGCCTGATCGGCGCCGGCAAGTACAGCGTGGGCGGCGGCAGCGGCCCCTGGAACTGACCGTTGCAGGGATCAGGCGGCCAGAACCAGGTCCAGCCGCAGGCCGCCTTTGTCGGAGGGCCCGGCCTGCACCCGGCCATGGTAGCTCTCGGCCAGTTCGCGCACGATGTCCAGTCCCAGGCCAAAGCCCGGATAGCGCTCGTCGGCCCGCTGGCCGCGCCCGAACACGCGTTCGAGCTGGCCGGGGTCCAGTCCCGGCCCGTCATCCTCGACCACCAGGTGCAGCGCGCCTTGCTCCAGGCTCACGCGGCACCAGACATGCCGGGCGGCCCACTTGCAGGCATTGTCGAGCAGATTGCCCGCCATTTCCTGCAGGTCCTGCTCTTCGCCCTTGAATACCAGCTCCCGTTCCGGCAGATCCAGATGGATCTGTTTCTCCGCATGCAGCCGCCCCATGACGCGACACAAGGCTTGCAGGCTGGCCCGCACATCCGTGCGCACGCCTATGGCGCGCACCGCCGTGGCCCTGGCCCTGGACAGGTGATGATCGACCTGGCGCTGGGCCAGGGCGACCTGCTCGCTGACCACCGCCGCCAGCTGCGGATCCGCGCCCGCGGCCGCATTGCCCATGATGGTCAACGGGGTCCTGACGGCATGGGCCAGGTTGCCGGCCTGCGCCCGCGCGCGATCCACCATGCGGGCGTTGGCGTGCAGCACGGCGTTGAAGTCGTCCACCAAGGGCTGGATCTCCGAGGGGAAGCGCCCGCTTATCTCGGGCTGGCGCCCCTCCTGCACGTCCAGCAGGCGCCGGCGCAGCAATTGCAGGGGATACAAGGCCAGCACCACCTGCAGCACGGCCGCCAGGATCAGGCCCAGCGCCAGGCCGCCCAGGGACAGGAACAGGATGCGCTGGAAGCGCTCCAGCGGCTCGGCCAGCAGCTCCCGGCTCCCCGCCACCATGATCTGCAGGCTTTGTCCCTTGTCGTTGACCTCGTCCAGCTCCTGGCGCAAGACGATCAGCGGCTGCTTCTCCGGCCCCGGCAGGGTGAAGGAGCCATGCGCGCTGCCTGCGGCGTTCGCATCCAGCGCCTCATCCCACAGCGAGGTGGAACGCAGCGCGACTGTCCATTTCCCGCCCGTCGCCTCGCGCCGGGCAATCTGCCAGTACATGCCTGAATAGGGTTGTTCGAACAGGGGGTCGCTCAGGCGGGACTGCAGGGAGAGATTGTTGAGATTCTCCAGATTGACGTCGGCCATGATCTGGTCCAGATGCGTCTGCAATCGCTGCTCGAACTGGCGATAGACATGGTCCTGGAACAGGCGGTTCAAACCCAGCCCCGCCAGGATGATGCTGACCAGGATCCAGGCCAGCGTGCCCAGCAGCAGCCGGCTGCGCAGCGAACCCAGGGCCGCGTGGCTGCGCTCCGGCTTCATGCGGCGGGATCCACCAGGCGGTAGCCCATGCCCCGCACCGTTTCGATGTAGCCGGCCGGCAGCTTCTTGCGCAGGCGCACGATGAAGACCTCGATGGTGTTGGAGTCGCGCTCGAAATCCTGGGAATAGATATGCTCGGTCAACTGCGTGCGCGACAGCACCTGGCCCGGGTGATGCATCATGAAGGCCAGCAGGCGATATTCATGACTGGTCAGGGTCAGGGTCATGCCATTGCAGCTGATGGTCGAGGAACGCGGATCCAGCTCCAGGGCGCCGACCTGCAGGCGCGGATTGGCCTGGCCCGCCGCCCGCCGCAGCAAGGCGCGCATGCGGGCCAGCAGTTCCTCCATGTGGAAAGGCTTGCCGACATAATCGTCGGCGCCCGCATCCATCCCTTCGACCTTGTCGTGCCAGTCGTTGCGGGCGGTGAGGATCAGCACCGGCATCGCGAGATCCGCCGCACGCCAGCGCCGCAGCACCGACACGCCGTCCATGCCGGGCAGGCCCAGGTCCAGGACGACGGCATCGAAAGGCTCGACTTCGCCCAGGTAATGACCTTCGCGGCCGTCATGGGCCACCTGCACCGCATAGCCCGCCCGCTCCAGCGCCTGCTGCAACTGGCCAGCCAGCGTGGGTTCGTCTTCGACGACCAGTATCCGCATCTCAGCGTCCCCCCTTGGGCGCACGCTTGGGGCCGCGCACGGCCAGGACCTCGGCCGTCAAGGCGTCCACCTTGAGGCGCAAGAGGCGGTTTTCATCGAACAGCATGCGAATGTCGTACACCCAGACTCCAAAACGATCATCATATTCAAACTGCACGCGCAGCACGCGGCCCGGATAGTCGTGCCGCAGGCGGCGCAGGACCTCGCGCAAAGGCAAGGCCTCGCCGCGGCGCACGGCCTCGCGCGCCTGGTCGTGGCCCCGGTAGGCCGGGCCCGGCGGCCAGTGCGGACTGGGCCCGAAACGTTCGGCAGGCGCCGGCAGGGGAGGCGGCGGCGGCGGAAAGTCCCGCGCGCGCAATGGCTCGTGACCGGGCCAGCAGCCTTCGTCCTCATCGGGCCAAACATATCCTTCGTGCGCATCCGGCGCACGGTCCCGGCGCGCCGCATCATGCGAATGCGCCTGCAGCAGCGGCGCCGCCGTCAGCACGGCGCCCAGAACCAGGCAGGGTATGGACAAACGCTTGGGGGTTTTCATCGGAACACGGCTGGACAAGACATAAAAGAGGGACGGAAGGATCACGCCCCTGTGTATAGCAAGTTCCAGATGAACATAACATGAACGCAGACTTCAGGCTGGATTCAGAGCCCTGCTCCCATAATGGGCACCAGGCTGATACGAACCAGCCTGACCCTTCTTTCCCAACCTGAACAGGAAAACGGCCCCTCCCCGCTTTCCGCCTCACGAAGGAGCTGTTCATGAAACACACTTCCCTGTTTGCCTCCCTGGCCCTTGCCGCCGGCCTGCTGGGCGGCACCGCCGCCATGGCCCAGGAAACCGCCAAGACTCCCCAGGCCGAAGCCGCCACCCAGCAGGCGCGCCCCGCCCGCGCCCACAAGCCACTGACGGCTGAGCAGATCAAGGATGTCGGCCCCGCCTACCAGCGTCTCAAGGATGCCGGCTACACCAAGGTGGGCAGCATCATGCAACGCGACGACAAGGTCATCGCCACCGTCGTGGACAAGGACGGAAAGGTGCTGCGCGTCAAGGCCGAAGGCGAAAACGGCGCCTTCACTCCTTGGGAGCCCAAGAAGGACAAGCGCCACCACCGCCGTGGCGGCCACGACGAATCCAAGGGCGAGGCGCAAGCCGCCCCCGCCGCTGCCAAAGCCAGCAGCTGAATCCCGAGCGCCCTCCAGGGCGGCTCTCCATAAGCGAAACCCGGCGTCTCCCCTGCGCCGGGTTTCTCTTTTCGAGCCGCTTCATGTGATAAGGCGACAAAGCAAAGCCCTTTATCTGCAAGCATCTACATACAAGCCCGGATAGGGAAAGCTCCGCGAACCGGCTAGGATAGATCGTCGCATCCGGATTCAAGGAACGTACCCTCATGCTGTCTGCTGGCTCTGGCTATACAAGCACGTATTCGCAGTTTCGCTGGTCCATCCCCGAGCACTACAACATCGCATCGGACGCCTGCGACAAATGGGCTGACGGCTCGGGGCGGCTGGCGCTGATACAGCAGATGCCCGACGGCGAGGTGCGGCGCTACACCTTCGACCAGCTCAAGGCCTGGTCCGACTCGCTGGCCGCCGCCTGGCAGGCCCAGGGCCTGTGCCGGGGCGACCGCGTCGGCATCCTGCTGGCGCAGGGGCTGGAGACCGCCATCGCGCACCTGGCCACCTACAAGATCGGCGCCATCGCCATGCCGCTGTTCACCCTGTTCGGCACGGACGCGCTGAGCTACCGTCTGAACGACTCCGGCGCACGCGCCCTGGTCACCGATCAGGCCGGCCTTGACGTCCTGCGCCCGGTCAAGCACCAGCTGACCAGCCTCAAGCGCGTCTATAGCGTGGATTCCACCCGCACCTGCCCCGAGGCCCTGTCCTTCTGGCAGGTGCTGCGCGCCTGCGAGCCCGGCGCTCCCAACCGTGCGAACACCCGCGCCGACGATCCCGCCCTGCTGATCTACACCTCCGGCACCACGGGCTCGGCCAAGGGCGCCCTGCACGCCCACCGCGTCCTGCTGGGCCACCTGCCCGGCGTGGAAATGTCGCACAATTTTTTGCAGGACGGCCAGGGCCTGATGTGGACGCCGGCCGACTGGGCCTGGATAGGCGGCCTGCTGGATGTGCTGCTGCCCGCCTGGCACCACGGGATTCCCGTGCTGGCGCACCGTTTTCCCAAATTCGACGCCGAAGCCGCCTGGAAGCTGATGGCTGACCACGGCGTGACGCACACCTTCCTGCCGCCCACCGCCCTGAAAATGCTGCGCCGCAGCCCCTCGCCGCGCAATCGCTGGACGCTGCGGCTGCAGTCGATCGCCAGCGGCGGAGAATCGCTGGGCGCGGAACTCCTGGAGTGGGCCCGGCAGGAACTGGGCATCACCATCAACGAGTTCTACGGCCAGACCGAATGCAACATGATCGTGTCCTCCTGCTCGGCCTGGTTCCCCGGCCAGGCCGGCAAGATCGGCAAGCCGGTGCCCGGCCACCGCGTGGCGGTGGTGGATGATGCGGGCCGCCCGGCGCCGGCGGGCGTGGAAGGCCACATCGCCGTGCAGCGGCCCGATCCGGTCATGTTCCTGGAGTACTGGCAACGGCCCGAAGCCACGCGCGAAAAGTTTGCGGGCGACTGGCTGCTGACCGGGGACAAGGGCATGGTGGACGAGGAAGGCTACATCCGCTTCGTGGGCCGCAACGACGACGTCATCACCAGCGCGGGCTACCGCATCGGCCCCGGCCCCATCGAGGACGGGCTGCTGGGCCACGGCGCCGTGGCCATGGCGGCCGTGGTCGGCATTCCCGACCCCGAACGCACCGAGATCGTGAAAGCCTTCGTGGTCCTGAAGGATGGCGTCGAACCGTCCGACGCCCTGGTGAAGGACATCCAGGAACACATCAAGCGGCGCGTCGCCGCCCACGAATACCCCAGGGCGATCGAATTCGTGGACGCCCTGCCCATGACGGCGACGGGCAAGGTCATACGGCACGCCTTGCGGCAGCGCGGCTAGGCGCAAGCTTATGGAACAGTTCGTCGCCGGCGTGCTGGAACTCCATTGACTGATCGATAACAGCAAAGACGCTTCACGTAATTCCAGGAGCAATTATTTGATCGATGCCGAAATGGCTTTTTGAAGGCGCCATTCAAAATACCTCTCGCATCGACCAGGCCATAACCGATTGGAAGCCTCATCGTATGGCGGTACAGGCGTCCGGCACGGCGTGGGCGGACGCCCTGCCGTCTGGGCCAAGGGTCTCCCGTAAATCGGCGAAAAACCTAAAAAAAACCCCGCCATGAGGCGGGGTTCCAGGACAATCCTGCGGCGGCGCGGCCGCCGCGATCAGGCAGGCGTCAACCGAAACGGCCGGTGATGTAGTCCTCGGTCTCCTTGCGGGCCGGCTTGACGAAGATCTGGTCGGTCTCGCCGAATTCCATCAATTCGCCCAGATACATATAGGCCGTGTAGTCCGAGCAGCGGGCGGCCTGCTGCATGTTGTGCGTCACGATGACCACGGTGTAGTCGGTCTTCAGTTCGGCGATCAGCTCTTCGATCTTGGCCGTGGAGATGGGGTCCAGGGCCGAGCAGGGTTCGTCCAGCAGCAGGACTTCGGGCTTGATGGCCACGCCGCGGGCGATGCACAGACGCTGCTGCTGGCCGCCGGACAGGCCGTTGCCGCTCTGGTGCAGCTTGTCCTTGACTTCGTTCCACAAGGCGGCCTTGGACAGGGCCCATTCCACGCGCTCGTCCATTTCGCCCTTGCTCAGGCGCTCGAACAGGCGCACGCCGAAGGCGACGTTGTCGTAGATGCTCATGGGGAAAGGCGTGGGCTTCTGGAAGACCATGCCCACCTTGGCGCGGATCAGGGAGATATCCTGCTTGGAGGTCAGCAGGTTCTCGTTGTCCAGCAGGATCTCGCCTTCGGCGCGCTGGCCGGGATACAGCTCGTACATGCGATTCAGCGTACGCAGCAGCGTGGACTTGCCGCAGCCCGAGGGGCCGATGAAGGCCGTGACCTTGTTTTCCTTGATGGACATGTTCACGTTGCGCAGAGCATGGAACTTGCCATAGTAGAAATTCAGGTTCCTGATTTCAATCTTGGTCGATTCGGCAGAGGTAGTGGTTTGACTCATAGCGATCAGGCCGACGAGGGCGCTCCGTGAAAACTTTATTTATTGCGGAAAAGGCTGCGGGCCAGAATATTGATGCCCAGAACCAGCAAGGTGATCAGGACCGCGCCGGCCCAGGCCAGGCGGTTCCAGTCCTCGAAGGGGCTGGCGGCGTATTGGAAGATCACCACCGGCAGGTTGGCCAGCGGCGCGTTCATGTTCAGGGACATGAACTGGTTGTTCAGGGCGGTGAACAGCAGCGGCGCGGTCTCGCCCGAGATGCGGGCCACGGCCAGCAGGATGCCGGTGATGATGCCCGAGCGCGCGGCGCGATAGGACACGGCCATGATGATCTTCCACTTGGGGCAGCCCAGGGCGGCGGCGGCTTCGCGCAGGCTGTTGGGCACCAGCAGCAGCATGTTGTCGGTGGAGCGCACCACCACCGGAATCACCAGGATGGCCAGGGCCAGGGCGCCGGCCCAGCCGGAGTAGTGCCCCACCTGCGCCACGTGCACCGCATAGATGAACAGGCCGATGATGATGGACGGCGCCGACAGCAGCACGTCGTTCAGAAAGCGCGTGGCCGGCGCCAGCCAGCCGCGCTGGCCGTACTCGGCCAGATAGGTGCCGGCCAGGATGCCGATGGGCGTGCCGATCAGCGTGCCCACGGCGGCCATCATGACGCTGCCCACGATGGCGTTGAGCAGGCCGCCCTCGCCGCCGGGCGGCGGGGTGCTTTCTGTCAGCAGCGACCAGGCCATGGCGCTGCTGCCCTTCTCGATCAGGGTCAGGATGATCCAGAACAGCCAGAACAGGCCGAAGATCAGGGTGGCGAAGGAAATTCCCAGCATCAGGCGGTTGAAGATCTGCCGGCGCTTGTAGATGGGATTGTCCAGACTGATGGCGGATTTTTTATCGAACATGATGTATGACCCTTAGCGCGACGAACCTTCGTTCTTGGCCAGACGCAGCAACAGCAGCTTGGAGATCGCCAGCACGACGGTGGTGATCAGGAACAGGATCAGGCCCAGTTCCAGCAGCGCGGACTTCTGCATGCCGCCCGCTTCGTTGAATTCGTTGGCCAGCGCCGAGGCGATGGAGTTGGATGGGGCGAACAGCGAGTTGGGCAGGTTGAAGGAGTTGCCGATCACGAAGGTGACGGCCATGGTCTCGCCCAGGGCGCGCCCCAGGCCCAGCATGATGCCGCCGATGACCCCGTTCTTGGTGAAGGGCAGGACCACGCGCCACATCACTTCCCAGGTCGTGCTGCCCAGGCCGTAGGCCGATTCCTTGAGCATGGGCGGCACCAGTTCGAACACGTCGCGCATCACGGCGGTGATGAAGGGGATGACCATGATGGACAGGATCAGGCCGGCGGTGAACACGCCGATGCCGAAAGGGGGGCCGGCGAAGATCTGGCCCAGCACGGGCACGCCCGCGAACAGGGAGATCAGCGAGGGCTGCACATAGGCCTGGAACAGCGGTACGAAGACGAACAGGCCCCACATGCCGTAGATGATGGACGGAATGGCGGCCAGCATCTCGATGGCCGTGCCCAGCGGGCGGCGCAGCCAGGTCGGCGACAGTTCGGTCAGGAACATGGCGATCCCGAAAGAGACGGGAACCGCGATACAGAGCGCGATCAGGGAAGTCAGCAAGGTGCCGACGATGGGCACCAGGGCGCCGTATTCGTTGTTGACCGGGTCCCAGTTGTCCGTCCAGAGGAAAGAGAAACCGTATTCGGCGATGGACTCCCGGCTTCCGTAGATCAGGGAAATGGAGATGGCGGCCAGCAGGATGAACACGAAGAACGCAAAAGAGCGCGTCATGTTCTTGAATATGCCATCCATAAGGGCGTTCTGATTTGATTTCATGTAGACAGATGAAGTGTCAGGCCGGAATGGGACAAACGAACAGACGCTGTGCCTTCAGCCCTCGGCCGCCTGGGACGGACTGTCGCCGGAAGCCGCTGAATGCGCCGTACGTTCAAGACAAAACCGTAATTTTTACATAACAAAGACGGCGCCACCTAGCGGTGGGCCGTCTCGGGAGATCAATTTACAACTGACCTGTATTTGAACACGAATCTTACTTCCAGATCGCAGCGCCGTCTTTGGACTTGATCTCGGCAGCCCAGGCGGCCTTGATCTGGTCCGTCACGTCCTTGGGCAGGGCGACGTAATCCAGCTCTTCAGCGGACTTGGCGCCGTTCTCGAAGGCCCAGTTGAAGAAGTCCAGCACGGCCTTGCCGCTTTCGGGCTTGTCCTGCGACTTGTGCATCAGGATGAACGTGGCCGAGGTGATGGGCCAGGATTCGGCGCCGGGCTCTTCGGTCAGGATCACGCCCATGCCGGGCGCGCTCTTCCAGTCGGCGTTGGCGGCGGCGGCGGCAAAGCTGGCCTGGCCGGGCTGCACGAACTGGCCGTCCTTGTTCTGCAGTTGCGTCCAGGACAGTTTGTTCTGCTTGGCGTAGGCGTACTCGACGTAGCCGATGGAGTCTTTCAGCTGGCGCACGTAGGCGGCGACGCCTTCGTTGCCCTTGCCGCCCTGGCCGGTGGGCCACTTGACGGCCTTGCCTTCGCCGACCTGGGCTTTCCAGTCAGGCGAAACCTTGGACAGATAGTTGGTCCAGCCGAAGGTGGTGCCCGAACCATCGGAGCGGTGCACGACCACGATGTCCTTGTTGGGCAGCTTCAGGTCGGGGTTCAGGGCCTTGATGGCCGGGTCGTCCCACTTGGTGATCTTGGCCAGGTAGATGTCGCCCAGGACCTTGCCGGACAGCTTCAGCTTGCCGGGCTCGATGCCTTCGATGTTGACCACGGGCACCACGCCGCCGATCACGGCCGGGAACTGGATCAGGCCTTCTTTTTCCAACACTTCGCCCTTCATGGGGTCGTCGGAGGCGCCGAAGTCGACCGTCTTGGCGATGATCTGCTGCTGACCGCCACCCGAGCCGATGGACTGGTAGTTCACGCGATTGTTGGTTTGCTTGGCGTATTCGGCAGCCCATTTGGCGTAGATGGGGTATGGGAAGGAAGCGCCCGCGCCGGTGATGTCGGCGGCCGTGGCGGAAGCTGCGAATGCGCTGAAGGCCAGAGCAATGGTTACCTTGTTAAATACACGTTTCAACATCGAGAAATCCTCTTGATGATAGTCAGAGACAGGCCCACCCTGTATGTGACGACATGTTAAACAGCCTTTATGACATGTTCGTGACAATGAAGTCTTTTCACGCTCCGCCTAGGCGGTGCATCAGGAACTGGTGCAGGCTGAAAGGAGCGCGACGGCTGCGGATGCGGCTGTAGGTGCCGTCCGAATTGGCCTTCCAGGCCAGCTGGTTGTCACGCAGCGCGAAGGTGAAGGCCTCGGAGATGACGCGCTTTTTCAGTCCCTTGTCCAGCACGGGCACGCCCAGCTCCACGCGGCGGAAGAAGTTGCGGTCCATCCAGTCGGCCGAAGAGATGAACACGTCCTCCTGCCCGTCGTTGTAGAAATAAAACACCCGCGAATGCTCCAGGAAGCGCCCGATGATGGAACGCACCTGGATGTTCTCGGACAGCCCCGGCACGCCCGCGCGCAGCGCGCAGGCGCCGCGCACCACCAGATCCACCTTCACGCCCGCCTGGCTGGCGTCGTACAGGGCCTGGATGATCTTGGGCTCCAGCAGGGAGTTCATCTTGGCCATGATGCGGGCGCGCTTGCCGGCCAGGGCGTGTTCGGTCTCCTTCTGGATGCGCGCCATCATGCTGTCGTGCAGCGTGAAGGGGGATTGCAGCAGCAGCTTGAGCGGCCGCCAGGCGCCCAGCCCCGTCAGCAGGGAAAAGACCTTGTCCATGTCCTCGCAGATGTCCTGGTTGGCCGTGATCAGCCCGAAGTCCGTATACAGGCGCGCGGTGCGCGGGTGGTAGTTGCCCGTGCCCAGGTGCCCGTAACGTCGTATGCAGCCTTCTTCGCGGCGCAGCACCAGGGCCATCTTGGCGTGGGTCTTGTGGCCCACCACGCCGTAGCTGACGTGCGCGCCCACTTCTTCCAGCTTGGCGGCCCAGTTGATGTTGGTCTGTTCATCGAAGCGCGCCATCAGCTCCACCACCACCGTCACTTCCTTGCCCGCCCGGGCGGCCGACAGCAGGATGTTCATCAGCTCGGAATCCTCGCCGGTGCGGTAGATGGTCTGCTTGATGCCGACCACGGCCGGATCGGCCGCCGCGGCCCGCAGAAAGCTGAGCACGGGCTGGAAGGACTGGTAGGGGTGATGCAGCAACTGGTCCTTGCGGGCGATCGCCGCGAAGAACTGCGCGGGATGGTCGAAGGAGGCGTCGAAAGGCGCCGGGATGGGCGCGCGGTAGTCCGGAAACAGCAGGTCCGGGCGGTCGGGCGCATTGCACAGCTGCATCAGGCGCGACAGATTGACCGGCCCGCGCACGCGGTAGGTGTCCGGCCCTTCCAGCGAGAACTCGCTCTGCAGGAAGCGCTCCAGGCTCTCGGGCATGGACTGGTCGATCTCCAGGCGCACCGCCGCCCCGAAGTTGCGCTGCGACAGTTCGCCCTGCAGGGCCGAACGCAGATTGGTGACTTCCTCCTCGTCCACGAACAGGTCGCTGTTGCGGGTGACGCGCCACTGATAGCAGCCCTTGACGTCCATGCCGGGGAACAGCTCGTTGACGAACACGCTGATGAGCGAGGTCAGCAGCATGTAGCCCTGCGGGATGCCGGCGATGTCGTCCGGCACGCGGATGACGCGCGGCAGGGCGCGCGGCGCCTGCACGATGGCGATGGTGCCGCTGCGTCCGAAGGCGTCCTCGCCGCTGAGCGCCACGATGTAGTTCAGGCTCTTGTTGTAGACGCGTGGAAACGGGTGCGCCGGGTCCAGCCCGATGGGCGTGAGCAGGGGCATGACGTCGCGCTGGAAGGTCTGGTAGGCCCATTCGCGCTGGGCCTCGGTCCAGCGCGCAGGCAGCAGCAGGCCTATGCCCTCCTCCATCAGGTTGGGCAGCACCGTCTGCATCAGCAGGCTGTTCTGCCGCTCCACCAGCTGGTGCGTGGCCTGTTGCACCCGCTCGAAGGCCTCCAGGGGCAGAAAGCCGTCGTCGCCGATCTGGTGCGGATTCTGGTGGATCTGCTCCTTCAGGCTGGAGATGCGGATTTCGAAGAACTCATCCAGATTGGAGCTGACGATGCAGATGTAGCGCAGGCGCTCCAGCAAGGGCGTGCTCGGGTTCTCGGCCATGGCCAGAACACGCTCGTTGAACTTGAGCAGCGACAGTTCGCGATTGAGCAAAGTTGAATCGGGAGAAGGCAGCATGGTGAGGTCGTTGTCCAACAGAGGAGGAAAGGATCGACAGACTTTTACTACATGAATATTACTGTTCTATGAACGAGAAGCGATCCACTACCACGGCGGCGCAGCCTTATGCCCCAACCCGCCGTCTCGAAATCCGGTATCGCCCCGGGCGCAGGAGCCGATTGCGTATCTTTTGCGAATTTTCGGGGTTATGTAACAAAACACACGATTAATGTCCTTATAATCGCACAGTATTCATCCTCAGCGATTCCTCATGGAACAACTTCTCGCCGCCGTGGATCTCGGCTCCAACAGCTTTCGCCTGTCCATCGGGCGCGTCGTCCAGCACAACGGCCATGCCCAGATCTACGCGATAGACCGCCTGAATGAATCCGTCCGGCTGGCCGCCGGCATGGGCGCCGACAAATGCATCAGCCCCGACGCCATCGAACGCGCGGTGGTCATCCTCAAGCGCTTCAACGAGCGACTGCTGGGCTTTCACCCCAACCGCGTACGCGCCGTGGCCACCAACACCTTCCGCGTGGCGCGCAACCTCAGCGAAGTGCTGCCCGCGGCCGAAGCGGCGCTCGGCTTCCCCATCGAGGTGATCTCCGGACACGAAGAAGCGCGCCTGATCTTCTCGGGCATCAGCAACGAGCTGCCGCCCTCCCCCAATCGCCGCCTGATGATAGACATCGGCGGGGGCTCCACGGAAGTCATCATCGGCAAGGGCCTCAAGCCCATGCTGCTGTCCTCCCTGTACATGGGCTGCGTCAGCTATACCGACAAGTTCTTTGCCGATGGCGTCATTACGGAAGAACGCATGCAGAAGGCCATCCTGGCCGCGCGCCGCGAGCTGGAAGGCATCACCCGCCAGTACCGCAAGACCGGCTGGCAGGAAGCCTATGGGTCCTCGGGCACGGCCAAGGGCCTGATCGCCATCCTGCAGGAAAACGGCATGTCCAAGAAGGGGATCACCCTGGAAGGCATGGAACTGCTCAAGAAGCGCCTGGTCCAGGACGGCAAGGTGGACATGCGCACGCTGCACGGCGTCAAGCCGCACCGCGCGCCCGTGCTGGCGGCAGGCCTGGCCATCATGATGGCGGCCTTCCAGGAACTGAAGATACGCCAGATGCTGCCCGGCGAGGGGGCCCTGCGCGTGGGCGTGCTGTACGACATGCTGGGCCGCGACTCCGAGCGCGACCAACGGGCCCAGACCGTGCAACAGATGATCAAGCGCTATCACGTGGACACCCGCCAGGCGCATCGCGTGCGCGAAGCGGCCCTGAGCCTGTTCCGCGAACTGCGCCTGCCGGACTCGCCCGAGACGCAGGAGCTGTCCCGTCAGCTAGGCTGGGCTGCCGACCTGCACGAAGTCGGCCTGAGCATCGCCCATGCGGACTACCACAAGCACACCGCCTATGTGCTGGAGCATGCGGACATGCCCGGCTTCTCCAACGACGACCAGGCCATGCTCAGCTTCCTGAGCCTGGGCCACCAGGGCAAGCTGGGCAAGCTCAAGCGCTTCGAGACCAGCAAGGCCTGGTGGCTGACCCTGCTCAGCCTGCGCCTGGCCGTCATCCTGATGCGCCGCCGCGAAGACATGGAAACCCTGCCTCTGCACATCGAACTGCAGGGCAAGAAAGTGCTGATTCGCCAGAACGCCGGCTGGATGGCCACGCATCCCTTGTCGCAAGCCTCGCTGCAGGCCGAGGTGCAGGCCTGGCAGACCGACCACAACGACCTGAGCCTGGAACTGGCCTGACTGCAAAACCAGATAAAAAAAAGCGCATCCCTGGGATGCGTTTTTTTTTCGCCCGTCCAGACGAGCTGCCCAACAGGGCATGGATCAGGCCAGGCCGAAGTGCCGCTTGTAGCGCTCGTCCATGGCCTGCAGGTCCAGCAGCACGGGGAAGTCCGCCGTGTTGAAGTCCGGGTCCCAGGCCGGCTCGCCGCAAATGGTGGCCCCCAGCTTCAGGTAGCCTTTGATCAGCGGCGGAATGCGCGCCGGCAAGTCGCTGTCCAGGCGTTCGACCGGATAGCGGTTCAAGGGCCGCACCTGCGGGACCTCGGGATGATCCTGCATGGACTTGCGGGCCACGCGCCAGACTTCGGCCGCCGTGACGCCGTCGTCGCGCAGGCTGACGCTGGCGCAGCCCAGCAGATAGCGGTAGCCTCCCATGCGCATGAGCGCGGCAATGCCGCCCCACAGCATCATGATGGCCGAACCGTTCCGGTAGTTCGGATGAATGCACGAGCGCCCGACCTCGACCAGGCTGGGCCGCAAGGCGTCCAGGGACCCGATGTCGAATTCGGACTCCGAATAGTAGGCGCCCGCCAGCTTGGCCTTTTCAGGCGTCAGCAGCCGGTAGGTGCCGATGACCCGGTTGCTTTCCGGCTCGGTCACCATGAAATGCTCGCACCATTGGTCGAAACGGTCCGTGTCCAGGCCCGTATGCTGGTCCGGGAAGACCGCGTTCATTTCCTCGGTAAAAACCTGGAACCGCAGGCGCTGCAGGATTTCAAGCTCTTCGTCTGTCCGAGCCAGACGCAAAGCCAATCCTCCGACGGTGTGACCGGCCCAGGTATTGGCCAGGTCAGCCGCGGATCGTGCACGCTCAAGATCTAGCATCGTGGTGACTCCAAAAACTTTAGTGCATGATGCACAAGCAATGTTTCAGGTTTTTGATAGTCAAATTACTATTTCGTTAAATCCACTGCAAGTAGAGCATCAATTCCCGATTGAGCCAGGTCAGCATCCTCGGCCTCTACCATGAGGCGCAGCTTGGGCTCGGTGCCCGAGGCCCGGATCAGTACCCGGCCGCGATCGCCAAGCTGGCTTTCCACCTGCTTCCTGGCCGCCTGCAGGCCTGCATGGCTCTGCCAGTCCTGGCCCGGCTGCAGCGGCACGTTGACCATGATCTGGGGATACATCTTGAGATCCTTCAGCAGCTCGGACAAGGTCTTGCTACTGTGGCGTAAAGCCGTCAATACCTGCAGGGCGGCGATGATGCCGTCGCCCGTGGTGTGCCAGTCCAGGCACAGCAGGTGGCCCGAGCTTTCGCCGCCGTACAGCCAGCCGCGCTGCTGCATCAGCTCCAGCACGTAGCGGTCCCCCACTTTGGCGCGCTCGAACGCAATGCCCAGCTCGCGCATGCTTTTCTCGAAGCCGAAGTTGGTCATCAGGGTGCCGACCACGCCTTGCACGGTCTGGGTCTGCTGGCGATCGCGCACGATCAGGTACAGCAGTTCATCGCCGTTGTAGATGCGGCCGTCCGCATCCACCATCTGCAGGCGATCGGCGTCGCCGTCCAGGGCGATGCCCAGGTCCGCGCCGTGCGTACGCACTTCCTCGGCCAGGCGTTCCGGATAGGTGGCGCCCACTTCCTTGTTGATATTGAAGCCGTCCGGCTGCACGCCGATGGCCACCACTTCGGCGCCCAGCTCGCGGAACACGTGCGGGGCGATGTTGTAGGCGGCGCCGTGCGCCGCATCCACCACGATCTTCAGGCCGTTCAGGTCCAGCTCGTTGGGAAAGGTGCTCTTGCAGAACTCGATATAGCGGCCGGCGGAGTCGGCCAGGCGGCGGGCGCGACCCAGCGACTCGGACTTGACCCACTGCATGGGCTCGTCGATGGCCTGCTCGATCTTGAGTTCGACCTCGTCGGGCAGCTTGGTGCCCTGGGCCGAGAAGAACTTGATGCCGTTGTCGTAATACGGATTGTGCGAAGCGGAGATGACGATGCCGGCGGCCAGGCGCAAGGTGCGCGTCAGGTAGGCGACGGCGGGCGTGGGCACGGGACCGGCCAGCAGCACGTCGATGCCTGCGGCCGACAGGCCCGCTTCCAGCGCGGACTCCAGCATGTAGCCGGAAATCCGGGTGTCCTTGCCGATCACGACAGTGGGACGACCCTTGCCCTGGTGCTGGCCGGCCAGCACCTTGCCGGCGGCGTAGCCCAGGCGCAGGGCAAATTCGGGATTGATGGTTGGACCGCCTACTTCACCACGGACACCATCGGTGCCGAAATACTTCCGATCGCTCATTCAGAGACTCCATGTTCAACCGCATTCCAGACGTCCAGGGCTTCTCGCATCGCGGCAACGTCATGGACACGGACAACTTTCGCACCCCGGGCCACGCAGGCCAGGGCTGCCGACAGACTACCGATCAGGCGCTGATCCACCGGCTTGCCGGTGACGTGCCCGATCATGGACTTGCGCGACAGGCCGATCAGCCAGGGGTAGCCGGGCACCCCTGCCTGCTCCAGGCCGCGCAGCAGCTGGTAATTATGGGCGACTGTCTTGCCGAAGCCAAAACCAGGATCCAGCATGATACGCCTGGAATCCACGCCATGCTGCTGCAAATGGTCACAGCGCTCTTGCAAAAAGTCACGAACTTGTGTCAACACGTTGTCGTAGTGCGGCTCCTTCTGCATGGTGCGCGGCTCGCCCTGCATGTGCATGATGCACAGGCCGCAGTCCGAATCGCGCACGGCCTCCAGTGCGCCGGGCATGCGCAGCGCGTAGATGTCGTTGATGATGTCGGCCCCGGCGGCCAGGCTGGCGCGCATGATCTCGGGCTTGAAGGTGTCCACCGACAGCGCCACGCCGGTGGAGCGCAAGGCCTCCACCAGAGGGATGACGCGCTCCATTTCCTGCTCCAGGGACACGGGTTCGGCGCCCGGCCGGGTGGATTCACCGCCGATGTCCAGGATGTCGGCGCCTTCGGCGATCAATTGATGGGCGTGGTCCAGCGCCCGCGGCAGATCGGCATGCTGGTTGCCGTCGTAGAAGGAATCGGGAGTGACATTCACGATCCCCATAACCAAAGGGCGCTCCAGCCCAAGCTGGAAGCGCCCACAAGACCACTCGGAGTGATTCATGAAATAGGCAATGCCTATGAGATGTTAAACAGGAGTCGTCGCGGCCGTGCCCTTGTCGCCGGCGGGGCTGGCGCCCGTGGCCGGTGGCGTGGAGCCGTCGGACGGAGAGTTGTCGCCGCCGGGCACATGGGGCGCCCGTGGAGGCAGGCCCTTCATGATGTCGTCGATCTGGTCGGCGTCGATGGTTTCCCATTCGAGCAGGGCCTTGGCCATGGCTTCCATCTTGTCGCGGTTGTCCTCGATGAGCTTGCGGGCCACGCCGTACTGCTCGTCGATGATCTTGCGGATCTCGAAGTCCACCTTCTGCATGGTGGCCTCGGACACGTGCGTCGTCTTGGTGACGCTGCGGCCCAGGAACACCTCGCCTTCGTTCTCGGCATACACCACGGGGCCGAGCGAATCGGTCATGCCGTAGCGGGTGACGATGTCGCGGGCGATCTGCGTGGCGCGCTCGAAGTCGTTGGATGCGCCGGTGGTCATCTGGTTCATGAAGACCTCTTCGGCGATACGGCCGCCGAACAGCACCGCGATCATGTTGAGCAGGCGCTCCTTGTCCATGCTGTAGCGGTCGCCTTCAGGCAGTTGCATGGTCACGCCCAGGGCGCGGCCGCGCGGGATGATGGTGACCTTGTGCACGGGGTCCGTCTTGGGCAGCATGCAAGCCACCAGCGCGTGGCCGGCTTCGTGGTAGGCCGTGTTGCGGCGCTCTTCCTCGGGCATGATCATGGTGCGGCGCTCGGCGCCCATGATGATCTTGTCCTTGGCGCGCTCGAAGTCCTGCATGTCCACCGTGCGGCCGTTGCGGCGGGCGGCGAACAGGGCGGCCTCGTTGACCAGATTGGCCAGGTCGGCGCCGGAGAAGCCGGGCGTGCCGCGGGCCAGCACCACGGGATCCACGTTGGGAGCCAGCGGCACCTTGCGCATGTGCACTTTCAGGATCTGCTCGCGGCCGCGGATGTCGGGCAGGCCGACCACCACCTGGCGGTCGAAGCGGCCGGGACGCAGCAGCGCGGGGTCGAGCACGTCGGGACGATTGGTGGCGGCGATGACCAGCACGCCCTGGCCGGTTTCGAAGCCGTCCATTTCCACCAGCAGCTGGTTCAGCGTCTGTTCGCGTTCGTCGTTGCCGCCGCCCAGGCCGGCGCCGCGCTGACGGCCCACGGCGTCGATTTCGTCAATGAAGATGATGCAGGGAGCCTGCTTCTTGGCGGTCTCGAACATGTCGCGCACGCGCGAGGCGCCCACGCCCACGAACATCTCCACGAAGTCGGAGCCGGAAATGCTGAAGAACGGCACCTTGGCCTCGCCGGCGATGGCGCGCGCGAGCAAGGTCTTGCCGGTGCCGGGCGAACCGACCATCAGGATGCCGCGCGGGATGCGGCCGCCCAGACGCTGGAAACGGGACGGATCGCGCAGGAAGTCGACCAGCTCCTGCACGTCTTCCTTGGCCTCGTCGCAGCCGGCGACGTCGGCGAAGGTGACGGGATTGGAATTTTCGTCGAGCAGGCGCGCGCGCGACTTGCCGAAGCTGAACGCCCCGCCCTTGCCGCCGCCCTGCATCTGGCGCATGAAGAACACCCAGACCCCGATCAGCAGCAGCATGGGGAACCAGGAGATGAACAGGCTGGTCAGGAAGGAAGGTTCTTCGCGGGCCTTGCCCGAAACCTGCACGCCGGACTTGACCAGCTCGGGCACCATCCACAGGTCGCCCGGCGAGGTCAGCGTGTAGCTGCGGCCGGAGTCGGGCGTGACGTGCAGGGTATCGCCCTGGATGTCCACCTTGGTGATGCGGCCGGCGCGCGCATCGTTCATGAATTGCGTGTACGTGACGCCATCGGTGGTTGCCGGCCGGCCGTCAAACTGCTTGAAAACAGTAAACAGCACCAGCGCAATGACCATCCAGATCGCGACTTTGGAAAACGAGTTGTTCAAAGCCAATCTCCTGCGATTGCGATAACTTGCCAAATATGCTGACACACACCTGAACAAGCGCCATACTTAGTTCATTCTACCCGATCCCGAGACCGGCAAGTCATAAATTACCTGGCCTTCAGACCCCGGGCAACCAGAAAAGTCTCGGCGGATTTATCGCGTGACGCCTTGGGTTTGCGTTCCACCACTCTGACAAATTTCTGCTTGAAAGATTCGACGATCTGGGAAAAACCACTACCGTGGAACGCCTTGACGATGAGCGCGCCGTCCGCAGTGAGATGCTCCGTGGCGAATTCCAGCGCCAGATCGCACAGATGCTGGATGCGGGCCGAATCGGCCGAGGCCACACCAGACAAGTTGGGGGCCATGTCTGAAATTACAAGGTCCACGGGCGCCCCGTCCAGGCTGGCGTGCAGGCGCTCGAGCATGTCGTCCTCGCGAAAGTCCCCCTGCATGAACTCGACCCCTGCGATCGGCTCCATTTCCAGGATGTCCAGCGCGATGATGCGCCCGTCCAGCACCCCGCCGGGCCCCACCATGCGCTCGCGCACCAGCTGCGACCAGCTGCCCGGCGTGGAACCCAGGTCCACGACCACCTTGCCCTTGACAGGAATCTTCTCCAGATCCAGGATTTCACTCAGTTTGAAGGCCGCGCGCGCGCGATACCCTTTTTGTTGCGCCAGTTTGACGTAGGGGTCATTTATATGCTGATGAACCCAATCTTTAGAGAATTTTTTCTTGGCCATTCCCGTACAATCTCTTTATGCCAAAACTCAACCTTACACCCCATGAGCGCAGCGATCTTCGCGCTGCTGCTCACGCCTTGCGCCCTGTCGTCCTGATCGGCGACAACGGCCTGACGCAGGCCGTGCTGAAGGAAATCAGCGTGCACCTCCAGGCCCATCAGCTCATCAAGATCCGTGTGGCCGGCGACGACCGCGAAGCTCGCCTGGAAATGCTCGAACGCATCTGCGACGCGCTGGACGCCGCCGCGGTCCATCACCTGGGCAAGATGCTGACCATCTACAAGCCCAATCCCGAACGTCCGTCCGTGTTCGGCGTTCCCGAAAAGCCCACCCGCGCCGTGCGCAAGCCTTCCGAGCCCTATACCCCCAAGAAGCTGGCGGCATCGGGCGTCAAGCGCACCCGCAGCTCGGAACGGACCCGACGCGCCGAAATGAAATCGGAACGCAGCAGCACCCAGGAAAAGAAATCATCCGCCGCTCCCCGCAGCGTGCAGAAATTCGCCGCGGTCAAGCCGGCGGCTCCTCGCAGCGCCACCCGTCGCCCGGGCAGCGCCATGTCCCTGAAGGCGGGCGCCCGTCGCGGACTGTCGTCCGGCAAGCGCTGAACGCCCGACTTCATAAATTATAAGGCCCCCGCAGAATGTGCAGGGGCCTTTCTTTTTCGGGGCGCGCCCCGAAGGCGGCGGACGGGGCCGCCGGGCATCAGATGTAGCTGATGCCGATGATCTCGTATTCGCGGATGCCGGCCGGCGCCTTGACTTCGACCACGTCGCCTTCGGACTTGCCGATCAGGGCGCGCGCCACGGGGCTGGAGATGGAGATCTTGTTGGCGCGGATGTCGGCCTCGACGTCGCCCACGATCTGGTACGTGACCTTGTTGCCCGACTCCAGGTCCTCGATCTCGACCGTGGCGCCGAAAACGACGCGGCCGTCGGCCTGCAGCGTGGACGGCTCGATGATCTGGGCGTTGGACAAGGTGCCTTCCAGTTCGCTGATGCGGCCTTCGATGAAGCCCTGGCGCTCGCGGGCGGCGTCGTACTCGGCGTTCTCGGACAGGTCGCCCTGCGCACGCGCCTCGGCGATGGCGTTGATGACGTCAGGACGTTCTACCGTCTTGAGGCGGTGTAATTCGACTTGCAAACGTTGTGCGCCCTGCGCAGTCAATGGAATCGCAGACATAATATTCCTGCTCAACAAGTAAAAGACGCTCCGCAGCGGGAGCGCCTGGAAGATAGGGAGAACCGGTGATAGGGGCGTATGCCCTGCTGCGCAGGCCAAGGCCTGCTTGCCGCCCCCGAAGGGCGTTCTTGCCTTGAGCGATCCGGCGTTCCGGCGGCCCGGCGGCAAAAAAGTCCCGCAAAGAACCGGGACTGTGAGAGCTATTGTCGGCAAACTGTCAGGAAATAGCAAGCCCCCGCGCATCGCGGGGTTTTGCCGGGTCCGCCAAGGCCTGGCGGACCCGGCATATGGCGCGCAGGCCGCGTCAGCGCGCTGCGGCGCGGCGGCCCCGCAACAGGGCGTGCAGGATGATGGCGCCGAAGGTGGCGCAACCGATGCCGTCCAGGCGGATCACGCCAAATTGCAAGGAAAAGTTGCCGGCGCCCAGGATCAGGGTGACGGCGGCCACCAGCAGATTGCGGTTGTCGCTGAAGTCGACCTGGTTGACCACCCAGATGCGCGCGCCGGAGATGGCGATCAGGCCGAACACCACTACCGACATGCCGCCCAGCACGGGGCCGGGAATGGACTGTATGACGGCGCCGAACTTGGGCGAAAAGCCCAGAAAGATCGCGATCACGGCCGCGAAGGCGAAGACCAGCGTGGAATAGATGCGGGTGGCCGCCATCACGCCGATGTTCTCGGCATAGGTGGTCACGCCCGTGCCGCCCACGGCGCCCGAGACCATGGTTGCCACGCCGTCGCCCACGAAGGCCCGGCCCAGGTAGCCGTCCAGGTCCTGGCCCGTCATGGCGCTGACCGCCTTGATATGTCCCAGGTTCTCTGCAACCAGGATGATGGCCACTGGCACGATGACCGTCATGGCGTGAGCCTCGAAGACGGGCGAGGCGAAGGTGGGCAGGCCCAGCCAGGCCGCCTGCTCGATGGCGCTGAAATCGATGGGGGTGCCGTAGCCCATGACGTTGGTGAACACCCAGTACAGCACGCAGGCCACGATCAGGCCCACCAGGATCAACAGGCGTTGCGCCACGCCGCGCGTGTACACGGCGATGCCGCCCACGCACAGCACCGTCATCAGGGCCATCAGGGAATCGAAGGTGCCTGCGCCCATGGCGCCCTTGGCGGCGATGGGCGCCAGGTTCAGGCCGATCACCGCCACGATGGCGCCGGTCACGACGGGCGGCATCCAGTGGTTGATCCAGCGCGCCGCCCCGCCCCGCGTGCGGGCGTTGAAGATCCAGACCAGCAGGCCGATCAAGGTGTAGACCAGGCCGCAGACGATGATGGCGCCCAGCGCCACGCCGATGTTGGCGTTGGCGCCGCTGCCCGCATAGCCCGTGACGGCGATCACCCCGCCGATGAAGGCAAAGCTCGAACCCAGGTAGCTGGGCACGCGCCCGCCCACGAAGACGAAGAAGATCAGGGTGCCGATGCCGGACATCAGGATGGCCAGATTGGGATCGAAACCCATCAGCAGGGGGGCCAGGATGGTGGATCCGAACATGGCCACCACGTGCTGCGCGCCCATGGCGATATTCTGCGGCGTGGCCAGGCACTCGTCGGGCTGCACCACCGTACCCGGCTCGCTGCCGGACACGCGGCGCCAGCGCGGGAAGTAGGACTGAGACATAAAAGGAAATTCCAGAAGGGAAGAAAACGGGACGGACGAACCCGGACGGCATCCGTGAGCCATCCCGGTCCGGGGATCAGGACCGGTTCATCGAGGCATAATTTTAGACATGAACGGCTGAGCTAGACAGCAAAAAACGCGGTGCGGCGCTCCTTTTGCCGCACATGCAGCGTCTGACGCAACACTGGCCGGTCCCGGCGGCTATATGCGTTATACGCATGTCGTTCTGGTTCCCCATGCCGCAAGCACTACAATGGGAGCAGCGCCAGCCCCGGCGGCCCGATGCAACTCTTTCTCTTGATGACCCTGACCATGAATACGTCCATCTGCCTGATACGCCACGGCGAAACAGCCTGGAACGCGGTCCGCCGCCTGCAGGGCTGGCAGGACATAGAACTGAATGAAACGGGACTGCAGCAGGCCCACGCCCTGCAGCGCCACCTGAGTTCGCCCGCCTTCGACATGCGGGTCGACGCCGTATTCAGCAGCGACCTGCGCCGCGCATCGGAAACCGCGCGCCTGGCCTGCCGCCACTGGGATCTGCCCGTGCAGACGGATGCAGGGCTGCGCGAGCGCGGCTTCGGCGTGCTGGAAGGCCAGCCCTGGGACGCTGCGGGGCGCCACGGCCCCGACCAGCCCGGCAACACGGTGGACATAGACTACGCCGTGGAAGGCGGCGAGTCCCTGCGCCAGTTCCAGGCCCGCGTGCTGGGCTGCTTCGAGAAGCTGGCTGCCGGGCATCCCGGCAAGAACCTGCTGGTCTTCGCCCATGGCGGGGTCATCGACATGGTCTGGCGGCGCCTGAACGGCCAGGCGCTGAACGCCAAGCGCGCCCACGCCATCCTGAACACCAGCCTGAACTATTTCAGCATCGATCCGGCCCTGAACTGGACGACTCGGGCCTGGGGGCAGTTGCCCCATCTGGAACAGGCCCTGGACGAGGCGCCGTAGCGCGCCGTCCGGCGGCCTACAGTGAGCGCGCCAGGCCCACCGCCTGCCACAGCAGGGGAAAGGCGATGGACCACATGATCACCCCGATCAGCAGCTCCAGCATGCGCCAGGCGCGAGGCTGCCTGAACAGCGGCAGCAGCAGACGCGCACCGAAACCCACGCCGAAGAACCACAAGGCCGATGACAAGGCGGCGCCAAGCACGAACCAGGGTTTCTGCTCGGCCGAGAACGACGCGCCCAGGCCGCCTATGATCAGCAGCGTGTCCAGGTACACGCCCGGATTCAGGTAGGTGACGGCCAGGGTGGCCAGAATGGTGGCCCACAAGCCCGCCCCGCCCTGTCCATCCAGCAATTCCAGACTGCTTTGCGAGCGCAGGGCGGAATGGAAGGATCGGGCGCCGTAGGCCAGCAGAAACAGGGCCCCGCCCAGCGTCAGTGTCAGGGCCAGCCAGGGCCGCGCCGCGATGACCGCGCCGACCGCCATGACCCCCATGATGATGAACAGCAGGTCCGACAGGGCGCAGATCAGTACGACAGGCAGCACATGGCGGCGCAGCAGGCCCTGCTTGAGCACGAACGCATTCTGGGCGCCGATGGCCACGATCATGGCCAGGCTCAGCATGAAGCCTTTGAACAAAGGTTGCAGCATGGGAATCAGGAATCCTGGGGCTGGCGGGGCTTGCGCGGCGCATTGCGCGCCAGAAGGTCGTACAGCCAGTTGGGAAGCAGGCGCATCAGGCGCGAAACCACGCCCATGGGCCAAGGTATGACTCGATAGGATGCGCCGCGCGCGATGGCCTTGACGGCTCGCCGGGCAAAGGCGTCGGCCGGCATCAGGAACGGCATGGAATAGGGATTGCGGGCGGTCATGGCGGTGCGCACGTATCCCGGCGCGATGGTGACCACGCGTATGCCCTGCCCCGCCAGTTCCAGGCGCAGGCTTTCGCAATAGGCGATGACGGCCGCCTTGGAGGAGCTGTACGCTCCGGCGCCGGGCAGCCCGCGTATGCCGGCCACGCTGGCGATGCCCACCAGGGCGCCGCCGCCAGCCGCCTTCATGGGCGCGACGAATGGCTCGAAAGTGGCCACCATGGCCAGCAGATTGGTGTCCAGGATGGCCTTGAACACGGCGAAGTCCTCGCGCTCCTCGGTCAGGGTGCCGGCGCTGATGCCGGCGCTGGCGATCACCACGTCCACTTTTCGCCCACAGAAAGCCAGGAAATCGTCGGCCGCCTCATGCAGGGCATGGCGGTCGCGCACGTCCACGGCATAGACGCGATGCTCGCCGGGCAGGCTGTCCGCCAGGGCCTGGAGCTCGTCCAGGCGGCGCCCCAGCAGGCCGAGGCGCGCGCCCTGCGCAGCGTACTCCCGGGCCAGGGCGCGCCCCAGTCCGCTGCTGGCGCCGGTGATGAAGACCGACAACATGGCTCAACGCTCCCGCAAACCGGTGCGCGGACGGGGAAGCCGGCGCAGAGACGCCCGGCCGACGGCGAGGCCTGCGTGCATAAGCATGATCACAGGAAGATCAGGGCCAGAATGGCCAGCACCAGCGCCCATTTGAGCACGTAGTACAGGGTCTCGTTCTTCTTCTTGATGGCCTTGCCGAAGCGGCGCACCGCATAGACGGCGCCGAAGATGCGGTTGATGCCGCCGGTGCGGTCGCCTTCCTGGTTGGGCGCCGCCGCGGCGCGCAGCAGAAACCCGCCCACGGCGTGGTTGACGGCCTGCGCCCAGCGATAGCGCATGGGGCGCTCCACGTCCGCGAACAGGATGATGCGGTTCTGGTCGGACTTGTTCTCCGCATAATGGATGAAAGTCTCGTCGAACACGACGGCCTGGCCGTCGCGCCAGTAGTAGGACTGGCCGTCCACATTGATGTAGCAGTCCGGACTGTTGGGCGTCATCAGGCCCATGTGGAAACGCAGCGAGCCGGCGTAGGGATCGCGGTGGCGCGGCAGTCGGCTGCCCGGCGGCAGCGAGGCGAACATGGCCGCCTTGATGGATGGAATGTCCTTGAGCAGGCTGGTGGTGACCGGGCACAGTTCGCGCGCCGACGGATGGTCCGCGTCATACCACTTCAGGTAGAAGCGCTTCCAGCCGGTCTTGAAGAAGGAATTGAAACCGGCGTCATTGTATTTGTCCGAGGCCTTGATGTGGCCGTCGCCGTACAGACGCTCGGCTTCGGCGCGGATCTCGTCGCAGCGCTCCAGCAACACCTTCAGTTCCGGGAAGTTCTCCAGGTCCAGGTAGGGCTTGTTGGGCACGGCCGAGAAGGCGTACATGAAGCAGTTGAGCGGCGCCGTGAAGGTGGAGTGATCCAGCACCTGGCGGGAAAAGCGATGCCGCACCCGACCCCTGAAATGCACGACCAGCGTGCATGCGATGAACAAGGCAAGAATGAACCACTTCACGACATGATCTCCATAATAAGCCCCCACGCTGCGCAGGCTGATGCCTGCTTGCTGCCCCCCGAGGGGGCGATTTTTGCCTTGGGGCGGCCCGGCGGCAAAAAAGCCCCCACGCTGCGCAGGCCGATGCCTGCTTGCTGTCCGCCTCGCGGCAGGCAGGCCGCTCGGATTCGCCAGGCATAGTACAGTCCGCAGGGACTGTACTATGTCCGGGCTCATCCCCCAAGGGGGCTTTGTTCCTTGGGGCGGCCCGGCGGCAAAAAAAAGGGCGCACCTGCGGGTGCGCCCTTCCGGCCTGATGCGCCTTAGTGTTCAGCGAGCGAAGCGTGCAGCTCCTGGACCGCGTAAACCTTCAGGCCATCGCCATGGCGCAGATACTGCAGGCCTTGGACCGCCGCCACCGCACCGGCAATGGTGGTGTAGTAGGCAAGATTAGCAGCCAGGGCGTGAGTACGGATTGTACGCGAATCGGCAATCGCGTTGCGGCGCTCTTCGACCGTGTTGATGACCAGGGCGACTTCGCCGTTCTTGATCATGTCCACGATGTGCGGGCGACCTTCGGTGACCTTGTTGACCACCTGCACGGGCAGGCCTGCCTGCTCGATGGCGGCGGCCGTGCCGCGCGTGGCGACCACCTTGAAGCCCAGCGACACCAGGCCGCGAGCCACTTCGACCGCCTGCGGCTTGTCCTGGGCGCGCACGCTGATGAAGGCCAGGCCGCTGTCGGGCAGGCGCACGCTGGCGGCCATCTGCGATTTCACGAAGGCTTCGGCGAAAGAAGCGCCCACGCCCATGACTTCGCCGGTGGACTTCATTTCAGGCCCCAGGATGGTATCCACGCCGGGGAACTTCACGAAGGGGAACACGGCTTCCTTGACGCAGTAGTAAGGCGGCGTGACTTCTTCGGTGACGCCTTGCTGGGCCAGGGTCTCGCCGGCCATCACGCGCGCGGCGATCTTGGCCAGCTGCAGGCCGGTGGCCTTGGACACGAAGGGCACGGTACGCGAGGCGCGCGGATTGACTTCCAGCACGTAGACCTCGCCGTCCTGGATGGCGAACTGCACGTTCATCAGCCCCTTGACGTTCAAGGCCTTGGCCATGAGGGCCGTCTGGCGCTTGATTTCGGCCACGGTCTCGTCGCTGAGCGAATAAGGCGGCAGGCTGCAGGCGGAGTCGCCCGAGTGCACGCCGGCCTGCTCGATGTGCTGCATCACGCCGCCCACGAACACGCGCTCGCCGTCGGCCAGGCAGTCCACGTCCACTTCGGTGGCGTTGTTCAGGAAGTGGTCCAGCAGCACGGGAGAGTCATTGCTGACCTTCACGGCTTCGCGCATGTAGCGCTCCAGGTCCTGCTGCTCGTGCACGATCTCCATGGCGCGGCCGCCCAGCACGTAGCTGGGGCGCACCACCAGCGGATAGCCGATCTCGGCGGCCAGGGCGATGGCCTCGCCTTCCGTGCGTGCGGTGCGGTTCGGCGGCTGGCGCAGGCCCAGCTTGGTCAGCAGCTTCTGGAAGCGTTCGCGGTCTTCGGCCACGTCGATGGACTCGGGGCTGGTGCCGATGATGGGCACGCCGTTGGCCTCCAGGGCGCGGGCCAGCTTCAGGGGCGTCTGGCCGCCGTACTGCACGATGGTGCCGACGGGTTTTTCGGTGTGCACGATCTCCAGCACGTCTTCCAGCGTCAGGGGCTCGAAGTACAGGCGGTCGGACGTGTCGTAGTCGGTGGACACGGTCTCGGGATTGCAGTTGACCATGATGGTTTCATAGCCATCCTCGCGCAGCGCCAGGGCGGCGTGCACGCAGCAGTAGTCGAACTCGATGCCCTGGCCGATGCGGTTGGGGCCGCCACCCAGGACAATGATCTTCTTCTTGTCGGTGGGGTTGGATTCGCACTCTTCCTCGTAGGTGGAGTACATGTAGGCGGTGTTCGTGGCGAATTCGGCCGCGCAGGTGTCCACGCGCTTGTACACGGGGCGCACGTTGAGCTGATGGCGCAGCTTGCGCACTTCGGATTCCACCGTGTCCAGCAGGAAGGCCAGGCGGCGGTCGGAGAAGCCGCGGCGCTTCAGGCCGAACAGGGTGTCGCGATCCAGATCGGCCAGCGTCTTCTGCTCCAGGGCCAGCTCGATGTCCACGATTTCCTTGATCTGGGCCAGGAACCAGGGGTCGATCTTGGTCAGGCTGTGCACTTCGTCCAGGGAAAAGCCCTGGGCGAAGGCGTCGCCCACGTACCAGATGCGCTCGGGGCCGGGCTCGCCCAGTTCGACCTGCAGTTTTTCGCGGTCGGTGGTCTTCTGGTTCAGGCCGTCCACGCCCACTTCCAGGCCGCGCAGGGCTTTCTGGAAGGATTCCTGGAAGGTGCGGCCGATGGCCATGACTTCGCCCACGGACTTCATCTGGGTGGTCAGGCGGGAGTCGGCCTGGGGGAATTTCTCGAAGGCGAAACGGGGCACCTTGGTGACCACGTAGTCGATGGTGGGCTCGAACGAGGCCGGGGTCGCGCCGCCGGTGATCTCGTTGCGCAGCTCGTCCAGGGTGTAGCCCACGGCCAGGCGCGCGGCGACCTTGGCGATGGGGAAGCCCGTGGCCTTGGAAGCCAGCGCCGAGGAACGGGAGACGCGCGGATTCATCTCGATGACGATCATGCGGCCGTTGTCGGGATTGACGGCGAACTGCACGTTCGAGCCGCCGGTGTCCACGCCGATCTCGCGCAGCACGGCGATCGAGGCGTTGCGCATGATCTGGTATTCGCGGTCGGTCAGCGTCTGGGCGGGAGCCACGGTGATGGAGTCGCCCGTGTGCACGCCCATGGGGTCCAGGTTCTCGATGGAGCACACGATGATGCAGTTGTCGGCGCGGTCGCGCACCACTTCCATCTCGAATTCCTTCCAGCCCAGCAGGGATTCCTCGATCAGCAGTTCGCTGGTGGGCGAGGCTTCCAGGCCGCGACGGCAGATGGTCTCGAATTCCTCGGGGTTGTAGGCGATGCCGCCGCCCGTGCCGCCCAGCGTGAAGCTGGGGCGGATCACGACGGGAAAGCCCGAGGTGCCGATTTCCTCGGCGATGCGCTTTTGCACCGCCCAGGCTTCGTCCATGCTGTGGGCCACGCCGGACTTGGCGGACTCCAGGCCGATGGAGGTCATGGCGTCCTTGAACTTCAGGCGGTCCTCGGCCTTTTCGATGGCTTCGGCGTTGGCGCCGATCAGCTCGACGCCGAATTTATCCAGCACGCCGTGTTTGGCCAGGTCCAGGGCGCAGTTCAGCGCGGTCTGGCCACCCATGGTGGGCAGCAGCGCGTCAGGACGCTCTTTTTCGATGATTTTTTCGACCGCCTGCCAGGTGATGGGCTCGATGTAGGTGACATCGGCCGTGTCGGGGTCGGTCATGATGGTGGCCGGATTGCTGTTGACCAGCACGGTCCGGTAGCCTTCCGCTTTCAGGGCCTTGCACGCCTGGGCACCGGAATAGTCGAATTCGCAGGCCTGACCGATGATGATCGGGCCCGCGCCAATGATGAGAATACTTTTTATGTCTGAACGCTTTGGCATGGTGCGATAGTGATCTTACGCGGCTTTTTCGGCCTGGTGGGCAGCCATCAGGCTGATGAATTTGTCGAACAGCGAGGCGATATCGCGCGGTCCGGGCGTGGCTTCAGGATGGCCCTGGAAGCAGAACGCGGGGCGATCCGTCAGCTCGAAGCCCTGCAGGCTCTGGTCGAACAAGGAGATGTGCGTGACCTTGGCGTTGGCCGGCAGCGTATCGGCGTCCACCGCGAAACCGTGGTTCTGGCTGGTGATGAACACGCGGCCGCTGGACAGTTCCTGCACGGGGTGGTTGGCGCCGTGATGGCCGTTCTTCATCTTGAGGGTCTTGGCGCCCACGGCCAGGCCCAGGATCTGGTGGCCCAGGCAGATGCCGAAGATGGGCAGCTTGCGCTCGAGCAGGCCGCGGCAGGCTTCGATGGCGTAGTCGCAGGGCTCCGGATCGCCGGGGCCGTTGGACAGGAACACGCCGTCGGGCTGGTAGGCCAGCACGTCGGCCAGCGGCGTCTGGGCGGGCACCACGGTGACCTTGCAGCCGCGGTCTGCCATCAGGCGCAGGATGTTGGCTTTCACGCCGAAGTCGTAGGCGACCACGTGGAAGCGGCCGGTTTCAGGCTGGGTGAAGCCCTGCCCCAGTTCCCAGGAGCCTTCGGTCCAGTCGTGGCGCTCGGTGGTGGACACGACCTTGGCCAGGTCCTGGCCTTGCATGCCCTTGAAGGAGCGGGCCAGCTCCAGCGCGCGCTCGGCGTCCTCGCCCACCATGATGCAGGCGCCCAGGGAGCCTTTCTCGCGCAGGATGCGGGTCAGTTTGCGGGTATCGACGCCGGAGATGGCGACCACGCCCTGCGACTTCAGGTAGTCGGGCAGGGACTGGGTGGAGCGGAAGTTGGACAGGCGGGAAGGACAGTCACGAACGACGAGCCCGGCAGCATGGGCCTTGGTGGATTCGGAGTCCTCCGGGTTGACACCGGTATTACCGATGTGCGGATAGGTAAGCGTAACAATTTGCCCGCTGTAGCTTGGGTCGGTCAGGATTTCCTGATAACCCGTCATGGCCGTATTGAAAACGATTTCAGCAACGCAGTGCCCCTCGGCACCGATTGACACCCCTTTGAATAGGGTTCCATCCGCCAGGGCTAGGATAGCACTAGTGATAGTGCGGGACTCCTCAGGAAATAAAGACGGCAGCACGTTAAAAAACCCCGGTTCTGAAATTGACATTAAACCTTCTGATTATATGCCGAATCCCCCTTCTTCCGAAAGTTAATCGGGAAAAACACTGAAAAAAGGCGCGTTTCGCCACAAAATCGTCTACAGTGGCCGATTGGCTTGATGGCTTTAAGATGGACTTGCAACAGACATGACGACTCAGCTTGAATCCCTGCGCCAGTACACCACCGTCGTGGCCGACACCGGCGATTTCGAGGCCATGCGCGCCTTCCGTCCCACGGACGCGACGACCAACCCATCCCTGATACTGAAGGCCGTCCAGCTGCCGGCCTACCGGCCCCTGCTCGATCGCGTCATCGCCGACCACCCGCAGGCCAGCCTGGCCGAGACCAGCGACCTGCTGCTGGTGGCGTTCGGCCGCCAGATCCTGGACATCGTGCCCGGCCGCGTCTCCACCGAAGTGGACGCCCGCCTGTCCTTCGACACGCCGGCCAGCATCGAGCGCGCCCGCCAGATCATCCAGCACTACGAGCGCGCCGGCGTGGACCGCGAGCGCGTCCTGATCAAGCTGGCCTCCACCTGGGAAGGCATACAGGCCGCGCGCGCCCTGCAGGCCGAAGGCATACGCTGCAACCTGACCCTGCTGTTCTCCCTGCCCCAGGCCGTCGCCTGCGCCCAGGCCAAGGTGACGCTGATCTCCCCCTTCGTGGGCCGCATCTACGACTGGTTCAAGAAAGCCGCCGGCGCCGACTGGAACGAGGACGCCAACCGGGGCGAGAACGATCCGGGCGTGCGCTCGGTGCGCAGCATCTACGAATACTACAAGACCTACGACATCCCCACCGAGATCATGGGCGCCAGTTTCCGCAACATAGGCCAGATCCAGGCGCTGGCGGGCTGCGACCTGCTGACCATCAGCCCCGAGCTGCTGGGCCAGCTGGCCGCCGCCGACGGCGAGCTCTCGCCCGCCCTGAGCGTCGCCCGGGCCAAGGCCGCCGCCCCGGAATGGCGCGCCAGCAACGAGGTGGCCTTCCGCACCGAGCTGAACCAGGACGCCATGGCCACCGAAAAACTGGCCGAAGGCATACGCCTGTTCACGGCCGACGCCATCAAGCTGGACGCACTGATCCAGCAGGCTCGGCAGCGGAGCTGAACTCCGCCCTTCCCGAACTGAAAAAAACCGGCCCCATCGCAAGACGGGGCCGGTTTTTTTCATGCGGCGCAATGGCAAACGCTAGAGCTTCTCCGTCTCGCCCCCTTTGGGCCGCCAGGCCAGCATGCGTTCTTCGAACAGGCTGACCAGGCCGTCCAGCACCAGGGCGAAGATGGTCAGGACCACGATGCCGGCGAACACGGTGTTCACGTCCAGCGTGCCTTCGGCCTGCAGGATCAGGTAGCCCACCCCGCTGGCCGAACCCAGGTATTCGCCCACCACGGCGCCCACGAAGGCCAGGCCCACGGAGGTGTGCAGGCTGGAGAACACCCAGCTGGTGGCCGAGGGAATGTAGACGTGACGCAGCAACTGGCGGCGGCTGGCGCCCAGCATGCGGGCGTTGTCCAGCAGCGTGGAGCTGACCTCGCGCACGCCCTGGTACACGTTGAAGAACACGATGAAGAACACCAGCGTGACGGCCAGGGCCACCTTGGACCAGATCCCCAGGCCGAACCACATGCCGAAGATGGGCGCCAGGATGACGCGCGGCATGGAGTTGGCGGCGGTGATGTAGGGATCCAGCAGGGCCGCCGCGCGAGGCGACAGCCCCAGCCACAAGCCGCAGCCCAGGCCGGCCACCGTGCCGATCACGAAGGCCAGCAAGGTCTCGCTCAGGGTGACGCCCAGGTGCAGGTAGATATCGCCATTGGTCACGAACCAGGCCCAGATGACCTTGATCACCTCCAGGGGCTGGCCGAAGAAAAAGGCGACCTTGGGGTCCAGGGTGAAGAAGTGCCAGGCCAGCAGGATGACGACCAGCAACAGGATTTGCCAGGCGCGCAGGGCCAGGCGGGAACGGTGAGTAGACTTCGACATATCAGGCGCGCTTTTGTTGGGCATAGCCCTTCAGGACTTCATCGCGCAGCACGGCCCAGATGGCCGAATGCAATTCGACGAAGCGGGGCTGGTTGCGGACTTCGGCCACGTCGCGGGGACGCGGGAGATCGATGTGGAATTCGCCGATGGGGCGCGTGCCCGGCCCGGCCGACAGCACCACGACGCGATCGCTCATGGCGATGGCCTCGTCCAGGTCATGGGTAATGAACAGGACGGCCTTGCGTTGCGCCATCCAGATTTCCAGCACTTCGTTCTCCATCAGCTGCCGGGTCTGGATATCCAGGGCGGAAAAAGGTTCATCCATCAGGATGATGTCCGGGTCGCGGATCAGCGTCTGGGCCAGCATGACGCGCTTGCGCATGCCGCCGGACATCTGATGCGGATAGCGGTCGCCGAAACCGCCCAGGCCGACCCGCTTGAGCCATTCCCGGGCGCGGGCGCGCGCTTCGTCCTGCGGCACGCCGGCGAACTCCAGGCCGGCCATCACGTTGGACTCGGCGCTGCGCCAGGGCATCAGCGCCTCGCCCTGGAACATGTAGCCGGCGCGCTGGTTCACCCCTTGCAGGGGCTGACCGAAGACGCGCACCTGCCCGGCGGAGGGGGCCAGCAGGCCGGCCCCCACGTTCAAGAGCGTGGACTTGCCGCAGCCGGTCGGACCGACCACGGACACGAACTCGCCAGGGGCGACCGTCAGGCTGGCGTCGCGCACCGCGGTGTACGTGCCCTTGCCGTCGCGCGAGGCAAAAACACAGCTGACGTTGTCAAGGGAAAGCGCGGCCTCAGGCATGGGGGTACTTCTTGTTGGCATTGTCGGCAAATTCGTTGGTGAAGATCTTGCTGGTGTCGATCTTGGAAGCGTCCAGGTTGGGGACGAAAGCCGCCAGCGCATTCAAGGCCGTGGCCGGGCCGTCCTCGTCCACCAGGCCGTTGGGCGAGAGCGACTCCTTGTTGGCGTCCAGGCACTGCTTGTACAGCTCCACGTCACCCAGCAGGTAGGCGGCCGGCACGGTCTTGGCGATGGTCTCGGCGTCATTGGCCTGGATCCACTTGTCGGCGCGCACGATCGCATTGGCCAGCGCCTGGGCGGTCTTGGGGTTCTTGTCCAGGAATTCCTGCGAGGCGTACAGGCAGGCCGAGGGCATGTTGCCGCCGAAGATCTTCCTGGTGTCGGCCACCGTGCGGGTATCGGCGATGACCTGGATGGCGTCTTCCTTGGCCAGGGTGCCGATCACCGGATCCAGATTGGCCATGGCGTCCACCTGGCCGGTACGCATGGCGGTCACGGCGCCGGCCCCGGCGCCCACGCCGATGAAGGAGACGTCCGAAGGCTTCAGCCCGTTCTGTTCCAGGAAGAAGTTGACCATCATGTTGGTCGAGGAGCCGGGCGCGGTCACCCCGATCTTCTTGCCTTTCAGGTCGGCCGGCGACTTGTAGTCGGGCATGGTCTTCCTGGAGACGGCCAGCACGATGGCCGGAGCGCGGCCCTGCTGCACGAACGCGCGGTAGAACTGGCCCTTGGCCTGCAGATTGATGGTGTGCTCGAACGCGCCCGAGACCACGTCGGCGCTGCCGCCCACCACGGCCTGCAGGGCCTTGGAGCCGCCCGCGAAGTCCGCGACCTTGACGTTCAGGCCTTCATCCTTGAAGAAACCCTTGAGCTCCGCGATGGACAGGGGCAGGTAGTAAATCAGCGCCTTGCCGCCTACCGCGATCGTGATGTCTTTCTTTTCCAGCTCCTGGGCGCGGCCGACGGACGGCAGCGACATGGCCAGCCCGGATGCGCCGGCCAGTTTGAGCATGTGGCGACGAGTCAGTGTCATGGGGATCCCCTTCTTGTTGTGTAGTCATAAAGTAAAGGCCTAATACTTATACTACTAAAACGAGGGGTACCGGGACGCGAGCGGCCAAATGGCCGCCAGGGCGGTCGGGCCTAGGTGGCGCGCCGCTCCATCAGGGCCCAGGCGATGGTGCCGGGATCCACATATTCCAGTTCGCTGCCGGCGGGCACGCCGCGCGCCAGGCGGGTGACCTTCAAGCCCTGGCTGCCCAGCATTTCAGCCAGGTGATGGGCGGTGGTCTCGCCTTCGGCCGTGAAATTGGTGGCCAGGATCACTTCCTGGACCTGCCCGTCGCCGGCCCGCTCCAGCAGGCGGTCGAACTGCAGGGCGTCGGGCCCTATGCCCTCCAGCGGCGTCAACCGGCCCATCAGCACGTAGTACAGGCCGCGGTAGCCGTGAGTGGCTTCGATCATGTTCTGGTCGGCGGGGGTCTCCACCACGCACAGCAAGGCGGGATCGCGGCGCGGGTTGGAACAGGTTTCGCAGACTTCCTGGACCGTGAAGCCGTTGCAGCGCCGGCAATGCCGCAGGGTCTGGGTGGCCTGCTCCAGCGCCCGGCTGAGCTGGTCCGCGCCCACCAGGTCGTGCTGCAGCAGGTGATAGGCCATGCGGCGGGCGCTGCGCTCGCCCACTCCGGGGAGGCGGCGCAGGGCCTGGATCAGAACCCGAAGCGGTTCGGGTTCGGCGATCTGCGGCTCGTTCATCAGAAGGGGAACTTCATGCCGGGAGGCAGGGGCAGGCCGGCGGTGACGCCCGCCATCTTTTCCTGCGAAGTGGCTTCGGCCTTGCGCTGGGCGTCATTGAAGGCGGCCGCGATCAGGTCCTCCAGCATGTCCTTGTCCTCTTCCAGCAGGCTGGGATCGATGGACACGCGGCGCACGTCGTGGCGACAGTTCATGACGACCTTGACCAGGCCGCCGCCCGAGACGCCCTCGACCTCGATCTCGGCCAGGGCCTCCTGCGCCTTCTTCATGTTTTCCTGCATTTGCTGCGCCTGACGCATCAAGCCGGCAATCTGACCTTTCATCATGGTGTGGTTTCCTGATTGTTGGAATTGAACGAGGGCCGCTCAGGCGGCCCGGACCAAGGGAGCTGCCTTGACCGACCCTTCCTTGACGCTGGCGCCAAAGTCCCGGATCAGGGTCAAGACAAAGGGATCCTGGGCGACCTGCTCTTCGGCCTGCCGCTGGCGCTCGGCCAGTTTGGCCTGCTCCACGGCATGGGCCGTGGCATCGCCGGTGTCGCCGTATTCGATGGCCAGCTGCACGGCCTGGCCGAAGTATTCCGACAGCACGGTGCGCAGCCGGGCCTTGCCCTGGCTGCCTTCCGTGGCCTTGATCTTGGCGCGCAGATGGATTTCCTGGCCTTGCACGCCCACCCATTCCGTCTGCCGGGCGAGCTCGGCGGCCCAACCGCTGAGCGGCAGCTCGGCCGCCACGGAAGGCCATTTCTCGGCCGTCATGCCGCCCAGGCGCACCGCGCGGCTGCCCTCGCGAGCGGGCGCCGGCACAGGCAGGCCCAGCTCGCCGTCCGGCATGAAGTTGCCCGAGGCCGGCAGGGGCGGCATGTCGTCGTCATCGTCGCCGCCGGAGGCGGCGTCCATGCCGGCGGGCTGGTAGTTCTCGAATTCGTCGTCCATGCCCTCGGACAGCCAGGCCGGCTCCTGCAGCCCGTCGTCCGCAGCGGGCGAAGCGGCTGGCTCCCGGGCGGCCGGGGCGGAGTCTTCCTGCTGACCGGGCGGCTCGTCCTGGACGGCGACGGGATCGGCTTCGGCCACGGGCGCAGGCTCAGGCGCCGGTTCTGACTGAACCGGCGAGGGAACTTGCGGAGCCGGCGCATCGGCGGACCGGCTGCTCGGCGCGGAGTCCTCCCAGGCGGGAACGAAATCATTCCTGGCAGGAGGGGGCGGGACGGGCGGAGTCGGCGCAACGCGGGCCTGGACGGGCGGCGCCTCGGCGGCCTCCCGGGCGACGGGCGCCATCGGTGGTTCGGACGGCACAGGGGCAGAAGGAAGCGCCGCCTCTTGCGGCTGCGTTCGGCCGCCTTCAGGACCGACCGGCGGCGCGGGCTGGGCCGGCACCGGTTCGGGCAGCAGGGCCAGCATGCGCAGGCAGGCCATGACGAAGCCGGCGTATTCGTCCGGCGCCAGGGACAGTTCCTGGCGGCTGTGCACGGCCACCGAGTAGAAAAGCTGCACGTGGTCGGGCGAGAGCGCAGGCGCCAGCTCGCGCACCGGGCCGGCCAGGGGGTCGTCGTCAGTGATGGTGCCGGGAATGCGTTGCTCGATGGCGATGCGCGACAGCAGCGTGGCCAGATCGGCGAGCGCCCCCGCGTAGGACAGGCCGCGCGCGGCCAGATCGTCCGCCACCGCCATGATGGCCTTGGCGTCGTAGGCCACCAGGGCCTGCAGCAGTTGCGCCAGGTGGCGCTGGTCTATGGTGCCCAGCATGGCCTGGACGGCCTGGGCGCTCAGGTCGCCGGCGCTGTAGGCGATGGCCTGGTCGGTCAGCGACAGGGCGTCGCGCATGGAGCCTGCCGCCGCCTGCGCCAGCAGGCGCAGCGCCGGAACGTCGAACTGCATGCCTTCCTGGGTCAGGATATCCTGCAGGTGCTCCACGATGGCCGGCACCGTCATCTGCTTGAGGTTGAACTGCAGGCAGCGCGACAGCACGGTCACGGGGATCTTCTGCGGGTCCGTGGTGGCCAGGATGAATTTCACGTGCGCCGGCGGCTCTTCCAGCGTCTTGAGCATGGCGTTGAAGGCATGGCCGGTCAGCATGTGGACTTCGTCTATCATGTAGACCTTGTAGCGTCCGGCGCTGGGCGCGTAGACGGCCTGCTCCAGCAGCTGCGTCATTTCCTCCACCCCGCGGTTGGAGGCGGCGTCCAGCTCCACGTAGTCCACGAAGCGGCCCGCGTCGATCTCGGTGCAGGCCCGGCAGGCGCCGCAAGGCGCGGCGGTGATGCCGGTCTCGCAGTTGAGCGACTTGGCCAGGATCCGCGACAGGGTGGTCTTGCCCACTCCCCGGGTCCCCGTGAACAGCCAGGCATGGTGCAGGCGTTGCGTGGACAGGGCGTGCGTGAGCGCGCGCACCACATGATCCTGACCGATCAGGGTGTCGAAGGAGCGAGGGCGCCATTTGCGGGCCAGAACGAGATAGGTCATGCGAATTCCGGACGGCGTGAGCCATCAGCACAGATGAGCGAAAGGAAAAGTGTACCGGATTCGGTGCCCGAGAGGAGCAGACAGACCGGGCGCGCTGGACCCGGCAAGAATGTGAAGTGGCGAGCCTGACTCCGGCACTGACTCTGCACGGCTGTGGCTGCTTCGTTCCCGACCTGACCAGGTTCACCGCCGAACCATGCGGAGGGGCCCGCCATCTCGTAGTGTAGCACTAATACGGCACCCACAGGTCCGCGCGCGGAAAATAAAGCGCGCCGCGCGCGGGCCGGCCGTCCAGCGCCGCGACCTGGGCGCAATAGCGCTCCAGCTGAGGCGCATACCGCTGCAGCATGCGTTCGCGGAACAGCTCCAGGTTCTCGCCGGGCGCCGGCCGGCTGGTCTTGTAGTCCACCACCAGCCAGTGATCCTCCTGCGAGATGGCCAGGTCGATGATGGACACCCGGCCGCTGACGTCCAGCAATGACCATTCGCGGTGCGCTCGCGCCACGCCCAGCAGCCAGCGGCCCTGCTCGGACCGCGTCGTGGCGGCCACGGCTTCGAACAGGGCCTGGCCGGCCTCGTCCAGATAGGCGCCCGGCACGCCGGCGCGCTGCAGCTGGCGCCACATCACCGGCCGGCTTTCGCGCAGGCGCTCCAGCGGCCATTGATCCAGGCCCTCGCGGCCCAGTTTCTCCAGCCAGGCGTGCGCGACCGTGCCTATCGCGGTTTCGTGGCTGGTGTCCAGCGTCCAGTTCCATGCCTGATGGGCCTGCGTGACGCCCGCCTGCAGGCCGGGCGGCAGATCGGGCAGGCGGACCACGCGCACGAGCGGCGGCCCGACCAGTTGCTCCCCCGCCCCCGTCTGGCTGTCCAGCACGGCCTGCCAGGGCGGGGCCGGCGGCGGCGTGACGGCCGACCACAGGCGGCTCAGCAAGGAGCGGCCGTCGGGTTCGCGCAGCCCCTTGTCCTGGGTAATGCTCAATTCGGCGAACAGATGCAGTTCCCGGCGCGCCCGCGTCAGGGCCACATAGAGCAGCCTATGGCTTTCCTGTTCGGCGCGTATGCGCTCGCGCGCGGCCAGGAACTGCGACACCGGGTCGCGGTCCTCGCTGGCCCGGTGCGTGATGGGCCCCAGGATCAGGCGCTCGGCGCTATGCTCCAGCCGGATCAGAGGCTCGGAATCCGCCGCCGACTGCTTGTGCAGGCCGAACAGGATCACGGTCTCGAACTCCAGGCCCTTGGACTTGTGAATGGTCATCACCTCCACGGCCTTGCCCGAACCCTGCGGCGTGGCGTACAGCGATTCCACGCGCGCCTGCAGCAATTGCTGGTCGGGCGGTCCGTAGGGACACAGTTCCTCCAGCAGGCGCAGCACCTGTTCCGCGTCGGCCTGATCGGCGACCGTGGGATAGACCCGTTCGCCGCCCAGGCGCGTCCAGCACTCCTGCACCCAGGCCGCAAAAGGCATCAAGCCGCTGCGGTTGCCTTCATCCAGCAGGACCTGGCGGGCGAACAGCAGGCGTTCACGTTCGCCCGGTTCCCAGTCCAGCGCCTCGCAGTCCCGCAGCAGCTCGGGCATGGCCTGGCGGGGATGCCGCGCGCACAGGCGGTGCAGGCTGTCCAGGCGCAGGCCTATCATGGGCGAGCGCAGCAGCGACAACCAGGCCAGGCGGTCCGCCGGATGCGCCAGGGCGCGCACCAGTTGCACGAGGTCGGCCACCACGGGACGCTGCTGCAGGGGCTCCAGTTCGACGGCGCGGCACGGTATGCCCTGCTCGCCCAGCTTGCGCACCAGGCCGCTCAAGTGCGAGCGCGCGCGTACCAGGATGGCGACCGGATGGGGGCTGCCGGAATGGCGCTGCAAGGCGGCGCCGGCGCAGCGCACGGCCTGCTCCACCGCCTCGTCCTGGGCCGTCTGCTGGGCCGGGGTTCCATCCTCGCCGCGCGCCACGCGAAAATGCCAGGATGCGTGGAACTCCACCGCCGAGCCCGGCTCGTCGGGCCTGAAGGCGATCGACTCCTCGTAGGTGACCATGCCAAGCTCGGGGTCGGATTGGCGAGGGAACAACTGCGTCCCCACCCGGTTCACCCATTCGACGAGCCGCGGATGAGAGCGGAAGTTGTTGGTCAGATTGAGCGGCTCCAGCGGCACGTCGCCCAGGCGCCGCTCCTGCCAGACGCGCAGGAACAGGCCCACCTCGGCCTTGCGGAAGCGATAGATGGACTGCATGGGATCGCCCACCAGGAACAGGCTGCGCCCGTCGCCCGGCTCCCAGCCGCTGGTCAGGCGCTCCAGCAACTGCACCTGGGACTGGCTGGTGTCCTGGAATTCGTCCACCAGCAGGTGCCGGATGGAGCGATCCATGCGCAGCAACAGCTCGCCCGGCTCCTGCGCGTCGCCCAGAGCCTCCAGCGCCCGCTGTGCGATCTCGGTGAAATCGACCTCGGACTTTTCGGCAAAGCGCAGCTTGAGCTGGGCCGCCGCCAGCCACAAGACCTGGATGAGGTTGGCCAGCACGTCCTGCTGCTGCGCCGAATACTGGCTCGGCAACAGGCGGGCCGCCGCCAGCCTGGACACCCAGGGCTCGGTGCCCAGGCAGCGGCCCAGCCAGTCGGCCAGGAGTTCTTTTTCGGCCGTCTTGGGCGGGAAGCCGTTGCGCACGGTCAGGCTCTTGCGCACGTCGCCCTTGTCCGTCAGCAGCAGGCAGGCCAGGCCGCGCCAGCGCGGCAATTCATCCATGACCGGCGCCAGCGGCTCGCCGTCCCAGTCGGCCAGGGCCAGCACCTCTCCATCGTCCAGGTTGGCCGCCGCGAAACGAGCCAGCGGCGCCAGGGTCGGCGCCCAGCCGGGCGGCATGCAGCGCCGCAACTGCTCCAGCTGCTGTTCGACCACCTCGCGCAGGCTCTCCTGCAGCACGCTCACATCCCCGCCCGCCCCCAAGGCGGGCAGCCATTGGTCGCGGCTGGCCAGCATGGCGGCCAGCAGGGCCTGGGCCTGGGCCAGGTTCACATCCATGTGTTCCAGGAAGCGCGCCACGCTGGGCATGCTTTCCGCCATCTCCAGCGTCGCCCAGGCGGCGGCCTCGTAGTGCTCCAGGGCATTGTCGGCAATCGCCGGCACGCCGCCCAGTCCGGTCACCCAGGGCATGGCGCGCACCAGGTGCGCGCACAGCGAGTCGATGGTGCGTATGCTCAGGCGCGCCGGGTAGGCCAGCAGGTCCCACTTCTGCTCGCGGTTGCGGCGCATGGCCTCGCAGGCCAGCTCCCAGCTTCGCACCCGATAGGGTTCGCTCGGGCAGGGCTGGTCGGCGGCGGCCAGTTTTTCCAGTACGCGGGCATGCATCTCGGCGGCCGCCTTGCGCGTGAAGGTGATGGCCACGATTTCCTCGGGCCGGTCCACACGCGCCAACAACCCCAGAATCCGGTCCGTTAGCAATTCGGTCTTGCCCGAACCGGCCGGGGCCTGCACCAGAAAGGAACGGTCGGGATCCAGCGCCCGGCTGCGGGCGTCACTGTCGCTAGGTTGAAAAGACATCACATTTCCCCGCCGTTGCCGACGGCATCGTACTTTTGCTGAAACAAGCGCAGGAACGGCAAGACGTCGCAATAAAGCAAGTCGTTGCGGTTCCAGATCTGATTGGCCGCCCGGCCCTGGATGAACTCATCGGCCAATCCCTGCACGGCCTGCCTCCAGGCCAGGAGCTGGGCCAGCCATTGCTGGCCGCTGTCCACTTCGGTCATGCCCGCGATCTCCATGCCCGGCGCCGCCAGTCCGCTGAACGCGACCTGGCGCGCATGCAGGCGCACAAAAGCCAGCGCGCTGACCTGCTGGCCCTGCTCCTGCAGCACGGTGGCGTAGAACGGCAGCTGCAGATTGACGGGACGGCCGCGCAGCCAGTCCTTGTCGGGACGCAGTTCGCCCATGCCCGTCTTGTAGTCCAGCAGCACATGGGACCCGTCCGCCAGGCGATCGAGCCGGTCCAGGCGCAGGCTCAGCCGCAGCGGGCCGCGCGTCCAATCGACATCCTCTTCGGTCGCCTCCAGGGCAAAGGGCGGACGCCGGGCTTCCAGCTCGGCATATTCGGCCAGCACGGCCCTGGCGCGCTCCACTTCCAGCGCGCGCAGCACCGGACCGTAATCAGCCAATTCTTCCTGCGCCGCCTGCTCCACGCTGTCGTGCAGCACCTGCGCCAGGCTGGCCCGGGCCAGGTGCTCGTGCAGGGTATCCTGGTCCTGCACGGAGCGCCAGAACAGTTCGACGGCCCTGTGCAGAAACAGCCCGCGCGTGTTCATGTCGCCCAGGCGCGCATAGTCCGGCAGCGCCTGGCCGTGCAGGCGGAACTTCACGAAAGCCCACAGGGGATTGCGCGCCTGGGTGTCGAGCACGCTGATGCCCCCGCGTATGGTTTCCTCAGCCTGCAGGGCCGGCCCCTGCGCATCGGGCAGGCTCGCCAGTTCGGCCGCCTCGCCGCGGCGCGGCGCCCACTCCAGCTCCAGCAAAGGCCAGGGCGCGATCAGGGGGCTGGGCCTGAGTTCCTGTTCGCCCAGATGCATGGGCGCGCTCAGCAGCACCTGATCCGCGCAACGCAGCAAGGCCGCCATCATCCAGCGCGCCCACTCCAGTTCGCGTTCCGGCGTGGAGCGCGGCGCCTGCGCGCGGCGCAGCACATGGGCGGGAATCAGGGGATTGGGCTTGACGGCGGCCGGCAGCACCTCGTCCGTCAGGCCCAGCACCCAGACGGCGTCCCAGCGGCCGCCTTCGGCCTCCAGGAAGCCGAGCACGTCCAGCCGCGCGCGCGGGTCGCGCTGCGGCTGGAACAGGCTCTCGCGCGCCATGCGCGCCAGGGCGCCCTGCGCGCGCAGAGCGCTGATGCGGCCCAGCACCGGGGCCTGCTGGGCAAAACACAGCATCAATTGCTCCAGCGCTTCCAGGGTCTGGAACTGCGCGCTGTCCAGGCTGGCGCTGCCGGGAAACCCCAAAGCCTGCAGGCATTGGCGCATCACGCCGGCCCACACGTCCACGCCCTGGGCGCCGGTCGGGGCCGCCTGCAGCACCGTCATGGCGCGGTCCCAGGCCTGCGCCAGTTCGGGTGCATAGCGGCTGAGCATGTTCTCGAATTCATTGCGCCGCACCACCGTCAGGCGGTTGTCGCGCCAGGCCTTGTCGATCTGGGCGCGCCCGCCCGCCTCGGGCTGGTCGGCCTGGCAAGCCCCCAGGCGCAGGGCCTGACCCAGCAAGGCGGGCTCGGCACGGCCCTTTTCGGCCAGCGTGAACAGGGCCTTGAGCCAGGCCAGGGCGGCTTCCACCAGCGGCCATTGCGCCAGGGCTCTGGCCGCCGCCACGTTGTACGGAAGCACGCCCTGCTCGGTATGCATGGCCTGGCGCAGCAGCCTGTGCACCAGCGGCAATTGCGTCTCCAGTTGCGCCGCCACAATGGCCACGCAAGCCTGGGGATTCTCGTCCAGCTGGCGGCGCGCCCAGCGCACCGCAAGCCGCCATTCGGTGTCCGCGTCCTGCGCCTGGACCCGCCACACCTGCGAGGCCTGGGGTTCCGGCTGATCCAGCCGCACTATGCGCAGCCCCATGGCCTGCAGACCCGCGAGCAGGCGCTGCAGGCGCGGGGAGAACTCATGAAAGCCATGCAGGACCAGATGAGTGTGCCGCAGGTGCAGCGCGCCTGCTTCCACCGCCGCCACCACGCGCCCGGCGGCGCGGTTGGCATCGTCCAGGTCGCCCTGCTCCAGGCCGGCGCGATAGTGGGCGCGCCACAGCAGGAAGCGTTCGTAATCCATGCTGGCCTCGGACGGATCGATCCGGATCTCCCAATCGTCCAGCAGGCTGTCGGCTTCGCAGGCAAAACGCGCGGCCTGGGCCATGTCCAGGAAGTAACCTTCGGGCTCGCATTGCTCGATGCTGTGTTCCCAACGCTGCAGGGCGGCAAAGCGATCCATGTGATGGGCGGCCGGCTGCCATTGGGACGAAAAGCACAACTGGTCGCTGGCCTGCGCCAGCCAGGCGCCCAGCGGCAGGATCTCGGGCACGGCCACGGTCCCGCCCTGCGCCGCCAGCCGGGCGGACAGCCGGCCCAGCAGTCGGCGCGCATAGCGGTTGTTGACGGTCAGCACCACCGTGCGGGCGCTGTCCAGTTCCTGCAGCTCGGCTACGGAAATGGCAGGGATGTCATGCATGTCGAAAACCGGTTAAGTTTGCAAGAAACGACCGCGCTCAGGCGGTCTGCCCGGTCATTGTAGCGGTGCAACACAACTCCTTGACCATGACGGGCATCGCTCTCGATCCTGGCCCCCTTCGAGGAAGGTCGGGCTGGAATTGTCTGCGGCAGCGGCGGTGCGAAGCGGCGCCCAATCGCAATCAAGGCAAGCGGGGCTCAACATGCCGCCCCTGAACGCACTTCGTGCCCGTCCGGATAAGCACGACTTACGGCACTCGGCCTGGTCAGGATCTTACCCATGCACAGCATAACTGGAAGCTTAAGCGCCATGAAAAAAAGATGGAAACATGCGGGCCTCGCAGCGCTTTCGTCGGAGAGCCTGCAAGCGGTCATAGACAAGGAAATCCCGGCCGTGGTCATCAGTGATTTTGCCACCCTTGCGGAATGCGATCAGCTCGCCGCGGCCATCTTGAGCATGAAAGCCAAGGAGTATGAATTCGGGAAACCCGGCTCATACCTGGGCATTCCCCTTGCCCACTACCGCAATCGCCCCAAGGAAGCATATTTTGCGCAGGTCGAAGCTGCCGAGCGGGAACGAGCAACCATCGTCAGCGCAGCCTTCGACCCCGTTGAGCGCTTCATGCATCGCATCAGGAATCAGACCGATTTCAATATCTCGATCGCTGAAGAACCGGGTTCGGGCCGGTATTTTGCAGGCATCATCAGGCTGATCCCCGGCGGCTCCGACGTCCATGTCGATTATGCGCCGACCTTTGCCAAGGGGCTGATGGCCGTTGGCGATATCTCCGCACAACTGACCTGGAACCTGTATGTCTCATCCCCTTCGCGAGGAGGCCAGACCGTTGTCTATGATCAGCCGTTCGAGTTCACCGGCATCGACAGAAGCTACAAGGCTTACGACAGCGCCCTGCTCGTCGACTGCGACTCGTTCACCTTCCAGCCCCAGGTCGGTTCCGTCGTCATCTTCAATACCGGAAATCCGCATGTGGTCCTGCCAAGTCCCGAAGGCGCCGCACGGCAAAGAATCGCGACAGGCTCCTTCATAGGCGTCATGGATCGCAGAAACCTGATCCTGTGGTCTTGAGCCGCTCGTTCGAACTCATCGGAACATGACATGAAGACGGGTTTCATTTCCGGCACGGCCTTTCTCTATGTCGTGACCATCCTCACGGGCGGGACCTCATGGTATGCCGCCAAATTACAGCTTAGCGGCGTCGCTCCCGTCATCTCGCTGATCTACCGCTTCGGAGCCGCATCCACTTTGCTTTTGCTGCTCGCGGCAATCACGGGCAAGCGCCTGCGCTACAGCTGGAGCCAGCATGCCGCCATGGCCATGCTCGGCGGCTTCGGCTTCTCCGTCGCCTTCCTGCTGATATACAAAGCAGCGGCAATGATCACCACCGGCCTGATCGCGCTGACCTACTCCGCTGTCGTCCTGCTCAACGTCGTCAATACCCGCATTTTTCTCAAGACGCCCATCACCCGGCCAGTCATGGCGGGGATCCTCCTGGGCCTGGCCGGCATGGCTCTTGTCTTCCTCCCCGAACTGCCCGCCGGAAGCTGGAGCTGGCTGGGCTTTGCCTACGCTCTCGCTGCCACATTGGCATTCTCTTTCGCCAATATCTCGGCCGTTCAGCTACAAGGCAGCGGAGTTGAAGTACTCCCTCTGACGGGCATTTCAATGGCGTATGGCGCCCTGTTCCTGCTCGGATATGCCGTCTGGACCGAACAATCGTTCACCTTCGATATGTCACCGGCCTACGCGGTTTCGTTGATCTATCTGATCATCTTTCCCTCTATCATCGGCTACACCACCTATTTCGCCGTCATCGGACGTCTAGGCGCGGAACGGGGCGCCTATACGATGCTCTTCGTTCCGCTCGTGGCATTAGCCATCTCCAGCATTACCGAAGGCTATCGCCCGACCCTCTTGGCGATCATCGGCACATTGATGATCCTGGCCGGCAACTATTGCGTCATCGTCAACAAGTTCAAGGCCGCGCGCCCTCAAGCCGGCAGCTCAAGCGCGGAATGAACAAACCGCACAGCCCCTGCGCGAACAGCGCCGTCAGGAGGACTTCGATGCCTCCCCCTGGATCAAAGCGCGCAGCCCCGCCGGACACCGGAAACGCCGCCGTATTGAATGAAAGCGGCCAGGCTTGAAAGCCTCTTCTTGACAAGCAATTGCGAACGCAGCAATGCGCCGCGCCAGAATGAAGTCCCCGCTCGCGCGGGGAACACTCCAAATACAACCCATTGACTTCAATAAAGAAATCCCAGCTCCCATTTTCCACCGACAAAATAGTCGAGAAGCTCAGCCTGCCTCCGGAATCTTCACCAAGGTTTATCATTAAACCACGATGGACGCTCAAGCCGATGCGCGCCTGCACGCGGCCCCCGCCCCTGCCCGTCCCGCCAGTCTCGTTCGCACGGATCGGGCATTTCCGCATTGCGCCTGCAGCCGACGGAACGTGGCTTGTTGAGCGCCGCCTTCCACCCTTACACTTACGCCCATGTCCAGCACACACGATACCCAAGCCGAGTTCACCAGCAGCCTGTCGCTGCGCACCGGCGAAAACACCTGGGGCAGCGCGCGCCGCATGGCCCTGCTGGCCGCGATCGGCGAGCAAGGCTCCATCTCCGCGGCGGCGCGCAGCATAGGCATCAGCTACAAGGCCGCCTGGGACGCCATCGACATCATGAACAACATGGCCGGCGAGCCCCTGGTGCTGCGCAGCACCGGCGGCCATCGCGGAGGCGGCGCCACGTTGACGCCCAAGGCGATCGAGCTGCTCGACCTGTACCAGACCTACGACCGGCTGCACCAGCGGTTCATGGCGCGCATCGGGCGCCTGATGCCCTCGGCGGCCACCCAGATGGAGCTGCTCCAGACCATGATGATGCAAACATCCGCCCGCAACCAGCTGCCCGGCACGGTCACCGCCATCAAGACCGGCGCGGTCAATGACGAAATCCATCTGGACATCGGCCAGGGCCAGAGCGTGGTGGCGTCCATCACGCAGGAGAGCACCGAGAACCTGGGCATACGCGTGGGACAGAAAGTGCTGGCTTTCCTGAAGGCGTCTTCCATCATGATAGGAACCACGGACACCCGCGGCACCCTGTCGGCCCGCAACCAGCTGCCTGGCACCATCACCCAGGTGATTCCCGGCGCCGTCAACGCCGAGGTTCGGCTGGAGCTGCCGCAAGGGCTGGCGCTGACTGCGACCATCACCCTGGACAGCACGCAGCGCCTGCACCTGGAAGCCGGCCAGCAGGCCTACGCCCTGTTCAAGGCTTCCAGCGTCATGATTGCGACGGTATGAGATCCAATGGCCGCGAAGCCTCCAGCTCTTCGGCGGCGCAGTAATCGACGATGCGCCCGTCGCGGATGCGATAGACCTCCTGCGCCAGCACGCGCGCATCCTCGGGATCATGCGTAATCAAAATGGTGGGAATCTCGAGCTGCTTCTGCAACTGGGCCAGCTCCGCCCGCAAGCGCACGCGCAGATCCTGGTCCAGCGCCGCCAGCGGCTCGTCCAGCAGCAATACCTCCGGCTCCACGGCCAGCGCCCGGGCCAGCGCGCAGCGCTGCTTCTGTCCGCCTGACAATTCGGCCGGGTAACTGTCCAGCACCGCTTCCAGGTCAAAAGCCTGCACCCAGCGCCGCGCCGCCGCGGGCAGCGTTTGCACGCGCCGGTTGAACAGGCCGGTATTCAATCCGAAACAGATGTTCTGCGCCGCCGTCAGGTGCGGAAACAGGCCGTAGTCCTGGAACAGGTAGGCCACGCGACGCTCGCGCGGCTTCAGGTCCACGCCCCGCTCCGAGTCGAAATAGATCCGCCCGTCTATGCTGATGCGGCCCCGGTCCGGTCGCAGCAGGCCGGCCACGCTCTGCACCGTCAGGGACTTGCCCGAACCGGAGGGGCCGTACAAGGCAATGTGCCTGGCGTCGGTCTGCACCTGGATGTCCAGGGTGAACTGGCGCGCCTGCGACTGCACGGTGCGCCGGATATCCAGAGTCAGGCTCATTGCACGCTCCTTTGGCGCCGCACATGCCGGGGCGAGAGGGCGCCGGCGCTCCACAGCACCAGCACGCAAGTGATTGAAATGACGGCCACCAGCACCAGGGCCAGGCTGTCCTCGCCCGCCTGCACGGCTTCATAGATGGCGATGGACATGGTCTGCGTGCGGCCCGGTATGCTGCCCGCGATCATCAAGGTGGCGCCGAACTCGCCCAGGGCGCGCGCGAACGCCAGCAGAACGCCCGCCAGGATGCCGCGCGCCGCCAGGGGCAGGCTGACCCGGAAGAAGACGGCCAGGGGCTTGAGGCCCAGCACGCGGGCGGCGTTCTCCAGGCGGGCGTCCACGTCCTCGAAGGCGGCGCGGGCCGCCTTCAGCACCATGGGGAAAGCCACCACGGTGGCGGCGATCACGGCCCCCTGCCAGGTGAACACGAGCTCGATGCCGAACTGCGACAGCCACTGCCCGAAGGCGCTGCGCCGTCCGAACAGCACCAGCAGGTAATAGCCGATGACCGTGGGCGGCAGCACCATGGGCAGGGTCAGGATGGAGTCCAGCAGGTCGCACCAGCGCGACTCCCAGCGCGACAAGCCGTAGGCGACGGCGATGCCCAGCACACAAGCGAACAAGGTCGCCCAGCCGGCGACCTTGAGCGACAACCACAAGGGAATCCAGATTGTATTCATCCCGTCCTTGCGCAACGATCAGGGTTTGGCGAAACCGTATTTTGCCAGCACCTGCTGTCCCGTTTCAGAAAGAACGAAATCCTGGAAGGCCTGGGCCTTGTCGTTGCGGCCTACACGCTGCACCAGGGCGATGGGATAAGTGACTGGTTCGGTGGTCTTGAGCGTTTCCATGACCTGCACCTTGTCCTTCATGATGGCCGCGTCCGTGGCGAACACGAAACCGGCCTCGACTTCGCCGCGCGCCACGTAATCCAGCACCTGGCGCACGTTCTGGCCCAGGATTTCGCGCTGCTTGACGGCGTCCCACTGGCCCGCCTTCTCCAGCGCGGCCTGGGTGTAGCGGCCCACGGGCACGGTGGCGGGGTTGCCCAGGGCGACGCGCTTGACCTCGGGCTTGCCCAGGTCGCCGGCATTGCCCACCTTGGCGGGATTGTCCGACGGCACGATCAGGACCACCTGGTTCTGGACGAAATTCTTGCGCGTGGCCGGATCGATCGCCTTGGCTTCTTCGGCCTTGTTCATGGCTTTCTGGTCGGCGGAGGCGAACACATCCACCGGCGCGCCGTTCACGATCTGCTGCAGCAGCACGTCCGAAGCGGCAAAGCTGGCCAGCACCTTGGTGCCGGGATGATCGGCCTCGAACTGGGTCGCCAGGTCCTTGAAGGCATTGGTCAGGCTGGCGGCGGCGGCCACCACCAGCTCGTCGGCATGGGCGGCGCCTTGCACCATCAGGGCCAGGGCGGCAGCCGACACAACTCGTTTGAACATGATTCTTCTCCTCCGGAAACAGGGTACGCCCTGTAGGCGCAAACAGGAAATATATATAGGTATATAACGAGGGTCAATGAAAACGGGCAAATAGACTCATCACGCCGGAGTGATAGCATGGAGCCCCAGGATGGATACAGCCATGACACGCAACACCCGGATCGACGATTTCATCTCCATGCTCTGGCTGCAGGACGGCCTGGCCGCCAACACGCAGCAAGCCTATCGCCAGGACCTGGAACGGCTGGCTGAATGGGCCCGCGCCGAGCGGCCCGGCAAGGAACTGGAGCAGCTGGAGGCCGCCGACCTGCAGGACTGGATCGCCAGCCAGTCAGCCGACACCAAGGCCAGCACCGCCAACCGCCGGCTGGCCACCCTGCGCCGCTTCTACGAATGGACGCTGCGCGAAGGCCTGCGCCAGGACGATCCCTGCCTGGAGCTGAACAGCGCCCGCCAGGCGCCGCGCGTACCGCACACCTTGTCCGAAGAGCAGGTGGAACGCCTGCTGGCCGCGCCCGACATCGGCGCCCCGCTGGGCCTGCGCGACCGCTGCATGCTGGAGACGCTGTACGCCACCGGCCTGCGCGTCAGCGAGCTGACCGAGCTGCCCGTGCAGAACGTCAGCCTGAGCGACGGCGTGCTGCGCGTGGACCAGGGCAAGGGCGGCAAGGACAGGCTGGTGCCGCTGGGACAGGAGGCCCTGCACTGGATCACCCTGTACCTGGGCCAGGCGCGCCCCGCCCTGCTGGGGCCGCGGCGCAGCGACTTCCTGTTCATCACCGCGCGGGGCACCTGCATGACGCGCCAGTCCTTCTGGCTGATCGTCAAGAAATACGCCTTGCGCGCCGGCATCCAGGCCCCGCTGTCGCCGCACGTGCTGCGCCATGCCTTCGCCACGCACCTGCTCAATCACGGCGCGGACCTGCGCGTGGTGCAGATGCTGCTGGGCCACGCGGACATTTCCACCACGCAGATTTATACTCACGTGGCGCGCGAACGCCTCAAGGCGCTGCACGCCGCCCATCACCCGCGCGCCTGAGCGCGCCCCGTTCATCATGGCCAAAGAAAAACACGTCAGCGAAACGCCCGCCACCCAATGGCTGCGCAAGCAGCGCATCCCCTTCACGGAACACAGCTACGACTACGTCGACCACGGCGGCGCCTCCGAGGCCGCGCGCCAGCTGGGGCTGGACCTGCACCAAGTCGCCAAGACCCTGATCATGGAAGACGAAAACGCCAAGCCGCTGATCATCGTCATGCACGGCGACCGCGAAGTGTCCACCAAGAACCTGGCGCGCCAGACCGGCGCCAAGAAGATCGCGCCCTGCAAGCCCGAAGTCGCCCAGCGTCATTCCGGCTACCTGGTGGGCGGCACCTCGCCCTTTGCCACGCGCAAGGCCATGCCGGTCTGGATAGAAGCCGAACTGCTGGACTACGACATCATCTACGTCAACGGCGGCCGGCGCGGCTACCTGGTGGGCGTCTCGCCCAAGGACCTCGTGGAGAGCCTGAAGGCGCGCAGCGTCCAGGCAGGCCTGGAGAAACCCTGAACACGCGCATTGCGCGGCCTCGTCCTTTCGCCAGATAATTGACGCCTCAAACAGAGGGGAGTCTCATGTTCCAATCCTTGCGCCATCCCGGGGTGATGACGGTCACCCTGGCGGCCGCCGGCATCCTGATGGTCACCATGGGCATACGGCAGTCCTTCGGCCTGTTCATCAATCCGATCGACAAAGCCACCGGCATGGGCATCGTGTCCATCAGTTTCGCCATGGCCGTGGGCCAACTGGCCTGGGGCGCCATCCAGCCCATCGCCGGCGCCTGTTCGGATCGCTGGGGCCCGGACCGCGTGCTGGCCGCCGGGCTGGTGATCCTGGCGCTGGGCTGCGCGGCCACGCCCTTCATCGGCACCGGCCTGGGCCTGACCATCACCATGGGCCTGCTGGCCAACATCGGCTCGGGCGCGGGCAGCTTCTCCACCCTGATCGGCGCCGCCGCCCAGCGCCTGCCGGCCAACGCGCGCGGCGAAGCATCGGGGCTGATCAACGCCGGCGGCTCCTTTGGCCAGTTCGTCTTCGCCCCTCTCGCGCAGAAGCTGATCCAGATGGTCGGCTGGATGTCCACGCTCTGGGTTCTGGCCCTGGCCGCCCTGCTGACCCTGCCGCTGATCCGCAAGCTGGGAAGCGGCGGCGCGGCCCGCCCTGCCGCCGCCGCGACGCCCGCCGCTCCAGGCCCCGGACTGAAACAGGCCGTCAAGGACGCCCTGCGGGACCGCAGCTACCTGCTGCTGAACCTGGGTTTTTTCACCTGCGGCTTTCACATCGCCTTCCTGGTCACCCACCTGCCCGGCGAGATCGACCTGTGCGGCCTGCCGCCGTCGGTGGCCAGCTGGTCGCTGGCGCTGATCGGGCTGGCCAACATCTTCGGCAGCATCGTGGCGGGCTCGTGCATCGCCCGCTACCGCAGCAAGCACGTGCTGGCCCTGATGTACGGCTCGCGCGCCCTGCTCATCATCTGGTATCTGCTCATGCCCAAGACCGACTGGGTGTTCTACCTGTTCGCCATCGGCCTGGGCTTCACCTGGCTGGCCACCGTGCCGCCCACCGCGGGAATCGTGGGCAAGCTTTTCGGCACGCGCTACCTGGCCACCCTTTTTGGATTGACCTTGCTGTCGCACCAGATCGGCGGCTTTCTGGGCGCCTGGCTGGGCGGCATCGCTCTGACCGAATTCGGCGACTACAGCTGGATGTGGTATGCCGACATAGCCTTGGCCTTGATGGCCGCCCTGGTCAACCTGCCCATACGCGAAGCGAAAATACAGACCGCATGACCCGCCGCTACAAAAGAAACAGGCCGCTGATGCGGCCTGTTTTTCTTTGTCGGCGAGGGCTCAGGCCGCGCTGCTGGGCAAGCCGAACACCCGGTCGAAGCTCCAGCTGAACGAAAAGGAATACACCAGGAAGAAGACCAGGATCGCCACTTCCATCTGCAGCGCCTCGAGCAGCCCGACCTGGTACCACCACATGTACATGGGAACGATGAACAGGATCAATCCGGCTTCGAAACCAATGGCATGCACGCTGCGGCGCAAGACACTGCGCCCCTTGACCGCCTGGCGGGATTCCCAGTATTCGAACACGGTGTTGAATACGTAGTTCCAGGCAATCGCGATGGCCGAGATGGCGATGGCGATGGGCACCGAATCCGACGTGGTCCCACCCACGAAATACGCCAGCAAAAACGACGAAAAAATGATCGCGAAGAACTCGAACAGCCCCACGTACAGCACGCGGCGCTTCCAACCCTGAAGTGTCATTGAAACCCTGCTCCTGCGCGCGAACACCGCCCCTTGGGCGGGATGCCCGGTCCGGGGAACGCGCGGTGAAAAACAAAAACAGCCAGATGCGGCACCTTCATAAGGAGCCACACAAAGCCATCAAATAATACAAGCAGCGCAAGAAAAACATATATATCAACGAAGATACCGACATTTTTTATGCACCGCGATTGAGGTTTGGCAGACCATTCATGGCGCCGCCCCAACAGGACAAGTTTTTGCCCTTGCCCGGTTGTGGGCCAGGATCTGCCGAGCCGTCATCTCCGTCAGATTATCTGCACGGCTTACCGTAATTGTACGGGTCCAGAGGCAGCCCGAGTCAATCACGACTCCAGTTGCGGTACAACTCATCAGCAGCAGCGCCATCAGCCATACGCTCGACAGCCTGATCCACATCTTGGCGCAACTGCGCCGACTCCACAACATGAGACAAGCGGATTTTTCTCTCATCGTCCACTCCTTGCGCATACTTGCCAGCGCCATAGCGCACAATCCCGAGCAACAAGCACACAACAATCACCAGGCCGCCCCACAGCCGCCATCGAATCTTCATCAAACGCCCTCCCAGATAAATGCGGGAAGCCGCCCGCGCTTCAACTTGGCCTCTACCATCGCGACAGCTTCACCCTTGGTCACTCGGCCATCCCGATCCAGATCCAGACCTGAATTTTGACGATAGGCCGCAGGCTTGGTGTCGCGATCCCAAAGCACCCAATCATTCGCTTTCCCTATCCCAGCAGGCCACAGAATCGCCATATACACATCCCCCAGCGAGTTCAGTCGGCCCCGATAGGGCATAAAGTAGGCGAGCACATAATCCAGTTGCCGCTCCGCACTCATGGCCGCCAGCTCCGCGCTGGTCGTACCCAGCGCTCGAGCCGTCGTCGGCATGAACTGAATCAGTCCGACCGCGCCGCTGCCGGCCGCATTCCTGATATCCGGCCTGAAACTTTCAGCGCTTTCAAAGGCAATGCACGCCATAAGATGGTCCGGCTCGACCATCAGCTCTTCGGCGACCTCAAACAGTCGCTCGCGGAACGCCAGGCTGACTTTCCGTCCCCAGACCAAGCGACGCAACGTCGGCCGCAGCGCCGGCTCAGGCGCCGGCGACGGTTTCTTCAGACGTAAAAAAAGGGCCCCCAGGCCCTGACGCAGCTTCCACAGTGTATTCATTTCACTTTCCGATTACTTTTTCTTTGATTTCACGCACCCAGAAGGGAATCCCCCGGTCCTGCATGCGTTTGGCCCAGCGCATCCAGGCCCCCAGTACCCACCATGCAGGCAGGCCTGCCAACAACATGCAGGGCCCCATGACGTACAGCATGCCGATCAGCCTGTGCATGTCATCTGCCAAACCCAGAAACGCCGCCAGCCTGACAGCTTGCTCCAGTACGCCGGGCCATTGGGTCATGATCCAAATCGCCACCAGCGGCCCAAACATGAACGAACTCAGGACCGTACAGACCGTACGCGCCACAAACTCTGCCGCGGTGCGCGGCGGCATCAGCAACAAGCCAATGACTGCGGCCAATGCCGCCGGCACGCCGAATGCAATAGCCACCTTAGCCGCCGCCCAACCAGCACCTGCTCCACTTGTTGGTTCCAAACTCTTCTCCTTGGTAACGGTCGGCATAACTGTCTCCCGCAAACAACCGCGAACGCGGCAGATATAAAAAAAGCCGCTTAGGCGGCTGGCTCACTCCAGGCAATTTCATCTACGGCGTCCTCATCCGGCGCCCGGGCGACACGCTCAGCGAGCCACGCATTGTGCTCCATCAAGCGCAGGACCCGCGCCTTCGCCTCCCGGCCTACACGCTGAATCTGCCCAGCGGTATGTGGACGCAGCGCCCAGTGCCCAGCGGCATCTGCGCACCAGAATGACGTGGTCCAATCCGCCGGCAAGTTCGGCAATAAGGAGTCAGTCACGCTTGCGGCCAGGTTGAGCTGATCCGTTTCTTGACTTGGATACCAGTGCGATACCCCTAGAGCTTCCGATTTAAAACCCACCAAAATCATCTTCCGGCATTCAGCAGACAGAGCAGCCACTTTTTTATCTTTACGTGCCTGCAGCTGAGCAGCAGCCGTCACCAACCGGGCGGTATCTATCTTAATTTGCATGAGTATCTTCCTGAATGGTCAGTCCTTGATCGGGTAGTGAAATAGGGCCGTCCTGGACAACATGGACAGGTTCGGGAAAGCAGGCAACAGGGTCCGTACAGTCCGGGTTGATCGGAAAGACCAGGGCGTCAACTTCAAGCAGATTGCCCCGGCGGCGAATTTGCGCTTCAGATAGCAGAGGATGCTCGATGGCTCCGGCGGGGAGAATATCGCCATCGGCCAAGAAGGACAAATCAAGCGCCAAGTCCTGCAAAATCAAAATTTCACCCTTTTTAGCGAGCACCAAGACTGATACATCGTCTCGGACTTGAGGTGTCAATTTAATATTGAATTCAATCATTTCCATCGCCCTATTGAAAATACAGAGATAGGCTGTTCATTGTTGCTGAAGTAGGGAGCAAAATGAGTAAACGTAGCTGACGTATTCGTCGTTACGCCGCTGCCCATTCCGATCCATGAGCTGCCTCGATTGGGCCCAGACCACGCACCGCAAGTTGGGACTGAGCCTGCTGCAAAAACAATTGGAAATTGCCATATATGCGATCTGGACATATAAATTCCAGTTGTTCCTACTGGTTGATCCAGCCAGCTCATGATTAAGCCGTAGTGCTGGCATACCTGCAGTCCATTTTGCAGGCGATACCAAAGCCCATTTGAATTGCTGCCTGACTGCATAACCGCCCCAGCGCCCACATCGCCGATCAGATCGCCGAATGCCGCAGACTTCAGACCAAGGTCCGCCTGGCTTTTGGTAGCAAGGTCTTTCAGGCCAAGATTTGTGCGAGCTGCTGCTACGTCGGCCAGGCCGGCCAAGTTCCTAGCATCGGTCAGCACTTCAACCCACGGGTCCCAGGCAGAGTCCGATGCCGCGCCGGAAATGAACATCCGGCCATTGAGGCAGACGAACATGCGCTGAATACCGCGGATACCAGTCGTATCCCTGTAGTGGGCCTTTATCGAGAACACGCCATAATTGTTGTTACCGCCGCCCAACTGAGGAATTGCCAGCCCCCGGTTTGTCGTCGCGGTTCCGCCGTTTGCAAATCCTGATATCTCGCCAAGCCCATAAAATGCCGACGGGGGTGACCTTGGGTCGATCGCCCCGGTCCGCAAGTCCAACTGAGCTCCAACACCAAATGAACCACGGATCAGGATCTTATTTCCACTAGTGCTTACTGGAGCCCCGGAGGTCATCAACTGACTTGTTTGCACGGCGTTTTCAGCTAACGTCGCTACATCTGAATAGTGCTGCAACAGCTCAGCAGCTCTATCCGCCAGTTCCTTCACATACCCTTGAAACGGCGCCAGCGCATATTGCTGACCAGTAGCTGTCGCTCCTCGGTAAGGTTTTGTGAGCGTCAACGACGTGTTCGATGCGATATTCAGCACCTCGTACAGTCGACCGTCCGGGCCAACAAATGCTTCCCCCTGCCGAGCTCCGGCTACCCACTGCGTGCCGCTACCCGTCACCGTAGCGCTGTTGGCTGTGACGTTAACTGTTCCTGTGTCATACCAAGCCATGTTTTCTCCAAAAAAAACCGCATTTGCGGCAGATAAAAAAAATGCCGCTCAAGCGGCCGGTTAATCCTCGGTTTCACCCTCGGCCTCTAGTTCCTCGGGATACAGACTCGGATCCTCGGCAAATCGCAGGCTGATGAACCGCCCCTCAAGGATGTCCACCGGCTCGCCGGCTTCGGCGCGCCCTGTGCTGTAGTCCGGCGTTGTCGTCTTGATCGTGAGCGTGCGGGCGGCCGAACCCTCCTCATAGTCCATGTGGAAATAGATGTTTCCGTTCCGGTCCTTGGGCGTCTCGATGTACCAGCCATCGCGGCTCAGCAGCGGTACATTGCGCAGCACGTAATGCCCCACCCCGGCATGCTCGAGCACCACATCCCGGATTTCCAGGTGATCGGACCGCTCTATGCGGTCAGCGTAGAGCTGGACAATGGGCGAGGCCCGTTTGATGAACCCGTTGCTGTCGACTATGGTATTGCCACTATGCCAAAGGACTCGCCAGGGGTTATACGCGCTAGATCGCCGTCCTCTGACAAGGGCCTCGCCGAGGAAACTGACGTATATCTGCCCCCCGCCGCTGCCCGTCTGACGATGCACGACCACGCCCTGGGTGTTGATGCCTGCCGGCAGATCACTGGCCAAACCGATGTCTGGCGCCACATAGTGCAGCCCGGCCGGGACACCGGTCTCGTTCAACGACGCCGCGGGAAACCTGTCGTCAGTCGCTGCTCCATCCCGCCCGATGCCAAACATGCCGACCGTCATCAACTCCTTCCAGGCTTTCGCAGTGCCATTCTCGACGTTCCGCATCCAGAATTTGTCAGCAATCGGCGACGCATAGAGTAGAGTTTTATACGAACTGCTCCATCCGAATTTTATGTACCCTGCTCCAGTGAGCCCGTCTGGCGTTCCGGTATCCCCAGAGCCTGACCTGTAAAACCCGTTGGCATGATTGTTCAGAACGTTTTGATCAGCGATCAGACCGCTGATACCCCCTAAGCCATGATCCCCGACTCGCAACACTCGACCCACAGTTGTGTCGGTATTGCTTGCGGTCAACGTGCCCTTGGCGGCCGTGCCGATATCGGCCACGGCTGGCAGTAGCTGCGCGGCGCGGTCGGCCAGCTCTTTCACGTACCCCTGCATTGGCGCCAGCGCATACTGCTGGCCGCTGGCGGTCGGTCCGCGGTAGGGTTTCGTCAGTGTTAAGGACGTGTTCGAGGCGACGTTCAGCACCTCGTACAGACGCCCATCAGGCCCTACGAATGCCTCACCCTGCCGCGCGCCGGCGAGCCACTGCGTGCCTACGCCCGTCACGGTGACGCTGTTCGCGGTGACGTTGACCGTCCCTGTGTCATACCAGGCCATTGTCGCCCTCCTGTTCGTCGTGATGCCCCTGGCCAGCCGGCTGGACGAGTTCGCCTGCCGGGTCCACATCGGCCCGCTGCTGCACGCCGACAGCCAAAATGTCGATCAGACTGCGGATCATGCCGCTAGCCAGCTCCGGCGTGATCCGGTTGCCCATGTTGTTCTCGAAAACCTGGGCGAAAGAGTGATGGATTCTCATGATTTCCCCATAAAAAAAGCCGCGCTAGGCGGCTGGATACTTTTCCTTGACGGCCCGACACCGGATCACCCAATCCTCAACCTCGGGCGGCAACCTCTGACCCTGCTCCTGCAGGTGGCGGGCCAATTTGTAGACCGCATCGAGCTGGTCCCCAATGTCGGGATATTCCGCCCGACGCTTCTGGCGGTAGTCAGACTGGTGGTGGATTTTCAACGGTGTACCTCCCATCAAGATACGGCCAGCGCGTGACCGTGATTTCATAAGTGCCGAGGTACTGGAACGACAGCTCCACGTCCCCGCCCTCGGGACATTCGTACTGCTGGCCCTCGATCGTGATCGTGCTGCCGGGGAGAACCCCGCGCAGGATCTGGCCGTCGGGAATGACCGGACACGCTTGGCGCTTGCGCGCTTCGCCACTGCAAAACCACCACGTATCGTCAAGCCTCCCCTCAGCCCATTGCCCTGCCCAGTCCTGCAGAGTTGGCTGAACCACGAACTGATCAGGCCCCGACACAACCGCATGAAAGCGGCCCTGACTAAACAACGAAACTGTTCTCATGCTTACCTCATCGCGATCAGCATCACCATAGATGCGGCCGGGAAAATCGACTGTAACAGTGAGGCGCCAAAACTAGGCTGCTGCCTCATTGTTATCGAGTGGCGGCCAGCAGGCAGCCAGCCCTTGATGGAGGTAGAGCCGCCTGTAGAAAGCACGGCCTGCAAATCGCGTACAGAGTAGACTGACCCAATCGCATAACCTCCGTTGTCGTACCAAATGACACTACGCGCATCGCGCGTGCCGTTACCACCAAAAATCGTAAACGGTTCAACGTTGGCAATCAGCGTGAAATCCGCTGCGTTTGGCAAGTAAAACTGCAGATTGAAAGAACGTTCATCCACCACAAACCCGGGTTGGTAATACGGCGCAATGACCGATGCATGAATCGTTACGGCATTACCCGCAAGCCGTAACGTATCGACCTCCGCAATACCAATTTTTGCACTTGAGATTGCGGCATCCTCGATCTTCGCGCGAGTAATAGCCGCATCCTGAATCTTGGCTCGAGTGACTGCCGCGTCTGCAATTTTTGTGCTTGTAATCGACGCGTTACCGATCAGCGCCGAGTTTAAGATGCTCGCTCCGCCCTGGACCGAGAACACCGTCGCAGGGCTGCCATTAGCCGCATGCATGACGGCAAACCGATCCGCCAAGACTGCAAATGTGGACTGCATCACGCCAGACTCGTTGGTTAAGTCCAGGCCCACGCCGGCAACGTATTTCACGCCAGCCTGGTTCGTTTGCAACTTGAGGCCCCAAGATGAGGCAATTCTGCCATCCAGCTCAACAAGAGACCTCATCGTTTCCTGGATCGCCGCTGATGCAGCCTCGGCCTGGCCCGACACATCATCAATCTCTGCCTGCACGATACGGATGGACTCTGCCATCGCTCGACTGTCATCAGCCACTGCCTGGCTCAACTGCGCTACCGATGCACGAGTCTGCCATTGGTTAAGCACGCTCTCCAGGTCAGCATCCTCCGTACCCTGAAGGCGCTTCACCTCCGCGTTCAGAACGAGCTGGTTGGTGGCCTGCGCCTCCTGCTTGCCCTCAATGCTGGTGACCCGGCTTTTCGTGTCGTTCAGCGCGCCGGCTGTAGCGGCCAAGCCCGTGCTCGGGTCGTTGACCGTATTCTGCAGCGCCGTCAGATCCCGCCCCTGGGACGTGATCGTGTTGCCCTGCTGGGTCACAGTACCGCTCAAGCTGGTAACGGACTGGGCTGTGGCGACTTCGTCGGGATTGATGTCAATGCCCTGCACTACGCGCGTAACACGGTAGCCTTGGATCTCCGCCCAGCCCCGGGTGCTGGTGTAATTGATGGCGAATCCGAACCGCACGCCGGTAAACCCGTCGGCAATAACCGATGCGGCTGCCTGGTAGACGAAATCGACCAAGTGCCATTCGCCGTCCGCCGGAACCTGGGCTATTACCGACGCGGAGCTGTAGTTGGTCTGGATCCCCGAGTCCCCGTCTGTCGTCTTACGGTACTTGTAGGTAATCCGCATCTGGCCGTCAGAGTCTGGCGACCGACGCATCCAGGCCTGAATGCGGTATTGCTGCGTGATGGGCAGCGTCACGACGCTGAAGTTGAAGGTCCGACCCGTGTCGAAGTGGAAAACCGTAGGCGCGATTTTCCCGTCCGTAACACGGATGAAATTCGGCGCCAGATCAGTCCCTGGATAGTAGCTATACCAGCTATCGGAGTTGGCCATCATGTAATCGGGCAGCAGCGAGTCACTATCAAGGCCAGCGGCCAGCCGGGCATCAATCTTCGTCACGCTCTCGCCCTGGGCCATCAGGCCCTGCTCCGTCGCCGTCACCCGGTTCGTTAAGGCCTGAACTGTGCTGGCGTCGGCTTTCTGACTCGCGATGGCCTGGGCAGCGTCGGCGGCCGCTTTCGCAACAACCGCAGCCGCGGCCGCATCCGTTGCCGCTTTATCTGTGACGGCCACCCACGCCGAACCGTTCCAGCGTTTCGGCGTGTTCGCATTGCCTGTAGTGTCGATCCACAGATTCTGCGGCAAACGCTTCGCTGCAAGCGGAGCTGCACTCCCGAAAACAACCTCCCCTTTTGCGCCAGCAGCATCGGCAGCCGCGGCCGCTGCCTGCTGAGCGGCCACGGCCTTGGCATCTGCATTGCTCACGCTCGCGCCTAACTGCGTGATGCTGCTGGCCTGACTGTCCAGCTGGCCCTCGGTGGCCGTGACTCGCGTGCCCAGCGAGCTGACAGCCGTCGCCAGCCCCTGCTGGGCCTGGTCAAGCCCATCGACGCGGCTGGACAGCGCAGTCGTGGCCTCAGACAGGGATTGCAGGCCGGATTCGAGCTGGCCTGCCTGTGTGCGCATCGATTGCACCGCTGAACCTAAAGCGCCCAGGCCGGTGCTCGGATCGTCGACCTTGCCGGCAACCGTGCTGATCTGCTCGGCGTTTGCCTGGATCCGACCTTCAGCCTGATCCACGCGGCTGATCGTCTCCTGCGCCTGCACGGCCAGCGCGGCCAAGCCGTCCGTGATCGAGGCGTAATCACCGATCAGCTCCCAATGCGCAGCATCCGATACAGGCGTTCCGGCCGGCACAGCCTTCTTGGCACGGTACATTTTGCCGTCGGCAAATACCACCGTACCCACCGCATACGCGGCAGCCGGATCCCACTCGCCCGCGCTCAGCAGCTCCTGGACCTGGCCGTTGATCTCATCTACCCGGCCGTTCAGCTCGCCCAGATCGACGCTGATTTCGTCTACCGTATCCCGGATGCTCGGAATATCCCGAATGTCTCCCATGACGACTTCGCCCAAGCCGCCCTCAACGATTTCGGGCGTGATCAGGTCGTTGTACTCGCTGGCTATCTGGGAGGGCACTCCGCGCACCCCAGGCGCCGACTCAGCCGGATACCAGGGCCCCTGGGTGCCATTCTTGTCGATGATCCGTGCCCAATAAAAATGCTGTGTGGTCACCGCCAGACTGGTCTGAGCCATGGAATCCGTAGGATAGGCATAACTGCCCCCATCTTTCCCATCGACAAACAACTCTGTGGCGCTATATCGGATCTCCACCCGACCCGCAATACTGGGACCGGCTGGGAACCCCCAGCGTACTTTCACGCCCCAAGGAATGGACTCCGTCGTCAAATGCGAAACCGCCGGGGGCTCAGCAACCTGCCCAGTCAGCGCCGTAGTCGGCGAATATGCCCACAAGGACGGTACGTCCAGCGCATTGATCGCCCGCACCCGCACCACATAGTCGCCCGTGTAGAAGTCCGGAATCTCCACCAGTTGCAGGCCCGTGCGCGGCACTTGCACCCATCCGCCATTGTCACGGCGCCATTGCACGTCGTAATACATCGCATGCTCGACCGCCTTCCAACTGATCTCCGCGATATGGCGCGACTGCCCTTGGCGAACCACATAGTGTTCGCGGATCTGCACCTGCGTGGGCGCCGCTTGCACCCGCGGCGGCACCACGCTCACCGGCAAAGGCTCTAGCCGCACCCCATTGTCGATGGCCGAGAATTTGCCCGGGTGGTGGAATACCGCCGACACGTCGAACAGGATGCCGTCGCGCTCCTTGATTGCGATCACTCGCGCCTGCTGCGTGAGCAGATCATCCGCATCCACGGACCAACCTGCTTCTGGCTGCGGTGCGGCACTGTAAGCTGGATGCACCTTCACTACATCACCGTCCACACCGACTACCGCACGGCTTTGCGCCTGGCCATCAGGCAGATTCACCGTCAACTGATCGCCCACCTTCACCGGATGAGCCGCATCGAGCGTAACGTCCGTACCCGTGGCCTGACGAATCAGCCCGCCCAGACGACGGCCCGCCCGGTTGCGGTCGGCGATCCTGATCAGACTGCCCGGCTGCGGAATCACGCCATCCAGCCCCACCGTGAACGACACGCCTCCCTGCTCCATGCGCGCCGTGTGCAAGTGATACAGGCCGACACGTTGCGCTTGGCCACGCGTCGTGCAACCGAACGCCGTCAGCTCAGTCTTGCGGATCCCGAACTGGCGCACCCCCTCCTCGTCTTGCACCACCTCGACCTTGGCCCGGTAAAAATCGTCCGGATCGCTCCAGGACACCAGCGCAACCGTTTTAAGTGTGCCCAGATCCGAACCCACATACTTGAACTGGCCATCGATCACCCGGGCATTGGTATAGGTATAGACCGGGTCGCTGGGCATATCGGCCACGCCCACGACCTGGCCATTGGCCCAATAGCTCATCCCCCGGAACACGCTGGCCAGATCGTTGACCACTCGCAAGGCATCGGCCGAAGATTGCAGATAGGCATTACACACGAAACGCGGCTCCGTGCCGCCTTGCCCATCGGAGACTCGTTCGTCGCAATATGCCCCAATCTGGTACAGCGCATAGCGGTCAATCATGGCCGCGTTCAGCCGTTCACCCAAGCCGTACAGCTTATTGGTCAGCATGTCGTAGAACACCCAGGCCGGGTTGTTCGACCAGGCCCGCTTGAAGGTGCCATCCCATACTCCGCTGTACGTGCGTGACTGCGGGTCGTAATTGCTCGGCACGCGGATGAGCTGGCCGCGCCAACGATAGGCGCGCGTCGGAATGGACCGGAACTGTTCGGCATCGATCTTGACGCCCACCATCGCCGTCATCGGATAGCGAAACTTGCCGTCTATCACCTCCGCGTAGGACTGCACCAGCATGCGCGACTGTACAGCGCTGCTTGTCGAGTCCGGACTCAAACGGCGCACGCGTACGCGCCAGCCGTGCGAACTGGCTGGCAAGTCGATCCGGTGCGTGCGGGTGTAGCCATTGACCGTCTTGCCATCAACCGCCGTAGTCAGCACATTCTCGAACGAACCGCTGCCTACCGCCAAGTCAATAGCGTACTCCACTCGCACCCCGATACGATCGCCCGCCTTAGACCCTGATTCAACCATCTGCATCAATTGCGGCCAGTGCAGGCTGATGCGAATGGCCGACAGATCCGGGTTGGTCAGTAGCTGCGTCCAGGGCGTAAACCAGTCTACCTCCTGCCCGACCGAGGACACGCTGGCACCGGCTGGGAAGCCGGCAATCGGCTCCTGGTCTTGCGTACCCAGACGGAAGTCCACCTGCACCCGTTGGAAATTCAGCGAACCATCCTCGTTCTGAATCGGCGTACCATCCAAGAAAATATCACGCAAGGGCGCATGCGCATGTACCGGACCAGCCATCTCGCCGTTGCCGATCACATCGAGTACGACCGCATAAGCAGTGTTGTGCAGGCTATCGGGTTGCTCTACAGGGGTACGGCCGCTGCTCCCGCCTCCGCCGCCCGAACCAATGATGCGCTGGCCGCCGCGCTTGGCTTCAATTGCAATGGTCATTGTTGATCCTCCGCGTACATATCGCCCGAGATCGTGGCCGCGCCTACGATCATCTCGCCGTACAGCACCGGCACCGGATTGCCTTGAGCCGTAGTATTGACGGGGCCGTTGAAGTTGTATGAAGCCCCGTTGTCCGCGGCCCCTACGCTGGTCAACCCCTGGGGCTGCCGGGTCAGTAGTTGAGAAACACCGCCCAACACCATTGCCCAGCCCAACATGGGCGCATTCGCCGCAATAGCCACGGCCAACGTAGCGCTTGTGCCCCAAACCGCCCCCGCCAAATAGGGGGCGCCTATAATCAAAGCCACCCCAAGGACGATCTGAAACAAGCCGCCCCGGCCAGAACCCAAGATCACAGGCGCAATCCGAATATCCTCATCGCCAACGGGATACTGCAGCTCGTCTTCCCCGATGTTCTGCTTACCGATGAAACAGGCATATCCCAAACCTCGATCCTTGCTTTCGTAAAGAAACCGCTGAAAGTTAGGCAGCATCTGGCACAAAGCGCTGACGGCCTCAGCCGTGCTATTGCATACCAGGCGATGGACCCGGCCGAATCGAGCGCCCAGCACGCCATACAAACGCACAGTGCGAATCTTCTCGGGCAAGAAAAAGCCCGCCGTAGCGGGCTCCATAACAGTTACGACATTCATTTTGCATACCTCACGATCAAACGGGTGATGTCGCGCCAATACCCCGCATACAGCACGCGCTCCGACAAGCGCGGCATGGCATGGTGCAACATCGCCCCGGTCATGCTGGACAAATCAGGCTGGCTCTTCAAAGAAGCACTCCCCAGGTAGACGCCGCCATGATTCGTGCGCTCGCTGCGATACTGCATCAACACCACATCGCCATATTCGGGATCGCCGTCCACTCGCCTGAATCCCGCCTTCTCGAAATTCTCCAAATACAACTCGCCATGCTCCGGCTTGGCCCACCAGTCATCCGGCCGCTCAAAATCCATCAGGGTGATTCCAAGTTCCCGGCTATAGAAATCCCGGATAAGGCCATAACAATCCAGGCTGCCGTGGTGAAAGGCGCGTCCCACCAGCGGCGCCTGGTAACCGGAGGGCGCAAAAGAAAACCACTCGCCTATGCTGGGCCTTTCAACCCCGGCATCCCGCTTAACGCTGACGATGTGCCAAGGCAGCCCCGTCGCCTCGCAAGACACTCGATCGGCTTGCGATGGCTGCGCATCCTGATCGATATGCGAATGCACTACTGCCAGAATGACTCCCAGGTCCTCCGCAGCAGCATAGTCCGCCGCGGACAACTGAAAGTCGCGTCCGTGCTCGGCGCCGTTACGGCAAGGCACATACTGCTGCTTGTCACCTACCGCAACGATCAAGCCGCAGGCTTCGCGTGGATACTCCGCAAGAGCATGGCGCTCGATCGCGTTCTTGACGGCCGTGCGCATCATCGGATCCGGTCCGCCGACGAGAATCCGCCAAAAGGCAAAGGCTGCCACTCGCCAAAGCGCTTCTTGCAGTCGGACAGCAAGCCCCCACACTTATCCAGGGACGGGTCACTGACAGGCGCGCCATTTCTATCGAACATGGCCGAACCTGTATAACCGCACCACGCGCCGCGGTAGCCCCCTTCAGGTCCCGCCTTGGTCAGCCAGCCGCATATATTGGCAATGACCTGCCGGCTGGGGAGTTGAATGCCATCGAACTGCAAAGGCGAAGCCAAGGTGAATTCGACCGCTTCAGGCGTCTCCGCGCTTTTCTGGCTGATGATCCATTTTTCGTCGGGCAAATGTTCCGTGGGACTGGCCGAGGGATTTCCATCCGGAAAATTGACAGCATCAAGGTACTTGGCAAATGTACGCCGCCGGATCACAGTCGCTCCCTTGAGGTCGTTCAGCGCCAGACACAAGGCCGATACCACGCCGGTGATAGCTTGGCCATTCTGATCCCGGCCAATATTGCCCACCATCAACGCCGGCTGAGGCTGCTGTCCATCGCCGGTACGCTCGAAGTCTCGCCCCTCGATCGCCCAAGGCAGGTATTCCTTGCCCTGCCAGACAATCACGCCATCGTTGTGGTTGTGATAGCGCTCGACATCTCCGCCAAGCGCGGCGCAATCCAGCTCCCACATCGTCACCAGGTTGCCGGGCGTCAGTTTTTGAACATCAGAAAGAATCATTGAAAACTCCCAAAAAAAAACCGCCATGAGGCGGTTTTAGTCATCAAGGTGCGAAGCGTTGCACAAAGGTGGCAAAGAGGCTGTAAATGCCTCCCCCATGTGGTCTCACCGTGAACTCAGACACTTCGAACAAACCCTTGGTATCCATGGGAGGGGTCCATTCGAATGGTCTGAAGCCCTGATGTGCTCGCAAAAAATCCCGGATCGGCCGAATCTCGTGTTCCGCACCGGTAAACGTCAGAGGCCACGTACGAGACTCGTTGTTGATGCCGTCCCCAACCACCTGCTTATAACCGTCTCCAAACTGGGCGGCACGCACCCGGAATGTGCTGCTGCCTTCTGGATCCACTCGAGGATTCCATTTGAACTCTTGATAAGCCATTATCTGAATGCTCCTTGTTGCGCCTGCCACGCCATGCCGCCGCCCTGATAGGACCGCAGCTGCAGCTTCTGATACTCGGACCGGGCAATTTCGCCCATCAGCTTCGCGAAGGACTCCAGCCCGTCCGAAGATTGGGTTTGAATCTGCTGATCCGAACCATTGATTTCAATATTGACCTGGACGGGAGCCTGACCCGCTCCGCCGGAAATCGCCGGAGGCAAAGCAGGAGCTCCCGCCATCCCGCCCATAGAGTGGCGCGGACCTCGAATCGCGCGGCGCAAGGCATTAAAGCCCGCTTCACCGCCAATAGCCCGGATCTCGTCCTGGTTCAGAACACCCTCGCCACGGTGGACGATGCCGGCTGGTTCATAGCGCCCGCCGTCTCCTGTATACCCACCGCTCGATAAAGGCAAAAGCGGCCCCCATGTAGCTCCGACAAGGCTCGCCCCAGTCAAATTGCCGCTTCCCCCACCGAACAGGCCACCAAATAGACCAGCCAAAGGACCAACAATAGATTGCTGTATCGCTATCTGAACCAGGTTTTCGATGATGCTGTCTGCCAGGCCTTTGAACTCCAGCTTGCCTGTCATGACAAACTTGCTTAACGATTGACCCATACTATCGAACACGCCAATCACGGTCTTATTCAACCTCTCAAACATATCTCCCGTATTTTGAGAATAGTCCGTCAACCCATCACCGACCTCTTCCCACCAGTCTTTATATTGCCTACCCCCACCATAAATCATATCTTCGCTAATTTTTAAGTAACCAAGCTCATTTCTTTCTTTTTCAACATCATCCACAACCCCACTCCTATCTCCCCCCTTTACTTTATCATCAAAAATATCATAATTTTTTCTACTAATTTCTTCTCCTAAATTTCCACAGCAATAGTTTTTACAAAGCATTTCACTTGAAATACTGTTTTTACGACCCTTCCTTTCTATTCTTTCTTTCGCCCCCATGCCAGACCCTATACCCCTGCTCTCTCCAACCTCCGACTCTGATCCAGTTCCAGGTGGCCCACCTCCATATTTAGCCCAAAGAGAGTGCTGATCAAGCATAACTTTACGTGCTATATAACCTTTCAGCTCATTTTCATATTTTTCTTTTTCCTGCAGCGCAAACTTTATTCCAGATTTCTTAGTCGAATCCATCAGGCTTTTATCATTGTTTATTTTATTTATAAGTTCTTCATTAGCATTTATCCTCTCTTTTACTTCCTTTATTTTTTCATCCAATCCCACAAACTCATCGTTTCTTCCGATACCACGCGCCGCATCCCAAGTCCTCATAAAAGTGTTCGTCACCGAATTTAAAGCTTTTTCTACCCCCGACCAGCTATTTTTTATTCTTTCCGATCTTTGAAAAAACTCATTCGCCGATTTTTTTTCCAAAACATCTATTGCCTCTCTTACCTTTCCTTGCGCCATCAATATTCTAATATTTTCTTCAATCTCACCATTCAGCATCCCATACTTATTTTGAAAAAATTCTATGGCTCGAATCGGGTCTTTCTCAATCAGAGCGAACTCGTCAATAGTTTTTTTAATACTCTTTCCGGTAGCCACCGACATACCAATAGCCGCTTGAGCCATCAATTCAAAGTTCTGACTCGATTTCATCCCGGACTCTGTTAATAAAACCAGAGCCTCTGTCGCCTGAAAAGTCGTTCCTACGACGGCTTTCACATTATTTGCCATCTCCGCTAACTGATAGTTGGTGATCTTTGCTGGATTTCCTGAAACAGTAAGCGCCTCGTTATATCGATCAAATTCTTTTGCGCCTTGATAGTATGCAAAACCGGCAGTGCCAACAGTCGCCGCTACACCTGCTCCCACCATGGCTACAGGTCCGGCAGCAATTATCCCCGCCCCTATACTTCCTATAGTCTCTATAGTGTCTACAACTTCAACCGCTTTACTAACATCGTCCCACCAAGAAGAATCCTGACGCTCTGTTTCAGGCGTTTCAGTAAGTCGTTTAGCAACGGCCACAGCTTTTCCCATCGCCTGTGAAAACTGCTGGACTTTTTGAACGTCCAACTGCTGGCTTTGAGTATTAAGAGCAAAGATCGCATCCGTGTACAAAGCCGCATCCAATTTCCCTTTTTGAAAAGCTTGGGCTAATGTCTGCTCTGTAACGGCTGCATGCGCAAGGCCGCTGGCCATCATGTCTGCTTGGCTCCGCCATTTATCAAGGTCAGCTCGGCTCCTACCACTTGCGCTGGCAACCACATCCAATGCTTGGCCTCGGCCGTGGACAGCCTTGGTTGCGCTCTGCTCCGCCGCAGCTACCGTGGCATGCGCCTGCGCCTCGGCCTGCAGCGCTTGCTGACGCTGAGACGCGGCGTCGCCCAGTTGCCGGTAGCGAATCAACGCTTCCTGATTGGAGGACGACAAGGCTTCCACTGCCCGCTTAGCGTTATCGGCGCTTTGCGAGAACTCGTCCATCGCCTTCTTTGCCTCTTTAGCTCGACGACTGTCAAGTTCAATTTGTAGGCTTGCAATACTCAACATAATATTTCACTCAAAAAAAATCCTGCCCACCGGCAGGATCTTATTGACAGAAGGCATCTTGACAATCAGCCCTGCATGGCAAGGCCATTTCCTCCAGCCAACCCATTAATCAAGGTCCATAGACTCTAGGCTCGAATTTCGTCCAGATAGTCATGTCCTTCCCATGTCAATTCATTCACCTTACAGTCTCGTTGACCATTCACACGCATTGAACTGATCGCTTTTACATAGCCCACCTCCATCAGCATGAAAAGATGATGGGCGACCAGATCCGGATCAAACTGAGGAAAATCCTCTTGGCTGATATAACTGTTGTCAGGCAGATTTTCGATCGCCAGTAAAATCTGGCGAACCAATTCCTTGTTTCGCTTCATATCTACTCCTTCTCAATGAGAACAACATCATGAGGCGCGCATGGCCTGCCCCAAGCCAGACGCCGTCCCGGTCTCGGATACCTGACCGGAATCCATCAACGTGGCCCGGAACACATTGTCCAGTTCAGAAATCAAACGAATCTGCCAAGCGGGCGCCTGTGTCCTCGCAAGACAAAAATACGCATGTATTTCCTGATAGCTAATCGGGTCAGGAACGGCGCCGCCCGAACTCATCTGCCAGCGCCGCTTAGCCGTCAGATCCTGAAAATAGCCCCACACGCGGTAGGCCGCCTCGGGCAGGGACGGACCATCGAGCTGAACCGGCCGGATCCCTGTCTGACGTTCCACATCCTCGTAAAGCTGCCTGAGCGGCTTTCCTGTCTGCTGATGCAGGCGCATCAAGCCGAACTGATGCCTGGCGAAGGCAAGCGTGTCGTCGCTCAGGCCAACATAAAATTTGCGCGGTCCCGCGAAGCTTCCAGAATCTGATCCACGAAATCAGGGTTGTTCTGCAGAAAGCCTTGCAGCAGTTCCGTACTGAACTCCTCCTTGATGCCGCGCCATGCAATTACCCGATGCGCTGCGGATTCGCGATTGTTCTGCAACACCTCTTTGACAGTCCGAACTTTGACCTCACCGGTCTTGGCCGAGGCCAGTTGCTCTTGAGCTCGGCGGTCAGCCCGCTCGATCTCATACTGTTCAACAATGTCGGAATGCTCACCCAAAACCGTCAAAAAGATGCCCAAGCCGTGGCCGACGGGGTATTCCAGTTCGATCTCGAAGCCTCGATCCGCAATAGCGCGGGTATTGATGTCGGACAGAGAGTAGATTGCTTGCATTTCAAATCCTTAGTAAATCCGGCTGACTGATTGGTAGTGCAGCCATTCAATGAATACGACAGGCGCGCCGGCGGCTGATCAAGCCTTGACCAGCCGCCTTGTGCTTAACCCCTATTTAAGGAGCAACAGGAGCAGCCGTCTCCACGGGTTCGCCAGTCAGACGGAAATTGAACGTGGAAGCAATAACACCATCGACGTTCGCATCCCACGAGCGCTGCTGAACCAGTGCCAGGCATGCGAATTTCGATTTGTCTTCAAATTCGATTTCAATCAAACGTGGCTTCTTGTCCTTGTCAGCCGTTTTGATGACGGTCTGAGCAGGATCATCCGATTTCCAGAAGCCGGTCACGCTCAGCGTGCCAGCGTCGCTCAGCCCCAATCGGAACTCTTTGGCCGTACTGCAGATGGTAGTGACATCGTTCTCCGTTGCTTGACCGCCCTGCCATTGGATCTGGCGGGTGGTGCAGTTGAGCTCGGCCATGGTCAGGCCGGTCTTGTCGGTGCTTGTCGCCTCTTGAGTGGAAATATTCATTTTGGTGCCTTGCACCAGTACAACTTTGCTGCTCATATGAGCCTCCAAAAAAAAAAGACCGCCTGCGGCGGTCCATTGATTAAAACGACATCTTTTCCAAAAACGCGAAAATCATCAGATCAAGTTTTTAGTGTTAACTGATCGATTATTTTCAGCATATTTTCTTGCTATAAAAAAAAGCCCCGTAAAAACGAGGCTATTTCTTCAGGGCGCAAGCTCCCTACACGAATTGTCTCACTTGCCTTCCCAGTTTTCAAAGTGTTCATGTCCCACTTTCCACTGGTATTTTGAAAATGCTCCTTTTTTTTCCGCATGTATCATCTTGACCTGGCCTGACTCGGCAAGGCTCTCCAAGACCCGCTTGACGCCTTTGCGCAACCTGTCTCGCTCCTGAGCGCAAACAGGCTGCCCATTGGCTACATAACGCACGATGTGAATCATCCGAAACTCCCGCCCAGGATAAGCCGCCAATAACTCGATAACCTCGGACGCGTACTTCATACCCAAACCTCCACTTCCACTTTGGCTCTGAACTCCTCGACAAAACGCAGATAGTCCTCGTCTTGCACCACCTCTCCGGTCGCCTTCTGTATCCAGCGACGCGCCAATACCCGTCGCTCCATGGCCGTGTTCTGACCAAACCAGGTATTTTTGCGCGTGTACTCCGCCTGTACCGCCATGGCCTGGGTTCGTGGCAGTCGCTGATACAAAGCGTCCACTGCGAGCGCATGCCCCATATGAATAGGACGGAAATCCTCATCTTCCCGGATGTAAGGCTCCATATTTCCTACGGTGTCTCCCGACCAGCACCACCTTGCCCAGTTCCAGAGCAGATCATCCCCCGTCAACTTTTCCACTGCACACCTCCATTTGCCGCCATGCTCTTCATTGACTTGCCCTCCCCCCAGCATCTGTTCCGCCAGCCCCTCCATTCACTGATGCCGCACTCAGCGCGTCGTTCAGCTCGCTCTTGCCCAAAGGCTTGATCACGATCTGCGGACCTGCGCAAGCGCCAGAAAGCAAAGCTCGCGCTTTGTCCGCGTCCCCGACCAGCAATGGCGGTTCAACCGCCTGGCCAGCCTGGGCGTTATGCAGCTCGGCCGCTCCCACCAGCCAACGCGGATACGAGAACTGGGGCTGCAAGGCATAGCCGCGGTAGCGGTTTTCAAACTCCCTGGCAACAAAAGGCCACTCCGCCTCGGTTTTCATGCCCAGAGCCACCCAGCCTCCCATGTCCTGCACGACTGCCAAGATAATGGGATCGTCAAACAACACGCTGCGATAGCTTCCTACGGTGCGCATCACCCTATCCACTTTGGCCCACGCTGCTAAAGCGCTATCTTGAGTAGAACCTTGCAACAGCCTGACGATGTCCGAGGGCTTGGGCAGGAACTGGCCGTTGTCGGGATTGACGCAATGTCTGTCAAACGCCATCCGGACGGCTGCGCCGTCAAACGTCTTCATCGCCTGCCACCAGACGTTCAGGGCAAATCGTGAGAGATCCTGGCGATAGAAAGCGTAGACGTCCGCCATCAACACAAAGAAAGCCTGTTTTTCAGCGTCGTGCATGTCATTTCTCCAAAGCGGCCAAACGGGCGACCTCACGGTTGCGAAACTCCAGGGCTTCCTGACGACTTGATGCCGCCTTGCCTTTGGATTCAGGCGGTACAGTTCGCAGATGCTGATCCCGGCTCAGCCATTCCGCTTTCCCGCCCCGCCAGCCCCTCAACATGCATTCCGCCAGGAAATCGTCCGCTGAATATCCCAGGCTTTGCGCTCGCCGCACTTCCGCTCCAAGACGATTGACCGCCGTCTGGGTCATGGCCGCCTTCAGCTCCCGGCGGTGTTTGAGGTAATCCCCCCAGACAGCCGCCGAGGGTGTTTCGGGCCAAGCCGCAAAATCGACGCCATCCATCACCAGTTCTCCCTTCATCTTTTCTGAATCTGCTTCTGACTCTGGCTCTGCATCTTCATCTAGGCCCGTGACCGCAGGAAAAGTCACACGTGACCTTGGCGTGACCGGCGTGACCTCGGTCACGGCAATGCCCGCCGACTCCGTCGCGGCTACCGTGTCCCGTGCCGCCATTCCCTGCTCTTTCGCCCTTTGCCGGCGTTTCCGTTCAGCCGCGGTCGGATCACCATCACTACGCATCTGCCGCTTGTTCCATCCCAACGGTTGCCAACGGGCATCAATCAAGCCGGCGGCGACCAGACGCTTCTTCACATCGCGAATGATGGCGTGATCGATCCACAGCCGTTGAGCCACGATACGATCGAGCAAGTCTGGCTCACACTCGATGTCCAGAGCGCCGTCAGACTTCAAGGCCAGGACGCCAATGAAGTGCCGCTGGTCCTCAAAAGCCAGGCCGATCAACTTGTGGTCCACCAGAAAATCCGTGTACATACGGAACCAAGGCATCCTGCTCATTTCTACTCCTTTCACTCTGCATTCGAGGCCCACATGGCTCATGCCCTCTGTTTGAAATGCCAGGTCCAGCACACACGCTCGCTGTCACCCGTTCACCACCACTCGCTTTGATGGAAGCGAGCAACCCATGCGTAGAAATCCAGTGCTGAACATACGGATTGGGCAAATACAAAGCGGGACGGATAATGAAACCATTCCCGGCGGCCCGGCTACCGGACAGGACTGTCGCTAAGCCGCCTGCCCGGACGCATTGCCAGCAGTTCGCCTTGCGCGGTGCGGCGTGAAGCCAACCCCATCTGCTTTGCATGAAAGACCAGGAGGCGATGCCCGTTGGACCACCTCATGTCTCTTTGCCCGCCAGACAGCAAGCCGGCGATGGTCGGTTGGGTCACCCCGGCCATGCGGGCGATCTCAGCCTGTGTGAAACCGGAGGCGACAAGGTCATTGATGATGTTCTTCCAGTTCATGACGATATTTATCGGTTTTCCAATAATAATGCCTATCGGCAAACCGATTGTCAATGCTATCAGAATACCGATATGAATACTTTTGGCGAACGGCTGCGTGAAACCCGTAAACGGCTGAAGCTGAGTCAGAAAGAGGTGGCTCAGCGGGTAGGCATGTCCCAACCTTTACTATCGGAGCTCGAGAACGACGAGTACCCTACCTCGGGGTTCACGACGAAGCTCGCCTTCCTGTACAAGGTCAATGCCCGCTGGCTGGCCGAAGGGAAAGGGCCGCGGGACGCTTCCGCAGTCGAGCTTTTTGATGACGAGCGCGCAGCAAAGTTGTGGGAACGCTACCTGGCCCTGGATGAAGCGGGACGCGCTCTGATCGACTATCTATTAGCCCCCGAATCCAAGCCTGAATGGCTCAGCGATGGGGCGGCGGCACTGATCGAAAACGCAAAGGTCCTAGTAACCGAACAAATACCCAAGTAGGGAAAATACATAATCCTTTCATGCGCCTGCTCAAGCAGGCGCTTTTTTTTGGCTTGAGTTTTGCACCTAGCTATTATACTGTACAAATAAACAGCATTTTGTCCCGCCGCCTTTAACTCAAACTCTAAAACCCAGCGGACATCAAAATGACAAGTTATGACGTGTGAAGCTATTTAGGGTTGAACTAATGAGCAAGGCCGAAAAACAACGACAAGCAAAGCCACCTGACTTACCTCATCCAGCCGGTGCCTACCTGAATGCGCTGGACGACGTCCTCCAACTTGCGGACCTCGGGGTGCTTGCTCGAGCGACTCTGTCCCGAGTGCATGAACTCAGGAGCTGCCTTGCGCGCCGCGCTTCTTCCCCCAAAGACTCCGTTCGGTCTACCGATAGCTGAGTCAAAATTAATACGGTGACTTATTGTTACAAATGAATTATCGGTAAACCGATTGACTTGGTTAATCGGTTTACCGATAATCAACGTCTCCCATAACCTAGCAAGGAGTTTCTCCGCGATGACAGCACTGACCGATCTATTCATGTGGGCCGGAGTCGTCACAACGGGAATTTTTCTGGACAAGCTCTGGATACGCTTTATCCGCCCCCTGTTCGCACGGCGCTTGGGCTGGGCAGACCTCCGCCCAGATCATGAAATCCCCTGGACATGGTGCATATGCGCCGCCGCTCTGGTCGGATCAAGCGCCGCAATCCTGAAATACGTGGCCCCTGCAGCGGGCTTCTAAAACGAGAAAATGGAACAAAAGATCAAGAACATGCTGTTCGTGACAGCAAAAGCCTGGAACCTGCCCTTACCGAATCAGACACGACAATCCCAACACCCGTAAGCCAGACCTTTCTGGTGATACATAAGAACCTGCAACAGATCCTGGACGTTTCGTCGGAAGCAGTACGCCGCTGGCTTACAGCAGGAAAGCTTTCTCAGCCTGACGTTAAGTTGTCTCTCCGCACCTCCGGCTGAAACGCTTCAACGCTCATCTCCGCCGAAGGATGTGGCCTTGTTTGTCACCGAACCGATAGGCCATAGGCCGCACTCGCCTTCTTGCGGGAGGACCAAAGATGCCGACCATGGCCGTCAAGAAGCTTCTGGGGCTTGTCCGTGGCCTGAGCGGCACGGCATTGAGAATCTGTCAGGGTATTTGTCGGCATCCTGCCAGACCAGCGAAACGATACCAACGAGAATGCCAACCCATACCGCGTGGTGAACCGTGTCTTCGTGTAGATCGACGTGGGTGAAAACGCGCTCAATCCTTCGGTTTCAGCGGATTTTCGGGGTCTTACAAGAACATGGGAGGGGTGTGGATGGCGGGCCCAGCAGGAATCGAACCTGCAATCTTCCCTTAGGAGGGGAAAGTTATATCCATTTAACTATGGGCCCGCGATGGCGCCGCGGACTCGATCGACGTGGCGCGCTTGCGTAAAGCAGGCGCAAAGTGTATCAGCTAGACCGGAGCGGCGAAAGTCTCGGATGCAAAAGAGCGGTGCGCACGCCTGTGAAGCAGCCGGCACGGTGGGCCGTTCTGGAACCACACGACTGTGTTCATGGCCCGAAGTTGGATCACACGCCGGTCTATTGCAGGCCTTGTAAAAGGGTGCTTTTCCATCGATGAATCCTTTGCGTAACTGCTTGCCTTCCGCTGTTCAATGACTTGGCCCATGCCGCCTATAAGGATCCGTAGATGTATGAGGCTTGCTCCTTGGGTTACAGTGCCAGGCGGCCGCTCACATGGGGGGCTTTTTCGTCCTGGATCACGTCATGAATGATTTTCTCGCCAACGCCCTGCCCCTGCTGGTGCTGGTCTTCGTCGTACTGGGCTTTTGCCTGCCGGATCGTCGTTTCGCCGCCTCAGGCCGTCCCGGCGGTTACGGCGGGTGGCTGATCGCCCTGTCGCTGAGCCTGGTCTTGTCCGCGCTGACCACCGTGGGCAACGCCTACGAGAACGGTCCCTTCGGGCCCGGCCAGATCCCCCTGGCATGGGCGGCCGGGCTGCTGTTCTTCAGCGCCATCGTGGCGTTGCGCCGCTTCTACGACAAACGCACGGTCTGGTGGGCGCTGGCCGTGCTGTGGCTGGCCGGACCCGGCTATTACCTGGCCAGCATGATGCTGTGGAGCCAGCACGATGCACAGGCCTACGCCCTGCAATCCCACCAGCAGGGCCTGATGCACCATCTGGTCCATGCCGTGGTCTGGTCCCTGTACCTGACCCAGTCGCGCCGCGTGGCGCTCACCTACTCACCCGCCGCCCAGACGGCTCAATAGAAGAACGCGCCGCGCTCCAGCGGCACGGTCTTGTCCGTGCACAGGCGCTTGAGCGCCTGGCCGAACAGGACGTCCACCGGCCGATGCGGCCCGGCCACCCGCGTGAACAGGGCAATGGGCGACAGCGTCCATTCGAAGGAATAAGGCACGATGGCCACGCCCGACACGCGCACCAGCTCCTCGGCGATCTCCGTGGGCACCACGGACACGGCGCGCGGATTGTTGGCGATCAGCTCGCCGATAAGCTTGGGCGAGGCGGTCTCCACGCTGGGCACCGGCTCCAGCAGGCCGGCCTTCAGGAACAGGTCGGCCACCTGGCGGCGCATGGGCGTACGGCGCGGCCCCAGGATCCAGTCCAGATCCTGCAGCTGCGCCCAGTCCAGCCTGCGCCGGCCCAGGCGCCCGGCCAGTTCCCGGCTGGCGATCAGGCGCGGATGCTGCGAGTACAAGGCTTCGTGACGCACGCCTTTCATGTTCAGGCCGGGCGAGGTGCGCGCCACCACGCAATCCAGGGAGTGATCCAGCAATTGTTCCAGCAGGTCTTCGGTCAGGCCTTCGGATACGCTGACGGATACAGTCTGCCCCTGCGGGCGCGTGTCGTGAATGGCGCTGGAGATCAGCTTGCCCGACACCAGGGGTATGACTCCCAGCCGCAGATGGGCTTGCCGCCCCGCCGCGTGCGCCTGCAGGTCCAGGCTGAGCAGCTCCAGGTCCTGCAGCATGGCGCGTGCACGAGACAACACGATCCGCCCCTGGGGCGTGGCCGCCATGCCGCGCGAGGAGCGCAGGAACAAGGGCGTGCCGAAGACCTGTTCGGCCTCCGCCAAAGCCTGCGTCACGGCCGGCTGGCTGGTGGCCATGTGCTCGGCCACCTTGGTCAAGGATCCCAGCCTGTCGATATGAAGCAGCAGGGCCAGGTGGCGCAGCTTCAGGCGGCTGAGCAGCCGATGCACCATGTCCGTGGAATCGGGCAAGTCCATACACATCCATAAGCAATTGCTAATAGGGTAATAATAAACCCGAATATCGCTCCCCGAAGGTTTATCTACACTGGCTCCATGACTACAGCCGGCCCGCGCCGGCGCCCGACAACCGGTTTCTTGCCGGCCAGCTGGCCGGCAGCTTGCAAAAGAGGATGACATGAGCACGACGGTAGACCGACAGGCCGCCCTGGATTATCACGAGTTCCCCATTCCCGGCAAAGTCACCATTGCCGCGACCAAGCCGCTGGTCAGCCAGCGCGACCTGGGCCTGGCCTATTCGCCCGGGGTGGCGGCCGCCTGCGAGGAAATCGTCTCCGATCCGCAGAACGTGTTCCGTTTCACCGGCCGCGGCAATCTGGTGGGCGTGATCTCCAACGGCACCGCCGTGCTGGGCCTGGGCAATATCGGCGCGCTGGCCTCCAAGCCCGTCATGGAAGGCAAGGCCGTGCTGTTCAAGAAATTCGCCGGCCTGGACGTGTTCGACATCGAGATCAACGAAACCGATCCGGACAAGCTGGTGGACATCATCGCCGGGCTGGAGCCTACCTTCGGGGGCATCAACCTGGAAGACATCAAGGCGCCCGAGTGCTTCGAAGTCGAGCGCAAGCTGCGCGAGCGCATGAACATCCCGGTCTTCCACGACGACCAGCACGGCACGGCCATCTGCGTGACGGCCGCCTTCATGAACGGCCTGAAGGTCGTGGGCAAGGACATCAAGAAGATCAAGGTCGTGACTTCCGGCGCCGGCGCGGCCGCCCTGGCCTGCCTGGACCTGATGGTGGACATGGGCCTGCCCGAGGAAAACGTCTGGGTCACGGACATCGACGGCGTGGTCTACGCGGGCCGTCCCGGTCATCAGGTGCCCGAGCTGGCTCGCTTTGCCAAGCAGACCGAGGCTCGTACCCTCAATGACGTGATCGACGGCGCGGACGTGTTCCTGGGCCTGTCGGCCGGCGGCGTGCTCAAGCCCGAGATGCTCAAGAAAATGGCCGACCGCCCCTTCGTGATGGCCCTGGCCAACCCCACGCCCGAGATCCTGCCCGAGGCCGCCCGCGCCGCGCGCGAGGACGTCATCATGGCCACCGGCCGTTCGGACTTCCCGAACCAGGTCAACAATGTGCTGTGCTTTCCCTACATCTTCCGCGGGGCGCTGGATGTGGGCGCCACCACCATCACCCGCGGCATGGAAAAGGCCGCCGTGCACGCCATCGCCGCGCTGGCCGAAGAAGAGCAGGACGAGACCGTGGCTGCCGCCTATGGCGGCTATGGCCTGAGCTTCGGCCCCGATTACCTGATTCCCAAGCCTTTCGATCCCCGCCTGATCGTGCGCATTGCGCCGGCCGTGGCCCAGGCCGCCATGCAGGACGGCGTCGCCACCCGTCCGCTGTCGGACCTGGACGGCTACATCGCCAAGCTGCAGCAGTTCGTCTACCATTCGGGCGCCTTCATGAAGCCGGTGTTCGCCGTGGCCAAGCAGTTGGTGCGCGAAGGCGGCAAGGCGCGCATCGTCTTCACCGAAGGCGAAGAGGAGCGCGTGCTGCGCGCCGTGCAGGTCATCGTGGACGAGAAGCTGGCGCACCCCATTCTGGTGGGCCGGCCCGCCGTGCTGCTGTCGCGCATCAAGAAGTTCGGCCTGCGCCTGCGCCTGGGCGTGGACGTGGAAGTCACCAACCCCGAGTCCGACGACCGCTTCCACCAGTACTGGACCACGTACTGGGAAAAAATGTGCCGCCGCGGCATCAGCAAGGAAATGGCCCGCGTGGAGATGCGCCGCCGCCTGACGCTGATCGGCGCGACCATGGTGCACCTGGGCGATGCCGACGGCATGATCTGCGGCACCATAGGTTCTTACCACGCCCACCTGCGCTACATCGACGAGATGATCGGCCGCAAGCCCGGCTCCAGCGTCTATGCCGCCATGAATATCCTGTTGCTGGGCGAGCGCACCGTGGCCCTGACCGACACCCACGTCAACGACGATCCCAGCGCCGAACAGATCGCCGAATACACCGTGGAAGCCGCCAAGGCCCTGAGCTCGCTGAACCTGGAGCCCAAGGTGGCCCTGCTGTCGCGCTCGAATTTCGGCTCGGACGCCTCCTCCTCCGGTCCCAAGATGCGCCGCGCCCTGGAACTGGTGCACGAGAACGCCCCCGACCTGGAAGTGGACGGCGAAATGCATGCCGACTGCGCCCTGGACGAAGCCCTGCGCAACCGCACGCTGCCCACGTCCACCCTCAAGGGAGCAGCCAACCTGCTGGTCTGCCCGAACGTGGACTCGGGCAATATCAGCTACAACCTGCTCAAGACGGCGGCCGGGAGCAACGTGGCCATCGGCCCCTTCCTGCTGGGCGCCAACGCGCCCGTGCACATCCTGACCTACAGCTCCACCGTGCGCCGCATCGTCAACATGACGGCCCTGACGGTGATGCAGGCCAACCGGGTCTGATTCCCGCTGCTAAGGCAAAAAAAACCGGCCCCGAAGGGCCGGTTTTTTGTTGCAGCAAGAGCCGCGGGCCTTATTCCAGCTTGATGTTGCCTTTCTTGACCACGTCGTGCGCCCAGTCGTACTGCTCCTTGATCTCCTTGGCGAACTCCTCGGGCGTGTTGCCCGATGGCGTGGCGCCCTGTTTTTCCAGGGCGGCAATGATCTCGGGGGACTTGAGCGCCTGCACGGCGGCGTCATGCAGCTTGGCCACGATCTCGGGCGGAGTGCCCTTGGGGGCCAGCAGGCCGTACCAGGCGGGACTGTTCAGCTGCGGATAGCCTTCCTCGGCCAGCGTGGGCACGTCCTTCAGGGCGGCCAGGCGCTCGGGCCAGGCGATCGCCAGGGCGCGCAGGTTGCCGGACTGGATCTGGCCCATGGACGAAGGCAGGTTGTCGAACATGGCGTTGATCTGGCCGCCTACCGCGTCGGCCACGGCCGGGCCCGCGCCGCGATAGGGAACGTGCACGATGTCGGTGCCCGTGGCCAGCTTGAAGGCCTCGCCGAACAGGTGCAGCACCGAGCAGGTGCCCGAACTGCCGTAGGAATACTTGCCGGGATTTTCCTTGAGCTGCTGCACGAACTCCTTGAAGTTCTGCGCCGGGAACTTGGGATTGACCTCGATCACGTTGGGCAGGTTGGCGAAATTCGTCACCGGCACGAAATCGTTCAAGGGATCGTAGGGCAGGTCGTTGGGGCGGCAGGCCGGGTTGACGGCCAGCGTCGAAATGGTGGCGATGGACAGCGTGTAGCCGTCGGGCTTGGCGCGCGCCGCCTCGGCCGCTCCAATGGCGCCGCCGGCGCCGCCTTTGTTCTCCACCACCATGGACTGGCCCAGAACCTCGCTCATGCCCTTGGTGACGATGCGCGTCACGATATCGGTGGAGCCGCCGGGCGCGAACGGCACGATGACCCGGATGGCCTGCTTGGGGTAGTCTTCGGCCGCCCGGGCCGACTGGCTGAATCCGACTGCGGCCAGCCCTGCACAAAGGGATAAGAGCGCAAAGCGTCGATGGAGCGTAGATGTCATAGGGTGTCTCTCCTGAGAAAGCTTCTTTTTGGTACCTCCCCCTGGGTAAGGGGTGCTCATCAATAGTAGCGCAGCTGATCGAAAGCGTAGTCAAATAATGCAAAACCTATTGATGCAGGACAGGCCTGCACGCCCGCCGATATCACTTGCGCCATGCCCGCCATTTTCTCGCTGATCCTGCCCGACTTCCTGCTGATCGCCCTGGGAGCCTTGCTCCTGCATCGTTTCCGCTTCAGCGTCGAGTTTTTCCAGGGAGCGGAAAAGCTGGTGTACTACGTGCTCTTTCCCGCCCTTTTGTTCCACTCCATCACGCGCACGCCCCTGAGTCTGTCCGAAGCGTGGACGCTGCTGCTGGCCGCCGCCGCCCTGATCGCCGCCGGAACGGCGCTGGCCTGGCTGGCCCTGCCGGTCCTGAAGCCCGACCTGCGCCGGCACGCCTCGGTCACGCAGTGCGCCTTCCGCTTCAACACCTACCTGGGCATGTCGCTGGCCAGCGCCATCGCCGGCTCTTCGGGCGTGACCGTCATGGCATTGCTGGTGGGCTTTTCGGTGCCCATGGCCAATATGGTGGCCGTGACCGTGCTGGCGCGCGGCCAGCAAGGGCGCATCTGGGTCGAGCTGCTGAAAAATCCCCTGATCCTGGCCACGCTGCTGGCCCTGGCCTGGAACCTGCTGGGCCTGCCCCTGTCCGGTCCGGTGGAGGTGGCGCTGAGCCGCCTGGGCGCCTGCGCCCTGGGCGTGGGCCTGCTGTGCGTGGGCGCGACCCTGTCGGTGCAAGGCGCCCGGCAGGCCGGGCCGCTGATCGGCTGGATGGCCGTCGTCAAGCTGATGGCCCTGCCGCTCGTGGCCCTGCTGTCCGGCTGGCTGCTGCAGATGAGCCCCGTGGAGCGCCAGATGCTGCTGGTCTTCGCCGCCCTGCCCACAGCCTCCTCGGCGCACGTGCTGGCGGCGCGCATGGGCGGGGACAGCCGGCTGGTCGCACTGACCATGTCGATCGGCACTATACTAGCCGGCTTCACCATTCCATTCTGGCTGGCCATCGCCGGCTGAACGCCATGACACATGACACCCTGACGCTGACCCTGCCGGACGAGGAAGCCACCACCCGTCTGGCGGAACGCTTCGCGCCGCTGCTGACCGGGCAGGCGCCGGGCATGGGCCCCGGCGGGCGCATCCACCTGCACGGGGACCTGGGCGCGGGCAAGACGCACTTCGTGCGGGCGCTGTTGCGCGCCTGCGGCGTCGCCGGCCGGATCAAGAGCCCCAGCTACGCTCTGCTTGAAAGTTATAAAGTTTCTAGCTTATACTTCTATCACCTTGATTTCTATAGATTTAGCGATTCACGAGAATGGGTGGATGCTGGTTTTCGTGATATTTTGCAAGACAATGCGGTCGTGCTGATCGAATGGCCTGAAAAAGCAGGGAATTTACTGCCCCCGCCCGACCTGGATTTACACCTGGATTACTGTGGCGACGGTCGTCTGGCCACCCTGGATGCACACAGCGCCAAAGGAACGCTATGGATTACGACACTCGCCCCCAGCCAGCAGAAGTAGGCGCCCCCGGCAAGGCTCGTCGCCGATTCGTCGCCACGGCCACCACCCTGTTCCTGCTGCCCGTGATCCCGCGCCTGGCCAAGGCCAGCACGATCGTCGCCGTCCGCACCTGGCCCGCCGATGAATACACCCGCGTCACGCTGGAGATGGACAGCGAACTGAAGGCCGAGCACTTCACGCTGGAGAATCCCCACCGCATGGTGGTGGACATCCAGGGCCTGACCATGAACCGTACCATCGAAGAACTGGTGTCCAAGGTCCGCCCCAACGATCCCTACATACGCTCCGTGCGCGTGGGCCAGAACCGCCCCGACGTGGTGCGCCTGGTGCTGGACCTGAAGCAGGCCGTCGCCCCCCAGATCTTCACCCTCAAGCCCGTGGGCGAATACAAATACCGCCTGGTGCTGGACCTGTATCCGCGCATCGCCCAGGATCCGCTGGTCGCCCTGCAGATCCAGGACGACAACGATCCGCTGGCCTCCGTGCTGGAAAGTCTGGCTCAGAATTCGTCCGACGCTCCCGTGCCCACGGTCAAGGGCCAGTCCCTGCCGCCGGTGGCGCGCACGCCGGCCCCGCCCGTGGCCGTGCCCTCGCCGCCCTCGGCGCCCAGCACCAGCGGCAGTCCCAACCGCCCCCTGCTGATCGCGCTGGATCCCGGCCACGGCGGCGAAGACCCGGGCGCCATCGGCCCCGGGGGCACGCGCGAGAAAGACGTGGTGCTCAGCATCGCCCGGCGCCTGAAGCGCCTGATCGACGCCCAGCCCAATATGCGCACCTACCTGACGCGCGACGCGGACTTCTTCGTGCCGCTGCAGGTACGCGTGCAGAAGGCGCGGCGCGTCAAGGCCGACCTGTTCATCAGCATCCACGCCGACGCCTGGATCAAGCCCAGCGCGCGCGGCTCGTCCATCTACGCCCTGTCGCAGAACGGCGCCACCAGCTCGGCGGCCCGCTGGCTGGCCAAGAAGGAAAACGACGCCGACCTGATCGGCGGCATCAACCTGGGCTCGCACAACCGCCAGGTGGCGCAGATCCTGCTCGACTTGTCCACGGCGGCGCAGATCAACGATTCGGTCAAGGTCGGCTCGCGCGTGCTGGGCGAGATCGGCAAGATCAATCGCCTGCACAAGAACAATGTGGAGCGCGCGGGCTTCGCCGTGCTCAAGGCCCCGGACATCCCGTCCATCCTCATCGAGACCGCTTTCATCAGCAATCCCGAAGAGGAACGCCTGCTGCGCAGCGCCTCCCACCAGGACAAGATCGCCCAGGCCATGCTGACCGGCATACGCGGCTATTTCGCGGAGTTCCCGGCCCTGGCCAGCCGCGGCTGAAACATCCGCTCCCCCAAAAAAAACCGGCCCCCAGGCCGGTTTTTTTGTCGGCGCCCGGAACAGGCATGTGCCGCCCCGGCGCTTCGCTGTAAAGTCAGCTCAGGGGCGCATCGCCCTTGGCCTTGCGCTTGAACAGCTTCCACAGCGCGCCCGCCACCACGGGCACCGCGGCCGCGCTGATGCCGATCAGCACGATGGTGTTCAGATGCGCCTTGATGAAAGGCACGTTGCCGAAGAAAAAACCCAGCGTGATCAGGCCGCCCACCCACAGGACGGCGCCGGCGACGTTATAGAGCTGGAAACGCAGGGCGTTCATCTGGCCCACCCCGGCCACGAACGGCGCGAAGGTGCGGAATATGGGCAGAAAGCGGGATATCACGATGGTCTTGCCGCCGTGTTTTTCGTAGAAGGCGTGCGTCTTGATCAGGGCCTTGCGATCCAGGAAGCGCGAATCCGTGGTGAACACCTTGGGACCGATGAAACGCCCCACATAATAGTTAACTGTATTTCCCAGGATGGCGCCCACGATCAGCAGGCCGCCCAGCAGGACAGGATCGAGCATGCCCGAAGCGCCGAAGGCGCCGGCGATGAACAGGAGCGAATCGCCCGGCAGGAAAGGCAGGACCACAAGGCCGGTCTCGCCAAATACGATCAGGAACAGAATAAGGTAGATCCAGGCTCCATATTGCTCGACCCAGATGCCCAGGTACTGGTCAATATGGAGAATCATGCTGAATAAATCGGGCATATCTCGACACCAAAAAGAAACCGCGCCGCGCCTTCGGCTTGCCGCTCCGATTCGCCAGGCGCATGGCGGTCCGCAGGGATTGCCATGGGTCCGGGCTCATCCCCAAGGAGGCGCGTTTTACCTTGGGACGGCCGGACGGACACCATAGAATAAGCTAGTAAAATAAGCCGTTACCGTTTAAAACCCGCGGGCCCGCAGCAGCCGGCCCGACACCGATCAAACGCGAGGCAAGACGCCCCATGTCATCACGCCGCAGTATTATCCCACTCCCCGACTTGCTTGTAAGCCAAATCGCGGCCGGCGAGGTCATCGAGCGCCCCGCCTCGGTCTTGAAGGAGCTGCTGGAAAACGCCATCGACGCCGGCGCCCGCTCCATCGAGATCCGCCTGGACGGCGGCGGCATACGGCGCATCTCGGTCAGCGACGACGGCCACGGCATTCCCCGGGATGAACTGCCGCTGGCCCTGCAGCAGCACGCCACCAGCAAGATACGCACGCTGGACGAGCTGGAATCCGTGGCCTCCATGGGTTTTCGCGGCGAGGCCCTGCCCTCCATCGCCTCGGTGGCGCGCCTGACCTTGAATTCACGCACGCAGGACGATGCCCACGCCTGGGAATACGTCCCCGGCCAACCGGGCGCCGAACCCGCATCCGGCCAGATCGGCACTCGCGTGGACGTGCGCCAGTTGTTCGACGAGATCCCTGCGCGCCGCAAGTTCCTGCGCACCGAAGGCACCGAGTACGGCCACTGCGTCACGGCCCTGGAACGCATCGCGCTGGCGCAGCCGCAGATCGCCTTTCGCCTGTTCCACAATGACAAGCCCCAGCGCCACTGGCGCGCCGGCTCGCTGGAACAGCGCCTGCTGGAGATCCTGGGCAAGGATTTCGTGGACCAGAGCCTGCCCGTGGGGCAGGAGCAGGGGCTGATCGGGCTGCGCGGCCTGATCATCCATCCGGCGCATGCCCGTCCCAGCGCCGACAAGCAGTTTCTGTTCGTCAATGGCCGCTTCGTGCGCGACCGCACGGTGGCCCACGCCATACGCAGCGCCTACGCGGACGTGCTGCACGGCGACCGCCAGCCGGCCTATGCGCTGTTCCTGGACATAGATCCGTCCACCCTGGACGTGAACGTGCACCCGGCCAAGCACGAGGTGCGCTTTCGCGACAGCGGCGCGGTCTACCGCTTCGTGCTCCAGACCCTGAGCCAGGCCCTGGCGCAGGGCAGCATGGCCGGCGACACGCACGTAGGCGCCATGCCTCTGCCCGCCGGCGCGCCCGCCCCTGCGGACTCCTCCGCCGGCGTCCCAGCGGGCTTGGCGCCGCAGGAGCGCGAATCCCACGCCGTGACGGGCATGCCCTACACGCATCCGGCCCGCCAGGGCTGGCAGTCCAGCTTCAGCCTGCGCGAACCCGCCATGGCGCGTCCCACGGACTGGAAAAGCCTGTATCGCCCCGTCGAACCCCAGGCGCCCGCCCTTCCCGCGGCCGCCACGGCGCCCGCGGATGACGCCGCGCCGGACGAATTTCCCCTGGGCATGGCGCTGGGCCAGCTGCACGGCATCTACATCCTGTCCGAGACCCGCCAGGGACTGATCCTGGTGGACATGCACGCCGCGCATGAGCGCGTGGTCTACGAGCAGCTCAAGCAGGCGCTGGACGGGCGCGAACTGCCCCGCCAGGACCTGCTGGTGCCGGTGGTCTTCGCCTGCACGGAAAGCGACATCGCCCTGGTGGACGAACACCAGGACACCCTGGCCGAACTGGGCCTGGCCCTGAGCCCCGCCGGCCCCGCCACCCTGGCCGTACGCGCCGTCCCCGCCCTGCTGGCGCAAGGCGACATCGAATCGCTGGCGCGCGGCGTGCTGCGCGACCTGGCCCAGGTCGGCTCGTCCCGCCATCTGGCCGAGCAGCGCAACGAGCTGCTGTCCACCATGGCCTGCCACGGCGCGGTACGCGCGAACCGGCGCCTGACCATACCGGAGATGAACGCCCTGCTGCGCAAGATGGAGCAGACAGACCGCGCCGATCTGTGCAATCATGGCCGCCCTACCTGGTTCCAGTGGAAACTCAGCGAACTGGACAAACTCTTCATGCGTGGACAATGACGGATTTTCCCATACTGTGCCTGGCCGGCCCCACGGCCAGCGGCAAGAGCGCGACCACGCACACGCTGGCGCAGCATTGGCCGATAGAGATCATCGTCATGGACTCGGCCACCATCTACCGGGACATGGACATAGGCACGGCCAAGCCTTCGGCACAGGAGCAGGCGGCCATCCCCCACCACCTGCTGGACATCCGCGACCCGGCCGAGCGGTATTCGGCTGCGGAATTCACCGCCGACGCCGGCGCCCTGATCCGCGACATCCGCGCCCGCGGCCGCCTGCCGCTGCTGTGCGGCGGCACCATGCTGTACTACAAGGCCTTGCGGGAGGGCCTGAACGATCTGCCCGGCGCAGACCAGGCCATCCGCGACCAGTTGGACGAGCAGGCCAGGCAGGAAGGCTGGCCCGCCGTGCATGCGCGCCTGGCGCAGGTCGATCCTGAGACGGCCGCCCGCCTGGCGCCCAACGACAGCCAGCGCATCCAGCGCGCCCTGGAAATCTACCTGTCCAGCGGTCGCCCGATGAGTGTCTGGCTGAAGGAGCAGCGCCCTGCTCAGGACGACGGCCTGCGCTACGTCACGCTGAGCCTGGAGCCCTCGGACCGGCTGCAGCTGCATGCGCGCATCGCCCAGCGCTATCACGCCATGGTGGAACAGGGACTGGTGGACGAGGTGCGCGCCCTGTACGAGCGCGGCGACCTGCACATTGGCCTGCCCTCGGTGCGCTGCGTGGGCTACCGGCAGATCTGGGACTACCTGGACGGACAAACCAGCCTGGAGCAGGCCGTGGAGCAGGCCATCGCGGCCACCCGCCAGCTGGCCAAGCGCCAATTGACCTGGCTGCGCAGCGAGCCGGAACGCCGCCAGGTGGATTGCCTGGCGTCCGACGCGCCCCAACAGGTATGCGAGATCGTGCGGGAGTACTGGCCCGCAGCTTGAAAAGGCTGATCGACAGCACGGCTGACCCGGCGCAGCTCAGGACCGGACCAGCTCCCCCCCAAAAAAAACCCGACCCCGCAGCGGGATCGGGCTCTTACTATGCCGCCAGCGGAATGCGTGCGCGTCAGACCACCACGGTCTGGGGCTGGCCTTCTGCGCGCTCGACGATCTCGCCCAGCGTCCAGACCTGCTCGCCCTGGGCCTGCAGCGTGGCGCTGACGGCCTGGGCCTGTTCGGCGGAAACGATGATGACCATGCCGATGCCGCAGTTGAAGACCCGGTACATTTCCTCGTCGGCCACGTTGCCGTTGGCCTGCAGCCATTGGAACAGGGCCGGCATGGTCCAGGAATCGCGGCGCAGGCGGGCCGTCAGGTGATCCTGCAGGATGCGGGGCACGTTCTCCAGCAGGCCGCCGCCGGTGATATGGGCCAGGCCCTTGATGTCCGTGCCGTGCGCGGCCAGGGCGGCCAGGACGGATTTCACGTAGATGCGGGTGGGCTCCATGACCACGTCCGCCAGGGGACGGCCGTCCAGCTCGTCGGTGGGCTTGGCGTTGGCGTGCGCCAGGATCTTGCGGATCAGCGAATAGCCGTTGGAGTGCGCGCCGCTGGAGGCCAGGCCCAGCACCACATCGCCCGCGGCGATGGACTTGCCGTCGATGATGCGGGACTTCTCCACCGCGCCGACCGCGAAGCCGGCCAGGTCGTACTCGCCCTCGGGGTACATGCCGGGCATCTCGGCCGTCTCGCCGCCGATCAGGGCGCAGCCGGACAGTTCGCACCCCTTGGCGATGCCACCCACCACCTGGGCGGCGGTGTCCACCGACAGCTTGCCGCAGGCGAAATAATCCAGGAAGTACAAGGGTTCGGCGCCCTGGACTAGAATGTCGTTCACACTCATGGCCACCAGGTCTATGCCCACGGTGTCATGGCGCTGCCAGTCGAATGCCAGGCGCAGTTTGGTGCCGACGCCGTCGGTCCCCGAAACCAGCACCGGCTCCTTGAGGTGGGCAGGCACTTCGAACAGTGCGCCAAAGCCTCCGATTCCAGCCATGACGCCCGCGCGCATGGTCTTGGCGGCCAGTGGCTTGATGCGATCGACCAGGGCATCGCCCGCGTCGATATCCACGCCTGCATCGCGGTAGGTCAGGGAAACAGAAGAATTGTTTTTCATGAGAAAAGCCGTGGGATATGTGAAAATTGCGAGTTGGACGAAATTGTACGACACATGACCGAGCAACTGATTCTGGATATATCTCCAGCGCCGCCTGCTTCTCTGGACAACTTTGTTGCCGGAGCGAACCAGGCTGCGCTGCAGGCCCTGCGCCAGTGCGCTCCAGGACGTGCGGTCTATCTGTGGGGACCGCCCGGCGCGGGCCGCACGCACTTGCTGCGGGCCATGGCCAGCCGGGATGACAGCCGCTATTTTAGTGCAGATGAACCCCCGCAACCCATTCTTCGCATCGCCACCGACGACAGGCCCCCGCCCGGGCTGGTGGCGGTGGACGATATAGAACGTTTCGACCAGGCCGGCCAGGCGGCCGTGTTTGCACTGTACAATCGCTGGCGCGAATCGGCCACCCGGACGGACGCCTTCACGCTGGTGGTGTCGGGCGACCGCGCGCCCAAGGCCATGTCCGTGCGCGAAGACCTGCGCACCCGGCTGGGCTGGGACCTGGTCTTTCGCCTGGAGCACCTGTCGGACGCCCACCGGGCCGAGGCCATGCAGCAGCGGGCCCAGGCGCGCGGCCTGCAGCTTCAGGCCGAAGTCATCGCCTGGATCCTGACCCACTACGCGCGCGACATGAATCGCCTGAGCGCCCTGGTCGACGCGCTGGACAATTATTCATTGGTAAAGAAACGCCCCATCACTTTGCCCCTGCTCAAAGAACTGCTGGCCAACAGCCGGACCCAATCCTCTTCCTGAGTCATGACTGCCACTTCCTCTATCGCCCTTTTCGATCTGGACCACACCCTGCTTCCCCTGGACAGCGATTACCAATGGGCGGACTTCCTGGCCCGCAGCGGCCGCGCCGGCGACCCGCTCGAAGCCGTGCGCCGCAATGAAGACCTGATGGAACGCTACAACCAGGGCCTGCTCACCGCCGAGGAGTCGGCCGAATTCATGCTGGGCCTGCTGACCCGCGGCACCCAGGAGGAACTGCTCGCCTGGCAGGACGAATTCATGCAGGCCATCATCCTGCCCTCCATCACCCCGGCCGCGCGCGAGCTGCTGGCGCAGCACCAGGACCAGGGCCACCTGGTGGCCATCGTCACCGCCACCAATGAATTCGTCACCCGTCCCATCGCGGCCGCCCTGGGCGTGCAGCACCTGATCGCCACCACGCCGGAAATGCTCGAAGGTCGATACACCGGCAAGATCGCCGGCGTGCCCAGCTTCCAGGCAGGCAAGATCATCCGGGTCAACCAGTGGCTGCAAGGCATGGGAAAGACCCTCTCCGATTTCGAGCGCAGCTGGTTCTACAGCGACTCGCCCAATGACCTGCCCCTGATGGAGGTGGTCAGCCACCCCGTGGCCACCAATCCCAGCGACCGCCTGCGCAGCGTGGCCGTCGAGCGCGGCTGGGCCGTCATCGATCTGTTCGCTGACATGATGGACAGCAAATCGTAAAATCGAACGCATGCTTAAACGGACAATAAAAACATTCGTCAGCCGGCTCCTGAATCCGGCCCAGCGCGCCCGCCCCGACGGACCGCGCCGCTACGAGCGCCAGGAGCACGGCATAGACCGGCGCCTGGTCTCGCGCCATGCCGTCAAGGTCTGCGAAGTCCTCAGCCAGCACGGCTATGAAGCCTATGTGGTGGGCGGGGCCGTGCGCGACCTGATCGTGGGCCTGGAGCCCAAGGACTTCGACGTGGCGACCAACGCCACGCCCGAGCAGATCCGCGCCCTGTTCCGGCGCGCGCGCATCATAGGACGGCGCTTCCGGCTGGTGCACGTGGTCTTCGGCCAGGAAATCATCGAGACCTCGACCTTCCGGGCCGACGACAGCGGCAAGCAGACCGACGAGCACGGCCGCATCCTGCGCGACAACGAATTCGGCACGCTGCAGGACGACGCCGCGCGCCGCGACTTCACCCTGAATGCGCTGTATTACGACCCGCTGTCCGAGACCGTCATCGACTACCACAACGGCGTGGCCGACCTGAAGGAACGCCTGGTGCGCATCATCGGCGACCCCGAGACCCGCTACCGCGAAGACCCCGTGCGCATGCTGCGCGCCGTGCGCTTCGCCGCCAAGCTGGACGCGTCCATCGAAGCGAAGACGCACGAGCCCATCAAGCGCCTCTCGCGCCTGATCGAGAACGTGCCCGAATCGCGCCTGTGCGACGAGACCCTCAAGCTGCTCAATTGCGGGCACGCCATGGACTGCATCCGCCGCCTGCAGGACGAAGGGCTGCACAACAAGCTGCTGCCCATGATCGAGCCCCTGCAGCGCCTGCCCCACGGCGAGGCCTTCCTGGACATGGCGCTGGCCCGCACCGACAGCCGCGTGCGCGCCGGCAAGTCGGTCAGCCCCAGCTTCATCTATGCCTGCCTGCTCTGGAAACTGGTCCAGAAGGATTGGCTGCTGCGCTGCGACAAGGGCGAGCATCCCCAGCAGGCCTTGCTGGAGGCGGCCGATATGGTCATCGAGTCGCAGACCCGCGTCATGCCCATCCAGAAGCGCTACCAGTCCGACATGCGCGAGATCTGGTTCATGCAGCCGCGCTTCGAACGTGTCGCCAACCGCGCCATCTGGCGCATGACCGAACAGCCGCGCTTTCGCGCCGCCGTGGACTTTCTGCAACTGCGCGCCGAAGCCAAGGAAGTGGACAGCGTGCTGGCGCAATGGTGGATGGACCTGGCCAATGCAGGCGATGACGAGCGCAGCGAGATGATCGCCGTGCGCAAGCCCGCCGGCGCCACCGCCGCGCCCCGCAGCGGCCAGCGCCGCAATCGCCGCCGGCGCTCCAACGCCAAGCGCACCCAGCAGGCCGGCGGCATCGAGGCATGAGCGCGCCCCTGGTCACCGCCTACGTGGGCATGGGCGCCAACCTGGGACAGGCCCGCCAGACGCTGGAGGCCGCCGCCGCCGAACTGGCCGCCACGCCCGGCGTGCAGGACCTGGAGCTGGCGCGCTTCTACCGCACGGCGCCGGTCGATGCCGGCGGTCCGGACTACACCAATACCGTGGCGCGCCTGCGCTGCACCCTGTCGGCGCTGGAGCTGCTGGACCGCCTGCAGGCCATCGAACTGGAGCATGGCCGCACCCGCCTGTACCGCAACGCGCCGCGCACCCTGGACCTGGACCTGCTGCTGTACGGCGAAGCGCCCATCTCCCACGAGCGCCTGACCGTGCCCCATCCACGCATGCACGAGCGCGCCTTCGTGCTGGTTCCCCTGGCGGAGCTGGCCCCCGGATTGCGTCTGGCCCAGGGCAGCCTGTCCGATCTGCTGGCCCGCGTCGGCGACCAGGACATCGCTCCGCTGGATTGAAGCCGTCGGACACAGGACGACACGAAAAAAGCCCGCGCATTGCGCGGGCTTTTTCATGCTTCATGCGGCGGGACGGGCGTCCCGCCGTGCCGGACTCAGATCGCGACCAGCGGGATCTCGGCGATACGCTTGCGCCATTCGGCCGGGCCGGTATTGTGCACCGACACGCCTTCGGAATCCACGGCCACCGTCACAGGCATGTCCTTGACGTCGAACTCGTAGATGGCTTCCATGCCCAGGTCCTCGAAAGCGACGACCCTGGCGCCGCGGATGGCCTTGGACACCAGATAGGCCGAGCCGCCCACGGCCATCAGGTAGGCCGACTTGTGGGCGCGGATGGACTCGATGGCGACCGGGCCGCGCTCGGCCTTGCCTATCATGGCGATCAGGCCGGTCTTGGACAGCATCATGTCGGTGAACTTGTCCATGCGGGTCGCCGTGGTCGGGCCCGCAGGACCCACGACCTCGTCGCCCACGGGATCGACGGGGCCCACGTAGTAGATGACGCGATTGGTGAAGTCCACGGGCAGGGACTCGCCCTTTTCCAGCATGTCCTGGATGCGCTTGTGGGCGGCGTCGCGGCCGGTCAGCATCTTGCCGGACAGCAGCAGGGTCTCGCCGGGCTTCCAGGAGGCGACCTCGGCCGGCGTCAGGGTATTCAGGTCCACCTGGCGGGACTTGTTGTAGTCGGGCGCCCAGTGGATGTCGGGCCAGGCCGACAGCGGCGGAGGCGTCAGTTCGGCAGGGCCGCTGCCGTCCAGGGTGAAGTGCGCATGACGCGTGGCGGCGCAGTTGGGGATCATGGCCACGGGCTTGGAGGCGGCGTGCGTGGGGAAGGTGTTGATCTTCACGTCCAGCACGGTGGTCAGGCCGCCCAGGCCCTGGGCGCCTATGCCCAGCGCATTGACCTTCTCGTAAAGCTCGATGCGCAGCTCTTCCAGCTTGTTCTGCGGGCCGCGCTGCAGCAGCTCGTACATGTCGATGTCTTCCATCAGGGCTTCCTTGGCCATCAGCATGGCCTTCTCGGCGGTGCCGCCGACCCCGATGCCCAGCATGCCGGGCGGACACCAGCCGGCGCCCATGGTGGGCACCGTCTTCAGCACCCAGTCCACCAGCGAGTCGCTGGGGTTCAGCATGACGAACTTGCTCTTGTTTTCCGAACCGCCGCCCTTGGCGGCCACCTGCACGTCGACCCGGTCGCCTGCGACCAGTTCGACGTTGACGATACAGGGCGTGTTGTCGCGCGTGTTCTTGCGCGTGAACAGGGGATCCGTCAGGATGGAGGCGCGCAGCGGATTGTCGGGGTTCAGGTAGCCGCGGCGCACCCCTTCGTCACACAGCTCCTGCAAGGAACGCTGGGTGTCGAAGCGCACGCCCATGCCCACCTTCAGGAACACATTGACCACGCCCGTGTCCTGGCAGATGGGCCGATGACCTTCGGCGCACATGCGCGAATTGGTCAGGATCTGGGCGATGGCGTCCTTGGCGGCCGGGTTCTGCTCGCGCTCGTAGGCGCGCGCCAGATGCTGGATGTAGTCGGTGGGATGGTAATAGCTGATGAACTGCACCGCGTCGGCGATGGACTGAATCAGATCGTCTTCTTTGATCGTGGTCATGGTGGCGTCTATAAAACGGAGTGAAACGAAGGGAAATTACTTGCCCTGCCAGACGGGCTCGCGCTTCTCGGCGAAGGCGGTGGCGCCTTCCTTGGCGTCGGCGGAGGTGAAGATGGCGGCGATGCGCGGACGCTGCAGGTCGAACATGTCGGCCTGGCGCCAGTCGCGCGATTCGGCAATGATGCGCTTGGCGGTCTGCACGGCCAGCGGACCGTTGGCGGCGATCCGGGCGGCCAGCTCCAGGGCCTGCCCGCAGGCCTGGCCCTCGTCCGCCAGACGGCTGACCAGGCCCAGCTCGGCCATGCGTTCGGCCGGGTACATGCCGCCGGTCAGCACCATTTCCATGGCCACGTGATAGGGCACGCGGCTGGGCAGGCGCACCATGCCGCCCGAGCCGGGCACGATGCCGCGCTTGACCTCGGGCAGGCCGAACGAAGCCTTGCGCGAGGCGACGATCAGGTCGCAGGACAGGGCGATCTCGAAACCGCCGGCCAGGCAATAGCCCTCCACGGCCGCGATCAGGGGCTTGCGGGGCGGGCGCTCGCAGATGCCGGCAAAGCCGCGCTCGCCCACATAGGGACGCTGGCCGGTCTTGGCGAAGGCCTTCAGGTCCATGCCGGCGCAGAAGGTCTGGTTCGCGCCCGTGAGCACGCCCACCGCCACGTCCGGGCTGCCGTCCAGCTCGTCCAGCGCCTGGGCCAGCTCCTGGGCCGTCTCCAGGTTGATCGCATTGCGCGCCTCGGGACGGTTCAGCGTGATGAGCAGCACCTTGCCGATGCGTTCGAGCTTGACGAGTTCACCCATGGATATGGCCTCCTGAGACGCCGGCCAGATAAAGCCGGCAAATAAGCGAAGTTTGAATAAACGCATATCATACGTCTAAAACTGTGCTACCCGCTGAGGCGGGTCCGGCCCCGCCCGTGGCCCGGACGGCGCGGCCCGGGCCGGCGGCGGGCGCTTTTATGCTGCAAGCGCGCAGTTCACGGTAAAATAGAAAAATTTTGCGGCTTCTCGCTTTACTGGCCATTGCTCATGCTCACCTTTCAGCAAATCATACTTACGCTCCAGCAATACTGGGACAAGCACGGATGCGCGCTGCTTCAGCCCTACGACATGGAAGTCGGCGCCGGCACCTCCCACACGGCGACCTTCCTGCGGGCCATAGGCCCCGAACCCTGGCGCGCCGCCTATGTGCAGCCTTCGCGCCGCCCCAAGGACGGCCGCTACGGCGACAATCCCAACCGCCTGCAGCACTACTACCAGTTCCAGGTGGTGCTCAAGCCCGCCCCTGAGAACATCCTGGACCTGTACATAGGCTCGCTGGAGGCGCTGGGCATCAATCCCAAGGCGCACGACATCCGCTTCGTCGAGGACGACTGGGAAAACCCCACGCTGGGAGCCTGGGGCCTGGGCTGGGAAGTCTGGCTCAACGGCATGGAAGTCACCCAGTTCACCTACTTCCAGCAGGTGGGCGGCCTGGACTGCACGCCCACGACCGGCGAGATCACCTACGGCCTGGAGCGCCTGGCCATGTACCTGCAGGGCGTGGAAAGCGTCTACGACCTGGTCTGGACCGAAGGCCACAACGGCCAGCGCATCTACTATCGCGACGTCTTCCACCAGAACGAAGTGGAGCAGTCCGCCTACAACTTCGAGCATGCCAGCACCGAAGTGCTGTTCGCGCACTTCAACGACCACGAAGGCGAAGCCAAGCGCCTGATCGACGTGCCGCTGGCCCTGCCCGCCTACGAACAGACCCTGAAAGCCGCCCATACCTTCAACATGCTCGATGCGCGCGGCGCCATCAGCGTCACCGAGCGCGCCGCCTACATCGGCCGCATCCGCAATCTGTCGCGCGCCGTGGCGCAGGCTTATTACGATTCCCGCGAACGCCTAGGTTTCCCCATGCTGACCAAGAACACCACGGAGGCCAGCGAATGAGCGCCTCCAACACGCAGCCTTTGCTGGTCGAGCTCTTCACCGAAGAACTCCCTCCCAAGGCATTGAACCAACTGGGCCAGGCCTTTGCCGAAGGCCTGCAGAAGATCCTGGGCGAACAGGCCCTGCTGGCCGAGGGCTGCGAACTGCGCGCCTACGCCACCCCGCGCCGCCTGGCCGCCTGGTTCAGCGCCGTGCACAAACAGGCCGACGACCAGCCCTACACTGAAAAACTGATGCCCGCCCACATCGGCCTGACCGAGGACGGCCAGATCGCCCCCGCCCTGGCCAAGCGCCTGGACGCCAAGGGCCTGGGCCACCTGGGCGCGGGCGACCTGGTGCGCGAATCCGACGGCAAGCAGGACTATCTCTACGCCCGCGGCGTGGCGCCGGGCGCCGCCCTGCAGGACGGCCTGCAACAGGCCCTGGACTGGGCCATAGGCCATCTGCCCATCCCCAAGGTCATGCGCTACCAGCTGGCCGACGGCGTCACCAGCGTGCGCTTCGTGCGCCCGGCCCACGGCCTGGTCGCGCTGTGGGGCTCGGACATCGTTCCCGTCAGCGCGTTGGGCCTGCAGGCCGGCCGCCGGACCCACGGCCATCGCTTCATGTGCGACACCCCCTTCGACATCCGCGATGCCGACTCCTGGGCCGCCCAGATGCTGGAGCAAGGCAAGGTCGTGCCCTCCTTCGAAACCCGCCGCGAGCAGATCCGCCAGGACCTGGAAAACCAGGCCCGCGCCCTGAACGCCACGCTGGGCCAGGACCCCGAAGTCGAGGCCCTGCTGAACGAAGTCACCGCCCTGGTGGAATTCCCGACCATCTACGTGGGCGAGTTCGACGAGCAATTCCTGAAGGTGCCGTCCGAGTGCCTGATCCTGACCATGCGTCTGAATCAGAAGTACTTCCCTCTGTTCGACCCCGCCACCCAGGCGCTGACCAATCGCTTCCTGATCGTCAGCAACATGCGCGTGGACAACCCGGTCAACATCATCGAAGGCAACCAGCGCGTGGTGCGCCCCCGTCTGGCGGACGCCCAGTTCTTCTTCGAGACCGACCGCAAGCTGCCCCTGGCCGAGCGCGTGGCCACGCTGGCCAACAGCGTCTACCACAACAAGCTCGGTTCGCAGCTGGAACGCGTCGACCGCCTGCAGGCCGTCGCCGGCTATATCGCCGACCAGCTGGGCGCGGACAAGGCCCGCGCCCAGCGCGCCGCCCTGCTGGCCAAGGCGGACCTGAATTCCAACATGGTCGGCGAATTCCCCGAACTGCAGGGCGTGATGGGCGCCTACTATGCCCAGGCCGACGGCGAGGCCGAGGACGTGGTCCTGGCCATCCGCGAGCAGTACCGCCACCGCCTGGACCAGCCCGTGCATCCCCGCACCCTGACCCAGGCCGTGCTGTTCCTGGCCGAGCGCGCCGAGGTGCTGGTCGGCATCTGGGGCATAGGCCTGGCGCCCACGGGCGAACGCGACCCCTATGCCCTGCGCCGCGCCGCGCTGGGCCTGATCAGCGCCTACGAGCAGCTGGAGCGCGGCGGCTACTTCGACAACCGCAGCCTGGACCTGGGCGCGCTGCTGAACCACACCGCCTCGCTGTTCAAGGACGGCATGCTGGCCGCCGACACCGTGCCGGCCGTGCAGTCCTTCATCTACGAGCGCTACCGCAACCAGTTGGGCAACGAATACGACCGCAACGTGGTCGACGCCGTCCTGGCCCTGCAGCCGCCGCTGGAGCAGGTGCACGCCCGCATCCAGGCCTGCGCCTCCTTTGCGCAGCGCCCCGAGGCCGACAGCCTGGCCGCCGCGAACAAGCGCGTCAGCAACCTGCTCAAGAAGGCCGATGGCGCACTGGCCGCGCTGGACCCCGCCCTGCTGGTGGAGCCCGCCGAACGCGAGCTGGCCGAACTGGTTGCGCAATTGCAGCCGGTGGCGCAGCAGCAGTTCGAAGCCGGCGAATTCGACGCCTCCCTGGCAACCCTGGCCCAGGCGCGCAGCGCCGTGGACGCCTTCTTCCAGGACGTCATGGTCATGGCTGACGACCCGGCCGTGCGCGCCAACCGTCTGGCCCTGCTGGGCAAGCTGCACCAGCTGATGAACCAGGTGGCCGACATTTCGGGGCTGGCTCGATAGTGAAGCTCGCCATCATCGATCGGGACGGCGTCATCAACCAGGACAGCGACGCCTTCATCAAAAGCCCGGACGAATGGGTGCCCATTCCGGGCAGCCTGGAGGCGCTCGCGCGCCTGACCGAGAACGGCTGGAAGGTGGTCGTCGCCACCAACCAGTCGGGCCTGGCGCGCGGCCTGTTCAGCATGGCCACGCTCAACGCCATCCATGCCAAGATGCGCCGCGAACTGGCGCTGCACGGCGGCCTGATCGACGCCATCTTCATCTGTCCGCACGGACCGGACGACGGCTGCGCCTGCCGCAAGCCGGCATCGGGCATGTTCCGCGACATCGCGCAGCGCTACGAGATCAGCCTGCAGAACGTGCCCGCCGTGGGCGACTCACTGCGCGACCTGCAGGCCGCCGCCGCGCTGGGCTGCGCGCCCTGGCTGGTGCAGACCGGCAAGGGACTGCGCACCCTGGAAAAAGGCGGCCTGCCCGAGGGCACCCGGATCGAGGCCGATCTGGCGGCCGTCGCCGACAAATGGCTCAGCGAGACCTGACATGGGCATCATCCGCGCCACGCTCTACCAGCTCTTCCTGCTGGTCACCGTCATCCCCTATGCCTTCGCCTGCCTGCTGTGGGCTCCCCTGCCCCTGGACTGGCGCTACCGTCTGACCGTGGGCTGGCCGCGCCTGGCCCTGTGGGGCGCGCGCGTCATCCTGGGCATACGCTGGCAGACCAAAGGCTGGGAGAACCTGCCCGACGGCAAGGCCGTCATCCTGTCCAAGCACCAGTCTGCCTGGGAGACCCTGTTCTTCCCCGGCCACATGCCGCGCCAGGTCTGCTTCGTCTATAAAAAAGAACTGCATCGCGTACCCTTTTTCGGCTGGGGCCTGGCCCTGCTGCGCATGATTCCCATCGACCGCTCCAAAGGCCGCGACGCCTTCGAACAGGTCATACGCGTAGGCCAGCAGCGCATCGACGAAGGACGCTGGCCCCTGCTGTTCCCCGAAGGCACGCGCACCGCGCCGGGCACGACAGGCCGCTACAAGATGGGCGGCGCCCTGCTGGCCAGCCGCACCGGCACGCCCGTCATCCCCGTGGCCCACAACGCCGGCGAGTGCTGGCGCCGCAACGCCTTCGTCAAGACGCCGGGGCTGGTCACGGTTTCCTTCGGTCCGCCCATCGATCCTGCCGGCCTCACGCCCGAAGAATTGAACCAACGCGTGCAGGAATGGATCGAAACCGAAATGCGCGTCCTGAACCCCGAACGCTATGCCGGTACCTCCACAACTGGCGCTGTTTCCTGACACCGCCTTTCCCCACCCCGAGCAGCGGCCCGCGCCGTCCGCCGAACAGCCCGCCCTGCCCGCCAGGGCGCCCGCGCCGCTGACCGTCAAGCCCGACACCCTGCCCGCGGGCGTGCAGTGGCGCCATATCGTGCTGGACGGCCACGACATAGGCTACCAGCTGAAACGCTCGCGGCGCCGCACCGTGGGCCTGACCATCAACGACAGCGGCCTGACCGTCTCCATCCCTTCCTGGATCAAGCTGAGCCAGGCCGAGCAGGTCCTGCAGCGCAAGACGGACTGGGTCGTGCGCAAGCTGCAGGAATACCGCGAACGGCGCGAACAGCTGGCCCTGAACCGGCTGCGCTGGCAGGACGGCGACTGCCTGCCCTACATGGGCGCCTCCATCCGGCTGGCCCTGGACCCGACCGCCCAGCAGATCAGCTTCAGCGGCGCGCCCCTGGCTCCGCAGGCCGGCGACTGCCTGTGCCTGCCCCTGCCCATGCAGGCCGACTCGCGCCGCGTCCAGGAACTGACCCAGGCCTGGCTGCAGCAGCAGGCCCGGCAGTGGTTTGAACAACGCCTGGCGCACTATCTCCAGGCGGCCGGACTGACGGCCCGGAAACTGCGCCTGGCGGCCCCGGCCAAGCGCTGGGGCTCATGCAGCAGCGACGGCACCATCATGCTGAACTGGCGGCTGATACACTTTGAGCCGTCCGTCATCGATTATGTGGTCGCCCACGAGGTGGCCCACTTGAAAGAAATGAACCATGGCCCCCGATTCTGGGCCCTGGTCGAGACGCTTTATCCGGACTTCATGCGCGCCCGCAACCATCTGCGGCAACATGACCCGGGCACCCTGCCCCTGCTGTAAGGCAGGCTGAACTCAAGGAGCTTTTACCCATGCGTATCCTGCACACCATGCTGCGTGTCGGCAATCTGGACCGTTCCCTGGCCTTCTACACCGAAGTGCTGGGCATGAAGCTGCTGCGCAAGTCGGACTACCCCGACGGCCGCTTCACACTGGCTTTCGTCGGCTACCAGGACGAGGCCGACGGCGCCGTCCTGGAACTGACCCACAACTGGGACACCGAATCCTACGACCTGGGCAACGCCTACGGCCACATCGCCCTGGAAGTGGAAGACGCCTACAAGGCCTGTGAAGACATCAAGGCGCGCGGCGGCAAGGTCGTGCGCGAGGCCGGTCCCATGAAGCACGGCACCACCGTCATCGCCTTCGTGGAAGATCCCGACGGCTACAAGATCGAGCTGATCCAGGCCAAGGGCCGCGTGGACTGATTCCAGCCTCAGCCGCCGGACATGGCGGCCGGGTCCATCCAGGCCGCCTCCCACACATGCCCGTCCGGATCGGCAAGATTGCGGTTGTACATGAAGCCCAGGTCCTGCCTGGGGTTGATGTCCGCCATTCCTCCATGCCGGGCGGCCGCCTCGTTCATGCGATCGACGGCGTCGCGGCTCTCGCAGGAAAGCGCCAGCATCACCTCGCTGGCCTCGGCGGCGGGGATGGGACGGCTGGTGAAGGTGCGCCACCGCTCGTGGGTGTGCAGCATCACATTGATGGCCTCGCTCCATACCATGCAGGCGGCGCTCTGGTCGGTGAAGCGCGGGTTGTTGGTAAAACCCAGGGCTTCGTAGAACGCCACGGACCGCGGCAAGTCCGTCACCGGCAGATTCACGAAAATCATTTTCTGCATGTCAGTCTCCTTGCGCAATGCAGCGCAGGCCGGCGGCCATCCGCCCAAAGCCTGCCTGTCAGCCCAAGCTTAAAGACGTTCCCATGCATGGAAAACGGAATTTGGTAAGGGAACGCATCCGTCTGGCACGCGTGCCGGGGCACGCTCGAGCTCAAGCGCAAGAATTGGCAACAACCAGAGTCAGGCCGGCTGGGAACCGTCCGGGCCGCCGCCGCTGCCATTGGTCCGCGCAAAGGCGTCCGCCGGGAAGTCGTCCACGGCAATGACATCGGCCACCGCCTGCTGATAGGCCTCGATCAGGGCGGCCTGCTCGATGGTGATGGCGCCCTTGTCCCGCGCGATGCGCCAGTCGGCCAGGCCGGCCTTGCGCACCTGGTCCAGCAGCGGCTGGGCCTGCACCGCCAGGCTGAAGGCGCGTTCCAGCAAGGCGACGGAGGGCGTGTCATGTCCTTCCCAGACCGCGCCCACCAGGCGGTCGCGCGAGCCGGACGATTCCAGCAGGATCCCGGCCGCCTTGCGGGTCAGCTCATCGCACGGCGGGCGCGCCGCCAGCCCGAATGGCCGCAGCAGCACTCGCAGAAGCCACGCCAGCGGGCGGGAAGGCAGATTGGACAGAACCTCGTCCATGCGCCTGTCCAGGCGCGCCAGGCTGTCCCGCGCGCACCAGTGCACCAGGGGCAGGTCGGAATGATGGCGCCCTTCATCGTTCCAGCGCTTGAGCACGGCGGACAGCAGGAACAGTTCGGCCAGCATGTCGCCCAGGCGGGCGGACAGCATTTCCTTGCGCTTCAGGCTGCCTCCCAGCGACAGCAACGCACATTCCGCCAGCAGCGCGAACGCGGCGGCATAGCGGTCCAGGCGCCGATAGACCGGCGCGATCTCGCCGGCCTGGCGAGGCCAGCGGCCGATCAGGCCGCCCGTCCAGGCCATGCCGGTAGCGCGCAGCGCATTGCGCACGCTGTGAGCCAGATGGCGCCAGATGACGGCGTCGAAATCATCCTCGCCCTGCTGCTCGTCCGGATTGGACAGGGCCTTGACTTCCTGCATGAGCCAGGGATGGGAGCGGATCGCCCCCTGGCCGAAGACGATCAGGCTGCGGGTCAGGATATTGGCGCCTTCCACCGTGATGGCCACGGGCAGCGCCCGATACAGGCTGGAGAGGTAATTGTTCGGACCGTCGATGACGGCCTTGCCCGCATGCACGTCCATGGCCGCGTTGACCGATTCACGCATGCGCTCGGTGCAGTGCAGCTTCATGATGGCCGAGACGACCGCCGGCTTGACGCCCTGGTCCAGCCCGGCGCAGGTCATGCGCCGCGCCGCCTCCACCACGTAGGCATTGCCCGCCATGCGCCCCAGCATTTCCTGCACGCCTTCGAACTTGCCGATGGGGATGCCGAACTGGGTGCGTACGCGCGCATAGGCTCCGCTGGTGTGGGCGGAGAACACGCAGGCGGCCGCCGCCAGCGAGGGCAGCGAGATGCCCCGGCCCGCGGCCAGGGCGCTCATCAGCATGATCCAGCCCTTGCCGGCCTGGGCCGGGCCGCCGATCAGGGCGTCGATGGGCACGAAGACATCCTTGCCTTGCGTGGGACCGTTCTGGAACACCTGCATGGCCGGCAGATGCCGGCGCCCGATGGTGATGCCGGGCAAGTCGGTGGGGACCAGCGCCACGCTGATGCCCGGCTCCGGATCATCGCCCAGCAGGCCTTCCGGATCCTGCAGCTTGAAGGCCAGGCCCAGCACGGTGGCGACCGGGGCCAGGGTGATGTAGCGCTTGGACCAGTTCAAGCGTATGCCCAGCACGGAGCGGCCGTCCACGTCCTGCCGGCAGACCACGCCCGTGTCCACCATGGATGCGGCGTCCGAGCCCGCTTCGGGACTGGTCAGGCCGAAGCAGGGAATTTCCTGGCCGCTTGCCAGGCGCGGCAGCCAATGGCGGCGCTGCTCGTCGGTGCCGAACTGCAGCAGCAGCTCGCCCGGCCCCAGGGAATTGGGCACCATGACCGTGACGGCGGCCGTGATGGAACGCACCGCGATCCGGCGCACCACTTCCGAATGCGCATAGGCCGAGAACCCCAGGCCGCCGTATTCGGCCGGGATGATCATGCCGAAAAAACCCTGTTCGCGCAGAAAGGCCCAGACCGTCGGAGGCAGGTCGCCCCGCACCCACTGGGTGTCCCATTCGTCCAGCATCTTGCACAGTTGCGCCACGGGACCGTCCAGGAAGGCCTGCTCCTGCGTCGTCAACCGCGCGGGCGGCACGGCCAGCAGCTTCTGCCAGTCGGGCCGGCCGGAAAACAGTTCGGCTTCCCACCAGGTATCGCCAGCGTCTATGGCCTGCTGTTCGGTGGCTGACAAGCGTGGCAGGGCATCCCGTCCCAGACGGTACAAAGGAACCGTCAACCATTTTCTGCGCCAGGCTTTCCAGTCCATAATGTCTCCTTAAGAACCTGTTCGATGTCTTTTCATAGCGCCTGTTCCCCCTACCGGCTCGTGGATGCAAGATGCAAGGCGCAGCCGGGCTGGTAGCCCGGCGAGTACTTGCAACGCCGCGGACGCAGCTGGTAGAGGTAAGCCTTCGGGCCCGTGCTCGCGCCACGCCCCTCGTCGTTGCGCGGCTTGCTCAGGCGCGGAGCATGAGCGGCGCCACTCGCCTAGATGGACGCGGCGGGAGTACGGGCAGGCGCTATGAAAAGACATCGAACAGGTTCTAACATGATGCCGTGCTCAATCTTCATTATCACCTTAATGCCCTGAGTCTGCGACAATCTTGCGTGGCCCTTTGTTCCTTCGCGCACTGCCGACAACATGCTCAATACTCTCTGGCTGGTTTTTTTCCTGATCGCCGCCGTCAGCGGCTTCTACCAATGGCTGGTCCAGGGCAACAGCGAGATTTTCGCGCACATGGTGCGCAGCCTGTTCGACATGGCCGCCCTGTCGGTGCAGCTGATGCTGCTGCTGTTCGGCACGCTGACGCTCTGGCTCGGTTTCCTGAAGATCGCCGAGCGGGCCGGCCTGATCGACGTGCTGGGCCGCTGGCTGACGCCGCTGTTTGCCCGCCTGATGCCCGAAGTGCCGCGCGGCCATCCAGCCCTGGGGCTGATCACCCTGAACTTCGCCGCCAATGGCCTGGGCCTGGACAACGCCGCCACGCCCATCGGCCTGCGCGCCATGAAGGCCCTGCAAAGCCTGAATCCCCGGCCGGACACCGCCACCAACGCGCAGATCCTGTTCCTGGTGCTGAACGCCTCATCCCTGACGCTGCTGCCGGTCAGCATCTTCATGTATCGCGCGCAGCAGGGGGCGGCCGATCCCACCATGGTGTTCCTGCCCATCCTGCTGGCCACCACCGCCTCTTCGCTGGTGGGCCTGCTGTGCGTGGCCCTGGTGCAACGGCTGCGCCTGCTCGATCCGGTCCTGCTGCTCTGGTTCACCGCCCTGGCCGTGGTGCTGGGCTCCTTCATGGCGCTGCTGGCCACGCTCAGCTCGGCGGCCATCCAGACCCTGTCCTCCCTGCTGGGCAATCTGACCCTGCTGGGCATCATCTGGTTGTTCCTGCTGGTGGGCTGGCGCCGCAAGGTGGCGCTTTATGACTGCTTCATCGAGGGGGCCAAGGAAGGCTTCGCCGTGGCCCGCGACCTGCTGCCCTATCTGGTAGCCATGCTGTGCGCCGTGGGCATTCTGCGCAGTTCGGGTGCGCTGGATATCGCCCTGGACCTGATACGCTGGCTGGTGGGCCTGTCGGGATTGGACACCCGCTTCATCGACGCCCTGCCGACCGCTCTGGTCAAGCCTTTCTCGGGAGGCGCGGCGCGCGCCCTGCTGATCGAGACCATGCAGCATCACGGCGTGGACAGCTTCCCCGCCCTGCTGGCCGCTACCGTGCAGGGCAGCACGGAAACCACCTTCTATGTGCTGGCCGTGTACTTCGGCGCGGTAGGCATACAGCGCGCGCGGCACGCCGTGCCCTGCGCATTGATCGCGGACCTGGCCGGCGTGCTGGCCTCCATCGGAGTGTGCTACTGGTTCTTTGGCTGATCAGGCGGCCTTACGAGGCCTCGCCGATCTGTCACGCGCCGAGCACGCCCTTGTCCAGCAAGTGGTCCGCCAGGGCGATGTACTGCTGCAGGGACAGGTCCGCGGGCCGGGCGGTGGGGGCAATGCCCAGATCGTCCCAGGCAATGTGCGGCGTCCAGTCGCCCAGTCCGCCGCGCAGCATCTTGCGCTTCTGGGCAAAGGCGCGCGCGACCACCTGCTCGAACGCGCCGGCGTCCCTGGCCTGCGGGCGGTCCGCCGGCAAGGGCACCATGCGCACCACGGCCGACACCACGCGCGGCGGCGGGTTGAAGGCTTCGGGCGGCACCTCGAACAGCTTGACCATGCGATAGCGCGACTGCAGCATGACGGACAGCCGGCTGTAATCGGACGAGCCGGGCCTGGCCACCATGCGATCGATGACCTCGCGCTGCAACATGAAGTGCTGGTCCACCACGGCGTCCGCATAACCCAGCAGATGAAACAACAGGGGACTGGAAATGTTGTAGGGCAGATTCCCCACCACACGCAGTTGCGGGCCCAGCGCGCCGAAATCCACCGTCAGGGCGTCCGCCTCGATGATTTCCAGCTTGCCGGCAGGATACTGATGGCGCAGGCGCGCCGCCAGGTCACGGTCGATTTCCACCACGCGCAGGCGCTCGACCGCCTGCGTCAGCGGCCGGGTCAGGGCCGAGAGGCCCGGACCGATTTCCACGATATTGTCGATGGCACGCGGGCCGATGGCCCGGATGATCTGGTCGATGATGGCTTCATCTTCCAGGAAGTTCTGTCCAAAACGCTTGCGCGCCTGATGCTGCGCCATACCTGTCCTTAACGTTTGCGCGTGCTGGATTCGGGGTCCAGGCGATTGTCGATGTAGGCGCGGCCGCGCAGACCGTTGAGCCAGTCCTCGAAGGCCGGCTCGGCGCGCTGCTGGAACAAGGCCTGACGCGCCTGCATGCGCTTGTACTCGTTTTCCATGTTGCGCGTGCGGCGCTCCACGACCTGGATCAGGTGCCAGCCGAACTGGGACTCCACCGGCCCGCTGATCTGGCCGGGCTCCAGCCTGTCCATGGCCTGCTCGAAAGGCGGCACGGTCTCGCCGGGCGACAGCCAGCCCAGGTCGCCGCCCTGCGGCGCGCTGCTGTCTTCCGAATAGCGCTTGGCCAGGTCTTCAAAGGATTCGCCGTTGTTGATGCGCTGCTGCAGTTGCTCGATGCGCTGGCGAGCCTGCGCGGAAGTCATGACCTTGGACAGCTTGACCAGGATGTGGCGGGCGTGCGTCTGGGTGACCATCATCGGACCGGACTGCACCGCGCCCGCGCCAGGCGCCTGCGTGGTGGTGACGGGCGCGCCGGCGCCGCCGCGCTCGAGCAGCTTCAGGATGTGGAACCCCTGGCCGCTGCGCACCAGATTGGAGACCTGGCCGGGCTCCAGCGCATGGATGGCCCGCACGAACAGGTCGGGCCAGTCGGAAAGCGGCCGCGTACCCAGCACGCCGCCCCTCAGGGCTTCCTGTCCATCGGAGCTGGAAGCCGCCAGGCCGGCGAAATCCGCGCCCGAGCGCGCCTGGGCCAGCAGGCCTTCGGCCTTGCGGCGCAGCCTGTCCTCTTCGCGGGCGTCGGCATTTTCCGGCACGCGCACCAGGATCTGCGCCAGCGTGACCGGCGCATCCTGATGCTGGGCCGCCGACTGCCCCAGGGATGCCAGACCGGCGCCGCCCTGGGCGCGCAGGTAGGTGTCGATATCGGCGTCGGTGATGTTGATGGAGCTGTCCACGGCGCGCATGCGAAGCTGATCCAGCAGGATTTCCTGCTTCAGGTTGGTCAGGTACTGGTCCCAGCTGATGCCGTTCTTCTCGACTTCGGCGCGCAGCTGGGCTTCGGTCATCTTGTTGCGCGTGGCGATCAGCCGCACGCCTTCGTTCACCTGCTCGGGCGTCACCCGTATGCCCATGGTGCGGGCTTCCTGCTGCTCCAGACGCTCGTTGATCAGGCGCTGCAGCACCTGCTTGCGCAATACGTCCTGTTCCGGCGCGGGAATCTTCTGATGCTGCAGCTGCTGGCGCACCTGAGCCGCCTCCTGCTCGACCTGGCGCAGGGTGATGACCTCGTCGTTGACCACGGCCGCGATGCCGTCCACGAACTGCGGGCCGGCCGGTTGGGCCGCCTTGGCTTTGTCCTGCTTGGCCTGCGCCCAGACAGGTTGGGCCGTGCCCAGGCCCATGGCGGCCGTCAGGGCCAGCGCCAGGGTACGGTTTTTCAAGCTGAAACGCATATTATTCATACCTCTCGTAGATCGTTTTTTCCGGTGCGGGCTCCGATACGGGCTCGTAGCCGATCACGCGGTCACGCAGCAGACGCATGGGGTCGTTGCCGATGCCGCCCAGTCCGGAGAGCTCCAGCTGGAAGAACATGGCCTTGTTGGTTTCCTTGGCCGACACGGCATAGCGCTGCAACACCACGCGCGCCGTCCAGCAACAGTCGCCCTTGTACTCCAGCCCCAGGATGGATTGGGTGCCGCGGCTTTCCTGGAAGGAATAGTCGTAGCGCCCCACCGCATAGACCTTGTTGGTGAGCGGCCACTGGCCGGTCACGGAGATGGATTCCTTGCCGCGGAAATCATCCGGCGCGGGCACATAGGAGGGATCCAGGACCTGGTCGGGATTGCGCTCGTAGCGATAGTTCACGCCCAGCGTGGCCAGGCGCTTGGGCCGCCAGCGCAGGCCGGAGGACATGCGGTTGCGGCGGCTTTCCTCGGGGTTGAACTGGGCGTCGAAGTTGACCGACAAGGTATTGGTCAGCGCGGCGCTGGCGCCCACCAGGTAGTCCGAGCGGGTGCTGGTGCGCGGTTTTTCGCCCAGGGTCACCTTCTGATCGTCGAAGTACAGGCGCTGCGCGGCCTGCAGCACCAGGCGCTCGAAGCCCGTGTCGGCGTCCAGCCAGCGGGACGTCAGCCCCAGCGTGATCTGGTTGGCGTTGGAGATGCGGTCCCAGCCGCCGGAGTAGATGTTCTCGCTGAAGGCCTGGGCGAAGTTGAAGCTGGCCAGGCCCGTGTCGAACAAGGGCAGCGTGGACTGGTCGCGGTACGGCACGTACAGATAGTAGACGCGCGGCTCCAGGGTCTGGATGGAAGGATTGCCGAACAGCGAGGTGTCGCGCTCGAAGGTCATGCCCGAGTCCAGAGACAGGATGGGCAGCACGCGGCTTTGCGTGCGGGAGCGATTGGCGTACTGAGGCAGCTCGCCGGGATACCAGTCGGTGGAATACTGGCTCATGTGCAGGCCGGCCTTGGGCGTGATGTACCAGCCGGGACGCACGATGGGATAGGCCACCGTGGTGTAGGAAGAAAAGCGCGTGCCGTCGGGTGCGATGCGCCGGTCCCGATACGCATCGAATTCCCTCAGATTCCCGCTGTAGAAAGGCATGCGGAAACGCGTGGCGTAGTTGTCGCTGACCACGTCCAGGCCGCCCCAGTTGTAGCGCGAGGCCCCCAGGTAGAGTTCGGGCAGCTTGTCGAACTGCGGCTGGCGATAGGTGGTGGTCGCATCCTGCAGCGTCTGGTAGCGCGTGGCGCTCAGATTGGCGCGGAAGTACTTGGAGCCGCCCCAACCCAGGTTGATGGTGCTGGCCAGGTCCTGGATGGTGGAGTCGTTCAGGCCGAAGCTGCTGAAGTCGCGGAAGTAATCGTCGTCCGAGACGCGGCGGATGTCGGCGTTCAGATAGAAGCTGGCGGGCAGCGCCTGGCGGTACTGGCCCATGAAGAGCCAGCGCTTGAAACCCAGCTCGCGATCATGCGGCAGGTAGTTGCCGGTCAGCTCGCCCGAAAAAGTATCGCCCAGATAGCGGAATTCGCCGCCCAGCATGGCGCCGCGCTTGAGCATGACGCGCGGGGTCAGGGTGGCGTCGTAGTTGGGCGCCAGGTTCAGGTAGTACGGCACGCTGATGTCCATGCCGCTGCGGGTGGACATGCCGTAGGTGGGCATCAGAAAGCCGGACTTGCGCTCCTTGCGCAGCGGGAAGGTCAGGTAGGGCGAATACAGCAGCGGCACGCCCTTGAAGTACAGCACGCCGTTGCGCGCGACCCCTTCGTTCTCCTTGGAGTACAGGTCCACTTTGGGGGACTTGATGTACCAGGCGGGTTCAGGGCAAGGACAGCCCGAATACGCCACCTTGGACAGGCGCATGTGATTGCTGCTGAGGATGTCCGCTTCGGTGGCGGTGCCGCTGCCGCCGGTGGCGCCCAGCCAGAATTCCGGCATGGTCATGCGCCCGGTCTCGGCATCCAGGTTGTAGTCGAACTCCGGGCTGCGCACGATAGAGCCGTCGCGCATGATCAGGCCGTTGCCGCGCACCCGGACCTGACCCGACTTTTCGTTGTAGTCGATGCGGTCGCCCTTGACCACGGAATCGATGCGCCGCACCTGGGCGTTGCCCTGCAGGCGCAGGGTGCCGTCCTCCTTGGCCTGCATGTCGTCCCCGATCAGGTAGACGGACATGTCCTCTTCCTGGAGCTTGCGCACCTGCAGTTCCGGAGACGTCTGCAGAGACGGACGGACGGACGACTGGGCCTGGGATGTACCCAGGCCGGCCACCATCAAGACGAAAGACCACGCCGCGACTCGCACTAAGAATGCGCCTCCAGTTGTGTGCTGCACATTTGCTCGCGCCAGGTGCTGAAAACCCTGGCGAGCCGGTATTATAGTTAAGCCTGCCGTTTAGCGGCACTGCTAAAACATCAATCCGTTACGATCCTCTGCACCGAATCATCTCATGTCAGTTCCATTTTCTCCTACTGCGGACGCTCGCCTGCAGCAAGCCATCGCCTGGCTGACCACTCTGAAAGACCGTTACAGCCTGCAACTGGAGACCTTGCAACCGGCATCCAGCGACGCCAGCTTCCGCCGCTATTTCCGCCTGCAGGCCGACGGCCGCAGCCTGATCCTGATGGACGCGCCGCCGGCCATGGAGGACTGCGGCCCCTTCCTGCACGTGACCGAGCTGCTGGCGCCCACCGGGATCAACGTGCCCGACATTATCGCTGTCGACCGTGAACAGGGTTTCATGCTGCTGAGCGACCTGGGCAAGGACAATTTTTACAATGCCTTGCAATCGCCCATGGAGCAGAAGGCGCTGGACCAGCTGTACCGCAGCACCCTGCTCACCCTGGTCAAGATGCAGCAGGCCGACACCACGGGCCTGCCCGCCTACGACGAAGCGCGACTGCTGGAAGAACTGCAGGTCTTTCCGGAATGGTACGTGCAGCGCTACCGCCAGGTCGAGCTGACCGATAAGGAACGGGACATGCTGCGCAGGACCTTCGACGAACTGGTCAAGGCCAACGTGCAGTCCGCCACCGTGCTGGTGCACCGCGACTTCCACAGCCCCAACCTGATGATGCCCCTGCCGGGGCAGACCGAACCAGGCGTGATCGACTATCAGGACGCGCTGGCCGGCCCCATCACCTACGACATCGCCTCCCTGGTGATGGACGCCCGCCACACCTGGCCGGAGGAACAGCAGCTGGACTGGGCCATACGCTACTGGCAGGCCGCCGTGGAAGCGGGGCTGGAAGTGCCGGCCGACTTCGCCGTCTTCCATCATCAGTACGAGTGGATGAGCCTGCAGCGCAACCTGCGCATCCTGGGCGTGTTCGCGCGCCTGTCGCTGCGCGACGGCAAGCATCATTATCTGGACCACATGCCGCGCCTGCTGCAGTACGTGCACCAGGTCGCCAGCCGCTACCAGGCCTTCAGCGGCCTGCTGCGCCTGCTCAACCGCCTGGAAGGCCGCCAGACCGTGCTGGGAATGACGGTCTGATGCGCGCCATGATCCTGGCCGCCGGCCGGGGCGAGCGCATGCGCCCCCTGACCGACACCTGCCCCAAGCCCCTCATACCCGCCGGCGGCCAGCCCCTGATCGTCTGGCATCTGCAGGCCCTGGCCCGCGCCGGCATCCGCGACGTCGTCATCAACCACGCCTGGCTGGGCGAGCAGATCGAGGCCGCCCTGGGCGACGGCAGCCGCTGGGGGCTGCGCATCCGCTTTTCGCCCGAGCCCAGCGCGCTGGAGACCGCCGGCGGCATCGCCAACACGCTCGATTTCTTCCAGGGGGAGCCGTTTCTGGTCATGAATGGCGACGTCTGGAGCGACTGGGATCCCGGCCAGGCTTTCGCCATGGCGCAGCGCCTGCGCGAGGGCGACGAACTGGCCTGGCTGGTGCTCACGCCCAATCCGCCCCACCACCCGGGCGGCGACTTCGGCATGCGGACGGGCCAGGCCCGCCTGTGCGCCAAGGACGAACCGGGCGCGCGCAGCGCCACCCTCAGCGGCCTGGGCGTCTACAAGCCGGAGCTGTTCGCGCACGTGCCCAAAGGCCAGCCCGCCAAGTCGGCCGCCCTGCTGCACGCAGCCATCGACCGGCAACAGGTGCTGGGCAGCCTGCACGAAGGATTCTGGATGGACGTGGGCACGCCCGAACGCCTGCAGGCCTTGAATCAGCACTTGGAATCGCTGACGGCCTCACGGTAAACTGAAACTCAGGGACAGCGAAGCAATCGTTTCCAGGCACAACAAAGGGCAACAATGCAGGCTTAATGCGCCCGTACGCTGCAAATGACGACTATGCTGTCTGGTTTTGTAAACAGGACTTGCCCGCTCGCAAGCCCGCATGTCTGACAGGAACAATTGTTCTCATGCTTGGTTCCTCCAAACGCGCCGTATTCAAACCCACCGCCTACGGTTCCAGCCGTCGCAAGCGCCGCGTGCCGCGCTGGCTCGTGCTGCTGCTGACCGGCATCGCCCTGGGTGCGGGCGGCCTTCTTTTTCTACAGAAAAGCTATGGCCCGCCCCGCCTGACCGTGGAACAGTCGGAGCAGCTGCACTATGACCTGAACAGCGCCAACGCCGACAAGCAGCGCCTGCAGGGCCAGCTGAGCCAGACCAGCCGCGACCTGGAGGAAACCCGCCAGAAAGAAGAAGCGCTGGACAGCAGGGTCGGCGGCCTGCAGGCCAAGGTGGACAAGCTGGAAAAGGACATCGCCCTGTTCGCCGACGCCATGCCGCCCGATCCGCGCGGCACCTCGCCCGGCATCCGGGCCGCCGAGTTCACCGTGATCGACGGCCAGTTGCGCCATTTCGTGCTGATCATGCAGGACAAGGGCAAGGACGCGGCCTTCAAGGGCACCATGGAAATGGTCGCCGCCGGCCGCTACAGCAATGGCCGCAACGGCAGCATCGACCTGCCCGCGGTCGCCTTCGAGGTCGGGCGCTACGCCTACATCGACGGTCTGTCCGACCTGCCCGCAGGCTTCACGCCGCGCCAGATCACCATCCGCGTGAAGGCCGAAGGCTCGGAGCGCGTCAGCGCCACCCGCACCATCTACGTCTCGCGCTGACCGACCTTTCCCCAATGAAAAACCGGCCTGCAGGCCGGTTTTTCATTGGCGCTCCACCATACCCGAACTAGGCCACGTGCTGCAGGAAGTCCTTCAGGCGCTGGCTGGGCGGATTGGCCAGCAGTTCGGCTGGCGAACCGTCGTGGGCCACCTTGCCCTGGTCGATGAACAGCAGCCGGCTGCCCACGCGGCGGGCGAAGTCCATCTCGTGGGTCACCACCACCATGGTCATGCCTTCTTCGGCCAGCAGTTGCATCACTTTCAGCACCTCCTGGCGCAACTCCGGATCCAGGGCCGAGGTGGGCTCGTCGAACAGCATCAGCTTGGGCTTGATCGCCAGCGCACGCGCAATGGCCACCCGCTGCTGCTGGCCGCCGGACAGCTCGCTGGGGTAATGGTCCACCCGTTCGGCCAGTCCGACCTTGGCCAGCAGGTCCAGCGCCTGGGAACGGGCCTGGGCGCGCCCGGTCCCGCGGGTATGGATGGGGCCGAACATCACGTTCTCCAGCGCCGTCATCTGCGGGAACAGATTGAACTGCTGGAACACCATGCCGGCCTCGCGGCGCAGTTCGCGCACCTGGGCCGGCGTGCCGTTGACGCTCAGGCCGTTGACCACGATGTCGCCGGACTGGATGTCCTCCAGCTTGTTGATGCAGCGCAGGAAGGTGGACTTGCCCGATCCGGAAGGCCCCACCACCACCACGACCTCGCCCTTGTCCATGTTCAGGCTGATGTCGTCCAGCACCGTATTCTGGCCGAAGCGCTTGGTCACATTCTTGAACTCGACAATGCTCATACTATCCTCATGCGGTGTTCGATGAACTTCAGCGTCAGGGCGATCAGGCCGGTCAGGATCAGATAGATCACGGCCACCGCCCCCCAGATCTCCACGGAACGGAAATTGTTGGCGATGATCTCCTGCCCCTGGCGGGTCAGCTCGGCCACGCCGATCACGATGAACAGCGAGGAATCCTTCAGGCTGATGATGCACTGGTTGCCCATGGCCGGGATCATGCGGCGAAAGGCCACGGGCCCGATGATGTGCGTGAGGATCTTGTGGAACGGCAGGCCCATGGCCTCGCCCGCCTCCTTCAGGCCCTTGGGCACGGACTGCAGCGCGCCCCGGACAATTTCGGAGATGTAGGCGCCGGAGTTGATCATGAGGGTGAAGATGGCCGCCGTCAGGCCGTCGATGCGGATGTTCGCCAGCATGGGCAAGGCGAAGTAGATGAACATCACCTGCACCACGATGGGCGTGCCGCGTATGACCAGCACATAGGCCTGGCACAGGAAAGACAGGATCACCAGCAGCGAGCGCCGCAAGCCTCCCAGCAGCGCCACCACCACCAGCGCCTGCAGGGCGCTCCAGACCCAGCCCGGCACGCTGCCGAACCAGTGGCTGACCGCCCAGGAGATGCCGCGTCCCAGGAAACCCAGCGCGATCAGGCCCAGCACGGCCAGCAGCGCATTGCGCAGGGTGACGGGCACCCGCACGTAAGTGGTGATGACGCCGGTCAGAAACCCCAATACGGCTCCGCCCGCCAAGCCCATCAAGGTGATGAGCAAGGTCATCTTCGTTCCTTCCAGGAGGCTGGGCAGCGCCCCCCAGATAGCGTCCCATTGAAAAGTCACGTTGCTACCTTTGCGTTAAGTGACGCGCCGCGGCGCGCGCGGCGGAAAAACAAAAGCGGCGACCCGCGACTGGCACGTGATCACCGCTCCGTACTGCACCGGGCCTGACTCAGTCAGGCTGCTTGCCGAACCACTTCTGATAGAGCTTGTCGTAGGTGCCATCGGCCCGGATGTCCTTCAGGGCCTGGTTCACCACGGGCACCAGCTTGCTGCCCTTGGGGAAGGCGATGCCGTAGAAATCGCCGCTCTTGACCGCGCCGGTGACCTTCACGCGGTCCTTGCCGCCGGTCTGGGCGTAGTACTGGACGTTGGGCGTATCATGCACCACGGCGTCCACGCGGCCCGTGGCCAGCTCCAGGAAGGCATTGTCGATATTGGGAAACAGCTTGAGCTTGGCGGTGGGCACCGAGCGCTGCATGTAGTCCACCGTCGCGGTGCCTATCTTCACGGCCACCGTTTTGCCTTCCAGGTCCTTGGCCGACTTGATGTCCGAATTGTCCGCGTTGACCAGGATGGCCAGGCCGCTTTCGTAATACGGATCGGAGAAATCGATCACCTGCTTGCGGTCGTCGCGGATGGTGATGCCCGCCAGCGCCACGTCCAGGTTGCGCGTCTGCAGGCCGGGGATGATGCCGTTGAAGTCCATGGGCTGAAGCTTGTAGTTCAGCTTGGCCTTCTTGGCCACGGCGTCCCACAGATCGATGTCGAAGCCCGTGTACTTGCCATTCTGCTTGAACTCGAATGGCACGAAGGCGGTGTCCGTCGCCACGACCAGTTCCTTCCCCTGCTGGGCCAGCGCCTGTCCGGCGGGCAAGGCCAGGGCCAATGTCAGGCCGGCCACAAGTGTCTTCATTTTCTTATTGAACATCAACAGCTCCTCTCTAGGTTCCGGCCTGCGGAAGGCCGGTACGATGATTCAGCCCGGATCGGCGCCGGGCTTATGGCCTGCGCCGAGCTAGGCCTATCGTACCTGAAGCGGTGGGAAGCGATGCGTTCTTGACGTCCAAAAAAAGAAAAACCTCGGGAAATCCCGAGGTTTTTCAAGCATGCGGATCAGGGCCTGGGCGCGGATCAGAATGCGGGCACGATGGCGCCTTTGTACTTGTCGGCGATGAAGGTCTTGACCTCGTCGCTGTGCAGGGCCTTGACCAGCTTGGCCACGCGGGCATCGTCCTTGTTCTTGGCGGCCACCGCGATCAGGTTCGCGTAGGGAGAGTCAGCGCCTTCGATCACCAGGGCGTCCTTGGTGGGGTTCAGGCCGGCTTCCAGGGCATAGTTGGTGTTGATCAGGGCCAGGTCCACGTCGGCAAGCACGCGCGGCAGCGTGGCGGCTTCCAGTTCCTTGAACTTCAGCTTCTTGGGGTTCTGGTCGACGTCGCGCGCCGTAGCCTGGATGTTGGACGGATCCTTGAGCGTGATCACGCCCGCCTTTTGCAGCAGCAACAGAGCTCGGGCGCCGTTGGAGGGGTCATTGGGGATGGCGACCAGAGCGCCTTCCTTGAGTTCGTCCAGGCTCTTGACCTTCCTGGAGTAGGCGCCGAAAGGCTCCACGTGCACCAGACCCACGGACACCAGGTCGGTCTTGTGCTCTTTGTTGAAGCTGTCCAGGTAGGGCTTGTGCTGGAAGAAGTTGGCATCGATGTGGCCGTCGGCAACCTGCTGGTTGGGCTGCACGTAGTCGGTGAACACCTTGATGTCCAGCTCCACGCCTTCTTTGGCCAGGGCGGGCTTCACGAATTCCAGCAGTTCGGCGTGCGGCACGGGCGTGGCCGCCACGGACAGCTTGTCGGCGGCGTGGACGGCGCCGGCGAACAGCGCCGACACGGACAGGGCCAGAACGGGTACGAATTTCTTCAAAGACATGAACAACTCCATTGCGAGAAAGGGGCCGACACCCTAGCTTCAGGCACCAGCCGGACTTATTTTCGGCTCAAGCGAGCCACCATGGCATCTCCAAACACCTGCAGGAGCTGCACCAGCACCACCAGGATCGCCACGGTCACCACCATGACGTCCGTCTGATATCGTTGATAGCCGAATCGCAGGGCCAGGTCGCCCAGGCCGCCGCCGCCGATCACGCCGGACATGGCCGAATAGCCCACCAGCGCAATGGCCGTGACGATGACCGCCGCCACGATGCCGGTCGTGGCCTCGGGCAGCAGGGCCCACAGCACCGTCTGGCGAGAGTCGGCGCCCATGGCGCGGCAGGCTTCGTTCACGCCGGGGTCCAGTTCGCGCAGCACATTCTCCACCAGACGGGCGAAGAACGGCGCGGCGCTGAGCACCAGCGGCGGGATGGCGCCCGGCACGCCCAGGGACGTGCCGGCCAGCACGCGCGTCAGGGGGATCATGACGATCAGAAGGATCAGGAACGGCACGGAACGCAACACGTTCACGATCAGGGACAGTGTCTGATAGACCCAGGCATTGTCCAGCATCTGTCGGCGGCTGGTCAGGAACAGCAGCACGCCCAGCGGCAAGCCGATGATGACGGTGAAAGCCAGGGACACGCCCGTCATCAGCAAGGTATCCAGGGTCGCTTCGCCGATCAGCGCCCAGTCCAGATTGGTGAAATTCATGGCCGCAGCACCTCGGATTCAATGTTCAGCTCGGTCAGCAAGGCCTGCAGGCGGTCCTGGGAAGAAGCGTCTCCTTCCACCGCCACCACCAGCTGGCCATAGGGTTCGCCCTTGATGCGGCTGACGGCGCCTTGCAGGATGCTGACGTCCAGGCCCAGCTCGCGGGTGACGCGGCTGAGCAGCGGCTGCGTGGTCGCGGCGCCGCGAAAGCTCAGGCGCAGCAGGCGGCCGCCCACCGTACCGGCCAGCTCCTGCCAGCCGTCGGCGTCCACGCCGCTTTCGCTGAGCAGGGATTGCGTGGTCGCGTGGTGCGGGTGCAGGAACACGTCCAGCACCTCTCCCATCTCGACGATCTGCCCGGCGTCGATCACGGCGACGCGGTCGCACACGGACCGGATGACATCCATGCCGTGCGTGATCAGCACGATGGTCAGGCCCAGTTCCTGGTTGATCTCGCGCAGCAGGCGCAGGATGGATTGCGTGGTTTCGGGATCCAGGGCCGAGGTGGCCTCGTCGCACAGCAACAGCTGCGGCCGGTTGGCCAGGGCGCGCGCGATGCCCACGCGCTGCTGCTGCCCGCCGGACAACTGGCGCGGATATTTGTGGGCATGGTCCTGCAGGCCCACCAGATGCAGCACCTCCAGCGCGCGCTGCTGGCGCTGGGCGCGCGGCACGCCGGCCAGGCGCAGCGGAAAGCATACATTGTCCAGAACGGTGCGCGAATGCAGCAGGTTGAAATGCTGGAACACCATGCCCACGCTCTGGCGAAAGGCACGCAGCTGGGCGTCGGAAAAACGGGTAATGTCCTGATCCTGTACCCAGACCTGTCCGGTACTGGGTTGCTCGAGCAGGTTCAGCATGCGGATAAGCGTGCTTTTCCCGGCCCCGGAGCGGCCGATGATGCCAAAGACCTCGCCTTGGCGGATCTGCAGGGATATGTCGCGCAATGCGTGAACCGACCTGCCCGCCGAGGTGTAGGTTTTGGAAATATGTTCAAGACGAATCAAGGTGGACTCAGCCTAAATACGTTAGTCAGTCGAGTTATAAGCGCCTGACCTGAAAGCGAAATTTACCATAAAGCAAATCCGGCAATGAGCAGATGCATATAGCAGCAGGAAATATGAGCCCCTGCCCAGACGCGACCCTCCTGGCGACGGCTCCAGACCTGCTCCATCCCGGCTTGACCACTCGCCCTCGCGCAGCCCCGTCACGCATGGCGATATCAAGCGAGACTGGACAGACGCGGCGCCAAGGGCGCCCCTGCAAGGCGTCAAAGAAACGCTGGCCTCAAGACCGATGCGTCTTTACTTCAGGCGGCACAAAATGAAAGAACCAAAGAAAAAGGCCGCTGAAAGCGGCCTTGTTTCATGTTTCAGCTTAAGGTGGTGGGTCGTGCGCGACTCGAACGCGCGACCAACGGATTAAAAGTCCGCTGCTCTACCGACTGAGCTAACGACCCCCGACTGAAAGATAGAATTATGCAAGGATAAACCCAAGCTGTCAAGCACTGTAGCTCGACTTCAGCAAAATACAGGTGGCTGGGGCCAACTCCATCAGCAGGTCGCCCGCACGGAGCCCTGCAGTCGTTCCCGCCGCAGGAGAAACTGCCTGAGCGCCTGGACAAACAGAACAGGCTGTTCCAGATGCGCGGCATGGCCGCAGTCGGGCAGCACGCACAGGCTCGCCTGCGTCATGGCCTGCACCAGCGCCAGCGCACTGGCCGGCGGGTGGCTGCGTTCGTGCTGCCCCAGTATCACCAGGACAGGCGCCTGCGCCTGCCCCAACCGCCCCGTATAGTCCACGGACTCGAAAGCGTTCAAGGCCGCCGCCGCGCCCTCGACCGTCATGCCCTGCAAGGCGCGCCTGCACAGTTCACGCTCTCCGACATGGCGCCCGGGCCGGGCGAACCATTTTTCCAGCACGGGCAAAGAACTGGCCAAGGGTCCCTGCCGCTCCAGCCGCTCCATGGTCTGGGCAATGGACTCGAAGCGCCGTGCCTTGTCCACACGCAGCCCCGATCCGTACAAGGTGGCCGACGCCAGACGGCGGGGGTGGCTGACCAGCAATTCCTGCACAGGAAAGCCTCCCATGGAATGCCCCAGCACATGGAAACGTTCCAGCCCTAGAAAGTCGGCCAGGTCCAGGACGCGGCCGGCAAACTCCTGCACTGTACGGCAAGGCTCCAGCGACTGACTGCGGCCAAAGCCCGGCCAATCCGGCGCAATCACGTCAAAGTCAGGCTCGAGCTCGCGGCGCAAGGGCTCCCAGAACAAGGATGAAGATGCGTAGCCATGCAGCAGCAGCAAGGCCGGCCCCTGCCCGCTGCGCCGATAGAACAATGGCGGGCGCATGTCACTGCTCGATACGGATGTTGGCGCGCTCGATCACCGCTTTCCAGTACGGAGCCTCCTTCTGCAACTCGGCGGCGAACTGGCCGGCATTGCCCGGCGTCACCACAAAGCCCAGTTCCAGCAGCTTCTTGCGCACATCATCCTGGGCCAGTACTTTCTGCACGGCCTTGTCCACCGTCTGCACCACCTCATCCGGCGTGCCGCCGGGCGCGGCCAGGGCCCACCAGTTGTTCACCACCGCTTCCGCTATGCCCAGTTCGCGGGTCGTGGGCACGTCGGGCAGATCCTTGAAGCGCTGTTCGGCGGACACGGCCAGGGCGCGGATCTTGCCGGTGGGCAGAAAGGAGGTGGCAATGCCATAGCCGCCGATATACATCTGCACTTCGTTGCCCAGCAGGGCCTGCACGCCGGGACCCGACCCACGGTAGTTGATGCCCACCATCTTGCCCTTCACGGCGTCCGAGACCAGCCAGCCGGACAGGTCGGGAGTCGTGCCCGCTCCCGGCGTGCCATAGTTGATGGCGCCGGGGTGCGCGGCGGCATAGTCGCGAAACTCGGCATAGGTTTTGACGGGCAATTGGGCGTTGATGAAAATGAAGGCAGGCACGTCCACCAGCTTGCCGATGGGCTTGAGGTCCTTCAGCGGGTCGAAGCCCAGGTTCTTGTACAGGTACTGGTTGATGACGAAGTTGTTGGTCGCGCCCAGCAGCAAGGTATAGCCGTCGGGCTCGGCCCGGGCAGCGTTCAAGGCTCCGATGTTGCCGCCCGCCCCCGTCTTGTAGTCCGCCACCAGGGTCTGGCCCAGCTCGCGCGTCAGCTCCGGCTGCAGGATGCGGAACACGACATCGCCCGCCGCGCCCGGCGCGTAGGGGATCACCACCTTGATGGGCTGGCGATCCGGGTAGGCGGCCTGCGCCGCCGCGCCGGCGGCGGCCAGCATCAACCCGAACCCTGCCAGGCGCACTGCTTTGTCGTACATCATCCCTGCCTCCTTTGAACAAGTTTGCTTTATGCTTAAATCATAAAGTACGTTCTATAGTTCTTTTTATTCAAAAAAACCCTTAGAGACAGAATTCTACGCAGACGGCAGGAGGGCTATTGGACAGATTTTTCATAAGCCAAGCAGGTAATGAACAGATGCCGGCGCGCCCCTGGGAATGCCACCAAAGGTGGAAAGCGGTTTGTCTGTTGGAAGATTCTGCTTTTGGAGACGCCGGTCTGGTCTTTGTCCCGACTGGACTGGGCTGACGACCTGCCGGTGCTGCGCACCGGTTCCCTGGTCGGGGATCGCTACGGGCGCGCTCTGAACTCCCGCGGTGGCTCGTCCCCCGGACGAGCCACAAGCGTCGCGGTCGAACAGCAGAGCGCTTGCTTCCCTGCGCTCCTCCCCGCCTGCGGCAAGCCGTCCGACCCGCCCTGTCCAGTCGGGACAAAGACCAGACCGGCTCAAAAAACACAACCAACAGACAAACCGCTTTCCACCCAAGCCCGGCCCATAAAAAAACCGCCCCGAAGGGCGGCTTTCCAGCAGGAACGGAACGCTCAACGTGCGCGGGAGATGCGCACCTCGGCGCCGCGGCGCTTCACTTCCAGGCCTTCGGAAGGAAGGATCTTCAGCCCTTCCAGGCCCTTGATATAGCTGGAGCCCTGCATCTGCATGACACGGATCTTGTTGCGCATGACGACGGGACTGTGCTCGGGCATGCCGAACATCCAGACCTCGTCGAGCAGGCGCGCGGAATTGAACTCGGAGGTATGGCCCACCACCGGCCCCAGGCACAGCATGTGTCCTTCGCGACCGAAGACCGGCAGACGATCCAGCCCCGCCTTGAAGTCCAGGGTCGTGCCGCCCTCATAACGCCAGCCCGTGCTCAGGTCCCACCAGGCCTCGCCCTTGGGCAGATAGACCTGGATATCTTCGCCCGGCCGCAGGATGGGCGCCACCAGCAGGGCCGGACCCAGCAGATACTGGGTGTCCCACAGACGCGCCTCGCCGTCGGCCGGGAAAGCCTGGGCCATGGAGCGCTGCACCGGCAGGCCGGTGCGCACAGCGTCCTCGATGATGCCCAGCACATACGGCACCAGGCGGAAGCGCCACTCCAGCCAATGGCGCACCAGCGCCTGGGTGGCCTCGTCGAACGCATCCGGACGCAATGCCGGCACGCCTTGCAGGCTGAAGTTGGCGGAGAATACCGCCATGGCCAGCCAGCGCAGGTACAGCTCGGGCGACATGCCGTAAGTATCGGCGGCCGCATTGCCCAGGCCGTGTACCTGAATGGGCACGCCGCTGTTGCCCGTGGACAGGGCGGATTTCAGGGATTGGGCCAGGCCCTCCCAGGAATTCTCCACGGCCGGCCCAAGCTGCCAGGCAAAACGCTGCGCCGATGGAAACAAGTCCCGGCTGGCGATCACGCCTTCCTGGGGCGTCTTGTGCCCGGCCACCGCATCGAACAGGGCCTGGCGGGCCAGCACGGGGTAGATGGCGCGCAGCAGCGCGCCCGATTCGCCGCCGCGGCTGGTGATGGCGTCCGGAATGTCGAAGCGGGCGTTGCACAGCACGGCGCCCAGGCCATCGTCCACCATCTGGCGCTGGCGCTCCGTCCACATGCGGAACACGTCCTTGTGGGTCAGGTCCAGCAGACCGTAGTCCCGGCCGCCGCTCAGCGCGTCGCCCTTGAAGACGTGGGCGCTGCCGTCCTCGTCATTGATCAGCAGCCAGCCCCTGTCTTCCCATTCGTCGAACAGGGCCGTGCCGGCCGGCACGCAGGGCCGCGTCCAGGCTGCCAGCTGCGCCTGCTCGGCCTGCAGGCCGGCCAGGGTCTCGCGGGGATCGGCCAGACGGGCCGCATCCCACTCCAGCATGGGCTTGTCCTGCTGGAAACCGTAGGACTGCGGCGCGGGCAGGACGGCCACGTCGGCCGCGATGCCTTGTTCACGCAGTTGACGGGCCTGCTCGCGCAAGGCCTGGGCGTCCTGCCCGACGGCGCCGTCCAGCCACAGCCCCATGGGCCAGACGCCGGGCTGGCCGGCGCGGCCGGTCAGTGCGGAATACTGGTTGATGATCTCGCCCGGTTCGCCCACGAACAGGAAGGCGTCCAGTTCAGCCGCATGAATACGGGCGCGGTAGCGGTCATCCGCATCCCTGCCCAGATCGTGCTCCACGCGCTCGAAGGTATTGATGTACAGGCCCCACCCCTGGGTGCTCCACAGCAAGGGCAGGCTGCGATCGGCGGGGCGGTCCGTGTCCACGGTTTCCTCGCGCCGATCCAGCTCGCCCAGGGTCTCGCCCAGGCCATACAGGGCGTCTTCGTCAGCCAGGGCCAGATCCAGCTGCCAGCAGGGGGCGTCGCCCTGCAGCAAGGCCAGAGGCTGGTCGCTGCTGCTCAGCACGCAGCGCTCGCCGCGCCGGATCTCGAAGCGCCAGGGCGCGGCCTGCAGGTGCACGACGACGTCGCCCTGCTCGATGCGCCAGCCCTGTTCCGCGGACTCGAGCTGGAATTCGCTGACGGCCTCATGGCGGGCCAGCAGCATGTCGCCCAGGGCTTTGGCCCGGGTACTGAGCTTTTCGTTATCGAGCTTGGCGCTCGGCAGGCAGCGCAAACGGAAAACACCCGGCGCATGCGCCTCGATGCGGAGCGCGTAATCGGTTTCGACAAAGGCGAAATCAGCATGCGCTGGTTTCGCCGTCAATAAACTCAGATGATTAAACAATTGTGTCACGTCGTCAGAGTGGAAGGACGGAACGATGCTTATCGCAGGGCACGCCCAAAATACTAAACAAGGCCATTATTTTGACGTATTTGCGCCACAAAGGAAAACCCTCGTTAAAAATAAGCGGAAATAAAAAATAAAAAAAGAAATCAGCGCGGCAGAACCGCCCGTTCCAGGCGCCGCTCCAGAGGAGCCGGCTCCTCCAGCCAGCGCGAGGCCAGCAGGCCGGCTGCCAGCAGGCTCCAGCTCAGGCCGCGCGAGCCGTAGGCCGCCGCCATGAACAGGCCCGGATGGCCCGGCAGGCATCCCATGACGGGCAGATGGTCGCTGAGGGCGGCGCGCCAGCCCGCCCAGCCCGACCGGGGCTCGCGGCCGGCTGCCTCAGGCGGATCCGCCAGCATGGCGCCCACCTTGGACAGGTTCTGCGCATGGCCCTCGGCCGTCACTTCCGGCGTCTGGCCGGAACGCAGATACGTGCTGCCGATGACCTGGCCGCTCGCGTCCGCCGGCAGGATGTAGCCCAGGCCGCTGAGCGTGGGCCCCGACGGTGTCAATGACTGATCCGGCGACAGGTAGCTGACCTGTCCCGCCAGGTCCTGCATGCGGGACAGGCGCGGCAGCAGATGAGCCGCCAGCACATCCGAATGCAGGGCCCGCAGGCTGCGCCCGGCCGCCGCCACCACGACGCGCGGCGTACGCTCGGCCACTCCGCCTGCCTCGCGATGGATGTCCCAGCAGCCCGGCTCGGACGAATCCCACACCTGCACCCGCTCCGGCAGGCATTCGATCAGGGGATGGTCCAACAGATGCGCCACCAGGGCCCCCGGATCCACCACCATGCCCTGCGGGAAATGCAGCCCGCCCCGGGCCAGGGCCAAGCCGGCAGCCTGCGAGGCCCGGCCCCGATCCCACCATTGCACCCATTCCTCATCAAGCTGAAGGCGCGCAAGGGCGTCCTGGATATCTTCATCCAGGTTCCCGGCCTGCCCGACCAGCAGTGTGCCGACGCGCCTGGGCCGCGCGGCTTCCGGCAGATCCTTCCAGCCCTGCCAGGCGCGCAATACGGCGTTGCGGCTCAGGCGCGCGAGCGGAGCGTCATCCAGGGCGAACACGGGAGAGATGGCCGCCAGCCTGTGCCCCTGGTGGGAACCGTCGCGCCCCAGGCGCAGCACCGGGTCGCAGACCAGCACCGGCTGACCGCGGCGCGCCAGCTCCCAGGCGCAGGCCGCGCCGGCCAGGCCGGCGCCCACGATCACCACCCGCCCTTGCGCGGGCGGCGCGTCCCGGCGCCCCAGATGCGGCCGCAGGCTCGCCTGCATCGTGCACCATTTGCCGCCCGAGCCGGGCACCTTGCGCACCTCGAAGCCGACCGCGGCCAGATCGCGCCGCACCTGTCCGGCGCAGCACCAGGACGCGGCCGTCGCCCCGGGCGCGGCCAGACGCACCAGCTGGCCCAGCACCGCGCGCGACCACATCCCCGGATTGCCCCTGGGAGCGAAACCGTCCAGGTAGAAGGCGTCGGCCCGGCATTGAAGTTCGCGCATGACGCTGTCCGCCTGGCCCAGGGCCAGGGTCAACGTGACGCGGCCGCCTTCCAGCTCCAGGCGGTGCACGCCGGGCACCAGCACCGGCCAGGCGGACAGCAGCTCCTGCGCCCGAGGCTGCAACTCCTGCGGCAGGCGGCGATACAGGCGCGCCAGGTCGGCCCGTCGGAACGGATGGGCTTCGACTGACACAAAATGCAGGAAGTCGCTGCGCTGGGGATCGCTGCGCCATGCATCCCAGGTCGCAAGGAAGTTGGAACCCAGTCCGAAGCCCGTCTCGCAAATGGTGAATTGGCGACGCCCGCGCCAGCGTTCGGGCAAGCCGTTGCCGCGCAGGAACACTTGCTCGGCCTGGCCCAGCGGACCGCCGGGCGGGTGATAGACGTCCTGATAGGCCGAGCTGACGGGCACGCCCTGCTCATTGAATTCCAGGCGGGCCGGAACGAGCGGTTCGTAAGCTGCTGCAGTCATTGAAAAATTCGCCTGAAGAAAGACCGCCCATTGCCGGTCGCGCCCCCGGTCGGGGGCTTAATAAAACTGGAACAAAGACGCGCGTACAATGAAATGATCCACCGGCTTTTTTCAATCTCGAGAACACATCACATGCCATTGCCACGTTTACCGCTCAGCGACTGCCTGGACGCCGCCGTCACGGCGGCGCACGCCGCTGCAGCCATTTTACAGGCCTACGCCTTGAACCGCAGCGAACTGGTCATCACCAGCAAGATGCGCAACGACCTGGTGTCGCAAGCCGATCACGAAGCCGAGCAGGCCTGCATCGCGGTACTGCGCGAACGTACGCCCGACATGGATATCGTGGCCGAGGAAAGCGGCGGCGCCAGCAACGGCCGCCCCACCTGGTACATAGACCCGCTGGACGGCACCACCAACTTCCTGCATGGCATCCCCCAGTATGCCGTCTCGGTCGCCCTGATCGCGCCGGCCGGCACCCAGATGGACAATGTCGTGCTCGCCGAGGACACGCCCGTGATCGCCGTCGTCTACGACCCCAACCGCGAGGAGATGTTCACGGCCATGCACGGAGTGGGCGCCTGGCTGAACGGCAGCCGCATCCAGGTCTCCCAGGCCAAGACCATCGCGGATTCCGTGCTGGCCACGGGTTTTCCGTTCCGCGACTTCTCCTTCGCCGACCAGTACATGCCCACGCTGCAGGCCGCCATCACCGGCAGCCGCGGCGTGCGCCGCATGGGCGCGGCCGCGCTGGACCTGGCCTGGGTGGCCTGCGGCCGCTACGATGGTTATTGGGAAATGGGCCTGGCGCCCTGGGACGTGGCGGCCGGCACCTTGCTGGTGCGCGAAGCCAAGGGCGTGTGCCAGGACCTGTACCAGGAACAGCCCTGGCCCTCGGGCGGCTACGTCTATGCGGGCAATCCGCAAATCGCCGAACAGTTGCTGGAGATGGCCCGCCCCCATCTGACCCGGCGTCCTTGATCGTCCGCGGGCCGGACCGTTCTGCGCCGCGCCGGTTCAACCGGCCGGCGCCTTCCCGGCTTCCTCGTCGCGCAGCACGCGGCGCAGGATCTTGCCCACATTGCTCTTGGGCAGCTCGTCCCGGAACTCGATGATGCGCGGCCGCTTGTAGGCCGTCAGCCGCTCCTTGCACCAGCGCTTGATCTCGTCCTCGGTCAGGGACGGGTTCTTGCGCACCACGAAAAGCTTGATGGTCTCGCCGCTGTGCTCGCTGGGCACGCCCACGGCGGCCACTTCCAGCACGTCCGGATGCGAGGCCACGACATCTTCGATCTCGTTGGGATAGACGTTGAAGCCCGAGACCAGGATCATGTCTTTCTTGCGGTCGACCAGGCGGATGCGGCCCTGCTCGTCCATGATGCCTATGTCCCCCGTCTTCAGGAAGCCTTCGGCGGTGAAGGTCTTGGCGGTTTCCTCGGGCTGGTTCCAGTAGGCGGACATGACCTGCGGCCCTTTCACCGCCAGTTCGCCCTGCTCGCCCTGGGCCACGGGCTGATCCTGGCTGTCCAGCAGGACAACGTCCGTGGACGGCAGCGGAAAGCCGATGGTGCCGCTGTAGTCCCTGGAGTCGGTGGCGTTGACCGCCACCACGGGCGACGTCTCGGACAGGCCGTAGCCCTCGATCAGCGGGCACCCGGTCAGCGCCAGCCAGCGCTCAGCCACGGACTTCTGCAGCGCGGCCCCGCCGGCCAGGCACAGCTTGAGCTGCGCGAAAGGCAGGGAACGGAACGGTCCGTGATTGGCCAGGGCGTTGAACAAGGTGTTGACCGCCGGCACGACCTCGGGCGGGTTGCGCTTCCAGGCCTTGCAGATGGAATCCAGATCGCGCGGATTCATGATCAATACCATGTGCATGCCCGCATACAGGGCGAACAGACCGCACACGGTCAGGGCGAAGATGTGATAGAGCGGCAGGGCCACCATCATGGTGTAGGCCGGTCCCTGGAAATCGCCCAGGGCCGGATGCCCGACGGCTTCCACCTGCAGCACGTTGGCCATCAGGTTGCGCTGGCTGAGCATGGCGCCCTTGGGACGGCCCGTGGTGCCGCCGGTGTACTGCAGCAGCGCCAGATCATCGGGATGCGCGGGCTCGCGCCGCAGGGGCAGGCTCGCGCCCTGCTCCAGCACATCCTGCAGGCGCAGCGCGCCGGGCAGCGAGTACGAGGGCACCATGCGCTTGAGATAGCGCACCGCCAGGTTGATCACGGCGCCCTTCAAACCCATCAGGTCGCCCACCGTGCTGATCAGCACATGGCGCGGCTGCACTTGCTTGGGCACCTGCTGCAGCACATGCGCGAAGTTTTCCAGGATGACGATGACATCGGACTGGCTGTCGGCCAGCTGGTGCTCCAGTTCGCGCTCGGTGTACTGCGGGTTGGTGTTGACCGCCACCATGCCGGCGCGCAGCGTGCCCACCAGGGCCATCAGAAACGGCAGGCCGTTGGGCAGCATCAGCATGACGCGGCTGCCGCGCTCCAGCCCCTGGGACTGCAGCCAGGCCGCAAAGGCATCGGCGCGCCGGTCCAGCTGCGCGTAACTGACGTCATGGCCCATGAAGGTCAGCGCGGTCCTGTCTTTGTGCTTCTTGATGGCGGTATCCAGAGAGTCGATCAGGGTCTGGTCGGGACCGAGCCGGATGTCCTTGGGCACAGATGGCGGATAGTGCTCGAGCCATGGTTTTTGCTGAGTATCCAAGAGCTTGTCACCTAATTCTGGTTTATTTATGGTTAACTCTACTCTACCTCATTGTTTAGGACCTGTTCACGTTCTTTTCTTGGCGCCTGCCGCCCCTCCGAGGCTGTGGATGCAGGGCGCAAGCCGCAGCCGGGCTGGCGGTCCGGCGAGAAGTTGCGACGCGCCAGACGCGGCCCTGAAGGGGCGATTCTTCGGGCAAGGCATACAGCGACATTCCTTGCTGCATGCCCTGCCCAGGCGCCAGCTTGAGCGGCGGCGCGCGCTCGGCTTGTCTCTGCCTGCTGTCCTGCGGACGCCATGGAAAGAACGCGAACAGGTTCCCGGCCCACGAACAGGACTGCATCATGAAGCTGCTCGAACCCATTTCCGCCTGGTCCCACGAGATCGCGGCCATACGCCGCGATCTTCACGCCCATCCCGAACTGGCCTTCGAAGAGACCCGCACCGCCGACCAGGTGGCGCACTGGCTGCAGCAGTGGGACATCCCCGTGCACCGGGGGCTGGGCGTCACCGGGGTGGTGGGCGTGCTCAAGGGCACGGGCGGCGAAGGGCCTTCCATAGGCCTGCGCGCCGACATGGACGCCCTGCCCATGCAGGAACTCAACGAGTTCGCCCACAAAAGCCGCCACGACGGCAAGATGCACGCCTGCGGACACGACGGCCACACCGCCATGCTGCTGGGCGCGGCCCGCTATCTGTCCGAGCACCGCGATTTCGCCGGCACCATCCACCTGATTTTCCAGCCGGCCGAGGAAGGCTTCGGCGGGGCCCGCGAGATGATACGCGACGGACTGTTCGAACGCTTCCCCATGCAGGCGGTCTTCGGCCTGCACAACTGGCCCGGCATGCCCGCGGGCACCTTCGGCGTGCTGCCCGGCGCCATGATGGCCTCCAGCAATACTTTCGAGATCCGCATCGAGGGCAAGGGCGCCCACGGGGGCATGCCCAACCTGGGCGTGGACCCCGTGGTCACGGCCGTGCAGCTGGCCCAGAGCCTGCAGAGCATCGTCAGCCGCAACGTGGACCCGCTCGAGCCCGTGGTGCTCAGCATCACGCAGATCCATGCCGGTTCGGCTGACAACGTCATTCCCAACGAGGCCGTCATGCGCGGCACCGTGCGCACCTTCTCCGTGCAGGCCCTGGACCTGGTCGAGCAGCGCATGCGCGAGCTGGCCGAGCACACCTGCGCGGCCTTCGGCTGCAAGGCCGAATTCGACTTCGACCGCCGTTACCCGCCCACCATCAACGACCCCGGCCAGGCCGCCTTCTGCGCCCAGGTCATCCGCGAACTGGTGGGCGAAGACCGCCTGCGCCAGGACATCCGCCCCTCCATGGGGGCCGAGGACTTCTCCTTCATGCTGCAGGAGGTGCCCGGCTGCTACGTCTGGCTGGGCAACGGCGACGGCGACCACCGCAGCCAGGGCCACGGCATGGGGCCGTGCATGCTGCACAACGGCAGCTATGACTTCAACGACGCGCTCATCCCCGTGGGCGCCAGCTACTGGGTCAAGCTGGCGCTGGACTGGCTGCGACAGCATCGATCACCGTCGATGCTTTAACAAATGTTTAGCGGCAGACCTCGCGCTTGCCATTACAATGCCAGTTCCCGCCGTCTGCCGTGCGCGGCCCGGTCGCGCACCTCGGCCATCCGCCAATCCGTACCACTGGAGTATTCGTGAGTACCCCAAGCATTCCCACCCAGCTTCCCGACGGCGCGCCCACCCTGCGCGTCATGCCCATGCCCTCGGACGCCAACATCCACGGCGACGTCTTCGGCGGCTGGATCATGTCCCAGGTCGACATCGCCGGCGCCATCCCGGCCACGCGCCGCGCCCAGGGCCGGGTCGCCACCATTGCGGTGAACGCCTTCACCTTCAAGCAGCCCGTCTTCGTGGGCGACCTGCTCAGTTTCTATACCGAGATCGTCAAGACCGGCCGCACCTCCATCACCGTCTCGGTGGAAGTCTATGCGGAGCGCAAGCGCCTGCAACTGGAAACGGTCAAGGTGACCGAGGCCACGCTGACCTACGTGGCCACCGACGACGAGCGCCGCAGCCGCCCGCTGCCCCCACTCTAAGCAACAGCAACAGGCAGGCCTATGCAGGAAAACCAGGTTTCCCCCTCCGACACCAGCCCCAACCCGACGCCGCGCCGGCTGGAGCCCGAAGACGCGCAACAGGCCCTGCATCGCCTGCAGAACATCCTCAAGCGCCAGGAAGTGGTGGAATCCCTGGCCCAGCGCCAATTCGAGGACGATGACCGCTCCAACCTGCTCGAAGGCCTGATCCACCGGCAGCACGAAGCCGAGATCAAAGCCATCATCAACGACCTGCATCCGGCCGACATCGCCTTCATCCTGGAGTCGCTGCCCGAAGCCGAGCGCCAGGCCGTCTGGCAGCTGGTCAGCTCCGAACACGACGCCGACGTGCTGCTGGAAGTGGCGGACTGGGCGCGCGAGTCGCTGATCCGCTCCATGGACACCGCCGACCTGATCGCGGCCGCCGGCAACATGGACGCCGACGAGATCGCCGACCTGGTGCCGGACCTGCCGCCGGACGTGGTGGCCGCCGTGCAGCGCGGCCTGACCGACGAGGAGCGCGCCCAGCTGATCGAAGCCATGGGCTATCCCGAGGACACCGTCGGCGCCATCATGGACTTCGACATGGTGCGAGTGCGCGAGGACGTCACCCTGGAGGTGGTGCTGCGCTACCTGCGCCGCCTGCAGGAACTGCCCGACCACACCGACCAGATCTTCGTGGTGGACCGCGCCGACAAGCTGCAGGGCACCCTGTCCCTGACCCGCATGCTGGTCAGCGAGCCCGAAACCCTGGTCTCCTCGGTGATGTCCACCGACTACCTGACGCTCAATCCCCTGGATTCGGACTCCGACGCGGCCGGCGCCTTCGAGCGCTACGACCTGGTGTCCGCCCCCGTGGTGGACGACATGGGCCGCCTGATCGGGCGCGTGACCATCGACGAGGTCGTGGACGTGCTGCAGGAGGACTCGCAGGAACAGGCCCTGTCCCGGGCCGGTCTGCAGGAAGAAGACATCTTCTCGCCCATCCGCACGGCCATCCGCAACCGCGCCCCCTGGCTGCTGATCAATCTGTGCACGGCCGCCACCGCCTCTTTCGTCGCCTCGCGCTTCGAGGACACGGTCAGCCACATCGTCATCCTGGCCTTCCTGATGTCCATCGTGGCCGGCATAGGCGGCAACTCCGGCAACCAGACCATGACCATGATCATCCGCGCCATGGCCACCGGCCGCGTCACGGGCTCGAACGTGCTGCCCCTGATCAAGCGCGAACTGCTGGTCACCTTTCTGGTGGGGGCCTGCGGCAGCATCGTCACGGCCTTCTTCGCCTGGTTCATTTCCGATTCCATCGCCATCGCCGCCGTGATGATGGCCGCCATGATAGGAAACATGCTGCTGGGCGCCGCACTGGGTGTGCTCATCCCCATTCTGCGGGACCGCTTCGGCAACGACCCCGCCGTGGGCTCATCGGTGCTGCTGACCTTCGCCACCGATTCGCTGGGCTTTCTGCTGTTCCTGGGCCTGGCCACCATCTTCCTGCTGTAGGGCCGGCGCAGGCCTCACAGGCACGCGGACGGAAACTCGGCCTCCCCCTGTGGCGGCATTTCCGGCGGCGTCGCGCCGTCAGCGCGCCTTGTCGTCCGCGTCCGCCAGCAGCACCGCCAGGCTTTCTTCCACGCCCAGCGCCTGGCCGCGCTGCAGCGCCGGCGTATCCGCCGTATGCTGGAAAAAATCCAGAACCCCGCCCATGACGCGAGGCGCTATGCCCGCCTGTTCGAGCTGCCGCTTCACTTGCAGCACTTCGTCACGCCTGCGCACGCCGTGCACCAGGTGCGTGCGCAGGCACAGTTCCATGAAATGGCGCAGCCCGTGGTGATCCAGATCCCGCAGCACCTCATGCAGCTCTTCGCGCAGGCCCATTCGTTCGGCCAGCATCAGGTTCTCGATGGCCAGCGCTTCCAGGCCCTTGGTCATCAGACTGCGCAGCAGCTTCAGGCGCATGGCGTCGCCCGCCTTGCCGGGCAGCACCCGCATGGCAGCCCCCCGAGCCTGCCAGAAGGCGGCGGCGCGTTCGGCGCCCTGTCCGGCCCCCAGCAGCGAGGTGCGCACGCCGGTGGTGGGCACCGAACCCATGATGGCGATGTCCACGAAATCCACGTCGCGCTGCCGGGCCAGCTCCGCCATGGCCTCCATGTCCTGCGGCTCGCCGGTGCACAGGTCCATGTACAGGCTGCCCGGCGACAGCCAGGGCAGCACGGCCTGCGCCACCGCCGCCGCCTGCGCGCCCGTGACGGCGCTGATCACGGCGTCCAGTCCGAGCCAGGCTTCATCGGGCGCCAGGCATAGTTCGGCCTGCAGTTGCCGCGCCAGCTCGAGCGCCGCCGGCGCCTTGCGCCGCACCAGCAGAAAGGGAATCTCCACCCCGGCTGACTTCAAGGCCGGGCCATAACAACGGGCGACCTCGCCCGCGCCCACGAGGGCGATACGATGCAATTCAGGGAACATGCTCATGAGGGGGAAACGAGGGCTGCCATATGGGTACAAGCTTCAAGCTTAAATCAAGTTGATGAATCCTTGGGAAGCGAGCGTTTTTTTCACAGTCAGCTCTGTATATGAAAAACGAAAAACTTGAGTCAAGTCTGCCGTTCGATTACAAAGCCGATCTTTGTGAGGACGCCGTTCAAGCCTTTAGGGGGACAGCCTGGGCTGACGGCTTGCCGGTGCTGCGCACCGGGTCCCTTGTCAGTGTTTCGCTCCGGGCGCGCCGTTAACTTGCCCGGTGACTCGTCCCCCGGACGAGCCACAAGCGTCGGGCGCGAACAGAACGGCGCTTGCCTCCCTGCGCTCTCCCCCTGCCTGCGGCAAGCCATCTGATCCGCCCTGCCTGTCCCCCTAAAGGCTTGAACGGCTCACAATGACCGCTGTATCGAGCACCGAACACAATCCATCCTCTGCATTCCGGCAAAAATCGCTCAATCGCTTCTCCGCATTTCGGCGAAACTGTCATGCCATGCAGGCTGCTACCTGCTTGTGTCCCCTCCTCCTACGGGAAACAAATTGTCTCGGCGCGCCCGCCAAAGAAAAACCCCATGGGCCGGAGCCCATGGGGTCGATGAATGACAGCATCCGGCCTATGCGGGCCGGGGATGCGTCAGGCCAGTCGGCCGTGGCATTGCTTGTATTTCTTGCCGCTGCCGCACGGGCAGGGGTCGTTGCGGCCCACGCGGGGGACTTCGCCCTTGGGGGACTCGTCCAGGCCGGGGTCCTCGCCGCTGAGGGCGGCGTCGTAGTCCGAATGATGGAAACGCACATTGGCCGGAGGCGGCGTGTCCACCGCGGCTTCCTGCGCCTGTTCGGGCGACTGGATGCGCACGGTCATCAGCACCTTGACCACTTCGTCACGTACGCGATCCAGCATGTCGGAGAACAGTTCGAAGGCTTCGCGCTTGTATTCCTGCTTGGGATCCTTCTGGGCGTAGCCGCGCAGGTGGATGCCCTGGCGCAGGTGATCCAGCGCCTGCAGGTGACCGCGCCATTGCGTGTCGATGGACTGCAGCAACACCGCGCGCTCGAAGCTGCCCCAGTTGGGCTGCCCCACCTGGTCGATCTTGGCCTGCAACAGGCGGCGGGACTCTTCCACGACGCGGTCGTGCAGGTCCTCGTCGGTCAGGTTGGGCTCCTGCTCCAGCATGGCGGCCAAGGGCAGCTCGATCTGGAAGGTGCTGGCCAGGGCCGTGGTCAGGCCGGGAATGTCCCATTGCTCTTCCATGGACTCTTCAGGCACATACTCGCGGAACAGGCGGCTGACGGCGGCTTCGCGCAGGCTGCTGATGGTGTCGGTGATGTCGGCCGATTCCAGGACCTCATTGCGCTGGGCGTAGATGACCTTGCGCTGATCGTTGGCGACGTCGTCGTACTGCAGCAATTGCTTGCGGATGTCGAAGTTGCGGGCCTCGACCTTGCGCTGGGCCGACTCGATGGAGCGGGTGACCATGCGGGCCTCGATGGGCTCGCCTTCGGGCAGGCGCAGGCGTTCCATGATGGCGCGCACGCGGTCGCCGGCGAAGATGCGCATCAGCGAGTCTTCCAGCGACAGGTAGAAGCGCGAGGAGCCGGGATCGCCCTGGCGGCCGGCGCGGCCGCGCAGCTGGTTGTCGATGCGGCGCGATTCGTGGCGCTCGGTGCCGATGATGCGCAGGCCGCCGGCCTGCTTGACCTGCTGGTTGACGGGCTCCCAGGCGGCGCGGATGGCCTGGATCCGGGCGTCCTTCTGTTCCTGGCTGAGCGAGGCGTCCTCGCGCACCTGCGCGATGGCGCGCTCGATGCTGCCGCCCAGCACGATGTCGGTGCCGCGGCCGGCCATGTTGGTGGCGATGGTGACATGGCCCGGCTTGCCGGCCTCGGCCACGATCTCGGCTTCGCGCGCGTGTTGCTTGGCGTTCAGCACCTCGTGCGCCACGCCCGCGGCCTTCAGGCGCTGGGAGATCAGCTCGGAGTTCTCGATGCTGGTGGTGCCCACCAGCACGGGCTGGCCGCGTTCATGGCAGTCCTGGATGTCCTTCAGGATGGCGTTGAACTTTTCCTCGTCGGTCTTGAAGACCTGGTCGTTCTGGTCGTTGCGCTGGGGCGGACGGTTCGGAGGAATGATGACGGTTTCCAGGCCGTAGATTTCCTGGAACTCGTAGGCTTCCGTATCGGCCGTGCCGGTCATGCCGGCCAGCTTCTCGTACATGCGGAAGTAGTTCTGGAAGGTGATGGAGGCCAGGGTCTGGTTTTCGTTCTGGATGCGCACGCCTTCCTTGGCTTCCACGGCCTGGTGCAGGCCGTCGGACCAGCGGCGGCCGGCCATCAGGCGGCCGGTGAACTCGTCCACGATGACCACTTCGCCGTTCTGCACCACGTACTGCTGGTCGCGGAAGAACAGGTTGTGGGCGCGCAGGGCGACCATCAGGTGGTGCATCAGGGAGATGTGGCGCGGCTCGTAAAGGGACTCGCCCTCGGGCAGCAGGCCGATCTCGGTCAGGATTTCCTCGGCGCGCTCGTGGCCGGCCTCGGAGATGTGGACCTGCTGGCCCTTCTCGTCCACCCAGAAGTGGCCTTCGGGCTCGGGTTCGTTGGGGCGCGGCTCCTGCGTCATGCGGGTCAGCATGGGCGGGACCACGTTCATGCGCACGTACAGTTCGGTGTTGTCCTCGGCCTGGCCGGAGATGATCAGCGGCGTGCGGGCCTCGTCGATCAGGATGGAGTCCACTTCGTCGACGATGGCGTAGGACAGGCCGCGCTGACGGCGATCCTCGGCGCGATATTCCATGTTGTCGCGCAGGTAGTCGAAGCCGAATTCGTTGTTGGTGCCGTAGGTGATGTCGGCCTGGTAGGCGGCGATCTTCTCGGCGTTGTCCTGCTGGGGCACGACCACGCCCACGCTCAGGCCCAGGAAGTTGTACAGGCGCCCCATCCATTCGGCGTCGCGCCGGGCCAGGTAGTCGTTGACCGTGACCACATGCACGCCTTTGCCCGCCAGGGCGTTAAGGTAGACGGCCAGCGTGGCGGTCAGGGTCTTGCCTTCGCCGGTGCGCATTTCGGCGATCTTGCCGTTGTGCAGGGCGATTGCGCCCAGCATCTGCACGTCGAAGTGGCGCATGCCGAAGACGCGTATGCTGGCCTCGCGCACCACGGCGAAGGCCTCGGGCAGCAGCGAATTGAGCGACGCCCCGTCGTTGGCGATGCGCTGGCGGAACTCCTGGGTCTTGGCAGCCAGGTCCTCGTCGCTCAGCCCTTTCACGGAGGGTTCGAGCGCATTAATCTGCGCGACCAGCTTGCGGTATTGTTTGAGCAATCGGTCGTTGCGACTGCCAATAAGCTTTTTCAGCAATGAAACCATTCTTGTGTCGTCAATGTGGGCGAGGCTGCAAGGACTTGCAACAATACCCCATTCCTATATCAGGTTAAAGGGAAGCGCAAGAAAACAATACAGTTTAACGCACATGCCGTCCGGTGGAACTACTTGCCCGAATCCAATTGCGCGATCTGATTGTCCACGTACTCGCGCGCCGGCAGGAACAGGTTGGGGTCCAGCGCATGGCCCGCCATGCGCACCTCGAAGTGCAGATGCGAGCCGGTGGACTGTCCGGTGGAGCCCACGCGGGCGATCAGCTGGCCTTTTTCCACGACGTCGCCCAGCTTGACGATGATGGAGGAGGCATGCGCGTAGCGGGTGCTCATGCCGTTGCCGTGATTGATTTCCACCAGCTTGCCATAGCCGGGCACGTAGCGCGCCTCGGACACCACACCGCCGGAAGCGGCATAGATGGGCGTGCCCTTGGGCGCCGGAAAGTCCAGCCCCTCGTGCAGGGCGTGGCGGCCCGTGATGGGGTGCCGGCGCCAGCCGAACGACGAGGCCACGGCATCGTAGTCAATGGGGCGGTAATTGGGCAGGCGCGCTTCGTTGCCGCTGCGTTCGGTCAGCACGGAATCCAGCATGTTGAACCAGTCCTGCTGGTCGGACATCTGCTTGGCCAGGCTGTCCAGCTGCTCCCCCAGGCGTTCGGCGCTCCAGCCCAGGTCGGCGCCCGCGATGCTGGTGGACAGCTCGGCGTCCTGCACCGGCATGGAGTCGGCCAGTTCGGGATTGGTGTAGGCGATACCGGCGGCCTCGGCCACACGCTTGCTCACGCCGTCCATCTCGATCAGCTTGGCCTGCAGGTCGCCGACCTTTTCGGCCAGGCGATTGACGTTGTCCTGCAGTGCGGCGCTGCGCACCTGCTGCTGGACATCCGCCCCGCCCTGCGGGGCGGAGGCGCCGTCGCGTTCGTTCCAATGCGATTGCACCCAGGCGCCCGCACCTGCGGAAACGCCCAACGATGCAGCGGCCAGGACGGCAATCAGCGCCTGGCGCAGTCCTTTGGCGTTAGAATCCAAGGACTTGTTGTCTTTCTGTCGATCCACTTTCGTCAAACCTCGAACATGACCTGGAAACCGCATTCACCGTCGGCGGCGCGCAAGCGCGGCAGTGGCCAGAGCCACGCCTTGGGCTGGCTGGCCAGCGACCAGCAAGGTTCCCAGGTTCTGGAAATGGCCCGGCAGCTCATGGCGGCGCAGACCCATGTCAGCAAGGCCTTGCCACCGGCATTGGGCAAGGCATGTAAGGTAGCCCGTATAGACAGACAGCAATTGACGCTGGCAGTTCCCAGCGCCGCGCATGCCGCCAAGCTGCGACAGCTGCTGCCCACCGTGATGCGGCGCCTGAACGCCGCTGGCTGGAACATTACCGATGCGCTGGTCCATGTACAAGCCTATTTGTTCGCCGGCGAGACAATAAAAGCCGAGCGCCAGGTCCAGCCCCTGGACGAGCGGGCCTTGCAATCGTTCGAGCAGTTGCGCGACTCACTGCCTCAGGGGCCGCTGGCCGAGGCCATAGAACGACTGCTGCGGCATCACCGCGGCTGACTTTCCCCGCCAGGGGAAGCGGCCCGCGATCAGGCGAACTTCCACTCGCTGGTGTAGGCGCGCGGCGCGGCCGCGGCCGATTCGAAGGTGACCAGTTCCCAGCTGTCCTGGGCGGCCAGCAGGGCGCGGGCCAACTGGTTGTTCAGGCCATGGCCGGACTTGCAGGCCACGTAGCGCGCGATCAGCGGATGGCCGATCAGGTACAGGTCGCCGATGGCGTCCAGGATCTTGTGCTTGACGAACTCGTCTTCGTAGCGCAGGCCGTCGCTGTTGAGCACGCGGTACTCGTCCATGACGATGGCGTTGTCCAGGCTGCCCCCGCGGGCCAGCCCGGCCGCCCGCAAGGCTTCGACTTCGCTGGCAAAACCAAACGTACGGGCACGGGCGATGGTCTTGACGTAGGAGTCGCGGGCGAAATCCACTTCGGCGAAATTGGCGGTGGCGTCAATGGCCGGGTGGTGGAAATCGATGGAGAACTGCAGGGCGAAGCCTTCGAAAGGCTCCAGGCGCGCCCACTTGATGTCCTGCCCTTCGCCCTCGGAGACTTCGATGGGCTTGAGCACGCGCAGGAACTTCTTGGGCGCGGCCTGCTCCTGCAGGCCAGCCGAACGCAGCAGATACACGAAGGTGCCGGCGCTGCCGTCCATGATGGGCACTTCTTCGGCAGTCAGGTCCACGTGCAGGTTGTCGATGCCCAGTCCGGCGATGGCCGACATCAGGTGCTCGACGGTGGAGACGCGCACGTTGTCCTTGATCAATACAGAAGCCATGCGGGTGCCGCCGACCTTGTCGGCCTGGGCCGGCAGGTCCACGACTTCGGGCAGATCAACGCGGTGAAACACAATACCGGTATCGGGCGCGGCGGGGCGCAGCGTGATCTCCACGCGACGCCCGGAGTGCAGGCCGACTCCTTTGGTACTGATGACGTTCTTGATGGTGCGTTGGCGAAGCATGGCGGTTCTTGTATTTGTAAATCGTTGTTCGTAAAGACGATTGTAACCGGGTTACGGGTTATCCACTATACCTTTTGTGTTGCCGAACCTTGTTGTCAAGGGGTAACTGCAACAGAACCGGCAAAAAACACCCCTCGCTGCGCCTTCGGCTTGCTGCCCCCCAGGGGGGTGCTTTTTGCCTTGGGAACGGCCCGGCGACAAATAAGAACGCCCCCCGGGGCGCGAGCGCCCAGGGGGAGTGTGGGAGAAATCAAACAGGCGAATCGGGTATCGCCGGCCTGATTCAATCAGCTTGCTTGCGCAGGAATGCCGGAATGTCGAAATGGTCCATGCCGGCGGTTTCCAGGGCGCGCACCTGGGCCGATGCCTGGCTGCGCGGGTTGCGGATCACGGCGGGCACGTCCGCATTGGCGTAGTCCACGCCGATGACGGGCATGTTGTCCGTGCCGGTGCGCAACACTTCTTCGTTGTTCTGCACCAGTTGAGGACGGGACTGCTTGCGGCCCAGGCCGGTCGCCACCACGGTGACGCGCAGGCTGTCACCCATGGACTCGTCGTAGGCCGTGCCGAAGATGACGGTGGCGTCCTCGGCGGCGTAGCTGCGGATGGTGTCCATGATCTCGCGGGTCTCGCGCATCTTCAGCGAGGACGAGGACGTGATGTTCACCAGCATGCCGCGGGCGCCGTGCAGGTCCACGCCTTCCAGCAGCGGGCAGGCGATGGCGCGCTCGGCGGCCTCGCGGGCGCGGTTCGAGCCCGAAGCGATCGCCGTGCCCATCATGGCCTGGCCCTGCTCGCCCATGATGGTCTTGACGTCCTCGAAGTCCACGTTCACGTTGCCTTCGACATTGATGATCTCGGCAATGCCGGCGCAGGCGTTGTGCAGCACGTCGTCGGCGGCCTTGAAGCAGTCGGACTGCGTGGCGTCCTCGTCCATCAGGTCGTACAGGTTCTCGTTCAGCACCACGATCAGCGAATGAACGTGCTTGCTCAGCTCCTCGATGCCTTCCTCGGCCATGCGCAGGCGGCGGCTGCCTTCAAACGAGAAAGGCTTGGTCACCACGCCCACGGTCAGGATGCCCAGCTCCTTGGCCACTTCAGCCACCACGGGGCTGGCGCCCGTGCCGGTGCCGCCGCCCATGCCGGCGGTGATGAAGACCATGTTCGCGCCGTTCAGGGCCGCGCGGATTTCCTCGCGGGCCGTCTCGGCGGCGGCGCGGCCCTGGTCGGGCTTGGCGCCGGCGCCCAGGCCGGTGCGGCCCAGGCGGATCTGGACGGGGGCTTCGCTGCTGGCCAGAGCCTGCGAATCCGTATTGGCGCAGATGAAATCCACGCCCTGCACGCCCGAACGGATCATGTGCATGACGGCATTGCCGCCCGCTCCGCCCACGCCGACCACCTTGATGACCGTGCCGTTCCGGCTGGTATCCAACATTTCAAAATTCATCATGATTGACTCCCACTCAAACACAAATTAGTAAATTTCCAACTCGCTTCCCCGATACAGCTTCGATTTGGAATCGCCTCAAAACACCTGCCAGCCTTGGGGCTCGCAACCGGTTTGAATCGCCTCCCGGACAGTCCCGAAGGACCGCCCCTTTCAGACATCTGCATGCCTTTAATTCATGAACCACTCCTTCATGCGCGCCAGCAGGCTTTTCACGCTGCCTTTCTGCTGGGCGACCTTGCGGCCCCGCGCACTTTGCAGCCGCGCCTCGGTCAGCAAGCCCATGACCGTGGAAAAACGCGGATTGCGCATCACATCGGCCAGGCTGCCTTCATAACTGGGCACGGCGACCCGCACCGGCTTGAGGAACACGTCCTCGGCCAGCTCGACGATGCCGGGCAGCATCGCCGTGCCGCCGGTCAGCACCACGCCCGAGGACAGCAGGTCCTCGTAGCCGGACTCGCGCAGGCTCTGCTGCACGAAGGTGAACAACTCTTCGACACGCGGCTCGATCACCGCGCCCAGCGCCTGGCGCTTGACCTGGCGGTTGGGCCGGTCGCCCAGGCCGGGCACTTCGATCATCTCTTCGGGATGGGCCAGCGACTGCTTGGCCAGGCCGAAGCGCAGCTTGATCTCCTCGGCGTCGGGCGTGGGCGTGCGCAGCATGGCGGCGATATCGCTGGTGATCTGGTCGCCGGCGATCGGGATCACGTCGGTGTGGCGGATGGCCCCGCCCGTATAGATGGCGATGTCCGTCGTGCCCCCGCCTATGTCCACCAGCACCACGCCCAGCTCTTTTTCGTCGGCCGTCAGGCACGACAGGCTGGAGGCCAGCGGCTGCAGGATCAGGTCCTGCACTTCCAGTCCGCAGCGGCGCACGCATTTGACGATGTTCTGGGCCGCGCTGACGGCGCCGGTCACGATGTGCACGCGCACTTCCAGGCGCAGGCCGCTCATGCCGATGGGCTCGCGGATGTCCTCCTGCGAGTCCACGATGAATTCCTGGGTCAGCACGTGCAGCACCTGCTGGTCCGTGGGAATGTTCACCGCCTTGGCGGTCTCGATGACGCGCGCCACGTCAGTCGCGGTGACTTCCTTGTCCTTGACGGCCACCATGCCGCTGGAATTGAAGCTGGTGATGTGGCTGCCGGCGATGCCCGTGTAGACCTCGCGGATCTTGCAGTCGGCCATCAGCTCGGCTTCCTCCAGCGCGCGCTGGATGGAATTGACCGTCGTCTCGATGTTGACGACCACCCCTTTGCGCATGCCCTGAGACTCATGCTGTCCCAGCCCAAGCACTTCAAATCGGCCTTCGGGCAAGACTTCGGCCACCACCGCAACGACTTTGCTGGTGCCGATATCCAATGCAACGATCAGGTCTTTGATGTCACGAGTCATATGTTCTTTACTTCACAGGGGTAGATGAAACCGGAGCCAGCGTAATCGCAAAGCCATTCGGATAACGTAGATCGGCACTCTGCAGCGCGCGGTCGCCCAGGCGCTGCATCAAGGCAGGCCAGGCCTGCACGAATCGTTCAATGCGCACGGCGAAGGGCAAGGCCCCCTTGCGCCCGTGCGGGTCGGCGATGTCCGCCGCCGGGTCGCGCCCCAGGCTCAGCTGCACGCCGTTGGACAGCACCACGTCCCAGGCGTAGCGCGGGCTCAGCGTGACTTCGCGCACCTGCACGTCCAGCGGCCCGAACCAGCGGGCCAGCTCGGCGTAGCGCTGCACCACCAGCCGCTCCGAATTGGGCGGGCCGCTCAGCTGGGGCAGCTCGACATCGTCCGGGATCACGGCCTGGTTGGCGGCGAAGGCCTCGCCCCAGGTGTTGATCATGTCGTTCTCGTTCCAGTACGCCAGAGGCTGCTGCTCTTCGATGCGCACCTGCAGCGTGTTGGGCCAGACCCGGCGGATCTGGGCGCGCCGCACCCAGGGCGCGGTCTCGATCAGGGCGCGGGACTTGTCCAGGTCCACCGTGAAGAAGTTGCCTTGCAGGCGGCCGGCCACGGTGGCCTTCACGCCTTCGGGCGTGACATAGGCCAGCGGCTCCCCCTGGGAGGACTCGATCTGGATGCGCTCGATGTTGAAGTACGGACGGCGCACGGCCCAGACCACGACCCCGACGACCAGCGCCGACACGGCCAGCAGCGCCAGCGTGTTAGCGATCAGATTGGTCAGGCGGGCATCGGAAAACATGATCCTGGCTCCTTGCGTCTACAGGCTGCGGGCGATGGCCTGCACCTTGCAGCGCGCCGTCGCCAGGATGTTCACGCAAAGCTGCGCATAGCTGCAGCCTTCCGCCTTGGCCGCCATGGGCACCAGCGAATGGCTGGTCATGCCCGGCGAGGTGTTCATCTCCAGCAGCCAGGGCCGGTTCTGCTCATCGAGCATGAAATCGGCGCGGGCCCAGCCTTCGCAGCCCAGGGCCTGGAAGGCGCGCACGGCCAGGTCCTGCACCTGGGCGGTCAGCTCGGCAGGCAGATCGGCGGGGCAGAAATACTGGGTATCGTTCGAGTAGTACTTGTGCTCGAAGTCGTAATTGCCCTGCGGGGCGACGATGTCGATGACGGGCAGCGCGCGCGCCTGCTCGCCCGTGCCGATGATGGGCACGGTCAGCTCGCGGCCGCGGATGAACTGCTCGGCCAGCACCACGGTGTCGTAGTGCATGGCGGTTTCAAAGGCGGCCTGCGCCTGATCGGCATGGTCCACGCGGACCACGCCGACGGTGGAGCCTTCGTGCGGCGGCTTCATGATCATGGGCACGCCCAGACGCTGCACGGCGGCCGGCACGTCCTTGGCGTCGAACAGTTCGACGAAATCCGGCGTGGGCAGGCCCACATGCTGCCAGATGCGCTTGGTCATGATCTTGTCCATGGCCACGCCGGAAGCCATCACGCCGCTGCCGGTATAGGGAATGCCCAGCCATTCCAGCGCGCCCTGCAGCGTGCCGTCCTCGCCGAAGCGGCCGTGCAGCGCGATGAAGACGCGATCGAATCCCGCCTGGGCCAGCTCCACCAGGCCTTTCTCGCCCAGGTCGAACAGGTGTGCGTCCACGCCCATGCTGCGCAAGGCCTCATGCACCCCCTGGCCCGACATCAGGGATACCTCGCGCTCGGCGGACTTGCCGCCATACAACACGCCGACCCGGCCAAAATCCGCTGTCATGCCACCTCTCCCAATTGGGCAGGGATCCGGCTGATGGACCCTGCTCCCATTACCAACACCACATCGCCGTCGCGGACAAAGTCCAGGACGGCTTGCGCCATATCATTGATTTCCGCCACGAAGATCGGTTCGACCTTGCCCAGCACGCGCACGGCGCGGCTCAAGGCCCGGCCGTCCGCCGCCACCAGAGGCGGCTCGCCGGCCGCATAGACTTCGCTGAGCAATACCGCGTCGGCCTGGCTGAGCACCTGCACGAAGTCCTCGAAGCAGTCGCGGGTGCGCGTGTAGCGGTGCGGCTGGAAAGCCAGCACGATGCGGCGCTCGGGCCATGCGCCACGCGCGGCAGCCAAGGTAGCAGCCATTTCGACCGGGTGGTGGCCGTAATCGTCAACAACTGTAAACGTGCCGCCGCCCTGGCGCTCGGGCACCGGAAAGTCGCCCACCATGGAGAAGCGCCGGCCCACGCCGGTGAACTCGCTCAGGGCGCGGGCGATGACTTCGTCGCTCACGCCCAGCTCCGTGGCCACCGCGATGGCCGCCAGGGCGTTGAGCACGTTGTGCCGGCCGGGCAGGTTCAGGCACACGGACAGCAGCGGCAGGTCCCCGCCCGCGCCCTTGCGCTGCACGTCGAAGCACATGGTCGTGCCGCGGCTCTCGATGTTGACGGCGCGCACCTGCGCATCGCTGTCTATGCCGTAGGTCGTGACAGGACGGGATACAAAAGGAATGATTTCGCGCACATTGGCGTCGTCGCTGCACAGGATCGCGCTGCCGTAGAACGGCAGGCGGTGCGTGAAGTCGATGAAAGCGCTCTTGAGGCGCGCGACGTCGTGGCCGTAAGTGTCCATGTGGTCCACGTCGATGTTGGTGACGATGGCCATCACGGGCAGCAGGTTCAGGAAGGAGGCATCGGATTCGTCCGCCTCCACCACGATGAATTCGCCCTGCCCCAGACGCGCGTTGGCGCCGGCCGAATTGAGCCGGCCGCCGATGACGAAGGTGGGGTCCAGCTCGCCGGCGGCCAGCAGGCTGGCCACCAGGCTGGTGGTGGTGGTCTTGCCATGCGTGCCGGCCACGGCAATGCCCCGCTTCAGGCGCATCAGCTCGGCCAGCATCAGGGCGCGAGGCACCACCGGAATGCGTGCGGCGCGGGCGGCAAGGACCTCGGGGTTGTCGCCGGCGATCGCCGTGGAGGTGACGATGGCGCCCATGCCCGCCACGTTCTCGGCCTTATGGCCGATGACGATGCGCGCGCCCAGCTTTTCCAGGCGGCGCGTGACCGCCGTCTCCTGGATGTCCGAGCCGCTGATGGCGTAGCCCAGGTTCAGCATGACTTCGGCGATGCCGCTCATGCCCGAGCCGCCTATACCTACAAAATGAATTCGTTGAATGCGGTGCTTCATTCCGCTCTCCTTGCCGCCTGCTGACATGCTTCGGCAATCTGCTGCGTGGCATTCAACTGTGCATGCTCCTGCGCGTGGCTGGCCACGCGCGTCAATTCTTCACGATCCAGGTCCTGCAGCCATTGCGCAAGCCACTGGGCCGTCAACTCCGATTGTTTCTTCAGCCAGGCGCCCGAGCAGTCGCTCAGGTACCGGGCGTTGGCCGTCTGGTGGTCGTCGATGGCGTGCGGCAACGGCACGAACAGGGCCGCCACGCCGATCGCGGCCACCTCGGCCACCGTCATGGCGCCCGCCCGGCAGATGAGCAGGTCCGCCTCTTTCATGGCCTGCGCCATGTCGCCGATGAAGGCCTTGCAGTCGGCCTGCACCCCGGCATGGGCGTAGCGCTCCTGCAGGGACGCCAGGTGCTGCTCGCCGGCCTGATGCGTGACCACGGGCCGGCGATCGACCGGAATCAGGGCCAGCGCCTCGGGCACCACCGAATTCAAGGCCGCCGCGCCCAGGCTGCCGCCCACCACCAGGATGCGCAAGGGGCCCTGGCGGCCGGCGTAGCGGCCGGCGGCGGCGCCCTGTCCGACGAAAGCGTCGCGCACCGGATTGCCCACCATGAGGGCGCCCGGCAGCGCGCCGGGAAAGCCGGTCAGCACCCGGTTCGCCATCTTGGCAAGGTAGCGGTTGGCCGTGCCGGCCACGGCATTCTGCTCATGAATGACCAGCGGGCGGCGCGACAGAAAGGACATCAGGCCACCCGGAAAGGCGACATAGCCGCCCATGCCCAGCACGACGTCCGGCTGCGCTTCCTTCAGGCAGCGGCGCGCCTGCAGGCAGGCGCCCAGCAGGGTGAAGGGCAGCTTGAGCAGGGCCGCGACACCTTTGCCGCGCAGGCCCGAAAATCGCAGAGGCAGCATTTTAATACCGTGCTGGGGAACCAGGCTACCCTCCATGCGCTCGGGGTGTCCCAGCCATACCACGTTCCAGCCGCGCCGGCGCATCGCCTCGGCCACGGCCAGGCCCGGCATGATGTGCCCGCCGGTGCCGCCTGCCATGATCATGATGGTGGGTGCGCTCATGTGCGTTTCCCCCTCATCATCTGCCGATTCTCGAAGTCCACGCGCAGAAGCAGCGCCAGGGCCACCAGATTCATCACGATGCCCGAGCCGCCATAGCTCACCAGCGGCAGCGTCAGCCCCTTGGTGGGCAGCAGGCCCAGCACCACGCCGATATTGATGAAGGTCTGCACGCCGAACCAGACAGCCACGCCCTGGGCCACCATGCCGCTGAAAATGCGCTCCATGGCGATGGCCTGGCGGCCTATGTTGAAGCTGCGCCACACCACGAAGGCAAAGGCCAGCACCAGGGCGGACACGCCCACGAAACCCAGCTCTTCGCCGATCACGGCCACGATGAAGTCCGTGTGCGCTTCGGGCAGGTAATGCAATTTCTCCACGCTGGAGCCCAGGCCCACGCCGAACCATTCGCCGCGTCCCAGCGCGATCAGGGAATGGGACAGCTGGTAGGCGCTGCCGTAGGCATTGTCCGGATTCCAGGGATCCAGGTAGACGAACAGACGCTCGCGCCGCCAGGGCGAGAGCCAGATCAGCAGCAGGAAGCTGCCCACCAGAATGCCCAGCAGGGCCGAGAACAGCTTGCCGTTGATGCCGCCGATGAACAGAATGCCCACCGCGATGGCCACGATGACCATGAACGCGCCCAGGTCGGGCTCCATCAGCAGCAGCACGCCCACGAAACCCAGGGCGACCGCCATGGGCAGGAAGCCCCGCAGGAAGGTCTGCAGGTGCTCCTGCTTGCGCACGGTATAGTCCGCCGCGTACAGGACCATGGCGATCTTCATCAGCTCGGAAGGCTGGAAGTTGATGACGCCCAGCGGCAGCCAGCGCCGCGCGCCGTTGACTTCGCGGCCGATGCCGGGAACCAGCACCACGATCAGCAGCAGGATGGCGAACACGAAAAGAGGGATGGCCAGTTTCTGCCAGACGCGCATGGGCACGGTGGCGGCGAACACGGCCATGAAGGTGCCCACGGCGATGAACATGCCATGGCGGATCACGAAGTAGTAGCGGCCGTAGCTTTCATAGCGGGGCCCGTCGGCCAGGGCGATGGAGGCCGAATACACCATCAGCAGCCCGAACAGGGTCAGCATCAGCGTGGAAGCCAGCAGGGGGCGGTCGAAAGTGGGCAAGGCGGTGCGCCCGGGCCGCACGGCGTTCACGCCGGAGGTCAGTTCCGCGAACAGACTCATGCCGCCTCTCCTCTGTCCAGGGCCAGTTCCGTCACGGCGGCCACGAAGCACAGCCCGCGATGGTGATAGCTCTTGAACATGTCCATGCTGGCGCAGGCCGGCGACAGCAGCACGACGTCGCCGGAGCGGGCCTGCTCGGCCGCCTGCCGCACGGCGGCGTCCAGCCCGTCGCAGAAGCGGTGCGCCACCTCTTCTGCCTGCAGGGCCTGGGCCAGCTGCCCGGCGTCGCGCCCGATCAGGAATACTTCGGCCACGCTCTTGCGCGCCGCCTGGGCCAGCGGCCCGAAATCCTGGCCCTTGCCCAGGCCGCCGGCGATCAGCCAGACGCGCTGGTCCAGCCCGCGCAGGGCGGCCACGGTGGCGCCCACGTTGGTGCCCTTGCTGTCGTCCAGGTACTGCACGCCATCGATGACGCGCACCAGCTCCACGCGGTGCGGCTCGCCCCTGTAGCTGCGCAGGCCGTTGAGCAGTTCGGCCCAGCCCAGGCCCAGGCTGCGCGCCAGGATCAGGGCGGCCTGTGCATTCAGGGCGTTGTGACGCCCTTTGATCTGCAGGGCTTCCGCCGGCATCAGGCGGTTCAGCCGGCCGGGCGCGCGCAGCGCCGGGCCTTCTTCGCCCTTGCGGCGGCGCGGCGCGGCGGGCGCGTCGAAATCCTGAGGGTCGCTGGCCAGCAGCCACTCCACGCCCCCGTCCAGACCCAGCCCCATGTCGCCGGTCAGCTCCGGCTTGCCCAGCCCGAAGCTGCGCACGGTCTCCAGGGAGACATCGTCCACCATGGCCATGACGGCCGGATCGTCGCGGTTGACCACGGCCAGGCGGCACAGGCCGAACAGGCGGGCCTTGGCCTGAATGTACGGCTCCATGCCGCCATGCCAGTCCAGGTGGTCCTGGGAAATATTCAGCACCACGCCGGCCTCGGCCTGCAGGCTGAACGTGGCCTCCAGCTGGAAGCTGGACAGCTCCACGACCCAGACCTGCGGCAGGTCGTCATCCTGCAGGGCCTGGTACAAGGCCGCCAGCCCGGCCGGGCTGATGTTGCCCACGGCGCGGGCCGACACGCCGGCCTGCTCCAGGATGTGACGGGTCATGGCGGTGACCGTGGTCTTGCCGTTGGTGCCGGTGATGGCCAGGACGCGGCTGTCGCGTCCCTGCTGCGCCAGATCCTTCAGCGCGCGGGCGAACAGTTCGATCTCGCCGATGACTTCGGCGCCCTGCTCGCGGGCCTGCGCCAGGAACGCCGCGATGGGCGCCTCCAGCGGCGACAGGCCGGGGCTGATCACCACGGTATGCACGTCCTGCAGCGAGGCGGACTGCAGGGCCTGGCCGCCCAGGCGGCAGTCCAGCTCGGCGCCCGCCAGGGCGGTCAGTTCATCCCGTCCCTGGATCTGATCGCGCGTGTCGGCCAGACGCACGACGGCGCCCTGGGCGATGCACCAGCGGGCCGCGGCCATGCCCGTCTCGCCCATCCCCAGGATGAGCGTGACGCCGTCGGTGCGGATCGAAGGAAAGCTCAGACCGTTCATCGCAGTTTCAATGTAGACAGACCCAGCATCACCAGCATCATGGTGATGATCCAGAAGCGGACCACCACCTGCGTTTCTTTCCAGCCGCCCACCTCGAAATGGTGGTGCAGCGGCGCCATGCGGAAGATGCGCCTGCCCTCTCCATAGCGTTTCTTGGTGTACTTGAACCAGGTGACCTGGAGCATGACGGACAGGGTCTCCACCACGAAGACGCCGCCCATGATGAACAGCACGATCTCCTGACGCACGATCACGGCAATGGTGCCCAGCGCGCCGCCCAGCGCCAGCGCGCCCACGTCGCCCATGAAGACCTGGGCGGGATAGGCGTTGAACCACAGGAAGGCCAGGCCCGCGCCGGCGATGGCGGCGCAGATCACCATCAGCTCGCCCGCACCGGGAATGTAGGGGAACAGCAGGTACTTGGAATAGTCCACGCGGCCGACCACGTAGGCGAAGATGCCCAGGGCGCTGCCCACCATGACAGTGGGCATGATGGCCAGGCCGTCCAGGCCGTCGGTCAGGTTGACGGCATTGCTCGAGCCCACGATCACGGCCCAGGTCAGCACCACGAAGCCCAGCACGCCCAGCGGATAGCTGACGGACTTGAAGAACGGCACGATCAGGTCGGCCTGGGTGGGCAAGGACATGGTGAAGCCGCTCATCACCCATTCCTTGAACAGGGGCCACAGCTCCGTGCTGGCGGGCACGGACACGGCAAAGCTCAGGTACACCGCGGCCACCGCGCCGATCAGCGCCTGCCAGAAGAACTTCTGGCGCGAAGACATGCCTTCGGGATCGCGGTTGACGACTTTTTTATAGTCATCGGCCCAGCCTATCCAGCCGAAGCCGAAGGTGACCAGCAGCACGACCCAGACGAAGCGGTTGGTCCAGTCCGCCCACAGCAGGGTGCTGACGCCGATGGAAATAAGGATCAGCACGCCGCCCATGGTGGGCGTGCCGTTCTTCTGCAGGTGCGACTGCGGGCCGTAGGCGCGGACGGCCTGCCCGATCTTCAGCTCGGTGAGCTTGCGAATCACCCAGGGGCCGCACAGCAGGCCGATGGCCAGCGCGGTCGCGCACGCCAGGATGGCGCGCAGCGTAATGTATTCGAACACACCGAAGGCGCGAATATGATCGTCCGACAACCAGCGCGCCAGTTCAAGAAGCATTCGTCGCCCCTTCGAGTTTGGAGAAATGGTTTTCCAGGGCCGTGACCACGCGCTCCATGCGCGCGCTGCGCGAACCCTTGACCAGGATGTGCGAAGGCTCCAGGGCCAGCAGATAGGCCACCATGTCCTCGAAACCGTCGAACTGGTGGGCCCGGGCGCCGAAGGCCTGCGCCGCGTGGCTGGCGTCGCCGCCCAGCGTCAAGAGCTCGTCCACCCCGCGCTCCTTGGCGTAGGCGCCTACCTCGGCGTGCAGTTCGGAACTGTTCTCGCCCACTTCGGCCATATTGCCCAGCACCAGGACCTTGCGGCCGCTCAACTGGGCCAGCACGTCGATGGCGGCGCGCACGGAATCCGGATTGGCGTTGTAGCTGTCATCGATCAACTGGTAGCCGGTGGACAGCAGCTTGGGCTGCATGCGGCCGGACACGGGAAGAAAGCTTTCCAGGCCCTGCACGATGGCTTCCAGCGGCGCGCCGGCGGCATGGGCGCAGGCCGCGGCGGCCAGCGCGTTGCGCAGATTGTGGAAGCCGGGGGAGTTCAGGGTGACCGCTGCGGTTTCGCCGGCCACGCTCAGCACGAAGCGCGTGCGCGCCGGTTCCACGAACATGTCGGCGGCGAACACGTCCTCCTGGCCGCTCAGACCAAAGCGCAGCACGCGGCGCTCGCCGGCCTGCCCCGACCACAGGGCGCTGAATTCGTCGTCGCCCGGAATGACTACCTGGCCGTCCTGCGGCAGGAAGTCGATCACCGAGCCGTTCTCGCGGGCCACGGCTTCCACGCTGCGCATGAACTCCTGGTGCTCCCGCTGGGCGTTGTTCACCAGCGCGATGGTGGGCCGCACGATGGCGGACAGCAGGGCGATCTCGCCAGGATGGTTCATGCCCATCTCCAGCACGGCCGCCTTGTGTTCGGGCGTCAGGCGCAGGACCGACAGCGGCACGCCCAGGTCATTGTTCAGGTTGCCCTGCGTGGCCAGGCTGTGGGCCTCGCCCAGCCAGGCGCGCAGGATGGCGGCAATCATTTCCTTGGTGGTCGTCTTGCCGTTGCTGCCGGTCACGCCGATCAGCGGGATGGCGAAGCGCAAGCGCCATTCGCCAGCCAGGGTCACCAGCGCCTGGCGGGTGTCGCCCAGCACGATCTGGGGCAGATCCACGGCGGGATCACGCTCAGCCACGATGGCGGCGGCCGCGCCCAGCTCCTTGGCCTGGGCCAGGTAGTCGTGACCGTCGAACTGCTCGCCGCGCAGGGCGAGGAAGATGTCGCCCTTGGCCAGCTTGCGGGTGTCGCTGCCCAGGCGCGCGCCGCGCAGCCAGCACAAGGCGGCCTGCGCCCAGTCGCGATCATCGAACACGTGGCGCTCGCCGCGAACTTCCTGATAAGTCTCGTGGCCTTTGCCGGCCAGCAGCACGATGTCGTTGGGGTGCGCCGCCCAGACGGAGGCCAGGATGGCGCGCGCCCGGTCGGCCTGCACGTGGGGCGTGCCAGGCATGCCGGCCACGATCTGGCGGATGATCTCGTCCGGTTCCTCGAAACGGGGGTTGTCGGTGGTCACCACCACTTCGTCGGCCAGCCGGGCGGCTATCCCGCCCATGACGGGCCGTTTGGCGGTGTCGCGATTGCCGCCGCAGCCGAATACGCAGACCAGCTTGCCGCCGCGCACCTTGGCCACGTCGCGCAGGGCGAGCAGCGCGCGCTCCAGCGCATCGCCGGTGTGGGCGTAGTCCACCACGACCAGCGGCGCGGGCTGGTGGCGGCCCACGGCGGAGATGGGATCGACGATCTGCAGGCGGCCCGGCACGGACACCAGCTTGGCCATGATGCGGGCGATCTTGGAGACCGGCCAGCCCACTTCCTGCAGCACGCCGGCCACCAGCAGCAGATTGGCCACATTATGCTCGCCCAGCAGGTGGGTCAGGATCTGGGCGGTGCCGTGCGGCGTGACCAGGCTGAAGACCTGGCCGTCGGCGCCGGTGTGCACGTCCTCGGCCAGCAGGTCCACGCCGGGCTGGCTCATGGAATAGGAGACCACGCGCGCGGACAGGCCGGCCTGCATCAGCTCGCGGCCCATCGCGTCGTCGGCGTTGACCACCGCGCTGCGCAGGCCCGGCCAGCTGAACAGGCGCAGCTTGGCCTGCTTGTAGGCTTCCATGGTCGCGTGGTAGTCCAGGTGGTCGTGGGTCAGGTTGGTGAAGCCGGCGATGTCGATGCGCACGCCGTCCAGGCGGCCCTGCTCCAGGCCGATGGAGGAAGCCTCCAGGGCCACGGCATTGCCGCCCTGGGCGCGTATGGCCGCCAGGCTGCGGTGCATGGTCAGCACATCGGGCGTGGTCAGCACGCCGCCCAGGTTGGAGCCGTCAGGCAGGGTCACGCCCAGCGTGCCTATGGTTCCGCAAGGCACCTGGGAATGATTCAGGGCCGAAGCCACCCACTGCACGCTGGAAGTCTTGCCGTTGGTGCCGGTCACGGCCACCACGGTCATGGACTCGGACGGGCGGCCCCACCACTGGTGGGCCACCTCGCCCAAAAGAGCGTTCAGCCCGGCGACCTGCAGGACCGGCACGCCGGGATCGGCCGCCTGCTCGCCCTGCTCGCGGACAATCGCGGCCGCGCCCTGCTGCACCGCCTGGGCTTCATACTGCCGGCCGTCGCCGCCATGCCCCCGGCACGCGAAGAAAACGTCTCCTGCCTTGATCTGACGGGAGTCCAGGCACAAGTTTGCCGTCGGCGCCACGTGCTGCGCCAGCCATTCCAATACTGCTGCGGCATTCATCGTACTTCCTCCCCGCTGGGGCCTATGGCCACCAGCGACTCTATGGGCGCATCGGGCTGCACGCCAAGGCGTCGCAGGCTCCGGGCCACAATTTCTGAAAACACCGGCGCGGCAATGCGCCCGCCGTAATAACTGGAACTGTGCGGTTCGTCGATCGTGACGGCCACCACGATGCGCGGATTGGACACGGGCGCAAAGCCCACGAAGGAGCCGCGGTACAGCGACTTGCTGTAGCGGCCGTTCACGATCTTGCGCGCCGTGCCGCTCTTGCCGGCCACGCGGTAGCCCTGCACCTGGGCCAGGCGGGCGCCGTCCGGGCCGGCCGCGGCCTCCAGCATGCCGCGCATCAGCTCAGCGGTGCGCGGCGAATAGACCTGCACGCTGGCCGGCTTGCCTTCGCGCTTGAGCAGCGTCATGGACACCATGTCGCCGTTGCGCGCGAACGCCGTGTAGGCGTGCGCGATCTGCAGCAGTGAGACGGACAGGCCGTAGCCATAGGCCATGGTGGCGCGTTCGATGGGACGCCAGCGCTCCCAGGGCCGCAGGCGGCCGCTGGCAATGCCCGGGAAGTCCGCCTGGGGAGAACGGCCGAAGCCCAGCTCGGTGAACTTGTTCCACATTTCCTGCGAGGTCAGGCGCTCGGAAATCATGGTCATGCCGATATTGCTGGAACGGCGCAGGATGCCCGCCACATCCAGCACGCCGTTGCGGCTCACGTCGGTGATGGTGTTGCCCTGGTAGCGGTACTGGCCGTTGCCCGTATTGAACTGGGTGGAGGTGCTGATGCGATTGATGTCCAGGGCCAGCGCCGCCGTGAACGGCTTCATGATGGAGCCGGGCTCGAAGGTGTCGGTCAGGGCGCGGTTGCGCAGCGCGGCGCCCTTGCGGTCGTCGCGATCATTGGGATTGTAAGTAGGCAGATTGACCAGCGCCAGGATCTCGCCGGTCTTGACGTCCAGCACCACGGCGGCGGCGGCGTTGGCCTTGACGTCCTCCATGCCTTTCTTCAGAGCGGTGTAGGCGTCGAACTGCAGGCCGGCGTCGATGGACAGGTGCAGGTCCTGGCCGTGCGTGGGAGGGATGACGGCGCGCACGTCCTCGACCACCCGTCCCAGGCGGTCGCGGATGACGCGGCGCGAACCGGGCTTGCCCGACAGGGCCGAATTGAAGGCCAGCTCGATGCCTTCGATGCCCTGGTCCTCGATATTGGTGAAGCCCAGGATGTGCGCCATGACGTCGCCTTCGGGATAGAAGCGGCGCATTTCCTCCTGCTGGTGGATGCCGGGGATCTTCAGTTCGGCGATGCGGGCGGCCGTGTCCACGTCCACCTGGCGCTTGATGTAGACGAAACTGCGGTCCTCGACCGAGAGGCGGCGCTGCACGTCGGGCAGGCCCATACCCAGCAGCTTGGCCAATTCGGAGATCTGTTCGGGCCTGGCATTGCGGGCGTCGTCCGGAATGGCCCAGATGGCGCGCACGGGCACGCTGGAGGCCAGCACCACCGCGCCGCTGCGATCGAACACCTTGCCGCGCATGGGCGGCAGGACCAGGGTGCGCTCGTAGCGGCGCTCGCCCTGCTGCTGCAGGAACTCCGTGGACAGGCCCTGCAGGTAGAGGGCCTTGACGATCAGCGCACCGAATCCCAGGAACAGCAGCACCAGCACCAGGCGCGAACGCCAGAACGGCAGCTGCACATTCAGTACGGGATTCTCGTGGTAGCCGAAACGCCTCATGGATGGTCTCCCTGCTGCGCCGCATTGGAAGTCAGCTCGCCGCCTTGCAGGTAGAGCGTGCGGTCCGGCGATCCCAGCACCAGATGCAGCTCATTGCGGCCGATATCGTCCACGCGGGCGTTGCGGGCCAGTTCGGCGCGCTCCAGCTGCAGGCGGCGCCAGTCGGTGTCCAGCTCGCGGGCCTTGGTGGCCAGACGATCGGTCTGTACAAACAGTTCGCGCGCCTGATAGCGCGCCGTGACCAGGGAGATGGCCGACAGCATGAGCACCAGGGCCAGGGTGATGACAAGGCGCATCATCGGCGCGCCCTCCTGCCGGCGGGCTGGCGGCTGTAGGCGGCCTGATGCAGCAGGCGCTCGCTGGCGCCGCGCATCCATTCCTGGGGGATGGGAGTGTCGGTACGCTGCACGACCCGCAGCACCGCCGAGCGCGCACGGGGATTGTCGGAGGCTTCCTCGTCCGTGGGCAGCACCCGTCCCAGGGAACGGACCAGGGGCTGGGGCATGTCTTTTTCAAGAATGGGCAGGCGCGACTGCTCCTGCGCGGGACGCGCCGCCGCATTCATGAACTGCTTGACCATGCGGTCCTCCAGCGAATGAAATGCAATCACCGCGAGCCTTCCCCCTGGCGCCAGCCGGCTCAGAATTGACGGAAGCGCATGCGCGAGCTCTTCGAGCTCACGATTGAGGTAAATCCGTATAGCCTGGAAGGTCCTGGTTGCCGGATGTTGACCCTTTTCGCGCGTGTGGACGACACCGGCGACGAGCTCGGCGAGATCACGCGTTGTATGCAGCGGGCGGGATTGGCGGCGATCAACAATCGCCTTTGCAATCTGGAAAGCAAACCGTTCTTCGCCATATTCTGCAATGACCTCCTTTAAAACTTCCACGCTGGCCTGAGCCAGCCACTGTTCAGCGGTCGGACCGCTGCTGGTGTCCATGCGCATGTCCAGAGGACCTTCGCGCATGAACGAAAAACCTCGTTCCGCATCGTCGATCTGGGGCGAGGACACACCCAGATCCATCATCACGCCGCTCAGGGACCCGGCGTCGATCTCGTCCAGCGCCTGCGCCAGTTCGCCAAAGCCGCTGTGCAGCACCGTGACGCGCGCGTCCCGGGCGGCCAGCTCGCGGGCCACGGCGATGGCCTGCGGATCCTTGTCGAACACGATCAGGCGGGCCTGGGGCCCCAGGTAGGACAGCAGCAGGCGGCTGTGCCCTCCCCGGCCGAACGTGCAATCCACGTACACGCCGCCCAGTACACCGTGTGCCGGCGGGGCCTGCGTCCAGCGCCGGGCCTCGAATGACGGGTCCACGAGGGCCGCCACCGTAGGCTCCAGCAGCACGGATCGATGTACCAGCGTCATGACTTACTCAGAAAGAAAATGTTTCGAATACTTCTGTGGAGCCTGCCGCCAGATCCTGGGCCTGGCGGCGTTCCAGTTCCTGGGCGTTCCACAATTCAAAATGGGTCGCCATGCCCAACAGCATGGCGTCGCGCTCCAGGCCCACTGCGGCGCGCAGTTCGGGAGCAATCAGTATCCGGCCGGCGGAATCCAGATCGACGTCCTGAGCGCTGCCCAGCAGCAGGCGTTGCAGAAAACGTGCGCTCATGGGGAAGCGGGCGATCTGTTCACGCTTTTCCTCCCAGACGCTGCGCGGATAGACCAACAGGCAGCCGTCGGGATGACGGGTCAGAGTCAGGCGACCTTGTTCCTGCTGAGCGAGCGCGTCACGATGCCGGGTCGGAATGGACATCCGCCCCTTTGCATCGATCGTGAGTGCGCTGCTGCCTTGGAACATTTCCCCCCCACTTTTTCACACTATTTCCTACTTTTCCCCACTCTACGGCGGAAACTGAGACTGGTCAAGACGCAGGTTGCAATTTTTTCAATCACAACAAGCACTTAGCGCACTATCGGAGAAAGCGCCGCAAAAAATTTCTCTGTTAAATCAAGAAATTGCAGGGTGCATTAAAAGTGATTTGTCATAAAAACGGACGCGGGCGGGCCAAGCCTGGGCTTTGCCGTCCCTGACAATTCATTTCAATTGACTGAAATATGAATGAAATATGGCGAGCGCCGTGGCAGACTGGCGGGCGCTTGCGCCGCCGCAGACGCGGCCCGGCAGGAGCAGTCTTTCGGGCCCGCCATGAAAAGACATCGAACAGATTCCAGGAGTGTGAGACAGGCCTGTAGGCCGGATTCTGTATGCCGGCGGGAACCCGCCGGCCGGCAATCATTCCTCTGGGCCGGCCATTGCTGGACGGCTCTAGCTACCTACCCGCATACTGAGACGAGCCGCCTCTCTGGCTTGATGCCTGCGTATGCCTATTTGGTATTGCTCCGGGTAGAGGTTACCGCGTTTCACCCCGCAGCGCCCTGCCCCCTGAGGGACAGGAAATACGGAGATGGCCATATCTGTGTCCGCCGTGGCGGACCCTCGCTGCGGTCTCGTCTCTGTGGCCCTGGTCCTCGACTTGCCCGGCGCGGGGCCTGGTTCGTCGGACGGCTGTTAGCCGCTACCCTGCTCTGTGGAGTCCGGACCTTCCTCGATGCGTGCGCACCGCGACTGCCCAGCCTGCCTCACAAGGTCATTGTAACCTGCGACAATAATGAAATTCGCACGACGCGCCGATTTATCTGGAGTTTTATGTCCATCAACCTGATTTCCCTGACCGACGCCCAGTTGGCGTTCGGCCACCATGCCCTGCTGGACCATGCCGACCTGGCCATCCAAAGCAACGAGCGCATCGGCCTGATCGGACGCAACGGGGCGGGCAAATCCTCTCTGTTGAAGATCCTGGACAAGCGCATCGCCCCCGACGACGGCCAGGTGCAGAGCCTGAACGGCCTGAAGGTCGCCACCGTGGAGCAGGAGCCCGAGCTGGACCCCGGCCAGAGCATCTACGACATTCTCTGCGGCGACCTGACCGAGACCGAGGACTGGCAGCGGCCCGCGCGGGTCAACGCCCTGGTCGACAAGCTGGGCCTGGACCCGCAGGCGCCGGCCGGCAGCCTGTCGGGCGGCCAGCGCAAGCGCGTCGCGCTGGCGCGCGCCGTGGTCGAGGAACCCGACCTGCTGCTGCTGGACGAACCCACCAACCACCTGGACTTCGACGGCATCCTCTGGCTGGAACAGCTGCTGCTGGGCTTCAAGGGCAGCGCCGTGATCATCACGCACGACCGGCGCTTCCTGGACGCCGTGGCCACGCGTATCGTGGAACTGGACCGCGGCAAGCTGTTCAGTTTCCCGGGCAATTTCAGCGAATGGCAGACCCGCAAGGCTGAATGGCTGGAGGCGGAGAAACAACAGAGCGCCAAGTTCGACAAGTTTCTGGCGCAGGAAGAAGTCTGGATACGCAAGGGCGTGGAAGCACGCCGTACGCGCAACGAAGGCCGGGTGCGCCGCCTGGAGCGGCTGCGGGTGGAGCGCGCCGAACGGCGCGAGCGCTCGGGCGACGTCAAGTTCGCCCTGGCCGAGGGCCAGCGCTCGGGCAAGCTCGTGGCCGAGCTCCAGCACGTGTCCCACGGCTACGACGACCGGATCCTCATACGCGACTTCTCCACCTTGCTGATGCGCGGCGACCGCATCGGCCTGATCGGCCCCAACGGCGCCGGCAAGACGACCATGCTGCGCATCATGCTGGGCCTGCAGGAACCGAACGAAGGCACGGTGCGCCACGGCACCCGCCTGAACATAGGCTATTTCGACCAGATGCGCAGCCAGCTGGACGAGAACGCCACCCTGGCCGACACCATCAGCCCCGGCAGCGAATGGGTGGAGATAGGCAGCCAGCGCAAGCACGTCATGAGCTACCTGGAGGACTTCCTCTTTCCGGCCGCCCGCGCCCATTCGCCGGTGCGCAGCCTCTCGGGCGGGGAGCGCGCCCGCCTGGCGCTGGCGCGCATGTTCGCCCAGCCCACCAACGTGCTGGTGCTGGACGAGCCCACCAACGACCTGGACATCGAGACCCTGGAACTGCTGGAGGACCTGCTGCAGGACTACGCCGGCACCGTGCTGCTGGTCAGCCACGACCGGGCCTTTTTGAACAATGTGGTCACGCAGGTCATCGCCGCCGAGGGTGACGGGCTCTGGGCGGAGTATGTGGGCGGCTATGACGAATGGCTGGCCCAGCGCCCGGAACCGGCCGCACCGGCGGCTGCCGCGCCCGAGCCGGCCAAACCCGCCGCCGAGCGCCCCGCCAAGGCCAGCAAGCCCGGCCGGCTCGCGCCCTGGGAGGAAAAAGAGCTGGACGCCCTGCCCGAGAAAATCGCCGACATTGAAGGCCGCCAGGCCGCCCTGGCCGAGCAGCTCGGCGATCCGGACCTGTACAAGGACGGCGCCGCCCGCGCCGACGACATCAACCGCCAGCTCGACGAACTGAACGCGGAACTGGAGAAGCTGTTCGAGCGTTGGGAGAAGCTAGAAGAGAAGCGGCAGGCGAGCCAGTAGCCTGCCTGCCGCTCGAAAAAACCTCCCCGACGATAATGCCGGTCAGTTAAATATTGACACCTGTTTTTGCCGTTCCTGGGCAGATTGTGCTGCAGAAGGAATTTGTTGGTTGATAGCAGAGTAAGTCTTTGTGAAGACGCCATTCGAGGCGGGGCAGGGACAGACTGGGCTGACAGTTTGCCGGTGCTGCGCACCGGTACCCTTGTCGGCTGCCGTGGCCGGGCGCGTCGTTAACTCCGGCGGGTTGCTCGTCCACTGGACGAGCAACAAGCGCCGCCGTCAAACAGAACGACGCTTGCATCCCGGCCACGGCAGCCGCCTGCGGCAAACCGTCTGACCCGCCCTGCCTGTCCCTGCCCCGCCTCAAATGGCTCACAATGATCACTGTATCGCCCCACCCGACCATAAAATGACGGCGCTTGAAGACTTAACTTGTATGGTTGAGGTTATCGAGGGAAGGGTTCTTCTTGAGCCAAGCAGAGAAGAGCCTTGGTTCTCTTGGCCCAAGCGTTAGCGCACCAAGTCGTCATGCAGCCATACTCTTGCAAGCCTCCCTATCGTCTGGTCGATAAAGTGGCCTTGTGAGCCGTTCAGGACGAGGGCGGGCCCGTCAGGGCGGGTAAGATGGCTTGCCGCAGGCGGGAGACCGCTCCGGGAGGCAAGAGCCGTTCTGTTCGAGCACGACGCTTGTTGTTCGCCTGGGAGGCGAACAACCGGGCGAGTTAACGGCGCGCCCGGAACGGTCACCCGACAAGGGCACCGGTGCACAGCACCGGCAAGCCGTCAGCCCAGACGGGCCCGCCCTCGTCTTGAATGGCGTCTTTACAAAGACCAGCTTCGCTATCGACCAGGCGATTCATACCCTGCTAATAAAAACAAGAAAACCTGGTTTGCGTGAACTGAAACACTCCCCCCACGTTACTGCGGATGGATCTCCTCCACGCAGCGCAGCAGCGCCTCCCCGTAGGCTTCGCGCTTGCGCACCCCTATGCCGGTGATGTGCTCCAGGTCGGCCTCCGAGCGCGGGCAGCGGATGGCTACCTCCCGCAAGGTCGCATCGTGAAAAATGACGTAGGCGGGCACGCCATGCTCCTTGGCCGTGGCGGCGCGCCAGGCGCGCAGGGCCTCGAAGCGGGCCTGCTGCTCCGGCTCCAGCGCCGGCCCCTGACTGGCCTGGCCGCGCGTGCGGTGCGCCGCCGGGCCGCGGGAGACGGTCTCGCGGCGCAGCATCAATGTACGCTCGCCCTTGAGCACCTCGCGGCTGGCCTCGGTCAACATCAGGGTGCCGTACCCTTCCGGATCCACGGCAACCAGGTTGTGCGCCAGCAGTTGGCGCAGCACGCCGCGCCAGGCCTGCTCGGACAGGTCCGCGCCCACGCCGAACACCGTCAGGCTGTCGTGCTGGTTTTCCTTGACCCGATCCGTCAGCTTGCCGCGCAGGATGTCGATCAGGTGCCCGGCGCCGAAGCGCTGGCCGCGCTCGCGCCACAGGCGATAGATGGTGGAGAGCATTTTCTGCGCGGCCACCGTGCCGTCCCAGGCCTGCGGCGTTTCCAGACAGGTGTCGCAATTGCCGCAAGGTTCGATCTGCTGGCCGAAATACGCCAACAGGCGCTGGCGACGGCAGGAGATGGTCTCGCACAGGCCCAGCATGGCGTCCAGCGCCTGGCCCTGCTGGCGCCGGTAGGCGGCATCGCCCTGGGATTCATTGATCATGCGGTGCAGTTGCACCACGTCCTGCAATCCATAGGCCAGCCAGGCCGTGGCCGGCTCGCCGTCGCGCCCTGCGCGCCCCGTCTCCTGGTAATAGCCCTCCACGGACTTGGGCAGGTCGATGTGGGCGACAAAACGCACGTCCGGCTTGTTCACGCCCATGCCAAAGGCAATGGTGGCCACCATGACCACGCCTTCCTCGCGCAGGAAGCGTGCCTGATTGGCGGCCCGCACCTGGGCGTCCAGGCCCGCATGATACGGCAGGGCATTGATGCCGTTGCGGCACAGGAACTCCGCCGTATCGTCCACCCGGGAGCGCGACAGGCAGTAGACAATGCCCGCCTGGCCGGCGTGCTCCTCCTGGATGAAGCCGAGCAGCTGCTTGCGCACCTCGTTCTTTTCGACGATGCGGTAGCAGATGTTGGGACGGTCGAAGCTGGCGACGAAATGGCGCGCGTCCTCCAACTTCAGGCGCTGGGCGATTTCCACCCGGGTGGCCTGGTTGGCCGTGGCCGTCAGGGCCACGCGCGGCACGTCCGGCCAGCGCTCGGCCAGCAGGTCCAGGCCCAGATACTCGGGCCGGAAGTCGTGCCCCCACTGCGACACGCAGTGGGCCTCGTCAATGGCGAACAGGGAAATGTTGCCGCGCGCCAGCAGATCCAGGCAGCGGTCGGTCAGCAGGCGCTCGGGCGCCACGTACAGAAGGTCCAGCTGTCCGGTCAGGAACTCGCGCTCGACCTCCCGGGCGGTCTGCCAGTCCTGGGAGGAATTCAGGTAGGCCGCGTTCACCCCCAGTTCGTTCAGGGCGTCGACCTGGTCCTGCATCAGGGCGATCAGCGGCGAGACCACCACGCCCGTGCCCGGGCGCACCAGCGCCGGGATCTGGTAGCACAGGGACTTGCCGCCGCCGGTGGGCATCAGCACCAGGGCATCGCCGCCCTGGATCAGGGTGTCGATGATCTCGTGCTGAAACCCCCGAAAACTATCGTAGCCGAAAACTTCCTGGAGAACGTCAAGTGCTGACTGGGCCATGCCGCCTGCTTAAAAAATCGGAACGGAAAAACGCACGGCGATGTTCGACTGGCGGCTTTCCAGATGACGGCGGGCCTGCAGGCCCACCCTGAGGCTGGGACTGTACCAGAACTGCTGCGACACCCCAACATAACGGTTCACTCCGCCGGCCAGGGGATGCTGCACCTCGTACTGCGTGTTCAGCTCCCCCCAGCGGCGCAAAGGCACGGTGGCGCCCAGCACCTGCCGGCTGCTGGCCACCACCGTCTTCATGCCCTGATAACGGCTCAGGTCCACGAAATGATCCTGGTAGCGTTCCCCCCGCCACTCCAGGCGCAGATCGTCCAGCACATCCATGCCGTAGGCGGCCTGATAGCGCCAGCCCTGCCCCAGCGAATGAGAGGCCCGGGCCACGCTGGCCTGCCACACCCCCCACTGCGGCGAACGATAGGTGGCGCCCAGCCCCGTCATGGCGAAGTCGCGCGCGCTCTCCATCTGGGTATCCACGCTGGTGTTCTTGCTCACGTCGGTGCTCAGCATCAGGCTGCCGGCCGTGGGCCCGTAGACCAGGTCGCCATTATCGCGGTTGCCGGTGGCGTCCAGGGCGCCGATGGCCAGGGCATAGCGCCACGGCCCCGTCGGCCCCTGCTGGAATTCCTGGGTCAGGTTGACCCCGCCCATCGAGACGGGCTGCGCCCAGTCCGGACCCGTGATGGTATCGTTGCCCAGCGTCAGCTGCAGGCCCTGTTCCCCCACATAGCGCCAGTTGCGCTCGCCGAATACCCAGACCTGGTCCGCCGAGCTGGGCAGCCAGCGGGCGCGCCAGATCGGCGAGGACTGGCGGCTGTACTGGATGGAACGGGCAAGACTGGCCGTTCCCGCTCCGCTCAGGCTGTAGTCGGAGAAGGAGAAGGCAACATCGGCGTCGGACGCGGGGAGCGTGTCGACCTGCCACTGCGAAGGATCGAAGAAAGGAGCGGGAGGCGGCAATTCCCGGGCGGGAACGGCTCTGGTCTCCGTGACCCCGTATACCTGCGTGGAAGACAGGTTTTCCAGACCGATGCGGTTTTGCGCGACAGCCGCCGGGCACACCAGCATCGCAGTCAGGCCGGACATCAGCACCCCTGCCGACAAGCGGGCGCGGGCAAGGATGGACATGATTCAGATTATAAAATCAGTAGATCAGCGACGGGCATCGAGCATCACTTCGCCGCTGGCGTCCAGCGAGCGTTTGATGGCGGAGTACTTCTCCAGCACGGCAGACTTGTAGACTACGCCGATCAGCCGGCCCGAACCATCGCCATTGAGCACCGGCAGGCGCTCACCCAGAAAGTGTACAAAATGCTCCTGGGCTTCATCCAGGCTCATGTCCGGATAAAGCGTCTTGACAAAATCCATGCGCAGGATGTCCCCTACGAGACGCTGCTGGGCGTCGTTGTCATCGAGCAACATCCGGGTCAGGTCCTGTTGCGCGATCACGCCCTGATAGACCTGGCTCTCGTCCACCACATACAGATAGCGCACGGGATATTCCAGGAACATCTGCAGGGCCTCGCGCACCAGAGTGGTGGTGCTGACCACCGTGTCGGCCGGCCGGATCAGCTCGGCCAGGGTCGTGTGGCGCAGCTTGTGGCGCAGCAGCGCGTCGCGCTCGCGCACCAGGGTGACCTCGTACATGGCCACTTCGGCCACCGCGCGCGACACGAAGTACGCCATGACGCAGGCCACGATCAGCGGCAGCACCAGCTGGTAGCTGAGCGTCATCTCGAACAGCATCAGGATGGCCATGAAGGGCGCGCTGGTGGCCGCGCCCAGAAAAGCGCCCATGCCCACCAGCGTGAACAGATACAGGGGCACGTCCAGGCCCGGCAGCAGCATCAGCGCCAGCTTGCCGAACAAGGTGCCAAAGGCGGCGCCCACGAAGATGGCCGGCGTGAACACCCCGCCCACCGCGCCCGAGCCCACGGTCAGCCCGGTGGCCAGAACCTTGAAGAACAGCATCAGCAGCACGGCGTGCCAGGCCCAGTCGCTGTGCAGCATGGACGACACCACGCTGAAGCCGTTGCCGGCCACACGCGGCACGAACACCAGCAGCAGGCCCAGCAACAGGCCGCCCAGCGCCAGGCGCAGCGGCAGCCCCAGGCCGGTGCGCTTGAACAGGCTGCGCGACAGATTCATCAATTTCAGGAAGGCCGGCGCAGCCACGCCGATCAGCGCTCCCAGCACCAGGAAAGGCAGGATGTCCAGGCCGGCGACGGACTGCACATCCGCCATTTCATAGGGAGCATGGTAATTGCCCAGCATGCGCATGGTGATGTGCGCGCTGACGGCGGCCATCAGCAAGGGACCGAAGCTGGCCATGGTCATGGTGCCCAGCACGATCTCCGCCACGAAGACCGCACCGGCGATGGGAGCGCCGTAGGCGGCCGCCACCCCGGCCGCCGCGCCGCAGGCCACCAGCAGGCGCAGCCGCGCCTCGCTGAACAAGGTGAAGCGGCCGATGGCCGAAGCCGACAGGGAAGCCAGGTGCACCATGGCGCCCTCGCGTCCGATGGAGCCGCCCGAGGCCACGGTCATCAGGGACGAGAGCGAGCGCAGCAGGCCCTGGCGCACCGACAGGCGGCCGTCGCCGATGGCCACGGCCTCCATGTAGTCCGAATTGCCCTTGGACGGCAGACGGCCGGCCAGCCACAGCAGCGCGCCCGCGCACAGTCCGCCCAGGGCGGGAAACAGGATGCGCATGGGCCAGGACAGGCTCTCGGTGACCGCCACGATGCCGCCGTGCTGGCCCGTCACCCATTGCTGGACCAGCTTCATGCCGTAATGGAAGGCAATGGTGGCCAGGGCGCCCAGCACGCCGGCCAGCACCGCCCAGGCCAGCATGGCCGGCAGGTCCGACAGCCATCGGAAACCCTGCAGGCGCTTGCGCATGGAAAGGACGGAATGGGCGATCATGAGGTCGTCAGCCTTTGAAGCTGGGCGGCTGGGGCGGCCGCGACAGGCCGAACATGCGCCAATAGACCCAGACGTTGAAGATCAGCGTGACCGGCAAGGCGATGATGATGGCCGACAGGATCAGGCTCAGCGACGGCACCGAAGCGGCCGCGTCCCAGATGGTCATCTCGTCCAGGATCAGGTAGGGGAAGAAGCTGAAGGCCAGGCCGCCCATGACGGACACCATCACGAACAGGGTCAGCAGAAAAGGCAGCGCCGTGGTGCGATAGCTGCTGTTGATCATGCGCTGCAGGCTCATCTCGATGGACACGAAGCTGATCAGGATGGCGGCCCACAGCAGCAGGACCACGCCCCAGTAGGGGCCGTCCGTCCACTTGAGCAGCACGCCGGCGTTGACGAAGGCCAGCACCACGGACACGCCCACCGCCCCCGCCGCGAACCAGCGCACCGAACGCCGCCCCCAGCTGACGGCGCGCGCCCGCAATTCCCCGGCCTCGCGCATGATCAGCCAGCTCGAACCCAGCAGGCAGTAGGCGGCAATGGCGCAAAAGCCCATGAATACGGAAAACCAGGCGTAGCCCGAATCGCTCTGGAAGCCCACCGCCACCTGCGCCAGCAGCACGCCGTGGGAAAAGGCGGTGATCAGCGACCCCAGGGCGAAGCCGATCTGCCAGCGCGACTGCAGCTCCAGCGGCGCGCGCATGCGGAACTCGAACGACACCGAACGCACGAAGACCCCCGCGCCCAGCGCGCACAACGGTCCGTAGAGCTCGCCCATGACCGCGCCCCAGCCCTTGGGAAAGGCGCACACGAACAGCCCCAGCCCCAGGAACAGCCAGAATTCGTTGGCGTCGCGCCAGGGGCTGAGCAGGGACAGCATGCGCGGCCGCAGGGTCGGCGGGGCCAGCACCGACAGGCAGCCCACTCCGATATCGAAGCCGTCCAGCACCGTGCCGGCCACGATGATCAGGAAGAACAGGGCCAGGAAGGCCAGCGGCATCCAGAAGGCGGGATCGTGCGCCCCGATGCCCACCGCGTTAGCGAAGGAATCTATCATGCGCGCCCCCGATGACGGGCCACGGGCACCACGCCGAAGCGCACCACGTGCCGCAGCATCTGCAGAAAACCGAGCATGCACAGGACATAGACCAGCGCGTACACCAGCAGGCCCAGGGACACGGTGAACACGCTGTTGCCGCCCTGGACCTCGGCCAGGGTGACGTCGGCCCCCACCACGTAGGGAGCGAAGCCGAACAGCAGGTAGGCGGCGCCGGCCAGCAGCATGACCCAGCCCAGCACGGAAGCGCCCACGAGCGCCTGGCGTGAACGATAGGACAGGGAGTGCGGATCCAGACCGTAGCGGCGCGTGCGCAGCAGCACCCAGCCCAGCACCAGCAGCATCAGCACGCCGGCGAGCAGGGCCGCGCGGAAAGACCAGAACGTCAGGGCCACGGGCGGCAGGGAATCGGCGAACTGGTCCAGTCCGATCAAGACGCCGTTCTCGTCCTTGCCCAGCCAGCGCCCTCCGGCGTGCGTCCAGCGCAGCGCGCCCAGTATGCCGTCCTGCAGGCGCGAAGGCGCCGCCACGAAGATCAGGTCGGGCTGCTCGCCGCTGTGCCAGTAGGCGGCCGCGGCCGCGGCCTTGGCCGGCTGGTGCTCGGCGGTCATGAACCCGTTGCCCGCGACCAGGAACACCTGCACGCACCAGGCCGCCGCCCCGAGAAACAAGGCGGTGCGAAAGGCCAGCCGTTCATTGTCCGTCACAGGTCTTTGCATGGTCTGCGCGCAGGTCACTCCCAACATGAAAAAAGCCACCGTCAGCAGACTGCCGGCCAGCAGCAGGCCGCCGTACCAGGGCAGCGCCGGGGTGCCCAGCACCGCCAGCCAGTCCAGCACCACATAATGCCCTTCCACCACGTCCACGCCCGTGGGCACCTGCATCCAGGCCAGCACGGCCACCAGCCAGAACGCGGTCACCGTCACGCCCACCGCCACCATGAACACCACCAGCGTGTGCACCACATTGGACAGCATGCGCTGGGCGAACAGCATCACGCCCAGAAAGCAGGACTTGAAGATGAACAGGCACAGCATGGAGGCCGCCAGCATGGGACCGACCACATCGCCCACCCGCTCCATCAGGCCCGGCCACACGCCGCCGAACTGGATCAGCACCGGCATGGAGGCGGCAAAGCTCAGGATGAAGGCCAGCGCGAAGATGCGCACCCAGAACCGGTAGGCGCCCATCCAGGCGTTTTGTTTAGAACCAAACGTTTTAATCCTAAAGTAGAACAGCACCCAGGACAAGCCCAGCTCCAGGGCCAGGAACAGCAACATGAAGCCCAGGCTGAGGAAAAACTGGACCTGGGAAATGGAAAGGGCGGAGTGCGTCATAATGTCCAGGACCTGTTCACACGATGGAAGGAGATCGAGTTCGAACCAGAGCGGATTGCGCCCACCGCAGCCAGGCCCCATGCCTGGCGAGGATGGGCAACACCGCGAACAGTACACTCTGGCTCGAACCCTTCGGGAAGGGTTGAAACCTTCTTGCACTCTGCGTTGCATCCCTTGTGTGCATGGACATGCACACTGCGAGCTGCGCCTTGATTGAAAGCAGGTTTCATCCCTTCGCGACTCCTTCCATCGTGTGAACAGGCCCTAAGTTTAGGGCGAATCGCCCCGCCCACGCCACCGTTCCCGTGCAATGCCCCGCCACCATTTCTGCTCGCGAATGAGCCACCAAAACAAGAACGTGGCAAAATGACCGATTAGTCCGTCGCATTCTTTTTTTCATACGTGTATGACCTCTGCCTCCACTCCCGCTCCCGCCTCTAATTTCCTGCGCACGATCATCGACCAGGACCTGAGCGCCGGCCGCTACGCCCAGAAGACCTGGGCCGGACAGCCCGGCCCGGCCGATGTCCAGCAGGGCGCCGAGCCGGACATTGCGCGCATCCGCACCCGCTTCCCCCCCGAGCCCAACGGCTACCTGCACATCGGCCACGCCAAGAGCATCTGCCTGAACTTCGGGCTGGCCAGCGAGTACCAGGGCGCCTGCCACCTGCGCTTTGACGACACGAATCCTGAAAAGGAAGAGCAGGAGTACGTGGACGCCATCATCGACATGGTGAAATGGCTGGGCTTTGACTGGACTTTCAAGAACGAAACCAATCTTTATTTCGCCAGCGACTACTTCGGCCATATGTACCGCTTCGCCGAGGCCCTGGTGGAGGCGGGCTACGCCTACGTGGACCAGCAAAGCGCCGAGGAAATGCGCATCAACCGCGGCACCCTGACCGAGAAAGGCGTGGACTCGCCCTGGCGCGACCGCCCGGCGCAGGAATCCCTGGCCCTGCTGCGCGAGATGCGCGACGGCAAGCACCCGGACGGCAGCATGGCGCTGCGCGCCAAGATCGACATGGCCTCGCCCAACATCAACCTGCGCGATCCGGTCATGTACCGCATCCGCCACGCCGAGCACCATCGCACCGGCAAGCAGTGGTGCATCTACCCCATGTACAGCTGGGCCCATCCGGTGGAAGACGCGCTCGAGCGCATCACCCACAGCCTGTGCACCCTGGAGTTCGAAGACCAGCGCCCCTTCTACAACTGGATCCTGGAACGCCTGGTGGAACTGGGCCAGTTGTCCGACCCGCTGCCCAGGCAATATGAATTCTCGCGCCTGAACCTGTCCTACGTGGTCACCAGCAAGCGCAAGCTGCGCCAGCTGGTCCAGGAGAACCACGTGCAGGGCTGGGACGACCCGCGCATGCCCACGCTGGCCGGCCTGCGCCGGCGCGGCTACACGCCGGGCGCCATACGCCTGTTCACCGACCGCCTGGGCGTGTCCAAGGCCGCCCAGCACATCGACTACAGCAGCCTGGAACAGGCGCTGCGCGACGACCTGGACCCCGTGGCCGACCGCAGCGTCGCCATCCTGGATCCCATCAAGCTGGTCATCACCAACTACCCCGAAGGCCGGAGCGAGCTGTGCCACGCCCCGCGCAACCCGCACGACCCGCAGGCCGGACAGCGCGAGTTCCCCTTCAGCCGCACGCTCTACATCGAGCGCGAGGACTTCAAGGAAGAACCGCCCAAGAAATATTTCCGCCTTTTCCCGGGCAATCTGGTGCGCCTGAAGTATGGCTACGTGGTGCGCTGCACCGGCTGCGTCAAGGACGAACAGGGCAATGTCACCGAAGTGCAGGCCGAATACCTGCCGGACACCAAGAGCGGCACGCCGGGCGCGGACTCCGTCAAGGTCAAGGGCAACATCACCTGGGTCAGCGCCGAGCACGCCATCGCCGCCGAGTTCCGGCTGTACGATCGCCTGTTCGCGCATCCGCAGCCCGATTCCGGCGACCAGGACTTCCTGGAACACCTCAATCCGGATTCGCTGCGCGTCGTGCAGGGCTGGATCGAGCCGGGCACGCGCGCCGAGCCCGACGCCCGCTGGCAGTTCGAACGCCTGGGCTATTTCGTGGCCGACCGCGTGCAGTCCACGCCCGCCAAGCCCGTCATCAACCGCACCACGACCCTGAAAGACACCTGGGTCTAAGGTTTCCCACAACGATCACAAGCGATTCAAGTGAACGATCAGACTCATGCCAAAGGGCCCCAGGCCCTGGATTTCAAGAGCGCCACCCTCTATGCCGTGCGCGTGGTGCTGCGCTCCGCCGATACGTCCGAGCAGCTGGCGGCGCTGGCGCAGCGCATGAAGGACGCCGGTTCGTTCTTCGAGGACGAACCCGTGGTCATCGATGCAAGCGCCATCGCCGCCGCCGTGGACTGGCCGGCCCTGACGGCGGCCCTGCGCCAGTACAAGCTGCACCCGGTGGGCGTGGTGGCGCACCCCGACCATGCGCACGCCGCCCTGGACAGCGGCCTGCCTCATGTGGAGCTGTCCAGCCCGCCGGCTCGTCCGCAGGCCGAGGCCGCGCCCGACAAGGACGTCCCGGCGCTGTCCGTCGCGCCGCAGGAGCAGCCGCAGGCGGCTCCCGCCGCGCCGGCCGCGCCCGCCGTCGCCCCGGCGGCGCTTCTCATCAACCGGCAGTTGCGCTCGGGCCAGCGCATCTACGCGCGCCATACCGACCTGATCGTGGTGGGCGCGGTCAGCCAGGGCGCGGAGGTCATCGCCGACGGAAACATACACGTCTACGGTCCGCTGCGCGGCAAGGCCATGGCCGGCGCCCGGGGCGATGCCAACGCCCGCGTCTTCACCACGGAGCTGGACCCGGAACTGGTGGCCATCGCCGGCGTCTACCGCGTCATCGAGACCCGCCTGGATTCCCAGCTGCGCAACAAGCCGGCGGTCGTGGCGCTGGACGGCGACAAGCTCAGGATAGACCCGCTGGGCGCCTGAATCCCCAAGGGTCGGCTCTGCGCCGGCCTTTTTTGTAGTAATTCCCGGCAAACCGGCACGAAACAACGCAATTGATATTTTTTGTTGCGAAGCAGTAGGCGAAGTCCAGGGACGAATGCCAAAATAGCGCCGGTTATGCTTTACGATTATGTAACTTGAAAAACAAAGGAATCCGATTGTCATGGCGCGTATAGTTGTGGTGACATCAGGCAAGGGCGGTGTAGGCAAGACCACCACCAGTGCCAGTTTTGCATCTGGTCTTGCGATGCGCGGTCACAAGACCGTGGTCATCGACTTTGACGTCGGCTTGCGCAATCTGGACCTGATCATGGGCTGCGAACGGCGCGTCGTCTACGACTTCGTCAATGTCATCCAGGGCGAGGCCACGCTGAACCAGGCCCTGATCCGCGACAAGCAGCTGGAAAACCTGTTCATCCTGCCCGCCTCGCAGACGCGCGACAAGGACGCCCTGACCCGCGAAGGCGTGGAAAAAGTGCTCGAAGAGCTCAAGGGCATGGACTTCGAGTACATCGTGTGCGACTCGCCCGCCGGCATCGAGACCGGCGCCCTGATGGCCTCCTACTTCGCCGACGACGCGCTGGTGGTCACCAATCCCGAAGTCTCCTCCGTACGCGACTCGGACCGCATCCTGGGCATTCTGGCCGCCAAGTCGCGGCGGGCCGAACGCAACGAGGAACCCATCAAGGAATACCTGCTGCTGACCCGCTACAGCCCCAAACGCGTGTCCGAAGGCGAAATGCTCTCGCTGCAGGACGTGGAGGACATCCTGCGCATCAAGCTGATCGGCGTGACGCCCGAATCGGACACTGTGCTCCAGGCCTCCAACCAGGGCGTGCCCGTCATCCATATCCGCGAAAGCGACGTGTCCCAGGCCTACCAGGACATCGTGGCCCGCTACCTGGGCGAGGAAAAACCCCTGCGCTTCGTGGACTACGAAAAACCCGGCCTGTTCAAGCGCCTGTTCGGAGGAAAGTGATATGTCTTTCCTGTCCTTCCTGCTCGGTCACAAGAAAACATCAGCGACGGTCGCCAAGGACCGCCTGCAGCTGATCCTCATCAACGAACGCGGTCAGGGCGGCGTCGCCCCCGACTACCTGCCTCGCCTGCAGAAAGAGCTGGTGGAGGTCATTTCGCGCTACGTGAAAATCGACCCCGACGACATCAAGGTCAACCTTGATCGCCAGGACTCGCTGGAAGTGCTGGAAGTCAAAATCGAAATGCCCCAGGTGGACGCGGCCGCGCTGGCCGGCAAGCCGGCCGCCGACGGCAAGGCCTGATCCCGGCCGCAGGGCCGCCCCGATCGCGGGCGGCCTGGCCAGGCCCTGCCGGCCTTGCTCGTTCACCCCTGAACCATCAGTCTGCAAAAAAAACGCCTCCCCCGCGGCTTTTCTGGCTTTGCCGGGCGCACAAGCAAAAGGGATGGGGTACAATTTTCCGTTTGCAATCGGCCAGTTCCGATTTTTCTTCGCGCCAGTAGCGGCAACGGCTCAATCCAGAACAACCCCGCCGGCTGGCTTATTTATCCATGCGGAGGGAATCATGACCGACATAGGTCGCATGGCACATGTGGTGCCGGCTCGCCCCCAGCTTCCCGTCAGCGCCTACTTTGACGAAGCCCTCTTCGAGCGCGAGCAAGAACTCATTTTCAAGCAGTCCTCGCTGTACGTCGGCAACGAAAAACTCGTTCCCGAGCCCGGCGACTGGCGCACCCTGGTCCAGGAAGACGCGGGGCGGGTGCTCGTGCGCAGCGCCAACGGCGTGGAACTGCTGTCCAATGTCTGCCGGCATCGCCAGGCCCTGATGCTGGGCGGCGCGCCCGGCCAGGTCCAGGGCCCGGCCAACGGCAAGGGCAACCTGGCGGGCACCGGCGGCAACATCGTCTGCCCGCTGCACAGCTGGACCTACAACGACAGCGGCGAGCTGCTGACCGCCCCGCGTTTCAAGGACAAGCCCTGCCTGAACCTGCAGCGCTACTGCCTGCGCGATTGCCACGGCCAGCTGTTCGAAGGCCCGCGCGACCCGGCCGCCGACATGGCGCCCCTGTTCGCGCGTCCGGAATTCGACTTCGGCGACTACGTCCTGGACCACGTCGAGATCCACCAGTGCAATTACAACTGGAAGACGTTCATCGAAGTCTACCTGGAGGACTACCACGTCGCGCCCTTCCACCCCGGCCTGGGCCAGTTCGTCACTTGCGATGATCTGCAATGGGAGTTCAACGACTGGTACAGCCTGCAGCGCGTCGGCGTGCACCAGGCTCTGGCCAATCCGGGCTCGGACATCTACCGCAAGTGGCACGACAGCCTGCTGGCCTATCGCGGCGGCGAAGCGCCCGACTTCGGCGCCGTGTGGGTGACGTATTTCCCCACCCACATGATCGAGCTCTACCCGCATGTGCTGGTGCTGTCCACGCTCTATCCCAAGAGCCCGCAGGAGACCGTCAACGTCGTCGAGTTCTACTATCCCGAGGACATCGTGGCCTTCGAGCGCGATTTCGTGGAATCGCAGCGCGCCGCCTATATGGAAACCGCCATCGAGGACGATGAGATCGCCGAGCGCATGGATGCGGGCCGCCGCGCCCTGATGCAGCGCGGCGTCTCAGAAGCCGGCCCCTACCAGTCTCCCATGGAGGACGGCATGCGCCACTTCCACGAATGGTATCGGCGCCTGATGGACGACCCGACGCTATAAGACCTCGCTCGTGCGGCAAAGAAAAACGCGAACCCGTGGGTTCGCGTTTTTTCTGAGGAAGATCCTGCCTGGCGATCATCCGCCCGACATCATCAGGTCCGGCAGCCACATCACGGACTGGGGCCAGACAATGATGGCGAACACGAACAGCAGCATGACCAGCATGAAAGGCAAGCTGCCCAGCATGACGTCCGTGATCGCTCCCCGGCCGCGCACGCCCTGCACCACATACAGATTCATGCCCACGGGCGGGGTGATCAGCGAAATCTCCATCATCAGCACCAGGAAGATGCCGAACCAGACCGGATCGAAGCCGAACTGCAGAACCAAAGGCACCACGATGGGCACGGTGGCGATCATCATGGACAGAGTCTCCAGGAAGCAGCCCAGCACCAGGTAGAACACGACCAGGAACAGGATCAGCGTCAGCGGACTCAGGCCCAGGTCGGACACCCAGCGCGACAAGGCGGCCGGAATGCCCAGGATGCCCACCACATAGTTCATGAAATAGGCGCCCACGATGATGAGCAACAGCATGGCCGTGGTGCGCGCCATGGACAGGAAGCATTCATGCAGCATGGCCAAGGTCAGCTTGCGACGCTGCGCGGCCACCAGCAGGGCCGCCACCACGCCCAGCGCGGCCGCTTCGGTAGGGGTGGCCCAGCCGCTGTAGATGCTGCCCATGACGATGAAGAACACGAAGGCCGGCGGCAACAGGTCCTTCAGGGCGGCGAGCTTCTCGCCCCAGCTGGCTGGCGGCTCCCCTTGCCCCGCGATGCCTGGCTTGAAGACGGCGTACAGGTAGATGGTGGCGGAGAACGCCGCCGCCAGAGCCAGCCCCGGCAATATGCCGGCAATGAACAACTTGCCGATGGACGTGTTGGTGATGGCGCCGTAGATGATCATGTTGATGCTGGGCGGGATCAGGATGCCCAGCGTGGCGCCGGCCGCCAGCGAACCCAGCGCCAGGCGTTCGTTGTAGCCGCGCTGCTTGAAAGCCGGCAGAGCCACCGTGCCTATGGTGGCGGCCGTGGCCACCGAAGAACCGGACATGGCGGAGAACACCGTGGAGGCGCCGATGTTGGTATGCAACAGGCCGCCGGGCAACCGTTGCATCCAGACCGACAGGGCGCCGTACATGCGCTCGGTGATCCCGCAGCGCAGCAGGATCTCGCCCAGCAGGATGAACAGGGGGATGGCGGTCAGCAGAAAATCATTGAGCGTGGCCCACAGATTGTTGCCGAAATTGAACAGCAAAGAGGTGTTCAAGTACATCAGCACCCCGGTGGTGGCCACGGTGAAGATGGCGACGGCGACGCTGATGCCCGCAGCCAGCAGAGCCAGCAGCAGGACGAAGCCGCCGGCGATTCCCAATAGCGTGATCATGGCTTGGCCTCCATATGAGTTTCCAGCCCGCGGTTGGGCAGCGGAGCCATCTGACTGTCCTCCAGGGCCTCGTTCAGCTCTTCATCGGTGGTTTTGGGACCCAGCAGGCGATTCAGGGAGTCGATCTCCCCGCCAGACGCCAGGCGCAGGCCGCGTACCAGGTAGCTGAGCGCCACCACCGCGAACAGCGCGAAACCCACCACCCAGATGAGCTGCGGTATCCACAAAGGCGTCTCCAGCGGCGTGGAGGCCCGGCTGTCGAACTCCAGCGTCTCGCGCAGCGTCGCCACGCTTTGCCAGCACAGGAAGCAGGCCAGCGCGGCCATCATGGCGGCGGCCAGCACATTGAAGAAGGCGCGCACGCGGCGGCCCAGGGGATTGATCAGCACGTCCACCCGCGTGTGCGCGCGCATGGCCAGCGCATAGGACAGGCTCAGGCTCACGCCGATGGCCAGGACGTAGCCGCCGTACTCGTCGACGCCCTGGAAAGAAAAACCGAAGAACTTGCGGCTGATCACCTCGATGGTGATCAGGATGGACAGGATGAACGTCGCATAGCCGGCCACCATGGCGGCCATCTTTACGATGACCTGGGCCGCGCCGGTTCCTTGTTCAGACATAGCACACCTCCCGGATGCGCGGGGCGCGCCCGCGCATCCTGACTTGAATGGTACCTATTGAATGGAGAAGCCGGTCGCCTGGCCCACGGTCTCGTTCCAGACGCTCTTGCACTCCTTGTAGCCCCGGGAGCAACTGGCGCCCCAGGCGGGCAGGACGGCCTGATTGGTCAGCTCCACCACGCGCTGCCGGTTCTGGCCGTCGATGGGGACCTCGCGCATGGAATAAGCCGTGTGATGCTTGCATTCGCCCTGGCCGGTGCTGCACTGGATGGCATCCTTGTTGTAGTCGTTGGCCAGGTTCCACATGCGATCGTCCATCTTCTTGAACTCGGCTTCCAGCTTGGCCTGCTGTTCAGGACTGAGCGCCTTCCAGCGATCCAGGTTCATGAAGTGGCCCTGTACCGAATAGGACAGCGGCAAAGGCAGCAGCACCTTGGTCACTTCCGGCCATTTGCCGCTGTTGCCGGCGCTGGGCGCGGTCACCCCGCAGTCGGCCACTCCCCGCTGCAAGGCCAGGTACACCTCGCTGAACTGCAAGGTGACGGGCGTGGCCCCCAGGCCCTCCACCAGCCGGGACATGGATGGCGTAAACACGCGCACCTTCTTGCCCTTGAGGTCGTCCACCGAATTGATGTCGCCGTTGCAGAACAGCACCTGGGCGCCAAAGGGCCACAAGGTCAGCAGCTTGGCGTTGAAGCGCTGCTGCAGGCGCTCGTCCATCTTGGCCCGGAAAGCGTCCACGGCCCTTGCGCTGGCTGTCCAGGTCGGCGGATACGCCCGCCAGGTCTATGCCTTCGAAAAAGGGATCATCGCGGGAGGCCATGCCGATCTGCACCGACATCACGTCGAACGAACCCGAACGCAGCATGCGCAAGGCGTCCGCGGCGTTCACGCCGATGGCGTCCATGGTGTTGTAGACCACAGGCATGCCCATGCTGGTCTGCAATTGCTCGAAGAAGGGCCGCTCGATCTCCTCCACATGGATCTTGTTGCCGGAAAAATTGCCCACGACTCTCAGCGGCGTCTGTGCCTGGCTGAGGCCGCTGCCCAGAATGCCCGCGCCCAGCAGGGCGCTCCCAACCCACTTCACAAGTTTCAGGTGTTGCATGGTGTCTCCTCCTTGCTTGTTAGCCTGAACGAATGTTGCCTGGCGCAGCTTTATGCTTTTTCAGCCAGGCTGGCTTGTCGGAACAACTGCCCCCAGCCGCGTATGCGGGCAGGGTCCTGCCCGGCCAGCAGCAGCGACTTCCACACCGTCACGCTGACCGAATCATAGACAGGGATGCCAATCTCCTTTTCGATGTCCTCCACCAGCCGCGCGCCGCGCAGATTGGTGCACAAGATGGCGATGGCCTCGGGCCGGCTGTCGGCCACGCGATAGATCATGTCGCGCAAGGTGGGCTCGCCGTACTCGGAAAACGAGAAATTGCCTTTGTCGCCCAGATGTTCCTCGGCCACGACCTGATGCCCTGCCGCGTCATAGTTGCGCACGATGGCGCGCTGTACGTCGTCCAGGTAGGGCGTCACCAGCCCCAGCCGGCCCACGTTGCCGCGCGCCAGCACCTCGTTCAAGGCCAGCACGCTGGTGGTGGCGGGAATGCCGGTGCGCTCGGTGATCGCCGCGCACAGACGCTCGTCCACCTCGAAGCCCAGCCAACTGGCCGCCGTGCCGCTCCAGGCAATGGCGTCCATGCGCGCATCGCTCAACAGTTCGGCCGCCTCCAGCAGGGCTGGCAGGGAAAACTGGGCGAGCGCGCCGTCCTCCAGGGATATCTCACGCACCACGAAGCGCTGGAAATGCGCCGTCACCAAGGGGAACAAATCCATCAGCAAGGCGCTGGTGTAGGGCTCCAGCACGGTGTTGGAGGAAGGGGTGATCATGCCCAGCAAGGTCCGCTTCATCGCAGAGTCTCCTGTTAAAAATTGCGTTTTTAATTTTGTATGCAAAATTCAAAGTTCAAAAACATGCTATAAAATTCACTGCAAAGCCGCAATCAAAAATCGAGCGGATTAGGGAATGTTCTAAGGACCCCAATCGGAGCATCGCCATGAATGGCATCAGCAATACCTCCACCGGCGCCGCACTGCGCGTCAAGCGCGAACCCATGTACCTGGCCATCGCCAACCAGTTGCGCGGCCTGATCCTGAAGGCCGAGCTCAAGCCGGGCAGCCGCGTGCACGAGCAATACCTGTCCGAGCTGTTCGACGTCTCGCGCACGCCGCTGCGCGAAGCCCTGAAAGTCATCGCCCAAGAGGGACTGATCGAGCTGCTGCCCAACAAGGGCGCACGCATCACCGCCATCGACGTCAAGGAGCTGCAGGAAATCTTCCAGGTCATGACCAATCTGCAGGCCCTGGTGGCCGAGCAATTGCTGGAGCATGCCGGCGAACCCGACGTGCGCGGCCTGCTGCAACTGCACGAGGCCATGGTGCGCGCCGCCGACCAGGGCGACCGGGACACCTACTTCAAGCTGAACCAGAACGTGCACCACGAGTTCAGCCGCCTGGCCGGCAACAGCGTGCTGGCCGACATCGAAAAACAACTGGGGGTGAAAATCGCCCGCGCCCGCTACCTGGCCAACCTGAACCCCAACCGCTGGCTGGAGTCGGTGGCCGAACACGGGCGCATCATGCAGGCCCTGCAGGCCCGCGATCGCAGCGGCCTGATCGCCGCCATGAGCGAGCACATGCGCAACACCGGCCAGGCCGTGCTGGCCGGCCTGCCGCCCGACGAACAAGACTGAGAGCACACACCCTTGTACAACAGTGTCCACGAAGACACGCGGAGGAGCCTTTTCATGTTTGACCTGATCATCAAGAACGCCGACATCGCCACCGCCAGCGAACGCTACACCTGCGACATCGGCATACGGGACGGGCGCATCGCCGCCCTGGCGCAAGGGCTGGAAGGCGCGCGGGAAACCGTGGACGCCTCCGGCTACCTGGTGCTGCCGGGCGGAGTGGATGCGCATTGCCACCTGGACCAGCCCATGCCCGAAGGCGTGCGCATGGCCGACGATTTCCTGAGCGGGACGCGCTCGGCCGCCTGCGGCGGCACCACGACCGTGATTCCCTTCGCCGCGCAGGAGAAAGGCCAGTCCCTGCGGGCCGCCGTGCAGGACTACCACCAGCGCGCCCAGGGCAAGGCGGCCATCGACTATGCCTTTCACCTGATCGTCTCGGACGCCACGCCCGAGGTGCTGGATCGGGAACTGCCCGAACTGATCCGCGAAGGCTACACCTCCTTCAAGATCTACATGACCTACGACGACCTAAAGCTCAGCGACCTGGAGATCCTGAAGGTGCTGGACGTGGCGCGCGGCGAAGGAGCGCTGGTCATGATTCATGCGGAAAGCGCGGACTGCATCACCTGGCTGACCGAACGGCTCAGCGCCGCCGGGCACACCGAGCCGCACTACCACGCCGTCTCGCGCCCGTCGGCCGTGGAGCGCGAGGCCACCCATCGCGCCATCACCTTTTCCGAACTGGTGGACGTGCCCATCCTGATCGTGCACGTATCGGGCCGCGAAGCCATCGCCCAGATCCACTGGGCGCAGGGCAAGGGACTGAAGATCCACGCCGAGACCTGCCCGCAGTACCTGTTCCTGACGCAGGACCATCTGGAAGAGCCCCATTTCCACGGCGCCAAGTTCGTCTGCAGCCCTCCGCCCCGCGACAAGGACAACCAGCAGGCCGTCTGGAACGGCCTGGAGAAGAACATCTTCAGCGTCTTTTCCTCGGACCATGCGCCGTTCAATTTCGAGGATCCCTGCGGCAAGAAACTGGGCGGGCGGGAACCCGATTTCCAGTACATCCCCAACGGCATCCCCGGCCTGGAAACCCGCCTTCCCCTGCTGTTCTCCGGCGGCGTGAACGAAGGCCGCCTCAATGTGCACCAGTTCGTTGCACTCACGGCCACCAATCCCGCCAAGCTGTACGGGCTGTACCCGCGCAAAGGCTCCATCGTGATCGGCGGCGACGCCGACCTGGTCCTCTGGAAGACGGACCTGGAAGTCACCATACGCAATGAGGCGCTGCACCACGCCGTGGACTACACGCCGTACGAGGGCATCACGGTGCGCGGCTGGCCCATGATGACCTTTTCGCGCGGCAAGCTGGTCAGCAAGGACTTCCAGTTCGTGGGAGAAGCGGGCGCGGGCGAATTCATGCCTTGCCAGAAGCCCACGCTGGACGGCCGCCTGCGCTAGCGGCTGGCGGCCGGGGCGGCTCGCCGGGAAGTCCCGCCCATGAAAAAACCCCTTGGTTTCCCAAGGGGTTTTTCGTGTCGGTCGTGCGAAAGGACGGGATCAGCGGCGCTTGCCGACCTGATCGCCGATCACGCCGCCGATGGCTGCGCCACCGACCGTGCCCAGCACGCCGCCACCGCTGATCACGGCGCCGGCAACGCCACCCAGACCTGCGCCGGTGACCGTGCTCTTCTGACGGTGGCTCATGTTGTCCCAGGAGGAACAGCCCGCCATGGTGATCGCCAGGACGGCGGCCAAACCTGCCTTGGTGATAGTAGCTAATTTCATATGCAACTCTCCGTGAAATAGCAGTTGTTGAAACTACATTAACGGATATGGCACAAGCGTAGCAAGAAAACGCCCGGACAGGGTTGTTAGGTAACACTACATTTGTAAATCCCGCCTTCCCCTACTTGATCAAGGCCAGAACCTGCTTGAAAGCCGGGTTCGACGGAATCTCCAGCCACTCGAACATGGCCATTTCCGCCGTGATGCGCTCCAGCCCGTGACAGGCCCAGCGATCCCAGGCGGCCTGCCTGTCCTCGAGGCGGCGCGAACCCACGCAGTCGCCCACCAGAACGGGCTCGTAGCCGCGCTCCTTCAGGCCAAGGCCGGTTTGTAACACGCAGATGTGGGCCTCCGTGCCCAGAAGCAACACTCGAGGCCGACCTACGGCCAGAGCGGGCAGAAAATCCGCTTCGCGGGTGGCGTCGAAATGCTTTTTATGCAGCACCTGGTCCACATGGGGCGCCAGGGCGGGGTCGGTCGGGCCGATCTTGTCGGCCCAATGTTCGGTCGCCAGCACCGGCACGCCCAGCAGACGCGCGGCCTGCGCCAGCTTGCCGGCGCGATCGAGCAGCGCCTGGCCGTCCGCGATGGCCGGCAGCAGGCCGGTCTGCATATCGACGATCAGCACTTGCGATTGATGGGCGGTCAGTACGGGCATGGCGGCTCCTTACTTCAGGGACTTGTAGCGGATGCGGCGAGGCTTGGCGGCCTCCTCGCCCAGGCGGCGCTTCTTGTCGGCTTCGTACTCCTGGTAGTTGCCGTCGAAGAACACGACCTGGGAATCGCCTTCGAAGGCCAGGATGTGCGTCGCGATGCGGTCCAGGAACCAGCGGTCGTGGCTGATCACCATGACGGTGCCGGCGAACTCCAGCAGGGCGTCTTCCAGTGCGCGCAGGGTTTCCACGTCCAGGTCGTTGGACGGTTCGTCCAGCAGCAGCACGTTGCCGCCGGCGATCAAGGTCTTGGCCAGGTGCAGGCGGCCGCGTTCACCGCCGGACAGATTGCCGACGATCTTGTTCTGGTCGGCGCCCTTGAAGTTGAAACGGCCCAGGTAGGCGCGCGAGGGCATCTCGAACTTGCCCACGGTCAGCAGGTCGGCGCCGTCGGCGATAGCGTCGAACACGGTCTTTTCATTGGCCAGGGCGTCGCGCGACTGGTCCACATAGGCCAGCTTGACCGTCTGGCCCAGCTTGACCGTACCGGAATCGGGCTGCTCCTTGCCCGCCAGCATGCGGAACAGCGTGGATTTGCCCGCGCCGTTGGGGCCGATGATGCCCACGATGGCGCCGGCCGGCACCTTGAAGCTGAGATTGTCGATCAGCAGGCGATCGCCGTAGCCCTTGCTGACGTTCTCGAATTCGATGACCTCGTTGCCCAGGCGCTCGGCCACGGGAATGAAGATCTCCTGGGTCTCGTTGCGTTTCTGGTATTCGTGCGAGGACAGTTCCTCGAAGCGAGCCAGACGGGCCTTGGCCTTGGCCTGGCGCCCCTTGGGATTCTGGCGCACCCACTCCAGCTCCTTCTTGATGGTGCGCTGGCGGGCGCTCTCGGACGCCTCTTCCTGCTTCAGGCGGTCTTCCTTCTGCTCCAGCCAGGAGCTGTAATTGCCCTTCCAGGGAATGCCATGGCCGCGGTCCAGCTCCAGGATCCACTCGGCGGCGTTGTCCAGGAAGTAGCGGTCGTGGGTGACGGCCACCACGGTGCCGGGGAACTGGCGCAGGAACACTTCCAGCCATTCCACGCTTTCGGCATCCAGGTGGTTGGTGGGCTCGTCCAGCAGCAGCATGTCGGGCTTGGACAGCAGCAGCTGGCACAGGGCCACGCGGCGCTTCTCGCCGCCGGACAGATTGCCGATCACCGCGTCCCAGGGCGGCAGGCGCAGGGCGTCGGCGGCGATCTCCATCTGGGTCTCGATGTCGTCCGCGCCGCTGGTGGCGGCGGCGGCGATGATGGACTCCAGCTCGGCCTGCTCGGCGGCCAGGGCGTCGAAATCGGCGTCCGGCTCGGCATATTCGGCATACACCTGCTCCAGGCGCTGGCGGGCTTCGAAGACCTGGCCCAGCCCGGCCTGCACGGCTTCACGCACGGTATGGGCGGGATCGAGCTGGGGCTCCTGGGGCAGGTAGCCGATCTTGATGCCCGCCATGGGAATGGCTTCGCCCTCGATATCCTTGTCCACGCCCGCCATGATCTTGAGCAGGGTGGATTTGCCCGAGCCGTTCAGGCCCAGCACGCCGATCTTGGCGCCGGGGAAGAAGGACAGGGAGATATTGCGCAGGATCTGCCGCTTGGGCGGCACGATCTTGCCGACGCGGTTCATCGAATAAACGTATTGAGCCATAAGAACCTAAAAGGAAAAAACAGGGCGTGTTCGGAAAACAGGGATTGTAGGCGTTCGGCGCGCGAAAAGCGCGCTGTTGCCCGGCATGCGGGCTGAAGAACGAACTGCCCGTGAGCATCCGTCGGGTAATATACTCACTTTATGCTGACAAACCAAAGACGCCATGTCCACCCCCGACGCACCTGACCTTGTTTTTACCGCCGACGAGCTGGAAACCCTGGGCCGTACGGCCGACGCCCTGAGCGCCTACCTGGGCCGCGCCGTGCTGGCTGAAGTCGTGGACGCCGAGGAAACCGGCTTCGAATGGGCCATCTTCGCCGTCCCCCTGGACAAGGACGAGGACGAGAGCAAGTTCACCGTGGTCCAGATCGGCGGCGAAGGCGCGCGCGTGCTGGGCAACCGCGGCGGCCTGGAGCCGGACGATACGGCGGTGTACGCCTGCCGCTACCTGTGGGCCGTCCAGTTGACGGACGCCGACCCTATACGTTTCATCAAGGTGGACGAAGAAGGGGACGAGGTGGCCTGGACCGAAACGCTGGAAGAACTCCTGCCCTTCGCCCTGAGCGACGACGCCTTCGTCCCAGAAGATGACGATGATGACGACGACGAGGATGACGAGGACTTCCCGGATCCCCAGGGGCGCACCCTGCACTAAGGCGACGCCTTTCCAGGGCGCGGTGTCAGGCGCGCATGCGGTCGCGCAGGTACAGGGCGACGCCCAACGGCCACATCAGCCCCACCAGCAGACGCGAAGCCAGGCCCTTCAGTTTGTATTGCGGCGGCGGGGTGCGCCCGCTGGCCCGCAGGTGCAGGCCGAAGCGCGTGTAGCGCGCAGCCGCCATCAGGAAAGCCTTGGGGCTGTAGCGGAACCAGGGCAGGCACTCCACCACCGTGTCCTGCGCCAGCAGCCATAGCCCCAGCGCATGCTGTTGGCTGGTCCTGCCCTGAACCGACAGGGAATCGGGGCTGTCGTGGTAGACGCGGAACACCATGTTCACGAAACGATTCTTGTAGCCGGCGCGTGCGATCGCACGCCAGACCATGCTTTCGGGCACGAAGCCCTCGATCTGCTCGGGAAACGGGAACTGCCGCAGCACGGCCGTGCTCAGGCAGCCGAATTTCTCGCCGCGGATGTCGTAGCGGAAGGTCAGGTCCAGAGAGGTCGCATCGAACACGTCGCTGGGATACATATCGCCCACGACCTTGCCGTCGGGCCGCACGCACAAGCCGGTCACGCCCGCATAGCGCCCGCGCTCCTGCTCGGGGATGTCGCGCCAGACCTGCGCCATGTCGTACAGGGCGTTGGTGTCCAGCGCGTCGTCGCTGTCCAGGGCGACGATGAGCTCGCCGTGCGCCAGGGCCACGCCATGGTTGAAGGCCGCCTTCTTGTGACGGTTCTCCTGCCAGGCATAGTGGATCGGAAAGCGCGCCTCCTGCTGCCAGCCCAATACCAGCTCGCGGGTGCCGTCCGTCGAGCCGTCGTCGATCACCACCCACTCGAAATCCTGATACGTTTGTTCACACAGTGAGCGGTAGGCTCGCTCCAGGGTGTGGGCCCGATTGTAGGTGGGCGTCAGAACCGTGAACAAATGGCGCCATTCCATGATTTTTTTTCTTCTTTCCCAAGATTGAACGGCCGACGCAGCGAGCGTATGCAGGCCTCGGCCAACATGCACGCATACCATAGCATGCGCGCCCCCTGCCGCCATCGCCCGGCCAGCGCAGGCCCGCCAGGGATTTGGTATCCATTCTTAACCGGCGCCGTGGCGCGCGCAAAAAAAACCACAGGCATGCCTGTGGTTTTTTTCCTGTTCAGAAACAGTTCGCCTTCCCTGGGGCCGCGGATGCGATCCGGGCCGGGGCGCGGCCAGGCGCACTTACACGCGCTTGACTTTTTCCAGCATCTTGAACACGCCTTTGGGGGCGCGAACAAACAGACGCTTGAAGGCCTTGCCCAGGCAACGACGCTCCAGCGTGTTGCGGCGAGTGCGTTTGATTTCCGCCATGGTGATCTCCGATCTCAAATAAAAGCCCTGCCGGATGATCCCGACAAAAGCGCAAAAGCTAACCGGAAATTCTACCGTAATCCGCGTTAAGATACAAAGGTTAGCGTGAGCCCTCCATGGTGAATCGACGCTCGGAGCCCACAGGCTGCGCCCAGCCTGCGCGCGGTCCGCACCCGCGACCCGCCCCTCTCGGAGGCCCGGCTCTCTCCTGCGCGTCCTTCTCCGCCCTCTCCAAGAAGCCTACCTTGCCATGAGTTCAGAAATACGCATTTTTGGCGCCCGCCAGAACACCCTGAAAAACCTGGATGTCAGCATCAAGACCGGCGAGCTGCTGGTCATCACCGGCGTGTCCGGCTCGGGCAAGAGCTCGCTGGCCTTCGACACCCTGTATGCGGAAGGGCAGCGGCGCTATGTGGAAACCTTCTCGCCCTATGCGCGCCAGTTCCTGGACCGCATGGACAAGCCCCAGGTCGACCGCATCGAGGGCATCCTGCCCGCCATCGCCATCGACCAGGTGAACCCGGTGCGCAACTCGCGCAGCACGGTGGGCACCATGACGGAACTGAACGATTACATCAAGCTGCTGTACGCCCGGCTGGGCGAGCTGTTCTGCCGCCAGTGCTCGCGCCCCGTGCGGCGCGACAATGCCGACAGCATCGCGCGGCAGATCCGCGCGCTGGCCCGCGACCACGACGACCCGCGCCTGGTGCTGACCTTCCCGGTCAAGGTGCCGGCCAATTTCACCAGCGAGGAAATCGAGAAGCTGCTGCACCAGCAGGGCTATACCCGCCTGCACCACGAGGAAACCGCGCCGGCCGACACGCCGGCCAAGGGCAAGGCATCCAAGGGGCGGCCCGCGGAACAGAAGACGCTGTACGTGATCCAGGATCGCTTTCGCGCCGGCACGGTGGAGCCCGAGCGCTTCATGGAAGCCATCGAGGCCGCCCTGCGCCACGGCCAGGGCAGGCTGACGGTCTACGCTTCGGCCAGCAGCGAAGGCCCGGAAACCGCCTGGCGCTTCAGCCAGGGCCTGCACTGCGCGCATTGCGACATCGACTACAGCGCGCCGGTGGCCAGCACCTTCTCCTTCAATTCGCCCTTGGGCGCCTGCGACAGCTGCCGGGGCTTTGGCCGCGTCATGGGCATAGACTACGGGCTGGTGGTGCCCGACCAGACCAAGAGCCTGCTGGAGGGCGCCGTGCGCCCCTGGCAGACGGCCAGCTACAAAGAATGCCAGCAGGACATGGAACGCTACGCGCCGGCGGCGGGCGTGCGCCTGGGCGTGCCCTGGAAAGACCTGAGCGACGCGGAAAAGGATTGGGTGATCCACGGGACGCCGGACTGGAAAGGCGGCAACCACGCCTGGAAGACCCAGTGGTACGGCGCCCAGCGCTTCTTCGACTGGCTGGAGTCGCGCGCCTACAAGATGCACGTGCGCGTGCTGCTGTCCAAGTACCGCAGCTACAACACCTGCCCGGCCTGCGCCGGCTCGCGCCTGAAGCCCGACGCCAGCCTGTGGCGCGTGGGCGGAGACGCCGCGCCCGCCGAGTCTGTCTACAAGCGCTTCATGCCGGTGCATGCGCTGTGGTCGCGCGAGCAGCTGAACGCCCTGCCCGGCCTGAGCGTGCCCGACCTGATGCGCCTGCCCATCGAGCATGTGCGCGACTTCTTCCGCGGCCTGCATTTCGGCGATGCGCGCGACGCCGCCATCGACCTGCTCCTGAAAGAAACCCTGGCGCGCCTGGACTACCTGTGCGATGTGGGCCTGGCCTACCTCTCGCTGGACCGCCAGAGCCGCACGCTGTCGGGCGGCGAGGTGCAGCGCATCAACCTGACCACGGCGCTGGGCACCTCGCTGGTCAACACCCTGTTCGTGCTGGACGAACCCTCCATCGGCCTGCACCCGCGCGACATGCATCGCATCATCCAGGTCATGCACCGGCTGCGCGGCAACGGCAACACCCTGGTGGTGGTGGAGCACGATCCGCAAGTCATGGTGGCGGCCGACCGCATCCTGGACATGGGGCCAGGGCCCGGCGAGCGCGGCGGACAGATCCTGTTCGACGGTTCCCCGCAGGCGCTGCGCCGCGCCGACACCCTGACGGGCCGCTACCTGAGCGGCGAACTGAGCATCGAAGCGCCCCGCCCCCTGCCCGTGGCCGACAGTACGCCGCGCCTGCTGCTGGAAGACGTCAGCGCGCACAACCTGCGCCACATCTCCGTCTCCATCCCCTTGGGCCGCCTGGTCTGCGTGACCGGGGTGTCGGGCTCGGGCAAATCCACCCTGATCCAGGACGTGCTCTACCCCGCCATGCTCAAGCAGCAGGGCAAGCCCACCGAGGCGCCCGGCGCCTACGGCGCGCTGCTGGGCGTGGAGCAGGTCGCCGAGGTCGTCATGGTGGACCAGACGCCCATCGGCAAGACCGCGCGCTCCAACCCGGCCAGCTATGTGGGCGCATTCGACCCCATCCGCAAGCTCTTCGCCCAGGCGGCGCTGTCCAAGGAGCGCGGCTACACGCCCGGCACCTTCAGCTTCAACAGCGGCGACGGCCGCTGCCCGACCTGCGGCGGCACCGGCTTCGAGCACATCGAGATGCAGTTCCTCTCGGACGTCTACCTGCGCTGCCCGGACTGCGACGGCAAGCGCTTCCGCCCCGAAGTGCTGGAAGTGCGCATCGAGCACTTCGGCCGCAGCGCCTCCATCGACGAGGTGCTGGACATGACCGTGCACGAGGCGCTGGAGTTCTTCGAAGGCCTGCGCGATGTGCAGACGGGCCTGGCGCCCCTGGCCGACGTGGGCCTGGACTACCTGAAGCTGGGCCAGCCCGTGCCCACGCTGTCAGGCGGCGAGGCCCAGCGCCTGAAGCTGGCCGGCTACCTGGCGGAAGCCTCGCGCAGCCGCCTGAGCCGGGTGCAAGTGGCCAAGAAGGGCAATCTGTTCCTGTTCGACGAACCCACCACCGGCCTGCACTTCGACGACATCGCGCGCCTGATGCGCGCCTTCCGCAAGCTGCTGGCCGCCGGCCACAGCCTGCTCATCATCGAGCACAACCTGGACCTGATCCGCGCCGCCGACTGGGTCATAGACCTGGGCCCCGAAGGCGGCGAGCACGGCGGCCTGGTGCTGGGCGCGGGCACGCCCGCCGACATCATGGCCCTGCCGCAATCGCATACCGGCCGCGCCCTGAAGGAATACGAAGACGCCATCATCGGCCAGGCCGCACCGGCGCTGGCCGAGCCCGCCGTCGCCTACGCCGCCGCGCCCGCCAAGGAGGACGACGGCCGCATCGCCATCCTGAACGCGCGCGAACACAACCTGAAGGGCATCTCCGTCCACATCCCGCGCAACACCTTCACCGTGGTCACGGGCGTGTCGGGGTCGGGCAAATCCACCCTGGCCTTCGACATCCTGTTCAATGAAGGCCAGCGCCGCTACCTGGAATCCCTGAACGCCTACGCGCGCGCCATCGTGCAGCCGGCCGGCCAGCCCGACGTGGACGCCATCTACGGCATCCCGCCCACCGTGGCCATCGAGCAACGCACCAGCCGGGGCGGCCGCAAGTCCACCGTGGCCACCATGACGGAGATCCACCACTTCCTGCGCCTGCTGTACGTGAAGCTGGCCACGCAGTACTGCCCCACCTGCCATGTGCCGGTGGCGCCGCAGACGCCCGAGCAGATCGCCGCGCAACTTCTGCGCGACCACAAGGGCGAACACATAGGCCTGCTGGCCCCGCTGGTGACGGCGCGCAAGGGCTACTACACCGACCTGGCCAAGTGGGCCCAGGGCAAGGGCTACACCCACCTGCGCGTGGACGGCGAGTTCATCCCCGTCTCCCCCTGGCCGCGCCTGGACCGCTACAGCGAACACACGCTGGAGCTGCCGGTGGCCGACCTCATCGTGGACCCGCGCCACGAGCTGCAGCTGCGCCAGGCCATACGCGAGGCGCTGGAACTGGGCCACGGCACGCTGAGCGTGCTCGCGCCGCTGACGCCATCCGGCGCCCTGCCGCTGGAGGAACGCCGCCGCGGGCGGCCGTCGGCCGAGGCCGGCCAGCAGCATTTCTCGGTTAAGCGCGCCTGCCCCTGCTGCGGCACCAGCTTTCCCGAGCCCGATCCGCGCATGTTCTCCTATAACTCCAAGCACGGCTGGTGCACGGACTGCTTCGGCACCGGCGTCAAGCTGACCGGCTTCGACCAGGAGCAGACCGGAGAAGAAAGCGCCTGGAACGCCGGCTACGAAGGCGAAGCCGTGGAATGCCCGAGCTGCCGCGGACAGCGCCTGAACCCCGTATCGCTGGCCTTCGAATGGCGCGATCGCTCCATCGCGCAACTGGCCTCCCTGCCGGTGGAGGAGGCGCAGACCTTCTTCACGGGACTGGACATGGACGGACGCGAGGCCGACATCGCCCGCGACATCCTGAACGAGATCCGCAGCCGGCTGGACTTCATGCACGAAGTGGGCCTGGGCTACCTGGCCCTGGATCGCGCCGCCCCCACGCTCTCGGGCGGCGAGGCGCAGCGCATCCGCCTGGCCGCGCAGCTCGGCTCCAATCTGCAAGGCGTGTGCTACGTGCTGGACGAGCCCACCATAGGCCTGCACCCGCGCGACAACCAGATCCTGCTCAAGGCCATGGCCCGCCTGGAAGGCAATGGCAACACCCTGGTGGTGGTGGAACACGACGAAGACACCATACGCCGCGCCCAGCACATCATCGACATGGGACCGGGCGCCGGCAAGCGCGGCGGCGAAGTCATCGCCCAGGGCACGCTGGAGGAAATCGAGGCCAATCCGGCTTCGCTGACCGGCCGCTACCTGCGGGAACCCTTGCAGCACCCCATGCAGGCGCGCCGCCCGGTGGAGGCGGACACGCCGCTGCTGACCGTGCACGGCGCCCGCCTGCACAACCTGCAGGACGTGCAGGCCGGCATCCCGCTGGGCAAGCTCAGCGTGGTCACGGGCGTGTCGGGATCGGGCAAGTCCACTTTCGCGCGCGACGTGCTGCTGGACAACCTGGCGCGCGCGGTGGGCAGCAAGCTGCCGCCGTCCTGGCAGGGCTGCTCGCGCATCAGCGGGTGGGAGTCCCTGGACCGCGTCCTGGAAGTCGACCAGACCCCCATCGGCAAGACGCCGCGTTCCTGCCCGGCCACCTACATCGGCTTCTGGGACGAGGTGCGCAAGCTGTTCGCCGGCACGAACGACGCGCGCCTGCGCGGCTGGACCGCGTCGCGTTTCTCCTTCAACACCGGCGAGGGCCGCTGCCCCCTGTGCGAAGGCCAGGGCATGCGCACGCTGGAGATGAGCTTCCTGCCCGACGTCAAGGTGCCGTGCGACGCCTGCCACGGCCAGCGCTTCAATCCCGAGACCCTGTCCGTGACCTGGCGCGGCGTGTCCGCCGGCCAGCTGCTGCAGATGGACGTGGACGAGGCCGTGGAATACTTCGCCGCCCACCCCAAGATCCTGCGCCCCTTGCAGCTGATGCAAAGCGTGGGCCTGGGCTATCTGACCCTGGGCCAGCCTTCGCCCACCCTGTCCGGCGGCGAAGCCCAGCGCATCAAGCTGGTCAGCGAACTGGTCAAGGCGCGGCTGGATGAAGGCCTGACCCGCACGGGCCGGGCCTACAAGGCGCCCCATACGCTGTACGTGCTGGACGAGCCCACCGTGGGCCTGTCCATGGCGGACGTGGAAAAACTGATCCTGGTGCTGCACAGGCTGGTCGACGCCGGGCACACCGTGGTCGTGATCGAACACAATCTGGACCTGATCGCCGAAGCCGACTGGATCGTGGACCTGGGCCCCGAAGGCGGCTCGGGCGGCGGCCGGCTGGTCGTGCAGGGCACGCCCGAACAGGTCCAGGCCACGCCGGCCTCGCACACCGGAGCGGCGCTGGCGGCATTTTTAGAGGAACACGGCGCATGTATGGCCGATTCGAAGACCGACTGACGAACACGGCGCTGGAAATGCGGGAGTGCCTGGGCAAGATCGAAGCCCGCACGCCCCGGGAGCTGGACCAAGCTTTCGACGCCATCGAGCAGGCCCGTCTGGCGGGCCGCTGGGTGGCGCTGGCCCTGGACTACGAGCTGGCCGAACTGTTCGAGCCGCGCCTGGAGCCGCGTCCGGCGCGCGCCCAGGCGCCGCTGACCGCCCTGGTCTTCGAACAGGCCCGGCACGTCCCCCTGTGGAACAGCCAGGCCGCGCCCGCGCTGCAGGCCAGCCTGGACGTCGCGCCGCAGGACTACCGCGCCGCGCTGGAACAGATCCAGGCCGGGCTGCGGGCCGGCGAGTTCTACCAGATCAATTACACCGTGCCCGTGCGCATCCATGCGGACATGCCGCCGCGCGAACTGTACGCCGCCCTGGCCGCGCGCCACCCGGTGGCCTACGGCGCCTACCTGGACCTGGGCGGCCGCCACATCCTGTCCTTGTCGCCCGAGCTGTTCCTGGAAAAGCGCGGCGCGCGCATCCGCACGCGCCCCATGAAGGGCACGCGGCCGCGCGACCCCGACTCCTTGCGCGACCAGGCCAATGCGCAGGAACTGCGTGACAGCCTTAAAGACAGGGCGGAAAATGTCATGATCGTGGACTTGCTGCGCAACGACCTGGGCCGGGTGGCCCGCACCGGCACGGTGCGCGCCACCAGCCTGTTCGACGTGGAGCAGTATGCCTCGGTCTGGACCATGACCTCCACCGTCGAGGCAGAACTGGATGCGGACTGCGGGCTGGAAGCCCTGCTGCGCGCCCTGTTCCCCTGCGGGTCCATCACCGGCGCGCCCAAGCTGGCCGCCATGCAATGCATACGCCGGCTCGAGCCCTGGCGCCGCGGCATCTATTGCGGCTCGGTCGGGTTCCTGAGCCCGCAGGGCGACCTGTCCCTGAATGTCAGCATCCGCACCCTGGAGCTGGACGACCACGGCCAGGGCGTGTTCGGCGCCGGCGGCGGCATCGTGCTGGACTCGGATCCCGAACAGGAGTGGCAGGAGTGCCTGTGGAAGGCGCGCGTGCTGCAGACCCCCGTAACCCTGACGCAAAGGCCCCGCCATGACGCACGGCAAACCTGAACTGATCGAAACGCTGCGGGTGGATGCGGACGGCCAGATTCCGCTGCTGGAGCTGCACCTGGAACGCGTGGCGCGCAGTTGCGCCGCCCTGGACTACGCCTGGGACACGCAGATCTGGCTGCAGGCCGTGCATCTGGCCCTGGCGCGGGCGCCCAGCCGGACCGCGCTGCGACTGCGCGTGCTGTGGCAGGCGCATGGCGCGGCCGCCGCCCAGGCGGAACCGCTGCCCGCGCTGCCCGGACCGCTGCGGCTGCGCCTGTCGCCCACGCCGCTGCCGGTCCTGGATCCGCTGCTGGCCCACAAGACCACGCATCGCCCCTGGTACCAGCAGGCGGGCCGCCTGCTGGCGGAAGACCCCGATCTGTTCGACATCATCTTCGTGGACGGCCAGAACCGCGTCTGCGAAGGCAGCCGCAGCAACATCTACATCCAGGACGAGCACGGCGCCTGGTGGACGCCGGCCGCCAGCGGCTGGCTGCTGCCCGGCGTGCAGCGCCAGGCCCTGCTGAACAGCGGGCTGGTACGCGAAGCCGACATCACGCTGGACATGCTGCGGCAGGCCCGGGCGCTGCGCGTCTCGAACGCCCTGCGCGGCTGGCAGGACGCCTTACTGATTCAGGATGCGGCGTAAGGCAAAATCGGCCGCCAGCAGGCCCATGCTGGCCGTGACCGTCACGCCCGAGCCATAGCCGGCGCAGGCCAGGCCCTGCAGGGCTCCGTCCTCCCGGGCCGTCCAGGCCTCCGGCAGGCGGGTTTCCTGCTCGAACCACAGGCAATCCACGCCCATGCGCGGCACGCGCTTCAAGGCGCGGCCCTGCGCATCGCTGCCGCGCGCAAAGCCATGCTGCTTGCGCAGGATCTGCCGCAGCCGCCCCAGCAGCGCATCGTGCCGGGCCTGCGACAGGTCGCCGGCGCGCAAGGAAAGAGGATCGGTCTTGCCGCCGGCGCCGCCGCAGGTCAGCAAGGCGACGCCGCGCCGGCGGGCCTCCAGGATCAGGGCGATCTTGGCGCTGGCCTGATCGGTGCAGTCGAGGAACACGTCGGGCTGCTGCCCGAGCAGGTCGGCCACATTGTCTTCCGAGACGAAATCATCCACCACCTGCACCCGGCAGGCCGGATTGATGTCGTGGATGCGGCGGGCCATGGCCTGCGCCTTGCCCTGCCCCAGCGTGCTGTCCAGCGCCGGCAGCTGGCGATTGATGTTGGACTCGGCGATATGGTCCAGGTCGATCAGGGTGATGGCGCCCACGGCCGAACGAGCCAGCGCCTCCACCGCCCAGGTGCCCACTCCGCCTATGCCCGCCACCATCACGTGCGCCCCGGCCAGGCGCGCGCGGGCGCCCGCGCCGTACAAACGGTCAATGCCGCCGAAGCGGCGCTCGGCATCCATGTCCTGCAGCTCTGTCATACGTCCTTCCACGACCGGCCAGCCCGGCCAAACCCATCAATTTTACGAAAATTTCCCGCCTCCGAAGCCTTATGCCCCGACGGCTTGACGGCGGCCTGCCAAATAGCAACACTCGTATAAGCAAATTATTATTTTTCCTTAGTTATCAGGCAGAAAGCCCGCTACAGTAGGTTCTGCTTGATCTACAATCGCTACAGGTATCAACTATCAGTGACTCAGGCCACAAGCCCCTTGCCGTGAACATGGATTCCTCCTTCGCCCAGCCCTCCGAAGCGCCCAAGCCCTGCAGCTTCCGCGTGTTGACCGATGATGAACGCAACGCTTCCTTGCGTCAGTCCCTGGACCAGGTCCAGTGGTGCGGAGAACAAGACCTCTGGGTCTACGGCTACGGATCCCTGATCTGGCGTCCCGATTTCGAATTCGTCGAGCAGCGCCAGGCGCTGCTGCGCGGCTACCACCGCGCCCTGTGCCTGTGGTCGCGCATCAACCGCGGCACCCCCGAACAGCCCGGCCTGGTCTTCGGCCTGGACGTGGGCGGCTCGTGCCGCGGCATGGCCTTCCGCATCCCCGGGCGCGACGTGCCCAAGGTCTTCGACGCGCTGTGGCAGCGCGAGATGCCCAGCGGAGCCTACATTCCCCGCTGGCTGCGCTGCCGCACCACCCAAGGCGACATCCGCGCCCTGGTGTTCACCATGAACCGCAAGACCGATGCCTACGTGCCGCGCATGCCCGACGACCAGCTCATGCAGGTCGTCCATTCGGCCCAGGGCATCAACGGCCCCTGCATCGAATACGTGATGGAAACCGCGTCCGCGCTCCGACGCTCTAAAATCCTGGATAAACGCCTGCAATCGGTGGTTCAATTGCTGCAAAGCTATACTGGGCAGGCAATCCCTCATCAAGCATAAGAGCGCATCATGTCCCTAGCCGATATTCGGAACGAGTACGAACGTTTTTCCCTGAGCGAGCAGGAGGTCGCCGCCGATCCGCGCGTGCAGTTCCAGCGCTGGCTGGACCAGGCGCTGGAGCTGAAGGAAACCGAACCCACGGCCATGACGCTGGCCACCGTGGACGCTCAGGGCCGCCCTTCGGCGCGCATCGTGCTGCTCAAGGGCTACGACGAGCAGGGACTGGTGTTCTTCACCAACTACCGTTCCCGCAAGGGCGCCGACCTGGACGAGAACCCCTGGGCCAGCCTGTCCTTCTTCTGGCCGTCCATGCAGCGCCAGGTGCGCTTCGAAGGCCGCGTCAGCCGCATCAGCCACGCCGAGTCCGATGAATACTTCCACAGCCGTCCGCTGGGTTCGCGCATCGGCGCCTGGGCTTCGCCGCAGAGCCAGCCCATCACCCGGGCCGAACTGGACGCGCGCACCGAACACTATGCGCGCAGCCTGGGCGAGCACCCCGCCCGGCCTGAACATTGGGGCGGCCTGCGGCTGACTCCGGATCACGTCGAGTTCTGGCAGGGGCGCGCCTCGCGCCTGCACGACCGCCTGGTGTTCGATCGCAACGACCAGGGGCAATGGGAGCTGAGCCGGCTGGCTCCCTAGGGTGACTCGCCGCTCGATGACCGCATTCCCCTCCGCCTTCGATACCGACTTCTTCCGTTCCGCGCTGGGCCGCTTCGCCACCGGCGTCACAGTGGTGGTCGGCCCCGACAAGGACCATCCGGGCCGGGCCGTCGGCCTGACCGTCAGCTCCTTCAACTCCGTTTCGCTGGATCCGCCGCTGGTGCTCTGGTCCCTGGCCCGTCATTCGCGCTCCCTGCCCCATTTCCTGCACGGCGCCGGCTACGTCATCCACGTGCTGAGCGCCAGCCAGCTGGCGGTGGCCAAGCGCTTCGCCTGGGGCGAACAGGCCGATCGCTTTCGCGACCACCCCCTGACCGCCTCGCCCCACGGCCTGCCCATGCTGGATGACGAGCGCTGCAGCGCCTGGTTCGAATGCAAGCCCTATGCCTGCCACGAAGCCGGAGACCATCTGATCTTCATCGGCGAGGTCACGCATTGCGGACGCAGCGCCCACCAGCCCCTGATCTATCACGCCGGCGACTTCGACCTGACGCCGACCCAAGGCTGACCTCGGGATAAAGCCGGGAGTACACTAGTTCCTTTTTCCTGATTCTGCAGGCAGGGGCTTGATCATGAGCAATGATGTGGATTGCGTGGTGCTGGGCGCGGGCGTCGTCGGCTTGAGCCTGGCGAGGGAACTGGCCGGACAAGGCATGGACGTGCTGGTGGTCGAACAGACGCCGGGCATAGGCAACGGCGTCAGTTCGCGTAATTCGGAAGTCATCCATGGCGGCATCTACTACGCCCCCGGCAGCCTGAAGGCCAGGCTCTGCGTCCAGGGCAAGGAGCAGTTGTACGACTACTGTCGCGAGCGACACGTGGAGCACAAGCGCTGCGGCAAGCTGATCGTGGCCGCCTCCGCGTCGCAGGAAGCCGCCTTGCGGGAACTGCAGGCCAATGCGCAGGCCTGCGGCGTGCACGATCTGCAGTGGCTCTCCGCCAAAGAGGCCCAGGCGCTCGAGCCGGCCCTGCGCTGCAGCGCCGCCCTGCTCTCGCCCTCGACCGGCATCGTGGACAGCCATGGCCTGATGCTGGCGCTGCAGGGCGACGCCGAGAACCTGGGCGCGCAGATGGTCTTCAACACGCCCTTCACCGGCGCCCGCGTGCTGCCGGGCCAGGGTTTCGAAATCCAGGTGGGCGGCGCGGAAGCCTTCTCGCTGACCGCCACCCGCCTGGTCAATGCGGCCGGCCTGGGCGCCGTGGCGGCGGCCCGCCAGATCCAGGGCCTGGATCCGGCCCACGTCCCCCAGGCCTATCTGTGCAAGGGCAGCTATTTCTCGCTGTCCGGGCGCTCACCCTTCAAGCGCCTGATCTACCCCATGCACAACGAGGCCGGCCTGGGGGTGCACCTGACGCTGGACCTGGCCGGGCAGGCGCGTTTCGGCCCCGACACGGAATGGGTCGAGCACGAGAACTACGACATGGACCCGCAACGCGGGCAGTCTTTCTACGCCGCCGTACGTCAGTACTGGCCTGACCTGCAGGACGGCAGCCTGAGTCCGGCCTACAGCGGCATACGCCCCAAGGTCGTGCCGGCCGGCGCGCCGGCGGCCGACTTTCTGTTCTCGGGCCCCGGGCAGCACGGCGTGCCCGGGCTGCTGAACCTGTTCGGCATCGAATCGCCCGGCCTGACGGCCTGTCTGGCGATTGCGCAACACAGCCGGGAAATCCTGGCTTCATCAGATCAAAAAACCCTCTGAAGTCTTTACAATACCGTCGATGAACGATTACATCTTGACCCTTTCCTGCCCGGACCGCACCGGCATCGTGCACAACGTGTCCGGCTGGCTGCTTGAACAGAACGGCAACATCATTGAAGCCCAGCAGTTCGGCGACGCCGAGACCGAGCGATTTTTCCTGCGCATCCAGTTTTCCCTGCCCGAGAAAGTGGCCGTGGCCGACCTGCAGGCGCGCTTTGCGCCCATCGCCGACAGATTCGGCATGGACGCCAACATCTACGACGCGCAGCGCAAGGCCCGCCTGCTGATCCTGGTCAGCCGCCAGGGCCACTGCCTGAACGACCTGCTGTTCCGCGCCCACAGCGGCCAACTGCCCGTGGAGATCGCCGCGGTGGCCTCCAACCACACGGACCACGCCGGCCTGGCCTCCTCCTACGGCATTCCCTTCCACCACCTGCCCGTCACGCCTGAAACGCGTCCGCAGCAGGAACAGCAGATCCTGCAGCTGGCCGGCGACCTGAAGGTGGACCTGGTCGTGCTGGCGCGCTACATGCAGATCCTGTCCACGGACCTGTGCCGCGCCCTGTCGGGCCGCGCCATCAACATCCACCACAGCTTCCTGCCCAGCTTCAAGGGCGCGCGCCCCTACCATCAGGCGCATGCCCGCGGGGTGAAGATCATCGGCGCCACCGCCCACTACGTCACCGAGGACCTGGACGAAGGCCCCATCATCGAGCAGGACGTGGAACGCGTGAACCATGCCGTCAGCCCCGCCGAACTGACCCAGGTGGGCAGCGACGTCGAGTCCCTGGTCCTGGCCCGCGCCGTGCGCGCCCACGTCGAGCATCGCATCCTGCTCAACGGCCAGCGCACCGTGGTGTTCCGTTAATCATCCGGGCCCGCCGCCCTGTACCGAAGCCCGGCCGCTGGCCGGGTTTTTTTATCGCTGGATTTTCCCCATGCCCTGAGCGCCTCGCCGACGCAGGCCGTCCGGGGGCTGGCGCTAGAAGGGTTTGCGGTTTTGAGCTTGGTCAGTGTGTGTCAGGGCCAGCAGGCGGGTCAGGGCGGTCGCCGCAGACGAGGTGCAGGGGCGGGAGGCAAGGGGCGTGCTGTTCGAGCGGAACGCTTGCAGCTCGTCTGGGGGACGAGCTGCTCCGCGAGTTCACGCCCCGCCCGTCACCAGGCTCGTCAAGGGAACCGGCGCATGGCGCCGGCGACTGCCCAGCCTGCAGGCCCTGACACACACTGACCAAGCGCACAGTCTGACACCGATCCTTCCAGCGCCAGCCCCCGGACTCGACGCATGTTCCGAACACAAAGTCCGATACCTGCCCTGGCGAAGCGCCATCACCGCCCCAGCGCCAGCCCTTCCCTGCGCGGGTCCACGCCCGCCTCCAATCCATTCTGCGTCCAGCGGATCACGTGGGTGCCGCTGGGAAAAGGCTGTTCACGCACCTCGTGCCCCATGGCCCGCAAGGCCTGGGCCTGGGCGGTCACGGCCGTGCCGGCCTCCAGTTCCGTGGCCCGGTTGCGGCTGCCATAGTGCGGCAGGCTGACGGCCTGCTGGGCATCCAGGTTCCACATCAGCATGCCGGTCAAGGTCTGCGCCACGTATGAAATGATGGCGCTGCCGCCAGGCGAGCCCAGGGCAATGACGGGGCGGTCTTTCTCCAGCACCATCATGGGCGCCATGGAACTGCGCGGGCGTTTGCCCGGCTCGACGCGGTTCACGGACAGGCGGCCGGCTTCGTCCCTGGGGCTGAGCGCAAAATCGGTCAGCTGGTTGTTCAGCAGGAAACCGCGCACCATGATCTTGCTCCCGAAAGCCGACTCCACCGAAGTGGTCATGGACACCACCTGCCCTTGGGCGTCGGCCACGGACAGGTGCGTGGTGGACGGCAATTCAAGCGTGTTGTCTCCCGCCGGCTGACGGTCGGCCAGCGGCTGGCCGGGCGGCGCGTGGCCCAGGGAGCGGTCGGGACGGATCAAGGCGGCGCGCGCCTTCAGGTAGTCGGGCGCCAGCATGGCCTGCTGCGGCACGGCCACGAAGGCCGGATCCGCCACCCAGGCGTCGCGATCGGCAAAGGCCAGGCGTCCCGCCTCGGCAAAGTAATGGATGGCCCGGGCCGATTGCGGCTCCAGCGAGGCGATGGGCGTGTGCTGCAGAATGCCCAGCATCTGCATGACCGTCAGCGGGCCGGAACTGGGCGGCGCCATGCCGCACAGGGCCCAGCGCTGCCAATCCATGCACAGCGGCTCGCGGCGCAGAGCGCGGTAATCGCGCAGGTCCGCCTCCGACAAATCGCCGGGAATGGGATCGGCGGCCACCGCCGCCGCCATGTCGCGCGCCAGTTCGCCCGTATAGAAGGCGTCCGCGCCCTGCTGCGCCAGCATCTTCAGGACCTGGGCGTAGGCCGGATTGCGCAGGCGATGCCCCACCGGCCAGGGCCGGCCCTGCTCATCCAGGAAATAGGCGCGCGCGGCCGGCTTGTCCGCCAGCCCGGGATTGTCGGCGATCAAGGCATGCAGACGGGGACTGACTTCGAAGCCCTGTTCCGCCAGATCGATGGCCGGCCTGAACAGGCTGGCCCAGGGCAGCCTGCCGCCGTCCTGGTGCATCAGCTCCAGGGCGCGCATGAGGCCCGGCACGCCCACGGAGCGTCCGCTGTTGACGGCTTGCTTGAAGGACATGGTCTTGCCGTCCAGCTCGAAACGGTCCAGCGGACTGGCGGCGGGAGCCGTCTCCCGCCCGTCGTAGCTGAGCAGGCCCTTGTCCGGCCGGAACAGCAGCAGGAAGCCGCCTCCGCCCAGGCCGGACGACTGCGGTTCGACCAGCCCCAGCACCAGCTGGCTGGCAATGGCGGCATCCACGGCGCTGCCGCCCTGATCCAGCATGCTCAGACCCGCGCGCGTGGCCAGCGGATGCGCGGTGACCACCATGCTTGCGGCGCTGCTTACCTTCTCGCGCTGCACGCTGGCCGTCGCCGCCTCGGGGTTCAGATCGGGCGCGGCGGGCTCTCGTCCCTGCGCCAGGCCCGCGAGGGCCAGTGTCAGGGCGCCGGCGGCCAGCCCTCGCATCCAGGCGTGCTTCATGACGTCTCCTTGTCGTAGTGGGCCAGCCATTGCTCCAGAAGCAGGACGGCCTCCCCCGGGCCGTCGGCCGTCGGGTAGCTGAAAAAATAGGCTTCACTGACCAGCATGGCGTGCCGCACGGGCATGACCAGCTCGCCGGCCGCCAGGGCGTCCTCGACCAGAAAACGCGGCATCAGGGCCGCGCCCATGTCGGCCTGCAAGGCGGCCAGGATCAGCGTGAACAATTCATACCGCGGACCGGCGCTGACGCGCAAGCCCGGCTCCAGGCCCGCCGAGCGGTACCAGTCCAGCCAGCTGTCCGGCCGGGTGGACATGTGCAGATGCACCAGCTCCTGCAAAGGCGCGCGGGCCGCCAGGCGCGGCGTGCAGACCGGAACCAGTTCGCCCTCGTCGAACAGGCGTATGCCCTGGGTCTGGGGCCACAGCTCCCGGCCATGGTAGATGGCCGCGTCAAAAGGGTGGTCGCCGAACTGGAACGGCGCCGTGCGTACCGACAGGCTGACGGTGATGTCCGGATGCCGCCGGTTGAAGGCCGCCAGGCGCGGCATGAGCCATACCGTGGACAAGGTCGGCAGCACCGCCAGGTGCACGCTGCGCCCCACGCCCGCGCGGGCTATCAGGCTGAAGGTGTCCTTGCCTATCTGTTCCAGGTGGTGGCGTATGCGCGCCGCGTAGTCGCGTCCGGCCGGCGTCAGGACCAGCCGCCGGCGCACGCGCGTGAGCAGCTGCACGCCCAGGCGCTGCTCCAGGCCGCTGACCTGGCGATACACCGCGCTGTGCGTCAGGGACAGCTCTTCGGCCGCGCGTGAAAAAGACCCCAGCCGGGCCGTGGCCTCGAAAGCCTGCAAGGCTCCCAGGCTGGGTATGCCGTGTCTCATGGAAATCCCCCTGGGCCGGGCCCGCGCCCGCCCGTAGCATGATGGTGCAGCCGCGGCGGCTCGTTACGCCAGCACACGACAATGTGCAATTTTATCAATTGCCCTGTGCGCTTTACGCACACTATCCTGAGACATTATGACGACATCCGACTCTTCCGCTCGCTCGCCACGTCTGGGTGGCCATCTCCTGGTCGATCAATTGCGCCTGCACGGCGCGGATCATGTCTTCTGCGTGCCCGGCGAGAGCTACCTTGCCGTGCTGGACGGACTGGTGGACTCGGGCATGCAGGTCACCGTCTGCCGCCAGGAAGGCGGGGCGGCCATGATGGCCGACGCCTACGGCAAACTCACGGGCCGGCCCGGCATCTGCATGGTCACCCGCGGCCCCGGCGCTTCCAATGCCATGGCCGGCGTGCACATCGCCTCCCAGGACTCCACGCCCATGATCCTGCTGGTGGGCCAGGTGGAGCGCGGCATGCTGGAGCGCGAGGCGTTCCAGGAAATGGACTACAAGGCCGTCTTCGGCACCCAGGCCAAATGGGTGGCGCAGATCGACCAGGTCGAACGCATCCCCGAGATGATGGCGCGCGCCTTCCATGTCGCCGCCAGCGGCCGCCCCGGCCCGGTCGTGCTGGCCCTGCCGGAGGATATGCTGACCGATTCGACGGATGCGCCCGATGCGCGTCCCATGACCCCGCTGGGCATCCATCCTTCTCCGGAGCAGCTCCAGGCCATGCGCCAGATGCTGGACAAAGCCAGGCAGCCGGTATTCATCCTGGGCGGCGGCGCCTGGGACGAAGAGGCCGTGCTGAGCCTGGAGCGGATTGCCGGCCGGCACGCCGCCGCCGTATGCGTGGAGTTCCGCCGGCAGATGCTGTTCTCCACGCGCCACGACTGCTTCATCGGCGACCTGGGCCTGGGCGCCAACCCGGACCTGCTTGACTATCTGCGCCAGGCCGACCTGATCGTGCTGCTGGGCGGACGCCTGCCCGAAGTGCCCAGCCAGTCCTACACCCTGCTGGGCATTCCCCAGGCCGGCACGCCCCTGATCCATGTCCATCCGGACAGCGCCGAGCTGAACCGCGTCTATCAGGCCGACCTGGCCATCAACAGCACGCCGCGCGACTTCGTCCGGGCGCTGGCCCAGGACCCGCCCGCGCCGCGCCAAGCCGGTCCCGCCCTGCAGGCCATGCGCCAAAGCTACCTGCGCTGGAGCGACCCGAGCGGGATCCGCGTGCCCGGCGCCCTGCAGATGGGCCGGATCATGGCGCACCTGGCCGACACGCTGCCCGCGCACGCCATCCTGTGCAACGGCGCCGGCAACTACGCCACCTGGGTGCACCGTTTCCATCCCTTCCAGCGCTACGGCACGCAGCTTGCGCCCACGTCCGGCAGCATGGGCTATGGCCTGCCCGCCGCCGTGGCCGCCAAGCGCCTGCAGCCCGACACGCCCGTGCTGTGCTTCGCCGGCGACGGCTGCTTCATGATGCACGGCCAGGAGTTCGCCACGGCCGTGCAGTACGGGCTGCCCATCGTGGTCATCGTGATCGACAATGGCATGTACGGCACCATACGCATGCACCAGGAGCGCCAGTATCCCGGACGCGAAAGCGCCACGGCGCTGCGCAATCCCGATTTCGCGGCCCTGGCGCAGGCTTATGGCGGCTGGGGCGAGACCGTGCTGGACAGCGAAGAGTTCCCGGCCGCCCTGGAGCGCGCCCAGGCCAGCGGCCTGCCCGCCCTGATCCACTGCCTGCTCGACCCGCAGGCCATTTCTCCCTCCACGACGCTGGACGCCATCCGCACCCGCGCGGAGCAAGCGCGCCGCTCGGACAGTCTTTGATTTTCCGGAGTACCTCGATGTCTTCCTCTCCTTCTTTCCACTGGGACGATCCCCTGCTGCTGAACCAGCAGCTCAGCGACGAAGAGCGCATGGTGCGCGACGCCGCCCAGGCCTACGCGCAGGACAAGCTGCAGCCGCGGGTGCTGGAGGCCTTCCGACACGAACGCACCGACCCCGCCATCTTCGCCGAAATGGGCGAGCTGGGCCTGCTGGGCGCGACCATCCCCGAGGCCTATGGCGGCGCCGGGCTGAACTACGTCAGCTACGGCCTGATCGCCCGCGAGGTGGAGCGCGTGGACTCCGGCTACCGCTCCATGATGAGCGTGCAGTCCTCCCTGGTCATGGTGCCCATCTTTGAATTCGGCAGCGAAGAACAGAAGCGCAAGTACCTGCCCAAGCTGGCCAGCGGCCAATGGATAGGCTGCTTCGGCCTGACCGAGCCCAACCATGGCTCGGACCCCGGCGCCATGGAGACGCGCGCCGTGAAGGTGGACGGTGGCTACCGCCTGAGCGGCAGCAAGATGTGGATCACCAACTCGCCCATCGCCGACGTGCTGGTGGTCTGGGCCAAGGTCGTGGGCGGCGAGGACGACGGCAAGATACGCGGCTTCATCCTGGACAAAGGCATGGCGGGCCTGTCCACGCCCGCCATTCACGGCAAGGTGGGCCTGCGCGCCTCCCTGACCGGGGAAATCGTCATGGACGGCGTCGAGGTCGAGGACAAGCGCATGCTGCCCGGCGTCAGCGGCCTGCGCGGCCCCTTCACCTGCCTGAACTCGGCCCGCTACGGCATCGCCTGGGGCGCGCTGGGCGCCGCCGAGTTCTGCTGGCACACGGCGCGCCAGTACACGCTGGACCGCAAGCAGTTCGGCCGCCCCCTGGCCGCCAACCAGCTCATCCAGAAAAAACTGGCCGACATGCAGACCGAGATCACCCTGGCCCTGCAGGGCTGCCTGCGCCTGGGCCGCATGAAGGACGAAGGCACGGCGGCCACGGAAATCACCTCCATCATGAAGCGCAACTCCTGCGGCAAGGCGCTGGAGATCGCCCGCCTGGCGCGCGACATGCTGGGCGGCAACGGCATCTCCGACGAATTCGGCGTGGCCCGCCACCTGGTGAACCTGGAAGTGGTCAACACCTACGAAGGCACCCACGACGTGCACGCCCTGATCCTGGGACGGGCGCAGACGGGGATTCAGGCTTTCTTCTGAGTTGTTCCCATACAGGGACAAAAGCAAAAAGCGCTCCCTGCGGAGCGCTTTTTTATAGCCGGTTGCGTCCGTCAGCCCGCAGACTGCTTCAGATCGAACATGCTGGTGGCTTCGACCTCCAGCACTTGCTGGTCGTTCTGGTTGAAGACGCTCCAGGACCAGCGCACGATGCCCAGGTCGTCGCGGCTGGAGGAGACGCGCTTGGAGGCGACCGTGGCTTCCAGGCGGATGGAATCGCCGGGACGTACGGGCAGCAGCCAGCGCAGGCGCTCCAGGCCGGGGGAGCCGAAGGATTCGGAGTCGTGCAGCGCGGCGTCCACCGCCATGCGCATGGTCTTGCTGCAGGTCAGCCAGCCGCTGCCGATCAGGCCGTTCCAGTGTCCGTGCTCGGCCCGCGCCTCGTCCACGTGGAACCACTGCGGATCGTACTGCCGCGCGAACTCCAGCATTTCTTCCCGCGTGACGGGAACGAGCGGGTGATGGATCACCATTCCCACTTCGAATTCGTCGAATTTCATGTTGTGACGCAACAAAAAGATGTTCAGGCCGCCAGTGTACCAAGACTGCATGGTTTTGCAGCGCAGCAAGGACCATGCCTGAAATGTCCGCTCCGGGCACATCTGCGGACCGCGGCGAGCGCCCGGGCGCAATCTGTGGCATAAAGACTATTTTTCCAGATCATGCCGGCCCGTTGCGGCCGCCTACGCACAATCCGTTTATGAGCAGCCTGGACACATCCCTACAATTTGCTTCCCTGACCCAGGGCGGTCAAGCCATACGCCTGGAATACCAGTGGATACGCCCCGAGCGGCGCGAAGCGCCGCTGCTGGTGTTCCTGCACGAAGGCCTGGGCTCCATCGCCATGTGGAAGGACTGGCCCGCGCAACTGTGCGAGCAGACCGGATGCAGCGGCCTGATGTACTCGCGCTACGGCTATGGCCGCAGCACCCCGCGCAACGAGCACGGCCCCAAGCCCCTGGACTACCTGCATGAACAGTCGCTGGAAGTCCTGCCCCAATTGCTGAAGCAGTTGGGCGAAGACGGCCGCAGGCCCATCATGCTGGTGGGTCACAGCGACGGCGGCTCCATTGCGCTGCTGGCCGCCAGCGGCTTTGGCGACCGGCTGCAGGGCATCGTGGTGATGGCGCCGCACCTGTTCGTGGAAGACATTTCGCTGCGCGGCATCCTGGTGGCCCGCGAGGCCTACGAACAGGGATTCCTGCGCGAGCGCCTGGCCCGCTATCACGACGATGTGGAGTCGGCTTTCTGGGGCTGGAACCGCACCTGGACCGAACCGTCCTTCCGCGCCTGGAACATCGAAGAAGAAGTCAGCCGGATCCCCTGCCCCATCCTGGCTATACAGGGCGTGGACGACGAATACGGCACGCTGGAGCAGATACGCCGCATCCGCGAACTGGTGCCGCACGCCGAGCTGCTGGAACTGGAGCAATGCGGCCACCTGCCCTACCGGGACCAGACGGCCATCGTCAACCAGGCCATCCAGGATTTTCTGGAAAAAACCCGGCGAACCTGATTGCGGAGCCTACTCGAAGGCGGCGGCCGCCCGGCCCAGGCGGTCGTTCACCGCCCGCCATTCGGGCGTATCCGGACAGCGCTGCACCCAGATATGCTCGTACTGGCCCTGGTCCAGGCGACGCAGCATGGCGTACAAGTCCTGTGCGTAGGCCTGCGGCTCGGGCGAGCATACATGCCAGTCGTGCCGGTCCGCTGCAAAAGGCGGCAAGGCGGCGAAAGCCACCACGGCGTGCCGCCCGCCCTGGGACAGCACGGCCTTGAGCGCGGGCACGGACTGCTCGTCGAACAGCGACAGCGGCGTGCGCGGCGCATAGTGCGCCTTGAGGCTGCCCGAGACCTGCGGCGCCTGCGCGTCGGGGCCGGCAGGTTCGTAGCCGATGACCTGCGCGATCATGGCGGCCGTGATGTGGCCGGGACGCAGCAGCACGGCTCCCAGGCCCTGCCGGGTTCGCGACACATCCACGATGGTCGACTCGATGCCCACTTCCGAAGGGCCGGCTTCCAGGATCAGCAGTTCGTCAGAGGACAGGTCGGAGAACTCGTCGCGCACGTGGCTGGCGGCCGTGGGCGAAACCTGGCCGAACTTGTTGGCCGACGGCGCGGCCACGCCCGCCTGTCCGCTGGGCCTGAGCGCCGCCATGCGCTGCAGCAGGGCTTGGGCCACGGGATGCGAGGGGCAGCGCAGGCCTATGGTGGCCTGGCCGCCGCTGACCGTGTCCGGGATGCGCGGGTTGCGCGGCAGGATCAGCGTCAGCGGCCCCGGCCAGAAGGCGGCGATCAGTTGCTGCGCCAGGGGCGGCAGCTCGGACGCCCAGTAAAGCAGGTCGGCCTGCGGCGCCACGTGCACGATCAGGGGATGGTCGGACGGACGCCCCTTGGCGCGGTAGATGCGCCGCACCGCATCGGGATTCTCGGCGTCGGCGCCCAGGCCATAGACGGTTTCGGTGGGAAAGGCCACCAGCCCGCCTTGCGCCAGGCGCTCGGCGGCCCGTTGGATGTCCTGGTCGGAAGGATGAAGGACGGCGTCAGTCATGATCGAAGGCGATGCGCAAGGCGGCGGCGGCCTGGGCGGCGCGCTGGCGGACCTGCGCGTCGGACTCGCCCACCACATTGACGTGGCCCATCTTGCGGCCATGGCGCGCCTGCGCCTTGCCGTACAGGTGCAGGGACACGCCGGGAATGGCCAGCAGGCCGGCCCAATCCGGCTCGCGATGCGCGCCCTGCTCGTCGAACCAGATGTCGCCCAGGATGTTCAGCATGATGGACGGACACAGGGCCTGAGTGCTGCCCAGCGGCAGGGCCGCCATGACGCGCGCCTGCTGTTCGAACTGGCTGCTGACGCAGGCGTTCATGGTGTAGTGGCCGCTGTTGTGCGGGCGCGGCGCCACTTCGTTGGCCAGCAGGCGGCCGTCCTTCAGGATGAAGAATTCCACGCACAGCACGCCGTAGTAGTCCAGCGTGCGGGCGATGGCCGCCGCGGCCGAGCGGGCCTGCTCGGACAAGGCATCGTCCTGGAACTGGTCGCTGACGGTGGACACGGCCAGGATGCCGTCGCGATGTTCATTGCGGGCGCAGGGAAAGGTCTGGACCTGCCCGTCCAGGCCGCGCGCCAGGACCACGGAGATCTCCGACTCCAGGGGCTGCAGGGCTTCCAGCACGCAAGGCTTGGAGCCGAATTCGGCAAAGGCCGCCAGGGCCTCGTCAAGGTTGGCGACGCGAGCCTGGCCCTTGCCGTCATAGCCGAAGCGCGCCGTCTTGAGGATACCTGGGAACAGGCCGGCATCGGCCGTCTGCAGGTCGGCTGCGCTTTCGATGGCGGCATAAGGCGCCACCGGCACGCCGGCCTGAACGATGAAGGCTTTCTCTCGGATGCGGTCCTGCACGATCCCAACGGCATGCCCCGACGGGGTGACGCGGGTATGGCGGGCCAGGGTCAGCAGCGATTCGGCGGGCACGTTCTCGAATTCGGTGCTGACGGCCTGGCACAGCTCGCCCAGGCGGGCCAGCGCATCGGTGTCGTCGTAGGGCGCGCACACATGAAGGTCCGCCACGGCGCCGGCGGGGCTGGCCGTGTCCGGGTCCAGCACCGCCACCTTGTAGCCCAGGCTCTGGGCGGAGTGGCAGAACATGCGGCCCAGCTGGCCGCCCCCTATCATGCCCAGCCAGGAGCCGGGGACCAGTAGGGCAGCGTCGGTAGTCGGGGTAGTCATAGCAGGGCAGTAATCAGGCAGAAACGGGTGGGACGACCATGGCGCGGGCCGCCTCGGTCTGGCGGGCGCGGAAGGCGATCAGTTTTTCGGTCAGCTCGACATCGTTGACCGCCAGGTTGGCGATGACGTGCAAGGCGGCATTGGCGGCGCCGGCTTCGCCGATGGCGAAGGTGGCCACGGGCACGCCCTTGGGCATCTGCACGATGGACAGCAGGGAGTCCTCGCCGCGCAGGTAGCGCGAGGGCACGGGCACGCCGAACACGGGCAGATGCGTCAGCGCAGCCAGCATGCCCGGCAGGTGGGCCGCGCCGCCGGCGCCGGCGATGACGGCCTTCAGGCCGCGCGCGGGCGCCTGGGCGCCGTATTCCACCATGTCGATGGGCATGCGATGCGCGGACACCACCCGGCATTCGTAGGGCACGCCGAACTCATCCAGCACGGCCACCGCCTGTTTCATGACCTCCCAGTCGCTGGAGGAGCCCATGACGATGCCCACCACGGGAGAGGGACCGGTAGAAGAAGATGCGCTTGCGCTCATAAGAAATGCACCAATTCAGAAAAGGACGAAGGCGCCAGCCATGCAGCGGCGCCTTGCTGAAGGACGGGAAAGCAGGATCAGGCCGTCAGGCGATCCAGGGCTTCGCGGTACTTGGCGGCCGTGCGGCGCGCCACTTCCTCGGGCAGGCGCGGCGCGGGCGGCGTCTTGTCCCAGACCTGGGTTTCCAGCCAGTCGCGCACGAACTGCTTGTCGTAGGACGGCGGGCTGATGCCTTCGGCATAGCTGTCGGCAGGCCAGAAACGGGAGGAGTCGGGCGTCAGCACCTCGTCCATCAGGTGCAGCCGGCCCTGCTCATCCAGGCCGAACTCGAACTTGGTGTCGGCGATGATGATGCCGCGGCTGGCGGCGTAGTCGGCGGCCTCGGTGTACAGGCGCAGGGTGACGTCGCGGATCTGTTCGGCCAGTTCGCGGCCCACTTCCTTGACGACGTAGTCGAAGTCGACGTTCTCGTCGTGCGAACCGAACTCGGCCTTGGCGGCAGGCGTGAACAGGACCTCGGGCAGCTTGGCGGCCTGTTTGAGACCGGCGGGCAAGGTGATTCCGCACAGCGTGCCGGTGGCCTGGTAATCCTTCCAGCCGGAGCCGATCAGGTAGCCGCGGGCCACGGCCTCGACCAGCACGGGCTTCAGGCGCTTGACCACCACGGAGCGGCCGGCGACCTGCTCGCATTCGTTGGGGGCCACCACGTCGGCCGGGTCGATGCCGGTGGAATGGTTGGGGATGATGTGCGCAAGCTTGTTCAGCCAGAATTCGGTCATCTGGGTCAGAACGGCGCCCTTGCCGGGAATGGGGTCATCCAGAATCACATCGAACGCCGAGATGCGGTCGCTCGCCACGATCAACAACTTATCATCACCCACGGCGTACATGTCCCGGACCTTGCCGCGCGCGATCAGCGGCAGGGACTTCAGGCTGGATTGATGTAAGGGCTCTTGCACGATTTCATCCTTGAAACGAAAACATCCCGCTGGCCGGAGAAGCTGGCGGGACGACAGTCCCGGCGCCGCGGGCGCCGGGGGTAAAGACGGGACGGGGGCAGACGGCGAGGACGCGCATGCCCGGGCCCGTCAGACGGTTACTGAACGATCTGGGCCAGCTGGCCGGAGGCATACTGGCGAGCGATCTCGTCCAGCGGAATGGCCTTGATCTTGGAGGCGTTGCCGGCCGTGCCGAACTGCTGGTAGCGGGCGATGCACACCTTCTTGGCGGCTTCGCGGGCGGGCTTGAGGTATTCGCGCGGGTCGAACTTCTCGGGATTCTCGAACATGAAGCGGCGGATGGCGGCCGTCATGGCCAGGCGAATGTCCGTGTCGATGTTGACCTTGCGCACGCCGTACTTGATGGCTTCCTGGATTTCCTCCACGGGCACGCCATAGGTTTCCTTCATGTTGCCGCCGAACTGGCGAATCTCGGCCAGCAGTTCCTGGGGAACGCTGGAGCTGCCGTGCATCACCAGGTGGGTGTTGGGCAGGCGGCGGTGGATTTCCTTGACGCGCTCGATGGACAGGATGTCGCCGGTGGGCTTGCGGGTGAACTTGTAGGCGCCATGGCTGGTGCCGATGGCGATCGCCAGGGCGTCCAGCTGAGTGCGCTTGACGAAATCGGCGGCCTGCTCGGGATCGGTCAGCAGCTGGTCCAGGGTCAGGGTGCCGTCGGCGCCGTGGCCGTCTTCCTTGTCGCCCTGCATGGTTTCCAGCGAACCCAGGCAGCCCAGCTCGCCTTCCACGGTCACGCCCAGCTTGTGGGCCATGTCCACCACTTTGCGGGTGACGTCCACGTTGTATTCGTAGTCGGCGATGGTCTTGCCGTCGGGCAGCAGCGAGCCGTCCATCATGACGCTGGAAAAGCCCAGGGCGATGGCGCCCTGGCAGACGTCGGGCGACTGGCCGTGGTCCTGGTGCATGACCACGGGGATGTGCGGGTAGGCTTCCACGGCGGCTTCGATCAGGTGGCGCAGGAAGGCTTCGCCGGCGTACTTGCGGGCGCCGGCCGAGGCCTGCATGATGACGGGGCTGTCCGTCTCCGACGCTGCTTCCATGATGGCCTGGACCTGCTCCAGGTTGTTGACGTTGAACGCTGGAATACCATAACCGTGCTCGGCTGCGTGATCGAGCAGCTGGCGCATGGAAACTAGGGCCATGAGAAGACCTCCTGAAGACGAAATTGATTGAAAACGTGGCTACGCATTTTAAATGCGAACCCGATTGTGTGCTTGACGGTTCAAGGGCCTGGCCGGCGCGCCGACTTGGGTCGGAACGCCTGGACCACCTCGTCGCGGGTTTGCGCGTAAGGTCCGCCGATGAGATCGATGCAATAAGGCACGGCCGCGAAGATGCCGGGAACCAGCACCCGTCCGGACTCCGGATCACGCAATCCTTCCAGGGTCTCCTGGATGGCCTTGGGCTGCCCCGGCAGGTTGATGATCAGGGCGGCGTGGTCCTGGATTTCACGGATGACCGCGACTTGTCGCGACAAAATCGCTGTTGGTACGAATTTTAAACTGATTTGCCGCATCTGTTCACCGAAACCGGGCATTTCGCGCGTGCCGGCGTCCAGGGTGGCCTCCGGAGTCACGTCGCGCCGCGCGGGCCCCGTTCCCCCGGTGGTCAGGATCAGGTCGCAGCCGGCTTCGACCAGGTCTATCAGCGTGCCGGTGATCAGGGGGCGCTCGTCGGGAATCAGGCGCTCTTCATAGAGCGGGGTCACCGTCAGGGCCGAATCCAGCCAGCGGCGCAGCGCAGGGATGCCCTCGTCCTGGTACTGGCCGCTGGATGCCCGGTCGGACACCGACACCAGGCCGATGATGAGCTGGTCGGGATGCTGGCGCTGGGACTGCAGGTGTAAAGACATGTTTTTCCTTGCAACAGAATGAGCGCAGGCCTCGCCAGAGGCCTGCCGACAACAGCATTGTAGCGGGAGGACGACGCCTCAGATGCAGCGGCCGCCGTCGACCTCGATGCAGGCGCCGGTGATGAAGTCCGCTTCGTCCGAAGCCAGATAGAGCGCCGCGGAGGCCACGTCGCGCGGCGTCGAGAAACGCCCCAGCGGAATGCCGGCAAGAAAGCGGGCGCGGTTCTCGGGCGTGTCGGGCATGCCCATGAATTCCTCCAGCAAGCCCGTATCGCCGATCACCGGGTTGACGCAATTGACCCGTATCCTGTCGGGTCCCAGCTCGGCCGCCATGCCCTTGCTGATGGTCACCACGGCGCCCTTGGTGCCGTTGTACCAGACCAGGCCGGGGCGCGGGCGCAGCGCGGCCGTCGAGGCGATGTTGACGAAGGCGCCGCCGCCCTGCGCCCGGAAGTACGGCACGAAGTGGCGCGCCGTCCAGTAGATGCTCTTGACGTTCACGGCATAGACATGATCGAACTCGCTTTCAGTGACCTCCAGCAGCGGCTTGTTGCGATGCGTGGTGCCCGCATTGTTGACCACCACGTGCAGTCCGCCGCACTCGCGCAGCGCGATGTCCAGCAAGGCCTCGACCTCGTCGCCGTGCGAGACGTTGCAGGGCGCGAACATGGCCTGTCCGCCCTGCGCCTGGATATGGGCGGCGGCGGCCTGCCCTTTCTCGGCGTTCAGATCGGCGATCAGCACGCGCGCGCCTTCGCGGGCGAAGCATTGCGCAATCCCAAAGCCGAATCCCGATGCGCCACCGGTCACGATGGCCACCTTGTCTTGCAAACGCATGGTTGTCTCCTTGCTGTCAGATGAATGGGCGGCCCGCGGGCCGCCCCTGGTTCGCCCCCGAAGGCGCCGGAGCGCCCGCAAAGGCTGTGGGCCGCAGCGCTCTCAGGCGCCGTCGTGCCGCACCGCCACGGTCTTGAGGCTGGTCAGGGCGTACAAGGCTTCGAAGCCTTTCTCGCGCCCGATGCCGGACTGGCCGGAACCGCCGAAAGGCAGTTCCACGCCGCCGCCGGCGCCATAATTGTTGATGAAGACCTGGCCGGCGCGCAGGCGCCGCGCCAGCCGTATCTGCCGGGCGCCGTCGCGCGTCCACACGCCGGCCACCAGGCTGTAGGGCGTGCCGTTGGCCAGGGCGACGGCTTCGTCCTCGGTGCCGAAAGGCTGCGCCACCAGCACCGGGCCGAAGATTTCCTCCTGCGCCAGCCGGTGCTGGGCCGGGACGTGGTCCAGCAGCACGGGCACCTGGTAGAAGCCGCCCTTGGGAGCCTGGGAATCAAGCTTGCCCTGGGCGACCACGGCGATGCCGTCCTCCTCCAGCCCGTCCAGATAGGAGCGCACCCGCTCCAGCTGCCGGGCGCTGATCAGCGGCCCGCAATCCAGGTTGTCGGACGCCGCGCCGGTCAGCAGCCCCTTGAAGGCCTGAGCCAGCCGGTCCAGGAAATCGCCGTAGACGGCCCGCTGGATCAGCACGCGGCTGCCGGCCGAACAGGTCTGGCCGGCGTTCTGCACGATGGCGTTGACCACCACGGGCAGCGCGGCGTCCAGATCGGCGTCGGAGAACACCAGCTGGGGGGACTTGCCGCCCAGCTCCAGGGTGACGGGCACGAAATTCTGCGCGGCCAGCAAGGCCACCAGCCGCCCGGTGGAGGGAGAACCCGTGAAGGAAATGTGATTGATGCCCGGATGGGACGCCAGCGCCTGCCCCGCCTCCGCGCCCAGGCCGGTGCAGATGTTGAGCACGCCGGCCGGCAGCCCGGCCTCGTTGAGCAGCTCGGCCACGCGCAGCAGGGACAGGCTGGCGTCCTCGGCCGGCTTGACCACGCAGGCATTGCCCGCCGCCAGCGAGGCGGCCACGCTGCGCCCGAAGATCTGCAGGGGATAGTTCCAGGGAATGATGTGCGCCGTCACGCCCAAAGGCTCGCGCAGGGTGAAGGCCGTCATATCCGGCCCCAGGGGGATGGTCTGGCCGTGCAGCTTGTCCACCGCGCCGGCGTAGAACTCGAAATAGCGCGCGATGGCGGCGGCGTCGGCCTGGGCTTGGCGCAGGGGCTTGCCGGTGTCGCGCGACTCCAGCCTGGCCAGCTCCTCGCGGGCGTCGGACAGCATGCGCGCGCAGCGCAGCAGCAACTGGCTGCGCTGGGCGGCGCCCAGGCCTCGCCAATGGGCCTGGCTGGCGCGCTGGGCCGCCTTGACCGCCCAGTCCACGTCCACCTCCGAGGACTGGGCCAGGCGGGCGAAAACCTCGCCGGTGGAAGGATCCGTCACCGGCAGCAGCGCGCCGCTTTCCGCCCCCAGATATTGCCCGTCAATCCAATTGCGACACTCCATGACTGCCTCCGATGCTATCGTTATACCAGCCGACATGAGCTCTGCTCGACAACCATTCTACTCAAGGACATGCCGCTGTGGACCCACGAGACTGTACTTTGCTGCTGGCCGGAGCCGGAGACCTGGGCCGGCGCGCCGGCCTGCTGGCCTTGCGAGAGGAATGGCAGGTCATGGGACTGCGCCGCCACCCGCCCGCCGACGACTCGACCGGCATCGAATGGGTGGCCGCCGACCTGGGCGAACCCGCCACCCTGCGCCTGAAGCACCGCGCCATCACGCACGTGCTCTATGCGGTCTCGCCCGACCAGCGCAGCCAGGCCGCCTACGAACGCGTCTTTCTGCAAGGCCTGGAAAATCTGCTGAATGAACTGGATTTGCGCGCGCTCAAACGCCTGGTGTTCGTGTCCTCCACGGCGGTCTATGGGCCGGCCTCGGACTGGCTGGATGAAAACTCCCCCACCCTGCCCACCCACTTCAACGGCCAGGTCCTGCTGCGGGCCGAACAGATGCTGCAGCACCTGATACCCGCCCAGGCCGTGGTGCTGCGCCCTTCGGGCCTGTACGGCCCTGGCCGCACCCAGCTGCTGGACCGCCTGCGCCAGGGCCGCGCCACGGTGCCCGACGACCCGAACCAATGGGCCAACCGCTTCCACATCGAAGACGCGGCCCGCGCCTGCCTGCACCTGTTGCGCATCCCGGCGCCCTTTCCCTGCTACATCGGCACGGACAGCCGCCCCTACCGGATCACCGAACTGTACGACGGCCTGGCGGACCTGCTGCAGGTTGCCCGCCCCGCCCGCGTACCCGCCGGCGAGGGCGGCAAGCGCCTGAGCAATCAGCGCCTGCTGGACAGCGGCTTCGAGCTGAACTGGCCGGACGCCCTGAACGGCTATGCCCAGCTGATCCGCGACGGGGCGTGACGGGCGAAGCCACGGCCGCCAGACAACTTCATGAGCAATGAGCCCGGCGGTATCGCCGGTGAATAACTGAGTCCGTCCGGACCGATGGCGCTCGAGGACACGGAAACTTCCGACCCGCCTGGCGTTAAAAAAGCCAGTCAGCGCAAGACTGACTGGCTTTCATGCCTGTACTTGAAAACGCCGCGCCGCCCCGTGAATCCGGATGACGCGGTCGTCTTGAAAATCAGGCGCGGTCTTCCAGGGCGGCCACGGCCGGCAGGCGCTTGCCTTCCAGGAACTCCAGGAAGGCGCCGCCGCCGGTGGAAATGTAGCCCACCTGATCGCCGATGCCGAACTGGGCGATGGCGGCCAGGGTGTCGCCGCCGCCGGCGATCGAGAAGGCCGGCGAGGAGGCGATGGCGCGCGACAGGGTTTCGGTGCCCTGCGCGAAGGCGGGAAACTCGAACACGCCCAGCGGGCCGTTCCACACCACGGTGCCGGCCTTGGCGATGATGTCCGCGATCTGGCCGGCCGTCCGCGGCCCCACGTCCAGAATCATGTCATCGTCCTGGACCTGATCGGCCGACTTGGTCTGCGCGGGCGCATCCGCGGCAAAGGACTTGGCGCACACCACGTCCACCGGGATGGGCACCTCGGCGCCGCGCTCTTTCATGATGCGGATCACTTCGCGCGCCTCGTCCAGCTGGCTTTCCTCGACCAGGGACTTGCCCACGGGCAGGCCGCTGGCCAGCATGAAGGTATTGGCGATGCCGCCGCCCACCACCAGCTGGTCCACCTTGGCGGCCAGGGCGCGCAGGATGGACAGCTTGGTGGAGACCTTGGCGCCGCCCACGATGGCCACCAGGGGGCGGGCAGGTTCGTGCAGGGCGCGACCCAGGGCCTTCAGTTCGGCTTCCAGCAGCGGACCGGCACAGGCTACGGGCGCGAAGCGGGCGATGCCTTCCGTGGTCGCTTCGGCGCGATGCGCAGTGCCGAAGGCGTCATTCACGTAGACATCGCACAGGGCGGCCATCTTGCGGGCCAGTTCAGGATTGTTTTTCTTTTCGCCGACGTTACAGCGGCAGTTCTCCAGCAGCACGACCTGGCCGGGCGAGACCTGCACGCCGTCGAGCCAGTCGCGGCGCAGTTCCACCGGCATGCCCAGCAGCTCGGACAGGCGCTGGGCCACGGGAGCCAGGGAGTCGGCTTCCGTGAATTCGCCTTCCTTGGGGCGGCCCAGATGGGAGGTGACCATGACGGCCGCACCGGCGTCCAGCGCCATGCGAATGGCCGGCACGGACGCGCGCACGCGCGTGTCCTCGGTGATGCGTCCGTCCTGCAGCGGCACGTTCAGGTCGGAGCGAATGAATACCCGTTTTCCGCGCAGCGCATCGCTGTCAGCTAGCGCAGACAAAGTCTTGATGGTAGTAGACATGATTTTTTGTTGTGGGAATTAACGTGACAAGGGCGGGATGACCCGCCCTTGCCGGTCTGTCGGCTTACTTGGCCGACATCAGTGCAACCGTGCTGTCCAGCATGCGAATGGAGAAGGCCCATTCGTTGTCGTACCAGGCGGCGACCTTGACCATATTGCCGCCGGTGACCTTGGTCAACAGGGAGTCCACGGTGCTGGAGGCCGTGGTGTGGTTGAAGTCGATGGACACCAGAGGCTCGGTGCAGTAGTCCAGGATGCCTTTCATGTAGCCTTCGGAAGCGCTCTTGAGGATGCCGTTGACTTCTTCGACCGTGGTGTTGCGGCTGGCCACGAAGGTCAGGTCCACCATGGAGACGTTGATGGTGGGCACGCGCACGGCATAGCCGTCCAGCTTGCCGTTCAGCTCGGGCAGCACCAGGCCCACGGCCGCGGCGGCGCCGGTCTTGGTGGGGATCATGCTGCTGGTGGCGGAACGGGCGCGGCGCATGTCCTTGTGGCGCACGTCGGTCAGCACCTGGTCGTTGGTGTAGGCGTGGATGGTGGTCATCAGGCCGCTGACCACGCCCAGTTCCTTGTGCAGGGGAGCGACCAGGGGAGCCAGGCAGTTGGTCGTGCAGGAAGCGTTGGAGATGACGGTGTCCGTGCTCTTGAGGATGTCGTGGTTCACGCCATAGACGATGGTGGCGTCCACGTCCTTGCCGCCGGGCGCGGAAATGATGACCTTCTTGGCGCCGGCCTTGATGTGGTCATTGGCTTTTTCCTTGGAGGTGAAGGCGCCGGTGCATTCCAGCACCACGTCCACATCCAGTTCGGCCCAGGGCAGGGTCAGCGCATCGCGCTGGCTCAGCAGGCGGATGCGGTCGCCGTTGACCACCAGGTGATCGCCGTCCAGCTTGACGTCGGCGTTGAAGCGGCCGTGCACCGAGTCGTAGCGGGTCAGGTGTTCGTTGATCTCGGCACCGCCCGAGGCGTTGATGGCCACGATCTCGATGTCGTGCTTCTTGCCGTACTCGTAATGGGCACGCAGGACCATGCGGCCGATGCGACCATAACCATTGATTGCGACGCGAATCGTCATTTCAGGGACTCCAATTACAGAATTCGTTGTACCGCCGCGGCGACATTGTCCGCCGTCAGGCCGAAATGCTTGAACAGGACGCCGGCGGGGGCGGACTCGCCGTAGGTGTCGATGCCCACGACGGCGCCTTCCAGGCCTACGTACTTGAACCAGAGCCCGGTCGTGCCGGCCTCGACGGCCACGCGCGGCAGGCCGGGCGTAAGCACGCGGTCGCGCCATTGGGCGTCCTGGGCATCGAACAGGTTGGTGCAGGGCATGGACACCACGCGGGTCGGGATGCCTTGCGCGGCCAGCTGCTCCTGGGCCTGCAGCGCCAGGGCCACTTCGGAGCCGGTCGCCATGATGATGGCGCGGGCGCCTTCGGCATCGCGCAGCACGTAGCCGCCGCGACGGATGTCCTGGATGGTCTGGGCGTCGCGGGCCACGAAAGGCAGGTTCTGGCGCGACAGCAGCAGCGCGCTGGGGCCGCCGTCACGCACGTCCATGCCGATGCTGGCTGGTCGCTCCACGGCGCAGGCCCAGGCCACGGCGGTTTCCGTGGTGTCGCAGGGACGCCAGACGTGCAGGTTGGGGATCAGGCGCAGGCTGTTGGCATGCTCGATGGACTGGTGGGTGGGACCGTCTTCGCCCAGGCCGATGGAATCGTGGGTGAACACGTGCACCACGCGCTGCTTCATCAGGGCGGCCATGCGGATGGCGTTGCGCGAATAATCGGAGAAGGTCAGGAAGGTGCCGCCGAACGGCAGGTAGCCGCCGTGCAAGGCCAGGCCGTTCATGATGGCGGCCATGCCGAACTCGCGCACGCCGTAGTTGATGTGGCGGCCGAAGTGCACGCCGTCTTCGTGGGCGCGCACGGCCTGGGCGCCCTTCCAGTCGGTGAAGTTGGAGCCGGTCAGGTCGGCCGAGCCGCCCAGCATCTCGGGCAGCAGCTCCACCAGCGCGGCGATGGCGAATTGCGAAGCCTTGCGGGAAGCCACGGTTTCGGCCTTTTCGGCGGTGGCGGCGATGAACTCCTGCACCTTGGCGGCGAAGCCCTCGGGCAGCTCGCCCTTCAGGCGGCGCTCCAGTTCGGCGGCCAGCTCGGGGTGGGCCTGGCGGTAGGCGTCGAAACGCGACTGCCAGCCGGCCTGCAGGGCGGCGCCCTTCTCGCGGCCGTCCCAGGCCTGGTAGATATCCTGAGGGATTTCGAAGGGACCATGGTTCCAGCCCAGCGCGGCGCGCGTGGCGGCGATTTCATCGGCGCCCAGCGGAGCGCCGTGCACTTTCTCGGAGCCTGCGGCATTGGGCGCGCCCTTGCCGATGACGGTGCGGCAGCAGATCAGGGTTGGGCCGGCGCCTTCGGAGGCGTTGCGCCGGGCCTGCTCGATGGCGGCCTCGATGGAAGCGGCATCGTGGCCATCCACGGCGCGGATCACGTTCCAGCCGTAGCTTTCGAAGCGCGCGGGCGTGTCGTCGCCGAACCAGTTCTTCACCTGGCCGTCGATGGAGATGCCGTTGTCATCGTAGAACACGATCAGCTTGGAGAGCTTCAGGGTCCCGGCCAGGGAGCAGGCTTCGTGGGACACCCCTTCCATCAGGCAGCCGTCGCCGGCAAAGACCCAGGTCAGGTGGTCCACGATGTCGTGGCCTTCGCGGTTGAACTCGCGCGCCAGCAGGGCTTCAGCCAGGGCGAAGCCCACGGCGTTGCCCAGGCCCTGGCCCAGCGGACCGGTGGTGGTCTCGACGCCGGCCGTGATGCCCACTTCGGGGTGACCGGGCGTGCGCGAATGCATCTGGCGGAAATTGCGCAGTTCCTCGATGGGCAGATCGTAGCCCGTCAGGTGCAGCAAGGCATAGATCAGCATGGAACCGTGGCCGTTTGACAACACAAAGCGGTCGCGATCAAACCAGGCGGGGTCCGAGGGGTTGTGTTTCAGGTGCCTGGACCACAGAACCTGGGCGATATCGGCCATGCCCATGGGCGCACCGGGGTGACCGGAATTCGCTTGTTGCACGGCATCCATAGACAAGGCGCGGATGGCGTTGGCTAGGGTTTTATCAGAGGCTGACGCAAGATCCATTAGAAGCTCGTTGGGGCGCGGGCAGCAGCGGGTCCGGCGTTGCGGACGGCCCACGGCCCGGATTAGTTTATAAAACGCGCTATTTTAGCATTGCTGGCGCTAAACCGCCGCGACACGCTGCCGCCGGGGTACGGTATGCTTGTGCCGTTTTTTGTGTTCCTTGGTGTCCGGATATGGCCGCTCCCCGTTTTTATCATCCCCTCCCCCTGGAGTCCGGCGCTCATGTCGCCCTGCCCGAGGCGCTGGCGCATCACGCCATCCGCGTGCTGCGCCTGGCCGACGGCGCCGACATCGTGCTGTTCGACGGCCAGGGCGCCCAGTACCCGGCCACGCTGCGCATGGAAGGCAAGAAGGGCTATGCCTTCCTGGGCCAGGCCCAGGCCCCGGCCACCGAGCTGGCCGGCCGCATCACCGTGCTGCAAGGCATCGCCTCGGGCGACAAGATGGACTGGATCATCGAGAAGGCGGTGGAAATAGGCGTCTGCCATTTCGTACCCGTCCGCGCCCGGCGCAGCGTTCTGCAGCTCAATGCCGAGCGCCAGGCCAAGCGCCTGGCGCACTGGCAGCGCGTGATCGAATCGGCCAGCGAACAGTGCGGACGCAACCGCCTGATGACGCTGTCCGAACCCCTGACCCTGGCGGACTATTTCCGCCAGCCCCGGACCGGCCTGCACCTGTTCTGCGATCCCGAGGCGCCGCAGACGCTGGCGCAGGCCATTTCACCGGACCAGCAGGACATCGTGATCCTGATCGGCCCCGAAGGCGGCTGGGCGGACGAGGAACAAGAGGCCGCGCTGCGCGCGCAGGCCCAGGCCATCCGCTTCGGCCGGCGGGTGCTGCGCACCGAAACCGCCGCCCTGGCCCTGGGCGCGGCCATCAGCGCGCTGCAGGGCTGGGAATGAGAAGGGCCCCCACGCCGCGCAGGCTGATAAAAAAACTCCGGCTCAAGGCCGGAGTTTTTCATTTGTTCTGTAGCGCATCCAAATGCGTGAGCGCGGGATCAGTCTTCGTCCTGGCCCGAATACGGCACGGGGTCCACGCCTGGCTCGGGGTCGGGGTGCTTGCCGGCATGCAGCACGGCATAGACAAAACGGCGATCGTTGTTGGAGGCCCACTCATGCACGTCGTCGCAAACGCGCAAGATGGCCTGGGCGTCTTTTTCCAGGGCGGGATCGCCCGAATGCAGATTGTCGAACCACAGGGCCAGGCCGCTCTTCTGGTCCAGCACGGTATCGCACAGACAGTCGTACAAGGCGTCCAGATTGCCGCCGAAGAACTCGGGAAAGTCCACCGCCTTGACCACGGCGCGCAACACCGCCGAGCGGTTGCGCGCCCGGTCGCACTCCACCACCATGGCCGTCAGGCCGTGGGCCTGGGCCTGCTCCAGGAAATCGGCGGCCTTCAGGCCGCCTGCGTCGAGCAAACCGCCCTTCTGCAAGACAGCTTGCAAAGTAAGGTCCTGGCTCATTTCGACGTCTCCTTAAAAAACGCTAACACTTCTTCACGACGACTCATGGTATCGGTCTTTCCTAACTCGATCAGCTCTTGGGTGTAGCCGGACTCGAATAACAAATATGAGATTAATGCGCCGCCTGTAGTCGGACCGGACTTTGAAGATACACCAAGTACTCGAAATAGGGTACGCGCAGCAGTAGGCATCTGATGGATATGCCGGATGGCAATTTCGTCCAGCGAGCGGCTGGGAGTGATGGCAAACGTGCTGACAGGACGCAGCGATTGGCTTTGTAATACATTTGCCGGCATGTACGCAAGTAGCGTATTGATGCGCTCCATGCGCTCGATATCCATTGACACGCTGTCCAGGAATATGTTGGATAAAGCATAGCCGCTGATCTGCGCCAGGGACGGATAGGGAGGGTCGGAAGGCTTTTCGCTGCGATAGGTATTGTCGGCATAGCCCGTGCCCACGATCAGGACCTTGTGCGCCCCCAGGTGGATGGCGGGACTGATGGGCGCGAGCTGGCGCATGGTGCCGTCGCCGCACCACTGCACCTGCCCTTCCACCATCAGCGGCTGGGCCGGGAAAACGAAGGGAATGGCGCTGGAGGCCATCAGGTGTTCCACGCCGATGGCGCCCGATATGGCGCGGCGCAGATTGCGCGACCAGGCGCGGATGCGCCGGTCGGATTGATAGAAGGTCAGGTGTTCGCCCGTGGTGTAGGCCGCCGCCGTGATGGCCAGCGCGCCCAGGTGTTCGCAGGCCAGGTTGCGCTGCAGGCGCTCGAAGTCCAGATTGTCCTCCAGCAGACGGCGCAAGGGCGCATTGTCCAGCAGGGAATGAGGCGTGTGTTCGCGCAAGCGCGGCGCCAGCCAGCCCAGCGATACCGTCGCCAGCCAGTGCAGGCTGGTCCTGAGCAGCAGCACCGGATCGGCGTGGAAGACGTGGTGGCTGTTCAGCGAGCCCCACAGCTGTTGTATGTGGTCCACACCCTCATGGGGCTTGTCGGCCTTGCAGGCCAGTCCCGCCGCATTGATGGCGCCGGCCGAGGAACCGCAGATGATGTCGAACGGATTGGTGAAGTCCGGATTGCGCTGCGGATCCAGGATCTCCAGCAGGCCGGCCAGCACGCCGGCCTGGTAGGCGCCGCGCGCCCCGCCCCCGTTCAGGACCAGCGCGACGGGAGACGAGGTGCGGAAGATCATGGCGCGGGATCAGGCGTCGGCGGCCACATTGGCGTCCACCACCGTGACCGCCGTCATGTTGACGATGCGCCGCACGGACGACGTGGAAGTCATGATGTGCACCGGGGCGCGCGCGCCCAGCAGGAAAGGACCGATGGCCACGTTGCCGCCGGCCGCCGTCTTGAGCAGGTTGTAGGCGATGTTGCCCGCCTCCACGTTCGGGCAGACCAGAAGATTGGCCTCGCCGCTGAGCGTGGACGTAGGCAGGACCTGCAGCCGGGCCTTCTCGTCCAGCGCGCAGTCGCCGTGCATCTCGCCATCCACCTCCAGCGTGGGATCCAGCATCCGCACCTTTTCCAGGGCCTGGCGCATCTTCACCCCGGCCGGCGCGTCGTTGGTGCCGAAGTTCGAGCTGGACAGCAGCGCCACCTTGGGCTCGATGTTGAACTGGCGCATCTTGCGGGCCGCGGCCAGCGTGATCTCCGCCACCTGGGCGGCGTCCGGGTCGTGATTGATGTGCGTATCGGTCAGCGCCACCGAGCGCTCGCTGAGCAGCAGGATGTTCATGGCGGCGTAGGTCTGCACGCCCGACGCCTTGCCGATGACCTGGTCCACCAGCTCCAGGTGGTTCTCATAGCGGCCCACCGTGCCGCAGATCATGCCGTCGGCATCGCCCAGGTGCACCATCATGGCGCCGATCAGCGTGGGGCGGCGGCGCATTTCCACGCGGGCCATTTCCTTGCTGATGCCGCGCCGCGACATGATCTCCCAATAACTGGTCCAGTATTGGTGGAAACGGTCGTCCTGCTCGGGATTGGTGACTTCCACATCGACGCCCAGGCGCAGGCGCAGGCCGTAGCGCTCGATGCGCTGCTGCAGCACGGCGGGTCGGCCGACCAGGATGGGGCGGGCCAGGCCTTCGTCCACGATGATCTGCACGGCGCGCAATACCCGTTCGTCCTCGCCCTCGGTGAAGACCACGCGGGCCTCGCCGCCGTCCTGCACCAGGCCCCGGGCCAGGGAATAGATGGGCTTCATGAACGAGCCCGACTTGTAGACGAACTGGCGCAACTGATAGACGTAGTTGTCGAAGTCCTGGATGGGCCGGGTGGCCACGCTTTCGTCCATGGCCGCCTTGGCCACGGCGGGCGCGATGCGCACGATCAGGCGCGAATCGAAAGGGCGGGGAATGAAGAAGCCCGGACCGAAGGTGACTTCCTGCAAGCCGTAGGCGGCCGCCACGCCTTCGTCCTGCTCTTCGCGCGCCAGCTGGCAGATGGCGTGCACGGCGGCCTTCTCCATGCCGCGGGTGATGGTGGTGGCGCCCACATCCAGCGCCCCGCGGAAGATGTAGGGAAAGCACAGCACATTATTGACCTGGTTCGGATAGTCCGAACGGCCGGTGGCCATGACCACGTCGTCGCGCGCGGCGTGCGCATCCTCGGGCAGGATCTCCGGATTGGGATTGGCCAGGGCCAGGATCAGCGGATTGTCCGCCATTTTCCTGAGCATCTCGGGCTTGAGCACGCCGCCGGCCGACAGGCCCAGGAACACGTCCGCGCCGTCGATCACGTCATTGAGGGTGCGAGCCTCGGTCTGCTTGGCAAAGCGAGCCAGCTCGGGCACCTGGTGGCCGGGGCGGCCCGCGTAGACCACGCCGTCGATGTCCGTGACCCAGACGTTTTCCTCGGGCAGGCCCATGTCCACCATCAGGTCCAGGCAGGCCAGGGCGGCCGCGCCGGCGCCGGAGGTCACGACCTTGATCTTCTTGATGTCCTTGCCGACCACGCTCAGGCCATTCAGGAAGGCGGCCGTCACGCAGATGGCCGTGCCGTGCTGGTCGTCGTGGAAAACCGGAATGCTCATGCGCTCGCGCAGCTTGCGCTCGACCTCGAAGCACTCGGGCGCCTTGATGTCTTCCAGGTTGATGCCCCCGAAGGTAGGCTCCAGCCCGGCGATGATGTCCACCAGCTTGTCCGGATCGGTTTCGTTGATCTCGATGTCGAACACGTCCAGACCGGCGAAGCTCTTGAACAGCACGGCCTTGCCTTCCATGACGGGCTTGGAGGCCAGTGCGCCGATATTGCCCAGGCCCAGCACGGCGGTGCCGTTGGAGATCACGCCCACCAGGTTGCCGCGGCCCGTGTAGCGGAAGGCGTTCTGCGGATCGGCGACGATCTCCTCGCAGGCGGCCGCCACCCCGGGCGAATAGGCCAGCGCCAGATCCCGCTGATTGGACAATTGTTTGGTCGGTATGACCGACAGCTTTCCGGGCCGTCCCTGCTCGTGATATTCCAGGGCCGCTTTCCGAAAATTGGCATCCATGCTGTACACCTACACAAAAAACCATTGAACGAACTGGCGGCCCGGCGGCGAATCGTCATTCCCCGGCCCCAGTGGCGTCATCCCCTCGCCAGGACGGGACAGGGTTCATTCTAGCCCTTGAGCATGAGGCTGGGGAAATCGGGCAGGACAGATCGGCTACAGCGCCTGGCCGGGATAGGAAAAACGATCGGTGGGATCGAACAGGGCCTTCACCTGGCTGTCCACATCCTGGGCCTGCCAGGACTGGCCTTCGCCCGGCCAGCGCCAGTCGTCCGGGTCAGCGCCGGCTTGCAGGTTCTCGTCCAGCACCAGCCATTCCACCCAGGCCAGATCGCCCCCATGGCCCAGCATCAGGTGCGCCAGATTGATGCCGTCGCCGGCCGCCGGTTGCAGGGCGTCCAGCCGGTAGCGCCCCGGCCATTCGCAGCCCGGCCATCCGCCCTGCATCAGAGCCTGCGTATCCGGCCGGGACATCAGCTGGAACAAGGCGGGAATCAGCTGCTGCAGGCGCAGGCTGTCGAGCGGATTGCGATTGGCTTCGCCGAAAGGCCCCAGCGCCGCCTGCGTATTGTCGGCCAGCAGCACAGAACAGTGCCGCAGCCCGGACAGGGCCGTGCGGCCCGCGGGCCAGGCATGCAGGCGGCGGTCGGCCAGCCAGGCTCCCACGCTCATGCCCGCCGGCAGGTGTGCCAGTCCCGCGAAGCCGTGGGCCTCCAGCTCGCCCAGCAGGCAGCCGGGCTGCACGAACCACAAGGGCGAGCCCGGCTCCAGGCGTTCGCAGCGCGCCATCTGGCGTCCCGGCGCCAGCCAGAGCGTCGGCCCTTGCGGTTCGGCGGCCAGCGGCACGCCATCCAGCCCCAAGGTGATGCCGTACTCGGCGGCCAGGGTCAGGGCGATATGCACGTCGGCGCTGGAGTCGGGCGCCAGGCGGGCCTGTTCATGCCCCTCGGCATCGTCCAACTGGAGAAACGAGCCCTGGACCCGGGCCGCCAGGCGCGAGCCAAACGCCTGCCAGGCCGTCTGGGGCGGGCGGCGCCCCATGAGAAATGCACGCCGGGACGGAGAAACCATAGACTTTTCCTGCAACAGACCTAAACTTGAGACAGGCCGACCCTTGCGCGCCGCGCACGCGCGGTCCAGGCCGCCCCGTTGCCCTTTCGAGCAACGCACTACAATACACTTTTTGCCCGAGATTTGCCGTATGTCCCGCCTCGCCAGCCGCACCGAACTGGTCGCTCCCTTCCACGCCGTGGAACTCTTCAAGCAAGCCAATGCCCTGCAGGCCGCCGGCCGCGACATCATCAGCCTGGGCATAGGCGAGCCGGACTTCACCGCGCCCCAGCCGGTCGTGGAAGCCCTGCGCCGGGCGGCCGAACAAGGACTGGGCCAGTACACGGCGCCGGCGGGCCTGGCAGCGCTGCGCGAGCGCATCGCGCTGTACTACGAACAGCAGTTCCGCGCGCGCGTGGACCCATCCCGCATCCTGGTCACGGCCGGAGCCTCCGGCGCCCTGTCGCTGGCCACGCTGGCGCTGATCAACCCGGGCGACGAAGTGCTGATGCCCGACCCCTCCTACCCGGCCAACCAGAACTTCATCACGGCCGCCGGCGGCGTGGCGCGCCTGATCCCGGCCAGCGCCGACGAACGCTTCCAGCTCAGCGCCCGGCACATCCGTGAGCATTGGGGCCCCGCCACGCGCGGCGTACTGATCGCCTCGCCGAGCAACCCCACCGGCGCCACCATCTCGCGCCCCGCCCTGAAAGAGCTGATCGCCGAAGTGCGCGCCCGCGACGGCTTCATCATCATGGACGAGATCTACCTGGGCCTGTTCTATGAAGAGGCGCCGCTCAGCGCCCTTACGCTGGATCAGGACATCATCGTCATCAACAGCTTCTCAAAATATTTCCACATGACGGGCTGGCGCCTGGGATGGATCATCGCCCCTGCCTGGATGACGGCGGTCTGCGAGCGCATGGCCTCCAGCCTGGCGATCTGCGCGCCCTCGCTGGCCCAGCACGCCGCCCTGGCCTGCTTCGAACCCGAAACCATGGCCATCTACGAAGAGCGCCGCCTGGCCTTCAAGCAGCGCCGCGACTACCTGCTGCCCGAGCTCGAGCGCCTGGGCCTGCGCGTGCCGGTGCGCCCCGACGGCGCCTTCTACATCTACGCCGACATCCGGGAACACAGCCAGGACAGCGACGCGTTCTCGCACCTGCTGCTGCACGAAGCCGGCGTGGCCGCCGTGCCGGGCCGCGACTTCGGCCATGCGCATGCCTCCTACACCCTGCGCCTGGCCTACTCCACCGGCATGGATCGCCTGCAGGAAGCCATCGCCCGCCTGGGCCGCTTCCTGGGACGCTGACGCCAGGGGCGGGCTCAGCCCGTCCGGATGGGAATGCCCGAAGCCAGGGCGATGCGGCGCCGTTCGGCCAGGACCTTGGCCCCGTAGCCGCCGTCGCTCGGCCCCGTGGCGCCCACATAGCAGGCCAGACCGCCCTCGACGGAGCCCCGCCGCCGTATGCAGTCGGACAGGATCTGGGCTCCCACGCGCACATTGGCTTCGGGGCTGAGCACCGCCAGCGTGCCCTCCATGTAGATGTCGAATTTTTCCTTGTGCACCTTGGTCATGACCTGCATCAGGCCTTGCGCGCCCACATGGCTTTCCGCATACGGGTTGTAGCGCGATTCGATGGCGATGACCGCCAGGATCAGCTGCGGATCCAGATTCTTTTCCTTGCCCACGATGAAGGCGGTGTGGATCAGGGCCCCGGCCACGGAGTGGGCGATCTTGTACTTGCGGGCCAGGTAGCTGCGCAGGGCCTGCATCTGGGCGGGCGTCACGCCTTCCACCGGCTGGCCCGCCACCGAGGCGCGCAAGTTGCGCATGAAGCCCTGGTAGGCCGACACGGCCTGGCGCTGCTCGGCCGGCGTCAAGCTGGCGTCGGCCGCCGGTTCATCCTGCAGCTGCTGCTCGGCAGGCCAGACGGCCTGGCTGTAGGCGTCGTATTTCACCGCTTCCGGACGCAGGGTTTGCACGAGTCCGGTGTAAAGCTGGTTAAACTGGGCGCGCATCGAGGGCACGACCACGCAGGCGGCGATCGTGACCAGCACGGCAATGCCCAGGTACATGGCGCAGACGTGCACCAGCTCGCCGACGCGATACGTCAGGGTGCGAGCCGAACGACTGAGCACATGATCCATTTCCTGGAAGACCATCCGTGGCATCCTTAGTGTTGCAGACTGCCCGATGTTAACCTTAACGATCCAATCAAATGTAACCGGAGCCACTTTCATCTGTGAAATACCGTGACTTGAGAGACTTTATTGCCCAGCTGGAAGCGCGTGGCGATCTGAAGCGGATTACGCAGCCGGTGTCGACCCGCCTGGAAATGACGGAGATCAGCGACCGCGTGCTGCGCGCCGGTGGCCCGGCCCTGCTGTTCGAAAATGCGCAGCACAACGGTGCTCCCGCCGCCATGCCCGTACTGGCCAATCTGTTCGGCACGCCGCAGCGCGTGGCTCTGGGCATGGGCGCGCAGGACGTGTCGGCCCTGCGCGAGACCGGCGAGCTGCTGGCCTCTCTGAAAGAACCCGAGGCGCCGCGCGGCATGCGCGATGCGCTGGCCAAGGTGTCCATGCTGAAATCCGCGCTCTGGGACATGAGCCCCAAGAACGTGCGCTCGCCCGCCTGCCAGGAAGTCGTCCTGGAAGGCAAGGACGTGGACCTGAACCAGATTCCGCTGCAATTGTGCTGGCCGGGCGACGTGGCCCCCCTGCTGACCTGGGGCCTGGTGATCACCAAGGGGCCGCACGCCAAGCGACAGAACCTGGGCATCTACCGCCAGCAGCTCATCGGCCGCAACAAGCTCATCATGCGCTGGCTCTCGCACCGCGGCGGCGCGCTGGACTTCCGCGACCACGCCCTGGCCCATCCCGGCCAGCCCTTTCCCATCGCCGTGGCGCTGGGCACGGATCCGGCCACCATCCTGGGCGCGGTCACCCCGGTACCCGACAGCCTGTCCGAATACCAGTTCGCGGGCCTGCTGCGCGGCTCGCGCACGGAAGTGGCCAAGGCCCTGGGCAGCGAATTGTCCGTGCCCGCCTGGGCGGAAATCGTGCTGGAAGGCCACATCCTGCCCGGCAGCCATCCGGACGCGCTGGCCCCCGTCGTGCCCGAGGGCGTGAACCCGCCGCCCGACAGCGGCTATGAAATGGCGCTGGAAGGCCCCTATGGCGATCACACCGGTTACTACAACGAGCAGGACTGGTTCCCGGTGTTCACGGTGGAGCGCATCACCATGCGCCGCAAGCCCATCTATCACAGCACCTACACCGGCAAGCCGCCGGACGAGCCGGCCGTGCTGGGCGTGGCCCTGAACGAGGTATTCGTGCCGCTGCTGCGCAAGCAGCTGCCGGAAATCGTTGACTTCTACCTGCCGCCCGAAGGCTGCAGCTACCGGCTGGCCGTGGTCTCCATCCGCAAGCAGTATGCCGGCCACGCCAAGCGCGTGATGTTCGGGGTCTGGAGCATTCTGCGCCAGTTCATGTACACCAAGTTCATCGTGGTGGTCGACGAGGACGTCAACACGCGCGACTGGAAGGAAGTGATCTGGGCCATGACCACGCGCATGGACCCGGTGCGCGATACCGTGCTGGTGGAAAACACACCGATCGACTATCTGGACTTTGCTTCGCCGGTATCCGGGCTGGGCGGCAAGATGGGAATGGATGCGACCAACAAATGGCCTGGCGAGACCCAGCGCGAATGGGGCGTGCCGATCAAGATGGACGACGCCACCCGGAAGAAAGTGGATTACATGTGGTCGTCCCTGGGGCTGTAGGCGCAACAGCCCCTTGAACGACAGGCCGGCCCAGAGATAAACAAAGACCATGCGTCATCGCGGCGCTTGGTCTTTGTTTCATACGGCACATCAAACGGGACGCAGGCCTTCGTCAGGGCGATGCAAGCGGCTCCACCAGTTCAATCAGGTACTCATCGGGGTCCAACACAAACGCAATCGTGCGTTTGCCGTGATTCATCTGTTTGGGCGGTGTCTTTATCTTTACCCCGCTCTCTTCCAGCTTGCGCACAGCCTGATGAACATCATTCACCATCAATGCCAGATGACCAAACGCCCGGCCCTTTTCGTAGGGTTCCGGCTGGTCCCAGTTATACGTCAACTCCAGGCTGGACTGGGTGGCTTCATCAAAGCTGAGAAACACATTGGTGAATCTGCCTGATTCGTAATCGGTGCGCCGCAGTATCTTCATGCCCAGAATGTCTCTGTAGAACGCCAGGGATCGCTCCAGATCCAGTACGCGCAGCATGACATGATCAAGGCCAAATTGTATTTCAGAGGTGCTCATGGAGACGGGCATGTATTTGAAAATTGCAATGTAGCAAAACCGCCCGTCTTCAATCATGACCGCTCGTCACAGAGCCATGAGAAATGCTCAAGGCCGATCAGGTGGATGCCATCAAGCCTGAAGAGATGGTCTGGATAAACAAAGGTACGCAAGGGTTGGCATTGCTTTCCTGCCACATGATGTTGATGAAGGACTGTGGGTGTTGCCCTGACAAGTCCAGATCAATCGCAACCAGGTCCCGGTGTACGTACTTGCGCAGGGACTGGGACAGAATGGCAATGCCGATATTGGCCGCGACCATGCTCATGATCCCGGTAATGGTGCTGGCTTCCTGCACGGAATTGGGGTGAAACCCGGCATGACGGCACAAGGAATAAAAATAACGCCGCCATACCTGCCAGTGAGTCTTGCTGCCCACCACAAAGCGTTCATTGGCGAGATCCACCAAAGGAATGGTCTTTTCCTTTGCCAAAGGATGATGGCTCTGCAACAACACAATCGGATCATCGCGACACACCGGCTTCCACCGCACCCCCAGCTCTTCAGGGTCATCGGAAAACGCAAAGCCGAAGCCCAGGTCGAGGCTGCCCTGCTGCAGGCCCTGGATCTGCTGCTGAGTCGGCATATATAGCAGGTCGGTGGTGATGTTGGAGTACTGCTGCTTGAAATGTTCCAGCGTTCTGGGCAGCACATCCTGAACGGCGTAGTCGTTATAGGCGATGATCAAATGACCGATATCACCAAACTTGGCTTTCTGAGCCAGCTCGATGCCCCGCTCCAGGTGCACGAATACTTGCTCGATCTCTTGCAAAAGCAGGAAGCCAGCCGCGGTCAGTTTGACCTGGCGGGTACTGCGCTCGAACAGGTCCACCTGCAAGTCATCTTCAAGTTTCTTGATGATGCGCGTCAGCCCCGGTTGCGTGATATGCAGCAGCTCGGCCGCCTTCTTGAAGTGCAGCTGCTCGGCCACCGTTTTAAAGGCCCGCAAGTGATGCAAGTCGAGGCGACCTGGGATCATGGCTCAGCTCGTTTTTCTATTATTAACGTCACGATCAATAATAGTGCGCGAATAGTGAATGGACAAGCAATTTGCAGAGGTTTAGCTTATCGATCACGTGCTGGCCAGCATATCCACGAGGATCTCATGACCTCATTCAGCCCCAGATAGCAAGGAGGATTCCGTCCTGTTCCAGTCGATTCTCTATTCGACCTTTGGAAGAACATCAATAAGACCTACACCAACTTATAAATAATAAGAACGAATATTCCCACAGGGTTTGATTTCAGAAAAAACAGATAGTCCCAGCACTTGAGGAGACATGAGTATGCAAAGGGAAACCAAGGTGGCGGAATCGGGACATACCGATACCGGCCATATTAAAAAAGTAATGATGGGTTCAGCGGCAGGCACTATCGTTGAATGGTTTGATTTTGCTTTATTCGGCTACATGGCCGTCTATATCGCACAGAACTTCTTCCCCTCGGAAGACAAGATGGCTGGGTTGCTGGCAACCTTTGCCGTGTTTCTGGTGTCGTTTATCGTAAGGCCGCTGGGGGGAATCTACTTCGGCAAGCTGGGAGACAGGATTGGCCGAAAAAAGATCCTGGCCTTGACCGTCCTGCTGATGTCCGGATCGACCGCAGCGATTGGCCTGATTCCCACCTATCACAGCATCGGTATCTGGGCTCCGATTCTGCTGATCATCATCCGCTGCATCCAGGGACTGTCCGCAGGTGGTGAATATACCGGCGCCACCATATACACCGTCGAGCACAGCCCCATGAACAAACGCAATTCCTATGCCTGGGCCATGTCGGGCGCGACTTACTTTGCCTTTGCGCTGGCCGCGGGGATCAGCGCGGCTCTGGCGGCAATTGTAGGGACCGAAGCCATGGGAGACTGGGGCTGGCGCACGATTTTCCTGCTGGCCATTCCAATGGGTATTGTGGCTTTCTTCATCCGTGACCACTTGTCCGAATCGCCTGAATTCCAGCAAATGCGTGCGGAGAAAAAGGGCCAGGTCAGCTACACGGCCTCGCAGGTTTTCAAGGCGGAAGGCTACAACATCGTGAAGCTGGGCGGATTCATCGTGCTGTACGCCTTGTCCTTCTATATTTTCTCCACCTACATGAACACCTTCTTGCGTACCGTGATTGGCTTGTCGCCGGTACAGTCCCTGACCGCCAATATGGTTGCCCTGCTTTTCGTGACGGCGCTGACACCGATCGCCGGCGTCATTTCCGACAAAGTGGGCCGTCGCAGGATGATGCAGTTCGCCGCTGTCTGGCATGCGTTGTTCACGATTCCCGCCTACATCATCGTCAGCAAGGGAGCCTCTCTGGAAGCGGCCATCATTGGCATGCTGATCATCGGCATTGGCCAGGTTGCAGCCAGTGTCGTGGCGGTAACGCTGCTGTCCGAGATGTTTCCCACCGACATGCGCTATACCGCATCGAGCATGTGCTACAACATCACCTTCGCCGTTTTCGGCGGCACCGCTCCCTACTTGGCCATCTGGCTGACTGCCCAGACCGGCAGTTATCTGGCGCCGGCCTTTTACGTCACCGTGGTGGCGGTATTGTGCTTCTTCTGGGTCACGATCTTGATGCCCGAGACAGCCAACAAGCCCTTGCGTCGCTATCACACTGAACCGGCACATGATGCCAAGCCGGCTGTCAGCCTGGGCAAGGCAAGTGCCGGCTAGCCAATAAGACTCCCTGCTCGTTTTCAGTCTTGGACAGCCCTGTTTTACAGGGCTGTTTTTTATGCCGTGAAAACATTGATTCACATTAAATCCAATTAACAAAAACGAAAGTCTGTTTATACAAAAAGCATATTCCCATACCGGCTCCTATAGAATAGCCTTCTGTAGAACTCATCATAAGCAGACTCGCTCCCCTCCTACAGCAGACTGAAGGACGACGTTGAACCTGCCAAAGGGATAAGCACCATGACCACCATAAGCCTGACTGACGTAACGGTAAGCAGCGATGTCGCCTCGCGTTCCGAAGGATGGCTGAATGTTCATTTCAGCAATGGTCACACCATCAACGCCTACTGTCCTGCAGACAATGACAACTGGGCAGCAGGCGCCAAGCATCTGTGCAATACCGATCGGGAGCACAGCCCGCCCCCCATCAAGGTGGACACGCTGTTATTGCAGGCGGCCCATGACGGCAGATACATCATTTTGCAGGCAGACCTGCCCAAGGCAGCCATCCCCATGACCTATGCGCGGCCTGCGGATGAACATGTGTATCTGGAGCTGCCCCATAAGCAGCAAAGCGTGTTCAGCGCTGATTTTCTGGCAATTGTCGCCCTTGTTTTTGCTGCACTGTACGGCCTGAAATGGCTGTTTGAAAAGTACTTTCTGCACAAGCTTTAGAAAAAACGGCTTGAATAAAAAAACGTCCTGTAAAGACAGGACGCAAAGTGGAAAAAGCGGCAAGTCACACGGCAAGTACAGCGCCCGCATGCAAGAACCTTTGCTGCAACTGCCTGGCCTGCAGCAGCAGGGCATCGTCCTGATGCGGCTTGCCTATCAGTTGCAGGCCCATGGGCATTTTCTGGTAATACCCCAAAGGCAAGGACACCACAGGCAGGCCCACAAGCTGCCAGGCTCGACTCATGAAAGGCGCTCCCGTGCCTTCGCTTTTATAAGGTGCAACACCTGATGCAGCAGGAGCAAGAATGAAATCGACATCATTGCTGTCAAACCATTGCAGCAGCGTGTGCTTGATCGCATCGGCTCTTTGCAAGGCGGCAATGTAATCCTGGTATGGCAAAGCCAGGCCGCTGCTTATCAAATCCTGCATATGAGTACTCAAGGCTTCAGGCTGCTGTTGCTCATGGATCAAGTTGCGGGCCACCTCATAGGACATGATCTGGCCATGCAATGCAGTTAGCTCGGCAATGGCCTGCGGCAAGGGAAAATCGATGCACTGATGCCCCTGCTCCAACAGCTCCTTCCGGCAGCCATACAGCGTCTCCAGCATCTTGTCTTGCACAGCGCCCAGGATCTCACCGGAGAAAATACCGAAAACGCAGGACCTGTGCTTGCCTGGCAAGGCGAGGCTCAAAGATTTGTGCAGCAATATATTCCGTACCAGTATGATATCGAGTACATCGTTGCCGAGGATGCCCAGCGAGTCCAGCGATTGAGCCAAGGGCTGAATATTGCGCAGGGAGAACTCGTTCTTGCTGCCCACATAAGCAATACAACCACAGTAGGAGGCAGGCCTGATCACGGATGCAGCGGTCTGGGTGCCGAAAGCGACAGGCACCATGTAATCAGCGACAGCGGCAGCCGAGCCGCTGGACGAACCTCCTGGCGTGCGCTCCGGGTCATGAGGGTTGTTCGTCTTGCCTGCCTGAAAATAGGCGAATTCAGTCGTGACGGTTTTGCCCATCAAAATGCCGCCTGCCGCTTTCATCGCAGTGACACAAGAGGCGTCCATGTCAGGAATGCGATCCTGATGAATGACAGAGCCCATGGTGGTGGGGATACCGGCCGTATCAATGACGTCCTTGACCGCAAATGGCAGGCCCATCAAGGGCGATGCCCTGTAAAACTCCCTGCGGCTCTCGTACTCTGCCAGATAATCTTCCTGATCAATCAGATATTGCCAGGCGCCAATTTTTTCATCGCGTGTCGCAATGCGCTCATAGAAAGAAGCCGCAATCTCCGGCAGCCCTGCTTCCCCCGTATGAAGCGCATGCAGCAATTGATGCAAAGGCTGCTTAAACCACTGTCGTTTCACTCTGCCACTCCCTAAGCGTTCGCAACAATTGGGCGTCCACAGTCGCCACGCCGCCGCCGATGCGCCCCCGTTCCCCCGCTCCGTCAATCATGCCCAGCAACACCAGGGGCCCCGTGCCGCTGGCCATCACATGGCTGAAATCGGTGATGCCCGCGCGACCAGCCAGAAATGGGAGTCTGGTGCACAAAAAACGGCGTTGACGGCTCAGGTAATCAGCAGGCAGGAAAGCCTGCAGGTTCTGGGCACTCAAGCTGGCCAGGTCCAGGCACTGGCCCCCCAGCCCGACAAAATCCACCACGGCGCTGTCGCCTAATGTGCCCAGTGCTTCCGCCTGCTCATTGCCCGGATCTTTATTGCCGGCTATGGCCGGAGCATCCACCACCAGCCAGGTCTTCGAGCTTGCCAATTGCAAACCGAAACGCAGCCCGTTGCCGCCCACCTTGACAATCCGATCACTGCCCTCGGCTTGTTCCTGCGTGGCCAAAATCAGTGCGCTGGCCGCCATCCAGTAGTTCAGCGCCCATGCCGGCGCGCCGTAAAGAAAGGTCTTGCTGTGTTCGTCATTAATGCCCCACGAGACAATAATGTCAGCCAGCAAACGAGAGGCATGCATGGTGCGGGCATGGCCATCGTCGCCATTGAGTAGCGAGGCCTGCAGAATGGGGGACAGGTCCACGCTGCCCTCGAAGCGGGCAGCCAGTCCTGCCCCCAGGTCCTGATGCAGCCAGCGCAGATGCGGCACCATTTCATCGGCAAAAATGCCAAGGCGCGTGCACCACTTCATCCCCTCATTCAGCACCGAGTATTTTTTGTTCTCAGGCCGATTGCCATCGCTGACTTCTATCAGGTACATGGAAGGAGTGGCCACTCCAGCCAGCGGCACCACGACCCCGTAATCCTGTGCAGGCGCCAGTTGCACGCCTCCCTCATCCAACAATGCCCGGGCCTCTGCCTTGCTGGATGCCCAGCCTTCATACAGAATGCCGACCAGCACCGAGTTACGTATGGCGGCAGGCATTTCCCGGGCATCACGAAAAGGAGGCCCGGCATGCAGAACCAGGCGGCCTTGTGACGGCAGAAGGTGTTGCAGCGGTCTGACTCCCGTCCAGAACGGCATGACTGCTGGCGCGCTCTTATCCACATGCTGAGCCATCTCGCCCCCTTACGCCACGCGTACCCAGGTTTCACTGTTCGCCAGGCTGGCGGATTGCGCCCGCGCGCCATTGAAGTCCCGTTCGATCGTGGTGCCCGCCAAAGGAGTGCCATTGACCAGAACCCGGGCCTGCTGCGCGGGGTGGAACACGCACATCATTTCATGCTTCTGGGTCTGGGTCTGGCTTTGCGGCAGGTCCACGCAGATGGCCTGCTGCGTCATCTGATGCCATTGCAGTTCTATTTTCAGATTGGCGCTGGCAGATTCCGCCGCCTCTGTCACGAGCTCGGGGAAGCGATTGACCGTATGAAACACTCCGTCGCTGAGAATCTTCAATTTGTCCAGCGCAACCGCTTTGCGAAACAGACCGAAATGGCGCACGAAGTCGCGGACCAGATACTCGGCCAGGGGCTGGTTGTTGGTGACAAGCAAACGGGTGTCGCTGTCGTCCCCCTCTTCGTAAGGCTTGTCCAGCACCAGAATGGCCTGGCCGCTGCCGTATTCCGAACTGGCGATACGGAAATACAAAGACAAGGAAGACCATTCCTGATCAGGATCGGTTTTCAAGTAAATAAATGGGTTGTCGCCCGTCCAGTCCAAAGTGCCTGTTTTAATACCGGTCATGGCCAGTCTCCGTGTTCAAGTTTTCGATCATTGCTAGGCTTCACGTTGGCGCTGTCAAGCAAGGTCTTTCGCCGCCGCATATTCTTCACGTAATTGCTTGAAATCCGTGCTGGGCTGCCAGCCCAGGATTTCCTTGGCGGCGCTGCTGCTGAAGATGGAAGCGCGCGGATTGTTTTGGTACCAGCGAGGATTCTTGATTTCAGGGACGGGGCCGATGATGCGCTGATACCACTCGGTGGTCGCCAAAGGATGCGAGGTGTCGTCGGCGCTGATGAAGAACACACCATAGCGCAAGCCCTGGACATTGACCGCGGCCTCGAAAGCACGCGCCAGATCGGCCGCCCAGATGTAATAGAACAGCCAGTTGCGGCCCGGGCCATCCACAAACTGGATGTATTCGGCGATGGTCTCCGGCAATACAACGGCCAGCGGACGCAGGCAGATGACTTCCATATCGGTGGCGTCGCTAAAGCTTTTTGCCATCTGCTCCATCACGATTTTGCTGACGCTGTAAGCCTGGTAAGGCTTGTTTTCATGGGCCTCGTCAACCGGCAGGTACTGGGGCTTCCAGTCGGCGCGCATTTCCGACAGGCCGCAGGCGGAAATACTGGAGCACAGCACCACTTTTTTCACGCCATTCTCACGACAAGCCTGCAGCACATGCCATGTACCGCGCACATTGACATTGATGTATTGCTCTTCGGCCGCCTTCCAGTCGAAGTCAATTGCAGCCAGATGAATGACGGCATCCGCGCCTTTGGTCGCTGCGCGTACCGCCTCCAGGTCCATCACGTCGGTTTGAATGAACGATACCGGGTGCTGGCTGGGCTTCAAGTCCGCCACCACCACGTCCATGGTCTGCATCAGCTGCTGCACCACGTACGACCCTACGCGGCCCGAGCCGCCTGTTACCACCACTTTCTTCATGGTGTTTTCTCCTGTTTATTGTTATAGATCCAAAACCAGTTCGTCTGACAAGGCGCGCGAGACGCATATCATCATGGTTTCATTCGACTGCCGTTCTTCTTTGGACAGCACGAAGTCCCGGTGCTCGGGCAGACCTGAAATCACAACGGTTTCGCAGGTTCCGCACGTGCCGTTCCGGCATGAGCACTTGACCCGTACTCCTTCACGCCTCAAGGCCGCCAGGATGGTTTCATCGCCCGCCACGGTGATGCTTTTGCCCGATTTCCGCAGTGTCACGGTAAAGCTGTTGCCTTCGAGCAGACCGGCGCCGGTTTCGACAGAAAACCGCTCCAGTACCAGCTGCCAGCCAATATCCGCCTGTTCCTGTCGGTAGCTTTCCAAGGCGTTGAGCAAGGCTTGCGGGCCGCAGGAATACACGACGGTCTGCTCGTCCAGCGCCTGCAAGACACGCTGCAGATCAAACAGGCCATCTTGGTTGGAGGCATGCGTTGTAATGCGTGAGCCATCCACCTGTTGCAGCTCTTGCAGAAAGATGAAATCAGCAGCGTTCCTTGCCAGATACAGCAAGCTCCAGTCCAGGCCCGCTGCCGCAGCGGCCTGGACCATGGGCACGATGGGGGTGATGCCGATGCCGCCGGCAATAAAGAAACACTTTTTGTTGGCAGCAAAGGGAAAGTGATTTTTCGGAATGCTGACGGCCAATGCATCACCTTCCTGCAGCACCTCATGGATATACGCAGAGCCGCCACGACCGGCCTCTTCCTTCAGAACGGCTATTTGCCATTCACGGGTATTGGCCTGTTGGCCACAAAGCGAATATTGACGATAAAGCGACTCTGTCTTGGAAACAGCCAGCTCCAGTTCAATATGCGCCCCCGGTTCCCAGACGGGAAATTCGGCGCCATTCGGCAGGCCAAGCGTCAGGCCCACGACCCGATCCGACAGCCTGGTTTTTTTCAGCACGCGTGTTTGCAATGTTTGCTGCATGATGCTGCTCCTGCTCTTTTATGCAATCGCTCTGATAGGCAGGACTCGGCTTTCCTCGTCGGCGCGACGGTCTTCAGCACGGTACAGTTCAATCAGCCAGTTCTGCAGGCGCTTGATGACTAGCTCTTCGTTGGTCAGACGGCCCCGGGATGCAAAATTCGATTGCATGCCCATGTGAGAACGACGCCATGCGAAGAGATCCTCGATCATCACCGGGTACAGATCGTCATGTTCCTGGTCGAATTTTTCCTTGTGATCATCACGTTCCAGAGTGGATTGCGGATACATCCAGGACACGCCGTAGGTGGACTGCTTGGCGCTTTTGGGCAACCACATGAAATACTTGACCTTGTCCGGCATGGCGACCAGCAGCAGGTTCGGCGCAACCGTCACGTATGAAAGCCGGGTACGCTCCTGATCAGTCAGAAACGCCATGGGAGGCTGCAGGATGGAGCCGGTATGGGTAGGAGCCGCGTCCTTGTGGGTGGAGATCAGGTTGTAGGACACGATGCCGTTGGATACGTCGTTGAAGACGGCGCTTTCATCCACGCGGTCCGGATTGGTTTCGTACATGCCGCCCCACGACGACGCATGCAGAAAGCTGCAGTGGTAGCACTCGTCGTTGAAGATCTTCCAGTTCCAGTCGAAGCTTTCCATCTTCAGCGGCTCTGAAGACTTCAGTTCGGACATCCGGTAGTTCGCCAGCTGTTCGCCCAGTTTGCCCAGACGGGTATGCAATGCCGGGGCCAAGGAGTCGTAATTGATGAAGATGAAGCCTTCCCAGACTTCTGCACGGATTTTGGGCAGACAGACGCTCTTGGGATCGAAGTCGGCGCCGGCATCGGTCAGGCCCGGGGCGGACACCAGCTCACCGTCCATGTTGTACACCCAGGCGTGCAAGGGACAACTGATGCGGCGCACATTGCCTGTCCCTTCCAGCAACAGCATATTGCGATGACGGCAGACATTCGAGAGCACATTGATCCCGCCGTCACGGGTGCGGATGGCGAACAGCGCGTCATTACCGACATCGAACGTGAAAAAGTCCCCGGCGTCGGGAATATCAGTGGCGCGACCGACGCAGAACCACTGCTTCTTCCAGACCGCATTCAGTTCAAACTCAAAGAACGCTTCCGATGTGAAGCACTCCGGGGGCAAGGCAAGAACCTCATCGGTTTCCTGCTGGAAGTAGCTTCGGTCGAATTCTTCAATATCAATCGGCGAGCGTAGGGCTGTGTTCATCTCGATGTCTCCTCTGATTGGCATGAGCGCCATCAATGGCTGGTTGTCAGGTCAGGCCAATCATGCGGCAGGGAGCCATTCTTGAAAATTGAGCAAATTTGACTGATGGATGAGTTTTTTTTGAGGTCCGAGCCAAACCATCGGCTTGTTCCGTCCGGCAAAAGCCGGGATGCAAAAAAAATGCCTGCGAATTCGCAGGCATTTCAGACAAGGCAAGGCGGCTAAGCAGTAGGTGTTACTGAATGGCGATGGACGCCACCCAGTCGATGAATTCCTGTTCCTGGCTGCTTAAATTGGCTTGCATGGGATAAGCCAGAAAGTACGCATACTCATCCAGGTACACATCAAACAGCTGGATGATTTCCTGCTTCTCGATCAGGGGCTGCAGCAAAGCCGGGCAGCCCAGCATCACTCCCTGACCGTTCAGCACGGCGTTCATGCGTACATTGGTGTCATCGATATGGAAGCTTTTTTTGGCTGTCAGCTCCTGACCCGCGGCCTTGTGCAGCCATTGCTGCCAGCACACATGGTTTTCTTCATGAATCAGAACATGCTGGTTCAAATCGGCTGCGGATTTGATGTCGCCATGCGCCTTCAGATAGGACGGCGCGCAGACCGGCGTGAGATTACCGGGGATGATGCGCAAGGTGTTCAAATGCGGCCAGTCGCCCTGCTTGCCCCAGACGATGGCAAAGTTGATGTTGTCTCTGAAAAAATCAGGCGCTTGCAGACGATGCAGCAGGTTGATTTCAATATCAGGATGCTTGAGCCAGAAGTCGTGCAACCGCCGGGTAAACCACATGCTCGAAACAAAAGGCCGCAAGGACAGGTTGATGCGGCTCTTGCCATGCGGCATGCGCAACTCGCTCAAGGCCTGGTTGATTTCATAGAACGGCCGTTGCAGACGATCAAACAAGAACTGCCCCTGCTCCGTCAGCTCCAGTGACCGGTTTTTACGCAAGAACAGCTTGCATCCCAAATACTCTTCCAGAACCTTGATCTGGTGACTGACCGCCGAAGGAGAGACCAGCAGGTCTTCTGCCGCCTTGGTGAAGTTCAACCTCTGTGCTGATACCGTAAAGGTCTTCAAGGCATTCAGTAATGGCACTTGCATGGCGGCCTACGTCTCCTGATCATCTTATTTCCAGAATGAAATTGGAATATAAGCTTAGCAGGCGTCAGCAAGGCGGAGAAAGGACTTCCAGAGAACGAGACCTCAGGCTTATCTGGAATCGCCGCCCCGATCGCGCCGCACCGGCACCAGCACGCTTTCGCGCTTCTTGCGCTGGTGGTCCACAGCGGAGCTGTACAGCTTCCAGCCCGTCAGGGCCAGGGCGCCCAGGCGCACCCAGCGTCCGCCCAGGCTGCTGAGCAGGGCCGAGGCGCTGCTCAGCAACAAGGGATAGCGGCGAGTCAGGGTCAGAGCGCTGCTCAGCAGGCCGCCCATGCTGTGTCCGGACGGCGCCATGCTGCGCAGCAGATTGCCGGGGCGCAGATCGTCGCCCAGCGCGTGGATCTGTTGCGACAGGGCCTGGCGCTCCAGTGCGGCCCGAGCGCGCAGCAATTCAATACGGATGGCCCGCTCCTGCGAGCTCATGCTCTCTTTCGCACTCATTCCCGTTCTCCCGCTTTATCGCCCAGGCGCTCCAGAAACGCGGCGTCACGGCGCAGTTCGTCCAAGGTGGCGGCAAATGGAATGGGGCCGGTGGTCAGTCGCCGACGCACGGCCAGAAACAGTCCCACGCCCAGGACGGCATAGACCACCACCAGGATGCCCAGTGCCACATACCGATAGTCGGTCGGCCAGAAATACAAGGCCAGCAGCAGGCTGAAGACCAGCACGGCCAGGGTGGAGAACAGCAATGCGCCAAACAGCATGCTCAGCAAGGAAATCAGACTGGCCTTTTGCTGCCCTGCTTCCAGCGCGAACAGTTCGAGACGGGTGCGGGCCGACGACACCAAGGTCGAGCCCAGTTCACTGACGGATTGCCGAAGCGCCATAATATGTCCCTGCTCCACGGCGTCCTTTCATTGCAAGCAATGACGGCCGCCAGATTGGTATAAGAACCTGTTCAAGGCTGCCGACCGGCGCCGCGGGGCGCCGGTCGGCAGGACCGGTATGCGCCACGCAGGCCCGCGGCCGCGCGGCGCAAGGCGTGGACGGATCAACGGCGGCACATGAGCATGCCGAACATCAGGCCGACCACGCCGGCAATGCCGATGGCCTGCCAGGGGTTGTCGTGCACGTAATGGTCGGTGGCCTTGGCGGCGCGCACGCTGCGCTCCACCACGGCTTCCTGGGCGTCATGCAGAGAGTCGCGCGTCAAGCGCAGCGAGCGCAAGGCCTTCTCGCGCAGTTCGCCGGCCTTGTCGCCGGTTGCGTCGGCCGCTTCGCGCAGGAGCTTCTCGGCCTCGTCCAGGCTTGCCTTGACCTCGGCGATGAAATTTTCGCTGGTTTCCACACTTTTCTTGGTTGCCATATACAGCTCCTTCTGGTTGAAAGGGATGCACGTTGCGAGCGCATCGCCAAGTTGGTGGCGCGGCTGGGCGCCGGATTGGTACTGTTCGCCGCCCATGGCCCTGCAGCCGGGGGACGGCGCCATTCAATGGGCAGCGACCTCACCTGTTGTACAGGTTTACTTCAATTGCGTCACGTCCACAAGGGACGCAACGCCGTTCTGCACGCTTTCCTGCTTCATGACCATCTGCACCTCGGGGCAATACCAGTCCGTGACCTGGGCATTGACGCCGGGCAAGGGCAGGCTGATGCCGCTGAAACTGGCCTGCGTGGGTTCGATCTCGCGCTGGTAACGTATGGGCCAGCATTCATGGCGGCCCAGCGCGGTTTCTATGGTCTGCGCCGCGCCTACCGTCTTGGTGCCGGTGTGGATGCGCAGAGGATTGGTCTGGGCGCGCTTGTCCAGCTGGATCTGGAAATCCTGGCGCGGGAAGGTCTGGCCCTCACGCAGCGCATTGCGATCATAGGAGAACAGACCCACCAGGCGCAGGTCGAACGAACCCTTGACCGGCTCCAGCCCGCCGCGTCCGTCGTCGCGCTGAAAGCTGGCGCGTCCATCGCGCACCGTCATGACGTAGTCGATGTTCGGCTTGCTGGCCGGCAGGCCCGCCAGCGCCACGCTGGCCTGGCCGCGCACCCGCGCGCTGCAATGATCGCCGCCGGATTTGGTGACGTCCGAGAACGCCAGGTCGGCGCCCATGGCAAGAAAACCCGAGCCGGTCAGCTGCACCTGCCCGCCGTCGCGCATGAAAGGGACGTCGCACAGGCCGGCCCGGGCGGTGCCCAGGCCCAGCAGCAACAGGAACGGCAAAGCAGACCAGACTGGCAGTTTCATGATCTTCCGTTTACTCCAAGGAATCACAGTTCATCCTACCCTATTTATCGCGGAGGTCGGGCCGCGCCCTGGCAAGGGAATGTAAAAAACCGCGACAGCTTCTGGTTCAAGGATATGGGTCAGACCTTCTGGCGCGTCCCGAAGATGCGGTCGCCCGCATCGCCCAGGCCCGGAACGATGTAACCGCTCTCGTCCAGGTGGCTGTCTATGGATGCCGTATAGATATGCACGTCGGGGTGATGTTTTTCAAGAGTGGCGATGCCTTCGGGCGCCGCCACCAGCACCAGGGCGCGGATGTTCTTGCAGCCGGCCTTCTTGAGCAGGTCGATGGTGGCCACCATGGAGCCGCCGGTGGCCAGCATGGGATCGACGATCAGGGCCAGGCGCTGGTCCAGGGCGCCCACCAGGCGCTCCAGGTAGGTCTGGGCCTGCAGGGTCTCCTCGTTGCGCGCGATGCCGATCACGCTGACCTTGGCGCCGGGAATCAGGTTCAACACGCCGTCCAGCATGCCTATGCCGGCGCGCAGGATGGGCACCACCGTGACTTTCTTGCCCGCCAGCTTCTCCACTTCCACCTCGCCGCACCAGCCTTCGATGGTGGTGGGCTCCAAGGGCAGGTCCTTGCAGGCCTCGTAGGTCAGCAGCGAGGCGATCTCCTGGGACATCTCGCGAAAGTTCTTGGTGCTCAGGTCCGCCTTGCGCATCAAGCCCAGCTTGTGGCGGATCAGAGGGTGGCGTATTTCGTGTATGGGCATGGTTGCCTGCTAAATAGAGGTACAAATAGAAAAACGGGGTCCGGAGGAACCGGACCCGGATAAAGCGGGGATCAGCGCACGGCCAGCCACTTCACCACGGCGTCGAAAAAGGGCCGGGCCGCGGCGGAGCGCTCGTCGTTGACCATCATGACGACAATATACCGCTTTCCACTGGCGCCCAGCACGTAGCCGGCCAGGGCGCGGCTGTCGCGCAGCGTGCCTGTCTTGAGGTGGGCGCGGCCCTGGACTTCGTCATCGCGCAGGCGTCCGCGCACCGTGCCATCCACGCCCGAAATGGCGAAGGAGGAAATGTATTCGGGCATCCAGTTGGAGCGCCAGGCGACCTTGAGCATGTCGGCCATGCCGCCGGCGGTGACGCGCCCGTTGCGCGACAGTCCCGAACCGTTGTCCACGACCCAGCCGCGGGTGTCCACGCCCTGGCGGGCGAGAATGGACATGACGGCGCGCTCGCCGCTGGCCACCGTGGCGCCCTGGCCGCTGGTCTCGGCGCCCACCGTCAGCAAGATGGTGCGCGCCATGACATTGTTGCTCTGCTTGTTGATGATGCGGATCAGGTCCGAGAGCGAGCGCGAATCGTGCCAGGTGATGGCCTGGGCATTGCCCGGCACGCGGCCGGTCCGGATGTCGCGCGCCAGCGTGCCGCCCAGGTCGCGCCACAGGGAGCGAAACAGCTTGTCGAAGAATTCGGTCTGCGAATGCACCAGGCGATAGACGCTGAACTCGCCGCAGGAAGCCGCCGCCTTGCCGCTGACGCGGATGACGATGTCGCGCCCCTCGTGGGCGACCTGCGTGCCCACCACCGGCGAACCGGGGCAGACCGCCGTGGACCACTCCACCTCGCCCTGCACGCGCACGCCGGGCAGCGGGGGATCGACGATGGCGACCCACTTGCGCGCCTGGGCGTCGGGCTGGAAGACCAGGCGGGACGCCCCCAGCCCGACCATCATGGCGTCGGGACTGGCGTTGTAGGGCCGGTCTCCCGCGTTGTCGAAATCGCCCGGATTGATGGTGACGTTGCCGAAGATGGAACGATCGACGACGACCTCGGTCAGATTCTTCACGCCGCGCAGCCGCAGCTCGCGCAGCATGTCCCACAACTCCGGCACGGTCAGGAATGGATCGCCGCCGGCCTTGATATACAGAGGTCCCTTCAACGTGCCCTGCTCATCGACCTGCAAGCCGCCCTGCGCCATCAAAGTGGTGCGCCAGGTATATTCCGGCCCCAGGGCCGACAGGCCCGCCCAGGTGCTGACCAGCTTCATGACCGAGGCCGGGTTGCGCGGCTCCTGGGCATTGACGCCGATCAGGCGCGCGCCGTCGGCCTCATCCACCACGATGGACAAGGCCGATTGCGGCAGGCGGCTGGCGCCCCAGACCGTGGCCAGTTCGGGCGGCAAGGCCTGCGCCAGGGCGAGCGTGGCCCCTTGCGCCGCCAGCAGCGCGGCGAGCGCCAACTGTTTGCAGCGGTTCAAAACAGGCTTTGCCATCAGGGCCGTCATGCACGCGTCTCCGTCAGTTCGTTCTGGAAAGCCCCAAGCATACCGAAAGAAAAACAGCGAGGAAACGGCGACTTCGGTAATCCGGGGACAAAGCGTTAAAATGGTCGGCTTATATCGGGTCCGGCCATCCCGCGCCCGGACCTTCATTGCACACCATGAGCATCGATCCCTCTCTTGATATCTCGCAGTTCGACTATGAACTGCCTCCCGAGCTGATCGCCCAGAGCCCCGCCGCCCAGCGCCAGGACAGCCGCCTGCTGCGCCTGGACGGCGCCGGCCGGCTGCACGATCTGCGCTTCACCGATCTGCCCGGCCTGCTGCGCCGCGGCGACCTGCTGGTCTTCAACGACACCCGCGTCATCAAGGCGCGCCTGCACGGCCGCAAAAGCAGCGGCGGCAAGGTCGAGGTGCTGATCGAGCGCGTCACCGGCCCGGACACCGCCCTGACCCACATCCGCGCCAGCAAGTCGCCCAAGGCCGGCGTCCTGCTGGAGCTGGCCGATGGACGCGTGCTGGCCGACTGCACGGGGCGCGAAGGCGCCCTGTTCGCCCTGCGCTTTCACGAACCCGTGCTCGACATGCTGGAGCAGTACGGCGCCACCCCCCTGCCGCCCTACATCACCCACCAGGCCGACGAACAGGACGAATCCCGCTACCAGACCGTCTATGCCCGCCACCCCGGCGCCGTGGCCGCGCCCACGGCCGGGCTGCACTTCACCGACGACATGCTCGCGCTGCTGCGCGAACAGGGCGTGGAACAGGCCTTCGTCACCCTGCACGTGGGCGCCGGCACCTTCCAGCCCGTGCGCGTGGACAAGATCAGCGAACACGTCATGCATGCCGAACGCTATCGCGTGCCGGCGCAGACCCTGGAAAAGATCCGGGCCGCCCGCGCCGCGGGAGGCCGCGTGATCGCCGTGGGCACCACCAGCGTGCGCTCGCTGGAATCGGCGGCCCGCCGGGAGGAAAGCAACAGCCACCTGTGCCCGGACGGCAGCATCGAAGGCGACACGCGCCTGTTCATCACGCCCGGCTACCAGTATCAGTGGGTCGACGCCTTGATCACCAATTTCCACCTGCCCCAGTCCACCCTGCTGATGCTGGTGTCGGCGCTGGCCGGCATGGAACCCATACAACGTGCCTACCGGCACGCCGTCCAATCCCGGTATCGCTTCTTCAGCTACGGCGATGCCATGTTCATCGAGCCCCCATCCCATGAGCGGACTGAAGTTTGACCTGCTGAGCACCGACGGCGCCGCGCGCCGCGGCCAGCTCACCCTGAACCACGGCGTCGTGCAGACGCCCATCTTCATGCCGGTCGGCACCTATGGCAGCGTCAAGGCCATGATGCCGCACGAGCTCAAGGACAACGGCGCCCAGATCATCCTGGGCAACACCTTCCACCTGTGGCTGCGGCCCGGCACGCAGGTGCTGGACCGCTTCGGCGGCCTGCACGGCTTCATGGGCTGGGACAAGCCCATCCTGACCGACTCGGGCGGCTTCCAGGTGTTCAGCCTGAAAGGCATGCGCAAGATCACCGAGGAAGGCGTCAAGTTCGCCTCCCCCATCACCGGCGAGCGCCTGTTCCTCACGCCCGAAGAATCCATGCGCATCCAGTATTCGCTCAATTCGGACATCGCCATGGTGTTCGACGAGTGCACGCCCTACCTGATCGAGGACCGGCCCGCCACGCACGCCGAGGCCGCCACGTCCATGCGCATGTCGCTGCGCTGGGCGCGCCGCTCGCGCGAGGAATTCAAGCGCCTGGGCAACCCCAACGCCTTGTTCGGCATCGTGCAGGGCGGCATGTTCGAAGACCTGCGCGACGAATCCCTGGCCGGCCTGACCGACATCGGCTTCGAAGGCTATGCCATCGGCGGCCTGTCCGTGGGCGAGCCCAAAGAAGAGATGATGCGCATCCTGGCGCACACGACCCCGCGCCTGCCCGCGCAGGCGCCGCGCTACCTGATGGGCGTGGGCACGCCCGAGGACCTGGTGGAAGGCGTCAGCCGGGGCGTGGACATGTTCGACTGCGTCATGCCCACCCGCAACGCCCGCAACGGCTGGCTGTTCACCCGCTACGGCGACATCAAGATCCGCAACGCCCGCTATCGCGACGACACCCGCCCCCTGGACGAGGGCTGTCGCTGCCACACCTGCATGAACTTCTCGCGCGCCTACCTGCACCACCTGCAACGCGCCAACGAGATCACCGGCGCGCGCCTGAACACCATCCACAATCTGCATTTCTACCTGCAGATCATGAAAGAGATGCGCGAGGCCATCGAGCAGAAACGGTTCGAAGCCTGGCGCGAACAGTTCCACCAGAACCGGGCGCATGGCATCGATGGAGGCCGTCTTGAGTTCCTGCAACAAACTACCGCTACAATACAGAGTTAGTTTTTACAACCCACATTAAAAATACTCAGGAGCCCTCCATGTCCGCAGTTGACATCTTGACTCTCATTCCAGCACAGGCGGCCGCCGGCGGCGAAAACGCCCTGATGGGCATGCTGCCCATCATTCTGATGTTCGTCGTGCTGTATTTCCTGATGATCCGCCCCCAGATGAAGCGTCAGAAAGAACATCGCAACCTGGTCGCCGGCCTGTCCAAGGGCGACGAGGTCATCACCTCCGGCGGCCTGCTGGGCAAGGTCAGCAAGGTGCACGACAACTACCTGACCATCGAAGTGGCCAACCTGGCCGACAAGCCCGTCGAGATCCTGGTCCAGCGCGTGGCCGTGACGACCGTGCTGCCCAAGGGCACCATCAAGTCGCTGTAATGCCCCCGACCCCGGACCCAGGTCCGGGGTTGCCATTTCTGCACCCGCCGTAGATACCCCATGAATCGTTACCCCATCTGGAAATATCTCATCGTATTGGTGGCCCTCGCGATCGGCCTGCTCTATACGCTGCCCAACTTCTTTGGCGAATCGCCTGCCGTCCAGGTCTCCAGCGCCAAATCCACCGTACGGGTCGACTCCAGCCTGCTGAGCCAGATCGACGAGCTGCTCAAGCGCAACAATATTCCCACGACGGGTTCGTATTTTGAACAGAACGGCCCCAGCGCCACCGCGCGCGTCCGTTTCGAATCCACCGACACCCAGCTCAAGGCCAAGGACCTGATCGAGCGCGAGCTCAACAAGGACGCCTCCGCCCCCGACTACACCGTCGCCCTGAACCTGCTGCCCGCCTCGCCCTCCTGGCTGACGGCCCTGGGCGCACATCCCATGTACCTGGGCCTGGACCTGCGCGGCGGCGTGCACTTCCTGCTGCAGGTGGACATGCAGGGCGCGCTGACCGCCCGCTACGATTCCATGGTGGCCGACGCCCGCAGCGTGCTGCGCGAAGCCAAGACGGCGGTCGGCGGCATCGAGCGCGAAGGCCAGTCCCTGCGCCTCACCTTCGCCTCCGAGCAGGATCGCGACGCCGCCCAGCTGGAACTGCGCCGCGGCATGCCCGACCTGGTCTTCACCAATGCCGGCCCCACCGGCCTGACCGGCCGCCTGTCCGAGGCCGCCGTCATCCAGGTCCAGAGCAACGCCCTGAAACAGAACATCACCACCCTGCACAACCGGATCAACGAGCTGGGCGTGGCCGAGCCCGTCATCCAGCAGCAGGGCGCGGACCGCATCGTGGTCCAGCTGCCCGGCGTGCAGGACGTGGCCAAGGCCAAGGAAATCCTGGGCCGCACCGCCACCCTGGAGCTGCGCATGGTGGAGGACTCCCCGGCCGCCATCGCCGCCCTGAACGCGGGCACCGTGCCTTTCGGCCTGGAGCGCTATACCGAGCGCGGCGGCGCGCCCCTGCTGCTGCGCCGCCAGGTCATCCTGACCGGCGAGAACCTGCAGGACGCCCAGCCCGGCCGCGACCACCAGACCCAGCAGCCCACGGTCAACCTGACCCTGGACAACAAGGGCTCGCGCATCTTCCGCGACGTCACCCGCAACAACATCAACAAGCGCATGGCCATCGTCCTGTTCGAGAACGGCGTGGGCGAAGTGGTCACCGCGCCGGTCATCCGCAGCGAAATCCCCAACGGCCAGGTCCAGATCAGCGGCAGCATGAACGCCCAGGAAGCGGCCGACATCTCCCTGCTGCTGCGCGCCGGCTCGCTGGCCGCGCCCATGAGCATCATCGAAGAGCGCACCATAGGCCCGAGCCTGGGCGCGGACAACATTCGCCAGGGCTTCGACGCCACGCTGTACGGCTTCATCGCCATCGCCATCTTCATCATCCTGTACTACCACCTGATGGGGGTGTTCTCCACCATAGGCCTGGCCTTCAACGTGCTCCTGCTGCTGGCGGTGCTGTCCATGCTGCAGGCCACGCTGACCCTGCCGGGCATCGCGGCCATCGCGCTGACGCTGGGCATGGCCATCGACGCCAACGTGCTGATCAACGAGCGCATCCGCGAGGAACTGCGCAACGGCGCCTCGCCCCAGCAGGCCATCCACCTGGGCTTTGACCGTGCCTGGGCCACCATCTTCGACTCCAACCTGACCAGCCTGATCGTCGGGGTGGCGCTGCTGGCCTTCGGCTCCGGCCCGATCCGCGGCTTCGCGGTGGTGCACTGCATCGGCATCCTGACCTCCATGTTCTCCTCCGTGGTCGGCGTGCGCGCCCTGGTCAATCTCTGGTACGGCAACAAGCGCCGCCTGCAGAAGATCTCCATCGGCCAGGTCTGGAAACCACAGGACAAGTAATGCGCCCGCGCCGGCACGCGCCGGCCAGGCCCCACAACAGGCATAACGCATCATGGAATTTTTTCGTATTCACCGCAGCATCCCGTTCATGCGCCATGCGCTGGTGCTGAACCTGATCAGTCTACTGACCTTCATCGCGGCGGTCGTATTCATCGTCCTGCGCGGCTTTCACCTGTCGATCGAATTCACCGGCGGCACGGTTATGGAAGTGCACTACCAGCAGACCGTGCAGGTCGAGGAAGTGCGCCGCTCGGTCCAGTCGCTGGGCTACTCCGACTTCCAGGTCCAGAACTTCGGCACTTCCCAGGACATCATGATCCGGCTGCCCGTGCAGGACGGGAAGGACTCGGCCCAGCAAAGCGACCAGGTCCTGCAGGCCCTCAAGCAGCAGCACGCCGACGTGGAGCTGCGCCGCGTCGAATTCGTCGGCCCGCAGGTGGGCCAGGAACTGCTGCACAACGGCCTGATGGCGCTGGCCTTCGTGGTCGCGGGCATCCTGCTGTACCTGGGCTTTCGCTTCGAGTGGAAGCTGGCGCTGGCCTGCGCCATCGCCAACCTGCACGACGTGGTCATCATCCTGGGCTTCTTCGCCTTCTTCCAGTGGGAATTCTCGCTGTCGGTGCTGGCTGGCGTGCTGGCGGTGCTGGGCTACTCCGTGAACGAATCCGTGGTGGTCATGGACCGTATCCGCGAAAACTTCCGCAAGCAGCGCAAGATGTCCGTGTCCGACATCATCGACCTGTCCATCACGCAGAACATCTCGCGCACCATCATCACCCACGGCTCCACCCAGATGATGGTGCTGTCGATCTTCTTCTTCGGCGGCCCCACCCTGCACAACTTCTCGCTGGCCCTGACCATCGGCATCTGGTTCGGCATCTACTCCTCCGTGTTCGTGGCCGCCGCCATCTCCATGTGGCTGGGCGTCAAGCGCGAGGACCTGGTCAAGCCCATCAAGAAGGACGAAGGCGGCGAAGTCCTGGAAGGCTGATCTTCCTTCCGCCTCCCTCAAGCCCGGCATGATCATGCCGGGCTTTTTTTTATTCATCGCCAGTTTGCGGGGCAGAGGTCGACTGGTCGATAGTAGAGTAGGTCTTTGCGAGAACGCCGTTCAAGCAGTGGGCGAGCCCGTCTGGGCTGACGGCTTGCCGGTGCTGCGCACCGGTGCCCTAGTCGGCGGATCGCTCCGGGCGCATTCTGAACTCGCGCGATGGCTCGTCCCCCGGACGAGCCATAAGCGTCGCGCTCGAACAGCAGAATGCTTGCCTCCCGGATCGCTCCTCCGACTGCGGCAAGCCGTCTGACCCGCCCTGACGGGCTCGCCCACTGCTTGAACGGCTCACAATGGCCACCTTATCGACCAGCCGATGAAAGTGTCTGCCGATAAGGAATATCTTGTCGCATCGTGGCCTTGGGCCACTGCGCCTAATGACTTGATGACCCTGGCATAGCGCTGTTTGGGCCAAGCAAAGCGATGCTGTTTTCTTGAGGAGGGCCTGGGCGGGCCGGCGGGCGAGTCAGGGACTTCGCCTTGTCAGCACGCTGGAGCGGGAGGCAAGGGGCGTGCTGTTCGAGGAGCACGCTTGCGGTTCGTCCGGGGGACGAACCGCGCTCCGAGTTCACGGCCCGCCCAGGCCCTCCTCAAGAAAACCGAGATTTTTCCCTGCTTGGCCTAAAAAGGCCCTACCCGTACTGCAATACCCCAGAAATCAATTGAGTAGCTTTTTTAACCGTCGGACCGCCCAATAAAAAGACGCCCCATGCTCAGCAAGCAGCCCCCAGCCTGCGCAGCAGCATCACGGGCTTTTTTTCCGCCCTGCAGGCGGCGGCGCTATAATGAACGATTCATCATTTCCAACCGCCCCCGGGATATACACCCGTCACGGCCCCATCCATGACCGACACCACCCTGCCCACGCCCGCCAGCGCGGACAACGCCGCCAAGCCTGTCCGCAAGCTGTTCATCCGCACCTTCGGCTGCCAGATGAACGAGTACGACTCCGAGAAAATGGCCGACATCCTGAACCAGGACCGGCCGGTGGAACTGACCACCAATCCCGAAGAGGCCGACATCATCCTGTTCAACACCTGTTCGGTGCGCGAGAAGGCGCAGGAAAAAGTATTCTCCGACCTGGGCCGGGTGCAACACCTGAAGGCCCTCAACCCGGACCTGGTGATCGGCGTGGGCGGCTGCGTGGCCAGCCAGGAAGGCGACACCATCATCCGCCGCGCCCCCTACGTGGACGTGGTCTTCGGCCCCCAGACCCTGCACCGCCTGCCCGAACTCATCGTCAAGCGGCGCAACAGCGGCCGCTCGCAGGTGGACATCAGCTTTCCCGAAATCGAGAAATTCGACGCCCTGCCGCCGGCCCGCGTGGAAGGCTACTCGGCCTTCGTGTCCATCATGGAAGGCTGCAGCAAGTATTGCAGCTTCTGCGTGGTGCCTTACACCCGCGGCCCCGAAGTCTCGCGCCCCTTCGACGACGTGCTCATGGAGATCGCGGACCTGGCCGACCAGGGCGTGCGCGAAGTCACCCTGCTGGGCCAGAACGTGAACGCCTACCGCGGCCCCACCGGCGTGGCCGGCGAAATCGCGGACTTCGCCATGCTGCTGGAATACGTGCACGAGATCCCCGGCATCGAACGCATCCGCTATACCACCTCGCACCCCAAGGAGATGACCTCGCGCCTGATCGAGGCCCACGGCAAGCTGCCCAAGCTGGTGCCCTTCCTGCACCTGCCCGTGCAGGCCGGCAGCGATCGCGTGCTGGCCGCCATGAAGCGCGGCTACACCTCGCTGGAATTCAAGTCCATCGTGCGCCGTCTGCGCGAAGCGCGCCCCGGCATGGTGCTGTCCTCCGACTTCATCGTGGGTTTCCCGGGCGAGACCGAGGACGACTTCCAGAAGACGCTCAAGCTGATCCGCGACGTCAACTTCGACCAGTCCTTCTCCTTCGTGTATTCGCGCCGTCCCGGCACGCCCGCCGCGGACCTGGAGGACACCACCTCCAAGGAAGAAAAGCTGGACCGGCTGCACCGCCTGCAGGCCCTGATCAACGAACAGGCGCAGGCCATCAGCCAGGCCATGGTGGGCGGCGTGCAGCGCATCCTGGTCGAAGGCACCTCGCGCAAGGACGAATCCGAGCTGATGGGCCGCACCGAGAACAACCGCATCATCAATTTCCCCGGCGGCAAGCGCCTGATCGGCCAGATCGTGGACGTGCGCGTCACCCAGGCGCTGACCAATACCCTGCGCGGCGAAGTCCTCACGCAGGAACTCGTGACGGGAGCCTGACATGAGCGCCAACCGACGACGCATGCCCACCACGCTGCGCCTGGACGGGGACAACACCCACCTGGCCAACCTGTGCGGGCCGCTGGACGAAAACCTCAAGCAGATCGCCATCGCCTACGGCGTCGCGGTGCGCCGGCGCGGCAGCCACGTGTCCGTCGAAGGCGAGCGCGCTGCCGAAGCCGCCAAGGCCATCGCCTGGTTCCACGCCCGCGCCGTGCACCAGGCGCTGAACATCGACGACATCCAATTGGGCCTGGTGGAGCTGGGCGCCAGCCGCAGCCGTGACGAAGAACGCCAGCAGGACGCCCTTCCGGAACCGCCTCCGGTGGGCCAGGACGACTTCCAGCTGCGCACCAGCAAGCGCGACCTGCGCCCGCGCACGCCGCGCCAGCGCGACTACCTGCGCAACATACTGCACCACGACGTCACCTTCGGCGTCGGACCGGCCGGCACGGGCAAGACCTGGCTGGCGGTTGCCTGCGCCATCGACGCCTTGGAGCGCGAATCGGTGCAGCGCCTGATCCTGACCCGTCCGGCCGTGGAAGCAGGCGAACGCCTGGGCTTTCTGCCCGGCGACCTGGCCCAGAAAGTGGACCCCTACCTGCGTCCGCTCTACGACGCCCTCTATGACCTGATGGGCCTGGAGAAAGTCCAGCGCCTGTTCGAAAAGCAGACCATCGAGATCGCCCCGCTGGCCTATATGCGCGGGCGCACGCTCAACCATGCCTTCGTGATCCTGGACGAGGCCCAGAACACCACGCCCGAACAGATGAAGATGTTCCTGACGCGCATCGGCTTCGGCAGCAAGGCCGTGATCACCGGCGACCCCACCCAGGTGGACTTGCCCAAGGGTCAGCGCAGCGGCCTGACCCACGCGGTCAACATCCTGAAGGACGTGCAGGGCATCGCCTCCACCCAGTTCACCAGCCGCGACGTGGTGCGCCATCCCCTGGTCGCCCGCATCGTGGACGCCTACGAGAATGCCGGCGATGCCTGACCTGACCCTGAGCGTCCAGTACGCCGCCGCCTGTCCCGCACTGCCCCGCTGGCGCCTGCGCCGCTGGATGCAGCGCGTCCTGGACATCGCCTGCGAACGCATCCATCCCGAAGACCGTTTCAGCGGCCTGTCGGCCACCCTGCGCATCGTGGATGCCGAGGAAGGCCGCAGCCTGAACCAGGGCTACCGCGAGAAAGACTACGCCACCAACGTGCTGACCTTCGAATACGGCCAGGATCCGGAAGGCGTGGTCCACGGAGACATCGTGCTGTGCCTGCCCGTGCTCGAACGCGAGGCCGGCGAGCAGGGCAAGCCCCTGCTGCATCACGCCGCCCATCTGGTGGTCCATGGCACGCTGCACGCCCTGGGCTACGACCACATCGACGAAGACGAGGCGCAGGACATGGAAGCGCTGGAGACGGCCGTGCTGGCCAGCCTGCGCATTCCCGATCCCTACCAGGAACGCTAGCTCGCAAGAGGCGCCGGCCGCCGCGGCCAAGCCCCTTCCAGCCCATGTCCTGCGTCCATTTTTCGGTTATGCTAACTTTTCCATCAACTCGTCCTTCGGACAATGTCAGATTCTGCCCCCGACCCTGAACCGCGCGCTTCCAAACCCGGTTCGACCAACCCCATCTCCCGCCTGAGTGCCTTCTTCAACCGGCGCGCCGCGCCAGAAGACCGAGAAGACCTCAAGGCCCTGCTTGTCTCGGCGCACGAGCGCCAGGTCATCGATGACGAATCCCTTTCCATGATCGCCGGCACGCTGGACATGGCCAGCAAGACGGTCGCGGACATCATGGTGCCGCGCTCCAAGATCGACATGCTGGACATCGCCAAGCCCCTGGCCGAGCTGCTGCCCGTCATCATCGAAACGGGGCACAGCCGCTTCCCCATCTACGAGAACGAACGCGACAACATCATCGGCATCCTGCTGGCCAAGGACCTGCTGCTGTCCATCGCCAACCCGACCATAGACCTGCGTCCGCTGATCCGGCCGGCCGTCTTCATCCCGGAGACCAAGCGCCTGAACGTGCTGCTGCACGAATTCCGCAGCAGCCGCAACCACATCGCCGTGGTCATCGACGAGCATGGCGGCACCGCCGGCCTGGTCACCATGGAAGACGTGCTGGAACAGATCGTCGGCGACATCGAGGACGAATACGACGAGGATGCCGAGCAGACCATCTTCCAGGCCAGCCCGGACAGCTGGCGGGTCATGGCGCTGACGGAAATCCCGGATTTCAACGAGGCCTTCCACACGTCCCTGCCCAACGACGACTTCGACACCGTGGGCGGCTGGCTCGCTTCCGAGCTGGGCCACATCCCCCGCCGGGGCGACGTCGTCCAGCTGGACGGCATCAGCATCACGGTGGTGCGCGCCGATGCCAAACGCGCCCTGTGGCTGCACGTGCAGCGGGCCGTTCCCGCCGAGCCCGATCTTGAGCACAACTGATCCCAAGCCCTTGCCAGAGGCCCTGCGCATCGCCCTGCTGATCGCACTGGGCGGCTTCCACGCCCTGTCCTTCTCCATCGGCCCGCTGCCGGCCTGGACGCTGCCCTTCTATCAGATCGCCCTGCTGGCCATGGCCAGTTCACAGATCATGGCGTCCGCCGGCATGCGCCAGGCCTTCGGACGCGCCTGGCTGTTCGGCCTGGGCCACTTCGGGGTGGGCGTCTACTGGCTGTACATCAGCATGCACCAGTACGGCGGCATGCCCGCCTGGCTGGCTGCGCTGGCCGTGCTGCTGCTGGCCGCCGCCCTGGCCGTGTTCCTGGGACTGGCCGCCGCCCTGTGGCAGGGCCTGCGACGCGGCCTGCGGGCCGATTCCTGGCCCGCCCGTCTGCTGCTGGCCGCCGCCTGGGCCAGTTGCTGGACCCTGGCCGAATGGCTGCGCGGCACGCTGTTCACCGGCTTTCCGTGGCTGAACATCGGCTACGCCCATGCCGAAGGCATGTTCGCCGGCTGGGCGCCCGTCGTGGGCGTGTATGGGCTGGCCTGGATGTCCGCCTTCAGCGCAGCCGCCATCGCCCAGTTCGCCGCCTCCAAGGACAAGAACCAGAGCCCGTCCACCGCCATCGGCATCGGCGCGGCGCTGCTGCTCGGGCTGGTGGGCATAGGCCTGCCTCATGTCGCCTGGGTGCAGGCCGACGGCCAACCCTTCATCGTGCGCCTGGTCCAGGGCAATGTGGACCAGGCGGACAAGTTCGGCCAGTCCATGGAGCAGGGCATACGGCGCTACTATGAGCTGGCCGACCTGCCCGCCAAGTCGCCGGAAGACGCGCCGCGCCTGATCGCGCTGCCCGAGACCGTCATCCCCGTCCTGCAGAACCGCCTGGATCCCGCTTTCTGGCAGGACTGGACGGAACTGGCGCGCCGCCGCCAGGCCGACGTGATCCTGGGCGTTCCCATGGACCGCAGCCAGCCCCAGGGCGATTTCCAGTACACCAACAGCGCCCTGCTGATCCGGCCGGACACCCGTCCCGAGGACATCCTGCAAAGCGCGGCCCCCTATTACGACAAGCATCACCTGGTGCCGTTCGGCGAGTTCATCCCGCCGGGCTTCCGCTGGTTCGTGGACATGATGCAGATCCCGCTGGGCGACTTCTATCGTGGAGCGCTGCCCCAGCCGCCTTTCCGCCTGGACCAGGGTCGCATCGCGCCCAATATCTGCTACGAAGACGTCTTCGGCGAGGAGATCCTGCAAGCCGTTCGCGGCGACGGCCGCAACCCCGGCGCCAACCTGCTGCTGAACCTGAGCAATCTAGGCTGGTTCGGCGATTCCTGGGCGCTCAGCCAGCACCTGCAGATTTCCCGCATGCGTTCCCTGGAAACAGGCCGGCCCATGCTGCGCGCCACCAATACTGGCATGACGGCCGCCATCGATCCGCGCGGCCGCATCCGCGCCGTCCTGCCGCCGCTCAAGCCAGGCGTGCTGGACGTGGAAGTCCAGGGCACGCAGGGGCTGACGCCCTATGTGCGCATGGGCAACCTGCCCGTGCTGGCCTGGTCCGCACTGATTCTGATCCTGCTGCTGTGGCGGGGCCGGCGCAAGGCGGCCGAAACGGACGAGGCGGCCTGAAGGAGAAAGCGGGCCGCCGCGGCCTGCGCCGCAGACTGAAAAAAGAACAGGCTCCGGCCTGTTCTTTTTTTTTCAGGCGGACTCCTCTTCGAACTGAGCGCGCGAGCGGCGCACGAAGTCCTGTGCACGATCGCGGTTCCAGTCCTTGCACCACTGGACGAAATCCGCAGCCGGGATGGGCGGCGAGCACAGGTAGCCCTGCATGTAATCGCAGCCGGCATGATGCAGCAGCTCCACTTGCTCGTAGGTGGTGACGCCCTCGGCCACGACGCGCAAGCCCAGCTTCTGCGCCATGACGATCATGGCCTGGGTCAGCACCAGATCCTCGCTGCCCTGGGCCAGGTTGCGGATGTAGCACTGGTCTATCTTGAGCACATTGATGGAGAAGCGCTTCAGGTGCGAGAGCGACGAATAGCCCGTGCCGAAGTCGTCCAGCGCCACGCCCATGCCGTATTCGCGCAGGAAACGCAGTTGCTGCAAGGCCTGGTCCTGGCCGTCCAGAAGCAGCCGTTCCGTGATCTCCACCACCAGCGCATCGCCCGGAATGTTTTCGCTCTGCAGGTGCTCGACCCAGTCGCGGGCGCAGGAGCCGTTAAGCTTGAATTGAGCCGGCGACACGTTCAAGCTGACCCGGAAGCCCGGATCCAGCTCGCGCCGCAATTCCATGGCGGCCCGGGCGGCCGTCTCGAAGACCCATTCGCCGATAGCGACGATCAGCCCGGAATCTTCGGAGAAAGGGATGAATTCCGACGGCGGCACCAGGCCCAGCTGCGGGTGCTCCCAGCGGATCAGGGCCTCGGCGCGCGAGATCATGCCGGTTTCCAGGTCGACGATGGGCTGGTAGTAAAGGCGGAACTGCTGCTCATGCAAGGCGTTCTGCAGATCCTGCGAGAAGCGCAGGCGCGCCTGGACGGCCTCGCCCATGGCGGGCAGGAAGCGGCAATACTGGTTGCGGCCGCAGGCCTTGGCCGCGTACATGGCCATGTCGGCGTTCTTAAGCAGTTCGCCGGCGTCGTCGCCGTCCTCCGGATACAGGGTGATGCCGATGCTGGCCGACACCGACATGGAGTTGTTGTCCAGCTGGAACGGTTCCTCGATGGTGTCCAGCATGCAGCGGCAGGTGCGCTCCACGATGGATGGATCGCTGATGTCCGAGATGATCACCGTGAACTCGTCGCCGCCGATGCGCGCCACGGTATCGGGCCCCCGTACGCATTGCTGCAGGCGTCGCGCCACCTCCTGCAGCAGGACATCGCCCTTCTCGTGGCCCAGCGAATCATTCACGTCCTTGAAGAAATCCAGGTCCATGAAGATCAGGGCGAATGGCAGGCCGGTGCGCTGGGACTGCTCCATGGCCTGCTGCAGCCTGTCCTGGAACATCTGCCGGTTGGGCAGGCCCGTCAGGTGGTCGTAGTGCGCCTGCTTCCACATCTGCGCCTCGCGCTTCTTGTGGCTGGTGATATCCGTGAACAGGCCGATGTGGCGATAAACCGTGCCGTCGGGATTCCATGCCGTACTGATGGTCAGGCGTTCCGCGTATTCCTCGCCGCTCTTGCGACGGTTCCAGATATCGCCCTGCCAGCGGCCGGTCTCGATGATCTCCTGCCACATCTTGCGGTAGAACTCCTTGTCCTGCCGGCCCGAACTGAGGATGGCCAGGGTGCGCCCGCGCACCTCGTCCAGCGCATAGCCTGTGATGCGGCTGAAAGCCGGGTTGGCGTCGACCACGTGCCCGAAGCGGTCCGTCACGACGATGGCCTCGCAGGTGTTGTCGTAGACCACGGCCGCCAGCCGCCCCGTCACTTCGTTGCGCACGCGGGTGGTGATGTCCTGGACCACCGCCACCGTGGTGACGCGGCCCTCCAGGCGTATGGGCACCTCGCACACCTCCACGTCGATGCTCTTGCCGTCATGGCGCACGGCGCGGGTCTCGTAGCGTACGCTGTTGGCGCCCAGGTGGCGTTTGGGAACGACCTCGGACAAGGAGGGGAAGCGCGGTTCCAGGAAGACATCGGCCAGGGTCAGGTTCTGGCGCAGCTGGGCGCGCGTGTATCCCAGCGTATCGGCCAGCTTCTTGTTGACGAAATCGAACCGGCCCTCGCTGGATATGTAAACGCCCAGCAAAGGGTTATGGCTGAGGCTGCGGCATGCGGCATTGACCTGTGCAAGATTGCGCTGCTGGATGGAAAGCTGCGCGTCCAATTGCTGGATGCGCAAACCGCAAAAGTTCAGGACCCGCGACAGATAATTGATTTCACGCGTGCCCGAAGCCGTGCTCTTGGCGCGATAATTGCCGCGGAAAAAAGCGCCCGCCTGAGCCGACAATTGATTCAGGGGCTGGGCCGCCCAAGCGCGAAACATCAGGTATGAACCGATCAGCACCAGAATATTCAGGCCCAGCAGCGCTACCACCGTCCAGCGATGCCGGGCCTGCGTCTTCTGGCGCTGCAGCTCGAAGGAATCCAGCAGCTGCTGCGTGTTGTGGCGGAACAGGGAGTCTTCGGCGCTGAGGGTGGCGGCCGGCAGCAGCACCTGATCGGGGGAAGCCGGGAAATCCAGCCGCATCAGGCGGCGCTGCCATTCGTTGGTGACCTGCCCGACCAGGCCCAGGAGCGGCTTGTCCAGCGGCTCCAGCCGCACGCCGTCCACCGTGCCGCCTTCCTTGAGCAGCTGCACCACGCTCTGGAACTGCTGGTCCAGCCGTCGCAGCCTCGACGGCGTGGCGCTGTCGGGCGCAGACAGCGCCACGGAATAGCTGATGTCGGACAATTGATGCAACAGTGCGCTGCCGGCCTGAAGCTGGGCCTTGGCCTGGTTCTGCTTGTAGATGACGGTGACCGTGGCCGAAACCAGCAACAGCCAGATCAAGAGCACCCATATCAACAAAGCGCCCAAACTGATTCGTCTTTGGGCATCCGCAGGGACAGGCATGGACGAAGATGTGCACTGCTTAGCTGACATAGCGCCATTAAATAAAAAATGCAGGCTCTGGGAATGGCCTACAAAACGTAATTATTGCAGGTGAAATGTTACTCGCTGAAGCATACCATTAATAGATTGCAGCACTGAGGACATTTATCAAGAAGCGCTTGATACAGCGTTTGCGGCGTTGAAATAAAGCCTCGGTACATTCGGGCGGCGGGTGAAAAAAGATGCACGTTGATCCGCGCAAGCAGGCGGGAATTGCAACGCGTCGAAACAAAATAGCTTTTCAGCGCGCAGCGCCGCGTCGCGGAACGCCGCATCGTCATGCCGCGCCTGGCCGCTTGGCGCCCCGCGCCGACCGGCGTCTCTCTGCGCGCATATCGCATATGTAACACAGCGGCGCTCACAAACACATTTTCACTGTATCTTCATACAGCCAGGCAGGCTGATGCACCTTCCAGACGCACTTTTTTGAGCTGTTCCGTCATTTTTTCCAAAAAGAGCTTGCGCAAAGCAAAAAACATGTTCATAATCTCATTTCTTCGTTGGTGGACAACAAGTTGAACACCGAAATGGGGGTATAGCTCAGCTGGGAGAGCGCTTGCATGGCATGCAAGAGGTCAGCGGTTCGATCCCGCTTACCTCCACCAAGACGAAGAAATGCATGTCCTGTCCCCTTCGTCTAGAGGCCTAGGACACCACCCTTTCACGGTGGGTACAGGGGTTCGAATCCCCTAGGGGACGCCAACGCTTCTGCTTGGCACCGCTGCGGAGCGGTAGTTCAGTTGGTTAGAATACCGGCCTGTCACGCCGGGGGTCGCGGGTTCGAGCCCCGTCCGCTCCGCCAAAGAACAATGGAATCAGCACCAGACTGGTTCTTGCAGGTCAAAGTGAAAAGGCCCGTCAAGCCTGACACTTGTTTCGTCGGACAGACGTCGTGGCAAATCCAGGATGCTGCCGAACGAAAAAAATGGGGGTATAGCTCAGCTGGGAGAGCGCTTGCATGGCATGCAAGAGGTCAGCGGTTCGATCCCGCTTACCTCCACCATATGACGTAGCTGTAAAGTCCTGTCCCCTTCGTCTAGAGGCCTAGGACACCACCCTTTCACGGTGGGTACAGGGGTTCGAATCCCCTAGGGGACGCCAACGCTTCTGCTTGGCACCGCTGCGGAGCGGTAGTTCAGTTGGTTAGAATACCGGCCTGTCACGCCGGGGGTCGCGGGTTCGAGCCCCGTCCGCTCCGCCAAAGAATTCCAAAGCCCGACGATTCCGCATCGTCGGGCTTTTTGTTTTTCCGCTCCCCGCCCAGGCCATGCAGACCTGCACCATGCGGCAGGACATGGCTTGCGTGCGGCCTGCACCGCTCTCGCAGAGACAACAGCCTTCACACGAGCATCGTCGACGCCAGCCGACCTGTGTCCGCTGGGCGCCGACTTCGGGGCCGTTCAATCAGTCGACAGTTTGCCCAGCGCCTGCCGCTTGGTATGGACCCAATCGCCCTGCTTGTCGCGCTTGAGCGTGGCGCGGTACTGCAGGCTGGGACAGCAATTGGAGTCATCCTCGTCGAAATCCAGATACTCCACCACCAGCGTATCGTGCGTGGCGGAGACGATGCGCTCCAGAAAACGCGTGTTGAACTCGAAACTGGCCAAAGGGGATGAACGGGACGGATCCACATAATATTGGCCTCGCGGCCCCCGGATCACATAAGCCGCGTTGTAGCCGGTGGTGCCCGAGCCGCCGGCGCAGCCCACGTCGCCCGCCCAGAATGCCAGATACTCCGCATCGTCATAATCATCGGCGCCTCGGTACGGCCGCAGGGCCGCGATCAGGTCGGGAGAGATCTGTTCGCTGCCCTCCATGTCCATGCAGGACACCGCCTGCCCATACTCCCACGCTTTCTGCGCCACGTTGCGCATCACCGACTCCGCGCTTTCATCCTGCGCCCAGACTGCCGGCGCCACGCACAACAAGCCCCAGATCCCCAACCGCACCGCTCGCTTCATGACATCCTCTATTTACTTTTGAGCCGCTGTCGCAAACTGCTGATTTTATCGGATTCGTCAGGCCCGCGGCAGCCGGGCCTCTTGCCGCCAGAGCTCGATAAGGTTAACGTATTTCATTATCGTTACCTGAACCACGCCTATCCCATGCCAGCCAGCACCAGCGGGCAACGCGGCCCCAGCGATCACCACAGACGCGAACAGATCATCGAACAGGCCGATGCGCATTTCCGGCTGTACGGCTATCGCAAGACCTCGGTCGCCAGCCTGGCAAAAGCCATCGGGGTATCCAGCGCCTACCTGTACCGCTTCTTCGACTCCAAGCAGGCCATAGGCCAGGCCATCTGCCATTCCGTGCTGGCCGGCCTGACCACGCAGTTGCAAGCCATCGTGGACAGCGATCTGCCCGCCATCGAACGCCTGCGCCGCTACACCGACACCGCCTGCACGCTCAGCCTGGAGCTGTTCCTGCAGGAAGGGCGCATGCACGAAGTGGTCATCGAAGCGCTGCAGAACGCCTGGCCGCCCGTGGCCTTGTACGAGCAACAGCTGCTGGAGCAGATCGCCACCCTGGTGCGCCGCGGGCGCGACAGCGGCGACTTCGAACGGCGCACGCCTCTGGACGAAGTGGCGCAGGGCATTCTCGAAGCCTTGACCCCCTGTCTGCATCCCGTGCTGCTGGAGATGCGCCCCCCGGCCGAAACCCGCCAGGGGCTGCACGCGGCCACGCAGCTCATCCTGCGCAGCCTGATGCCTTGAAGCCCCTGAAAGTTACGATTCAAAATAATCTTTACCCATCCGGAGTCTGGCATGGCCTTTTCGCGACACATCCCCCCTGTCCTGGCGCTGACCGCCGCACTGCTGCTGGCGGGCTGCAAAGGCCAGGCCCATGACGTCGATCCGCGCACCCAGCCCCCCCTGGTCATCCAGGATCAGGTCCGCCCGCCGCAGACCGAACAGCGCCGTTTCCTCGGACTGGTCAGCGCTCGCGTGGAGAGTCCGCTCAGCTTCCGGGTGGGCGGCAAGATAGAAACGCGGCAGGTCCAGAACGGGGAACGCGTGGAGCGCGGGCAGGTTCTGATGACGCTCGATCCCAAGGACCTTCGCCTCGACCACCAGGCCCGGCAGGCCGCCGTGCAGGCGGCCCGCGCACAGGCCGAGCAGGCCCAGGCCGACCTGCGGCGCATGAAATTGCTGGTGGATCAGGGCGCCGTCTCGCGCCAGGCCTACGAGCAAAGCCGCCAGGCCGCCACCAGCGCACAGGCCAATCTGCAGTCGGCGCGGGCGCAGGCGGAAATATCCCGCAACGCAGACCAGTACAGCACCCTGAAGGCGGAGGCCGATGGCGTGATCACGGCACAACTGGCCGATGCCGGCCAGGTGGTCGGAGCCGGCCAGGCCGTGCTCCAGTTCGCCCACGACGGTCCGCGCGACGTGCTGGTCAGTCTGCCCGAACAGCTGGATGTGCCCCTGGGCACGCACGCGCGCGTCGAGCTCGCCGGCCGGCAGACTTTCGCGCCGGCCCGCCTGCGGGAGCTGGCCCAGTCTTCCGACCCCGCCACGCGCAGCTATCAGGCGCGCTTCTCGCTGGATGACGAGCAGGCGCAGCCCCGCCTGGGCTCGAGCGCGATCGTCTATCTGGACATGCCTGGCGCCGCGGGGCTGAACCAGGTGCCCATTACGGCGCTCTACGATGCCGGCCAGGGGCCGGGCGTCTGGGTCATCGCCGAAGACGACACCGTGCATTGGCAGGCCGTGCGGATCGCCCGGCTGGCCGAAGAAAACGCGTATCTCTCCCACGGGCCGCAAGCCGGCGCCGCCATCGTGGCGCTGGGCGCGAACCTCCTGCATGAAGGACAGAAAGTGCGCCCCCAGCCGCGCAAGGCGGGTGAATGATGGGGCGCTTCAATCTCTCCGCCCTGGCGGTGCGCGAACGCGCCGTCACCCTGTTCCTGATCATCGCCATCGTGGCCTCCGGCGTGTACTCCTTCATCAAGCTCGGACGCGCCGAAGATCCGGACTTCACGGTCAAGGTGCTGACGGTGACGACCCTGTGGCCCGGCGCCACCGCCCAGGAGATGCAGGACCTGGTGGCCGAGCCCCTGGAAAAACGCATGCAGGAGCTGCGCTGGTTCGATCGCGTCGAGACCGTCACCCGGCCGGGCACGGCCCTGATGGTGGTCCTGCTCAAGGACTCCATGCCGCCCAAGGAAGTGCAGAGCGAGTTCTACCAATTGCGCAAGAAACTGCAGGACCAGGCTCCGCGCCTGCCCCAAGGCGTGCAGGGGCCTTTCGTGAACGACGAATATTCCGACGTGTCATTCGGCCTGTTCGCCCTGCAGGCCCCGGGGCTGCCGCCGCGACTGCTGGCGCGTGAAGCCGAGAACGTGCGCAGCCGCCTGCTGCAGGTGCCGGGCGTCAAGAAGGTCAACATCCTGGGCGAACAGGGCGAGCGCATCTACGTGGACCTGGACGAAGGCAAGCTGCACAATCTGGGCGTGCACCCGCAGCAGATCCTGTCGGCCCTGTCGCAGCGCGGCGCCATGACGGCCGCGGGCGCTATCAGCACCGAAGGACCACGCATCCACCTGCGCCTGGCCGCCGGCCTGGACGACCCCGAGGCCGTGCGCAACACCTACGTCTACGTGCAGGGCCGGAACCTGCGCCTGGGGGACATCGCCAGCGTCACGCGCGGCTACGAGGACCCGCCCGCCTTCGAGATCCATCACAACGGCCAGTTCGCCATGCTGCTGGGCGTGGTCATGCAGGAAGGCTACAACGGCCTGCGCCTGGGCGAGGACCTGGAGCAGGCGCGTCGCGACATCGCCGCGGACCTGCCCCTGGGCTTCCAGTTCGACACCGTCACCAACCAGGCCGTGAACATCGCCTCGGCGGTGGACGAATTCATGCTGAAGTTCTTCGCCGCGCTGGGCGTGGTGCTGCTGGTCAGCCTGGCGAGCATGGGCTGGCGCGTGGGCATCGTGGTCTCGGCCGCCGTGCCGCTGACCCTGGCCATGGTCTTCGTCATCATGATGATGACGGACCGGGTGTTCGACCGCGTCACGCTGGGCGCGCTCATCATCTCGCTGGGCCTGCTGGTGGACGACGCCATCATTGCCATCGAGATCATGATCGTGAAGATGGAAGAAGGCATGGACCGCCTGAAGGCGGCCGCCTATGCCTGGAACCATACGGCCGCGCCCATGCTGTCGGGCACGCTGGTGACCATCATCGGATTCCTGCCGGTGGGCTTCGCCCGCTCCTCGGCCGGCGAGTATGCCGGCAACATCTTCTGGATACTTGCCGCCGCCCTGCTCGCCTCCTGGCTGGTGGCGGTGGCCTTCACGCCCTACATGGGCGTGAAGCTGCTGCCGCCCATCGCGGCGCGGCCGGGCGGCCACCAGGCCATCTACGACACGCCCAACTATGCCCGCCTGCGGCGCATGATCGCCTGGTCCGTGCACCACAAGTTCCTGGTGGCCGCCGTCGTCGCGCTCGCGCTGGTGCTGTCCGTGCTGGGCATGGGGCTGGTCAAGCAGCAGTTCTTCCCGACCTCGGACCGACCCGAGCTGCTGGTGGAAGTCCAGTTGCCCGAAGGCAGCAGCATCCAGGCGACGCAATCCGTCACCCGCCGGGTGGAGCGCTGGCTGATGGAGCAGCCCGAAACGCGCCTGGTCACCAGCTATACCGGCCAGGGCGCGCCGCGCTTCTTTCTGTCCTACAACCCTGAACTGCCGGATCCCTCGTTCGCGCGGCTTATCGTACTGACACCCGACGACAAGGCGCGCGACGCGCTGCAGGCCCGTTTCCGGCAGAGCGTGGCGGACGGCCTTGCTCCCGGCGCGCGGGTGCGCGCCACCCAGCTGGTGTTCGGCCCGGCCACCAAATACCCTGTCGAATTCCTGGTGCGCGGACCGGATGTGGCCGCCCTGCGCGGGATCGCCGAGCAGGCCATGGCCATCATGCGCGCCGATCCGGCCATGCGCCAGGTCAATGTGGACTGGGGCGGACGCGTGCCCGTCCTGAAACTGGACGCCGACCCCGAACGCCTGCAGGCCCTGGGCCTGGACCGCCGGAGCCTGGCCGAACAGATCCAGCTGCAGCTGGACGGCGCCACGATCGCCGAATATCGCGAAGATGTGCGCAATGTCCTGGTGGTGGCGCGCAGTTCAAGCGCCAACCGGCATGACCCCGCCCGGCTGGCAGGCCTGACGATCGTCAACGACCAGGGCCGCAGCCTGTCCCTGGAGCAAATAGGCAAGCTGGAGATCCTCCAGGAGGATCCGAAACTGGCGCGCCGCAACCGCCTGCCCACCATGACGGTACGCGGCGACATCGATGACGCCTTGCAGCCTGCCGAGGCGGCCCGCCGCCTGATGCGCGACTTCCAGCCGCTGATCGACGCCCTGCCGCCGGGCTACCGCATCGAGATGAGCGGCATCACGGCCGAAGCCGACAAGGCCAACGACGCGCTGCTGCCGGTGTTCCCGGTCATGATCGCGCTGATGCTGCTGGTCATCGTCATCCAGGTCCGTTCGCTGTCGGCCATGTTCATGGTGTTCCTGACCGCGCCGCTGGGCCTGATCGGCAGCGTGCCGGCCCTGCTGATCTTCCAGCAGCCCTTCGGCTTCACAGCCATCCTGGGCCTGATCGGCCTGGCCGGCATTCTGATGCGCAATACCTTGATCCTGATCGAGCAGATCAAGACCAACCGCGCCGAAGGGGCCTCGCCCTACGATGCGGTGATCGAGGCCACCGTACAGCGCGCCCGCCCCGTGATCCTGACCGCCCTGGCCGCCGTGCTGGCGTTCATCCCGCTGTCTTTTTCCATCTTCTGGGGATCCATGGCCCTGACCCTGATCGGCGGCACTGCCGTCGGCACCGTGCTGACCCTGCTCTTCCTGCCCAGCCTGTATGCAATCTGGAACAGAATCGAGGATCCGCGCGCGGCCGAACTTGCCTGAGTCCGGATATTGTGCAAATAATGGTTGCACGACTCGCCGCCAGTCAGCCCGGCCGCTGACTGGCTCCGGCACGAGGCCCGGCGGGCCACGCACACGCAGGACGGCATCATGCTTGAAAAGGTTGATCTACCCGCATCCCTGTCCAAGGCCTTTCAGCAGGCCATCTATCAGGTGCAGACTCCCGAAGGGGAATTGAAGCTGCGCATCGGCGCGCACCATCCTCGCCTGGCCCGGTGGCTCGACACGGAAAACTGCCGCGGCGCTGCCATACTGACGGCCTACAATCCGCAAGCCCAATTGTGCGACGACAGCTTCAACGAAGCCGTGCAGGAAACCCTGCTGCGTTCGCTGCAGCAGCTGGGGCTGCGCTGGTGGCCTGCCGTGAACCTGGATCCGGCCGGCAAATGGCCGCCCGAACCGGGCTTTCTGGTGCTGGACATCGGTCTGCACCAGGCGCGCTGGCTGGCCCGCCTGTTCAATCAGCTGGCCTTCGTCTACGTCCGGCCGGACGGCACCCCCAGCCTGCAGCAAGTGCAGCAGCGACTGCGCCAGTCCGAACCGGCGTGACTCAGTCCGCGCCGGCGCTTTCCAGACGCCGGCGGAAATCGGCGGCGACCGGCTCGCCCTTCAGGCGCCCTTCGGGCAGGACCCGTGCCCAGGCCCGCCATTCATGGCCCGTGGCCACCAGCAGGCCGTCCATGTTGTAGACCTCGTAATCCAGCTTGAAGCGCCGCTCCAACCATTGCGCCACCCGCACGCACACTCGTATGTCGCGGTCATAGGCGACCGGCGCACGGAAGTTCGCGCCCACATCCACCAGCGGCGTCACCGCCCCGTGCTCCTGGCGCAATACGCGCTGGCTCAAGCCGACCCGGCGCAACCAGGCCTGATAGGTGCAATCGAACCAATAGAAGTAATTGGGATAGAACACGATACCCGCCTCATCGCAATCCCCCCACTCCACGGTGATGCGGCGCTCGAACGCATGCATGGCAATCCTTGGCTGAAAAAAACCCCGGCATTTTAACGCTAAAGCATTTGTCCCTTGCCCGCGCCCTTCCAAATGCGGGAAACATTTTGAATATATTTTCAATGAAACAATTTGCTACTTTGTAAATGGCAGAAGTTAGCAGCTTATAGGCTCAAGTTCGGCAAACAAGCACTCAGCCATGCGCCGCCTCGCCGACAGCGCACGGCGGCGCCCCCGCCGCCGATTCGTCTTTGCCGCCGCCGACCACTAGCATGGCCGCACAACTGAACACGACCGCATGCCATGACCCAAACTGTTTCTTCCCCCTGGACCATTCGCGCCATCCTGGACCTGTACGAACTGCCCTTCATGGAACTGATGTTCAAGGCGCAGGAGATCCATCGCCGCCACCACCGCCCCAACGAGGTACAGCTCTCCAGCCTGCTGTCCATCAAGACCGGGGCCTGCCCCGAAGACTGCGCCTATTGCCCGCAATCATCCAAATACGAGACCGAACTGGAACAGGAGCCATTGATGCCCCTGCCGCAGGTCCTGGAGGCGGCGCGCAAGGCCAAGGAGCAGGGGGCCCAACGCTTCTGCATGGGAGCGGCCTGGCGTTCGCCCACGGAAAAGCAATTGGATCAGGTCATCGAGATGGTCAGCGCCGTCAAAGCCATGGGGCTGGAGACCTGCGTGACGCTGGGCATGCTCAAGAACGGCCAGGCCGAGCGTCTGAAGGACGCCGGCCTGGACTACTACAACCACAACCTGGACACCTCGCCCGAGTTCTACGGCGAGATCATCAGCACCCGGACCTACCAGGACCGCCTGGACACGCTGGAGCGCGTGCGCGCCGCCGGCCTGAACACCTGTTGCGGAGGCATCATCGGCATGGGCGAGAGCCGGCGCGAGCGCGCCGGCCTGCTGGCCCAGCTGGCCAATATGCGCCCCTATCCCGAGTCCGTACCCATCAATCAGCTGGTCAAGGTGCCCGGCACGCCGCTGGGCGAGGTCCAGGACCTGGATCCCTTCGAGTTCGTGCGCACCATCGCCGTGGCCCGCATCCTGATGCCGACCAGCGCCGTGCGCCTGTCGGCGGGACGCGAAGCCATGGACGACAGCACCCAGGCCCTGTGCTTCATGGCCGGGGCCAACTCCATTTTCTATGGCGAACAGCTGCTGACCACCGCCAACCCGCAGTTCGCGGCCGACCAGGACCTGTTCGCGCGCCTGGACCTGCAACCGGCGCAGTCCGCCCTGGCCGACGATCATCCGGTTGCCGGCAAGACTCGTTTCGTCGCCCTTACCGAGGCTCTCTGAGATGTACACCCTGATCGCCAGCGTCGCCTGCAGCGTCGCCGTCTCCATCCTGCTCAAGGTCGCCCGTCAGAAACAGGTGGACGTGGGCCAGGCCATTGCCGTGAACTACCTGGTGGCTGTGCTGCTGGCCGTGGCTCTCCTGCAGCCGCATCCTTCCAGCCTGCTGAATCCGGCCACCCCCTGGTGGATCCTGATCGCCCTGGGCGTGCTGCTGCCCACCATCTTCCTGGCCATGGCCGCCGCCGTGCGCCATGCGGGCATCGTGCTCAGCGACGCCGCCCAGCGCCTTTCCCTGTTCATTCCGCTGCTGGCCGCCTTCCTGCTGTTCGGCGAACAGCTGGGCGGACAGAAGCTGCTGGGCGTGGGCCTGGCCCTGACGGCCCTGCTGTGCCTGCTGGCGCGCCCCCGCCAGGCCGACGATCCGGCCCAGAACGGGCGCTCCGTGGCCATGCTGCTGGCCGTCTGGGTGGGCTACGGCGCCATCGACATCCTGTTCAAGCAGCTCTCCAAGGCAGGCGCCGCCTTTTCCAGCAGCCTGGTGGTGTCCTTCTCGCTGGCGGGCGTGCTGATCCTGGCCTGGCTGCTGGCGCGCCGTACCCGCTGGAACCGCGCGAGCCTGCTGGCCGGCCTGCTGCTGGGCCTGCTGAACTTCGGCAACATCTATTTCTACATCCGCGCGCACCAGACTTTCCCGGACAATCCGACCCTGGTGTTCTCGGCCATGAACATCGGCGTGATCTCCCTGGGCGCGCTGGTCGGCGCCGGTTTCTTCAAGGAAAAGCTCAGCCTCGTGAACATGGCGGGCGTGGCCCTGGCGATCGCCGCCATCGTGGCGCTGATCCCGCGCTGAACCGCCCGCCGGCATAAGCAAACAAGACACAAGGCCATAAGAACATGGCCTTTCTGTCGTTCAGGCGCGGCGCGCCGCCGACCACAATGAAAGGCAATCGCCCATCCGGCGCGACTCAACCGTCTTTCAGGAGGCCCCTACGTGATCCACGGCATAAGAACCCGGCTGCGCTCCTTGTCCCTGCTGCTGGCGCTGTGCTGCGCCGCGATGTCCGCCGCGCAGGCCGAAGGCAGGATACGCATCTCGGAACAGCACGGCATCGTGTACGTGCTGCTGCACATCGCCCGCGACCAGAACCTGATCCAGAAGCACGGGCAGGCGCTGGGTCAGCCCATCGAGGTGGAATGGGTGCGCCTGTCGGGCGGGCCGGCCATCAATGACGCCCTGCTGTCCGGTTCGATCGACATCGCCGCGGCCGGCATAGGCCCGCTGCTCAATATCTGGGACAAGACGCGCGGCAAGCTGGACGTGCGCGGCGTGGCCTCGCTGGGCAGCTTTCCCAACTACCTGATCAGCCACAACCCCAAGGTGCGCGGCATCGAGGACTTCACCGACCGGGACAGGATCGCCCTGCCCGCCGCGGGCACCTCCGTCCAGGCGCGCATCCTGCAACTGGCCGCCGCCCGGAAATGGGGCGAGGCCAACTACCGCAAGCTCGACGCGCTGACGCTCACGCTGCCGCATCCGGACGCGGCGGCGGCCATCATCTCCAACAGCCCGGACATCACCGCGCATTTCGCCAACTCCCCCTTCCAGGAGCAGGAGCTGGCCGCCAACCCCAATGCGCATATCGTGCTGAACTCCAATGACGTGCTGGGCGGCCCCAGTTCCGCCACCGTGCTCTACGCCACGGAGCGCTTCCGCTCCCGCAATCCCAAGACCTACGCCGCGTTCCTGGCCGCACTCCAGGAAGCGGCGCAGATCGCCCGCCAGGATCCCGAGGCCGCCGCCCGGGCCTACCTGCGCGCCACCGGCGCCAGCACCGACAAGGCCCTGCTGCTGTCGGTCCTGACCCAGCCCGAGGTGCGCTACGACCTGGCTCCACGCAACACCCATGTGCTGGCCCACTTCATGTACCGGGTGGGAGCCATCCAGAACGAACCGCGCTCCTGGCAGGACTACTTCTTTGCCGATGACGCCGTCCAGGGAGGCAGCTGACATGGCCAAGCCTGACATTCTGCTGCGCGCCCGCGGACTGCACCTGCGCTACCCCCAGGGCCGCGAGCAGCTCGTGGCCTGCCACGACATCAGCTTCGATGTGCACCGGCATGACAGGCTGGTGCTCCTGGGACCCTCGGGCTGCGGCAAATCCACCCTGCTCAAAGCCGTGGCCGGCCTCCTGCCGCTGCAGTCCGGCGTCCTGGAGCTGCAGGGCCGCCCCATCCAGGGGCCGTCGCCGGAACGCGCCGTGGTCTTCCAGGAGTTCGACCAGTTGCTGCCCTGGAAGACCGTGCTGGACAACGTGGTCTTCGCACTGACCGCCAGCGGACGCCTGGCGGCGCAAGCGGCGCGGGACCGGGCGCGGCAGGCCCTGCAGTCAGTGGGACTGGACGGGTTCCTGCACGCCTACCCGCACACGCTGTCCGGCGGCATGAAGCAGCGCGTGGCCATCGCCCGGGCCTTCGCGCTGCAACCGGAAATCCTGCTGATGGACGAACCCTTTGCCGCGCTGGACGCCCTGACCCGCGCCGGCTTGCAGCAGGAGCTGCTGGCCCTGAGCGTCAAGACGCGCCTGACCCTGCTGTTCGTCACGCACTCCATCGAAGAGGCCCTGCTGGTGGGCACCCGCATCCTGCTGCTCAGCCCCCATCCCGGCCAGGTCCGGGCGGAGCTGCACGCAGGCGCGCACCAGCCCGGCAGCCCCGCCTTCGATCGACAGGTACGCCGGATCCACGACTTGCTGTTCGGACAGGCGCAGGAGCAGCCGCAAAGGAGGGCCGCATGAACACAAGCGCGCGCACGCCCCGCCCGGATGTGATCCATGTTCCGGACCCGCTGGCTCCTGCCCGCCTGCCTGCCGGCCGCCAACCCTGGCGGCACTGGCTGCTGCAGCCCGTGGCCCTGCAGTTCGTCCTGATGGCCGCCCTGGCGCTCTGCTGGGAGCTTGCGGCTCGCTGGAACGACAATCCTCTGCTGTTGCCCACCTTTCTGGATACGGCCCGGGCCTTGTGCGACGGTCTGCTCGGCGGCGAGCTGATCCGGCGCAGCCTGACTTCCCTGGGCCTGCTGGCGCAGGCCTATGCCGTCGGCGTGCTGCTGGCCGCCGCCATCACCTGCGCCGCCATGCTCAGCCGCGTCGGCCAGGCCACGCTGGGCATGCTGACGGCCATGTTCAATCCCCTGCCGGCCATTGCCCTGCTGCCCCTGGCCATGATGTGGTTCGGCCTGGGCACGTTCAGCCTGATCTTCGTCATCATCCATTCTGTGGTCTGGCCGCTGGCCCTGAATGCCTGCGCGGGCTTCGGCGGCGTGTCGCCCACCCTGCGGCTGGTGGGCCGCAACCTGGGGCTTTCAAGCCTGCAGATGACCACGCGCATCCTGATCCCCGCCGCGCTGCCTTCCCTGTTCTCGGGGCTGCGCCTGGCCTGGGCCTTCGCCTGGCGCACCCTGATCGCGGCCGAACTGGTCTTCGGCGCGGCCTCCAGCGGCCAGGGGGGCCTGGGCTGGTACATCTTCCAGAACCGCAACGAGCTCAATACCGATCAAGTCTTCGCCGGGCTGATCTGCGTGATCGCCATCGGCCTGCTGGTCGAAACCCTGGTGTTCGAGAACCTGGAACGCCTGACGATACGCCGCTGGGGAATGCGCCATCAAAATTGAACACATATACATATATGCAAAATCGTATATTTGATATTTAAACTTTGAGCGCGCGGACCATTTTCAACTCCTGTAGATTAGAAAAAAACTTTTCACCGGCGCACACGCCGGGTAAAACACAGGAGACACCATCATGGCAGGACTTACCCGTCGACAACTACTGCTGGCCGCCGCTTCGGCCGGCGCCGGGGCCCTGACGGCCCCCTGGCTGAGCCGCGTCGCCTTCGCGGCCGGCAAACCCGTGGTGGCCGCGCTGTTCTGCGGCCACATCGACGACAACGGCTTCATGCAGGCCGGATACCAGGGCTTTAAGAAGGCCCAGGACAGCCTGGGCATCACCGCCCATTACAAGGACAAGGTCGCCAACGAGACCCAGGCCCAGATCGCCGCCCTGCGCGAGCTGGCCAAACAATACAAACCCGCCTTGCTCATCGCCCACGGCGGCCAGAATACGGACGCAGCCCTGGCCGTCGCCAAGGAATTCCCGGAGATGCGCTTCGTGGTCACCCAGGGCGCCGTGACCGCCGACAACCTGAGCAGCTACGATGTGCGCCAGGAAGAATCGGCCTGGCTGGCCGGCGCCTATGCCGCGCTGATGACCAAGACCGGCGTGGTCGCCCACCAATCGGGCATCCGCGTGCCGCCCGGCCTGCGCGCCCGGGCTTCGTATGCCGCCGGCGTGAAGTACGCCAATCCGGACGTCAAGCTGCTGACCAACTTCTCCGGCAACCAGGACGACACGGCCCTGGCCGAACGCGTGACGCGCGCCCAGGCCAAGGCCGGCGCCGACATCATCTACACCATGCTGAACAAGGGCCGCAGCGGCACCACCCAGGCCTGCCGCGAACTGGGCATCAAGGAGATCGGCAATGTGATCGACTGGGTTGCCCGCGAACCGGACGTGTTCATCGGTTCGGCCTGGGCCGACGTGGGCATAGGCGTGTTCGAAGCCTGCAAGGACCTGGCCGACGGCAAGTTCCAGGCCGGCAAGATCTTCAAGGTGGGGCTGCAGCAGCCCGACGCCGTGCGCCTGATCATGGCCCCGGACACGCCCGATGCCGTGCGCCAGCGCATCGCCGCCCTGCAGCAGGACATCCTGGCGGGCAAGATCCATGTCGAGTCCGAATTCAACGGACCTGAATTCCAGATCTGATCGCGGCTTTGGAGCCAGCGCAGAAAAGCGGCCCGCAGGCCGCTTTTTTCTCTTGCTCTTCATGAAGCCAATCCGCGGATCAACGGGGAAAAACAACTCTTTCGGAAACGCCCTTCCCTAGTTTGAAGGCACAGGCAGGGCTGAGCCCTCGCCGTTGCTGCGCGGACTCAAGTGCCGGAGCGCAGCGCAGGCTCTTGCGGCTTGTCCCCCTCGAGCCCCGCCCCGTCAAGCGAATCGCTTGCCGCCGGCTCCACCGGCGCGCCCTCGGCCGCGGCCGGCACGCGTTCCTCGACCGGAGGCAAGTCTTCAAAGACGGGATCGTGCGATACGTCCGAGGTGATGTCCACACGCGGATCCAGCGCCACCGCGGCAGCCGAGCTTTGCAGGCTGTCGGGCATGGGCACGAAAGTGGTCGGGGCGTCCTGGCTCAGGTGATCGCCCAGGACCTTCTGCGGACGCACCAGCAGCACCAGGGACAGGCCGCACAGGGCCACGAAGATATAGTAGAGATTGCTGCCTATGTAGGACATCAGCAGGCCCGCCAGCAGCGGCCCCAGGCAGGCGCCCAGCCCGTACACCATGTAGAGGATGGCGCTCAGGCCCACGCGGCGCTCCGGGTCCACGTTGTCGTTGGCGAAGGCCGCGCCCAGCGGATACAGGGTGAACTGCAGGATGCCGAACAGGGCGGAAAACGTCAGCAGAAACCAGAAAGGCGCCTCGAACCAGCCCCATAGCGGAATGGCCAGGGCCAGCAGACAGGCGGCATTGATACGGATCAGCAGAACGCGGCTGACGCGGTCGGCCAGCCAGCCCACGGGCCATTGCGCCAGCACCCCGGCGGCCACCGATACGGCCACGAACAGGGCGGCCTGCTCGTTGCTCAGGTGCACGCGCACCGCGTACACCGGCGCCAGGCCGTAGAAGGCCCCCGTCAGCATGCCGGCGATCAGCAGCACCATCATGGACATGGGCACGCGATCCACATAGTAGCGGGCGTTGATCGGGGCGGGCACCTGCAGCGGCGGGTGGCTGCGCCGCGTGATGGCCACCGGCACCAGGCTGAAGGCCGAGCAGATGGCCACGAAGACCAGGGGTTCGAAATTCAGGTGGGGAAACAAGGTCAGGGACAACTGGCCCAGCACCGTGCCCAGGCTGGAGAACACCATGTAGAAGGCGAAGATGGTGCCGCGCTGGGAATTGTCGGTCTGTTCATTCAGCCAGCTCTCGATGCCCATGAACTGGACCACCATGGCGGCGCCGGCCAGAAAGCGCAGCACCAGCCAGATGTACATGGTGTCGATCAGGATCTGAGCTAGCACGCAGATGGTGACGATGGCGGCGCTGGCGGCATAGGCACGGATATGCCCCACTCTCATGATCAGGCGGTGGCCCACCCGGGCGCCAAACACCAGACCCAGGTAATACACCGCGATCAGCCCGCCCACCCAGACTTCCGACACCGAGATGGCCGTCAGGCGCACCCCCATGAAGGTGTTGAACAGCCCCGAGCTCATCAAGAGCATCAAGGTGGCGAAATACAGCGACGAGAAGGCGCCTACCGATGACAGCATTCGCGGGTATCCTAAAATAACGCCCCCATGCCGCGCAGGCCGGGGCCTGCTTGCCGCGCCCCAAGAGGGCGTTTTTACCTTGGGGCGGCCCGGCGGAAAAAAAGACGCCGGCACGAGGCCGGCGCCTTCTTGCTGTCCACCTCGCGGCTGGCAGGCCGCTCGGATTCGCCGGGCGCAGGACAGTCCGCAGGAACTGTGCTGCGCCCGGGCTCATCCCGCGCCGCGCCGGACGGGGCGCGGGACCGCTGACTTAGGACTGGACCTGCTTGAGCAGCGTGTCGGCATCGCTGGTGTGCAGCCCGCCGCCCTCGTCGATGTTCAATTGCTTGACCACGCCGTCCTCCAGCAGCGCCGAATAGCGCTTGGAGCGCACGCCCAGGCCCTTGGCGGTCAGGTCGAATTCCAGGCCCAGCTTCTTGGTCCAGATGCCGCTGCCGTCCGCCAGCAGGCGCACCTTGCCATCGATGTTCAGGGACTTGCCCCAGGCGCCCATGACGAAGGGATCGTTCACGGCCACGCACCAGATCTCGTCCACGCCGGCGGCCTTGAAGGCATCGGACTTGGCGGCGAAGCCAGGCAGGTGCTGCTCGGAGCAGGTGGGCGTGAAGGCGCCGGGCACGGCGAACACGGCGATTTTCTTGCCCTTGACCAGGTCGGCCACCTGGAAGTTGTTGGGGCCGACGGCGCAGGTGTCCGTGGCGGTTTCGATGTATTCGCTCAATGTTGCGTCTGGAACGCGTTCGCCGACTTTGATAGACATGAGGGTCTCCGTGTTGGGTTGCACCGCCGAAGCGGCGGTCTTGAACCGCCTATGATACTGATAGTCCGGCCCTGCTTGAAGCCTATAGTGCTTATCAGGAAGTATCACGATGCAAGGAAGGATGCGAAAAGGCCGGGCGCATGGCCCGGCCTTCAGTCTTGACGCATCGTGTGCGGCAGGACGACTACAGCCATCCCATCATGCGGGGCAGCCAAAGCGTGATTTCCGGCACGAAGGTGATCATCAGCAGGAAACCCAATCCGGTGAGCAGCCAAGGTATGGTGGACTTGGTCACTTCGGTCAGCCCCAGCCTGGATATGCTGGAGGCGACGTACAGGTTCAGGCCTACCGGCGGCGTGGCCAGGCCGATCTCCATATTCACCACCAGCATGATGCCGAAGTGCACGGGGTCCATGCCCAGCTTCATGGCGACCGGGAACAGGATGGGCGCCATGATCAGGATCAGGCCGGAAGGCTCCATGACCATGCCGATCACCAGCAGCAGCACGTTCACGAACAGCAGGAAGGCGATCAGGCCCATGCCCTGCGTGACGATCCATTCGGCGATGGCCTGCGGGATCTGCTCGGAAGTCAGGATGAAGGCGAACATCACGGCGTTGGTGATGATGTACAGCAGCATGGCGCTCATGGCCGCCGATTCCAGCACGATACGCTTGACGTCGCGCATCTTCACGTCCTTGTAGACCCAGACGGCGATGACAAAGGCGTAGACCGCGCTGATGGCCGCCGCCTCGGTGGGCGTGAACACCCCGGAGTAGATGCCGCCCATGACGATGACGATCAGCATCAGGCCCCAGATGGAGTCCATGAAGGCGCGCCAGCGTTCCTTGTAGGAAGCGCGCGGCATGCGCGGGTAGCCCAGCTTCCAGGCGCGGAACATGGTGGTGGCGCCCAGGCACAGGGCCAGGATGATGCCCGGCACCACGCCAGCGATGAACAACTGGCCGATGGACGCGGTGCCCACCTTGGCGCCGTCCGGGCCTTCGACCATCATGCCGCTGGTGGCCACGGCGTACATCACCATCACGATGGAGGGCGGCAGCAGAATGCCCAGGCCGCCGGACGTGGACACGATGCCGGTGCCGAACTGGGCCGGATAGCCCTGCTTGACCATGGCCGGAATCATGATGGAGCCGATGGCCGCCACGGTGGCGGGCGAGGAACCGCTGATGGAGGCGAACAGCGCGCAGGCCAGCACGGCCGCCAGCCCCATGCCGCCGGGCAGGTGGCCGACCATGGAGGAGGCAAAGCGGATCATGCGCTGGGCCACGCCGCCATGCGTCAGAAAGCCCCCGGCCAGGATGAAGAACGGGATCGCCATGATCTCGAATTTCTCGATGCCGGTGAACAGCTTGAGCGCGATGCTGTCCATGGGCACTTCGGTCATGGTGAACAGAAAGCCCATCACCGTCAGGCCCAGCGCGATGGACACGGGCATGCCGGTCAGCAGCAGGACCGCCAGCAGGGCGAAAATGATCAGGGCGGTCATGCGCGCGCTCCTTGGTTTTCAGCCAGGCCTTGCTCGGTCTCGGCGACCAGGTCGGCGGCGGGCTGGTGGTGGACGAGCTCGCCTGTCTGCACGAAGCGCACCAGCGCCTGCAGGAAGCGGAAGCACATCAGCAGGGAACCGGCGGGCACCGCCAGGTAGACGATCCAGACAGGCACTTCCAGGTCGGCGGACACCTGCGCGGTCTGGGCGATGCCATAGACGAACTTGCCGCCGATCCAGGCCACGATGGCCGTGAACAGCGCGCCGGCGAACAGGGAGATCACCACCAGCAGGTGGCGCCAGCGCGGCCCCACGGCATTGACCAGCACGTCCACGCCCACGTGGATGCCCACGCGCACGCCGTAGGCGGCGCCGAACTTGGCCATCCAGACGAACAGGTAGATGCACAGCTCCTGGGCCCAGAGCAGGTTGACGCCCACCACGCTGCGGTAGGCGGAGCGCGCCATGCCCATCAGGGTCTCATGGCCGTTGGCGCGCGACCAGGACACCAGGTCGGCCAGCAGGCTGACCGAATAGCGCTGGCAGACCGCCACAAAAATGAGCAGGACCGCCGCCACCATCAGAAGCGAGATGAAGGCTTCCTCGAAACGATCCAGTAATCGTAAGAACATGATATCTCCAGGCTGCAGGCGGACTGCCCGGCACGCGGCAGGCACTCGCCCATAGCGGGAACGAAAGGGAAAAAGCGGGCCTGGAACAGGCCCGCGGGACGCGGCCGCCGCAGCGGCGCGCGCCTTACTCCATGGCTTTGTAGAACGAGTCGATCACGTCCTGGCCGATGCGGGAAGCCATTTCCTTGTGCACGGGACGCAGCTGCTTGATCCACTCCTGGCGCTCGGCATCGCTCAGCTCATAGAACTGGGTCTTGCCCGAATCCTTCATGGCCTGCAGCGACTCCAGGTTTTCCTGCTCGGCGATGTCATTGGCGTACTGGGTGGCTTCGGTCATGGCCTTCTCCAGCGGCTGGCGCACGTCCTCAGGCAGGCCTTCCCAGAATTTCTTGTTCACGATGACCGCATAGCCCAGGTAGCCATGATTGGACATGGTGGCGTGCTTCTGCACTTCGTGCATCTTCTGGGTGTACATGTTGGAAGGCGGGTTCTCGGTGCCGTCCACCACGCCGGTCTGCAGAGCCTGGTAGACCTCGGAAAACGCCATCACCTGGGGCACGGCGTCCAGCGCCTTGAACTGGGCCTCCAGCACCTTGGAGGACTGGATGCGCATCTTCAGGCCCAGGAAGTCGTCCGGCGTGTGCAGGGGGGAATTGGCGCTCATGACCTTGAAACCGTTGTCCCAGTAGGCCAGGCCCTTGATGCCCTTGGACTCCAGCTTGTCCAGCAGCTGGCGGCCGACCGGGCCTTCGGTGACCTTGCGCAGGTCCGTGCGGTCCTTGAAGATGAAGGGCAGGTCGAACACCTCGAATTCCCGCACGCCCAGGGGGCCGAACTTGGCCAGCGACGGCGCCAGCATGTGCACCGCGCCCAGTTGCAGGGCTTCCAGCTCCTCCTTGTCCTTGTACAGCTGCGAGTTCGGATAGACCTCCACCACGACCTTGCCTTCCGTGTACTTTTCCGCCAGCTCCTTGAAGCGCGTGGCGCCCTTGCCCTTGGGCGTGTCCGGCGAGACCACGTGGCTGAACTTGATGATCAGGGGGTTGGCCATGGCGGGAGCGGACAGGAATACGGAAGCCACCAGGGTGGCCATGAGCGTCTTTTTCATGATTGCCTCCGGTCGGAGCGGAACCGACACACTTTATTGATTGATATGCGTAAAAGCGTGTAGCTTAAAAAAGCAGTGTGATTTTATCTATTGTGGAAATCCGAAACCTTTTGTCATGAAGCGCCTTGCCCGACCGCCCCGCCCCGACGGCCCCGCCGCCTCCCTGGCCCTGGCGCCTCATCCGCTCAGCCCCTACGTGCCCATCCTGGCCATCGTGGTCATCGTCCTGCTGATGGGCGTGTTCGCCTGGGCGGTCAGCTCGGAGCGGCGCGACGAACAATCGGACGAGCTGATCCGCAATGCCCTGTGGGTCGAACAGTCGCTGTCCTTCCAGCTGCGCTCGCACGAAAACAACCTGACCCGCATCGCGGACGACCTGAGCCTGCCGGACCATCCCGGCGACACGCGCGACGCCCTGACCCAGCTGCAGCATTTCAAGACCATCCATTCCGACCTGCTCAAGGTGGTGGTCCAGGACCGCTTCGGTACCACCTTGCTGGTGCGCCCGCCCGGCGCGGACACGCGCATCGCCGCCCACGTGTCCACGCCGCGCAGCGCCACCTGGCTGCCGGCTTACGAGTCCAGCGAGCACAAGGAGGCCGTGCTGGACCTGGTCGTGCCCATCTACGAGAAAGACGAAATCGCCGGCACCCTGCGCGCCACTTTTTCACTGCACAAGATCCTGACGGAAAACGTGCCCTGGTGGATTGCCGAGCACTACCACGTCATGCTGGTGGACAGCAACGATACGGTGCTGGCCATGCGCTCCAAGGGCGAGCCGGCCCGGGACGCGCTGCGTCACGCCATGTCCGTGGACCCGCCGCTGCACGGGCTGCGCATGATCATCACTCCCTATCAGCAGAAAAGCATTCCCACCTTCACGCTGCTGCTGACCGTGATCGCCGGCCTGGCCTTGCTGGCCGTGGTCAACCTCATCATCCAGCACCACTACGCCCGCAAGCGCCGCGACGCCGAGAACGCGCTGATGCAGGAGCAGGCCTTTCGCAGCGCCATCGAGAACTCCATGGTCACCGGCATGCGCGCGCGCGATCTGGACGGCCGCATCCTGTACGTCAATCCGGCCTTCTGCCGGCTGGTGGGCCTGGAGAGCCGCGACATCATCGGCCTGTCCCCTCCCATGCCCTGGTGGGTGCCGGAAATGATGGACGAGACCCTGGAGAGGCGCGACCGCCTCAGGCGCGCGCCCTCGGTGCAGGTTTTCGAGACCCGCTTCCAGCACGCGGACGGCTCGCGCCTGGACGTGCAGGTGTTCGAGTCGCCGCTGATCGACGCCCAGGGCGAACAGGTCGGCTGGATCGGCTCCATCATCGACATCAGCTCGCGCAAGCAGGCCGAGGCGCTGGCCAGCTCGCAGTCCGAGCAGCTGCACCACACGGCCAAGCTCATCACCATGGGGGAGATGGCGTCCACCCTGGCGCACGAACTGAACCAGCCCCTGTCGGCCATCGCCAGCTATGCGGCCGGCGCGCTGAACCTGCTGCGCGCCGGCCAGGCCGATCCGGCCCTGCTGACCCGCAGCATGGAGAGCCTGGCCGAGCAGACTCGCCGGGCCGGCCTGATCATCCACCGCATCCATGACTTCGTGCGCAAGCGCGACCCGCAACTGACCCGCCTGAACCTGGTCGAGGCCCTGCAGGGCGCGCTCGCGCTGGCGCGCGCGGACCTGCGCCGCCACGACATCCAGCTGCGCCTGCCCGCGCATCCGGCATGCCTGCCGGTGCTGGGCGACAAGGTGCTGCTGGAGCAGGTCATCTTCAACCTGGTGCGCAACGCCGCCGAGGCCATGTCCGGCCTGCCGCCCGAGCGCCGCCTGCTGGAAGTCTCGCTGCAGGAGCGCGACGGCATGGTCCTGGCCATGGTGGCCGACCAGGGTCCGGGGGTCGCTGCGGCCATCATGGCCGAGGTGTTCCAGGCCTTCACCACTACTAAAAACGACGGACTGGGGATAGGATTGAACATTTGCCGCTCCATCATCGAGCTGCACCATGGCAAACTCTGGTTCGAGAACGAGGCCCCCTACGGCGCCACCTTCCTGTTCTCCCTGCCCCTGATCGAACATGACTGAGCCCCTATCCTCCCCGCTGGTCCATATCGTGGATGACGACGACGCCATCCGCGACGCCCTCTCCTGGCTGTTCGCCACCCGCCGGGTGGACACCCGGACCTGGAGCAGCGGCGAAGCCTTCCTGCAGGCCATCACCTCCGAAACCCAAGGCTGCATCCTGCTGGACATACGCATGGGCGGGATCTCGGGCCTGGAAGTGTTCGAGCGGCTGCGCCAGATGCATTCGGACCTGCCCGTCATCTTCCTGACGGGCCACGGCGACCTGCCGCTGGCCGTCAATGCGCTCAAGCAGGGCGCGGCCGACTTCATCGAGAAACCCTTCAACGACAACGACCTGGTGGACCGCGTGCTGGAGGTATTGCGCAGCTATCAGGCCAGCCAGGCCGAGCGCGCCAGCGAGGACGCCCTGGAGCGGCGGCTGGAGACGCTGTCCCAGCGCGAACGGGAGGTGCTGGGCCTGGCCCTGGAAGGCCGCCTGAACAAGCAGATCGCCGAGGAGCTGAACATCACCATGCGCACGGTGGAAGTGCACCGGGCCCGCGCCCTGGAGAAAATGCAGGCCCGCACCCTGCTGGAGCTGGCACGCGCCCTGGATCCGGCCCGGCTGCGCGAAGACCGCGGCCCGGCAGGGGCATGAGGCGGCGGCGCCCGCCCCGATGTATATAATGAAAACATAAAGCAATGGAGCCGCGCGGGCGCCCGCCCGGTGGGCTCCCGGAGGAATGATGAGCAACACACCCAAGCCGGCCGCTGCCGCACTGCACCTCTCCCACCTGGACGACGACGGCAAGGTCCGCATGGTGGATGTCAGCGACAAGACCGCCACCGCCCGCTCGGCCACCGCGCGCAGCGTGGTGCGCCTGAGCCCGGCCGCCTTCGAACTGCTGTCGGCCAGCCGTAACGCCAAGGGCGAAGTGCTGAACACCGCCCGCGTGGCCGGCGTGCTGGCCGCCAAGCGCTGCGCCGACCTGATCCCCATGTGCCACAGCCTGCCGCTGGATTTCGTGGGCATAGATTTCGAAAGCGATGCCGCCACGGGCACCATCGCCGTGCTGGCGACCTGCCGCACGCGCTACACCACGGGCGTGGAAATGGAAGCCATGACGGCCTGCAGCGTGGCCGCGCTGACCATCTACGACATGTGCAAGGCTGCCGACAAGGGCATCATCATCGAACAGACACGCCTGCTGGAGAAGACCGGCGGCAAGAGCGGCACCTGGACGGCCCCGGCCTGACAGGCGCCCACGGAGACTTTCATGACTAACCCATCGACTTTGCGCGTTCTGTACTTCGCCCAGGTGGCCGAGCGCACTGGCGTGCGCCAGGAAAGCTGGGACTGGCCGCAGGAGGGCACCGTCCAGCAATGGCTGGACGCGCTGCTGCAACGCCACCCGGACCTGCAGGACATGGCCGGCCGGCTGAAGGTGGCCGTCAACCAGTTCCACGCCCGCCCGGACGACCCCGTGCGCGCCGGCGACGAAGTGGCGGTCTTCGAACCCGTCACCGGAGGCTGACATGGTCATCGTGCAGACCCAGGACTTCGACGTCGCCGCGCTGAACGAGCAGCTGCGCCGCACGGCCGGCGGCAAGGCCGGCGCCATGGTCACCTTCGTGGGCTATGTGCGCGACCAGGCCGACGGCACCCCGACCCGCTCCCTGTTCCTGGAGCACTATCCGGGCATGTGCGAGCGCGAGATCGAGGACGTGTGCGCCCAGGCGCGGGCGCGCTGGCCCATCCTGGACACCCTCGTCGTGCACCGCGTGGGCGAGCTTTCCCTGACGGACCAGATCGTCTACGTGGGCGTGACCAGCCCCCATCGCGGCGACGCCTTCCGGGCCTGCGAGTTCATCATGGACGTGCTCAAGACCCGGGCTCCCTTCTGGAAGCGCGAAACCCTGGCCGACGGCCAGCGCTTCTGGGTCCAGCAGCGCGACAGCGACGCGCAGAAGACCGACTCCTGGAATTCTCCTTCCGACACCGCCAAACATGTCTAAAGCCAAACCCGACCTGCCCCCGGTCAGCCTGGCCGCCGCCGTGCTGACCATCTCGGACAAGCGCGGGCCCGGGGACGACGCCTCGGGCGACTACCTGGCCGCCAGCCTGCAGGAAAGCGGACACCGCTGCGTGCAGCGGGCCATCAGCCGCGACAATATGTACGCCATCCGCGCCGTGCTCAGCCAGTGGATCGCCGATCCGGCCATCCAGCTCATCCTGTGCAACGGCGGCACCGGCTTCAGCCACCAAAAGTCCGCCATCGCCGCCGTCACCCCGTTGCTGGACCAGGTGGTCACCGGCTTCGGCGAACAATTCCGCTTCCTGTCCTACCAGGAGATCGGCTCCTCGGCGCTGCAGTCGGACGCCCTGGCCGGCACCGCCAACGAAACCCTGCTCTTTTGCCTGCCCGGCTCGCCCGGCGCCTGCAAGCTGGCCTGGGAAGGCATTCTGCGCCAGCAACTGGACAGCCGGCACCGCCCCTGCAACTTCGCCTCGCAATACCTGCGCTGAGGCCCTGTTTCCACGGACTCCTGTACAACGATGATCGAATTTGACGTAGCCCAGCAGCGCCTGGCCCAGGCGGGCCGGCTTCCCGAACGGACCGAAACCTGCGAACTGGGCGCCGCCCTGGGCCGCATCCTGGCCCAGGACATCCAGGCCCAACTGGACATGCCGCCGGCCGACAACAGCGCCATGGACGGCTATGCCGTGCGCCTGGCCGACGTCTCGGACGGCCGCGTGCTGCCCATCCAGCAACGCTGCTATGCCGGCGAGGTTCCCGAGACGCTGAAGGAAGGCATGGCCATCCGCATCTTCACCGGCAGCCTGCTGCCGCCCGGCGCGGACACCGTGATCATCCAGGAGAACTGCCAGGAAGACGAACACGGCGTGCGCATCCTGGAAGCCCCCGAGGTCGGCGCCAACATCCGCCGCCGCGGCGAGGACATGCGCCACGGCGAAGTCCTGATCCAGTCCGGCACGCGCCTGACCGCGTCCCACATCGCGCAGCTGGCGGCCCAGGGCCACGCCGCCCTGTCCGTCTATCCGGGACTGACCGTGGGCATCCTGACCACGGGCGACGAGCTGACGCCCGCCGGCCAGCCGCTGCGCCCCGGCCAGATCTACAACTCCAACGCCCCCATGCTGCAGGCCCAGCTGCTGGCCCTGGGCGTGGCCGCGGTGCGTGCCGTCCACGCCGCCGACACGCTGGAGGCCATCCGTGACGCCCTGCAGTCCCTGCTGGCCAAGTGCGACCTGGTCCTGACCGTGGGCGGCGTGTCCGTGGGCGAGAAAGACCTGGTCAAGCCCGCCATCGAGTCCATCGGCGGCCAGCTGGACCTTTGGAAAGTGCGCATGAAGCCGGGCAAGCCCCTGGCCCTGGCCTATGTGCAGGACAAGCCGCTGGTCTGCCTGCCCGGCAATCCCGTCTCGTCCTACGCCGTCTTCGCCCTGATGGTCTCCCCCCTGGTGCGTCGCCTGCAGGGCCGCCGCGAAACGCTGCCCGCGATACGTTACGGCGTGCTGCAGGGCGAGCGCCACTTCCAGGGCGACCGCGAGGAATTCATCCGCGTGCAGCTGGACAGCGACGAGCAGGGCCGGCTGCTGGTCCGCCCCTTCGGCAACCAGGGCTCGGGCGTGATCAGCTCCTTGCCCTGGGCCCAGGCCCTGGCGCGCATCCCCGCCGACGCCCACGTCGCGCCCGGCGACGTGGTCCGCATCTACGAATACAGCCAGTGGCAGGCCTGATGTCCTGACTTGTTGAGGGCCTTTCCGCCGTAACGATGCCGGTCAGCTCAGCGCTGACTGGCATTTTTTTGGCCCACTCCAGAATTCCGCAACACTAATCAGTTGCTCGATAGCAGAGTGAGTCTTTGTGAGGGCGCTGTTCGAGGACGACGTTTGTGGCTTGTCCGGGGAACAAGCCACCGTCCGAGTTAACGGCACGCCTGTCGCTGTCCTTGGACAAGGGGACCCGCGCATAGCGCGGGCGAGGGCCCCAGCCAAGCCGGCCAGCACAGGCTTCCCTCAAGAAAACCACGGCTCTCCGGCCTTCGACCACATCACATTGCCTCTCAATCAAGGATCCCCGCAAAAATTTGCGACACGCCGTAGCCCACCCGCTTGGACGACAAGACCTTTCATGAGCCCCGGCCGGCATCAAAAAATAAAATCAATAGAATGCGCCGCCTCCAGGTCCTGGGGCGTATTGATGTTGAAGAACGACGGCGCCGGCGCATCGCGGAAGTCCACCTCCAGGGCGCCGGCGGCGTGCAGCCAGCCCATGACGCGGCGCTCGCCGCTGAGCAGGTACTTCTTCAGGGAAGCCGCCTGGTCGGCCCGCAGCAACAGGCACAAAGGATGCGTGCGCTCGGCCTGCGCATAGGCCATGGGTGCGCCGTGCTCCTGCACGGCCTGTGCCAGCCGCCTGCCCAGGTCCGCCGGCAGGAAAGGCAGGTCCACCGGACAGGACAGGGCCCATGGCGTGTCGACCTGCTCCAGCGCGCTGGCCAGTCCGGCCAAGGGGCCCAGGAAGCCACCCAGCCCGGCCTCATCCGGCACGACGCGCCCCCAATGCGCATACTGTTCGGGATTGCGGTTGGCGCTGATCAGGATGGAGCCGACCTGCGGGCGCAGGCGCCGCACCACGTGCTGCACCAGCGGCTGCCCCGCCAAGGGCAGCAGCCCCTTGTCGACCCGACCGGACAGATCGAACCGTCGGGCCTGCCCGCCCGCCAGCACGATTCCGCTGATGTCATGCGCGGCTATCATCCGCCGATATAACTCATCTCGATGCGCGGCCGGCCGACGGTCTGCTCGCCGCGGATCTCGGAATATCGGTCCCGCCGCCCGGACCAGACGCCGTGCAGGTAGGCCGCCAACTGCTCGTCGGTCGCACCGGCCCGCAGCTGCGCGCGCACATCATAGCCCTGGGAAGCGAACAGGCACAGGAACAGCCGCCCTTCCGGCGAGAGGCGCATGCGCGAACAGTCGCCGCAGAAAGGCTGGGAAACACTGGTGATCACGCCGATCTCGCCCGACCCGTCCGCAAAGCGCCAGCGGCTGGCCACCTCGCCTCTGTACTGCGCCTGGGCCGGCTCCAGCGGATAGCGTTCGTGGATGCGCGCCACGATGTCCGCGCCGCTCACCACCTCGTCCAGATTCCAGCCGTTGCTGGTGCCCACGTCCATGTATTCGATGAAGCGCAGGATCTGCCCCGAACCCTTGAAATGCTCCACCATGGGCAGGATCTGGTCGTCGTTCAAGCCTTTGCGCACCACCATATTGACCTTGACCGGCGCCAGGCCCGCGGCGTGCGCCTGGGCGATGCCGTCCAGCACGGTGGCCACCGACACGCTGCTGTCGCTCAACTGGGTGAAGCGCTGGTCGTCCAGGGCGTCCAGACTGACCGTGACCCGGTGCAGGCCGGCTTCCTTCAAGGCCCGGGCCTTGCGGCCCAGCAAGGTTCCGTTGGTGGTCAAGGTCAGCTCGACAGGATTTCCTTCGGGCGTGCGCAGCCTGGCCAGCATGGCGATCAGCACTTCGATGTCGCGCCGCAGCAAGGGCTCGCCGCCCGTCAGGCGCAGCTTGCGCACGCCCAGGGCCACGGCCTGGCGGGCCACGCGCTCGATTTCCTCGAAGCTGAGCAGCGAAGCATGCGGCAGGAATTCGTAATCCGAACCGAAGATCTCGCGCGGCATGCAGTAGGTGCAGCGGAAATTGCATTTGTCGGTCAGGGAGATGCGCAGGTCGCGCAAGGGCCTGTGCCGCGTATCCAGGGGCTGTCCGGACGTGCCGGCGGCGCGCACCGTCGGCCTGCGTTCGGGTGCTGCCCCGAGGGAAGCCCTTATGTCATCGCTCATTGTGTTCTCGTCATTCAAGGACGGGGTTCGGCCCCATCTCATGGTCTGTGTTTTCGTAAGGTAACACGGCGCCGCATCAGCGCCAGAGCAGGTCGGCCGGTTGGCCGAAGGCCTGCTCCAGAGTCAGGATGCGCCCCATGCCCGCCGGATCGTAGCCCACCAGCTCCTGCATGAACTTGCCATAGGCCGGGCCCGTGATCAAATCCATCAGGTGCTGCATGGGCGCGGTGTCCAGCTTGTCCTGCTGCACGGCGATGAAATACCGCTCCTGCGCCAGCGCAATGAAATCCAGTCCGCAACGGCTGGCCGCCGTCTCCACGCCCAGGCCGGTATCGGCCATGCCGCTGGCCACATGCGCCGCGACCGCCATGTGCGTCAATTCTGTGGTTTCGAAACCCGGGACCGCATTCGTGTTTACCCCTAGCTGGCCCAGCAGCAGGGTTGCCAGGAAGCGGGTGCTCGAACCGATCTGCCGGTTCACGAAGCGCACGTCCGGCCTGACCAGATCCGCAATGCCGGTGATGTTCTTGGGATTGCCCTTCTCCACGAAGAGGCCCGTGTTGCGCGTGGCCAGGAAAATCAGGCGATGGCGCAGCGGCGAAAGCCATTCGCTGTAGCGCCGCAGGGCGGCTCCCTCGAACTGGCCGGCCGGCACCTGAAAGCCCGCCAGGTCGCAATCGCCGCGCTCCAGCGAGGCCAGCGCCTCGATGGCGGTGCGGTAGCGCAGCTCCAGCGGCAGCACATCCATGTCGTTGGCCAGGCGCATCAGGCCTTCGATCGCAAAGCCATGGCTGGCCTGAAACCGCAGGCGGGCGGGCTGCTGGCTGTACAGGCGGCCCAATTCTTCCTGCAGCTCGGAGGCCATGCTCTCCAGCGTGGGCGTCAGACGCGCGTCCAGGCGCCGGTTCGCCCACAGCAGGCGCTGGGCGAATTCGGTCAGCTTGGTGCCTTTGCGCCGCGACGTCTCCAGCAAGGCGGCGTCGAATTCTTTTTCGGCATTGCGCAGCAGGCCCCAGGCGTGGCGGTAGGAAAACTGGCAGGCCTTGCTGGCTCCGGACAGGTGCCCCAGGCTCTCAATGGCGCCCAGCAGGCGCAGCACGTCTCCCATGGGAAGCTCCGCGCCGCCTGAATTTTCCAGCACCCATTCTGATCGCAGCCTGGCTTTGAACTTGAGGTTGGCCATGGTCTCGAGGGTCGTGTGTTTTCGTATTATGTTTCCAGGAACATGTTCAAATCATTATATATGCGAAATATTGCTTATTGAAGTTGATTGATTTCCTTTGTAGATTACAGGGGAGAACACATTCAATAATATGCACAACTGTGCATAAAAAACATGGAGGCGCAGGCGCCTGACTCTGGCGTCGCGCATATGGACATGCAATTACCCCCACACACGCGGGAGTTCGAACCTTCCGGCCAGGCTCCCCTGGACGTCGTCATGCAGGCCTTGCAGCAGCACGCCGGCCAACGCGGCAATCTGCTCCCCATTCTGCACACCATCCAGGACGCGCTCGGCTACCTGCCCGAATCCATCGTGCCCGTGCTGGCCGAGCATCTGGCGCTGTCGCGCGCTGAAATCCATGGCGTCATCTCTTTCTACGCCCATTTCCGCGAACAGCCGCACGCCTGTCGCACCCTGGAGATCTGCCGGGCCGAGGCCTGTCAGTCGCGCGGCGGCCTGGAGCTGGCCGCGCATGCCCGTCGCCGCCTGAACTGCGATTTCCACGAAAACAGCGCCGACGGCCAGGTCACCCTGGAGCCGGTGTACTGCCTGGGCCTGTGCGCCCAGTCGCCCGCCATCATGCTCGACGGCGTCCCGCATGCTCGCGTCACCCCCGAGAAACTCGACGCCCTGCTCAATGCCGAAGGGGTAGCGCCATGACCGCCATCACCGTCTACATTCCCCGCGACACGGCCGCCGTGGCCATGGGCGCCAACCAGCTGGCCGCACTGCTGGCTGAAGAAGCCAAGCGCCGCGGACAGGACGTGCGCATCGTGCGCAACGGCTCGCGCGGCCTGCTCTGGCTGGAGCCCATGGTGGAAGTGCAAACGCCGCAGGGACGCGTGGCCTACGGCCCCGTCCAGTGCGAAGAGCTGCCCGGCCTGCTGGATGCCGGATTGCTGCAGGGCGGCGAGCACGCCCTGCGCCTGGGCCTGACCGACGAAATCCCCTACCTGAAGAATCAGGAGCGCCTGACCTTCGCGCGCGTGGGCGTCATCGACCCGGTCAGTGTGGCGGACTATGAGTCCTTCGGCGGCTTCGAGGGCCTGCGCAAGGCGCTGGCCATGGAGCCGGCCGCCATCGTCCAGGAAGTGACCGATTCGGGCCTGCGCGGCCGGGGCGGCGCCGCCTTCCCCACCGGCATCAAGTGGAAGACCGTGCTGGGCACGCCCGCCGAGCAGAAATACATCGTCTGCAACGCCGACGAGGGCGACTCGGGCACCTTCTCCGACCGCATGCTGATGGAAGGCGATCCGCTGTGCCTGATCGAAGGCATGGCCACCGCAGGCGTGGCGGTGGGCGCCACCTACGGCTACATCTACGTGCGTTCCGAATATCCGCTGGCCGTGCAGGTCCTGAACGAGGCCATCGTTGCGGCGCGCGCCGCGGGCTGGCTGGGACGGGACATCCAGGGCAGCGGCCGCGCCTTCGACCTGGAAGTGCGCAAGGCGGCCGGCGCCTACATCTGCGGCGAAGAAACCGCCCTGCTCGACAGCCTGGAAGGCAAGCGCGGCGTGGTGCGCGTCAAGCCGCCGCTGCCGGCCATCAAGGGCCTGTTCGGCCAGCCCACCGTCATCAACAATGTGGTGTCGCTGGCCTCCGTGCCCGTCATCCTCGCCAAGGGCGCGGCCTACTACCAGAACTACGGCATGGGCCGCTCGCGCGGCACCCTGGCCTTCCAGCTGACAGGCAACCTGAAACAGGGCGGCTTGGTGGAAAAAGCCTTCGGCGTGACCCTGCGCGAGCTGCTGTACGACTACGGCGGCGGCAGCGCCAGCGGCCGGCCGCTGCGCGCCGTGCAGGTGGGCGGCCCGCTGGGCGCCTACCTGCCCGAGCACCAGTGGGACGTGCCCCTGGACTACGAGGCCTACATGAAGATCAACGCCATGGTCGGCCACGGCGGGCTGGTGGCCTTCGACGACACGGTGGACATGGCCCACATGGCCCAGTACGCCATGGAATTCTGCGCCATCGAGTCCTGCGGCAAGTGCACGCCCTGTCGCATCGGCTCCACGCGCGGCGTGGAGACCATCCAGAAGATCCGCCGCCGTGAAGATCTGGACAATCACGTCGAGCTGCTGCGCGACCTGTGCGACACCATGTTCTCGGGGTCGCTGTGCGCCCTGGGCGGCATGACCCCCTACCCCGTCCTGTCCGCCCTGGAGCATTTCCCCCAGGATTTCGGGCTGGCCCCGCAAACCGACGAGAGCCGCCTGGCCAAGGCGTGAGACGGAGATCACCATGAAAGAAACCATCGCCGTGCGCGAGCGCGACCTCGGCACCCCCGCCTCCCTGCAGACCGAGATGGTCAGCCTGACCATCGACGGCAAGCTGATCGAAGTGCCCGCCGGAACGTCGGTCATGCGGGCCGCCGCCATGGCCGGCATCAACATCCCCAAGCTGTGCGCCACCGACACGCTGGAAGCCTTCGGTTCCTGCCGCCTTTGCCTGGTGGACATCGAAGGCCGCCGCGGCCATCCCGCCTCCTGCACCACGCCCGTGGAAGAAGGCATGGTCGTGCACACCGAGAACGACACCCTGCACAAGCTGCGCCGCAACGTGATGGAGCTGTACATCTCCGATCACCCGCTGGACTGCCTGACCTGCCCGGCCAACGGCAACTGCGAACTGCAGGACATGGCCGGCGTGGTGGGCCTGCGCAGCGTGCGCTACGGCTTTGACGGCGCCAACCACCTGGACGACGCCACCGACGCCTCAAACCCCTATTTCGCCTACGACTCCAGCAAGTGCATCGTCTGCAACCGCTGCGTGCGCGCCTGCGAGGAAGTCCAGGGCACCTTCGCGCTGACCATAGACAAACGCGGCTTCCAGGCCCGCGTGGCCGCCGGCCAGAACGAGGACTTCCTGGCCAGCGACTGTGTCTCCTGCGGCGCCTGCGTGCAATCCTGTCCCACCTCCTCGCTGATGGAGAAATCCGTCATCGAGCTGGGCCAGCCCGAGCACGCCGTCATCACCACCTGCGCCTACTGCGGCGTGGGCTGCGGCTTCAAGGCCGAGATGAAAGGCGACAAGGTCATCCGCATGACGCCCTGGAAGGATGGCAAGGCCAATCGCGGCCACGCCTGCGTCAAGGGCCGCTTCGCCTGGGGCTACGCCACCCACCAGGACCGCATCCTCAGCCCCATGATCCGCAAGAGCATCACGGATCCCTGGCAGGAAGTCTCCTGGGAAGAGGCCATCAACCACGCGGCCTCCGAATTCCGCCGCATCCAGGACCAGTACGGCCGCGACGCCGTGGGCGGTATCACCTCCTCGCGCTGCACCAATGAAGAAACCTACCTGGTGCAGAAGCTGGTGCGCGCCGCCTTCGGCACCAACAATGTGGACACCTGCGCGCGCGTCTGCCACTCCCCTACCGGCTATGGCCTGAAGATGACGCTGGGCGAATCGGCCGGCACGCAGACCTTCGACTCGGTCATGCATACCGACGTGGTCATCGTGATCGGCGCCAACCCCAGCGCGGCCCACCCGGTCTTCGCCTCGCGCCTGAAGCGCCGCCTGCGTCAGGGCGCGCGCCTGATCGTGATCGATCCGCGCCAGACCGAGCTGGTCAGCTCGCCCCACATCCAGGCGGACTACCACTTGCCCCTGCGCCCCGGCACCAACACGGCCATGCTGACCGCCATGGCGCACGTCATCGCCACGGAAAACCTGATCGACGAAGCCTATGTCGCCGAACGCTGCGACACCGCCGCCTTCGCCGAATGGCGCGCCTTCGTCAGCAAGCCCGAGAATTCCCCCGAAGCCATGGCCGAGATCTGCGGCGTGCCTGCGCAGGACATCCGCGGAGCGGCCCACCTGTACGCCACCGGCGGCAACGGCTCCATCTACTACGGCCTGGGCGTGACCGAGCACAGCCAGGGCTCCACCACCGTCATGGCCATCGCCAACCTGGCCATGGCCACCGGCAACGTGGGCCGCGAAGGCGTGGGCGTCAATCCGCTGCGCGGCCAGAACAACGTGCAGGGCTCCTGCGACATGGGCTCCTTCCCTCACGAATTCCCCGGCTACCGGCACGTCTCCGACGACGCCGTTCGCCACCAGTTCGAGCAGGCCTGGGGCGTGCCCCTGCAGTCCGAGCCCGGCCTGCGCATCCCCAATATGTTCGACGCGGCCCTGAGCGGCAGCTTCAAGGGCCTGTACTGCCAGGGCGAAGACATCGTCCAGTCCGACCCCAACACCCAGCACGTGGCCGCCGCCATGGCTGCCATGGAATGCGTGGTGGTCCAGGACCTGTTCCTGAACGAAACCGCCAAGTACGCCCACGTCTTCCTGCCCGGCTCCTCCTTCCTGGAAAAGGACGGCACCTTCACCAATGCCGAGCGCCGCATCTCGCGCGTGCGCCAGGTCATGAAGCCCCAGGCCGGCATGGCGGACTGGGAAGTCACCTGCGCGCTGTCCCGCGCGCTGGGCTACCCCATGGACTACGAGCACCCCGGCCAGATCATGGACGAGATCGCACGCCTGACCCCGACCTTCACGGGCGTGTCCTACGCTCGCATCGACGAGCTGGGCGGCAGCGTCCAATGGCCATGCAACGAGCAGGCGCCCGAGGGCACCCCCACCATGCACATAGATCAGTTCGTGCGCGGCAAGGGCCGCTTCATGCTGACGCAGTATGTGCCCACCGAGGAGCGCAGCAGCCGCAAGTTCCCGCTGCTGCTGACTACGGGCCGCATCCTGTCCCAATACAACGTGGGCGCCCAGACGCGCCGCACCGAGAACGTGGCCTGGCATTCCGAGGACCTGCTGGAGATCCATCCGGCCGATGCCGAGGACCGCGGCATACGCAGCGGCGACAAGGTGTCCGTCAAGAGCCGGGCGGGCGAGACCGTGCTGCGCGCCACCGTGACGGAGCGGGTGCAGCCGGGGGTGGTCTATACTACCTTCCACTTTCCCGAGTCGGGCGCCAACGTGGTCACGACGGACAATTCGGACTGGGCCACCAACTGCCCGGAGTACAAGGTCACCGCCGTGCAGATCCAGCGGGTGACCGCCGAATCCGATTGGCAGAACCGCTGGAACCGCTTCAATGACATCCAGCAGCGCCTGCTGCAAGGCGAAGCGGTGCCGTCCGACGCCCTTCCCCTGGGCGGCCACGAGCACGCCCATCACGACTAGGAGCCCGCGTGAGCAAGGCGGATTTTCATGATGCCAGCGCGCCCGCCACTGTCTGGCGGCAGGCGCGCGCCGTATCAGGCCAGGCCGGCGGGCCGCCGCTGGCCGACAGCGACAGCCTGGCCTGCGAGCAGGCCGTGGCCCTGGAGTACAACGGCATCAGCCACGCCGCCTTGCTGTGCAGCCCCACGGACCTGGAAGACCTGGCCTACGGTTTTTCCATGACCGAAGGCATCATCCGCGGCGCCGAGGACATACGCAGCGTGGACGTGCTGGAGGACGAGCGAGGCAGCCTGCTGCAGATCGACATCGCCAGCGCCTGCCTGCACCAGCTCAAGGCGCGCCGCCGCCAGCTGGCCGGGCGCACCGGCTGCGGGCTGTGCGGACTGGAGAGCCTGGACGAAGTGCGTCGCAGCCTGCCCGCCCTGCCCGAACCGGAACGCAGGCCGCAGGCCGACGCCATCTTCCGCGCGCTGGACGCGCTGCGCGACAGCCAGCCCCTGCACCGCCTGACCGGCGCCACCCACGCGGCGGCGTGGTGCACGCTGCAGGGCGACATCCTGGCCGTGCGCGAGGACGTGGGGCGCCACAACGCCCTGGACAAGCTGCTGGGCCACTTGCTGCGCCAGGGACTGGATCCCCGCCAGGGCATGGTGCTGATCTCCAGCCGCGCCAGCTTCGAGATGGTGCAGAAAGCCGCCGCCATGGGCATCGCCTTCGTGGTGGCCGTCTCGGCCCCTACCCGCTACGCCGTGCAGATCGCCGACGAGCTGGGCGTGATGCTGGCCGCCTTTGCCCGCGACCGCGCCTTCACGCTTTACAGCCACCCCCAATACCTGAATTCTTCCGAGCCCGTCTCGACCACGACACCATGAATATTGCCCCCCTGATCCCCATGGCCAATCGCATCGGCCTGTTCTTCGAAGCGCTGAGCGACCGCCAGCAGGGCCTGAACGAGATCGCCGAGCACATCCGCAAGTTCTGGGATCCGCGCATGCGCCGCGCCCTGCTGGAGTTCATCGCACAGCACCCGGACGGCAAGGGCCAGGCCGGAGAGCTGGCTCCCATCGTTCTGGAGGCGGTGCTGCAGCACCGCCAGCGGCTGGAACCGCGCGCCTGAGGGCGCCGTCACTCGGCGCCCGAACTTTTCCGGCCGCGGCCCAGCCCCCGCACCTGCAAGGCCGTCCGTCATGCCCAGCCGCGACTTCCCCTTCTCCGCCCCCGTCCGCCGGCGCACCGCCCGCCCGAACTCCCTGCTGTGGGTATTCGATCCCCTGGAGCAGGATGGCGACTACCTGCGGCGCAAGATGTTCGGCTGCGATGCCGCCTACGTGAACGGCCGCCTGTGCCTGGCCGTCGCCGACCGGGACGAACCCTGGGACGGCCTGCTGGTGTGCACCGCGCGCGAACACCATGCCGCGCTGATCCAGGAGACGCCGGGCCTGCGGCCTCATCCCATTCTGGGAAAATGGCTGTACGTTCCGGAAAGCGACGCAGCCTTCGAAACCGTCGCCGCCCACATGGTGGAACTGGTGCTCGCACGCGATGCCCGCATCGGCGTGGAACCGGGCTCCCGGTCCCGCAGGCGGCGTTCCGAGAATCCAGGCGACTGAGCCCGCGATCACCGGCCATGAAAAAACCCGCCAAGGCGGGTTTTTTCATGGCTGTTCCGCAAGCGGTCAGTCGCTTTCCTTGACGCGGTACACCAGCACGGTGTTCTTGGCGATGTTCAGCACCTTGATGGTGACGCTGCCCAGCAGCAGGCGCGACAGTCCGCTGCGGCCGTGGCTGCCGATGAAGATCAGGTCGCAGCCTTCCTGCTCGGCGGCCTGCACGATGCCGTCGGCCACATTGAAGTTGGACACCGACTTGCCGGTGGCCTTCACGCCGGCGGTCTCGGCGCGGTCCAGGATCTGCTGCAGATACTTCTTGGACTGCTCCTTGGCGGTCTTGTCGTAGTCTTCGTCGGTGATGGCGTAGGCGGCAGCCATGCCGTCAAAGCCGACCGTGGCGGCAAAAGGCTGGGTCACGTGCAGGGCCACGATTTCGGCGCCGATCTGCCGGGCAAAGGTCACGCCCTTGTTGGCGGCCTGGGACGACAGGACCGAACCGTCGGTTGGAATGAGAATCTTCTTGAACATGGCGATAACCCCCTTTGAATGGATACAGACAGCTTACCGTCGCGCTCACGCGCAAGACAAGCCTGGAACAGACCTGGACTTGAGCCAGATCAGGTTTCGGTTGCGGCGCGAAACAGGGTGGCGCAGCGGTTGCCTGTGCGGCAATAGGCCAGGATGGGCTTGGGCAATTCCTGCAGCAGTTCGGCAAAACGGTCCACGTCGGCCGCGGTGATGGCGCTGCCCACCACGGGCTGGTACTCCACCTGCAGGCCGGCGGCCTGGGCGGCCTGCATGACATCCGCGGACAAAGGCTGGCCGGGGCCGCCCTCCAGGTCGGGACGGTTGATGATCACGCTCTTGAAACCGGCGTCGGCCACGGCCTGCATATCGTCGCCCGATAATTGAGGAGCCACGGCAAACTGCTCGGTCAGCGATTGATAGGGAAGCGACATAGGAACTCCTGAAATCGGGATAAACTAGGTGCATTCAAAGGAAAAATAGTATGTCCACCCCCGGTACTGCGCAAGTCCCCTTTTCTTCTACGCCTTATCAGGACGCCGCGCCCGCCGACCTGCTGATACGCTCCGCCACGCTGGCGGACATGGACGCAGTCCAGGCCATCTACGCCTACCACGTGCTGCACAGCACGGCCACCTTCGAGGAAACGCCTCCGGACGTGGCCGAAATGCAGGCCCGGTTCACGCACATCACCGGCCAGGGCCTGCCCTGGCTGGTGGCCGTGCTGGACGGCCAGATCGTGGGCTATGCCTACGCGGGCCTGTACCGGCCGCGCGTCGCCTATCGCTTCACCCTGGAAGACTCCATCTACCTGGCCCAGGGACAGGTGGGCAAGGGCCTGGGCAAAGCCCTGCTGGCCCGCCTGCTCGAAGAATGCGAAAAAGGCCCGTGGCGCCAGATGATCGCCGTGATCGCGGGCCACGACAACCGCGGCTCCATCGGCCTGCACCGCTCCCTGGGCTTCACCCATGCGGGCACGCAGGTCGCCACGGGCTACAAGTTCCGGCAATGGATAGATGTGGTCTTCATGCAGCGCGCCCTGGGCGAAGGCAGCCAGACCCACCCGCGCGCCGACAGTTGACCGCGCGTTCAGGCGATACGCAGGCTGTACTGGTCCAGCCACCGGGCCATGTCCGGCCCTGACAGGACCTGGTATTCGGCCAGACGCTGCGCACCCAGCGGATCGCCGGCAAGCGCCTCCAGGGCGGGATGGCACATCAGGCTGTCGCCATGCCGCATGGCCGCCAGCCAGGCCTGCATCAAGCGGGCGTAGCGCGCCTGCCCGCCCTTGAAGTCATAGACGCCGGTAAAGCCGGCATTGAGGGTCACGCCCTTGGCCGCGGCCAGGCCCGCCAAGGCATCGGCCCCCAGCGAGGCGATCACGCGCGCCTTGAATCGTTCGCCAACGCTGAAGGCACTCCCCAGGCGCTGCGCGCCGGTATAGCGCAGCCAGGGCATGCGGCCGCCATAGCGGCGTTCCATCTCCTCCAGCAAGGCCTCTCGGATCACGGGCAGCTGATGCACGTGCTGATGCCCATCGATATAGTCGGGCCCCTGGCCCAGCGCCTGCTCGAACTCATCGCACTGGCGCGCGATGCTCGCCTTGACCCTGGCGCTGTCCAGTCTGTGCAGCAGACTGGACAGAATCACCTGCTTGAGAGGCATGGCATACACGCCCGGCCTGGAGCCGAACTCGGTAAAATTCAGGTGCAGGCCTTTTTGCAGATGGGTCTGACGCAGTGCCGGCGCGCTCTGCCTGAAGCTGGCGCCGTCCACCAGGCAGGATGTGCCGGACAGCCGCCGCGCCTGCGCCAATTCCAGCACGGCCGCATCCACGGCCGGCGCCATGCCGAAATCATCCGCGCAAATACTGATCTGCCTGTCCTTCGCCACTGTTCGCTCCACCTTCGCCATGTCCCGTCAAATCATTCTGTTCATCCTGGTCGGCACGCTGGCCGCCATCACGCACTGGGGCATTGTAGTCGCAGTGGTGCAAGCCCTGGGCGCGCCGGCTCTGCTGGCCAACCTGTTCGGCTGGCTGGTGGCTTTCCTCGTGTCGTTCAGCGGCCACTACTGGCTGACGTTCCGCCAGCAGCAGGCCCGCCTGCTGCCCGCCCTGGGACGCTTCTTTATGGTGTCGGCCGCCGGCTTCGCCGTCAACGAAGCCAGCTATGCCGCGCTGCTGAAATACAGCGGCCTGCGCTACGACATCCTGCTAGGCCTGATCCTCATTGCCCTGGCTGTGCTGACCTTCCTGGCAGGCCGTCTTTGGGCGTTTCGCCGCACATGAAGGCATGATCGTCCTCGTCGAAGCGCCACAAGGCGATGCGGTGATCTTCATATAAACGCTGGGCATGGGTCAGCACGAGGCTGTGACGTACCGCGTCAGGCGCGCCGATCAGCCAGAAGACCTGCTTGCCGTCCCGGCACAAGCGTTCGCGCAACGCATTCCGGTCGATCAACGTCGACGCGCCGTGCTGCGGCTCGAAACGGGCCGCTTCCACCAGTTCCTTGCGCCAGCTGTCCGTGCGGGCGATGTCCGGATCGGACCAGTCGCCCATGACGCTGACGGCTTTCAACCCCGGCACGTAGAAGCCCAGATCGTAGCGGTAGTCGTTCACGAAGACGACCTGGTCGCCCGGCTTGTATTCCGCCGCCAGCACATGGCCCAGGGCGCGGCTGTTGACTTGCGGCCGCATTACCATCGCCGCGACCGCACCCAGGCACAAAGCCACGCCCAGCGCCAGGCTCCAGACCGCACGCCGGTCTGTGCCGGCCTCCCCGTCCCGGCTGCGGCGGCGCACCAGCGCATCGGCCAGGAAGAAACTCCACGGCCCTATGGCGGGCAGGACGTAGCCCACCAGCTTGGAGGTCGGAATGGAGAAGAACACCACTACTGTCAGGAAGGCCGACAGCATCAGGCCGCGCACCGGTCCCAGGCCGTCGTCCGGCTTGCGGGCGCCGCTCCGGCGCTGGAACAGAAACGGCGTCCAGGTCAGCGTGGCGACGGGCATCAAGGCGAAATAAAACCAGAAAGGCTGGGGATTGTTGAAGCCCGTCTCCAGGAAGCGCTGGAAATGCTGATAGACAATGTAGTAATCGAAGAATCCGGGGTAGCGCGCCTGCATGGCCCACATCCAGGGCGTGGCCACCAGCGCGAGCACGCCCAGTCCGGTCAGGGAAAACAGTCGCAGCAGGATCCCGGGCTTGCCGCGGCCCAGCAGCCAGAACACCAGGATGCCGCCCGGAATCAGGATGCCGATCAGGCCCTTGGCCAGAAAGGCCAGGCCGGCCGTGGCGTACAGCCCCATCAGCGCCAGGCGGTAGGGACGGCCCTGCTCCATCTGCAAGGCCGTATGCGCGCCCAGCAGCACGCAACAGGTGATCCAGGCCGCCACGGTCATGTCCAGATTGGCATAATGCGACGCGCCGAACAGCAGCGGACTGCTGACCAGGATCAGGGCGGTCCAGGCCGCATGCTGGCGGCTGGCGTGCCGTCGGCAGAACGCATGCATGGCTCCGATCAGCAGCGCAGCCATGAGCGCCGGCACCAGGCGGGCCGCCACGAAGTTGACGCCGGCCACCTTCAGGCTCAGGGCGGTCAGCCAGTAATGCAGGGGCGGCTTATGGAAAAATGGCAGTCCGTCCAGGCGCGGCACCAGGTAGTCGCCCGACTGCAGCATGGACAAAGCCACTCCTACATAGCGGCCCTCGTCCGGAATCAGCAGGGGGTACGCCCCCAGCGTCAATGTGAACCACAGCAGGGACAGCAGCGTGACGGAGACGCTGGACATGGCGCCCAGGCGCTGCACGGCCGGCGCCAGCCAGCGGACGACGCCGCGTGCGCGCCCCACCGGAGCCGTTGCTGTGGAAACAGAAAGCGGGTTATCGATACTCATCGTTCGGGGTCAGGCTAATGATGTTGGGCAGACACGGCTGCGGCTGCCAGGGGAATTCAGAATATCGATGTGGTGCCGGACGGCCCCCGCTCAGGACGCATCGTCGGCTTGGGACTGCGCCAGCCCCTCGCCCTGGCGGCGGCGCACCAGATACAAGGGCCTGTTCTTGACCTCGGCGAAAATACGGGCCACATACTCGCCCACGATGCCCAGCGACAACATGTTCACCCCGGCGAAAAACAGCACCACGGTGATCAGGGTCGCCCAGCCTCGAACCGCGTCGCCATACAGCAGATGCTTGAAGATGATGAACAGGCCGTAACCAAAGGACAGCATGGCCAGCACCGCGCCCATCAGGGACAGCAGACGCAGGGGCCAGGTGGTGAAGGCGGTCAGGCCGTCCACCGCGAAGCGCAGCAGCTTGCCGGGACGAAAGCGGCTGACGCCGTGCAGGCGTTCCGCGGGCGAGTAATAAATGGGCTCGGACGGAAAGCCGACCCATGCGAACAGCCCCTTCATGAAGCGGCTGCGCTCGGGCAGGGCCAGCAAGGCATCGACCACGCAGCGATCCAGCAGGCGAAAATCGCCCGCGTCACGCGGCACGCGCAGCCCGCTGGAGGTACGCATGAGCTTGTAGAACAGGCTGGTACCGGCCCGCTTCATCCAGGTTTCGTCGTCGCGGGTTTCCCGCACGGCATAGACCATTTCCACCCCGCAGGCCCAGCGCTCCAGCATGTCCCGGATCAAGGCGGGCGGATGCTGCAGGTCTGCGTCCATGCAGACCACGACCTGGCCGCGGCTGGCCTGCAGGCCGGCGGTCAGCGCCGCTTCCTTGCCGAAGTTGCGCGACAGCTGGATGTAGACCAGTTGAGGATAGGTCTGGCGCAAGTGCTCCACCACCAAAGGCGTTGCATCGGTGCTGCCGTCATCAACGAAAATGATCTCGAAATCCTGTACCAGCTCGCGCAGTTGCGCGACCAGCACGGGCATCAGCGCCGGCAGGTTCTCTGCTTCATTCAACCCAGGAATGACGCAGGAAAGCGTCCGGGCCTGTCTCGTTATAGTCATTCGTCCTCAAGTCGCAGCTCTGTAACAAAATTAGCGTTCAGCCAACAAAAAGTAATCGTATCCCGCCGGAACTGCCAGCGCAATTTCGGCTTGCAGCCGATCTGTTTTTTGTCGGGAGAACGCTGCACAGCGCAGGTTCCGCCTATTTATCGACATACGGCGCCAGGCGGAACGCCCGACACCACAGCTTTACTCTGAAAACGGAGCCAGTGTACGGAAGCAAGCGTTGAATTCGCGTTGAATCGAGATATTATCTTGCGCGCCCAGGCCTCTAAGTGCGCTGCTTGACCGCGGCCGCCAAAGCCCATAAGATGGATCGAAAATATATCTTCAAGCCGCGACTTTCATGACCACAACGACTCTTTGCACCCGCCAGGAAATCCATGACCTGGTCTGGGATTTCTACGACCGCATCCGCATGGACGAGGTACTGGGCCCCATTTTTTCCGAACGCATCAAGGACTGGGACACGCACCTGGGTGTCATGGAGGAGTTCTGGTCGTCCCTGCTGCTCAAGACCGACGGCTACCAGGGCAACCCCATGGGCAAGCACCTGACTCTTTCACATATCCAGGCCAGCCACTTCGAACAATGGCTGCGCCTGTTCAAGGAAACCTGCGAGGAACGCGACAATCAGGCCATGGCGCAGCTCGCCCTGGAATACGCCCAGCGCATCGCCCGCAGCTTCTGGTTCGGGTATCAGTTCCAGCATCACCCCACCCAGGTCTCCACGGACCTGCAACTGCCCTGACCATGCGCCTGACCAACCTGACCGATTACGCCTTGCGCCTGCTCATGTACCTGGGCCAGCACGAAGACCGGCTCTGCACCATCGCCGAAATCGCCCAGTACCACCAGATCTCCGAAGCGCACCTGATGAAAGTCACGCATCTGCTGGCCAAAGGCGGCTGGATCCAGACCCAGCGCGGCAAGAACGGCGGCATGCGCCTGTCGCGCCCGCCCGAGGACATGAACCTGGGCCAGCTCGTGCGCTACACCGAGAACGACCTGGCCGTGGTGGAGTGCCTGGGCAGCGGCAGCCATTGCGTGATCAGCGGGCGCTGCGGCCTGAGCGGCATCCTGAACCAGGCCCTGGCCCGGTTCCTGTCCCACCTGGACGGCTATACCCTGAAAGACATCCTGCCGCCCGTCCCCGGGCATGAGCACGCTGTGCACTGGCCCACCGCCAGCCGTCCGGCGCACACCGGGACGCCATGAAGAAAACCGGGCCTGCGCCCGGTTTTCTTTGGGGTTGTCACTGCGCCACGATCAATTCGCAACGCAATGTGGCTGTATGGGCCCGGACAGCCTCCAGGACCTCTTCGTCCGGCACGCGGTCCAGATCGGTCAAGGCATAGCCCAGCTCACCTTGAGTCTGCAGCTGCTGCCGGCTGATGTTCAGTCCGTGTTCGGCCAGAATGTTGTTCAGGCCTCCCATCGCGCCGGGAATGTTGCGATGCACATGAAGCAGGCGGCATGCGCCGTGTATGTCGTGATAGGACACCTCCGGGAAATTCACCGCGCCCTTGGTCGCGCCGCTGCGCAGGAAGCTGACCAGCTTCTCGGCAACCTCGCGCCCTATGTTCTCCTGCGACTCCTGGGTGCTGCCGCCGATATGCGGCGTGAGGATCACGTTGGGCATGCCGATGAGCGGGCTTTTGAGGGGCTCATCGACGCTCTTGGGCTCCACCGGAAACACGTCCAGGGCGGCGCCGGCCAGATGGCCCGACACCAGCGCCTGGTGCAGGGCGGCTATATCCACCACCGTGCCCCGCGAGGCGTTGATCAGGATGGCGCCGGGCTTCATGGCGGCCAATGTGTCCGCATTGATGATGTTCTGCGTGGACTGGCCGCCCGGCACGTGCAGGGTGACCACATCGGATTCGGCCAGCATCTGCTTCAGGTTGCCGTAGACCCGCGCATTGCTCAACGGCAGCTTGGATTCCACGTCGTGATAGAGCACGCGCATGCCCAGGGCCTCGGCCAGGGTGCCGACCTGCGAACCGATATTGCCGTAGCCGATCACGCCCAGGGTCTTGCCGCGGATCTCGTAGGCGCCCTCCGCGCTCTTGTCCCAGAAGCCCTGGTGCACGCGCAGGTTTTTTTCAGGGATGCGGCGCAGCAGCAGAATGGCTTCGCCCAGCACCAGTTCAGCCACCGAGCGCGTGTTGGAGAACGGCGCGTTGAACACCGGTACGCCGCGGCGCTCGGCCTCGCCCAGATCGACCTGGTTGGTGCCTATGCAAAAGCAGCCCAGCACCTTGAGCTGGTCCGCCTGTTCCAGCACGCTGCTGTCGAACTGCGTGCGGGAGCGTATGCCCACCACCTGGGCGCCCTTCACGGCATCCAGCAATTCCTGGCCCGACAGGGCCCCCTTGTGGGTCTGGATGTCGGTGAATCCGGCGGCCTCGAAGACTTCACGGGCGCTGGGATGGATGTTCTCGAAAAGGACGATGCGACTCATGATGATTCCCGTCGTGTATATAGTATCTAAATGGTACTATTTTTAAGCCGTTTCCGCAGAGCATCAACAATGCCGGCATGGGCATCTCGTCCGCCATGAGCAACGGCCCGCATGGCGGGCCGTTGCTCCAGACGCGAGCCGTCAGGAATCAGGAACCGAAAGGCACCGGACGCGGCGTGTTGTCGCGCGAGGGCGGCAGGATGGGCAGGACGATTTCAGGCTGCTTGCCGGTCAAGGTCTTCAGGAAAGCCACGATCTGGGCGTTCTCCTGTTCGCTGAAGCTGCGGCCCAGCTGCAGGCGTCCCATGATGTCCACGGCTTCGGTCAGGGTGTTGACCGCGCCGTCGTGGAAATAGGGATAGGTCAGTTCCACGTTGCGCAGCGTAGGCACCTTGAAGTTGAAGCGGTCGGCGTCCTTGCCGGTGACAGCCGCGCGGCCTTCGGCAGGGTTGTCCGTCTTGTAGGGTTCGACCACGCCCATCTTCTGGAAGGACGTGCCGCCCAGGTTGGGACCATTGTGGCAGGCCACGCAACCGCTGGCCTTGAAGAGCTGATAACCGGCCAGTTCCTGGTCGGTGATGGCTTTCTTGTCGCCCTTGAGCCAAAGGTCGAAACGCGAATCCGGCGTGACCAGGGTTTCTTCGAAAGCGGCGATGGCCAGGGTGACTTCCTCGATGCCGAACTGATCCTTGCCGAACACCTGCTTGAACTCGTCCTTGTATTCGGGGATGGAGCTCAGGAATTCCAGCGCCAGTTCATGTGTGAAGGCCATCTCCTTGGGATTGGCGATGGGGCCGCCGGCCTGCTCTTTGAGATCGCTGGCGCGCCCGTCCCAGAACTGCGCCAGGTTCAGGCTGGAGTTCAGCACCGTAGGCGAATTGATGGGGCCTTCCTGCCAGCGGTCGCCGATGGAGGTGCGGATATTGTCCGTGCCGCCCATGCTCAGGTTATGGCAGGAGTTACAGGAGATGAAGCCCGAGCGGGACAGGCGAGGTTCGAAGAACAGTTTCTTGCCCAGTTCCACGCGCGCGGGATCGGTGACCTTGGCCTCGGGGATGACCTGAACAGGCTCGTAGGCGCTGGCGTGCGCGGCGGCGCCGGCGAACAGTGTGGCCGACAGGACAGAAAGAGCGAACAGGCGTACTTTCATGACGACTTCCTTGTGGGATGATAAAACTTCCTGCCAGTTGGATCCGGGCAGGACCCATAACCCTTCTGGCCTTAAGGTCATCGTAAGGAAAGGTCGGACATTACATATTGATACACCGCAAACAAACATGATTCCGTTCCCGCCGTAGGGAACTTTCACAAGCCGGGAACGGCGGCCCTGGCCGACCATGAAAAACGTGCCGCAGATCGTAATCGACCTGCGGCGCGCTCCATGCGCCGGCGCGGAAGAGTGTCGGCTGCCCTACACGCCCAGATAGCGCGTCCAGAGCGACCGGTCAGCCCCCAGGGCGTCCGAATCGCCCTGCCAGACCAGCTTGCCGCGTTCCAGGATGATGTGGTGGTCGGCCAGCGCCATCAGCCGCTCCACATACTTGTCGATCAGCAGGATGGTCTGCCCTTCCTCGCGCAGCACGGCCAGGCAGTTCCAGATCTCCTCGCGGATCTTGGGCGCCAGGCCCTCGGAGGCCTCGTCCAGGATCAGCAGCTTGGGATTGGTGACCAGGGCCCGGCCGATGGCCAGCATCTGCTGCTCGCCGCCCGAGAGCTGATTGCCCATATTGGAAGCCCGCTCCCGCAGGCGCGGGAAGAAGTCGTACACCCGCTCCGGCGTCCAGGCCTTGCTGGCCTTGGGATTGCGATTGCAGGCGAACGCCGTCAGGTGCTCGGCCACGGTCAGATTGGGAAAGCACTGCCGCCCTTCCGGCACGATGGCGATCCCGGCGCGGGCGATGCGGTCGGGGTTCCATCCCGAAATGGACTGGCCGTCGAACTTCACGTCCCCGCCGCGCACCGGCAGCAGGCCCAGGATGGTGCGCAACAGCGTGGTCTTGCCCATGCCGTTGCGGCCCAGCACGGTGACGACCTGCCCGGCCTTGATGGACAGGTCCACGCCGAACAGCACCTGGCTGGAGCCGTAGCCGCTTTGTAATTGAGTCGTTTCCAGCATGACGTCCTACCTTGGTGTTACCGGCGTGTCATCGTCGCCCAGATAGGCTTGACGCACGGCCTCGTTGTCGCGGATCTCGGCGGCCGTGCCCGTGGCGATGATGTGGCCGGCCACCAGCACGGAAATCCGGTCCGCCAGGCGGAACACCGCCTCCATATCGTGTTCGACCAATAGCATGGTGGCCTTGCCGCGCATGGATTCGATCAGCTCGGTCAGGCGCAGGGTCTCGTCGGGGCCCATGCCGGCCATGGGTTCGTCCAGCAGCAGGACCTGCGGGCGGCTGGCCAGCGCCAGGGCGAACTCCACCTTGCGCTGCTCGCCGTGCGGCAGTACGCCCGCCTGGGTATGCAGCAGCTCGGCGGCTATGGCGCATTCGGCCGCCAGCGCCCGGGCTTGCTCGTAGAGCTGCGTCTCGTCGTGGCGGGCGCGCCAGAAGCGGAAGCTGCTGCCGCTGCAGGCCTGCAGGGCCAGCACCAGGTTGTCCAGCACCGTGTAGTTCTTGAAGATGTTGGTGATCTGGAAAGACCGCGCCAGGCCTGCCGCCACGCGCTGGTTGCCCGACAGCGAAGTCACGTCGCGGCCGCCCAGCAGCAGCTGTCCTTCGTCGGGAGTCAGCGTGCCCGACAGCAGGTGGATCAGGGTGGACTTGCCCGCCCCGTTGGGACCGATCAGGCCATGGATCTCGCCGGGCACCAGGCTCAGGGACACATCGTCCGTGGCCTTGAGGGCGCCGAAGCGCTTGACCAGGCCGCGCGCCTCCAGGGAGGCGGCATGGGTTGCGGCCGGCGCCGCCATCGTCATCGTGCTCATGCCTGCTCCTTGGCCAGTTTGGCGGTGCTAGCGGGATCGGCGGCGGAACGAATGCGCACCAGTCCGGCCAGGCCCTTGGGCGCGAAGAACACCACCACCAGCAACAGGATGCCCAGCGGCATGTGCCAGTACTCGGTCCAGTTGCGCAGGATCTCTTCCAGCACCAGCATCACGAAGGCGCCCAGCGCGCCGCCGTACAGCAGGCCTATGCCGCCGACCAGCACCATGATGATGAGGTCTGCCGACTGGGTCCAGTTCATCAGGCTGGGCGAGACGAACAGGTTGTGGTTGGCCAGCAGCGCGCCGGCCAGGCCCATGACCGCGCCGCTGATCGTATAGGCGGTCAGGCGGATGCGGTAGACGGGGTAGCCCAGCGACTGCATGCGGCTCTCGTTCTCGCGGGTGCCCATCAGGGCCTGCCCGAAGCGGGCGTTGACCAGCCGCCGGAACAGGAACAGCACCAGGACCAGCACGGCCAGGACCAGGTAATAGAAGACCAGGTCGTTGCTCAGGTCCACGCCGGGCAGCTGCGAGGTGCTGTACAGGTTCAGCCCGTCCTCGCCGCCATACTGGCGCAGGGAGATGAACAGGTAGTAGATCATCTGGGCGAACGCCAGGGTGATCATGATGAAATACACCCCGCGGGTGCGCAGCGACACCGCGCCGGTCAGGAAGGCCAGCAGGCCGGAGACCAGCATGGCGGCGGGCCAGGCGATCAGGCCGCTGTCCACGCCTTCGGTGGCCAGGATGCCCACCGTGTAGGCGCCGGCGCCGAAGAATGCCGCGTGGCCCAGGGCCACCAGGCCGCCGTAGCCCAGCACCAGGTTCAGGGCGCTGGCCGCCATCGCGTAGATGAAGATGCGCCGCACGAAGGAAATGTAGAATTCGAGCCCGTACAGGGGCGCCAGCAGCGGGAAGGCGATCAGCGCCGCCAGCACCAGGACGGTGAAAATACGCGAAGTACTCATGTCATCAACCTCGCGCCGGGAACAGGCCCGATGGACGGAAGACCAGGACGCCGGCCATCAGCACGTAGATCAGGATGGCGGCCAGGGTGGGCCCCACGCTGGAGGCCACGTCGGCCGGAAACACATTGCGCAGCAGCATGGGCAGGAAGGCGCGGCCCGCCGTGTCCACCATGCCCACCAGCAAGGCGCCCACGAAAGCGCCGCGGATCGAGCCGATGCCGCCGATCACGATGCACACCAGCACCAGGATGAGGATCTCCTCGCCCATGCCGATCTGCACGGCGGTGATGGGGCCCAGCAGGGCGCCGGCCAGGGCGGCCAGGGCCGCCCCGAGCGTGAACACGCCCAGGAACAGCACCGGCACCTTGACCCCCATCAATGTCGCCATCTGACGGTTCGAGGCCCCCGCCCGCACCAGCACGCCGGCGCGGGTCTTGGTCACGAAGGCGTACAGCGCCAGGGCCATGACCAATCCCACCGCGATGATCATCAGGCGGAAGGCCGGATAGAGGAAATCGGGCAGGATCTCGACGGGGCCGGCCAGCAGGGCCGGCATGTTGAGCATCACGGGCGTAGGGCCCCAGATCATCTTGACCAGGTCGTTGGCGATCAGGATGACCGCGTAACTGCCCAGCACCTGCGCCAGGTGGTCGCGGGTGACCAGCTTGCGCATGATGAGGATTTCCAGGGCGATGCCCACGAGGGCCGTCACGCCCACCGCCACGATGATGGCGGCGGTGAACGAGCCGGTGCGCTGCATGGTTTCCGCGGCCACATAGGCTCCCGCCATATAGAGGGAGCCGTGGGCCAGGTTCATGATGTCCATGATGCCGAAGACCAGGGTCAGGCCCGCGGCGATCAGGAACAGCATCAAACCGAACTGCAAACCATTCAGCAGTTGCTCGGTTATCAGAATGAGCGACATGCTTCTACCACCTGAATCTTATTTGAGTTTGCAGTCTTTGACGTAGACGTCCTGGTGATTGTCGAACACCTTGCTGACCAGGCGGTTCACAAGGCGTCCGTCGGCGTCCTTCTCCACCTTGCGCAGGTAATACGCCTGGATGGGGAAATTGTTCGCGCCGTAGGTGAACTTGCCGCGCACGGAATCGTAGTCGGCGGCCTTCAGGGCCTTGAGCACGGCTTCGCGGTCCTTCACGTTGCCGTCCACCTGCTTGACGGCGGCGTCGATGGCCAGGATGACGTCATAGGCCTGGGCGGCGTACACGGAAGGATAGCGGCCGTTGTATTCCTTGCGGAAAGCGTCCACGAAGGTCTTGTTGGCCGGCACGTCCAGGTCCTGCGACCACTGGGCGGTGTTGTACATGCCCAGGATGGGTTCGCCCACTGCGGGAATGATGTCCTCGTCGCCCGAAAAAGCGGGGCCCAGCAGCACGATGTCCTTGTTCAGGCCGGCCGCCACGAATTGCTTGATGAAGTTGATGCCCATGGCGCCGGGCAGGAAGAAGTACACGGCCTGTGGCTTGGCGGCGCGGATCTGCGCCAGTTCGGCGGCATAGTCGATTTGGCCGAGCTTGGTGTAGATCTCGTCGCTGACTTCCTTGCCGTAGCCGCGCTTGAAGCCGGTCAGGTGGTCCTTGCCGGCCGGATAGTCCGGCGCAATGATGAACATCTTGTCGTAGTTGCGGTCGGCGGCCACCTTGCCGGCGGCTTCGTCAAAGGCGTCGTTCTGGTAGGACACGCCGAAGAAGTAGGCGTTGCAGCCTGCGCCGGCCAGCTGGCTGGGGCCGGGGTTGCTGGTCAGGTAGGGCACCTTGGCCGAAAACAGGGCCGGGGCCACGGCCAGCGCCACGTTGGAGCCGACCGGGCCGGTGAAGAAGTCGATCTTGTCGCGCTGGACGAAACGATTCACCAGCTGGCGGGCCTGGTCGGGGTTGCCGGCCATGTCCTGCTGGATGAATTCGGCGGGCTGGCCGCCCAGCTTGCCGTCCAGCATCTTGATGGCCAGATTGAAGCCATCGCGCACCTCGCCCCCCACGGCCGCAAACGGGCCGGACGTATCCATGGCCATGCCCACCTTGATGGTGTCGGCATGGGCCAGCGAACCGCCAAAAGCCGTGGCCAGAGCCACCGACAATACGATACGTTTCATGCTATCTCCTCGCGCCACAGCGCTTAAAGGCTGTCGTTATTCAGGGTGTGTGACAGACCGGATCCAGGTTCCAACCACACCAACTATTTATTTATAAATAGTTTAGTTATGAACGAATTCCGATGACAAGCTGTGGTTTTTACCTAGAGAACGAGCTGCCGGATGCTACCTTACCGACTGGCGCAACCCTGCGCCAACGCGGCAGGCGGATAAGCACTATAACGACTGCGGCAATACGGGTTTATGCACGTTTTCCTTGATGCCGCCCGGCGAACGGGCGGCGCCGCGCTGCTAAACTGGGCCTACGCCCATCCTCAGGAGCTTTCATGCATACATCGAACAAGCTATGCCGTCTGCTGGCCGGCGCCGCCCTGTTCGCGGGCCTGCTGGCGAACTCGCAGGCCGCCGACCCTGTCTACCTGTCCGACCTGGCCGCCGCCAGCAAGCCGGTCGCCGACCAGTACCGCGCGCTGATGCGGGACGTCTCCAAGCGCGCCAGCTGGGTGAACCAGTACGGCACCGCCTCGCCGGCCGAGGCCGTCTCGGCGGACGGACGCAACTACCAGCTCTTTCGCGCCTGCAAGCCGCACAATTGCCCCAGCGAAAGCTACGTGGTATTGCTGGACGCCCAGGACCAGACCATCAAATATGGCGCCTTCGTGGAAAACAAGACCTCCGGCTCCGGCCTGACCAGCAGCCGCATCCAGTGGCTGGGCAAGCCCGAGGACAGTCTGGCGCGCCAGATGGCCCCCTGGCTGTTCTAGCCGCGCACCATGCGGGGCCGGCGCAACGGCTCCGCATGGTTCGCGGCAGGCGTTTGCACAACATTCAGACACAATGTGTTAGCTTAGGCAAAATGGCGCGTGCCCGCCTTTGCCTTCACTGATCACGTCCAGAAAATAGATCATGCTGACACTGCAATCGCCTCCTCAAGGCGCGGCATTCGACGCCTTGCATGCCGTGAGCCTGGGCCAGGCCGGATGGAACGACGTCATGGTGGCCGCCAAACATCTGGTGGGGGCCGATTCGGCCACCATGCTGTGGCACAGCAAAAGCGCGCATGGCCTGGCGCACACGGAAACCGCCGACATTCCCGACCATACCCTGCAACTGTACGGCAGCCATTTCCACACCCGCGACCCCATGGCCCTGCGCCACTGGGGCTCGCCCGCCGGAACGCGCTTTTCCGGCGGCCAGGAGCTGGACAAGCAGGACAACATCAGCCGCAGTTTCTGGAACGACTTCATGCTGCCCTGCCGCATCCGCGAGATCCACGGCTGCGTGCTGACCAACGACACACAGTGGATCACCGCCATCAGCTTCCAGCGCAGCCGCCTGTACAAGCCCAGCACCGAGCTGCTGCGCACCGAACAGGCTTTCATGGCGCTGGCCGCCCAGGCCCTGCGGGAACAGCAGCAACGCAATGTGGCCGAACTCTCCCATCTGGGGCAGTTGCTGGGACCCCGGCACAACCTCTGGATGATCGTCAACAGCCGCGGCGAACTGATGAGCGATGTGCACCACCTGTTCCAGGAACTGGACCACGACCGCGGCCTGCAATTGGCGGACAACCAACTGCGCCACCAGGATCCTCGCTGGGACCGGCGCCTGGCGGCCGCGCTGCAGGAATGCGCGCAGGACCGCCGTCCCAGGCAACTGCACCTGCCCGACAATTGGGGCCGCTCCTATCGGCTGTACATAGGACCGGCCGAGCCGCGCTACAGCCAGGGCCTGCAGAGCATCCTGCAGCTACGGCTCGAATGCCGCCATATCTTTCACCTGCCCAACGCCGAACTGATCGCCGAGTTCTTTTCCCTGACGCCCACCGAGGCGCAGCTATGCCATTGCCTGGCCAGCGGCCTGGCGGTCAAGGACGCCGCCCAGGTGCTGGGCATGGCGCCCGACACGGCGCGCAAGCACCTGGCCTCCATCATGAAAAAGACCGGCTGCCATCGCCAGCCCGAACTGCTGCGCCTGATCACCTCGCTGTGAGCGGCCCTTGACCTTGCCCCCGTGGCAAGGCTTAAGCTGTCTGCATTGTTTCCATCAACAGGAGTCAGACAATGTCGACATTCTCCGTACCCGACATGAGCTGCGGCCATTGCGTGCGCAGCATCACCGAAGCCATCCACGCCATCGCCCCCCAGGCGACCGTCAACACGGACCTGGACAAGCACCACGTCACGGTCGAAGGCCTGGACGCCGACCAGGCCCTGAAGGCCATCGAAGAAGCCGGCTACACGCCCGCCAGGCTCTGAGGCCCGGGCGGCCCTGGCCCGCGCAGCCGGGGCCGCTCTTCCCTTCTCGCGCAGCCGGCCTACAATGCCTCCCACTCATGACTGATCACGGAGCGCATCCATGTCCTCGTTTCTCGTCCCCCAGCCCCTGACGCCCGACGCCTTCGCCCCTTACGGCTGGATGCTGGGCAAGGGCCTGAGCCACGCGCCCGCCGGGGCCGCCTTCAGCAACGCCGCCACCGACTTCTGGCGCGAGCACGCTTTCGACTCCGGGGAAGGCGGCGGCACGGAAGTGCTGTGGATCAATTACCGTATACGTGATCCGCAGGTCGCCGCCCTGGAACAGCACCTGCTGACCCAGCAGGCCCTGGTGCCACTGACCGGCGAAGTGGTGCATGTCGTGGCCGCCAGCGACGCGCAGGGCGGGCCCGACCTGGCCACCTTGAAGGCCTTCGTGCTCGCGCCGGGTCAGGGCGTATGCATGCGTCCGGGCTGCTGGCACAGCAGCCGCGTGCGCGACGGAGAAGTCGCCTGCCTGATGCTGACGCGCGTGTCGACCACCCTGGACCTGGTGGCCCACCTGACCGAAGGCGCACCCGCCAAGGAAAGCGAGATCCGCTCCATAGCCCCCGTCACGCTCGCCCTGTAGCGCCGGCATCAGAAGGTGGAGGCAGCCCCATATTTCAGGGCCAGTTCGATGAAGGCGCGCATGGCGGCCGACTGATAGGCGCCCTTGCGCTGCATCAGGATGGCGCGCCGCTGCGGAGGCGCCGGCTCCAGCCCCACCGCCGCCAGATATTCGCTGTTGCCGGCAATGGCGGCCGGCAGCAGGGTGGCCAGGCCGGTGCGCCGTACGATCTCGATGACGGCGTTCAGGGAATTGGACTCCATCAGTACATGCAGATCCAGGTCATGCTGGCGGCAATGGCGCTCGATCTGTCCGCGGGTGGCGAACTCCGGCGTCAGCAGCACCAGGGATTCGCGCATCAAGGTGTCGCGGTCTATGCTGCGGCGCTCCGCCAGCGAATGCGTGCGGCCCACCACCAGCGCCAGCGTCTCCACCAGCAGGGGCTGGAACTCGACAGCGGCGGACGTGGGTTTTTCGAACGCGATGCCTATGTCCAGCTCGTCCTCCACCAACTGGGTCTCGACCCGTTCCTGCAGCATTTCCTGCATGACCAGGCGCACATTGGGATAGCGACGGTGGAAGGCCTCGACCAGGGGCCCGATCAGATAGGATGTGAAGGTGGGCGCCACGGCCACGCGCAGCGAGCCGCGACTGAGATCGCCCACGTCGTGGATGGCGCGCCGCCCCTCCTCCAGGTCCTGCAGGGCCTGACGGGCATAGCGCCGATAGACCTCGCCGGCGTCGGTCAGGCGCACAATGCGCCCGTTGCGGTCGAACAATTGCGCGCCCAAGTGATCTTCCAACTGACGGATCTGCTGCGACAAGGCCGGCTGGGACACATGCAGGGCGTGCGCCGCGCGAGTGAAGCTCTGATACTGGGCAACCGCCAGGAAGTAATTGAGATGACGCAAGAGCACGCCGGCCACTCCTATAAGCAATACCAATTAACTGTATCAGAAAACAGTATTTTACCTTATGATTAAGGAAGAGTAATCTTCAGCCTGACCTAGACTACAAGGACAAGGATGAAAGATATTATTGAAGGTTTTCTGAAGTTTCAGCGGGAAGCCTACCCCAAGCGCGCCAAATTGTTCAAAAACCTGGCCACGCGCCAGAACCCACGCGCATTGTTCATCTCCTGTTCCGACAGCCGCCTGGTCCCCGAGCTGGTCACCCAGCGTGAACCGGGAGACCTTTTCGTGATCCGCAACGCCGGCAACATCGTTCCGTCCTATGGACCGGAACCCGGCGGCGTCACGGCGTCGGTCGAATACGCCGTCTCCGCCCTGCGCGTCTCGGACATCGTCATCTGCGGCCACTCCGATTGCGGCGCCATGACCGCCATCGCCACCTGCCAATGCCTGGACCACATGCCGGCCGTGGATCATTGGCTGCGCTACGCCGATTCGGCCCGCCTGGTCAATGAAGCCCGCGAACACGCCAACGAGCACGAACGCATCGCCTCCATGGTGCGCGAAAATGTGATCGCCCAGCTGGCGAACATCCAGACCCACCCCTCGGTGCGCCTGGCCATGTCCGAAGGCCGGTTGACCCTGCACGGCTGGGTCTACGACATCGAATCGGGCACCATCGAAGCCTACGACGGCGGCGCCATGAAGTTCGTCCCCCTGGCCGAGAACCCCACCGTGCGGGCAGCCCCCAACAGCCGCTGAAGCCTCGCAGTCCGCCTTCATACGCCAGCAAGCGCCATGCCCGCAGGCATGGCGTTTTTTGCATTCAGGAACGCAATCCATCGTTGACCCCGGCCATGATGAACAGGCCGGCCGGCGCCGCGTTGACGGTCGCCGCCGACCTGCATCGCCCTGCTTTGCGCCTTCTTGAACGGACACGTTCAGTTCACAACACCATCTCCCGCTTCAGCCGTTTTCTCCATTGCAAGAGTCGTCCTGGCAGAGGTCCGGCAACAGCCTGCTTTCGTTCAGATATGGAACCATATTGAAAACCACGCAAACCAATAGGCAAGAAAAAAGAGCATCCTGACGCGCAGGAGAGGCGCGGCCGTCAAGGCTTGCGTTGGACGGCTCCTTTTCTCCGCAGAGCTTGATCCCCTCAAGCTCCGACCGTGATGAATCCAGGTCTGCCCGAGTTCCTGATCGGACTCTAGAACCCGATTGAATCGTGAACCCGATTGAAATCGGAAAAGCCTGAAGACGGGAACCAAGAATTCCGCTGTTTTCCTGGAGCATCGATCAAAAAACCCTTCTTGTCGGCTGGCTCAATCATGAAAAAAACCTGTCTTGCCCTGGCACTGGCCATTCTGGGTGCAAACGCCCAGGCTCAATCCTTCTCCCGCCTCTACTTCATCGGCGACAGCCTGAGCGACAGCGGTCAGTTCGGCTCGCGCTTCACCACCAATCCGGGCCAGGTATGGGCTCAGGATCTGGCAAGCCGCCTGGGAAACGAAGCGCTGCCCAGCACCCAGGGCGGCAGCGACTATGCGGCAGGCGGCGCCCGCGTCGTGGTGGATGACAAAGCCGATCCCACCAAACCCGTCGGCCCTACCAACCCCGTCCTGCCTTCCATGACCACCCAGGCCCGGCACATGCTGGCCATGCAGGGCGGACGCCTTGACGGCCAGGCCCTTTACAGCGTCTGGGGCGGCCCCAACGATTTGTTCGCCGCCGCCCAGGATCCGTTTCACGCGAACGAGATCATTGCGGAATCCCTGATCGGCCAGGCCACGCTGATCAATCAACTGTCGCAGGCCGGCGCGCGCTACATACTGGTCCCCAACATCCCCGATCTGGGCATGGCGCCGGCATTCGCCGGCTCTCCCTGGCTGGCCGCCCTCGCCAGCCGGATGAGCAACAGCTACAACCAGAACCTGGACCTGCTGCTGAGCCGCAGCCCCGCCAACATCATTCCCTTGAACGTCTCCAACCTGCTGCACGAAGTGATGGCCGAACCCGCCGCCTATGGGTTCGCCAATGTGACGGACACCGCGTGCGGCTCAGTCTCGTCACGCCTTTGCACGCCGGCCGACCTGGTCGAGCCCAACGCCGACCAGACCTATCTGTTCGCCGACGGCGTGCATCCCACGACGGCCGGCCACCGCATGGTCGCCGACTATGCGCAGTCCGTGTTGAACGCACCGGCTCGGATGGCCGTACTGGCGCCCGCCGCCAACACGGCCGGCCTGATGCAGATGCAACATATAGACCGCCGCCTGCAGGAAGCCGGACGGCAGCAGAACAGCGCGCTGTCCGTCTGGGCCCAGGGCGCGGCGGTCACCGGCAGCGGTCATGGCGTCAACACCCGCCTGGACGGCACCGGCGGCAGCTGGCTCGTCGGGGTGGACCAGTACCTGGACGCCTGGACCATCGGCGCCTACCTGTCTTACGACAATCTGGACGGCAAGGCGGAAGATCGCCACACCTATGCGCAAAAGCGCCAGGGGGGCGGGGTATACGGCCGCTGGCAGTCCGCGGACCTGTGGATGAACGCGCAGCTCTACTATGCCAGCCTGGACAATGACACCCGGCGCCGGATCCCCCTGGGCGCCGCCGGCCGTGAACATCGAGCCAGCGCCGGCGGACAGCAGCTCGGCGGCAAGGTATCCGCCGGCTATCAATGGCGGGCCAGCGCGTTCACCCATGGTCCGGTCGCGGGCCTGAGCGTGCAGAAAGCCAGGATCAAGCGCCTGGACGAGGACGGCAAGGGCCTGTCCACCTCCATGAGCTTCAATGCCCAGGATCAGACCTCCGTGCAAAGCAGCCTGGGCTATCAGGTGGCCGTGCCCCTGAACCCGCAATGGACCGTGCATGCATCCGCGCAATGGCTGCACGAATTCAAGAAGCCCGCCCAGGAAATGGGCGCCCGCCTGCAGGACGGCATATATGACAACCGCACTTTCTACCTGCCCACAGGCCAGGAATGGGCCCGCAACAGCGGCCTGCTGGAGCTGAACGCCGCCGCCCAGTTGAACCGGAACTGGAACCTGGGCGCCGGCGTCAGCGCCCAGGTCGGCAAGGCGCCCAATGCCCAGACGGTGGTTTACCTGAACACCGCGTATCGCTTCTGATACCTTGCAGTTGGCCTTTTTCGGATGGCCTTTGTCCGGCAAGGGATAGCAAGCCTGACGCCTCGTTCGCTACCTTATGGACATGCGCCGCCACCGCGGAGCTTCGCCCCCCGGCTGCTCCCGCACTGCGGCACGATACCAAGGAGAAACGATGAATACGGTTGCCTACGATGCCTTCCGCGAAGACGTGCTCGGCCGCGCGAACGTGGCCGACACCCCTGAACTGCTGTCCTACTACAAGGATCTGGAGCGCCTGGGCACTGCCGCCCTTTGGACGGTCGCCAACAAGATCGAGCCCTGGCAGCCCAAGTCCCAGTCCGTGCCCATGCTGTGGCGCTATCGCGACCTGCGCGAACACGTGCTGCAGTCGGTCTCGCTGGTTTCTCCCGAGAAGGCCGGGCGGCGCGTGATCTATTTCGAGAATCCCGGCCGCAAGGACGTGGCCGCCGCGGTGGGCTGGCTCTACTCCGGCCTGCAGGTCATGCATCCCGGCGAATGCGCCTCGGCCCACTGGCACTCCTCGTCGGCGCTGCGCTTCATCATGGAAGGACGCGGCGCCTACACCATCGTGAACGGGCACAAGATGACGCTGGGCGCCAACGACTTCGTCATCACCCCCAACGGCTGCTGGCACGAGCACGGCGTGGACGAGGACGGCCTGCCCTGCATCTGGCAGGACGGACTGGACATCCCCCTGGCCAACGCCATGGAAGCCGGCTTCTTCGGCGTGCACCCCGACCTGCACCAGGCGGTGGGCTTTCCGGTGGACGACGCGGTGGGCATCTGGAGCGCTCCGGGCCTGCGCCCGGATGACGTCAAATGGAACCAGTCCTACTCGCCGCTGTTCAAATACCAGTGGGAGCCCACCTACGAGGCCTTGCTGCGCTATGCCAAGGCGGCCGAAGGCAATCCCTACGACTGCCTGCTGATGAACTACACCAACCCCGCGACCGGCGGCCACGTCATGGCCACGATGGGCGCCAGCATGCAGTTGCTGCGGCCCGGTTTCGCGGGCAAGGCGCACCGCCACACCGGCAGCTTCCTGTACCAGGTCGCCAAGGGCAGCGGCTATTCCATCATCAACGGCCAGCGCCTGGACTGGCAGGAACACGACGTATTCTGCGTGCCCTCCTGGGCCTGGCATGAACACGCCAATGCCTCCCAGACCGAGGACGCCTGCCTGTTCTGCTTCAACGACCTGCCCGTCATCCAGAACATGGGCTTCTACCGCGAAGAGGCGCTGGCGGACAACGGCGGCCACCAGCCCGTGCTTGCCTGAGCCTGCGGCAGGAGGAGCCCGTCCGCGACCCGCCGGCTCCATCATCAGCCTGAGCATGGCGTCCCGCATGGGGCGCTTTTTTCGCGGCGGGCAGCGCTATACTGAGCGCAGAACAACTCATGATGAAGGCCGCCTTCACCAGGCGGGCCGGGCGAACAAGGGCGATCCCGGCGCGAGCAGGCGGCGGCGCGCCCTGGCCGGAGCGGAGGCAGACATGTTCCCTACCATGACGGGATGGACCCAGGCTCTTCTGGGTCGTCACGCGCTTCTCGTGTCGCACGACGTCGAAGAAGTGCGGACCCGCATTGCCGCGCTGCTCAACGATCACGAATTGACGCCGCACGGCTCCACCCTGACGGCGCGCCTGCATGGCGTGCAGGCGGACGCGCTGAGCCTGTGGCGGCTGGAGTACGGCGACGCCGTCACGGTCGAGGAGACCCGGCCCGGCGGCGAGTTCCTGCTGGTGCAGATGCCCTTGTCAGGCTCGGTGGAAATCCAGTGCGACGAAGGTCATTGGTCGGTCAGCACGGGTTCGGGCCTGATCATGCCGTCCAACAAGCCCCACCGCCTGCTCTGGGAGGCCGGCGCGGCGCAGATCATCCTGAAGGTGCCGCTGAGCAGGCTGCAGTTCGAATACCAGCGTCTGACGGGCCGGCACGCGCGCGGGCCGCTGGCCTTCGACCGGCAGATCCGGCTGGAAGCCAGCGACGGCGAGCAATGGAGCGCCCTGCTGCGTTACTTCTGCGAACAACTGGCCCATCCGTCCGCATTGAGCGCGATCAAGGCCAGGATGGCCGAAGAAGCCCTGATCCGCCATCTGCTGCTAGCCCAATCCGTGACGCTGCGCGAGCACATCCTGGGCGAACACGGCCTGCATGTGCCGCAAAGCCTGCAGCGCGCCCGGGACTACATGCAGGCTCACCTGCACGAAGACATCAGCCTGGACGACATCGCCCGCCACAGCGGCTCCAGCGCGCGCAATCTGTCGCGCCTGTGCCAGCAGCAATATGGGGTCAGCCCCATGCAGATGCTGCGCGATCTGCGGCTGGACCGCATACGCCAGGACCTGCTCCAGGCATCCGCAGACCGTTCCGTATCGGACATCGCCCTGCGCTGGGGCTACAGCCACCTGGGTCGTTTCGCGGCGGCCTACCGCCAGCGCTTCGGACAGGCCCCGCATGAAACGCTGCGCTTCGGGCGGCCAGCTGAATCGCAGCCCGGGCCGCATATCGGCTAACAACCGGCAAGCGCGTCACACGGCCGATGTCGTCGCCGCCCCTGGAGCCAGGAAGCGAGCAAATCCAGTCTTGCGCTGAAAATACGCCAACGTCATGGCGCGCTCAAAGCCTGATGCTCAGGCGTATCCCAGCGTCTGCAGGCTCATGTGGGCAGCCTGGGCCAGCACGGCATCGCGCTGCTCGTCCGTTCCTCCGCGAGCGTCCGTGAAATACGCAACGATGTAGATGGCCGTGCCCTCCGGCGTCCAGATGACGCCGATGTCATTGTGCGTGTTCCGGTCTCCGGTCCCTGTCTTGTGCCCCAGGCGGCAGCCCGGCGGCAAGGCCGCCTTGAGCCGTCCCGCACCGGTGGGCGTGCCGATCAGCCATTCCTCCAACTGGCCGCGCTGCGGCGGCGCCAGCACCTTGCCGCCCAGCACGACCTGCATGTCGGCCACGTACTGGGCCGGCGTGGTGGTGTCGCGCGGGTCGCCGGGCAACGCCGTGTTCAACTCGGTCTCGTAGCGATCCGCCCGCGTCACCGTGTCGCCGATGGAGCGGTACCAGTCCCGCAGCGTCTCCAGCCCGCCTATCTCCCGCAGCAGGATGTTGGCAGCCGGATTGTCGCTGAGCTGCACGGTCGCCTTGCACAGCTGCGCCACCGTCAAGGCGGAACCTACCGCCTCCCCGGTGACGGGCGCGTGGGCGACCATATCGTCTTTCGTGATGGCGACAGGCCTGTCCAGCCGCTCCAGGCCCTCCTGGACGCGCTGCAAGACGCAGGCCGCCAGGAACAGCTTGAAGGTGGAGCAATAGGCGAAGCGCTCATCGGAGCGCCAGTCCGCCCGGCGCCGGCCGTCCGTGGCGCAGAGGCCCAGCCGCCCGCCGTACCGGGCCTCCAGGGCGGACAGGTCCAGGCCGGTGGCCTTGGCGGCCACGGCCTGGAACGGCATGGCCTGCAGGACGCCCATCGCTCCCAGACCCAGCAGAAAGGTCCGGCGGTCCAGAGAAAGCCGTATCGCAGAACAAGAAGCATCTGGGACGAAGATGGGCGATTTTTTCATGCAAACTCCTGGGCAGCCTGGGTGAAACGGCCCGGCGTCCTGCTGCCGACGCGCCGGGCCCAAAGGAAAAGACCCGAAGACAACAGCCCTTCAAGCCATTTTTAGAGCCGATTTCTATAGCAAAGCGCAGCGCCTGACAAGCCATTCGCCGCAGGCAGCCCGGCATCGCGCATGATGCTTTCCAGTTTTCGGCGCTGACACGCAAAAACCCCCGCCTGGGCGGGGGTTGTGCTGATGCGGCGGAAAAAGGAATTAAGCCGATGCGCTCAGACGTTGAACAGGAAGTTCAGCACGTCCCCGTCCTTGACCACGTATTCCTTGCCTTCGGCGCGCATCTTGCCGGCTTCCTTGGCGCCCTGTTCGCCTTTGCAGGCGATGTAGTCGTCGAAGGAGATGGTCTGGGCGCGGATGAAGCCGCGTTCGAAGTCGGTGTGGATGACCCCGGCGGCCTGGGGTGCGGTGTCGCCCACGCGGATGGTCCAGGCGCGCACTTCCTTCACGCCGGCGGTGAAGTAGGTCTGCAGGCCCAGCAGGCTGTAGGCGGCCCGGATGACGCGATTCAGGCCGGGTTCGTCCATGCCCAGGTCGGCCAGGAACTCAACTTTGTCGGCGTCGTCCAGTTCCGCGATCTCCGCCTCCACAGCGGCGCAGACAGCGACCACGGGCGCGCCGTCAGCGGCGGCGTACTTCTGTACGGCTTCCAGGTGCGGGTTGTTGGTGAAGCCGTCTTCCTTGACGTTGGCCACGTACATGGTGGGCTTGGCCGTAATGAAGCCATAGGACTTGATCTGGTGCAGCTCTTCAGCGTCCAGCCTCAAGGAGCGTACAGACTTGCCTTCACCCAGCGCTTGCTGGATGCGTTCCAGCAAAGCGACCAGCTTGGCGGCGTCCTTGTCGCCGGAGCGAGCCAGCTTCTGGTTGCGCTGTACGGCTTTCTCGACCACGGACAGGTCGGCCAGAGCCAGTTCGGTGTTGATGATCTCGATATCAGCCAAGGGATCCACTTTGCCGGCTACGTGGATCACGTTGTCATCGGCAAAGCAACGCACAACGTGCACGGTCGCATCGGTTTCGCGGATATTGGCCAGGAACTGGTTGCCCAGGCCCTCGCCCTTGGATGCGCCCGCCACCAGGCCGGCGATATCCACGAACTCCACCACGGCGGGCAGGATGCGCTCGGGCTTGACGATGTCGGCCAGCGCCTGCAGGCGATTGTCGGGCACTTCCACCACGCCCACGTTGGGCTCGATGGTGCAGAAGGGGTAGTTTTCGGCCGCAATGCCGGCTTTGGTCAGTGCGTTGAACAGAGTGGATTTACCAACGTTGGGCAAGCCAACGATGCCGCATTGCAGTGCCATGAGTATCCTGAAAAACAAAGAGTTATAAAACGATGCGCTATTGTAGCGCCCCTGCGCCGCCGGGGTGAAACCGGCTTGAAGCCGGTTCATGGTCCTGCCAGGGTTCCGGCGGTCTCGCCGACGCAGTGGATCCAGGGCGCGAACCGCAACCGGACCGGCCGTCCGGCGTGGATTGCTAGAGTTCCAGCCCGCCGAACAGCTTGAGCAGGCCCATGATGAGCAGCACCGGCCCGCCATTGAAGATCGCATGCAGGACGATAGATGCGCCGATTCCGCGCCGCACCCGCAGCCAGGCCAGCACCAGGCCGGTGACGCATTGCGGCAACACCAGCAGGGGCAGCAGGAACCAGCTCATGTGGTTGAGCTGGAAGTTGTACAGATGCAATGCGCCGAAAGCCAGAGTCAGAGCGTAGAACACCCAGGGAAAGGCCCGCCGGTAGCGCCGCATGGCGCCGAAGCGCCAGGGTCGGCCCTGCAAGGCGCCCAGCAGGCGCGAAGACCAGCCCGCACCCGCCGGCAGCGGCGTGCGCGAAAAACCGGTTCGGCGGCTGATCCAGATCGCCAGGCACAGCACCAGCAAGGCCTGCATGGCCCAGGTGGGTCCCTTGAACATGCAGACCAGGGCCAGCGGCACCACTGTCAGCCATTGGGACGGACGGCGCAGGATGAAGCGGAACACCAGTTCCTCGACGACCGGCGCCCAGAATATGGCCTGCGCCCAGGGGATGCGGGTCGGGTCCAGCCTGTGCTGGGCGCCGCCCATGCCGGCGACGGACACCGCGATCGGGCCGAACACCAGCACGTTGACCAGCCACAGCAGGACCGCCCACTGCAGCAGCCGCTTCCAGGGCAAGGGCGCGAACCAGTCCAGCCACCAGCCCTGCCCCATGGGTCGTCCAGGAAAGCGCCGCCCCGCGCGCGGATGGCGCAGGAAGCGGAGGAAATCCCTCAGTTCGTCCCGGAAGCGCAGGCCTGCGATGGCTGGAGGCTTCATTGCTCAGGCCTTCTGGGTGGCGTGCAACTGACGGGTGGCCTGTTCGACATCGCCGCGCAGCAGGGCGGGCATCACGGCCCGGCAGCGCGTGATCACGTCCTCGATGTCCCGCAGCTCGTCCTGGCGCGGATTGTTCAGCACGAAGGCCGCAACCTGCTGGGCCAGGCCCAGGCTGCGCGGATGGCCTATCCCTATGCGCATGCGCCAGAAGTCCGGGCTGCCGAAGGCCGCCTGGATGTCGCGCAGGCCATTATGGCCGGCATGGCCGCCGCCCTTCTTGATCTTGACCTGGCCCGGCAGCAGGTCCAGCTCGTCGTGCAGCACCAGGACCTGCTCGGGCTGCAGCTTGTAGAAGCGCATCAGGGCTCCGGCCGCCTGGCCCGACTTGTTCATGTAGGTGATCGGCTTGGCCAGGATGACGTTCTCGCCCTCGAAGCGCGCCTTGGCCACCCAGGCAAAGAAAGCCTTTTCCAGGTTGAACGTGGCGCGCAGGTCGTCCGCCAGATGGTCGGCCAGCCAGAAGCCGGCGTTGTGGCGGGTGGTTTCATATTCCGGGCCGGGGTTGCCCAGGCCGATGATCAGACGTATGGGAGCAGACATGAAGGAAACAGAAATGAGCGGGCACAAAAAACAAACCCCCGCCAGCATACGCTGACAGGGGTTGGTTCGCCAAGTTCAGGGCCGGCGCAGCCGGCCCGAACCCAGGCTTACTCGGCGGCTTCTTCAGCAGCGGCGCCACCGCCCACGGGCAGGGCTGCTGCCAGCAGGGGGTTGGCTTCGTGGCCGGCGTACTGCACGCCCAGAGGCAGCTTGATGTTTTCCAGGTGCAGGTTGGCGTTGGCGGTCAGGCCGCCCAGGTCCACGGTGATGGAGGCTGGCAGGCTGCCTGGCAGGCAGGTGATTTCCAGTTCGGTCAGGATGTGGCTGATGACCTGGCCGCTCAGCTTGACGGCAGGAGCGGTATCACCGTTGATGAAGTTCAGGGGAACCTTGGTGGTGATGGCCTGGGAAGCCAGGACGCGCTGGAAGTCCACGTGCAGCACTTGCTGCTTGTAGGGGTGCCATTGCACGGCGCGCAGCAGAACGCTTTCGGTCTTGCCGTCCAGTTCCATGGACAGGATGGAGGCGTGGAAGGCTTCCTTGCGCAGGTTGTGGTAGATCTCGTTGTGATCCAGAGCGATCACGACGGGTTCGGCTTCGCCACCGTAGACGATGGCGGGCACTTGACCGGCGCGACGCAGGCGGCGGCTCGCACCCGAACCCTGTACATCACGCGAAGTAGCGGTGAATTTCATGAAGAACTCCATAGTGCAGGACCGGGTCCTGCGTAAGGCGGTAGCGGACTACCTGGTTGACGCGCGCCGCGACCAGCGCGCGCGAAAAAACTCAATCGGTGAACAGCGAGCTGACCGATTCGGCGTTCGAGATGCGCAGAATGGTCTCGCCCAGCAGCGCCGCACAGGACAGCTGGCGGATCTTGCTGCATTCGCGGGCCTTGGCCGACAGCGGAATGGTGTCGGTCACGACCAGCTCGTTCAGCTGGGAATTGGTGATGCGTTCGACGGCTTCGCCGGACAGCACGGGGTGCGTGCAGTAGGCGTAGACGGCCTTGGCGCCGCGGTCCTTCAGGGCTTCGGCGGCCTTGCACAGCGTGCCGGCGGTATCGACCATGTCATCCATGATGATGCAGGTGCGGCCGCTGACATCGCCGATGATGTTCATGACTTCGGACACGTTGGCGCGCGGACGGCGCTTGTCGATGATGGCCAGGTCCACTTCCAGCTGCTTGGCCAGGGCGCGGGCCCGCACCACCCCGCCGATGTCGGGGGACACGACCACCAGGTCCTGGTAGTTGCAGCGCCAGATGTCGCCCAGCAGAATGGGCGAGGCGTAGATGTTGTCCACGGGAATGTCGAAGAAGCCCTGGATCTGGTCGGCGTGCAGGTCCATCATCATGACGCGGTCCACGCCCACCACTTGCAGCATGTTGGCCACGACCTTCGCGGAAATGGACACGCGGGCCGAACGCGGACGGCGGTCCTGGCGGGCATAGCCGAAATACGGAATGGCGGCGGTGATGCGGCCGGCGGAGGCGCGGCGCAGGGCATCCACCATGACCATGATTTCCATCAGGTTGTCGTTGGTGGGCGCGCAGGTGGGCTGGAGAACGAAGACATCGCGACCGCGGACGTTTTCGTTGATTTCGACCATTACTTCTCCGTCGGAGAAGCGACCTACTGTCATCTTCCCGAGCGACATGTCAAGGTGGTTGACGACGTCGACAGCAAGGCGAGGATTAGCCGTGCCGGTGAAGATCATGAATCGGTCTTGTGCCATGATATGGAGATAGATTTTGACGCAGGAAAAGCAAAGCTGTTGATCGAAACCCCGTCAAGGAAACGACTCAACAGCTTTACATTATCGCAGGCTAGGCCTGAAAGGTGGCTGGGGAAGAAGGATTCGAACCTTCGCATGCCGGAATCAAAATCCGGTGCCTTAACCAGCTTGGCGATTCCCCAAAAACTCAATCTATCCAGTAGCGTAGTGGATGATCCTGCAATCCCGAACAAACCCAGGTTTGTTCCATCAGCGATGCATCACTATTCGCCGCGCTACCAGCATGATGTATTTTACTGCCGATCCGGCCAATTTCAGCTTGGCGAACCAGGGCATCACGCTTGTCTTTGCTGCCTCTGCATTCAACAAAGAAGCATGAACCAGAGCCTGTCATTCTAGCATTGAATCCTGAACTATGCAAGCTGTTTTTTAACTTCCACAGGTTTGGATACAAGTCCAAGGCTACTGATTCCAAGTTGTTCTTGCCAAACAAAGGAATGTTTTCCCCTGCCTGCCAAAAGCGTTCTTGCCAATCAGCAAAGAACGTTATTGTGATGGGTTTTTCGTCCCGCGTCAAGCCCTTTGAGGTAAATATTTCTGCGGTCGAAATGAACTGGGGCGGACGGATGATGACATAGTCGCGCTCGGGCAGCTGGATGGCCTGCAGCTGCTCGCCCACGCCCTGCGCAAATGCGGCCTGCCCGAAAACGAAGACGGGCACGTCGGCGCCCAGGGGCAAGGCGATGTCCATCAGGGCTTGGCGGCTCAGTCCCAGGGACCAGAGGCGATTGAGGGCGATCAGCGTGGTGGCGGCATCGCTGGAGCCGCCGCCCATGCCCGCGCCTGACGGGATATGCTTGATGCAGGAAATATCCACGCCCTTGCGGGTTCCGGTCGCCTGCTGCAAGGCCCGCGCCGCCCGCACCACCAGGTCCTGTTCCGGATCCAGGCCGGCCAGCGTGCTGTGCACGCGGCGCACCTGCCCGTCGTCCCTGGGGACGAAGCTCAGGTAGTCGTTCAGATCCACGAAGCGGAATGCCGTCTGCAGGAAGTGATAGCCATCTGCGCGGCGGCCGGTGACATGCAGGAACAGGTTGATCTTGGCCGGAGCCGGTACATCGTAAAGCGCCATGGAGCAGGTCCGCCGGTCGACTTACTGGTCCACGACCAGGCGCACGCTGATGGAGCGGCTGGCCTCGTGGCGGTTGAGCTGCAGCAGGCGCGGGCCTAGCTCGTCGTAGCGGGACAGGCCCACGCGCCAGCCCGTCTGTTCAAAACTGCTCAGGTGCTGTTGTTCGTCCAGGCGCTGCTGCCGGGCCGGGGCGGCGCCGCTGCGGCCGTGCAGCCAGTCGCGCAGGCCCGCCACCGGCACGGGGCTGCCCAGCACCTGTTCCACCAGCGCATCCGGATGGGACGCGCTTTCCCGGGTGCCGTCGCTGCGCTCCAGGATGGCGCGATCAGGCAGCACCCAGACCCGGGCCAGCGTATTGCCCAGGGGGTTGGTCAGGTCCAGTATCAACTGCCGGCCGTCGTCACGCCAGGCGAATCCGCCCTGCACGGCTTCCACCTGGCCGTTGCCATGCGTGACGCTCAGAGCGAAACGACCCGCGCGCGACAGGGCCGTGTCGGCCTGTGCCTGGCCCGTCTGCGTCGGGACGTCGATTTTCTGGGGAGTGGCGCAAGCGGCCAGCAAGGCCGTCAGGGCCAGGGCGCCCAGGCCGGGCCAACGGCGCAACGGGAATGAAGCAATCACGGCAAAACGACTCCGAGACGTTTGATGGTTTCCAGCAGGGTGCGGTTCTGCGCGTCCTTGGCCAGTCCGGCGCGGAACACCAGCATGGCGTCGTTGCGGCGGCCCTTCGCCCAGAGCACTTCACCCAGGTGGGCGGCCACATCGGCCTCGGGCAGTTTCTCGTAAGAGCGTTGCAGATACTCCAGCGCCGCCTGCAGATCGCCGATGCGAAACAGGTACCAGCCCACGCTGTCCAGTATGTATGGATTGTCGGGCTCCAGTTCCATGGCGCGCTCGAGCAGATCCTGAGCCTCTTCGAGGTTGCGGTTCTGGTCGGCGAAGGTATAGCCCAAGGCGTTGTAGGCATTGGCGTTGTCGGGCCGCAGTTCGATCACGCGCCGCATCAGGGTTTCGAACTGATCGGTCTTGGCACGCTGCTCGTACAGCATGGCCAGGTTGTACTTGATCTCGGCGCTGTCGGGCAGTTCGCGGTCGGCGCGCTCCAGGGTTTCCAGCGCCTGGTCGGTACGCCCGCTGTCCTGGTAGATGGAAGAATAGGTCAAGGCGACCACGACCTGGTCGTTGCGGTCGCGCGGACGGGAGGCTTCCAGCGTGCGCCGCGCCTGCGGCAGATTGCCCTGCCGCGCCTGCAGCACGGCCTTGTGGACCTGGGCCTGAAAGCGCAAGCCGGGCTCTTCGATCAGGTCCAGCTGCCGGATGGCTTCGTTCAGGTCGCCCTGGGCCTCGGCGATCTGCACGAGCGACAGGCGCGCCTCGGAAATGCTGGCCAGCGCGGTGCTGGCGTCGTCATGCAGGGACTGGCGGCGTTGCTGCTGGACATTGATATATTCTTCAAGCAGGCGCCGCGCGTCGTCGTACTGCTTGGCGCGGGTATGAATCTCCGCCTGCGTGTACAGCAAGTCGAAATCCTCGGGCGCCGCGCGCTGCAGATCGGCGACGATGGCCAGGGCCTCGTCGAACTGCTGGCGCTCCACCAGGCGGTTGGCCAGCAGCAACTGCAGCTTGCGGCTGTCGGGATTGTCGCGCACGAAGCGGCGGGCGCTGTCCAGCGCCGCCGAGGGATCGACCTTGATGCCGTATTCCAGCACGCGCTGCGCGGCCGCTTCCAGGTGCGGGTCCTGGCGCAGGGCTTCGCGGGCCTCGCGCTCGGCGCGCACCGGATCTTCCGCGTTCCAGGCCGTATCGGCCAGGGCCAGGTGAGCGATGGGCAGCTTGCGCACCGGCTCGCGCAAAGCCTTGTCCAAGACCTCCAGCGCGAGGCGGCGGTCCACCATCTTGCTGACGATGCCCATGGCCTGCACGATGGCTTGCTCCTTGTCCTGGGCGCGGGAGATGCGGATCCACAAGGCGTCCGCCAGGCCTTCGGTCTGGCCGTTGGATGCTTCCAGCGCCAGGGCCGTGGCCTTGGCCTCGGGGTCCTGGGGCGCCAGCAGGGCCCATTCCTTGGCGGCGCGCAAGGCACGCGGCAGGTTGCGGTCGGCCATGGAATACTGGAAAGCGCTCTGGGCAAAGCGCGGATCGCTGGTGTCGCGCGCCAGCCCCAGGAAGGTCTGGCTGGCCACGTCGAATTCACCGCGCGAAGCGGCCACTTCGGCCACCAGGATGCGATACAAAATGTCGGGCGTCAGCCCGACCAGGGGCAGTTGCCCGCTGCGCAGGCGGATGGTGTCGGCAGGCGGCTCCGCCTTGATGATAGGAAGCGATTTCTGTGCTTGCGCCGGAACCGCTGCAAGCAACGACGTCAGGCCCAACAAAAGTGTTAAGGTCAGAGCATTCATCCAGAAAAACCCGCGCCCTTGCGCGCGTGACAAGACGCCCGATGGCACAATAAAGGAATCAGATTTGTTGATGGTATCACCCCCCCATGCCTGAACTGCCAGAAGTTGAAACAACCCGTCGCGGAATTGCGACGGTCGTCAACGGAAAAATCGTCCGACAATTCCTGATTCACGAACCTCGCCTGCGCTGGCCGGTTCCCGGCCAGTTGCCGCAATGGATACAGGGCCAGACCGTGCTGGGCTGCGAGCGCCGCGGCAAATACCTGTTGTTGCGCTTCGGGCAGGGCGTGCAGATCGTCCACCTGGGCATGTCGGGCTCGCTGCGCCGCGTGGCCCTGGACGAGCCTCGGCGCAAGCACGACCATGCGGAATGGCTGTTCGACGATGCACGCTTCCTGCTGCACGATCCGCGGCGTTTTGGAGCCATATTATGGCATGAGCATGCCAGCGGCCCCCTGGAAGAGCATCCGCTGATCCGCACCTTGGGCATGGAGCCGTTCGATCCGCTCTTCACCCCCGCCTACCTGCACCGCCACCTGCAGGGGCGGCGCATCGCCATCAAGCAGGCGCTGCTCGGCGGCAAGATCGTCGTCGGAGTGGGCAATATTTATGCGTCCGAATCCCTGTTCCTGGCCGGCATCCATCCCGAGACGCCCGCCGGCGACCTGTCCCTGCACCGCTGCGAGAAACTGCACGCCGCCATCCTGGTCACCTTGCAGGCGGCGCTGGACTCGGGCGGCAGCACGCTGCGCGACTACGTGAACGCCAACGGCGCGCCCGGCGCGTACTTCGACATACACGCCAATGTCTACGAGCGCGCCGGCCAGGCCTGCCCGCGCTGCCGCCAGCCCATCAAGCGCATCGTCCAGGGCCAGCGCGCCACCTACTACTGCTCGCGCTGCCAGCGCCGCTAGGCAAATCTTTCCTCACATCCACCGTCGTGCCGCCCGCCCGGCAGGCCGGCGCGCGCCCAGCCTGCCGGCGTCCCGTCCGTGGACATTCAGGTATTCACCTATATCGAATCAATTAACCATAAACTAATCTAAGGATATCCTCTCTTACTGTGGAGTCCTTTTCATGAGCAAGTCCTTCGCCTCGCACAACGACCTGGAAGACAAGGTCGTCTCCTTCGAAAAACTGTCCGACAACGCCTACGCCTACACCGCCGAGGGCGATCCCAACACCGGCATCATCATCGGCGACGAAGCCATCATGGTGATAGACACGCAGGCCACCCCGGTAATGGCCCAGGACGTGATCCGACGCATCCGCGAAGTCAGCGACAAGCCCATCCGCTACATCCTGCTGTCCCACTACCATGCCGTGCGCGTGCTGGGCGCCTCCGCCTACGATGCCCAGGAGATCCTGGCCAGCCGCGACACCTACGACCTGATCGTGGAGCGCGGCGAACAGGACAAGGCCAGCGAGATCGGCCGCTTTCCGCGCCTGTTCCGCAACGTCGAATCCATCCCGCCCGGCCTGACCTGGCCCACCATGACATTCCAGGGCCACATGACGGTGGACCTGGGCAATCTGGAGGTGCACCTGATGCAGGTGGGCCGCGGCCACACCAAGGGCGACACCATCGCCTGGCTGCCCGAACAGCGCATCCTGTTCGCCGGCGACCTGGTCGAATACCAGTCCACGCCCTATGCCGGGGACTGCTACTTCCGCGAATGGCCCCGCACGCTGGATCGCCTGGCCGAATTCAAGGCCGAGAAGATGGTGCCCGGACGCGGCCCGGCCCTCAAGAATGCCGGCGAAGTGCGCCAGGCCCTGGCCGGCACCCGCGCCTTCCTGACCGACCTGTATTCCTGCGTCTACCAGGGCGTGACCGCCGGCAAGGACCTCAAGACCATCTACCGCGAAACCTACGACTTCATGAAGCCGCGCTACGCAGACTGGGTCATCTTCGACCACTGCATGCCTTTTGACGTGGCCCGCGCCTACGACGAAGTCAATGGCCACGAGCACCCGCAGATCTGGACCGCCGAACGCGACCTGGAGATGTGGAAGCAGCTCGAAGGCCAGTAAGGCGCGCCGCCAGGGAGAATGGATATGGGAGACATCGATTACCAGACCCTGGAGCTTGCACAGGCCGCCCGGCCCGACGCCCACATGCGACACGAGATCGTGGTGGTCGGCGCCGGCCCGGTGGGCCTCACGCTGGCCCTGGACCTGGCGGACAAGGGGCATCGCGTGCTCATCCTGGACGATGACACCTGCCTGTCCAAGGGTTCGCGCGCCATCTGCTTTGCCAAACGCACGCTGGACATCTGGGACCGGCTGGGCGTGGGTGCGCGCATGATGGCCAAAGGCGTGTCCTGGAACGTAGGCAAGGTCTTCTTCCGCGACCAGGAGGTCTGGAGCTTCAACCTGCGCCCCGAAGAAGGGCACCAGCGGCCGGCTTTCATCAATCTGCAGCAATACTATTGCGAAGGCTATCTGTACGAGGCCGTGCGCGACCAGCCCCTGATCGAGCTGCGTTCCGGCCACAAGGTCACGGACCTGCAGAACCGCCCCGACGGCGTGCAGCTGACCGTGCAGACGGCCGACGGCGACTACACCCTGGACGCCGACTGGCTGCTCGCCTGCGACGGCTCGCGCTCGAGCATGCGCCGCAGCCTGGGCCTGACCAGCAGCGGACGCATCTTCAAGGACCGTTTCCTGATCGCCGACGTGCGCATGCAGGCGGACTTCCCGGCCGAACGCTGGTTCTGGTTCGATCCGCCCTTCCACCCCAACCAGTCCGTGCTGCTGCACAGCCAGCCGGACAATGTCTGGCGCATCGACTTCCAGCTGGGCTGGGACGCCGACCCGGTGGAGGCCGTCAAGCCGGAGAACGTGATTCCCCGCATCCAGGCCCTGCTGGGCGCCGACACGGCGTTCGAACTGGAGTGGGTCAGCATCTACACCTTCGCCTGCGAGCGCATGGAGCGCTTCCGCCATGGGCGCGTCCTGTTCGCCGGCGACTCGGCCCACCGGGTCTCGCCTTTCGGGGCGCGGGGCGCCAACAGCGGTATCCAGGACGCGGACAACCTGGCCTGGAAGCTGGACCTGGTGCTGGACGGCCGGGCTCCGGAAGGCTTGCTGGACAGCTACGCAGAGGAGCGCGAGTCCGCCGCTGACGAGAACATCCGCCACTCCAGCCGCTCCACCGACTTCATCACGCCCAAGAGCGAAATCAGCCGCCTGTTCCGCGACGCCGTCCTGATCCTGGCGCGCCGCCACGCCTTCGCGCGCGCCCTGGTGAACAGCGGCCGCCTGTCCCTGCCCAGCGCCTACGTGGACAGCCGGCTCAATACGCCCGACCAGGATACCTTTGCCGCCACGGCGCCCCCGCCCGGAGCCTGCGTGCCCGATGCCCCCGTGCAGCACCTGGGACGCGAGGCCTGGTGGCTGCCGCACCTGGGACCGGGCTTCACGCTGGTGGAGTTCGCGCCGGCCGAGGCGCGCAACGAAACGCTGCTGGACGAGTTGATCGCGCAGGGGCTGCTGACCCGCCTGCGTGTCTGGCCGGCCGGCACGCCGCCTGAACAGGCCGGCTCCGACCTGATCGACGCACAGGACCTGCTGCGCCGACGCTACGACGCCGCCCCCGGCACCTGCTACCTGGTCCGGCCCGATCAGCATTTGTGCGCCCGCTGGCGTGCCCTGGACGGCGCCGCGGTACTGGCCGCCCTGCGCAAAGCCTGCGGCCATCTCCTGGAGACACCCGAATGCCTGCACTGAACACCACCCAGCCCATGGACCGGGCCGACGATTTCTATGAACGGCTCATCGACGCCCACCAGGGGCTGAGCACGGCGCAGAGCCATGCCATGAATGCCGCCCTGGTCCTTTTGCTGTGCAATCATATTGGTTCGATGGACGTGATCGCCCAGGCCCTGGACGCGGCCCGCCAGGCCTGCCTGGAACAGACCGCCTGAACCCCGGAGACCCCGAAATGAGCTCATTGAATTACCAGATCGGTTTTGGCAACGCCTTCGCCACCGAAGCCCTGCCCGGCGCCCTGCCCGTGGGGCGCAATTCTCCGCAACGCTGCCCCTACGGCCTGTATGCCGAACAATTGTCGGGCACGGCCTTCACCAGCCCGCGCGCCGAGAACCGCCGCTCCTGGCTGTACCGCATCCGGCCCAGCGCGCGCCAGGGCGCTTTCACCGCCTTCGAAGGCGCGCCGCGCTGGACGGAAGACTTCGGCCAAGGTCCGACCAATCCCAACCGGCTGCGCTGGAATCCCTTGCCGCTGCCCGCCGGCCCCACGGACTTCCTAGCCGGCGTACACACCTGGGCCGGCAACGGCGGCAGCGGCGAACAAAGCGGCATAGGCATACACCTGTACGCCATCAACCAATCCATGGGACGGCGCGTGTTCTACAACGCTGATGCCGAAATGCTCTTCGTGCCCGAGCAGGGCCGCCTGCGCCTGGTCAGCGAACTGGGCATCATGGAGATCGAGCCCTGCGAGATCGCCGTCATGCCGCGCGGCGTGCGTTTCAAAGTGGAGATCCTGGACGAGGCGGCGCGCGGCTACCTGCTGGAGAACTTCGGCGCGCCGCTGCGCCTGCCCGAACTGGGCCCCATCGGCTCCAACGGGCTGGCCAATGCACGCGACTTCAAGACGCCCGTGGCCTGGTACGAGGACGTGTCCGAACCGCACGAGCTGGTGGCCAAGTTCACCGGCGGCTTCTGGGTCGCCCAGCTGTCGCACTCCCCGCTGGATGTGGTGGCCTGGCACGGCACGCACGCCCCCTACAAGTACGATCTGCGCGACTTCAATGTGATCGGCTCCATCAGCTACGACCACCCCGATCCCTGCATCTTCACGGTGCTGACCTCGCCGTCGGACACCCCCGGCACCGCCAATCTGGACTTCGCCATCTTCCCGCCGCGCATCCTGGCCATGGAGAACACTTTCCGTCCGCCCTGGTTCCACCGCAACTTCGCCAGCGAGTTCATGGGCCTGATACAAGGGGTGTACGATGCCAAGGCGGACGGCTTTGCGCCCGGCGGCGCCAGCCTGCACAATTGCATGAGCCCCCACGGCCCGGACGCCGGCACCTTCGAGAAGGCCAGCCAGGCGGACCTGAGCCGGGCGGACTACCTGCGCAACACCATGGCCTTCATGTTCGAGACGCGCAAGGTGATCCGCCCCACTCGCCAGGCCCTGGAAAGCGGCAGCCTGCAGGCCAACTATGACGCCGTCTGGGACGGACTGGAAAAACACTTCTCTACGGAACACAAGGCATGACGAGCACTTTGCTGAACGACACCCACGATCCGGCGCTGCAAAGCTGGGTGCCGGGCGCCAACGACCCCGACAACGGCTTCCCCATCCAGAACCTGCCCTTCGCCGTGGCGCGCCGCCGCGGCAGCCAGGAGGACTTCCGCGTCATGACGGCCATCGGCCCCTACGCGCTGGACCTGGGCCTGCTGGCCTGCGACACGCCCTGGCACGGGCTGGCCGCGCAGGCTCTGGCGGCCTGCGCCAATCCCGCCCTCAATCCCCTGATGGCGCTGGGCCACGAACACTGGAGCGCGCTGCGCGCCGCCCTTTCGCACGACCTGCGCAGCGGCGCGGCGGCCGAATCGCGTCTGCGCGCCCTGCTGATCGAACGCGACCACCTGGAATACAAGCTGCCGGCGCAGATCGGCGACTACACCGACTTCTACATTTCCATCCACCACGCCACGGCCGTGGGCAAGCAGTTCCGCCCCGACGCTCCGCTGCTGCCCAACTACAAGTGGGTGCCCATCGGCTACCACGGCCGCGCCTCCAGCCTGGCCGTATCGGGCCAGCAGTTCCCTCGTCCGCTGGGCCAGACGCGCCCGCCCGAAGGCCAGGCCGAGCCCGGCTTCGGTCCGTGCCAGCGGCTGGACTTCGAGCTGGAAATGGGCATTTTCATCGGCCAGGGCAATCCCTCCGGCCACCGCATCCCCATCTCGCAAGCGGACAAGCATGTGTTTGGCCTGTGCCTGCTGAACGACTGGTCGGCGCGCGACCTGCAAGCCTGGGAATACCAGCCGCTGGGCCCCTTCCTGGCCAAGAACTTCGCCTCCACGATTTCCCCGTGGGTGGTCACCCTGGAGGCCCTGGCGCCGTTCCGGCGCGGTTTCAGCCGCCTCGACACCGATCCGCAACCCTTGTCCTACCTGCAGGACGAGGCCAACCAGCGCAGCGGCGTGCTGGACGTGGAGCTGGAGGTCTACCTGAGCACCGAGCAGTCCCGCCAGCAAGGCCGCGAGCCCGCCCTGCTGTCGCGCAGCAACTTCAAGGAAGCCTACTGGACGGTGTCGCAACTGGTCGCGCACCACACCGTCAACGGCTGCAACCTGCAGACCGGCGACCTGCTGGGCACCGGCACCCTGTCGGGGCCGGACAAAGGCCAGGAAGGCTCGCTGCTGGAAATGAACCAGGGAGGCAAGCATCCCATCTCCCTGCCCTGGGGCGAACAGCGCACCTTCCTCCAGGACCAGGACGAGATCATCCTGAAGGCGCAATGCCGCAAGCAAGGCTACCCCACCCTGTCCTTCGGCGAATGCGCCGGCCGGGTGCTGCCCGCCCTGCTCTGAATGCGCGGTCCGTCCAATGAAAAAAACCGCTCGATCGCATCGAGCGGTTTTTTTCATGCCCGGGCGCCGGCGCAACGGCTTTCAGTGCATCAGGCGCCTATGAAGGGCCCACCGGTGCAGGCCATAGAACAAGGCGCAGCCATACAGGCCCAGCACCGCGCAGGAAGCGACGACCTGGCTCAGGAAATGGTAGCCCTGCACGATGCGCAGAAAGCCGAACAGCAAGCCGGCGCACAGGCCCAGGACCAGGCCCGTCCAGGCCAGCCCTTTGCGCCCCAGCATGCTGCCCGCGAAAAACAAGGCCAGCAGCGCAAAGCCCGACGCCGCATGCGCGCTGGGCAAGGCATTGCCCGCCTGGGCCAGCGAATGCGTCCAGAAATACGGCGGCATGACCTCGGTCCCGTTGAACACGTCCAGGTTCAAAGGCCTGGGCATAGCCGTCAAATGCTTGAATACACCGGCCAGCAAAGGCCCGCTGCCCATGAACAACGCCGCTCCCGCCCAGGCCAGGCGGCGCTGCGAGCGCGCCGGCTGCTTCCATGCCACCAGGGCCAGGAGCGCCGCTCCGCCAAAGGGCACGAACCACACGAGGCGGCGCCCGAAGAAATCAATGAAGGGCTGGTGCTGCAAGGGGAACGCGCGCGCATGCGCATCATAGAAATGCGCGCTCAGCGCCAGGTCCGGCGTGGAGTACAGCAACATCCAGGCCACGACGGCCACGATGGCGAACAGGCCGGCGCTCCAGCCCACGTAACGATGAAACTTCATGACTTCGACCTGCTTGTTCAGTCCGGCAAGACCTTGCCGGGGTTCATGATGCCCAGCGGATCCAGGGCGGTCTTGATGCGTTGCATCAGCGCCAGCTCCACCGGATCCTTGTAGCGCGGCAGGAGATTGCGCTTGAGCTGTCCCACGCCGTGCTCGGCGCTGATGGAACCGTGAAAGCGATGCACGCTGTCATGCACCAGCGTATAGATGTCGTCCTGGCGCTGCAGCAATTGCTCCTCCGTGAACGCCGTGCCGCGCGCCACGTTGTAATGCAGATTGCCGTCGCCCAGGTGGCCGAACGTCACGTTCTCGATGCCCGGGAAAGCGGCCTGCAGCGCAGCGTTGGTATCGTTGACGAATTGCGCCATCAGGGACACGGGTATGGAGACATCATGCTTGATGCTCTTGCCATAGGCTTTCTCCGCCAGCGGAATGCTCTCGCGCAGATGCCACAAGGCCTTGCTCTGCGCCAGGCTCTCGGCGATGACGGCATCCTGCACCAGCCCAAGTTCCAGTGCTTCGCCGATCACGCTTTCGAATCGCTCGCGGGCGTGCTCCAGGCTTTCGCTGTCCGACAGCTCCAGCAGGGCGTACCAGGGAGCCTGGGCCGATTCGCCCTGGAAAGGCATGCGCTGGTCCGGGTAGCAGGCCACCACCGCCTGCAGGCAATTGCCGGCGATCAGCTCGAAGCCGGTCAGCGAGGCGGCCAGGCCGCGCCGCGCCAGCGACAGTACCTTGACCGCGTCATCGATGGACTCCAGCGCCAGCAGCGCCGTGCAGCCGGCCACGGGCAGGGGATACAGCTTCAGCGTGGCGGCCGTGATGATGCCCAGCGTCCCTTCGCTGCCGATGAACAGATTGCGCAGGTCGTAGCCGGTGTTGTCCTTGCGCAGGCCATGCAGGCCGTGCAGGATGTCGCCCTGCGCCGTCACGACCTCCAGCCCCAGGGCCAGGTCGCGCGCATTGCCGTAGCGCAGCACCTGCGTGCCGCCGGCATTGGTCGCCAGGTTGCCGCCTATCGTGCAGCTGCCTTCGGCCGCCAGGCTCAAGGGAAAGAGGCGGTCATGGTCGCGCGCCGCCTGCTGCACGTTCTGCAGGATGCAGCCGGCCTCGACGACCATGGTGTCATTGTCCGTGTCCACGCTGCGAATCGCGTTCAGGCGTTCCAGCGACAGCACCAGGGCGGCGCCGCTGGCGTCCGGAGTGGCGCCGCCGCACAGGCCGGTGTTGCCGCCCTGCGGGACGATGGGCACGCGATGCCGCGCGCACAGGCGCACCACCCGGGCCACTTCCTCGGTGTCGCCCGGCCGCGCCACGGCCAGCGCGGCGCCCTTGTAGCGCCCGCGCCAGTCTTCCAGATACTGTTGCATGGCCTCGCCGGTCAGCACGTGCCGCTCGCCGATGTTGCTCTGGAGTTCCTGTAGAAAAGTCATGACCCTGGCCACTCTGAAAAAAACGGGAATGCGCGCCGCAGGCAGCGCTTGAGGCACTAATGGTAACTCACGGAGCGGCAGGCATTCAGCTAAACTGTTTCTTTCTCATTCACCGAGGATCTGACGTGACCCTGCATTCCGCTCTGCCCGACGCCGTCTTCAAAGCCTACGATATCCGCGGCACCGTCCCCGAGCAGCTCAACCCCGATTTCGCCCGGCTGCTGGGCCTTGCCCTGGCGGCCAGCGCGCGCGAGCAGGGCGTGGATGCCCTGGTGGTGGGCTATGACGGCCGCCACAGCAGTCCGGCCTTGTCGGCCGCGCTGCAGGACGGCATCAACGCAGGCGGCATAGCCACGGTGGACCTGGGCATGGTGCCCACCCCGGTGGTCTACTTCGCGGCCAATGTGCTGCGGACCGGCTCGGGCGTGGCCATCACCGGCAGCCACAATCCGCCCAATTACAACGGCTTCAAGATGATGATGGCCGGCAAGACCCTGCATGGCGCGGATATCCAGGCCCTCAAGAAACGCATCCAGGCCGGCGTGCAGCCCGCCGCCCAGCCCGGCGCGCGCGAAGCCCGCGACCTGCTGGACCAGTACGTGGCCGCCATCGCCGAACGCGTCAAGCTGGCCCGCCCCATGAGGATCGCCCTGGACTGCGGCAACGGCGTGGGCGGCGTGGTGGCCGAGCGCCTGTTCAAGGCCTTGGGCTGCGAAGTGGACGTATTGTTCGGTGAAGTCGACGGCAGCTTCCCCAACCACCACCCTGATCCGGCCGAGCCGCACAACCTGGAAGACTTGATCCGCCACGTGCAGAACACGGACTGCGAGCTGGGCCTGGCCTTCGACGGCGACGCGGACCGTCTGGGCGTGGTCACCCGCTCGGGCCAGATCATCTGGCCCGACCGCCAGCTGATCCTCTACGCGCGCGACATCCTGCAGCGCGAGCCCGGCGCCACCATCATCTTCGACGTGAAGTGCAGCCGCCACGTGGCGCTGGAGATCGCCAAGGCCGGCGGCCAGCCGCTGATGTGGCAGACCGGCCATTCGCTGATCAAGGCCAAGCTGGCCGAAACGGGCGCCCCGCTGGCCGGCGAGATGAGCGGCCACGTCTTCTTCAAGGAACGCTGGTACGGTTTCGATGACGGCCTGCACACCGGCGCGCGCCTGCTGGAGATCCTCTCGCGCAGCGACAACCCTTCGGCCGAGCTGGAAGCCCTGCCACAGGACCAGTCCACGCCCGAACTGAAGCTGCCGCTGGCCGAAGGCGAACCCCACGCCCTGATCGCCCGCCTGCAACAGGACGGCCGCTTCTCCACGTCGCAGAGCATCAACACCATCGACGGCGTGCGGGCGGAATACGCCGACGGCTTCGGCCTGGCCCGCGCCTCCAACACCACGCCTGTCATCGTGCTGCGCTTCGAAGCCCAATCCGCGGAAGCCCTGCAGCGCATCCAGGGCGAATTCCGCGCCGCCCTGCTGGCGCTCAAGCCCGACGCCGCGCTGCCGTTCTGATTTCGACGCCACCCTGCCTGGCTTCGGTTTTCCGAAAACAGGCGGGAACAGAGTGACGGCCTCACAAAAAAGAGGAACCGAGGTTCCTCTTTTTTGTCGGCCTGCCCACGCAGTTTCTAACGGCTCAATTCCTGGTACAGGTCCAGGTGCGCCTCGGTGATGCGCTGGATGTCGAAGGCCTGCTCGGCCAGACGCCGACCCTGGGCCCCCATGGCGCGCCGACGGGCGGGATCGTCCGCCAGTTCCTGCACCGCCCTGGCCAGGGCCTGGGCGTCGCGCACCGGCACCAGCAGGCCGGTGACGCCCGGCTCGATGGCGTCGCGGCAGCCGGGCACGTCCGTCGTCACCACGGCGCGTCCGCACGCGGCCGCCTCCACCAATGATTTGGGCAGCCCTTCCCGATACGATGGCAGCACCGCAATGTGCGACCGGGCATACAGCTGCGCCACGTCGCGGCGCTCGCCCAGACACTGCACCACGCCCTCCTGCCGCCAGCTCTCCCACTCCTGCTGGGTAATGCTGGCCGGATTGCCGGGGTCGGGACTGCCGGCCAGCACCCACTGCACCTGGCTGCCCTGGCGGCTCGCCATGCGAGCGGCCTCCACGAACTCGCGCACCCCCTTGTCCACCAGCAGGCGAGCCAGCATGAAGGCCACGGGCGGGCCGTCAGGCTCAGGCTGGTCGCGGAACAGATCCAGATCCACGCCCGAACCCCTGATCATGACGCACTGCTCGCGGCGGACCACGCCGGCCTGCAGCAGCATGTCCCTGTCGTTGCCGTTCTGGAAGATGACGCGGCTGCAGCGATGCCCCAGAGCCAGGCGATACAGTTGCACCGCCACCCAGCGTACGGGGTCGAAGCCCTTGTCGCGGCTGGTGAAGACATACCCCAGCCCCGAGATGGCGGCCAGAAAGCCGTGCACGCCCGCCAGCCGGGCCGCGATCCCGCCATACAGGACGGGCTTGATGGTCACGGCGTGCACCACGTCGGGGCGCTCGCGCCGGAACAGGCTCCACAGCGCCCGTATCGTGCGCACTTCCTGCAGGGGATTGGTGCCGCTACGCGTCATGGGCAGCACATGATGGGCCAGGCCGTGCTGCTCGATGATGCTGACGGCCTCGCCGTCCATGGTGGCGACATGCACCTCGTAGCCGTCCCGTTGCGCCGCCAGGGCCAGCGGCAGGCGATGCGACAGAAAAAAGGCGGGGTTGTTGACCACGATCATCAGCTTGCGCGCGTCCTTGCCGCCCGATGCCGCCGGATCTGCCGACGCCCGCGCGCGGCGGGCGCGCTTGCGCTTGGGCGGATGCCCGGCCGCCAGGGCGCGCCAGGCCTGGGTGTAGTTGTTGACCATGCCTTGCAGCGAGAACAGCCGGGCCACCCGCTCGCGGGCATGTTCGTGGCGCGCCTGCCAGGAAGGCGATCCCAGTTCGTCCACGGCGCTGTTGATGGCGCCGGACAGGGCCTCCGCATGGCTGGGCGGCACGATCCAGCCTTCGTTGCCCACGATCAGGGCCGCATCGCCGACATCGGTCACCACGTTGGACACGCCTGCGGCCATGGCCTCGCACACCACATTGGGGAAGCCCTCGGCCGAGCTGGACAGCACGTGCACGTCCAGGGCGTTCATCAGGCGCGGCACATCGCTGCGCCGGCCCATCAGGATGACGGATTCATGCAGCTGATGCTGGTCCAGCAGACGCATCAGAGCTTCATTGCCGCTGTCCATGCCGTCGCCGATCAGCAGGCAGCGCAGCTCGGGATGGCGGCGCAGGCTGCGCGCCAGGGCCGCCAGCAGATTGGGATGATCCTTGAGCGGATTCCAGCGCGCCACGCTGCCGATCACGGGCGTGTCCTGCGCCAGGCCCAACTCCCGGCGCACGTCCTGGCGCGCCTGCGGATCCGGGTGCCAGCGGCTCAGGTCATAGCCGTTGGGGATGACTTTCATGATGTCGGCGCGATAGCCCCATTGCTTGTGACGCCGCGCGGCATTTTCCGCGCAGGACACGATGAGGTTGGGGATGGCGCGCGAGACCCGGGCGCACAGCCAGGCCACCAGGCGCGCCTTGGGGCTGCCCTGATACAGATTGGCGCCCGAATTGCGTATGCCCCAGGACACGGCCGGCAGCCCGGCGATGCGTGCCGCCGCGCCGCCGATCAGGTCCGAGTGGTACATCCAGGTCTGGACCACGTCGGGCTGAATGTCGTCCAGCAGATGCACCAGGGCGCGCAGGCCTTTCAGAAAGCGCAGGGGCGACTTCATGTGCAGGCAATGCAGCTCGACGCCCGCTTCGCGCAGTTGCGGACCGAACACGTCTTCATCGCCCAGCGACACCACGATATGCTCGGTATCCTGCCCCGGCGCGGTCACCAGCCGGAACAGCACGGTCTCGGCGCCGCCCTGCCCCAGGCCGGAAATGATATGCACCACTCGCAATGGCGTAGAACCCGCAGGCCGCGATGCGCTCATGCTTCTGCTCCCTCTTGCCCGCCGCTGCGGGCGGCTTTGAAAATCTCGTCCCAGGCCAGCAGGACCTGCGACAGTTGATAACGCTGGCGCACGGCCGCCGCGGCGCGCCGCCCCAGCACGCCGCGAAATACGCCGTCGCCCATGAGTTCGGACAGGGCGGCCGTCAGCGCGCCCTCGTCGCCCACCGGCACGAGCATGGCGTCGCGGCCGTCGGAGGTGATTTCGCGCGGGCCGCTGGGACAGTCCACCGTGACGGCGGGCAGGCCCATGGCCATGGCCTCCAGCAGGACATTGGGAAAGCCTTCGACTTCCGAAGTCATGACGAAGGCGTGGGCGCGCGCCATCTCGCGCCAGGGCTCGGCCGTCTTGCCGGGCAGCTGGATGCGCTCGCCCATGCCCAGCACGGCGATCTGCTGGGCCAGCGCCACGCGCTGCGGCCCGTCGCCCCAGATCACCAGTTTCCATTCCGGATGGGCGGCCGCCAAACCGGCGAAGACGCGGATCAGCACGTCAAAGCGCTTGGACGGCACCATGCGGCCCATGGCCAGCAAGGTGCAGTGGCGGTTCTCCTCCACGCGCACTTCACGCTCCACGGCGTCCAGCGCCTGCGGCAGGGGATTGGGCACCACGGCCACCTGCTTCATGCCGGGCACCATGGCCTGGAAAGCGGCGATGCTGGCCTGGGTCTGCACCGTCACCACCTGCGCCTTGGGATACAGGCGGCGGCGCAAAGCCTGCAAGATCTTGCCGGCGCTGCTGCTGAACGCCGGATTGGTGCGCTCGCCCACCACGATGGGCACGCCCATGCCGGACAGGCCGAGCAGCACATTGACATTGACATTGGTCAGGAACGAAACAATGACATCGGGCTGTTTCTCGCGCACCAGCTTGCGCATGGCGGCCAGCTTGGCCAAAGGCCGGGGCAGCCAGCTGCCGCGCATGCGATGCGCGAGCCAGACCACCTCGACCTTGGAGTCGATTTCATAGAAGGCGGTGCCGCCCCCGCTGAAGGTGGGCGCCAGTGTCACCTGATCGCCACGCCTGCCCCAGGCATTGGCCAGCGTCGAGGCGACGCGCTCGGCTCCGCCGGAATTCAGGGAACTGACGAAAAACAGAATTTTCACTGGGCCTCCATGGGCTCTTGGAATGGGGCAATCACGCAAAACGCCATTCTAAGACCGGCGCAGGCACTGTTCCAGCAATTGCTGCCACATGGCGAGCACGCGGGCCGAGGAGAAGCGGTCGCGCACGTCGATGGCGCGCCGCGCCAGGCGCTGGCGCTTGTCGGCATTGGCCATCAGATCGGACAGATGCGCGGCCAGGGCCTCCACGTCGGAGACGGGCCGCACCAGCACCCCGTCGATATTGGCGCGTATGATCTCGCGCGGCCCGGTGTCGCAATCATAGGCCACGGCCGTCAGGCCGCTGGCCATGGCTTCCAGCAGGCTGTTGGACAGGCCTTCCATGCGGGAGCTGAGCACATACAGATCGGACTGGCTGTACCAGTCCGCCATATTGCCGACTCGGCCGGGCATCTGTATGCGTTCCTGCAGTTCCAGCTCGGCGATGCGCGCCTCCAGCGGTTCGCGCTGCTCTCCTTCGCCCAGAATGACCAGATCCCAGGTCGGGAAATAATTGGACAGCATGGCAAAGGCTTCGATCAGGGTGTCGAAGCCCTTGACCGGATGCAGGCGCCCCACCGCCAGCAGGCGCTTGCGTCCTTCCCGCTCCGGCGCCGCCACGACGGGTTCGCCGTTGTCCATGGGCCAGCGCACGGCGTTGGGAATGACCTGGACCTGGCTGCCCGGCACATTCTCCCGCAGCCAGGCGGCGGTGCCCGCGGTCAGGGCCACCACGGCCTGCGCCTGGGGGTAGGTGCGCAGCCGCGCCTTCTGCCAGAACGTCGACAGCGACTGGGAGGGCGGATGCGTGTGCTCGGTGGCGATCACTTTGCAGGGCAGGCCCCTGGCGGCGGAGATCGCCAGCACGGACGAGGTGGTCATCATGCCCAGCACCACGTCCGGCTTGTGGCGGCGCATCAGCGCGCGCAGACGGCTCACCCGCCGCCAGTTGTTCCACAAGGCATGCAGGCGGCCGCGGCTGTTGCCCGCGGTGCCCAGCACATGGCGCTCCACGCCGGGAGCCAGCGCGTAGGCGTCCCTGTCCGTTCCCGCCTGGGTGACCAGCGACACCCGATACCCGCGCGCCGTCCAGGCGGCGCTCAAGTCCGCCGCGACGCGTTCGGCCCCTCCCCCGCCCAGCGAGTGGATGACCAGCATGACATGCGGCCGGGATCCTGATTGACTATGCACGTTTTCCTATTCCTGCGAGCCGGTCGCCACGGCGCCGGCCGGCTTCAAAGCCAAGATGAAATAACACGTGAAGGAAGCGGCATACATCAGGCTGGTGGCGAGCATGATGCCCGCCGGGCCCATGCGGGCCGCCAGCACCGGATTCAAGGCCGCCTTCACCAGAAAATTGACCACGGCGATCACCGCCATGGACTTGTAGCGGTTCTGGCTGGCCAGCAACTGGACCAGGATCAGAACCCCGAAATAAAACGGCAGTTGCACCAGCCCCCAGCGCATGACATGCGCGACGGCGGCCGTATTGTCCGGCGTGAAGGCGCCGCGCTCATAGAGCAGCGCCACGCCCCACGGCGCGAGCGCGATGCCCGCCCCCGCGGCCGCGGCCCCGGCCAGCAGCATCAGCGCCGACCATTTCAGGGCCATCGAACGGGCGCGATGCTGGTCTCCCCGGCTCTGGATGTCGGCCAGTACCGGCAGGGCGGCCCGGCCCACCGAGGCGGCGCCCACGCCCAGCAGCAGGGAAATGAGACGGCTGGCGTAACCCAGCGTGGCGTTGGCATTGGCGCCCAGGTTGGCTGCCGTGTATTGGTCTATGGGCCCGACAAAGCTCATGGCCACCTGCCCGACCAGCATGATGGTCGCCGCCTTGAGCAGGTTGGGCCATTGGCCCGAACGAAGCGTCGGGCTGGGCCGGGCCCAGACCTGGTCGGCACGCGAGGCCAGCACCAGCAGCCAGACGGCCTGGATGATCAGGCCCAGCAGCGTGCCCCACAACAGGGGGCCTATGCCCGGATCCGCGCCGGCGGCCAGCACCATCACCAGGATGACGAAGGCCGGCACGCTCTCGAGCAAGGTGTTGATGTGCCGTTCATGGGCGCGCAGCCGCGCCGCGCTCAGGCCTATCATCAAGGTCAGCACGGCGGCGGGCGCGAAGGCGAACAGCAGTTCCTGGCTCATGTGGCGGGCCTGCTCGTTCAGGCCCTTGCCCGCCCACTCCAGCACCCAGGGCCAGGCGATCCAGATCAGCGCGCCCAGCACGCAGCCCAGCACCACGCACCAGGCCTTGATCTCTCCCAGGAACTGGCGTCGCTGCTCCGGTTCGAGCCGGCGCAGGCGCACCAGCACGGGGATCAGCACCACGGACATGGAGCCCACCAAGGTGAGCGGCAGCCAGTTGGCCATGACCATGGTGAACTGATAGGCGTCGACCGCATCGCTCACGCCGTAGCGGTAGGCCACGGCCATTTCCTTGAATGCGCCCGCGGCCTTGCCCAGCAGCAGAAAAAACGCCACCCGCATCGCGCCCATGGCGATGCGGCGGTGGTCGGCATGCAGGCCGGAGAGGCGTTTTTTCAGGCTGGTCCGGGTCAACTCAGGAACGCCACATACCAGGGCATGGCCACGTCCAGACCCTGCTGGATGGTGTGACTGGGCTCGTAGCCCAACTGTTCACGAGCCTTGGAGATGTCCGCCTGCGAATGGCGCACGTCTCCGGCGCGAAAATCCGCATGCACGGGCTCGCGCGTATAGGTCACGCCATTGGCCGCCAGCGCCGTCCGCAGGTACTGGAACAACTGGTTCAGGCTGGTGCGGGCATTCACGGCCACGTTGTAGACTTCGGCCGAGCCCGGCTTCTGGTTCAGCGCGGCCAGGATGTTCATCTGCACCACGTTCTCGATGAAGCAGAAGTCGCGGCTGGTCTCGCCGTCGCCATTGATCTGCAGGGTCTGGTCCTGGATCATGGCCGACACCCATTTGGGAATCACGGCGGCATAGGCGCCGTTGGGGTCCTGGCGCTTGCCGAACACATTGAAATAGCGCAGGCCCACGCTGGAAAAGCCGTAGGCGCGGGCGAACACGTCCGCATACAGCTCGTTCACGAACTTGGTCACCGCATAAGGCGAGAGCGGCCGGCCGATGCAGTCCTCGACCTTGGGCAGGCCCGGATGGTCGCCGTAGGTGGAGCTGGAGGCCGCGTAGACGAATGCCTGCACCTTGGCGTCACGGGCCGCCACCATCATGTTCAGCGCGCCGCTCACGTTGACCTCGTTGGAGGTCAGCGGATCGTCCAGCGAGCGCGGCACCGAGCCCAGCGCGGCCTGGTGCAGCACGTAGTCCACTGCGTCGACCGCCTGGCGGCAGACGTCCAGGTTGCGGATGTCGCCCTCGATGAAGCGAAAGCGCGCCCAGCGCTCGGGGCCGACCTGATCGCGCACCTCGTCCAGGTTGTACTGGTGGCCGGTGGCGAAATTGTCCAGGCCCACCACCTGCTGGTCGAGCATCAGCAACGCTTCCAGCAGGTTGGAGCCTATGAAGCCGGCGCAGCCGGTGACCAGCCAGGTCCGTGGCTGGTCGCGCAACTGCTGCTTGGCCTTTTCGAATGCAGAACTCATGGCAATATCCATTTAGAGGCGCAGGTCCGATTCTTCGCGGTCGAACACGTACTTCAGGTCGTACAGCACATGCTCGGGCTTGCCCCATTGGCGCACGCCCTGCACGCCCAGCTCCTGGAACTGGCGATGGGCCACGGCCACCACGATGCCATCGTAGGCGCCGGCCTGGGGATCCGCGACCGGGGTGATGCCGTATTCGTGCTCGGCCTCCTTGGGGTCGACCCAGGGATCGTAGACGTCCACGTGCACATCGTATTGCTTGAGCTCGTGCACGATGTCCACGATGCGGGTGTTGCGCAGGTCCGGGCAGTTTTCCTTGAAGGTCAGGCCCAGCAGCAGCACGCGCGAACCCTGCACCTGGATGCGGCGCTTGGTCATGGCCTTGACCAGCTGGGACGCCACGTAGGCGCCCATGGAGTCGTTCAGGCGGCGGCCGGCCAGGATGATTTCGGGATGGTAGCCGATGGCCTGGGCCTTGTGCGTCAGGTAGTAGGGATCCACGCCGATGCAGTGCCCGCCCACCAGGCCGGGCCGGAAGGGCAGGAAGTTCCACTTGGTGCCGGCGGCCTGCAGCACGTCCAGCGTGTCGATGCCCATGCGGTTGAAGATCAGGGCCAGTTCGTTGATCAGGGCGATGTTGACGTCGCGCTGGGTGTTCTCGATGACCTTGGCGGCTTCGGCCACACGGATGGAGCTGGCCTTGAAGGTGCCCACCACGATGATCTCGCGGTACAGCGCATCGACCAGCTCGGCCACTTCGGGCGTGGAGCCGGAGGTCACCTTCTTGATGGTGGAGACGCGGTGCTCCTTGTCGCCCGGATTGATGCGCTCAGGGCTGTAGCCGGCGTAGAAATCCTCGTTGTAACGCAGGCCCGAGACCTGCTCCAGCACGGGCACGCAGACCTCTTCGGTGGCGCCGGGGTACACCGTGGATTCATAGATGACGATGTCGCCGCGCTTGAGCACCTTGCCAATGGTTTCGGAGGCACGCACCAGCGGGGTCAGGTCGGGCTGCTTGAACTGGTCGATGGGCGTGGGCACGGTCACGATGAACACATTGGCCCGGGCCAGTTCGTCGGCCTCGCAGGAATAGCTCAACCCCTTGGCCTGCGCCAGCTCTTCGGGCTCGACTTCCAGCGTGCGGTCCACGCCTTCCTTCAATTCGGCCACGCGGCGGGCATTGATGTCGAAACCGATGACGGAGCGCTTCTTGCCGAATTCAACCGCCAGAGGCAAACCGACATAACCCAGGCCGACCACGGCCAATTTCACATTCTCAAGTTGCAACTTCATTCTCCAATAGGCGGGATGCGCAAGGATTTATCACGAAGGCCGGAAATTCAGTCCCGGTCCGCCCGCCTGCGGACCGAAGGCAGCAGCAACCAGGACGGCCGCCGCCAGGAGACCAGGCGGGAATACAGCCAGATATAAACCAGTGAGAAGGCCAGCATGCTGGCGCACAAGGCCCAGGTATTGTCCCACCAGATCGTGGCTGGAACCAAACCGATCAAGGCGAGCACCCACAGGTAAGGCGAAGTCATGGCATTGCAGAAGGCCGGCAGCGAACCGGTGCTGTCGCGGCTGAAGGTGGCGCGCACCAGGCGACGGAACACCAGCTGGTGCAGGTGCAGCGCATCGGGCTGATCCACGGGCACGCCGCGCTTGAAACGGCGGCGCCAGATCGAGAACATGGTCTCGAACACCGGGTAGAACAGCACGGCCAGGGCATAGAACGGCGATACGCTGGGATTGCGCACCACCAGCTGGACCGCCAGCTCGGCCAGCATGAATCCCAGGAAATAAGCGCCGCCGTCGCCCAGGAACACGCGTCCGAACGGGAAGTTCCACACCAGAAAGCCCAGCGTGGCCGAGGCCAGCGAGGCGGCGATCAGAAAGATGGGGTAGTCCTGCACCTGCAGCGCCACCAGGGCGAGGGACAGGGCCATGAGGGTGGCGATCATGCCGGCCAGGCCGTTCATGCCGTCGATGATGTTCAGCGCGTGCGTGCAGCCGCCCACCGCGATCATGGTGAACAGCAGGGAGATGGGCCAGAAGCCCAGCACCCAGTCCGCCCAGCTCACGCCCACGCGCGACACCCCGCCCAGCAGCCACCAGGCGATGGCCGCGGACAGGAACGCCGCCAGCAGGCGCTTGAGCGAACCCACGTCCTTGGTGATGTCCTCCACCAGGCCGGCCACGAACACGGGCATGGCCGCCAGGAACAGGACGGGCCACAACCAGGTCAGCGTCATGTTGCTGGGGCCCAGCACCAGCAGGCCGGCCAGACTGCCCGCCACCACGGCCAGGCCGCCGACGCGGGGAGTGGGGCGGGAATGGGAGGCCTGGGGCTTGCTGAGATCGCTGTCGCCGGTCAGCCTGCCATGCCAGCGCTCGGAGGCCACGATGAGCCCGCCGACCATGAAGGCCACGACGCAGATATACAACCAGGTAAACGATTCCCCCATCTGAGGTAAGGACACTGCGGGACACCCTGAACGTTAGGACTGCATTATTATCAACCTGCCGCTGAGCTTCTGTCCGTGACCAGTCGCTTTAAATGCAACAAAATCTGTGCAAATCAGCGCGATCGGACCTGCGGCCCCCATGAAATCGGCAGCCCGCTAATTTGCCCGAGCGCGCAGCCGAAATCAAGCGTTTTACGAGGCTTACGGATTGGCCTGCACCAGTTCTTCGGTGGGGGTCAGCTCGTTGCCGCATTCGGTCAGCAGGCGGCGCAGCCAGCGGTGGCTGGGCGAGTGCCGGTTGCGCTCGTGCCAGAGCTGGTAGAAGCGCATGGGCGGGAACTCCACCGGCGCCTCCAGGATCGCCAGCGGCAGCAGCTTGCAGTAGAACTCCGCGAAGTGGCGCGCGGTGGTGAACACCAGGTCGGTGTTCTGCAGCAGGTAAGGCGCCGCCGAGAAGGACTGCACGATCACGCTCTCGTCGCGCTGGATGCGCAGCGCGGACAGCGTGGTGTCGATGACGCCGCGCTGGTTGATCGAATACGGCATGGGCACGACGTGGCGGGCGCGCAGGTAGTCGTCCATGGTCAGGCCCTTGCGGGCCAGCGGATGCGTGGCCGCCACCAGGCAGACGATCTGGTCCTCCAGCAGCACCGACAGGTGCATGCGGTCCGGGGGCTCGGGCCAGTTGCCGATGACCACGTCCAGATCGCCCTCGGCCAGGGAACGTTCGAAGTCGAAATTGGCGTCCAGCGCGTGCAGGTTCAGCCGCGCCTCGGGCGCTTCGCGGCGCATGCGCTCGACCACGCTGCCGATGAACATGGGCGCCAGGTAGTCCGGCGCGCCGATGTGAAATTCGCTGCGGCTGACCTGCGGATCGAAATTGCCCGGCGCATTGACCATGCAGTCGATCTCGGCCAGGGCGCCCTTGGCATGCGCCAGCAGGGCGATCGCCCGCTCGGTGGGCACCATGCCGCCCTTTTCCCGCACCAGCAGCGGATCGCCGATGATGTCGCGCAAACGCCGCAGCGCCGCGCTGATGGCGGGCTGCGACTGGTTCATCTTGAACGCGGTCCGTGAAACGCTGCGTTCGGTCACTAGCAAGCAAAATACCCTCAACAGGTAGGTATCGAGCGGGTTATCCCCACGCCGGGCGGCCATCAAGGTCTCTCCTTCTCACGAGTTTTCCTGCCACGATATTGGCACATGCGCAGAATACGTCATGGCATATATCATTTATAAGTCTAATTCTATTTTATTTATGATCAGAAATCTTAAACTGGTCGCACATAAAAAGACCATAGGCTGGAGACCCTCCTATATAAGCGCCCCGGAACCGCAAGCTCGGCCCCTTCCGCTCCATCACCACCGATACGTTGCAGACGGCCCTTTTCATGCACTTGCCCGCGGGCGTTTTCGCTAGCATAAATACTCCTAGAAAATCGGACTGAACCATGACCCAAACCCTTACTCCCGACACCGCCCTGGCCGAACTGTCCAGCCTGGATCAGGCCCAGTTTGTGAACAAGCTGGAAGGCATCTTCGAACACTCCCCCTGGGTGGCGGAGCGCACCTGGAGCAAGCGCCCCTTCCACAGCGTGGACGAGCTGCACGCCACCATGGTGGACGTCATGAACAGCGCCTCGTACGAAGAAAAGAAGAACCTGATCTGCGCCCACCCGGAACTGGCCGGCAAGGAAGCCGAGGAAGGCACCCTGACCACCGCCTCCACGGGCGAGCAGCGCGGCGCCGGCCTGGACCAGTGCTCGGCCGAAGAGCTGGCCCGCCTGCGCGGCCTGAACGCCAGCTACCGCGACCGCTTCGGCTTTCCGTTCGTGATCGCCGTCAAGGGCTTGACGCGTTACCAAATCATGGACACAGTGGATGCTCGCCTGAACAACGACGTCGACACCGAATTCCAGGCCTGCCTGCGCGAAATCGGCAAGATCGCCCGTTTCCGCCTGGACGCCCTGTTTGCCTGACGGCGGCGCGATCAGCGCCTGAACGGCAGAGCCCACGCACAAGCGGGACCGCAAGCAGGCAACTGCCACGCTGCGGTCCCGTTTTTCATTTCCTCAACCCGGCCCGGCGCAGCGCGGCTCCCGAACCCTGCTCCGGCCATTACCAGGACACGCCATGACCATCACCCTGAAACTGGAAACCCTCACCGCCGACGCCTTCGCTCCCTTTGGCGACGTCATCGAGGCCTCCGACGCCGTGAACCACTTCACCATCAATGAAGGCAATACCGAGCGCTACCACGACCTGGCCAACATCGACCCAGGCGCCGACGGCCGCGCCATCGTGTCCATCTTCCGCGGCCAGCCTCGCAGCCTGCCGTTCAAGGTCGAAATGATGGAACGCCACCCCAAGGGCAGCCAGGCCTTCATTCCCCAGTCGGGCCAGCCTTACCTGGTGATCGTGGCGCCCGCCGGCGACGCGCCCAAGGCCGCCGACCTGCGTCTGTTCCTGGCGCGCGGCGACCAGGGCGTCAACTATGCCACCGGCGTCTGGCACCACCCCCTGATGGCCCTGAACCAGGTGGCCGACTTCATTGTGATCGACCGCAAGGGCCCCGGCGACAACTGCGACGTCATCCAGCTCGAAGAGCACGCCGTCATCGCCGAACTGGAAACGGCCCAGGCATGAGCGAGTCCTGTCCGATCACTCCGGACATCCAGGCGATCTACGCCGGACGTCCGGACGGCGTGGATCAGGCCGAATGGCGCGCCCGGGTCAATCTGGCCGCCTGCTACCGCCTGGCGGCCCGGCAAGGCTGGGACGACATCATCTACACGCACATCTCGCTGCGCCTGCCGGGCCGCGACGACGTCTTTCTCATCAACCCCTTCGGCCTGCGCTTCGACGAGATCCGCGCCTCCAACCTGCTGCTGATCGACACGCAAGGGCGCGTGGCGGACGGCACCGACCGCAAGGCCAACCCCAGCGGCTTCGCCATCCATGGCGCGGTGCACCGCGCCCGCGAAGACGCGCACTGCGTCATCCACCTGCACACCGACGCCACCATCGCGGTCTCGGCGCTGCAATGCGGGCTGCTGCCCCTGTCCCAGCACGCCATGCGCTTCTGGAACGACATCGCCTACCACGACTACGCCGGCCTGGCCTTCCCGGCGCAGGAGCAGGAGCTCCTGGTGCAGGAACTGGGCCTGCATCCCGCCATGCTGCTGCGCAACCATGGCGGCCTGACTTGCGGGCGCACCGTGGCCGAGGCCTACATCCTGATGGATACGCTGGAGCGCGCCTGCCGCATCCAGCTGTCGGCCATGGCCGCAGGCACGGACCTGCACATGCCGCCGCGCGACATCCTGGACCTGACGCATCGCCAGCTCTTGCCCGGCTCCCAGCCCGAAGGCTTGCTAGAATGGCCTGCCCTGCTGCGCAAGCTGCATCAGTCCGAACCGGACTTCTGCCTGTAGCAGCCCATTCCAATCCCAATACGGAGCAACCCATGCCTACCATCAACGTACAACTGTTCGAGGGCCGTCCCGTGGAAACCAAGCGCGCCCTGGCCGAAGCGCTGACCAACGAAGCCTGCCGCGTGCTGGGCTGCGGCCCCGAGGCCGTGGACGTGGTCTTCACCGACGTCAAGCGCGAAAACTGGGCGACCGCCGGCGTGCTGTGGTCGGATAAATAAGCCGTTCCGCGCGTCTTCGCCAAGCGGCCCTGCGGGCCGCTTTTTTCATGCCCGCATCTTCAGGCGCGCAATGCGGATCGGCCCTGGCCATACCTTGAAATTTCAACTAGCATAGTTTCTTTGAGCTTGCTAGGTGGGCAATACCCCTATGCCCTTGAAACCAGCGTGAAATATGACAAATTGATGTCAAAACCGTTACCTCAGGCCCCGTTTCAAGGGGCTTATCTGAAAACGGCACCTAACAGTTCAACGCTATAAGCATTTGCATATTCCACTTATCAAGCAGCTCCTTCTTCCAGTGATATCCCCCATCCGATACCTTTATGCGTGCGCTGCCAGACATCGCCGCGCAAGCAGGCTATGGTCGTGCCGCATCGCCAGACTGGCCGGTGCCCCTCGATCACCTACCCACACCCGCCTGACCGACGCCGTCGTGCCGCACCCTCACCCGAGTCCTGCTGCGTCACCCTGGACGTCAACAACGTATCACTAAGGAGACCCCCTGATGTCTGCGAATCCTCAAGTTAGCCAGCCCGACGATTGCGGCGGCGTGGACGAACGCCTGCCCGTGGGCAGACTGGCGACCCTTGGTCTTCAACACGTCATGGTGATGTACGCCGGCGCGGTGGCCGTGCCCCTGATCATCGGCGAAGCCTTGGGCCTGACCAAAGACCAGATCGCCCTGCTGATCAACGCCGACCTGCTGTGTTGTGGCCTGATCACCATCATCCAGGCGCGCGGCGCCGGGATCTTCGGCATCCGCCTGCCCGTGATGATGGGCGTATCCTTCGCCGCGGTCAGCCCCATGATCGCCATCGGCCTGGATCCCAACCTGGGACTGACCGGCATCTTCGGCGCCACCATCCTGGCCGGCCTCTTCAGCATCCTGATCGCCCCGGTCTTCAGCCGCCTGATGGGCCTGTTCCCGCCCGTGGTCACCGGCATCATCATCACCGTCATCGGCGTGACCCTGATGCGCGTGGGCCTGAACTGGATCGGCGGCGGCCAGCCCACCATCCTGGATCCCGCCACCGGAATGCACGTGGCCAATCCCGAATATGGCTCGCTGGAGAACCTGGCCATCGCCATGATCGTGCTGGCCGTCATCCTGGCGATCACCAAGTTCGCTCGGGGCTTCCTGGCCAACGTGGCCGTGCTGATCGGCCTGCTGGTCGGCTTCTTCATCTCCCTGGCGATGGGCCGCATCAGCTTCGCCGGCCTGGAGCAGACCAGCTGGTTCGCCGTGGTCACGCCCTTCGAATTCGGCGTGCCCACCTTCAGCTGGGGCCTGCTGGGCGCCGCCGCCGTGCTGTCCCTGATCATGGTGGTGATCATGGTCGAATCGCTGGGCATGTTTCTGGCCCTGGGCTCGATCTGCGGCCGCCCCCCAACCCGCGAGGACCTGGTGCGCGGCCTGCGCACGGACGGCCTGGGCACCCTGGTCGGCGGCATCATGAACACCTTCCCGCACAGCTCCTTCTCGCAGAACGTGGGCCTGGTCAGCGTGACCGGCGTGCGCAGCCGCTGGGTCTGCGTCATGGGCGGCGTGGTGCTGATGATCCTGGGCCTGTTCCCCAAGATGGCCTTCGTGGTCGCCTCCATCCCCAACTACGTCCTGGGCGGCGCGGGCATCGTGATGTTCGGCATGGTGGCCGCCACCGGCATCAAGATCCTGATGTCGGCCAACCTGAACCGCAACCGCTACAACCCCTACATCATTGCCATCAGCCTGGGCTTTGGCATGATCCCCCTGGTTGCCGAGCACCTGCTGGACAAGATGCCCGCCGCCCTGGCCCCCCTGCTGCACAGCGGCATCCTGCTGGCCGCCGTGTCCGCCATCGTACTGAACCTGTTCTTCAACGGCATCGAGAAATTCGCCAGCCACAGCCACGAAGTGGAATCCACCTCGGCTGAAGCCAGGAAACAGGAGAACGTTCAATCCGCCCAGGACAATCAGCAGCTGGCTTCCCAGCACTGACACACCGGGCCTCAAGGCCGCCTTGCCCGAGGCGGCCTTCTTCTTTACCCCCTTGACCAGTCCCATCCGAAAAGTATCGACTGATCCACATGTAAACAAAAAAGATAAGGCACTACAGGAATTATCAACCACGCGTTCCGATGCAAAGGGCAAAAGACCCCGGACGCCATACCAAGCAAATCGAAGAGGAGACTTCATGAAACACCTGCGCCCCACCCTGCTGACCTGCGCCGCGCTGGCCGCCTCCACACTGGCTTCCCAGGCGCACGCCGCCACCTGGAGCGATACATTCCTGGGCTACCGCTACAGCTCGGCCTACACCGAGCCGATGAACGATCGCGACATCGAAAAGCACATCCTGAGCCTGACGCACGTCAGCGGCTACAGCCTGGGCCAGAACTTCTTCAATCTGGACATTCTGCAGTCGGACCGCCACGATCCTTCCAACGGCAGCAAGAACAACGGCGCCACCGAGTTCTACGCCACCTACCGCCACCAGCTGTCGCTGGGCAAGGTCTTCGACAAGAACCTGGCCTTCGGTCCCGTCAAGGACGTGGCCCTGACGGCCGGTTTCGACCTGAACACCAAGAACACCGCCTTCGCGCCGCGCAAGCGCCTGCTGGTCGTGGGCCCCACCTTCAAGTTCGACGTGCCCAAGGGCTTCGTGGACCTGAGCCTGCTGTACGGCAAGGAATGGAACCACTGCGGCCTGGGCGCGCCCGCCTGCCCGCAGAGCAAGATATCCTTCGACCCCCAGTTCATGGCCAGCCTGACCTGGAACATCCCTTTCGACGCGGGCGCGCTGCCGCTGAAATTCCAGGGCTTTGCCAACTACAACGGACCCAAGGGCGAGGACTACGCCGGCATCAGCACCAAATCCGAAGTGCTGGTGCGCACCTCGCTGATGGCCGACGTGGGCAAGCTGGCCTTCGACAAGAAAAACACCCTGTGGGTGGGCGTGGGCTACGAGTACTGGTACAACAAGTTCGGCAACCGCTACATGGCCAACGGCGACCTGAAGCCCGGCATCAAGACCAGCGCCCCGACCATCCAGGTCGAATGGCACTTCTGATCGCGCCGCATAACCAGAAAAAAACCGCTCCTTGGAGCGGTTTTTTTTTTGGAGCGGCCCGGGACAGTCAGAACTGCACTTCCCCGTCCCAATAGCCCGGCGTGTTGTAGATGGCGCGCAGATAGTCGATGAAGCGCCGCACCTTGGCCGGCAGGTAGCGCTGTTGCTGGTAAACGGCCTGGATGTCGTAGCTGGGCATCTCGAAGTCGTCCAGCACCGTGACCAGCTCGCCGCGCTTGAGTTCGGGCTGGATTTCCCAAGTGGAGCGCCAGCCTATGCCCCAACCCTGCTTGACCCAGTTGAACAGCAGCTCGCCGTCGTTGCAGTCCAGGTCGCCGTCCACCCGCACGGCGAAGGGCTTGCCGTCGCGCATGAAGGTCCAGCCGCGCTGCTGGCCGCCCTGCAGGTTGAAGGCCAGGCAGTTGTGGCGCACCAGATCCTCGGGCACGCGCGGCACGCCGTAGCGCTCGAAATACTCGGGCGTGCCGCACACCACGCGGCGGTTCGGATACAGGCGCACCGCCACGTAATTGGGATCGGTGACCTCGCCGATGCGCAGGGCCATGTCATAGCCTTCGCGCACCAGATCCACCACGCTGTCGGTGAAATTGAAGGACAGCTTCAGCTCCGGGTAGCGCTTCTTGAAGGCGATGGCGTGCGGAGCGACGTGCCGACGCCCGAAGGCGGCCGGCGCCGACACCACCAGGTGTCCGCGGACCACCTTGCGCTGAGCGCTGATGCTGGCCTCGGCCTCGTCGAAGTCCTTCAGTATCTGTTTGCACTGCTCCAGGAACTGTTCGCCCAGGTCGGTCAGGGTCAGGCCGCGCGTCGAGCGGTGCATCAAGCGTACGCCAAGCCGCTGTTCAAGCGCATCCAGGCGCCTTCCCATGACGACGGGGGTGACTCCTTCCACGACGGAAGCCGCCGCAAAACTGCCTTTTTCGGCCACCAGGGCGAAGCTTCTGATCTCGGTATAACGACTCATTCAATACTCCAGGTATCGATAGAAACAATCGTACCATCAATTCAAAGCCCTGCCCCCACTCCTTATTATCGTGTTGTGTATTTCGTCAACCGATGATCTAGGAGACATCAATGGCTCGAATGAGAGCAGTGGACGCCGCCGCCGCGATTCTGCGCAAAGAAGGCGTGAGCACCGTATTCGGCGTGCCCGGCGCCGCCATCAACCCCTTCTACTCCGCTCTGCGCAAGGAAGGCGGCTTTGATCACATTCTCGCCCGCCACGTGGAAGGCGCTTCCCACATGGCCGAAGGTTACACCCGCGCTGCTCCGGGCAACATCGGCGTATGCATCGGCACCTCCGGCCCCGCCGGCACCGACATGATCACCGGCCTGTACTCCGCTTCGGCCGACTCGATCCCGATCCTGTGCATCACCGGCCAGGCTCCCCGCGCCCGCCTGTACAAGGAAGACTTCCAGGCCGTGGACATCGAGTCCATCGCCAAGCCCGTCACCAAGTGGGCCGTCACCGTCCGCGAACCCGACCTGATCCCGCGCGTGTTCCAGCAGGCTTTCCACATCATGCGCTCCGGCCGTCCCGGCCCCGTGCTGATCGACATGCCCATCGACGTGCAACTGGCCGAAATCGAATTCGACCTGGATACCTACTCCCCGCTGAGCGCCTACAAGCCCGCGGCCACCCGCGCCCAGGCTGAAAAAGCCATCGAACTGCTGAACGCCTCCGAGCGTCCGCTGATCGTGTCCGGCGGCGGCGTCATCAACGCCGACGCATCGGCCCTGCTGCAGGAATTCGCCGAGCTGGTCAACGTGCCCGTGATCCCGACCCTGATGGGCTGGGGCACCATCCCCGACGACCACCCCCTGATGGCCGGCATGGTCGGTCTGCAGACCGCGCACCGCTACGGCAACCAGACCCTGCTGGCATCGGACTTCGTGTTCGGCATCGGCAACCGCTGGGCCAACCGCCACACCGGCTCGGTGGACGTCTACACCGAAGGCCGCAAGTTCGTGCACGTGGACATCGAACCCACGCAGATCGGCCGCGTGTTCGGTCCTGACCTGGGCATCGCCTCGGACGCCGGCGCCGCCCTGGAACTGTTCATCGAAGTGGCCAAGGAATACAAGGCCGCCGGCAAGCTGCGCGATCGCGCCCAATGGGTTGCCGACTGCCAGAAGCGCAAGGCCACGCTGCAGCGCAAGACCAACTTCGACAACGTGCCTCTGAAGCCCCAGCGCGTCTACGAAGAAATGAACCGCGCTTTCGGTCCCTCGACCCGCTACGTGACCACCATCGGCCTGTCGCAGATCGCCGCCGCGCAGTTCCTGCACGTCTACCAGCCCCGCAACTGGATCAACTGCGGCCAGGCCGGTCCTCTGGGCTGGACCATCCCCGCCGCCCTGGGCGTGGTCGCCGCCGACCCATCGCGCGAAGTGGTCGCCATCTCGGGCGACTACGACTTCCAGTTCATGATCGAGGAACTGGCCGTGGGCGCGCAGTTCAAGCTGCCTTACCTGCATATCCTCGTCAATAATGCCTACCTGGGCCTGATTCGCCAGGCGCAGCGCGGCTTCGACATGGATTACTGCGTGCAGCTGGCCTTTGATAACATCAATGCGCCCGAGACCAACGGCTACGGCGTGGATCACATTGCCGTCGTAGAAGGCCTGGGTTGCAAGGCCATCCGCGTGCACAAGCCCGAAGAGATCCAGCCCGCCATCGAGAAGGCCCGCGCCCTGATGAAGGAATTCAGCGTGCCCGTCGTGATCGAACTGATCCTGGAGCGCGTCACCAACATCGCCATGGGCACGGAGCTGCACAACGTGACCGAATTCGAAGCCCTTGCCGAATCCGGTATCGATGCGCCCACCGCCATCTCGCTGATGGACTGATTGTTGATTTGAAACGGAGTACCGAAATGCCAAAATTTGCTGCCAACCTGACCATGCTGTTCAACGAGCACGACTTCCTGGACCGTTTCCAGGCAGCGGCCGACGCCGGCTTCAAGGGAGTGGAATACCTGTTCCCCTACGCCTACGACAAACAGCAGCTGGCTGAACAATTGCAGAAACACGGCCTGACCCAGGTCCTGCACAACCTGCCGGCCGGCAACTGGGACGGCGGCGAACGCGGCATCGCGGTGCTCCCCGAGCGTGTGGGCGAATTCCAGGACGGCGTCGGCCGCGCCATCGAATACGCCACGGCCCTGGGCTGCAAGCAGGTCAACTGCCTGGCCGGCAAAGTGCCGGCCGGCCTGGACGCCGACACCGCTCACAAGACCTTCGTCGACAACCTTCAGTTCGCCGCCGGCAAGCTGAAGGACGCCGGCATCCGCCTGCTCGTCGAACCCATCAACACCTACGACATTCCAGGCTTCTACCTGAACCGCACCGAACAGGCCGCAGCCCTGCTGCAGGACGTCGGTTCCGACAACCTGTTCATCCAGTACGACATCTACCACGCCCAGCGTCAGGAAGGCGAACTGGCCAACACCATCAAGAAGCACCTGGATAGAATCGCGCACATCCAGCTGGCCGACAACCCCGGCCGCAACGAGCCGGGCACGGGCGAGATCAACTACGCCTGGCTGTTCAAGTACATCGACGGCACCGGCTACGACGGCTGGATCGGCTGCGAATACAAGCCTGCCGGCATCACCAAGGACGGCCTGGGCTGGATCCAGGCCCTGACCGCCTGATCGGGCGGCTCACTGCGCACCAACAACTAGGAGATTACAAAATGGCAAAAATCGGTTTTATCGGTCTGGGCATCATGGGCGCCCCCATGGCAGTCAACCTGATCAAGGGCGGCCACGAGCTGTTCACCTTCACCCGCGGCCCATTCCCCAAGAGCGTCAGCGAAGCCGGCGCCACCGTATGCGAGAACAGTGCTGAAGTCGCCCGCCAGGCCGACATCATCATCACCATGGTGCCTGACACCCCTCACGTCGAAGACGCCCTGTTCGGCGAAAACGGCGTGGCCGCCGGCCTGTCCAAAGGCAAGATCGTGGTGGACATGAGCTCCATCTCTCCCGTGGCCACCAAGGAATTCGCCAAGCGCATCGCCGAACTGGGCGGCGAGTACCTGGACGCTCCCGTGTCCGGCGGCGAAGTCGGCGCCAAGGCCGCCTCCCTGACCATCATGGTCGGCGGCAAGCAGGAAGTCTTCGACAAGGTCAAGCCCCTGTTCGAACTGATGGGCAAGAACATCACCCTGGTGGGCGGCGTGGGCGACGGCCAGATCACCAAGGTGGCCAACCAGATCATCGTGGCCCTGACCATCGAAGCCGTGGGCGAGGCCCTGCTGCTGGCCTCCAAGGCCGGCGCCGACGCCGCCAAGGTGCGTGAAGCCCTGATGGGCGGTTTCGCCAACTCCCGCATCCTGGAAGTGCACGGCGAGCGCATGGTCAAGCGCACCTTCGATCCCGGCTTCCGCATCGAGCTGCACCAGAAGGACCTGAACCTGGCCCTGACCACCGCCCGCCAATTGGGCGTGGCCCTGCCCAGCACCGCCATCGCCCAGGAGCTGTTCAACACCTGCGCCGCCCACGGCGGCTCCGGCCAGGACCACTCCGCGCTGGTCCGCGCCCTGGAAATCATGGCCAACCACGAGATCGGTCAATAAGACCGGGCTCCAGGGCGAGTCGACTTGCTGACGCCATTCGCAACAGCAGGGCATCAAAAGTCGATTCGTCCTGAAAGCGGGCTGCGGCCCGCTTTTTTTACCGCCGGGCCGCCCCAAGGCACAATGCCTCCTTTGGAGGTGCAGCAAGCCAGAGGCGCCGCGGGGATGTTTTTCAGCGCTGCACCGGGGGCCTCCCTCTTTGCTGCGCTTGTTCTTTTCGTCTAGATGGGCGCCTTGCCATTTCTGCAGATGCGCCCATATCGCGCAGCGGCCAGTGACCGACGCCGCCATAGCCCTGCGCCAGGAATGCCCATGAAAATCGAGCCACAAGACTTACTCAGCAAAATGTTCCAGGCTGCCGTCAATGCGGCTCAGCCCGAACACTGTATTCCTCCCTACCTGCCTGAAGCGCCCAAGGGCCGCACCATCGTCATCGGCGCCGGCAAGGCCTCCGCCGCTATGGCTCAGGCGCTGGAACGGCACTGGAACAAGGGCCCCATCAGCGGCGTCGTGGTGACGCGCTATGGCTACAGCGTGCCCTGCGACCACATCAAGATTCTTGAGGCTGCCCACCCCGTCCCCGATCAGGCCGGCGAAGACGCCGCGCACGAAATCCTGCGCACGGTCAGCAAGCTGAGCGAAGACGACCTGGTGATCTGCCTGATCTCGGGCGGCGGATCCTCCCTGCTGCCGCTGGCCGGCGGAGGCATCACCCTGGCCGACAAGCAGGCCATCAACAAAGCCCTGCTGAAATCCGGCGCGTCGATCGGCGAAATGAACTGCGTGCGCCGCCACCTGTCCGCCATCAAAGGCGGCCGGCTGGCCGCCGCCTGCGCTCCCGCCCGAGTGCTGAACCTGCTGATCTCCGACGTGCCCGGCGACAACCCCATGGACATCGCCTCCGGCCCCACCGTGGCCGATCCGACCACCTGCGAGCAGGCCCTGGAAATCATCCGCCGCTACGGCATCGACATTCCCGACGCCGCCCGCAGCCTGCTGGAGACCGGTGCCGGCGAAACCATCAAGCCCGATGATCCGCGCCTGGCGCGCGTCACGACCCACTTGGTGGCCACGCCCCAGCTGGCCCTGCAGGCCGCCGCCCGCGTAGCCGAAGCCGTGGGCGTGCAGCCCGTGCTGCTGGGCGACAGCATCGAGGGCGAAGCCCGCGACGTAGGCAAGGTCATGGCCGGCATCGCGCTGAGCGTGGCCCAGCACGGCCAGCCGGCCGCGGCGCCCTGCGTGCTCCTGTCCGGCGGCGAGACCACGGTGACCATACGCGGCAATGGCCGCGGCGGACGCAATGTGGAATTCCTGCTGTCCACCGCCGTGGCCCTGGACGGGGCGCCCGGCATCTACGGCCTGGCCGGCGACACCGACGGCGTGGACGGCCAGGAAGAAATCGCGGGCGCCTTCTGCAGCCCCGACACGCTGGAGCGCGCCTGGAAACTGGGCATACGACCGCGCGACAGCCTGGACAACAACGACGGCCATGGCTTCTTCGAAGCCCTGGACGACTCGCTGGTCACCGGCCCCACCCTGACCAATGTCAACGATTTCCGCGCCATCTTGGTTTTACCCCACAGCGAATAACGCATTTCATAAAGGACTGGACATGAGAGACACGAAGGCCCTGACACTGGACGACGCCAAACGCATCGCCGCCGCCGCGGAAGCCGAAGCCCGCAACAACAACTGGGCCGTCAGCATTGCGATCTGCGACGCCGGCGGTCACTCCCTCTGGCTGCAGCGCATGGACGGCGCTCCCCTGATGAGCGCCAGCGTCGCCCCCGAGAAGGCCCGTACCTGCGTGCTGAGCGGCAAGCCCAGCAAAGTCTACGAAGACATGGTGAACAATGGCCGCATCGCCGCCCTGGCCATGCCCGTGGTGCCCCTGGAAGGCGGCGAGCCCGTGGTGGTGGACGGCCAGGTGATCGGCGCCGTGGGCGTGTCCGGCGTGAAAGCCGGCGAAGACGCCCAGGTCGCCCGCGCCGGCGTCGCCGCCCTGACCGCCTGACTCAGCAAGGACAACACCATGAAACGTCAACGTCAATCCCGCATTCTGGCCACGCTGGGCCCTGCCAGCTCCACGCCGGAACGCATCCGCGAGCTGTTCGAGGCCGGCGCCGATGTATTCCGCCTGAACTTCAGCCACGGCACCCATGAAGACCACGCCGCCCGCTACCACGCGATCCGCCAGATCGAAAAGGAAACGGGCCGCAGCATCGGCATCCTGATGGACCTGCAGGGGCCCAAGCTGCGCGTGGGCAAGATGAAGGACGGCCGCGTGCAGCTGCAGACCGGCCAGAAGTTCCGACTGGACCTGGATCCGGCCGAAGGCGACGGCACTCGCGCCCACCTGCCGCATCCCGAGATCTTCGCCGCCCTGGAGAACGGCACCGACCTGCTGCTGGACGACGGCAAGCTGCGCCTGCGCGTGGACAGCTTCGGCCCTGATTTCGCCGAGACCACCGTCATGGTCGGCGGCCCCCTGTCCGACCGCAAGGGCGTGAACGTGCCCGGCGTGGTCCTGCCCATTTCGCCCCTGACCGAAAAAGACCTGGCCGACCTGAAATTCGGCCTGGAGCTGGGCGTGGACTGGGTGGCCCTGTCCTTCGTGCAGCGTCCCGGCGACATTCGCGAAGCTCGCGAGATCATCGGCGACAAGGCCTGGATCATGGCCAAGCTGGAGAAACCGCAGGCGCTCGAGCACCTGGAAGAGATCGTGCATCTGTGCGACGGCGTGATGGTCGCTCGCGGCGACCTGGGCGTGGAAGTTCCCCCGCAGCGCGTGCCCGTGCTGCAGCGCCAGATCGTGCGCACGGCGCGCGCCGCCGGCCGCCCCGTGGTCGTGGCCACCCAGATGCTGGAATCCATGATCACCTCCCCCGTGCCCACGCGCGCCGAAGCGTCGGACGTGGCCACCGCCATCTACTCGGGCGCGGACGCCGTCATGCTGTCGGCCGAATCGGCCTCGGGCCAATTCCCGCTCGAAGCCGTTTCCATCATGGACAGCATCATCAAGGAGATCGAGAACGACCCCAGCTGGCGCACCATTCTGGAGGCCAACCACAGCACGGCCGAGGCCACCACCGCGGACGCCATCTGCTGCGCCTTGCGCCGCGTGGCCGCCATCCTGGAGCCCGCCACCACGGTGGCCTACACCACGACCGGCTTCAGCGCCCTGCGCGCCAGCCGCGAGCGCCCCACCGCGCCCATCCTGGCCCTGACCCCCAAGCTGGAAACCGCCCGCCGCCTGGCCCTGGCCTGGGGCGTGCATGCCATTCCTTGCGAAGACGTGAGCGACCTGAGCGAAATGATTGATCACGCCACCGACGTGGCCGTCAGCAATGACTTTGCGAGCGCAGGCGACACCATCGTCATGATCGCAGGCGTGCCTTTCGGCAACAGCGGCAAGACCAATCTGCTGCATGTGGCCACCGTGCCCGGCGCCAAGGCCTGACACTCCCGGCCCTGTCCTGAGCAACACACTGCCCGCCTCGAGCGGGCAGTGTGCTTTTTACGCCCTCCCCGCTCCGACTCTCTCGTGAACTTTCCGGACAATGCCGACGCCCTCAGGCGAGGGGCGGAGCCAGCAAGGCTCAAGCAGGCACCCAATGGCGAGGCTCATCGCTAGCCGCGGGCAAAAAAAAACCCGAGATCAAGAGATCTCGGGCAAATCCACCAAAGGAGGAGGGTGGAGGAGACAACCGTGGCATGTCGGGCTGCTAGATGATTCATCGAGCCAGAAAGCTAGGGTAATTACCGTTGTTTTTCCCGCTTTCTTTTCGACATCCGATAACTGAAGTTTATCCATAAAATTTGTGCGATGCAAGATAAATACGCTCGAGGCCGCATAAACCAAGAACTTGTGGCGTTAATGCCTCATTTCCTAGCGCAAAACAGGCCGCAGGTATCTAGTCGTTATCCCTAAGCCCCCAAACCATCATCCGCTGAACGGTCACAGCCGGCAAAACGCCCTCTTTGCGACGCTCTGATGCAGGAAAAAAAATTCTGTGAAGAATTCCGGGAGCCAATTTGCCAGGTCGATGCCGCACTGGTCTTCCAAAGACACCGCTCAAGGTGCAGGAAGAGCGGACGGGACTGACGGCTTGCCGGCGCGGCGCGCCGGTGCCCTGGTCGGGGCGCGTGGCCGGGCGCGTCGTTAACTCCGGCGGGTTGCTCGCCCCCCAGACGAGCAACAAGCGCCGCCGTCGAACAGAACGACGCTTAGCTCCCGTCCCCGCGCCCCGCCTGCGGCAAGCCATCCGACCCGCCCCGTCCGCTCTTCCTGCGCCTTGAACGGCTCAAAATGTCGATGGCATCGACCCGGCCACAGGCACCATTCACCAAACAGAAAGCTCAGCGGGATGTGAGGTTGACGCGTTATGCGGCTTGCGCGGACGTCCCGCCGTTTGGGCCAATACAGCGGTGCCGTTCTCGCGAGGAGGGCCAGGGCGGGCCGGCGGGCGAGTCAGGGCCTTCGCCGCAGGCGGGATGCGGGGGCGGGAGGCAAGGGGCGTGCTGCTCGAGCAGGACGCTTGTGATTCGTCCAGTGGACGAATCACGCTGCGAGTTCACGCCCCGCCCGCCCCAGTATCCTGACCAGGGAACCCGCGCGCAGCGCGGGCGAAGGACCCAGCCAAGCCGGCCCGCCCCGGCCTGTCTCGCGAGGGCCTGAGCCTCTTTCCGCTTGGCCCAAACGGCTTGCCAAACACGGAGGAGCCCCCGAAATTCCTCGAAGAACCCAAAAAAAAGCCGCTCCGAGAGCGGCCTTCCGACACAAAGCGCAAGCAAGGCTCTACAAGCGATAGGCCGTGGTGGTCATGACCTTGGACATCATGCGCATGGCCGCCTTGATGGGCGGCGGCAGACTTGCGGCGCCGTTATGTTCGGCCGTGCGGCGATGCTCGATCTCGTCGTCGCGCATCTGCTCGACCACGCGCCGCGAGCGCGCGTCGGCCTGGGGCAGCGACTCCAAGTGGCTGTCCAGATGCTGTTCGACCTGGCGTTCGGTTTCGGCCATGAAGCCCAGGTTATAGGAGACGCCGGCTCGGCTGGCGATCAAGCCCAGCGCAAACGAACTTGCATACCAGAATGGATTGAAGATGCTGGGCCGGCTGTCCAGTTCGCGCAACCGGTCGTCGCACCAGGCCAGGTGGTCCACCTCTTCCTGGGCGGCGTGCAGCAATACGTCGGTGACCTGTGGATCCTTGCACAGCATGGCCTGGCTGCGATAGAGCGCCTGCGCGCAGATCTCGCCCACGTGATTGACGCGCATCAGGCCGGCGGCGTGGCGCGCTTCCTCGGGCGTGATGTCCGACACTTCCTTGCCGGCTGGATTCGGGCGCGAAGCGCGCGCCGACCGGCCCAGCACGTCCAGTGCCCGGTTGGCCTCGGTCAGGAATTGATCGAACAGGCCGGTGCGTCTGTGCAGCCGGTAAGCGCCGGCCGGAAGGGAACGGTTCATGGGAGCCACCTGAAAAACAGAATCAATCGCTATTATTGCCGCAAAAAGGCCAGGATGGCCTTGATCTCGGCCAAGAGCCAGAGCAAGGGAAGCACGCAGGCCATGACCACCAGCCCGATGCCGGCGATTTCCTGATCCGACTGCAGATAGAAGTTGCACAGGCGCATGGGGTTATCCTGGTAAAGAATGCCCACGATGGCCATCATCCAGCAGAAGTTGCCCAGAAAGAACAGGCGGAACACCAGGTGGGCGCGCCGCCAGGACTCCATGAACAGCATGCCCATCAGCACCAGGCCGACATACTTGCCCAGCGCCATGGAGGAAGACACCAGCACGTCGTCCAGCGCCTTGGGCACCATCCAGTAGGCAGCCGCGAAGCTGACCAGGATCAGTCCCGGCAGGCCGTACTCGTTCAAGGCGTAATAGGGCCGCAGAACCGCCTGCATCGCGCGGCTGCGCCCCGCGCCCTGGAAGCTCAGAGCCAATTGCAGGACCACGCCGGAAAGCACCAGCAAGGGGATGTGCACCAGCATGTGCAGGCTCATCTGGGCGGTCAGCGGCCGGTCCCAGTACGCCGCGGCGGCGAACAGCACGGCGGCCAGCAGGGCCAGGATGCTGCCCAGGTAAGGACGGATGCGGCGCGGCGCCGGAGAGGTTCGCAACTGGATCATGGGGCCGCCTTCCGGACGCGCTCCAGGGCCTGGCGCGCGTGCGACAGGGCCAGGATGGGTTCGCCGTAGTCCACGATGCGCCGCAACCGCGGCTCGGCCGTCACCACGTGGTAGGCGGCATTGTGCTCGTATTCGTCGAACGGCGCGGGAATGACGATGATGCCAAAGTCATCCAGGACGCGCTGGCGCTCGTCGCCCGGCATCATGGTGACGAATTGCCAGACCGCGGGATCCGCCTTCATCATGTGGCTGTAGCGCTGCAGGCGATCAGCCGAATCCGTGGGATCGAAGCTGATGCTCAGCAGGCGCACCTTGTCCTGCAGGCCCTCGTCCAGGATGGCCTGCTGCAACTGCTGGTATTCGGAACCCATGGCCAGGCACAGCGTGACGCAGCGGGTATAGATGAAGTTGACGATGGCCACGCGCCCGTCTTGGTGCAGGACATCGTGCAGGCTGCGTATGGCGTTGGAGGGAGTCAGGACCGACACATCGGAGATGGGCCGGGGAGAGGCGGCCACGTCGTTGCGACGGGCCGTCTCGGAGGTCAGGGCCGAGAACCCCTGGGTCAGGTGGGCCAGCGCCCCTATGCCCAGGGCGCAGACCAGCAGGAGACTTGCCAGGAGTTTCATTCCCGGCCCTTCAGTACGGCATCACTGTTCCATGGGCGCCAGGTCGGCGTCGCCATTCCAGTGGTCGGTCTTGTCAGCGGTTTTTTCACGTTCAGCTTTGACAAAGGCCTCATCCACGGGGTCGGCGCTGTTGTCACCCAATTCAGTACGCAGGTAGTTTACTACCGCCGCCATTTCCGCGTCATTGAACTTCTCGCGGAATTCGGGCATGGCGCCATTGTACTTGTTGCCCTTGACCGTGATTTCGCCGGTGATGCCGTGCAGCAGGATCTGGACCAGCACCTCGGGCTTGCGCAGCACCCATTCGGAGCCGACCAGCGGAGGGAACACGCCCGGGATGCCGGCGCCCGTGGCCTGGTGACAGGCCGCGCACTGCGCCACGAACAGCTGGTGGCCGTCGATCTTGCCGCCTTCGGCGCCTTCAGGAGCCTTGAAGTCGGCGGCGATGCGGTTGTCACCCACCGTGGAGTCGTAGCTCAGGTTGCTGCTGAATATATAGTAGATGCCCCACAGGAACAGGCCTGCGATGACGAGCAGCACCACCCATGGCACCGGCTCCGCCTTCTCGTGCGGATCGGCGTTCTCGCGCAGCTGCGCGTCGTACTTGTGATTGTCAGTCATTCTAATTCTCCGATGCGCCCCGACACGCGGGGCGCACTAGCTCGACGGTATCTGTTTATTTGAGAACGCTGGCGGGCGATACGGGATACGTACGGTCCAGGGCCAACAGATACTGAACCAGGTCCAGGGCCTCAGGCTTGGCCACGACCACTTTTCCTTCCGGAGCGAAGGCGCCGGGCAGATTGACGACCTTGTCGCCGGCCTCGGCCTTGTCCTTCAGCTCGAACATGAAGGGGTAGGCAGGCATGTTGCTGCCGGGCGTGTAGGCGCGGGGCTGGTACAAGTGGCCCAGGTGCCAGTCCACGCTGGGCTGGCGGGCGCCGATGTTCATCAGGTCCGGACCGGTGCGCATGGTGCCCAGCAGGTGGGGCGTGTCGTAGTAGTAGTCGCCGGCCACGGAAGCGCGGCCCCAGCCGCGCTGGAAGTCAGGCGCCTGGTTCTGGCTGCGCGGCTGCTGCGAGTGGCAGTAGACGCAACCCATGTTGATGTACTGCTGGCGGCCGCGCAGCTCGACGCTGGTGTAAGGCTTCAGGCCTTCGGGCGGCTCCACCTTCTCGACTTGCAGATAAGGGATGACGACCAGGGCCGAGATGGCCAGGGCGAGCGTCACCATGGCGCCGCCCAAGAGTTTGTATTCGCTTTCCATGACTAAATCAGGCCTCCACTACATTGCGAGTTGCCGAGCGCTGGTGAAACAGGGCTGGACCAATACGACGGCTGCCATAGCGCAGAGCCATTGCCACAAAGTGGAAGGCAAACACGAGGTGGCCCAGGGTCATCAGGGCGCCACCCAGAGAACGCGATTTCAGGTAAGGCATCGTGACAAAAACGGATTCCATGAAGGCTTTGGCCGGATCCAGCATGGCCAGGCCTTGCAGCCAGCCGCCAATGCTCAGGCCCACGGCGTAGATGCCGAAGCCGATCACCACCAGCCAGAAGTGCAGGGAGATCAGCTTGGGATAAGGCCATTCCCAGGACATGACGCGGGGCATCACGTAGTAGATCGCGCCGAACATCACCACGGTGAAGAAGCCGTACAGGCCGATGTGGGCGTGGGCGACCGTGAAGTGGGTGAAGTGGGTGATCGTGTTGATGCTGCGCAGAGCTTCAAAGGAGCCCTGGATGGAGCTGACGGTGTACATCATGCCGCCCAGCACGATGAAGCGCAGGGTGGGCGAGTGGATCAGGGTGCGGAAGTGACCCTTCATGGTGTAGTGCTGGTTGATGGAGAAGGCCAGCACGGGAATGATCATCATCATGCTCTGCACGATGGACAGGGTGACCATCCACTGGGGCACGGGACCGCCCACCAGGTGGTGGCCGCCGACCTGGCCGTAGAAGAACGCCAGGCCCCAGAAACCCACCAGGGACAGGTTGTAGGAGGCGATGGGCTGGCCGATGATCTTGGGCAGGAAGTAGTACACCGAAGCCAGCGCCATGGGGGTGTAGAACAGGCCCAGCACGTTGTGGCCGAACCACCAGTTCATCGTGGCCTGCTCGACGCCCACGTGCACGGCGGGCAGGTTGCCGACCAGGAACAGGATGGGGAACCAGAACAGGGCCGCGCCCATGTACCACACGGACACGTACAGGTGATGGGTGCGACGGTTCTGCAGGGTGAACACCAGGGGCAGGGCCGCCAGGGCGCCGCCGATCACCAGCAGGATGTCGATCTGCCAGGGCATTTCCAGCCATTCCATGCCGTCGGTGATCCCCACGGCGATGCTGCCCAGGCCCGCGATCAGGCCGGCGTTCCACAGGGCGCCGCCCAGGATGGCGAAACGCGCGCCCATCAGGGGCGTCTTGAACAGGCGGGGCAGCATCCACATGGCCACGCCGAAGGCGGCCATGGGCGCCCAGCCGTAGGCGACGGCGTTCAGGTGCAGCGTGCGCATGCGGCCGAAGGTCATCCAGGCGTACTGGGTCAGGAAGTCGGGTTCGTGCAGCTTGATCGAGCTGATCAGACCGGCCGTGGAGGCCACGATCAGCCAGACAATGGCACAGGACAGAAACATGAACGTGACGTAGGCCGAGGAGCGGTCGGCTTCCACGCGCTCGGCCAGCTCCACGCTCAGGGCGCGGTGTGCGTCGGCGGAAATGGCGGTCTCGCCCATTTCCTTCTGCAGGGCCAGGCGCTGCTCAGGCGTGGCGGAGGGATCGTCGACCTGACCGATTTCGCCTTGGGAGAAGATCTCCTTGGCGGCGGCCGGGCTGTCGTCGAAGAAGTTGCGGCGTAACGACCAGATGAAGACGAAAAGTCCAGTTACGGACAATATGAAAGCTAAAAGCAGTATTGAAACGGTATTCACAATGATCCAGGCCTGGTTAATGTGAAGCTGCCAAGCAGCTCAGCGGCACTTGACGCGTCGCAGATCAAAAGAGAGTGGACGCAAGAAATCTGCGACTGCCTAGGTCGCGAGAGCCGCCATGTTAAAACAACCGTCTGTTACGCCTTGATAAAGCCCCCAGGCAACGCGGGGTTTATTGAGACAGAACAAATACGGACACGACTTTTTTTGGTATATGGGCAGCGGCCATTATAGGCGAGGGTAAACCCTCGTGACATGGCTGTTTCAATTTCTCCCTTACCTGGCTTGCAGTTTATCCTAGGACAAACAACAAAACCACCCATGTCCTCACATTTTGTCTGCGTTCCTGTCCGTAGCTGTCATAGCAGATCGGATATATCCTCGTCACAATTTCGCCACATTCATATAAGCTGATAGCGCCTATAAAAATCAGGACCAGTCCCTTCGCCGGCCGGGGAGATGCGCGTGCACGCTCAGCGGTCGAGAAAGTACAATCGAGCGAAGACTCACACCGACCGGGCTCGCCCCGGACCGAATCAAGGACACCACTATGGAATGCACAATCGACTGGGGCGGCTCCGAAGGCATGCTCTTTGTCGCCCGCACGGGCAGCGGCCACGTGACCGCCATGGACGGCGCGCCCGAAGGCGGCGGCAACAACCTCGCCCCCCGCCCCATGGAGATGCTGCTGACCGGCGCAGGCGGCTGCGCAGCCTACGACGTCGTGCTCATCCTGAAGCGCGGCCGGCACGCCATCACCGGCTGCCAGGTCAAGCTCACGGCCGAACGGGCCGACACCGACCCCAAGGTCTTCACCCGCATCCATTTCACTTTCGTGGTGACCGGCAAGGACCTGCCCCGCACGGCCGTGGAACGCGCCGTGCAGCTCTCGCACGACAAGTACTGCTCGGCCTCCGCCATGCTGGGCAAGACCGCCGAGATCACCTATTCCATCGACATCCAGCAAGCCTGAGACCGCCATGTCCGCACACCCCTACGAAGACCTGCTGCGCCTGGTCTACACCCAAGGCACCCCCAAGACCGACCGCACCGGCACGGGCACCCGTTCGGTGTTCGGCCACCAGATGCGCTTCGATCTCTCGCAGGGCTTTCCCCTGATCACCACCAAGAAACTGCACACCCGCAGCATCTTTATCGAGCTGCTGTGGTTCCTGCGCGGGGACTCCAATGTGCGCTGGCTGCAGGAGCGCGGCGTATCCATCTGGGACGAATGGGCGGATGCGGACGGCAACCTGGGTCCGGTCTATGGAGTGCAGTGGCGCTCCTGGCCCACGCCGGACGGGCGCCACATCGACCAGATCAGCCAAGTCGTGGAGCAGATCCGCCGCAACCCCGACTCCCGCCGCCTGATCGTGTCCGCCTGGAACGTGGCCGACGTCGGCCAGATGGCCCTGCCGCCCTGCCACGCCCTGTTCCAGTTCTACGTGGCCGACGGCAAGCTGTCCTGCCAGCTCTACCAGCGCAGCGCGGACATTTTCCTGGGCGTGCCCTTCAACATCGCCAGCTACGCCCTGCTGACGCACATGGTGGCCCAGCAATGCGACCTGGACGTGGGCGACTTCATCTGGACCGGCGGCGACTGCCACCTGTATTCGAATCACTTCGAGCAGGCCGAGCTGCAGCTCGCGCGCGAGCCCCGCCCCTATCCCACGCTGACCATCAAGCGCAAGCCCGCCAGCCTGTTCGACTACGAATTCGAGGACTTCGAGATCACCGGCTACGAACCCCACCCCCACATCAAGGCTCCCGTCGCCGTATGACTACGCCTCCCGCCATCCGCCTGGTCGTGGCCTACTCGGCCAACCGCTGCATCGGCAAGGACAACGCCCTGCCCTGGCGCCTGCCCTCCGACCTGCAGCATTTCAAGCGCGTCACCATGGGCCTGCCCATCATCATGGGCCGCAAGACCTGGGAGTCCCTGGGCCGTCCCTTGCCGGGCCGCCCCAACCTGGTCATCAGCCGCAATGCGGACTATCCGGCGCCCGGCGCCCAGGTCTTCACCGACCTGGACCAGGCCCTGCGTGCCTGTCCCGATGCCGGGACGGTCTGCGTGATCGGCGGCGAACAGCTCTTCCGGCTGGCCCTGCCTCTCGCCCACGAGCTGGTCGCCACGGAAATCCACGCTTTTGTAGCCGGCGACACTTTCTTCCCCGAGCTGTCCGACAGCCAGTGGAAGGAAGTCGAGCGCCTGCCCCAGCCCCCCGAGAACGGCCTGAAGTTCGACTTCGTCACCTACCGGCGCGCCACCTGAAGCTGGCAGGGGCTCCCTCCTAGGGGTTTTTGCCAAGACGGCGGCGCTTTGCAGCGCAGCAAGGACGCGAGACAATACAGATGCACGGTCAGCAGACCGTCAGGTTTCGTGTGTCCTTCTTCCTGGAATGCGCCATGATCCGTCCCCCCGCCAGCCCCGACCTGTCTTCTCTCTGGATGCCGTTCACGGCCAATCGCCAGTTCAAACAGAACCCCAAGCTGCTGGCCCGCGCCAAAGGCATGCACTATTACACGGCGGACGGACGCCCCATCCTGGACGGCACGGCGGGCCTGTGGTGCGTGAACGCCGGACACGGCCGCGCCCACATCATCGAGGCGCTGACGCGCCAGACCATGAACCTGGACTACGCGCCCAGCTTCCAGCTCGGCCACGAGGACGCCTTTCGCGCCGCCCAGGCGGTGGCCGGCCTCATGCCCGACGGGCTGGACCGCATCTTCTTCACCAATTCCGGCTCGGAGTCCGTGGACACCGCGCTGAAGATCGCCCTGGCCTACCATCGGGCCCGCGGACAAGGGCAGCGCACGCGCTTCATCGGCCGCGAACGCAGCTACCACGGCGTGGGCCTGGGCGGCATCTCGGTGGGCGGCATCACCGCCAACCGCCGGGCCTTCTCGCCCATCCTGATTCCCGGCGTGGACCACCTGCCCCACACGCACAGCCTGGAACACAATGCCTTTACCCAGGGGCAGCCGGCCTGGGGCGCGCATCTGGCCGACCACCTGGAAGGGCTCATCGCCCTGCATGACGCCAGCAACATCGCCGCCGTGATCGTGGAGCCGCTGGCCGGATCGACCGGCGTGCTGGTCCCGCCCCAGGGCTATCTGGAGCGCCTGCGCCAGATCACGAGCAAGCACGGCATCCTGCTCATTTTCGACGAAGTCATCACCGCGTTCGGCCGCCTGGGGGACAACACCGCCAGCCAGTACTTCCACGTCACGCCCGACCTGATCACGCTCGCCAAGGGCATCAGCAATGCCGCTGTGCCCGCCGGGGCGGTGGCCGTGCGGCGCGAGATTCACGACGCCATCCTGGACGCCAGCCAAGGCGGAATCGAATTCTTTCACGGCTACACCTATTCCGCCCACCCGCTTGCCACGGCCGCCATCCTGGCCACCCTGGAGATCTACCAGGATGAGGCGCTGTTCCAGCGCGCCCGGCGCCTGAGCCCCTACTTCGAACAGGCGGCCCACTCCTTGCGCGGCAGTCCGCACATCATCGACATCCGCAATCTGGGGCTGGTGGCCGGCATCGAACTGGCCAGCCGCGCGGGCGCGCCCGGCGCGCGCGCCGCCGAAGTCTTCAACGCCTGTTTCGAGCAAGGGGTGCTGGTGCGCTACACCGGCGACACCATCGCCATTTCTCCGCCGCTGATCGTGGAGCAGGAACAGATCGATCAGATATTCGGCACCATTCGGACAGCCTTGAAGAACGTGCGCTAGGTTTTTCGTGATTCTTCAGAAGTTTCCCAGAGGTGGACGGGCAGGCCGATAACAGACTGGTCTTGGTGACGACTCCGCCCGGGAAAAGACAGGGCCGGTCCGGGCTGACGGCTTGCCGGCGCCCCTGGCCGGCAGCAGGCGCCGGGCGCCCCTTGAGCTTGCCGCGTGGTTCACACCGAACCCCTGGCCCGCTTTCACAACAGACAAAACAATGCCTCCCGAAGGAGGCATTGCGTACGGCATGAAGCGCCCAAGACCGGTTGTTTACTCGGCCACGGCCTCGTAGCCGGGGCCGTCCAGCAGGCCGTCCAGGTCGGCGGGATTGTCGGCCTTGAGCTTGAAGATCCAGATATCGAACGCCGCCTCGTTGATCAGGTTGGGCGAATCGGACAGCGCTTCGTTGAACTCCACCAGTTCGCCCGCGACGGGCGCATAGATGTCCGACGCGGCCTTGACCGACTCGACCACGCCGGCCGTCTGGCCGGCTTCCAGGCGCGTGCCGGGCGTGAACTCGCCCACGAACACCAGATCGCCCAGTTGGTCCTGGGCAAAGTCGGTGATGCCCACCAGCACCACATCGCCGTCTGCCTTGGCCCACTCGTGGGTGGCCACATATTTTCTATCGTCAGGTAGCTGCATGCGCCCCCCCTTAAAAACAAAAAGTGCTTGTTGCCTAAACTATAAACCACGCCCGGGATCAGCGCTGAGCGAGCGCGCGCAAGCCGCCGCCGACGCCCATGCCCACTGGAAATTGTAGCCGCCCAGCCAGCCGGTCACGTCGACCGCCTCGCCGATGAAGTACAGGCCGGGCACCTTGCGGGCCTCCATGTTCTTCTGATTCAGCTCGCGCGTGTCCACTCCGCCGCTCATGACCTCGGCCTTCTTGTAGCCGGCCGTGCCGCTGGGCTTGAGCTGCCAGGCATTGATGACCTGCCCGACCGTGCGCAGCACGCGGTCCGGCAGGTCCGCCAGGCGCTGCTGGCCCACGCCCCCGGGCAGCAGGTCCGAGGTGTCCAGCCACTGCTCCACCAGGCGGCGCGGCCACAGGCTCGAGAGGACCGTGACCAGGAGCTGGCGATTGCCGGGCTTGGCGTCCAGCAATTGCTGGCCTATGTCCTGGCCGGGAGCCAGGTCCACGGTGATCCCCTCGCCCGACTTCCAGTAGCTGGAAATCTGCAGGATGGCCGGACCGGACAGGCCGCGGTGCGTGAACAGCAGATCCTCCAGGAAGGCCTGGCGCTGCTTGCCGGCGCCCGTGCTGACTTCCACTTCCAGCGCCATGCCGCTCAGCGAGGAAAACGGACGCCAGTCCCGGCCGTCGAAAGTCAGCGGAACCAGCGCCGGGTGCGGCTCGATGACCTTGAGGCCGAAGTGCCGGGCCACGCGCAGCGCATAATCCGTGGAGCCCAGTTGCGGGATGGCCATGCCGCCGGTGGCGATGACCACCTGGCGCGCCTGCAGGTCGCCCTGGCTGGTGCGCAGCACGAAGCCGGCCTCGATGCGGCCTATGGATTGCACCGAACAGGGCATGCGCCAGGACACCTGCCCTTTCAGGCACTCCTGGCGCAGCATCTGGATGATGGACTCGCTGGAATCGTCGCAGAACAGCTGGCCCTTGTGCTTTTCGTGGTAGCCGATGCGGTAGTCGCGCACCAGCTGCAGAAAATCCTGCGGCGTATAGGCCGCCAGGGCGGAACGGCAGAAGTGCGGATTCTGCGAAATGAAGTTTTCCGGAGAGGTCCCGGTGTTGGTGAAATTGCAGCGGCCGCCGCCGGAGATGCGTATCTTCTCGGCGAGCTTTTCCGCGTGATCGATCAGCACGACCCGAAGGCCGCGCTGGCCGGCCATGCCGGCGGCCAGCATGCCGGCCGCCCCTGCGCCAATGACGGCGACGTCGAAAAATGGTGCCACTCTGCTTTACTCGCCAGCCTCGGATTCGCGGATGCAATCCACGTAGTAGCGCGGCAGGCCGTCCGGACCGATATCCTGGGCCAGGCCGTGCACGTAGGTTTCAAAGCCGGGGAAGCGGGCGTTGAATTCGCGCGCGAACTGCAGGTATTCCACGATGCGCGAGTTGAAGCGCTCGCCGGGGATCAGCAGCGGGATGCCGGGCGGGTACGGGGTGAGCAGCACGCCGGTGACGCGGCCTTCCAGTTCGTCGATGCCCACGCGCTCGATCTCGCGGTGCGCCATCTTGGCGTAGGCGTCGGACGGCTTCATGGCCGGCACCATGTCGCTCAGGTAGACCTCGGTGGTCAGGCGCGCCAGGTCGTACTTGCGGTAGGCTTCGTGGATCTGCTGGCACAGGTCGCGCAGGCCCATGCGCTCGTAAGTGGGCTGAGCCTTGCAGAAGTCCGGCAGGATGCGCCACATGGGCTGGTTGCGGTCGTAGTCGTCCTTGAACTGCTGCAGGGCCGTCAGCAGCGTGTTCCAGCGGCCCTTGGTAATGCCGATGGTGAACAGGATGAAGAAGGAATACAGGCCGGTCTTCTCCACCACCACGCCGTGCTCGGCCAGGTACTTGGACACCAGGGCGGCCGGAATGCCGTGGTCGGCAAAAGTGCCGGAGATGTCCAGGCCGGGGGTGATGACCGTGGCCTTGACCGGGTCCAGCATGTTGAAGTCGGTCGGCAGCTTGCCAAAGCCGTGCCATTCGGCGCCCGAACGCAGGATCCAGTCCTCGCGGTTGCCTATGCCTTCCTCGGGCAGGCGGTCCGGCCCCCAGACCCTGAACCACCAGTCGTCTTCCCCGTACTCGCCGGACACCTTGCGCATGGCGCGACGGAAATCCATGGCCTCGCGGATGCTTTCCTCGACCAGGGCCGTGCCGCCGGGCGGCTCCATCATGGCCGCGGCCACGTCGCAGGACGCAATGATGGCGTACTGCGGGCTGGTGCTGGTGTGCATCAGGTAGGCTTCGTTGAAGACGTTGCGGTCCAGCTGGCGGTTTTCCGCATCCTGCACCGTGATCTGCGAGGCCTGCGACAGGCCCGCCAGCATCTTGTGCGTGGAGTGCGTGGCGTAGATCATGGTGTCCTTGCTGCGCGGTCGATCGGCGCCGATGGCATGCATGTCATGATAGAAGTCGTGGAAGGCGGCGTGCGGCAGCCAGGCTTCGTCGAAATGCAGCGTGTCGATTTCCGAATCCAGCGTTTCCTTGATCATCTCGACGTTGTAGATGACCCCGTCGTAGGTGGACTGGGTCAGCGTCAGGATGCGGGGCTTCTTGTTCTTGGCGTTGCGCGCGAAGGGGTTGGCCTCGATCTTGCGGCGGATGTTCTCAGGCTGGAATTCTTCCTGCGGGATGGGGCCGATGATGCCCAGGTGGTTGCGCGTCGGGCGCAGGAACACCGGGATGGCGCCCGTCATGGTGATGGCGTGCAGGATGGACTTGTGGCAGTTGCGGTCCACCACCACCACGTCGTCGTTGGCCACGTTGGCGTGCCAGACGATCTTGTTGGAGGTGGACGTGCCGTTGGTCACGAAGAAGCAGTGATCCGCATGGAAGATGCGCGCGGCATTGCGCTCGGCCTCGGCCACCGGGCCTGTGTGGTCCAGCAGCTGGCCCAGTTCGTCCACGGCATTGCAGACGTCGGCGCGCAGCATGTTCTCGCCGAAGAACTGGTGGAACATCTGCCCCACCGGGCTTTTCAGGAAGGCGACCCCGCCCGAGTGTCCCGGGCAATGCCAGGAGTAGGAACCGTCCGAGGCGTAGTTCACCAGCTCGCGAAAGAACGGCGGAGCCAGGCTGTCCAGGTAGGAGCGCGCTTCCCGTATGATGTGCCGGGCCACGAATTCGGGCGTGTCCTCGAACATGTGGATGAAGCCGTGCAGTTCACGCAGGATGTCGTTGGGGATGTGCTGCGACGTGCGCGTCTCCCCGTACAGATAGATGGGGATGTCCTCGTTGCGAAAGCGCAGCTCGCCGATGAAGGAGCGCAAATTCATGATCGCGTTGGCGACATCCTCGGGGGAATCCACGTCGAATTCCTCATCGTCGATCGACAGGATGAAGGCGCTCGCGCGGCTTTGCTGCTGCGCAAAAGAACTAAGGTCACCATAGCTGGTGACCCCGAGAACTTCAACGCCTTCGGCCTCTATCGCGGCGGCCAGGGCTCGGATGCCCAGGCCTGACGCGTTTTCGGAACGGTAGTCTTCGTCGATGATGACGATGGGAAAACGAAACTTCATTCCAGAACTCCTAGGTACGGGGCAAGGTGACGCCCAGCTGACCCTGATATTTGCCGCCGCGGTCGCGGTACGACACTTCGCAGATTTCGTCGCTTTCGAAGAACAGCATCTGCGCGCAGCCCTCGCCGGCGTAGATCTTGGCCGGCAGCGGGGTGGTGTTGGAAAACTCCAGCGTCACGTGGCCTTCCCATTCGGGCTCCAGCGGCGTGACGTTGACGATGATGCCGCAGCGGGCGTAGGTGCTCTTGCCCAGACACATGGTGAGCACGCTGCGCGGGATGCGGAAATATTCGACCGTGCGGGCCAGCGCGAAGGAATTGGGCGGGATGATGCACACGTCGCCCACGAAATCCACGAAGGACTTCTCGTCGAAGGCCTTGGGGTCCACGATGGTCGAATTGATGTTGGTGAAGATCTTGAATTCGTTGGCGCAACGCACGTCGTAGCCGTAGCTGCTGGTGCCGTAGCTGACGATGCGCTGCCCGTCCACGCTGCGCACCTGGCCGGCCTCGAAGGGTTCGATCATGCCTTCGGCAGCAGCCCGCCGAATCCAACGGTCGCTTTTGATACTCATAGGAAATTAGCCGCCTTAAATCAGTAACCGGGTATTTTATCGTTTACATGCAAGCTTGACCCACACGACGCGCAAAAACGACATTCAAGCGGGTTGCGCGCCCGTTTCCCGGCGGGCGCGCTTTCTTGGAACCTGTGCATGGTCCTAGTCCTGGGAGAACCAGCGGTAGATCAGGGCCAGGCCGTTGACCGTGCCGGCGCTCAGTTCCGCCGTCAGGCCGCGCGCCAGGCGGTAGCTGGCGCGCCCCACCGTCCCGGTGTCGGCCATGGCCTGCTGCAGGCTGACCGTGATGTCGGACGTAAGCCCCTTGGAGATCGCCAGGAACTTGCGCTCCACGTCGCTGGTGCCGCTGTTCAGGGATTTGACCACACTTTCCACCGGCAGGATGCTGCCCGGGCTGCCCAGGTCGCCCGAACGCATGGCGACCTCGTCGATGCCGAACTTGCGGTAGAACGGTTCGCCGTCGCCCAGGAAGGAGGTGCCCACGCTCAGCAGCAAGGCGATGTCCCCGCCCGAGTCGTCGGGTCCGTGTCCCAGCAGCAGCCAGGACAGCTTCTCCACTTCGCTCACTTCCGGATAGGACACCAGGTCGATGCGCGGCCGGCGCGCCGTGCCGGCCACCTTGACGCCGGCCTGCACGGCCTGGTCGGTGCGCAGGGCCTCGATGTCCAGGATGGGCGAGGTGATGTCGCCCTGGAAGGTCACGGTACCGCGCCTGAGCAGCAGCTTCTGCCCGTACAGTTCGATGCGCCCGCCGCGGGTGCGCAGCGCGCCTATGCCCGTCAGCTTGCCGCCTATCATGGTGATCTTCAGGTCCCCCACCAGGCCGGAATTCACGCCGTAGCCGGTCAGGTAGAAGCGCGGCCCCAGATCCACGTCGATCTCCATCGTCATGTCCGTGGTGCCCTCGACCTCCTGGTCCTGCAGCGTCTGGCCGGCGCGCAGCACCACCACGTCGCTGTCCACGGTGGGGATGCCGCCCAGCATGTCCAGGTTGAACCAGCCCGCGTCCGCCACCACTTTGCCCTGGATGGCGATGCGCGGCAGATCCATGTCCAGGTCCAGCCGGCCTGTCATCATGGCGTAGCGGTCGGCGCGCTGCACGATGGGAAAGCGCAGGATGTCCACCGCAAAGGTCCCCTGCTGGTTCACCAGGTTCCATTGGCCCGACACCGTCAGCTTGCCGCCCTTGGCGTCGGGGCTTTCCTTCAGCCAGGTCGCCGTGCGCCACTCCTGAGGTTCCACGCGCTGCGTAGCCGGGAAGGTCAGGCTTTCCAGGCGGAAGACGTCGCCGTCGAAACGTGCGTCCAGGCTGCCGTCCAGCAAGCGTATGCCGTCGTCTAGCCGCGTGAAGCGCAGGTCTCGGCCGGTCACCGTGCCGCGGCTGGTCCAGGCCCACTTGGCGCCCACATCGATGTTCACATCGGCGTTCAGGCGCCCCCCCAGTTCCATGGCATCGCCCAGGAACAGGCTGGTCCAGCCCAGGTCGTCGATGTTGGCCTTGACGTTGATCTTCTTGGCATCGCCGTCACGCAGGGCGATCCCGCCGCCCGGCGTGGCATGCACCACTGTTTCCGCCGTGGCGGTCAGGTAGCCCATGCGCTGCGTGCGCACGTCCAGCAAGGCGTCCAGGCGGCTGCGCCCGCCCGAACCGGGCGTGGCCTTGAGCGTCAGGCTCATGTCCTGCAGGCCCAGCGGAAACGGCGGCTCGGCCGGCACCTGCACGTCGCCGCTGACGCGCTGGATGCGCGCCTGCCCCGCCAGGGCCCCGGCAAAACTCAGGTTCCAATCGGCCTTGACTTCGATCTCGTCCGGACGGGTGTTCTTGCGCGAGGCGACTTTCACGCCGCCCTTCTTTTCCTGGGCCTGTTCCTCCACGCCCAGCTTGCGCATCAGCCGCTCGATGCGCGGCTGGGACAGGACGAGGTCCGTCAAGGCGCCCTGGCTGGCCCACTGGCCAGCCTGGTAACGGGACTCCTGGTGCCGCAAAGCCACCCAGGACTGGCCGTCCATGGTGGTGGCGATCGTCGTTGCGCCGATCCGCAGCGACCAGGGCGTCGCAAGGGCCTGTTGCGCGGCGGTGGAGGCCGGCGGCGCTTCGCCGGCCGCCGGAGCGCCGGCCGCCGGGACGCCCGCCGCCGGTGTTTCGGCCGGGCTTTCCGGCGTCGGCGCTTGAGCGGACGAGGCAGACTCCTGGACGGGCAATTCCCGGCCGAGCTCCTGCAGGCGCTCGGGCTCGGGCTCGGGCGGTGTCAGTGCCGCGGTGAACAGCACGGGCATGGCGGACTGCAGCTTGGCGCCCAGGCCGGCGTGATCAGCCGCCAGGCGTGTGACGCGGCCGTCCCAGAATGCCGCCTTGCCTTGCCCGGCGAAATTCCAGCTGCCTTCCAGAGCCAGGTCGGCCTGCGCCAGACCCTGCCCCAGCTGGTCGCGCTTCGTGCCGCCCAGGTCATATCGCGCCTTGAGATCCAGCCCGTGCCGCGCAATCGAACCCCTGAGCTTGCCTTCGGCCGACACCGTGCCCAGTTCCAGGCCCGGCCACAGTTGCCCGGCCCGCGGCACCTGGACCTGCAGGTCCAGCATGCTGTCAGGCTCGCCAAACCCGCCTTTCAGGGCAATGCGGTTGTCGCCCACCTTCAGGTCCGTCAGGGCTTCGGACACCGTCAGGCCGCGCCACCAGTCCGCGCTGCCGGGCTGGGCGGGCGAGGCCACGTGCGCCTTGATCTGTCCGGCGGCCGGCTGCCGGTTCCAGCGACTGCCCTGCAGCAGCTGCACGTCCACATCGGCCGTCACCAGCTGAGCCTTGTCCACCAGCAGCACATCGAAGCGGCCTTGCCCGTTGATGAGGGCGTCAGGCAGTACATCGCCCAGCAGGGCGTGCAGATCCAGCCTGTCACTGCGGAACTGCCCCTTGAAATGATCCTTGATGTGTCCCTCGTCCTGCTGGGCGTCCCAGGCAAAATCGGCATCGAACTTCGATTGGTCGGGCAGTTGCAAGGCCACGGTCGCCTGGCGCACGGGCACGGCGGCCAAGGGCGTCAGGTCCGCCCGAGCATCCAGATGATAGCCCTGGCCGCTGCCCTGCAGCGTCAGCGCCGCCTGCTCCAGCGAACCGTCCAGCGTCAACTGCGCATTGATGACGCAGTCGGGAAGCGGTTCGGGCTCCGGCACGGCCACGGGTTCAGTGATGCGCTCATCGCCGCTGGCGGCGGGCGCGCCGGCCTCAGACGCGGCTGCTTCGGATTGCACAGCGTCGGGAACGCCTGTCTTGTCGTCCGGTTTGGACGCGGCGGGAGTCCCGCCCTGGCGCGCCGCCTCCTTCGGGGCGTAGCCGGGCAGGTATTGTCGGGCACATACGGGCGATTCAGGCGTCAAGCCCCGCGCGATGACCTGCACATCGGCCCGGGCCGGGAACGGCGCTTCGAAACGGGCCAGATCGACCTCGCCCTGCAGTCCCGCGCGCATGAACTCGTTGGCCAGCATCAGATCGTACAGGCGCAACTGTCCGCCTTCCGTTCCCACCGACAGCGCCGCCGACAGATCGGCGACGGCCAGCGGCAGCGGCGCGCCGTCCTGCGTCAGCATGAACTGGCCCAGGGCCAGCTTGTCCACCGCGATATGGACGGGCAGCTCGGGCATCTGGAACGGTTCGTCCGGCTTGGGTTCGGCCGGCGTGGTCAGTGCGACCTCCACCTTCTGCGCGCTCAGCTCCACCACATGCAGGCGGCGTTCCAGCAGCTCTTTCCAGTTGGTCTGCAGGCGCAGGCGCTCGATGTCCACGTGCGTGTCCGGCAGGTCCAGCACCAGGCGGTCGACGCTCAGGCCGTCCCACACCGAACCGCGCACGCCCTGGGCGCTGCCGTTGGCATGGGGCAGGGCCGTGCGCAGCGCCCAGCGCGTGCCGGCCTCGCTGGCCAGGACCCAGTAGGCAAAGCCGCAGACCAACAGCAGGGCCATGACCACGAAGGGTATGCCCCACAAGGCAAAACGACGGAACCAGCGCCGCAGAAAAGCCATCAGAATGCGATTCCCAAAGAAAAACTCAGGCGCAGGCGCTTGTCCCGCTGCCCGTACGCCACGTCGATATTGAAGGGACCGGCCGGCGTGCGCACCACGGCGCCCAGGCCATAGCCCCAGGCCAGCTTCATGTCGCCAAAGCTAGGGGCTGCGTCGCCCACGTCCACGAAAGCGCGCATGCCGTACATGCTGGTGAAGAAATGCGTGTATTCCACACTGGCCACGGCCAGGGCCGGCGCCCCCACCACGGCGTCATTCAACTGCAGGCCTATGCTCTGGAATTTGTAGCCGCGAATGCTGCGCGCCCCGCCGGTGCGATATCCGAAGTCCGGCGGAGTGCGGTCGGTCATGCGCCAGACCTTGCCGATCTCGCCACGCACCGACAGCACGTCCCATTCGCCGATGGGCCACCATTGTTGCAGGCGCAGATTGGCGCGATAGAACGGCTCGCCCCGGTCCAGCGTGATGCCCGCGCCCAATCCCAGGTCCACCAGATTGCCTTCGCGCGGATCGTATTTCTTGTCCACGTCGCGCCGCAGCCACTGCCAGGTCGCGATGGCCGACGGCACCTCCCGCGTGGGCAGGCCTGCGATCTTGGTCTTGTCCCAGGCGCCCAGCAGGCCCCATTCGGTTTCGTATTCGACCCGGCTCTTGCCGGCGGCCTTGCGTTCCTGGCGCAGCTTCCAACCGAACGCGGCGCGGGCCGTATCCAGCCCTTCGATATCGGAACGGTCGTAGAGCAGTCCCAGGCTGTTCTTGTAGCCGCTGCGGGTGGGCGGCAGGTGCACATCATAGAAGGCGCGCTGGCGCTTCTTGTCCACGCCTAGGCCGGCCTCGGTCCAGATGGGCAGGCCGAACACGATGTTCTGGCGGTAAAGGCCCTCCACGCGCACGCCGTGGTCGCTGTCCACGCCCAGGGAGCCGGTGAAGCGCTTGGCGGGCGCTTCGGTCACGCGCACCAGCACGGGCAGCTCCACCTCGCCGTCCGCGCGCACTTTCTGCAGGCTGGATTCATCGTCCAGGGTGACGAAGGCGCCGCGAAAGAACGAGGTGGACGCCAGCGATTGCTGCCATTCGTCCAGCTTGTCCTGGTCGTAGGGGTCGCCGGGTTCATAGCGCACATAGTGTTCGACCAGCGATTGCGGCACCCGCTTCAGGCCCGAGGTGACAAGCTGGCCCATGCGCACGCGCGGCCCGCTCTTGACCTTCAGCGACAGGTCGGCCACGCCTTCGTCGGCCAGGACCACGGCGCGCGTGCTGTCATAGCGCGCGTAATAGAAATCCTGGCGCTGCACGCTCTCCAGCAGATCCGCCTTGGCCGACGACCAGACCTTGTTCAGGAACGGATCGTCCGGCTTGAGGGGGAAGTCCGCCTTGATGCCTTCCAGCCGCACCTCGAACTCCGGCTGGGTGATCTGCCCCTTGAAATCCAGGTCGACCTTGCGCACCCGGGTAAGTTCGCCCGGCTCGATGATGATGTCCCAGGTTTCTCCGCCTATGTCCTCGCCCACCTCCAGCGTCACCACCGAATCGAAATAGCCCTGGGTTTCCAGGGCCGAGACGGTCGCATCGTGCGCCCGGCGGCGCAGGCGCGAGACTTCCCCCACGTCCTGGTCTTCAGCCAGGCGCGTGATGGCGCTGACGGCGCGCTGGATTTCCTTCAGGGCCTCGGGCGGCACGCCGCCCGGATCGATGACGACTTCGGGGACGGAGGCGGCCCAGGCCGGTCGGCTCAGGGCCAGCAGCAACAACAGGCAGAGGCCGGGTTTCAGCATAGGCACTCAGAGCGGACGAGGGACAACCTTGGGTCGCTGCGCCGACGTGTCGGGCGGCAGCTGGGAAAGATTGGCTGAAACCCGATTGGCGATCTCCTGATAGAGGCGGGCCTCGGCGCTGTCGGCCGCGGCGATGACGGTGGGGGTGCCCGAATCAGTCTGGGCGCGGATGCTCATGGCCAGCGGCAGGGCCCCCAGCCAGGGCACGTTGAACTGAGCCGCCATGTCCCGCCCGCCATGCTGGCCGAAGACCGGGTCGGCATGACCGCAATTGGAACAGATGTGCACGGACATGTTCTCCACGATGCCCAGCACCGGCACGTTGACCTTCTGGAACATGGACAGGCCGCGCTTGGCGTCGGCCAGGGCCAGGTCCTGCGGCGTGGTGACGATCACGGCGCCGGTGAGCGGCACCTTCTGCGACAGGGTCAGGGCGATGTCGCCCGTGCCCGGCGGCATGTCGATGATCAGGTAATCCAGGTCGTCCCAGCGGGTCTGGGTCAGCAGCTGCGTCAGGGCCTGGGTGGCCATGGGGCCGCGCCAGATGGCCGGCGCGTCCTCGTCCAGCAGAAAGCCGATGGAATTGGCCTGCAGGCCGTGGCCGATGAGCGGCTCCATCATCTTGCCGTCGGCGCTGCGCGGGCGCTCGTGCAGACCCAGCATGATGGGCACGCTGGGACCGTAGATGTCGGCATCGAGCAGTCCGACGCGCGCGCCCTGCATGTGCAGCGCCAGGGCCAGGTTCACGGACGTGGTGCTCTTGCCCACTCCGCCCTTGCCGGAGGCAACCGCAATGATGTTGCGGATGTTGGGCATGGGGCGCAGGCCCTGCTGCACGGCATGGGTGCCGATGCGCGGGCTCAGGTGCAGCTGAGCCAGCTGCGCGCCCACGCCGGCGAGCGCCTGGACGATGCGCTCGCGCAATTGCCCCTGGATGTCGTAGGCCGTGTAGGGCAGATGCAAAGTGAGCGATACCTGGTCGTTTTCAATGCTGATTTCACACTTGCCCGCATCCACCGACAGCTTCTTAAACGTGTTGGGGTCGGTCACCCCAGCCAGGGCCTGCAGTACACGTTCGGAACTTACAGTCATTTGTCCAAAACCTTGCTATAAAGAAACATCACCATACCTTTAAACCAGAAGAATAGCGGATCAAAGGGAATTTTTTTGTACAGATAGTGTCATACTAACCCTATGAATACATTTAACCAGATTATCCGCACAGCCCTCTTTGTCTTGCTGACAATTTTCGGTGCAATCATGGCGTTTATTTTCATGGTTTCCACCGCGATTGCCATCGGCATCCTGTACATCGTGGCCCGCATCAGCGGCCGGCCCTTCGGGGTCAAGGCCTATTGGGACCAGCGCCGCCGTCCGGTCGCCCCCGCGATGCGTCCCGATGCGCCGCGCGCGCCTCGCGCACAGGACGTCACCGACATAGAAATGCGCGAAATCCCCTGACAGCCCCGCCCGGGGCGGGCGTGCGCCCGTCCCGGTCCGGCATGCGCCCCGCGGCCCGTGCAGCCGCGGGGCGCCTGATTGCGTTCCCGCTTCCTTCGCCCGCTGGCCTGCCCTGTCGCACCCGCGCGACCGCGTCCCCGCCGGCTGATCCTCATTGCCAGCAGAAGAGCGCAATTCGACATAAAATCGCACCTTCCCTTTTACACTTTTTTTCCTTTACGTCATGTCACGAACGATATTTGTCACGACCGCCCTGCCGTACGCCAACGGCTCGTTCCACATCGGCCACATCATGGAGTACATCCAGGCCGATATCTGGGTCCGGTCGATGCGAATGTCGGGACATACGCTGCACTTCGTCGGCGCGGACGACGCGCACGGCGCGCCCATCATGCTCAAGGCCGAGAGCGCCGGCATCACGCCCGCCCAGCTGGTGGACCGCATCGCCGCCGAGCGTCCGACCTACCTGAACGGCTTTCACATCCAGTTCGACCACTGGCACCGCACCGACTCCCAGGAAAACATCGCGCTGGCGCAGGACATCTACCGCTCGCTGAAGTCGGCCGGTTTCATCGACACGCGCACCATCGAGCAGTTCTATGACCCCGTCAAGGGCATGTTCCTGCCCGACCGCTACATCAAGGGCGAATGCCCCAAGTGTCACGCCAAGGACCAGTACGGCGACAGCTGCGAAGTGTGCAGCGCCGTCTATGTGCCCACCGAGCTGATCGAGCCCTACTCCACGCTGACCCGCGCGCGCCCCGTGCTCAAGACTTCCGAGCATTTCTTCTTCCGCCTGTCGGACCCGCGCTGCGTGGCTTTCCTGCAGGAATGGACCACGGGCACGAATGCCCAGGGCAAGCCGCGCCTGCAATCCGAAGTGTTGGGCAAGACCCGCGAATGGCTGGGCACGGGCGAAGGCGCCGAAGCCTCCCTGAACGATTGGGACATCTCCCGCGACGAGCCCTACTACGGCATCCCCATCCCCGACGCCCCCGGCAAATATTTCTATGTCTGGCTGGACGCGCCCGTGGGCTACCTGGCTTCCCTGAAAGCCTATTGCGCCAAGCAGGGCCTGGATTTCGACGCGTTGCTCGATCCCGAAGGCAATACCGAGCAGATCCACTTCATCGGCAAGGACATCGTGTACTTCCACGCCCTGTTCTGGCCCGCCATGCTGAAGTTTTCCGGCCGCAAGGTGCCCGACGCGCTGAACGTGCACGGATTCATCACCGTCAGCGGCGAGAAGATGTCCAAGAGCCGCGGCACCGGCATCTCGCCGCTGCGCTACCTGGAGCTGGGCATGGACGCCGAATGGATGCGCTATTACATGGCCGCCAAGCTCAATTCGCACGTCGAGGACATGGACTTCAACCCGGAGGACTTCATCGCCCGCGTCAACAGCGACCTGATCGGCAAGTACGTCAACATCGCCAGCCGGGCAGCCAACTTCATCAGCAAGCATTTCGACGGCCAGCTCGCCTATCAGGGCGACACGGCCGAGATGCAGGCCGAGCTGCAGGCCGTGGCCGAGAAGGTGCGCGCGGATCTGGAGAACCGCGAGTACGGCCGCGCCGTGCGCCAGATCATGGCCCACGCCGACCTCATCAACCAGGCCTTCGATACGGCGCAGCCCTGGGTCATGGCCAAGGGCATAGGCACGGCCGAGCAGGCCCAGAAGGACGCGCTGCAGGACATCTGCTCGCGCACGCTGGCCGGCTTCAAGGGCCTGTCCGTGATGCTGGCCGCCATTCTGCCCGCCCTGACCGATCGCGTCGCCCGCGAGCTGTTCGGCATGAACCGCAGCTTCGTCTGGGGCGACGCGGCCGAACTGCCCGGCCACATCGCCCCGTTCAAGCACTTGATGCAGCGCGTGGACGCCAAGCTGGTGGACGAGCTGCTGGCCCCGCCGCCCGCGCCCGTCGTGGTGCCCGGCGGCGAGCCCATCGCCGACACCATAGCCATCCAGGACTTCGCCAAGGTGGACCTGCGCATCGCCAAGATCGTGGCCTGCGAGCCCGTGGACGGTTCGGACAAGCTGCTGCGCCTGAGCCTGGACGTGGGCGAAGGCCGCCTGCGCCAGGTGTTCTCCGGCATCAAGTCGGCCTACCAGCCTGAAGACCTGGTCGGCAAGCTGACCGTGCTGGTCGCCAACCTGGCCCCGCGCAAGATGCGCTTCGGCGTGTCCGAAGGCATGGTCCTGGCCGCCAGCCACGCCGACGAATCCGTGGACAGCGGCATCTACGTGCTGGAACCCTTCCCCGGCGCCCAGCCCGGCATGCGCATCCACTGACGCCGCCTGCCCGATAAAAAAACCTCGCCCGCGGGCGAGGTTTTTTTTACCTGGAGCAAGACAAGATCATCCCACCCGTTTCCCGCAACATAGCGGCTTTTCACTACCATGCCAATCAGAGCCCGGATTGAATACAGACCCCTTTCTTATATACCCGTAACGGGTATAATTGGAGAATCTGCATGGATGTGTACACACGACGGTATTTTGCGCGCTGGCAAGCTGACGAGCATCTACCCGATGAAGCGCTCTGGTCCGCCATCTCCGAAATGGAATGCGGACTGATCGATGCCAACTTGGGCGGACTGCTGTACAAGAAGCGTCTTGCGCGCCCAGGATGTGGCCGACGCGGCGCTTACCGTGTCCTGCTTTCCGCCCGCCTGGGTCAGCGCTACATCTTCATGCACGGTTTCTCGAAGTCGGACCGCGACAATATCCATTCGTCCGAACGCGCCGCCTTGCAATATGCGGGAAAAGTTTTTCTCGGACTGCATGGTTCCGGCTTGTCCAGAGCACTGCAAGACGGCATCTTGATCAGGATGACAGCACCATGAAGAGCCCCCTTATCGACTCCTTGCGCGACGATCTGCAAGCCCTGGTGAAATCCGGCGCCGTGGACAAAATTACACTGAGGGAATTCGACCAGCTCTGCCCGCCGCAAGTAACGGAATTGGATCCTGGTGAAATCAAGGCCTTGCGCGAGCGATTCAAGATCAGCCAAGCTGTCTTCGCCCTTTATCTGCACACCACGGCCTCCACGGTCCAGAAATGGGAACGAGGCGAAAGCCGCCCGGCCGGCCCTGCATTGAAGCTGCTCAACCTGGTCGCGCAGAAAGGACTGAACATCCTGGCCTGAACGGCCGGGCCGCCGCGCCGGCTCAGGCTGGCTCGAACACCGTCATGGACTCCACGTGGCCGGTATGGGGAAACAGGTTCAGCACGCCGGCGGCGCGCAGACGGTAGCGTCCCCGGTGCACCAGGATGGCGGCGTCGCGGGCCAGGGTCAGCGGTTCGCAGGAAACGTACACGATGCGTTGCGGACGGCGCTCGTCGGACAGGCGGGCCAGGACTTCGGCGACGGCGCGAGCCCCTTCGCGCGGAGGATCCATCAAGACCTTGTCGACGCGTCCCAGGGCGTCCCACCAGTTGCGGTCCGCCTCGAACAGATTGCGCTGCGCGAAATCGGTCCGGTCCTGCAGGCCGTGGGCGCGGGCGGCGTGGCGGGCGCGCTCCAGCAGGGCGGCGCTGCCCTCGACGCCGGTCACGAAGGCGGCCCGGCGCGCCAGCGGCAAGGTGAAATTGCCCAGGCCGCAGAACAGGTCCAGCACGCGCTCCTGCAGCCCGGGCGCCAACAGCGCCAAGGCCTGGGACACCAGGCTGCGGTTGCTGGCAGGATTGACCTGGGTGAAATCCGTCGGCCGGTAGGCGAAGCGCACATCGAACTCGGGCAAGGCGTAGGCCAGTTCTTGCGCTGGCGGCACGGGATCCAGGGGCCGCGCCGAATCGGGCCCGCCCGCCTGCGTCCACCACTGCACGCCGTGTTCGCGCCCGAAGGCCCGCAGGCTGTCCTGGTCCTGCTGCGTCAAGGGCAGCAGGTGCCGCAAGACCAGGACGCAGGCCGAATCCCCCATGGCCAGCTCGATCTGCGGAATGCGGTGGGGAATGGACAGGCCCGCGATCAGTTCCCGCAAGGCCGGCAGCAGCGCCGATACCGGCGCGGGCAGGACAAGGCACTGGCGCAGGTCGGCCACGTGCGTGCTGCCGCGCTCCCGGAAGCCGATGCGCAGCCCCTCCCCGTCCACCCGATAGACGGACAGGCGAGCGCGCTGCCGATAGGCCCAATACGGGCCATGGACCGGCGCCAGCAGGCGCTCGGGGCGCAGGCCGCCGACCCGTTGCAGGCTGTCTTCCAGGTGACGCTGCTTGACGGCCACCTGGGCGGAGGGCTCCAGATGCTGCATGACGCAGCCGCCGCAGACGCCGAAGTGCGGACAGGGCGGCTGGACGCGCTGGCTGCTGGCCTGCAGGATGTCCTGCAGTTCCCAGACCTGGTGGCGGCGGCCCCCTGCCGGGTTCGCCACGCGCACTCGTTCGCCGGGCAGGGCGCCGTCCACGAAATGCGTGCAGCCGTCCTGTTGCGCAACGCCGCGCCCTTCCATATCCAGGGCTTCGATATCCAGTTCCATCATGTCCTGCCGGCGCTCCTTGGCCGTCCCGTTTGCCAGGCTGACATTGTAAAAGCGAAACCCGCTCAGACGGGCGCGGGCTGGCGCGGAGCAGGCATGGCCTCGAACAGGCCGTCCGGCGCATACACCGTCGCGACCGGCTCGGCCAGTTGCGCGCCATGGCGCCGCACGATATCCGCGATGCGCAGCAGGATGTCTTCCTTCACGTTCATGAACTCGTTGTAGTCCGTGCTGACCGTGAACGCATACAGGGACAGCTGCAATGAGCGTTCACCGCAGCTGTCGAAATTGAAAGCGAAGAAATCCTGCTGTATGCCCTTGTGTTCGCGCAGCATCTGCCGACACTCCTCCACGATGCGCGACATCACGCCCATGTCCATGTAGCGCAGGTGCAGGGTTTCCATGATGCGCCGCGCCGTCATGCGGGAATGGTTGATGATGGGCTGCGTGTTGAACATGGAGTTGGGCACATAGAAGGGCTTGCAGTCGAAGCCGATCAGGCGCGTGGCGCGCCAGCCTATGTGCTCCACCCCGCCGGCCAGTTCCGTGCCGGGAATGATGATGTATTCGCCTACCTTGAAAGGCCGGCTGGCGAAGATGGTCAGCCCGCCCAGCAGGTTGGCCACCAGGCTCTGGGCGGCAAAACCGATGGCGATGCCGCCCACTCCGCCGAAGGCCAGCACGCCCGCGATCGAGAAACCCAGGGCCTGCATCACTGTCAGCGCGGCGGTCAGCACGATGGAAGCCCGTACCAGCTTGCCGATGGCGTCCGTGGCCGTGGGATCCAGCTCGTGGCGGCGCACGCGGGCGCGCGCCACCAGATTCTCCTGGACCTGGGTGCAGACCTTCAGGAAGTACCAGGTCACGACGGCGATCACCGCCACCATGGGAGCGGTGGGCAGGACGGCCGCCAGCATGGACGAAACATCATGCTCCACCAGCAGGCGCGCGGCCCCCGCCAGGCCCAGCACCCAGATCAGCGCCTTGAGCGGACCTGGCGCGCCGGCCAGGAAACCATGCACCCAGACGTGGCGCGTCGGATCGGTGCGCTGTGCCAGGCGCGCCATCACCCTGCTCACCACCATGCCGGCCAGCAAGGCGAACAGGATGATCATGAATACGGCCAAGACGTCGCCCCACTGCTCCAGCACGGCGGCGACTCTCTGATACAAGGAATGCTCTTCCACGGTCAGTCGCTCCAGTTGTCGTGAGTGATCGGCGGGCCGCTCCGCGGTCCGCCGCCTGCGTCTTTTACGGTAACAGCCGCGCGCCCGCCGCTTCAAGTCGCCGTCGGGCCCCAAAGCCCGATACACTCTCGATCAGGCAGGCCCTTCGCAGACGACCCGCCCCACGCATTCTGAAGGAACCCCGGCATGGAAAAAGTGACCCCCGCCGACCTGGACCGGCACCGCAGCGCCCAGTTCTCCACCTGGGTCAGCGTGGCCGTGAACATAGGCTTGAGCCTGCTGCAGATCGCCATCGGCCTGTACGCCAATTCGCGCGCCCTGATCGCGGACGCAGTCCATTCGCTGTCGGACCTTCTGTCGGATTTCGTGGTGCTGTTCGCCAACCGCCACAGCCGCAAAGGGCCGGATGCGGACCACCCCTACGGCCACCTGCGCTATGAGACCGCCGCCACCCTGGCCATCGGCGTGCTGCTGATCCTCGTGGGCCTGGGCATGGTGTGGAACGCCGTCACCGCGCTGCAGGACCCGGGCAGCATCGCGCCTGTCCACCCCGCCGCCCTGCTGGTCGCCTTCATCGCCCTGTGCGGCAAGGAACTGCTGTTCCGCTACATGCTGCGCGTGGCCAAGCGGGTGCGCTCCACCATGCTGGTGGCCAACGCCTGGCACGCGCGCTCGGACGCGGCCTCCTCGCTGGTGGTCAGCCTGGGCGTGCTGGCCAATCTGGCCGGCCTGCCGCTGGCCGACCCGCTGGCCGCCAGCATCGTGGGATTGATGATTCTGCGCATGGGCTGGAAGTTTTCCATCGGCGCCTTCCACGACCTGACCGACCGCGCCGTGGACCACGACACCGAGCAACGCATCGCCGCCCTGCTGCGCGAGACGCCCGGCGTGCAGGGCATCCACGAGCTGCGCACGCGCAAGCTGGGTGACATGATCTGGGTGGAAGTGGACCTGGAGATGGACGGTTCCCTGACCATCGCGCAGGGCCACGCCATCGCCGTGCTGGCCCGCGAACGAGTCATGCAGGCCGAACCCGTGCTGGACGTCATGACGCACTTCGATCCGGTCGAGCCCAAGCCTCCCTCGGCCGGCGCTTGACCCTCACGTCGCGTCAGTCTTCATCATGCCGTTCTTTGACCTGGAGAACGGCATGACCTCTCGTACCGAACCTCGCGCTCCCAGCCGGACGGCCCTGCGCATGGCCCTGCAGCGCGCCGCCCACCAATTGCTGGACGAGCCGCGCGTGCTGGACGACCCCTACGCGCTGCGCATCCTGGGACCGGAAGCGCTGGACATGGCCGCCGACCCCTACCGCTACAACGACCCCATGAGCCGCCCCCTGCGCGCCGCCATCGTCGGCCGCAGCCGCTGGGCCGAGGACGCGCTGGAACAGGCCGTCGCCCATGGCCTGCGGCGCGCCGTCCTGCTGGGCGCCGGACTGGAGACCTATTGCCTGCGCGCCCCGCCCGGGCTGCAACTGCTGGAGATCGACCACCCCGCCACCCAGGACTGGAAGCGCCGCCAGCTGGAACTGGCCGGATTGGCGCTGCCGGCCGGCGCCGTGCTGCAGCCCTGCGATCTGTCCCGCCAGGACCTGGGCGACTGCCTGGCCAGCGCAGGCGTGCTCCCGGACGAGCCCGTCTGCTTCGTCGCCCTGGGCCTGACCCCATATCTGCATGCGGATCGCATACGCGACCTGCTGGCCTGCGTGGCGCGCTATCCCGCCGGCAGCAGCATCCTGTTCGACTTCCGGGTCGATCCCGCCGCGCTGGACCCCATCGAACGGATGCTGGACGGCGCGATGGCTCAGCAATGCGCAGCCGCCGGCGAACCCTGGCTCAGCGCCTATCATCCGCAGGACATGGATGGTTTGCTGGCCCGCCTCGGCTTTCGCTGCCGTACACTGTGGGGTACGGAAGAACTCAACGCCCGCTACTTCCACCGCCGCCGCGACGGGCTGCAGAGCGCAGGCGGCGGACTGCGCCTGATGCGGGCCGACGTCTGACCTCGACCACATCATGACCCCAGCCTCTCCCCCGGCGCTGCTACGCGTCGGTGAACTGGCCCGCCGCGTCCACATGACCGTGCGCGCCCTGCACCATTACGACGACATCGGCCTGTTGCGGCCGCGCCATCGCAGCGCCGCGGGCTATCGCCTGTACGCCCAGGAAGACATCGCCCGCCTGCAGCACATCCAGGCGCTGCGCTCGCTGGGTCTGGGGCTGGCGCAGATAGGCCGCCTGCTCGATGAGCATCCTCAGGACATCGCCCCCCTGCTGCGGCGCCACATCCAGCAACTGGACAAGGAGATCGAGCGCCAGCGGCAGATGCGCGATGGCCTGTACAGCCTGCTCGATACGACGGGCACGTCCTCCGACTGGCACGGGCGTCTGGAACTGATCGCCCTGTGCAATCGCTACCTGGCTCCGCAGGACAAGCAGGCCCCGCCCTTGCTGGAAGCGGACGGACGCTTGCGCGCGCCATGGAGGCGGCGGCTGCAGGGCCTGGAGCGCCTGCGTCTGAGCGGCGTACCCGCCGACCATCCCCATGCGCGCCGCGCCGCGCGTCGATGGATGATTGCGCTGGAAGAAGAGACCCGGCGCGACCCCGCCCTGTTCCAGCAGCTGCGGCGCATGTTCAAGGACGAGCCCGCCCTGGGTCGTCGTACCGGCTTGAGCCCGGAGCTGGATCAATATCTGCTGCGGGCCTACGCCCATCACCGCCTGACCCTGTTCCAGCCCTACCTGAGCCCCGAGGCCTTCGCCTACCTCAGCGACCACTACCCCGATGCGCTGCCGCTGTGGCCGGATCTCATGGCGGACCTGCTGGACGCCGTGCAGCGAGGCGATGCGCCCGCCCACCCCCGGACCCAGGCCCTGCTGGATCGCTGGCTGGCCCTGCAGCAGCGCTATACCCTGGACGCAACCGCCGCCAAGAACCTGCGTCTGGCGCAGGAAACCGAGCCGGGACTGCAGGAAGGAACATGGCTGCCGCCGGCCGTGCTCCGGCTGCTGAAAGACGCGCTGGCGCTCCGCTCCCTAGATGTCTAGCTGAAGTCGGGGCCGGCGCTCGGGCGCCAGCATGTCCACCAGCACGCGCGCCAGCGCCCTGACCATATCGTCGGCGTTGGGCCTGTGCAGGATCGCCAGCTCGAAGGCGTCGATCACCGGCAGACCCTGCGCCCGCCCCAGTTCGACATGGTCGCTGGTGACGGCCCGGCGCGGCAGCAGGCTGATGCCCATGCCGTCGGCCACGGCGCCCTGGATGCCGCTCAGGCTGGAGCTGGTGAAACTGATGCGCCAGCGGCGCCCCAACGACTCCACCGCGCTGATGATCTCCTCCCGGTACACGCCGCGGCGCGGGAAGGTCACCAGGGGAATGGGATCCAGGTGGAACACCGGATGGGCCGCGCTGTCCACCCAGGCGGTCTTCTCCGGCATGCAGGCCACGGCTTCGCGCGTATTGTGGCGCTGCTTGACCAGCACCAGGTCCAGTTCGCCCTGGTCGTAGGCCGCCATCAAGTCGCTGCTCAAGCCGCTGGTGACCTCCAGCTTGACCTGGGGAAAGCGCCGGTTGAAGCCCGCCAGGGCCTGCGTCGTGCGGCCGCTGGTGAAATCCTCCGGCACGCCCAGGCGCACCGTCACCGTGACGAAGGCGCCGGACAAGGCCTCGGACAACTGGTCGTTCAAGGCCAGCATCTGGCGCGCGTACCCCATCAGGGTCTGGCCCGCTTCCGTCGTGCTGACGCCGCGACTGCCGCGCTCCAGCAGCCGGTGTCCCACCATGTCCTCCAGCCGCCGCACCTTCTGGCTGATGGTCGACTGAGTGGAATGCAGCCGCGCGGCCGCCGTGGTGAAACTGCCGCAATCGACCACGGTGAGCAGGGCGCGCAGCAGGTCCAGGTCATACAAAGGTCTATTTGGTTTTTCAATGGAAATCATGACTGCATTTGTTTTCCTAATGATCTTCTGGACTTTTAGCATCCGCCCGCCACTTGCACAAGCGCGTCGCCTTCGCTTGCCGGCGGCAGCAAGTTCAGGCACATTCTCATTCCTGACAAGGTTTTACCCTTGTGATGGCTTACTGGGCCCCTGCCTCCCCCATTCTGACAGCGGCACACAACCGGGCATTTGAAAAGCAAATACTAGGAATTAATACATTTAATTTGTACATATGGCCACACATCGCTATCGTGTACCTGTCCCCGCGCATTGAAACGACGGCGTGCCTCTTCCGCCAGGAGGCCGGCACCGTCCGCGCCGTGCAGCGCGACAGGCGTTTCTAACTGAATCTCCATCGGAATCGTTATGTCCAAAGTCAATTACTACGCCCCTCCCGGCGGTCACCCACCCCAGACGCAACTGCTGACCGACCGCGCCATGTTCACCGAAGCCTACGCCGTGCTGCCCAAGGGCGTGCTGCAGGACATCGTGACCAGCTTCCTGCCCGGCTGGGAAAAAACCCGCCTGTGGGTTCTGGCCCGCCCCCTGTCCGGCTTTGCCGAGACCTTCTCCCAGTACATCGTCGAAGTCAGCCCCAACGGCGGCAGCAACAACCCTGAAGCCGACCCTGAAGCCGAAGGCGTGATCTTCGTGGTCAAGGGCCAGCTGGAACTGGTCCTGAACGGCACCAAGCACATCCTGGAAGAAGGCGGCTACGCATTCCTGCCTCCCTCGACCAACTGGACGCTGCACAACCGCTCCAACGACCTGGCCAACTTCCACTGGATCCGCAAGCGCTACCAGCGCGTGGAAGGCCTGGACGCCCCCGAAGCCTTCGTGACCAACGAAAAGGACATCACGCCCCTCGTGATGCCTGACACCGAAGGCCGCTGGAGCACCACCCGCTTCGTGGACATGTCCGACATGCGCCACGACATGCACGTGAACATCGTGAACTTCGAACCCGGCGGCGTGATTCCTTTCGCCGAAACCCACGTGATGGAACACGGCCTGTACGTGCTGGAAGGCAAGGCCGTCTACCGCCTGAACCAGGACTGGGTGGAAGTGGAAGCCGGCGACTTCATGTGGCTGCGCGCTTTCTGCCCGCAAGCCTGCTACGCCGGCGGCCCAAGCCGTTTCCGCTACCTGCTGTACAAAGACGTGAACCGCCACGCCAACCTGACGATCGGCGGCGCCCGCTGATCATCGGCGCCACGCAAAAAACCCGCTGCCTTGCAGCGGGTTTTTTTATTGTCCTTCAAACGCCGACCCGTGCGCCGGCCTCATGCTGCGCATGCGACAGATAGGCGAACTCCCCCGTGAACGCCTTGCTGACGGGAAAGGCCAGGTCGCCGTGCTTGCTGGTCTGCGCGCCCAGCCCCACCAGCGCCTCGGCCAGCTTGACCGCGGCGGCCACCCCTTCGACGATGGGCAGGCCCACTTCACGGGAGATCTGTTCGGTCAGGTCCGCCATGCCGCCGCAGCCGAGCACGATGGCGCCCACGCCGTCCTCGTCGCGAGCGCGCTTGCATTCGGCGATGATGGCCTCCAGCGCCAGGCCCGGCTGCTCCTCCAGTTCCAGGACCGGGATTTCCGCCGCGCGCACGCGCTTGCAATGCCCCTGGAAGCCATACATCTGCAGCAGATGCTCGGCAATGACGCAGGTGCGAGTCAGCGTGGTGACGATGGAGAAGCGCGTACTGATGAAACTGGCCGCATGGAATGCCGCTTCAGCGATGCCGATGACGGGCGAGCGCGTCAGTTCGCGCGCCGCAAGCAGGCCCGGGTCGCCGAAGCAGGCGATGATGTAGGCGTCGGCCCCGCCCTGCTGCTGGGCCTGGCGGATCTCCTCCAGCACGCCGACCGCGCTGATGGCCTCGTCGAAATGGGACTCGATCGACACCGGCCCGCTGCGCGGGTTGCTGGCGCTGATGCGCGTGCCGGCGGCGGCCACCCTGCGGGCCGCCTGCTCGATCTTGTGCGTCATGGACGCGGTCGTGTTGGGATTGATCAGCCGAATCTGCATTCAAGGTCTCCGTTTTTTCTGTGTCATGGTCTTGCCTGCCGGGAACAGGGATTGATACGCCCGGGAATCGAACTGGCTCAGCACGGACTTCAGGTCGAACGGCTCGGCGGCGCTGGGCTCCTGCACCACGCTGCGTTCGACGTCCTTCAGATGGGTTTCCATCCAGACGCGCGCCTCGTCGCCGCGCTGTTCGCGCAGCAAGGGCAGGATCTCGGCATGCTTGCTGGGCGGGCACCCGCAACTATGCGGTGCGCCGAAGGTGGCGATGACCAGGGAGGTGCGCGCCACCAGATCGCCCAGGAAATGGCTGATGATTTCGTTGTCCGCCAGGCGCGCCAGGGCCAGGTGGAACTGGCCCGACAGATAGATGGCGCGGCGCCGGTCGCCTTCGCTTTCCGCCTGGCTTTCCTGCTCCAGAAAGGCCTCCAGTTCGGCCAGCCGCTCCGGCGTGGCCTTGGGCACGATGTAGGCGATGGCGCCGCACTCGACGATCTGGCGCGAAGCGAACAGGTCGCGGGCGTCCTTCAAGGTGGGCTGGGCCACGCTGGCGCCGTGGTTCATGCGTACGTCCACCAATCCCTTGTGCGCCAGCTTCTGCAGCACCTTGCGGATGCTGGTGCGGCTGACCCCGTAGGTCTCGGCCAAGGTATCCTCGGGCAGCTTGGTGCCCGGTTCCAGCTGCAGCCCCACGATGGCCGCGTAGAGATGAGCGAAAATGCCGTCATCCTTGGTCTGGCGGGATTCGTCCGCCGCATTCAGCACAGGTTCATGAGATATTTTCTTGCTCATCTTGTATCCAATAAATAGATAAATTCGTATCCAATATTAGAGTGTTCATGGACACTATATATCAGCCAAGCGGGAATGTCAGCCAAACTCCAACAAGAAAGGCTCACGGCCCGACCTATGATCCCCGACCTGCCCAAGGCGTAGAAGGCAAAGCTTAAGGGAAAACGCTAGTATCGCGGTATTGTTTTACGCCTATAATTTGTTCCCAAGTTGTATACATTACTGAAGAAAAAATTCGACAATCTGATGACGCATCATCAGGCCCCAGCCGCTTCGGAACGCCGACAACAATAACGCAGAATGGGCACGCCGGAGAGACAAGAACGTGACGCCCGGCCGGCATGCGCCGGCGGGCCACGCTGACGCGCATCCCCGCCCCGGCGGGGCGCGCACCTTCCGTGTGAACCAAGACAACACGCCGACACAGGCGTGGAGGAGACGGCTATGTCCGAATACGGCCTGGCAATTTTCATTTTTGCCCTAGGGGCGGGAACCTCGCTGCTGCTGGTGGGGTACATCATGCGCAACTACTTCCGCTACAAGCAGGAAGACGACCTCGCCAAGGAGCAATGACCATGGCAACGACCTTCATTTCTCCCGGCATGGCCTTGGCCATCATCGGCCTGATGTCCGCGCTGATCCTGGGCTTTGGCGTCTACGTGAGCAAGCGCCATGTCAAGAACGCCAACGACTTCCTGTACGCGGGCCGCAACGTGGGCCTGGCCCTGGGCACCGCCACCCTGGTGGCGGCCTGGATCACCGGCAACACCACCATGGCGGCGCCCGAACTGGCCTACAACGTGGGGCTGATCGGCTCGCTGGCCATCAGCACCATGGGGCTGTCCCTGGCCATGTTCGCCCCGCTTGCCAGCCGCATCAAACGACTCATGCCCCAAGGCTATTCCAGCGGCGAATTCATCCGCCGCCGTTATGGCTCGCTGGCCTGGAAGCTGTACCTGATCCTGGCCGTGTACTACTTCCTGGGCTTTCTGGTGACCCAGGCCATGGCCGGCGGCATCCTGCTGCAGGCGCTCTCGGGGGTGGACTACAAGATCGGCATGCTGACCATCATGGCCGTGTGCACCTACTACACGCTCAAGGGCGGGCTGAAGGCCATCCTGGCCACCGACTTCCTGCTCAGCCTGATCATCCTGGGCACGCTGTTCGCCGTGGCGGCCTGGTCCTACTGGAACTTCGACCTGGGCCAGATCTACACCCAGACCTCCGAGCTGCGTCCCTCCACGCTGAACATCCTGACCGCGGCCGGCCTGATGTTCGTGGGCGGCAATTTCCTGTTCGGCTGCGGCGAGATCTTCCACAGCAACATCTGGTGGCAGCGCGTATATGCTTCCAGCGAACGCACCGCCTCGCGCTCCTTCGTGCTGGCCGGCCTGATCTGGTTCGCCGTGCCCATCGTGGCGGGCTCCCTGGCCTTCATCGCCATCAGCCAGAAATACAGCATTCCCCAGGTGAACATGATCTTCCCCGTCGTGGTGTCGCAGATCATGGGCGCGGGCGGCGCGGTGCTGGTGCTGGTCATCATCTATGCGGCCCTGGCCTCCACCGTCAGTTCACTGCTGACCGGCGCGGCCGGCCTGATCGTCAACGACATCTACCGCGGCGTGATCAATCCGCAGGCCACCGATGTCACCGTGCAGCGCTACGTGCGCTACGCCATCATCGCCCTGGCCGCGCTGACCTCCGCCATCGCCTGGAACCCCTACGAATCCATGTACCTGGTGCTGCTCTTGACCGGCCCGGCGGTCGCCGCCATGATCTGGCCCATCGTCTTCGGCATCTACACCCGCGAAACCAACCAGGGCTCGGCCTTCTGGGCCATGTTGCTGGGCACCCTGGCAGGGCTGGCGGCCTATTTCTGGATCTCGCCCTACGCCGCGGCCATCGTGTCGGCCGTGCTGTCGGGCCTGGTGGTCTACCTGAGCACCCTGATGAATCCGAACCGCGCCTTCCAGTGGCGCCAGCTGGACCACGAGCCCGCGAGCCGCTGAGCCCGCCCGGAGACCGACATGACCGAACTCATCCTGAACTTCAACCAATCCATTTTCAGCCTCATCATCATCGGCGCCATCGCGGGCGTCGGATGCACCCTGCTCTTTCTGGTCGGGATCTTGCTCAGCGAGATCCGCAAAGGGCAATTGTGGTAACCCAAGGAGTCAACCATGAACGATAAAGACTATCTGATGCAGTCGATCCGCATCGCGGAAGAAAACGTGGCGCGCGGCGGCCAGCCTTTCGGGGCGGTGCTGGTGCGCGACGGCCAGGTGCTGGCCGAAGGCGTGAATGAAACCTATGTCGACCACGACCCCACCGCCCACGCCGAGATCCAGGCGCTGCGCAACGCCAGCCGCAAATGGCGCGAGAGCAGCCACCCCGGCACCACCATGTACGCCAGCGGCATCCCCTGCGCCATGTGCATGTCGGCCATGATCGCCGCCGGGGTGGAACGCGTGGTCTACTGCGCCGGCGACGACGAGGGCGCGCCCTACGGCTGGTCCACGGCGCACCTGTACGAGCGCATGCAGCGCCAGTTCGGCGAACAGGGCATCACCGTGGAACACCTGCCGCTGCCCGAGAAACGCGCCGTGTTCGACGCCTGGAAGGAGCGCTTCGGCATGGGCCCGAACGACGGGCTCAGACTGGACTGATCCCGCACTCCAGCCCGCCGCCCGGCGGGCTTTTTTTGAGCGGCCGTTCCAGCGTCTTCCTGCCTGTTCCACTGCCGACGATTTATTTACGTTTTCAGTCTTGCCTCCCTTCCCATATTTTCTGATAATAAAAAACTAATGCGAATCATTATCATTAATATTTATGGGGATATTCAGTGCCTTCGCCGTCGCTATCATCAAAACGGGCTTGCGCCGCCATCGCCGTTGCTTCCGTCTTCACAACCGCCCAGGCGCAGAATGCGGGCGAGAGCGCCACCCTGGCGCCCATCACCGTCAAGAGCTCCGCCCAGGAAGAACCGGTCGGCTACCTCGCCCAGGACAGCGTCACGGCCACCAGGACCGACACGCCCCTCATCGAGATTCCCCAGTCCATTTCCGTCATCACCCAGGACCAGATGCGCGAACAAGGCGCGCAGACCCTGAACCAGGTGCTGCGCTACACCTCCGGCGTGGCGCCCGAGACGCGCGGCGCGGTCGCGTCCCGCCTGGACCAGTTCAATGTGCGGGGTTTCTCCGCCACCACCCTGCTGGACGGCATGCGCATCTTCGGCTCGCGCGACGCCCTGCCCCAGGTCGACGCGTACCGGCTGCAGCGCGTGGATGTGCTGAAAGGGCCGTCCTCGGTCATGTTCGGCCAGGGTGGCCCGGGCGGCGTGGTCAACCAGGTCAGCAAGCGCCCGACCCGCGAACGCCTGAACGAAGTCGAACTGCAGCTGGGCGATCACCGCTATCGCCGCACCAACATGGACTTCTCCGGGGCCGTTGACCAGGACGAACAGTGGCTCTATCGCCTGACGGGCTCGGTCTACAAGTCCGACGGCCAGATCGACGAAACCCGCGAGGAACGCTATTTCATCGCCCCGGCCCTGACCTGGCAGCCATCGGCCGACACCCGCCTGACCCTGCTCGCCAATTTCCAGCGCGATCCGCACATGGGGTCCTACGGCTCGGTGCCCGCCGTGCGCAGCGTGTTCGACGCGCCCGACGGCATACGCCTGGACCCCGCCTTCTACGACGGCGACGCCGGCTTCGAGACCAGCGACCGCCGCCACCACTCCATTGGCTACGAATTCGAGCATCGCTTCAATCCAGCCGTCACCGTGCGTTCGCAGGCGCGCTACCTGCATGCCGAGGGCATCTACCGCAGCGTGTACTCCAACGGCTACCTGCCCGGCGCCGGCGACTATCGCTACCTGAAACGCAGCAAAGGCGGCACCGACGTCGATATGGACAGCTACACGCTGGACAACCATATACAGGGTCGCTTCTCCACCGGCGCGCTGGACCACACCCTGGTCGCCGGGGTGGACTTCGCCCATCTGCAGTCCGACACGCTGGCCAGCAGCTTCGACCCGGCGCCGCCCCTGGACATCTTCAATCCCGACTACCGCCAGCCCATAGGCCCGCTGAACTGGATCAGCGACACGCGCCAGCGCCAGTACCACACGGGCATCTACCTGCAGGACCAGATCCAGATCGACAAATGGTCCTTGCTGCTGGGCGGCCGCTACGACTGGTCCCGGACCGTCTCGGAAGCGCGCAGCCTGGCCACCGGCGCCATCACCCCTTCGGCGACGCGCGCCAAGGCCTTCACGGGCCGGGTCGGCGTCATCTACAACTTCGACAATGGCATCGCCCCTTACTTCAGCTATGCAGAATCCTTCGAACCTCAATCGGGCACCGACGCCCAGGACAGGCCTTTCGATCCCCTGCGCGGCGAGCAATTCGAAGTGGGCGTGAAGTACCAGCCGCCCGGCGCCCGCGCCCTGTATTCGGCCGCCCTGTTCGACATACGCCGCAAGAACCTGTTGACCACCATTCCGGGTTGCGTCGGTTCCAGGTGCCAGGAGCAGACCGGCGAAGTGCGCACGCAGGGCTTGGAACTGGAAGCCCGCAGCGAGTTCGCCAAGGGCCTGAGCCTGATCGCCAACTATTCCTACATCGCCAATGAATACACCAAGGACAATGCCACGCCCAGCCGGGCCAGCCTGGAAGGAATGACGCCCTACGGAATCCCCAAGCACCAGGCTTCCGTCTGGGCCCGCTACCAGTTGCAGTCCGGACCCCTGAGCGGCCTGGGCATGGCCGCCGGCCTGCGCTATCGCGGCACCAGCTACGGCGGCTCCTACAACGATTTCAAGGTGCCGGCCAGCACGCTGGTGGATATGGCCCTGGACTATGACCTGGGCCGGGCCAGCCCCGCCCTGAAAGGCATGGATGTGGCGCTGAACGTCTCCAACCTGTTCGACAAGCGCAACATCAGCTCGTGCACCTCGGAAGAATGGTGCTGGTACGGCTATCAGCGCACCGTCAAGGCCACCCTGCGCTATCGCTGGTGATGACGGGATCAGGCCGGCTCGAACGTCTTTACTGCATGGGCGCAATACGCGCCCGCCTCGCCACTGTGCGACACAAGAAAAGGAAAACCATGACTTCGCCACGTGCAGCTTCGCTGAAACTGATCCTCACATCCGTACTGGGCGCCGCGCCTTAGCGGTGGGCCTGAACACGCGCACCCACACCCTGTACGTCGGCAATACCCTGGTTGGTTCGCTGACCGCGCTGGACAGCGTGCTGCGCATCGACCTCAAGCGGCTCCGAGATTCCGGCCGGGCCTGGGTCACAGCTCCAGGCCCCGTTCGCGCACCTGCTGCGCCAGATAGTCCACGAAGGATGCGATCCGGGCGGCGATGGCCGTCTGGCGATAGTACACCGCATTGACAGGCTGGAAGACCGGCACGGTCTGGTCCTCCAGCACCTGCACCAGGCGGCCCTCGCGACGGTCCTGGCCGGTCATGAAATCGGACAGGCACACCAGGCCGTTGCCGTCCAGCGCCAGCTGGCGCAGGGTCTCGCCGCTGGACGCGCGCAAGGTGGGCCGCACGCGCAGGCGCTTGTCGCCGTCCATCAAGGGCCATTCGTTCAGGGACTCAGGCTGGCTGAATCCCAGCAGGGCATGACAGTCCAGGTCGCGCGCGCGTTGCGGGGCGCGATGCCGCACCAGGTATTCCGGGCTGGCCAGCACACGCAGCCTGCTGCGCCCGATGGGCCGCGCATGCAGCGTGGAGTCCTTCAGTTCTCCGATGCGCAGCGCCACGTCCGTGCGACGCTCCAGCAGGTCGATGAAGCCCTCGTTATTGCTCAGTTCCAGCTGCACGGCCGGATAGCGCTCCCGATAGCCCGCGATCAGGGGCACCACCACGTGCAGCATGAAGGGCGAAGCCGCATCCACCCGCAGCACGCCGGCCGGCTGCCCCTGGCGGGCAGCCATCTGCTCCTCCAGGCGCTCCACCGAGTCCAGGATGTCCCTGGCCTGGGCGCGGAACGCCATGCCTTCCTCGGTCAGCTCCAGACGCCGCGTGGTGCGCCGCAACAGCGTGGTGGCCAGCTTGCTCTCCAGGCGGGACAGGCTGCGGCTGGCGCCGGAGGCCGTCTGGCCCAATTGCTCGGCCGCCGCCGTCAGGGTGCCGCTGTCCACCACGGCCAGGAACACCTGCATTTCTTCCAGGGTGATCTTCATTGTTGATTTTTCAGCAAAGGAATTTTGTACCAGACCCCCATTTTTAAGCAAAAATAGTCCGGGCACAATGCGTACCTGACTCAAACGGGCATTCCGCCCCGACACAGGATTGCGCACCATGAAAACTCCTTCCTCCGGACTGGCCCTGCTGGCCCTGGCGGTCGGCGCCTTCGGCATAGGCACCACCGAATTCTCGCCCATGGGCCTGCTGCCCGCCATCGCCCAGGGACTGGATGTGTCCATTCCCTCCGCCGGCATGCTGATCACCGCCTACGCCATCGGCGTGATGGTCGGCGCCCCGCTGATGACGCTGGCCCTGGCGCACTGGTCGCGCCGCCGCGCCCTGATCGTGCTGATGGCCATCTTCACGCTGGGCAATCTGCTGGCCGCCATGGCTCCGGGCTACTGGACGCTGCTGCTGGCGCGCCTGGTCACTAGCCTGAACCACGGCGCCTTCTTCGGCCTGGGCTCGCTGACCGCCGCCAGCCTGGTGCCCCGCCACAAGCAGGCCAGCGCCGTCGCCACCATGTTCCTGGGCCTGACCATCGCCAACATCGGCGGGGTCCCCGCCGCCACTTGGCTGGGCAACACCATAGGCTGGCGCCTGTCCTTCGCGGCCACGGCCGCGCTGGGCGTGCTTGCCATGGCGGCGCTGGCCTATGCCCTGCCGCGTGATCAGGCCGGCCGACGCCCCGACATCCGCGCCGAGCTTGCCGTGCTGACCCAGAAGAATGTCGTGCTGGCCCTGGCCGCCACGGTGCTGGGCGCCGGCGCCATGTTCACCCTGTACACCTACGTGGCTCCCACGCTGGACGCCTTGACGCAGGCCTCGCCGAGCTTCATCACGGCCATGCTGGCGCTGATCGGGGTGGGCTTCTCCCTGGGCAATCTCGCCGGCGGACGGCTGGCGGACCGCTCCCTGGACGGCTCGCTGATGCTGTTCCTGGGCCTGATCATCGTCAGCATGCTCAGCTTCCCGCTGCTGGCCCAGACCCATGCGGGCGCCGCGGCCGGCCTGCTGGTGTTCGGCTTCGCCACCTTCGCCGTGGTGCCGCCCCTGCAGATGCGCGTCATGCAGGCGGCCTCCCAGGCCCCTGGCCTGGCTTCCTCGGTCAATGTGGGCGCCTTCAACCTGGGCAACGCCATCGGTGCGGCCGCCGGCGCCGGCGTCCTCTCCGCGGGCCAGGGCTATCAGGCCGTGCCCCTGGCCGGCGCCGCGCTGGCGGCGGCCGGACTGGGCCTGGTGCTGCTGGCCCGACGCGCTCCGGCCCGGCCTTCCGCCATGAGCTGCAAGGCCTGATCCCGGCTCTGCCGTGCAGCGGCTCGCGGGCGCAAGGTGGTCTGCAGCAAACCGCAAAAGCGGAATGATCAATCCATCCACTTGCTCAATAGAATGCAGGCTTGGCCCTGGGCGCGGCGATTCCACTCCTGATCGCCGCGCCCGCCGGCCGCTCATTCAACCGCTTTCCGCCCCGCGCTCCCGGGCGGTTTCGGCTACTGCACATACAGGCCCCCATGTCCCAGCTCAATGAATTCCAGCAACCCGTAGGTCCGCTTCTTTCCCTGTGGCAAGCACGGCCCCGCCCGGGCCGGCGCGTGCTGACAGGACGCTACTGCCGCCTGGAGCCGGTCTCACCCGCCCTGCACGGCGACAGTCTGTACGACGCCTACCGCGCCGCTCCCGACGGCCGGGACTGGACCTATCTGTCCGTGGGCCCCTTCCTCACCCGACAGGACTTCGACCAGCACCTGGAACGCATCGCGCAGGCAACCGACGCCGTCCATTACGCCGTCGTGGACCTGGACGGCGGCCGCGCGCTGGGCACGCTGGCGCTGATGCGCATCGACCCGCAGCACGGTTGCATCGAAGTCGGCTTCGTCGCCTGGTCTCCCGCCCTGAAACAGACGCGACAAGCCACGGAAGCCCACTACCTGCTCATGCGCTACGCCATGGAAGAACTGGGCTACCGGCGCTACGAATGGAAATGCGATTCCAACAACGCGCCCTCGCGTGCGGCCGCGGTCCGGCTGGGCTTCACCTTTGAAGGCGTGTTTCGCCAGGCCATGGTCTACAAGGGGCGCTCGCGCGACACTGCCTGGTTCTCCATCACCGATCAGGAATGGCCGGCGCGCAAGGCCGCCTTCCTGGCGTGGCTGTCTCCCGACAACTTCGACGAACAAGGTCGGCAACGGCGTCGCCTGGGCGACGGCGGGCAAGCGGGCGCGGCGGCGCAAGGCGCCGCAGCCCGCCGCCTGGAACGAATGCTGTCGCTGCAGCAGGAACTGAACGAACTTATCAACCCCCAGTGGCGCGATGCGCGCCAGCAATACTACCGGGCCGTGTGGATAGAATGCGCCGAGCTGGCGGGCCATCTGGATTGGAAATGGTGGCAACGCCGCGAACGCAACCTGCCGCAGCTCCAGCTGGAACTGGTGGACATCCTGCACTTCGGCCTGTGCGATCTGCTGCTGCACAGTCCGGCCGCTCAGGCTGCTCCCCGCCGGGACGCCGCCGCCGCGCTCGATGAACTGGACCGGGCCAACGGCCAGGCCGCCGACTCCGCCGTCATCATGGAAGCCCTGGAGCACTTCGCCTTGCGCAGCCTGGAGACGCGCCGCTTCAACTTCGCCGCCTTCAGCCGCCTGGCCGTCCTTTGCGGCATGACGCTGGACTCCCTGTTCCGCTCCTACGTCGGCAAGAACGCCTTGAACCGGCTGCGCCAGATGCGCGGCTACCAGCATGGCGCCTACCAGAAGAACTGGAGCGGCCGGGAAGACAATCACTGGCTGGCCGAGCTGCAGGAGCGCCTTCCGTCCCAGGGCGAGGACTATCCCCAGGTCATGCTGCAGACCTTGTTGAACACCTACGACAGCATGTTTGCAGTGGAAAAGTAGCGCCGGCCGCCTTTGGCGGGAAGGCAGCCCTCACATTGTCAGAACAGAGGAGAGAGTCCCATGCGTCAAACCTGTTCCTGCCCCATCGGCACATGTCCAGATCCAGCCAGGGCCGAGCCCGCTCCTGCGGACGCCGGACGCGAACGCCTGCCGCCTGGCGCCCAGCCCCAGCCATACAAGGTGCAGCATCCCTGGTCGCGTTCACGCCGCCGCGAGCGAGCACGCCATCGCAATGGCTGAGAACCACGTTTCGGCCCCTTGAAAGCCGTCTTCGCACAAGCGCAGGCCTGTCTCGGGGATGGCGGAGCGTCCTGGTCGCGGGCCACAAGACCCAAGCAGCGGACTACGGCAGATGATGCAGGAGGTGGATATCCTCCGGGTCCAGCTCATACAGGCGCGGATCGGGTTCGGGCGCCAGGACAAAGCCTTGCGCCAGGTAGAAATCCACCGTACGGACCGATGGCGTGGCCGACACATACAGCGCCTTGGCCCCCCGGATCCGTGCCTGCTGCTTTGCCTGCTCCAGGAGCCAGCGTCCCAGGCCCTCGCCGCGCATAGACTGGCTGACATGCAGGAAGAATAAGTGCCGCCAATCGCCCTGCGGCCCCAGCGGCAGGCTGTCCAGGCCCACGGCGGCGACCAGCCTGTGCTCCTCGAACACGCCCAGAACCCAGGCCCCGCGTCCAAGGGCATCCTCGTGCTCGGGCTGGTATTTCTCCTGGTCGCCCTCGGGCCAGCCTTGCAGATCGATGTCCGCCGGCTGCAGGTTCAGGCGGCCATCGTGCAGCTCATACAGGCCCTTTATGTGTTCGCTGCGGTCTATCCCCCACAGCAAGCCTAGCTCGTCGGCGCCCAGAAGACGGACCTGGAACCGTCCGGCTTCTCCTGCCGCGGACGAAGAATCCGCGGCGGACGGCACAGAATGGGAAGAAAGATGAAAGGCATGCATGGGAAAACAGAAAAAGCCGATGAACCAGAAGATACCGCGCAAGCGGGTGCGACCAGCATACGCAAGGCGTCCGCATCTCACAAGCGTGAAGCGGAACAATCGCCTTATCCAGGCATCCAGGTCTCCCTCAAACAGGCCGGTGGATACAGCGTACACACCTTGTAGCCTAATCTGCATGATTGACACGCCCGCCAGGTGCTATGGTGAGGTCCAGACGAAACTGGCCGGGCTACAGCCGCCGCATGAGCTGTTCGATGCAGACTGAACGGTCCAGTTCAAGGAGAGCGACATGAACAAGAGCAAACAACTGATTCAAGCCATTCTGGCCGCCGTGCTGGCATTGGGCCTCAGCGCCACGGCCCTGGCCGACAAGCGGACGGAAAACACCCTGATCGGCGCGGGGCTGGGCGGAGTGGCCGGCGCGCTGCTGTCCGACAGCGACCCCTTGATCACCCTGGGCGGCGCCGCCGCCGGCGGGGTGCTGGGCAACGTGCTGACCGAGGACGACCGCGGCCGGCGCCATCGTCACTGGAAACAGGACAGAGGCCGCGACCACGGCTACCAGCGCGCCAACTATCGCGGCTACAAGGAGTACCGGGGCGACCGCCGCTGGCATCGACGCCACCACCGCTGAGCATGAGGACAAAAACTTTGTCGAAGATTTCAGCGCCCAGGAGATCGTAGACCGCATCAATGGCCGCAAGATCCCGGAACTTTCCGACGTCAAGCGCGAACCCAAGTAATCCTTCTTCAGCTACTGCCTCCCAAGCAGGAGCGCTGCCGTATCGTCCTGCGCAGCTCGAGCCTGGCTCCCCGCCTTCCCGAAGCAGACATTGCTCACAGAAGGACATATTGACTTACTGCGGATGCGTTGAGCGGCATACGCCGCGTTGCTAGTATGAATTCCTAGGATCGGCGAGACATCGCTTCCAGGACCTGCCGCCCATCCATCATCAGGATGCGCAGTCCCTTCCAGGAGAGCACACCATGACCACACACCAAGACAAGCAGAAGGAAATGCGGATCGCGGAACAAAAACGCGATTACAACGAAGAGGCCAGCCTGGTGAAGGAAGGCCTGACCCGCCCCCCCCTGGGTCCCAGCGATTCCAGCGATTCAGGAAGCGACCAGCCTCTCGCAGCACCGGACACGGACAGCGACCGCTTCAATACCGGCGAGCGGGCGGAAGTGGAGAACGATGGCGACGGCCCGATAGCCGACGACCTTCTTCCCGATGACATCGTGCCCGAGGACGAAGCCGGCCTGGCCCGGACCCCGCCCAGCCCGGAGCGCAACGGCGGCTGATAATCGTGATTTTGCCAACTGGCGAAGAAGAACGCCTGAAACCGTGCCGAAAGCAAAAAGATGGCGCGCTGTCTGAAACTTCATACAGAGTTCCGCAGCTCAACGTAACTGCGCATAGAAGTTCATCTACCCGGTCGGATCCTGAATGGGGATCCCGACCTCCTCCACACCTCCCCGGTACTCGGGGTCCATCACGGACGGCTCGAGCGAACGGCTTGCACATGGGCGACGAGATCGACCGCGAGACTGGTGTATGGCAACTATGTGCCCCTCGATCGGAGCAATCCGGACGTGTTCGCGTACATCCGTGAACTTCCCTGCGAGAAGGTGTTGGTGCTTCTGAGCTTCAGCGACAAGGGCGGGAGTTTCAGGTTGCCGGCAGGGTTCACGCTGGGGGAGGCATGGATCAACAACTATCCTTTTCCCATCAAGGACACTGATGGCAGGATAACGCTGAAGCCTTGGCAGGCTGCCGTCATCAAGCTTGAATGATCGGGCCGAGCGCTGCACGCCCGACGCCCCCCCGATGCAGGCAAGAACGGGCCCGGTGCTCAGCCCAGGCCCGCAGTTCGGCTGAAGCCAGGCCTCAACCCTTGGCCGCCAACGGTTTTCCAAACTCCGCCGCAGGTACTGCCGCAAAGCCGCGTCCCGATGCTGCGCCGGCTCAAGGAGGGGAGCCCGCCAGGCAGACTTCGGACCGATCCTCGGCGGCGTGCGCCGGCGCTTGCTCCTTTGACTCGTCAGGAGCGGTTCCTGGCAGCGCAGCCGCCTGCTCTTGCGTGCAATGTCGCTGGATCAGCCTGTTCAAGGTTCGCGTCGTCACCGCGAAGTGCTCGGCCACCGCCTGTTCCGGAACCCCCTGCTCCAGCAAGGCCTGCGCTTCCAGGCATTGTTCTCGGGTCAGGGAAGGAAACCTTCCGACGTGTTTGCCTTGCGCCCGCGCGGCGGCCATTCCGGCCCGGGTGCGCTCGCTGATCAGCGCACGCTCGAACTCGGCCAGGGCCGCCATCATGTGAAAGACCAGCCGCCCCCCCGAGGAGCTGGTATCGATGTGCTCGCACAATGAGCGAAAACCGATCTCCCGCTCCCCCAGGTTGTCCAGCATCTGCACCAGATGCACCAGGGATCGACCCAGACGATCCAGGCGCCAGACGACAAGCTTGTCCCCTGGCTGCAATTTGCGCATTGCCCGATTGAGTCCAGGCCGCGCACGCGCACCGCCTGAAATACCACTATCCGTATAGATGACATCGCAACCAACGCTCTTGAGCGCCTGAATCTGGAGCTCCAGGTTCTGTTCGTCGGTTGAAACTCGAGCATAGCCAATCCGCTTGCTCGTTCTGACTGCCTGCATGGGGTCCTCACCGAGGAATCACATATCGCCGCTGATGTGCCGGGATCTTCTGCGGTAAGTCTGGCGAACTCGAAAGTTTTCCAGATGCCGACGACATTGATTCCAAAACTTGACAATAAGGGATCCCTTCGAACAAGGGATTACTTTTTTTGTTCAATCGCCGTTTTCAGGCTTGGCACTACATCTGTTTACATCAAATAACAGTTTCCCAAAACGGATCCCTTTTTGTTTCAACAAATAAATTAGGAAAAAGGAGCGATTGTATTTCGCTCAGCAGCCCGTCATGGGGCGCGTATTGATTTTTGGTATTTTTCGCTTCCGAACCTGCAGCGCGGGCTCCAGAGAATTTCCATCGCGCTCACCCGGCGCGCAGGCCATCGACAAGGCGCGCAAATGCCACATAGGCCCCGGCCCATCATAAAAGCAGCGCTGGAGCTTCACCGCCTCCCTGCAGCCGGCCATTTCGGAAAGGAGACGTGCTGATGCGCCTCACCCGCGTCCTGACAGTTCTGCTGCTCGAGCCGTTCGTATCGGATGCATCGATGACACTGCTGGATTTTCTGGAAATCAGTTGGTCCATCGGGGCCGCGGGCCGTGTCGCCACCGATGTCAACGAGGTGCTGGCTACGCTACGCAAACCCAATCATGCGCATGTGCTGGTCATCGACTCCATGGACGCCCCGGACCATGACATGCCAGCCCTGATAAAGCAGCTGAAATCCCAGCACAGGACCGGCATCGTCGTGGTGCTCAAAGACCCTGCGCAACGCCGTCAGGCGCTTGCCGCAGGTGCGGACGAATGCATCCTCCTGCCCATGCACAAGCAGAAATTCTTGAAATGCATGCAGGCCTTGCTGAGCCGCTACGACACCGCGCCCCTGAGGGCAGATCCGCGTTCGCCGGAAGCCCGCAGGACAAGCCGCCCGCTTTCACATGACGCTCGCCGCGCCGCCAAGGCGCCGCCCAAGCGGCAGGGCGCGGGCACGACGGCATACAAGGAAGGCCTGCCGCACTCCCGCCCCCTTGAACATGCGGACGCTGGATACAAGCTGGCAGCAGTCCCGTGGCTGCTGGATGAAGACCACAGCCGGCTGACCATGCCAAATGGGCGGGATGTTTTTCTGACCCAGGACGAGAAGAAATTTCTCGGCCTATTGTTTCGTACCGAGCACGGATGCCTTGGATGGTCCCAGCTTGTGCACGCAAAAAAATACATCGGCGAACTACGCGACACTTTTGCCACCACCGCCGGCCTATTGCACCGCAAATGCCTGGATGCCGGCTGCATGCTGCCCTTGCATTGCGACTGGCGGTATGGCTATGTTTTTTTCAAGCCTTTCGCCATTTGGAAGCCTTCATTAATGCGTTGAATTTCCAGTCCAGGAAATGCTGTGTATTGTTTCCAGACAAGAAACAAGTCAGCAATAAATGTGGCAATTTAAATTAATCGATTCATTGAAGTTACTTATTGATACAACATATCGCCGCCTCGACGTCTGCCACAACAGAGCTCCGATACGTTCGATGCCGACCTCGAGCTGACCATCCGCACCAATTGCGCGCTCAAACAACCTTGCCGGACAACCGCCCTCCTGCATGAAGGTCCGTTCGTCCAAGGGATGGCGAACAGCGCCCAGCCAGACCGGCCTGCTGGATCGAGCTCGGCTTGGAAGCTATGCAGCGTCCGTTCGAGAACCGCGATCCGTCAAAATACGCAGCGATTTGCCCGACCGGGACGCGACGACGCTTTCCGTGCCGAGAAATGAAGGGAATACAAAAAGGGGCTGGAGCGGGTGATGGGAATCGAACCCACGCTTGAGGCTTGGGAAGCCGCCGTTCTACCATTGAACTACACCCGCCCTGAATGGCGCCGCAAGAGGCCGAGCGGCCGGACGCGAAGGGAAAAAAATTATAGCGCGATCTTCGCTCCGTGCGCACGCGGGCAGCGATTTTTTCATGCTCGCGGACATGAAATCGGCGACAAGACTCACTACAATGGAGTTTTCCCGATTTTTAGCTGATACGCGTGTCATCGCCGATGTCCCGCGCCTTATCCCATGACCTCGAGCACCGAAAAACAATCACTCCTGTCGCCCAGCGTATCAACCAGCAATTCGGGCGAAACGCACATCCGCAGCTTCGTGCATCGGCGCGCCCACATCACGCCCAGCCAGGAAGAAGCGCTGGCGCGCCTGCTGCCACAGTGGTCCGTGCCCTACCGCGACGGCACGCTGAACCTGGAGGCGACCTTCGGCAACGCCAATCCCGTGATCCTCGAAATCGGCTTCGGCATGGGCGAGACCACCCAGAAGATCGCCCAGGCCCGCCCCGGCGACAATTTCCTGGGCGTGGAGGTGTTCAATGCCGGCGTGGGTGCCCTGCTCAAGCGCATCGACGAACACCAGATCAGCAATATCCGCATCATCCAGCATGACGCCGTGGAAGTGGTGCGCGACATGATCCGCCCCGGCACCCTGGCCGGCATCCACATCTACTTCCCCGACCCCTGGCCCAAGAAGCGCCACCACAAGCGCCGCCTGGTGCAGGCGCCCTTCATCCAGCTGCTGGTCAGCCGCCTGCAGAAAGGCGGCTACATCCATTGCGCCACGGACTGGGAGAACTACGCCGAGCAGATGCTCGAGGTGCTGTCGGCCGAGCCCATGCTGAGCAATACCCACGAAGCCTATGCGCCGCGCCCCGACTTCCGTCCGCTGACCAAGTTCGAGAACCGCGGGCTGCGCCTGGGCCACGGCGTCTGGGACCTGATCTTCACCCGCAACGACGTACCCGCCCCTGAACTCACCTGGCCCAGGAAAGAGGCATGAACGCGCGCCTGTATCCTCCTATCGAGCCCTATGCCCAAGGGATGCTGCATACGGACGACGGCCATCACATCTACTGGGAGCTCTGCGGCAATCCGAAGGGCAAGCCGGCCATCTTCCTGCACGGCGGCCCGGGCTCGGGCTGTTCGGTCGATCATCGCCGCCTGTTCGACCCGCAGAAATACAATGTGCTGCTGTTCGACCAGCGCGGCTGCGGGCGCTCCTACCCGCACGCCAGCCTGGAAGACAATACCACCTGGCACCTGGTGGCCGACATCGAGCGCCTGCGCCAGGAAAAGCTCAAGGCCGACAAGGCGCTGCTCTTTGGCGGCTCCTGGGGCTCCACGCTGGCGCTGGCCTATGCCCAGACCCATCCCGAACACGTCAGCGAACTGGTCGTGCGCGGCATCTTCATGGCCCGTCCGCAAGAACTGCGCTGGTTCTACCAGGAAGGCGCCTCGCAGCTCTTCCCCGACTTGTGGGAGCGCTACCTTGCGCCCATCCCCGAGAACGAGCGCCACGACCTGATCACGGCCTACCACAGGCGCCTGACCGGCGCCGACCCGGCCGAGCAGATGCGCGCCGCCCATGCCTGGTCCCAGTGGGAAAGCAGCACCATTACCCTGCTGCCCAGCCAGGCGCACATGGACTCGCACTCCACCGACAAGACGGCGCTGGCTTTTGCACGCATCGAGAATCACTACTTCATGCACCACGGCTTCCTGGAGCCGGACCAGCTTCTGAAAAACGCCCATCGCCTGCACGGGATTCCCGGCGTGATCGTACAAGGACGCTATGATGTCTGCACGCCCGCCCGCACCGCCTGGGAACTGCACCGCGCCTGGCCGCAAGCCGAATTCCACATGGTGCCCGATGCCGGCCATGCCTACGACGAACCGGGTATCCTGGCGCAACTGCTGAATGCTACCCGGAAGTTCGCCACCTGAAACACTTGCTCCCGGATCGATGCCGGGCACGACCAGAGACAGCCATGAACATCACCCTGAACGGCCAGAACAAGACCTTGTCGAACACCGACACCATCTCCGCACTGATCGCCCAGCTGGGCTACGAGAACAAGCGCATCGCCGTGGAGCTGAACGGCGACATCGTGCCCAAAAGCCAGCACGCCACCACCGCCATCAAGGACTCGGACACGATCGAAATCGTGGTGGCCGTGGGCGGAGGCTGATTCTCCAGGGCGAAAATGCACAATTGCTGACATTCGCGCAGAGCGACGCTCCCAAGGAACGGGCATAATGGACAGGTCGGCGCCGACAGGCGGCCGACCAGACACCACCCTTACTTAGGAGCAGAACAATGGGCGTATTCAGTTTTCTAAAAGAAGTCGGTGAAAAGATTTTCGGCGCCAACGAAGCCAAGGCCGCCACCGCCGACGAACTCCGGAAAGAACTGGACAAGCACCAACTGTCCGCTGAAGGTCTGAACATCGCCGTGGACGGCGACAAGGTCACCGTCAGCGGCCAGGCGGCCTCGACGGAACAGGCCGAGAAAATCGTACTGGCCCTGGGCAACACGCTGGGCGTCTCCCAGGTGGACAACCAGTTGAGCGTCGCGCAGCCCGCCCCCGAAGCCACCATGTACACCGTGCAAAAGGGCGACACACTGTGGAAGATCGCCGAAGCGCACTACGGCAAGGCCAACGGCGCCAAGTACAACGTGATCTTCGAGGCCAACAAGCCCATGCTGAGCCACCCCGACAAGATCTACCCCGGCCAGGTGCTGCGCATCCCCGCGCTGTAAGACCACGGTTTCCCGCAAGAAAAAACGCCCGCTTCCGCGGGCGTTTTTGCGTCAAGGCGTCTACGGGTCAGCGAAAACCCTTGAAGCCGTTCTTGGCCAGGCCCTTGAGCGCGCCCATGCCGCCCAGGCCGCGCATCATCTTGGCCATGCCGCCTTTCTTCATCTGCTTCATCATGCCCTGCATCTGCTCGAACTGATTGAGCAGGCGATTGACCTCCTGCACCGTGACGCCCGAGCCGGCGGCGATGCGGCGCTTGCGCGAGGCCTTGAGCAGCTCGGGCTTGGCGCGTTCGGCCGGCGTCATGGAATTCAGGATGCCTTCGGTGCGGCGCAGCTGCTGTTCGGCCTGCCCGCCCTGCAACTGGGCGGCCGCCTGGGAGAACTGGGCGGGCAGCTTCTCCAGCAGGGAGCCCATGTCGCCCAGCTTCTTGACCTGTTGCAGCTGATCGCGGAAATCGTTCAGGTCGAACTTGTCGCCGGACTTGATCTTGTCGGTGATCTTCTGGGCTTCGGCAATGTCGATATTGCGCTGGGCCTGCTCCACCAGGGACACGATATCGCCCATGCCCAGCACGCGCTGGGCCATGCGCTCGGGGTGGAAGGGCTCCAGGCCGTCCAGTTTCTCGGACACGCCCACGAACTTCAGGGGCTTGCCCGTGACGTGGCGTACCGACAGGGCCGCACCGCCGCGCGCGTCGCCGTCCAGCTTGGTCAGCACCACGCCGGTCAGCGGCAGGGCGTCCGCAAAGGCCTTGGCCACATTGACCGCGTCCTGGCCCTGCATGGCGTCGACCACGAACAAGGTCTCGATGGGAGTCAGCAGATCGTACAGGGCGCGGATCTCGCGCATCATGGCCTCGTCCACGCCCAGGCGGCCGGCCGTGTCGACGATCAGCACGTCGAAGTGGTGGCGCTTGGCATGGTCCAGCGCGTTGCGGGCGATGTCCTCGGGCTTCTGGCTGGGGTCGGACGGCAGGAACTCCACGCCGACCTGCCCCGCCACGGTCTTGAGCTGTTCGATGGCGGCCGGGCGATACACGTCGGCGCTGACCACCAGCACCTTTTTCTTGCCCGTCTTGCGGCCATGCTGGATGTGCCCGCCTTCGGACAGCCACTTGGCCAGCTTGCCGGTGGTGGTGGTCTTGCCGGCGCCCTGCAGGCCCGCCATCAGGATGACGGCCGGCGGCTGCGCGGCCAGCGACAGTTCGCTGGCGGCCTCGCCCAGGTCCCCGCCCATCAGGGCGGTCAGTTCCTGGTGGACCACGCCCACCAGCGCCTGGCCGGGGTTCAGGCTGTCGGCCACCTCCAGGCCCAGCGCCTTCTCCTTGACCCGCGCCACGAAGTCGCGCACCACGGGCAACGCCACATCGGCCTCCAGCAGGGCCAGGCGGACTTCCCGCAGCATGTCCTGGGTGTTGGACTCGGTCAGGCGAGCCTGTCCGCGCATGGTTTTCACCACGCGGGACATACGCTGGGTCAGATTTTCAAACATAGGGGTGGGTTCGCTTAAACTAGGTTATCGTGTGGTCTACGAATAAGAATAAAATGGCCGCTTGGGGTACGCCCCGTACTGTCTTTCAGGAAATCCGGGACTTATGTCTGCAAGTATTGTATTTCACTTGCTCGCCGCGCTGGCATACATCGTGCTTTCGATCTCGCTGTGGCGTCCGCTGACACAAGGCAGCGCCCGCACGGCGCTGAACGCGCCCAGCCGGATCGCGCTGCTGTGCGCCATCATCGTGCACGGCGCGGGCCTGCTGCTGACCATCGTGCTGCCGCACGGCCTGCACCTGAGCTGGGCGCTGGCGCTGTCGGCCGCCATATGGCTGGGCATGGTGGTCTTCTGGTTCCAGAGCCTGTATCTGCGGCTGGACAGCCTGCTGCTGATTCTACTGCCTGCGGCCACGGTGGTCAGCCTGCTGGCCATCGCTTTTCCGCAAGGCCACATCGTCAACCATGCCGGTAACGAGTGGCTGCGCATCCACCTGATGATCGCCCTGGTGGCCTACGGCCTGAGCACGGTGGCCGCCCTGCACGCCATCCTGATGACCGCGCTGGACCGCCAGCTGCACCGCCCCATCCAGCAGGAAGAGCATCGCGGCCTGCTCAGCCGCGCCCTGGACACCATGCCGCCCCTGCTGGTCCAGGAGGAATTGCTGTTTCGCCTGATTCGGGTCTCCTTCTTCATCCTGACCCTGACCATCCTGAGCGGCGCCGCCGTTTCCCTGGCCGTGGACGGCAAATTGCTGCCTGCTGACCACAAAACCATCTTCACCCTGCTGTCCTGGGTTACATTTGGTGGCTTATTATGGGGACGAAAACAGTACGGATGGCGCGGCCGCATCGCCTTGCGCTGGACGCTGGCGGGCTTTGCCTTCCTGCTCCTGGCCTACACGGGCAGCCGTTTCGTGCTGGAAGTGATTCTGCAGCGAGGGACAATTGGGTAAAGCGTTATTCTGGGTGATCGTCATTCTGGCGGGCATGATCATTGCCCGCATCGTGTCGCAAAACAAGGCCCGCAAGAAGAACCCGCCCAACCCCGCCATGCGCCCGCCGCGCGCGCGCGGCGGCACCGAACCCATGGTGCGCTGCGCCCACTGCGGCATACACCTGCCCCGCTCCGAGGCGCTGATGAGCAACCATCACACCTGGTGCAGCCTGGAGCATGCCAAGCGCGGTCCGCGTCAATAGAACGCCATGGCCCGCATGCACCACGCCTACGACCTGGACCGGCAGGGCTGGCTGATGCCCCACGCCAACGTGACGCGCGCGCTCTCGCCCAACCACGACGAGCGGCCCGAAGGCGACACCCCGACGCTGCTCGTGCTGCACAACATCAGCCTGCCGCCCAACGAGTTCGGCGGCCCCTACATCCGCGACTTCTTCCAGAACCGCCTGGACTTCAGCGCCCATCCCTGGTTCGAGAACATACGCGAGCTGAACGTGTCGGCGCATTTCCTGATCCAGCGCAACGGCCACATCATCCAGTTCGTGCCCACCACGCGGCGCGCCTGGCACGCCGGCGTCTCCCGCTTTCAGGAACGCGAACGCTGCAATGACTTTTCCATCGGCATAGAACTGGAAGGCAGCGACTTCGTGCCCTTCACGGAAGCGCAATACCGGGAACTGGCGCGCCTGAGCCGCGCCCTGCGCATGCGGCACAGCCTGCGCCACGTGCGCGGCCACGAACACATCGCGCCCGGCCGCAAGACCGACCCCGGCCCGCACTTCGACTGGCGCCGCCTGGCGCGCGAGCACGGCTGGCCGGCGGCCGCCCTGCCCGAGGGCGCTCAGGACCGGTAGAGCACGTCCGGCCCGATGGCTGCCAGATCGTTGCAGCCCGTCAAGGCCATGGCCACTTCCAGCTCCGCCCGCAGAATGTGCAGGACATGGGCCACCCCGGCCGCGCCCGCGGCCGCCAGGCCGTAGACATAAGGTCGGCCCACCAGCACCGCCTTGGCGCCCAGCGCCAGGGCCTTGAGCACGTCCGTTCCGCGCCGTATGCCGCCGTCCATCAGGACCGGCGCGCGTCCCTGGACGGCTTGGCACACCTGCGCCAGCACATCCAGGGCCGTGGGCGCGCCATCCAGGTTGCGGCCGCCGTGATTGGACACCACCACGCCGGCCGCGCCGCTCTCCAGCGCCCGTACGGCGTCCCTGGGCCGCATCACGCCTTTGACCAGCACCGGCAGGCGGCTTTCCCGCGCCAGCCACGCCAGATCGTCCCAGGTCGGGGCCCGATCCAGCAGGCCGCTGCCGAACAGCGGGCTGCTGCCGGCCGCCCCCAGCACCGCGCCCAGCGTGCCGGCGCCGCGCAGATTCACGGCCTCGATATCCGGCGGCAAGACGAAGCCGGCGCGCTGCTCGCGATTGCGCACGCCGTTGACGGCGGCGTCCACCGTGAACACCAGTGCCCGGTAGCCCGCCGCTTCCACCCTGCGCAGCAGCTCCAGCATGAAATCGCGATCCGCATGCCAGTACCACTGCGCCCACAAGGGCGCGTGGGCATGGGCGGCGATATCCTCGAAAGAATGGCTGGCCTCCATGCTGATGATGCTGACCGCGCCCATGGCGCCCGCCCCCAGCACGCTGGCCAGCTCACCCTGGGGATGCGCCAGGCGCTGGTAGGCCACGGGCGCGAGCAGAACGGGGTAGGCCAGACTCTGGCCCAGCAGCTCCAGCCGCGTCGAGGGCTGGTCGAACTGGCCCAGCGCCGCCGGCCACAGCTTCCAGCGGCGGTAACTGTCCAGATTGTCCCGCACAGTCAGCTCGTCCGCCGCACCGCCGCTGATGTAAGCCCAGGCGCCTGGCGTCATGCGCTCACGGGCATAAGGTTCGTAGTCGGCCAGGCTGGCGATGTCGGCGGGTATGCTGGCCAGAGGCGGGAGACGGTCTTGCGGCATGGTCTTCAGGCTCCAGTGGATCAGACGTCGCTCCATTCGCGCAGCAGATTATGGTAGATGCCGGTCAGGCGGGACAGCTCCTGCGGGTCGGCCCCCTGCCCGGCCAGCTGCTGGATGCTCTGGTCCAGCTCCCAGAGCAGCTTGCGCTGGTGCGCGTGACGCACCATGCTCTGCGTCCAGAAGAAAGACGCGTAGCGCGTACCTTTGGTGACCGGCTCGACACGGTGCAGGCTGGTGCCCGGGTAGACCACCATGTGCCCGGCGGGCAGCTTGACCGACTGGCTTCCATAGACGTCTTCGATGATCAGCTCGCCGCCTTCATATTCGTCCGGATCACTGAAGAACAACGTCGTGGACACGTCCGTGCGCAAGCGCTGGCTGGTGCCCGGCACGGTAAAGATGGCGTTGTCGATGTGATTGCCGTACTGTCCCCCGCCCTCGTAGCGGTTGAAGCGCGGCGGCAGCATGCGCAGCGGCAGGGCGGCGGCGATGAAGCCGCTGTGCTGGCCGAGCACATGCATCAGGAATTCGCCCATCTGGCGGGCCATGGGATGATCCAGCGGCAGCTGCAGATTGCTCTTGCTCTGCTGGGCCAGGTAGCCCGCCGTCTTGCGCCCGTCCTCCCACTGCGCCTGCTCCAGCGCCTGGCGGCATTCACGCAGCTGTTCGACGTTCAGGACATCGGGGATGGTGATCAGCATGGGGCACCTGCAGGACAAATATGAAAAAGGCCTTGGCCGGCCCGAAAAAGGACAGGCCGCCCCGAAAGGCGGCCCGTCCCGCTCTACATCGAAACGACGTGCTTACTCGAAGCGGTAGGTCGCATTCAGCATATAGGAGCGGCCGGGGCCCACGTTGGCGAAAATGCCGACGTGGGAAGCATCATACATGCGCACATTGCTGATGTTGTTCACATTGAACTGCAAGGCGATGTTCTTGTTCACGTCGTAGCGCGCCATGGCATCGTAACGCCAGTAGGACGGCAGCTTCAACTCATTGGCGTCGTCCACGAAGCGCTTGCCCACATACGTGGCGCCCGCGCCCAGCGTCAGCTCGGGCAGGACCTTGTAGGTCGTCCAGACGTTGAAGCTCTGCTTGGCGATGAACTTCATCTGATTGCCGTCATAGACGTTGGCGCCATTGCGGTACTTCTTGATCTTGGGATCCAGGTAGGTGTAGCCGGCCCAGATATTCCACTTGGGCGTGATGGCGCCGGCCGCGCCCAGTTCCAGGCCGCGCACCCGGTTGCTGCCGCTCAGGGACACATCGCCCGTCAGCGGATCGGTGGAACGCGCATCCTTCTTGTCGGTCTGGAAGAGGGCCGCCGTCAGGGACAGCTTCTCATCCGCCACGTCCCACTTGGTGCCCAGCTCCCAGCTCTGGCTGCGCTCAGGCTTCAGCTCGCGTATGGCTGCTCCCCCCGCAGAGCCGTCGGCGTTACCCGCCTGCCCCAGGTTCTCGCCGGTCGGATTGGACGATGTGCCGTAGCTCAGGTAGATGGATCCATTGGGCGCCGGCTTGTACACCACGCCCAACTGGTAGTTCCACATGTCGTCCTTGCGCGAGTCCTTCGTATTGTCCGCTTCGAAACGATCAAAACGCAGGCCGCCGTTCACCATCCACTGGTCATTGATGGTGATGGTGTCAAAGACATAGGCCGAACGCGTTTTTATGTCGCCGGTCTTGGTCTTGGGACCGTATTGCAGGGAGTAGCTGTAATCGCGGTTGGGGTTCGGGTTGTAGAAGGAATCCGTGTCGCGGCCCGGGCCGCCCGTCATCGCCTTGTTGGAGATTTCCTCCTTGCTGAATTCCACGCCGGCCACGATGTCATGCTTGAGCGAGCCCGTATTGAAGCTGCCGTAGATGTCGGTCTGGTTGACCAGGGATTCGGACACGCGGTAGTTCAGGCGGTCGTCGCGGCGGAACTGCAGGCCTTCGCCTTCGGTCGCGCAGGCGCCGCCCGAAGCGGCCGTGCAATTGTCGAAGGACGGGCGCGTCATCAGGTAGTGGTTCAGCGTCTTGCTGTAACGCGTCACGTTGCGCACGGTGAAGCGGTCGTTCAGGTCGTGCTCGATATCCGCCGAGGCGGTATCCGCGGTGTACTTGCGGAAGTCCACATTGCGACGGCCGTAGAAATTGTCGCGGTCCGCCTCCAGGGGCGTGTCGCGGCCGGGATTGGCGGCATTCTTGAAGGGAAAGCCCAGGTCCGGCATGTCCTTGTTCTCCAGGCGGGAATAGGACAGGGTGACGCGGGTCGGCGTGCCCAGGCCGAAAGCGATGGAAGGCGCGATGCCCCAGCGATCGATCTTGACGCCGTCGCGGCCGGGAACGTCCCCGCCCATGCGCATCAGGTTCAGGCGGATGGCGCCCGTTTCGGAAAAGGCATAGTTGCCGTCGGCCGTGAACCGGTGCTGGTCGGAGGTGCCATAGCCGGCCTGCACTTCGAAGAAGTCCTTCAGCTTGGGCGTCTTGGTGACCAGGTTCAGGCTGCCGCCGGTGCCGCCGCGTCCAGTAAAGGCCGAGCTGGGCCCCTTGAGCACTTCCACCGACTCCAGGTTGAAGGTCTCGTGCGAGCCGCGCGCATAGTCGCGCACGCCGTCGATGAAGATGTCGGTACTGGCTTCATAGCCGCGAATGAAGGGGCGATCGCCCACGGGCGTGCCGCCCTCGCCCGAACCCAGCGTGATGCCGGGCGTCGTGCGCAGCACGTCCTGCAGGGAGGTAGCGCCGCGGTCCTTGATGACCTCTTCGGGAATCACGGTGATGGAGCGCGGCGTGTTCAGCAAGGACTCGGAAAACTTGACCGATTGCGCCTTGTGGGCCTGGAAGCCGTCAATATCGTTGGCGCCGGAGGAACCCTGCACACGGATGGATTTCAGTTCGGTCACGCCGGGGTCGGCGGATTGGGCCAGGGCGGGGCTGGCCAGGGCCGTGAAAAGAGCAGCGGATAAAACCGTCTCGGCAAATCGGCGAGGCGGCTGGGCAGAGATAAAGGACATCACCAGCTCCGGGATAGGTATACCGCTTTTTAAAGGCAAAAGCTCCCCCCTTACACGCCGAAAGCCGGGTGATGGAAGATGTTTGCGTCTAAAGCGTGTGGTTGGTATTAGCGACGCTAATGTTAATCATTCTTATTAACGAACCCAAGCAGAAATTGACGTTTTCCTGAATTCAGGTATTTGAAAGCTGTTTCTTATCTGAAAATGTTGCGGATACGCATCAAAATGCGAATGAAAACGACTCTTGTTCCTTGTCAATTCCAAACCCTGCGATGAAGGGGCTGAGCACTTGAACACGGCGTCCTCCTGTCACGCAAGCATGGAAAAGCCCCGCTCCCTTTTCAGGAAGCGGGGCCTGGTCCGTCACGACGGACGGGGTCTTACAGATTCAGCAGCAGTCGATTGACGCGCTTGACGAAGCTGGCGGGATCCTGCAGGGATGCGCCTTCAGCCAGCATGGCCTGCTCCAGCAGCAACAAGGCCCATTCGCTGAACTGGGCGTCGTCGGCAGCCTGCACTTTGGCGATCAGTTCATGGTCGGGGTTGATCTCCAGTATGGGCTTGACCTCCGGCGCCTGCTGGCCGGCCGCCTGCAGCATGCGCAGCAGGTGCGGGCTGAGCTCGTTGGCATCCACCACCACGCAGGCAGGCGAATCCACCAGGCGCGCCGTGATGCGCACTTCCTTGACCTTCTCGCCCAGGGAGGCCTGCAGGCGCTCCACCAGAGGCTTGAAGGTCTCGGCCACTTCGGCCTGATGCTTCTTTTCCTCTTCGTCGGCCAGCGCGTCCAGGTCCAGGCCGCCCTTGGCCACGGATACCAGGGGCTTGCCCTCGAATTCACGCAGGTAGGACAGCATCCATTCATCCACGCGGTCGGACATCAGCAGCACTTCGATGCCTTTCTTGCGGAACACTTCCAGGTGCGGGCTGTTCGCGGCGGCGGCGAAGGAATCGGCCGTGACGTAGTAGATCTTGTCCTGGCCTTCCTTCATGCGGCCTATGTAATCGGCAAAGGACACGGTCTGGGCCGAGCCTTCCTGATGCGTGGAAGCAAAGCGCAGCAAGGCGGCAATGCGCGCCTGATTGCCCAGGTCCTCGCCCGTGCCTTCCTTGAGGACCTGGCCGAACTGGCTCCAGAATTCGGCGTATTGTTCGGGTTGGTTCTCCGCCAGGTCTTCCAGCAGGGACAGCACGCGCTTGGCGCTGCCTTCGCGGATGGCGCGCACGTCACGGCTTTCCTGGAGGATTTCGCGCGACACGTTCAGCGGCAGGTCGGCCGAATCGATGACCCCGCGCACGAAGCGCAGGTAGGCGGGCAGCAGTTGTTCGGCGTCGTCCATGATGAAGACGCGCTTGACGTACAGCTTCACGCCGCGGCGCGCGTCCCGGTCCCACAAGTCGAAAGGCGCATGCTTGGGCACGAACAGCAGTTGGGTGTATTCGCTGCGGCCTTCGACGCGGTTATGCGTCCAGGCCAGGGGATTGTCGTAGTCGTGGGCGATGTGCTTGTAGAACTCCTGGTACTGCTCGTCGGTGATCTCGGACTTGGATCGCGTCCACAGGGCGCTTGCCTGGTTGACGCTTTCCCACTCGTCCCCCTTGACCTGCTCCTTCTTGTCCTCGTCCCACTCTTCCTTGCGCATCTGCACAGGCAGGGAGATGTGGTCGGAATAGCGGCGCAGCACGTTGCGCAGGCGCCAGCCGTCCAGGAAATCATCCTCGCCCTCGCGCAGGTGCAGGGTGATGGTGGTGCCTCGCTCGGCTTTTTCCGCGGCGGCAATGGTGAATTCGCCTTCGCCGGTCGACTCCCACAGCACGGCTTCCTGGTCCTGGCCGGCGCGGCGCGTCAGCACGGAGACCTTGTCGGCCACGATGAAGGACGAATAGAAGCCCACGCCGAACTGGCCGATGAGCTGCGTGTCCTTCTGCTTGTCGCCGGTCAGTTGGGAAAAGAACTCCTTGGTGCCCGAACGCGCAATGGTGCCCAGGTTGGCGATGGCTTCATCGCGCGACATGCCGATGCCGTTGTCGGCGATGGTGATGGTGCGCTGTTCCTTGTCGAAATCCACGCGGATGCGCAGCTCGGCGTCGCCCTGCAGCAGGGCGGGATTGTCGAGGGCTTCGAAGCGCAGCTTGTCGCAGGCGTCGGACGCATTGGATACCAGCTCGCGCAGGAAGATTTCCTTGTTGCTGTACAGCGAGTGGATCATCAGGTGCAACAGCTGTTTGACTTCAGCCTGGAAACCCAGGGTTTCGGACATATTCGCAGTGTCGGTCTGGCTCATGGTGATGAAGCAAAGAATGGTTGAATGCCACGCGCCTTCAGCGCGCCCTATCTCAGGCAGATAGGGGCGGGGCGTGGTATTTCAAGAGGGGGGGCTCAGGCGGAAGGGCCGGAAGTCAGGGCGACCACTCCGCCCACCATGACCAGGCAGCCCAGCAGGCGCCAGGCGTTGACCTTTTCGCGCAGCACCACCATGCCCAGGATGGCGCCGGCCATCATGGACATCTCGCGGGCCGGGGCCACCATGGACAGCGGCGCGCCCATGCCCAGGGCCTGCAGCACCAGGATGTAGGACAGGGGCGAGAGCAGCCCCACGCCGGCAGCCAGCTTCCAATAGGGCTTGAGGCGGACGAAGCCCGCCCGTCCCTGCCGGGCGATGTAGGGCGAGAGCATGCTCACGCGCAGCACATTGCTGAACCAGTCCAGCAGGAAGGGGGAGATCAGCAGCACCTTGACGCCATAGGCGTCGACCACGGTGTAGCCGGCGATCAGCAGGCCGGTCTGCACGCCCCAGCGCACGCCCTTCAAGGCGGCGGGATTCAGGAAGCGGCGCAAATGGCCCTGGGTGGCGATCAGCAGGATGCCCGCCACCACCATCAGGATGCCCAGCACGCCCAGCGGGCGCACCGGCTCGCCCAGCAGGATGAAGGCGCCGACCGAGGACAGCATGGGCCCGGTGCCGCGCGCGATGGGATAGACCACGGACAGGTCCGCCACCTGATAGCCTTTCTGCAGGCTGAGGCTGTAGCCCATGTGAAGCAGGGAGCTGAGCACCAGGCAGGCGACCGTGGCCGTGTTCCAGGGCATGTTTCCCTGGGTGACGAGCACCCAGACCATGACGGGGAAATAGAACAGGATGGCGAACAGCGAGTAGGCGAAGACGAAGTGCGCCCCCGCCGAGGCGGCCCGCTTGGACAGGAGATTCCAGCTCGCATGGATGAACGCGGCGACGATCACCAGCAGTAAAGCGGACCAGGACATGAAGTTTTCGCAAGCCGACGGCAAAACGAAAACTATACGCCTCCTTCAGGCCGCGGGCCACCGCTCCAGGGGCGGCCGCATGGAGGCCAGATCGCCGGTATGGACAAAGGCCACGCCGGCAAGGTGATGACAGAGACTATGCCGCACGGGGTGGGCCAGCACAATCAGGCAACGCATGGGTCAACGCTCCTTGAAAACCGGATCCAGTCTGTTGTACGGCGCGTCGAATCCGCGTAAAGAAGACGCACTGCCGCCGCAAGCCGACAAGAGTAAGATGAACAGGACCTGTTTTCAATGGAGGCTCGCATGAGCACGCTGCTGTATGTCGATTTTCCCTACACCGGCCCCTGGGGCGCGGACATGAGCGCCGCCATGCGCGAGCTGGCCGAATCCATCGCCCGGGAGCCGGGCCTGATCTGGAAGATCTGGACCGAGAACCAGGCCGAACGCAAAGCCGGCGGGGTCTACCTGTTCACCGACCGTGCCAATGCCCTGGCCTACCTGGACATGCACACGCGGCGGCTGAACAGTTTCGGCATAGAAGGCGTGGACGGCCGCCTGTTCGACGTCAACCAGCCTCTGAGCGACATCGACCACGGGCCGATCTGAACACCCGGTGACGCCCGATCGCGCGCCCTATACACTGGCGTCTCGCCCGCGGCAGCCAAACCGATCCGCCCACACACATTGCACGCCATAGACACGGAGTCCATATCATGAGTCAACTGGAAACCATCAAGGTCCTGGGAATTTGCGGCAGCCTGCGCAAGCATTCCTTCAATGCCGCCCTGCTGCGCTGCGCCGAACGCCTGGCGCCCGAGCACATGCAATTCACCCATGCTCGGATCGGCGACATCCCCCTGTACGACGATGACGTCTTTCAGCAAGGTTTCCCGGAGCCGGTCCAGCGCCTGCGCCAGCAGATCGCCCAGGCCGACGCGCTGCTGTTCGTCACGCCCGAATACAACTACTCCATGCCCGGCGTCCTGAAGAACGCCATCGACTGGGCTTCGCGTGGCGCGGACCAGCCTTTCGCCCACAAGCCCGCGGCCATCATGGGCGCCAGCGCCGGACGCCTGGGTACGGCCCGGGCCCAGTATCACTTGCGCCAGACCCTGGTCTTCCTGAACGTGCATCCCCTGAACCAGCCGGAAATCATGATCCCGACCGCGCAGAACCTGATCAACGACCAGGGCGAACTGCACGACGAAGCCACCGAAGGCTACATCCGCAAGCAATTGCTGGCCCTGGAGCACTGGACCCGCCGGCTCCAGTCCCGTTGACGTCCTTCGCTTCCTAAAGCCCGCCCAGCAGATCGTTTTCGTTCAAGAGATCGAAGACGATCTGCACATTGGCCTCCAGCCCGCGCCGCACGGCGGCGGGCACGGTCTGCCGCGTCTTGCGGCACAGCCCCGGCATGGGCTGCAGCTCTATCGTCAAGCCGCGCACGGTGCGCACCTCCGCCGCGCCGATCTCCACGCGCAGCTCCACCCCCAGCAGATCCTTGAGCCTTTGCTGCATGTGACGCAGGTCGTCCAGGCTGCGCAGGGCTTCCAGCCGCGCCAGCAGCTTTTTTTCCTCTTCACGCGTCAATTGCAGGATGCGCATATCCTGGCCGGCCTGCTCCAGCAGCAGTTCGCGCTGGCATTCACAGGCGCCGGGAGGACAGGGCTGGCGCAAAGGCATGATGCTCACTCTCCGGACAAGACGAAACGGGCTTGCGACGATCCGGGCCTGGCGGCCCCTATGGACTGATTCTAATCAAAGCGCGCGCCGGGCGCAGCCTGCGCGCCGGCAGCCTTGACGGCTGTTTCACGGACGGCTGGCTACATTCAGCCTGCGTTCATCTGCAACGCCCTCCTGCTTTCCAGAATCAACCATAGGATGACGTCTCGTGACCACCTCTCCCCTCCCCCTGCCCCGCCTGCGAGTCCTTGCCGCCCTGCTGGCCGCCTCCTGCGCCGGCGCGGCCCATGCGGCCGATTTCAGCCTCGGCGCCGGCGTGGGCTATGCCCCGAAATATGAAGGCGCCAGCAAGTACGAATTCAGCCCCTTCCCCGTCCTGAGCATCAGCGGCGAGAACTGGTTCATCGGCGGCAAAGGCAACGGTCCGGCCGCCGGCCTGCAATACAGCATCACCCCCGAATGGACGACCGGCGTCTTCGTCGGCCTGCAAGGCGGGCGCAAGGAGAAAGACGGCGATCGCCTGTTCGGCACCGAGGAAATCAAGAACCACGGCGTGGGCGGCGTGTTCACGGAATATCAAATAGGCCGTTTCGGCGTGGGCTTGACCTACTACCAGGCCTTCAAGCGCCAATACGGCAGCGGCGCCCTGCTGGACCTGTCCTACCAGGTCTGGGAATCGGCCTCGGGCGACACCTCGCTGAGCTTCGAAGCCAACGCCCACTGGAGCAGCAAGAAAGCCATGAATACCTGGTTCGGCGTGACCCAGGCCGAAGCCCTGGCCAGCGGCGGACAGCTGACGCCGTACGAGCTGAAGGGCGGCATGCGTTCCTATGGAGTATCGGCGACCCTGAGCCATCAGTTCGCCCCGCGCTGGAACGCCTCCCTGAGCGTGGGCATGCAGTCCCTGGCCGGCAAGACCAAGGACAGCCCGCTGGTGGAAAAACGCAATGCCGCGGAGGGTTCGCTGAGCATTGCGTATCAGTTCTGAGCCTGGGCGCCGCCGGCCCGGCAGGACGACCTGCGCCCGGAAAGGCTGCCGGCCCGCGCCAGGGCGGGCCGTCGTATAGCGTTCAGGCCGTCAGTTCCACGGCCTTGAAGTCCACCGGCACGTCCAGCGCCACGTTCACGTAGTTGGTGAACAGGTTCAGCGCCGTCACGGCGATCAGCTCCACCACCTGGCCTTCATCGAAACCGGCCTGGCGCACGGCCTGCACGTCGGCCTCGGATACCTGGCCGCGCTTGTCGACCAGCTTGAGCACGAAGGCCAGCGCGGCCGCGGTGCGCGGGTCGTCGGACTGGCCTTTCTGGGCCTTGGCCAGCGTTTCCTCGCTGAGCCCGGCCTTGCCGCCCAGGGCGGTGTGCGCAGCCAGGCAATATTCGCACCGGTTGCGGTCGGCGATGGCCACGGCCAGTTGCTCGCCCAGCCTGGCGCCCAGGGTGCCGCTGCCCAGCGCGCCGAACGAGCCCCACATGCTGCGCAGAGCGGCGGGCGACAGGGAAACCGTGCGGAACATGGCGGGCACGGCGCCGAATGCTTTCTGGATGTCCTGCAAGGCGGGCTGGCTGGCGGCAGGGGCCTGGGCGGGCTCGGGCAAAGACAGACGGGACATGATGTTCTCCTGGTAAAGCGGGCCGGCGGCCCGGAAAGACGTCCGGATGGACTGGAAACAGTGTCTCGCCAAATTCGAGACCATTGGATAACATCCATCCATAGAAGTTATCTTTCCATCCAAGGACTGGGGCATCATGAATCTGGACCGACTCTCGCTGCTGCTGGAACAATTCCGCGTGCGCGCCCACCTGTTCCATAACGGCCCCCTGTGCGGCGTGACGCGCTTTGCCGCCCAGCCGGGCCGGGCCTTCCTGCACATCCTGCGGCGCGGCGAGCTCACCGTGCGCCATGACGCGCGCGATCCCTTGCCCCGGACCCTGCGGATCGAGCGGCCCAGCCTGATCTTCTACCCCCGCCCGCTGGAGCACGCTTTCCACAACCCGCCGCAGGACGGCTCGGACTTCACCTGCGCCACGCTGGACTTCGACGGCGGCGAGCAGCATCCCCTGGCCCGTTCCCTGCCCGACCTGATCGTGGTGCCGCTGGACGACATTCCCGGCCTGCGGCAGGCGCTGGAGCTGCTGTTCGCCGAAACCGAGTCCGTGCGCTGCGGACACCGATTGCTGGCCGACCGACTGTTCGAGATCGTGCTGCTGCAGCTGCTGCGCTGGCTGTTCGACCATCCCGACCGCTGCGCCATCCCCGTGGGCCTGTTCCGCGGGCTGTCGCATCCGCCGGTCGCGCGCGCCCTGCTGGCCATCCAGGCGGATCCCGGGCGCAACTGGACGGTACAGTCCCTGGCCCGGGAAGCGGGCCTGTCGCGCAGCGCTTTTGCCGCGCAGTTCAAGCACTGGGTCGGCGACACGCCCGCCGACTATCTGGCCCAATGGCGCCTGGCCCTGGCCTGCCAGCGGCTGGGACAGGGCCAGTCTGCCAAGCGCATCGCCATCGACCTGGGCTACGCCAACCCCTCCGCGCTCTCGCGCCTGTTCCGCCAGAAGACGGGCCGGTCCATCCGCGACTGGATGGCCTCACGCCGCACGGACTGATCGATTGCGCTCCAGCACGGCCAGGAAATTGGCGACTGCCGGATTGGGGTTGTCCGAGACATAGGCGCTCATCAGCTCGGCCGCGATATCGCCCGCATCCAGCAGGGGCAGATAGACCAGGGTGTCGGTGCGCAGGCGCGCCAGCGACGCCGGCACCAGCGCGGGCGCGATGCCGGCCTCCACCAGGGTCAGCACGGTGGGCACCAGGCTTTCCTGCACGAAGCGGGGCAGGCAGCCGGAGCGCTGCAGCATGCGCTGCAAGAGCAGATGAAAGTAACGCGATTTCTGGCGCGAATATGACACCAGTTCATAGGAGAAGGCCTGCGCCAGCGTCAGCCCCTGCGCATGCAACGCGGCGCGCGGATCGTCGCGCCGCAGCACGAACCTCATGGGCTCGGATTCCACCAGTCGCGGATTCAGATCCGGCACGGCGAAGGACGGGCGTATCAGGGCCACGTCCACCCGCCGCTCGTACAAGGCGGCAGGCATGTCGCTGGAATTCATTTCGTGCACCTGCATGTCCACTTGGGGATAGGCCTGGCGGAAACAGTACAGGTGCCGCGACACCCCCGCATAGGCGCTGCTGGGCGTCAAGGCGATGCGCAACAAGCCGGTTTCGCCGCGATGAACCTGCTGCACGGCCTGCACGGTCTGTTCCAGCTCGGCGCCGATCAGGCGCAGGCGGCGCTGCAGTTCTTCGCCCGCGGCCGTCAGGCGCACCGAACGGGTGGTGCGCATGAACAAGGTGGCGCCCACCTGCTCTTCCAGACGCCGGATGGCCTGGCTGAGCGGCGGCTGCGTCATGAACAGGCGCTGGGCGGCGCGGCCGAAGTGCAGTTCCTCGGCCACCACCATGAACATGTCCGCCAGTTTCGAATCCAGCATATCGCCTCCAATTAAGTCTTTGAAGATATCAATTTTGATTATTTTTAATATTAGACAACATAATTTTACATCTCTACCATGGCCCCTGAATCATATGAACAACGGGGCCGGCCGACGCGCCATGACGCGCAAACCAGCCCATCGCAGGAGATGAACATGATCCCATTCACCCGTCGCGCCGCTTGGCTGGCAGGCCTGCTGTCGGCCGCCTTGCTCGCCCCCGCGGCCGCTTCGGCCCAGGCCGCCTACCCATCGCAGCCCATCACCTTCGTGGTGCCTTACGCCGCGGGCGGCAGCTCCGACACCCGTTCGCGCCAGCTGGCCCAGAAGATGAGCGAAACGCTGGGCGTGACCATCGTGGTCGAGAACAAGCCCGGCGCCAGCGGCAATATCGGCACCAGCATGATTGCCCGCGCCAAGCCCGACGGCTACACGATAGGCCTGGGCAACTTCGGCCCCATGTCCGTGAACAAGGCCCTGTACGGCAGCAACCTGCCTTTCGATCCGCAGCAGGACCTGCAGCCCATCGCCCTGATCGAGCGTGGCGCCCTGGCGCTGGGCGTGAACAGCGCCTCGCCCTACAAGAAGCTGGCCGACCTGATCCAGGACGGCAAGCAGAACCCCAACAAGCTGGACTACGCCTCCACCGGCGCGGGCGGGGCCTCGCACCTGCTGACCGAACAGTTCAAGAGCACCGCCGGCTTCGATGCCGTGCACGTCCCCTACCGCGGCGGCGCCCCCGCCTCCAACGACTTGCTGGCCGGCAACATCTCCTTCTACCTGGAGCTGGCCAGCCTGTTCCTGCCGCACATGCAGGCCGACGCGCCGCGCCTGCGCATCCTGGGCGTGACCTCCGAAGAACGCGTCAAGGCCCTGCCCGACACGCCTACCTTCAAGGAGCAGGGCGTGGACCTGGTGGCCTCCAACTGGTTCGGCGTGGTGGCCCCCGCCGGCTTGCCCGCCGACATCGTGGAAAAGCTGAACCAGGCCGTCAACAAAGCCTTGCAGGACGAGGGCTACCGCAAGATCGTGGAATCGCAGGGCGCTGAAGTCGTGGGCGGAACGCCGGAGGAATTCGCCGCATTCATCCAGCAGGAGAGCGAGCGCTGGGGGAAACTGATCGCCGAGCAGAACATTTCCATCCAGTAAGCGTTCCGGCATAGCTTCATGACTTCCAAGCAGCAAACACTGGCCGACCAGGACCAGGCCATCAAGGCCTGGGCCTGGCTGGCCGAGCCTGCCGACCGCCTTCCCGGCTCCTCGGACGGCCCCTTGTCCGGCGTCACCTTCGGCGTGAAGGACGTGATGGACGTTAAAGGCATGCCCACGCGCTATGGCGCCAAGCTGCCCCATGCACTGCCGGCCGAGCGCGACGCCGCCTGTGTGGCCCTGCTGCGCCGGGCCGGCGCCGTTCCCCTGGGCAAGACCGTCACGGCCGAGTTCGCCTACGCGGCGCCCGGCCCGACCCGCAATCCCCTGAACCTCGAACACACGCCGGGCGGTTCCTCCAGCGGCTCGGCCGCCGCCGTGGCCGCCGGCATGGCGGACTTCGCGCTGGGCACCCAGACCGGCGGCTCCATGATGCGTCCGGCAGCCTTCACCGGCGTGCTGGGCTACAAGCCCAGCTTCGGCGCCGTGCATCGCGGCGGCCTGTTCCTGCTGTGCGACAGCCTGGACACCATAGGCTGCTTCAGCCGCGACCTGCCCCTGCTGCGGCGCGTGGCATCGGTGCTGCAGCCCTTGCCGGCGCCCGTGGCGCCCCGTTCGCCCCGCATCGCCGTGCTGAGCGGACAGGAACTGGGGCCGATCGAGCCCGCCGCCCTGCAGGCCCTGGACCAGGGCTGCCTGCATCTGGAGAGGCAAGGAGCGGTGATCCAGCGCCTGGCGCCGGATCCCCAGCTGCACGAATTGCTGGAGCTGCACGGCCGCATCATGCTCTATGAAATGGCTCGCAGCCTGCTGCCCGTCTGGCAGGCCGCGCCGGACGCACTGAGGCCGGTGACGGTCGATGCGGTGCGCAAGGGCCTGGCCCTGGATCCGCTGGACTATCACGACTGGCAGGCCCGGCGCCGCCTTCTGCAGCGCGAATGGGAACAACGCTACGGCGACTACGACGCCCTGCTGACGCCCGCCGCGCCCGGCCCCGCTCCGCAAGGCCTGCACAGCACCGGCTCCTCCGTGCTGAACCGCCCCTGGTCGCTGCTGGGCTGGCCCACCCTGAGCCTGCCCGCTCCGGCGCCGCACGGCCCTCTTCCCCTGGGCCTGCAACTGATAGGCCGCCCCCAGCAGGACGGCGCCCTGCTGGACCTGGCCACGCTGCTGGTCTGATCCCTCCTGCCCCGGCCCTGCGCGGGCCGGGAAATCGGCGCTTTCTTGAGCCTGCTCAAGACACCCTGAATCCCGAACATTTCAAGCGGCAAGCAGTGCTCTATCATTGAAGACATGGCCGCTGCAGCGCGCGTGCGCCTACTTTCTCCCGTGCCCTGCGGCGACCGGCCTCCTGTTCAAACCGGATCCCTGTCATGCGCCGCCCCATTCTTCTCGTACTATCCGCCTTCTTCCTGATCTGGGCCGTGGAAGCCCTGTGGCTGTCCCCGTCGCCGCCGGGAGACGGACTGTGGGTGATGCGCCAGGAAGGCATGCTGCTGACCGGCATCCTGGCGCTGGGCGCCATGACGGCCATCATGATCCTGGCCTTGCGCCCCCGTCGCCTGGAACCCTGGCTGGGCGGCATGGACAAGGCCTACGGACTGCACAAGTGGCTGGGCATCATCGCCATCCTCCTGAGCCTGGCCCACTGGCTGGCCAAGCAATCCAAGCCCGTGATCAGCGCCGCCATCGGCACCACGGGCAGGCTGGCCAAGACGCCCGTGCCCGAATGGGTCAGCCTGCTCAAGCCCTACGCCAAGACCGTGGGCGAATGGACCTTCTACGCCCTGGTCCTGATGCTGATCATCACGCTGGCGCGCCGCACAGTCTCCTACAAGCGCTGGTACTGGCTGCACCGCTTCATGCCTCTGGCCTACCTGCTGCTGGTGTTCCACGGCGTGGTGCTGACCCCGCCCGGCTACTGGAGCGGTCCGGGCGGCTGGCTGCTGGCGCTGACCATGGCGGCCGGCACGGTCGCCGCGCTGGTGCAGCTGGCGCGCGATCTGCGGCCCGCCTACCCTCATGCGGGCACGGTGCAGTCCTGTACGCTGCGCGGCGACGTGCTGGAACTGCAATGCCGCATGGACGACTCCTGGCCCGGTCACCAGGCCGGGCAATTCGCCTTCCTGCGCCTGGCCGGCGATCAGGAATCCCACCCCTTCACCCTGTCCGACGCGGACCGCGGCGATCACATCGTCCGTTTCCACATCAAGCAGCTGGGCGACTGGACGCGAGGCCTGCCCGGACGCCTGCAGCCAGGACAGGCCGTGGAGCTGGACGGGCCCTACGGCCGCTTCGTGCCTCCCGACCATGACGACGGCGCCGTGCACGTCTGGATAGGCGCGGGCGTGGGCGCCACGCCCTTCCTGTCCTGGCTGGGACAGGTCCACCAGGACGGCCACGCACCCCAGGCCTGGCTGCAATACGCCTGCCGGCGCCCCGACGATCCCTTGGCCGAAGCACTGAAAGATGCAGCAGCCGCCCATCCCGATGTGCGCCTGGACATCTATGCCGAAGGCCGCCGCTGGACGGCGCAGGAAGTCCTCAAGCTGTTCCAGGCCGGCAAGCCGCTGCACGTCTGGTTCTGCGGCCCGGCGGCCATGGGCCGTCAATTGCAGCAGGCGCTCAAGCAAACCCTGCCGCCGGGTTCCTGGACGCTGCACAAGGAGCATTTCGAGTTCCGCTGAGGCGCCGCGCGACGGCACACGGTCATGAACACGACATCAAACTGACTTATTATCTGTCCGGACTGCCGCAGATCATCGTCAGGAGGACGCCATGCACGCATTTCAGACCATCAATCCGGACGAGATCCTCAACACCCTGGTCAGCCTGACCGTCGCCTTCCTGATGGGCGGCATCGTGGGCTTCGAGCGGCAGTACCGCCAGCGCACGGCCGGCCTGCGCACCAATGTGCTGGTGTGCGTGGGCGCGGCCATTTTCGTGGACATGGCCTTTCGCATCGCCGGCGCGGACGGCGCCGTACGCGTGGTGGCTTATGTGGTGTCGGGCGTGGGCTTTCTGGGCGCGGGCGTCATCATGCGCGAGGAAGGCCATGTGCGCGGACTGAACACGGCCGCCACGCTCTGGGGCTCGGCCGCCATCGGCGCCTGCGCGGGCGCGGACCTGATCGTGGAGGCCGTGCTCGCCACCCTTTTCGTGCTGGCCGCCAATACCTTGCTGCGCCCCGTGGTCAATGGCATCAACCGGATGCCGGTGGACGCCCAGGCCAGCGAAATCACGCACATCATCCACATCATCACGCCGGCGACGCAGCGCCAGGCCGCCACCCAGGCACTGGAAGAAGTGCTGGAGCACGAAAACTACCCGCTGGGCGAACTGGAGATCAGCCCCTTCGCCGACGAGTTGGTGGAGATCAAGGCCACGCTGATGGCCACGTCCATAGACCCGCGTGACAGCGACCGCCTGCAGGCCCTGCTGTCCGCTCATCCCGCCATCCAGCAGGTCTACTGGGAGACCAGCACGTCGGAGTGATCGCCTACCGGCACATGGACTTGCAGGCGCAAGTGCTTGTCCTGGTCCACGATCAGCGTCGTGTGCTCGTACTGGCGCGCCGGCTCGCCCTCCAGGCGAAACCAGGCCTTGCCGTGACAGGGCTGATGCACCTCGTGCTGGCGCCACAGGCTCTTGAATTCCGGTGATACGCGCTCCAGCTCCGCGACCAGCTCGACGAAATCGGGCGCTTGCTGGGCGGCCGCGAAATCGCGGCGGAACCCGGCCACCAGATTCTGCAACTGTTCGTCCCTGTCCTGCATGCGCTCGCGCGTCAAGTCGTCGGTGAACAGCATCCAGAGGCGATTGCGCCTTCCGGCCGGCTGGCGCTCGAAATCGAACAGGGCCTGGGCGGCCTGATTCCAGGCCAGCACGTCCCAACGCAGGTTCAGGATGTAGGCGGGGTGGGGGTGCAGGTCGTGCATCAGGCGCTTCACCAGGGGCGGCACCTGGCACCAGGTCTTGGCGGACTCCACGGGCGGACGCTGGCAGGCCAGCAGGAACAAATGCCGCCGCCCGGCCGCATCCAGGCGAAAAACCTGGGCAAGCCGCTCCAGGAAGGCTTCGGACACGCCGATCTCGCGCCCTTGCTCCAGCCAGGTATACCAGGCCAGGCCCACGCCGGCCAATGCGGCCACTTCCTCGCGGCGCAGACCAGCCGTGCGCCGGCGCGCGCCCACCGGCAGGCCGTAATCGGCCGGCTCCAGGCTGCGCCGTCGGGCCTGCAGGAACTGGGCCAGGGCATGACGGGTTCGGGGCTTGCTCATATAGTGGGATCCAGGGCGCGGGGACAATCAGGGAGTGACTTTCAGTAATAGCATAAACAAGTAAATTGTAATAGCTATCAGGCTCTCCCAGAATGGAATTCCTACAAGGAGTTCCCATGGTTTCACGTTCCGCTTCCCCTCTGGCGCTGGCGCTTCTGATGGCCGCCGCCTTTCTGTCTGTCTTCGACCTTTTCGTGGTCAACGTCGCCTTGCCCAGTTTGCAAACCTCCTTGCAAGCCAGCCTGGGCCAAGCCGGTCTGGTCGTGGCCGCCTACGAGCTGAGCTTTGGCATGGCGCTGATCAGCAGCAGCCGGCTGGGCGACCGCCATGGCCGGCGGCGGCTGTTCGGCTGGGGAGTGGCCAGCTTCAGCGCGACTTCCGTGCTCTGCGGCCTGGCGCCCGACATCACGCTGCTGATCCTGGCCCGCATCCTGCAAGGCGCCACCGCGGCGCTGATGTTTCCGCAGGTCTACGCCATCCTGCGGGTCAGCGTGCCGGCCGGACGGCAGCGCGGAGCCTTCGCCTGCCTGGGCGCCGTCCTGGGCCTGGCCGCCCTCAGCGGCCAGGTGGCGGGCGGGTGGCTGCTGCAGGCCAATATCCTGGATCTGGGCTGGCGTCTTATCTTCCTGATCAATCTGCCGGTCGGCCTGTTGATACTGCTTCTGTTGCGCCGCATTCCCGAAAGCCGCGAGCCCGACGGCGCCCGCCTGGATCCCTGGGCCGCGGCCGCGCTGGCGCTGGGCGTCTTCGGCGTGCTGCTGGGCCTGATGGAAGGTCCCGCCCGCCACTGGCCCGCCTGGAGCCTGGCGAGCCTGTTGGGCGGCACGGCGGTGCTGCTCCTGACCGCCCGCCGGCAGCAGGCGCTGCAGGAGCTGGGGCGCCCCGTGCTGCTGGACATGCGCCTGCTGCGCCGCCCCGACTTCAGCCAGGCCAGCGTGCTGGTGGTGCTGCTGTACTCCACGGCGAGCTCTTTCTTCATCAGCTTCGCGCTGCTGAGCCAGGGCGGACTGGGCCTGACGCCCATGCAGGCCGGCCTGCTGTTCGCCCCCGCCAGCGCGGCCTTCATGCTGGCGTCCCTGGCCGCCCCCGTGCTGGTGCGGCGCCTGGGCAACGGCGCCATCCTGCTGGGCGGCCTGCTGCACATCGCTGCGTTCGGCGGGCTGCTCGCCCATGCCTGGCTCGGAGACGCCTCGTCCGGCACGGGCGTGCTGCAGGTCCTGCTCATCGCGCTGGGCTGCGCCCAGGGCCTGACCATGACGCCCTTGCTGAACCTGGTGCTGGGCCGGGTGCCCGTGGAACAGGCGGGCTCGGCCGCGGGCCTGCTGTCCACCTTGCAGCAAGTGGGCGCGGCGCTGGGCGTTTGCGCCATCACCCTGCTCTATGCTCCCGCCCTGGCGGCCGGCCCCCGGTTGACCAGCCATCTGGACGGATTCCTGCAGGTCCAGGTCTACAACGTGCTGGCGGCCACGTGCGTGACCGTCCTGCTGTGGCGGCAGACCCGGCCCGCCGCCGACACGCGTCCAAAAGATGCGGGCTTTACTTCGACCTGCTCGAAGGCTGGTACGACCCCACCTTGGCGCCCAGGCCCACGGCAAAGCGATTCCAGCTGTTGATCTGCGTGATGGCCAGGGTCAGGTCGGCGATCTCCCGGTCCGAGAAATGCGTTTTCAGCTCCTGCACCAGGGCTGGATCGGGATGCCTCCGGGCCAGGTTGGTCAACGCCTCGGCCCAGGCCAGGGCGGCGCGCTCGGCGGCGCTGTAGAACGGCGCCTCGCGCCAGGCAGCCAGCAGGTGCAGGCGCTGCTCGGTCTCGCCGCCGGCCCGCGCGTCCTTGGAATGCATGTCCAGGCAATAGGCGCAGCCGTTGATCTGCGAGACGCGCAGCTTGACCAATTCCAGCAGGGGCAGGTTCAGGGCCTCGGTGCGCGCCGACTCCAGGTACGCTTCCACGCCGTGCATGACATTGACGGCTCCGGGCGCAGCCTGATAATAATTGACGGATATAGTCATGATGATCTCCTTGGATGGTTGAAGCCGGCCCCTCGGCCGGCCCGCATTCATAGCCTACCCGGCCCCATCGCCGCCCGATTGTACTTTTGCGACAGACACGACATGCTGATTGCCCAGCCCCTGCTGTATCGCTGCTGCCCGCCCAGCCCGGACCTGGCGCCGTATGTGACCCTGCACTGGAGCATGCAGGGCGATCTGCCTGCCGGCGTGGTGCGCGAAGAGTACCTGCACCCCGAAGGCGGCTGCGGGCTGATCTTCAACCAGGGCGATTCCATGCAGCTCAACGGCCTCGTCCATGGCGCCCGCCGGTGGATCAACGGACCGTCCAGCCGCAGCGCGATCATCGCCTTGCAAGGCAGGGTGCGCCTGGCCGGCGTGCGCTTCCTGCCCGGCGCGGGCCGCCTGCTGTTGCAGGCCCCCTTGCACGAACTGCTCAACCACAGCCTGGACAGCGGCGACTTTCCCTTGCCGGCCGCGGCGGAAGCCCTATGGCAGGAGCTCCCGCTGGACGATCTGGCGCAACAGAAGCAGCGCGTGGAACAAGGCCTGCGACTGCTGCTGGCGCGCCCGCAAGCCACGACGGACGCAGCCTCCCGGCAAGTCAGGCAGGAGCTGCAGAACCTGTCGCAGCGCCTGCGCCAGCCCGCTTTTCCCCAAGAACGCGGCGCGCCGGCCCAGCCGCGGCAGGTGCAGCGCCTGTTCCGGGACTATGTGGGCATTGCTCCCCATCAGTATTTTTCGCAATTGCGGGCTCAACTGGCGCGCGAACGCATCAAGGCGCTGGAGCCGGACGGCACCCTGACCGAGATAGCCCACGAACTGAACTTCCACGACCAGGCCCATTTCATCCGCGACTTCCAGCGCATCGTGGGCCTGACGCCTGGCCAGTATCGGCGTCGGCAGGACCGCAAGCGCCAGCCCTAGGACGAGCGGGACAAGCGCCCGTCACGACGGCAAAGGCATTTGAAGGTCGACGCGCCTCAGCCTTCGAGCCGCGCCGCCGGATCCTGGCGGTAATAGCGGCGCAGCAAGTCATACCAATGCGGCAAGGCTTCGGCCAAGGGAATGGGGTCGATGAAAAAAGCTTCCGAACTGACGGCGAAGAACTCGGCGTGATCGGTGGCGGCATAGGGGTCCAGCGGCAACTGCTCGTACCAGGGCAAGGCGGCCTCGGACTCGGGATCCACATCGGGCGGGATGGCGTCCTCCACGGCGGTCAAGGCCCGCTCGAAAGTCTCGAAGGATTCTTCCAGGACCTGCCGCCAATGACGCACGGACAGGTCCGCATAGCCATGCAGGGGGGGCACGCCGTCGGCCTGCCCGCCCAACAGGTCCAGCTTGTGCGCGAATTCGTGGATGACCACGTTCATGCCCGTCTCGCCATAGGGCCCGCTCTGCTCCCAGGAAAGAATCACCGGCCCGCCGTCCCAGGCCTCGCCGGAGGCCGGCATCATGTATTCATGAACCACGCCGGCCTCGTCCACATCCTGATGGGGAATCATGAATTGTCCGGGATACAGCACGATTTCCGTCCAGCCCTCGTACAGGGCCGGATCCAGGTTCAGGATGGGCAAGGCGGCCTGCACCGCGATGGACAGCATCATCTCGTCCGTGACGACCAGGCCCCGCACGCCCGTGAACTGCTTGCTGGCCAGCAGCCAGGCGGCGCGCTGGCGCAGGCTGTCCAGCTCCGACGCGCTCAGCCCGTCCAGGAAATCGTGCTCGCGCACGGCCTGCTCCCATTGGGCCCCGCCAATCGACGCCAGGGTCTGCTCCACGCGGCTCTGGCGCGCCCCGCGCCCGCTCAGCCAGGCAAACATCAGCTTATCTCCACGGGCGCATGGCCCGACATGAATCCGGACGGATGAAAACGAAAAACACGTCTGTCCGGCAGGACGTGGCCCCGCTATTTTATCCAGTCGCCTGCCTTTTTGACGGCCGGTCGGATCCTGTCATGCGTCGCCATCCTCCCGGACAGCGGGATAACGCTGGATTAGAATACGTACATGGACAAGCTACGACTGGACAAATGGCTGTGGGCGGCGCGCTTCTACAAGACGCGCAGCCTGGCTTCGGAGGAAATCAGCAAGGGCCGGGTGCTGGTCAACCAGCAAGCCGCCAAGCCCGCGCGCGAAGTCGCGCCCGGCGACCTGATCACCCTGCGCAAGGAGGATCCGCCCATGCACGTGCGCGTGACGGCCCTGAGCGGCGTGCGCGGACCGGCGCCCGTCGCCCGCCAGCTGTACCAGGAAACAGAAGAAAGCAGCGCGGCCCGCGCCCGCGCCGCCGAAATGCGCCGCCTGGCGCCGGAACCCGCCCTGGACTACGACGCCGGCCGCCCGACCAAGCGCGACCGGCGCCAGATGCAGATCCTGCGAGGCAAATAGCCTGCGCCTACCGGTCCGCCGGCTTGAACCCGTCCCGATTGGGCATCCTCACCTGCGGCAGGCTGACCTGGTCCATGACCTGGTCCGGCTGGATGGCGCCCGCCCTGAACAAAATATAGGCCGCCAGGGCATAGACCTCATCGTTGCTCAGGCTGCCCGGCGCGGTAAAGGGCATGGCTCGCTTGGTGTAGTCGAACAGCGTGGTGGCGTAAGGCCAATAGCTCTCCACCGTCTTGACCGGGGGCCCGCTTGCGGCCGCCAGGGTGCCACGCCCGCCGACCAGCCGATCGCCGATGCCTCCCTCCAGATTGGCGCCATGACAGGCCATGCAATGCTGGGCGTACAGTTTTTCGCCCTGCTGCACCGTGCCCGAACCCTTGGGCAGGCCCCGTCCGTCCGGCAGAGGCGAGACGAAATGCTCCAGCTCCGCATCGGTCGCGGGCTGGCCGAAACCGTAGACAGGCGCCTGCTGCGCCGATGCCGCGCCGCAGGCCGCCGCCAGGAACGCGGCCAGACAGGTTCTAGTCATGATGGACATTGGACACCTCCCCGCTTGACGCGACCTTCCAGCTCTGTATGCCGTTCAGGTGATACACGGACACCAGCCCTCGCTCCTTGACCAGTTGAGCAATGCTGGGCTGCACATAGCCCGTCTCGTCCGTACAGCGGCTTTGCAGGACGGCTTCCTTGCCATCCCATTCCCAGGGCAGGGAAAAGCGCGTATGGCAGATGGGCAGCACAGGACCGTGCAGCACGGCGTCGCGCCAGCTTCGCCCTCCGTCCACGGACACTTCGACCCGCTTGATCGCGCCGCGCCCCGACCAGGCCAGCCCCGAGATCTCATAGAAACCGGGCTCGCGCAGCACCATCTCCCCGGAAGGAAAGGTGATGACGGACTTGGCCTCCATCAGGAAGGAAAACTGCAAGGCGCTGCCGTCGGGCATCAGGTCGGTGTACTTGGACGTTTCCTCGCGCGTCATGAAAGGGGTGTCGGAAACCTCCAGCCGCCGCAGCCACTTGATGGACATATTGCCCTCGTAGCCCGGCACGAACAAGCGCAGGGGATAGCCCTGCTCCGGCCGGAGCGCTTCGCCGTTCTGCCCGTAGGCCAGCAGGCAGTCATGCATGGCTTTCTCAAGCGGAATGCTGCGCGTCATGACGGCGGCGTCCCCGCCTTCGGCCAGCAGCCATTTGGCCCCCGGCCTCACCCCCGCTTCATTGAGCACGGTGGCCAGCGGCACGCCCACCCACTCCGAGGTGGAGGTCAGTCCATGGGTTCCCTGCACGGTCTTCATCGTCGGCTTGGACCATTCCGTCAGGCCATTGCCCGAACATTCCATGAACATCAAGCGCGACAGGGCCGGAAAGCGGCGCAGGTCCCCCATGGAATATTTGCGCGCCTGCTTGACCATGCCATGCACGAACAAGGTGTGCGTGGCCGGATCAATGGTGGCGATGCCGCCGTGGTGCCGTTCATAATGCAATCCGGAAGGCGTGATGATCCCCATGCTGTTCTGCAAGGGCGTGAAGCTCCAGGACGATTCGGTGGTCTTGGTTGCGTAGCGAGTGCGCACTTCCTTCTCGAACTGCGACCGGGCGCCATAACCACCATCATCCACCCCCACCCCGACACCCTGGACTCGCGTGGCGTCCGGCGGAACGGTTCGCTCTATGGCCCCCGGCGTAGCCGCCTGCGCCAGGCCCCCGGCCGTGCCGGCTACGGCCAAGGCTCCCAGCATGAAGCGGCGGCGCGGCGGCAGGCTATGGGGATTGGGGCCGTCGCCGTGGAAATAAGGCGATGCGGGGTCTTGGCGTTCCTGCTCCAGGAACTGCGCTTCCAGCTGCTGCAACTGGACATGGCTGCGCTTGAGGGTCGCGCTGTCGCCATGACGGTTTGCGTCACTCATAAACGTCCTCCCTTTGGGTTCAGGTACGGCTTATGAACTACAAAACGTGCAGGCGAGCGCGCCCTGCACCATCCCGCGCACGACGGCGAGATGGCGTCAGCGTAGTCCGCAATAGTTGAACTGCCAACTATTGAATACCCAGGTATACAGCGCCACGAAAGCGCAATCTGCCACCTGTTGTCGGCACTGCAAAACTTGTTACCAGCCATCTCCCCAGGGGGCTGGAGCGCTCTTCCTGTTGCACGCCGTTGCTCATGCAACGGCTCGGCCGGGAAGCAGGCCGCTAGGATTAGAGCCGCCTTGAACCGGCACGGAATCATCACCTTCTCCTGGGGAGAACCATATGTCCTGCACCACTTTGCGCGCCCGTCTCGCCCGTCTCGCCCGCCTGGCCTTGCTGGCCGGCGCCGCCCTGACCCTGACCGCCTGCGCCTACGAAGACCCGTACTACGGAGGCTACTATGAAGGCGGCTATTACGAGGACGGCTACCACGGCGGCCGCCGCTACGATGACGAGGACTGGCGGATGCGCGAGTACCGCCGCCAACAGGCCGAACACCGGCGCGAGATGCGCCGCCATCAGCAGGAACGGCAGCGTCATATCGAACGCCAGCAACGCGAACAGCAGCGCCAGATCCGTGAACAGCAAGCCGAACACCGGCGCCAGCAGCAGGAAATGAAACGCCAGCACCGGGAGTGGCAGCGCCAGCAGGAAGAACTGCGCCGGCAGCAGGACGAAGCGCATCGCGGGCACCGCTGGCAGGGCTAGAAACGGTCTTCAGCACAAGGCTACAGCCCCCGGCTGATATATCAGACCTTTCGTTAATATATGAGCAATATCAAGGGTTTACACCATTGATCGATCTTCACCGCTAAAGCTATAAACCTAAAACAATTACATGCATACGCATGGAAATGCTTTTAGGAGACCTGGGCATGAAGATCACTGCGGTACGCGCCATTCCCTTGAACGTGCCATTCGAATTCAACGGCGGCGGCATACGCAAGCCCTCCAACCTGGCGGTCTGCCATGTGGAGATCGAGACGGACGAAGGCATCACCGGCTACGGCCTGACCGCCATCACCGAAGAACATCCCGTGGCCAGCGCCGTGAACGACATCCTGGCCGCGGACCTGATCGGCCAGGATCCGCTGAACACCGAACGGCTGTGGGACCGCATGTACTGGAACGTCTGCCCGCGCGGCCAATCCGGCTACGGCATGCACGCCATCTCGGCCCTGGACATCGCCCTGTGGGACATCAAGGGCAAGGCCCTGGGCCAGCCCGTCTGGAAGCTGCTGGGCGGCGCGCGTGAACAGATCCCCGCCTACGCCACCTTCGGCTTCTCCTTTCTGCAGGACGAAGAGCTGGTGCAGGTGGCGCGCGCCTGCGTGGACCAGGGCTTCCGGGGCCTGAAGATGGTGGTGGGCCACAACGGCCTGCAGCGCCGCGACGAGCCGCGCCCCCTGCAGGATGTGATCCGCCAGGACATCCGGCGCATGAGGCTGGTGCGCGAAGCCATCCCCGCCGAAGTCGGCCTGTACATCGACGGCAACTGCAGCCTGGACTACTTCCACGCCCAGGAGATCGCCCGCGCCGCGCGCGACCTGGACGTGGGCTTCTTCGAAGAACCCATCACGCAGAACGATGCCGGCCGACTGCGCGAACTGCGCCGCCAGACCGGCATCACCATCGCCGCCGGCCAGAACGAGGGCCAGGCCTATCGCTTCCGCGACCTGCTGATGCACCAGGCGGTGGACATCGTGCAGCCCAATGTGCTGATTTCCGGCGGCTTCACGCAATCGCGCAAGATCTTCGGCCTGGCCGAAAGCTTCAACGCCTCGGTGGCCAACGGCGGCGCCTTCCCGTCCCACAACGGCCACCTGCACAGCGGCCTGCTGAACGGCGGCGAAGTCGAATGGCACCTGGCCGCCAGCGCCATGATGGCCGAGATCTACACCGGACTGCCCCAGCCCGACCAGGGCTGGATGCGCATGCCGCAGGCGCCCGGCCTGGGCCTGACGCCGCGGCTGGACCAGATCGACAAGCTGCGCCGTCTTCCCGGCAGTCTCGGAAACGGCAAAGGCTGACCAACCCCACCTGAGAGGTAAGCAGACATGAAACCGTGGTCCCGTGTTGTTGTTGTCCTCAGTCTTTTCCTGGCCGGCGCGCAAGGCGCCCTGGCCGCCCCGCCCGCCTGGGCCGAACGACCGGTGCGCCTGATCGTGCCCTCCGCCGCCGGCGGCTCCGGCGACACACTGGCCCGCCCCCTGGCCGAGGCCCTGGGCCAGCAGATCGGCCAGACCGTGGTCGTGGAAAACAAGGGCGGCGTGGGCGGCGTGCTGGGCGCGAGCATGGTGGCCAGCTCCAGCCCCGCCGACAATCAGCTGCTGTTCGGCGCGGTGCACCACACCATCGCCCCGGCCGTGCTGAAGAACTTCCCCTACGACACCCGCAAGGACCTGAAGGCCGTGACCCTGATCGCGGCCATGCCCAACGTGCTGGTGGTCAATGCCGCATCGCCCTACCACAGCGTGAACGACCTGCTGGCCGCCGCGCGCCAGGGCAAGGGCGTGAACTACGGCACCAGCGGCGTGGGCACCATGCTGCACCTGATGGCCGGCAAGCTGGAAAAACTCTCCGGCACGACCATGACGCCGGTGCACTACAAAGGCAGCGGACCGGCCGTCATGGCGCTCATCGGCGGGGACCAGATCGACTTCATGTTCGAGACCATGCCGTCGGCCGTGGCGCAGATACGCAACGGCCGCCTGCGAGCCCTGGCCGTCTCCAGCCCCGAGCGCGCCCAGGCCCTGCCCGACGTGCCCACCTTGAAGGAGCTGGGCATGGACGAACTGAGCGCCCAGACCTGGTACGGCATCTTCATGCAGGGCGAGGTTCCGGAGGCCACCGTGCAAAGCGTGGCCGGCGCCATCCACCAGGCCCTGCAAACGGAAAAAATCCAGACCATCTGGCAGACCAACGGCGCCCAGGTGCAGTCCAACAGCCCGGCCGAGTTCACGGCCTATGTGGACCAGGAGCTGAATTACTGGGCGGACACCGTGCAGACGCTGGGGCTGAGCAACTTCTGAGGCCCTGCGCGCCTGCGGCTTTGCCTCAGGGGCAGGCGATTCGGTATGCTGTGGTGTTGTCCGACCGCCGCCGCGCCTGCCATGTCCTCCACTTTTCACCCCTACCCCGAACTCGCCGCCCAGCTGCTGCCCCACTCCAGCGGCTGCGACGGCGACGGCTCGCACGATCTGTCCCACCTGCAGCGCGTCTGGAAGAACGTGTGCGCCATCCAGGCGCAAGAAGGGGGCGATCTGCGCCTGCTGCTGGCCGCCGCCCTGCTGCACGACTGCGTGGCCGTGGAAAAGAGTTCGCCGCTGCGCGCCCAGGCATCCACGCTGGCGGCCGAGAAAGCCGGACGCATCCTGGCGGACCTGGGCTGGAGCGCGCCGGACCAGGAAGCGGTCATGCACGCCGTGCGGACGCACAGCTTTTCCGCCGGGCTGCCGCCCCTCAGCCTGGAAGCCCGTATTTTGCAGGACGCGGACCGCCTGGACGCCATCGGCGCGCTGGGCATCGCCCGCTGCTTCTATACGGCCGGACGCATGGGCTCCAGCCTGTATCATCCGCAGGATCCCGAAGCCCAGGACCGTCCTCTGGACGATGCGCGCTATGCGCTGGATCATTTCCCCGCCAAGCTGCTGAAGCTGGCCGAAGGCTTCCAGACGGAAACCGGCCAAAGGCTTGCCCGGGAACGCCAGGCGCGCATGCAGCGCTACCTGCGGGAACTGCTTGACGAACTATGACGCCTGCCGGGTCGCGCGGACCTTGATCGTCCGGCAGGCCTAGAGTTCGGTGTATTTCTTGTTCGTGCCGCGCACCTTGTCAGCGGGGTACTTCTGCGCGTTCTTGGCGATCTTGCGCGTGACCGCTTCGTTCATGTCCACGCCCAGCACATGGGCCAGCCGGCTCAGGTAGATCTGCACGTCGGCCAGTTCGTCGCGCACCGCCTCGGCCGTGCGCGGATCGGCGCCTACCCCGCGCGACTGCTCTTCGGTCAGCCACTGGAAGATTTCCACCAGTTCGCCGACTTCGTTGGTCAGGGCCATGGCCAGGTTCTTGGGGCTGTGGAACTGTTCCCAATCGCGTTCGCGCGCGAATTCGGCCACTTTGGCGTTCAGGGCGGACAATTCGATCAGGGGACGATAGGAGGACGGATCAGACACGGCGCGAATCACAAAAATTGGGAGACTAACGCATACTAAGACCAGCGGCGGCGCGGCGCAATGCCGGCCTGGACATTTGACGACTGAAACGATTTGCCACATAATCAAGAATGATTCTCATTCAAAATTATGTCTTCTGCATCCTCCGATCAATGGCACATCCAGGCCGGCACTCCCGAGCTGAACATCAGCGGCGGGCTGCTGCGCGTGCAGCCGGGCCAGACCATCACCGAGGAAAATGAGGCGGGCTTGAAACTGGTGCTGTTGCTGGGCGGCGGCGCCGTGCGCTACAGCATGTCCCAGGCGCCCGCCACCCAGTTGCAAGGTCCGGCCCTGCATTTGAGCCTGAGCAGCCGGCCTTTCGTCGTCAATCACAGCTTCCATGCCGGTACGCCCGTGCATTATGTGGCCATACGCATGCCCGAGCAGGCCCTGGAGAATTGGCTGGACATGGACGCCGCGGACTGGAGCCGTCGTCAGGGCTCGCCCGCAGGGCCGTTCATCCTGGACAGCCAGGCCGACAAGCCCCTGCAGGCTCTGGCGCGCCAGCTACTGCTGTGCCCGCTGCGGGGCGGCTTGCGGCAGTTGTACCTGTCGGGCAAGGCGATGGAGCTGACCGCCGCCGTGCTGGCGACGCTGGACGCGCGGTCGACAGCGAGCTCTGCAGCGGGCATTAACTTGCCGGCCCGGCAGCGCGACTGCCTGCAGCAGGCGCGCGCGCTCTTGCTGCAGGATCTGTCCCAGCCGCCTGGCCTGGATTGGCTGGCCGCCCGGGTCGGCCTGAGCGTCACGCTCCTGACGCGGGGCTTTCGTCAGATGTTCGGCATGAGCGTCTACGAATTCGTGCGCGAACAACGCCTGGAACAAGCCTACCGCATGCTGGCGACCGGCGCCTGCAGCGTATCGCAGGCGGCCGGCGCCTGCGGTTACAGCGATTCGCACTTCTCCAAGGTATTCCAAAAACGCTACGGCGTTCCCCCCCGCGCCCTGCGCCGCTGAACCACCTGCATACCGGCCAGCGCCAGACAAATACCGGCCAGCGCCAATGGTGGCGGCACGCTCTACATAGAATAGATGAGATTGATTATCAATAACAATTTCATGTAGAGAGAAGCTTTCGTGGACATCTTCCCGTCTCGCCGCCCGTCCTGCGCTCCCGCGGGCTTGTCGGCCCTTCTGCTGATCAGCCCCGCTGCGTTCGCCCAGGCCAATCCCGAAGTCAGCCAGTTGCCCGGCATCGTGGTCTCCGCCCAGCGCGACAACGCTCCCACGCTGATGAAAGGCGCGCAAACCCTGAAGGAAACCCCGCAGTCGGTGACCATCATCACCCGCGAGCGCATGGACCAGCAGAACCTGCAGAGCCTGGACGAAGTCCTGCAGCATGCGCCCGGCATCACCGTGCAGCCTTACCAGTTGCTGACGACCGGCTACTATGCGCGCGGCTTCAAGATCGACTCTTTCCAGCAGGACGGCGTGCCCATCCAGATGGGCCAGATGGCCAGCCCGCCCCAGGACATGGGCATCTACGAGCGCGTGGAGATCCTGCGCGGGGCCAACGGCCTGATGCAGGGCGCCGGCAATCCCGCCGCCACGGTGAACCTGGTGCCCAAGCGTGCGCCGCGCGAGTTCCTGGCCCAGGGCGAGCTGTCCGCAGGCAGCTGGAATCGTTATCGCGGCCTGGTCGACGTGGGCGGCCCCGTCAACGAAAGCGGCAGCCTGCGGGCCCGCATCGTGGCAAGCCATGAGGATCGCGGATTCTTCTACGATGTGGCGGGCCAGAAATCCAGCAATTTCTACGGTACCGCCGACCTGGACCTGGGGCCGGACACGGTGCTGACCCTGGGGCTGCAACACCAGCGCATCCGCTCCACCACCACGATGGCGGGCGTGCCCTTCTACCGCGACGGCACGGACATCGGCCTGCCGCGCTCCACCTATCTGGACGTGGACTGGGACCGCTTCGACTGGGACACGACCCGCGTCTTTGGCGGCATCGAGCACAACTTCAGCAATGAATGGACCGCCAGGCTCAACCTGAACCACCAGAAAGGGGATTCCGCCCTGAAATACGCCGGCGCCAACGGCGCGGTCGACCCCTTGACCGGGACCGGTCCGCGCCTGACGGGCGGAGCCTATAAGTTCGAGAACAGCCAGACCAGCGCGGACGGCTACCTGACCGGCCCCTTCACCCTGCTGGGCCGCCGTCACGAAGCCACAGTGGGCATGAACTACCAGCGCACCAGCCTGGAGCAGTTCTCGGGCAACTTCCTCACGCCCGTGAACCAGCCGGTGAACATCTGGGACTGGAACCCCGGCAGCATCCCCGAACCCGCCGTCGGCCCCTATGTCTCCCGCGGCCCGACGACAACGACGCAATCGGGGCTTTATGCGGTGGGCCGCTTCTCGCTGGCCGACCCGCTCAAGCTGGTCGCGGGCCTGCGCCTGAGCCAGTGGAAGCAGGAAGGCGCGGGCGTCTCCAGCAAGGTCAGCAATGAATGGACGCCCTATGGCGGCCTCATCCTGGACATCACGCCGCATTGGTCCGTCTATGCCAGCTATGCGCAGGTCTTCCAGCCGCAGACGCAGACCACCTGGGACGGCCAGGCCCTGGATCCCGTCAAGGGCGCCAACCTGGAAGCCGGCATCAAGGGCGAATTGCTGGACGGCCGCATCAACAGCAGCCTGGCCTTCTTCAACATCCGCCAGCGCAATCGCGCCCAGGTGGATCCGGCCTACCCTTGCGTGGGCATGAGCTGCTTCTATGTCAGCGGCGGCGAAGTGGAAAGCCAGGGCGTGGAAGCCGAAATCAGCGGCCAGCCCCTGCCGGGCCTGGACCTGTCGCTGGCCTATACCTACAACACGACCAGATACCTGAAGGATGCCCAATCGCAGGGCCAGCCCTTTGCCAGCTTCACGCCCAAGCATATCGCACGGCTCTGGGCCAACTACACCTTTCCCTGGGACAACGGCCGCCTGAGCGCCGGCCTGGGCGTGCAGGCGCAAAGCGCCTACACCGTGCAGTCCGGCGGCTTGACCCTGCGCCAGGGCGGCTACGCGCTGGCCAACGCGCGGCTGGGCTATCGCATCAACCGGAGCCTGAGCGCCGCCCTGCATGTCAACAACCTGTTCGACCGGCGCTACTACCAAAGCCTGTCCGGGCCGCAATGGAACAACCGCTATGGCGAGCCGCGCAACGTCATGCTGACGCTGCGGGCCGAGTACTGACATGCGTCTTCCCGGCTTTCATGGCCGGGCCCGGGGCCTGCTGGCCCTGGGCCTGGCGCCGCTGCTCAGTACGGGGCTGGCCGCGGGCGTCGCCGCCTGGGGCCCCGGCTCGGACGCCCTGAACCGGCTGTACGCCGGCCTGTTCATCGGCGTGCTGGCCCAATGCCTGCTGCTGGCGGCCTGCCTGACGATCCGCCGCCCCGCCGGCCTGCCGCTGCGCCGCGCCCTCTCGGCCAGCCATGCCTGGACGGGAGCCGTCCTGGGCGCCATGCTGTTCGTCATCTGTTTGAGCGGGGCGCTTGCGGTGCTCAAGCCCGAGCTGCGCAACTGGGAAATGCCCTCTGAGCGCCGGCATCCATCCGTCACGCTCGATCTGGACGACATACTGGCGCAAGGGCTGGCGGCCTTCCCCCATGCGGACGTCCTGCAACTGGACCTGCCCGCAGACGGCCAGGTACAGGCGCGTGTCCAGCCGGCCGGGCCGCCGCAAGGCGCCCAGAACGCGTCCGCAGCCCTGGCATTTCCGCCCCATGCTCCGGTCCACGGCAAGCTGACCGGGCTGCTGACTGGATTGCACAATACCTTGTACGCGGGCTTTCCCGGCCGCATCCTGGTGAGCCTGTTCGGCTTCGCCCTGGGCGCGCTCGTCCTGGGCGGCGTGTTGCTGCACCTGCGCCAGGGCGCCGGCCTGCTGCGCCTGCGCCTGCGGTCCGGCCTGCGCGTCCTGGCGTATGACGCCCACAAGCTGCTGGGCCTGTGGCTGGCGCCCCTGCTTTTTCTGACCGCCGCCACCGGCATCTTCTCCGGCCTGGGTGCGCTGGCCACCGTCCAGCTGGCGCCCTACGCCTTCCCGGAGCAGCCCCGGCAAGCCATGCAGGCGCTGATGCAGCCCTACGAACGGCCCGCCGCCGGCCAGGCCGCGTCCATGTCCAGCCTGAACGAATTGCTGGACCGCCACCGCCAGGCCCACCCCGCCTTCCTGATCCAGGGCGTGACCGTCCACCACTGGGGCGATGCGCACGCCTATGCCACGCTACGCGGGACGGCCCGCGGGCAATTGAGCACCGCCCTCTTCGAACGCTATCACTACGCCCTGATCGACCTTGCCCTGCTGCGGCACGACAGCGCGGCCCAGCGCGGCGCGTTCACCCAGGCCTTTATCGCCGTCCAGCCCCTGCATTTCGCCCAGTACGGCGGCGCGGTCAGCCGCTGGCTGCATGCCCTGGCTGGGCTGGCCGGCGCGACATTGGCCGCCAGCGGAGTGTGGCTGTGGCTGGCGCGGCACGGCGCGGATTCGTTCCGCCGACCCTGGCTCAGCGGCGCGATGCTGGGCCTGCTGCTGGCCTGCTGCACCCTGTTCGCCATCACGGCCCTGACGCCCGACTCCTGGCCTGCGCGGGAGCGCTGGCAGGTCTGGAGCTTCGGCCTGACCTGGTCCGGCGTCCTGCTGTATGGCCTGCTGCCGGCCCGGCGCCGCGCTTCCCGGCCGGTCGGCCTGTTGCGGCTGGCCTCCCTGCTGCTGGGCGTGGCCGCCGCCGCCAGTCTGGCAAGACAGTGGGGCGGTGCGCTGCAAGCCGAGCTGCCGGCCCTGTTCATCAATCTTCTCCTGTCGGCAGCCGCCGCCGCGCTCTGGCGACTGGCCCGACGCCTTTCTCTTGGGACGCCATGACATCCAGATCCCCCACCTCCGCCGCCTTCACCCTATCCCAGACCCTGGCCGCCCTGCAGGCCGACGCCACAGTGCAGCTCCTGCCCTTTCACGAGCGCGGCCGGGCCCGCGCCGACTGGCTCATCGGCATCCGCATGTTCTCGGACGACGCCTCTTTGCACGGCAGCCACTGGGAACGCCACCCTCGAGGCGATGAAATCCTGACCCTTCTGGAGGGCTGCCTGCACCTCATCCTGGAAGGTTCCCAGGCCGATACGCGCCTGACCCTGAGGCCCAATCAATCCTTCGTCGTGCCCCGCGGCTGCTGGCACCGCCTGGAGGTGGCCGAGCCCGGACGCCTGCTGTTCATCACGCCCACCACAGGCAGCGAGCACCGCTTGCGCAAGGAAGCCTGAAATGACCAAGACCGCATCAAACCGGCCCGCCCTGCTCTGGCCCCTGATCGCCTGCCTGTACATTTCCCAAGGCGTGCCGTTCGGACTGGCCATGGAAGCCCTGCCGGCCGCCTTGCGCCATGCCGGCGCCGAACTGGCGGCCCTGGCATTGCTGCCGCTGGTCGGCCTGCCCTGGGTGCTGAAATGGGGATGGGCATCCCGGGTGGACAATTATTGGCACCGCCGCCTGGGACGCCGCCGCAGCTGGATCATTCCCATGCAGTCACTGGTTCTGGCCTGCCTGCTTGGGGTCTGGATGCTGGGGATCTCGGCCGCCACCCTGCCCTGGCTGCTGGCGCTGGCCGTGGCCGCATCCCTGGCCAGCGCCACCCAGGACGTGGCCACCGACGCACTGGTGGCCGAGCAGTTCCCGGCCGCTTCCCTGCCCGCGGCCAACGCCGTGCAGGTAGCCAGCACCATGGTGGGATTCTTCTACGGCGGGCCGGTGTTCCTGATGATCTACGGCAAACTGGGGCAGGCGGCGGCCATGCTTGCGCTGGCGCTGCCCATCGCAGCCAGCCTCTTGCTGGTGCTGGCCTGGCGCGAGCCGGCCGTGCAGGCATCCGCCCAGTCGGGCAAGGCCAGCCTGCGGCATTTCCTCCTGTCGGGCCGCAGCGCCTGGGGGCTGATCGCCGCGGCCTTCCTCTCCGCCGTGACCGTGGTCGCCTGCCACGGCCTGGGGAAACTCCTGCTGGTCGATGCGCATTGGCCGCTGACCAAAGTCGGCCAGATCGGCATGCTGGGCGGTGCGGTGACCATCGTGCTGGGTTGCGGCGGCGGCGCCTGGCTGGTGCGCCGGCTGGGCGCCTGGCCGGCCTTTTACGCCGGCATCGCCGCTGCCGGAACGGCCGCCGCCATCTGGGCCTGGCTGGCATGGCAAGCGCCGGCGCTGCCGCTGGCCGCGGTCTGGACGGCCACCTTGCTGGCCAGCTTCGGCGCCGGCAGCGCTTCGGTCGCCGTCATGACGGCGGCCATGCGCTTTGCCCATTCCCGCCACCAGGCGGGCACCGACATGACCATGGTGCAAAGCATGCGCGATCTGGGCGAGATGGCCGCCTCATCCTCGCTGATCGCCCTGGCCGCCGGAGTGGGCTACACGCAGGGCTTTCTGCTGGGCTTGATACTGGCCATGCTGACGCTGATCCTGGTGCCCGCCCTGCTGGGCGCACGCTCAGCGAGAGGCGGGGTGCAATCCCGACCCTGAGGCGGCTACGTCGCCCGGCCCAGCCCGGCCATCAGGCGGTCCAGCGCATTGGCGAATTCACGGCGGTCCGCCTGGCTGAAGGGCGGCGGGCCGCCGATGTCGACGCCTGCGCCGCGCAGTTCCTCCATCATGTCGCGCATGGCCAGCCGCTCGCCGATGGAGCCGGCGTCCAGGCGTTCGCCGCGCGGGCTGAGCACCAGCGCCTGCCGGGCCAGCACCTGCGCCGCCAGGGGAATGTCGGCCGTGATCACCAGGCCGCCCGCGCCCACGTGCTGGACGATGTAGTCATCGGCCACATCGAAGCCGCGCGGCACCTGGACAGCGCGCAGCCATGGCGAGGGCGGGGTGCGCAGCATCTGGTTGGCCACCAGCGTCAGGCGCCGTTCCCAGCGCTGGGCGGCGCGATACAGGATTTCCTTGACCACCGCCGGGCAGGCGTCGGCGTCCACCCAGATGTGCATCGCTCACCGCTCCAGGGCCTGGGCCAGCAGGCGGTCGACCAGTTCGTTCATGGCCACGCCCTCGGCCGCCGCGCGTGCGCGCAAGGCATCGATCACGGGCTGGGTCAGCTTGACCGGGAAGGAGACCAGTCCGGCCGCCTGGTCCAGGCGGCGCTGTTCGCGCCGGTCGGGCACGACGGCTTCGCCGGCAAAGCGGGCCGGCGGCGTGGCCGCCTTCATCTTGCCCATCAGCTTCAGGGCCTTGTTTTTTTCGAGATCCGTTCGTTTCATGTGCTTTCCGCCAAGATCCGGCATGCCCGCCTGAAAGAAGCGGACTGCGCATGGCGGGCGCCATGTGCCGGCATGGCATGCATACTGCTCAGGACGGCCGCAAAAGTCCAGGCATTTATGGCGGCGCGCGACGGCCTGAAGCAAAAAATGCCCCCACGCTGCGCCTTCGGCTTGCTGCCCCCCGAGGGGGTGCTTTTTACCTTGGGGTGGCCCGGCGGCAAAAATGCCCCCACGCTGCGCAGGCTGATCGCCTGCTTGCTGTCCACCTCGAGGCGTGCATGCCGCTTGGACTCGCCAGCCGCGCTACCCCTGCGCGCCGACGTCGGCGCGCACGATGCCGCAGCGTTTGTGCGCCCGCATGACAACGGCGACATCGCTGTTGAGCACTCCCTCCATTTCCCCAAGGCGGCGCGTGACGACATCCCAGAGCTGGGTGCTGTCGCGGCACAGCACATGCCAGAAGAGCTGCGACGGGCCGCTGGTGCCGAAGAGGCAGCGGGTATTGGGATCCTGCGCCAGGTGGGCAGCCAGGGCGTTGACCGCCTGCGGGCGCACCTGCACCGACACCACCGCCTCGACCGGAAACCCCACCAGCGCGGGCTCGACCTCGACCCGGAACGACAGCGCCCGGCGCTCCACCAGATGCTGCAACAGGCGCTGCGCGGTCGGCTCGCTTACGCCGGCGTGCTCGGCCAATTCGGCCAGGCTGGCCCGGCCATCGCGCTTGAGCCGGGCCGCGATTCGCTGCTCGGCCTCGGTCAGCACCGCCGGAGGGCTGACCGGCGCTGCCCCCGCGTCGGCGGCGTGTTGCGCCTGGATGCGCCACTGACCCGCGCGCCGGAAAGAGCGCAGCACCAGACGCGCATCGACATGCTCCACCCCCGCCATGGACGGCAGGATGCGTGTCACCAGCTCGGGCATGTCGGCTTCGTCGGCCAGCGTCAGCTCCGCCATCAGGTCGGCGGAGCCGACCAGCGTCACGACCAATTGGCAGTTCTCCAGCCGCGCCAGCTCCTCGGCCACCTCCGGCACCTGTCCGGCGCGGCAGCGCATCCAGGCATGCAGCACCACGCCCCGCCCCGCAATCAGGGGATCGGTTTCGGCGATCACGCGCAAGGCATCCGTTTCCAGAAGGCGTTTGATGCGCCGCGCCACGGTGCGCTCGGCGATGCCGGCCGCCGCGCCCAGCTCGCGCCAGGACGCGCGCGGTTCGGCCTGCAGGGCGATCAGGCAGGCGAGATCGGTGTCATCGAGTGTTGGCATTAAGGGCTTACCCTTACTTGACCTGACTATATCCATCAAATTAACCTTCCGCAATTGCTAAAAACAAAAACTTTTACCTTAGTTTTGTCTAAAAATAAATTTCCTCGAGGTTTCCATGAGCACCCCCTCCCATCAACCGAGCGCCACGCAGGGAGCCGCCGCTGCCCCGGTGTCACGCGCCCGCACCATCCTGGCCGGTAGTGTAGGCAATGCCGTCGAATGGTTCGACTGGACCATCTACGCCTCCTTCGCCATCTTCTTCTCCAGCCAGTTCTTCCCCGAAGGCAATGAAACCGCAGCCCTGCTGGCGACCTTCGGCATCTTCGCGGTGGGCTTCTTCATGCGCCCGATCGGCGGCTGGCTGCTCGGCATCTTTTCCGACCGCTACGGCCGCAAGGCGGCGCTGGGGCTGACCATCCTGATGATGGCCGGCGGCTCGCTCATTATCGCCGTAACGCCCACCTATGCCGCCATCGGCCTGGCCGCCCCGCTGCTGCTGACCGCCGCGCGCCTGCTGCAAGGCCTGTCGCTGGGTGGAGAGTATGCCTCGGCCACGACCTTTCTGGCCGAAATGGCGCCGCCCAAGCGCCGCGGTTTCTATTCCAGCTTTGTTTTCTTCAGCGCCGCCGTCGGCATCCTCGCGGCTTCGGCCGTGGGCTGGATCCTCACCTCCCTGTTGAGCAAGGCGGAAATGGCCGCCTGGGGCTGGCGCATCCCCTTCCTGCTGGGCGCACTGGGCGGCGTGGCCGGCCTGTGGATCCGCCGCTCCATTCCGGAAACCGAAGCCTTCGCCGAGAGCAAGAAGGCCGGCGTCGAGAAGCAGCCGCTGCGCACCCTGCTGCGCGAGCACCCCGTGGAAGTGCTGCGCATCGTCGGCTTCTCCGTCCTGACGACCTTCGCGTTCTACATTTTCGTGGCCTATGTGCCCACCTACGCCATCCGCCACGTGCAGGCCGACCCCAAGGTGGCCTTCGCCGCCAACACCGTGGCGCTGATCGTCTTCATGCTGGTGCAGCCCCTGTTCGGCGCGCTGTCGGATCGCATCGGCCGCAGGCCGCAGCTGATCGTCTTTGCCGCCGGCTACCTGCTGTTCTTCTACCCGCTGATGAGCACGCTGGGCCCGTCTTTCGGCTCCATCCTGCTGGTGGAACTGTTCGGCCTGGTCCTTTACGCCATGTACACCTCCATAGCCCCGGCCATCATGTCCGAGCAGTTTCCTACCAGCGTGCGCGCCGTCGGCATCGGCACGCCCTATAACCTGATGGTGGCGCTGCTGGGCGGCACCACGCCCTATCTGCTCACCTGGCTGCAGAGCAACGGCCTGGAACGCTGGTTCTTCTACTACGTGCTGGCCGGCGCGGTGATTACGCTGTTCACTTTCATCCGCATGCCGGAGACGGTAGGCCAGAAGCTGCGTTGACCGCTCCTGCCCCGCCCGGCGGCGCCCCCGGGGCGCGCACGACCCGCTTGCGCGGGTCTTGTCCATTTTCAGGAAACCCCATGTCAGAACAAGATACCGCCCTACATTTCCGAGACGCACTTGAGATCGGTCGCGAGATCCGGCAAGGCCGACTGAGCGCGCGGCAGGTCGCCACGCATTTTCTGGACCGCATCGAGCGCGCCGCCGCCCTCAACGCCTTCAGCGTCGTCACCGCCGAACGCGCCCTGGCCCAGGCCGATGCCGCCGACCGCCTGCTGGCGGCCGGCATCGTGCTGGGCCCCTTTCATGGCGTGCCTGTCGCAGTCAAGGACAGCGTGCAATGGGAAGGCACCGAAGCAACGCTGGGCTCGCAGGCCCGCGCCGGGCAGCTCAGCACCGAGACCGCCGCCGCGCTGCGCCTGCTGGCCGCGCAAGGCATGGTCGTGCTGGGCAAGACCCGCATGACCGAGTTCGCCTTCGGCCTGTCGGGCCAGAATGCCACCCAGGGCACCGCGCGCAACCCCTGGGATGCGACCGTGGCCCGCGCCCCGGGCGGCTCTTCCAGCGGCTGCGGCGTGGCAGTAGCCGCTGGCCTGGCGCCCATCGCCCTCGGCGGCGACACCGGCGGCTCGGTGCGCGCGCCCGCCACCCTCAACGGCCTGGTCGGCTACAAGCCCTCCACGGGCGTGATCAGCCGCGCCGGCAGCCTGCCGCTCTCCGACACGCTGGACGTCCTGGGTCCTCTCGCCCGCAGCGTGGCCGACGCCCGTCAACTCGTCGCGGCCCTGTCGGGGCCGGACATCGCCGACCCCGCCACCCTCGCGCTGCCGGCGACTTGCGTGGCCGCCCTGCGCCAGCCCCCCACCCCCATGCGCGGCCCCATCGCGCTGCTCGCGCCCGAAGCCTGGCCGGCCACCCTGGACAGCGCCACGCAAACCCTCTGGCAACAGGCCCTGGACCGCCTGCAGCAGGCCAAACTGGAACTCCAGGTCTGGATGCCGCCGCCGTCGCTCTCCTTTGCGCGCATGGCCGAAGACAACTCGATCGTGCTGGCCTACGAAGCCTACCGCTACTACGGCGAACTGGCGTTGGCCCCCGAGCTGCCTCTGTGGCGCGTGGTGCGCGAGCGCATCGCCGCGGGCGGGCGCATCGATGCCGCCGACTACGAAGCCGCCCTGCAGCGGCGCAGCGCCGACATGCAAGCCTTCGCCCACGCCATGCAGGGCCGCGCCGCCCTGCTCATGCCGGCCTGCGACCAGGCCGCCCAGGCCCTGGACCCCGACGATCTGCGCCACGCCGGCCTGGGCAAGCTCCTGCGCCCCGGCAACTTCCTGGGCGCGGCCGCCATCTCGCTGCCCAGCGGCTTTGACGGCCAAGGCCTGCCCACCGGCGTGCAACTCATGGCGCCCAGCGGCCAGGACGCCGCGCTGCTGGACAGCGCCCGCATCGTCGAAGGCATCCTCGGCCGGCCCTCGCGCCATCCCGACCTCGCGGCCTGGGGCCTCTGAAACGACAACAGGCGCGGCGCCGGATCACGACGCCCAGCGCTTCCACATCCATGGCCTGGGGCGACGCAGTCCAGCGAACGACCGGGCTGGAATCGGTGTCAAAAAAAAAAACCCGCTGAAAGCGGGTTTTTTTGTCGAACCGGGGAATCAGTCCTGACGGTCGGTGACTTCCACCAGGTGGTAGCCGAACTGCGTCTTGACGGGGCCCTGGACCACGCCCACGGGAGCGCTGAACACGACTTGATCAAATTCGGGAACCATCTGGCCGCGGCCGAAGGTGCCCAGTTCGCCGCCCATGCGGGACGAGGGGCAGCTGGAATTTTCCTTGGCCACCTGGCCAAAGTCGGCGCCGGCTTCGATGGCGGCTTTCAGTTCGTTCGCTTTGGCTTCGGTGCTGACCAGGATGTGGCGTGCGGAGGCTTGTGCCATGATGTACTCCTTTTTTGGAAAATCGTTCCAGCTTAACCCAGAACCGGCCCCGGCGCGAAGCCCGGGGGCCGACCCGGGTTCAGCCGCATCAGGCCTGGACCGCCTTGCGCTTGCGCGCCGCCAGCACCCGGCCCAGCACCACGATCAGGATGGCGCCAATCGCCTCGGCGATCAGCTTGGTGGTGGTGGACGGAGCGCCGAAATGTTCCACGAAGACCACGTCGGTCACCAGCATGCCGCCGGCGATCCAGCCCAGCAGCGCCGCGCCGAAAGTGACCACGATGGGGAAGCGGTCGATGAGCTTGAGCACCAGGGTGCTGCCCCAGATGATGATGGGCACGCTGACCACCAGGCCGAAGATCACCAGGCCGATCTGGTGGTCGGGGTTGGCGGTCTGGGCGGCGCCGGCGATGGCGATCACATTGTCCAGGCTCATGACGAAGTCCGCCACGATGATGGTCTTGATGGCCTTCCACAGGGTTGCCCCGCCTTCGATGTTGCCGTGCGCGTCATCGTCGGGCAGCAGCAGCTTCACGCCGATCCATACCAGCAGCAAGGCGCCCACGATCTTCAGGTACGGCACCGCCAGCAGCGTCAGCGCGAACGCGATCAACACCACGCGCAGGCCGATGGCCCCGGCCGTCCCCCACAAAATACCCTGCATGCGCTGCTTGGCCGGCAGGTTCCGGCACGCCAGCGCGATCACCACGGCATTGTCGCCCCCCAGCAGGATGTCGATCATGATGATCTGGAACACTGCCGTCCAACTGATTGTCTGCAAAAGCTCAAGCATTTGTTGCCCGCCTCTTCAAGTTTTTTAATGGAAACCAGACAGCCATCTTGCAGAGTCCGGCGCGTGCAGGAATCGCCCGCGCACGATGCAAAACAAAATGGCCTGTTCCACCAGGGACACAGGCCATCTCCACTGTGGAGAGTTCGCCTTGCCCATGATGGCAAGGTCTTGCTTGCAACCGCTTGGTTGCCCGGACACCGGGAATGCGCAGATGACTGCGGCATTGCCGTAATGACGATGCGCCGGAAAGTAAGCTACTCCCCTTGATAGACGCAGAGTATAGCGGCCTTGCGGTGAACTGAAAAGTCTTCCGTGCGCAAATCCGCCGCCATTTTGTTCGGGATGGCGGCACGGCCCCGCAACATCGGCCGCGCATTGCCTAGATGCACTTGAGCGCGCCGACGTCCCCGGTGTAGGGAAAACGCAATTCCTCGTAGCCGAAGGGCTGAAAATGCACGGTCAGGCCGTCTTCGTTGGGCAGGATCACCGCGTAGCTGGCCGGCTCGAAAGCGGACGTGGCCGCGCCCGGACGCTCCAGGTCCAGCTCGTGCTGGTGATTGGTGCCGCTGACGGTCACGAAGGGAATGCCGTGCCACGTGCCGGCCGCGCAGCGGTGCACGTGGCCGGAGAACAGGTGCACGGGGGCGGGATGGGCCTTGAGCAGGGGCAGCAGCTGTTCCGCGTTGCTCAGGCGCAGCCAGTCCATGGACGGATACTGCAAGGCCGGCAAGGGGTGGTGCGAGAACAGCAGGACCGGTCCGGCATGGCGTTCCATCTCGCGCCGCAGCCAGCCCAGGCGGGCCTCGCACAGATAGCCGTTGGTGTAGCCGTCCTGCAGGGTGTCCAGATAAATGGCCCGCCAGTCGCCCAGGGTCTCGGCATGTTGCACAAAGCCCGGCAGTTCCGTGCGCGCATCGGGAAAGACATTCCAGAAGGCATGCCGGCTGTCGTGATTGCCCATCAGCAGGCGCACCGGCGGAATCAGGTCCTGCAGGCACTCGCGCAAGCGTTCATAGGCCAGGGGATGGCCTGCGTGGGTCAGGTCGCCGGTCAGCACGCACAGGTCCGCATCCGCGTGGTGACGGTTGATGTGCCGCACGCAGCCGAGCAGCCGGTCCGCGGGATCCGAACCGAACAACAGGCCGTCGGGCGGGGTGATGTGCAAGTCCGAGAACTGGATGATTTTCATGAGAGATCCTTAACGAATTCCGGCGCGCAGGAAAGCCTGCATGAACTGCTTCTGGAACAGCAGAAAGCCCAGCAGCAACGGCAAGATGGTCATCAGCGTGGCCGCGCTGATCAGGGAAATGCTGACCCCGCTTTCCGGCGCGCCGAACAGGGACAGCCCCACGGTCAGCGGCCGGGTGTGCTCGGAGCTGCTGATGACCAGCGGCCAGAGGAAGTTGTTCCAGTGCGTGGACACGGACACCAGCGCATAGGCCAGGTACACGGGCCTGACCAGCGGCACATAGACGCGCCACAGCACGCCCAGGCGGCTGCAGCCTTCCAGGCGGGCGGCGTCCTCCAGCTCGCGCGGCACCTGCTTGAAAGCCTGGCGCAGCAGGAAGACGCCGAAGGCGCTGGCCATGTAGGGCACGCCCATGCCCCAGACCGTATCCGTCCAGCCCAGCAAGGCCACCATGCGGTAATTTTCCACGATCAGCACTTCGGGCAGGATGAACAATTGCAACAGCAGCAGCATGAACAGGACCTGGCTGCCGAAGAAGCGAAAACGCGCGAAGGCATAGGCGGCCAGGGTGCAGAGCAGGAACTGGCCGGCCAGGATGGCGGCGACCAGCAACGTGGTGTTGAAGATGTAGCGCATCCAGGGCGCACGTTCCCAGGCCGCGCCGAAATTGGCCAGCGTCCAGCCCGAAGTCGGATCGAAGCGCAAGGCCGCCGACGGGTCGCGGAACGCCGCCCAGCAAGCGTACAGCAAAGGCGCGATCCACAGCAGCGCCAGCATGTGCGCGCCCAATGTATCCAGGGACGGCAGGCTGGGCGCGCGGCGTGGAGCGGGGGCGGTAAGAACAGTATCCATGGCGTTCACTGGTAATGCACGCGCCGTTCGGCGTAGCGGAATTGGAAGACGGCGATCAAGCCCAAGGCCAGCAACAGGCCCACGGTCAGCACGGCGGCGCTGGGCGTGTCCATGTAGGCGAAGGCGGTTTCCCATATCCAGTACAGCATCAGCTTGGATGCGTTGTTGGGGCCGCCCTTGGTCAGAATGAACAGGTGATCCACCAGCTTGACCGAATTGATCAGCGCATTGATCAGGATGAACAGGGTCGTGGGAGCCAGCAGCGGCAGCAGCACGCGCCGACCGTACTGCCAGCGGCTGGCGCCTTCCAGCCGGGCGGCATCGCGCAGCTCGGGCGGAATGGTCTGCAGGGCCGCCAGATAGAAGATCATGAAAAAGCCCGCTTCCTTCCAGATGGTCACCACCATGACCGCGCCCAGAGCCGTCTGCGGCTGGCCCAGCCAGTTGGTGGCGCCCTGGCCGAACAGGCGGGCGATCTGATCCAGCAGGCCCAGGTCCGGCGTGTAGAAGAACAGCCACAGGTTCGCGGCGGCAATCATGGGCAGCATGGTGGGCGTGAAATACGCGCAGCGCACCCAGGCCCGCATGCTCATGGCGCGGTTGGCCCACAAGGCCATCAGCAGCGCCAGGGCCATGGACACGGGAATGACGATAGCCGCGTACCAGAGGTTGTTCTTGAGCACCAGCCAGAAGGTCGGGTCGGCCAGCACCACATCGTAGTTGTCCAGTCCGACGAACCGGGCGGGACGGCGCGCCGTCCCCTTGCTCTGCAGGCTGGACCAGAACGTGTGCAGCGCCGGAATGAAGGCGAACACGCTCAGCAGCACGAACAGCGGCGTCAGCAACAGGTAGGCGAACACCCATTCTTTACGCAGCACACGCAATGGTTCAGCCATCACAGCACCCGCTTAGTTGAAAGGACGCAGCAGGCGCTCGGCCGCCGCCTGAGCCTCGTCCAGGGCCGCCTGGGGCGTCTTGGCATTGGTCAGCGCCGCCTGCACGGCATTGGACAGCAGTTCGCGCACGCGGGCGGTCTCGTAGGTGGCGAACTCGGGCGAGGCCACCGCCAGCTGGTCGCGGGCGACCAGGGCCTGCGGGAAGGTCTTGGCGTAGTCGGTCAGCGCCGGGGTTTCATAGGCGGCGGGGCTGATGCCCACGTAGCCCGTGGCCATGGACCACTTGGCGGCGCGCTCGGGCGCGGTCATCCAGCGCACGAAGCCCAGCGCCGCCTTCTTCTGCTCCTCGCTGGCGCCCTTGAACAGGTAGAAGTTGCCGCCGCCGGTGGGCGAGGCCGCTTTTTCCTTGGCCGGCAGCATGGCCACGCCGAAATCGAACTTGGCCTCGTTCTTGACGGCCGTCAGGTTGCCCGTGGTGTGCCACATCATGGCCGTCTGGCCTTGCACGAAAGCCTGGCGCAGCGTGCCCCATTCTATGGTGCCGGTCGGGCTGACCTTGTGCTTGTAGGCCAGGTCATGGAAGAACTGCAGGGCTTGCACCGACTTGGGATCGTTGAAATAGACCTTGTTGCCGTCCTCGTTCATCAGCTGGCGGCCGTTCTGCAGGGCCAGGGCCTGGAACATCCAATAGGGATAGCCGGTGGACGGGATCATCAGGCCGTGGCGCTTGTCCGTGGTCAGCTTCTTGGCCGTCTGCACCAGTTCGTCCCAGGTCTTGGGAGGCTGGTCGGGATCCAGGCCCGCTTCGCGGAACAGATCCTTGTTGTAGAACATGACGATGGTCGAGCGCTGGAAGGGAATCCCCCAGACCTTGCCTTCCAGGGTGCCGTTGGCCATCAGCGCGGGATAGAAGCTTTTGAGCCACTCCTGGCTGGCCGCATCCCGAGCCACGTCGCTGAAGGCTTCTACCAGGCCCTGCTCGACCAGGTCGTGGGTGTCCAGCGCGCCCAGCACGGACAGCTGCACGGGCTCGCCGGCGCGCAGCGCCGACAGGGCGCGCACGCGGGTTTCGTCGTAATTGCCGGAGTACACGGCCTTGACCTTCACATCGGGATTCTCGGCCTGGAAATCCTTGATCAGGCCGTCCACCACCTCGGTCAAGGGGCCGCCGACCGCGATGGGGTAGTACATGGTCAGTTCCACCGCACTGTGGGCATTGGCGCCCAGGCCCATCAACAGGGCGCTGGAGGTGGCAAGCAGATATTTCTTCAACATGAGAGACTCGCTGGAACGTTAGTCGGTGAATGCATGGGACGGCGACGGCAGGCGCGCCCCGCTGTCCTGGTTAAAGTAAAAAGCATGGGCGGGATCCCAACTCAGGCCGCAGCGAGCGCCCGCCTCGACGCTGCGGCTGTGCGGCGCGCGCACAATCAGGGTGCGGCCATCGTTCAGCCGCACATATACATACGCATCCGCACCCTGGAACTCCTGGTGCACGACCGTCACCGCGACGGTCTCGTCCGTCGCTTCCTGCAGGCGCAGATTCTCGGGACGCACGCCCACCAGCACGCGGTGCGGCTGGTCGAACTGCCGGCGCGCGGGCCACAGACTCAGGGGAACGTGATCGCTGTGGATCATCATCATGGGCGGGCTGCCGATGAAGCCGGCGGTGAAGACGCTGTTCGGCTCGCCGTACAGGTCCCGGGCGGCGCCCTGCTGCTCGATGCGCCCAGCATTGAGCAGCACGACGTGGTCCGCCATGCCCATGGCCTCGGTCTGATCGTGCGTCACGTACACCACCGTCAGACCCAGGCGCTGCTGCAGGGCACGGATCTCGTGGCGCACGGTGTGGCGCAGCTTGGCGTCCAGATTGGACAGGGGCTCGTCCATCAGGCAGATGCGGTGGCCCGACACGATGCTGCGCGCCAGCGCCACGCGCTGGCGCTGGCCGCCGGACAATTGACCGGGCTTGCGCTCCTCCAATCCTTCCAGATTGGTCAGGGCCAGGGCTTCGCGCAGGCGCTCCCGCTGCTGCTTGCGGTCGGCACGGCGCACCTGCAGGCCGAACAGGATGTTGTCGGCCACGTTCAGGTGGGGAAACAGGGCATAGGACTGGAAGACCATGCTCAGCCCGCGCCGGGCCGGCTCCAGCTGGGTGGCGTCCTGGCCGTTGATCAGCAGGCGGCCCTGATCAGGCGCTTCCAACCCGGCGATGATGCGCAGCAGCGTGGATTTGCCGCAGCCCGAAGGGCCCAGCAGGGCCGTGAACTTGCCTTCCTGGATGGACAGGTCCATCTGCCTGAGCACGGCCTGCTCGCCCCAGGACTTGCCTATGCCCTGCAATTCGATGGCGGCGCGGCTCATGGCAGCACCTCGTCGGCGATGACGACCCGCACCCGCGCCGGAATCCGCGTCCGGTATGGTTCCGGGATGGCCTGGTCGCACACCAGGACATCCACGTCTTCCAGCGAGCCACTGCGCACCGGGGCGCGGCGGCCGAACTTGGTGTGGTCCAGCACCAGGATGCGCACGCGGCAATTGCCGCGCAGCGCCTTGTGGCAATCGGATTCGGCCATGTCGAAATCCAGCAGGGCGCCGTCCGAATCGAAGCCGCCCACCCCGGACACGCCGAAGTCCGCCTTGAAACTGTTGAAGAGACGCTCGGCCTCCGGCCCCAGTATTTCCGGGTTGGGCTGGCGCAGCTGACCGCCCGCCAGAACCACGCGGTGGCTCGGGTTGTGCGTCAGCGCCAGGGCGGCGCTGATATTGTTGGTGACCACCGTCAGGTCCTGGTGGTCGGCCAGGGCCAGCGCCACCTGCTCGGGCGTGGTCCCGAAACCCAGCAGCACGCTGGCGCCCGGCGGAATCAGGCCGGCCACGGCGCGGCCGATGCGGGCCTTGGCCTGCAGCTGGGTGATGCGGCGCGTCTGGAAGGACACATTGCGCTCGGCCGCGTTCAGCTCCGCGCCGCCATGGCGGCGGCGCACCAGATCGGCCTCGTACAGGTGGTTCAGGTCGCGGCGTATGGTTTGCGGCGTCACCCCGAAATGCGAGGCCAGACCGTCCACCGACACCGCCCCCTGGGCCCGCAGCAAGTCAACAATAATGCTTTGCCGAACGGAAAGATTCATAACACTGCACGTTGGTTTCGTTTGAATACCAGGCAGTGTAGAAATCCCAGGTTACGGGTCGGTTACGCTCAGATGAAAGTTTTATGACGGATAAATGTTCACATGAACATTCATGGCTGAACGACAGCCGGACCCGCCGCGCTGAAGCCGCGGCAGGGCCCCCTCCAGTCGCTTACTTGCCGGCCTGCCCCGCGCGCCACTCACGCACGGCCTTCAAGGTGTTATTCACATGGTCGTCCGGCTCCATCGCCGTGTATTCGTAGATGATCCGGCCTTCGGGCGAGATCACGTACGAGATGCGCGTGGCGCGTTCCGACTGCGCGCCCATGCCCGCATCGTAGGCGCGTATCACCTTGCCGCCCGGATCCGCGCCCACCGCGAACTTGCTGCCGCAAGGGCCCGTGGAAAAGTCCTTCAAGGTGTCGATGTCGTCGGCGGACAGACCGATGACCGTGGCCCCCAGCGCCTTGTAGTCGGCTATGGCTTCGGCGAAGGTATGCGCCTCCACGGTGCACCCCTGGGTGAAGGCGGCCGGATAGAAGTACAGCACCACCGGTCCCTTCTGCAGCGCCCGGCTCATGGAGAAATCAAAGGTCTTGCCCGCCAGGGCCGCCTGCACCGTGAAATCCGGCGCCGTCGTTCCCACCGCCAGCGCCGCCTGCGCGCCGGGCGCGCCCGCCGTCAGGGCGATGCCCAGGGAGATTCCTGCCATTGCGTTTTTCATGCTGTCACCTTCATGCCGGAAGATTGAACCAGAAACCAGCGTAAGCCGATTAGCCGGCTCAATACAAGCCTTGTGCGGGATCAGGAAAGCAATCCGGACAGCACGCGCCCCTGGCGCGTCCGGACCGCGGCCATGGGGTAATATCCAGTGCGCACACGCGGAAAAAATGAGAACATCGCTGCACGATAGCCAAGCATAAACAAGGAGACACCATATGAAGATCCACCGTTTGCTGCGCCCCCTGCTGGCCGCCGCGCTGCTGGGCGGGGCATTCGCCGTCCAGGCCCAGGTCAACATGATGCTGCCGGCCAATCCGGGCGGCGGCTGGGACTCCACCGGCCGCCAGGCCATGCACGCCATGAACGAGGCCGGCATCTACACCGGCACGGTCAGCTTCACCAACAAGGGCGGCGCGGGCGGCACCATAGGCCTGGCGGACTTCCAGCGTTCGCAGAAAGGCAAGGCCGACGCCCTGGCCGTGTTCGGCGCGATCACGGTGGGCTCCATCTCCATGAACAAGTCGCCCATAGACCTGAGCAAGTTCAAGCCGGTGGCGCGCCTGACGGCCGAATACCTGGTGCTGGCCGTGAAAGCCGACGCACCCTACAAGACCCTGGACGAGTTCGTGCAGGCCCTGAAGGCCAATCCCGGCGGCATGCCCGTGGGCGGCGGCTCGGCCGGCGGCGTGGACCACATCGCGCTGGCCCTGCTGGCGCAGAAAGGCCAGGTGCCGGTGTCCGCCCTGAACTACATCCCCCAGGCGGGCGGCGCCGACACCGTCACGGGCATCGTCAACGGCACCCTCAAGGCCGGCATTTCGGGCGCGTCCGAATTCCAGCAGTTCGCCGACAGCGGCCGCATCCGCATCCTGGCCGTGTCCTCCGACAAGCGCATGAAGGGCCTGGACAACGTGCCCACCTTCAAGGAGGCGGGCTACGACGTGGAGATCGCCAACTGGCGAGGCATCCTGGGCTCGGTGGACATGCCCGACGAAAATTACCGCCAATGGGTGGAGCGCTTCACCAAATTGAACGACAGCCCGCAGTGGCACGCCACCATGGAGCGCCTGGGCTGGGAGCCCTACTTCCTGGGAGGCGAGGCCTTCGGCGAGTTCATCCAGGCTGAAAGCCAGCGCATCAACACCATCCTGCAAGACGCAGGCCTGGTCAAGTAAGACTGCGGAGGCTGTCCATGACGTCTGCACCCCGACAGCCCTGGTGGCTGGGGCTGGCGGTCATCCTGACGGGGGCCGTCTGTCTGTATGCATCCTCCTCCCTGACCCTGTCCGCGCAGTACGCCGCCATAGGCCCGGGCCTGTTCGTGGCCCTGGTCGGGGCGGGCCTGGTCGCGCTGGGCATTCTGCTGCTGTTCCAGATGGCCCGCGGCGCGGCTTTTGACGAAGAGGAACGTGCTGCCGACCCCGGCATGGACAAAGGGCCGTTCCTGACCGTGCTGCTGGCCGCCGTGCTGCCCTCCCTGACCATGGAGCAGCTGGGCCTGCCGCTGACCGCCGCCATCTGCTTCATGCTGGTGGCGCGCGCCCTGGGCTCGCGCCGCATCCTGCTGGACGTGGTCTCGGGCTTCGTGCTGGGCAGCGCCTGCTGGTTCCTGTTCGGCCGGCTCGGCCTGCAACTGGGCGGCTTCCTACCACTGGCGGGGGTGTGATGGATACTCTGTCCTTGCTCCTGCACGGCTTCGGCGTGGCCCTGCAGCCCATGAACCTGATGTGGGCCCTGCTCGGCTCCGTGCTGGGCACGGCCATCGGCATCCTGCCGGGCATAGGCCCGGCGCTGACCATCGCGCTGCTGCTGCCGGTGACCGTGTCGGTGGGGCCGGTGTCGGCCTTCATCATGTTCGCCGGCGTGCTCTACGGCGCCATGTACGGCGGCTCGACCACCGCCATCCTGATCAACACGCCCGGCGAGGCCGGCTCCATGATGACGGCGCTGGAAGGCAACAAGATGGCCCGGCGCGGGCGCGGCGCGGCCGCCCTGGCCACGGCGGCCATCGGCTCCTTCATCGCCGGCACCCTGGCCACCCTGGCGCTGACCTTCGCCGCCCCCGCGGTGGCCGAACTGGCCTTCATCTTCACCCCGGCCGACTACTTCGCCCTGACCATCATGGCCTTCACCTCCGTGGCCGTGGTCATGGGAGCCTCGCGCGTGCGCGGCTTCATTTCCCTGTTCCTGGGCCTGGCCCTGGGCGTGATCGGCATCGACGCCATGACGGGACAGCCGCGCATGACGTTCGGCATACCCGACCTGCTGGACGGCGTGGAGCTGACCGTGGTGCTGGTGTCCGTGTTCGCCGTGGGCGAAATTCTTTATGTGGCCAGCCGCTACCGCCATCAAAGCGAGGAAATCATCCCCATCCGCGGCAAGGCCTTCCTGACCAGGGACGAATGGCGCCGCTCCTGGAAGCCCTGGCTGCGCGGCACGGTGATCGGCTTTCCCATGGGCGCCATCCCGGGCGGCGGGTCCGAGCTGCCCACCATGCTGTCCTATTCCCTGGAAAAGAACCTGTCCAGCCGCAAGGAGGAATTCGGCAAGGGCGCCATCGAAGGCGTGGCCGGACCCGAAGCGGCCAACAATGCGGCTGCCGCCGGCATCCTGGTGCCGCTGCTGACCCTGGGCCTGCCGACCTCGGCCACGGCGGCCATCCTGCTGGTGGCCTTCCAGAACTACGGCCTGCAGCCGGGGCCGTTCCTGTTCACCAGCAATCCCGAACTGGTCTGGGGCCTGATCGCCTCGCTGTACGTGGGCAACTGCATGCTGCTGGTGCTGAACCTGCCTTTGGTGGGCCTGTGGGTGCGCCTGCTCTACATCCCCAAGCCGCAGCTCTACGCCGGCATCCTGGTGTTCGCCATGATAGGCATCTGGGGCGTGTCCGGCTCGGTGTTCGAACTGGCCATGATGGCGGCCATGGGCGTGCTCAGCTACGTGATGCGGGTGTACGGCTTTCCGATCGCGCCCCTGCTGATCGGCCTGATCCTGGTGCCGCTGGCGGAAAACCAGCTCCGCACCGCGCTGGCGGCCGGCCAGGGCGACTTCCTGGTGCTGTTCCACAGCCCCATCGCCGTCAGCTTCTACGTCGTGGCCGCACTGTTCCTGACCGTGCCCTGGCTGCTGAAACGTGTGCAGCGCTAAGAACGCGGACCGTTGCCCGAGGCAATCCCGTGTGTTGCCAAGGGGCGCCACGTGAATAAAGGCGCCCCTGACGATACGGCCGTCCGGCATTACCTGGGCCGCTGGAACCTGAGGCCGGAGGGGCCCGCCTGCACGAGCCGCACGCCGCCCCCTTGCCCAAGCTGACGCCGCTGGAGTCCTGGTTCCGGGATCTGCTGGCTGCCGACCCGGCCGCCCGCCCCATGCTGGAGCGCAGCGCCCAGGCGGCGCGCCGCCTGCTGAACGAGCCACAGGATGTTGGCGTGCTGCACGGCGACATGCACCACGGCAATCTGCTGGACTTCGGGCCGTCAGGCTGGCTGGCCATCGACCCCAAGGGCCTGCACGGCGAGCGCGGCTTCGACTACGCCAACCTGTTCTGCAACCCGGACCCCGCCACGGCCCTGGCCTTTTTTCACCGCCGCCTGAAGCAGGTCGTCCAGGCTGCCGGCCTGGACCGCCGCCGACTGCTGCAATGGATCCTGGCCTGGAGCGGTCTGTCCGCGCTCTGGCTGATGCAAGACGGGAAAGACGCCGCAGGCCGGCTGGATGTGGGGCGGATGGCGGCGCGCGAACTGGACCTGCCTGATTGATCAGGTAAAGAACCACGTCCCTTTCCACCTGAACAATCCTGAACTGGACGGGCATCAATCTGACGCTTCCAGGGCGCCGAACCCGGCGCCTCCTGCCAGCCTGCATTCTCCACTTTATTCTTCAGGGCGCATGTAGTAACGTTGCCACATAAGCCCGTAATTCTTTCTGGAGACGCCCATGACCGTGACGACTTTGTCCAGCCGGGAGCTGAACCACGACCTGGGACATGCTAAAAAGGCAGCGCAACAAGGTCCTGTCATCATCACCGATCGCGGCAAGCCCGCCCATGTCCTCATGAGCTACGAACTGTACCAACGCCTGATCGGCCGGCAACGCAGCCTGGTCGACGCCCTGGCCATGCCCGGCCTGGCGCAGATCGACTTCGATCCCGCACCCAGCCGCATCCACGGCAAGCCGGCCGACCTGTCCTGATGTTCATCCTGGACAGCAACGTCATCTCCGAACTGCGCAAGGCGGGCGACAACAAGGCCCATCCCGCCGTCGTCAACTGGATCGCCGCCCGCAGCGCCCAGGATTTCTTCCTGTCCTCCATCACGCTGATGGAACTGGAAATGGGCGTGCTGCGCATCGAACGCCGCGACGCGCGCCAGGGCGCCCTGCTCAGGCGGTGGCTGGACACGCGCGTGCTGCCCGAATTCGACGGCCGCATCCTGCCTCTGGACGACGCCGTGGCCCTGCGCTGCGCCCGTCTGCACATTCCCGATCCCCGATCCGAACGCGACGCCCTGATCGCCGCCACCGCCCTGGTGCACGGCATGACGCTGGCCACGCGCAACACGGCGGATTTCAGGGCAACGGGGGTCAGATTGGTCGATCCCTGGACGAGCGCCTGACAGGCTCGCCGGGCCTGTTACTACCGGTTCGCAAATCCCCGTACAATCGCCAGCGGCGCCGCCCCCCTGGCAGGCCCTGCGCGAAACGGGGACGAGCATAGGCCAGCATCTCCGCACCACAGAACAGGCACAAACCATGACAGAGCACCAAGCCGCCACGCCCGGCCCGTCCGACATCCCGCCCGCCCGGCGCTGGCCCTGGCTGAGCGTTCTGCTGGCCCTGATCCTGCTGGCCTGCCACGGCTGGCAGCTTCATCAGGCGGAGGCATTGGGGCTGTCCGGCTCGGCGCTGATGACGGAACTGGGCGCCAACGTCGCTCCCCTGAGCGCCACGGGCGATTACTGGCGTCTGCCCGCCAGCCTCTTCCTGCACCAAAGCTGGGAACACCTGTTGCAGAACCTGCTCGTCCTGCTGGCCGTGGGCCTGGCCCTGGAAGCCATCCTGTCCCGCTGGGCCCTGCTGGCCATTTTCACGGCAGGGGGAATATTCGCCGCGTGGGTGTCGGCCTTCGTGCATTTCGACTACACCGTCCAGACCCTGCTGGGCGGCGCCCGGCAAGTAATCTATGTCAGCACAGGCGCTTCAGGCGCCATCCTCAGCCTGACCGGCGCGGCGCTGGTCCTGGCGCTGGCCGCCCAATGGAACGGCCGAACCTCTGCGCACACCAGAAGCCTGATGCGCAGCGCCCTGTTCGTGTCCGTGCTGACCCTGGGCTACGGCATGGTGGACACGAGCATCGACAATACCGCCCATATCGCGGGGTTCGGCTTCGGCCTGCTGGCCGGCATGGTGATCGCCGTATCGCAGTACGCCCCCAAGCCCGCGTTGCTGCTGGGCTCCGGGCTGCTCGCCCTGGGCGTGACGGGCCTGATCGCCTGGACGGGCTATCAAGGCATCCGGCAGAACCCCTCCGCGCAGGACCTTCGGCGGATCACCCTCGACATGCAAAACGAAGCGACCAGAAGCCGCAACCAGAAGCGCCTGCTGGCTGCCGAGCAGGAAGGGCTGCCTCCGGCCGCCAGCGCCGAGGCGGCGCAAGGCCTCGTGATCCGGGAACCTTTCGTGGGGGGCGTCTACACCGCCGGCTCGACGGACCGCCTGCACCTGTTGAAGAATTACGACGAATCCGAAGCCAGGGAGTTCGACCTGAGCGCCGGCCGCGTGGTCTCGACCTGGATCCGCCATTCCTATCCGGACGGCATGACCTGGGGTTGCCCGCACAACTCCTGTTTCGGCGTCGGCGTCGCCGACCTGCACGTCGATGCCCAGCAGGCGTATTTAGCCAATCTGGTCAAAGGCGAGGTCAGCCGCGTGGACATGGCAAGCGGCAAACTGCTGTTCAGCACGCCCACCGGCCCCTTCCCGAGCCGCCTGCTGGTGCATGGGAACGTGATCTACGCCTACGACTGGGCCGCCGCCACGCTGACGCTGCTGGATGCCCGGAACGGCAAAATACTGCAGACCCTCGCCCTGGACGACGAGAAGGATGCCCGGTACCGGTGGCCCCATGGCGACACGCTGGCCTTGTCGCAAGACCAGACCCGGCTATACCTGCTGAGCCCATACGGCCGGGTCCATGTCTATGATCTGGCGGCGCATACGCTGACGCCCTGGGCATCGCCGACGGGCTCGTCCAGCCCGTACTGGCGGCTCCGGGGCGTCGATCCCGACCGCGTGGTGCGCATGGGTACGGACGGCCTGGGCCGGGTGTGGCTGCTGCATGCCGATGGCGTGTCCTATCCGGACGAAAACCAGCGCGGTCCTGCCATCCTCTACAAACTGCCCCGACAGCAGCGCTACCTGACCGACACATTCATGGACGCGGACGGGCGTCACGGCCTGATCCTGTCCATCCTGGACGGCTACATCGCCGCCAGCTCCGCCCAGACCGGCAGGCTGCTGCGCCTGTATCCCCTGGCTTTCCCCGCCTCTTCACTGCTGGTCATGGACATTCTGGACAAGCAGCGCTTCTATGTCGCCGGCCGCGAGGGAATCCAGATATTCGACATAGACCAGGCCTTGCGCGCCGACCCGATCGCCACCGACTACCAGCGGCTGCTGGACGACGAGCGCAAACGCATCAGCGCACTGAACCCGGCCTGAACTGCGTTTTTCCTGCTGCGGCCGGCCTGGCCGGGCGGGCGCCCGACAACCAGTGCCCAATGAAATTTCGGAACCTTCCTGGCCTGGCTGCTCACTTAACAGACTTGCTTCCTTTTGGTCGCATTTTTTTACAGGACGAGCGTGGCCTGCGTCGGCTGAACTTTCCATGCCAGCGCTGCTCAACATGAAACACCAAGCCGTTCGATCAAACACAGAAAAATACTCAACCGCATCAAGGAATAGAACATGTACATGTTTCTGCCATTTTTACTGGCGCTGGGCACGGCAATCAGCGTGCTGGCCGGCAAGAAAAAACTCAGTTATGCCCTGTGGGCGGCGTTGGTTCTGGTCACTGTTCTTTCGTTCAAGCACCACGTGACCGACCCGCTCTCCCTTTCTTTCTAAGACGCGCGATGAACAATACAGCACAACCGGCAGCTCCCCAGACCGTGAGCACGCTCATGAACACGCTCGGCCTATTGGGCATCTGCGTCGCGCTTTTGATCGCCTTTTATTACCAGCTTGCAAAGTCGGAATTGCCGTGCCCTCTTTGCCTGCTCCAGCGAGCCGGCCTGATCATTGTCGGCTGCGGATTCCTGTTCAATGTCCGCCTGGGCGTCAAAGGCGCCCACTACGGCATGGTGCTGGCAGGTTGCGTCATCACCGGCCTGATTGCCGTGCGGCAGGTATTCCTGCACATCCTGCCGGGCGACACCGGCTATGGCTCCGCCTTTTTTGGCCTGCATTTCTACACCTGGGCGCTGCTTGCATCCATCCTGATCGTGCTTGCCGTCGGCGTCATGCTCAGCCTGGGCGACCGGGAATTGCGCACGCTGAAGCTGCCGGCCTTGTCGGTGTTGAGCAAGGCCGTCGGCGTGCTGTTCGTCATCCTGATCGCGGCTAATCTTATTTCCACCATCCTCGAATGCGGAACCGGGCAATGCGAGGACGATCCGGTCAGCTATCAACTGCTGGAATGGACCCGCAGGTGAGCCCGCACCGGGCGCGGAATACTGCAGCCCGACGCTCAGGTCGGGCATGAGGAGGGGACCGACGCCTCGTCCTTAGTTCTACAATCAAGGATTTGCGAGGCGCCGCCGCACGCGTCGCCCTGTCCATGATGGTCCTTCCGTTCCGGCACAGCCGCCCTTCGTTTCCAGGGAGTTATCTATGAATTCTCCCTCCACCGCCCGACGCCCGCTCCACCCCGCCTGGGGCATCGCCCTTGTGGCGCTGATCGCCCTGGTCGGCCTGTATTACGTGAAGTGGTCGCCCTACTACGACCGCGCCTTCGTGGCGGCCCAGACCCACTCCATTGGCAGCTCCATCCTGACGGACGCCAGCGGCGCCGTGCCGGCGCCGTCCTTCCAGGCCGCGCTGGACTACGCCATGGCCTATGGCAAGGCCATCTGGAAAGCCCTGCTGCTGGGCCTGTTGCTGGGTTCGGCCATCCAGACCCTGCTGCCGCCGCAGTGGATCATCCGCTGGCTGGGCGGCTTTGGCGCGGGCAGCGTCGTGAAAGGCAGCCTGCTGGCCATTCCCGGCATGATGTGCACCTGCTGCGCCGCGCCGGTCGTCAGCAGCCTGCGGCAGTGCCGGGCCGCCCCCGGCAGCGCGGCCGCCTTCTGGCTGGGCAACACCATGCTCAATCCCGCCACCCTGATCTTCATGGGCTTCGTGCTGGGCTGGCATTGGGTCGGACTGCGGCTGGGATTGGGCATCGTCATGGTGCTGGGCCTGGGCTGGCTGATCAACCGCCTGAACCGCGGCAACAGCGCCACTGTGGAGGTGCCGGCCGCCGATATGGACCCGGTCGACCTGCACGCCGGCCCCTTGCTGCTGCGCTGGGCGCGCAGCTTCGGCCGCATGGCGCTGCGCCTGTTGCCGGAGTACGTGATCCTGGTCCTGCTGCTGGGCGCCGCCCGCACCTGGCTGTTTCCCGTGATGGACATGAGCATGGACAACAGCCTGTCCTGGATCCTGGGCGCGGCCGTCGCCGGCGCCCTGTTCGTCATCCCCACGGCCGGCGAAGTCCCCATCGTCCAGGCCATGCTGGCCCTGGGCGTGGCCGCGGGCCCCGCCGCCGCCCTGCTCATGACCCTGCCCCCCATCAGCCTGCCCTCCCTGATCGCCGTCTCCCGCTCCTTCCGCCGCACGGACGTGGCGGTGCTGCTGACAGGCGTGATCGGGATGGGGGTGTTGGCGGGTGGAGTGGCGACGGTTCTGAGGTTCTAAGGTCGTTGCGGAACCGGGAAGCCACGCAGCACGGCCGACACCGAAGCCCTGCCTGCGTTATCCGGCGCCCCGGGGCCGGCGCGGGAGCGCATCAGCCTGGCCTTCATTGTGGGCCGGCAAGCAATGCCTCGATCAGGGAATAAGTCGCCTCGACCCGTGCTTCATTCGGGAAATTTCTGTTCGCAAGCACGACTATGCCAAGGCCCTTGGCGGGAAGCATGGCTATATACCCGCCGAAGCCATTCGTTGAGCCCGTCTTGTTCAGTATGACGTCTTTTTGCGGCGGCAGCGCCGGGCTTATGCCTTCGACGGGCTGAGGGTGCAGGATGAAGTCCAGTCCGTTGCCCCGCTTCATAGTTTCCAGGTCGACCGGCCACGGGTACTGCTCCCAGATCATGCCTTGCGTAAAGGCCGTCGTCCGGAACCGTCCTTCCTGGGTGCGCCGCATGGCCGCTTCCAGTTCCGGCGATACGGGCGCGTTCCCAAGCTCGGCGTCCAGGAGCCGGAGCATGTCTCGAGCGCTCGACTTCACGCCGTACGCTTCTGAATCAAGCACGCCTGGCGTGACGCGAATCGCGGCATCGGTTTTTCTGTCATAGCCAAAGGCATACTTGCCCATAGCCTGTTCGGGCACCTGTACCCAGGTATTTTCCAGGCCCAGTTCCTGGATAAGCAGGGTTTCGACGGCATGGGCATACGTCATGCCCAGCGCCTGGGCCGTGATGCGCCCCAGCAGGCCGATGCTGATATTAGAGTAACTGCGGGCCCCAGGCTGCGATGGCTGCCATTTCTTCAGCCAGTCCACCAAGCCGTCCGCATCCTTCACGCCGTCGGGAACCTGCAAGGGAAGTCCGCCGGAATGATGGGTGGCCAGGTCCATCAAGCTCATGTCGTCGCCAATCTTGCAGGCATCGGCGCACAGGTAATGCGCGGCCTTGTCCTCGAGCGCCAATTTGCCGCGCTGCTCCGCCAAGGCGGCCAAGGTCGCATTGAACACCTTGCTGATCGACCCCAGTTCGAAAAGCGTATCCGGCGTGACGGGCTGCTTGTCGGCCCGCGATGCGAGGCCGACCGAGTAGAAATGGTGCTCGCCTCTGTCCGTGACGCCGACGACCAGCCCAGGAATCCTGTACTCGGCGACAGGGCCCGCAAAGGCGTTCCTTGCCTTGTCTTGAAAAGACAGTTCGCTCGCATGCCCGCTTGCCAAGGCGGATAGCGAGAACGTCAGTCCGACGATACGCAAAAACGAGATTTTCACTTCATGTTCCTTGAGATCCGATCAGAGTCATCCGCGATCCTAACACCGCCGCTCGACCACAATCATTGCGCCCGGGCCGGCCCATCGCCTTCAATCGGGCCGCAGCTTTGCCTGGCCGGCCGGACATTGAGCGGCACGTCTTCCTGTGCCGTTCCAGGACGCCGCAAGCTGCGCATGCCGACGCCATCGGTCTGTGCGCCACAATTGCTTTATGCATCACAAGGCGCCGGTTACACTAACCCGGTCTTTCCCGCATCCATCGCACACTCGATTGAGTCGAACTCCAAACTCCAGCCCCCTGCCGCCGGTACTCGCCGGCCCCATCCTGCGGCGCCTTGAGCCTGACCGCCTTGTGCTCTGGCTTGTCGGCAGCGCACCGCTGCGCCTGACCCTGCTGCTCGAGCCCAGCGGCGAGCCGGCCCGCCAGGTGCCGCTGGACGCCACGTGCTGTCGCCTCCTTCCCATCGGCCGCCACGCCTATCTGCATTTGATCGACGTGAACCTGCCTGAGCCCCTGCCGCAGGACGCGCTGATCCACTACGATCTGATCGTCACCGCAGAGGACGGCCGGCAAGCCGGCATCGCGCAATGGGCGCCGCACCTGCTCCATGACGGCGCAACACGCCCCAGCCTGGTGCTGCGCAGCCGCGCGGACAACATCCTCTACGGCTCGTGCCGCAAGCCGCATCATCGCTCCGCCGACGGGCTCGCGCGCGCGGACGGCCTGCTGGCCGGCCAGATCGCCCAGGCCGACGCCCGGCCCGCCATGCTCATGCTGTGCGGCGACCAGGTCTATGCGGACGACGTGGCCGGCCCCATGCTCGCAATGATCCATGCGCTGATCCAGCGCCTTGGCCTGTACGGCGAGCGCCTGGACGGCGCCGTCGTCTCCGACAGCGCCGAGCTTTACGCCCATCCCGCCGGCTATTACCGCCGCGAGGATTTGCTGCCTGCCTTCAAATCCAACGAGGCCTTGCGCGAACGCTTCTTCGGCGGCGTGGAAAAACCCGTCTTCACCACGGCCAATGCGCACAACCACCTTGTGACGCTAGCTGAGGTGCTGGCCATGTATCTGCTCGTCTGGTCGCCCGTGCCCTGGCAGCTCCTGCCCGAGCCCGAAATGCCCGCCCTGGATGCCGAACACGCGCAGCGCTGGCAACGCGAACTCGGGGCCCTGCAGGGTTTCCGCGGAGAACTGCCCCGCGCCGCGCGCCTGCTCGCCCACGTCCAGACGCTCATGATCTTTGATGACCATGACATCACCGACGACTGGAACCTCTCGGCCAAATGGGAAGCCACGGCCTACGGGCATCCATTCTCGCGGCGCATCGTGGGCAACGCCCTGATCGCCTACATGCTGTGCCAGGGCTGGGGCAACCGGCCCGATGTCTTCGGCGCCGTGCTCGACGACACGGATGCCCTGCTGGCCGCGCCCGACGACAAGGGCCGGCTCGACGCCGCGGCGCAGGATGCGCTGGTCGACCGCCTCCTGTCGTTCAAGCGATGGGATTATGTATTGCGGACCCAGCCCACCGTCATCGTGCTCGACACGCGCACGCGCCGCTGGCGCAGCCGTCGCCTGCCCAGCCGCCCCTCGGGACTGATGGATTGGGAATCGCTGGTCGAGCTGCAGCATGAACTGCTGGATGAAGCAGCCGCCGTGATCGTCTCGCCCACCCCCATGTTCGGCGTCAAGCTGATCGAAGTCATACAACGGATCTGCACCTTTGCCGGCCATGCGCTGACCGTCGACGCGGAAAACTGGATGGCGCACCGCGGCGCGGCCAGCGTCATGCTGAACATCTTTCGCCACTCCCGCACGCCCGGCAACTACGTCATCCTGTCGGGCGACGTGCACTACTCCTTTGCCTACGACGTGCAGGTGCGCGACAGCGACCGCATGCCGCACATCTGGCAGATCACCAGCAGCGGCATCAAGAACGAATTCCCGCGCCGGCTGCTGGACTGGCTGGATCGCCTGAACCGCTGGCTGTACGCGCCGCGCTCGCCCCTGAACTGGTTCACCCAGCGCCGCGACCTTGCCATCGTCCCGCGCCTGCCCGATCGCCGCCGCCGCGGCGAACGCGTATGGAACGGTTCGGGCATAGGTCAGGTCTGGCTGGACGCCCAGGGCCGCCCCTCCCGCATCCTGCAACACAACGCCGACGGCCAACCGTCCACTCAATTCCTGAAGCCCGAACAAGACCAGCCCGAAGTGGCGGCCGACAAGCACCCGGCCACGGACGCCTAGTCAAGCCTGATCAGCCCTTTTTATCGGGAACCGCGGCAGCGCCTGCCGCCACCCAAGATGGCGCACCTATGGCGCGACGACTGCGAACACCTGCTGCGTATCCTGAAGCGCAACATAGACAGATCGCGAAAAGCCGAAAAGATATCTCCAGCGTCAGCCAGTATCTTGTTAAGCTTGCATTGGCGCACCCAATGCCGGATAAGCAGGAACAGGAGCAAGAAGCAAATGAGAAAACTTCTCGTCAATACAGGCCTTGTTGTCCTGGGCCTTTCTACGTGGCCCCATGCGTGGGCAGACACCGTCAAACCATGCAAAACCTGCTCGGCGGCGGAAAAGCCCGGCTACGAGACGGGCGCCGTGGACAAGCGATTCAAATTCGGCGGCACCCCGCCCCCTCCGGCACCCCGGGCTTTGCCGATGCAGCCCGGCGTGCAAGCGCCCTCGAAAAACAAACAGGATTCCATCTTCGGAGACGGATCGAAAATATCGAAAGAATTCCGAGTCCAGGAAGAAAAAAATTCTGGCTACACAGGCACTCGATCAGTAAAAGCCTCGAACGGCGATATCGAGTTCAGCATTACACAGGATGACCGCAACCCCAACAGCCATGCGGGGCAACCATCCATCTTCGGATCGAGCGGCTATAACAACGGCCGCCCCCCCGGCATGCAGCCCGGCCCGACCGTGGACGACATCATGACGGGTAATCGGAATTTCAGGAGATAATATAATACTCCAGTAAAAACCTGCTCAAACCATATCAATGATTTACCACGTCGCACTGCCCGAAGCGGAGCAGCATGGTCGAGTGAGTGGTCCGGACATTGAAGGAACAAAGCGTGCATCGGTATTGCTTCGAAAACTTACGGTATGCTAACCGTATGCTTATCGACAGAACACGCTTTTATAAATAACTATCGGTCTTCACACCAGGTACTGAAGATGATGGCTCTAGCTGAGACTTACGCATTAGCTACTCAACCTGTGCAGGTTCTGCTGGGTAAATGCAATCACCGGTTAGAGCTATAAAATATCTTTATAGATCAACGCGGGCTCCACGTACATCCCTTACCTACCGAGGCCATCTGGCTCAACCCGATGCTTCACAAACATGAATTCGATATGTTTGTTGTCAATCGCCAGGTATGATTAATTATCTGTGGAAATCGGCTCATTATTAATTTCCCTGAATCCCTGCCGCAGGGCGCCGGGAATGCCTTTCCATGTGGATCAGATAGGGTTGCCATGACTGATACAATCAGTATCTCTGAACGAAGCCATGTCATGTCTCTGGTTAGAGCGAAAAATACTCGCCCCGAGATGCAGGTCCGGCGTCTTGTGTATAGTGCCGGCTATCGCTATCGCCTACACGAAGCCAAGCTACCTGGCAAGCCGGATTTAGTATTCGCGGGCCGACGTAAGGTAATCTTTGTGCATGGCTGCTTTTGGCATCGACACGAGTCTTGCACATTGGCGCGAATGCCAAAATCCAATCAAGATTTTTGGGCAGCCAAGCTGGAAGGGAACAAGACACGGGATGCCAACAACTATCGCAAGCTCCACGAGATGGGTTGGGAAGTAATGGTGGTTTGGGAATGTGAGTTGCGGGATATGGAGGCAGTGCTGCAAAGGATTACGTGTTTTCTTGACGAAACCCGTAAACCCTCGCTTACGCCTCAATAGCCACGCCATAGGAATAGATGGCATTTTCCTTAAAAAATAATGACGTGGCATGGCAACACAGTAATTTGCCAATTTAGTCTCAACGCGAACTTGACCGGAAGCAGTAGCTCACGAACCGTGTTAGTGCTCGTAGTGAGCGTCATCACAGGCGACTTCAAATCGTGATGAAGTCAACATAATCAGCCACCGAAATTCTGGTATCGAAGGTTATAGGCGAGTTCGTCTTTCATAAAACTCAACAAATCCGCGACTGTGAGAGCAGCCTAAGTGTCATTGCCCCTCGGCCTCGATAAACTGTCCGGATAAACAGGCAGGCGGCATTCGTAAATAGGTGGATGCGTCCTGCGCGATCTGAGCCTGGGTCTCAGGGCGCTGCGCCAGGTTCATGGCCCACGCGCGGCCGGGGTGCAGGACATCCCAGCGCGGTCGCATGCCCGCGTGCCTACCCTTCCCGGGATTATGATTGCCGAAACCATCGATTAGGGAGTTCCAGACGGGGGTGAAGCGCGCGATAATAAGAGATTCGCCCAGAGGTATCCAAATATCGTCCACCACTAGGAAGCGGCAATGAAAATCCTTGATGTGCAGGTTCTCAGCAGCCTTGACGCTTTCGGCGTGCTCCTTTAGCCGTTTATGCAAGACCTTGCCAGCGCTCAGCTCCAGATTGGAGCCCATGCGGGCACCGGCTGGCACCGCCTTGCCTACGTAGATGGGCCAAAGAAACTTCTCGTCCCGATTGAACCTAGCCAGTGATTCGTAGGCCTCAAAGTCGCCTGTGTAGTAGATAGCGTAAATGCCCGCGCCCTCAAAGGGAGAGAGTTCACCCAACGGATGTGCTTCCTTAGTGAGCAACGCCTCAGCAACGCTCGCGCCGAGGTTCTTCTTGTCTAATGGGTTGAATGGAATAACCTTAGCTGTCACGCGTTCACCCTTTTCCTGTCTTTTTGTGTTTTTCCTATGGCCCGCAGTTCGGCTAGCGCCAATTGTTCGGCCACGCTGGAGGCCACACGCTGCGCGAGTAGAACCGGTACGGCATTGCCCAATTGGCGCATGGTCTCGGTCCAGCTGCCGTGAAACCTGAATCCATCGGGGAAGGTCTGGATGCGTGCGCTTTCGCGCACTGTGAAATACCGCACACCGCCATTGTCGTCAACCAGCATGTTCTCACCGCCGGGCACGCCGTGATCGCCGGCTTTCAGTGTCTTGGCTGGCAGGTCCAATGGACTACCGGTGTGGCCGGGATAACTGCGTGCGCCAGCTTGGAACACATGATTAGGTACCTGCGCCGCCGCACGCGAGCGCGGATCGGGCAGCCCTTGAATCGCATCCCTGACCGTACGCCAGGCAAGCGTGTCAAAGAGCGGCGCTTGCCGCAATTTGGCCACTCGATTCGCGAGCTTTTGAGGCATGGGCGGCATACGCATACCATGTCGTCTCCAATAGATACCGGTTATCCACTGATCTCGCAACAACGCGTCATAGCTGTGAGTAGGATTTGGGAAGGACCATTCGATCCCCAAATCATCACGAAAACCAATGATAAAGACCCGCTCACGCTTCTGAGGAACGCCGTAATCAGCCGCGTTGACTAGCGTAGGCACCACGTTGTAGGTAAGCCCCCGCCCTTTGCGCTTACCTGACGTTTTTTCAATCTGCAGGCGGGCAAGATGCTCGGACCAGTCTTCGTTCTCCAGCGGAGGAACTTCGGGGAACTCCAACTGAAGCTGAACATAGGTGAAATAGTTAGCGAAGGATGAGCGCGTCAACCCCTTCACATTTTCGACAATGAAGGCCTTGGGTCTAAGTCGACGGATGATTTCGACCGTCGCTGGGAACATGTCACGGACGTCAACATAGGACTTATGCTTGCCTCCGATTGAAAAGGGTTGACATGGCGGGCCGCCGGAAAGCAAATCGATACCTGGTGGCACCGAGCTCCAATCGAATGTTCGGACATCGCCTTCGTGCAGCACCCAGTTGGATAACAGAGGATAGCCGCGGTTCTGATTCTCGCGCACAGTGTCACAGGCCCATCTGTCCCATTCAACTACGGCAAGGTGATTGAAACCCGCGATTTCGCAGCCCATGGCCAGCCCGCCCGCGCCAGCGAATAGCTCCACCGATTTCATGCCGCACCTCCAACACCAAAATACTGACTTTAAATACAGTATTCTACCAAAAAACCTTCGTTACCGGACCATACCACTTCTCTCGGCGTATCCGTGTCAAGACGCTAGTATAGTCATGCCCGAGCAGAATACACGCAAAAGTTCCAGAGAGACGTTTGCTCACAGTAAACGCTCGCAATCAATACACTATGGGAATCACACGGGGCAATCCGAGACTGGCCAACCTGCGGCTGGAGTGATTTAGTGGCCACCAGGGAGGATTGGCGGCGACATATAGATAAGTTAGATAAGTTCACTGGGGGCTGACCGAAGACAACCCGGGGGGCAAGGACATGCTGTTAGATATTGCCACTGCGGAACTTAGCCGCACTGAAGCAATCAGCACGATAGCGGCCATACTCAATAAGGGCGCCAAGGACGTGCTAGCCACAACCACCGACTTCCAGGCGAAGACCCACCGTTTCCTCAACGGTCCGCCCACGATTCGCACGTCACGTAGATGTTGTATGGCAGTGGACCAGCACTGGTCAACTCTGAGGTCGATGGAGCTTCCCACAGCCTCCCTCGAGGCGGCCGTTTCATTGCGGCATGACTATTCTGAGACAAGGACGCCGGCGGACGGACGAGATGGAGGCTTACATCAGCCCGGCCTGCGTCTCGACCGATAGCGCTGGCCCCGGCTTCGCCGCCTGCAGCCATGCTGCGCAGCCCGCCGGCGAACTCGTTCCGCTGACGTAGAGCGCGCCGGATCCATATAAGGCGAGACGCTCTCGCAACGAGAGGCCCTGCAGGACCCAGACGCCGCCGGCGCGGTCCGTCCAGACGATGCGGGCGTCGGCCCCGCCCAGCGCCTGGAGCAGACCCGCGGCCGATGCGTTCGGCCGCAGCGCCACTACCGTCGTGTCATTATCGTCGCGCAGGGGAAAGAGATTGGCTGCGGCAGCGCAGCTTAACGCGACGACCAGCAGGCCGACGCCGACGCGGGAACGCCTCTTCGGCGGGCCGCCGCCCGCGGACCGGCCGCGCCAACCCGCAAAAAACGGCGCCAGCCCAAACACCACCAGCCATGCCACATCCCAGACCAGTGGCATGTCCGAGTCCATACGGATGCGGTGGATGCCGATGATCCAGTGCGAGAACAGCGCATCGACGATGTGCCACATGCCGAAACCCATCCAGAACGTCGGCCACAAAGGACGCATGGGCGCCGCCGGTGCTCGTTTCCACACCCGGTAAAGAATCCACAGGCCGAACGCGGCCAGCACGTACATGAAGGCATGGAACAGGCCGTCCGCGGCCACCTGCATGCGCAGATCCCCCAGGATCCCGGTCTGGATTGCCGACAGCAAGTGATGCCACTGCAGGATCTGGTGCAACAGGATGCCGTCGAAAAAGCCGCCCATCGCGAAGCCCAGCAGCGCGCCGGCGCGGCGCACGCCGCGCTCGGACGCGTCCAGGGAGGACGCCGCGTCCACGCCTTACCCCGGATTCTTCGGACCGCTGCGCTTTTCCAACACGGCGGGCGTGTCGTCGGCGGGTTTGAATACGCCCGAGTCCTCGTCCCCGTGCGGATTCGGCGAGCCGTCGAATTGCGTCGCCTTGCGGCCGGCAGGCTCCGCTTGGCTCTCAGGTTCGCGCCGGTCTTTCGACTGTTTCAGATCCTTTTGCACACGCAAGGCAATGTCGACCTGGGATTCGCTGCTCGGCTCGGGCGCCTTGGTAGATGGCTGCTGCTGCGGGTCGCTATTGTGTGATGGCTTCATGGTCGCCTCCGTTGTTGCTTACAAAGCGCCCTCCAGCAAGCGGCGTGCCCGGCTGCGCAGCTCAAGCGCCACCGACGCCGCGCACAACCTTGCCTGTCCCGCCACAGGCGTCGCAGGGCTTCTGATCGACCTTGCCGCTGCCGTTGCAGGCGGGACAAATCACCTCGCCGGTGCCGGGCGTGCCGGGAACCGCCTGGTCGCCAGGATTCATGTCTTCGGGAGTGGGAGTCGTCATCATGGCCTCCAGCCGACAGGGGCGGCATGCGTGCAGTCGCCAGACTTTCCTGTCGGTAAATTTCACACTTTATTCCGCCCAGGGCCGCGATGCGGCCCTGGCGCCCTGCGTTTATCGCTTGGCCTGCGTGTCTGGATCTTCAGAGCGCGCAAGAAAACTTTGCACCAGGGCGGGCGAGTGCTCTTCCAGCCATTGCGCCATGGCCCGCTCTTCCCCCAGGATGCGCTGGCACACCGCAGCGGTCTCCATGTCGCCGAGGAAGTCGGCCGCGTCCTTGAGCTGGGTGTAAGCCGCGATTTCCAGGTTCTCGAAAGCGAAGCTGAACATCGCGCCCTTGACCACCTCGTCGGAAGCGAAAACGCCCGAGAAGCCCTGGAAAGCAGCCATGACCTTGCCGGTCAGATCCTTGAGCAGCGAGGTGTCGCCGCCGCGCCGCTCGATGCACGTGCGCACCAGCCGCTGCTGCTCGCGGGTTTCATCGATGTGGCGCTGGATGCGCATCCGCAGTTCCGGGTAACTTTCGATGCGCGAGAGCATGCTGCTCAACATGGTTTCAGATTGCTCCTCCATGGCATGCGCATCCCTGAGCCAGTCCATCAAGTGCTCGTTCGCACGTGAGTCATTTCTATCCATAGCATCCTCCAGTCAGTTTGCCTCCCCGCAACTGCGGCAGGCTGCCGGCCTCCAGCATGCGGCGTTCCCACGGGATGGGCTGGGCCCTGTCGGTGCGATGAAATGTTGGTCAGGACGGGGTAGATTTTGCTGTAGAGGCCGGGGGCGGCTCGGTGTGGTGGTGCGGTGCAAAAGCTGAGGGCGGTCTTTATTTCGTCAGTCCCGGGAACTTAAACTCATTGTCATGGCTAAGAACTAGGTGCGTAATTGCACCAATGTGCGACTGGGAAGATTTTTAGATAATGCCCGGGGCCGGGATCGAACCGGCATGCTTTGCGGCGGGGGATTTTGAGTCGGTGATTTACAGTGTTTCTACAGGGAAATGGCGCGAATTCTAGCGTAGGTCGAAATAGGTAAAACCAGTTTCAAATCAGTAAGTTAGCGTATTTTACCTGAGCTGCTGAAAACTGGTCACTGTACCTGTACTGTACCTGTACTTCACTGAAAAAATCAGTGTGAAGCGAGTAACAATCGCGCTGGTCACTAGCTCCGACTTTAGCTGCCTTGACGCTGCTGGAAGAGATTTCTAGCTCTCATTAGTCCACAAAGGGACAAGCTCTTTCATACACTTGAGAGGCCTTGACTCGAACTCAGGCTCCGTGAGTACCGTCAAGTGTATTGGAGCGCCGTACATTCTCATTGCGCTCACAAGCACCTCCCGCAAAGCATAGTAAGTTTCTATCATGGAACCGGCTTTTTTACCGAGTACGGCGAGTATGTCAATGTCCTGAAATTCTTCTCCGCGAAACGCGGATCCGAAACCATAGACAGAACTAAGCCTGCTCTCGACTAAAGTAATAGTTTGGATTGCCTTTCTGGTCTCGTTGATGATATCCCCAATATTCGCTGGCCCAAAGAGCACCCGACATTTCATTTGTGACATAAAGTCCTATACGCTCAGAAAGACAAAATTCCTTTGCTTGCTCCGTGTAACCGCACCACCCGCCACCAATATAAATAATTGATGGCTTTCCGAATTCATGGATAACACGATGTACTGCGGTAAGCCCCATTGCGTACTCGTTGAGACATATTATGGAAAGATGATCTTGCTGTTGACGTCGATCTAATTCGAACGCGATATCGTGATGCCGGCTGAGGTTGAGAAAGTTTCCGTGGCTTCGAATAAGTCGCTCGAGCCATGAAATCTGGGCAAAGCTCACATTCCAAGTGTTGCTTCCGTTCTGGCTCATGGTTGCATCGCTTTCTCAAACTCTTGGGGAAAAAGTGGGTAATTGTCTAACCTAGTGTATTGGTGTTGCTCAAAGGCCTTAGCGTGATTTTTAAATAAGAAAAATAGATATATTTCTGCTTTGCTGAGCAGCCTAAAGTTCGCCCCGATTGTATTGACGATTTCAATATTATTGGGGACGATCGTATCAAGTTTTCGCAACGTCCAAATTTCATGCATGTTTGATCCGGGATCTGTTTTTGCCACTGAGGATTGCGGCCCTATAGTGGTCCACAGCGCATGGTTTTCAGCAAGCAGAAATGTTATGTGTTTCTTTAATTCTTCAGAGTTCTGAAAAATTTTTGCCATGCCATTGGAACGAATGCTAGCCTCGTGAGATCTTTTCCATAAATGAAGCGTTTCCGTCGAGTAGGTTCCCGACGGAGCTTTGTCGATCTTACGATGACACGTTGGGCACAGAAGAATTAGGTTTTCATACTCATCACTTCCTCCGCCGGCCACTCCTCGTGGGCCAGTAGGGCTACTGGCAATAACATGAGCCATCTCGCCAACGTTGAAGCCACGAATACCCTCGAGCAGGACGGTCAGATCTTCCCGACAGCCAGGATTTGAGCAAATTCCGGCTGCACGGCCCCAGAGCAGCTTTACCGTGTTGTCACTAATTGCCATGGTTAAGCGACTCCATATGCTTCAAGTGCCGGATGGATTTCTACATTAGATATCCATATGGCTGCCCTAGTAATAAATAACGTAGATAACAGTGAGTTCCTAATCTTCCACAATAGCATGTGGCTTTCATTTGGCGAGGAGGATAAATTTTGCGACCCAAACAATTTATCTTCTCGTTTGGCTACGTAGTGACTCTACAGCTTTAGTCAGGGCTGCAACATTTGGAGCTTGTGTTCCCCAATCCTTCCAGAAATCTCGGGTTGCACTATCAGGAACTATGGTGGGCAAGTCCAGTTTGATACGAGAGGGTAGTAGAACCGCGTCGCCTAGCATCAAGGCTTCGCCTGTATCCAGTAAAGGGAGCACGCTGGTCAAGCCGGCTAAGGAATCGGGCATCAAGCGCTTAATTACTCCCTGGTCTGCATCGTTGGTTAATCTCAAAGACAAAAAGTTGTTGCATTGACTTAATATTGTTCTGCTGACGTCTGACGGGCGCTGACTAACGACTAACAATGAAAAGCCGTACTTCCGGCCTTCTTTGGCAATACGCTCGAAAGCCCCCAAGGCTTGACGCTGAACAGCATCAGCATCGTCACGTACCGGAAGGTAGAGGTGAGCCTCATCGCAAAGCAATGTGACCGGCGTGCGATCACTTCCGGCCATCCAGAACTGCACGTCATAGAGTAGTCGAGCAAGAGTTCCTGTGACTACCGGTAAGACATCTGATGGCACCTCTGAGAAGTCGATTATTTTTATGCCCTTTCCTCCATTCGAACCAAGCAATTTTGCAATCTGTCCGGCGAGCCAATCGTAGGCGATTGCAGGGGGTGGCGGGGAGAACATAAATCCATACCGTCGATCCTCCAATTTTGCTTCCATGCGAGAGATAAATCTCGTCAGTTTGTCTTCCCATTCACCTTTAACAGGTCCGTTTTTGCCGACGCCCTTGGTGGTATTGTCTATGTTTAAGAGATCCAGTAGATCCTTTATCTCGTACGGAACTGGAGAGTCAACAGTAAAGGTTTGCGCTACGTCATCTTTGCCTTCTGCTTTGAGCGTTCGCTCTTTTAAAGTGCGTACATGAGACGTGAACCTAGAAGCTTGATTGGGCGCATTTTGATCGCTACGGTCGAGAATCATTGACAGCATCTCATCTCGATTCAACAGCCAATAGGGAAGGAACAACGCGTCGTCGGCTGGCTGAGCCAAGTCCCCGGGGCCTGCGATGCGCAGTCTGCTGGCAAAGCCGCCCTTGCTCTCATCCGACAGCGGTGCATACTCTCCGTGCATATCAAACACAAGGATATTAGGGTACTTGAGCTGGGCTGCCCGCTCGAGAATTAATGCCACTGCATAACTTTTTCCCGAACCAGTACTTCCCAGAATCGCGGCATGTCTTTGGAAAAACTTATCGCCACTGGCAATAGCCTCTGCGGTTCTATCAGCAACAAAAGCTCCCAGCTTTAGTCTTTCGTTCGCCGGGTAGTCGGCGCCAAGTATGCCCATGAATCGTTGAAGATTTGCACCTTCTATGACATAACACTCGCGATCAATCTGTGGAAAACTATCAGCACCGCGTTTGAACGTATTTTTCTTTTCCCCATCTACGGTGCGAAAAGTCCCAATCAATGCGCCTCTTACCGCGTCGGTAGGTACAGCGGTTAGTGGTAAGTCCTCGCCATCCGCAGGCAATTGGTCAGGTAGCGCATCGCTTAGGATACGTGTGACCCGTTCTGTAATTGCAATTAGGAATTCGCGCTCGGTACTACCCTTAATTGCGATTAGGTTACCTATGCCTATTCTGGTCAATAACCCTGAGTTAGATACATCGACGGCGACTTGGCTTGTATCGACCGAAGACACTCGGCCAAGCAACTCAGCTTCGGAAAATTGTAGTGCTGCGGGTGTGGCTGTCATGGTTCAAGTACCTCCGTAACAAAGGAATCAACATCCCATATTGCAATATTTGGGAAGAAAAACTCTTGCTGTTCAATTATGGCGTTCGTGCCGGTGACCCCAGATTTCTGGGCGTGCTCAAGAGCAATAACGCTCGGGAATTTGAATGCAAAATCTCTTGCCACGGCAGATAACGAATGCGTCAGCATCAATGTTGGTTTGCCAGCCCTGATGCTGGGCGACAAATGCGTTTCTAAATGATCGTCGTTAAATCCGTACCCCAAGACTAAGAATCGACTCGCCCGGTCAATTGCTTCGTTTGCCTTGGACCGATGGTGGTCAAAAGGGCTTTCGTAGCCGTTACGAAACTTATTGTGTCCAGGCGTTATTATTAGGCGGCTGACTCCAGTTAATTCTCCGGCATAGAATACCGGGCGCCCATTTCTTGCGTACCAGTCAAGACTTCCGTGAGGTTTGCAAACGATAGCTCTGTGTCTGAACTGTAAAGAGGCCGCTCTCCGGGGTTTCATAGTGATTCCCCGACAGAAGCTCATCCGGCTTTCATTTTCGTTTAGCTGGCCGGCGAAGCGCCCGGTAAACATCGTATCAGCCCCAAGATCCGCCTCTTCCGCGGCGATTTCTACTAACCGGTCATAATTTGTAGTGACAATCGTTAGTCCAGAGGGCGGCTTAACGAGGTGCGAAAGCAGTCGAGTAAGTCGCAGTTTTCGCTTTCCAGAAAATACCTCAGATATAACCGATCGTTCACGCTCAGATATTAGCTCTGCCGTAGCAGAGGAAATGGCTGTTTCGAGGGCAGGTGTTGGAGGCATGGCTAAGAGCGCCGCCTCCAGGCCTTTGCTCAAAATTAATCGCCCTATCTCTTTCCACGCAGTCGAATCGTCTTCTTCTAAATTAGAACCAATATTGGTGAGCAAGTAATTTGCTAGTTCCCCCATCCCCGGGAGGCCCTCAGCGCAGGAGAGGCCGGAACCAACCACCGTAACCATTCCATCGCTGAGGTGCTCTTGAAGGCGTAATTTGACGCTATGAAGCTCCATCCGGTCCTCTCGTCCTTGAAGGTCTTATTAAACTAGCTAAAGATCGTGTTGACGCCCACGTGAGAGTTTTTAAATGACTGTGTAATACAGAACCCGGCGAAAGCCTATCCTGCACTAGTCCCCAAGCTCTAAATTCCTTCGTCATGACGAAGACTTTGGGAGCGTTAACGCGTCAGCGCGCGGCTGCACAAACTCTTGCAGGCTGATCTGACCATGGATGAAACGCTGGGCGTGGGCCTCATCGGCTTCACTGAGCGAGAAACCTTCTAGACCGACGGAGGCCCGCGCGTAGTTAACAGCCGATTGGCGTCGACAGCGTTCGGTCTCTGATATGGTTTTGTGGGGCTGTAACCCGCATTTACCTTCGCCAGCCATGGTGTCTCCTTGCTGTAGGTAACTCGATTTTACAAGAGGTACGCGTATTTTGGCTTAGGTACTCGCAACCTCAGGGGGGGGCGCTGAAATTGTCTTGTTTTACCTGCTATGGATCGCCTGTATTAGCCTGTATCGTAGTTTCCAAAGAGGCTTTGCCTCTCTGGACTCTCCACCCTCGCCGGCGGGAGCCTCGGGGGCAGGGGTTACGGGCCGCTGGCCCGGAACTCCTGTCCCCGGGGCATAGCGTGGGGCGCTCCTGCCGCGTCAAGGGGCCGTGTCCTCGCCCTGCGGGGCTGCGGGCCGCACCAACCCCTTGACCCGCCATCCGCTTGAGAGCACCGCTCCTGACGTTGTTTGGCTGGAAGAGGGGGCCAGGGCGGGACCGGAAGCCGCAGCCCGAAGCGGAGCGTAGGGAACGGGTGAGGATACCGGGCGTAGCCTTTACCCTTGACCCATCTGGAGGCCGTGCAGCCTGTGGCAAGGGGTAGGAACAAGGCGAAGCCGCCGGGCCTGCCCCCGCAGCCAGTCCGGCAAGATCGGACGCGGGATGCAACCGAAGAGGTTGCCCAAGCGAAGCGCGGAGTTTTGCCGCTAGGAATGAAAGGGCCTCGCCGAAAGCGAGGCCAATGCAGGGGCAGATGGCGGGCTATTCGCCTTTGACTGAGCCGCCTGTAGCCGGCCCCCAGTTTTTGCCCATGTTCTGCAAGACGTGTTGCCGGTACGCTGGGTTCCACATTGTGTTGCCTGCTGCGAGATGATTGAGCCGGCCCCCGGTGACCATCATGCCGCTTTGCATGTCGCGGCGAGTTGTTTGACGGTTGAGAACTTGAGTTACGGGGGATGCGGCGGCCTGGCTGACTTGCCTAAGCGTGATACCCGCCGAGGACACGCCTCCGGCCAGGTGCGATGCTGCCTCATATGCGCGTTGCAGCAAGAACAGGGTGACGCCCGTGACGATCAGGATTTCAAGCATTGTGGCAATAGGATGGTCAGTGGTGACGGCCAAAACTTTGGCCGTAAGTGCACTGAAGAACTTCATGCCCATGCCGAGAACCGTTGTCACCAAGGCGATTTGCATGATGTAGGTCATCACTTGGCCAAACCAGCTATCAAACCATTTCGCGGTGACGGGGAACATCAGCATGGCGATGAAGAACGGCCCGATGCCAAGCATGAGGGTGAGCATGATTTTGGCAACGATCACCATTGCCCCTGCCGGAATGGCAATGATGAGCGTGGCGGCGTAGATGATTAGGGCGTTTAGTAGGTCCCAAAACACCATGCCAATCTCATACCAGCGCCGTTTTCCCATCTTGTCGAGCATATCGCCGCCGATCTGGAAGCCATCGGACACCGCCTTATCGAGCACCTGATAAACCGAGGTTGCGGACGTACTGCTGCCGGATGCCGAAAAGGCGTCAGCGACGCCCGTTTCCAGGCCGCGCAATGCCTCGACAACCCATGACAGGTACGTAGGGGCGCTCATTGCCAAACCGCCAATGACGATGAACTTCCCGCAAGTCTTCATGAAGTTTGAGGCAGGGGCTTCGACATATCCGAAGATGATGGCGAATCCCATCATCACGAGTGTGAGCGTGCCGCCGTAGATGAAGATGTCAGTGAACATGGAAATGACATTGCCCGACGTCACCTGAACAAATGCGTTCAGCGTCATGTCGATGCTTTCGCCCATCCATTCAAAGATATTAGATTCAATTGCCACTATTTGCCCCCTTCGAGCACATTGATTGGCTCATGCTTTGTGTATCCGCGCTTCTCTACCGTCAGATTGTTCTGGGCGGTGACGGCATTTATGCAGTTCGGTGATGCGTCCGACTCGCCAGGGTTATTCCGGCACTTGGAAACCATCGCAGTGCGCTCGGCATCGTGCGCTTTGTACCAATCCACGGTTTGGACCGGCTCGGTCTGGTCGCAGCCCGCGAGTGTTGCTGCGACGAAAAGGGTGAGAACGAGCTTTTTCATTTCCGCATCTCCTGTGCGTTGATTTCGATGGTTCGGCCGCCGGTGTATCGGCTCTCGTGCTGCTGCAATACGCCGAGTGCGTGAGCCAGCTCGGCCGCGTCGATGATGCGTAGCGCCGCAACTGTGCGAAGTGCGCTTTCACGCGTGCCAGCCCAATTGCCTGCGATTCGCCCGCTAGAGTTGCGCAGGACGAGCGCGCAACCACCGAGGCAGGACAGTGAAATCAATGCCGCCATCCATGAAGACGTCGGACTCGACTGGCCGGGCAGGACAACCCCGGACCAATCTAGCGCCGCGATCACGAAGGGGAGGATGGCGAAGGCTGCGCCCAGAATGTCACCTTGAACAAGCGAAGGCGCGCGGCGGCCGACCTCGCGCGTGAAACCAAGGCGGTCTATGCATTGCCACCACCGGCGCATGAACATCAGTGTGAAAAAGCAAATTGCCAAAACAGGGATGTGAATATAGGAAATCATGGGCTTGTCTCCTCTTATTTATCCAGCAGATTGAAAGGCTGATGCTTCGTGTATTCACGATTCGCCAGGACCTTCGCGTTGATTTCACGCTGGCGCTGTTCCTGCAACCGGTCTTCCGCTGCCGCGACCATCTGGTACATCTGTAGCTTGGTCTGCTCGTTCTGAATCATGGCCTGCTCGGCCGCGATGCGGCCTTGCAGTTCAGCAATGGCTTTCGGGTCCTGTGTCTGATTGATCTGCCTCATCAACTGGTCGATTTGGCTGAGGCGCTTCTTCGCCGCGTCGTAGGCGTCGAGCGCAAAGGCTTTGTCTTGCGCGCCCTTGACGGCCTGCGCTTCGCAGTTGGTGCGCTGCTCGTTCGAGGTGAAGCCGGTGCAGGCGTCATACACCTTGTTGTTGTCGTAGATGGATTCTGCGCGCCCGCTCAGGCCAGCATAGCCGCCTGATTTCACGCTGTCATAGACCCCTTGCCAGTCTTGCGGCAGGTAGTCACGCAGCTGCGGGTTGTTGAACAGTTCGCCCATGCCGCGCGTGCCAGTGACCGCAGCGTATTGCTGCTTCATCTGGTCGATCTGGCTGACCATCTGGTCGTACTGCATCTTCCACTTCGCCATTGTTTCGATCTGGTTTTCCACGCTCTTGGCGATGGAAGCACCATCCGTCACGGGGATTTGTGCGAAGGCGGCCGACGACGCGGCAATGCCGACGGCCAGAATGCAAGAGGCTGATAGTTTCTTCATGTTCGCCACTCCTGAGAGGTTGAGGGCGAACGTAGGACCGTACTGTCCGGTCTGTCGGTCTGTTCAGTGACCGCGCCCAGTACGACTGTGCGTCCTTGGGGCGACTAAGCGGCCGATCTGCTCTCGGCGGTCGGAACCCTTCTTTTCGGGTCGGCACCCGGTACGCTAGGCGTCCTTGGGGCGGTGCAACGTTCGTTGTGATTAAAGGTACAACCGAAGTTGATTGTACTTACGGTTAATGCAAAGTAGTTTCCGACTACGGCGACCACGCGCGACGGTCAATGATGATGCGGTCCGATAGATACGAGATGTTCGCCAGTTCCGCCAAGGCCATTTCTACGGTTCGGAACCGGTACGGTCGACCCTTGTCGTCCATGACGCGGTGCTCTGTAGTGCCGTCCTGCACGGCCAACGCAAAGCCCTTCCAGTAGTGCGCATACAGAATGACCTGCACATCACCGGTGCGCGCTGGATCATCACAGTAGTCTTGCAGCGCGTCGTAGCGTAAAGCCATCTTATGGTCCTTCTTGCGCAATCAATCAACGGCTCAGGTCGTCTTTGCCTGGGTGGTTGGTCTTATCCAGTTGCTGGGCGTCCTTGGTCACTTCTGTGCTGCTCTGGCTACGCTGTGGGACCTGTAGCGTCTTGTCGTGCGAGGGATCAAGGAACCGCACAATTTCCACGGCAAGCGATTTGTCCTGTATGTCTCCAGCGGCCAAGGCTTTCGCAATGTGCCCGTAGCCATTCCTGATGGCACGTGAAACGCCCGAAAGCTTGCGTTGTTCCCGCTCGGCCGCTTTGGCGCTCTTGCCACGTTTGGCGGCATGTCGCGTCGCCTGCTTGACCGTAGCATGCGTGTTAGACCGTGCCCTACGCGGTGTGGCATTGGCCTCGATGCCTTGTTCACGCAGTGCCTCGGCGAAGCGCTCCCGCCAGCGTTGCAGGTCCGCTTTTCGTGGATTGAGCCGGCTGCCGTCGAGACCGAGCGTCTTAACGCAAAGGTGACCGTGGGGATGGGCTTCATCGTCATGGATTGCGAAGACATACGCGTGGTTGGCGCCGAATTCCGTTTTCGCGAATGCACGGATAGCGTCATTGACTGCGCGTCGGTCGGTGCCGGGTGGCATGGACAGCACGATATTGAACGTTTCGCGCCGCGAGCCGTTGTCAGGCAACCCGTACTGGCCGCTTTTCCATTCGTCGCGAACGTCCTGCACTGCCTCACGGCCAAGGATGATTTCCCCGTCTTCGTTCTCCAACGCTACCAGGCCGTTGCGCGATATGTAGTCGAGGTGTGCTTTCACCTGCGCGATGCCTTTGCCGCCGCCGGAGATCTTCACCATGACTTCGGGCGCTTTGCGAGTGGTGAGCATCAACTTGTCACGGACCCGAGCGCTGCCGGTCAGCAGTAGAGGCGTAGAGGGTGGCGAAGTGCGTGATCGCGTCACCGTGCGCTTTACGCCTTGGCTGGTGACGGGCTTGGTATAGATGCGTTCGCCCCAGTCCTTCAAAATTCCATCAATGACCAGACTCATTCCAGCCTCCAGCGGTCAATGTTGGCGCGCATGATGTCTGCCACCCGCGCGGTGTGGGTTTTGATATGACGGGTCAGTGTGTCGATACGCTCAGCGGTCACCACCGTCTCCAGCGCGCGTCCCGCGTTCATATGCCTGGCGATCTGGTTCAGGTTGCGGCCGATGGCAAGCAGCCTCGAATTCGATTCGCCCAGCGTTCGCAGCTCCGTCATGCCGAACTGTGGTTCGCCGCTGAGATTGGCCCGTATCAGGTGGATGACCCAGCGATTGGCGGACATGCCCTGCTGCAAGGCCAGTGCCTCGATACGGGCGTATTCCGTCTCAGTCAGGCGGAGTTCCAGGCGGCGACGCGAAGTATCGGGTTGCTCATGTGTTGATGGAGTGGGCGAACTGGCTGTTGTTGAGCCGTTGAGTAATCGAACGATGACCTGTCTCAGTGCGTCGCTGGGGGTGCTGCCCTGGCGGACGCAGAACACCTGCCAACGTCGCTTCAGATCGCTATCTAGTCGAACACTTAGTGTGGCCTTGTTGGTTTTCATTTTGGCGTCCTCGCGTGCATGCTCAACTTGGCCTTCAGGTCCTGAAGCCGGGCTAGCGATTCAGCTTTGCTGAGCGGTACAGATTCCGATGTGGGCGACATATCCCGAGCCGCTGTCAGACGTTCCCTTCTGGTTGCTATCGGGATGCCAGCAGCCGGCACGAATCCGCCTGTGCGGTGGCGGTCAACAAGTCCTTTGAGGTAAGCGACCTTCGTTGTTCTGATGGTGCCCGGTTTCTTGATTGCACCTTCCAGTTCGTCAAGCAAAGCCTGGGCGCTTTCGGCGGGAATGTTGGCGATCAGATTCTGTATCGACATCCTTTCAGCAGGAGCCAGCGAGCTAGGGTATTGCAAGCCGTTGCCGGTTCCCGTTGTAGTAGTAGTGTTATAGATAGAGTTAGTGTTAGTAGTAGTGTTACCCGGCCGCCTATCCATACGGTTTGGATAGGGTGTGCATAGGGTATCGGGTTCGCCAACTCCTTGATTAATAAGCGCGTCGTGTGGGGCGCTGTGAATCGATGATTGGCTATCGCTAGGGTCGGCATAGGCTGTCGATACCCTATCGCTAGGAGACGCCAATGCACTGGCTACCGTATCTCGCAGCGGGTCGTCGGCCGGCAGCCGATTGATGAAGTCGTCCACATAGTCGTTGCGCCAGCGTTCGGGAAGGGCTTCGATCTGTTGGAGTGTCTTCTTCCTGAGTGTGGACGCGACGGCCATCTTGGCGGAGTTGTGATCCCACCAGACCTTTACCCAGACGTAGTTCGCGTCAGCGTCGAAATAGATTAGATCGGCGTCAACAAGCCGGCGGATCACGTTTATCAGTTGCGACTCGACATCCCAACCCATTTCCGAGGCTGCAACGCGCAGGACGACTTCATAGGCGCCGATCACATTGCTGAATGGTGAGGTCAGGAAATAGAACAGCGCATAGCGGTCTTCGACCGTGCAGCCTGACAGGCGATTTGAGCGCCATATCTGGTCGTTGATGGTTCTTTGCCGACTCATGCGTGCGGCCCTCGCGTAGCGACCTCTGCGGGCGTGATTTCATCGTCTGCCGGCTGTTCCAGATTCAGCGCTTCCGTGACCTGCAACGTCCGAAAATAAACGCGGCGGCCGACCCGTAGCATGGCTGGTTTCAGCTTGCGCGAAAAATCGGTATCGGTATAAAGCGCAACGCGGACGCCATCGGGAGATCGACCTAGCAAGGTGGCAACGTCAACGATGCTCATCAACGGGCCAAACCGTCCCAACAAATATTCTCCAGTAGTCATTCATATGCCTCACAAGTTCACCGTAGGTAATGCCAGTCTTTACCGTGAAGGCATGGATGTCAAATTTAAGTCATTGATTTTAAATGCCAAAATGGGGTGGCGGCAAAAGCCAGGATTAGCTATCGCCAAATGCCAAGATATGGCACATTGGTTTTCTTGCGATGAAGCGATCAAGCAAGATGAATCTGGAAATCAAGGGCTTAGGCGCGGTCAGAGATGTGCCCTGATTTCGGCGTCTGAAACGTCGATGGACAAGGAAAAATTTTGTGGAAAATTACCAACGATGTGAGCGTGCTTACGCTGTTGGCCCCGCATTCGAAGTGATGACACCAGGATCAGCGGATTACGTGTCACGCTACCGTGGAGATCCACGTATCATGACGGGTATGCAGGACAAGTCGGTAGGGAGTTTTATGGAATTTGGAATGACGCCCGGTAATGTCCGAATCCGGCGCTTTCAATTGAATGCCAACGCCCGTGCAACGCCCGTGATTTCGCGGTGGGTGACATCTATGGTCATTTTGTTCGGCTTGAGGTCGCACTGGCTGCCGTAAAGTTCCCGCCAGAAAAGGACCGATTGTTTTCCGTAGGGGACCTTGTAGACCGAGGCCCTGAATCGGTCGATGTGCTGATTGGGATGCAGCGTATGTGGAATATGTGTTAGTCATCTATACACAGATTTCAAATAGGCACTAACCCAGCGATCAAGCGGATCTTGCTAAGGCGGTCTGCTTACCTTTATCGTGAGTTGTACTCTAAGGACAAAAAAATGGCAGATTGGATGTTTGATGGCCGTGGAGTGGCGAGTCTTATCCTTGACGGGAACAAAGTACGTAGCAATCGAGGACATGTTGTTGGGTGGGTCAACGGAAGTAATGTCTACTCGCTAAGTGGGAGCCACATTGGTTGGTTTGACGGTGGCGTCATCTATGATAGTAACAACTGCGCTCTCGCATTCACGCGCAACCGTACCGGTAGCCTCCCTAGCGTTCCTGGAGTTGGCGGAACTCCGGGTATGCCAGGCTTTTCAGGTACCCCAGGAAGGCCAGGCTTCTCCGGTACTCCCGGCAAACCTGGGCAGGGCGGCTGGTCCCGTCACAATGCGGCTGAGTATTTTGGCGTTTAACCCGGCGCTTAAACCGGCCCGCCGTTTTCGGTCGGCTTAGCTAGTTCATGAGGGCTCAGTTTGAGAGAACCAGACATCCCCCTTACCGCTGAAGAGCAAACCCTGTTCAAAGAAATTTGTTTTGACTGGCGGAACCACGAGGAACTGCGGGGCTCGCTCGCACCTATGGAGGCTCTAGCTTCAAGCCTTCTTGGGCGTGATATTGTTCCCGAAGTGCGAATGGCCTACTTCACTGTTCCTGAGTTCAACCCGACAGGTCGAGGTAAGTCGCGCCAGGAAATTTTCGAGAAAAATGGGACGTCTGGTGCGGAGATACTGAGGCACCCGCACTTTTTAAAGCATCTTGAGTACTTTATTTGCGGCCCCGACTTGCCGACAGCGGCGATTGAGAAGTTCAGACGTGAGGCTGGTTCTTCTTATCTTACTGGCAGTGATATTGTTGAGTTGGGCCCGTACGCTCGATCATGTGTGCGCCAGTATCGCTTGCATCCACATCACGCATCAGAAGAATTCTTCAAGCTGGCTGTCGAGTGTGGAGCTAATCCTAGCTTTGCGGACAACCTGCGCAAGTCGATTCGCGCTGTCAAGCTGACATAGAGTGAGTCCAATCAAGCCGGCGACGCCTTCCGGCACCGCATAATTCATGCTTTAGCAATTGTCTGCTTTGGTCGTTCCGCGCCCCCCAACCACCTCGCAGATCGGCGTAGAACCAAAGAAAAGGCCCTTCACTTACGGTGAAAGGCCTTTCGTTTTACAGCTGGCTCGGGGTTATTATCCGCGCTTGAACAGGCGCTCGTGCATCCATCCATCATTGGTCAGGATGACTGCCGCTTTACCCTGTATATCTCCCTGGGTCTGTTCCGCAAAATTCTTGTAATTGGCACGCATGCCTTCCGATTTGGCCCAGTCATCTGCACCTTCTACCTTGTAGCGGTAGTTCACCTGCGACAGCTTTACGCCCATCATGTCGCTGGGTTCAGTGAAGTTGCTCACTTCCACAACGGTGTACTTGCCGGTGCAGAAGGCATCTTGTCCAGCCATCGTATTGGCACCATTGGCGACGAGGAATTTCTTGCCGGTGTCAGTGATTTGGTACTCGGTGGCCGGCTCCATCTTGTTGCCGAACATGGCTTTGACTTCGGTGTCTCGCTTCGTCAGCAGCCCGGCATCGACCAGCGCGTCGGCGCGCTTCTTGCTCTGACCGCCCAGCATGTCTTGATTCGCCAGGGTGAACGGCAAGCCCTTTGCAGGAATCGCAGCGCACAGGCCCTTCTGAGTATCCAGGTATGCCTGTATGGCCTTGCTGAAGTTGCTCTTGTTGGCGTCCTTGGCGCTGCCGCACGCGGCAAGGGTAAGAGCAAGGCTGCTGATGGCGACGATCTTGATAGCGGTATGCAAAACTAGCTTCCTCCGTAGGTTAAGACAATCGGTTATTCATTATGGCAACGCGATGGAGCGATTACGCGTTGCTCTCTGTTTGGGAGTCGGCCTCACTCCGTTGTTTAGAAGTGGACGGCGCGCGACGCGCGAGGCGGTCCAGCTTCTGCACCAGGTCTTCGGCCCGCAGGTGCGTATAGCGCTTGAGCATCTGCATCGACTTGTGGCCGCTGATGGCCGATACCTCCTGATCGCTCAAGCCGGCTTCCACGAACCGGCTGACAGCCTCGTGTCGCAGGTCGTGAAAGCGGAAGTCTTCAAGGCCCGCTGCTCGCTTGGCATCGGTCCACGCTTTGTCGAACAGGTAGGGGCGTCGTATGCCATCCCGGCCGGGTTCGCCGAAGAACACCAATTCGGTTTCAGCAGGTCGAACGGGGTTGGCAAGCGCCGCGGTGAACACGCGCGTTGCCTCGGCAGTCAGCGGGACGGTACGGGGCGAAGAGTTCTTGGTGTGCTCCAGCCGAACGACGCGCCGCTCGATGTCCACTTGCCGAATGCGTAGCGTCGCAATCTCAGACAGCCGCATGCCGGTCTGGACGGCAATGCGGACGATCCAGCCGAACATCGGGTTCGAATGCTTATCGACGGCTTGTAGCAGACGGTTCTGCTCTTCGGGAGTCAATCGCCGGTTGCGGCCCGAGCCGGGGGCCGGGCGGCGAATGTTGGAGATTGGATTGAAGGGGAGGCCAATGCCCCATTCTTTGATGGCGACGGTGAACAGGTGACCCAGCAGGGCCAGTTCCAAGCGTACCGTGTTGTTACTGCGTGGGCGTAGCTTGCCGTTCTTGTCCACGTCGCCAGCCAGTCGCGTGTCACGGAACTGCGCCACGATCTCGGCGTTCAAGGCGGCCATCGAGTACTTGCCAAGATGCCGGATGATGACCTGCGCCTTCTTGTGCTCGCCGGCTTGTGTCGAGGCCCGCTTGGTGGGTGTGACTTCCTTGAGGTAGCGGGTCAGTGCCGCTTCGACGGTCATGCGCTCGGCGGGTGCGCGCTGGATATATACGCCGCGTACCATTTCGTCTTCGGTACGGCGCGCCCAGTCTTCGGCATCCCGCTTGGTGCGGAACGTCTTGGCCGTGGCCGGCCAGCCTGTCTTGCGAATGAGGGCTTTCCAAGTGCCCGAGGAAGTCTTAACGATCGTAGCCATGAGTACTCCGTATGGGGCTAGCGCCGCATCACTGTACCGAAACTGTACCTGACCACAATTTTAGGAAAATCCCCCGGTGCGGGGCTTGTACTGCGAAATCTTCTAACGGCTTGAATTAGCGGAAGATTTGGAGATGGTGCCCGGGGCCGGAATCGAACCGGCACGCCTTGCGGCGGGGGATTTTGAGTCCCCTGCGTCTACCAATTTCACCACCCGGGCTGCGTGTGGCACCTGGGAATCCAGGTGTGGAAGGGAAGATGCGTATTATACGCAGGTTTCGGGCTGGTGTGACAAGCCTGGTTCGGGCTTTTTTGATACAGGCGGGCGGGCGCCCGCGTGGGCTGGGCCTTGGCGGGCCCTGCCCTATGCAAAAGGCCCGGCTATTGCCGGGCCGTTTGTGTGGAATGCGGGGTTCATTTCTGAAGCGGGTTCAATCGACTTCCACGGGCGGGTGCGCGGCTTCGCCGTTGCGTATCCATTCGCGCCAGATGGCGACCAGCAGGGCCATCAGCACCGGGCCGATGAACAGGCCGACGATGCCCATGGTCTGCACGCCGCCGACCAGGCCGAAGAAGGTGGGCAGGAAGGGCAGTTTCACGGGGCCGCCGACCAGGCGCGGGCGCAGGGTCTTGTCCACGATGAACAGTTCGATGGAGCCCCACAGGAACAGCCCCACGCCGGCGACCAGGTGGCCGGAGCCCACCAGGTACAGCGACACCAGGGTGAAGGACAGCGGCGCCCCGCCCGGGATCAGGGCCATGAAGCCGGTGATGACGCCCAGCAGCACGGGCGAAGGCACGCCGGCGATCCAGTAGGCGATGCCCAGCACCACGCCCTCGCCCAGGGCGATCAGGCCCATGCCGGTGACGGTGGAGTTGACGGTGGCGGGCACCACGCGGGAAAACCGCCGCCAGCGGCCGGGCAGGATGCGCTCGCCCACGATGTCCAGCTGGCCCAGCAGGCGGTCTCCGTCCTTGAAGATGAAGAACAGGGTGATCAGCATGAACAGCACGGTCAACAGCAGGTGGAACACGTTGCCCGTGGCCGACAGCACCATGCGGTAGATATTGCCCAGGTGCTGGCCGCTGACCATCTCCACCATTTCGCCCAGGGCGTGCGGCTCGCCCAGGTAGGTCTGCCAGTATTCCGTCAGGCGCTCGCCCACCAGGGGCATGGCCTTGATCCATTCCGGCGTAGGCGTGCCGTAGCGGTTGGCCGCCAGCGCCCAGGTAATGAAGCTGCCGGCCTCCTTGATGGCGAAGGACAGGGCCAGCGACAGCGGCACGATCAGGACCAGGGTGATGATGAGCAGCGCGATGCTGGCCGACAAGGCCGTACGACCGTTGCAGTACGCCACCAGATGCTTGTACAGCGGCCAGCTGGCCAGGCCGATGATCAGCGCCGCCAGCACGGGAACCAGGAAACCACTCAGGAAATACACGCCCGCAGCAAGCAGGAGCAGCAGCAGCCAGCGGGCGATCAGGAATGCGGGTAAGACAGGTTGCATATAGCGTGGTGACCCTCGAGTCTGGTTGTCTAGAACTCTGGCCTTGCGGCCGGAGCTTCTTCGCCACGATGCGGCGGCGCTTTACGCGCCGCATCAATATCGCCTTGCCTGGCTGCGCCATGAACGGCGAGGCCGGCGCAAGGACGCGTGGCCAGGGCGTGGGCCGGTGCCCGGAGAGGGTTTGACAATAGCATGATAGAAGCAGGCCGAATACCCGTTTTTCCATTGTAAAGCTGAGCTTATTTTACGCTCATACTGACGGGGAGCTGAAAGCCAATATCGGTTCGGACTATGAAATAAGCCCGATCAGCTCCCCTGGAGCCACGCAGATCCGGCCAGTACCGCAACATCGCCTATAAAAGACGAAGAATAAAAAAGCCGGGTCACCCCGGCTTTTTTCAGCGCCGCGCTCAAGGCGCTACAGGCAGCGCCCGTTTGTGGGCGGAGGCATGGTAGGTGCGCAGAATGGTCTGTACGGCGTCCTCGTCTATGGTCTTGCCTTCCAGGAAGTCGTCGATCTGGTCGTAGCTGACGCCGAAGGCGTCTTCGTCGGGCTTCAGGGGAGTCAAGGTTTCCAGGTCGGCGGTGGGCACTTTGTAGACCAGCGGATCCGGCGCGCCCATGGCGGAAGCCAGTGCGCGCACGCGCCGCTTGTTCAGGCCGGCCAGGGGCGTGATGTCGGCCGCACCGTCGCCGAACTTGGTGAAGAAGCCCATCAAGGCCTCGGCGGCATGATCCGTGCCCACCACCAGCCCCGAACGGGCGCCCGCGATAGCGTATTGGGCGATCATGCGCTGGCGCGCCTTGATATTGCCCACCAGGAAATCCTGGTGCGCCGCGTCGCGGAAGCTCAGCCCGGAGGCCAGCAGTTGGTCCAGCATGGCGTCCGTGGCGGGCTTGACGTTGACGACCAGGGTATGGTCGGGCTTGATCACGGCCAGGCCGCCCTGCGCGTCGGCTTCATCGGCCTGCTCGCCATAAGGCAGGCGCACCGCGAAGAACTCCGCCTGGTGGCCCTGGCTGCGCGCCTGCTCAACGGCGCGCTGCGCCAGGCAGCCAGCCGCCAGCGAGTCCACGCCGCCGCTGATGCCCAGCACCAGGCTGCGGGTGCCGGTGCGTTGCAGATAGTCGCTCAGGAAGGTCACGCGACGCTCGATCTCCTGTCGGGCGTCGAACGAGTCGGTCAGGCCGAGCTCGGCACGGATACGTTGTTGCAGGGCGCGTTGATCATCAGTCATGGCGCAGGCTCTCGCAGCGAAGTGAACAAGGCCCTCATTGTAAAGGACTGGCCAGCCCATGCTGTTCAAGAGCCTGTCTCCCGGAGCGTCAATTGGTAACAGCGCAGCCATGAAAAACCCCCACCCCGCCCGTGGCGGAATGGGGTCTGCGGCCAGACGCTACGGCCTACTTTTCCAGTTGCGAAACGTCGCGCACGGCGCCGCGGTCGGCCGAGGTGGCCAGGGCGGCGTAGGCCTTCAGAGCCTGCGACACCACGCGTTCGCGCTTGGCGGGCTTCCAGGCCTTGGCGCCGCGCGATTGCATTTCGGCGCGGCGGGCGGCCAGCTCTTCGTCGGAGATGGCCAGGTGGATGCGGCGGTTCGGGATGTCGATCTCGATGGTGTCGCCGTCCTGCACCAGGGCGATGTTGCCGCCTTCGGCCGCTTCAGGAGAAGCGTGGCCGATCACCAGGCCGGACGAACCGCCGGAAAAACGGCCGTCCGTCAGCAAGGCCGAGCTCTTGCCCAGGCCCATGGACTTCAGGTAGGACGTGGGGTACAGCATCTCCTGCATGCCGGGGCCGCCCTTGGGGCCTTCGTAGCGGATGATGACCACGTCGCCAGCCTTGACCTGGCCGCCCAGGATGGCCTCCACGGAGTCTTCCTGGCTTTCGTAGACGCGGGCCTTGCCGGTGAAGGTCAGGATGCTTTCATCCACGCCGGCCGTCTTGACGATGCAGCCGTTGACGGCCAGGTTGCCGTACAGCACGGCCAGGCCGCCATCCTGCGAGTAGGCATGAGCCTTGTCGCGGATGCAGCCATTGGCGCGGTCGGTGTCCAGGGTTTCGTAGTAGCGGTCCTGGCTGAAGGCCACCTGCGTGGGGATGCCGCCGGGCGAGGCGCGATAGAAGTCGCTGACCGCCTTGACGTTGTCACCCATGATGTCCCAGCGCTTGATGGCTTCGCGCAGCGTGCCGCTGTGCACATTGCCCACGTCCAGGTTCAGCAGGTCGGCGCGGCCGAGTTCGGCCAGGATGGCCATGATGCCGCCGGCGCGGTGCACATCTTCCATGTGGTAGTCGGGCGTGGCGGGCGCCACCTTGCACAGGCAGGGCACGCGGCGCGAGATGCGGTCGATGTCGGCCATGGTGAAATCCACGCCGGCTTCCTGCGCGGCGGCCAGCAGGTGCAGCACCGTGTTGGTGGAGCCGCCCATGGCCACGTCCAGGGTCATGGCGTTCTCGAAGGCGCCGAAGCTGGCGATGTTGCGCGGCAGCACGGATTCGTCGTCCTGTTCGTAATAGCGCTTGGCCAGGTCCACGATCAGGCTGCCGGCGCGCTCGAACAGGCCGCGGCGACGGGCATGCGTGGCCACGATGGAGCCGTTGCCGGGCAGGGACAGGCCCAGGGCCTCGGTCAGGCAGTTCATGGAGTTGGCGGTGAACATGCCCGAGCAGGAGCCGCAGGTCGGACAGGCGCTGCGTTCCACGGTTTCCGCTTGTTCGTCGGAAATGTTGGGATCGGCCGCCTGGATCATGGCGTCCACCAGGTCCAGCTTCTGCACCACGGTCTTGCCGTCGGGCGAGTAGACCTTGCCGGCTTCCATGGGGCCGCCCGAGACGAAGACCACGGGAATGTTCAGGCGCAGGGCGGCCATCAGCATGCCGGGGGTGATCTTGTCGCAGTTGGAGATGCACACCATGGCGTCGGCGCAGTGCGCATTGACCATGTATTCCACGGAGTCGGCGATCAGTTCGCGCGAAGGCAGCGAGTACAGCATGCCGCCGTGCCCCATGGCGATGCCGTCGTCCACGGCGATGGTGTTGAATTCCTTGGCCACGCCGCCGGCCGCTTCGATCTGGCGGGCGACCAGTTGCCCCAGGTCCTTCAGGTGCACGTGACCAGGCACGAACTGCGTGAACGAGTTCACCACCGCGATGATGGGCTTGGAGAAATCGTCGTCTTTCATACCGGTGGCGCGCCACAGGGCACGCGCGCCGGCCATGTTGCGACCGTGGGTCGACGTACGGGAGCGATATTGGGGCATTACTGTTCTCTGGACAAAAAACTGTGTAAAGATATCTATCATAATCGTCCGCAGGCGCTTTGTGCGCGCCAGGGGGCTGGTAACCATCATATGGCTCCCCATATCCCGGCGCGGCTCTCCTGCCCGTATGCTGCAAACACCTCAACTGACTACAGGAGACGTATCATGCCGCAGGCCGTGCCTGACCTTTCCAACCTGCTCCGCCAGGACATCCGCTTTCTGGGCAAGGCCCTGGGCGAAGTCATCCGAGACAGCGAAGGAAAGGCCACCTTCAATCTGATCGAAGGCCTGCGCCGGGCCGCCGTGGGCTTTCGGCGCGAGCACGATCCGCGGCAGGCGCGCATCCTGGAGCAGGACATCCCCGCGCTCAGCGACACCCAGGCGCGCTCGGTGGCGCGCGCCTTCGCCTATTTCCTGCACCTGTCCAACATCGCCGAGGACCGCGACCAGAACCGGCGCCGCCTGGAGCACCGCCCCGAACAGCTGCCCGGCAGCCTGCAGCACGCCATCCGGGCCCTGATGGACGAAGGCCTGAGCGCCCGCAAGATCCGGCGCTATCTGCAGGAAGCCTGCGTGATGCCCGTGCTGACGGCTCACCCCACGGAAGTGCAGCGCCAGAGCACGCTGGCCGTGCACATGGCCATCGCCGCCGAGCTGCACAGCCTGGACCACGACGCCACCGAGGCCCGGACGGCGCGCATCCAGGAAAAACTGACCGGCCTGGTCTCGCTGCTGTGGCAGACGCGCATGCTGCGCGAGCACCGCCTGACGGTGCTGGACGAGATCGACAATGCCCTGGCCTACTACGGCTCCACGTTCCTGCCCACCATCCCGCAGCTCTACCGCGACCTGGACCGGCTGCTGGACAAGCCCGGCAAGAGCCTGCTGGACCAGAAGGCCCGCCCCCTGCCCGCCTTCCTGCGCATGGGCAGCTGGATAGGCGGCGACCGGGACGGCAACCCCAACGTGGGACCGGACACGGTGGAGCAGGCCGTGCTGCGCCAGGCCACCTGCGTGCTGCGCCACTACCTGGAACAGATACGCCTGCTGGGCACCGAAATATCCGTATCCGACGGCCTGAGCCGCGTCAGCAAGGAGCTGGCCGCCCTGTCGGCCCGCAGCCAGGACCCGTCGCCACACCGGCTGGACGAGCCCTACCGGCGCAGCTTCATCCATGTGTATGCGCGCATGGCCGCCACCGCCCAGGCCCTGCTGGGCCGCGAGCTGGCCGACCGCCCCACCTACCCCGCCGAGCCCTATGCCACGCCCCAGGAATTCGCCGCCGAACTGCAGGTGATCGCCGACTCCCTGGCCGACAACAAGGGCGGCGCCATCGCGGGCCTGCGCCTGAACGCGCTGATCCAGGCCGTGGAAGTCTTCGGCTTCCACCTGGCCACCCTGGACCTGCGGCAAAGTTCGGACGTGCACGAGCGCGTCCTGGACGAGCTGTTCCGCGTCGCAGGCACTGAATTCGACGGCCAGCCCATCAGCTACCGGCACCTGTCCGAAGAAGACCGCATCACCCTGCTGCGCTCGGAATTGCGCCACCACCGCCCGCTGGTCTCGCCCTGGTATCACTATTCCGAAGAGACGGAAAAAGAACTGTCCATCCTGCGCAAGGCCGCCGAATGCCGCCGCCGCTTCGGCGCGCGGGCCATCGAGCAGACCATCGTCTCGCACACCGAAACCCTTAGCGACCTGCTGGAAGTGCTGGTGCTGCAACAGGAGACCGGGCTGATCGTGCCCGGCTCCAGCCATCCCGACCAGCAAGGCCTGATGGTCGTGCCGCTGTTCGAGACCATCCCCGACCTGGAGCGCGGCCCCGAGATCATGCAGCAGTGGCTGGACATGCCCGAGATCCGCCAGCGCGTGCGCCATGCGCAGGACAGCGTGCAGGAAGTCATGCTGGGCTACTCCGACAGCAACAAGGACGGCGGCTACCTGACCTCCAACTGGACGCTGTACCGCGCCGAGCGCGAATTCGCACAGGTCTTCGCGCGCCGCAAGGTGCGCCTGCGCCTGTTCCACGGCCGGGGCGGTTCCGTGGGCCGGGGCGGCGGCTCCAGCTTCGACGCCATCCTGGCGCAGCCGCCCGGCACCGTGAACGGCCAGATCCGCCTGACCGAGCAGGGCGAGATGATCCAGAGCCGCTACAAGGACGCCGACGTGGGCCGCTGGCACCTGGAGCTGTTCGTGGCCGCCACGCTGGAAGCCAGCCTGGGCAGCCGCAACCACGGCCGGCCCAGCGACGATGAGCAACTGGCCGCCTACGGCCAGGCCATGGCCTGGATGTCCGAGCAGGCTCACCAGAGCTATCGCCAGCTGGTCTACAGCACCGAACATTTCGACCAGTACTTCTTCCAGTCCACGCCCATCCAGGAAATCGCCGGTCTGAACATCGGCTCGCGCCCCTCCTCGCGCAAGGCCACCCAGCGCATCGAAGACCTGCGCGCCATCCCATGGAGCTTCTCCTGGGCCCAGTGCCGCCTGCCCATACCGGGCTGGTACGGCGTGGGTACGGCGCTGAGCCGCTACCTGGAATACGGCGTGCCCGACGACGGCCTGACCCGCCAGCAGCGCCTGGAACAGTTGCAGAAAATGGCCAGCGACTGGCCCTTCTTCCGCACCCTGCTGTCCAATATGGAACAGGTGCTGGCCAAGACGGACCTGGACATCGCCGCCAAGTACGCCGGCCTGGTCAAGGACGAAGCCTTGCGCGAACACGTCTTCAATCAGATCCGCCACGAGTTCCACCTGACCGTGGAAATGTTCCGCCAGGTCACGGGGCACGAGCTCCTGGCCCGCGACCAGGCCCTGCAGGACGCCCTGGCCGAGCGCTTCGCCTACATCGATCCGCTCAATCACCTGCAGGTGGAATTGCTGCGCCGTCACCGCGGCCAGAGCGACAAAGCCCGCAAAGCCATACGCAATGGGGTGAACAAGCAGCACGTCATCCACCTGACCATCAACGGCATCGCGGCCGGCCTGCGGAACTCCGGCTGAGGCAATAGCAAGGCGTCTTATTTATAACTTTTATATATAAGCTAATTTCCAAAAGAAGTTAAAACGGTACAATTCCTGTATCGGAATTCTTCTTTTGGTCGAATGCGGGCCTGGCGCAAGCCGGGCCCGCGTCATTGAGCTTATGACGCTTGCCATCATTCTGGGCCTGTTGACCGGCCTGTCGCTGGGATTGACGGGCGCAGGCGGCGGCATCCTGGCCGTTCCCGCCCTGATGCTGGGCCTGGGCTACGACATGACGTCCGCCGCCCCGGTGGCGCTGCTGGCCGTGGGCGCCGCCGCCCTGGTGGGCGCGCTGGATGGCCTGCACAAACACATCGTGCGCTATCGCGCCGCCGTCTTCATGGCCCTCATGGGCGCCTTGATGACATCCGCCGGCATACGCATCAGCCATGCCCTGCCCGAACAACTGCTGGTCACGGTGTTCGCCATCATCATGCTGTGGATCGCCAGCAAGATGCTGCGCCGCCCCGCGGAACGCGCCCAAAGCCTGCCCCCTTGCCGCCTGAACCCGGACACCGGCCGGCTGAGCTGGACCGGCGCGGGCACGGCCACGTTGGCCGGCATCGGCGCCGTGGCCGGCCTGTTCTCCGGCATGCTGGGCGTGGGTGGCGGCTTCCTGATCGTGCCGGCGCTCAAACGCTTCAGCAACCTGGGCATGCACAGCATCGTGGCCACCTCCCTGATGCTGATCGCCCTGATCTCGCTCAGCGCCTCGGCCATCAGCCTGGCTCATGGCACGCTCATACCCGCCAGCGGCTGGGTTTTCGTAGGCGCGGCCATGGCCGGCATGGCGCTGGGCCGACAAGTGGCCCCGCACATCGCGCCCGAACGCCTGCAGCAGGGCTTCTCCGTGTTGACGGCCGTGGTGGCCGTGATCATGCTTGCGCGCAGTTATTTGCTGTAATTTTCAATCAATTTGGCTATTAATCATTCTAAGCGGCCAGCCATGGAATTTCGCATCATCAAAGAAAAACCGGCAAAAAAGCAAAAAACATTCATTTTTTATCAAATAATGCAAAAACGGATTGACGCCAAGATTAAATTAAATCAAATAAAATATAAAACATAAGCCAGGAAAACGACACCAAAGAGCTTGTTGATCTAGAGTTTGATGACACGAACACGCAGGAAAATAATAATAGCTTTAACGGCTTCTCGTGGCATGCATTTTCTGAAAATACAGCGATGATCAATCAAGGAGTAAATCCATGAAGATTAGTTCGAATAATTACTATACATATATAAATCAGGAAACCAAAAAAATTTCAGAAAATAGACAAATAAGCAAAAATTTTTCAGACGCACTGACCGCAACCACAGCCAGCAAGAAAAATACTGGAACAGCACAGATTGATTTCACGAAAATGTCGAATATTGAAATGTTCAATTGGATGAACAATCAAGTAAGAAATGGCGAAATGTCTCTAGACGAAAGCTTTCCATTCATGGCGATGACAATAAGAATTCCAGTAAGCGGCAATGTCACTGAGCTTACACACGAGAAGATTAATTTTATTGAGAAAATACGTGACGGTATTGCAGGTGCTCGATCGAGAAACGATGAAAACACCCTGAAAATGCTAGAAAAAGCTATGGCTGTCATACAGCGATTTCAAGGACGAGCCATTGGTGTTGACGCTCACGCTTAAAGCGCGCAGCTACTTGTTCTAATTCAGGCGCACAGGCTGCCGGCCGGCTCGCCGGGGTTGATCAGGTAGCGGCTGAACGAGCCGCTGTCGTCGCGCGGCCTCACGGCCACGATGCGCTGCACGATATGGTCGGGATTGGACTGGAAGCCGTGCTCGTAGGCCACGATGTCCAGGTCGGCGCACCAGCGCAGCAGCTCGCCCGGTTGCAACAGAAAATCGGGATTGCGCGGCGTGTTGTACTGCTCGTTGCCCACTCCAAAGGTTTCGTAGATCAGCACGCCGCCCGGCTCCAGGCTTTCCAGCAGCGTGGGCATCAGCGGCCGCCACAGATATTTGGTGACCACCACCGCGTCGAAGCGCCGGCCCGCGAAAGGCCAGGGACCGTTCTCGATGTCCGCCTGGACGATTTCCCCATAGGGCGCGCTGGCGGCCACGGCTTCGGGATCGCGGTCCACGCCGATCACGGTGTGCCCGCGCTGCGCCAGCCAACGCGCATTGCGCCCCCGGCCGCAGGCCACGTCCAGCACCGTGCCGGGATTGGAGGCCAGATGGGCCCATTGCCGCATCCACGCGCTGGCTTCCCCAGTATCTTTCATCGTCGTCTCCCCTCGATATCCGGGTAAAAACGCACATGGTAGCGCAGGATGCGCCGTGGAGAATTCCAGCCTCGCCCGGTCATCGGATTGCAGCATGGCCTGGGCTACAATCGAGGCAGTTCCCACCCTCTTTTCCGACGGCGTATGAAGACCCTGCTGCGCAAGCCCGTCCTGCTGATGGCCGTGCTGTGCCTGCCTCTCTGGATCATTTTCGGCAATTTCATCCTGGCCGCCGCGGCGTCCATCCTGATTGCCATGCTGGTCGGCATGCTGCGCACCTTGCAGCAACTGTCCCGCGCCCGGGACGCCCGCTCCGGCCCAGCCTCCAGCGCCGACTCCGAACCGCCCAACGACACGCCTCATTGACGCCATGAATGTACTGTCCGCCCCCTCCCTGCCCCACGGCCTGCCTCCCCTGTCGGACGAGCTCAAGGCCCATCTGGACCAGGTCAACCGCTACCTGCTGGAGCGCATCGAGGACGAAGGCGGCTTCCTGCCCTTCGACCAGTGGATGCATCACGCCCTGTACGCGCCGGGCCTGGGCTACTACACGGGCGGCAGCACCAAGTTCGGCGGCAAGCTGCCCACAGGCGACTTCACCACGGCCCCGGAGCTCTCGCCCCTGTTCGCCCAGACGCTCAGCCGCCAGGTCTCCCAGATCCTGTACGCCAGCCAGTCGGTCTCCATCCTGGAATTCGGCGCCGGCAGCGGCGCCCTGGCCGAAGCGCTGATCACGGAACTGCGCCGCCACGACATCGACCCCATCTATTCCATCCTGGAAGTCTCGCCCGACCTGCGCCAGCGCCAGCAGCAGCGCCTGGCTCCCTTGCAGGCGCGCGTCAACTGGCTGGACAGCGCCCCTCCCGACTTCAAGGGCTGCGTCATCGCCAACGAAGTCCTGGACGCCATGCCCGCCAGCCTGTTCACCTTCAGCCAGGACGAGCAGGTGCTGGAAGTGGGCGTGATCGCCGCCGACGACAGCACCGCGGGCGGCCTGCCCGCGCCCTTCTACCTGGCCACCCGCCCCGCCCCGGAACATCTGGCGCAGCTGGTGGCCGAGCGCGTGGAGCCCAATCCCTTCTATCTGTCGGAAATCAATCTGCAGGCCGAAGCCTGGGTGCGCAGCATGGGATCCTGGCTGAGCCGCGGCGCGGCCATCCTGGTGGACTACGGCTTTCCGCGCCACGAGTACTACCATCCCCAGCGCAGCCAGGGCACCCTGATGTGCCACTTCCGCCATCTGGCGCACGCCGAACCCCTGGTGCTGGCGGGCCTGCAGGACATCACCACCCACGTGGACTTCACCGCCATGGCCGACGCGGCCCTGGAAGGCGGACTGGACGTGCTGGGCTACACCACGCAGGCGCGTTTCCTGATGAACTGCGGCATCGCCAATTACCTGGCCACCCCGCCCGAGGACACCTCCCCCGTCGTCCAGCAGCAATGGGCGCGCACCATGGCCTCGGCCAACAGGCTTCTGTCCGAAGCCGAAATGGGCGAATTGTTCAAGGTGCTGCTGGTCGGCCGACACATGGCCTCGCCCCTGATGGGGAACATGAGCGGGGACCGGCGTGACCGGCTGTAAGAAGGGTTTGTTGCAGATTCAGTAGAATGGATCTGTTGATCGATAGCAGAATGGGACTTTGTAAAGACGCCGTTCAAGGAGCTCGAGGGGCAGGCTGGGCTGACTGCTTGCCGGTGCTGCGCACCGGTGCCCTGGTCGGTCCACGTAGCCGGGCGCGTCGTTAACTCCGGCGGGTTGCTCGCCTCCCAGGCGAGCAACAAGCGCCGCCGTCGAACAGAACGACGCTTAGCTCCCGTCCCCGCGTCCCGCCTGCGGCAAGCCGTCTGACCCGCCCTACCTGCCCCTCGAGCTCCTTGAACGGCTCACAATGCCCACTGTATCGGTCATCCTGCATGATTTGCTGCAACGCACTTCAAAGATGGAACTAACACTGCAATTGGAGTGATGCGCTGCCAATCCTGCATGAGTGGTTTTTCGCAAAACCCATCCCTGCTATCGATCAGCCGCCTCGCCCCAATAAAAACTGCAGGGCATCCAGATAAAAGCGGCCAGCATCAGGCCGCCCTCTCCATGGCCTCAAGCCGCGCAGCGCGTACGGCTTCGCGGATCCGGCCCGGTTCCTTCGTGTAGCGCGCCGCCACCGCGCCGGCATCCACCGCCGCCATGGCCTGGCGCAGGTGTTCCCAGTCGTCCACCGGCACATCCCGCAGGCAGGCTGCGGCGGCCAGCAGCTCGGCAAAGCGCCCCGGCTTGCGCAAGGCATCCAGATGCTCCATGACGCCCAGAGCCTGTTCCACCTGGCGGCGCGGCTGCAACAGGGCGGAATCCGCCAGGAGCACGGGCAGCAGGCGGGCCTGGTCCTTCCATTCGGACGGCGCCCGGACCTGGACCGCGACGTCGGCGGGATCATCCGAGACATGGCACAGGATGGCGAAACGTCCCGCCATGGGCAGGCCGCGATCACAGGCCGCCTGCACCCGTTCGCCGACCTCGTCAGTATAGGCCAGGCCGGGCATGACGCGCTCCAGCGCGCCCACTTCCCGCAGGACCTCGAACATGCGCGCCGGGCGCTGCGCCGCCAGGCCCTTGGCCAGTTCCATGTAGACCCGCTCGGCCACCAGCTCGTCGACCTCGCCCTGCTCCACCAGCTCTCGCGCCAGGGCCCAGGTATCGTCCGCCACCTGGAACTGCGTGAAGCGCGCGGCAAAGCGCGCCAGCCGCAGCAGGCGCACCGGGTCCTCGCTGAAAGCCGTGCCCACATGCCGCAACAGGCGCGCCTGCAGATCGGCAAGACCATTCAGGGGATCCTGCAGGCGGCCCTGCTTGTCCACGGCCATGGCATTGATGGTCAGGTCACGGCGGCGCAGGTCGTCAGCCAGGGTGACATCGGTGCCGGTATAGAAAGTGAAGCCCTTGTAGCCCCGGCCCGACTTGCGTTCGGTGCGGGCCAGGGCGAATTCTTCCTTGGTGCGCGGATTCAGGAAGACGGGGAAATCCCCGCCCACCGGCACGAAACCGCGTTCGGCCAAGTCCTCGGGACGCGCGCCCACCACCACCCAGTCCCGGTCGCCGGCCGGCAGGTCCAGCAAGGCGTCGCGCACCGCGCCGCCCACCACATAGACGTCCAGCCCCTCCAGCAAGGGGTCCGGGCGGCCCATGATGGCGGCCAGGGCCGCCTGCTGGCGGGCGTCGAGCATGGCGTCCGCCATCAGGGCAGCGATGCGGTGGTGACGCCGCTGGGGCTGACCGAGCCCAGGCGCGCCTTGAGCGACTGGGGCTGGCCGCTGAACAGCATGGAGTAATACGTGGCGTTGGACAGCACGTTCTTCACATACAGGCGTGTTTCCGTAAAGGGGATGGTCTCCGCGAAGATGGCGCCTTCCACCGTGCCGTTCAGGCGCGAACGCCACTGGATGGGGCGTCCGGGGCCGGCGTTGTAGCCCGCCGAGGCCAATACCTGGGAGCCGCCCAGCTGGCCCAGCACCATGTTCAGGTAATTGGTGCCCAGCACCGTGTTCACTTCGAATTCGTTCACGCGCGCGGGCGAGAAATCCGCCATGTCTATCTTCTTGGCCACCCAGCGCGCCGTGGCCGGCATCAGCTGCATCAGGCCGGATGCGCCCACGCCGGAGCGCGCATCGGTGATGAAGCGCGATTCCTGGCGGATCAGGCCGTAGACCCAGGCCGGATCCAGGTTGATGGACTTGGCCTGTTCGGTGACCCGGCCCTCGAACGGCGCGATGAAGCGCTGGCTGAAGTCGATCTCGTTCTTGGTCAGCAGGGAGGTGTTCACGACGCGGTCGTAGATGTGCTGCTCGCGGGCGAACTCGGCCGCCGCGCGCAACTGGCGGTCGTTCATGCCGCGCAGCGCGAAGTTCCATTCAGGCACGGCCTCGGGACGCCAGCCCAGCTTGAACAGCTCCACGGCCCGCAACAAACCGGCGTTGGTGCGCGCATCCTGCATGTCCTGCGGGGTCAGCGGCGCGGGCTGGGGCGGCAGCGTCGGAGTCAGGCCCAGTTCTTCGGTGGCCAGCTGGCCATAGAAGTTCAGGTCGCCCGTGATGGACTGGAATTCGGCGCGCGCCTGCTCCTTGTGGCCCAGGGCCTGCTGGGCGCGGGCGTGCCAGTACACCCAGACGGGTTCGGCGCGCTGGGCCGGGCCCATCTTGTTGACGGCGGCGGCCACCTGCTTCCAGTCGATCTGGGCTTCGCGCAGTTCGGCGCGCACCTGCCAGGCATGATTGTAGTCCGTCATGGGCGTGCGGCCGGAGCGCCGGTACCACTTGGTTGCGTCATTTTCCACACGCAAGGCGCTGACCAGGCCGAACTGTCCCCAGACCCAGTTCAGGTTCTCCTGGGGAATCTTGCCGGCCCAGGTCCGGTCTATGTAGGCGGCGGCCTTCTCGCGGTCGCCGCGGGCCAGCCGCGACAGGGCCAGCGTCACCAGCTCGGGATTGACGTTACTGCGCCCGGCCTGCTGGTCCAGCCACTTTTGCGGCGAGGCCATCAAGGCGGTGTAGTCCTTCATCTGCGGGCCGGTGAAGATGATGGCGGCCAGCCGGCGGGCCTGTTCGGGCTTGCCGTTCTCCAGGGCTTCGCGCATCAGGTCGCGCACCTGGTGGGTGCTGATGACCTTGCGGGCGTACAGCTGGTCCAATGCCGACCAGCAGGCGCGGCTGGGCGCAAAGGACTCCAGCAGATCGGTGACGTTCACGCCCTCGCCGGCCACGTTCTGCGCCAGCGCGACGGAACACTTGACCATGGACGTGGGCGCCTCCACCGGCCAGAGTTCACGCACCAGCTTGTAGTTGCCGGCGCGCGCCGCCGCCACGATCCAGTCGGATTTCAGGCGATTGGCCAGGTATTCATCCTGGTTGCCGGCCAGGAACAGTCGCACCTGATCGTCCGGCACGGGCTGGGAGTCGTCCTGCAGGATGCGGCGCAGGCGCCAGTATTCGGCGTAGGAACCCAGCACGGGATCGTCGGCGGCCACGGGCGCCAACGCATCGAGCGCCGTCCAGCGCTTGGCGTTGACGGCTTCGCGGGCTTCGATCAAAGCCTGGCGCGCCACGGGCGGAACCGGAGGCAGGCTGTCCCAGCGGCGCGCCGCCTCCTTGGCCGGCGGCAGTGCAGGCGCAGCCAGGGCGATCTGCTGGGCCGGGGCGGGCGTAGTGGCCTGGGCCTGGGGCTGCTCGGCGCCGGCGCAGCCCGCCAGCCCCACGGCCACCACCAGCAAGGTGCTCAGCGAAGGGCGCTGGAAAGCAGGCGGCGTGCCCCAGCCACGTGTTTTCTGGTACTTTAGCTGATCGATACCCATTGTGACGGCCTTTAAAAAATCACCCATGATTCAGAACGTAGAGCATAACGCAGTCGACCTGCGCACGCGACTAAAAGACCTGCGTGCAGGGCAGCCCTCCATCGAGACCAACCGGGGCGGCCTGCTGATCCGGGGCCGCCTGTTCACCTGGCTGGCCACCAACCGCAGCCGCCTGCGCGAGCAGGGCCGCCCGGAGCCGAAAACCATCGCCGCCTTCTGGCCGGTTCAGGGCGAACCGGACCTGCGTCCGCTGATGGCCCAATGGGTGGAGGAAGAAGGCCTGAACGTCTGCCTGCCCGTCGTCGGACAGCCCGACTCGCCGCTGGTCTTTCGCGAATGGACCCCGGACACTCCCATGGAAAAAGGCCGCTACGACATCGAGATCCCGGTGTCGCAAGAAGCCCCGCCGCCCGACATCGTGCTGGTGCCCACGCTGGGCTACACCCGCCAGGGCGATCGCGTGGGCTATGGCAAAGGATATTACGACCGCACGCTGGCCGCGCTCAAGCAGCAGGGCCACGCCTTCACCAGCGTGGGCATCGCCTGGGCGGTGGGCGATCTGTCCGGCACGGCCTACCAGCCCGCCCCCCACGACCAGCGGCTGGACACCATCCTGACCGACAAGGGCTGGGCGGTGCCCGCGCCGGAACTGTAGGCCGGCAGGCAAGGACAGCCTTTTTAAAAAGAAAACCCGCCGGGCTTGCGCCGGGCGGGTTTTTCAATGGGCGGCAGGAAAGGATCAGCGCCAGTTCAGGTTGGGCACGATGGCCATGCTGGCGTCCGCCCCGTTCAGGGTGTACATGTGCAGGCCGGGCGCGCCGCCGTCCAGAAGATCCTGGCACAGGCGCGAGATCACATCGATGCCGAAGGCGCGTATGGACGCGCGATCGTCGCCGAAGTCCGCCAGGCGCAGGCGTATCCAGCGCGGCACTTCCGCGCCGCACATATTGGAAAAACGCAGCAGTTGCGCCGAGTTGGTGATGGGCATGATGCCGGGGATGATGGGCACCGTGACTCCCTTGGCCCGGGCGCGCTCCACGAAGCTGAAGTAGGCGTCCGGGTTGAAGAAGTACTGGGTGATCGCCCCGTGCGCGCCCGCCTTCACCTTGGTCACGAAATGCGCCAGGTCGTCCTCGAAGCCGGTGGCCTGGGGATGCATTTCAGGATAGGCGGCCACTTCGATGTGGAAATGATCGCCATAGCGCTCGCGGATGAAGGCCACCAGGTCGCTGGCGTAGCGCAGCTCGCCCGCGCCGCCGCCCATGCCCGAAGGCAGGTCGCCGCGCAGGGCCACGATGCGCCGTATGCCCTGCTGGCGATAGCTGTCCAGCAGCTCGGCCAGCTGTTCACGGTTGGCGCCGATGCAGGACAGGTGCGGGGCCACGTCGAACCCCAGCTTCTGCAGCAGTTCCACGGCGCCCACCGTGCCCGCGCGCGTGGAACCGCCCGCCCCGAAGGTGACGCTGACATAGGCCGGATTCAGGCCGATCAGGGATTTGGCCGAGCGCACGAGCTTTTCCTGGGCCGCGATATCGCGCGGGGGGAAGAACTCGAGGCTCAGCGTTTGCTTATTTGTCATTTGACCAACAATCCAGACAGCAGCCCGGAGACCAGGCTGTAGACGATAGCCCCGATGACCGCCCACCAGAACCCGTTGACCTGGAAGCCTTTGAGGATGGAGCCGGCGAACCAGAACACCAGTGCATTGAGCACCAGCAGGAACAATCCCAGGGTCACGATGGTGATGGGCAGCGTCAGCAGCACCAGCACGGGCTTGACCAGCGTATTGAGCAGGCCAAGCACCAGCGCGGCGATCAGCGCCGAGCCAAAGGACGCCACGGTGATGCCGGGCAGGATATAGGCGACAACCAGCAAGGCGACAGCGTTCAGGATCCAGACGAGTAGCAAGGTCATGATAGGACTCCAAAAAACGGCGTGCGAAGACGCGCGGGCGTGGACTTAGTAGCGGTAGTGCTCAGGCTTGAAGGGGCCCTGCACCGGCACGCTGATGTAATCCGCCTGCTCCTGGGATAAGGTGGTCAGGTTCACACCCAGTTTCTTCAGGTGCAGACGGGCCACTTTCTCGTCCAGGTGCTTGGGCAGTACATATACTTTACCCGTTTCATAGGCGTCGCCGCGCGTGAACAGCTCGATCTGGGCAATGGTCTGGTTGGTGAAGGAGGCGGACATCACGAACGAGGGGTGGCCGGTGGCGCAGCCCAGGTTCACCAGACGGCCTTGGGCCAGCAGGATGATGCGCTTGCCGTCGGGGAAGATGATGTGGTCGACCTGCGGCTTGATTTCTTCCCACTCCAGGTCTTCCACGGACGCGACGTCGATCTCGTTGTCGAAGTGGCCGATGTTGCAGACGATGGCCTGGTCTTTCATGCGCTCCATGTGCGAGCGGTTGATGACGTGGTAGTTGCCGGTGGCGGTCACGAAGATGTCGGCCTTGTCGGCGGCTTCTTCCATGGTGACCACGCGATAGCCTTCCATGGAGGCCTGCAGGGCGCAGATCGGGTCGATCTCGGTGACCCATACCTGGGCGCGCAGCGCGGCCAGGGCCTGGGCGCAGCCCTTGCCCACGTCGCCGAAGCCGCAGACCACGGCGATCTTGCCGGCCACCATGACGTCGGTGGCGCGCTTGATGCCGTCCACCAGGGATTCGCGGCAGCCGTACAGGTTGTCGAACTTGGACTTGGTCACCGAGTCGTTCACGTTGATGGCGGGGAAGGCCAGCTCGCCCTTCTGGGACATCTGGTACAGACGGTGCACGCCGGTGGTGGTTTCCTCGGTCACGCCCTTGATCTGGGCCAGGCGGGTGGAATACCAGGTCTTGTCCGTTTCCAGGCGGGCGCGGATGGCGGCGAACAGCACGCGCTCTTCCTCGCTGCCGGGCTTGTCCAGCACGGACAGGTCTTTTTCGGCGCGCGCGCCCAGGTGCAGCAGCAGCGTGGCGTCGCCGCCGTCGTCCAGGATCATGTTGGCCTGCTCGCCGGGCCAGTTGAAGATTTCGTGGGTGTACTGCCAGTATTCTTCCAGGGATTCGCCCTTGACGGCGAAGACCGGCGTGCCGGTGGCGGCGATGGCGGCGGCGGCGTGGTCCTGGGTGGAGAAGATGTTGCACGACGCCCAGCGCACTTCGGCGCCCAGGGCCTTCAGGGTTTCGATCAGCACCCCGGTCTGGATGGTCATGTGCAGGCTGCCGGCGATGCGGGCGCCCTTCAGGGGCTGGGAAGCGGCGAATTCCTCGCGGGTGGCCATCAGGCCGGGCATTTCGGTTTCGGCGATGGCCAGTTCGCGGCGGCCCCAGTCGGCCAGGGAGATGTCGGCGATTTTGTAATCAGAAAAAGTCACAGTTGGGCTCCGTAATACGGCACGCAGACTGCGACGCGAGCGATGCGGCCCGCCAGCAGCCTGCCGTGCAGGTCGTGGCGAGCGTCGTTCTTGTGGGCGGCGATGCGCCCATCCATGGTCCGAGCCTGGCAAGACGCACGGGTCTTGTCGCAACGCCCCTCGGGCATGGAAATGATGCGGGTAATTGTACTCGTTTGCGTCGCCTTGGGAAGCGGGCGCCGCGGGGAAAGATCAATATTTGTTGCGGCGCGGGTAGCCCTGGGCGGTGATGCGGTCCCAGACCAGATCCTTTTCGTCCTGGCTCATGAAGACCCAGTTGGCCACCTCCATGGCGGTGCGCCCGCAGCCCCGGCAGATGTCGTCGTACAGCGTGGAGCAGACGGCCACGCACGGCGAGTCCCGGCGGGTCAGGCGGTGGTCTTCGTCGGCGGTGGGCAGGGAGGAGTTCAGGGTGCTCATGGACAAAATAATAGCATTGGCTCGGGGCCGGATCCGCGCATGACCCTGCTGCCGGCAGGCTTGTGGCGGATTGGCCTCAGACAAAAAGAAAAGCCGCCCGCAGGCGGCTTTTTCCTTGAAGAGCAAGCAGTTAGATGGCGTGGCGCAGCACCTGGGCCTTGTCGGTGGCTTCCCAGCTGAACTCGGGTTCGCTGCGGCCGAAGTGACCGTAGGCCGCCGTCTTGGCGTAGATGGGCCGCTGCAGGTCCAGCATCTCGATGATGCCGCGCGGACGCAGGTCGAAGTGGGCGCGCACCAGCTTGGCGATCTCGGCGTCGGGCAGCACGCCCGTGCCTTCGGTGTAGATCGTGATGTTGATGGGCTCGGCCACGCCGATGGCGTAGCTGAGCTGCACCTGGCACTGGCGCGCCAGGCCGGCGGCCACGATGTTCTTGGCCACGTAGCGCGCCGCGTAGGCGGCCGAGCGGTCCACCTTGGACGGATCCTTGCCGGAGAAGGCGCCGCCGCCGTGCGGGCATGCGCCACCGTAGGTGTCCACGATGATCTTGCGCCCGGTCAGGCCGCAGTCGCCCTGCGGGCCGCCGATCACGAACTTGCCGGTGGGGTTGACCAGAAAGCGGGTCTTGTCGGACAGCAGGTCCTCGGGGATGCAGGGCCGGATGATGTGCTCGATGACGGCCTGACGGATGTCTTCCTGGGAAATGTCGGGGGCGTGCTGCGTGGACAGCACCACGGTGTCCACTTCCACGGGACGGCCGTCCACGTAGCGGAAGGTGACCTGCGACTTGGCGTCCGGGCGCAGCCAGGCCAGGCGGCCGTCCTTGCGCAGTTCGCTCTGGCGCTGCACCAGGCGGTGGGCGTACCAGATGGGCGCGGGCATCAGGTCGGGGGTCTCGTCGCAGGCATAGCCGAACATCAGGCCCTGGTCGCCGGCGCCCTGGTTCAGGATTTCCTCGGGGCTGCGGTCCACGCCCTGGGCGATGTCGGGCGATTGCTTGTCGTAGGCCACCAGCACGGCGCAGGACTTGTAGTCGATGCCGTAGTCGCCGTTGTCGTAGCCGATGCGCTTGATGGTGTCGCGCGCCACCTGGATGTAGTCCACGTTGGCGTGCGTGGTGATCTCGCCGGCCAGCACGACCAGGCCGGTGTTGCACAGGGTCTCGGCGGCGACGCGGGCCTGGGGGTCCTGCTCGAAGATGGCGTCCAGGATGGCGTCGGAGATCTGGTCCGCGACCTTGTCGGGATGGCCTTCGGAAACGGATTCGGACGTGAAGAGGAAATCGTTGTTGACCACAGCGTTGCTTCCTTGGGTAAGGGCTGAAGCTTCAGCCCGAGGTTGAACAAACTGCGTTGCACCTCGGAGCCAGCGATGTGGTTACGATAGACGGGGCGCGACGCTTTAGCGGTTTATTGTGGACGGCAGGGCCGCCCTATCGCTCCGCAAGTTGTCGTTTAACTCAGCGATACAATCCATTTTAAGCGAAAATACGCAGTTGTTTCAGCAAAACCTACTTTTCATAGGATTGTCCGGCCCATGTTAGCCGCTCTCTTGCGCCTGGCGGCTCGTCTGCCCCTACCCGTGCTGCACCTGCTGGGCAAGGCGGCGGGACGGCTGGTGTACGCATTTCCCGGTCGCTACCGCCGCCGCCTGCAGGCCAACTGCCGCCAGGCCGGCTACGACGACCCCGCCTTCTTTCGCCGGGCGGCCGGGCACGCCGGCGCCATGATCCTGGAGACGCCGCGCGTCTGGCTGCACCCGGCCGATTGCCTGGCCCGCTGCACCGTGGACGATGAGCAGCTTCTGCGCGCCGCCCATGCCGAGGGGCGCGGCGTGCTCTACCTGACGCCGCACCTGGGCTGCTTCGAGATCACCGCCCGCTACATGGCGGGCCTGGGGCCGCTGACCGTCATGTTCCGTCCGCCGCGCCAGGCATTCCTGGAACCGCTGATGAAGGAATCGCGCGAGTTGCCCGGCCTGCACGCCGTGCCCGCCAACATGAAGGGGGTGCGCGAATTCGTGCGCGCTTTCCGCCAGGGCCAGTCGGTCGGCATGCTGCCCGACCAGGTGCCCAGCGGCGGCGACGGCGTCTGGGCGCCTTTCTTCGGCCGCCCCGCCCTGACCATGACCCTGGCCGGCAAGCTGGCCCGCCAGTCCGACGTCCCCGTCATCGTGACCGCCGCCGAGCGCCTGCCCAAGGGGCGCGGCTGGCGCATCCACAACCTGCGCCTGCCCGAGCCGCTGCCCGAGGATCCCGCCGCATTGGCCGCCTTGATCAACCAGTCCATGGAAACGCTGATCCGGCGCTTCCCCGAGCAGTACCTGTGGGGCTACAACCGCTACAAGATCCCGCACGACGCGCCTCCCATTCCCACCGAATCGACGCCATGAGTTTCAATTCCTATCCGCTGCTCAAGTCCATCTTCACCTATTTCGGACGGGCCTCGGTACGCCAGCGCCAGCGCTGGGGCGCCGTGCTGGGCTGGCTGACCCATCGCCTGGCCGGCCGGCGCCGCCACATCGTGCGCACCAATCTGGACCTGTGCTTTCCGGATGAACCCGAGAGCACGCGGCGCGCCTGGGAAAAACAGCATTTCCGGCTGCTGGCCCAGTCCTACCTGGACCGCGGCCTGCTCTGGTTCGGCCTGCCCAGCACCATCCTGAACACGCTCGAGCTGAGCGGCGAGGAGCACATCACCCGCGCCCTGGAACAGGGGCGGCGCGTCATGCTGCTGGTGCCCCATTTCCTGGGCATGGATGCGGCCGGCACGCGCCTGTCCATGTCCATCTCGCCGCTGGTGGCCTTCTACACGCCGCAGCGCGACCCGAACGTGGACCGCCTGATGTACGAAGGCCGCAGCCGTTTTTCGGACGTGCCGCTGATCTCCCGCAAGGACGGCATACGCGGCCTGATGCGCGCCCTGCAGAAAGGACAGCCCATCTACTATCTGCCCGACATGGACTTCGGCACAAAGGGGGCGGCCTTCGTGCCTTTCTTCAATGTGCCGGCCGCCACTCTGCTGTCCACGGCGCAGATCGCCCGCAACCAGGACGCCGTCGTCATTCCCGTCATCTCCCGGCTGGACGCCCGGACCGGCCACTACCACGTCCAGGTGCTCGAACCCATGGGGGACTTCCCCGGCGAGGACTCCCTGGAGCAAGCCACGGCGCGCATGAACGCCTTGATCGAAAAATACGTGCGCGAGGATCCGCCGCAGTATTATTGGGTGCATCGACGCTTCAAGACCCGGCCCGAAGGCCAGCCTCGCATTTACTGAACGACATCATGAACCGCCCCGCCCCCTCCACCCCTGCCGCATCCCTGTGGCGCTTCACCAAGATGCATGGCGCGGGCAACGATTTCGTCATGCTGGACGGCGTCAACCAGCGACTGGACGTCACTCCCGAACGGGCGCGCGCGCTGGCGGACCGCCACTTCGGCATCGGCGCCGACCAGATCCTGCTGGTGGAGCCCGCGCAGTCCGCGGACGCGGACTTCCGCTACCGCATCTTCAATGCCGACGGCGGCGAAGTGGAGCACTGCGGCAACGGCGCGCGCTGCTTCGTGCGCTTCGTGCACGAGCAGGGCCTGTCCGCGGCCAATCCGCTGCGGGCGCAGATCCGCACCGGCGTCATCACCCTGAACGACGATCCCGAACTGGGCGTGGAAGTGGACATGGGCGTGACGCGCTTTGCGCCTGCCGACGTGGATTTCGACGCGCAAGGGCTGGAGCATGCCGCCCAGGGCCAGGACACGCTCTGGATGCTGCCCATGCCCGGCCAGGACGCGCCCATGGCCTTGTCGCTGGTGTCCATCTCCAATCCGCATGCGGTGCAGGTGGTGGAAGACGTGCAGAACGCGCCGGTCCGGACCGTGGGCCCCTTCATCGAATCGCATCCGCGCTTTGCCCGCAAGGTCAACGCCGGCTTCATGCAGGTGATGGATCCCCACCACATCCGCCTGCGCGTCTATGAACGCGGCGCGGGCGAGACGCTCGCCTGCGGCACCGGGGCCTGCGCGGCCGTGGTGGCGGGCATACGGCGGGGATTGCTCCAGAGTCCGGTTGTCGTGGATACTCGCGGAGGCGCCCTGCGCGTCCAGTGGGACGGACGGCAACTGCGCATGAGCGGCCCGGCCCAGACTGTTTTCGACGGTCAGGTCGATATCGACGCGCTGTGCGCGTCCTTAGCCAGAAAGGAAACCTTCTAGACATGGATACCCCCAGCCTCAGCGCCGCGGACGTGGCCCAGTTCCTGAAAGCCAATCCTGATTTCTTCGACGCCCACGCCGACATCTTCGCCAATCTCATGGTGCCGCATCCGCACCAGAGCCGCGCCATCTCCCTGGGCGAGCGCCAGATCCTGCTGCTGCGCGACCGCGGCAAGAAAACCGAACGCCAGCTGGCCGCCCTGGTCGCCAACGCCCGCGGCAATGAAAAGATCTCGCGCCTGCTGCACCAGTGGAACTGCCAGATGCTGGCCGAGCCCGACCCCGCCGCCCTGCCGGAACTGATCTGCCGCAGCCTGGAGCGCATCTTCGAGATGCCCGTGGTGCGCCTGCATTGCTGGAATCCCGACGAAGTGCTGGCCGACGACCCGATCGCCGGCTGGGCCCACACCCTGTCCAAGCCTTGCTGCGGAGCGCGGCGCAACGAAGAATTCCTGGCGGAACTCCAGCAGGACGCCCAGTCGGCGGCCATCGTGCCCCTGAAGCAGCCCGGCGACGAGCAGCTCTTCGGCCTGCTGGTGCTGGGCTCGCCTGAAGCGGATCGCTTCACGGCCGACATGGGCACGGACTTCCTGGAAGGCATAGGCGAGCTGTGCAGCGCGGCGCTCAGCCGCCAGCAGGCGCGCACCGCCGCCGTCGAGCCCGAATGCCCGGCTTGACCACGCGCCTGCGCGCAGACCTCGCCGTCAACGGCGAGGTCAAGCAAGGCCAGACCGAAACGGCGCTGGAGGCGCCTCCGGATCGTGGCGGGCCAGCTCCGGCCAACAGGCCGGAAGCCCTCACCGAGCCCATGCAGCGCTGGCTGCATCTGCTGGCGCACGAAAAACGCTATTCAGACCACACGCTGCAAGCCTACCGCCGCGACCTGGGCCATCTGCTGGCCCAGCACCCGCAACGCGACCCCGACAGCCTGAACGAGACCGAACTGCGCCAGGCCGCCGCCGGCCTGCACGGCCAGGGGCTGGCTCCGCGCAGCCTGGCCCGCATCCTGGCCGCCTGGCGCGGCTATTATCAATGGCGGACCCGCCAGCAGGGCTGGCCGCGCAACCCGGCCGCAGGCCTGCGCGCCCCCAAGGCGGGCCGGCCGCTGCCCAAGGCGCTGTCGGTGGACCAGACCCAGCAATTGCTGGACAGGCCCGCCGCGCCCGTGCAGGACGACCCCATGGCCTGGCGCGACCAGGCCATGTTCGAACTGTTCTATTCCAGCGGCCTGCGCCTGTCCGAACTGGTCAGCCTGGACGTGCATTACCGGCAGGAGGGCGACTACCAGTCGCAAAGCTGGCTGCTGCTGGATGAAGGAGAATTGGTCGTGACCGGCAAGGGCGGCAAGCAGCGCCGCCTGCCCATAGGGCAAAAAGCACTGCACGCCCTGCGCCAGTGGCTGGAGCGCCGCGCCGTACCCGCCGCGCTGGCGCACGACCCCGACGCCCGCGCAGCCCTTTTCCTGGGCGCGCGCGGCGCGCGCATCCACCCTCGCGTGGTGCAGCAGCAATTGGAAAAATACGCGCGCGCCAGCGGCATGCCCGTGCACGTGCACCCGCACAGCCTGCGCCACAGCTTCGCCAGCCACCTGCTGCAGTCGGCGCAGGACCTGCGCGCCGTGCAGGAGCTGCTGGGCCACGCGAATATCTCCACCACGCAGATCTACACCCGCCTGGACTTCCAGCACCTGGCCCAGGCCTACGACCAGGCCCACCCTCGGGCGCGCCGCAAGAACGGCGGCCATCAGGACTGAGGTTCTTCGCGGATTTCCGGGCATGGGCTCGCCGGCAGCTAGAAGAAGCGCGAATGAAGCCGACTTTCGAAGGTGTGCCGGCCCCGTTCGGACTGACGGCCCTGGCGCCGGGCTTGAACGGCGGTTTCTCGAGTTTGCACCCTGCCCATCAATGGACAGCGGCCCAAAAAATGCTGCGAAGCACCCAGACTAGGGCGTCAGGGCCTCGATCAGCTTGTCGGTGTTCCACTTCATCATGCCCAGGTAGCTGTCCGCGCCCGAGCCGGGTTTGCCCAGCGCGTCCGAATACAGCGTGCCGCCGACCTTGGCGCCGGTTTCGCGGGCCACCTGCTCCACCAGACGCGGACTGACGGTGTTTTCCACGAAGATGGCATGGATGTTCTCGCGCCGCGCCTGCTCGATGACCTGCGCGATTTCGCGCGCCGAGGGCTCCGCCTGGCTGGACACGCCCACCAGGGAAATGAAGGTGATGCCGTATTCCTTGCCCAGGTAGGCGAAGGCGTCGTGCGAGGTGATGACCTTGCGCTGCTCGGCGGGGATGGCCTGCAGGCGCGACTTGATGCTCTGGTCGAGCTGCTGGGCGCGTTGGGCGTAGTCCTGCGCGCGCCGCTGGTAATAGTCCGCATTGGCCGGATCCGCCTGGGACAGCCCCTGGGCGATGTTGCCGATGTAGGTCTGCGCCAGGCTCAGGCTTTGCCAGGCGTGCGGATCCTGGCTGCCATGGCTGTGCGCATGGGGCGGCTCGGCCGCCTGCTCCTTGCCGTGGCCATGCCCATGGTCATGATCGTGATCGTGATCGTGATCGTGATCGTGATCGTGCCCATGATCATGCCCGTCGTCATGGTCCTGGCCGGATTCATGCGCATGATCATGCCCGCCCTCAAAAGCCAGGGCGTCTATGCCCTGGGTGGCCACCACCTGCGGCCCCCGGTAGCCGGCCGATTGCTGCAGGCGCGGCAGCCAGGCCTCGAAATCCAGGCCGTTGATCACCAGCAGCTGGGCCGAGGCCAGCGTCTTGGCGTCGCTGGGGCGTGGCTCGAAGGAGTGGGCGTCGCCATTGGCCGGCACGATGGCGCTGGCCATCACTTTGTCGCCGCCGATCTCGCGCACCATGTCGTTCAGAATGGAGAAACTGCTGACCACGCGCAGCGGCTCGGCCTGCGCCGGCAAGGCCAGGGCCAGCAGACTCAGCGACAGCAGCGCGCCGGCCCGGTTGAAAACTCGAACGTTCATGATTCATGCTCCAGAAGTGAGGCCATGCGCCGTCGCCGCGCCCGGAACGAAGACCAGGCGCGCACCAGGCCGCCGTGCGGCCCGAAACCGACGGACAGGAAATAGAACGCCCCGGCCGCCAGGATGATGGCGGGCGATGCCGGCACGTTGTAGTAATACGAGAACAGCAGCCCCAGGTAGGAGCTGACCATGCCCAGCACGGCCGCCACGATCATTTGCCGGCCCACGGAATAGACCCAGAAGCGCGCCGAGGCCGCCGGCAGCATCATGATGCCCACCACCATCAGGGTGCCCAGCACCTGGAAGCCCGACACCAGGGTGATGACCAGCATGAACAGAAAGACCATGTGCGCCAGCGAGCCGCGCCCGCCCTGGGTGCGCAGGAAGATGGGGTCCAGGCATTCAAGCACCAGGGGCCGGAAGATCAGGGCCAGCAGCGCCAGCGTGACCGAGCTGCTGCCGGTGACCAGCAGCAGCGAGGCGTCATCCAGCCCCAGCACCGTGCCGAACAGCACGTGGATCAAATCCATGTTGGAGCCGCGCAATGACACCAGCAGCACCCCCAGGCCCAGGGAGACCAGGTAGAAGGCGGCAAAGCTCGCGTCCTCGCGCTGCGGCGTCAGGCGCGCGACCAGGCCGGCCAGCAAGGCCACCGCGATGCCGGTGATCATGCCGCCCAGCGCCATGGCGCCCAGCGACAGGCCGGCCGTCAGAAAGCCCACGGCCACGCCGGGCAGGATGGCGTGCGCCATGGCGTCGCCCATCAGGCTCATGCGGCGCAGCACCAGGAAGATGCCCAATGGGCCGGCGGCCGCCGCCAGGGCGAAGGAGCCCGCCAGAGCGCGCTGCATGAAGCCGTAGTCGGCGAAGGGGCTGAACAGGAAATCCCAGAGCGCGCTCACAGGTAGTCTCCGGCGCACAGGTGGCGTGCCAGGTGCAGATGCTCGGGCGTGATCACGGAATCTGTCCGGCCCCAGGCCACGACCTGCCCGGCCAGCAGCAGGGACTGCGGGAAGAAGGCGCGCACCATGTCCAGATCGTGCAGCACGGCGATCACGGTGCGGCCCTGCTCGTGCCATTGGCAGATCAAGGCCATCAGCTCGTCCGAGGTCGCCTTGTCCACCGCCGCGAAAGGCTCGTCCAGCAGCAGCACCTGGGCGTCGTGCATGATCATGCGGGCGAACAGCGCCCGCTGCAGCTGGCCGCCCGACAGCGTGCCGATGGAGCGGCGCGCGAAGTCGGCCAGCCCGACCTGCTCCAGAGCGTGGGCGATGCGCTCGCGCTCCTGGCGCGAGAAGCCGCCGAAGGCGCCCACGCGCTTCCAGGCGCCCATGGCCACCAGGTCATGCACGGTGATGGGGAAGGTCTTGTCCAGGTCGCCCATCTGCGGCAGCAGGGCCAGCTCGTCGTTGACGGCCGGATCCAGTGCGATGCGCCCTTTGAGCGGATTGATCTGCCCGCTCAGGCCCTTGAGCAGCGTGGACTTGCCCGCGCCGTTGGGGCCCACGACCGCGGTCAGCGAGCCGCGCGTGAAGCGCCCGCTGATGTCGCGCAAGGCGATCTTGTCCTTCCAGCCCAGGGCCACATGGTCCAGCTCGATCAGGGTCTGCTGCATTGCGTCACCACCAGCCCAGGGCCCAGGATGTCAGCGCCCACAGGGCGGCGACCACGCACAGGGCGGCCAGCAGGCGCTGGCCGGCGGAGGCCAGCAGCAAGGAGCGGCGCGGCGCCGGGCTGCGGGGCGCGGGAGAAAATTGAGGACAGGACATGAAAAAGGGATAATGCGGCAAAGGCGGATAATATTTTATTCTTGCCATAATGTTATAACATAACAAATACACTGAACAAGCGCCCATGCCTGTGCACATCCTCACGCCCCACGCCATCGAACATCAGCTGGAGACAGCCGAACAGCTGTGCCTGCAGCGCGGCAAGCGGCTGACCTCGATACGCCGGCAGGTGCTGGAAATTCTGATCCAGGCCCAGCGCAGCCTGAAGGCCTATGAACTGCTGGACCGCGTGCGCGAGTTCCAGCCCGGCGCCAAGCCGCCCACCGTCTACCGCGCCCTGGACTTCCTGACCGAGGAGGGCCTGATCCACCGCCTGGACGCAGTCAATGCCTGGACGGCCTGCGTGGACGCCGGCGGCCATCCGCACGACCTGCTGATCGTGTGCACCCAGTGCGGCACGGTGGTGGAACTGTGCGCTCCGGCGCTCAGCCAGAAGCTGGCCGACTGCGTGCGCGACGCCGGCTTCGCCCTGTCCGGCCACGAAACCGAACTGCGCGCGCTGTGCCAGCGCTGCGCCCAGGGGCAAAGCGCTCGAAAACCCTTATCTGCCGCCTAAAACGTGGTGTTTTGCCCTCAATCAGTATATATTTCCCGATCTACTGGCAAACCGTCGCGCTGTTTGGATCACCGCCGTTTGCCGAACGGGCAAGGCTGTGATGTAATCGCACGTTGTTTTTGAGCGGATCAAACAAGCACAGGACGTCGCGGTCACGCCGTGCCCTGTACTCTTGCCATCCGCCTCTGCGAGGCCTGTTATGAACGCCGCATTAGATCTGAAGAAAATGGTCCCGGTCACTATCCTGACCGGCTTTCTGGGCGCAGGTAAGACCACGCTGCTCAAGCGCATCCTGTCCGAATACCATGGCCGACGCATCGCCGTCATCGAGAACGAATTCGGGCCCGAAGGCATCGACAACGATCTGCTGGTGCAGGACACCGAAGAGGAAATCGTCGAGCTGAGCAACGGCTGCGTGTGCTGCACGGTGCGCGGCGACCTGATGCGCACCCTGAACGATCTGCGCCTGCGCCGCCAGTCCGGCGAGCTGAACTTCGAGCGCGTCATCATCGAGACCACGGGCATGGCCAATCCCGGCCCCGTCTGCCAGACCTTCTTCATGGACGACGACATCGCCGAGTACTACCGGCTCGACGCGGTCATCACCATCGTGGACGCCAAGCACGGCATGGCCACCCTGGACCGCCAGGAAGAAGCCCAGAAGCAGGTCGGCTTCGCCGACAAGCTGCTGATCTCCAAGAAGGACCTGGTCAACGAGGTGGACTACGAGGCCCTGCGCGCCCGCCTGGTGCGCATCAACCCGCGCGCCACCATCACGCCGGTCAACTTCGGCGAGACCAACATCCAGGACCTGCTGGAGGTCAGCGGCTTCAACCTGAACTCCATCCTGGACATCGATCCGGACTTCCTGGCGGCCGAACACCCCGACGCCGCCCACGACCACGATCATCACCACGATCACGATGAAGGCGACTGCGGTCCGAACTGCGGCCACCATCATCACCACGAACATGCGGCCCACAACGATGAAATCGGGGCTTTCGTCTTCCGCTCGGACCGCCCCTTCGATCCCGAGCGCCTGGAAGACTTCCTGTCGGGCATCGTCCAGGTCTTCGGGCCGGACCTGATGCGCTACAAGGGCATTCTGTACCTGAAGGGCATCAATCGCCGCATGCTGTTCCAGGGCGTGCACATGATGATGAGCGCCGAGCCCGGCACCGCCTGGCTGGCCAAGGAAAAGAAAGGCAACAAAATGGTCTTCATTGGCCGCAAGCTGCCGCAGGATATCTTCACCCAAGGCCTGGAGAACTGCCTGGCCTGAAGTTATTTCTCATTCAGTAAATGCGGAGCGATTGCGCGTGACGAGAGTTACAGGCTCCCAGACGTCAACAAGAGGTAAGCATCATGGCAACGAAGTCACATGACAGTACTACGACCCTGCTGACCGAGCAGGAGCTTTTGGCGATGCCTGAGTCGGACTATATGAACCCCGCACAGCTGGAGTTCTTCAAGCACCGCCTGCGCCAGCTGGAACAGGAAATACTGGCCAACGCCGGCGCCACCACGGAGAACCTGCGCGAGACCCAGTTCGTCCCCGATCCGGCCGACCGCGCCACGATCGAAGAAGAACACGCGCTGGAGCTGCGCACGCGCGACCGCGAGCGCAAGCTGCTCAAGAAGGTGCAGCAGTCCATCGCCCTGATCGAATCGGGCGAGTACGGCTGGTGCGAGGAGACGGGCGAGCCCATCGGCATCCCCCGCCTGCTGGCCCGCCCCACCGCCACGCTGTCCCTGGAAGCCCAGGAACGCCGCGAGAAGCGCCAGAAGATGTTCGGCGACTGACCCTGGCCCGCCGCATTCTGCACAAGCCCCTGCCGACATGGACTGGCGGGGGCTTTTTTTTGGCTTGCGGGCCGGCCCGCGGCGCCTCGCGCTCTGCCCCAGGCGGCGCCGGTACAAATTCCCGCCTTGAAATTCTCTTGCTCATCCCCAGATTGGAGACTTAAAGGAAGGAACTCATGGAACAATTTCACGCCACTACCATTGTCTGCGTGCGCCGCGGCGACCAGGTCGCCATTGGCGGTGACGGCCAAGTCACCCTGGGCAACATCGTCATCAAGGGCACGGCCCGGAAAATCCGCCGTCTGTACAACGACAGCATCCTGGCAGGCTTTGCCGGAGCCACCGCCGACGCCTTCACCCTTCAGGAACGCTTCGAGGCCAAGCTGGAAAAGCACCAGGGCAACCTGCTGCGCGCCGCCGTCGAACTGACGCGCGACTGGCGCACGGACCGCGTGCTGCGCCGCCTGGAAGCCATGCTGCTGGTGGCGGACAAGGAACACACCCTGGTGCTGACCGGCAACGGCGACGTGCTCGAACCCGAACACGGGCTGGCGGCCATCGGCTCGGGCGGCGCCTACGCCCAGTCGGCCGCCCTGGCGCTGCTGCAGAACACCACCATGGCGCCGGCCGAGATCGTCAAGAAGTCGCTGGAGATCGCCGGCGACCTGTGCATCTACACCAATCAGAACCACATCGTCGAAACACTCTGACCTGCCGGACACGCACCATGTCTACCACCAACATGACTCCCGGAGAGATCGTCTCCGAACTGGACAAGCACATCGTCGGCCAGGGCAAGGCCAAGCGCTCCGTGGCCGTGGCCCTGCGCAACCGCTGGCGCCGCCAGCAGGTGGCCGAGCCCCTGCGCAGCGAGATCGTGCCCAAGAACATCCTCATGATCGGGCCCACCGGCGTGGGCAAGACCGAGATCGCCCGCCGCCTGGCCAAACTGGCCAACGCGCCCTTCATCAAGGTCGAGGCCACCAAGTTCACTGAAGTGGGCTATGTGGGCCGCGACGTGGAAACCATCATCCGCGATCTGGTGGACATCTCCGTCAAGCAGACCCGCGAAATCGAAATGCGCCGCGTGCGCATCCAGGCCGAGGAAGCCGCCGAGGACCGCATCCTGGACGTGCTGGTGCCGCCCTCGCGCGACGCCCACGGCATGCCCCAGCGCGAGGACAATTCCGCCCGCCAGGTGTTCCGCAAGCGCCTGCGCGAAGGCAAGCTGGACGACACCGAAATCGAGATCGAAATGGCCCAGGCCATGCCCCGCATGGAGATCATGGCGCCGCCCGGCATGGAAGAGATGACCGAGCAGCTGCGCAGCATGTTCTCCGGGTTGGGCCAGGACAAGACCAAGGCGCGCAAGCTGACCGTCAAGGAAGCCTTCAAGCAGCTGACCGAAGAAGAAGCCGCGCGCCGCGTCAACGAGGACGAGCTGCGCATGGCCGCCGTGGCCAATGCCGAACAGAACGGCATCGTGTTCCTGGACGAGATCGACAAGATCACGGCCCGCAGCGAGAACCAGGGCGGCAGCGGCGACGTGTCCCGCCAGGGCGTGCAGCGCGACCTGCTGCCGCTGGTCGAAGGCACCGCCGTCACCACCAAGTACGGCGTGGTGCGCACCGACCATATCCTGTTCATCGCCTCGGGCGCCTTCCACCTGTCCCGACCCTCGGACCTGATCCCCGAGCTGCAGGGCCGCTTCCCGATCCGCGTGGAGCTGGAATCGCTCAGCGCCGAGGACTTCGTGCAGATCCTGTCGGCCACGGATTCGTCCCTGACCAAGCAGTACACGGCCCTGCTGGGCACCGAGGACGTCCATCTGGACTTCCGCCCCGACGGCATCCGGCGCATGGCCGAGCTGGCCTTCGACGTCAACGAACGCACCGAGAACATCGGCGCGCGCCGCCTGTACACCGTCATGGAAAAGCTGCTGGAGGAGCTGTCCTACAGCGCCGGCAGCCATGGCGCACAGTCCGTGGTGATCGACGCCGATTACGTCAACCGCCAGCTGCAGGAAACCGCCGCCAGCCAGGACCTGGCACGCTACGTGCTGTAAGGCGCCGCTCCCGCCGCATGGAAAAGGGCCCCTTCAAGGGGCCCTTTCCGCATCCGACGCCGGAGGATCAGGACTTCTCGATCTTGGTGACGATGTAGTCGCCGTCGGTGCGCTGGGCGGTGAACTTCACCTTGTCGCCCGGATTGATGCCGGCCAGCAAGGCCGGATCGATCTTGTAGACCAGCGTCATGGCCGGCAGCTGCAGGGCGTCGATGGCGCCATGCTTGAGGGTGATCTTGCCGGCGGCCGCGTCCACCCGGCGCACCTCTCCCGATGCGCTGGCTTCCTGGGCCTGCGCCACCACCACGTATGCCGCCGTGGCGGCCAGACCCAGGGCTCCCGCCAGCAGTACGCTGCGTTGAGTGGTCCAAGTCATGTCAATCTCCTGCAAATTGGGCAGGGCCGGACAAATGGCCCATAATGCCTGTTTCCAGACGGTTACGCCGTCCGCTTCCAATCAAGCATAACGCCAAACTACAGCAAAAGCATGAGCGAATTTATCAAAGGGTATACGCTTCGCCCCGCCCGCCCCGCCGACATCCCCGCCATCCTGGGACTGATGCGCGACCTGGCCGCCTTCGAGAAACTGGAGCATATCTTCAGCGCCACTCCCGAATCGCTGCGCAACAGCTTCTTTGCCGACGAACCCAGCGCCTACTGCCTGGTCATCACCCCTGAAGACCAGCCGGACACGCCGATCTCCTACATCATGTGGTTCTACAACTACTCCAGCTTCCTGGACCGGCGCGGCATCTACCTGGAAGACCTGTACATAGACCCGGCGCACCGCAAGCAGGGCCTGGGCGCAGCCGTGCTGCGCCACCTGGCCAAGCTGGCCGTGGAACAGGGCTGCGGGCGCTTCGAATGGGTGGTGCTGGACTGGAACAAGAACGCCATCGACTTCTACGAGCACCAGGGCGCGCAGATCCTGCACGACTGGCGCGTGGCGCGCGTCACCGGCGAAGCCCTGCAGCGCCTGGCCGAAGGCCGTCCCGCCCCCGCCACCGCATAGGCCCGCCATGTCGATCCGACTTTCCATCATCAGCACGCGCACCGGCGACGACGGCACCACGGGCCTGGGCGACGGCAGCCGCCTGCCCAAGAGCGCCCCCCTGATCCATGCCCTGGGCGACGTGGACGAGCTCAACAGCCAGATCGGCGTGCTGCGCACGCTGGCGCTGCCGGCCGACGTCGACGCCCTGCTGTCCGACATCCAGCATGATTTGTTCGACATGGGCGCCGAGCTGTGCATTCCCGGGCATCAGGTGATCGCCGCCGGCCATGTGGAGCGCCTGGACCAGGCCATCCGCCATTACAACGAACCGCTGGGCAAGCTGCAGGAATTCATCCTGCCCGGCGGCAGTCCCGCTGCGGCCTGCGCCCACGTGGTGCGCTGCGTGGCGCGCCGCGCCGAGCGCAGCGTGGTGGCGGTCCCGGCCGAGGCCCTGCCGCAGGAAGGTCCGCGCCTGTACCTGAACCGCCTGTCCGATCTGATGTTCGTGCTGGCGCGCAGCCTGAACCGGCACGCCGGGCGCTCCGACGTGCTGTGGCAGCCCAAGCGGACGCAGAACACCTAGGCGAAGCGGCCTAGACCTGATCGATGCGGGTGATGTCGGCGAAGCGGAACTGCGGCTCGCCCGTGGGGTCTTCGTAGACCTGCCATTTCAGCGACTGGCTCCCCACCTGGATGTCCGCGGTGGCCAGCGTGTTTTCCGCATCGCTGTCGTCAGGCTCACAGCGCCAGATGGGATATTGCGCATGGTGCTGGTCCGACAGCACCGCCAGCGGGTCCAGCGCCGCGCCGGCCTGCGCCAGCAGCTGGTGCCCGCGCTCCTGGCGCAGCCGGGACGACTGGGTGATGCGCTGTTCGAATCCCTGCATGGCTTCATGCACGGCATGATTGGCGTGCAGGCTGTTCTGCATGATGGTGGTGACCGACACGGCCTGCGAGCTGAATTCCACGCTGAGCAGGCGCGCATCGCCGCGCTGGGCCAGGCTGAGGTGGAAGGCGCCGGCGCGCGGATGATCGCGCAGGACGGCCACGGCCTGGTCCAGGTCGGACTGGTCCAGCATGGCGCGCGTCAGCACCATGCGCGGCACGCCGGGCTCCACCTGGCGGGCGCGCACATTGTTGACCGTCATGGCCAGTCCCGCCTGGGTGACGGCGAAGGTGTGGCCCGGCACCGAAGCCGGATACACGAAGGACACGAAGGACATGCCGCTGTCGGGGATGAACTTGGCCACGCCGCAATGGCCCGCAAAGCCCGGATCGCCGTCCTCGTTGTGCACGATGCGCGGCTGCCCTTCCCCGGGCATCTGCACCGTGGTGCAGCCATCGGGAGCCATCGCCCAGAGATCGCCTCGGCAGTTCCAGAGCAGCACGTCTTCGAAGGGCAGTTCCAGTCCCAGGGCCAGCCCCTGCAGCTCGGTCCATATTCGGGGAAAATAGCGTTCCGTGAATTCAGCCATGCGGCGCGCCTGATCGCTGCCCTTCCATTGCATGACTCCCTGCCAGGGGGCCGAATGAATCAGATAGGCATGGGCGGCAGGTGCGCCGAAACGTCCCAGGGAATGGCCGATTTCTTTGGGGCCACCGCTCAACTCCAGGTAGGACAACTTAGCCATCGTGTCTATTTCCAGTAGGCACCGGATTGGTGCAATTGATTTTCGGCCAGCTCTATGCCGCTCACGGCCTTGCGTCCGGCCTTGGCCAGGACGTGCTCCACCAGCACCTCCACCAGAGCCTGGGCGGCCACGCCCGATGGAAAGAACGAGGGCACGTCGGTCCCAAACAATAATGTGCTGTCGGCCTCCAGCGCAATAGGGGCGAGCAGGCTGTCGCAAATGGCCAGCAGGCGCGCCCCGGCCTGGCGCGCGGCGCGGTGCGCCAGCACGCTTTCCTGGGAATAAGGCGCAAAACCGAACAGGACCAGCACATCATCCTTGTCCAGGGCGCGCAGGTCCATCTCCAGCGTGCCGGCGTCGCCGCGCAGCAGCGCGACGCTAGGCCGGAACAGGCGGTACTGATAATGAAAGGCGAAAGCGGGCGCGAACGAGGCCCGGAAACCGGCCACGTACACGCGCCGGGCGCGGCTGAGCAATTCCACCGCGGCCGGCAGGCGTTCCTGGTTCAATTCGCGCAAGGCCGCCAGATTGTCCATCTGGGCGGCCAGGGTCTGGTCGAAGCGGTCCGGCTTGTGCCGGTTGCGCACCACTTCCCGGGCCTGGTCCGCATAGCGGCGCGGCCCCTGGCCGTGGAGGGCCTGCGTGAACACCGCCTTGAGCTCCCCCCAGCCCGCGTAGCCCAGGGATTGCGCCAGGCGCAGCAAGGTGGCCGGCTGCACGCCCGCCTGGGCGGCGATCTGGCGCATGGACAGCAGGGGCACCTGGTCGGCATGGTCGAGCAGATGGCGCGCGCCCACCTGGAACTGGGGAGACATGGCGGAGAATTCCGCCTGGATGCGCTGCGTCAGGGTGCTCAGGGTAGTCATGGACAGACGGGGCGAGAGGCAATTCATAAAGTATATCGTGCGCAAAAGCGGCAAAAGGGCAACAGTGAAGAGTTTTATCCCGGCCTTGCGCCGTTCCGTTGATGATTTATTCGTTGAAAGTATTATTATTTAGTCAACAGTTGTTGAAAACATCCTGCTGTCCAACTTCCCACGGATCCGCGCCATGACTCATGTGTTCCATCGCAACCCCAGGCAGACGCTGCCCTCTGCCGTCAAAGGCGACGGCATCGCCATCGTAGACCGCGACGGCAAGCGCTACATCGACGCCAGCGGCGGCGCCGCCGTCTCCTGCCTGGGCCATAGCCATCCGGCCGTCATCCAGGCCATCAAGCGGCAACTGGACGAGATCGCCTACGCGCACACCTCCTTCTTCACCAGCCAGGCCGCCGAGGACCTGGCCGATTTCCTGGCCGAGCGCGCCCCCGGCGACCTGAACCACGTCTATTTCCTGTCCGGGGGCTCCGAAGCCGTGGAAGCCAGCCTGAAGCTGGCGCGCCAGTACTTCGTGGAGACCGGCCAGCCCGAACGCCGCATCTTCATCGCCCGCCGCCAGAGCTACCACGGCAACACCCTGGGCGCCCTGGCCATAGGCGGCAATGAATGGCGGCGCCAGCCCTTCCTGCCCCTGCTGGCGCAGGCGCACCATGTGTCGCCCTGCTACCCCTACCGCGACCAGCGCGCCGATGAAAGCGCCGAGCAGTACGCCGACCGCCTGGCGCAGGAGCTGGACGAGACCATCCGGGAGCTGGGACCGCAGAACGTGGCGGCCTTCGTGGCCGAGACGGTCGTGGGCGCCACGGCCGGCGCCCTGGCGCCCGTAGGCGACTACCTGCGTAAAATCCGCGCGGTATGCGATCGCCACGGCGTGCTGCTGATCCTGGACGAGGTGATGTCCGGCATGGGCCGCACCGGCCATCTGTTCGCCTGCGAAGAAGATGGCGTGACGCCCGACATACTGGCCATCGCCAAGGGCCTGGGCGCGGGCTACCAGCCCATCGGCGCCATGATCGCCAGCGACCGCATCTACCAGGCCATCCTGGACGGCTCGGGCTTCTTCCAGCACGGCCACACCTACATGGGCCACGCCACCGCCTGCGCGGGCGCGCTGGCGGTGCAGCGCGCCATCGAGCAGGACGATCTGCTGGCCAATGTGCGCGCCCGCGGCGAGCAATTGCGCGCCGAGCTGCATGCCGCCCTGGACAGCCACCCCAACGTGGGCGACATCCGCGGACGAGGCTTGTTCGTGGGCATCGAACTGGTGCAGGACAAGGCCGGCAAGCAAGTGCTGGACCCCGCCCTGAAGACGCACGCGAAGCTGAAGAAGCAGGCCTTCGAGAACGGCCTGATGATCTACCCCATGGGCGGCACCATAGACGGCGTGCACGGCGACCATATTTTGCTCGCCCCGCCCTTCATCTGCACGCCCGAGGACATCAGCCGCATCGTGCAATTGCTGACGCAAACCATCGAGACCGTGCTGCCCCGCCAGGCACCCAACGCCGGCTTTTGACGAGGAGAACCATGGCCCGCCTGCCTTACGCCAATCTTGCCGCCCCCGATGCCGCCGCCCTGGTGGAACAGATCATCGCCGAGCGCGGCAGCGTGCTGCATCTGTACCAGATGCTGCTGCACAGCCCGCCCATCGCGCGCGGCTGGCTCACGCACCTGACCGGCATCCGTCACCACAATTCGCTGCCCGGCGATCTGCGCGAGCTGGTCATCATGCGCGTCGCCATCCTGAACCGCGCGCCCTACGAGGCCGACCAGCACGCCCCCATCGCCCTGAAGGAAGGCATGAGCCAGGCGCAGCTGGACGCCCTGCCCCACTGGGAGGATTCGGACCTGTTCAGCGCGGCCCAGCGCGCCGTGCTGGCCTACACCGACGCCATGACGCGCAACGTGCAGGTCGAAGACCCCGTCTTCCAGGAAGTGCGCCGCCATTTCGACGAACGCCTGACTGTGGAGCTGACGGCGACCATCGCGACCTACAACATGGTCTCGCGCTTTCTGGAGGCCCTGCAGATCCACTCCCACGACGCGCGTTAAGGTGGATCGGCCCCCGCGGCCGACAGGCGGCGGGCCAGGAATTCCACGAAGAGCCGCAGCTTGGGCGGCAGGTGCCGCGTAGGCGGATACAGCGCCCAGGCCGCCCCGCAATAATTGGTGCGGAAACCCCAGTCCGGCAGGACCTGCACGATGCGCCCCTCCCGCAGGGCGGCCCCGGCCACGAAGCAAGGCAGACTGCCTATGCCCAAACCGCGCTCGACCGCGTCCAGCCGCACGCCCGTATGATTGGCGGCGTAACGGCCGCGCACGGTCACGCTGACGGCGCGGCCCGCCTTGCTGAACCGCCAGCGCGCATCGCCCGGCTCCTCTCCCAGATAAATGCAATCGTGCTCGCACAGCTGCTGCGGATGCGCGGGCGCGCCCCTGCGCTCCAGATAGCCGGGACTGGCGAACAGACTATGGGTGATGTCCGTCAAGCGGCGTCCCATCAGGCCCGGCGGAGGCTGATCGGTGATGCGGATGGCCAGGTCGAGCTGATCGTCGATCAGGTCCGCATGACGATCGTCCAGCCGCATGAGGACGTCCACCTTGGGATGGGCTTCCAGAAAAGCCGGAATGTGCGGATGGATCAAAAAACGCCCCACGGCCTTGGGCACGCTCAGGCGGATCTGGCCTTGCGCCTCGTCGTGGAATTGGCCTGACACTTCCAGAACGGCGTAGGCGCAGGCCAGCATGTCGCGCGCATGGCCGTAGACGACCTGGCCGCTGTCGCTCAGGCGCAGCTTGCGCGTGGTTCGTTGCAGCACGCGCGTCCCCAACCTCTTCTCCAGGCGGGCCACGGCCCGGCTCACCGCCGAGGGCGTGGATCCGAGCTGGCGCGAAGCCTCCGAGAAGCTGCCCGTCTCCACCACTTTGACGAATACCGCCATGTCGCTCATCAGCGAGCTCAGATTATTTGTGCTCATGGGGAACAAATTATTGTCCTGGACAGGTAATTATCACGGCAAGCACCGGCTTCTACAATGAGGATGGACACACCATCAGACGCAAAAACCCATGACACGCAAACTGTATCTGAACAGTCATGACCTGCAGGGCCAGGCCATCGTTCTCGATTGCCGGCCTGCCGGAGACGATCGCTATGCGATCCGGCTGGATCAGACGCTGTTCCATCCGCAGGGAGGAGGCCAGCCCAGCGACGGCGGTTACCTCAATGACGCCCCTGTCCTGCACGTGATGCAGGATGAACACGGCCATGTCATCCATCTAGTGGCCGAGCCCCTGCCGCCAGGGCCAGCCACGATGCGGGTCGACGCCCCCCGACGGGAGCGACACGCCCGCCTGCATACCGCCGGGCACTTGATCGGGCATATCCTGGCCCGCGCCGGCTGGCGCCCCATCAAAGCACACCACTGGCCTGGAGAGTGCAAAGTCGTCCTTGCCGGCCCCGGGGCCGACCACCTGCCCGATCCGGACTGGCTGCAAGGCGCGTGCGCCGCCGCCATCTTGCGCAACTTGCCTGTCCAGGCGATCCTGCGAGAGGACGGCCGGCGCACTGTCCGCATCCAGGACCTGGGCGACTTCCCGTGCGCCGGCACCCACGTGCGGGGGACTGGCGAGCTGGACGGGCTCCAGATCGTGAGCGTCCAGTTCAAGAAAGACACTCTGACTATCCGCTATGACCTCGCCTCAGACGCCTGAGCCATAAAAAACCCCGGCCTTGCGGCCGGGGCTTGCGGGCGTACCGGGTACGCCAGAGCGCAATCAGATCATGGACTTGCCGCTCTTGCGGGCCTCGATCAAATCACGCGCCAGGTTCGCGACCAGGATCAGCAGGATCACGGCCGAGATCGTCGGCCAGACCAGGATGTACAGGGTCAACCACATGATGTTCTCCTTGCAATAGGGGTTCAGGCGCGCGCCGATGCGGGCTCGCCCTGCTGTCCGGGCGCTTCCTTGCCCAGCATGCGCGCTTCTTCGTAATGGAAGGAAGTGACGCGCTCGGCCAGCACCGAGAAATCGAAACGCTCCTGGCTGCGCAGGCTCAGGGCCACGCAGACCACGGCGCTTACGCCATAGGCGGTCAGGGAGCCGGTCAGCACGATGTACTCGCGCAGCGCGCCTACGAAATTAGGCAGCATGATCAGGGTGGCAATCACGCCCAGCGCGATGGCGATCCTGCTGCGGAAAAAGGCGAAGGCCATCAGCCCTATCACCACGCCGCCGCCAATGGACGCGCAGATCTCGTAGAACACGGCCACTGCGCCCTGGATGGGCACCAGTTCGAAGCGCACGATGGTGAACAGCGCCACGGCGCTGAGCACGGACCAGGTAAAGGCCTTGTTGGTCACGCGGTCCCAGTAGAAGCTGGCGATCACGGGGAACACGATGGCGCCCCAGAGTGCGCCCACGAATACCAGCATCACCAGGATGTCCAGGCGCAGGCTGGCGAAGATCACGCCCACCATGGTCGCCACGATCATGGTGGCGCGGCCCCACCAGAGCATGCGCTGGGGGTTGGGGCGGCCGCGCGCCACGTTCTTGGCGTAGACGTCGGTCATCATGATGGCCGAAAGAGCCGCCAGGTCCGAGTCCGCCGTGGAAGACAGGGAGCCCACCACCAGGATGAAGAACAGCGCGATGCCGAAGGGCGGCAGATACGTGGAGGCCATCTGCGGAATGATGTTGTTCATGTTGCCGTCGGCCGGCTGCAGGCCGGCGAACAGGGCCAGCAGGCCCAGCATGCCCAGGCCGATCACCACCGCGCCGTAGCCCACGGTGGCGGTCAGGAACGTGGACTTGATCAGGTCCTCGCGCACCGCGAACAGGCGCTGGGCGATGGTCTGGTTGCCGATGGCGTAGGCCAGCACCGCGACGAAGTACGGCGCGCCCTGCTCCAGGATGGCCTTGGTGGAATAGAAGTCGGCCTGCTCCGCATCCAGGCGCCACATATTGGTCTGCAGCATCTCGGTGCCGCCGGCGTTGTAGAAGATCAGCGGGATGATCACCACGGCCGACAGGATCATGGCCACCAGCTGGGCGAAGTCCGTCATGACCGACGCCCTGAAGCCCGACCACAGCGTGTAGGACAGCACGCCCAGCCCGGCGATCAGCACGCCCTGGATGAAGGACAGGGGGCTGAGCACGGACACCAGCGCGCCGGCCGCCGTGAAGTTGACCATCAGGCTGATGCAGCTTCCCACGATATTGGAGACGGCCATGATCATCTGGCTGGAGGCGCCGTGGCGGGCATGCACCACTTCGGCCAGCGTGTGGGCCTGCGGCGCCAGCTTGCGAAAGCGCCGCCCGAAGGGGTAGATGAACAGGATCATCAGGGCGCCCCAGAAGCCGTAGTGCAGCGGCCCCGACAGGCCGTACTTGAAGCCCGAGGTCGCGCTGGCATAGAACGAGGCCGCCCAGATCCAGGTGGCGATCATGCTCGCGGCCGACAGGCCGAAGCCCACGGCGCTGTTGGACACCATGTAGCCGTCCACGTTTTCTTTCTTTTGACCGATCAGCAGCGACATCAGGAACGTCGCGCCGTAGAAACCGACCAGCAGCAGCAAGGCCGTGGTCGTCGAGAGTTGAAAAAACTCCGCCTCTTGCATGTCTTTTTTCCTTCCTCTTCTGCGCGCCGGCCGCCGCGAAGGCAGACGGACACGCATGCGTGCCGATTCCGCCTGAGCGCGCTGGGCGGCACTGATCCCATGTGGACCGACACACCCGAAGCCGAAAATGACGCGCGCACACGAGCGCCCATGCTTTTCTCGTGAAAAAGCAAGGCGATGAGCAAGACACACCGCAAGGTGCCTTACATCACGGCAAGCCTGCAGGCCTTACAGACTGGAGAATGGCCAGAGTCATGCCGCTCTGTTGCTGGCCGGAGCCCGGGGGCGTCCGGCTGATTGTTCCGCGACCGGGAGGGTCGGGTGGGGTGTTTCGGCCTGTGAAGCCGGGCTGCTGTGCAGCAGCCTGTTGATGGACCGGCCGGGCTTCCGGCTTGCCTGGCAAGCGGAAATACGGCCTGTTCCGGATGCTGGCCTGAATGGCCAGAGACATGAAGTATACAGATTTAAAATTTAATGGTCTAGTTCATGCTTTTTAAGCATTGATATAAGCATCAAATCATTGCTGGTGAATGCATTCAGAAAGAGTCTTCCTCCAGGCAGGCGCGCGCCTGCTCCTGGCTGGCCGGCTGTACCTTGCCGACGAAGGCGTAACCCTCGCCGCGCACCGAGCGTATGGGCAGCTCCTCCCCGAAGGACGTCAGCTTGCGCTTGAGCCGGCTGATGAGCACGTCCACCGATCGGGCCGTGGTCTCGCGCCCGGTCTCGGACGGAAACAGGCGGTCGCGCTCGACCGTATCAGGGCAATAGGCGAACAACATCTGCATGATGCGCCGTTCGCCGCGCGTCAGCATGACCGAATGGCCCAGGGGCGTGAACAGACGCCAGCCGTTCTCGCGCAGCTCCCATTCCTGCGACAGCACGGCCTGTCCCGCGCCCAGGGCGGCCGGAGCCGACACGCCCGCTCTGGCCGCGCCGCCCGTCTGCAGGCTTTGCCTGAAGGCGCGGCCGCGGCGACGCAAGGCCTGCACGCCCGCCACCACTTCCACCGGCAGGGCGCCCGCATCGAAGCAGGCGTCGGCGCCCACCAGCAGCAAATGGCCGCGCTCCAGGCCGGCCACGCTCTCGGCGCGCAGAATGATCACGCCTGCGGCCGGAAAATCGGCCCGCAGGCGGTTGACGTACAGAAACACGCTGTCGGACTGGAAGCGCAGGGCGCAGACCACGTCCGTAGAGTCGGTGCGCGCCACGGCCAGACATTCATCCATGGACCCGAAGGCCTGTATGCGTACCCCCCACTGTTCAGACTCGGAAGCGATCGTCTGCAACATCGCTTCGTCGTCGTACAACAGAAACACCTGCTCCATCGTCATGGTCTCATTCCTTGCTGCTCCCGGCCGGCGCTTTATTCAATGTCGTTCTTCAGCCTTGTATGCGCCGCAACAGTTGCTGGGCAGCAGCGTCGTCCGGCACGGCCAGGTAGATGCTGCCCTGGTTCATGGGCCCCCCGATGCGCGCCACATGCGCCACCTTGTCGTCCATGACCAGGATCAGCAAGGCGCCGACATTGCTCGCGCTGACCTCGGCCAGCTTGCGGGCGCCCAGGGCGTTGAGATCGAACTGCACCAGATGCCGGCCTTGCGCCGTGCGCACGGTCGCCACCCGGGTCAGGTCCGTGCGCTGCACGATGACCTGGGGGTACAGCCACAGGGGGCCGGCCGGGCCGTCCACCTGCACCAGTCCCTGGGTCGGCTGGGGCATGCCCACGAAAAAGTCCACCTGCGGCGCGCGCGCCGGCACCGGCGTCTGGGACGCCAGAAAGCTGCGCGTGCCGTCCTCGGACTCCACCTCGCGAGGCGCCTGGAGCGCGGGCGGCGTCAAGTCCGCGCCGCCCAGCGAAGCCTGCGGCCCCGTCGTCTGGCAGCCGGCCAGCGCCGCCAGGAACAGAAGGCCCAGCAGGCGCAGCATGGCGAACCCGGCGCGCATGATCAGCTCCGTGCCGAAATGTCGACGCGCCGGTTGGGCTTGAGGCAGGCCAGCAGCTCGCCGCGCTGCGTCTGGGTGCAATTGACCAGCGGTTGCGATTCGCCGGCGCCCGTCACCGTCATGCGCGTGCCGTCGATCCCCTGCGCGCGCAGCTCATTGGCCACGGCCTGGGCGCGCTGCTCGGACAGACGCTGGTTGTAGGCCTGGGCGCCCAGGCGGTCGGTATGCCCCACCACCTGCACGCTGTTGTAAGGCTGCTCCCGCAGCTCGGCGGCGATGCGCGCCACCTCCTGGCGGCCTGCGGGCGAGAGCTGGGCGCTGTCGAAGCCGAACAGCACGTCCGCGCCCAGGCTGAAGTCGCGCTGCGCGGGCGCCGCCTGGCCGGTCTTGAGCAGGTCCGCACAAGCCGGATCCTTCCACAGGAAGCTCTGGGCGCGCTTGTCCGAATCGAACAGGACCTTGTACTGGCAGCTGACATCGCCCTGGGGAGTGCGGAAGTGGAACCAGTAGTCCCATTCGCGCACGCCGACCAGGCCTTCGCTGAAATGCGGCCGGCCCAGCAGGTTGTACAGCTGGTCCTTGGTCATGCCGCGGTCCACCATGCGCAGGTTGTCCAGGTTGGGATAGGACCCGTTCTTGAAGGTCGCATGCTGCGGGTTTGGCCACACGGGCTCCTGCGTGGCGCCCTTGTCGTCCACGCGGCTCAAGTTGCCGCATGCGGCCAGCATCATCGAGGCGGCCAGCGCCAGCGCGCCTTTGCCAACGTTCTTCAGTGTCTTGTGCATTCTTTCTTCTCCGTTCCGGACGGGCCGGGCGGCCATCGTTCCGGACTTGCGAAACCGGGCCGGGCCCGGCGAACGGGTCGCGCGCCGAAGCGACGCGACCCTGCCATTCACAGTCTTACCACTGGTAGCCCACGCCTACCGAGCCGCCGTAGTCGCCGCGGGACGAGCCGGCGACCGTGCCCTTGAGCACCCAGCTGCCGTTGTCGGACACCGTGGACAGGCCCATGGCGTAGCCGCTCTCGCCGTTCCAGGCGCCGCCGGCCACCGAGAACATGCTCTTGCCCGGCATGTAGGCCTGCGGCAGGCCGGCCGTTGCCAGCGCGGCCGCAATGCCCGCATTGGCCCGGTTCTCGACCTTGTTGATGCGGCCGTCCAGGTGGTTGATCTGCCCCTGGATGTTGGCCGTGGCCTGACCCAGCTGGCGTACGTTCACGGCGTCCTGAGGCGCCTTGCCGTCCGCAACGTTGCTGATGGTCTTGTCGTGCATGTCGATGCCGTTCTGGTTGATGGTCGGACCGTTCTCGATCTTCAGCTCGTTCGTGGTCACCGATTTGGCCACCACGCTGTTGACCTTGATGTCCTGCGCCAGCGCCACCTTCACATCCAGGCCCGACCGGGTGATCTCGATGTTGTCGCCGTTCAGGAACTGGACGGTCGAGCCCGGAGCCACCTTGTCGGCCACATCGCCATTGGTCCGGATGTTCCAGCCTGCGCTGGCCACCTGGCCGATGTTGTCGATCTTGTTGTCCAGGCCGCCCAGAGCGTCGTTGACGTTGTGGTAGGTGTTGCCGCCCACGTTCAACTCCGTCACCAGCTTGCCGTCCTCGAACCTGGAGCCGCCGCCCATGCCCTGAGCGATGCTGTCGCCCATGTCGGAGATCTGGCTGCCGTTGACCGCATCCGTGCTGTTGGAGGAGATATCGCCGCGCGCCACATTGGTGATGCCGGTGCCGCCGGTGCGGCCGCCATCGGTGGACTTGTCGCCCTCCATGGAGACCTTGCCCTTGTTGACGGTGCCGTCGCTGTTCAAGTCGTACTTGACGGCGCGGTCGGTCAGGTTCTGCTCCACCTGCTTGAGCTGGCTCACGTTCACCGCATCCGTATCGGCCGTACCGGCCGCCACGTTGGTGATCTTGTGCCCGCCGGCATTGATGCCCTGCTGGTTGATCACCACATCGAAGGCCTTCAAGCCATTGCTGGTCAGCGCCACGTTGTCGCCCACGCTGAAGCCCTTGTTGTTCATCACGATGGAAGGCTTGCCGTCCTCGTCCAGAACAACCACCCCATCCTTGTTCATGGTGGTGTTGCCGGTCTTGACGCTGTTCAGGTCCAGATCATCGTTCAGCGCGATGGTCAGCTTGCCGTCCTGGGCATGGGTGGCGATGTTGCTGTTGCTGCCTTCCACGACCAGGGTTTCGCCCAGCTTGCGATCTGTCGTCGAACCGTCCGATCCCTTGAAGGTCAGCGGATTGTTGTTGATGACGTTCTGCGAGCTGTTGTCCACGTACTCCTTGTTCACGATGTGCGTGTTCTCGGTGATGGGGCCGTCGTAATGAACATCGCCGCCCTGGTTCACCGTGAAGTGATCGCCCAGCCTGGTCACGCCGGTCGTCGTCAAGTTGTTCAGGATGGTGTCGCCGTTCACGGTCAGGTTCTGGTTGACCGTCACGTTCTCGACCTTCAGATCATCGTTCAGCGCGATGGTCAGCTTGCCGTCCTTGGCCTCGGTCGTGATGTTGCCGTTGCTGCCCACCACTTCCAGCGTCTCGCCCAGCTTGCGCTCGGTCGTCGAGCCATCCGAACCCTTGAAGGTCAGCGGATTGTTGTCGATCACGGCCTGCGAGCTGTTGTCCACGTACTCCTTGTTCACGATGTGCGTGTTCTCGGTGATGGGGCCGTCGTAATGAACATCGCCGCCCTGGTTCACCGTGAAGTGATCGCCCAGCTTGGTCACGCCGGTCGCCGTCAGATTATTGACCGTGGTGTTGCCCTGGACCGTCACATTGGTCAGTGCCAGGTCCTTGGACAGCGTCAGGTTCACGTCCGTGCCGGTCTGCGTCAGCACGATGTTGCCGTCCGAGCTGGACAGGTCCACCTTGCCGCCGGGGGCGACCTTTGCAGCCGGGTCCCCGTTGGTGCCCAGGTTCCAGCCTGCATTGGCCGTCGCTTCCACATCCTTCAACTGGCCCAGATTGACCGCATGGTCGTTCTGCGTGCCGTCGGCCAGGTTGGTGATCTGCTTGCCGCCCATATTGATGCCGCCGCCGTTGATCACCGGACCGCCGTTGTTGATGGTCAGGCTGTCAGCCGTCAGGTTCTTGTTCAGCGCCACGGTCAGCGTATCGGCGCCATCGGCTGTCGTGGTGATGTTGCTGTCGCCCTTGACCAGCAGCTTCTGACCCAGGTCGCGATGCACGTCCGTGCCGCCGTCCGCGCCAAAGTTCATGCCCTTGGCCGTCAGCGTGGTATCCAGGTTCGTGATGCTGGTGTTCAGCTGGCCCAGGTTGACCGCATGATTGTTCTGGGTGCCGTCGGCCAGATTGGTGATCTGCTTGCCGCCCATATTGATGCCGCCGCCATTGATCACCGGACCGCCGTTGTTGATGGTCAGGCTGTCCGCGGTCAGGTTGTTGGCCAGCAGGATCTCCATCTCGCCCGCACTGTTCACACTGGTGCGGATATTGCTGGTATTGGCGGCCGCGCTGGACGCCAGCGTACCCTTGATCACCTGGGTTTCACCCAGCTTGCGCGGAGTCGAGCCCGTATTGCCCTGGAAGGTGATGGGCTTGTTCTCCACCTGGTACAACTGGGAGCCGTTGACAGCGTCCTTGCTGGTGGAGGAGACCGTGCCGTCGGCCACATTGGTGATCTTCTGGCCGCCCATGTCGGCGCCCTTGAAGTGCGGCGTCTCGGCGAACTGGATTTCGATCTTGCCGCCTTCATAGACGACGTCTCCGTTCGCATTCGTCCTCTTGGTACCTGAGGTCACCACGGTCTTGACGTTCTGGTTGCTAGTGGTAGAGGTCGTATTGCCGCCGACGATGGCGACAGACGAGTCCATCGTCTGTTGCGTCGATCCCGAATTGCCCGTGAAAGTCCAGGGCGTGTCACGCACGGCGCGAAGCTGTCGGACGTTGACGGCATCCGTATCGGCCATGCCGCCGGCCACGTTCGTGATGCGACGCTGGATGCTGTTCGCACCATTTTCGCCGCCATGGTCCCCGACCGAGATGACACCATGCTTGGAGTCATCGTGCTCCACGCCAGAATAGCGGGCCTTAGACTGCCCATAGCTGGACTGAGTCTTGGAATCCGAACCCAGGGCAACCGAGCCTTTTGCCTGCGAGGAGGCACGCGAACCCAAAGCCAGCATGTCCTCGTTAACCAGCGCATCTTCAGGATTGGGCTGGGCTTTGCCCGCAACGGCACCTACACCCATGGCCATGCTGTTCACGCCATACGCTTGCGCACCGGAACCAGTTGCCACGGATCCAGCAGCGCTAGCGGATGTATTCGAACCCAAGGCGACGGAGTCCGCCGCTTTCGCATGCGCCTTGAACCCTTGTGCGGTACCGCGTACGCCAGAAGTCGACGCTTCGTGCCCGATTGCAATGCCATCGTCGGCCGTCACCTCGGCAGAGCTGCCAAGCACCACGGCATAATTTACTGTGGCACTCGTGTTCTTGGGATCAGCCTGTGCGTTAGTGCCGATTACGATCGAGTCGATGCCTTTGCTGATGCCATCGCGACCGATGGCAATGCCGCCCTCGCCATAGACTTCACTATCAATGCCTACGACAACGCCCTTCTCGCCTAAAGATTGGGTCAAGTGGCCGATCGCTACGCCGCCCGTCTTATTAGTCGATGCCTGGTAGCCCATGGCGATGCTTTGATCTCCGGTGGCACGCGCCTGTGGGCCGATGGCCATGGCCTCCAGGCCGGAGGCGCCGGTATTTTCACGATTGGACGCGTCGGAGGAATTGATAGCGACGTAATGGGTTTTCTTGTTCGCGATCTCCGTATCGACGTAGCGCTTGTTGGCTGCGTCCATGGCGTCGACAGGGGCTGCCACATTGCTGATGACCGTCCCGGTCCCTTGCTCCAATGTGATCTTCCCACGATTCGTATTCGGCTCAAATCGCACCACGTCGGGGTCGATCGGACCCAATGTCCCGCCAGGGGTCGTGATCTGCGACAGGGCCTCATTGATGGAGTTGTAGTAGTTGTCGCCGATCTTGATAGGGCCTTTGCCCGCTTCAGGACCGACCAGCTTGCCGTTTTCACCCACGTGGACTCCGCCGCCCAGGATGCTGCCCACATCGTTCTGGGCAGCCTGCAATTGCCGCACGTTCACCGCATCGGTGGCTGCAGAACCATCCGCCACATGGGTAATGCGCCGGGTCAACTCACCCGCGGCATTGCTATAGCCCAAGGACAGCACCGAATTAGGTGCTGCACTTCCGGTCAGATAACCAGTCGCCGTTGCCGCGGGTCGCTCCGCCTTCGACATCTGGCCCAAGGCAATGCTGTCGCCCTCGGCCTGCGCCTCGCTGCCCAGCGCGATTCCGCCGCCCTCCAAGGCCTTGGCATTGACACCGATCGCCACAGAGGCGTCCTGGATTGCCGATGCTCCGTACCCCACGGCAACCGAATTCGTTCCGGCTCGAGTCTTGGCGCCCAGCGCTGTCGCATGTTCAATCTGGCCTGCATTCTCATTGGCCTGATGCCCCAGCGCCGTGTTGTAATCGCCTTTCAGGCTGGTGCCGGCATGGTTGCCAACGGCAACGTTGTTATCGCCCTCGACGTCATTACCGCTCTCAAAACCCACCGCAATGTCCTGGTTGCCTTTCACGTTCCGGCCTGCGCGGGTGCCGATGGAAATGTGGGACGTGCGGTCGTCCCCCGGAGAGCTGAGCGTACCTTGTCCTGCTCCATTGCCAAGCGAAATACTGTCTATGGTATCGGCCGCTGCGTTCATGCCCATGGCTAGAGCGTTGCCAGCCGAGGCCCGGGCGCCGGCGCCGATGCCCACCGCGCCGGCTGAACTGGCCTGCGCGTCCTTGCCCACGGCAATCGTGGCGGAGTGACCCGCCGTGGCGCCGGTGCCCAGCGCCAGCGCATCGCTGCTAAGGTCACCTGTAACCTTAGCTCCAGTGCCGACTGCCACTGCGTTCTTGGCAAACTCGGACTCAATGGCTGCGTTCTGGCCCAAGGCAATACCGCTTTCACCTTGCACATTGGCCATTTTGCCGATACTGATGCCCGCTTTGGCCTTTTCCCCGATCACCGTGCCATCACCGACGGCAACGGCAGACTCTGCGGCTGCATCCACCATAGCCTCGGCTCCCAGTGAAACCGACCGCTTGGCGCCGGCATTCGCCTGCAGGCCGGCTGCCAATGCGGCTTCACCCGCAGCCGAGGCCTGGGGCCCGATGGCGATCGCATCCGTGCCGCCCGCCGTCGAATCCGCCTTGGTGGAATTGGCATGGAAGTACTTCATGCCATTGCCCGAATTCAAAGCGTTGTATAGCACTTTGCCGGAAATCGCTTCCGTGCTGGTGGCGCTGACCACGCCGTCCGCCAGCCCCGATATCTTGTTGTTGTTCACGTTGACGGCGCGCAGGCTGCTGGTGCCGGTGGCCGTCAAGGTCCCGGTAGTCACGCCGCTGGCATTCAATTGATGTGCCTGCACGGCGCCGTTGATGATGGCGCTGCCTGCGGTCAGTTGATTGGCTACGGTGGCGGAGTCAGCCTGCAGGTTGCCCTGCACCACCGCCGAGCCGGCGCTGAGCTGACCGGTGAATTCCCCCGTCGCGCCCTTGATGGCGCCCGTAGCCGTCATTGAATCGACCGCCAGGTTGGGGTTCAATGCAACGGTCACTTCGCCGTTGTTCTGTGTCAGCGCAATATTGCTGCCCGAGTTCAGCGCGAAGGCGCCGCCGGGCGCCACATGGAAGGCAGCGCCATTGTCCACGCTCAAGTCCCAGCCGTCCGCCGCCTGAGCAGCGGCCGGACGCGCCAGCAGCCCCGCGCTCAGCAGCGCCAGCATGACGGCGCCCAGCTTCCAGCTCAATCCCTGAGTCGGCCCGAAAGCCGCATCCATCCCCATCGTCGTCCCGGTGCTGCGCTTGCCACGGGCTTTGGTGTTCTCAGCCACGGCAACAAACGTACCGGTCTGCTCACTCCAAATCGACTTATAGATTTTGTTCATGATCTCTACGCCTAAAAAGGAAATTAGCGGTGCGCCCTCCCTCCCCGCCTCCCCTCCGCGCGGCCGCGCGTCGATGTTTTTCAGGCGCAACAAGCCCCCTCGCCCCGTCATGGCGATAAATTGGACTTGTCGAGTTGGAAAGACTTGCTGAATCAACCAAATGGATTCAGACAGTTTTATTTTCTTACCTTCTCAGAAACCAAACTTTTGATTTCCTGCGAAAGACTTTTGATTTCCCGAAAAACAACATCAAGAACAGTTAATTTTCTATTTTAAAAATTGATTCAAAGTTTAGTACGGTGCCGCCGCCGGTAGGTGGACGGGGAGAAGCCGCTGTACTGCCGGAAGGCCGTGGCGAAGTTCGCGGGATTGATGTAGCCCGACTCGGCCGCCACGCTGGTGACGGCCAGGTCTGTTTGACTTAGCAGGCTCATGGCATGGCGCATGCGCGTTGAGCGTACGAAATCGTGCACCGTCAAGCCGGTCGTCTGTTTGAATTCGTCATTCAAGCGCCGCTCGCTGGCGCCGAAGAGGGTCGCCAGGTATTCGGCGGACAGGGGCTCGGACAGGTTGTCGCGGATGTACTGCTGGACGGCTTCAACCATGAGGTTGCGGGGCAGATCTTCTTCGCGGCGAATGATATTGTCAGATTCCTGACCACGTTCTTTTTCACGGTCGGCCTCACGCAGATTCAAATGCAGCCTGAGCCGCTCCACCACCAGCTTTTCGTCAGTCTTATTGAAAATGAAATCGCGCGCACCGCTGCGCAAGGCCTGGAGCTGGCTTTCCGCGCAGGCGACAGAGGACAGGAACAGCACGGGAATGGCCGCGGTCAAAGGATTGGCGCGCAGCATGCGCATGAACATGTCGCCGCGCAGACTAGGCAGTTCGTATTCGCTCAAGACGATATCGGGTCGCAGGGACTGGCAACGCGCCAGGCCCTGCTGGGCGTTCAGCGCAAAACTGATGCGGGAGAAGCAGGACCTCAGCAGGGCCGTCAGTTCGGAGACCCCTGCCGGCTCGGGGGCTATGACCAGGATGTGGGCATCAGACGTGGCATACATGACAATCAACCAGAAAGGGCGAGCGCAACGCTCTTGTTCTTAGCTGATTAGCATTCTAATTACTAAAAAAATGTTTCCATTACTATTTACTTAATTTGACTTTTCCCCATTTCAATAAATTTCAATAAAAAATTACATTGTTTCGTTGCGTTACTCATAACACATCGAATTCAAAATCAAATGCAATGAAATAATTCTACAATCCATTAATTCGTTCTTATTTTTTCACAAATATTGCTGAAGTGTAAATAAAAGATACTGAAAAGCACAAATATCCGGCAATAAAAAACCCCGCCTAAGCGGGGTTGCCATTTGTGGCGCCGGCGTCACTGGTCATGAATGCAAGCGTACCCGGCTTGCGCCAGCACCTCCAGGGGCCCCATCTCGCGCACGATGTCGATCTGTTCGGGGGTGCGCACATAAATGCAGCCCGCGTAGGACAACGCATTGATGGAAATACCTTCCACCAGTTCCATGGAGCGCGGCACGACCAGCATCCAGCCGCAGCCGGCCAGCACATTGTGCGCGGGCAGCAGGCCGTCCTGGTCGGGCTTCAGGTCCAGCAGGGAGCAGGCCTGCCTGTGGGCCTGCAACAAGCTGTCGGCCAGCAAGGCTTCGTCGTCGGTATCGGCCAAGCGGATGAAGCAATGCGCAAACGGCAAGGCCGCATGGCGGTGGCTGGTGCCGGGCGCGGCGTCGGCCGGCAGGCCGTCCAGGTACAAGGCCAGAGTCCCGTTGCCCGGCGCCGCCGGCACCCATTGCGTATGCTTATGACGCTGGCTGGCGCCGGCAGGCCCGCCGCCGTTGTAAAAGCCCAGGCCGCCGCAGGCCGCCAGGAAATGCGCCAGCACGCGCAGATCCGTGTCGCGCAAAGGGCTTAGCTGCTCGGAAAACACCTTGTCCGCCAGCACCAGATGCAGCTCGCACACCGCGAACTTGTTCAGCACGATGTTGTGCGTGGCACTGGCGTCATCCACGGTCAGCGCGGGATCCGGAGGCAGGAAAGGATTGAAGTTGGGGTCGCGCGGGCCGCCGGGAATGGACACCTTGGCGGCGTCCTTGGCCGCCAGCGTGGACACCCAGCGCACATGAAAGGGCAAGCCCTGTTCAACGATCAGTTCCTCCTGGGCCTGCACGGGCAGCAGGTCGCCGCTGGCCAACGCCGACTGGCTCAAGCGTTTCAGACGCTGCAACAACTCCTCGTTCATGACTCCTCCTTGCGTGTTCAAGTTGTATAGTGACCCTTATTGTAGGCAAGTCGAGGCCCGAAACCTCCGCTGCCTCTTCATCCGGTTTTTTCACTTCTTTTTATACTCAGGAGAACTTTATGTCCGGCATCCGCCGCATCGCCAGCCCGCTGCCATTGCCCTTTTCCCGCGCCACCATCGCCGGCGGCTTCCTGTTCCTGTCCGGCCAGATTCCCTATGACGCACAAGGACAGGTCGTGCGCGGCTCCATCCAGGACCAGACCCATGCCGTGTTCGATCGCCTGATCGAAGGCCTGGCGCTGGCCGACGCCACCCTGGCCGACGTGGTCAAGGCCACGGTGTGGCTGTCGGACATGACGCTGTTCGAAGACTTCAACAAAGTCTATGCCGAACGCTTCGGCGACACGCTGCCCACCCGCTCGCTAGTGCAGGCCAAGCTCGCCAAGAACGTGGACGTGGAAATCGAAGTCCAGGCCTGGATCGGCGATCGCGCCTGATCCATTCGCCTTCGGACAAGACACAGAAAATAACGCATGAGCTCCAGGGCTATGGCACACTGGACCTTCCATTCATAGCCAGGACACTCAAGGAGAATTCCATGCGTTTCTTTGCCTTGACCCGCGGCGGCCTGCTGGCCGCCGCCCTGCTGGGCGCAGGCCTGACCGGCGCCCAGGCAGCGGACGCAGCCGCTTCCAATTCCCAGGCCTCGGCCATCAAACGCTATGCCAGCGATTCGCCCATGCCCTTCTCGCGCGCCGTACAGGCCGGGGGCTTTCTGTTCCTGTCGGGTCAGATCCCCATCAACGACAAGGGCGAGATCGTGCGCGGCAGCATCCAGGACCAGACCAACGCCGCCCTGGACCGCATCGAAGAAACCCTGGCGCTGGCCGGCGCGGACCTGAGCAATGTGGTCAAGGCCAATGTCTGGCTTTCCGACATGGCCTTGTTCGACGAATTCAACAAGACCTACAAGGAGCGCCTGGGCAGCAATTTCCCCACCCGCTCGCTGGTGCAGTCCAAGCTGGCCGCCGGCGTGGACGTCGAAATCGAATTCCAGGCCTGGATAGGCGACAAGGCGCCGCCCGCCCAGAAATAACGCCACTATAGGCATACGGATATGAGCGACCGCGACCCTGCCCACGCAGCTTGTATGGCACACTAGGCGCTCATTCAAGAATGAAGCATCCCGCGCCAGGCTCTCGAGCCTGGCGTTTTCATGCCTTTTCGGAATTTCCATGATCTACGCGATTACCGCTCTGTTCGTCTTTCAACTGCTTGGCGAGATCCTGGTGCAGGCGCTCTCCCTGCCCCTGCCCGGCCCTCTGGCCGGCATGCTGCTCCTGGCCGTGGCCTTTTTCCTGCGCGGCGGCGTGCCCGCCGCCATGGAACAGACCGCCGGCTCCATGCTGCAGCACCTGATGCTGCTGTTCATTCCCGCCGTCACCGGCGTCATGATGTACTTTGATCACGTGGCCAAGGAATGGCAGCCCTTCCTGATCGCCACGCTGGGCGGCACGCTCATCACCCTGGTGGTGACCGCCGTGGTGCTCAACCGCCTGCTGAAGAATCATAAGGAAGACCAGAAATGAAAGACGGCCTTTTCCAGATCTGGGTCTTCCTGTCCAGTTCGCCCCTGCTGTGGCTGGCGCTGACGTTCTCCGTCTATGCCGGCTCGGTCTGGGTGTACCGCCAATGCGGCAGCACGCCCTTTCTGCTGCCCATCCTGACTTCCGTGGTGGTGATCGTCAGCCTGCTGCTGCTGACCGGCACGCCCTACCCCGTCTATTTCGAAGGCGCCAAGTTCATCCACTTCCTGATCGGCCCGGCCACCGTGGCCCTGGCCGTGCCGCTCTACAGCCAGCTGCGGCAATTGCGCAGGATATGGAAGCCCGTCTGCATCGCGCTGCTGATCGGCTCGGTGACCGCCATCGTCAGCACGGTGCTGATCGCGTGGGCGCTGGGCGCGTCCCTGGAAACCGTGATCTCGCTGGCGCCGCGCTCGGCCACCATGCCCATCGCCATGGCGCTGGCCGACCATTTCGGCGGCCAGGCCTCGCTGGCGGCGGTGGCCGTGGCCATGACCGGCATCGTGGGCACCATCGTCGCCCCGCCGCTGCTCAATCTGCTGCGCATCGACCGTCCCGAGGCGCGCGGCTTCGCCGTGGGCGTGACCGCCCATGCCATCGGCACGGCCCGCGCCCTGCAGGTGCATGAAACCATCGGCGCCTTCTCGGCCCTGGGCATGAGCCTGAACGGCATCCTGACCGCCGTCCTGATGCCCTTGCTGCCCTTTCTGCTGCGCTGGCTGGGGCTGGTGTAGCCGCCCCATCCGTCAGATCCGCGACGCAGTCAGCGCCACTCGTCGCGGTACACGAAGCGCGGCATCTGCCAGTTCAGGCGCAGGGCCAGCATGCGGAAGCCCAGCCCGATGGACATGGGCGCCAGCAGGGCCACGTAGGGATTCAGGTCCAGGTGCATGGCGCCCAGGTACAGGGCGCCGGTCAGCATGGACACGCTGGCGTACATTTCCTTGCGCAGCAGCAAGGGAATGTCGTTGCACAGGATGTCGCGCAACACGCCGCCGGCGCAGCCGGTGATCATGCCGCTGAGCAGCACCACGGTGATGGGCAGGTTCATCTCCAGGGCGATCTGGCAGCCGATCACCGTGAACACCACCAGGCCCATGGCGTCCAGCAGCAGGAACAGGCTGTGCAGGCGGCGCATGACGGGCGCGATCAGCGCCGTCAGCAGGGCCGCGCCGGCCGTGATCCACAAGTATTCCGGGTGCTTCACCCAGGTCAGCGGGTAATGTCCGAGCAGGACGTCGCGCACCGAACCGCCGCCCAGGGCGGTCACGCAGGCGATGGTGCACACGCCCACCCAGTCCATGTCGCGGCGGCCGGCGGCCAGCGCGGCGGTCATGGCCTCGGCCGTGATGGCAATGATGTAGAGCACAAGTAAAAGCATGGCGGTCAGGCATCCAACTGGTTGATAAGGCGCCGGTAGCCGCGCAACATCAGCAGCCCCGGCAGAGCGATCAGCACGGTGCAGATGAAAAAGACCGGCCAGCCCAGGGACTGGACCAGCACAGGCGTCAACGGCCCGGCCAGGTAGGTGCGCCCCACCGCCGACAAGGCCGACAGCAAGGCGAACTGGGTGGCCGAATAGCCCCGGTTGCACAAGGCCATGAGCAGCGCCACGAAAGCCGCCGTGCCCAGGCCGCCGCACAGATTCTCCAGGGCCACCACCACGCTCATCAGCACCATGGAGGGACTGCTCTGGACGGCGATGAACCAATAGCCCAGGTTGGAGACCGCCTGCAGCAGCCCGAACACCATCAGGGCCCGGTACAGTCCGAGCCGCGCCATGACGGCCCCGCCCAGCAGGGCGCCCACCACCGTGGCGGCCAGGCCGAACACCTTGTTGATGGTGCCCACTTCCGACAGCGAAAAGCCGGCGGCGCGGATGAGAAAGGTGGTGGACAAGGCCCCGGCGAACGCGTCGCCCAGCTTGTAGAGCACGATCAGCAGCAGTATGCCCCAGGCGCCGGGCCGCGAAAAGAACTCGGCCAGCGGGGCGGCGACCGCTTCGGACAGGCTGCGCGGGGCGCGGCTGTCCAGCTCCGGCTCGGGCGAAATCAGGGTGACCAGCGCGCACAGGGCCATGAACAGGCCCATGAGCAGATAGGTGTTGGACCAGCCCAGCCAGCGGTCGGCCAGGATCAGGGCCAGGCCGCCGGAGGCGATCATGGCCAGCCGGTAGCCCATGACCTTGACGGCGGCCCCGGCGGCGCGCTCCGGCGCGCGCAGCACATCCGTGCTGTAGGCATCGAAGGCGATGTCCTGCGTGGCCGAAAGAAAAGCCACCCACACGGCCAGCAGGGCCAGGGCGGTCAAATGCGTGCCCGGAGAGAACAGGCCCATGGCGGCGATCGAGGCCGCCAGCAGAAGCTGCGTCAGCAGGATCCAGCCGCGGCGCCGGCCCAGGAAAGGCGGCGCGTAGCGGTCCACCAGGGGCGCCCAGAGAAACTTCAGCGTGTAGGCCGAGCCGACCAGCGTCAGAAAGCCGATTTCAGTCAGCGAAACATTCTCGACGGTCGCCCAGGCCTGCAGAGTGCCGGACACCAGCGCCAGGGGCAGGCCGCTGGCGAACCCCAGAATCAGCAGAGGCAGGACTCGGGGACTGGCGTAGACATGGGACACGGACAGCCTCAGCGCTGGGAAGAGAGAAAATGAGGGGATTCGAAGCGATACACCGCCAGGGTGCTGCGCCAGCCGGGCAGCACGCGCACCTCGGCGCGGTCATTGAAGGCCGCGCGGTGCGTGATGCGCAGCCCCAGTGAACTGGCCAGGTCCTGGAAGTCCTTCATGGTGCACAGGTGGATGTTGGGCGTGTCGTACCACTGGTAGGGCATCTCGCCGGTGACCGGCATGCGCCCGCGCAGGATGGCCCAGCCATGCGGCCAGTAGCCGAAATTCGGAAAGGACACGATGCCGTAGCGGGCGACGCGCGCCATCTCGCGCAGGATGTGCTCGGTATGGTGCATGGACTGCAGCGTCTTGGACAGCACCACGGTGTCGAACTGCAGGTCGCTGAACAGCGCCAGCCCTTCCTCCAGGTTCTGCTGGATGACGGGCACGCCGCGCCGCACGGAAGCGATCACGGACTCGTCGTCCAGCTCCACCCCGGTGCCCGCGACCTGGCGCGTATCGCGCAGGTGGGCCAGCAGGGCGCCGTCGCTGCAGCCCAGGTCCAGCACCTGCGAGCCGGGTTCGATCCACTGGGCGATGCGCAGCAGGTCCTGGCGCAGCGCAGGCTTGTTTTCCGAAATGACAGCAGACATCAGGCCAGCACTCCCGTGGTACGTTGACGCGCCGGCAGGCCCAGCGATGACGCGATCTGATCATAATACCCCTGCACGATGGCGTGATAGCGGGCGTCCTCCAGCAGGAAGGCGTCATGCCCGTGCGGCGCATCGATTTCGGCGTAGGTGACCTGGCGGCGGTTCTTGAGCAGCGCCTGCACGATCTCGCGCGAGCGCTCGGGCGAGAACCGCCAGTCCGTGCTGAAGGACACCACCAGGAACTTGGCCCGGACCTGTTCCAGCGCCTTGGCAAGGTCGCCCTGGTGATGGCGCGAGGGGTCGAAATAATCCAGGGCCCGCGTGATGATCAGGTAGGTGTTGGCATCGAAGTAGCGCGAGAATTTTTCTCCCTGGTAGCGCAGGTAGGATTCGACCTCGAACTCCACGCCATAGTTGTAGTGGAACTCGCCGCCTTCGGCGGGCGCGCGCTGGGTGCGGCCGAATTTCTCGGCCATCACGGTGTCGGACAGGTAGGTGATGTGTCCCACCATGCGCGCCACGGCCAGGCCGGCCTTGGGCACCACGCCATGCTCGTAGTAGTTGCCGCCATGGAACTGGGGGTCGGACAGAATGGCGCTGCGCGCCACTTCGTTGAAGGCGATGTTCTGGGCCGACAGACGCGGCGTGCTGGCGATGACTACGCAATTTTCGACGCGCTCGGGGCAGCTGATGGCCCAGCTGAGCGCCTGCATGCCGCCCAGCGAGCCGCCCATGACGGCGGCGAACTTGCGGATGCCGAAATAGTCGGCCAGGCGCGCCTGGGCGCGCACCCAGTCCTCCACGGTCAGCACGGGGAAGTCCGCGCCCCAGGGCTTGCCTGTGGCCGGATTGATGCTGGACGGGCCCGTCGAGCCGAAGCAGGACCCGATGTTGTTCACGCCGATGACAAAGAAACGGTCCGTGTCCACGGCCTTGCCGGGGCCGACCATATTGTCCCACCAGCCGCGGTTCTTCGGATCGTCCTCGTAGTAGCCGGCGACGTGGTGCGAGGCGTTCAGGGCGTGGCAGACCAGGACCGCATTGCTGCGTTCGTCATTCAGGCGCCCATAGGTTTCCACGGCCAGTTCATAGCCGGGCAGCACCTGTCCGCTGCTCAGGCGCAGGGGTTCGTCAAAGGCGATGAGTTCGGGTTGCACGGGGCCCACGGAGCCTTCGGGGATCAGACCGCAGGATGGGCGAGACGCGCCGTTGTCGGCGCAAGGGACGGATTCAGTGGCCATCAGGACCTCTTTAGCTGGATTTATGGAGCGCCCGCAAGCGGATCAGGCAAATCGGCGCAAAACGTATAGCGGGAAAGTTTAGCACTGCGCCCGCCCGGCGTCCAAATCCAAGGAAAAGGTATCGCCAAAAATGACCTACGGTACCCGCAGAAAATCCTCAGTGCTTTGATTCAAATCATTATTTTCAGGCTTATCAGTATGCCGGCCGCGGTAGAAATTAGTTACATTGCCCCGATGTCCACCACGACCGCAAAAGGAATAGCTTTACCGTGACGCACTTAACTTCACGCGAGCAGTCCTGCCTGAACTGGGCTGCCCATGGCAAGACCAGCTGGGAAATCAGCATCATCCTGGGCATCACTGAACGCACCATCAACTTCCACTTCCAGAACGCCTACGCCAAGCTGGGCGTCTACAGCCGCCAGGCGGCCATCACCCTGGCGCTGCAGCAGCGCCTGATCAGCGGCGATCCGACGAGCGAGCCAAGCCGTCAAAAAAGACCTTCGCCTGCTCGGCGTCCGGCGCCTTCCCGGAATCCGTCATGACAAAGCCCTCCACCAGCCAGCCGGGCTCCACGCGCACCATGCCCTGCATGCGCAGGACCGTGCCGCCCACGTCGCGTCCCATGGAAAAGATTTCACCAGGCGCGGGCAGGGCCGGCGGCGCCTGGCCGGGCGCCTGCCCGGCGGGCACGAACTTCTGGCGCAGCGAATCCTGGACGGCCTGATAGAGCCGCATCCGGGCCGCCTCGTCCTGCTGCAGCTCCGGCGGCAGCAGCGCATGGCCCACGGTGTAGATCTGGCCGCCGGCGGCGGCCGTGGTCAGGTAGAAATCCAGCCTGTGGCGTTCGAAATCCAGCGGGCGGTGGCTGGTGACGGGCTTGCCCGGCAGCATGGCCGGCAGGTCCGTATGCTCGAGCCGGACCTGGCGCCAGTTGAACTCCGGACTGCAGGCGGTCAAGGCCAGGGCGGCCGCCATCGCGGCCAGGGTGCGCCAGATAAGTCTCATGATATTTCCGTATCCTGTCTCGTGCTTTTGCCGCGGCGGCGCAGCGCCGGCTTTATACTCGCCTTCCAAAGAACCAGTTCCAAGCCCGCCGATCTCATGCAACTTAACAAAGCGGACGGGCTCGGACTACTATTTATAATCGGGCAGATGCCCATTGAACAGCCCCGGACCACGCGCCCGATCCTGAAAGTGGGAAACACCGACATGACGACCAGCCACCACCGCCAGCTTGCCCTGCAACAGAATCCCGACATCCTGCGAGGCATTTTGCGCGGTATCGAAAAAGAAGGCCTGCGCGTGGACGCGCAAGGCCGGCTGGCCCGCACGCCCCACCCGCAGGCCGTGGGCTCGGCCCTGACCAATGAACGCATCACCACGGATTACGCGGAAAGCCTGCTGGAGCTGATCACCCGGCCGCATACGCGGGTCGAGGACCTGCTGCAGGAGCTGCGCGACATCCACACCTTCGTGGCCGGCAAGCTGGACCAGGAAATGATCTGGAACCAGTCCATGCCCGCGACCCTGCCGGACGAAAAGGACATTGCGATCGCCTGGTACGGCACGTCCAACACCGGCATGCTCAAGCATGTCTACCGGCGCGGCCTGGCCGAGCGCTACGGCAAGACCATGCAGTGCATTGCCGGCGTGCACTACAACTTCTCGCTGCCCGACGCCATCTGGCCGCTGCTGGGCGCGCCGGGCGAGAGCCTGCAGGACCAGCGCTCCAACGGCTACCTGGCCCTGATCCGCAACTTCACGCGGCACTCCTGGCTGCTGATGTACCTGTTCGGCGCCTCCCCCGCCCTGGCCTCCAGCTTTCTGCACGGCCGGCCCAGCACCCTGGACCATGTGGACGCCGACACCCTGACCATGCCCTGGGCGACCAGCCTGCGCATGAGCGATCTGGGCTACCACAACAAGGAAGCCCAGGCCGAGCTGCAGCTTTGCTACAACGACCTGGACACCTTCGTGATGCGCATGTATCACGCCGCCGTCACGCCCTGGCCCGACTACGAGAAGATCGGCACGCATCGCGACGGCGAATGGATACAGCTGAACACCCACATCCTGCAGATCGAGAACGAGTATTACTCCAGCATCCGCCCAAAACGCACCACGGCCCGTTGCGAGCGGCCCGCCACGGCGCTGGCCCAGCGCGGGGTGGAATACATCGAAGTGCGCTGCATGGACATAGACCCCGAATCGCCCGTGGGCATCTCCGAGCAGACCTGTCGCTTCCTGGACACCTTCCTGCTGTACTGCGCCGCCGAGGACAGTCCCTACTTCCCCGACGGCGGCTATTGCCAGGACAGCAAGAACAACTTCGCCACCGTGGTGCGCGAAGGACGCCGCCCCGGCCTGACCCTGATCAACCAGCAGAAGCAGGTCGTCACCCTGCAGGATTGGGGCCGCGACGTGCTGCAGGAGCTGCTGCCCTACGCCCGCCTGCTGGACCAGGCCCTGGACACCCAGGCCCACACGCAGGCCGTGCAGGCGCAGCTGGGCAAGCTCGTCGATCCCGAACAGACTCCCTCCGCCCAGTTGCTGGCCCGCCTGCGCGAAAGCGGCCTGAGCTTTCACGACTATTCCCTGCAACGCAGCCGCGAGCACCACGCCGCCCTGCTGTCCGAGCCGCTGCAGCCTGCCGCACAGGCCGCCTACGAGGAACAGGCCGCCGAATCGCTGCTGGAACAGGCGCGCATCGAGGCGCGCGACGAGGTTCCCTTCGAAGAATACGTGCGGCTCTACGAGCGCAACCTGGTCCCGCCGGAACTGCAGCCCGACTGAGCTCTCCCCCCGACCGCCCGCCCTGCCGGGCGGTTTTCATTTCCGCCTCGCTGGCGGCACCGGCCTGCCCGCAATGCCCCTGCGCTGGGCCGGGCCATTCCGTCTGCGCACACAAATTGTTATGTTATAACATCACAATTTTTAACGACCAAGCGCAGAAAAACCATGCAAGCCACTCCCCGCCCCTTGTCGCTGGCCCTGGCCCTGACGATCAGTCCCCTGGCCCAGGCGGCCGGCCAGCCGCCCGTCGCCCAGCTGGAAGCCATCCGCATCTCCGTCAGCCCGCTGGCGTTGAGCCAGCAGGAACTGCTTTCGCCCTCCACGGTGCTGCAAGGCCCCAGCCTGGACCTGCGCCGCGCCGCCACCCTGGGACAGCTGTTGGACGGCGAGCCCGGCATCCATTCCGACACGTTCGGCGCCGGCGCCAGCCGACCCGTGATCCGCGGCCAGACCGCGCCGCGCGTCAAGGTATTGAGCGACGGATCGGATGTCATGGACGCTTCGGCGGTTTCGCCCGACCATGCCGTTACGGTGGACACCTGGCTGGCCGGACGCGTGGAAGTGCTGCGCGGGCCTGCCGCCCTGCTGTACGGCGGCGGGGCCATCGGCGGCGTGGTCAATGTGCTGGACCGCAAGATCCCCAGCGCCATTCCCGAGAACGGCTTCGAAGGCTCGGCCCAGGCGCAGGGCTCCACCGCCGACAAGGGACGCGCCGGCGCCGTGGAGCTGACGGCCGGCCAAGGCAATGTGGCCGTGCACGTCGAAGGCGCTTCGCGCCGCGGCCGCGACTATCGCGTGCCGGACTGGACCGACGGCCGCGTCAAGGACTCGAATGCGCGCAGCGACACCGCCAGCGTGGGCCTATCCTTCATCGGCGAGCGCGGCTACATCGGCGCGGCCTACTCCTATCGCGACGACGTCTACGGCCTGCCCGGCCACAGCCACGAGTACGAAGACTGCCATCCGCACGGCGCCACGCTGCATTGCGGCGGCCACGGCCACGATCACGGCCATGACCATGGGCACGATCATGATCACGAACACGCTCATGAGCATTCGGCCACCGCCCATCTGCGCAGCGAGCGCTTCGACCTGCGCGGCGAGCTGCGCGATCCGCTGCCGGGCTTTCAGCGCGCCCGCCTGCGCGCCGGCGTCACGGATTACCGCCATGTGGAAAAAGACGGCGACGTGGACGGCACCCGCTTCAGCAACCGCGGCTACGACGGCCGCCTGGAGCTGGAACATCGCCCCCTGGGCCCCTTCAGCGGGGTGATCGGCCTGCAGACCGCCCTGTCCGATTTCGAATCCCGGGGCGGCAGCGAGGACTTCATCCCCAAGACCCGCAGCCGCAGCCACGGCCTGTTCATCCTGGAGAACCTGCGCTGGCAGGACTGGCGCTTCGAATTCGGCGCGCGCCAGGAATGGCAGACCATCACGCCCGACTCCCCGCGCCTGGAACGCCGCGAGGGCACGGCCAGCTCGCTGTCGGCCGGCGCGGTGTGGGACTTTGCGCCGCAGTATGCCGCCAGCCTGTCGATCTCGCGCTCTCAGCGTCTTCCCAATGCGCAGGAACTGTACGCCCGCGGCGTGCACTTCGCCACCCTGAGCTATGAACGCGGCGATGCCGACCTGGGCCGCGAGACCAGCCACAACGTGGACCTGGGCCTGCAAAAGCACGCCGGCGACCTGCGATTCGACCTGCGCGCCTTCTATACCCGCAGCAAAGGCTATATCTACGGCCGCACCCTGGACCGGCACGAGGACTTCAGCCTGATCCAGTACAGCCAGGATGACGCCCGGTTCTGGGGCCTGGAAGGCAAGGTGTCCTATCCCGTGCGCCGCTGGGCCACCGTCAGCGTGTTCGGCGACGTGGTGCGCGGTAAACTGCTGCATCCGGACCGGAACCTGCCGCGCATGCCGGCCGCCCGCCTGGGCGTGCGCGCCGACCTGGACTGGCGCAACTGGTCGGGCTTCGTGGATTACACGCACACCTTCGCCCAGGGCCGCCTGGCCGAGTTCGAGCAGCGCTCGCCGTCCTACGGCATGCTGGGCGCCGGCGTCAGCTACCGGGGCCGACTGGACCAGACCGACTACACCCTGTACCTGAGAGGAAGCAACTTGCTGGACAAACTGGCCTACAACCACACCTCCTTCATCGCCCGCCAGGCGCCCTTGATGGGCCGCAACATCATGGCCGGGGTCAAGGTGGAATTTTGAGCGCGACTGCGATCCATACCGGCAGCCGCCTGTTCCAGGTCGTGGCCGACATGCAGGGCGAACAGCCCTGGGGCCGCTTCCTGGACGCGGGCACGGGCCGGGGCTCCATGAACTGGCTGCTGACCCTGCCCACGGATGGCTGGACCGCCGTTACCGGCGCGCAGGGCATGGCCGAGCAGGTCAGGCGCGAGCTGGGCGAGCGGCAGCGCCCCCAGGACAGGCTGGTGGTGGGCAACTGGACCGATCCGGCCCTGCTGGAAGGCGAATGCTTCGACACTGTCCTGGCCGACTATCTGCTGGGCGCGATGGACGGCTTCGCCCCCTATGCCCAGGACCAGCTCTTCGCCCGTTTGCGTCCCTTGACCGGCCGGCGCCTGTACGTCATCGGCCTGGAGCCCTATGTGCCCTACTCGGCCGCCGACCCGGCAGGAGCGCTGGTGGTGGAGATAGGCCGCCTGCGCGACGCCTGCCTGCTGCTGGCGGGCGAGCGTCCCTACCGCGAATACCCCATGGACTGGGTGCTGCGCCACCTGCGCCTGGCCGGATTCCGCTGCGTGGATGCGCAGCGCTTCGGCATACGCTACGGCGAGCGCTTCATCCATGGCCAGCTGGACATGTGCGCGCAACGCCTGCGCCGGCTGCGCGACCGCAGCCTGGCCCTGGCCCTGTCCGAGCACGTGGAGGAGCTGCGCCGCCGCACGCTGGCCCTGTGCCAGGCCGAAGGCGGACTGCGCCACGGCCACGACTACGTGATCTGCGCCGAGCCGGCCTGACATCCGCGCCCAAAACAACACATGCAACGACACATGCGTGCGATATGGGGACAGATGAGCAAAAATAGGCCTACAATACTGGGCATTGCCATCCATACTCGACATCAGGCGGCAGCGCCGCCTGCCTTTTCAACTTACGGAGCACACCATGCCGGACGATCCCGAACCGGGGCAACGTCGGCCTGACGCTCTGCCTGCCTGACACATGATGCCGGGCGGCCAGAAGCCATGCCACCGCCCGCCCCTTGCGCCTTATCCGCGCGTCCCGCCTGCCGCCCTGCACAGGCCGGGCGCGCGCCGTTCCTCCCGGCCCGCCCCGCGGGCCCAAGACGACAAGGACCGACATCATGTTCAACTTCGCCTTTCTGAACCTGGGCAAGACGCCCCATTGCCTGAGCCTGGACACCCAGGGCCGCTGCCTGCGCGAGCTGGAGACGGAACTGCGCCGGGCGGCGCGCCAATGCGGCCTGCGCCTGCACTCCTGCCAGCGCCTGAGCCGCCCCGCCACTGATCCGGCCGACAAGACCTGGCGCCTGCGCGTGGAATTCAAGGCCCGCGCCGGCCAGACCCATCGCTTCATGCAGGCGTTCATGGGCCAGGCCGGAACCTTGCCCTTGCGCCAGGTCCGGCTGGAACGCGTCGCTCGCGGGCGCCGTTCATGAACTGTCATCATTTTGTTATGAGCACTATCCACATCACTGCCTATATGTGATGACGGGCCTACCGTAACCGAAGATGCGCCCGCGCATCCTGCGCGGCGCGCCCTTCATCACCAGGCCCACGATGCAGACACAATCCACCACCTCCGGCTCCTGGCTGGCCCGCCAGCCTCTGAACAAACAGCTTTTCCTGGCCTGCACCCTGGCGACCGCCGTGGTCATGGCGCTGATCGGCGCCGTCATGGCCTGGCAAAGCCAGCAGGTCGCCATCGCCAACGTGCGCGCGGCCAACCTGGACTCCCTGGACGCTTTCAACCGTCCGCTGCAGTTGACCTACAACATGGCCATGGAGCGCAGCCAGTCCCTGTATCCGGTACTGCTGCGCTACCTGGGCGGGACGCCCGCGCCTGCCGATCCGCAGGCCATCGAGCACGATACGGGCGAGGCGCCGGAGCTGGGCGTGCAGGGCCTGGCCGTCAACGGGCGCAACGACCTGATGTCCAGCGTGACCGGCCTGCAGGCCGAGATCCTGGCGCGCAGCGGGCGCAACTGGTATCGCATCGCCTCCGCCCTGCATCCGCAGAAGCTGGGCCTGTTGCCCGCGAACCATCCGCTGCTGGACGAACTGGCCCGCGGCGAACCCGCCGCCAATATCGAAAGCCAGGGCGACAAATGGTTCGCCACCTATGCCCATCCCCTGCGCGACGAGGCCGGCCGCCTGTACGGCAGCATTCTCACCCGCATCGACGTCAGCGCCCAAGTCAATCCGCTGCTGGAGGAGATCAAGACCTTCAAGCTGGCGACCTACGGCACCATCAGCATCGTCAAGGCCGCGGCCGACGGCCAGGACTGGGTGCGCATCGGCGGCGCCTACGGCAAGCCCGGCAGCCTGCTCAGCAAGGACAACCCGCCCCAGGACTTCGAAGCCTTCAAGAAGGCCTTCCAGCAGAAACAGGGCGTAGAGCGCCTGATCATCGACGGCAGATCCGTCTTCCTGGCCTGGCGCACCATCGAGAACTGGGGCTGGATCGTCTACGGCTTCGGCGCGGCCGACGACTTCCTGGCGCAGAGCCGCGAACAGACCTGGATCCAGCTGGGCATGATGCTGGCCGGCACCCTGGTCATCGCCCTGCTGGTGGGCGTGACGGCGGCGCGCACGCTGCGGCCCGTGCGTCATGTCGTCGACGGCATGGGCCAGCTGGGCCGGGGCGTGCTGAACTCGCCCATGCCGGGCTTTCCGCCGAACAGCCGCAATGAAGTCCACATCCTGCTGGAGAGCCTGCACCGCTCCAAGGCGGGCCTGCGCCAGGCCTTCGGCCAGGTGCGCGACAGCGTGGGCGAGATCAACGTGGGCATCAGCGAGATCGCCGCGGGCAATACCGACCTGTCCGCGCGCACGGAACAGCAGGCCGCCTCCCTGCAGGAGACGGCTTCCAGCATGGAGCAGCTTGCCTCGACGGTGCGCCAGAACGCGGACCACGCGCGCCAGGCCAGTTCGCTGGCCGAAGAGGCCTCGGCCATCGCCCAGCAAGGCGGCGCCGCCGTGTCCAATGTGGTGAGCACCATGGAACGCATCTCGCAAAGCTCGGGACGCATCGGCGAAATCGTCAATGTGATCGACGGCATCGCCTTCCAGACCAACATCCTGGCGCTGAATGCGGCCGTGGAAGCCGCGCGGGCCGGCGAGCAGGGCAAAGGCTTCGCCGTGGTGGCCGGCGAGGTGCGCTCGCTGGCCCAGCGCAGCGCCGAGGCCGCGCGCGAGATCAAGGACCTGATCGAACACTCCGGCGCCGAAGTCGACAGCGGCGCCCGCCTGGTATCCGAGGCCGGCGCCACCATGGACAGGCTGCTGGATGCGGTCGAGTCCGTGACCGCCCTGATGAAGGAAATCGCGTCCGCCTCCCAGGAGCAGTCCAGCGGCATCGACCAGGTCAACATCGCCGTCGCGCAGATGGACGCCGGCACGCAGCAGAACGCGGCCCTGGTCGAAGAAGCCGCCACCGCCGCCCAGTCCCTGCAGAACGAGGCGCACCGCCTGGCCCGGATCGTGGCCCGCTTCAAGACCGAGGAACGCCCCGAGGAAGCGAGACCGGCAGGCTACCTGGACTGAAGAGCGGGCTTGGCCGCGTGCCTGGCGGGCGGGCAACCCGGGCGCTGAACCCGTCTGCTTGCCGTATCACGATGCGGACGCGCTTCCTGCCCCGCATCGAACCGGCCCGGGTCGCCCCCCCCCCTGGATGCAAGGCGATGACCTGCCACGCCACGAGGGCTGGCAGCCTGGACGTTGAAGCCGTCTGACTGAACGACAAAAGCAGCGCGGCTTTGTGCAAAAGCATGTGGCTCACCGCCGCTTCCGGTCCTCCAGCGTCACTTCCTTCTGGGCCTGCCGCTCCGCTTCTGGCCAGGAGCTCTTGATGTAGGCCAGCGCTGCGACGATGTCTTCGTCGGGCAGGATGCCGGCGTAGGCCGGCATGTCGCTGCGGTAGCCTTCGGGCGCCGTGCGGCCGGGGACCAGGCCGTGGCGGGTGATGTCCAGCAGCACCGCGTCGGCATGGTGCCAGGTGTGGCCGCTGGCATCGTGCGGCGGCGCCGGCAGGCGGCCGTCGGGCCGACGCCGGCGCCAGTCGGGCTGGCCTTCCAGCTGCGCGCCATGGCAGGCCGCGCAGTTCTGCGCATAGACCGTCTTGCCCCGCAGGACCAAGGCTTCATCGTCCGGGGAAATATAGGATGCGCCGGCGTCTGTGCGCATTGCGTACGCGACCAGCGCGACGGCGCAGGCCGCCGCGGCCGCAAGCCACAGGGCCTGCTTCTTTGTTGGCATGAGACAAATGATCCGGATCAACTGTTTGGCGACATCCGGACCTTAGCACGGCGGGCGGGCCAGGGGCGCAGACGATAAAAAAGGCAGCCTTGCGGCTGCCTTGGCAGAGGCCAACAAGCGGCGCCCCGCTTGCGACAATAACAGGCCGTGCATGAAAGCAAACCTTTGAATTCTGGCGCGACCGACAGGAATCGAACCTGTATCGAGAGCTTCGGAAACTCTAATTCTATCCATTGAACTACGGTCGCCAAGACGACTATTGTAGCCTGAGTTTGAATTTTTTTTCAGCAACTATCAGCGAAAGCCATGGCCGGCTTTGCAAGATGCGAATACAAGAGCGGCACACTTCGCTATAATTGGAGGTTGCGCACCTGGGTACGTGCCTTGACACGCGCCCGCTCGCACGAATTTTCGCAGGCGCAAGCCTTCGCTGGTGGCCATTGTTGGCCCTCCCGTCTTTTCTTGTACGAACTCGCAGGATCCGATAATGAGCAACACGGAACAAAAACCCGAAGAACACAACGAGGGTCACAACGCCATGATCAAAACCCCCAAACAATTGCTCGTGACCGTGGCTCTGGCTTTCCTGGTGCCCATCGCGATCATTGTCATGCTGGTCAATCTGGTCACGGCCACCATGAGCACGGGCGCCGGCTCGGACGCCCTGACCCCTGAAGCCATCGCCGAACGCATCCAGCCCGTGGCGGGCTTCAAGCTGGTCGACGCCAATGCCGTCAAGGAACTGAAGACCGGCCAGCAAGTGTACGAAACCACCTGTACCGCATGTCACGCCGCCGGCATCGCCGGCGCGCCCAAGTTCGGCGACAAGGGCGCCTGGGGCGGCCTGATCAAGCAGGGCCAGGATACGCTGGTCGACGCCGCCATCCACGGCATCCGCGCCATGCCTCCCAAGGGCGGCAACCCCTCGCTGGACGACGTCGAAGTGGCCCGCGCCGTGGTCTACATGGCCAACGCCGCCGGCGCCGACTTCAAGGAACCCGAAGCTCCCGGCGCCGCGGGCGACCAGGAAGCCAAGGCCGACGCCAAGCCTGCCGACGTGAACACCGCTCCCAAGACGACCGAAGCGCCCAAGGCCGCCGAGCCCGCCGCCGGCAAGCCTGCCGCCGCCGCTGCCCAGGACGCCGCCAAGGTGGATCCCGCCGGCATCAAGCTGTACGACACCGTCTGCTTCGCCTGCCACGCCGCCGGCGTTGCCGGTGCGCCCAAGTTCGGCGACCAGGCCGCCTGGAAGCCCTACATCGAGACCGGCATGGACACCATGGTCCAGAAGGCCATCCACGGCGTGGGCGCCATGCCTCCCCGCGGCGGCTCGCAAGCCTCGGACGAAGAAATCCGCGCTGCCGTGCAGCACATGGTCAACGCCGCCAAATAATCCCGGCGACGTCCACGAAAAAGCCCGCTGTAAAGCGGGCTTTTTTCATGTTCCCGGGCAATGAGCCCGGGGCCCTGCGCCTAGTGCGCCCGGCACTGGGGCAAAGCCGTCAGGGACAGGCCCAGTTGCACGCGACGCTGCAGCCAGGGGCTGGCGCGATAGCGCATGTCGCCCGTCACCGCCTGCAAGTTGCGCAGCACATCGAGCAGGTCGGCCGCGCCCACGGCGTCGCCCATGGACAAGGGGCCGTTGTGCGGATAGCCCAGGCCCAGGCGCACGGCGGCGTCGATGTCCGAAGGCGTGGCGATCTGCTGCTGCGCGATGTCGCAGGCAATGTTCACGATGGTGGCCACCAGCCGCTGGGCCACGAAGCCGGCCGAATCCTCGATCACGCTGACGGCGGTGCCGTCGCGAGCCAGCAAGGCCCAGGCCTGGTCGCGCCATTGCGGCGCGGTCGCGGCCGAACACATCAGCACGCGACGGCGGCCCTGCTCCAGGCCGAACAAGGTGTCCAGGGCCACGCTGCGGGCCGGATCCAGGCCGTGGCGGGCCACCAGCGTGGCCACGTCCTCGCCATAGGGCGTCAGCAGGATCAGGGCGCCGGCGGGCGGATCGGCCTGTTCGGGCGCCAGCGTGGCGCCCAGGCGCTCGAGCAGCTCGCGCGCGCGCTCGTACCCTTGCGCATGGCAGGGCGCCACCCAGACGGGCGCGGCCTGCTCGACCACAGGCGCGGCAGGCTCGTCAGGAACCTGCTTCCTGCCCTCCACATAGGTGTAGAAGCCTTCCCCGTTCTTGCGGCCGAACAGCTTGCCGGCATGGCGGACCGCCGTGATGGGTGAAGGACGGAAGCGCGGCTCGTCGTAGAACTGGCGATAGATGGACTCCATCACCGGATGGGACACGTCCAGCGCGGTCAGGTCCAGCAGCTCGAAAGGCCCCATGCGGAACCCCGCCTGCTCGCGCATGATGGCGTCCACCTGGTAAAAGGGTGCGACGCATTCCTGGGCGATCTTCAGGCCCTCGATGTTCATGCCGCGCCCGGCGTGGTTGACGATGAAGCCGGGCATGTCCTTGGCGCGCACGGGCGTGTGCCCCATCTCGCGCGAGACCTGCATCAGGGCGTCGCCCACCTCGGGCCGTGTGCGCAGCCCGTCGATGACTTCCACCACCTTCATCAGGGGCACGGGATTGAAGAAGTGGTAGCCTGCCACGCGTTCCGGATGGCGGCAGGCCTGGGCGATGGCGGTGATGGACAGGGACGAGGTATTGGAGGCCAGCACGCAGTCGGGCGCGACGATGTCCTCCAGCTGCTGCAAGAGGCCCTGCTTGACGTCCAGCCGCTCCACGATCGCTTCCACGACCAGATCGGCGCCGGCCAGCGCCTGGAGGTCCGGGGCCACCTGCAGGCCCGCCTGGGCCGCCTGCACCTGTTCGGCGCTGAGCTTGCCCTTTTCCTGCAGCCGGTTCCAGACCGAGCGCAGGTCCGCCAGGGCAGCCTGCACGGAATCGGGGTTCACGTCGTACAGCAGCACCTGCTTGCCCGCCTGGGCGGCGATCTGGGCAATGCCGCGTCCCATGGCGCCGGCTCCGACGATGGCGATGGTTTGTATCTGTTTCATGTCTCGCAACCTGATCAATAAGCAATGAAAATATCGGCGCGCCGCCCCTAGTTGGACAGGACGGCGTCAATGTCTTCCGGCCCCAGCTCCAGCACCCGCGCCAGCACCTGGCGGGTATGCTCGCCCAGGCGCGGCGGCGCGCTGCGGTATTGGACCGGCGTGTCGGACAGGCGCAGGGGACTGGCCACCGAAGGCACGCTGTCGCCGTCCGGGCGCGGCAAGTCCAGGCGCAGGCCGCGCGCCTGCACCTGCGGATCCTCGTAGACCTGCGCCATGGTGTTGATGGGACCGGCCGGCACGCCCGCGGCCTCCAGGGCCTGCAGCCAAGCGTCGCGCGAACGGGTGCGCATGACCTGCGCCAGCAGCGGCACCAGCTCCTCGCGGTGCACCACCCGGCCCGCATTGCGCGCAAAGCGCGGGTCCTGGGCCCATTCGGGATGGCCCAGTTCCTGGGCGAAGCTGCGGAACTGGGCGTCGTTGCCCACCGCCACGATCAGGTGGCCGTCGCTGGCGGCGAACACCTGGTAGGGCACCAGGTTCTGGTGCGCGTTGCCGGGCCGCTGCGGCGCCTGTCCGGTTGCCAGGAAATTCATGTTCTGGTTGGCCATCATGGCCACCTGGCAATCGAGCAGGGCAATGTCCAGGTGCTGGCCCAGGCCGCTGCGCTGACGCTCCAGCACGGCCGCCAGGACGGCCACCGTGGCGTACATGCCGGTCATGACGTCCGCGACAGCGACGCCCGCCTTCTGCGGTTCGCCGCCGGGCTCGCCCGTCAGGGACATCAGGCCGCCCAGGCCCTGGATCATGAAGTCGTAGCCGGGCCGGGCCGCATAGGGCCCGGTCTGCCCGAAGCCGGTGATGGAGCAATAGATCAGGCCCGGGTTGAGCGCCTTGAGCGACTCGTAGTCCAGCCCGTATTTCTTCAGCCCGCCCACCTTGAAGTTCTCCACCAGGATGTCGCTGCGGGCCGCCAAGCGGCGCGCCAGGTCGGCGCCCGCCGGGGTGGCGATGTCCAGGGCGACGGATTCCTTGTTGCGGTTGGCGGCGCCGAAATAGGCGGCGTCGGCCGTGTCCGCCCCGTGGGCGTCTTTCAGGTACGGAGGCCCCCAGCCGCGGGTGTCGTCCCCCGCGCCGGGGCGCTCGATCTTGATGACTTCAGCGCCCAGGTCCGCCAGGTTCTGGGTGCACCAGGGCCCGGCCAGCACGCGCGTCAGGTCCAGCACGCGCAATCCGGCCAGGGGGGAGGTTCGTACGGTCGTGGTCATAAAAAAGCAGCGATCCAGTTAAGCGTTCAATTCTGCATCATTGAAGACAGTCCGGCGTGCGGACAGGTCAAAATGCTCATGCAATGGTCGTTTCGCCACCGGCGCTCGTTGGCGAAGCCGTCTGCGCGCAGGCGCTGAAAACCATCCTAGAATAGCCACAATAGATGGTCAGCGGCAGATGTTCCTCAGGACCTGCTCAATGTCTTTTCATGGCGACCGTTGCTCCTGCCAGTCTGCGGATGCAAGGCGCAGGCGGGCTGCCAGCCCGGCAGGCATCACGAAAAGACATTGAACAGGTTCTTAAAACCCCGCTCAGGCTTGCCGGCGGGGCGCGTATTCCGTTTCCAGGAGACCCGGCTCATGCCTTCGACCTTGACCCAGCAGCTCTACCAGTCCCTGTCCCTGCCCGTCATGGCGGCGCCCATGTTCATCGTGTCCTGCCCGGCGCTGGTCATCGCCCAGTGCGCCAGCGGCATCATAGGCTCGGTGCCCGCCCTGAACGCGCGGCCCCAGGAACGCCTCAAGGACTGGCTGGACGAGATCGACGCCGCCCTGGCCGACCTGCGCGAGCGGCATCCCGAGCGCCGCATCGCCCCCTACGCCATCAACCACATCATCCACCAGTCCAACGACAGGCTGGAGCAGGACCTGGCGGTCTGCGCCGACCATCGCGTGCCGCTGGTCATCACCAGCCTGCGCGCGCCCCAGGAAATCGTCCCGCAGGTGCACGCCTGGGGCGGCAAGGTCTTTCACGACGTCACCACCTTGCGGCACGCGGAAAAAGCCCTGGAGGCCGGCGTGGACGGCCTGATCGTGGTCGCCGCCGGCGCCGGCGGCCATGCCGGCACGCTCAGCCCCTTCGTGCTGGTCAACGAGATCCGCCGCATCTTCGACGGCCCCATCGCCCTGTCCGGCGCCATGACGCGCGGGCACGACATCCTGGCCGCGCAGGCCATGGGCGCCGACCTGGCCTACATCGGCACGCGCTTCATCGCCAGCACCGAGGCCAACGCCTCCGAGGAATACAAGAACATGATCGTGCGCGGCCGCGCCGCCGACATCGTCTACACGCCTTTCTTCACCGGCATACCGGGCAACTACCTGAAGGACAGCATACGCGCCGCCGGCCTGGATCCGGAACGCCTGGACCCGGAACACGCGGCCAACACGAACTTCGGTTCGGGCCTGAGCAAGGCCTGGCGCGACATCTGGGGGGCCGGCCAGGGCATAGGCGGCATCGACGCCGTGCAGCCCACGGCCGACATCGTGGCCCAGCTGCAGGCCGAGTACCGGCAGGCCCGGCAGGCACTGCTGGACTCCCCCTTTTCCTGACCCGTCCGCAGGAGACCGTCATGATACGCACCCATATTGCCGAACACTGGCTGGAAATCACGCTGGACCGCCCCGAACGGCGCAACGCCCTGACCAACGCCATGTACGACGAGCTGGCCGAGCAGATCCGGCAGGCCGACCGGAACACCCAGTGGCGCGCCCTGATCCTGAACGGAGCCGGAGAGCATTTCTGCGCCGGCAACGACCTGTCCGAACTGTCCAGCGTGCGGACAGACGAGGAGCCGCCCGCCATCCGCTTCCTCAAGAGCCTGGTGCAGGCCGACATCCCCATCATCGTCGCCGTGGAGGGCCATGCGGTGGGCATAGGCGTCACGCTGCTGCTGCATGCGGACTTCGTCTTCGCCGCCCGCGACGCCCGGCTGCGCATGCCCTTCACCGCCCTGGGCCTGTGCCCGGAAGGCGCGTCCAGCCACCTTCTGGCCCAGATCGTGGGGCCGCGCCGGGCCAGCCAGTGGCTTCTCCAGTCGCAGGCCTTCACGGCCGAGCAGGCCATGCAGGACGGCCTGCTCACCGAACTCACCGATCCGGGCAACAGCCTGGAGGCGGCGCGCGCCTGCGCGCGTACGCTGGCCGAACAGCCGCCCCTGGCTCTGCGCGCCAGCAAAAGACTGCTGCGCGCGCCCCAGCGCCAGACCCTGCTGGAGGTGCTGGAACGAGAGCGCCAGCTCTTCCTGCAATTGCTGCAAAGCGACGAAGCCCGCCAGATCCTGGCGCAGATGGCGGCCCGCCGCAACCCGGGCTGAGCGGGAGCCGTTTTAGTTAAACCATCAAGCATCAATTCGGACCTGCGGCCGTGGCGCCACAGCCAAACCCTTGGCTGGCACGGCTTACGGGCAAATCGGGGGAGGCGGGAATTTTTTTTGCCCGATCGCAAAAAAATTCTTGCGCGAGAAAAAAAAAAGGCGGTATTTTATTTTTTGCGCTGCAACAAATGCAGCGCTTCACAACGTTCTTTGCGGATGCCCCCCCATGACAAAGTCCTGTCTCCCCCAAGCCCAAGGCTTGTACCACCCCGCCAATGAACACGACGCCTGCGGCGTCGGCTTTATTGCACACATCAAAGGCCAGGCGAGCCACGCCATCATCACCCAAGGCCTGAAAATCCTCGAAAACCTGGACCACCGCGGCGCAGTGGGAGCCGATCCCCTGATGGGCGACGGCGCAGGCATCCTCATCCAGATCCCCGACCAGTTGTACCGCGAAGAGATGGCGGCCCAGGGCGTGACCCTGCCGCCGCCCGGCGAATACGGCGTGGCCATGGTGTTCCTGCCCAAGGAGACCGCCTCGCGCCTGGCCTGCGAGCAGGAGCTGGAGCGCGCCGTGCGCGCCGAAGGGCAGGTGCTGCTGGGCTGGCGCGACGTGCCCGTGGACACCACCATGCCCATGTCGCCCACCGTCAAGGCCAATGAGCCTGTGATCCGCCAGCTGTTCATCGGCCGCGGCCCGGACGTCATGGTGCCCGACGCCCTGGAGCGCAAGCTGTACGTCATACGCAAGACCGCCAGCCATGCCATCCACCGCATGCAGCTGGCCCACGGACAGGAATACTTCGTGCCTTCGGCCTCGGTGCGCACCGTGGTCTACAAAGGCCTGCTGCTGGCCGACCAGGTCGGCCGCTATTACCGCGACCTGGCCGACACCCGCGCCTGTTCCGCCCTGGCGCTGGTGCACCAGCGCTTCTCCACCAACACCTTCCCCGCCTGGCCGCTGGCCCACCCCTACCGCCTGATCGCCCACAACGGCGAGATCAACACCGTGCAGGGCAACTTCAACTGGCTGCGCGCCCGCGAAGGCACCATGGAATCGGCCGTGCTGGGCGCCGACCTGCAAAAGCTCTACCCCATCGTCTACGAAGGCCAGTCGGACACGGCCACCTTCGACAACTGCCTGGAGCTGCTGGTGATGTCCGGCTACTCCCTGCCCCACGCCATGATGATCATGATGCCCGAGGCCTGGGAGCAGCACGCCGAAATGGACGAGAGCCGGCGCGCCTTCTACGAATACTACGCCGCGCAGATGGAGCCCTGGGACGGCCCGGCCGCCATGGCCTTCACCGACGGCCTGCAGATCGGCGCCCTGCTCGATCGCAATGGCCTGCGCCCGGCCCGCTACGTCATCACCGACGACGACATGATCGTGCTGGCCTCCGAGGCCGGCACCCTGCCCATACCCGAACACCGCATCGTCAAGAAATGGCGCCTGCAGCCGGGCAAGATGCTGCTCGTCGACCTGGAGCAGGGCCGCATCATAGCCGACGCCGAGATCAAGTCCCAGCTGGCCAACGCCCACCCCTACAAGCAGTGGATCGACCGCCTGCGCCTGCGCCTGGATTCGCTGCCGGGCGTGCCCGGCGTGCGCACCCAGCTGTCCGAGCGCGACCTGCTGGACCAGCAGCAGGCCTTCGGCTGGACCCAGGAAGACCTGAAGGTGGTGCTGCAGCCCATGGCCGGCAAAGGCGAGGAAGCCACCGGCTCCATGGGCAACGACGCCCCCCTGGCCGTGCTGTCCGACAAGCCCAAGACCTTCTACAACTATTTCCGCCAGTTGTTCGCCCAGGTCACCAACCCGCCCATCGATCCGATCCGCGAGCAGATGGTGATGTCGCTGGTGTCCTTCATCGGCCCCAAGCCCAACCTGCTGGACATCAACAACGTCAATCCGCCCCTGCGCCTGGAAGTGTCCCAGCCCATCCTGAGCCCGGCCGAGATGAACCAGATCCGCCGCGTGGAACAGGCCAGCAACGGCAAGTTCCGCAGCTTCGAGCTGGACATCACCTACCCGCGCGCGTGGGGCCGCGAAGGCATCGAAGCCAGCGTGGCCGCGCTGTGCGCCCGCGCGGCCGATGCCGTGCGCAGCGGCTACAACATCCTGATCATCACCGATCGCCGCATCGACGCCGAGCATGTCGCCATTCCGGCGCTGCTGGCCACCTCGGCCATCCACCAGCACCTGATCCGCGCCGGCCTGCGCACCCGCACCGGCCTGGTGGTGGAAACCGGTTCGGCCCGCGAAGTGCACCATTTCGCGCTGCTGGGCGGCTACGGCGCCGAAGCCATGCACCCCTGGCTGGCCTTCGAGACCCTGCAGCACCTGGCGCAGGACCCGGCCAGCGGCATTGCGGCGGCCACTGCGGAAAGCTACTACATCAAGGCCATCAACAAGGGCCTGTACAAGGTCATGTCCAAGATGGGCATCTCCACCTATATGTCCTACACCGGCGCGCAGATCTTCGAGGCCATAGGCCTGTCGCGCTCGCTGATCGACAAGTATTTCGTGGGCACCGCCTGTCCCATCGAGGGCATAGACATCTTCACCGTGGCCGAGGAGGCCCTGCGCCAGCACCAGGCCGCCTACGGCAACGACCCGGTGCTGCAGAACCAGCTGGAGGCGGGCGGCGAATACGCCGTGCGCGTGCGCGGCGAAGAACACATGTGGACGCCGGACTCCATCGCCAAGCTGCAGCATTCCACCCGCGCCAACAATTACGGCACCTACAAGGAATATGCGCGCCTGATCAATGACCAGAGCCGCCGCCACATGACGCTGCGCGGCCTGTTCGAATTCCGCCTGGATCCGGCGCGCGCCATCCCGCTGGACGAAGTCGAGCCCGCCAGCGAGATCGTCAAGCGCTTTGCGACCGGCGCCATGTCGCTGGGCTCCATCTCCACCGAAGCCCACGCCGTGCTGGCCGTGGCCATGAACCGCATCGGCGGCAAGTCCAACACCGGCGAAGGCGGCGAGGACGAGCGCCGCTACGAGCACGAGATGCAGCACGGCGCCAGCGGCATCCGCCAGGGCGACACGCTGGCCGGCATCCTGGGCGAGGACCGCGTGGTCGCCCACGTGGAGCTGCAGGAGAACGACTCCCTGCGCTCGCGCATCAAGCAGGTGGCCTCGGGCCGCTTCGGCGTCTCGGCCGAATACCTGTGCAGCGCCGACCAGATCCAGATCAAGATGGCCCAGGGCGCCAAGCCCGGCGAGGGCGGCCAGCTACCCGGCCACAAGGTGTCCGAGTACATCGCCAAGCTGCGCTATTCCGTGCCCGGCGTGGGCCTGATCTCGCCCCCGCCGCATCACGACATCTATTCCATCGAGGATCTGGCCCAGCTGATCCACGACCTGAAGAACGTCAACGCCAGCGCCGACATCTCGGTCAAGCTGGTCTCCAAGGTGGGCGTGGGCACGGTGGCGGCCGGCGTGGCCAAGGCCAAGGCCGACCACGTGGTGATCGCCGGCCATGACGGCGGCACCGGCGCCTCCCCCATCTCCTCCATCAAGCATGCCGGCACCCCCTGGGAGCTGGGCCTGGCCGAAACCCAGCAGACCCTGCTGCTGAACCGCCTGCGCAGCCGCATCCGCGTGCAGGCCGACGGCCAGATGAAGACCGGCCGCGACGTGGTCATAGGCGCGCTGCTGGGCGCGGACGAATTCGGCTTCGCCACCGCCCCGCTGGTCGTGGAAGGCTGCATCATGATGCGCAAGTGCCACCTGAACACCTGTCCGGTGGGCGTGGCCACGCAGGATCCCGTCCTGCGCCGCAAGTTCCAGGGCAAGCCCGAGCACGTGGTGAACTATTTCTTCTTCGTGGCCGAGGAAGTGCGCGAACTGATGGCCCAGTTGGGCGTGCGGCGCTTCGACGACATGGTCGGACGCAGCGACTGGCTGGACATGCGCGCCGGCGTGGAACACTGGAAAGCGCGCGGCCTGGACTTCTCGCGCCTGCTGCACCGCGTGGACACGGACGAGTCCCCGCGCCAGATCGGCGTGCAGGACCACGGCCTGGAGCACGCGCTGGACCTGCAGCTGATCGAACGCAGCGCCGTCACCCTGAACGAAGGCAAGCCGCTGTCCTTCATCACCCCGGTGCGCAACCGCAACCGCAGCGTGGGCGCCATGCTTTCGGGCGTGTTCACCAAGAAGTACGGCCACCGCGGCCTGCCCGACGACACCCTGCACATCCAGTGCAACGGCACGGCAGGCCAAAGCTTCGGCGCCTTCCTGGCTCGCGGCATCACCCTGGACCTGGTGGGCGAGGCCAACGACTACGTGGGCAAGGGCCTGTCGGGCGGCCGCATCATCGTGCGCTCCCCCAATGACTTCCGCGGCTACGGACCCGAGCACATCATCGTGGGCAATACCGTCCTGTACGGCGCCCTGGCCGGCTCGGCCTACTTCAACGGCGTGGCCGGCGAACGCTTCGCCGTGCGCAACTCCGGCGCCAGCGCGGTGGTCGAAGGCGTGGGCGACCACGGCTGCGAATACATGACCGGCGGCACCGTGGTGGTGCTGGGCCAGGTGGGCCGCAACTTCGCGGCCGGCATGTCCGGCGGCGTGGCCTATGTCTGGGATCCGGAGCGCCGCCTGCAATTGCGCTGCAATCCCGGCATGGTGGACCTGGAGCCGGTGCTGAGCAAGGCCGATCAGGAAATGCAGAGCGACATCTCCAGCTGGCACAGCCGCAGCCCGGACACGGGCCGGCAGACGGACGAAGCCATTCTGCGCGGCCTGATCGAGGACCACTTCCGCGCCACCGGCAGCTTCCAGGCGCGCGAGCTGCTCAGCGACTGGGACAGCGCCCGCCAGCAGTTCGTGAAAGTGATTCCGCGCGAGTACCGCCGCGCGCTGACCGAGCTGTGGCAGCCGCCGCAGGAGGCGCCCGCGCAGGACAAGCCCGCCCGCAAGAGCAGCAAAACCCGCAGTTCGGCTTCGGCCTGAACCCTTCCCATCACCATCAGGAAACGGAAACATCATGGGAAAGACCACTGGATTTCTTGAGTACCAACGTTTGCAGGAAGCGGTCGAGGCGCCCCTGACGCGGGTCAAGCACTGGAAGGAATTCGTCCAGGCCCTGGACGACAAGCAGGCGGGCGTGCAGGCGGCCCGCTGCATGGACTGCGGCATCCCCTTCTGCCACAACGGCTGCCCGGTGAACAACATCATTCCGGACTGGAACGATCTGGTCTACCGGCAGCAGTGGCGGCAGGCGCTGGATGTCCTGCACTCCACCAACAACTTCCCCGAAGTCACCGGCCGCATCTGCCCGGCGCCCTGCGAGGCGGCCTGTACGCTGAACATCGACCGCATGCCGGTGGGCATCAAGTCCATCGAGCACGCCATCATCGACAAGGGCTGGGAGAACGGCTGGGTCGTGCCCCAGCCGCCCAGCCAGAAGACCGGCAAGCGCGTGGCCGTCGTCGGCTCCGGACCGGCGGGCCTGGCCTGCGCCCAGCAGTTGGCGCGCGTCGGCCACCAGGTCACGGTGTTCGAAAAGAGCGACCGTATCGGCGGCCTGATGCGCTACGGCATCCCCGACTTCAAGCTGGACAAGCACCTGCTGGACCGCCGCATCGCCCAGATGGAAGCCGAAGGCGTGGAATTTCGCCCGTCCACCTATATAGGCCGGGCCGAGGACGCGGCCGCCCGCGAGCCGGGCCTGACGGTGCTCTCGTCCGCAGACCTGGATCAGCAGTTCGACGCCATCGTGCTGGCCGGCGGCGCCGAGACCCCCCGCATGCTGGATGTGCCCGGCAGCGAGCTGGACGGCGTGCATCCGGCCATGGATTTTCTGCGCATCCAGAACAAGCAGGTGGCCGGCGACCGCGGCAAGCCCGCCATCAGCGCCAAGGACAAGCACGTCATCGTGATCGGCGGCGGGGACACCGGCTCGGACTGCGTGGGCACCAGCAATCGCCAGGGCGCCAAGTCCGTGACCCAGTTCGAACTGATGCCGCGTCCGCCCGAGCAGGAGAACACCGCCCTGGTCTGGCCCTACTGGCCTGCCAAGCTGCGCACGTCCTCGTCCCACGAGGAAGGCTGCGAGCGCGACTGGGCCGTCAGCACCGTGGGCCTGGACGGCAAGGACGGCCAGGTCCGGCAGCTGCGCGCCGTGCGCGTGCAATGGCAGACCGACCCCGAGACCGGCCGCATGAGCATGGCGCCCGTGGAAGGTTCGGAGATGACCTTCCCCGCCGACCTGGTGCTGCTGGCCATGGGCTTTGTCTCGCCCGTGCGCCAGGTGCTGGACGCCTTCGAACTGCAGCCCGACGGACGCGGCAACGTGGCCGCCAGCACCGAGGACTACCAGACCGGCCGCGCCAAGGTCTTTGCCGCCGGCGACATGCGCCGCGGCCAGTCGCTGATCGTCTGGGCCATCCGCGAAGGCCGCCAATGCGCGCGCTCAGTGGACCAGTTCCTGATGGGCAGCTCCACCCTGCCGCGCTGACCTGGCCTCATCCCGCCTCGAGAACCCGTCCGCATTGCGGGCGGGTTTTTTTGTCCGGACTGGTATTTCCACGCAGGACAATCGCTGCCTTGCGTCGTAGCCCCGCGCGCTGAAAACCCGCATGCTGGCGACTGTGCTTTGCGAGGCTTTCATGAATGTGCAGGACAGTTGCTACCGCCGGCTTTTTTCTCATCGCGTGCTGCTCCAGGCCCTGGCAAGAGCCGTCCTTGCGGGTCCTCTCCTGCAGCGCTGGCGGTTGGATCAGGCACAGCCTGCCTCGCCAGTCTATGTCGGCCCCGACCTGCAGAACCGCCAAGCCGATCTGGTCTGGAACATTCCTGCGCGGCAGTGCGGACAGAATCCCATCGCGCTGCTGATCGAACACCAGTCCCAGCCGGACCATGCCATGCCGCTGCGCATGCTTACCTATACCGTGCTGCACTATCAGGCCTTGCAGCGCGCCTATCCCCGCCGCAAGGAAAAACTGCCCTGGCTGCTGCCTGTCATCCCCTATAGCGGCCGGCGCCCCTGGCCCCAGCCTGTCCGCATCCAGAATCTGATCGATGCAGCACCAAGTCCGTGGCTGGAGTGCCACAGGCCCCGGCAAGATATTTTGCTTTTCGACCAGAAAAAACAGGTCCTTACAGGCTTATTGCCGCCTGAAGATCCATTGATGCTGATTTGCCAAATGGAGCACAACCAGGGCCTGGTTCATCTAGCGGACTTGCTGCACACTGTTCATTGCACCCTTCCCGACCCGTGCCTGCAGCGAGACCTGGCAATCTGGGTCAACCGCGTGCTCCTGCCCCGCCATCTCCCCCACTTGACTCTGCCTCGTTTTGACCAACTGCTGGAGATCCAAGCCATGCTCATCGATCATTCATATTCCTGGACTCATCAATGGCTGGCGCAAGGACGGCAGCAAGGCATTCAGAAAGGTATACAAGTAGGACGACTACAATCGCACCGTTCGTTGCTCAGCCGCCAGATGCGCCATAAATTCGGCCGTCTTTCCCAAGCCCATTGGGAGCTGCTCGCCCAGGCCGATCTGGCCCAGTTGCAGGCCTGGAGCATCCGGCTGCTGCAGGCTCAAACCTTGGAAGAGGTCTTCAGCCCGTCTCCTGACCGTTCAACAAAACCTCGGTTTTGAGCAGGCCCCCCCGGCGATGCGCATGCGGCCGGCTTTATCGCCCCGCCCTCTTGGCGTCATCTGACGTTTTCCTGAGCCGACGCGCATCAGCCTGGCGCCATCGGCGCGGCAAGGCATGACTGACTGACTGACTGACTGACTGACTGACTGACTGACTGACTGACTGATAATCAAGTTCATGATTTCTGGTTATTTTTTCATGAAACCTAGGGTTTTCCCTAAAAAACCACAACCCTAGGGCCACCTAGGGTTTACCCTTGCTTTAACCCTAGGGAAAACCCTATAATGAAATCTCTTTCAGTCAGACCTTCACCATAAAGGCAAACGAAATGTCTACCATGACCACTTACTCGCACTACATCCACTGGAGTGACGCTGTTGAGCGTGGGGTTATGCAGCATGCCCTGGAAAACGGTGAATCCGTGTCTCTCGTAGCGCTGACCAAGGAAGGCTCGTCGCTGATCTCCCGCGCCGCGCGTAGTGTGTTCAACTATCTCGTCAGCGTTACCCGTGCATTGGACGAAGCCCGCATCCGCGACGCTCGCATGTCGGCCTGCTACTGGTAATCCACGCAACACCGCTGTACACCGCAACCAGATCATCGGTTGATGTTGAAAAGCCTGCTGATTCAGCAGGCTTTTGTTTTTTCCGGACCTAAGTCCTGTTGAGCAGGTTCTTGAGCATGTCCAGGCGTTGCTTGGGGCTCATGGCCGCCTGAGCCGGATCTTCCTGGGCGGCGGGTTCCTCTATTTTCATTTCGTCCACGAAGCGCGAGCGCTCGCGCACCAGGTTCTCCCGGGCGCGGCGGCGCTTCTTGCACCAGGTCAGGCGCAGGCTGCGCTGGGCTCGCGTGATGCCCACGTACATCAGGCGGCGCTCTTCCTGGATGCGCTGCGCCAGGACCTCGGCTTCGCGCTCCGGCGCGATGTCCTCGTCATCCCGCCCCACGTGCGGCAGCAAGCCCTCTTCCACGCCCACCAGAAACACATGCGGATACTCCAGACCCTTGGAGGCGTGCAGCGTAGACAGCTTGACCGCATCGGGGTCTTCGTCCTCGCCGCGCTCCAGCATGGTGATGAGCGCCACGCGCTGGACCAGGTCGTTCAGGCTGAGCTGGTCATCCAGCGCCTTGGCCTTGAGCCAGGTGAGCAGTTCCAGCACGTTTTCCCAACGGGTCTGGGCGGGGCGCTCATCGAACATGTCGTACAGATAGCGTTCGTAGTCGATGGCCCGCAGCAACTCGCCCAGCAGTTCGCTGACGGCGGTTTCATGTTCTTCCAAATCGCTGTCCACCCGGTCGGCCCGTTGCTGGATGCGCTGGATGAACTGGGCGAAGACCTGCAAGGGTTCGAGCTGGCGCTCCGGCAGGCGATCGGTCAGGGCGATCTGGAAGACGGCGGCGAACAGGGACAGTTTCTGTTCGGCGGCGAACTGGCCCAGCACCTGCAAAGTGGCCTGCCCGATGCCGCGCCGCGGCGTGGTGGCCGCGCGGATGAAGGCCGGATCGTCCTCGTCGTTGGCGATCAGGCGCAGATAGGCCAGGATGTCGCGCACCTCGGCCTTGTCGAAAAAGCTTTGGCCGCCCGAGATCGTATAGGGGATGCGCAGATTGCGCAGGGCCTGCTCGAATACGCGCGCCTGGTGGTTGCCGCGATACAGGATGGCGAAGTCGCGCCATTGCGCCTGGCGCTCGAAGCGTTCGGCCGACAGGCGTATGGCCACCGATTCGGCCTCGGCCTGTTCGTCGTCGGCGGCGCTGACCTGGATGGGCTCGCCATAACCCAGGTCCGACCAGAGCTTCTTGCCGAACACCACCGGATTGTTGCCGATGACATTGTTGGCGGCGTGCAGGATGCGCTGCACGGAACGGTAGTTCTGCTCCAGCTTGATGACGCGCAGCGTCGGGTAATCGGTAGGCAGCTGGGCCAGGTTTTCCACCGTGGCGCCGCGCCAGGCGTAGATGGCCTGATCGTCGTCGCCCACCACGGTGAACATGGCGCGCTGCCCGGTCAGGCTGCGCACCAGCCGGTACTGGCACAGATTGGTGTCCTGGTATTCATCCACCAGCAGGTACTGCACCCGGTGCTGCCAGCGTTCGCGCACCTCGGGATTTTCTTCCATCAGTTGGGCGGGCAGGCGGATCAGGTCATCGAAATCCACCGACTGATAGGCGATCAGGGTGGCGGCGTAGCTGCGGTAGACCCGGGCGGCCTCGATCTGGCTGGGCGAGCTGGCGGCGCGCTCGGCCTCGTCCGGACCCATCAGGGCGTTCTTCCACAGGGAAATTTCCTGCTGCACGGCTTTCAGGCGCGCCTTGTCGGTCGTGGCCAGCAGTTCCTGGATGATGGCCAGCGCGTCGTTCGAATCCAGGATGGAAAAGCGCGGCTTCAGGCCCACATGCTGAGCTTCTTCGCGCAGCATGCGCAGGCCCAGCGAGTGGAACGTGCTGACGGTCAGGCCGCGCAGCAGCTTGGGGTCCACCAGGGCCCGGATGCGCTCGTTCATCTCGCGCGCCGCCTTGTTGGTGAAGGTGAGCGCCACCACCTGCCGGCCGCTGTAGCCGCATTCGCGCAGCAGATAGGCGATCTTCTGGGTGATCACCCGCGTCTTGCCGCTGCCCGCGCCCGCCAGGACCAGGCAGGGCCCGTCCATGTAGAGCACCGCCTGGCGCTGCATGGCGTTCAGGTCGGTGGGAACCGTGTGACCGGGCGTGGGCAATGGGTTGGACATTTAGGGCCTGCCAATACTATTCAAGGAGCTCGCGTTCGAGCCAAAGCGGATTGGGTGCAAGGCGCCCGCCGCAGCAAGGCCGGATGCCTTGAAAGGATGGGCAAGGCAAAGAACGGTCCGCTCTGGCTCGAACCCTTCGGGCAGGCATGAAAGCCCCTTCCACTCGGTGTTGCACATCTTGTGCGTATCGACATACGCACCACGACGTACGCCTTGATTGAAAGGGGCTTTCATGCCTTCGCGCCTCCTTGAATAATGTTGACAGGCCCTAGATTTCAAGCGGATCGACTTCGATGGTGATGCGGATTTTCTGCTGTCGGGCCAGTTCCGCGACCCGGGGCGCCCAATGGCGCACGAATGCCTGCAAGGCCGGCCTGTGCACGCTTTCCAGGAGCAGCTGGGCGCGTTCCACCCTGGCCACCCGCACCACGCGCAACGGTACAGGATCATACAGGAAGACCTGGTCGGCGCCGGGATAATCCTGGGGATGTTCTTCAGGCAGGCGGCGCGCCTGCGTCAGCAGGCGTATGGCGTCGGCCAGTTGGGCCGCCTCGGCGGACAGCAGCACCTGATAGGCGAAAGGCGGCAGGCCCACGGACTCGCGCTCGGAGAGGGCCGCCTGGGCGAAGCCGATGTAATCGTGACGCACCAGGCTCTGGTAGACGGCCTGCTCCGGGTAGCCGGTCTGGATGATGACGTCCGCGCCTTCCGTGTGGCGGCCGGCGCGGCCGGCTACCTGCATCAACTGGGCGAACAGGCGCTCCGGCGCGCGGAAATCGTGGGCGAACAGGGTGGCGTCGGCATTGAGCACGCCCACCACGCTGAGCCGGGTGAAGTCATGCCCCTTGGCCACCATCTGCGTGCCCACCATGATGTCGACCGCGCCCGCGTGCACCTGCTCGAACAACTGCTGGGCGCTGCCCTTCAGGCGCGTGCTGTCGGCATCGATGCGGGCGATGCGCGCCGACGGGAAATGTTCGCCCAGGAACTCCTCGATGCGCTGCGTGCCCCTGCCCATGGGCTGCAGGTCCTGGTCGCCGCAATCGGGGCAGGCGCGCGGGACCGGCGCCTGGTAGCCGCAATGGTGGCATTGCAGATTATGGCGATAGCCCGATTGCCGATGCAGCACGGTATACACCGTGCAGCGCGGGCATTGCGACAGCCAGCCGCAGGAGGCGCAATGCAGCACAGGCGCATAGCCGCGCCGATTGATGAACACCAGAGACTGTTCGCCCCGGTCCAGGCAGGCCTCCAGCGCATCGAGCAATTGCGGTGAAAAGCCCGATTCCAGGCGCAGGCGGCGCGTGTCCACCAGCCGCACCCGGGGCAGCGACACGGCCCGCGCGCGGTTGGGCAGGCTGAGCAGCGCGTAGCGCCCCTGGCGGGCATGATTCCAACTTTCCAGAGAGGGCGTGGCCGAACCCAGCACCACCGGGATCTTCAGGTCATGGCCGCGCCAGACGGCCAGGTCGCGCGCCGAGTAGCGCAAGCCGTCCTGCTGCTTGTAGGACGTGTCGTGTTCTTCGTCCACGATGATCAGGCCCAGTTCGGGCATGGGCGTGAAGATGGACAGGCGCGTCCCCAGCAGGATGCGCGCCTGGCCGCTGGCCACCCGCAGCCAGGCGCGCAGCCGATCGCCTTCGGACAGGCCGCTGTGCAGCACCGCCAGCACGTCGCCCGGCAGCACGCGCGCCAGACGGGCGCGCAGCACCTGCTCGAACTGGGGCGTCAGATTGATCTCCGGCACCATGAACAGCACCTGGCGGCCCGCCGCCAGCACCTGTTCCAGCGCGCGCATATAGACTTCCGTCTTGCCGCTGCCGGTGACGCCGTGCAGCAGTACGCAGCCGCCCTCGCCCGCGGCCAGGATGCCGTCCACCGCCGCCTGTTGCTCGGGATTCAGCGTGGGCAGCAGGTCGGGGTCGACGGGCTCGACCTGGCGCGGCTTGCGCTTGGCCATGCGGCGCACCGGGCCGCCCGCGGAGCGCTTGCCCAGATAGGCGGAAGGCTTGCGCAGCGGTCCGGGCAGCGCCGGCATCATGACCTCGCCCAGAGGGCGGTGATAGTACGCGGCGGCGAAACGCGCCATGCGCAGCCAGTCGGGCGGGAAAGGCGGCAGATCGTCCAGGACCTGATCGATGGGCTTGACCTGCTCGGGCGGGTAGGAAGGCTGCTGCGGCAGGGCGACCACCACGCCTATCATCTGGCGCCGTCCGAAGGTGACGATGACCCTCTGGCCGACCTGCACCGCATCGGCATGCTGGTAGTCGAAGACCCCGTCCAGGGGCACGTCCAGCGCGACGTGCAGCCAGCAGGGTCCTTCGGCGCGTTCAGTAGCCGGGGAAGGGATGGCGGCGGGATCGGCAGTCATGGAATGACCCTGGTAGAGAGGCGAAAAAGGCTGAAAGCCTGATAACTCAAGGCCTTACAGAACTGTGGATAACTTTGGGGAAAATGAGATGAATAAACTGGGAAAAGATGCAAGCACAGATACAATTTAATTGCCCGGATCATTGATTTTCAGTAAAAACTATAAATATCAATAAGTTATTGGCTAATATTAAAATCAAATCTGGAATGCAGGTGTATCGTGGCGGGTCGACAAGGTGTGCATAACCCTGGCTCGCCGCCGCCAGGGGGGCGGCGAGCCAGGTCCGTCAGGCGCCGTGGAAGCGGCTGCTGTAGGAATGCACTTCGTCGACCAGGATGCCGACGGCCTCGGGGTCCGTGAAGCGCGAAATGCCGTGGCCGAAGTTGAACACATGGCCGCCTTGCCTCACTGGGCCGAAGTCCTCCAGCACGCGCCGGGCCTCCGAACGGATGGCGGCTTCGCCGCCGAACATGGTCATGGGGTCCAGGTTGCCCTGGAAGGCCACCTTGTCCTGGACGCGGGCGCGGGCGCGCGTCAGGTTGACGGTCCAGTCCACGCCCACGGCGTCGGCGCCGCAGGCGGCGATGTCTTCCAGCCATTGGCCGCCGCCCTTGGTGAACACGATGATGGGCACGCGGCGACCGTCATGCTCGCGGATCAGGCCGTCCACCACCTGGCGGGTGTACTGCAGGGAGAACTGCTGGAACAGGGAGTCGGACAGCACGCCGCCCCAGCTGTCGAACAGCATGACGGCCTGGGCGCCGGCGCGGATCTGGGCGTTCAGGTATTGCTGCGTGGTGCGGGCGTTGATCTCCAGCATGCGGTGCATGAGGTCCGGACGCTGGTACAGCATGCTCTTGACCAGGCGGTAGTCGTCCGACCCCTGGCCTTCCACCATGTAGCAGGCGATGGTCCAGGGGCTGCCGGCAAAGCCGATGAGCGGCACCTTGCCGTCCAGCTCCTTGCGGATCAGGGACACGGCGTCGAACACGTACTGCAGCTTGCCCAGGTCAGGGACTTCCAGGGCCTGCACGTCGGCTTCGGTGCGCACGGGGCGGGCGAAGCGCGGCCCTTCGCCGGCCACGAAATCCAGGCCCAGGCCCATGGCGTCGGGCACGGTGAGGATGTCCGAGAACAGGATGGCGGCGTCCAGCCCGAAGCGGCGCAAGGGCTGCAGCGTGACTTCGCAGGCGAATTCGGGATTCTGTGCCAGCCCCATGAACGATCCGGCCTGCGCGCGCGTGGCGTTGTATTCAGGCAGGTAGCGGCCCGCCTGGCGCATCAGCCAGATGGGCGTATAAGGAACAGGTTCACGCAGCAGCGAACGCAGCAAGACATCGTTTTTCAGTTGAGGTAAAGACACGGCAATCCCTATTCAAAAATGCCTGTTGATTTTAACCATCGTGTTCTTCGTTTGGGTTTGACGCGGATCGAAAGCGCGAGGCATCGATGTGGTGCTTGCGCATCAGGGCCCAGAAAGCACGCCGGTGCTTTTGCGCGGAGCGGGCCGCCATGGCGATGTTGCCGCTGTGGCGGTCGAGGGCGGCGTGGATATAGGCCTGCTCGAAGCGGGCGACGATCCGCCCCTTGGCTTCCTTGAAGGATTCCTGGCTGCACGCATAGCGCGACGCCACGGCCGCCGCGTAGGCGTCCAGGGTGGTGCCTTCCTGCTGCAGGATGGTCTGCGACAGGCGCTGCTCCGTCGGGCCGGGGTGCAAGACCAGATCCTGGCACTCCTGCACCCTATAGTGTAGCCGACCCGGCTGCCGCGGTTCAGTCACGCCCGGCGGCCCGGCGTACAGGCGATGGCGATTGATGCGGGCGCGCAGGTCTTCCAGGCACAAGGGTTCGCGCACATAGTCGGCCAGGCCCAGCTGCAGCAGGTCCAGGAGCGCGGCCGCCTTGATGTGGCGCACCAGGCCGAAGACGGGTATGGGCAGGCTTGCCTGCGCGGCCGACAGGGCCCGGCGGGTGCTGGCCAATGTGGCTTCCTCGATGGGGATGAGACAGGCGTCGAAGCGCAGCAGCAGGGCCGAGGAGCGGCGCAGGAACAGATAGTCCTGGTCGGGATGGGGTGCGGGCGGGGCCAGCAGCGCGTGCAGTTGCAGGCGTTCGCAGGCCGGGGTCGCAGCCAGCAGATCGTCGGCCCAGCCGGGGCGGGTATGGAGAAGGACGCAGTCCAGATGATGACGCATGGGGGCATTCCTTGAGACGGCGGGCGGGCCACGCCGGCCGCCCGATTCATGTCTTCTAGGATAGGGAGCGCCACCTGTCGGAAACAGTCGGAATTCTGTCTACGTAACTTTACTTACTCGGCCCCGATCCGGGAGCGCCGCCACTCCGTGGGCGAGACCCCGAAGCGGCGCCGGAAAGCATGGCTGAACACCGCGGCGTCGGAAAAGCCGACCTGCCAGGCCAGTTCGCTGATCTGGCGCCCCGGATTGCCATCGGCCAGCATCTGGCAGGCCCGCTCCAGGCGGGCGGCCAGAATATAGTCGGCCGGCGCCTGGCCCTGCCGCTCGAACAGCTTGTACAGATAGCGGCGCGATATGCGGAACTGCGCGGCCAGCGCCTGGGCCGTCAGGCCCGGATCGCCCAGATGCGCCTGGATATGCTGCTGGATCTGCAGCAACTGGCCGCGCCGCACCTCGTCCAGGGCCGATTCCGTGGGCGCCGCACGCCCTTCGGCCAGGCTCAGGCCCATCATGCGGATCACGGTGTCCGACAGCTCGGCCAGCGCCGAGGCCGACAGACTGCCGCGCTCCTCCAGGCCCAGCCGCAGCATGTCCATCGCGATGCGGGCCGGCCCGGTGGCCGCGGTAAAGGACCGCGCCACCGCGTCGCGCAGCCAGGGCTGCCAGGACAGCAGGCGCTCCTCCTGGAACTGCAGCACCAGGAAGTGCGACCGGTCCTCCACCGAGACTTCGTAGGGCCGGGTGGTGTCGTAGATGCCCCATTGCCCGGCCTGCAGCACGCTGCGGCGATTGTCCTGCTCGATCTGGCTGCTGCCGCTCAATTGCAGCGTCACCTTGTACAGGGCCTGCTCGGACTGGCTGGCCAGGGCCTGCGTGCGGCGCACGCGCTGGGCGCTGGTGCGCAGTTCGGTGATGCCGACCGCGCCCAGCCGGTCGCTGGCGGCCAGGTTGCAGAAGCCGCGCCGCGAGGCCGGCTGGATCTCCAGCGGCACGAAATAATCGCACACCACCTCCTGCCAGGCCGCCAGGCTCTTGAAGGAGGAAGAAGGAGTGCGCAATAACATGGACATTGCCTGAAGGCCGGATGCGGCCGCCGCCGTTGATCGGAACCGGGACGCGCCAGAGCGTCCCGCTGATTTTTTATAGCTTTAAAAAATTCAAGCGTCTACGGTCGTTAACCCGGCCTTTCAGCGTTCCATGGAGCCGTAGGTGTACGGCGCGGGCTCCAGCCCCATGTCCTGCAACTGCCGGGTCAAGGCGGTGCGCGCCTGCAGGACATCGTCAAAGCGCTGGCGGCGCGAGGCCCCGACCTCCGCGGACGTGAAGGGTTTGTAGTCCGGGGTGATGTCCTCGGGGCTGTACTTGGCCACGATCCAGTTCAGCACCCGGGCCAGTTCCGCATTGTCCAGCTGCGACTGGGCCGCGCCCGGCACCCGTATCATGTATTGCCGCCCGGCGGGCAGGCGCGTGAACAGCCCGATGGACTGGTTGAAATCCGGAATGCCGCGATGCGACAGGCCACGGCCGTCGTAGCGATGGCATCCCGCGCACTGCAGCATGTAGTCCTTGAAGGCCTGGGAGCTTTGCAGGTAGTCGCCCGTCCCCGTCATTTCCTCCTGGGCGTCCGCGAGCGGCGCCAGCGCCAGCAGCAGGGCGCTCCAACAGGCCAGGCGCAAACGTGTGAACACAGTCAATGCCTCCTTGTCGCCGGGCGCCCCGCAAGGCGTCCCGGCCCCTATCCGGCCCGCGGGCCTGTCAGTTCTTGGCCAGCCCCACCAGCACCGAGGTGGTGCAGTGGAACGTGCTGTTCTCGTTGGCCATGCACCAGTTGACGTCATTGTGCAGGAAGAACTCGTAGCCCGGCCGCTCGCGCGTCTGGGTATTGCACTGGCAGCGGCCGCAGGCCGTCTTGCCGCAGCAATCGTGGTAGCTGATCAGGTAGTCCTTGCCGTCATGCGGATTGTGGCAGGTGCCGATCCACGAAATGGGCGAAGGCGTGGAGCCGGGCGGGCAAGTGGTCGTGGTGCCGCCGCAGCAGGAACACAGAAAGCCGTCCACTGCGCAGTGACGCCAGTAATCGCAGGAGTTCAGTTCCTCCTCGCTGACCGAATCCAGGTCCAGGCTGGGGTGCCCGCCTCCCCCGCCGCCGGCGGCGCGGGCCACCGGCAGCACAGGCAGCACGAACGCCGAGCCCACCATCATCTTGCCCACGGTGCGCAGCATGCTGCGGCGCGACGCCTTGTGGGCTACCGAACGGGAGAAGGCCTCCCCGAATTTATCCAGCCAACGCATTGACGTTCTCCTTACGTGATATCTGCACTTCCTTCATGCCGGCGCCCGCGGCCAGGTACTCCTGGGCCGAGGCCACGCCCAGCTCCTTGGCGTTGAACAGGCTCTCGAGCTGCTCACGCGAATTGACCAGCCCCTTGGCCCGCACCACGCCGGCCTCGTCGATCAGCACGGCATAGGGCAGCTTGCTGATCTGGAAGCCCATGCCCAGCTGCGTGGACAGCACATAGGGGAAGGCGTCCAGCTGGGCCTTCTGATAAAAGGCCAGGTGCTCGGGCATTTCGCCGTCGCTGGCCAGCACGATGTCCACCCATTGACCTTCCGAGCCCTGGATGGACTTCAGGATGGGCAGCAGCTTCTTGCACACCGGGCAGGTGGGCGACATGAAGAAGATCAACTGGCTGCGGGGCCGCGCCACGCCCACCGACACGGGGCGCCCGCGCAGGTCCTGCAGCTCCAGCACCGGCGCGGCATCGCCCACCTGGGGTCCCTTGTCCATGGTCAGCGCGCCCATGGGCGCCACGCGTTCGTACAGCACGCCGATCTGGCGCGACAGGGCGAGCACGACCAGCACCAGCGCCAGCACGACCACCCACAGAATGACATTGGAAATCATCAAAGCTGTCATGTTTGTCTCCTAGGACTTCTGCATATTCTGGAATTTGAGATGCGACTCGATCACCTGGTTGGCCGCGTGGTACAGGCCCAGCAGCGCCAGCGTCGCGCCGAAAAAGGTCAGGCCGTCCACCCAGGCCAGCTCGCGCGAACTCTGGCCCGCCCAGCCGCCGCCGGCCAGCGCCAGCAGGGCCAGCAGCGCGTTGCGCCCCACCAGCCACCAGGACAGGCCGGCCGATGATTCGCCCAGGCCCGAGCAGCCGCAATCCACGTCGCGACGGCCGCGCAGCAGGTTCAGCACGATGCCGGCGGTAGCCACGGCCAGAACCGCCAGCGTCAGCACGGCGCCGGCCTGGCGGCTGGCCGGCCACAGCAGCAGGGGCGCCGCCAGGGCCTCGCCGGCCACGAAGGCCACGGAAAACGGCCGCAGCAGCGTTTCGGGCAGCAGGCGATAGCCGCCCACCGCCGCCTCGAACAGGCCGAAGTGGCGCAGCTTGTCCAGCGCCCCCAGCCCCATCAGCACCGCCAGGCAGGCGACGCTGGCGTAGATCAGGACCGGATCCATGTCAGGCCCCTTCCGACGGATGCGACTGGACCTGCAGGGATGCTTCGGCGGCGTTCTCGATGGTGCGCAGGTGCTTGGGCTCGGGCTGGCTGATGTCGTAGACATGGACGTTGCCGCCGTCCAGGGTCAACAGCCGGTTCGCCTTCTGGTCTATGCTCATGGACAGGGCGTCGCGGCCCGGGATGCGCGCCACGCGCTTGTGGGTCCTGGTGTCCATGACCCAGATCTCGGCGGCCGGGAATTTGTGCGTGCCTTCCTTGCCGTCCGGGTGCATCAGCACGTACAGGCGGCCGCTGGCCTGGTGCATGCCGGTCAGGTTGTAGCCGCCGGGCACCCAGCCCTTGACCCGGTCCTCGTCGGTCAGCAGCGACCAGGGCTCCTCGAGTTTCAGTTCCTCGCCGCTGAAGTCCGCCGTGTAGACATTGCCGTAGAAAGACACGAAGCTGACCTTGTCCTTCTGCAAGGCGGGCGCGATGAAGATCGGATCGTCCTTGGTCGAGAACATGGGCTTGCTGCGCGACTGGCTGGCCACCTTGCCGTCCTCGCCCAGATTGATGGTCAGCAAGGCGCCGTCCCCGCAGATGGTCATGAAGCTGCGCGGGCGGTTGGGCTGGGGGATCACGCTCCAGCAGCCGGCGGCGGCGGTGATGTCCTGTACGTAGTCGCCCTTGGCCACGTCCACCACCCCGATCGAGGTGGCGGGCGAGGCGTTCTGCAGCACGATGAAGCGTCCGTCCGTGGTCTGACGGAACATGCCGTCGTAGTTCAGGCCCTGCACGCGCTTCGGGGGAACGATGATCTCCTTGTCGAAGGTCAGCTTGTCGGCGTCCCAGACTTCCACCACGTCGGTGCGCTTGCCGCGCGTGACCCGCTCGTGATAGGTCGTCATGGTGTAGATCTTCCTGCCGTCGTTGGACAGCTGCACGTGGCCGTTGAAGGACGTGGGCACCAGCCCCAGGAACTTGCCGTTGGTGACGTCGTAGACGTGCACGCGGCTTTCGGTCAGGTGGTTGAACACCGAATCCATCACATAGATGCGGTTTTCCCTGGGCGCCGCCACGCTGTGGCCGCCGGTCAGCACTTCGCGCGGCTTGTCCTGCGCCTGCGCCCCGCCTGCCAGGGCCAGCAGGCCGACCAGGGTCGCGGCGGCTGTTTTTCTGAACATGGACTTCATTTGACGTCTCTCCTCATTCGCGGCCACGCATTCAGAACGCGTAGACATAACGGAACTGCAGACCGCGCATGCGCGGGCCGTTCTCGACTTTCAGATCATGGATGTACTGCAGCTGCACCTGATGCGCATCGGTCAGCTGATGAGTGATCTCCGCCGCCAGCTGGTGGTTGCGCGCCCGGCTGACCACGGTCTCGCCGGCTATCCGCTCGCGCCCGCCGGTCTCATAGCGGTAGCGCAGGCCCACATAGGTGTTCTCGGTCAGATTGGTCGAGGCCAGGGCCATCAGGCGGATGGCCGGGTCCTTCTTCAGGGTCTGGCCGTAGTAATTGTCGTTCTTGCCGAAGAACTCGAATTCCGCCACGCCTTCCAGGAACGAAGATTCGCCGAATCCTTTCACGATGGCGAAGTCCTGGATGGTGCTCCAGCGGTTCTTGCCCGCCGAGATGTCCGCGCGCGAGCCGTGGTATCGGCCGGTGGGAACGGTGACGAAAGGCTCCCAGGCGAACCAGAAGCGGTTCTCGGGATCGTTGTGCAGCCACACGGCCGCCCCCGCCGTCACGTCGCCTATGCCGGTCAGGCGATCGCGCGGCTCGCCCGGGATGTCCATCGTCGTGCGAAAGCCAGGCACGATCAGCTCGTACTGCACCGTCTTGCCGGCCAGCTCGCGAAAGTGCATCTGACGATAGATCAGGCCCTGCACGCCCAGCTTGGGGCTGTCGTCCAGGCGCGAGCCTCTTTCATAAAAGCCATGCGACTTCATGCCGGCCATGTAGACCGCCAGCAGGTTGGTCCCCACCGGGGCCGGGATCCAGTCCCTGGCGCTGGGGTCGCCCGCGACGGCCGTCCCGGCGCACAACCCGCACAAGGCGAGCGCGGCGCCTGCGCGCCGAAATGTTGCGTGCATTTTCCTGTCTCCTCATGAAAGGCGCGGGCGGTATCGTTATAGTGTCCGCGCCCGTATCCCTCGTTATGCGGCCGGATAGGCCATGCAGACCGACTTGGTCTCCAGGTAGGCCTCCACGGCGGCCCGGCCGTGCTCGCGGCCCAGGCCCGACTGCTTGTAGCCGCCGAAGGGCATGCCCGGGTCCAGCATGTTGTGGGTGTTGACCCAGACCGTGCCGGCCTTGATGCCCGAGACCAGCCGCTGCACCCGGGCCACGTCCTGGCTCCAGACGCTCGCGCCCAGGCCGTAGTCCGTGTCGTTGGCCAGGGCCAGCGCCTGCGCCTCGGTCTCGAAGGAGGTCGCCACCACCACGGGCCCGAAGATCTCCTCGCGCATGATGCGCGCATCCGGCGCCACGTCGGCGAATACGGTGGGCCGCACGAAATAGCCCTGCTCGGGACGCTCGCCCTCGCCCGCCAGCATGCGGCCGCCCTGCTGGCGGCCCAGCTCGATGTAGGACTGCACGCGCTGCTGGTGGCGGGCGGAGATCAGGGGAGCGATCTGGGTGGACTCGTCAAAGCCCGAACCCAGCTTCATGGACGCGGCCAGGTCGGCCACGCCCCGCACCACGCGGTCATAGATGCCCTTCTGCACGTACAGGCGCGAGCCCGCCGTGCAGACCTGGCCCTGGTTGAAGAAGATGGCATTGGCGGCGCCCTGGATGGCCGCATCCACGTCGCAGTCGTCCATGACGACGACCGGCGACTTGCCGCCCAGCTCCAGCGACATGCGCTTCATGCCGTCCACGGCCTGGTGGCCGATCAGCTTGCCCACTTCGGTGGAGCCGGTGAAGGACACCTTGTCCACGCCGGGATGCGCCACCAGAGCGGCGCCGGTGCTCTCGCCCCGGCCGGTGATCACGTTGATGACGCCGGGCGGAAAGCCGGCGTCCAGCGCCAGCTCGGCCAGACGTATGGCCGTCAGCGGCGTTTCCTCGGCGGGCTTGAGCACCACGGTGCAGCCGGCCGCCATGGCCGGCGCGATCTTCCACACCGCCATCAGCAGGGGGAAGTTCCAGGGCACGATGGCGCCCACCACGCCCACCGGCTCGGGGCGCGTGTAGGCGTGATAGCGCACGCCGGGCGGAAAAGCGATGGAGGGCGAGAGCAGCTCGCCGCTGATCTTGGTGGCCCAGCCGGCCATGTAGCGCAGCCACTGGGCGCTGGCGGCCACTTCCAGGCCGTAGGAAAAGAACAGCAGCTTGCCGTTGTTGAGGGTTTCCAGGCGAGCCAGCTCGTCGCCGTGCTGCTCGACCAGGTCGGCCAGGCGCAGCAACAGGCGCTCGCGCTGGGCGGGCAGCATCTGCGCCCATTCCCCCTGCTCCAGCGCCTGGCGGGCGGCGCGCACGGCGCGGTCCACGCCCTGGGCCCCGGCTTCGGGCTGGTGCGCAATGAGCTGCGCGGTGGCGGGGTCGTACACCGGAATGCGCTCGCCCTGGGAGTGGCTGACGGCCTGGCCGTCGATGATCATGTGTTCGCGAATCGCGGTCCGCTCGGGTCTCTCGTCCTGGCCCATGTTCTGTCTCCACACGCAATGGTTGTGATTCTGGATGGGGCCAGTATAGGAAGGAGAAAGCCGCCGAACTTGCGATTCTGTGCACGGCGGCTTGTCGATTTGGGTACGGAGTGCGAGACGGCTTGCGCTAGAGCAGATCCAGCTCCAGCTGGCTGGGCAGGCTGTCATGGATGCGGCCCTGCCCGCAGGCGCGCACGCGCCGCTCGAAATGCAGCAGGGTGGCCTTGCGGTGCAGGCCGGAGCTGAAACCGGTCAGGCCGCCGTCCGCCCCCTGCACGCGATGGCAGGGCACGACCACGCAAAAGGGGTTCAGGCCGCAGGCCTGCCCCACCGCGCGCATCGCCTTGGGACGGCCCAGGTGCTCGGCCATCTGGCCATAGGTCCAGGTCTGGCCGTAGGGAATGGTCCGCAAGGCCTGCCAGACCTGCCGCTGGAATTCGGTGCCGTGCAAACTGAGGGGCAGGTCGAAATCCTGGCGGCGGCCTTCGAAGTAATCCTCCAGTTGCGCCTGCACCGGCCCGGCCAGGGAGGGATCGTCCACCAGGCCGGCCAATTGCGACGGCGCCAGCCCGTGGACGGCGTCCTCTTCGAAGTCCAGGCGCAGCAAGGCGCCTTGCGGGTCCGCCACCAGGCGCATGGCGCCCAGCGGCGTCTCGAAACGGGCTGTACGCAGTCCGGCGTAGGCAAACATGGCAATCCACCTGTACATGGGTATGCCTTCGATGATACTGCGAGCGCGCCGCCGCTTCAAAGACGGCTGTTGAAGCGATAGAACGGCTCCTCGAACTGGTCCTCGTGCCAGCCTGCGTACCAGTCCTGCATGTAAGGCTTGAGCTGCCCCAGCCGCGCCAGGCGCTCGCGCTGCGCATCGGTCAGGCCGCGTGCGCAGTAATCGCGAACCTCGCAGAACAGGGCCTCCACATCCAGCTGCATGAAGCGCCGGTCGAGCACCGCCACCTTGCCGCCCACCACCACCGTGGCCACGTCCCGTCCCAGGCCACGCTGCAGGAAGGCCTCCATCAGGTCCGCGCGTCCGTCCAGCCAGGGATCCTGGCTGATACCCTCCAGGTCCACCAGGATCGCATCGGCCTTGCTGCCCGGCTGCAGCGTGCCCAGCCCGACCCCGAAACCGCAGACCTGGGCGCCGTTGACGGTAGCCATCTCCAGCACCTCGTAGGCGTCCAGCGCGGGCGAGCGCAAGTCATAGGATGCGCAGCGGTGCATCTTGTGCACCATGCGCATCTCCATGACGGCATCCTCGTCGTCGTTGATGGTCTTGTCGTCCATGCCCATGGCCACGCGCACGCCCGCCTGGCGCAGCTGCGGCAGGGGCGCCAGGCCGTTGCGCATGATGAAATTGCAACTGGGATGATGCGTGACGGACACGCCGCGCGCGCCCATCAGATCGATGTCGGCCTGCGTGACATGAATGGCGTGGCCGAAGACCACGTGCTCGTTCAGGAACTCCTGCTCGTCCAGCCAGGCCACGGCGGTCTTGCCATGGCGTCGCAGGCTGTAGGCCTTCTGGATGGGAGTCTGCAGGGTATGGATGTGGATCTTGACCCCGCCCAGCCGCGCCGAAGCGTCGCGGCAGCGGCGCAGCAGCTCGGGGCTGGCGCCGTGCGCCCAGGAAGGCGAGAGCAGGATGCGCGTGTCGCCGTCGTCGAAATCCCGGTGCAGGGAGTCGAACAGATCGAAGTACGCATCGCGCAGCGCCGCCTTGTCGTAGAAGACCCCGTCGCGCGCCCACTGCCGGATATCCGCGGGCAAGGTGTCGAAGAAGCCCTCCTCGTCCAGCGCAAGCTTGGATTCATCACGCAAGCCAGGGGAGAAGGCCAGCCGCAGGCCGCTGCCCAGGTAGGTGGCGATGGACTGGCGGGCCGCCTGCGGGCCCGAGACATCATCGTCGAATCCATTGTGATGCAGGGTCGTGCAGCCGCTGCGCAGATGGCGATAGGCGCACATGGCCGAGCTCAGCTCGGGCGGCAGCACCACCATGGCCGCCCAGTCGTACAGGGCGTTCTCCAGGAAATCGTTGGCCACGCCTTTCTGGATGGGCGACAGACCGCGCCCGTGACTGTGGGCGTCCACCAGTCCCGGCAGCAGCAGCTGACGGCCATTGCCCAGGACCTGAGCCTGGGGGTAGCGGGCCAGCGTCTCGGGGGTATCGGGCTCGATGCTGCGCACGCGGCCGTCCTCCACCACCAGCACAACGCCCTCTTTCATGCCGGCCTGCTTGAGACGGGCGTCGATCAGGGCATGGCGGGCTCTCAACAGCAACATGGCGGTCTCCTCGATATAAGGCCGGTCCTATACCGGCTGCACGGCCTGGATGGACAAGTCCAGGCCGACGCGGCGCACCACGGCCTCGAATTCGCCGCGGCTGACGTGGTCCAGCGGCGTGGCCGGCTCGCGCACGGCGTCGCTGGCGATCACGCCGCGCCGCATGTAGGAATACTTGCGCAGGGCCAGGGCGACCAGGGGCTGGAACTCGTAGCGGATCAGGGAACAGTAGCGGTCGAACACCCGTGCGGCTTCCTCGCCCTCCCCTTGGCAATGCAGGGCGTAGACCCGCAGCAGGATCTCGGGAAAGGAAAAACCGGTCACCACGCCGTCCGCGCCCCGCTGCAGCTCTTCCAGGAAATGCATCCCGCCCAGCCCGCTGAAGATGCGGAAATCCTCGCCCGCCAGAGCGCGCACGGCGGATATCTTGAGGCCGACCGGCGGGTCCTCCGAATTGAGGACGGCCACGCCGGCCTCGCGGTGCAACTGCGCCGCCAGGGATGGACTGATGCGCGCGGCGAACAGCTCCGGGAAATCATGGATGACCACCGGGATGCGGATGGCCTGGACCACTTGCCGGTAGTAGGCCAACTGCATTGCATCGTCCGCTCCGGCCAGCGGGGCGACGAAGACGGCGTCCGCGCCCAGGTCCTCGGCGCTGCGCGCCTGCTCCACGGCGGCGGCCGTGCCCATGGCGCGCACGCCCACCCAGACCGGCACCGCCCCGCGCACCGCCGCCACCACGGTCTCGATGACGCGCCGGCGCTCGAAGGTGCTCAGCTTGTGCAGTTCACCCATCACGCCCAGTACGGCCAGGCCATGGATGCCGGCCTCCAGCTGGAAGTTGACCAGCCGCACCAGGCTTTGCAGGTCCAGTTCGCCGCCGGGCTTGAACGGCGTGGGACAAATGGAAAAAACACCTTTGTTTCTCATCATGATGCGACAGACTCAACGGGGAATGACCACTGGCTTCTGCATGCGCGAGATGGCGCGCACCAGGGGCCAGAGAAGGATGAAGTAGATCAGGGCGGCGGCGATCAGCGGCGTCTGGCTGTAAGTCTGGCCCTGGGCGATCTGCGCGGTGCGCAGCAGTTCGGGCAGGGCCACCGCCGAGGCGATGGAGGTCTGCTTGATGGCTTCCAGCGTGTTGCTGGCCAGGTCCGGCACGACGTTGCGCACGCCCTGGGGCACGATCACGTGCATCATGGCCTGGCGGGCCGTCAGGCCGGTGGAGCGCGCCGCCTCGTTCTGGCCGGGCGCCACCGACTCCAGCCCGGCGCGGAAGATCTCGGCGAAGTAGCCGCTGCTGTTGAGCACCAGCGCCAGCACCGTGGCCGTGAACTCATTGAGCGGCAGGCCCAGGAAGGGCAGCCCGTAATAGATGAAGATCAGCAGCACCAGGGGCGGAAAGGCGCGGAAGAAATCCACGTACAGCAGGATCAGGCGATTGAGCCAGCGGTGGCGCTGATAGTGCGCGCAGGCGATCAGCAGGCCCAGCGCGGCGGCCAGCGGCACAATGATGACGGCCAGCCTGACCGTCAGCCACAGCCCCTGCAGCAGCAGCGGCCAACTGGCGACCAGCACGTCCGGGTTGAAGAAAGTGTCTATCAGGTCCATGCCGCCTCCTCCCTACTTCTTGATGGCATAGCGCTTTTCCAGCACGCGCGTGAAATGGACGAACGGAAAGAAGATCAGGCAGAACAGGATGGCCCCGGCCGTGAAGGCGGTCGGGTTGGCGATGGTGGACTGGATGTTGCTGGAGACATTGAGCAGCTCCGGCACGGCGATCACCGAGCCCAGCGTCGTGCCCTTGGTGATGCCGATGGCCCGGTTGGTCAGCGGCGGGATGGCCAGCCGCACCGCCTGGGGCAGGATGATGGCGAACAGCGTCTGGCTGAAGCCCATGCCCGTGGAGCGCCCGGCCTCCCACTGCCCCGCGGGCACGGCAGCGATGCCGGCCCAGAAGATCTCCTCGGCAAAGGCCGACAGCACCAGGCTCAGCGCCAGCACGGTGGCCGGCAGGGGGTCGATGACGATGCCGAAGGACGGCAGGGCAAAGAAAGCCAGCACGATGATGACCAGCTGCGGGATGGCGCGAAAGACATCGACATACAGCGTCATCAGGATATTGACCGGCCGCCAGCCGTAGCAGCGCAGCACCGCCAGCAGCAGGCCCAGGGCCGTGCCGAACAGCACCGTCAGCACCGCCATCTGCAGCGTCACCCAGAAACCCTGCAGGATCTCGGGCAGGTAGGGGCTGATCAGCGTCCAGTTGAAGAAGTAATAAAGGATCTGCTCCATGCCGCGACCTCAGTGCAGGCGGCTCAGGAAGTCCTGGATGCGCTTGTGCCGCGGCCTGGCCAGGATTTCCTCGGGGCTGCCCTGGTCCAGGATCACGCCCTGGTCCATGAACACGATGCGGTCGCCCACCTCACGGGCGAACTGCATCTCGTGCGTGACGATCACCATGGTCATGCCCGCGTCGCGCGTGCGCTTCATGACATTGAGCACTTCGCCGACCAGCTCCGGATCCAGGCCCGAGGTCGGCTCGTCGAACAGCATGACCTTGGGTTCCAGGGCGAGCGCCCGGGCGATGCCCACGCGCTGCTGCTGGCCGCCCGAGAGCTGGCTGGGGTAATGATCGATGCGCTGGGCCAGGCCGACCTGCTCCAGGTGGTGGCGGCCCAGTTCCTCGGCCCGGGTTCTGGGCAGCCCCTTGACCTTGCGCAGGGCCAGGGTGACGTTGCCCAGCGCCGTCATGTGCGGATACAGGTGTATGCCCTGGAACACCATGCCTATGTTCTGCCGCACCTGGTTCAGGTCGGTGCGCGGACAGGTCACCTCGCTGCCGGCCACCACGATGGAGCCGCTGGTGGGCGTCTCCAGGCGGTTGATGCAGCGCAGGCAGGTGCTCTTGCCCGAGCCCGAACCGCCTATCATCACGACGACTTCGCCGGTCTGCACGGTCAGGTCTATGCCCTTGAGGATCTCGGCCTGCCCAAAAGATTTGCGCAAGCCCTGGATGCGGACAATGTCATTCATGGTCGCTCCTTGCTGCGCCTGCCGCAGGCAGGCGGGAACCGGCCCGGTGCGGGCCGAACGGTTGGGGGAAAGGCGCGCGGCGCCTCAGGGACGGGAGCAGTCGGGCGTGTGCTCGACGGGGTCGTGGCCGGGCAGGCCGGGCACGCCGTAGCCGGGATAGGACTTGGTCATGGCCGTGCCGGCGTCCGGCTCGGTGCCGAACCATTTGACATGCAGCTTGACCAGCGAGCCGTCCTGCTTCATGCACTCCAGGACTTCGTCGACCCGGTTGCGCAGGGCCGTGTCGTCCTTGCGAAAGACAAAGGCGTAATTGCTGTCCGTGGTGTAGTCGTAGACCGGGGCCAGGGCCGGAGTCTGGGTGGCGATCCAGCGCGCCAGCGGCGTCTCGGACAGATTGGCGAAGGCCCGGCCTATCACCACGGCCTGGACCGCGTCATTGTTCTTGTTGAAGCGCTGGATCTGGAAGCCGTACTTGGCCTGGTTGTCCTGCAGCCAGCGGTCCGAGAAGCTGCCGTTGTTCACGGCGATGGTCTTGCCCTTCAGGTCCTCCAGCTTGTCGACCACCGCGCCCTTCTTGGCCAGGAAGCTCAGGCCGCCGGCCATGTAGGGTTCGGAATACAGCATCTGCTGGGCGCGTTCCATGGTGGTGTTGATGGGGCCGGCCACCATGTCGTAGCGGCCCGAGAACAGGCCCGCGAAGATGGCCGAGAAGGGCGTATCGATTACCTCCAGCCCGTCGTAGCCCATGCGGGCCGCCAGTTCGCCGGCCAGATCGTTGGAAAAGCCGTCCATCTTGCCATCGGGCGCCTTCATGAAGAACGGCACCAGGCCCACGTCCGCCGCCACCTTGAAGCGCTTGCCCTGGTTCGGGTTCTGCGCCTGGGCAGGCAGGCTCAGGGCCAGGCCGGCCGCCAGCGCGGCCAGCAGCATCCTGCCCATGCTGGGGGAATGGCGGCTCCGGCTGCGTTCAGTCCTGCCCGAAACGGCCGCGCCCAACGCGGCGAATTTGCTTGCGCCTTGCATAGTGTCTCCTTGCCAATCGATTTTTCTGCTTGTGGTGAATCGATTCTAGGGGCAGCAAATTCTTGATGTCATATGCTTTTTTATTCGCACTTCATAACATCACGTTAAGTTCATTGCCATTCCACGCGCATGCCGCGATAGCGGGTCGTCACCAGGATGTCCATGAAATCGCGGGCCAGTTGCGAGACCGGGACGACGTTGGAGTGCAGCATGTGCAAAGGCATGGTGGTGCGCGGATTGATGGGACGCACCACCACGTCCGGCCAGACGCGCCCGGCCACGGCCAGTTCGTCCACGATGGCGATGCCCGCCCCCGCCTGGACCATGGCGCAGGCGATGTGCGTCAGGCGCACTTCCACCGCCAGTTGCGGCACGCCGGGCCGGTTGCCGAACAGCTGCTGCACCATCTGCCCGTAGGGGGTGTCGTTGCCATAGCCGATCAGGTCCTGGCCTTCCAGGTCGCTGGCGTCCAGCTCCTGCTTGTCGGCCAGGGGATGGCTGGCCGGCAGCACCGCGACCAGGTGGTTCTCGTAGATGGCCCGGGCGTGCAGGCTGGGGTGGGTCAGGGGCACGATGGCCACGCCCACCTCGGCCTGCTGGGTGATCAGGGCCTGCACCAGGTCGGTGGAGATCAGGGTGCGCACATGCACCTTGACGTCGGGAAAGGCCTTGCGAAAGCGCGTGACCGCCATGGGGATGAGCGTCTGGCCCAGGCTGGGGCTGACGGCGATGTGCAGGCTGCCGTGGCGCTTTTCCACCAGGTCCGTGGCCACTTCATTGACGCGCTGCACGCTGCGGTGCACCTGCTCGACTTCCTGGTACAGGCGGCGCGCCTCGGGCGTGGGATAGAGCCGCCCCTTGATGCGTTCGAACAGCACCAGGCCGATGCGCGATTCCGTGTAGGACAGCAGGCGGCTGATGGCGGGCTGCGAGACATTGAGCAACTGGGCCGCCTTGCTGATCGAGCCGGTCAGCATGATGGCGCGGAAAACCTCGATCTGGCGAAGATTCAGAAGCATACCTTAACGTAGCCTTATGTTTCGAGCACAAATAAGCATAAGACATTTTGGTTTGCCTATGTTTCAATTTTTTCAGGCCGCCATCCCGGCGCGGCCATGCCGTGCCGGGGCAGCAGAGCGGTCCACTGACTACGACACGGAGACGACATCATGCATACCCTGCTCGCACGCGCCCTGGCGGCGCTGGGCCTGGGGCTGGCCGCCGCGGCGCCCACAGCCCAGGCGGCCGACAAAGTCCACCTCATGCTGGACTTCATCCCCACCGGCGACTACGCGCCCTACTACTCGGGCATCGCCAACGGCATCTACGAAAAGAACGGCATCACCCTGAACATCACGCGCGGCACCGGCTCGGGCGACACCGTGCTGAAAGTGGCCGGCGGCGCGGCCGACATCGGCCTGGCGGACATCTCGGCCATCCTGACTTCGCGCCAGAACAGCCAGACGCCGGTCAAGGCCATCGCCTCCACCTTCTCGCATTCAGCCCATTCGCTATTCGTGCTCAAGGACTCGGGCATCACCAGCTTCACGGGACTGGAAGGCAAGAAGATCGCCGTCTCTCCCGGCAACAGCCACAAGCTCTACTTCCCCATGGTGGCGCGCCGCGCCAACACCGACCCCGACAAGATCCAATGGGTCACCGTGGACGGCTCGTCCATGGCGCCGCTGCTGATCAACGGCAAGGTCGACGCCGCCCCCTTCCTGGCCACCAACCACTATTACCAGAACAAGCAGGCCAAGCGCTTCGGCAAGGAGATCGTGGTGCTGCCCTTCAGCGACCAGGGTTTCAACATCTACGCCCTGTCGATCTTCACCACCGACAAGACCCTGGCCGAGCGCCCGCACATGGTGCAGAACTTCCTGAACGCCACCATCCAGGCCTGGGACGCCGCCCGCCAGGATCCGCAAGCCGCCTGCCAGGCGCACGTCAAGGCCAACCCCGAGATCGACCTGGACGACTGCATGGGCAACCTGAAGGCGGTGCTGGGCTACATCTACACCGATTTCAGCGCCCGGCACGGCGTGGGCAGCCTGGAGGAAGAGCGCATGAAGACGACCTACGAGGCCGTGGCGCAGGCCCAGCAGCTCGACCCCGCCTGGGACTACCACCAGGCCTACGACACCCGGTTCATCGTCAAGGCCAACGGCACGGCCAAGCCCTGACCTGCCCATCGCGCGCTCGCCGACGGGCCCGGACGGGCCGGCCGGCGAGCGCCAAGGAGCGCAATGTGATACGCATTCAAGACGTCAACCTGATCTACGGGCGCAACACCGACCGCGAGACCCAGGCGCTGAAACAGATCAACCTGGACATCCAGGACCATGAAATCATCGCGATCGTGGGCGCCTCGGGCTGCGGCAAGTCCACCTTGCTGCGCCTGATCGCCGGCCTGCTCATGCCCACCAGCGGCAGCGTCAGCATCGACGGCGAGACCGTCGCCCACCCCCGCCAGGACACCGGCATCGTGTTCCAGGCCCCGACCCTGGTTCCCTGGGCCAACATCCTGGACAACACCCTGCTGCCCTCCAGCATCATGGGCCGGCTGGACGCGCAGGCGCGCAGCCGCGCCGAGCGCCTGCTGACCACGGCCGGTCTGGGACGCTTCCTGCAGCACCACCCCAAGCAGCTGTCCGGCGGCATGCAGCAGCGCGTGGCCATCTGCCGCGCCCTGGTGCACAACCCCAAGGTCGTGCTCATGGACGAACCCTTCGGCGCCCTGGACGCGCTGACCCGCGAGACCATGACGCTGGAGCTGCTGCGGCTCTGGTACGAGGATCCCAAGACCATCGTCTTCGTGACGCACTCCATCTCGGAGGCCGTCATGCTGGGCCACCGCGTGGTGGTCATGTCGCCCCGCCCAGGCCAGATCCGCGAGATCCTGGAGGTGAACCTGCCCCGCGAGCGCGACTTCTCCCTGGTGGGCACGCCCGAATTCACGCGCTGCGCGGCCGCCGTGCGCGAACTCATTTTCCAGCACGAGGTAGCCTGATGAGCGAACAGACCCAAACCCTGGCCCCGCCGGCCGCGCGCAAGCGCCGCCTGCGCCTGGGCGACTTCAATGAAATCACCATTCCCGCCCTGACCCTGGTCGCCGTGGTGCTGCTCTGGGAACTGGCCAGCCGCCTGTTCGACATTCCCGAGTACCTGGTGCCCGCCCCCTCCCGGATCTGGGAGGACTCGATGCAGATGAAGGACGCCATGCTGATGCACACCCTGGTGTCCGTGCGCACCATCATGCTGGGATTTCTGCTGTCCATCCTGGTCAGCTTCCCGCTGGCGGTGCTGATCACCTACTCGCGCTTCTTCGAGCAGGCCATCTATCCGCTGCTGATCCTGACGCAGTCCATCCCCAAGGTCGCCCTGGCGCCCATCCTGGTCATCATCTTCGGGCCCACCGAGCTGCCGCGCGTGGTCGTGACCTTTCTGGTGGCCTTCTTCCCGCTGGTGATCTCCATGACCTCCGGCCTGCTGGCCGCCCCGCCCGAACTGATCGAGCTGGTGCGCGCCTGCCGCGCCACGCGGCTGCAGGAGTTCTTCCGCATCCGCCTGCCCTACGCCGTGCCCTTCATCTTCTCGGGCCTGAAGGTCGCCATCACGCTGTCGGTGGTCGGCGCCGTGGTGGGCGAGTTCGTGGCCGCCGACAAGGGCCTGGGCTACCTGATCACCACCTCCACCGCCTTCTTCAAGACGCCCGTGGCCTTCGGCGCCATGGCCATCCTGTCCGTCCTGGGCATCGTGTTCTTCCAGGTGATCTCGGTGGCCGAACGGATCCTGTTCCCCTGGGCCGTCAAGGACAACCGGAGCTGAGGCCATGACGTCGACCTATACCGTGATACGCGGCGGCCTGGTGCTGGCGCACGCCCAGGCCCAGGCCGAGCCGCTGGACATCCTGATCAAGGATGACGAGATCCAGGCCATGGGCCCGCCCGGCCTGACCGCCCCGGCCGAGGCCGCCGTCGTGCGGGCCGAGGACCAGCTGCTGCACCCGGGCCTGATCAATGCGCATACCCATGGCCACGGCACCTACGCCAAGGCCATGGGCGACCGCTGGTCCCTGGAGCTGCTGCTGACCGCCGGCCCCTGGATCAACGGCGACCGCCACCTGGAGGACAAGTACCTGAGCACGCAGTTGAACGCGGCGGAAATGCTGCTCAAGGGCTGCACGGCCAGCTACGACCTGTATTCGGAAATCCCCGTGCCCAGCGCCGAGGGCATGGCCGCCGTCGCGCAGGCCTACCAGGACGCCGGCATGCGCGCCACGGTGGCCCCCATGATGGCGGACCTGTCCTTCTACCAGTCCGTGCCCGGCCTCATCCAGGCCATGCCCGAGGAACTGCAGGATTTCGTGCGCCGCCTGGCGCCGCAACCCTTCGAAGCCACCCTGGCCGGACTGGCCGGCTTCCTGGATCAGCGGCACGATCCGGATCGCATCCGCGTGGCCCTGGCGCCCACCATCCCCATGCTCTGCTCCGACGAGTTCCTGCAGGCCTGCGGCCGGATCAGCCTGGAGCGCGGCATAGGCCTGCACAGCCACGTGGGCGAATCCTATGTGCAGGCCCTGACCGGCATGAAGCGCTACGGAACCACCATCGTCCAGCATCTGGACAAGCTGGGCCTGCTCTCGCCCCGCTTCACTCTGGCGCACGCCATCTGGCTGGACGAGCGCGACATGGACATCCTGGCCGAGCGCGACGCCATGATCGCCCACAATCCGGCCAGCAATATGCGCCTGGGCAACGGGATCGCCGACCTGCACGCCATGCTGGAGCGCGGCATCACCGTGGGCCTGGGCACCGACGGCTCGAACAGCGGCGACAACCAGAACATGTACGAGGCCATGCGCCTGGCGTCCTTCTCGTCCAAGGTGCGCGGCCCCGATACGGCGCGCTGGGTCACCACGCGCCAGGCCCTGGCGGCCGCCACCGAAGGCAGCGCCCGCTGCTTGGGGCTGGGAACGCAGCTGGGGCGGCTGGAGGCCGGGCGCAAGGCCGACATCGTCTTCCTGGACCTGGCCCACATCAACTGGATCCCGCACAACGACACCGTGAACCAGCTGGTGCACCTGGAGGACGGGCTGGCGCTGCGCCACGTGATGGTGGGCGGGCGCTTCGCCGTGCGCGATCGCCAGTTGACCCAGGTGGACATGGCGCAGCTGCGCCGGCAGGTCGAGCAGGCCCAGGAGCGCATCGAGCGCAATACCCGCGACAAGCGCCGTGTCACCGAACAGCTGGCCCGCGCCGTGGGCGCTTTCTGCCTGTGCCTGGGACATGACCGCTACCACGTGCAACGCTGGGCGCATCCGGACCAATCATTAACCTGACCTTATGTTTTTCGAATAAATAGGCATACGACATTCATGTCGGGATTTGCTTCAATCTTCAATGACAACATCGCGGACACGCGGCAAGCGCGGGTCCGGGCTATCCAAGGAGGAAAAGAATGAGTGACTTCGATCTGGTGGTACGGGGCAACATCATCGAGCGCGACCGCATCATCACCGACGGCTGGGTGGCCGTGCGCGAGGGGCGGGTGGCGGCGCGCGGCACCGGCGCCGCCCCGCAGGCGCGCGAGCATGTGGATGCGCGCGGCCTGTGGGTGATGCCGGGCGTGCTGGACGGCCAGGTGCACTCGGGCAGCCAAGCGAATCAGGAAGGCCTGGGCTGGGCCTCGCGGGCGGCGGCCGCGGGCGGGGTGACCACCATGGTGGAAATGCCCTATGACGATCCCGAGCCAGTCGCCTCGCGTCCGCAGCTGGACGAGAAGATCGCCCGCATCGAGAGCGACTGCCACGTGGACGTGGCCTGCTACGGCACGCTGAACGACAAGCACGGCCTGGAAGCGGCCGCCGGCCTGATCGAAGGCGGCGTCTGCGGCTTCAAGTTCTCCACCTTCGAGGCCAGTCCGGGACGCTTCCCGCGCGTGGAAGAGGACGTGCTGATGGAGGCTTTCCGCCTGATCGCCCCCTCGGGCCTGGCCTGCGGCGTGCACAACCAGGACCAGGAGCTGACCCGCAAGAACATCAAGCGCATGGTGGAAGCCGGCGACACGGGCTGGGACGCCTTCCTGCGCGCCCACACGCCCCTGATCGAGAACCTGGCCACCAGCGCCATCTACGAGATCGGCGCCCAGACCGGCGCGCGCGCCCACGCCGTGCACGTCTCGCTGTCACGCGGCTTCGAGATCTGCAATATGTACCGGCGCGCGGGCCACAAGGCTTCCATCGAAACCTGCGTGCAGTACCTGATGCTCAACCACGAAGCACACACGCGCCGCTTCGGGGCCAAGACCAAGCACTACCCGCCCATCCGTCCCAAGGCGGAAATGGACCTGCTCTGGACCCATATCGCCAACGACGAATGCACCTTCGTGTCCTCGGATCACGTCAGCTGGGGGCTGGAGCGCAAGCAGTTCGACAACGTCTTCCAGAACTCCTCCGGCGGGCCCGGCCTGGAAACGCTGCTGCCGGCTTTCTGGACCGGCTGCGCCGAGCACGGCATCTCGCCCACCATGGTGGTCAAGCAGCTTTGCTGGGGCCCGGCCCAGCATTTCCTGCTGGAGCATCGCAAGGGTTCGCTGAACGTGGGCGCGGACGCCGACATCGTGATCCTCAAGCCCGAAACCTACCGTTTCGATCCCTCCACCAGTTTATCGGCGGTGACCTGGAGCTCCTTCGAGGACCGCGAATTCCACGTGCGCGTGCAGGCCACCTACGTGCGCGGCCAGCTCGCCTGGGACGGAAAAGCGGTGCGCAACGCGGCGGGCGACGGCCAGTTCATCCGCCCCCACAAGGCAGGCGAGCTGTCATGAGCCCGGCCATGCCCTTGCTGAACCAGGAGCGCCTGTGGCGCAGCACCCAGGAACTGGCCAGGTTCACCCTGCCCGACCAACCCTGGACGCGGCGCGCCTTCTCCGAACTGTTCATGCAGTCGCGCCAGTGGCTGCAGGCGCAGTTCGAGCAGGCGGGCCTGACGGTGCACGTGGATGCGGCCGGCAACCTGATCGGCCGGCGCGAAGGCCGCAAGCCCGGCCTGGCCCCCATCACGACGGGCTCGCATTGCGACACGGTCATGTACGGCGGGCGCTACGACGGAATCATCGGCGTGCTGGCCGGCCTGGAAGTGGCGCGCTGCCTGGACGAACAGGGCGTGGAACTGGATCACCCCTTCGAAGTGGTGGACTTCCTGTCCGAAGAACCCAGCGACTACGGCGTGTCCTGCGTGGGCAGCCGCGCCATGGGCGGGGTGCTGAGCGCCGCCATGCTGGCCGAGCGCAATCCCCAGGGTGAGACGCTGGCCCAGGGCATCGCCCGCATCGGCGGGCGGCCCGGGGAGCTGGACCGGGTTCGGCGCGCGCCGGGCGACACGGCGGCCTTCGTGGAGCTGCACATCGAGCAGGGGCCCGTGCTGGAATCCCGCCGGCTTCCCATCGGCGTGGTCAGCAACATCGTGGGCATCTGCCGGCATCGCCTCATCGTCGAAGGCCGCCCCGATCATGCCGGCACCACGCCCATGGACATACGGCGCGATGCGCTGGTGGGCGCCAGCCTGATCATCGGCGCCGTGGACCGCAAGGCGCGCGCCTACCTGGGCGGCCCCGACTACGTGGTGGCCACCATCGGCAATCTGAACCTGACGCCCAACGCGTCCAACGCCGTTCCCGGCCGCGTGGAAATGATGGTGGAGGTGCGCAGCGACCGCCAGGACATCATGGAGTCCTTCACCCGCGAATTGCTGGAGGAGCTGCGGCCCGGGATCGAGGCCATGGGGCTGGGCCTGGAGGCCGCCCAGGTCAGCCTGGCCCGGCCGACGGACTGCCATCCCGGCGTGATGCGCGTGATCAGCGAAGCCGCCGCCTCGCTGGGCTACCGCAGCATGACCATGCCCAGCGGCGCCGGCCACGACGCCGTCTACATGGCCGGCAGCGGCCCCATGGGCATGATCTTCATTCCCTGCCTGAACGGGCGCAGCCATTGTCCCGAGGAGTCCATCACGCCCGAACAGCTGCTGGACGGCGCGCGCGTGCTCTACCAGACCATCGTGATGCTGGACCGGGCCCTGGAGAGCTGACATGGACTGGCGCTGCGACCAACTGAGCGAACGGGAGCGCTACCGGCTGCTGGTCAACACCGTGCTGCCGCGTCCCATCGCGCTGGTCACCACCTGCGACGGGCTGGGCCGCGTCAATACCGCGCCCTTCAGCTTCTTCAATGTGATGGGCTCGGAGCCGCCGGTGGTGGCGCTGGGCCTGGAGCACGATCCGCACTCGCCCGACGGGCTGAAGGACACCACGCGCAACATCCTGGCCGGCGGGCAGTTCGTGGTCAACCTGATCAGCGCCTCCATGGCGCGGGCCATGAACATCTGCGGCATCCCCTACCCGCCGGACCAGGCCGAGCACCCGGACGCCGGCCTGGACCTGGCCCCCAGCCGGCAGGTGCGCCCGCCGCGCATCGCCCAGTCGCCCGTGCAGTTCGAGTGCCGCCTACACACCGCGCTGGACCTGGGGCCGCTGCGCCACATCGTCATCGGCGAAATCGTCCATCTGCACTGCAGCGACCGTATCCTGACGCCGGAGGGGCGCATCGACATGGACGCCTACGATCCCATCGGGCGGCTGCATGGCTCCGACTGGTACCTCGGCCTTCAAGGCCGCTTCCAATCCGAAAAATATACCCAATATCCCGGGCCCGGCGCCCACGACACGGCAGGCACACCATGAATCGTCGTACGCATATCTACGTCCTGAACCCCAACTCCAGCCAGGCGGTGACCGACGGCCTGGACCGCGCCGTCCAGCCCCTGCGCCTGGCGGATGGGCCCGTCATCACCTGCCTGCGCCTGCCCGAAGGCCCGCCCGGCGTGCAGAGCCAGACCGACATAGACGCGCTGGTCCCGCACCTGCGCGCCCAGGCCCTGAGCCTGCGGGACCAGGCCGCGGCCTACGTGGTGGCCTGCTTCAGCGACCCCGGCCTGTACACGCTGCGCGAAGCCGTGGACGTGCCGGTGCTGGGCATCGCCGAGACCGGCGTGCTGACCGCTCTTGGCATGGGCCAGCGCTTCGGGGTGCTGTCCATTCTGTCGGCCTCCATCCCGCGCCACCTGCGTTACTTCGGCGCCATGGGCGTGACGGACAGGCTGGCCGCCGACCTGGCCATCGACATGGGGGTGGCCGAGCTGGTCGATCAAGGCAAAACCTTGCAGCGGCTGACGCAAGTGGGCCGGCGCCTGCGCGACGAGCACGGCGCCGACGTCGTGGTGCTGGGCTGCGCCGGCATGGCCGGCCAGCGCGAGGCCCTGGAGCAGGCGCTGGGCATCGCCGTGGTGGAGCCTACGCAGGCGACGGTGGCTGCGGCGCTGGGCCGCTGCCTGCTGGGCTGGTGAGCCGCCATGGACTCGCCGCACTACCCCGACTGCCTGGCCGCCGCGCAGCGCCTGCTGGAGGCGCGCCGCCTGGATGCGCCCATTCTCGACTGGCCCGATGCGCTGCGTCCCGCCTCCTTTGAGCACGCCTATGTCATACAGGCCTTGCAGATGACGGCGCTGGGCCCTGTCGGCGGCTGGAAGGTGGGCGCCGCCGCGCCGGCCGCCCCGCCCACCTGCGCGCCCCTGCCCCTGCGCCACCGGCATGCCGATCCCGGCCGGCTTCCCGGCGACGGCTTGTCCGAACGCGGCGTGGAAGTGGAGATCGGCGTGGTGATGGCCCGCGACCTGCCCGTCGAGGACGGTCCCTACGACGCCGAACAGGTGTGGAGCGCCGTCAGCCAGGTCTGCGTGGCGGTGGAAATGGTGGAGTCGCGCTTTGCCGCGCGCGACAAGGTGGGACGGCTGTCCACGCTGGCCGATCTGGCCAGCCATGGCGCGCTGGTCTACCAATCCAGGGGCGCGCCCGCCCGCGACCCTCGTCTGCTGAACCCCGCATGTGTCCGCTTGCAAGTAGGCGGCCAGCCGCCCCTGCAGGGTCCCAGCCAGAACCCGGCCGGCGACCCGATGCGGCTGCTGCTGTGGCTGGCCAACCAGGGCAGCCGCCACGGCGGCGGACTGCGCCAGGGTCAGGTCGTCATCACCGGCTCCTGTCTGCCCATGCTGCGGGCCGCGCCCGGCGACCTGATCCAGGCCGCCGTGGACGGTCTGGGCGAGCTGGAATTCATCTGTGGATAGAGCCGGTCCGCTCCGCCGGCGCCCTCAATTCAGATGCCGCGACACAAAGGCCTCGATGGCGGCCTTGCTGCCGGCGCCGGTCATCCGATCCAGCACTTTCCCGTCCTTGAACAGCAGCACCGTGGGGATGCTTTGCACGCGAAAGCGGCTGGCCAGCTCAGGCGCCGCATCGATGTCCACCTCCGCGAAATGAGCCTGCTCCTGCATGTCGCGCGCGGCCTGCGCATACAGGGGCGCCATCATGCGGCAGGGGCCGCACCATTCGGCCCAGAAGCGCACGACGTGCAGCCCGGGCATGGGGGTGACGGCGCGGTCGAAATTATCGTTGGTCAGAATGCTGATCATGTTGGCGATACCTCGGGAACAGAAAAAACGGGAAGGCGCCGGCCTCAGGCCAAAAAGCGCGAATACAGCCAGGCGGCAATGTAGAGGCCCGCGCCGAAGGAGGCGTGCGCCATCAGGCTGCGCAGGCGCGCCACGCTGGGCTGCGGCGTGCGGGAAGCGAAAAAGCCGGCCCCCATGCCGGGCTGCAGCACCAGAAAGGGCGCGGCCACGGTGAACACCCCCCAGGCCAGCGCGGGCAGAAACGTCGGGGCGCGCAGCCAGTCCGGCCCGGCCAGAGCCAGCAGCACGGCAGCAAAGACCACGCCGACCAGATAATGCACGCCCCAGCCCAGCACCGCCTCGCCGGCGACCGGCGCGGCCTTGGCAATGCTTTCGTGCATCAGGCGGCCGCGCGGCAGATGCGCCGCCCAACGGCCCACCATGGCGTAATTGAGCGATGGGGCGCCGAACAGCCGCTTCAACAGCCACGCCCAGGCATCCATGACCAGGGTGGCCCCTGCGCCGATCAGCGCCGACTGCAGCAAGAAAGACCAGGTTGCGTTCATGTTTCATCCACTCCCGTTCGCATCGGCTGAACAGGCCGATGTCTGATGACTGTGCAGGGCAAGCAGCCCGCCGGCGGGCCGCTCGCGCAGGGACGGTCCGTTTCGACCAAATTAAATTCATTCAATTGAATGATTGAATTGTAGATTGATGCTAGACTTTTCGCCATGAAACCGTCAAGCCTGCCCCTGGATAAAAGCCTGGATCTGGCCGAGGTCGCCAAGACCCTGGGCCATCCGCACCGTCTCGTCCTGCTGCGTCACGTCGAACACGGCGAGCAGCCCGTCGAGCGTCTGGCCGAGCTGTGCGGCATGGCGATCGCCAATGCATCGCAGCACCTGCAGGTGCTCAAGCGCGCCGGCATGGTGCAGACGCGGCGCGAGGGCAAACATGTGTTCTACCGCCTGGCCCCCGGCCCCATCGTGGATATCGTGGACGCCTTGCAGGCTTATGTGGATTTCCGCCATGCGGAGATTCAAGCCCTGGTCCAGGACAGCCGCAATGGTCCTGAAGGGCTGGAGGCCATTGCCCTGAAGGATTTGCTGGAGCGCATGCAGATGGACGACACCCTGGTGCTGGACGTGCGCCCGCAGGACGAGTTCGAGCAGGGCCATCTGCCCGGAGCGCTCAACATCCCGCTGGATGTGCTGGAAAGCCGCCTGGGGGAGCTGCCGCCCGGCCGCCATATCGTGGCCTACTGCCGCGGCCAGTACTGCGTGCTGTCGGCCGAAGCCGTCCAGGCCCTGCGCGCCGGCGGCTACGATGCGCGCCGTTTCGAAGCGGGTTTCGATGGCTGGCAAAAGGCCGGCTTGAAGATCGAAGCGGCTTCGTCCTGAAGGCGGATTGGGGCGCGCCTTCCTGAGCACTGCTTTGAACATGGAAAGCCAATCGCACGCTCCATGAAAAGTATCGGCTGACCGATAGCAGAGATGGTCTTTGTGAAGACGCCGTTCGAGAAGCCCGGGGGACAGTCTGGGCTGGCCGCTTGCCGGTGCTGCGCACCGGTGCCCTGGTCGGGGTATTGCTCCGGGCGCGTCCTTAACTCGTGGGGTGTCTCGTCCCCCGGACGAGACACAAGCGTCCCACTCGAACAGAAGGACGCTTGCCTCCCTGCGCAATTCCCCGCCTGCGGCAAGCAGCCTGACCCGCCCTGTCTGTCCCCCGGGCTTCTCGAACGGCTCACAATAACTATCTCATCGATCACCCGATAGAAGCGTCGCCGATGAGAAACGTCTTACCGCATCGTGACCTTGGGAACCTGCACCGCAGGTCTTGATGGCGCTGGCCCAGCGCTGTTTGGGCCAAGCAAAGCGATGCTGTTTTCTTGAGGGGGGCCTGGGCGGGCCGGCGGGCGAGTCAGGGACTTCGCCGCAGGCAGCACGTTGGGGCGGGAGGCAAGGGGCGTGCTGTTCGAGGAGCGCGCTTGCGGTTCGTCCGGGGGACGAATCGCGCTCCGAGTTCACGACCCGCCCGCCCCGGCGTGCTGACAAGGGAACCCGTGCGCAGCACGGGCGAAGGACCCAGCCAAGCCGGCCCGTCCAGGCCCCCCTCAAGAAAACCGAGACTTTTCCCTGCTTGGCCCAAAAAACACAGCCAGTATCGAAACGTCCCGATAAACAATGAAGCGCCGAAAAAAAAGCCCGCGCAATGCGCGGGCCAAGGTCTGGCTGCAGTACTGCGGAAAAACTCAGATGCCGCCCATCAGCATGTATTTGACGACCATGTAGTCGTCCAGGCCATAGTGCGAGCCTTCGCGGCCCAGGCCGGATTGCTTCACGCCGCCGAAAGGCGCGGCCTCGTTGGACAGCAGGCCGGAATTGATGGCGACCATGCCGTATTCCAGGGCCTCGGCCACGCGCCAGACGCGGCCGATGTCGCGGCTGTAGAAGTAGGAGGCCAGGCCGAACTCGGTGTCGTTGGCCATGGCGATGACCTCTTCTTCCGTGCTGAAGCGGAACAGCGGCGCCAGCGGGCCGAAGGTCTCTTCCTTGGCGACCTTCATGTCCGGGGTGACGTCGGCCACCACGGTGGGCTGGAAGAACAAGCCGCCCAGCTCATGGGACTGGCCGCCCAGCAGCACGCGCGCACCCTTGGAGACGGCGTCAGCTATATGCTCGCGCACCTTGTCCACGGCGGCCTGCTCGACCAGCGGGCCTTGCAGCACGCCTTCGTCCATGCCGTTGCCCACCTTCAGGCGCGACACGGCCGCCACCAGTTTTTCGGCGAATGCGTCATACACCTTGTCATGCACGTACAGGCGGTTGGCGCAGACGCAGGTCTGGCCCATGTTGCGGAACTTGCTGGCCAGCACGCCCTCCACGGCGGCGTCCAGGTCCGCGTCCTCGAACACGATGAAAGGCGCATTGCCGCCCAGCTCCAGCGAGATCTTCTTGATCTGCGCGGCGCTCTGCTGCATCAGCAGGCGGCCGATCTCGGTCGAGCCGGTGAAGCTGACCTTGCGCACCAGCGGATTGCTGGTCATCTCGCCGCCGATGGCCGAGGCCGAGCCGGTGATGACCGAGAACACGCCCGCGGGCACGCCGGCCTCTTCGGCCAGGGCGGCCAGGGCGAAGGCGGAGTACGGCGTCTGGGTGGCGGGCTTGACCACGATGGTGCAGCCGGCCGCCAGGGCCGCGCCCACCTTGCGGGTGATCATGGACGAGGGGAAGTTCCAGGGGGTGATGGCCGCGCACACGCCCACCGGCTCCTTGGTGACCACGATGCGGCGATCGCCCGCCGGTCCGGGAATGGTGTCGCCGTAGGCGCGCTTGGCTTCCTCGCCGTACCACTCCAGGTAGGAGGCGCCGTAGGCGATCTCGCCCATGGACTCGGCCAGGGGCTTGCCCTGCTCGGCCGTCATGATGCGTGCCAGGTCCTCCTGGTTCGCCATGACCAGGTCGAACCAGCGGCGCAGGATGACGGCGCGGGCCTTGGCCGTCAGGGCGCGCCAGCCGGCCCAGGCCTGGTTGGCGGCCTCGATGGCGCGGCGGGTTTCCTCGGCGCCCATCTTGGGAATGGTGCCGATCTGCTCGCCCGTGGCCGGATTGCTCACCGCGATGCTCTGGCCCGAGTCGGCATCCGCCCATCGGCCATTGATGTACGCCTGCTGGCGCAGCAATTCCATTCGTTTCAGTTGCAGCATTTCGCTTTCCTTGTGCCGGCCCGGCCGGCGGGATGACATTAAATGTGTAGCGCCCGGCCGTAGGCGGCCAGCACGGCTTCGTGCATGGCCTCGGACTGGGTCGGGTGGGCGAAGACCGTGTGCATCAGGTCCTCTTCCGTGGTCTCCAGGCCCATGGCGATGGCGTAGCCCTGGATCATCTCGGTCACTTCATCGCCCACCATGTGCGCGCCCAGCAGCTCGCCGCTCTGCTCGTCGAAGATCACCTTGACGAAGCCCTCGGTCGAGCCCATGGCCAGCGCCTTGCCGTTGGCCGCGAAGGGGAAGCGGCCCACGCGCACGGCGCGCCCGCCGGCCTTGGCCTGCGTTTCGGTCAGGCCCACGTGCGCCACCTGCGGATGGCTGTAGGTGCAGGCCGGAATGGCGTCGGCGTTCAGCGGCGCGGGGTTCAGCCCGGCGATGTGCTCCACGCAGATCACGGCCTCGTGCGAGGCCTTGTGCGCCAGCCAGGGCGCGCCGGCCACGTCGCCGATGGCGTACACGCCGGGCTCGCCGGTCGCGCAGAAGGCGTCGGTCACGATGTGGCTGCGGTCCACCTTGACGGCCGTGCCCTCCAGGCCCAGCTCTTCCACATTGCCCACGATGCCGGCGGCCACCAGCACCACGTCGGCCTGCACGCTCTGCGCCGCGCCGGGACCCTGCAAATCCAGCTTCCAGCTGCCGTCGGCTTGCCTGCCGCTGGCGACGATGCGCGTGCCGGTGTGCAGCTCGATGCCGTCCTTCTTCAGGGACGCGGCCACGTGGGCGGACACTTCCTCGTCCTCGGCCGCCAGGATGCGATCGCCCATCTCGATGACGCGCACCTGCGCGCCCATGGCGCGGTAGAAGCTCGCGAATTCGATGCCGATGACGCCGGCGCCGATCACGGCCAGGCGCGTGGGCACGGCCTTGGGGACCAGCGCTTCGCGATAGCTCCAGACCGACTGCCCGTCCACGGGAAAATCGGGCAGGCTGCGGGCGCGCGCGCCCGTGGCCAGGATCACGTGGCGCGCCAGCACGGTCTGCTCGCCGGACTCGGTGCGCACGCTCAGGCGGTTCCGGCCCGCCTGGCGGCCGGCCAGCCGGCCGTGACCGTTGAGCACGGTCACGCCGTTCTTCTTCATCAGGTGGCTCACGCCGCGCTGCAGCTGCGCGGACACCGAGCGCGACCGCGCCACGACGGCCTGCAGGTCCACGCTGACGCCTTGCGCCTGTATGCCGAAGCCGCTGGACTGCGTCATCAGGCGCAGCACGTCGGCCGAACGCAGCAGGGCCTTGGTGGGGATGCAGCCCCAGTTCAGGCAGATGCCGCCCATATGGGCTTTTTCCACCACGGCGGTGCGCAGGCCCAGCTGGGCGGCGCGGATGGCGGCCACATAGCCGCCGGGGCCGCCGCCCACCACCACTGCATCGAAATTCTGTTCAGCCATGGCAGTCTCAGATCAGCGCGGACAAGGGGTTTTCGACGATGCGCTTGAACACGCCCAGCCAGCGGGCCGCCAGGGCGCCGTCGATGGCGCGGTGGTCCACGGACAGGGTCACGGTCATCATCTGGGCGATGGCCATCTGGCCGTCCTCGACAATCACGCGCTGGCTGGCCGCGCCCACGGCCAGGATGGCGGCCTGCGGGGGATTGATGATGGCGGCGAACTCGTCCACGCCGAACATGCCCAGATTGCTGATGGTGAAGCTGCCGCCCTGATACTCGGCGGGCTGCAGCTTGCCGGCGCGGGCGCGCTCGGCCAGGTCGGCCACGCTGCGGCTGATGTCGGAAATGGATGCGCGGTCCGCGCCCTTGACCACGGGGGTCAGCAGGCCGGTGTCGGTGGACACGGCTACGGAAATGTCCACGTCCTTGTACTGGCGCAGGGCCTCATCGGTCCAGCTCACGTTCATCTCGGGCATTTCGCGCAGCGCGGCGGCCACGGCCTTGATGATGAAATCGTTCACCGACACCTTGCGCGGCGCGGCGGCGTTGACCTGGGCGCGCAGCGCCAGCAGCGCGTCCATGCGGCAGTCGGCGCGCAGGTAGAAATGCGGCACGCTGGACTTGCTCTCGGTCAGGCGGCGCGCAATGGTGCGGCGCATGGCGCTGTGCGGCACGTCGGTGTAATTGCCGGCGGCCGGGGCGGCCGCGACAGGAGCGGCGGCAGGCGCCGCAACGGGAGCAGGCGCTGCCACGGGACGGGCGGCGCTCTGCGCCTGCAGCACGTCGCGCTTGATGATGCGGCCGCGCGGGCCGCTGCCGCTCAGCGCGGCCAGGTCCAGATTGGCCTCGCGGGCCAGGCGGCGCGCCAGGGGGCTGGCGAAGATGCGCCCGCCGGCCTGAACCGCCGCAACGGGAGCGGACGCCGCCGCGGGAGCCGCTTCAGCGGCAGGCGCCGCGGCAGGAGCGGCCTCGCCCGCGGCCGCTTCCGCATCCACGCCGGCCAGGGCGGCCTGCAATTGGGCATCGCCTTCGCCCTGGGCCAGCAGCACGCCGATGGGCGCGCCCACCTCGGCCGTCCGGCCGGCGGGCACCAGGATGCGGGCCAGCACGCCGGCGCTTTCCGCATTCATTTCGACGATGGCCTTCTCGGTCTCGATCTCCAGCAGCACGTCGCCCACGGCGACGGCCTCGCCTTCCTGCTTGCTCCAGGCCACGATGAGGGCGCCGTCGTCGCCCGTCGCCACGCCGGGCATTGTCAATACAGTGGCCATGACTTCAGTTCCTCTTGTCCAGGTCGTTTCGGTATTCGCGGATGTCGGCGTATTCCACCAGCTCCAGCACATTGCCTTCGGGGTCGCGGCAGAAGGCCAGGTACACGCCGGGTCGCACCTCGATGCGTCCGGGCCCCGTCATGAACGAGGCGCCGGCCGCCTGCAGGCGGGCGATGGCGGCGTCGATGTCCGCGACGATGAAGGTCAGGTAGGACGAGGTGGGCCGATCCAGGATCCATTCGGTGGGCGCGGGCAGCTCGCCCGCCTCCACGGCCTGGATCAGCTTGATGCGCTCGCCGTAGGACGTCTGCAGGCGGACCACGGTGTAGCCAGCGGCCGACATGGCGGCGGCGCGGGCCTTGTCGGCCGGCACCACGAATTCGCTGACGAACTGGAAGTCCAGCACGTCTTCGTAGAAGCGGCGCAGGGCCGGCAGGTCGCGGCAGCTGATGCCCACTTCCAGGGGGGAAACCATCTTCATGTTCATGATCACAGTCCTTGTTCGCGCATCACGCGCTCCAGGCCTTCCACGACTTCTTCCGTGCGGGCGCAGGCGGCGCGCTCGAGCACCTTGGAGATGCTGGGGGAGGCTTCGCCGCCGGTCACGCGCTGGATGGGCTGGTCCAGCCAGTCGAAGAAGCGGCGCTGGATCTCGTCGGCCAGCCAGCCGCCGTAGGACGTGCCCACCGAACCCTGCTCGACAATCAGCACATTGTTGGTCTTGCGGATGCTTTGGCCGATGGTGTCCCAGTCCAGGCTGGCGCGGTCCAGCCAGCGCAGGTCGATGACTTCGGCGTCCACGCCGGTCTGCTCCACGGCCTCCAGCGTGTGCTGGACCATGGACAGGTAGGTCAGCACCGTCACGGCCTGGCCTTCGCGGCGCACGGCCGCCTTGCCGAAGGGCAGGCAGTAGTCCAGATCGTCCACGGGAGCCAGGCCCGAGGAGGCGTACAGGTCCACGTGTTCGATGACCAGCACGGGGTCGTTCAGCTTCAGGGCGGCGTTCATCAGGCCCACGTAGTCGAAAGGCGTGGACGGGGCCACGATGCGCCAGCCGGGGCTGGTGGCGTAGATGCCGGCCGGGTCCATGGAGTGCTGCGAACCGTAGCCGCTGCCCATGGCCACCTTGCTGCGCAGCACCAGGGGCACGGCCATGTCGCCGCCGAACATGTGGCGGGCCTTGCCGATCTGGTTGAACACCTGGTCGGCCGCCACCCACATGAAGTCGGGGTACATGAACTCGACCACGGGACGGTAGCGGCCGTCCATGGCCAGGCCGCCGCCCAGGCCGGCGAAGGCATTCTCGCTGATGGGCGTGCCCAGGATGCGGTCCGGGAAACGCTCGGCCAGGCCGCGCGTGGCGCCGTTGGTGCCGCCTTTCAGCCGGTGCACGTCCTCGCCCATCACGACCACGCCGGGGTCGGTCTCCATGCGGCGGCCCATGACGTCGGCCACGACATCGATGAATTTGCGCTCCTGCAGCTGGCCGGAAAAGGTGGCCTGTTCTTCGGTGCGTACGCCTTCCAGTTCGCTCAGGTCGCCGCGCAGGCCCACGTCGCGGAAACCGGGCTCGGGCCACAGTTCGGGGCGGATGCGGCGCTTGTTCTTCTTGCCGGCCGGATCGGCCTCGACCAGGGCGGCCACGGCCTGCTTCATGGACGCCTGGATGCGGGCGCGCAGTTGCGCAACCTCGTCGGCGCTGATCAGGCCCAGCTCCTGCATCTTGCGGCCCATCAGGTCCAGCGGGTCGCGCTCGCGCCACTGCTGCTCTTCTTCCTTGCTGCGGTAGCCGAAGGCGCTGCCGGGGAAGCCGCCGTTCTGATGGTAGAAGCGGTACAGGTCCGCTTCCACGATGGTGGGGCCCTTGCCGGCGCGCATGTGCTCGACCGCCTGCTCCATGGCCAGGTGCACGGCCAGCGGATTCATGCCGTCCACTTTCCAGCTGGGGATGTTGAAGGCCTGGCCGCGGGCCGACAAGCGCGGCTCGGCGGTGGACTCTTCCACATTGGTGGACACGGCGTAGCGATTGTTCTCGATGAAGAAGCACAGCGGCAGCTTCCAGGCGGCTGCCAGGTTCATGGTCTCCAGCGCGGAGCCGATGTTCACGGCGCCGTCGCCAAAATAGGTCACGGCCACGGCATCGGTGCCGGCATGCTTGTGCGCCCAGGCGGCGCCGGCGGCCAGCGGAATGCCGCCGCCCACGATGGCGTTGGTGCCCAGCACGCCCGCCTCGTCCCAGCGCAGGTGCATGGAGCCGCCGCGGCCCTTGCAAAAGCCCTGGGCCAGGCCCAGGATCTCGGCCAGCGTGCGCTGCAGCAGCGCGTCCACGGCAGGGCTCAGCTCGGCCTTGGGATCAAAGCCGGCGGGCTGCAGATGGGCCAGCGCCTTGCTCAGGAACTGATGGTGGCCGCGGTGCGAGCCGTTGATCTGGTCGGCGGTCTTCAGTTGCACCAGCGAGCCGGCCGCCCCGCCTTCCTGGCCGATGCTGGAGTGCGCGGGGCCATGCACCAGGCCTTCCATGGCCAGTTCCACCACGGTCTCCTCGAAGGCGCGGATCATGTGCACGTGCGTCAGCAGCGTGCCCAGCAGGGCCGGATCGGCTTTTTTCCAGTCCTCGTCGGTCACGCGGAATTCGACCCACTGCGCGCCGGATTGCAAAGAAGTAATTTCTGGCATGAGTATTCTCTTGGGTAGGGTGTTCGTGCGGCTCAGATGTAGCTGTAGGAGGACCAGCCTCCGTCGGCCACGATGACCTGGCCATTGATGAAGGAGGACTGGTCGGAGGCCAGGAAGAGCGCCAGGGCGGCGATCTCCTGCGGCTCGCCGATGCGGCCCATGGGCGTGCGCTTGCTGAGCGCCTCCAGGTCCATGCGGCCCGCCTTGCACAGTTCCTCCACCAGCGCGGTCTTGATGTAGCCCGGGGCGATGGCGTTGACGCGCAGGCCCGAGGCGGCCCATTCGATGGCCAGCACCTTGGTCAGCATGGCCACGGCGGCCTTGCTGGTGCAGTAGGCGGCGCGATTGGGCGCGGCCACCACGCCGTACATGGACGACAGGTTCAGGATCGTGCCCGAGCCCTGCTCCAGCATGCGGCGGCCGGCGGCCTGCGCGCAGTAGAAGACGCCGTTGACGTTGATGTCCATGGCCTTGCGCCAGTTCTCGCCGGACAGCTCCAGCGTGGGCATGTTCATGGATATGCCAGCATTGTTGATCAGCACGTCCAGCCGGCCGTGCCGGCCCACGATGCCGTCGATGACCGCCTGGACGGCGGCTTCGTCGTTGACCCCGGCCAGCCAGGTGCTGGCCACGGCTTGCGGCGCGACCTCCAGGATCTGGCCGCGCGCGGCCTCCAGGTTGGCGGCGTTGATGTCCAGCAGCGCCACCTGCGCGCCGTTGGCCGCGAAGGCCAGCGCGGTGGCCAGGCCTATCCCGCTGCCCGCGCCCGTGATCAGGACGACCTTGTCCTTCAGGTCCAGGAATGTTTTGCCCTGCGCCAGGCGCGCCAGGGTGTCCAACGACATGCTCGTGCTCATACAGCTAACCAGTCTTTCAGTAGTTGGGGGTTGTCCAGCAAGGCGTCCGGCGTGCCCTGGAACACCACGTTGCCGTGGCCCAGCACGCACACGCCGGTCGAAATCTTCATGGCGATGGTCAGCTTCTGCTCGACCAGGATCACCGACACCCCGCGCCGGTGGATCTCTTCGATGGCTTCGCCCACGACGGTCACGATCTTGGGCGCCAGCCCTTCGGTAGGCTCGTCGATCAGGATCAGGCGGGGATTGCCCAGCAGGGAGCGGCACATGGTCAGCATCTGCTGCTCGCCGCCGGACAGATTGCCGGCCTGGGTGTTGCGGCGCTCCTTCAGGCGCGGGAAGAAGTCGAACATCTGCTCCATGGTCCAGCTGGGCGCGTCGTTGCGCGGCGGCTGCATGCCCATGACCAGGTTCTCTTCCACGCTCAGGTTGCCGAAGACATCGCGCTCCTCGGGAACGAAGGCCACGCCGGCGCGCGCGATCTGGTAGGCGGACTTGCCGGCCAGCTCCTTGCCGGCCAGCGTGACGCTGCCCGCGCTGGGCTTGAGCATGCCCATGATGGCCTTGAGGGTGGTCGAGCGGCCCGTGCCGTTGCGGCCCAGCAGGCTGACCACTTCGCGCTCGCCTACATCGAAGCTCACGCCGTGCAGGATGTGGCTCTTGCCGTAGTGGGCGTGCAGGCCCTGGACCGACAGCAAAGGTTGGGAAGGCGTCGATGTCATGCCTGTACCTCCGTGCCCAGGTAGGCTTCCTGGACCAGCTTGTTGTTGCGGATTTCCTCGGGCGTGCCCGTGGCGATGATCTGGCCGTAGACCAGCACGCTGATGCGGTCGCTCAGGGAGAAGACGACGTCCATGTCGTGCTCCACGATCATCAGCGAACGCCCCTGGCTCAGATCCTTGATCAGTTGCGTGGTGTAGTCGGTCTCTTCGCGCGACATGCCGGCCATGGGTTCGTCCAGCAGCAGCACCTTGGGCTCGGAGGCCAGGGCGATGCCGATCTCCAGCGAACGCTGTTCGGAATAGCTCAGTTCGCCCGACAGGGTGTCGCGGTGCGCCGTCAGGCGCACGCGCTCGAGCAGCTGCTCGGCTTCCTGATTGACAGCGCGCATCGTGGAGACGCGGCGCCAGAAGTTGTAGTCCAGGCCGTGGCGGCGCATCACGCCCAGGCGCAGGTTCTCGAACACGCTCAGTCCGGGAAACACATTGGTGATCTGGAAGGAACGCGCCAGGCCCTGGCGGTTGATCAGGCGCGGCTCCATGTCGTGGATGGGCTTGTCGCCCAGCAGGATCCGGCCCGAGGTGGGATGGAAATAGCCCGAGATCAGGTGGAACAGCGTGGACTTGCCCGCGCCGTTGGGCCCGATGATGGCGTGGCGTTCGCCCTCGATGAGCTGCAGGTTGACGCCGCGGATGATGTGCGCCTCGCCGAAGTGCTTGTTGACATCGGTCAGGGTCAGCGCGATGCGTTGTGCGGATTGGGTCATGGCGGTCACTCCTCGTTGATGGCGTGCCATTTGCGGGTCAGGCCGACCGTGATGGCGGTGCCGATCAGGATCAGCGCCACGGGCAGCAGCCAGGTCGTGGCGGCGCCGGGCAGCCAGTCCTGGCCGAACACGGTCACGGCGGGCCAGTCGCCGCCGGCGCCCAGGCGCGCCTGGTAGTCCTGGCCCAGGATGCGCTCCAGCAGCTCCACGCCGAACACCACGCCGGCGCCCGCAACCAGGATGCCCGCCAGCCAGCCCAGCAGGAAAGCGAAGCGCGTGGCCATGGAATGGCGCTCGCGGCCGCGGTGCCACCACTGAACGATGCTGAACAGGCCGGCCGGCAGGAACATCATGACCAGCACGAAGATGATCCCCTGGTACAGCAGCCAGGAGCGGGTCATGTCGGACACGGCGTAGCCGAAGAAGCTCATCACGGCCGCGCCCATGGCGGGGCCGAAGAAGCTGCCTATGCCGCCGATGTAGGAATTGAGCACCGCCTGGGTGGACAGTGTCATGTCGAACAGCACGTAGTTGGCCGCTTCGTTGTTCAGCGCCTGCAGGCCGCCGGCCAGGCCGGTGAAGGTCGCGGATACGGTGAACACCAGCACGCGCAGCGTGTGCACGTTGTAGCCCAGGAAGCGCAGGCGGTTGGTGTTCTCGCGCAGGCCGTTGCACAGGCGGCCCAGCGGCGTGCGGGTGAAGTAGAACAGCAGGGCCACGGCCAGCAGCACCCACGCCAGGGTCATGTAGTACACCTGGATGGAATCGCCGAAATCAAAGCCCCAGGCCGGCATGCGCATGGCGGATACGCCGCCTTCCCCGCCGAACACGTCTTTCAGGTGCGGGGCCAGGGCATGCAGCAGCTCGGCCAGGGCCAGGGTGATCATGGAAAAATACACGCCGCTGCGCTGGGTGGAGAACCAGCCGGCCACCAGGCCCAGCAGGCAGCCGCCCAGGGCGCCGATCAGCGGCAGCAGGGGCGTGGGCAGCAGGCCCATGCCCTCCACCGCATTCATGGCGTGGATGGTGGCGAAGGTGCCGATGGCGAAGTAGGCGGAATGGCCGAAGGACAGCATGCCGCCCTGGCCGGCCAGCACATTGAAAGCCGTGGCGAACAGCACGGCGATCAGCATCTGGATGGCCGCATTCAGCAACGAGGCGCTCAGGTAGTACGGCGCGGCGAACAGGGCGAGCGCCAGAACGAGCAGGATAAGCAGAGAACGTTTCAAGGCACTACTCCCGGTTGCCCATCAGGCCCGATGGACGCACTAACAAGACCAGCAACATCAGCAGGAACGGAATGGTCGCGGACAGGGACGAGACCTTCAGCGTCAGCAGCCCGCCCGCTTCCCGGGCCCAGTCGCCGGCGCCGAACAGGCCCAGCAGGTCCGCCAGGCTCCAGTCAATGCCCACCGAGAAGGACGAGACCAGGCCGATGATCAACGAAGACAGCATGGCGCCGCCCAGCGAGCCCAGGCCGCCCACCACCACGACCACGAACACCAGCACGCCCAGCTCCAGGGCCATGTTGGGATTGGTGGTGTAGAAGGCGCCGGCCACGGCGCCGGCCAGGCCGGCCAGGCCCGCGCCCACGCCGAACACGCCCATGAACACCATGGGCACGTTATGGCCCAGGGCCTCGACCATGCGCGGCTTGTAGATGGCCGAGCGCACCACGATGCCCACGCGCGTCTTGGTCAGCAGCAGGTAGACCAGGCCGAACATCAGCAGCGAGACGCCGCCGATCAGCAGACGGTAGAAGGGATAGTCGGTGCCGAAGATGGAAAAGGCCGAGAAGTTCAGCTCCGCAGGCACGCGGTAGTCCACGGGATAGTTGCCGTAGAACAGCTTGATGGCTTCCGTGGCGATGAAGGAGATGCCGAAGGTCAGCAGCAGCTGGTGGCCATGGCCGTAGCGGTGCACGCGGCGCAGCATGTAGCGCTCCACGAACGCGCCGATCAGCCCGACCAGGATGGGGGAGATGATGATGGCGGGCCAGAAGCCCACGCTTTTCTGCAGCGTGTAGGCCAGGTAGGCGCCTATCATGTAGAAGGACGTGTGGGCGAAGTTGAGCACGCCCATCATGCCGAAAATCAGGGTCAGTCCCGCCGAAACCATGAACAGCAGCAAACCGTAGATGCTGCCGTTCAAAAGCGACACGATAAAAAATTCCATACGAATACCTTTCTGTGGCCAGAACGCTGGCATGCACCGCCCTTGCCGGCGTGGCGCAAGGCGCGCGGGCGGGGCGTCTAAGGCTTAAGGGGAGAACAAGGCCGGCCCTGGGCGGGCCGGCCCGGGCGCCGGTCAGGCCGGGCGCTTCATCTTGCAGGTGGTTTCCACCGGATTGACGGCGTCGGGACCGCTCAGGAACTTCACGACTTCAAAGCCCATGTCGGTACCGTCCACGGCATGCTTGGCTTCGCGCGAGACCTTGGAGACCACGATGGGCAGCATGACCTGGTGGTCTTCGGCGCGGATCGAGGTCGGGCCCATGGGCGAATCGATGGTGACTTTCTCCAGGTTCAGGGCCAGATCGGTCACGTTCAGCTTGCCGCCCTTGGCGGGCGTGTTCTTCAGGGCCTCGCCCACCATCTGCATGCCGAACACCGTCTGGGGTTCCACATAGGTCGGATAGTGGCCGGTCTTGGCCTTGTAGTCCTCGGCAAAGGCCAGGGTCTTGTCGTTGGTGTCGATGTTGTAGGCGTGGGCGATGTAGTGGCCCAGAGCCAGGTCGCCGGCATTGGCGATGTTGCCGGGCTGGTCCAGGAACACCGTGCCGAAACGCAGCTTCAGGCCCGCATCGCGGGTGGCTTTCATCAGCAGCAGCAGGTCGTTGGACCAGTTGCCGGTGATGACGGTCTCGGCGCCGCTGGCCTTGATGCGGCTGGCGTAGGGCGAGAAGTCCTGGATGCGGTTCACGTCGTGCAGGGTCTTTTCGACCACGGTGTAGCCGCCGGCGGCCGCGTTCTGCTCGATGGCCTTCTGCATGTCCGCGCCCCAGGAATAGTTCTGGTTCATGGAATAGACCTTGGTGCCCAGCTCGTTCACTTCTTTCATGGCCGCGACCAGCGCCTTGACGCGGATCGGGGCGTTGGTGGTGAAGCGGAAATGGTAGAAGTGGCATTTCTCGGCTGTCAGTTCCAGCGCTTCGCCGCCCATGTTCAGGTACAGCACTTCCTTGCCGGGATTGCGCAGATTGTATTTGCGCACGTCTTCGGTGATCTGTCCGGACACGGCCGAGGACGAGCCCTGGATGATGATGCGCGCGCCGTCGGCGATCGCCGCCTTGACCTTGTCGGAAGCGCCCGCGGGGCCGCCCTGGTTGTCGTACTCCATGACCTGGATGGCTTCGCCGTTCCAGCCGCCGGCCTGGTTGATGTAGTCGAGCTGGTACTTCACCGCCGTGCGGTACAGCAGGCCTGTGGAAGCCTGGGGACCCGACAGGGTTTCCACCAGAGCCACTTTCAGGGGTTCGGCGCTTGCCGTGCCGAAAGCCATCAGGCCGGTCACCGTCATGGCCAGCGCCAATTTTGTCAATTTCACGCTCTCATCTCCAAAAGGGGTAAGGAATTTACCGGGAAGCAGGTTCACCGACGGTCGTTCCGCACCGGGAACCGGCCTGGCACAAGGTCTGTTGTATAGGACATGAAAGCCAGATTCTGCGTAGGTAAACTCTTTTTTATAGATAACTTGTCTGATAAGATTTGCCAACTTATCTGACAAGTGAAAAATTCTACACTACGCAAAAAATCAGTGTCAACGAAGCGCCCGGCGAAATCCGGCAACCACCGCTTCGGGCATTGAATCCCGTGGAAAATCAACAGCTTGTCTATATAAGTAGAAACCCTAATACGGAGTAGAGATGATCAGTTTCAAGGGACAGACTGTATTGATTACCGGCGCGGCCGGCGGCATAGGCCGGGCCGTGGCCCTGCAGATGGCGGGGGCGGGCGCGGCGATCGCGCTCAGCGACATCAACCGCGAGGCGCTGGACGCCCTGGCCGCCGAAATCCGCGCCCTGGGCGCGACGGCCAGCGTGCACGTCACCGACGTCAGCCGTCAGGAAGACTGCCTGCGCACCGCTCAGGAAGCGGCGCAGCAGCACGGCGGCATAGACCATCTGGTGCACTCGGCGGGCATCTATCCCGAAGTGCTGGTCAAGGACATGAGCGCCGAGCAGTGGCGCCGCCTCATGCAGATCAACCTGGACGGCACGTTCTTCATCTGCCAGGCCGTGATCCCTTACTTGCGCGAGCGCAGCTCCATCGTCAACCTGGCTTCGGTGGCCGGTCACAAGGGCAGCCATTCGCACGCCCACTATTCCGCATCCAAGGGCGCGGTCTCCAGCTTCAGCAAGAGCCTGGCCCTGGAACTGGCGCCGCGCACGCGCGTCAACATCGTGGCCCCCGGCATCATCGAAACGCCCATGACGGCCGACCTGCTGCGCGCCAAGGGCCAGGCCCTGCTCGATGCCACGCCCCTGCGCCGTTTCGGCAGCGCCGAGGAGGTGGCCGGCGCCATCGTGTTCCTGTGTTCGGACCTGGCCTCCTTCGTCAACGCCGAGACGATCCACGTCAACGGCGGCCTGTATATTGTTTAAGATACGCTGCGCGCATGCCGCCCCGCGGGGCGGCATGTTCACGACAATAACTCTGTAGGAAGACAACACCGCTTATGGCAGGACGCAAACTGAACGCCGCCTTGTCCACCCCCATCGTCGACTGGCTCAAGGCCGAGATCGACGCGGGCCGTCTGCAGGCCGACGACAAGCTGCCCAGCGAAGCCCAGCTCTGCGAGCGCTTCGCGGTCAGCCGCTCGGTCGTGCGGGAAGCCTTGTCGCAACTGAAGTCCGAAGGCCTGGTGCGCTCGCACCAGGGACGCGGGGTCTTCGTCAATGCGCGCGGCACCCGCCGCACCTTCAGCCTGGACCCTTCCGCGCTGAGCGACACCAAGAACCTGGGCCACGTCATCGAGCTGCTGGTGGCCATCGAGGCGGCCGCCGCCCGGCACGCCGCCGAACGGCACACGCCCGAGGACCTGAAGAAGATCCGCCAGGCCCTGATCGGCATGGAGTACGCCATCGCCTGCGACCAGTTGGGCGACGAGGAGGACTTCGCCTTTCACCAGGCCATCGTGGACGCCACCCACAATCCGCACTTCGTCACGCTGAACGAGTACCTGGAGCAGCACGTGCGCCGCCTGATCCGCCAGGCGCGCAGCAACACGGCCCAATATCACCACAACCTAATCAAGGACGTGCAGGCCGAACACCAGGCCATCGTGCAGGCCATCGAAAGCCGCGACCCGGCGGCCGCCGCCGACGCCGCCGAGCGCCATCTGCGCAATGCGGCCAAGCGCCTGAACACCTACATCAAGAACTGAGTCGGCTCCCGGGAAACGAATACGCTTTCCGGGACGCTCAAGCATGCTACATCGCCATCATCAAACGGCCTGGCGATAACCATGGCGACGCAGCGGCAGACTATGCGCCCGCTCTCCAGTTGCCGCCAGCAAGGCATTACACAAAGCAGGAGCAAAAGGCGGAACCGCAGATTCTCCCACGCCGCCGATAGGCCCGTCGCTCGTCAGCAACAGGCACTCAATGGGAAACATATGCTTCAGACCCGGCAAATGGTAGTTATGGAAATTGGACTGTTGCACCTGTCCATCCTTGACCGTGATCTCGCCATCAAACACGCTGGCCAAAGCCCAGACAATGCCTCCCTCCAACTGGCGCCGAACGGTTGCAGGATTCAGTACGGGACCGCAATCAATGGCGCAAACAACCCGGTGGATCACCACATCTTTGCCTTCCAGGGATAACTCCACGCCGACCCCGCATAACGATCCCCAAGCGCTGCTGAAAGCAATGCCGTGAAAACATCCTTCGGCCGCGTGCCCCCATCGCAGCTCATCACTCAAGCGACGCAACAAAGTCTGCGCCCTGTCTTGCCCCTCCAGCAAGGCCAATCGATAGCCCAATGGGTCCTTGCCAGCGGCCCGAGCCAGATCATCCACAAAGCTTTCCAAAAAAAAGCAGTTTTGCGTATAACCCACCCCTCGCCAGAACCCTGCCGGCACTACCGTATTGACCATGGCGTAACGCACCGTCATATTGGGTAGGCTGTAGAGATGGTCAACCACCCCTTCGACCGACTTGGGATCCACGCCCGCCTTGACGCGATCTGGGAAATTTCGGATGTAGATCGACGAACATGCCAATTTGACCTCCATCGCCCAGGGCATCCCCTTCTTGTCCAGCACAGCTCGAAACAAGGCAGTGGCGGCTGGCCGATAGAAGTCTTGCTGTATGTCTTCCTCGCGGGACCATACCAGCTTGACAGGCCGGCCTGAAGCCTTAGACGCCAAGGCAGCCTGAATGAAGACATCGAACTCCTCCCTTCGCCCAAAACCACCGCCCACGAACGTGCTGTGCACTGTAACCTGCTCTTCCTTCATGCCCAGCACGGGCGCGAGCTGCCCAGCCAGTTCGCCGGCAACCTGAGTCGACCCCCAGACCTGAACGCTGTCGGCCTGAACATGAACGGTCGCATTCATGGGCTCCATGGTGGCGTGGGCCAGATAAGGCACTTCGTACTCCACCTCGATCCATTGCTCCTGCTGCGCGTCCATCGCCGCGGAGTCTCCCCGCTGCAAGGCCACCACTCCATCACTGGCAGCCGCATCACGCAATTGTTCCATCAAGGTATCACTCTGCAGCAAAGCGCCTTGCGGCGCAGCCCACTGAGGTTTCAAGCTGAACAAGCCCATACTGGCTGCCCAATAGTGATCAGCCAGCACGATCACCGCCTGATCCAGCTTGACCACCTGCCGCACGCCTTTTCTGGCCAGCGCCGGCCCATCCTCCACGCTCACCAAACGCCCCCCTCGATAAGGGCAGGCCGCAATCGCGCCAACCAGCATGTCCGGCACCTGCACGTCCATTCCAAACTGGGCCAAACCGCTGGTTTTCAGAGGGATATCCAAGCGCTGTACCGACTTGCCCAGAAGGCGCCATTGCGATGCGGGTTTTAATTGAACCTGTTCGGGGCGCGGCAACACAAAGGCTTGAGCGGCCAGCTCCCCATAAGCAAGATGACGACCGCTGGGCTCGTGTCTCACCTGTCCCTGAAATACGCTCACCTCTGCCAGTTCGACCTCCCATCGCTGTGCGGCCGCCAGCTTCAGCATTTCCCTGGCATACGCGCCAATCCGGCGCAGCGGCTCGAACGACCACCGCGCTGACGTGCTGCTCGCGACCGCTTGCACCTTGAACATGCGATTGTTGTAGACAGGATTCGTGGGTGCGATCTGCGCCCGCACCTGGCGCCAGTCGCACTCCAGTTCTTCGGCGACCAGCATGGGAGCAGTCGTGTACACACCCTGCCCCAATTCGGCGGTCGGCACCATGATGGTGACCAGGCCATCGGGCGCAATCACCAGCCAGGCATTTACATCATCTTCATCCTGAAAACTAACCGAGCGCGCCGACGCAACAGGCAGGCGGAACCCCAATGCCAGGGCGGCTCCCGTCAAGGCGCCCGCCTGAAGCAGGCGTCGGCGAGAGATATTAAGCGTCATGCCGGCCTCCTCTGACTATCTGCGCAGAGGCGCCGCAAGGCCTTATCAATGTGTGGATACGTGCCGCAACGACACAAATTGGTCATCCCTGCCTTCATCTCATCATAGCTGGCGCCTTTGCCCTGATTCATCAGACCCGCCGCAGCCATAATCATCCCAGGCTGACAGTACCCGCACTGCGGCACTTGCTCCCTGATCCAGGCAAGCTGAACGGGGTGATCGTTATTCTTGGACAGGCCCTCGATCGTTGTCACCCTGGCATGCCGCACGGCCCCTATCGGAACCACACAGGAACGTACAGGCTGGCCATCAACATGCACCGTGCAAGCGCCGCACAAGCCTCGCCCGCAACTGAACTTAGTGCCGGTCAGGCCAAGCAGATCACGCAACACCCACAACAGGGGGACGTTCTGTTCCACCTCTATGCTGTAGTGTTTATTGTTGATCATGAGGTTCATGAATCAATCTCCTCTCTTCAAGAATCATTCAGACCTGCCGTCACGTCGGCACGGCCAGGCTTGCTTCCAGCAATCGCGCCACCGCCTCTCTGGCCTGCGCCCTCAATTGTTGAACATCCAGTCCCGGAATCGCTCCCTGATCGACCACGACGCTTCCTTGGATCAGGCTGTAACGAACACGCGCGGGCTCCCCGGCAGCCACAGGCGCTACGGCAAGGTCATGGAAGCCGTAGAAACGAGGATGGTCCAGATCGTAAACAACCAGGTCGGCGGCTTGGCCCACTTCCAGCGTTCCTACTTGGCCAAGGCCCAATACCTGGCTGCCACCCCGGCTTCCCCAGGAGATGACGTCCTCGATACGGGTGGCGGCCGCCCCTTGATTGGCACGATGGATCAGCCAGGCGGTATTGAGTTCTCCGAGCATGCTGCCGGACTCATTGGATGCGACGCCGTCCACACCGACGGAAATGGGCACTCCCGCCTGGGCCATCTGGACCACGGGTGCAATACCGCTGCCCAATCGGGCATTGCTGACCGGGCAATGCGAAATCCCGGTACCCGTACGGGCCAGGACTTCTATTTCACTGGCGCGCGCATGAACCATGTGGGCGAACCAGACATCAGGCCCCAGCCATTCGTGCTCCTCGACGAACTCCACAGGCAACTGGCCGTACTTCTCCCGACAAAAGCGCACGTAGTTATCCGTTTCGGACAGATGCGAGTGCAGGCGCAGCCCTTCGCTGCGCGCAAAGCGCGCAACCTCTCTCAGGATATCCGGCGGCATGGAGAAGGTCGGCGTGGTGGGGGCCACCACCACGCGGCGCATCGCATCGCCGGCCTGATCGTGATAGGCCGACTTCAGGCGAACAATATCGCTCTGCATCTCGTCCAGGGTCTCAGGCTCCAGCCCTGTCTTGGCAAAACCCGGGTGCGCCGAGGCGGACTGTATGGCGCCGCCGCGGCACAGCACGAACCGCATGCCGAACTCTGCGGCGACCTCGAACAGCACATCCCCGGTTTCCCGGCCTGTGCCGGCGTAATAGAGAAAATGATGATCGGCGCAGGTGGTCACACCCGACAACAGCAGCTCCGCCATGCCCAGCCGCGCCGCCGTGCGCAGCAATTCGGGGGTAAAGCGCCCCAGGCGGGGATAAGGCACGGCCGCCAACCATTCCTGCAGGTCGGCATTGATGCCTTCGGGCACCGCCTTGAGCAGGTTCTGGAACAGATGATGGTGCGTGTTCACCCAGCCGGGATAGACCACGGCGCCGGAGGCCTCGAGCACCCGCTCTCCCGCCCGGGGCTGCAGACCGGCCGCCATCTCCGCGATGCGGCCGTCGCGGATCCGGATGTCCACCTTGCCGGCGCGGGCGGCTGAACCGGCCAGGCCGGTCATGACCGCCTCGGCGTGCTGGATGAGTAGCGCCTGATTGTCGGTATGCGTCTGCATATCATTCCTTGTCATTGTCGGTTTCTTGCCGCCGGTCAGGTCAGGCTGGACCGGGACGATAGTTCTGAAGGCGCCTCGAAGTGCCCCTGGGCCTCGTGTTCCTCCTGCTTGCCGCAGCCGTTCAGGAGCAGATTCAGCAGGACCGAGGCGAGGCAGGCAACCACCACGCTGCTGTGCAGGAAGGGCTGGGACCACTCGGGCAGTTGCTTGAACAGCGCAGGAGCCAGGACCGGCACCAGCGAGATGGCCAGGGTGAAGGCCACGATGAGAATGTTGTAGCGGTTATGGGTGTAGTCCACTTTGGCCAGGGACTGGATGCCCGCCGCCGTGACCACGCCGAACATGGCGATGGCCGCGCCCCCCAAGGCAGGCGCGGGCGTGGCGGCCAGCACGGCGCCGGCCTTGGGAATCAGGGCCACGGCGCACATGAGCACGCCGCTCATGGCCACGACCCAGCGGCTGCGCACGCCGCTCAGGATCACCAGGCCCACATTCTCCATATGGGCGATGAAAGGAAAGGCGGCGAACATGCCGGCAATGGAGCTGGCCAGCCCATTGGCCCGCAAGCCATTGGTCACGTCCTCGCGCGACACCTTCTTACCGACCAGATCGCCGATGGCCAGGAACAGGCCCATGGACTCGACCATCTGGACGATCATGACGATGGCGATGGTGAGAAAGGGGATCAAGGCGAAAGTCGGCACACCGAAATGCATGGGCAGGGGCACGGTAAGCCAGGGCGCCTCGTCCACGCCGTGAAAATCGCCGGCGCCCAGCATGAAGGCCACGATGGCGCCCAAAGCCATGCCGATCAGCACGGCCAGGTTGCGCAGCAAGGGGGATCCGTAGCGATTCAGCACCAGGATGATGCCGATGACGGACACCGCGATCAGCAGGAACAGCGGCGAGCCGTACTCCGGATGGCCGCGCCCCCCGCCCACCCACTGGTAGGCGACGGGCAGCAGCTGCACGCCGATCACCGTCACGATGCAGCCGGTGACCACGGGCGGGAACAGCCGGCGCAGGCGTCCCAGGAAAGGAGCCATCAGCATGATGAATACGCCCCCGGCCATGACGGCGCCGGAAATGCCGGGGATGCCTACGCCCGGCATCGAACCGATGACGATGATGGGCGTCACGCTGCTGAAGGCCACTCCGTTCAGGATGGGCAGGCGCACGCCGAACTTCCAGAAGCCGACGGTCTGCAGGAGCGTCGCCACTCCCGAACAGAACAAGGTGGTGCTGATGAGAATGATGGTTTCCTCGGTCGACAGGCCCAGGGCCCCCGCGATGATCAGGGGTACCGCGACGGACCCGACATAGGACACAGCCATGTGCTGCAGTCCAAGAGTGAACATTTGCTTCAGTGGTAATACTTGATCCACCGGATGTACTTCGTTCGTCATCGTTGTCTCCGTTATTTCGTTTTTTCGATGCGTACAACAAAGCGGTGTTACCAACTAGCAGATAAGGATCGGGACGCGGCCGGAGCCGCGCGGATTCAGTGCCCGACCAGACACTGGGCCAGCCGGTCATTCAGTGCGGCGCGATCCAGATTCCGGCCGATGAACACGATTTTGTTGCGGCGTTGATCACCGTCATTCCAGGGGTGATTGGGGCGGAACTCGATCTCTTTGTGCACACCGTGCAGCACATAGCAGAAATCGTCGTCCTTGATGGAGAAAATGCCTTTCATGCGGAACAGGTCCTCGCCTTCCGATTGCTGCATCTCCGCGATCCAGCGGCGCATGGCGACCGGATCAATGTGTCCGTCCATCTCGATGCCGACCGAGCTCACGCCCGGATCATGGCGGTGCTCATGCGGCTCGCTCCAGTCATGGCCATGGTCGTGATGCTCGCCATGATCATGGGAGGAATCATGCAGCGCGCCCTCCAGCACGTATTGGCGATTGCGGTCGAATGCGCCCAGGCCAAGAATCTTCTTCAGATCAACACGCGCATAATGGGACGTCACCACGTCGGCCGTTTCATTCAGCTTGCGGATCCGCTCGCGCACCTGCGCCAGTTCGGCTTCATCCACGAGATCGGCCTTGTTGAGCACGACCCGATCCGCGCACACTATCTGGTCCACGGCCTGATTGTCGATGCCGTCGTCCTTGACCTCATCCAGGTGCAGGCCGATATGCTTGGCGTCCACCAGGGTGACCACTCCGTCCAGATACGTCTGCGCGCGGATGGGATCGTCCAGGAAAAAAGTCTGGGCCACGGGATAGGGATCGGCCAGGCCGCTGGTCTCGATGATGATCATGTCCAGGCGCTGAGGGCGCTCCAGCAATTGGCGCACGACACGCAGCAGATCGTCGCGCGCCTCGGCCACGCAGCACACGCAGCCGTTGGTCATCTCGAAGATCTCCTCCGTACTGCCGATGACCAGGTCTCCGTCTATGCCGATCTCACCGAATTCATTCTCGATGACGGCGATCTTCAGGCCATGATTCTCCTTGAGGATGTAATTGAGCAGGGTCGTCTTTCCCGACCCCAGGAAACCGGTCAGGACCGTGACCGGAATGCGGTGCGCTTGCCGAGCGTCGAACATGATGTGTCTCCTTGCTTTTTTGACGTAAAACCGGATACAGGGCGTATCAGGGGGTCTTGAGCCAGCGCTTGACGGTCGCCGACTCCAGATCGAACAAATCAAGCACGCGGCCAAGCGTGTGATCCACCATGCTGGCCAGGCTGTCGGGGCGCGCATAGAAAGCCGGCACGGGCGGAGCGATGACCGCCCCCATCTGCGTGACCGTCAGCATGTTGTGCAGATGCACCTGATTCAGTGGGGTTTCGCGCGCCAGAAGGACCAGCCTGCGGCGCTCCTTGAGCACCACGTCGGCGGCCCGGCCCACCAGGCCGCTGGACACGCCGCCCGCGATTTCCCCCAGGGTCTTCATGGAGCATGGCGCGACGATCATGCCCAAGGTGCGGAACGAGCCGCTGGAGATGCTGGCCGCCACATCATCGGGCTTGTAGAGAAAGTCCGCCCGGCTTTCCAGGTCGGCCAGCTTGAAGTCGGTCTCGTAGGCCATGGTCAGCAAAGCAGACCGGCTGGCGATCACGTGGGTTTCCACGCCCAGTTCCCGCAGCAGCTCCAGCAGGCGGATGCCGTACACGAAGCCCGACGCCCCGGTGATGCCCACGACGATCCGCCGCGGCTCGAGTGTGTTTCGGAACAATGCATTCATGGCGGCGCCCTCAGATTCCATCGAGCAAGGCGGCCGCCCTTGCGACGCTGGCCGCAGCGACGCGGGCGCGCACGCCGTGGAAATGCTCTCCGCGCGTCGCATCCAGGGCCAATCTGGAGGTCGTGCCGTCCGCCGTCGAGGACGGATCCAGGGGACTCCCCGGCAGGCCGTCCACCATGAACAGGTCGCGATGGGGCTGGAAATGGGTGGCCAGCGCCCACAGCACGTCTGAATCGCGCGTCACGTCCACATCGTCGTCCACCGCGATCACCGTCTTCAGGTAGGGATCCCAGCCCATCAAGCCCAGCAGCACCTGGCGGGCCTCTCCGGGCCTGCTCGCCCTGAGGGACACATAGCAGTGGAAATGCGTGCCCGAAGTCGGGTAGTGCAGGCGCGTCACGCTGGGAAAACGCGCCTTCAGCTTTTCGAACATCTCGGCCTCGCGCGGCAGGCGGGCCAGATTCAGGTGTTCGGCGGTCGCCCCGCCCACCACGTCCACCAGCCACGGATCCGTGCGCGACAACATGCTGTCGACGTGAAACACCGTGTTGGTCGAACGGTCGGACGAATAGCCGGAAAACTCCCCGAACGGCCCTTCCTGGGCATGGGCTTCGGGGTCCAGGCGCCCCTCCAGCACGAATTCGGCCGCTGCGGGAACGCCGATCCCGTAGCGGGGGGTCTGGATCAACTGCAAGGGCGCCCCGAACAGGCCCCCCGCCACCGCCCGCTCGTCCACGCCGAAAGGCAGCCTGGCCGAGGCGGCCAGCATGAACAAGGGGTGCGCGCCCACCACCATGGCGACGGGCAGCGGCCGCCCTGCTTCGCGGCACTGCTGGTACATGCGCCAGAGATGCCCCCTGGAATGCAGACTGGTCGCCAGCGCGGCCCGCGCATGCCGCATCGAACGGTGGTAACTCATATTGCTGACGCCCGTCACGGGATCCGTGGCGACAATGATGGCGTTCGTGATGTAGGGACCGCGATCGCTGTCGAAGTGGCGGATCATCGGCATGCGCTCCAGGTCCACGTCCATGTCCTCGAGCACATGCTCGGTGACCGGCCCCTGGCTTAGCACCTGGGGTGCAACGGGCGCATTGGCGCGCCTCTGGTAGTGCTCGTGCAGCGAGCCGACGTCCGTGCCGAACAAGCGTGCGATCCGCTCCCGGCACGCAAAGACATTGGTCACCAGGGGCGCGCGACTGCCCGCGACGGCATCGCACCACAGCATGGGCCGGCGCCCGCGCGCCTCCAGCTCCTGAACCAGGGCCGTCACATCCTGCCCATCGTCAAGCGCCTGGCTCACCCGCAGGACGTCGTCGGGGTAGGCGCTCTGGTACTGCTGCGCAAAGACATGGAAGTCCTGACTTTCGGAAAACGGGGAATAAGACATGGACATCTCCCGGGAAAGCGGCTTGCGGATCAGGAGCGGCGGCGCTCGCACGCCGCAAGCCGTCCGTCATCAGACGTAGGTGGCCTTCAGGCGCTTCTCGGCCTCGGCCAGATCTTTTGGCGGCTTGGTGGGCTCCAGGCCGATCAGGCGGGCGATATTGTTGCCCAGGTAGTCTTCCAGCCCGTCTTCGCTCAGGTTCATGCCCTGGGGCTCGGGGGTGCACAGCACTTCCAACTCCCGCAGCCACATCCCCGGCTCATTGGGCGGCGAGTCCGTGCCGAAGACGATCTTGTTCCTGGGCAACTGCTTGGCGAACTCCACGATGCGCGACTGGAAGCACCAGCCCGATTCGCAATACACATTGGGCGTGTCCATGGCCATCCAGAACGCCTCGAACGAGTAATTGCCCCCCGTCTGGATGCCGAAGTGCCCGATGATGAAGTTCACCATGGGGAATTCGCGGATGATGGGATAAAACTGCGTCGGGATGGAATAGGGGCCATCGCCGGTGTGGATCAGCACCACCACGCCCAGCTCCGCGCATTTCTTCAGGGCCGGACGCAGCCATTCCAAGGCGCGGTCGGGCCGGTAGCCGTGCATGTTGGTGTGCAGCTTCATCATCTTGAAGCCGTATTCCTTCACGTGGAACTCAAGCTCGGCGGCGCCGTTCTCGGGACCCCAGCGTGGATTGAAGGTGAAGTTGCCGATGAAGCGGTCCGGATACTTCTGGGTCAGTTCAGCCACGTATTTCATGTAGTCGCGTATGCCTTCGCGGCCGCGGCGGTTGCCGTCGCGATAGCCGGTATTGCCGGGCGGAGGCTGGATGAAGCCCATGTCGATGCGGCGCGGCTTGCCGTTGATCATGTAGGGTCCGTCCATCAGCTTGAGCATGCGCTCGCCGGTGAAGGGCTCACCCGTATGGCGCCAAGCCTCGTCGACCAGGTTCGTGGGATGCAGGTGGGTGTCGATAATCATCTGTCTCGCTCCTTCAGGCGATGGGGGTGGCCAGGTAGTGTTTGTTCTTGATGCCGTATCCGGCCAGGGCCGCCTCGGCCTCTTCGACCGTGCGCGGGGCGGGGGTCGGCTCGATGCCGATCATGCGGGCCAGGTTGTTGCCCAGGTAATCCTCCAGCGTGTCTTCATCCAGGTTCAAGCCCTGAGGCGGCTCGTGGCACAGCACCTCCAGCAGGCGCAGCCACATGCCCGGTTCATTGGGCGGCGAATCCGAGCCATACAGGATCTTGTGCGTGGGCAGCTCCTTGGAGAACTCCACGATGCGCGACTGCAGACACCAACTGCTCTCGCAGAAAACGTTGGGATACTCCATGGCCCACTGGAACGGCTCGAAACAATAGACGCCGCCGGTCTGCACGCCGAAGTGCGCCATGATGAAGTTGATCTTGGGGAACTCCTTGATCATGGGCACCCATTCGGTCGGGATGGAGTACGGGCCGTCGCCCGTGTGCAGTTTGACCAGCACGCCCAGCTCCTCGCACTTTTTCAGGGCGGGCCGTATCCAGTCTTTGGCGCGGTCGGGACGATAGGCGTGCATGTTGGCCTGGAACTGGACCATCTTGAAGCCATGTTCCTTCACATAGCGCTCTATGGCCTGCACGCCGTTCTCCACGCCGCAGCGCGGGTTGTAGACGAAGCAGCCCAGGAAACGGTCGGGATATTTCCGCACCATCTCCAGGGTGTAGGCCATGTAGTGATCGATGGATTCGCGGCCATCGAGTTCGCCATCGGTCCAGGTATAGATGGTATTGCCCTGAGGCGGCTGGATGAACGCCTTGTCGATGCGGCGCGGCTTGCCGTTGATCATGTAGGGGCCGTCCATCATCTGCAGCATGCGCTCGCCCGTGAAAGGCTCGCCGTCGTGCTGCCAGGCCAGGTCGACCAGATTGGTCGGATAGCAACTGGTGTCGATAATCATGTGCGTGGTCTCCTGTTGCACGGATTCGTTCACAGCGCTGAAGCAACGCTGCGCCAGCTTCCAAACCGCCGGCAACGGGGCGCCCTGTCTTCTCCCGGCCAAATTGATGAAATGCCTGGGAGTATCCTGCAGCCACCTACCGTTGTTTTGAGCTGAAGCCACTATCCCATTCGGTCAACGGTACGTAAAATATTATTTATTCTTCACTTTGATACTTTTTTTATATGACCAAAGACGCACTGAGGCAGATCGACGTCCGCGCACTGCGTTATTTTTCGGTCCTGGCCGAAGAACTGCACTTCGGTCGCGCCGCCGCCAGGCTCAATATCTCGCAGCCCCCTTTAAGCCTGCAGATACGCCTGCTGGAAGAGCGGCTTGGCACGGCCCTGTTTCGTCGCACGCACCACAAGGTCGAGCTCACCGCGGCGGGGGCGACGCTGAAAGACCAGGCGGCGCTGGTGTTTCTGCAGCTCGAGAAAGCCATTGAAATGACGCGTCAGACCGCCCGCGGCCACATGGGCTTTCTGGAAATCGGCGTCATCAGTTCGTCCATGGTTGGCGTGGTGCCCGAGACCTTGCGGGTTTTCCGTGAACGCTACCCGCAAGTGCACTGGCAACTGCACGAATTGACGCCCAATCGGCAGATCGAGGGGCTGCTGGAGCGCCGCATCGATGTCTGCCTGTTTCGCATGCCTCCGGTACAGGAAGGGCTGCACAATGAGCTGATCATGTATGAGGCCTTGTATGCCGCCCTGCCCCAGGGACATCGTCTGGCGCAGCACGAGTCCGTGAGCCTGCAGGACCTGCGCGACGAGCCCTTCGTCATCTTCGGGCTGGGGCAATCCCGCTTTGCCAATTTTCTGTACCAGTGCTGCGTCCAGGCCGGCTTCACGCCCATCATCCACCAGCAGGTGGTCGAGGTGCAGACCCAGCTTAGCCTGGTGGGAGCCAACCTGGGGGTCGCGCTGCTGCCGGCCAGCATGCAGCAGATCGCGCCTCCCAGCGTCGTCTTCAAGCCGATCCAGCCGGCCATACCCAAGGTGCCGCTCTATGCCATTTATCGCGACAAGGACGATTCCGCCGCGCTGCGGCTGTTTCTGGACGTGCTGCGCGAAAAAGTAGGGAACGCCAGGCTCGAGCAAAAGCCTGCAGCCGGGCGCAAGACATCCGTGAAGCGGGCCCGGCGCACGCCCTGACACGGCTGCCCGCCCAGTCGGGCAGGCCCCGGACGCTCAATACCCGAAATACGCCACCATATGCCGCACTTGCTCATCGAGCATGTGCTTGCCAAGGTGGATGCGGCAGCCGGCGGCGTGGGCGGCGTGCAGCAGGGCCGTCATCTCGGGCTTCATGATGATCTCGGCCACCAGTTGCCCCGGCTGCAGGGTGGCGGCCTCCAGCGGCAGGGCGTCGCCCTCTTTCATGCCCAGGGAAGTCGCATTGACGATGATGTCGTAGCCGGCGGCGTCGGCCGTTCCCAGGGCAAAGTCCACGTCCGGGAAGCAAGGCCGCACGCGGTCCAGCACGTCCTGGGCCTTGGAGGCCGTGCGGTTGGCCACGGCCAGATGGGCCACGCCGGCCTGCGCCAGGGCAAAGGCGATGGCGCCGGCCGCGCCGCCCGCGCCCAGCAGCAGGACGCGGCGTCCGCGCGGATCGTTGCCCTGCGCGATCAAGCCGCTGACAAAGCCCGCGCCGTCGAACATATCCCCTTCCAGCGTGCCGTCGGGCAGACGGCGTATGGTGTTGATGGAGCCAATCGCCTCGCCGGCCGGCCCCAGCTTGTCGCACAGCGCGGCCACGTCGGTCTTGTGGGGCACCGTGACGATGATGCCGCCCAGGTTCTTCATCTGGCGAAAAGCCTGCATGACGGCGGGCAGGCCCTCGGATCCCACATGCATGGGCACCATGACGGCGTCGATGCCGTGTTCGGCGAAATAGGCGTTCAGGACTTCGGGCGTGCGGACCTGGGAGACGGGATCGGCAATGATGCCGAAAAGGCGGGTGGAACCGGTAATTGTCGTCATCGGCTTGTAAAACTAAACGAAAACAAGATAGAAAACGACTGTACCACGCCACATGTCAGACAAGTCAAAAACAAGTTGCGGGGCCATTCCAGGCCCCGCGCAGGCGGATTCAGGCCTGGGACTGCGGCGAAGAACCGGCCTCCTGCACAGCCGCGCACCCGCCTTGTTCCGCCCGCTCCTGGTCCTGCTTCATGCGGCTCAGCAGGCTGTGCAGCATTTCCGTGGACAGGCCGTGCAGCACCAGGCGGTAGCCGGCCCGCAGCGTGGACATGGGCACCAGGGGGTGGCCGTTGTTCACCAGGATCAGGTGCTCGGGCGCCTGCAGGATGCGGGCGGCATAGATGCCTATCGTCTCGTCCAGTTGCAAGGAATTGGCGGCGCGCCAGAAGTCGTTGTCGGTCAGCAGCAGCTGGTACAGCGGCGTGAACAGCTCGATGGCGCTTTGCAGGTCCATCTTGTTCAGCCGACCCTGCGGCATGTCGGCCAGCGCCAGCGGCACGGGCCGGATCATGGAGAAGTCCACCCTGGCGGGCGGCCCTATCTCCTTGCCCTGCGCCCGCAAGGTCTCATTCAGGCGGATCACGAAATTGAACAGGTTCAGGTCATGCTTGACGAAGGCATGGTCGCGCAGCTCGTCCAGGTTCATGGGCGTCAGCGGCGAGGTCGAGACCGGCGCGGGCGAATTGGCCGCGATGAAGGCCAGCACCTGGGAGCCCAGGTGGAAATGTCGCAGGATCAGCCAGTTCGCCTCGGGCGAGACGAAACGTTTCAGGCCCCACACCAGGATGCGGTGCAGAAAGCCCGAATGCGACCAGTTGCGCGGCAGGAAGGTCTTGACCACCTGGATCAAAATGATCATCAGCCGCGCCAGCGGCCGCAGAAAGGGCAGCAGGTACTGGCGCGAGGACGAGCTGGAGTCGGCCAGCCAGGCCTGCTTCACATCGTCGGGCAGCGGCGTGCTGCGGTCCAGGTACAGGGCCAGCCAGGGGCTGGGGTCCTGGGGATCGTGGGGCTTGCTCAGGAATTCGGGGCGTCGGTCCATGGCTCACGACTCTTTCACGTATTGGAACTGCATCAGGTACAGGGCGGCCGTGCGGCGCGCCGTCTCGACGATGACCTGCTCGGCGCGGCCGGTATCGTCGCAATCCAGGGCCAGCTCCACGGCCATCAGCCAGCGTGCCAGGTGATGCTCGTCGTTCTGGCCGTGATAGTGCAGGAAGCGGTACATGGACGGATCCAGGTCCAGCGAGGACTTGAGCAGCGGCAGCAGGGCCGGCACGATGCGCTGGCCCGTGCCTTCGATGATGTATATGGCGCCCAGCAGGCCGATCGGGTCGCGGCTGGCGGCCAGGGCGTGCAGATAGGCGTTCAGGGCCTCGCCGCCGGGGTTGCGCGCCAGTTGCGCGATGTCCGTCCTGTCGCCGCCGGCCTGGCGATAGTCCTCGAACAGGATCCGGAAGTCGTCCTGCTCTTCGCCTGCGTGCAGGCGGATCAGCTCGGCCAGGGGCGCATAGGCGGGAGACAGGGAATCGCAGGCCTCGCGCATCCACTTGGCGCCCTCGCGCACCTGGGGAATCCAGTCGGCCATCCACTTGCGGTAATCCTCCATGCCGATGGTGCCGTCATGCAGGCTGCGCAGCAAAGGCGTGCGCCAGACGCGCGAGCGGTAGTCGTGCCAGATGGGCGCCAGGCGCGTCAGCAGCTCGCGCAGTCCCTCCGGCGCATCGTCCGGATCATGCGGCGGAGCGATGTCCACCTGGGCCTCGGGCGTCGCCGCCCGCGCCTGGACCGCGGGACGGGACAAGGCCGGGGCCGGCGCGTCGCAGGCCTCCGCCTCCAGCAGCATGTAGGCCGTCATGAAGCGGCCCGATTCGGGGATGTAGCACAGAATCTGCTCGCCGGGCTTCAGGATCCGGTCGCGCAGGAACTCGGCGAGCATGATCAGGATGGAGGCGGCGCCCGTGTTGCCGCGCCAGCGCAGATTGCTGTACCAGCGCTCGGCCGGGATGGCCAGGCCGGCCTGCTCCAGCAGATCGGCGACCACGGGCATGAATTTTTCGGAAGAGTAATGGCACAGGAAATGGCTGATGCGGGCCGGGTCCACCCAGCCGTCGCGCACCAGCTTCACATATTCGTGGATGCCGATGTCGAACAAGTGCGGCAGCAGACGTATGTCCTGGCGCAGCGCCAGGGCGCCGGCCTGCTCTGCCTGTGCCCAGGAGTCGTAGTCCAGGTGGCTGCGGGAGGATTCGCGCCCTGCTCCCAGCTGCATGCAGACGGGATAGTCGCCCGAGAAGGACTTCTGGTGTATCCAGCGCAGCCGCAGGCGCAGGCCCGGCTGCGCCGTGGGCAGGACTTCGTCCTGATGGCTCAGCAGGGCGGCGCCGGCGCCATCGGACAGCATCCAGCGCAGGAAATGGGAATCGAAGTCCGCCTGGTAGTCCTGCGACGCAAAACGCGAGCGGCGGAACAGGCGCGAAGGCATCTCGCTGGCCACCGCCACGCCGTGCCGGTGCGCGCCCAGTTCGATGCCCTGGGCCGCGGCCTGCAGCGCCGTCACGCCGGCCGCGCAGATGCCGTGCACCGAATGCACTTCCAGGGGCGGCGCGCCCAGCTCGCCCTGCACGGCATTGGCCAGTCCGGGCATCAGCAGGTCGCCGCCGGAGGAGCCGCTGGCCAGCAGGCCGACTTCGCCCAGCGCCAGCCCCGCCTCCTGCAGGCAGGCGCGCACCGCATTGGCGGCCATGACGGTATGGCTCCAGCGGGTGGCGCCGTCCTCGCCGATGGCGTAGTAACGCTGGCGTATCCCGTTCTCCGCCAGGATGCGCTGCTTGATGCGCCCGGACAGGCGGTTCAAGGGCGCGATGAAGCGATCCATGGACTCATTGTCCACGGGTTCGCCCGGCATGAAGAACTGCGCCTGATGGATGACGACCTGCTCGAAGGCCACGGGCATGGGAATACTCCTGACTAGACGGGATCGCGCCGGCGCTCTGGCTCGCCGGCGGGCATGAAAGGTTGACTGCGGCAGGCCGGCACGAACAGCCCCAGCACGAAGACCCGCAGCATGTAGGGCAGCAGGCCGCCCTCGTTCAAGGCGGCGGACGTGCGGTCGCGGTACTCGGTCTCGTGCAGGCGCGTCAGCTCCGACCAATGGGCGCGCGAATGCTCGTGATGCGCCACGTGCAGGCCGATATTGAACAGCAAAGGGTTGACCATGCCTTCGAAATTGCGGGCATAGGCCAATTGCGGGCCGCGGCGCCCCTGCGGCCGGCCGTCCGCATGGGCGTGCTGCAGGTAATTGGTGCTCAGCAGCCAGTGCAGGCCGTGCAACTGCGGCAGGATCACGTACAGGAACCCCTTGACCGGATCCAGCGCCAGGGCCAGGCCCCAGCTGCCCAGCCACAGGCCGTACTGCGCCATGCAATAGCGCCACACGCCCGGCCGGCGGCGGCGCAGGCCGCCCAGCCAGCCAAAGATCAAGGGGTACAGCGCCGGTACCGCTTCGAAAGGATGGATGAGCCAGCCCAGGGTATCGTTGGTGTCGCCGCGCCGGAAACGGTAGGTGCGGGCCACGTCGCGCTCGCCATGCTTGTAGCGATGGTGGTTGCGGCCATGCGCCGGCCAGAACACGCAGGCGGGATGGCCCTGCAGCAGGGTCAGCCAGAAGTCCGTCAGCCGGTTGGGCAGGCGGCCATGCCACATGCGCAGGTGATGGTGGTTGTGATTGATGACGCCCACGCCCAGCGTCAGGAACAGCAGCAGGCCGTACAGCACCCACGAGAACCCGCCCCGCCACAAAGCGGCAGCCAGCGTCGGATAGGCCAGCAGATAGGCCACGCTCTGCCAGTCGCGGCCGTTGCGCAGCCGCCAGCCGGCCGTCATGCCCGCGGCTCCTCCGCCGGCGCGGGACGCTCCGTCAGGCGCGTGCCGAACAGGCGGTCCATGAAGGTGAACTGGAAACCGTAGTTGCCGTTGTAGCGGGCATGGTGCGTCTGGTGCCGGCGGCTGGCCGCCAGCCAATGGCCGCCCGAGACGCGCGGGAAGAAGTCGTAGTTGGAATGGCCGATGCTGTTGAAAAACAGGCTGAACAGCGGCACCGACAGCAGGGACCAGAAGCTGAAGTCGTGCACCACCATGGGCAGCAGGATCACGTTGCCCAGCATCAGCGATTCGATGGGATGGAAGCTGTAGGTGGAGAACGGCGTCACCACCACCGAAGAGTGATGCGGACCGTGGAAGCGCCGCAGCCAGGCCGTGTGCAGCAGGCGGTGATTGATCCAGAAATGCACCTCGTTCCAGATCACCAGCGCCAGGATCTCCAGGGCGATGCGGCCCGCGCCGGCGTCGGGCGTCAGATGCGCCCAGCCCAGCTGCAAAAGCCCCCAGGGAAAGGCCATGCCGGTGCCGAAGATCAGGATGGCGGTGCCGGACTGCTTCAGTTCCCGGCGCAGCTGGCCGGGGCGCAAGGGGCGCGTGTCCAGCGGACGCCCCCAGCCCAGGGCCGGCAGCAGCCAGCGCGTCAGGGCCAGGGTGCCCAGTGCGAACAGCAGGTAAATCCCGCCGAAGAACAACAGCCCCACGCCCATCACCTGCCAGACGTTCAAGGCCTGAAAAGCCTGCCCCATTCCATTCTCTGTGTATCAAATTGCGCCCATCGTAGCCTGAGCGCGGGTAAATCGCCTGCAATATTGGTTACAAATTGCTGTATGCGGCAAAGTGCAAAGGAGCAATACAGTTTTGCGCCAGCGGGGGCTAATCAAGCGCGGGAATCAGGACTACCCTTTGATATATAAACTTTTTTTCGACAGGAACACAACAATGAAAAACGTAATGAGCGTCCTCAACGCACCCCGCCCCCACTGGGTCGGAGACGGCTTTCCCGTCCGCTCCCTGTTCAGCTATCACGACGATGCCGCGCAGCACAGCCCCTTCCTGCTGCTGGACTACGCCGGTCCCGCGCAGTTTCCCGCCGGCTCGCACCGGCGCGGCGTGGGCCAGCACCCGCATCGCGGCTTCGAGACCGTGACCATCGTCTACGACGGCGAGGTCTCGCACCGCGATTCGACCGGCCAGGGCGGCACCATCGGCAAGGGCGACGTGCAATGGATGACGGCCGGCGCCGGCATCCTGCACGAGGAGTACCACTCCGATGCCTTCGCGCGCGACGGCGGCACCCTGCACATGGTGCAGCTGTGGGTGAACCTGCCCGCCAGCGCCAAGATGACGCCGCCCCGCTACCAGGCCATCCTGGACGCCGACATTCCCGCCGTGCCCCTGGAAGGCGATGCCGGCCAGGTGCGCGTGATCGCCGGCGACTACCAGGGCCGCAAGGGCCCGGCCGACACGCACACGCCCATGCACGTGTGGGACGTGCGGCTGAAGGCCGGCTGCCAGGCCCGCTTCACCCTGCCCGAAGGCTGGAACACGGGCGTGGTGGTGCTGGGCGGCACGGTGCAGGTCAACGAGCAGACCATCGCACGCGAAGCCCAAATGGTATTGCTGGATCAGAAGGGTACGGAAGTGCGCCTGGAGGCCAACGGCGATGCGCAATTGCTGCTGCTCAGCGGCGAGCCGATCGACGAGCCCGTGGTGGGCTACGGTCCCTTCGTCATGAACAGCCAGCAGGAGATCGTCGAAGCCATCAATGACTTCAACGCCGGCCGCTTCGGCCAGATGCAGTAAGGCGAGCGGCCCTTCGGGGCCGCGCCTTCTCTTTGCCGCGCGCCCGCTTGCATGCGCGGGCCGGGCATACGATATACTGGGGCTCCCCTGACTTGCTCCCGACAATATGAGACGCTGGTTCGTCGTCGTCTTACTGCTCATTCTCCCCTTCCAGGCCTACAGCGCCCACTACCAGGCCACCGTCCAGGACGGCCTGTCCGCCATGGCTCGCCACGAAGTCAGCCAGGCCTCGCCCGCCGATCGCCTGGGCGCCCGCTGGGTGACGTCCCTGCAGAATCTCTCCGCCCTCATGGCCGAGACCACCATGCAGGACTATGTGGACCATGCCGACACCCCGCTGCCCAGCCTTGCGCAGCCCTCCTGGCTGCTGCTGTGGCCGCCCGAATTCACCCGCCTTTTCCTGCCTGCCATTTCCTGCGAGTTCGCCCCCGAGCGCCGGCCGCCGCGCGCCTGACCTTTGCGCGCGCCCGCGCGCCTTGCACGAAATCCCCGCAGTCTTTTCTTTTTCTGTCTAACAGGACCCCCTTATGGAATGGCTACTCGACCCCAGCATCTGGGTCGGTTTACTGACCCTCGTGGTGCTTGAGATCGTTCTCGGCATCGACAACCTCATCTTCATCGCCATCCTGGCCGACAAGCTGCCGCCCGAGCAGCGCGATCGCGCCCGCCTGATCGGCCTGTCTCTGGCGCTCATCATGCGCCTTGGCCTGCTCAGCGTCGTCTCCTGGCTGGTGACTCTGACCACCCCGCTGTTTTCCCTGGGCCCGCTGAGCTTTTCGGGCCGCGACCTGATCCTGCTGCTGGGCGGCCTGTTCCTGCTCTTCAAGGCCACCAGCGAGCTGCACGAACGCCTGGAAGGAGGCAGCCACCACACCAGCGCCAACAAGGCCTACGCCAGCTTCGGCGTGGTGGTCGCGCAGATCGTGGTGCTGGACGCCGTGTTCTCGCTGGACGCGGTCATCACCGCCGTGGGCATGGTGGAACAACTGCCCGTCATGATGGCGGCCGTCATCATCTCCATCGCCCTGATGATCTGGGCGTCCAAGCCGCTCACCAGTTTCGTGAACAATCACCCCACCGTGGTGGTGCTGTGCCTGAGCTTCCTGCTCATGATAGGCCTGACCCTGACGGCCGAGGGCCTGGGCTTCAAGATACCCAAGGGCTATCTGTACGCCGCCATCGGCTTCTCCATCCTGATCGAATTCTTCAACCAGATCGCGCGCCGCAGCGCCCTGCGCTCGCAATCGCGCCGCCCCTTGCGCGACCGCACCGCCGAGGCCGTGCTGCGCATGCTCAGCAACCGCAAGAGCGAGGCCGGCAAGGACGAGGGCCAGGACGAGCATGCCGCCGAACAGGAGGAACAAGCTTTCCGCACCGAGGAGCGCAACATGGTCAGCGGCGTGCTGAGCCTGGCCGAGCGCCCCATCCGTTCGCTGATGACGCCGCGCCAGGAGATCACCTGGCTGGACACCGAGGACGACCTCGACACCCTGCGCCAGCTGTTGCGCTCCACGCCGCACAGCTTCCTGCCCGTGTGCCAGGGCCAGCTGGACCAGGTGGTGGGCGTGGCGCGCGCCAAGGATCTGCTGGCCGACCTGGATGATTACCCGCAGATCAGCCAATGGCCGGACTTGCGCGAGCCCATCATCGTGCATGAGCACACCGATGTGCTCAGCGCCATTGCCATCCTGAAACAGTCCAACGGCCAGTTCGTGCTGGTCACGGACGAGTACGGCGCCATCGAGGGGCTGCTCACGCCCATCGACATCCTGGAGGCCATCGCCGGCGAGTTCCCGGACGAGGACGAGCAGCCCGCCATCCAGCAGATCGGCCCCAATCTGTGGCAGGTGGACGGCGGCACGGACTTGCTGCTGCTGGCCCAGGCCGTGGACGCCGAGGAGCTGTTCCTGAAGGACAGCAGCTTCAGTTCCGTGGCCGGCTTCCTGCTGGAGCGCCTGGACTCCCTGCCCGAGGTGGGCGCCGTGGTGGAGGCCGACGGCCTGCGCTTCGAGATCACCGAAGTCAGCCAGCGCCGCATCGCCACCGTGCGCGTCAGCCGCCTGCAGGATGCCGAGGCTCCGGCCGAATAAGAAGGCCGGCCCGGCTCAACGACAAAAGCCACTCCTGCGGGGGGTGGCTTTTTTATATGGCTCCTCGCGCAGTACCCCAAGGCCACGATGCGTCACGACGTTCTTTATCGGCAAACACCCCCATCGGCTGGTCGATAAGGTGCCCATTGCTTGAACGGCGTCTTCACAAAGACCAGCTCTGCTATCGATCAGCCGATTTGCGCCCCAACAGGACGATGCCGCCCGGCAGGCGCGTCAGCTCCACCCCGCAGGCGTTGCGTATCCGTTCGGGCGCCTCGTCCAGGCGGTCCAGCGTGAACTGCGCGGTGACGCGGCTGCCGCCCAGCGAGTCATCGGTCAGGATCAGGCGGCCCGCCCAGTAGCGGTTCAGCTCGCGCACCACGTCCGACAGCGGCACATTGTCGAACACCAGGCGGCCCTGGCGCCAGGACGGCGCCTGCGGCTGCGGCACGGCCTGCGGCTGGCTCAGCGGCCGACGACCGTACACCACCTGCTGCCCGGCCTCCAGCGTCTGGCGCTGGCCGGAATAATCCACCAGGGCGCCGCCCGACAGGCAGGTCACGCAGACCTCGCTGTCCAGGTAGCGGATATTGGTGCGGCCGTTGAAGGCCTGGATGGCGCCCGTCCCCGCGAACACGGTGAAGGCCGCCGCCGACATCCCGGCCTGGCGCACCTCGATCTCCCCGTCCAGCAGTTCCACGGCACGGCCCAGGTGCGGATCGTCGCGCAGGTTCAGGCGGGTGCGGGTGTTCATGTCCAGCCAGACGTGCTCGGCCACTTCCACGCGGCGCTGCTCGCCCGCGCCGGTGCGGTAGTCGGCGCGCAGGTCGGCCAGGCTGGGCCACAACTGCATGGGCGGACGGGCGACCAGGTACAGCGCGCCGCAGGCCGCGACGCCGCCCAGGAAGGCGCGCCGCGCCGGGCTGTGGCGGCGCCCCTGGCGCATCTGGAAGTCCTGCGTCCATTGCTCACGGGTCTGCGGCAGGGCCTCCCAGACTTCGCGCGCCTGCGCGAAGGCCGTGGCGTGCGCCTGGCTGCGGCCGCACCAGCGGCGGAACTCGCGCGCCTGCCGCTCGGTCAGGGAAGAGGTCTTCAAACGGATCACCCAGGCCTGCGCCTCCAGCTGCAGGGCGTCGTCGTCCAGATTCGGGGCGGGTGGGGTGGCTGGGTTCATCAAAAAATCAATCAGACAGGGGTGAAACAAAGACGGCTCAGGGCATGGGAGCGCCGACCTGACGGCAATCCGAGCCGGCACCGGGACGCGGCGCCACCGCCAAGGTGACGGGCTGAGCTAAATTGTCCGGAACGCGACCCGGTATCGTCAAGCCGTACGCGTTTCCGACAAGCTGGAGCGGGAAAACGCGGGCAAATAATGCCCATCAGGCGCGGTGGCCCCAATCCGGCACGCGAATACGGCAAGATAAGGCCTGTTTCAACTCTGGAGATTGCTTCATGCCCGGCTCATCCCTGTTCAGCATGCTCATCGCCCTGCTGGCCGGCTCGGCCGTTCCCTTCCAGGCCGCCAGCAATGCGGTCCTGGGCAAGATACTGGGGCATCCGCTCTGGGCCACCCTGGTGTCGCTGGCCGTCAGCGCCGCCCTGGTCGTGCCCACCCTGTGGCTGATGCGCGCGCCCGCGCCGCTGACCGCCCAATTGGCCCATGCCCCCTGGTGGGTGTGAACGGGCGGGGTGGGCGGGGTGATCTACATCAGCGCCGCCCTGATCCTGACGCCGCGCATGGGCGCGGCCAGCTTCATCGTCTGCGTGGTGGCCGGCCAGATGCTCAGCTCCATGCTGATCGACCATTACGGCCTGATGGGGCTGACGCCCCGTCCCGTGCATGCGGGACGCATCCTGGGCGTACTCCTGATCCTGGCCGGCATGGGACTGGTGCAGTGGTTCACTCCGTCCACGCCGGCCCAGGCGTCCAGCGCCGATTCCTCCGCGTCTTAAGACCTGCTCCAGGCCTCAGGCGCTCTGCGCCGCCGCGCCGCGCTGGCTGCACCACCACAGCGAGGCCGACAGCGTCGCGCTGGCCAGCATGCCCAGGGCCAGCAGCAGCGCGCTGTCGAACAGCAGGGGCGCGATCACGCCCGATACCGTCGCGAAGATCAGCATCTGCACCGCGCTCTGCAGCGACGAGGCCAGCCCGCGCATGGTGGGAAAGGTGCCCAGGGTCACCACCGTCATGCCAGGCAGGGCCATGGACATGCCGAAGGCGTAGATGAAGATGGGCAGCACCGCCCAGGGCACGGCGGCCTGGAAGAACAGGTTGTACACCGTGTTCAGCCCCGCGCCCAGGAACAGGATGCTCAGGCCCAGGCGTATCATGCGCGCCGGAGCAATGCGTTCGGCAAAGCGCGCATTGATCATGGAGCCGCCCAGCATGCCGCCGATGAATGGCAGGAACAGCCAGGCAAAGGCGGTTTCGGGCAGGCCGAGAATGCCGATCACGAAGCCGGCGGCCGAGGCGATATACAGCGCGAAGCCGCCGAAGGCGAAGGCCACGGCCAGGATGGCCAGCAGGAAGCGCCCGTTGCGCACGGCCCGGCAATAATTGCCCAGGACCGGCAGCAGCTTCATGGGCTGGCGCGATGCCGGCGGCAGGGTTTCGGGCAGCTGGCGCAGGCACAGCGCGATCAAGCCGACGGTCACCAGCGTCAGCATCCAGAAGATGGCCCGCCAGCCGGTATGGCTGCTCAGGTAGCCGCCCACCACCGGCGCGATGGCCGGCGCCAGGCTGAACACCATGGTGATGTGGGCGAACAGGCGCTGGGCGGCGGCGCCCTGCACGCAGTCGCGCGCCAGGGCCTGGCCGACCACCCGCCCCGCGCCGGCCGAGCAGCCCTGCAGCATGCGAAAGAACAGCAGCCAGCCGAAGGACGGCGCCAGCGCCGACCCGATGGAGCCGATGCCGAACAGGATCAGCGAGGCCAGGATGACGGGTCGCCGCCCGAAGCTGTCGGACAAGGTGCCCCAGAACAGGCTCATGAAGGCAAAGCCGAAGAGGTAGACGCTCAAGGTCTGCTGCACCAGGGACGGGTCCACCTCGAACTCGGCGCCGATGCGATGGAAAGCGGGCAGGTAGGCGTCCGTGGCGAACGGTCCCAGCATGGCCAGCGCCGCCAGCACCAGCGTCAGGTTGCGGTAATTCATACGCGAATATATGTAGACGAATGGAATACGGCATCGTACTCGGATATGTCGCATCGCAGGGGATTTACTGCCGGCTGTCCCTCAGGCTTCTTGAACGGCTCACAGTAACTCTGCGGTGTTCATTCCTGCCTGGAGGGCCCCGCTGTAGGCCGAATCAGGATCGCCGCTGCACTGCCGGCGTGCCGAAGGCTTCACGGCTGGTCTGGCCGAAGCCGCTCTGGTGCAGCAGGCTGCGCTCGATGAAGCGGCTGACTTCGGCGCGCAGCTCCGGCAGCCAGGCCCCTTGGTCGAACACCTGCGGGAACTTCATGCTGAACCAGGCGTACAGGCTGATCTGCTTGCTGAGCAGTTCGGCGTCTTCCAGGCGCGACGGGCTGGCCGATTTCAGCCAGGACGGCGCCGGCGGCAGGGCCAGGGGCCGTTGCGCGACATAGGCGGCCAGGCAGCGCTTGAAGTAGTCCAGCTCCGCGTCCTTGTCCACCGACACGGGCGCGCAGGCAAAGGTGAACTTCTCGCGCAGGTCCAGCCGGGGCGCCAGGCGGTCCACGCAAAAGCCCAGCTCGATGGCGTCCTTCAAGCCCGCCGTCTGGAACAGGGGACTGTCCGAGGCCACTTTCTGGGCGAAATACTGCAGCACCGCGCCGATGTTCTGGTTGTCCAGCAGCTCGGCCAGCGCCTGCACATGGTCCGGGCCGGGCGCGATGGGCAGGCGCAGGTCCACGGGCGGGACGTCGGCCTGCAGCTGCGCGCGCACGTGCTGCAGGTCATGCGCGTCCATGGCGCCTGCGTAGCCTTTGGGATAGAGCCCGTAGCGGCCGGCCCGGCCGGCGATCTGGCGCACTTCGGTGGCGTTGAGCGCGCGCATGGAGCGGCCGTCGAACTTGTGCACGGTGGAGAACAGCACGCGCCGTATGGGCAGGTTCAGGCCCATGCCGATGGCGTCGGTCGCCACCAGCACGTCGGCATGCCCCTGCGAGAAGCGTTCCGATTCGGTGCGCCGCACCTCCGGCGCCAGGGCGCCGTAGATGGTGGCCACCTTCAGACCCTGGGCGCGATAGCGGGCGCTGAGCGTCAGCACATCCTTGCGCGTGAAGGCGACGACGGCGTCTCCCTTGGCCACGCCCTGGGCGTCGCGCTGGCGGTCCTTACGGCCGCGCCAGGGCGGCGATTGGCGGCCGCGCTCGCCGCCGCGTGTGGCGCGCGGCGGCTCCACGGGATGCGCCATGACTTCCAGCGGCGTCTTGCGTTCGGTGAAGGCCAGCTCCATGCTTTCCTCCATGGCGCGCACCAGGCGCTCGCACGGCCGCAGCACGGACGGGTCGCCGCAGACGAACAGGGTGCGCGCCGGCATGCCCACCAGCGCCGCCGTCCAGGCCCAGCCGCGCTGCTCGTCCTGCAGCATCTGGATCTCGTCCAGGACGGCGACGCGCACTTCCATGGTCGGGTCCATCATTTCCACGGTGCAGGCCGTGTGCCGGGCTCCGGGCACCATCACGCGCTCTTCGCCCGTCACCAGGTTGCAGGGAATGCCTGCATTCATCAGCCGGTCCCGCACCTCCATGGCCAGCAGCCGCAATGGCGCCAGGTACACGCCCGAGCGGGCTTCCATCAAGGCCTCCAGCGCCTCGTGGGTCTTGCCCGAATTGGTAGGCCCCAGGCGGAAGACCAGGTGCCGCCGTATGCCGCGCGCCAGGCTGAACATCTGCGGGAAGTCGCCCAGGCGCAGCAGGTCCTGGGCGCGCTGGCGCTCCACGGTCTCCAGGATGCGCCGCACCGGTCCGCCCGCCAGGCGTTTTTCGAAATCCCCGGCCTCGATGTCCTGCTGTTCGATCCCTTCCTCCAGGGCCTGGCGCAGGGCCCGCGCCAGTTCCAGGAAGGACTGGCCGTCGATCAGGGGGCGCTGGGCCTGCAGAAACGCGTCCAGGGCGTCGGCCAGGCGCTGCGCCAGCCGGTTCTGCGCGGCCTGGGTGAACAACACCGCGACGCGCGCGGGCAGGCGGTCCAGCTCGGCGCCCGTGCGCGGCAGGGGCAGAGCCGTCTGCATGCGCACATTGGCCCGCCAATGCTGCAGTTCGCCCGCCACCGGCACCGCGACCGGCAGCCACAGGTCCTTGCGCCACCACAGGCGCTGCGGGTCCTCGGGGTCCGCTTCGTGATGGCATTGTTCCTGGGCATCGATCTGGGCCAGCACCTGCTGCTGCCGCCATTGCGTGCGCGCCCGGTCGGCCGCGCGCTCGTACTGGGCGCGGTCGCGCGCGTTCATGCGCGCCAGCGCCTCCCGGCGCCATTGCTCGATCTGCGCCTGGTCGATGGCGGCCAGCAGGTCGGGATGATGCGCCACGCGGGCGCGTCCACCCTTGGCCGCTCCGCGCAGCTCCAGCTTGACGCTGGGCAGGCGCCGGTCGGCCAGCCAATGCTCGTACTCCTGGCGCGTGATGCCCAGCATGGCCATGACCTCCTCGGGGCCCACGCATTCCTGCTCCCAGGCCCAGCGCTGCTGGCGCTGTTCGCGCAGGCGCTCTTCGCGCTGGGCCTGCGCCTGCAGCAGGATGTCCTTCTGGTCCTGGGGCAGGTCGAACACCTGGGCCAGCACGCCGGCGCTGGCATTGCGGCCGTGCACGGTCATGAACCAGTGCGCCGGCTCGCCGGACTGCAGGCCTTCGAAGGCCTGCACCGGAATGAAATTCGGCCCCGCTCCCTGCTCCCGCAGCCAGCCCTCCAGCCGCTCCCGGGCCTGGGCCAGCTTGCTCTGTTTCTGTTCCTGCTCCTGGCGGCGCGCCTGCTCGCGTTCCTGCCTGGCCTGCTCCCAGCGCTGGCGGCGCAAGTCCTCATCCCTGCGCTCGGCCTGCAGGCGCCATAGATAAGCCTGGGCCAGGGGCAGGGCCTGCCAGGCGCCCACCAGGGCCTCCAGGCGCTCGCCCCGCTCGGCCTCGGGCCAGGCGTCGCTCAGCGGCAGGGACTGGGAGGCGATCGCGCCGGCCAGTTCGGCGCGCCGTTCGATCAAGGCCCCGCGCAAGGCGGCGAAGGACGCCGGATCCAGGTCGGCTTCGCTCATCTGGAACAGCAGGCGCAGGCATTGCACGACCACCTCGGGCACGCCTTGGGCGCGCAGGCGCTCATCGGCATCCGGCAAGGCCAGCTCGGCAGCGATGATCTGATTGAAGAACGCCGCGTCCTGCGGCAGCCGCCAGGCCTTGAGCCACAGGCGGCGGATCGCCTGGCAGTCCTCGAAGCGGGCTTTCTTGACCGCCTGGCGGGCGACGCCTTCCAGGCGCGGATAATCCAGCCATTGCGCATGCAACAGCAGACCCGTCTGCTCGGCTGGGGAGTCGGAATGAGAACAAGCGCGATGCGCGGCCATAGGGCAGGACCTGAAAACACGGTGCGGGAAACAGAAAAGGCCTGGAAACGGCCAGGCCTTCGGCCTCGCCCATTATACGGAACCCCGGCGCGCAACCGCAGTGAAGAACTCAGGCCGCGCAGCCGGGCGGATCAGCTCTTTCATTAAAAACTTGTCGCCCAGCAATAAGTTTTGTCTACAATACGCCGGTTGGCATTCACGATGTCCTCACGGAGTTTCCATGCCCGCCATCTTTCCCCCCGATGACTTCCTGCCCGGCGCCCAGCTGACCGGCAAATCCCTGCAGGCCATCACCCGCATCGCGTCCTGGGCGCGCTGGTTCCTGCTGGTCGTCAGCACCCTGCTGTTCTTGGGGGCCGTCGGACTATGGATCCCGGACGAGGATTTCATGCCCTCGCTGATCATGTTCCTGGAGATCACGCCCGAACAGGTCGACTGGCTCCACATCACGCCGCTGCACCGGCTGGTGGGCTTCGTCATCACCCTGGTGCCCGCCCTGCTGCTGATCCGCAGCATGAACCATGCCCGGCACATGCTCAACAGCTTTACCCGCGGCCAGGTGCTGACCTTGCTCAACGCCATGCGGCTGCGCAGCATCGCCGCCCTGATCACCGGGTTCGGCATCGCCTTCCCCTTGTCCAAGACTCTGACGGCTATCACCCTGACCATCAACAATCCGCCCGAGCGCCAGATCTATTCCTTCATCCTGAACCTGAGCGACATGATGCTGCTGGGCCTGGGCGTGTTCCTGTGGGTGCTGTCCTGGGCCATGGTGGAGGCCGCCCGGGTTGTCGAAGAGAACAACAGCTTTGTCTAAGCTCCTGAACAGGCCCTAACGCCATGATCATCATCCGCCTGGACGTCGTGCTTGCCCTGCGCAAGATGAAGGCCCGCCAGCTGGCCCAGGAAATCGGCATCACCGAACAGAACCTGTCCCTGCTCAAGTCCGGCAAGGTCAAAGGCATACGCTTCGAGACCTTGGAGAAGCTTTGCCGGGCGCTGCACTGCCAGCCGGGAGATCTGTTGGAGTATCAGCCGCACGCTGGCGAATCCTCCGATGCTTGAACAGACCACAAGTTGCAAGCTGCGCGCAGCACAAACTTGACGATTAAAGCAAAGATACGACAAACCTCAGTCTGCTCCCCTGTAAAGCAGGCTTGGAACTTTTACGCTCTGTTGGTTACGCATTAACCGAAAATAATGTCTAAAAAGTGGATGAACGAAAATGTCGGCAGCCAACACTTTTATTTAAATATAAATAAATAAGTAACAAGCGTCTTCCTTTCAGCGCATTTCGCTCGTCTGGTGTAATAATTAATTCCAATTCGATTGATTTGCATGCACTTTGTAATCAAGAGATAGGGGTCAGTCGACGTGCTCCAGACCCGTGGCGTCCCGCCATATTGCCGCTGTTGCGCCTCCTATACTGTGGAACTCTTCCATCATGACTCAACGCCGTCGCCCCGTTCCGGTTGCATTCAAACATAAAAAGAATCAAATATTTGCAGCTCGCAGCTCGCTGCTCGCCCTGGAAACCCGAACCTTGTTCGACGGCGCGATGGCCCCGACCGCCGAACACACGCTCGACGCCGACAAGGGAAACACGAACGGCCCCTCGCCCTCATCGGAAGCCGTCGAACCCACGGCCCTTACGGCCGGCAACAAGAGCGCGGACGGGGCCGCCGGCCCCCGCATTCCTGGACCGGGCCTGCCCGGTTCGGGCGGCGCGACCGACTACGACGACGGCGACAATCAGGCCAGCCTCCTGCCCGGCGACAACCAGGGCCGCAATGTGCCGGTCGCTGTGGACGAAGGCGGCTTCATCGTCATCGACTCCGGCAATCTGAGCGCCTACGACCCCGACTCGCCCGCCGAGCAAGTGCAGTACACCATCACCGTCGAGCCTGCGCAGGGCCGCGTGTACTACCAGACCACGCCCAACGGGCCTGTCACGTATCTGGGCGTGGGTTCCACCTTCACTCAGGAGGACGTCAACCAGGGCCGTATTCATTACATGCATTCCGGCGCGGAAACCTCCGCCAGCCAAACCGGCCCGACGGACAAGTTCACCTTCACCCTGTCCGACGGCGCAACCGAGATCCTCGATAACGAATTCCACATCTACGTTCTGCCGACCAACGACGCACCCACGATCACCGCCCCGGACGGCCCGATTCGCATCATCGATCCGAACGGCGCCACGCCCATCCCCGATGTGTCCATCGGCGACAAGGACCAGGACGGCGGCGGCCAGCTTGTGGATGACTTCGTCCAGGTCGTGGTTCGCCTGCAGAACGGCAACGGTTCGCTGAATGTGGATTACAACGGCGTGACCATCGCCGTGGGCGCGAGCTATTCCGGCCTGCTGATGCCCGGCAAGCCCGATGGCAATGGCACCTACCTGATGCTGCAGGGCAAGCTGGCGGAGGTGAACGCCGCGCTGTCTTCGCTGAGCATCAACTTCAGCAACGATCGCAACGCAATCTATCACCTGGAAATCATCGCGGACGACCGCCTGCGCAACAGCGCCGGCGCGCTGACCGGCGGCGCCAACGGCGGCGGCCAAAACCAGGCGGAGGATGGCTCCCAATCTTCGTTTCCCGTGGACCCGACCGACTACGACTGGAGCAGGGATACGGTGCCGACCGAATCCGGCAACCTGAGCGCCAAGACCATCGTGCTGTGGGCCAGCCGGGACAATGATCTGCCCGTGTTCACTCTGCCTTGGGCAGACGCGATCTATGAGGATGTGGGCTACGAATTCAGTCGCGCAAAGGGCAATCGCATAACGATTGCCGATGAAGAATCGAGCGCCTTCGGCAGCCCCATGCGCCTGACCCTGACAATCTCGAACGGCACGCTGAGCTTCAAGGACACCACCGGCGTGAGGGTGATCGAAGACGGCGGTGGACGGTATGTGTTCGAGGGTTCCGTAGCGCAACTGGAAGCCATGCTGGATCACGGCTACACACTCAAGGCCAGTGCCGACCACCACGGCGAGTCGAGCGTCGTACTCTCCGCTTCGCTTCAAGAAGACAATGGCGGGCTGGATGCCGGCGTCAGCACCAATATCGCCTCCGCCGAAGGACCGCTGCCCATCATTCCCGTCAACGACAAGCCGACCATCGACATTGGCAATAAGGTCGACCTGGGCGGCAACGACTTCGTGCCGCTGGCCATTACCGGGGTCTCGGACGCCAGCGACGCGCAGGGCGCTGACACCGAGCACACCTTGAAAGCGCGCGTGGTCGTGCGCTTCACCGATCCGCAAGGCCATATCGTGACCGAGTCCGACGGCGGGCCCATCCAGTTCCGCCTGGGCGCCGACGATGCCACGATGCGCGACGGCTACTTCGAAATGTTCGGCACGATCGCCGAGATCAACGACGCGCTGGCTCGGCTCCAGGCCAGGTTCTCCGGCGACGCCAACGCCACCTATAGCCTGCAGGTCATCGTCGACGACCGCAACTATTCGACTGACGGCACACTGAGCGGGGGCGCCAACGGCGGAGCCTGGAACCCGGACCCCGACTCGCCCACGGGCGTGAGCCCGGTGGACGGCACGACGACCTGGGACGCCACCACGGCGAGCGGCGGTCTGCCCGCCTTGTACAACATTGCGCTGGCTGCCAAGGACGTCAACGTCTCGGGCATCAACGACGCTCCATACCCAGTGTACGTAGACACGCTCATAGCCACGGAAGACACGCTCAGCACGCTCAAGACAGCCGCCGGCACCCCCTTGAGCATAAGCGACGCGGACGACTTCGGCAGCGACTTCACGGTCGCGCTGAGCGTATATTCCGGCGCCCTGTCTTTCCCAAGCACGACCGGCAGCGGCGTGATGGTCACGGAGAACGGCTCGGGCGGTTTGATCCTGGTCGGCAATCTGACTAATATCAACGCCCTGCTCGAGACCCTGCAGTACCAGCCCCTCGCCGACATGCACAGCGGCACGGGCGGCCCCGCGGGAAAAGTTCCCATCTACGTGGCGGTAACCGACACGCCCCTGCCCGGCAGCGGTCCCGCGCACGAAACCGTGGGCTACTTCGAGATCTTGATAATCCCGCAGAACGATCGCCCCACGATCAACAAAGATGTCAATCTGGGCCCGGCGCATGAGGACGATTCCTTGTCCGTCAGCGTCATCAAGGACCTGGACTTCGGCTATTCGGACGCGCGCGACGACCAAAGCGCCAATTGGGGCGGCAATACCGCGACCGACTTCAGCTACATCGCCATCGTCGGCTCTCAGGGCTACGACCCGCGCCAGGGCCAGTGGCAGATCAACGACGGCAACGGCTGGATCACCATCCCCGCCGCGGGCCTGAGCGACAATGCCGCGCTGGTCTTTCGCAGCTCGGCGCAGATCCGCTTCACGCCCGCCGCCGATTACCACGGCGAACCGGGCAAGCTCGTCATCCGCGCGGGCGACCAAAGCGCGACGCATACCAGCAGCGCGAACGCCGCCGCCACACAAAGCCTGATCCTGGGCCAGACCAGCTCTTGGTCAGACGAAAAGCAGACTATCGGCGTCACCGTGACAGGGGCCAACGACAGCCCCGTCATCGATGACAATGGCATCCTGCCGGCCGGCACGGAGGACGTCACCAACTCCAACGGAAGCTTGGTGAGCGACCTCATCCAGGGCTATGACGATAGTCGCGACAATCAAAGCGGCATTCCGGGCGGAGCGGACAACGCAGGCGTCCTGGGCGGCGTGGCCATCGTGGGCCTGGAAGGATACGATGCGGCGCAGGGAACCTGGGAATATTCTGTAGACGACGGTACAACCTGGAATGCCATCGGCGGCAGCACCAGCGCCGCCTCCGCCATCGTGCTGGACACCGCCGCGCGCGTGCGTTTCGTGCCGTCAGCCAATTTCAATGGAGACGTCAGCGGCAAGCTGGTGCTGCGCGCCAGCGACAAGCCCGTCGCCGGTCGGACCGGCGTGCACGACATCAGCGCCGAGATTGGCGCGGCGAACAGCCAATGGTCCAATGAGGGGAAAATCACCACGTCCATTGCCGCCGTCAATGATGCGCCGACACTGACCGGCTTGCCCGCGCAGGAAGGCTACACGGAAGAATTCTATGAAGGCGCCCCAGCCTACATCATCTCGCTGTACGCCGACGTTACGGTGAACGACGTAGACCTGGGCTCCACGCCCGGCCTGGGCAGCACCATCTTTGGCGCTGGAACCATCACGGTCACGATACGCGGCTACCTGGCCGGCGACACCCTGATCGCCCAGACCAATCCAGGCGTAGCCGACATCAACCAGAACGGCAACACACTCGTCATCACTCTGAACGACAGCGCTACGCTGGCTCAGGTCAAGCAGGCGATCGAATCCATCAAGTTCTACAGTACCAGCCACAACTCGACCGACTTCCAGAGCCACGGAGAGAGATACTTTGATCTGGTCCTGAACGACGGCAAGAACCAGCACGGCGGCTCGAATGCCGGCTCGGGCACGAGCCTGGACAGCAACATGCTGACGGCCTATGTCTTTATCCTGCCGACCAACGACGCGCCGGCCATCGACGGCGTCGCCAACACGGTGACGTGGACCGAGTCCGAGGGAAATGCCGGCGCTCCCGTCAGAATTCTGCCCGACATCATCGTAACAGATGCGGACAACCGCAGGCTGGACCGCGTCGAACTGGACCTGAGCAACTTCGCATATGGCAGCGTCGAGCAGTTCATCTTCGACGGCCGGCAAATCAGCCTGAGCGGCGATAGCCAGCTTACCGTCGGCGAATTCACCATCACTGTCACAGTCAATGAAACGAATGCCAAGGTCGTCATCAGCACTACGGACGGCCAGGGCCGCTCCCCCGGCGAATTCCAGAATCTGCTGCGCGGCATCGAATACAACCTGGACATGCAGGACCCCGAGGCTCAGCTCGACGGCATGGACCGCAGCGTCACGATCACAGTCTATGATCGCGGCAATCTCGACGCCGATCCGGATCGCCAAGAGTCCGCTTCCACAGTCTTCATCCTGAAGGTTGTACCCACTAATGACGCGCCCACTCTAACCAACGGCAGCGGCGCGCTGGGTGCCATCGAGTTCGAAAATGTCGCCAGGCCGCTGGCTCCGGGCATCACGCTTGAGGACCGCGAACTGGAGTCGCGCGATGACTGGCAGGGCGCCACGCTGACTTTGGGTCGCACGCAGCCATCCTCCGACGATGTGTTCGGCTTTGTTCCCGGCATCACGCTGGACGGCAGCGCCATCAAGATCGGCGACAAGACCGTGGGCATGCTGGACGCAAGCACGCCCGGCCAATGGACAATCATCTTCGCCGCCGGCGCCACCTCGGCCGAAGTCAACCAGCTGGCCCGCGCCATCACCTATCGCAACATCAATGCCGCTCCTGGTTCCCTGGACTACAGTTCATACGCCATCAACTGGACTCTGAACGATCGCAACGGCGAAACAGATGGACAGGCTCAGGGGCAGGGCGGCGCCAAGACCGCCATCTGGAGCCAGACACTGAACTTCAATCGCCCCCCTCTCGCCCAGACGGACGCCAATGAGGTCCGGCCCGGCGCGACGGTCGGCGCCAATGTACTGACCGGCAAGGACGGCCAGGGTGTCGACTCCGATCGCGACACCGACGCCTTGGCCGTGACCGGCGTCATCGCCGGCGCCGCCAACGACATCGGCGGCGTGGGCAGCGCCAACGTGGGCTCGGCCCTGACCGGCGCCTACGGCACCCTGACCCTGAACGCCGACGGCTCCTATACCTACATCGCCAACGATGACGCCACGCTGCGCGCGCTCAAAGTCGGCGAGAACGTCCAGGACGTGTTTTCCTACTCCATCTCCGACGGCAAGGGCGGCGTGGACTACACCACCCTGACCATTACCATCCAGGGCCAGAACGATGCGCCCGCCGCAACCCCTGACGGCCACGCCGTCGCCGCCGGCGGCACGGTAGGCTCGAACGTGATCGCCGGCAACGACGGCGCGGGCCGGGACACCGACCCCGACGGCGACGCTCTGACCGTGACCGGCGTGACCGCCGGCATCGTCAGCGACATCGGCGGCGTGGGCAGCGCCAACGTGGGCTCGGCCCTGACCGGCCTCTACGGCACCCTGACCCTGAACGCCGACGGCTCCTATACCTATGCCGCCGACCAGGGGGCGGCCGCAAGGCTGCCCCAGGGCGCCATCGCCACCGACACCTTCACCTACGCCATCTCCGACGGCGAAGGCGGCACGGCCTACGCCACGCTGACCATCACCGTCACCGGCGTCAACGATGCGCCGGTTGTGCTCACGCCGCTGCCGCCGAGCGCCGGCCTGGACAATGCCCCCCTCGCCCCTATCGACACCTCCGTCGGCTTCACGGACATCGACGGCGACGCCCTGACCTACACGGCTGCCGGCTTGCCTTCCGGCCTGAGCATCGATCCGGCCACCGGCATCATCTCCGGCACCCCGGACAGGAGCGCCAGCCAGGGCGGCACGGGCGGCGTCTATACGGTGACGATCACCGCCAGCGACGGCAAGGGCGGCAGCGCCAGCCAGATTGTCGAGATCACCATCGCCAACCCCGCGCCCGCCACCGCGCCTGACAACAATGCGGTCAACGCCGGCGGCACGGTAGGCTCGAACGTGATCGCCGGCAACGACGGCGCGGGCCGGGACACCGACCCCGACGGCGACGAACTGATCGTGACCGGCGTGACCGCCGGCATCGTCAGCGACATCGACGGCGTGGGCAGCGCCAACGTGGGCTCGGCCCTGACCGGCGCCTACGGCACCCTGACCCTGAACGCCGACGGCTCCTATACCTATGCCGCCGACCAGGAGGCGGCCGCAAGGCTGCCCCAGGGCGCCATCGCCACCGACACCTTCACCTACGCCATCTCCGACGGCGAAGGCGGCACGGCCTACGCCACGCTGACCATCACCGTCACCGGCGTCAACGATGCGCCGGTTGTGCTCACGCCGCTGCCGCCGAGCGCCGGCCTGGACAATGCCCCCCTCGCCCCTATCGACACCTCCGTCGGCTTCACGGACATCGACGGCGACGCCCTGACCTACACGGCTGCCGGCTTGCCTTCCGGCCTGAGCATCGATCCGGCCACCGGCATCATCTCCGGCACCCCGGACAGGAGCGCCAGCCAGGGCGGCACGGGCGGCGTCTATACGGTGACGATCACCGCCAGCGACGGCAAGGGCGGCAGCGCCAGCCAGATTGTCGAGATCACCATCGCCAACCCCGCGCCCGCCACCGCGCCTGACAACAATGCGGTCAACGCCGGCGGCACGGTAGGCTCGAACGTGATCGCCGGCAACGACGGCGCGGGCCGGGACACCGACCCCGACGGCGACGAACTGATCGTGACCGGCGTGACCGCCGGCATCGTCAGCGACATCGACGGCGTGGGCAGCGCCAACGTGGGCTCGGCCCTGACCGGCGCCTACGGCACCCTGACCCTGAACGCCGACGGCTCCTATACCTATGCCGCCGACCAGGAGGCGGCCGCAAGGCTGCCCCAGGGCGCCATCGCCACCGACACCTTCACCTACGCCATCTCCGACGGCGAAGGCGGCACGGCCTACGCCACGCTGACCATCACCGTCACCGGCGTCAACGATGCGCCGGTTGTGCTCACGCCGCTGCCGCCGAGCGCCGGCCTGGACAATGCCCCCCTCGCCCCTATCGACACCTCCGTCGGCTTCACGGACATCGACGGCGACGCCCTGACCTACACGGCTGCCGGCTTGCCTTCCGGCCTGAGCATCGATCCGGCCACCGGCATCATCTCCGGCACCCCGGACAGGAGCGCCAGCCAGGGCGGCACGGGCGGCGTCTATACGGTGACGATCACCGCCAGCGACGGCAAGGGCGGCAGCGCCAGCCAGACTGTCGAGATCACCATCACCAACCCCGCGCCCGCCGCCGCGCCTGACAGCAATGCGGTCAACGCCGGCGGCACGGTAGGCTCGAACGTGATCGCCGGCAACGGCGGCGCGGGCCGGGACACCGACCCCGACGGCGACGAACTGATCGTGACCGGCGTGACCGCCGGCATCGTCAACGACATCGGCGGCGTGGGCAGCGCCAACGTGGGCTCGGCCCTGACCGGCCTCTACGGCACCCTGACCCTGAACGCCGACGGCTCCTATACCTATGCCGCCGACCAGGGGGCGGCCGCAAGGCTGCCCCAGGGCGCCATCGCCACCGACACCTTCACCTACGCCATCTCCGACGGCGAAGGCGGCACGGCCTACGCCACGCTGACCATCACCGTCACCGGCGTCAACGATGCGCCGGTTGTGCTCACGCCGCTGCCGCCGAGCGCCGGCCTGGACAATGCCCCCCTCGCCCCTATCGACACCTCCGTCGGCTTCACGGACATCGACGGCGACGCCCTGACCTACACGGCTGCCGGCTTGCCTTCCGGCCTGAGCATCGATCCGGCCACCGGCATCATCTCCGGCACCCCGGACAGGAGCGCCAGCCAGGGCGGCACGGGCGGCGTCTATACGGTGACGATCACCGCCAGCGACGGCAAGGGCGGCAGCGCCAGCCAGATTGTCGAGATCACCATCGCCAACCCCGCGCCCGCCACCGCGCCTGACAACAATGCGGTCAACGCCGGCGGCACGGTAGGCTCGAACGTGATCGCCGGCAACGACGGCGCGGGCCGGGACACCGACCCCGACGGCGACGAACTGATCGTGACCGGCGTGACCGCCGGCATCGTCAGCGACATCGACGGCGTGGGCAGCGCCAACGTGGGCTCGGCCCTGACCGGCGCCTACGGCACCCTGACCCTGAACGCCGACGGCTCCTATACCTATGCCGCCGACCAGGAGGCGGCCGCAAGGCTGCCCCAGGGCGCCATCGCCACCGACACCTTCACCTACGCCATCTCCGACGGCGAAGGCGGCACGGCCTACGCCACGCTGACCATCACCGTCACCGGCGTCAACGATGCGCCGGTTGTGCTCACGCCGCTGCCGCCGAGCGCCGGCCTGGACAATGCCCCCCTCGCCCCTATCGACACCTCCGTCGGCTTCACGGACATCGACGGCGACGCCCTGACCTACACGGCTGCCGGCTTGCCTTCCGGCCTGAGCATCGATCCGGCCACCGGCATCATCTCCGGCACCCCGGACAGGAACGCCAGCCAGGGCGGCACGGGCGGCGTCTATAAGGTGACGATCACCGCCAGCGACGGCAAGGGCGGCAGCGCCAGCCAGACTGTCGAGATCACCATCGCCAACCCCACGCCCGCCGCCGCGCCTGACAGCAATGCGGTCAACGCCGGCGGCACGGTAGGCTCGAACGTGATCGCCGGCAACGGCGGCGCGGGCCGGGACACCGACCCCGACGGCGACGAACTGATCGTGACCGGCGTGACCGCCGGCATCGTCAGCGACATCGGCGGCGTGGGCAGCGCCAACGTGGGCTCGGCCCTGACCGGCGCCTACGGCACCCTGACCCTGAACGCCGACGGCTCCTATACCTATGCCGCCGACCAGGAGGCGGCCGCAAGGCTGCCCCAGGGCGCCATCGCCACCGACACCTTCACCTACGCCATCTCCGACGGCCAGGGCGGCGCCGCCTACGCCACCTTGACTATTACGGTCACCGGCACCCTGCGCACCGAGACGCAACTCCCGCAGCCCGAACCGCCCGCCATTCGCGATGTGCCACCGATGGTGGAGCACAGCATCCCTGGGGAGGCTGGGCTCCACGACCACAGGCTGGCCTCGCACCCGTCCACCGACATGGTCAACCTGGGAATTCCGCTCCACCCCATCATGTATGTGGGAGCCGCGGTCCAGGCCGCACAGATGGAGCGCGAGCTCCAGGACGTCCTGACTCGCGCGGGCTCGCCGGCCCGGTACGGCCTGGACTCTTTCGCCATGCCCGCCGCCCCGCTTCACTTGGGACCGGATCCCGTGCCTTACGTGAGCCAGGCCATTGCCCAGGCCCAGGCCGAACAGGTAAAGCGCTCGCTTGCGGCGAACAACCAGTCCGCCCAGATCCATCTGCAAGGCCATCCAGCCTCCCTGGCCACCGCTCCCGAAACGCTCAGGATGCACAGCCTGGCCGGACAAGACGCGGAAGTCGCGCCGGCCGCGCCCTCAAGCCAGGATGGACAGGATGCGCCCCCGCAAAGCCCCGACGCCGCGCCGCAGCAGACGGGCGCGGAGTCTTTTTCACGCCAGCTTCTGCGTCACACCCTGCCAGACCCGAACGATCGGAACCAGATCGAATCAGGCTCTGGCACGACATCCGCCCCTCACTCCAATTAATTACTGACGACACAGACTCATGCAGAGCACACTGAAAAAAATTGGCGCAATGACTGCGCTGACGCTGGCTTTGGCAGGTTGTTCCACGATCACGCCCACTCCGTTCACCGAGGACGAGATCAAGGAGCGTGTCGCCACCGACCGGGCCGAGATGTACGCCGGACAGGAGCCCATCCAGGGGCCCCTGAGCTTCAATGAGGCGGCCGCGCGCGCCCTGAAGTACAACCTGGACTACCGTCTGAAGCTGATGGAGAACGCCCTGGCCAGGGGCCTGCTGGACGTGTCCCGCTGGGACATGATGCCACGCGTGCTGGCGGGCGCCGGCTACTCCACCCGCAACAATGACTCGGGCGGTCGCTCCATCAATATCGAGACCGGCCAGGAATCGCTGGCGCCCTCCACGTCCCAGGAGCGCAGCCATACCATGGCCAATATGGAAATCTCCTGGAACCTGCTGGACTTCGGCGTCTCCTACTATCGCGCCCAGCAGAAAGCCGATCAGTACCTGATGGCCAGGGAGCGTGAACGCAAAGTTATCCAGAACGTGCTGCAGGACACCCGCAACGCCTACTGGCGCGCTCTGGGCGCCCAGAAACTGATCACCCGCGTGGATTCGTTGATCACTCGTGTGGAAGAAGCGCTGGAGCAGTCGCGCCGCGTCGAAAAACAGGGTCTTCTGCCCCAGCCCGTCGCCCTGGGCTACCAGCGCGCCCTGCTGGATGCCGTCGGCCTGCTGTCGCTGCGCCGCCAGGAGCTGGAACTGGCCCGCGCCGAACTCTCCGCCCTGCTGAGCCTGCCTCCGGGCACGCAATATACCCTGGCCGAGGACCACATCCCCGAGCTGCCCCCCATGCCGGCCGACCTGGAAAAGCTGGAGACCATCGCCTTGCAGCGCCGCCCCGAGCTGATGGAGGAGTGGTATCGCAAGCGCGTCACCGCCAATGATATCAAGGCGGCCATGGTGCAGGCCCTGCCGGGCATCCAGCTGGACTTCCTGAACGTGCAGTACGACAGCAATCGTTATCTGTACAACAGCTCCTGGGTCGATTCAGGCGTGCGCCTGTCCTGGAACCTGTTCCGTCTGGCCAGCCTGCCGGCCCTCAAGCGCGCGCATGAGGCCCAGAACCGTACCGACGACTTCCGCCGCATGGCGCTGGGCATGGCCGTGCTGACCCAGGTGCGCATCGGCGCGCAGCGCTATGCCCTGTCCCGCTCGGACCTGAAGCTGGCCGAGGAATCCGCCCGCGTGGACGCCCGCCTGCTGAACTACGCACGCGCGGCCAGGAGCTCGCGCGTGGACTCCGAACTGGAGGTGATCCGCGCTGAAGCGCGCCAGTTGCTGAGCGAATACCAGCAGTACGCCAGCTACGCCAATGCGCAATCAGCCTGGGGCCGGCTGTACAACTCCGTCGGTCTGGATGTGTTGCCCGATGAGATCGCCAACCTGAATGTGGCCACCTTGGCCCAGGCCATCGGCAAGACCACCAGCCAATGGGAAGACAGCGTGTTCGCCGACGGCGCGCCGGCTCCTCTTCCTACCGCCAGGGTGGAACCCGTCGCCAAATCCGCCAATACGATTTCCAAATAGACATCATGACTCGCATCCTCACTTCGAGAACAGCGCTGGCCCGGGGAACACGCCTGCTGGTCGCGGCCGCATGCCTTGCCGTCAGTCCCGCCGCCCCGGCGCAGTTCGCGGACGCCCACAACGCAGACGCCGTCCGCGTCCTGATCTCCCCCGCCCGGGAGACCACGCTGGTCGCTTCCATGGCCGGCAACATCAACGTTCTGCCCATCAGCCTGGGCAGCGCATTCAAGCAGAACGACGTCCTGATGGGTTTTGACTGTGCCGAAGGGCAGGCCAAGTCACGCATCGCCCGCGCCGAACTGCGCGCCGCGCGCGAGAACCACCAGGCCAAGACCCGCCTGCGTTCGCTGGATGCCGCCGGAGACGTGGAAGTCAACCTGGCCGCCGCCGAAGTTGAGAAAAACGCCGGCCAGGTGGAGCTGGCGCGCGTGCAGGCCGAGTTCTGCACCATCAGGGCGCCGTTCTCGGGCCGCGTGGCCCGCTTGCACATCAAGCAATTCCAGGGAGTAAGCCCCGGTGCGCCCCTGGTGGACCTGATCAGCGACGGCCCCCTGAAGGTCCGAGTCAACGCCCCCTCCAAATGGCTGGCCCGCCTGAAGAGGGGCAGCGCTTTCGAAATCGCCGTGGACGAGACCGGCAAACGCTATCCCGTCAAGGTGTCGGCCGTGGGCGCACGCATCGACGCGGCCGCACAAGCCATTGAAATCGAAGGGCAGTTCGACGGAGAGTTTCCCGAACTGCTGGCCGGCATGAGCGGAACGATCTACTTTCCCGAGCCTCGATGAGCGCTGCCGCCTCGATCGAAGCCGCTCTGCTCGGAGGCGAACAGCGCTGCCGCCAGGCGGCCGACGTCCACGAACTGGCCTTCACCATTGTCAATGAAACTTGGCAGATCTGGCCCTACCGCCAGGCGCAGCTCTGGCAGTCGGGCCCGCTGGGGCCGCAATGCAGCGCCATCTCGGGCCTGGCCGTGCTGCCCGAGGACAGCCCCTTCACTGTCTGGTCCCGCCGCCTGGTGCGCGCCCTGGCCCCCGGCCTGGGACAGCGCCTGCGCGTCGTCAACTTCGCCGACATCGCCGTCCGCGGAGCGCCGAGCGAGCTGCCCATGCTCACTCCGGAGCTGATCGCCGGCTGGGAGGAATGGTGGCCGCCCTATCTCGTGCTGGTTCCGCTGCTCCACCAGGACAAATTCCTGGGCGTGGCGCTCTTCCTGCTGGACGAGCCGCCGCCCGTTGCCGCCTTGCAGGTCTTTGCCCGGCTGCAGTTGAGCTGGTCCTACTGCCTGTGGGCCCTGACTCCGGCCATGCGCCGCAAACCCTGGCTGCGCCTGCCCAGGGGGCAGAAGTGCTGGATCGCAGCGGCGCTGGCCCTGCTGGCGCTGTGCATTCCCGTGCGCCAGTCCGCGCTGGCGCCGGCGGAGATCGTACCTTCGGACGGCACCGCCGTCGCCTCACCGCTGGACGGCGTCATCAAAACCTTCCATGTGGCCCCCAACCAGATGGTCAAGACGGGCGAACCGCTTTATTCACTGGATGACACCACTTTGCGTAACCGCCGCGAGATCACCGCCCGCGCGCTGGAAGTGGCGGCCGCCGAGCTGCTGTCCGCCCAGCAGCGCGCCTTCGCGGACCCTAAGGCCAGCAGCGAGATCGCCGTGCTGCAGGGCCGCATCGCCGAGAGGAGAGCCGAACTGCAGGCCGTGCAGGAGCAACTGTCTCGCATCGACGTGACTGCATCACGCGACGGGGTAGCCGTGTTCACGGACATCGACGATTGGCAGGGCAAGCCCGTGGTGACGGGCGAGCGCATCATGCAGCTGGCCGACCCCAAGGACATCAGCGTGCGCCTGTTCCTGCCGGTGGCCGACGCCATTGCCCTGGAACCGGGCGCGGACATCCGCGTCTTCCTGGATGTGGCGCCGCTCTCGCCCCTGGCGGCCACGCTGGTGCAGACCAGCTATCAATCGGTGCTCTCGGCCGACGGCATCGCTTCCTACAGCCTGCGCGGCCGCCTGCTGGACCGCGAACACGCCCGCATCGGCTTAAAAGGCACGGCCAAGGTCTACGGCGAGAAAGTGCCGCTGGTCTACTACCTGCTGCGCCGCCCCTTGGCCGCACTACGCCAATGGAGCGGCCTGTAAATGCAGCTTGAATCCGCCATCGCGGCGCCTTCCGCCCCGGCCCCGGAGCTCACGACGCTGCCCGCCCTGCGTCAGGACCTGCAGCTTCACACCGCCGCCCGCAACAAGGACGGTTCGCCCGCGTGGATGATCCAGGATCCGGTCACCAACCGATTCTTTCGCATCGGCTGGCTGGAATTCGAATTGCTGCGCCGCTGGCAGCGCGACCCCGAAACGCTGCTGGAGCGGCTGGAGCGCGAGACACCCCTGAACGCCGACGAGGAGGTGCTGGCCGGCCTGGTCGCGTTTCTGGAGCACAACAGCCTGCTGCGTGCCGACACGCCCGAGGCCAGCGCCCGCCTGGGCGCCATCGCGGCCCGCCAGCGCAGACGCGACCTGCGCTGGCTGCTGCATAATTACCTGTTCATCCGCGTGCCGCTGGTGCGTCCGGACCGCCTGCTGCAGCGCATGCTGCGCTGCCTGAGCTTCATCTACACACGCTGGTTTGCCGCGCTTATCCTGGGCCTGACCATCTGGGGCGTGGCGCTGGCCTCGCGTCAGTGGGATGTGTTCCTGGCCAGCTTCCAGGACAGTTTCACTCCGTCCGGCATCCTGGCCTACATGACGGCCCTGGCTTTCGCCAAGATCATGCACGAACTGGGCCATGCCCTGACGGCCACCCGCTACGGCGTGCGCGTGGCGCACATGGGCGTGTCTTTCGTGGTGCTGTTCCCCATGCTGTACACGGACGCTTCCGAGTCCTGGAAGCTGACGGACCGCCGCCAGCGCCTGGCCATCGTGGCGGCGGGAATCATCACGGAGCTGGCCATCGCGGGCCTGTCCACTTTGGGCTGGAGCCTGGCCAGCGACGGTGTCGTGCGTTCGGCTTTCTTCTTCCTGGCCACGACCTCCTGGATACTGACAGTGGTCATCAATGCCAGCCCCTTCATGCGCTTTGACGGCTACTTCCTGCTGTCAGACCTGCTGGACTTTCCCAATCTGCACCAGCGCAGCTTCGCCTTCGGCCGTCAGCGCCTGCGCAACGCGTTGCTGGGCTGGCAGGAGCCCGCGCCCGAACCGCTGACGCCGGTCATGCAGCGCTTCTTGGCCATCTTTGCCTATTTCGTCTGGGGGGTACGCTTTACCGTATTCCTGGGCATCGCTGTCAGCGTCTACCTGTATTTCTTCAAAGCACTGGGAATTTTCCTGTTCCTGGTGGAAATCGCCTGGTTCATCGTCATGCCCGTCTGGTCCGAAGTCAAAATCTGGGTCGCGCATCGGGGCAAGATCGCCCGCGCGCGCCGCGCGGGCTTCCTCGCGCTGTCGTCAGCCCTTCTGCTGTTTCTGTGCCTGCCCTGGAAGCGTGCCGTCGAGGCGCCGGGCTGGATACAGGCCGAACACAGCCAGGTCCTGTACGCTCCGTTCCCCGCCCAGCTCAGTTACATTCACCCTCCCGGTCCGGTGCGGACGGGCCAGCTGCTGGCCAGCTTCGTTTCGCCCGACATGCAGGCCCAGCGCCAGCAGGCCATGGCTTCCAGTGCCACCACCTGGGCCGAGCTGCAGCGCAGCGGCGTGATCGAGGAGGAGCAGGTGCGCCGCGCTACCCTGAGCAGCCGCCTGCGGCAGGGCCAGGCCGAAAGCCTGAGCGCAGCCGAGGAGTTGCAGCGCCTGGAGCTGAAGGCGCCGTTCAACGGCATGGTCAGCGACATCGACCCGCAGCTCAAGCCCGGCGTGTGGGTCAAGCCGGATCAGGCCCTGGGGCTGGTCTACCGTCCCGATGCATGGATCGCCGAAGCCTACACCCGGCAGGAAAGCCTGAGCCGCCTGCAGGTGGGCGCCGCCGCCCGGGTTTACACTTCCACCAGCAGCGCTCCCATTGCCGCGCGCATACTAAGCATCGACTCCACCCGCACCCAGAAGCTGCCCGATCCCATGCTGGATGCCGCGCACGGCGGCAGTATCCGCGTCAGCACCGTCAATCAGAACCAGGAAGTGCAGCACGCGCTATACCGGGTCACGCTGGCGCTGGAGGAGCCGCCCGGACAGGCACGCAGCCAGCTGGTCAACGTCGTGATCCAGGGCGAGCCGCACTCCATCGCCGGCCATTGGCTGCGCTACCTGGGCGCGCTGGCCATACGCGAGAGCGGATTCTAGGACTGCCGGCCGCGCAGCCAGTCCAGGCAGGCCTGCGGCAAGGCCGTGGGGCCCGCCGTACCGTGCGTGCAATGCGGCAGGATGCGGAACCGGGGCTCTGCGTCCTGCTGGCGGGCCAGAGCCTGCGCCAGTTCGCGCGCACCGTCGACCATGCGCCGCTCCCGGCGGCGTTCCAGGCGCTGCGCCTGGACGTCCGGCGGCAGGGTCCGCTCCTCGGGCCCCAGACCCTGTTCATGCTCCCCCACCGTGATGGCGACCGGCACGGCCAGCGCCTCGCGAGGCAGCGGCTGGGCCAGCAGGCGCGCCAGGCAGCCCTCGCCCCACCAGACCGAGGGGCTGGACACCGCCATGGCCTGGAACAAGCCGGGCAGGCGATACAGCAGGAGCAGGGCGAACAGTCCGCCCAACGAATGGCCGCACAGCAGCCGGCGCTGCGCATCCAGCGGCGCCCGCGCGTGCGCCCAGGGCAGGGCGACGTCGCGCAGCAGGGCCATGAAATCATCCGCCCGTCCCGCTTCGCCGGGTGCGCCCGGGGTATAGTCCTGCTCGCGCCAGTTCTGCTGCGCATAGCCCACGCCCAGCAGGGCGCCGGGCAAGTCCCCCGATCCCTGCAGGGCCGCCAGCGCGGCCTGGAACTGCGGCTCGTCCAGCACGCAGGCCAGCGGCCAGCCGGCGGCCGGCGCCGGGCCGTCGGGCGTGGCCAGGGTCAGGCGGTAATGTCGCCCCAGGGGCGAGAAATGGTCCAGATAGTCAAGCGGCATAAAAGAATCACGGTGATGGCGCCAAAGCGGAGCCGATGAACTATACTTCTTTCTGCGTAAACAGTTCTCATTCAGACACTTAATGTCCACATCTGCTGTTCCGGCCACAGCGCTGGCCGATTATCGACACATCCTCAAGCGGCGCTGGCTGCTGGTGGGCGCCCTGGTCCTGATCATTATGACCTCCATCGTGGCCGATTTCATGCTCGGCCCCTCGGGCCTGAGCTTGTCCGAGCTCAGCCACGCCCTGTTCAATCCGGAACAATCCGATCCCACCACGCGCGTCATCGTCTGGGAGATCCGCCTGCCCTACGCCCTCATGGCCATGGCCATCGGCCTGGCCCTGGGCCTGTCCGGCGCGGAGATGCAGACCATCCTGAACAACCCGCTGGCCAGCCCCTTCACGCTGGGCATTTCTTCTGCGGCCGCCTTCGGCGCCTCGCTGGCCATCGTGCTGGACCTGTCCCTGCCCGGCGTGCCGCAGGCCTGGACCATCGCCGCCAACGCCTTCATCTTCGCGCTGCTCTCGGCCATGCTCCTGGACGCGGTCGCGCGTTGGGGCGCCATGAGCACCGCCAACCTGGTGCTGTTCGGCATCGCCCTGGTGTTCTCCTTCAATGCCCTGGTGTCGCTGGTGCAGTTCGTGGCCAGCGCCGAAGCCCTGCAGGGCCTCGTGTTCTGGACCATGGGCAGCCTGTCGCGTTCTTCCTGGGCCAAGGTGGGCATCATGCTGGCGGTGTTCGCCCTCATCCTGCCGCTGTCGCTGCGCGACACCTGGAAGCTGACCGCCCTGCGCCTGGGCGAAGACCGCGCCGCAAGCTTCGGCATCAATGTCTCGCGCCTGCGCCTGACCTCCCTCATCCGCATCAGCCTGCTGGCGGCCATGGCCGTGTCCTTCGTGGGCACCATCGGCTTCGTCGGCCTGATCGCCCCGCACATCGCCCGCCGCCTGTTCGGCGAGGACCACCGCTTCTACCTGCCCGGCAGCGCGCTGGTGGGCGGAGTCATCCTGTCGCTGGCCTCCATCGCCTCCAAGAACATCGTGCCGGGCATCATCATCCCGGTGGGCATCGTCACGTCCCTGGTCGGGGTGCCTTTTTTCCTGGGCGTCGTGCTGCGGCGCCAAATGAAGTAAGCCATGCTTGAAGTCCGCGATCTCAGCCTGTCCTACGGCAAACGCCCGATCCTGTCCGATCTGACCGTACAGCCCCTGCAAACCGGCCAGCTGGTAGCCCTGCTGGGCCCGAACGGCAGCGGCAAGTCCACCCTGCTCAAGTCCCTGGCCGGGCTGCTCAAGCCCACGGCCGGCCACATCCTGCTGGACGGCCAGGAACTGAACGGCGTCAGCTTCGAGCAGCGCGCCCGGAAAGTCGTCTACCTGCCCCAGTCCCTGCCGGCCTCGGTGCACCTGCGCGTGTTCGAATCCGTGCTGGTGGCCGCCAACGCCTCGGCGCCCGGCGGCCAGGCCCGCGACGTGGACCACGAGCACATCCTGCGCATCCTGCAGCGCCTGGGCATCGCGCACCTGTCCATGCACTACCTGGACCAGCTCTCGGGCGGCCAGAAACAATTGGTGGGCCTGGCCCAGGCCCTGATCCGCAAGCCCAGGCTGCTGCTGCTGGACGAACCCCTGTCCGCCCTGGACCTGAACTACCAGTTCCACGTCATGGACCTGCTGGCCCAGGAGACCCATGACAACCAGCTCATCACCCTGATCGTGCTGCACGACCTGAACGTGGCCCTGCGCCACAGCGACTACGCCCTGATGATCCAGGGCGGCGGCCTGCTGGGCCAGGGCGCGCCGCGCGCGGTCATCACCCCCGATTCCCTGGCGCAGGCCTACGGCGTGCGCGCCCGCGTGGAGAGCTGCTCGCTCGGCACGCCGCAAATCATCATCGACGGGCTGCAAGAGCCCGTGCTGTGACCCCGGAGACCCCATGAAGATCCTGCGCCACCTGCTCGTCTCGCTGTCCCTGCTGCTGCCGCTGGCCGCCCACGCCCAGGCCATCCAGGTCACCGACGCCATGGGACGCCAGGTGGAGCTGCCCGGCCCGGCCAAGCGCGTGGTGCTGGCCCAGGCGCGCCACTTCCCCGTGCTGGCCCTGGTGCATCCGGACCCCGCCGGCATCGTGGCGGGCTGGTCGGACGAATTCAAGACCTCGTTTGCCAACGAATACGAAAACTACCTCAAGCGCTTCCCCCAGCTGGCTTCGGTGCCCGTGGTGGGCCGCCACACCGCCGACACCTTCTCCGTGGAGCAGACCCTGGCGCTGCGCCCCGACCTGGTGGTGCTGACCGCCGCCTTCGCGGGCCTGACCCCCGGCCAGGACGCCGGCGACTCGCCCCTGATCCAGCGCCTGACTGCCGCACGCGTGCCGGTCATCGTCATCGACTTCTTCGTCAACCCGCTGGAGAACACCGTTCCCAGCCTGCGCGCCCTGGGCTACGCCGTGGGCGAACAGGCCCGCACGGACGAATTCATCGCCTTCTACGAGCAGCACATGAAGGGCATCGCCCAGCGCCTGGCCGATCTGCCCGAAGGGCAGCGCCCGCCGGTCTTCGTGCACGCCCATGCCGGCAGCACGGACTGCTGCAATTCGCCGGGCGCCGGCACCTTCAATGACATGATTTCCTATGCCGGCGGCCACAACATCGGCGCCGACGTGCTCAAGAGCTCCACCGGCAAGCTGAACTTCGAGTACATCAACTCGCGCGCGCCCCTGGTCTACGTGGCCACCGGCACCGGCTCGGGCAAACGCACCAGCTCGGGCCTGCGCATCGGCACGGGCGTGACTCCCGAGCAGGCGCGCGCAAGCCTGCAGGCCATCATAGACGGCAACCGCCTGCAGGCCCTGCCGGCCGTGCGCAGCGGCAACAGCCACGGCATCTGGCACGCCTTCAACGATTCTCCCCTGCACATGATCTTCATCGAAGCCCTGGCCGGCTGGATCCACCCGGACCGCTTCCAGGACGTATTCGCCGCACAGACGCTGCAGGAGGTCAACGAACGCTTCCTGACCGTGCCCATGGAAGGCACCTACATGATAGACCTGAAGGACGGGCCGGCTCAGAGCGCAGCCGCCCGCTGATCCATGGCCCGCCTGATCCCGCTGGACCTGCCCCCTGCCGGGGGGCATGAACACCAGGCGCAACTGCGCCTGCCGCAGCGATCCCCCGCCCGCGCCCTGCCCCTGCTGTGCCTGCTGGACGGCCAGTGGACCCTGCCGCTGCTGGAACAAAGCGGCAACCCGGCACTGGAGCGCTGCGCCGTCCTGGCGCTGGGCTATGCCGGCGACCCGGAGCACATCAAGCGTTGCCGCGCCCTGGACTACACCCCGCCCGCCCCCGACGGCGCCCTTTGGACGGATCCGCGCGTGCCGCGCTGGCAGGCCGGCGGCGCCCCCGCCATGGTCGAACAACTGCGTCTGGCGCTGGCCCTGTGCCGCCAGGCCGAGCCCGCCCTGGCCTCGTCCCCCGCCAGCCTGTACGGCCACTCCTACGCCGGCCTGTTCGTGCTCTACGCGCTGGTCCGGGGCGCCCTGCCCCTGGACCGCTACCTGTGCGCCAGCCCTTCGCTGTGGTGGCGCGATCCCCTCGTCTGGACCTTGCTGGAAGGCGCCGCCGCGCCGGCCTGCGTCGATATCCTGGCCGGCGCCTCGGAAGCCTGGTATCCGGTCAGCGCCCAGGCGGCCGGTCCCGAAGGGCGCCGCAACGGCGTGCCCACCCTGCCCGCCATGCAAAAGCTGCAAAGCCTGCTGCAGAACCGCGGCCTGGCCGCGCAACTGCACGTGCTGCCCGACGCGGGCCACGGCCAGATGCTGGCCCAGGCCACCGTGCGCGCCCTGGAACTGGTCGCCGTCGCGCCGCAGCCCTGAACGCCCCTAGGGTAATTCCCCCCCTTTCCCTCCCTTGTTTTAAGCCTAAACATCTTTTAGTCTGTATTTATATGCAAGTGCATAGAAATAACGAATCAAAGACTGGAGACAGACATGAAGGTAGCGGTATTAGGTGGCGGACACGGTTGTTACGCGGCGGCAGCCGACCTGAGTGAACAGGGCCACGAGGTGCGCCTGTGGCGCCGCGACACGGCCCAGCTCCAGCCCCTGCTGGATCGCCCCGTCATCACCCTGAAGGACGAACGCGGCGAGCGCGAGGTCGCCATCGCCCGCGTGTGCGCCGACATCGGCCAGGCCATCGCCGGCGCCGACCTGGTGCTGATCCCGTCGCCGGCCATCGCCCAGCGGGACATCGCCCGCGTCATGGCCCCGCACCTGAGCGACGGCCAGGTCGTGTTCCTGCCGCCGGGCACCTTCGGCTCCTTCCTGATGAGCGAGATCGTGCGCGAACACGGCAATACGGCCGACGTGAGCTGGGCCGAGACCGGCACCCTGCCCTGGCTGGCGCGCAAGCACGGCGACACCGTCATCAACATCACCACCCGCGCCACGCGCCTGCCCACCGGCGTCTACCCGGCGCGCAACACCGACCACGCGCTGCAGGTCATCAGCAAGGTCTTCCCCAGCGTGGAGCGCTGCGAAGACGCCCTGTCCGGCGCGCTGATGAACGCCGGCCCCATCATCCACCCACCGCTCATCCTGATGAACGCCGGCCCCCTGGAGCACTTCCCCGCCTGGGACATCCATAACGAAGGCACCCAGCCTTCGGTGCGCGCCGTGACCACGCAGCTGGACAATGAGCGCATGCGCGTGCGCGAAGCCCTGGGCTATGGCGCGCCGCACTTCCCGCTGTCCGACCACTACGAGAACGACCAGTGGATGTACGGCGACCGCTCTTCGCACGCCAAGCTGGTCAAGAGCGGCGACTGGCGCGAGAAGATCGACCTGCAGGAGCACCGCTACATGCGCGAGGACACCATGCTGGGCCTGGCCTTCCTGGCCTCGGTGGCCGACTGGGCCCAGGTCGACGCGCCCGTGACCCGGGGCCTGCTGGCCGTGGCCGGCGCCATCGTCGGCCAGGACCTGCGCCGGGGCGAACGCACGCTGGGCGCCCTGGGGCTGGACGGACTGAGCCGCGCCCAGATGCAGGAGCTGCTGGCCAACGGGAGGGCCTGATGAACGCCTCCGCCCCCATCGTCGCGGTGGGCGCGGGGCGCATGGGCCGGGGCATCGCCCTGGCCTACGCGCTGCGCGGCCATGCCGTGACCCTGCTGGATTTCAAGCCCCGCGGCGCGCAGGACAGCGCCCGCCTGGAAGCCGACATACGCCGGGAACTGCGCGCCACCCTGGAGCAGCTGGCCGAGCTGGGCCTGTTTCCGGCCGAGCAGGCCGACAGCCACCTGGCCCGCATCGCGCTGGCCCGCCTGGACGAGGCGGCCGGCGTGCTGGCCGGCGCGGACCTGGTCTATGAAGGCGTGCCCGAAACCCTGGAAGCCAAGCGCGACGCCCTGGGGCGCATCGCGCGGCATGCGCGGCCCGACGCCCTGATCGCGTCCACGACCTCCACCATGCTGGCCTCGGACCTGGCGCCCATGGTCAGCCATCCGGAACGCTTCCTGAACGCCCACTGGCTCAATCCCGCCTTCCTGATCCCGCTCGTCGAAATCAGCGCGCACCCCGGCACCAGCCAGGACGCGCTGGAGCGGCTGCGCGGCAATCTGGAGTCCATCGGCAAGGTGCCGGTGGTCTGCGGCTGCCATCCCGGCTTCATCGTGCCGCGCCTGCAGACCCTGATCATGAACGAGGCCGCCCGCATGGTGGACGAGGGCGTGGCCAGCGCCGCCGACATCGACAAGGCCACCCGCTACGGCCTGGGCTTTCGCTTCGCCAGCATAGGTGTGCTGGAGTTCATCGACTACGGCGGCAACGACATCTTGTATCACGCGGGCAATTACCTGGCGCAGAACCTGGATCCCCAGCGCTACGCCGTGCCCGACATCATCGCCCGCTACATGGAAAGCGGGCGCAACGGCCTGCGCAGCGGGCAGGGCTTTCACGATTACCCGGCCGAGCAGGAACAGGCGTACCGCCGCGATGTGCTGGCGCGCGTCCTGGGCATGCTGCGCCACGTCGGCCTGGCCCCCGCCGGCGCCGATCACCTCGCCAAGGAGACACAGGAATGAAAAAACGCGCTGCACTGCTGTTCGCCCTTATCGCCTGCCAGGGCCTGGCGCAGGCCCAGGACGTTCCCACCCTGCGCGTGGGCTGGACCATTCCGGGTGAAGAAGCCAAGTACCTGATGGCCAAGCGCCCCGAGCTGTTCCCCAACCTGGGCAAGGCCTACCAGATCCAGTGGACCCAGTTCCAGGGTACCTCGCCCATGGTGCAGGCCATGCGCGCCAAGGTGCTGGACTGCGCCACCATGGCGCCCATGTCGCTGGCCAACGGCGCCATCGAAAGCGGCCTGAAGGCCTACATCGTGGCCCAGCACGTGCACTCGGACGCGGGGCACTTCTCCGTGTACTGGGCCGTGAAAGAGGACAGCCCCATCAAGACGGCCGCCGACCTGAAGGGCAAGGTCATCGGCACCAACGCCTACGGCGCGGGGGTGTACTTCGACATGCTGCTGTGGCTGCGCCAGAACGGCATCGATCCGGACAAGGACGTCAAGATCGTGGAAACGGGCTTTCCGCCGGCCGCCGACGCCATCCGCAGCGGCCGCATCGACGCCGGCCCCATGGCCCAGCCCTTCGCCCTGCTCAATGAAGAAAAAGGCGGCCTGCGCAAGCTGTTCTCCCTGTCCGAAGTGGCCAGCCCCTCCGTGCAGATCTTCGAGGGCTGCAGCCAGGAATACAGCGACGCCCACCCCGACGTCGTGCGAGCCTACGTCCAGGACCTGAAGCACGCCATGAGCATGATGAACAAGGATCCGTCGCTGGCGGTGGAGGTCGCCTCGCAGGTGACGCGCGCGCCCAGGGAGCTGCTGTCCAAGTACCTGTTCACCGACAAGGACTTCGCGCGCGTGCCCGACATGCAGCCGGACCTGGACTCCATCCAGAAGACCTATGACCGCTACCACGAGGCCGGCTTCCTGAAGCAGGCCCTGAACGTGCGGGACTTCTACCGCGCCGACCTGCGGGAGGACACGCCATGATAGAACTGGACGGTGTGGGCAAGATCTTCAGCACGCGCCGAGGCAGTTCGCACACGGCCCTGCGCGACATCGCCCTGGACATCCCCGCCGGCCGCTTCGTCTCCATCCTGGGACCGAGCGGCTGCGGCAAGAGCACGCTGCTCTACATGATAGGCGGCTTCGAGTCCTGCTCCAGCGGCCAGATCCGGGTCCAGGGCAAGCCGGTCACCGGCCCCGGCCCGGACCGCGGGCCGGTCTTCCAGGAATACGCCCTGTTTCCCTGGAAGACGGTGCTGGGCAATGTGGCCTACGGCATGCAGGAACAGGGCGTGCCGCGCCGCCAGGCCGAAGAGCGCGCCCGCGAGTGGCTGGACAAGGTCAAGCTGGGGCCCTACGCCTCCTTCTATCCGCGCGAGCTCTCCGGCGGCATGCGCCAGCGCGCCGCCATCGCCCGCACCCTGGCCTACGAGCCCGGCATCCTGCTGATGGACGAGCCCTTCGGGGCCCTGGACGCCCATACCCGCGTCAACCTGCAGACCGAACTGCTGACATTGTGGGAACAGTTGCGCAACACCGTGGTCTTCGTGACGCACGGCGTGGACGAGGCCGTGTTCCTGTCCGACACCGTGGTCGTGATGACGGGCTCGCCGGGCCGGATCAAGGAAATCGTGGACATAGACCTGCCGCGCCCGCGCGTGCGCGCCGAGCTGCTGCGCAACCCCGTCTACCAGGACACCATCATCCGGCTGGAACAGTCGCTGATGGCGGAGGCCCACTCATGAGCCCGCGGCACTGGTACGAGCGCCGCTGGGCCACGCTGGTCCTGGCCGCCGCCCTGGTGCTGCTGGCCTGGGCGGGCCTGGCCCGCTGGGTCGGCCTGGACTCCTTCCCCGGCCCCGAGGCGGCGCTGCGCGAGCTGCCCGCCCTGGTCGCCGATCCCACGGCCTGGAGCGCCATCCTGCAGTCGGTGGGGCGCATGTTCGCCGGCTACGCCCTGGCCCTGGCCGTGGCCGTGCCGCTGGGCCTGGCCATGGGCCGCAGCCGCCTGGTCTACACCCTGTTCTATCCGCTGGTCGCCCTGGCCTACCCCATGCCCAAGGCGGCGCTCATGCCCATCCTGATGCTGTGGTTCGGGCTGGGCGACTTTTCCAAGATCCTGGTCATCGCCATGGGCGTGTCCCTGCCGCTGCTCTACCACAGCTATCACGGCGCCTGCCGCATCGAGCCCAAGCTGGTCTGGGTGGCGCGCTCCATGGGCATGGGCCCGCTGGCGCGGCTGGGCAAGGTGATGCTGCCCGCCGCCCTGCCCGAGGTGATGATAGGCTGCCGGGTCGGGGTGGTCATGGCGCTCATCGTCATGGTGTCCTCGGAGATGATCGCGCGCCAGGAAGGCATAGGCAATCTGCTCTTCACCTCCATGGACATGGCCCAGTACCCCACCGTCTACGCCGTGATCGTGCTGCTGGCCGTGCTGGGCATCGTCTGCGACGCCTTGTTCGAGCAGGTGCGCAAGCGCTGCACGCATTGGTACGACTCGGCCCAGGCCTTGATCGACAAGGGATGAACCCATGACAAGCAAAACCTTGCCCTCCGCCCGCCTGGAACCGCGTCCCGCGGCGGCCTCCATGCCCGCGCGGCGCTGGAGCCTGTCGGGCCTGTCGCTGTGCATCAGTCCCGCGCTGCTGCTCATCGTCTGGGAACTGGCCACCCGCCTGGGCTGGGTCAGCCCGCAACTGCTGCCCGCGCCCTCGGCCATCGCGCTGCGCGTGCTGGAGCTGGCCGGACAGGCCGACTTCTGGCGCAACCTGGGCATCACGGTCTATCGTCTGCTCAGCGGCCTGCTGATCGCCTCGGCGCTGGGCGTGGCGCTGGCGCTGGCGGCCCAGCTCTCGCGCTGGAGCGCTTTGCTGCTGGACGCCCTGATCCGCCTACTGGCGCCCATCCCCAAGATCGCGCTGTACCCCGCGCTGATCCTGATCCTGGGCTTCGAGAGCGCCTCCAAGATATCTTTGGTGGTCTCGGACGCCATCTTCCCGGTGCTCATGGCCACCTGGGTGGCCGCCCAGACGGTGGACCGCAAGCTGATCTGGTCGGCGCGCGCCGCCGGCGCCTCGCGGGCGGCCTGCCTCTGGAAAGTCGTGCTGCCGGCCATCTGCCCCACCGTGCTGGCCGGCGTGCGCGTGGCCGGGGTGATCGCCTGCGTGGTCGTGTTCCTGGCCGAGATGATCGCCTCCACCGACGGCCTGGGCCACATGCTGACCACCGCCGCGCGCAGCTACCGCATCACCGACATGTTCGTGCCCCTGGTGTGGATCTGCCTGCTGGGCTTTGCCCTGAACCTGGCGATTGCCGCCTTGCAGCGCAAGGTGGATCATACGGGCTGACACGGCCACTCTCCCGGCCGCATCCACAGGCGCGGCCGGGACCTTGCGGGCCCGCTCCGCCGGCACGAGGGAGCAGGCCTGTTTTTTTTGACGATTGCGTGGAACCAGAACAATCATGACGACCCCTACCCCGGCCGGCGCCGCCACCGACGCCTATACCGGGCACGACACCTTCATCCCCTATCTGCTGAACCGCACCACCTCGGCCCTGAACGCCGACTTCCAGATCCTGCTGCGCAGCCATGACCTCACGCTGCTGCACTGGCGCGTGCTGGCCTTCCTGAACGAGACCGACGGCCTGGGGGTCAGCACCCTGGCCCAGTACACCGATGTGGACCAGACCACCTTGTCCCGCGCCCTGGTCGTCATGGAGAACGCCGGCTACATCTCCCGCCAGCCCAGCCCGCAGGACCAGCGCATGGTGCTGATCCATATCCAGGAGCAGGGCCGGCGCCACTTCCTGCACGTGCTGCCGGCGGCGCTGGACATCCACCTGCGGGCCATCCAGGGCTTCTCCGCCCAGGAGCTCAAGCAGTTGCGGCAGTTCCTGAATCGCATCCGCGCCAACATCAACGGGGAGGCGGCCTGATCGGGGAAGAACTCCACTGAACATTCATACCTTCAGGCTCTCACCCGCATTCCGACGTTGAGAACATTTTTTTCATCAAACTGCGGACAGGAACGGGTCGATAACAAAGCAGGCTTTTGAGAAGCCGCCTTATCGACCAGCCGATGCAAATATGCCGATAAGGAATGTCCTGTCACATCATTACTTCGAATTACCTCGCCCGTTTGGGCCAAGTGAAGCGATGCTGTTTTCTCGAGGGGGGGCCGGCCCGCCCAGGCCCGCCTCAAGAAAGCCGAGACTTCCTCCTGCTTGGCCCGAAAGGCTACCTGCGCTTTACGCTTTATTTACCAGGCAAAAGCTCCTAAAATGATAATGATTAACATTTAGTAGAGCATCCGCACGCTCTGAAGCGGTAATCAGAGGCGCGGCCGCCTATCTTGCGGAACCAGAATTCGTGACCACCTCCCACCCCAGCGCTGGCCGACGCCAGCTCCTGCTGGCCGCCGCGGCCAGCCCCTTGCTGTTCGGCGTGCCGCGCCTGCTGCGCGCCCAGGACGGCCCTCTGAAGATCGCCCTGCTGACCTCGCTGTCCGGCCCCTTCGCCTCGCTGGGCGAGAGCATGCGCGCCGGCCTGGAGCTGATGCTGCAGCAGTGCAATTACGAGATGGGCGGACGCAAGGTGCAGTTGCTGGTCGAGGACGACCACGGCAAGCCCGATGAAGCCATCCGCAAGGTGCGCAAGCTGATCTCGCGCGACCGCATCGACGTGCTGGGCGGAGTCATCAGCGCCAACATCGCCTTGGCCATCCGCGACATCGTGCACGACGCCCAATTGCCCACCTTCATCTCCAACGCCGCCGCCAACGCCCTGGCGCGCGAGGCGGCCAGCCCCTACGTGTTCCGTCCCACCAAGACCAGCTGGATGCTGGGCCACACCGGCGCGCTCTGGACCTACGAACGCATCGAAAAATCCGGCGGGGTCACCCTGGGTTCGGACTACACGGCCGGACGCGAATACATCGAAGACTTCGCCCATACCTACCAGGAACAGGGCGGCTCGCTGGGCGAGCGCATCTGGACGCCGCTGGGCACGCCGGACTTCGCGCCCATCATCATGAACCTGGCGGCCAGCAACCCCAGGTTCGTCTACACCTTCCTGGCCGGCGCGGACGCCGTGCGCTTTCACCAGCAGATGCAGGACTACCAGCTGCACGGCAAGATCCAGGTGATCGGCCCCGGCGCCCTGTACGACCAGGAAGACGTGGTCACAGCCGTGGGCGAAGCCGCCCTGGGCGGGGTCAGCACCTTCCACCAGTCGCCCGGCGCGGCCGGCGCCCAGGAATTCGCGGCCGCCTACCAGGCCGCGCGCGGCCGCCTGCCCGGCGAGGCCAGCACCTCCGGCTACGTCACAGGCCAGGTCATCAAGGCCGGCCTGGACGCCGTCAAAGGCGATCTCTCCAGCAAGCCGGCCTTCAAGCAGGCGCTGCTGGACAAGCCCATAGACACCGCCTTCGGGCCGCTGCAATTCGACCCGCGCAACAACCAGTCCATCCTGGACATCTACGTGAACGAAGTGCGCAAGGACGCGCAAGGGCGCCCCTTCAACACCGTCGTGCACACCTACTCCCGCATCCAGGACCCCGGCCCGCGCAGCTGAGCACCGCCTTGTCTTACTTCCTGCTTCAAGTCCTGAACGCCCTGTCCTTCTCGGCCCTGCTGATGTTGGCGGGGCTGGGGCTGTCCCTGGTGCTCAGCCTGATGAACTTCATCAACCTGACCCACGGCTCCTTCTTCCTGCTGGGCGGCTACATCGGCGTGCAGTGGCTGGCCTCGGGCGCGCCCTGGTGGCTGGCCTTCCCGGCCGCCTTCGTGCTGTGTGCCCTCATGGGCTGGCTGCTGGACCGCTTTCCGTTCCGCCAGTTCTACCAGCGCACCCACCTGATGCAGGTGCTGCTGACCTACGGCATCTCGGTCATCTTCGCGGACCTGATGCGCTGGGGCTTCAGCGCCGACACGCTCTCGCCCGTGCTGCCCCAGGCGCTGCGCGGCGTCGTGTGGATACTGGGCCTGCCCTTCCCGGCCTATCGCCTGTTCCTGATCGCCACCGGCCTGACGCTGGCCCTGCTGTTCTGGCTGCTGCTGGACCGCACCCTGTGGGGCGCGGCCATACGCGCCTGCGTGCAGGACGCCGGCATCGTCGAGACCCTGGGCCTGGATTCGCGTCGCCTGTTCGCCATCGGCATGGCGCTGGCCGCCGGCCTGGCCGGACTGGGCGGGGCCCTGGGCGCGGGCATGCTGTCCGTCTACCCCGGCCTGGACGAGGAAATCCTGCTGCTGGCCCTGCTGGTGGTGGTCATCGGCGGTCTGAACTCGGTGCGCGGCACCCTGCTGTGCGCCCTGATCCTGGGTTTTGTCAGCACCTTCGCCCGCGTCTGGGTGCCCGCCTTCGCCAATGCCGCCACGCTGGCGGTCATGCTGGGCATGCTGGCCATCTGGCCGCGCGGCCTGAGCAGTCCTTCCACGCGTCAAGTTTAGGAACCTGTTCAATGCGCACCCGATCCACCTCCCCGCTGTCCTCCTGGCTATGGCCCGCGCTGGCCAGCCTCGTACTGCTGAGCAGCGCGGCCTGGGGCGATCCCTTCCTGTGGCGCTTCGCCACCGAAGCCCTGCTCATCGGCTGCGCGGTGCTCAGCATCAACCTGCTGATCGGCTACGGCGGCCTGGTGTCCCTGGGCCACGGCGCCGTGTTCGGCTTTGCCGGCTACGCGACCGCCATCGCCAGCCAGTCGCTGGGCGCCAGCCTGCCGCTGGTGCTGGCCGTCGGCATCCTGGCCGGCGTGCTGCTCTCGGTCCTGATGGCCCTGGTCAGCCTGCGCACATCCGACCTGTTCTTCCTGGTCACCACGCTGGTCGCCGGCCAACTGGTCTGGGAAGTGGCCTTTCGCTGGCGCGAGCTGACCGGCGGAGCCGACGGCCTGCGCGGATTCCCCCGCCTGAGCCTGGGCGACATCCCCCTGAGCGCCCCCTACACCTTGATGACGCTGGCCCTGGCATTGGCGCTGCTGTGCTGGCTGCTGCTGCGCTCCTTCAGCCGCGCGCCCATCGGCCTGGCCCTGGTCGGCCTGCGCGACCAGCCCCTGCGCATGGCCGCCCTGGGCTACCAGGCCTGGCGCATCCGCCTCTGCGCCTTCATGACGGCCGGCGCGGTCGCGGGCGCGGCCGGCGGCCTGTACCCTTTCGCCAACCAGTACGTCAGCCCGCAACAGGTGCACTGGAGCTTCTCGGCCACCCTCATCATCATGGGCGTGATCGGCGGCATACGCACCTGGCGCGGCGCCTTCATGGGCGCGACCGTCTACCTGTTCGCACAAACCTACCTGAGCTCCTACACCGACCGCTGGCAGCTGCTGGTGGGCCTGATCTTCGTGGCCACCGTGCTCTTCATGCCCAACGGCCTGGCCGAGCGGCGCAGGAGATCTTCGTGAGCGCACTGCTGAGCTTGCGCGGCGTGGCACTGCGCGTGGGCGGACTGGAGATCCTGAGCTGCGTGGACCTGGACCTGCAGGCCGGCGAGACCCTGGGACTGATCGGCCCGAACGGCGCCGGCAAGACCACGCTGTTCAACATCATCAACGGGATGGCCCGGCCGTCGGCCGGTCAGGTGCTGCTGGACGGCGCCGACCTGCGCGCGCGCAGCCCCATCCAGCGCGCCCGGCTGGGGCTGGTGCGCAGCTTCCAGACCAGCCGCATCTTTCCCGAACTGAACCTGCTGCAGAACCTGGCCCTGGCCGTGCGCCTGAAAAAAGGCTGCGCCTACCGCTGGTGGGGCCGCGGCGCCGCGCGACGCGACAGCGAAGCCGCCGCCCTGGCGCTGCTGGAGCACAGCGCCCTGGCCGGCCGCGGCCACATTCCGGCCCGTTCGCTGTCCTACGGCGAGCAGCGCATCCTGGACCTGCTCATCGCCCTGGCGCAGCAGCCGCGCGTGCTGCTGCTGGACGAACCAACCGCAGGGCTGTCCGAATCCGAGTCGCGCGAGGTCATGGCCCTGGTGCACGCGATGCGCGGCCAGTGCGCCGTGCTGCTGATCAGCCACGACATCGACATCGTCTTCCAGGAGTGCGACCGCATCGCCGTGCTGTCCTCCGGAAGCCTGCTGACGACCGGCACCCCGGCGCAAGTGCGCCGCCACGCGGGCGCGCGCCAGGCCTACCTGGGCGAACTGGCCCTGGAGACGGCATGAGCACAGACTTGACACTGGCCGGCGTGTGCGCCCGCTACGACAGCGCCGACATCCTGCAGGACATCAGCCTGGACATTCCCGCCGGGCAGAGCGTGGCCCTGCTGGGGCGCAACGGCGCCGGCAAGACCAGCCTGCTGCACTGCCTGTTCAACATGGGGCCGCAGTGGCGCGGCCAGGTCCGCGTCAAGGGCCAGGACATCGCCGGCTGGCCCACGCACCGCATCGCCCGCCTGGGCATGGCGCTGGTGCCCCAGGGGCGGGGCCGCTTCCCCACCCTGACCGTGGCCGAAAGCCTGCGGCTGGCCGGCCTGGCGCGCCGCGTCCGCCCCGCGGACGCCTGGACGCTGGAGCGCATCTATGACGCCATGCCGCGCCTCCACGAGCGCCGCCGCTCCTCCTGCGCGGCGCTCAGCGGCGGCGAGCGGCAACTGCTGGCGCTGGCCCGCGCCCTGCTGACGCAGTCCTCCATCATCCTGCTGGACGAACCCAGCGAAGGGCTGGCGCCCATGACCATCGAGGACACCCTGATGCCCCAGCTCCAGCAATTGCGCGAGCAGGGCATCACCGTGCTGCTGGCCGAACAGAACCTGAACCTGGCCCTGCGGCTGGCCGACCGGGCGCTGCTGCTGGGCCACGGGCAGCTGGTGTACGACGGCCCGGCCCGGCAACTGCGCCAGGACGCCGCGCTGCTGCAGCGTCACCTGGGGCTCTGACGTGCTCCGCCTGTTCGCCCTGTCCCTGCCGCTGCCGCCCGGGCTCCTTCCCTGGCTGCAAGCGCAGTTGCCGGACGGCGTCCGGGCCCGCATCGCCCGGCGCCGCCGGCCTGGCGACCAGCACCTGAGCCTGCTGGCCCACGCGGCCTTGCGCCACCTGCTGGCTCCGCTGCTGGGCTGCGTCCCGCAGGAACTGCCCGTCCGCATCCTGCCTCACGGCAAGCCCGTCCTGGACACCCCACGCCCCGACCTGCACTTCAGCCTGTCGCACAGCGGCGAACGCGTGCTGCTGGGCTTCGCCGACCAGCCGCTGGGCGTGGACATCGAGGCCATCCGCCGTCCCGTGGCGCCCGCCCTGCTGCGCCAGTGCAGCCTGCCCGCCGAACAGGACTGGCTGCGCAGCGATGCGGACTTCTACGCCTTGTGGTGCGCCAAGGAGGCCGCCCTGAAGCAGGCCGGCACCGGCTTCAGCATAGGCCCCCGGGAACTGGCCCTGGACGCCCATCCCGAGCTGGGCTGCGGCGTGCGTTCGGCTCATCCCGTCCTGGACGGGCTGCGCGTACAGAGCAGCGCGCCCGAGCCGGGCTACGCCGCCGCCCTGTGCCTGCCGGCAGCGCTGCCGCCCTGGCGGATCGAATACATGGACCCCGTGCGCCTGCCCGAAAGCAGGCTGGATCGCGCGCCGGAAACCTGAACGCGAGGCCCTGTCCCTACACAAGCCACTCTTTTTATGTAATAGTTCTCATTACCATGATGACGTCTATTCCTGTTGAACAAACCTGGCCCGAAGAATTCGCCCAGCGCTACCGCGCCGCCGGCCATTGGCAAGGCGAAACCTTCGGAACCCTGCTGCGCACGCGCGCGCAACGCCACCCTGAACGCGAAGCCGTCGTCGGCGGGCAACAGCGCTGGACCTACGGCGCGCTGGACCAGTACGCCAGCCAGATCGCCGCCGGCCTGCTCAAGGCGGGCCTGCGCAAGGGCGACCGCGTGCTGGTGCACCTACCCAACATCCCTGAATTCATCAGCGTGATCTTCGGCCTGTTCCGCGCAGGCCTGCTGCCCGTCTACGCGCTGCCCGCGCACCGCATCACCGAGATCGAACACTTCGCCAACAGCGCTCCGGCGCGCGCCTACATCGGCGTGGACCAGCACGCGGGCTTCGATTACCTGCCCCTGGTGCGTGAACTGCGCGAGCGCTGCCCGCAGGTCGAACACGTCTTCATCGTGGGCCGGGCCCGGGAATTCACCTCACTGGCGCAGCTGCAGGCCAGCGCCCTGGATATGGACGTGCCGGCCTCGGCGGCCCAGCCCTCGGACGTGGCCTTCCTGCAGATCTCCGGCGGCAGCACCGGCCTGTCCAAGCTGATCCCGCGCACGCACGACGACTACATCTACACTCTGCGCGAAAGCGCCGAGATCGCCGGCCTGGACCAGACCAGCGTCTTTCTGGGCGCGCTGCCCATCGCGCACAACTTCCCCATGAGCTCGCCGGGCTTTCTGGGCGCCCTGTACGCCGGCGCCAAGGTGGTGCTGAGCCCGGCGCCCAGCCCCGACGCCTGCTTCGAGCTGATCGAGCGCGAAGGCGTGACGGACACCAGCCTGGTGCCGCCGCTGCTGCTGCTCTGGCTGGAGGCCGCCGGCAAGGCCACGGCCCGTCTGGATTCCCTGAAAGTCATCCAGGTCGGCGGCGCCAAGCTGAATGCCGAAGTGGCCAAGCGCGTGCGCCCCACCCTGGGCGTCACCCTGCAGCAGGTTTTCGGCATGGCCGAAGGCCTGGTCAACTACACGCGCCTGGACGACCCCGAGGACATCATCGTCAACACCCAGGGCCGCCCCATCAGCCCGGACGACGAGATCCTGATCGTGGACGACAACGGCCAGCCCGTGGCGCCCGGCCAGACCGGCTATCTGCTCACGCGCGGCCCCTACACGATCCGCGCCTACCACAACAACCCGGCCGCCAATGCGCGCTCCTTCACCGAGGACGGCTTCTACCGCACCGGAGACGTGGTGCGCATGACGCCCGAAGGCTACCTGGTGGTGCAGGGCCGCGCCACCGACCACATCAACCGCGCCGGCGAGAAGATCTCCGCCGAGGAGATCGAGGACCACCTGCTGGCCCACCCCAATGTGTTCGACGCCGCCGTGGTCTCGGTGCCCGATGAATTCCTGGGCGAGCGCAGCTGCGCCTTCATCATCCCCAAGCAGGACAAGCCGCGCGCCGTGGAGCTGAAGAAATGGATACGCAGCCGCGGCCTGGCCGACTTCAAGGTGCCCGACCAGATCGTCTTCGTGGACCGGTTCATGGAAACCGCCGCCCTGAAGATCAGCCGCAAGGAGCTGCGCGCGCAACTACGCCAGCAATTGGAAAACACGACGCAAGAATGACTATGAACACCCCTCTCACCCTGGAACGCATGCGCCAGGACATCGCCGCCATGCTGCACGAAGACCCCGAGGACATCCAGGACGACGACAACCTGATGGACCTGGGCCTGGACTCCATGCGCGTCATGACGCTGGCCACCCGCTGGCGCGAAGCCGGCGCGCCCGTCGAATTTTCGGAGATGGCCTCGGTCGTCACCCTGGGCCAATGGTGGGCGCTGATCGAACGCGCCCAGCAAGGCACCCGCTGATTCACCCCGTTGCACCCGTTCCGCGATGTCTGACCCTGTTTCCAATCTCCCGCTGCGCCCCCTGACCGAAGCCCAGGAAGGGCTGTGGTACGCCCAACGCCTGGATCCGCTCAACCCGGTCTTCAATACCGGCCACTGCACGGAGATCCGCAGCCCCCTGGACATCGCCCTGTTCGCCCAGGCCGTCAACGCCACGCTGGCCGAGGCCGACGCCCTGGCGCTGCGGATGGCGGACACGGCCGAAGGGCCTCGCCAGTACGTCTGCGAGGCGGCGCGCATCCGGCTGGAGATCATGGACCTGTCCCAGGCGCCGGACGGGCATGAGCAGGCCCGGCGCATCCTGCTGGCCGATCTGCATACCCCGCTGGACCCCGCCAGCGCGCCGCTGGCCCGCCACATCCTCTTCGTGCTCGGCCCCAGCCGCTACCTGTGGTATCAGCGCATACACCACCTGGCCGCCGACGGCTACGGCATGGCCCTGATCGAGACCCGCGTGGTCAAGCTCTACAAGGCCTTGCTGCAGGGGCGCCCCGACCAGGGCGAGCCCCTGCTGCCCTTCGCCCTGCTGCAGGACGACGACCAGGCCTACCGGAACTCCGAACGCCGCGCCAAGGACCGCCAATTCTGGCTGGACGCCCTGGGCCCGGCCGAGCCGGCCCAGAGCCTGGCCGAATCCCAGGCGCTCAGCGACCACCGCTTCCTGCTGGCGCGCGCCGCCGTCGACCCCGCGCTGACCGGGAGGCTGCAGGAGCTGTCCCGGCGCAGCGACATCAGCTGGCCCGACATCCTGACCGCCCTGACGGCCGCCTACGTGCGCCGCCACACCCGCCAGGACGAATGCATCGTGGGCGTGCCCTGGATGGGCCGCCTGGGCAATGTCAGCGCCCGCATCGTAGCCACCGTCATGAACGTGGCGCCGCTGCGCCTGCGGATCGACGAATCCCTGCCGCTGGAGCAATACCTGATACAGGTCGCCAAGGCCCTGCGCCAGGCGCGCCGCCACGGCCGCTACCGCAGCGAGCAGTTGCGCCGCGACCTGGGCCTGCTGGGCGGCATGCGCCGACTGCACGGCCCCATCATCAACGTGCTCCCCTTCGACGCGCCCTATGAACAGGCCGGCCTGGACGCCAGCCAGACCGTGCTGTGCGCCGGCCCCGTGGAAGACCTGAACTTCACTTTCCGCGCCCAGCCCGACGCGGGCGGCATGCGCCTGGAAGTGGAAGCCAATCCGCGCCTTTACACCCAGGACCAGATCCAGACCCATCTGCGGCGCCTGGAACAGTTCCTGATCCGCGCCCTGCAGGCCGACACGCTGGCTGCCGTGCCCACGCTGACCGACGCCGAGCATCGCCACTGGATCGAAGAGGTCAACCAGACCGCGCACCCCGTGCCCGAGACCACGCTCTGGGCCCTGATCGAAGAACAGCTGCGCCTGCGCCCCGATCAGCCCGGCCTGGAGTTCGACGGCCAGGTGCTCAGTTACGCCCAGATCGATCGCCAGAGCGCCAACCTGGCCGCCCAGTTGCGCCAGGCGGGCGTGCAGACCGGCGACATCGTGGCCGTGGCCCTGCCGCGCTCGCTGGAACTGGTGCTGTCCCTGCTGGCGATCCATCGCGCCGGCGCCGGCTACCTGCCGCTGGACCTGCAGCAACCCCAGGACCGCCTGAACACCATTCTGCAGGCCGCCCGGCCGCGCCTGTTGCTGGCTCAGCCCGGCTGCGCCCTGCAGGCTCCCGTGCTCACGCCGCGCCCGCAGGACGACACCGACGCCGACGCCTGGACCCCGGCGGGCTCGCATCACCCGGCCTACATCATCTACACCTCGGGCTCCACCGGCGCGCCCAAGGGCGTGCTGATCAACCACGACGCCATCGTCAACCGGCTGCTGTGGATGAAGACCCACTACGGCATAGGTCCGGGCGAACGCATCCTGCAGAAGACGCCGGCCACGTTCGACGTGTCCGTCTGGGAATTCTTCCTGCCTTTCCTGAGCGGCGCCACCCTGGTGGTCGCGCCGCCCGAGGCCCACAAGGATCCCGCCCATATCGCCCGCCTGATGCGCGAGCGCGGCATCACCGTGCTGCACTTCGTGCCCTCCATGCTGGCCGCCTTCCTGGACGAGCCGGCCGCCCGCGGCCTGGCGCCGCGCCTGGTGTTCTGCAGCGGCGAAGAACTGCCGGCCGCCACCCGCGACCGCTTCCACGCCACCCTGCACGCCGAGCTGCACAATCTCTACGGCCCCACCGAAGCCGCCGTGGACGTCTCCTGGTGGCCGGCCTCGCGCCAGGACCGCTCCCAACCCATCCCCATCGGCTTCCCGGTCTGGAACACGGCCCTGTACATCCTGGACGAACAGTTGCGGCCCGTGCCGCCCGGCGTGGCCGGCCACCTGTATCTGGCCGGTCGCCAGCTGGCGCAGGGCTACTGGGGCCGCCCCGACCTGACGGCCGAACGCTTCGTGCCCGATCCCTTCGCCCTGCATGGCGACCGCATGTACGCCACGGGCGACGTGGCCCGCTGGCGCGAGGACGGCGCCGTGGTCTTCCTGGGACGTTCGGATCACCAGATCAAGCTGCGCGGCCAGCGCATCGAACTGGGCGAGATCGAAGCCGTGCTGGCCCGCCACCCGGACGTGGCCCATGTGGCCGTGATCGCCCGCGAGGACACGCCCGGCCAGATGGCCATCGTGGCCTACTGGGTGCCGCAGCCGCGCAGCGGCGCCGACGAGGCCGCACTGGCCGCCTTTGTCGGCGAGCACCTGCCCGCCTACATGATCCCGGCCGCCTGGGTCGTCCTGCCCGAGCTGCCCGTCACCGCCAATGGCAAGCTGGACCGCAAGGCCCTGCCGGCGCCCGCGCTGCAGGCCCGGCCTGCGGGCCGGCCGCTGAGCGGCGCCACGGAGCAGCAGATCGCCGCCGCTTTTGCCGTCGTCCTGGAAAGCAATGAAGCCTTCTATGCCGACGACGACTTCTTCGCCCTGGGCGGCCACTCCCTGCTGGCCGCCAAGCTGGCCCTGATCCTGCGCGAGCAGCGCGGCCAGGATATTTCCCTGGGCACGATTTTCGAGTATCCGACCATCGCCCGGCTGGCGCGCCACCTGGACCAGGCCGGCGCGGCCGCGGGCGACGGCTTCGGCCCGCTCATCACGCTGCGCCCGGCGCAGGACGAACAGCCCGCCCTGTTCGTGATCCATCCGGCCGGCGGCTTGTCCTGGTGCTACGGCGCGCTGGCGCGCCGCCTGCCGCCGGGACGCGCCATCTACGGCCTGCAGGCCGGCGTGCTGTCGGACGAGGCCCTGGGCCTGGACGCCAGCCTGGAAGCCATGGCGCAGGCCTACGCGGACCGTCTCGAACAGGCCCAGCCGCAAGGCCCCTATCATCTGGCCGGCTGGTCGGTGGGCGGCATCATCGCCCAGGCCATGGCCGTGGAGCTGCGGCGCCGCGGGCACGGCGTGGGTCTGCTGGCCCTGCTGGACGCCTACCCGAGCGACGCCTGGCGCGGCCAGCCCGAACCCGAACCCAACGCCATCTACAAGGCGCTGCTGCATATCGCCGGCCACGACCCGGACAGCCTGCCGGACGTGGCGCTGACGCGCGAAGGCGTGATCGGCTTTCTCAAGCGCAGCGGCCATCCCCTGGCGGAATTGCCCGACGCCCGCCTGGACAGCGTGTTCCAGGTCGTGGAGAACAACAACCGGCTGGTGCGCCGCCACCGCCACCAGGCCTACGACGGCCCGGTGCTGTACTTTCGCGCCGCCCTGGACCATGCGGGCACCAACCTGCACCCGGACCTGTGGCGGCCCTACGTCGCGCAGCTCGAGAGCCATGACATCGCCTCGCTGCACGCCCACCTGACCGGCCCCGAAGCCGTGGCCGTCATGGCCCCGCTGATGGAGTCGGCCATGGTCCGCGCCGAACAGGCCGCGGCCCAACCTGTATGTGATGCCTGATCCATGTCTGTAAGCCGTTTCCTCCTGGACATTTCCCCGCTGCGCGAGAGCCGCGCGTTCCGCTACGCCTACTTCGCGCGCGCCGCCACCGTGCTGGTCACCGGCATGCTGATGGTGGCGGCCAGCATCCAGCTCTACGATCTGACCCAGTCCAGCGTGGCCGTGGCCTTCCTGAACGTGTCCATGGCCACGCCCATGGTGATCGCGCTCATCATCGGCGGCGTGCTCTCGGACCGCATGGACAGGCGCAGCCTGATGGTCTGGTCGCGCAGCGTCTACATCATCAGCGTGGTGCTGTTCCTGGTGAACACGCTGCTGCCCCAGCCCGGCGTCTGGCTGATCTACCTGGCGGCCGCCATCGGCGGCGCGGCCGGCGGCATCAGCGTGCCGGCCATGATGGCCGCCACCCCCGCGCTGGTGGGCCGCGACAAGCTGGCCGCGGCCGCCGCCTTGTCGGGCCTGGCCATGCAGCTGGGCGGCATCATAGGCCCGGCCCTGGCCGGCCTGCTGATCTCCGGTCCCGGGCTGATCTTCTGCTATGTCATCGTGCTGTGCGGCGTCGTCGTCACTCCCCTGCTGTTGCGCGCCCTGCCTTCCCTGCCTCCGCAGACCGGCAACCGCCCGCCGCAGAAGGCCTTGCAGTCGCTGCAGGACGGCCTGCGCTTCGTGGCGGGCAATCCGCTGCTGCGCGCCCTGCTGCTGATCGACCTGGCCGCGCTGATCCTGGCCACGCCCCTGGCCCTGCTGCCCGAATGGGGCGACGCCATCCTGGGCATGGGCGCGCAAGCCACCGGCTACCTGTATGCGGCTCCCGCCGTGGGCGCGACGCTGGCGGCCCTGTCCAGCGGCTGGTGCCGACAGGTGGCCCGCCCCGGCGCGGCCATCGTGGCGGCCGTGCTCATCTGGGGCCTGGCCGTGGCCGCGCTGGCGCTGCATGCCTCGCTGGCCTGGGCCCTGGCCTGCCTGGCCGTAATGGGCGCCGCCGACACGATTTCCAAGATCCTGCGCATGGCGCTGGTCCAGAAGCACACGCCCGACTATCTGCTGGGCCGGGTCTCCAGCCTGTGGATGACGCAGTATTCACTGGGCCAGGCCCTGGGCAACGTGCAGATGGGCTACCTGTCCCGCCTGCTGCAGCCCGCGCTGGCCGTGACCGTGGGCGGACTGGCCTGCGCCGCCATGGCCGCCGGCTTCGGCGCCCTGAATCGGGGCCTGCGCGCGGTCCGTCAACAGGATGCGCCGCCCCATGCCTGAGTTTCTTCATCCGTTCCGTTTTGCCTTGCTGTACACCTGTAGCAGGACGTCCCGGCCGGGACGTCCCGACGCCCGAACTTTTTTTTAGGATAAATAGATGCAAATCAATTTCAATTGCATTCGTCATACTCCTGCCAGCCTGCTGCGCAAGGCCGGCCTGAGCGCCGCCGTCCTGTCGCTGTCGCTGGCCAACGCCTTTGCCGCGCCGTCGTTCGATCAGCCCGACCCGGACTTCCGCGGCATGGTCAACGCCGCCGGCGTGGTCTACCCGGGCTCCGACGCTCAACTGGCGGGCCGCGGCTTCACGCCCGGCCAGGAAGTCATCCTGCTGCAGAACGGCAACGCCCTGACCCAGGACGCCCTGGTCGCCGACAAGGACGGCAACATCAGCGCCAAAGTCGCCATTCCGGCCCAAGCCGCGACCGGCCTGCACCCCGTGGTCGTGCAGGTCAGCAAGCCCTCGGCCGCCGCCGTGTTCGAGCTGAAGGTCTCGCCCAAGATCGAGCTGAGCGGCCAGGACAAGTTCGAGCTGCAATCGCAGCATCTGGTCCCCGGCCTGTACCAGAGCGCCTACAGCCCCAGGAGCAAGGCGCTGTTCGTGACCTCCGCCGTGGGCCGCCCACCCGTCAAGGAGTCCCAGCTGCTCAAGGTCAATCCCCAGACGCTGGCCATCGAAGCCCGCGTGACGCCCGCCGCCCAGAAAGGCCGTGACGACGGCCAGGTGCAGGCCGTCTACGGCGTGGGCGTGGACGACGCCCACGGCAACGTGTGGGTCACCAACACCCGCAGCAACACCGTGTCCGTCTACAGCCAGAAGGACCTGAAGCTGGTCAAGCAGTTCGAGGACGGCGCCGCCAGCCATGCCCGCGACGTGGCCATCGACGAAAAGGCCCAGCGCGCCTATGTGTCTTCGCCCGGCTCCAAGCTGATCTCGGTGTTCGACACCAAGAAGCTCGCCGCCCTGGAGCCCATCGAGCTCAAGTCCAGGACCCGCAAGGAGCTGAGCCCCATGAGCCTGGCCCTGGACAGCGAGCACGGCCGCCTCTATACCGTCAGCGCCAGCACCAATGAGCTGATCATCGTCGACCTGAAGAACGGCAACGCCCAGACCGTCCACGCCCTGCCCGGCGCGCGCGGCGCCGCCGGCGTGGCCGTGGACAGCAAGAACGAGCAGGTCTACGTGGCCTCCCAGGGCAGCGACAACCTGCTGATCGTCGACGCCAAGGACGGCAAGGTGCTGCACCAGGTTCTGGTGGGCGCCGGCGCGCTGAACGTGGCCTATGACCCCAAGACCGAACTGGCCTACGTGGCCTCGCGCGGCGCGGGCACCGTCACGGCCGTCAACGGCAAGGGCGAGATCGTGGCCAACCTGGACGGCGGCAGCTTCCCCAATCACGTCTCGCTGGACGGCCTGGGCAATGCCTACCTGGTCAACAAAGCCAAGGGCAAGGACGACCCGACCGCCGACCGCATCACCCGCATCCACCTGAAGTAAGCCCGCAACGGCCCCCGCGGGGGCCCGACCGGCCAGTCGATTGAACCGAAAGGGGCTCCCATGAACAGCCGAATCAGTGATGAAGTCCGAGCCTGCACCATCGAGCAATGGCTGCAGCACTACCAGGCCGGCAGCACCGTGTTCGCCTCGCCCACCGTCAGCCTGATGGCGCAGGGCACGGCGCTGGAACTGCACACGACCAACGCCCAGGGAGAGTTGCTCGCGCAATCGCGGGACCTGCTGGAGCAGGCGGGCCGGCGCGGCCTGGCCGCTCCCCTGCTGCTGGGAGCCATCCCTTTCAATCCGGCCCGCCAGGCCTACCTGCGCGTGCCGGCCCAATATCGCCGCGACCCGGTGCTGCTGCGTCCCGTGCAGCGTCCGCCGCTGGCGCGCTCGGCCAACACCGTGGCCGCGCAACGCCTGCAGCCCGACGGTCCCGGCTACGAAGACAGCGTCGCCCGCATCCTGGAAGTGATGCGGGCGCAGGGCATCCAGAAAACCGTCATGGCGCGCACCGTGTCCGTGACGCTGGAGCAGCCGCTGGACCGCCTGACCGTCTTGCGCAACATGCTGCACGGCAATCCCGCCGGCTACACCTACGCCATGCCCTTGCCGGGCGGCGACGCCGGCGATCCCGCCACCTTCTTCGGCGCCAGCCCCGAACTGCTGGTGCGCCGCCACGGCGAGCGTGTCACCGTCAACCCGCTGGCCGGCACCGCGCCGCGCCATGCCGACCCGCAGCGCGACCAGGCCAGCGCCGAGCGCCTGATGGCATCGGGCAAGGATCTGCGCGAGCACGCCTACGTCATCGACGAAGTGGTGCGCATCCTGTCGCGATTCTGCGACGAGCTGGAGGTGCCCGAAGGCCCCAGCCTGACCAGCACGGCCAATCTCTGGCACCTGTCCACCCGGATCAGCGGCCGCCTGCGCGACCCGGGCACCAGTTCGCTGGAACTGGCCCTGGCCATGCACCCCACCCCGGCCGTGTGCGGCTACCCCACGCTGCCGGCCATGCAGGCCATCGAAGCCGCGGAGTCCTTCGAGCGCGGCTTCTTCGCCGGCGCCATAGGCTGGAGCGACCATGAAGGCAACGGCGAATGGGCCGTGGCCATACGCTGCGCCCACTACGAGCGGCAGCGCCTGACGCTGTCCGCCGGCGCCGGCATCGTCGAGGGCTCGCGCCCCGAACTGGAGCGCCAGGAGACCGGCAACAAACTGATGACCCTGATTCACTCCCTGGGCCTTGCCCAGGACATAACCATCTGACGGAGACCCGGCCATGACCATTCATGCGCTTCCCAGCTACCCCCTGCCCGAGGCCCCGGTGGCCAACCGCGTGGACTGGCGTCCCCAGGCGCAACGCGCCGCACTGCTGATCCATGACATGCAGGCCTATTTCCTGCGCAAATACGATATGGATCAGGCGCCCATTCCCGCCCTGATCGAGCGCATCGCCGCCTTGCGCGCCCTGTGCCGGGAACTGGGCATTCCCGTGTTCTACACGGCCCAGCCGGTCGAGCAGCCCGTGCAGGACCGCGCCCTGCTGAATGATTTCTGGGGGCCGGGCCTGACCAATCCGCAGTTCCATGAGCAGCAGGCCGTCATTCCCGAACTGGCGCCCGGCGAGAACGATATCATGCTGACCAAATGGCGCTACAGCGCCTTCCAGCGCTCCAACCTGCGCCAGCAGCTGGCCGAGCTGGGCCGCGACCAGCTCATCATCACCGGCGTCTACGCACACATAGGCTGCATGAGCACGGCCCTGGAAGCCTTCATGCAGGATATCCAGCCCTTCCTGGCCATAGACGGCGTGGCGGACTTCTCGCTGGAGGAGCACGAGATGGCCGTGCGCCACGTCTCCCAGCGCTGCGGCGTCAGCCTGACCTGCGCCCAGATCCAGGACAGCCTGAAAGCCTGATGGAGACCGCCGCGACATGAGCACATCAACACTGGAGTTCGACGCCGAATGCATCGCCGTCACCGGCGCGGCCAGCGGCATAGGCGCCGCGGTGACGCGGCTGCTGCTCGAACGCGGCGCGCGCGTGATCGCCCTGGACCTGGACGCCGACGGCCTGGCGCGCCTGGGCGAAGCCGGGCGCAAGGAGCGTCTGTCCTGCCACACGGTGGACGTCAGCGACGCCCAGGCTGTGGACCTGGCCCTGGCCGAGGGCCAGGAGAGGCTGGGCCCCATCCGGCGCCTGGCCTGCGTGGCCGGGGTGCTGCAGATGGGCCGCATCACCGAGCTGAGCAACGAGCAATGGGACCGCACCTTCGCCATCAACGCCACAGGGGTCTTCAACGTCTGCCGCAACGTGGCCAAAGGCATGATGGAACGCCGCCAGGGCGCCATCGTGACGGTCAGCTCCAATTCCGCCGCCACCCCGCGCATCGCCATGGGCGCCTACGCGGCCTCCAAGGCCGCGGTCAGCCAGCTGACCCGCTGCCTGGGCCTGGAACTGGCCGAGTACGGCATACGCGTGAACATCGTCTCGCCCGGCTCCACGGACACGGCCATGCAGCAGGCCATGTGGAAACAGGGCAGTTCGCGCGAGACCGTCATTGCCGGCTCGGGCGAGCACTATCGCCTGGGCATCCCGCTGCGGAAAATCGCCCGCCCCGAAGAAGTCGCCGAAGCCGTGCTGTTCCTGCTCTCGGACCGCGCCAGCCACATCACCCTGTCCGACCTGCGGGTGGATGGCGGGGCGACGCTGGACCAAGGATAAGCCTACTCGCGGCGATTCATACTGCCGCTGCCCCATTCGTTCTTTAGGCAGACTGGCACAAAGACTTTCTTTCTTGAAACGTGTTTGCTGCCTGATCGGTGCCGCGGACTTGGTCGATAGCAAAGATAGACTTTGTGGAGACGCCGTTTCAGGCAGGGGCGGGGCAAGCCGCCAGCCCAGCCTGCCCCGCCCCTGCCTGAAACGGCTCACAATGTCCATGACATCAACCAGGCGCTTTGCATCGTAAGAAGTCTGATTCCCCAGACGAAACGTAGGGGCTCCACTCAAGCAAAGGGATTCTTCCCTCCAGGATTTCCCAGCCTGCAGGAAATCGTCTGTCCTGCCCTGCTTCTAGCCCAAACCCGCAAGTGATAGACGCCTCACCTTCGATCTGCAGCAGTCAAACGACATCCATATCCCAGGATCGATCAATCCGCATCGCGACAACCCTAAATAAGCCTGCCGACACGGTAAAACTGTCGCACTGCCGTTTGGGCAAAGCAAAACGGTGCTGTTTTCTTGAGGGGCGCCGGCCCGAGCCGGCGCCCCTCAAGAAAACCAAGTTTCTCCCGCTGCGCCCAAACCTTCGGCCTGACGCAAGACGAGTGCTTGGCCTAAGCCTGCCACCTAAGCTTCTGCTTTGAAGCGCTCGATCTGCCGTCAATCAGCAGACCCTGGCCTGGACTTTACTCACCCCGCCCCGCCTCCGCTCCAGCAGGCCGGCCGAGCAGATGCTCCAGCCCCAGAGCCAGTGCGTCGCGCCAGGCCACGTAGTCGTGGCCGGTCGAGCTCTCGTCATAGCGCACGTCATAGCCGCGTGCGCGCAGCACGTCGTACAGGTGGCGGTTGGCCTGAACCAGGCTCACGTCCAGGCCCGAACCCGAATTTTCGAAAATGCCCGCCGACATATAGACCTTGACCGGCGCGGCCGGCGCGTCGGCGATGCGGCGCGTCAGCCACTGCCCGCGCTCGCCGGACGGCCCCCACCAGTACGAACCCGACAGGCTCAGGACATTGCCGAAATACTGCGGCAGGCGCCAGCCGGCATGCAGGGCCGCCAGCCCGCCGTAGCTCGAACCCGCGATCACGGTGTCGCCGGCGGCCGCCGCCACCCCATGGGCGGCCAGCCAGGGCATCAGCTCCATCCGCAGGAATTCGATATAGGCGTCATTGGGCGGCAGCTCGCGCGAACGGGCGGCCGAGCCGGGGTTGTCGACCAGCACCACCCAGGCCGGCGGAATGCGACCCTGTTCGATCAGCGCATCGACCAGGACAGGTGCATTGGCGATCTCGCGGTACTCGCGGCCATCGAACAGGATGAGCAGATGGCGCAGGTCCGCCGCCTGGCTGCCGGCGGGCTGATAGATATGGATGTCGCGCTCATTGCCCAGCGCCTTGCTGGACAGGCGGCCCGAACGCCACTGGCCCTGCGGCTGGTCCGCCGCGCTCGCCTGCACCTGCGGCGCCGGCGCCTGGGGCAGGCGCAGCACGGAGCCGCCCTCGAACAGGTCGGCACTGTCCTCGGGGATCAGGCGGGCATTGTAGGGATCGCGCTGCAAGGTGGCGCGCAGGGCCGCGCGCCGCTCCGCCGGGCGGACATGGGGCACGTCCGCCGCCACCCGGTAGCTGAAACGGGCGTCGCGCGGTACGTCGTAGCTGATGTACCAGATGTCCGAATCGCCCAGGCGGCGCATGCGGTCATTGTAGGAAGCCGGGCCGCCATGGATGCGCACATTGTCCCGCGCGCCCCGCCACACGAAGGTGATGCGATCGTGCGTGGCGCTGTAACGCTCCACCAGAGGCGAGCCGACCCGCTCCACATAGTCCCAGAAACGATCGGAAGATTCGCCGGCCCGCAAGCGCAAGGCCCATTGCCGGATCACTTCGCCCTGGATCGGCTCAGCCTGCTCGGGCGCCTGCGGGGCGGAAATGGACGTGAGCTGCCATTCGTAGCTGCCCTGCCCGGCCACCCGCAAACGATATTCCCCTGCGGAGCGCGCCACAAAACCGAATGGGCTGCCGTCGTCCTCATCCTGGGAAAGGCGGCGGATGCGTTTGCCGTCCGGCCCGAGCAGCTCCAGCGCGACCGCACCGCTCTGCCGCCAGCGTCCCTGCACGAAATCATCCTGCTGCAAGCTGAGTATGCGTTCGTGATGCTCATGCGCCTGGATCTGCCCCTGGGCCGATGGAAGAGTCGCCGTCCAGGCCGTCCCTGCCGTCATTGCCGCCAACACCGCCGCCACCGCACGCGTGCGCCACATACTCGTACTCCCGCTGAAACCGTGAACCAACAGGCAGTATACGATCAAAAATAATGAGAATTACTATCAATTGAACGAAATACTGCCTGACTGCATGATGAAGAGCCCCGTGCAATGGGCCGGAGCTTCTTCATCACCATACAGATGCAGCCTGGCCTCGGCTGCCAGGCCGCGGCTCGCGTTTTGACACGCGCTCAAGCCAGGCGGAAAGTCTGGATCAGGCGGTTCAGCTCCTGCACCTGGTCCTGCAGTTCGCTGGAGGTGTTGGCCACCTGGTCCACCATGTCGGCATTCTGCTGCGTGGCCGAGTCCAGTTGCCCCACCGCCACATTGATCTGCTCGATGCCGATGGTCTGCTCGCGCGTGGAGGCCGCGATCTCGTGCACGATGGTCATGACCTGGGAGCTGCCCGTCACCATCTCCTCGATGACCCCGCCCACCTGCTCCATCAGCAGCACGCCTTCGCGCGTGCTGCTGGAAGAGGCCTCCACCAGATGCGCGATCTCCTGGGCGGACGCCGTCGTGCGCTGCGCCAGGGCGCGCACCTCGCCGGCCACCACGGCGAAACCACGCCCCTGCTCGCCGGCGCGCGCCGCCTCCACGGCAGCGTTCAAGGCCAGGATATTGGTCTGGAAGGCGATGGAATTTATCACGTTCGTGATGTCGGCCACCTTCTGGCTGGTCTCGCGGATGGCATCCATGCGATCGACAAGCTGGCTGACCATCTGCCCGCCGTGCTGGGCCGTCTTCTGCACCTGGGTCGACACCTCTTCGGCCCGCACCGCATTGTCTTCGCTCATGCGCACCGTGCCCGTCATCTCTTCCATGGCGGAGGCCGTCTCCTGCAGCGCGGCGGCCTGTTGCGTGGTGCGGCTGGACAGCTCCAGATTGCCGCTGGACAGCTGCACCGCGCCGCCGGCGATCACGCCGCTGCTGTGCTGAAGCGTGCGCATGACCGCGCCCAGCTTGATGCGCATCTGCTCGATGGAGGCCATCACGCTGTCCGCCGGGATGTGGCGCAGCGAATGGGACACGCGCAGGTCGCCGTCGGCGATGGCGTGCGCGACATCGCGCAGCAGCGTGGGCTCGGCGCCCAGCTCGCGATAGATCTGGCGCGCCAGCACGCCCGCCACCAGGGCCAGCAGCGCGACCAGCACCGCCAGCACCAGTGCGGACTGCCAGAGGCGCTCGTAGAACTCGGACTGGATGTCGTCGATGTACACGCCCGACGTCAGCACCCAGCCCCAACTGGGCATGCCCACGCCGTAGGCCAGCTTGGCGGCGATCTGCTTGTTGCTGAGCTTGGGCCAGACGTATTCCAGGTAGCCCGAGCCGCCGCCTTCGCCGATGCGGCCCAGCTCCGCGAAGGTCCGCACTCCATTGGCGTCGGTCAGGTCGCTCATGTCCTTGCCGTCCAGGTCCGGGCGGGTGGGATTCATGATGGACACCCCCTTGGTGGACAGCACCGAGACATAGCCCTCCTGGCCGAAACGGATGCTGCTGATGCGCTGCAGGGCCTGGCGCTGGGCCACGTCCTGCGTCAAGACGCCTTTCTGCACCAACTGCTCGTAATCCTGCGCGATCTGCAGCGCAATATGCACGATCTGCTGCAGATTGGTCTTGCGCTCCTGCAACTGTGCCTGATAGAGCTGATAGCTATCGAAAGCAAAGACCGACAACATGGCCAGCAGGCTCAAGGCCAGCGGCAACCACAATTTCTGTTTCAAGCTCAAACGCATCACACACCCCATCCCCACACGGAAAAGAACAAGCCCCTACGCACGCACAGGCCGGTCGTGTTTACACGGCCGGCCTGTGAGCAAGACTCATCGAACAGACTGGGTAACGGCGTGAAATGCCAATATTTAACCGATGTTACATGTCGCAAACATGAAGATGCCAAATTCCATCAGTGTCCGGCTCCGGTCAGGCGGCGCGGATTTTCATTATTGCTGCTGAAGGCCGGCTCGCTGCTGGCCAAGGTGAGCAGGAAGCCGTCCTCGGACATCAGTTCGGACGTAAGCTGGCCCTGGTAATGGCTGAGTTCCAGGCTCAGTGCGAGGTCGCGCTGCTCCAGCGTGTCCACGCCCTTGACCACTACTTCCAGCCCCAATTCATTGATCAGATGGCAAGCCGTCTCCAGCAAGGCCTTGAAGGTCGGCTCCGCGCAGGCCCGCTTGATCACCTGCGGCTCGAGCTTGATGCCGCGTATGGGCCACTCGCGCAGGCGGCTCAAGTGGTGATTTTCGATGTCCGCGCTGCTCAGCCATACTTGCACCCCGCTCACGCGCAGATACTCCAGGCTCGGCACCAGCTTGGGGAAGTCCCCCAGCATATTGTCGCTGAACACATCCAGCTCGATGCTGGCCGGGTCCAGCTCGAACTGGCGCAGCAGGCTGGGCAATCGCTTGTAGCAATGCTCCAGCATCTCCGCGGGCAGCTTGATGCCGATATGGCTGGCCCGCAGGGAATACTCCTGCCACCAGCGGCGCACGTCGCTCATCAAGGTCTGCATCATCCATTCGCACAAGGCCTGGCGGCGGTCCAGGTCCGTGATGTGCTGCAGGAGGCGGTCGGCGCCCAGGCGCTGGCCGCTGGGCGCGGTCCAGAAGACCTGGGCGTCCACGCCGCTGTACTGGCCCGAGCCGGCCGCCACGCGCAGCTGATAGCAGAACGACAAGGCTTGCGTGGTGCGCGGATCCAGCACATCCAGGGACTCCACGGCGCGCAGCAGCTCGGCGGGAATGGCGTGCTCCAGCACGGGCTCCTCGCGAAACGGCTGGAATTCCATGACTTCCTGCTCATGCGGCTCCAGATGCGCGACCAGCCTGCCGGTGAAGGTATAGCCCCAGCCATGCACGGATTTGATGGGCAGCGCCACCCCGGCCTGCGAAGCCTTGCGGCGCAACCGGCTGATCAGCGAATCCACGGCGCGGCTGTCGCCGGCCGCAATGCCCTTGTCGCGCATCAGATCCTCGCGGCTGAAGCGGGCGTCCGCATGGCGCACGAAGGCGTCCATCAACTGGCGCTCGCTGTGCGTCAGCTCAAGGCTGACGCCCTGGGGCGAGACCAGCGTCCACCCCTTGTCGCGCAGGACCCATTCCTCGGCTTCGGGCTGGCCCTGGCCATCGGGGGCCGCGCCGGCCGGCTCGCCCGCCGGCACGTGCAGCAGCCGGCGACGCACGGCATGGCACCAGGCCATGAGCTCGGGCACGTCGACGTCGGCCGGCACGCAGGCATCCGCCCCGGTCAGCAGCAACTGCACGCGCAGGCTGGCCGACAGGTCCTCGTGCATGGCCACGATGCCCAAAGCCTCGAAGTCGTTGCGCAGCTTGGCAACCATCAAAGGGACATAGCCGATCTCGACAGGAAAAAGGAGGAGGTCTGCCTGCGCGGTGCGGCACGCGTCCGCCACCATGTCCAGCGACCCCAGTACGGTTGTCTTGGCGCCAAAAAGCGAAAGCTGTTCCTGCCAGGACTGCAGACTTTCACCATCCTCCAAAACAACCAACACGCAGTGTGCATGTTCCATAGGCGCCTACTATTCAAATACTTATTGCGCCGCCCTCGTCACAACTGTGGACGGACAACTGTTTTTCTTTCAACAGTTCCGATTATCACTTCAACAATACGCAGTAAAAAGTCAAGAATCGTCAAATTGTGGCGTTTGAAAACTTTTGTCTTGGAAATCATGCCCATACCAAACAAATAGCATGACAAGAATGCGTTTGCATGACCGGAATTGCTTTAACAATTGCTACTAAAAAACACTTATAGTTTTCATAGCATTTAAGCATAAAAAAACCCGCCATATGGCGGGTTGCTCTACATCATGCGCTAGAGGAAACGCTTACTTCGCGGCGGCAGCCTCCAGGCGCGCCTGCAGCTGGTCGGCGGGCAGCCAGCCATCGGCGCGCGTGCCATCGGCGAAATAGATGGCGGGCGTACCCTGGATGCGCAATTGCCGGCCCACGGCCAGCAACTGGTCCAGGGGATGATCGCAGGATGCGTTCCCGGGCCGAGCGCCCTTGCCCATCCAGGCCGTCAAGGTCTGGGCGGGATTCTTGGCGCACCAGATATCTTCCGCCTTGCGCCGGCTGTCCGGCCCCAGAATGGGAAACATCAGGCTGTAGACGGTGACGTTGTCGATGTCCTGCAAGGTGGCGTGCAGCCGCTTGCAGTAGCCGCAATTGGGATCTTCGAAGACCACCATGCGGCGGCTGCCGTCGCCCTTGACCAGCTTGATGGCCTTGTCCAGCGGCAGGGAATCCAGTGAAATCTTGTTCAGTTCCTGCATGCGCTGCTCGGTCAGGTCCACGCGGGTCTTGCTGTCCAGCAAGGCGCCCTGCAGCACGAAGCTGGCCTGCTCGTCGGTGTACAGCAAGGTGCCGCCAACCTGTACTTCCAGCAGATTGGGATAGGGCGTGGCGCGGATGGCGTCCACCTGCACGCCGGGAAAGGCGGACTCGAACGCCTTGCGGGTGGCCTCGTAGCGGGCCGCCGAGGGCGCGCCGGCGGCCTGGACCAGGCCGGCCGCGGACAGCAGCGCAACGGCTAATACAGTTCGAACTTGTTTATACATGGAACAGCTTCCTTTACATGGCAGCCCGGCGCCCAGCGCCATCAGAACAACAGGGAACCAGGCGCGACCCCGGCCGCATGCGCAATGATACGCCGCTTCACCCATGGCAGGCGATCCACCAGCTGCATGCCTGCATTGCGCACCAGCGAAGCCGGCGCGCCCGACGCGGCGAACAGGCGGTACAGGCCGTCGGTGGCCGCCCGCATGGCCGCGATGGGTTCGGCGCGCGCGCGCTTGTAGCGGTTCAGCACGCGGATGTCCCCCACCGAGCTCTGCGGGCTGCGCGAGGACAGCGTCTGGATCAGGGCGTCGATGTCGCCCAGCCCCAGGTTCAGGCCCTGCCCGGCCAGCGGGTGCACGCGGTGGGCGGCATCGCCCACCAGCGCCACGCCCGGCGCGACCATGCCGCTGCGCTCGAACGTCAGCGGGAAGCCGTGCACGGGACTGCGCAGGCTCAGCTCGCCCAGGCGTGCGCCCGTCATGGCGCGCAGGCTGGCCTGCAGATACTGCACCTGCTCCTGCCCCTTCAGGGCCAGGACGCGCTCGGCCTGCGTCCGCGACACGGACCAGACCATGGACACCTGCGGCCGGCCGTCCACGTCGGGCATGGGCAGCAGCGCCAGGATGGAGTCGCCGGTGAACCACTGCACGGCCACCTGCTGGTGCGGGCGTTCGGCGTTCAAGTGGGCGACCAGGCCCAGGTCGCCATATTCCCGACCCTGGTGCTCGATGCCGGCCGCCGCCCGCAAGGGCGAACGGGCGCCGTCGGCCCCCACGATCAGGTCGGCCTGCAGACGCTGCCGGCCGGCGGTGACCACGGCGCCCGGCTCCAACTGCTCGAAGCGATCCTCGATCCAGGGCACGCCGAACACCTGCAGGGCCTGACGCAAGGCTCGCTCCATCTCGCCGGACTCCAGAATCCAGGCCAGGCAATCCTGCGCATCCTGCCAGGCGTGCAGATTGACGCAGCCGCCCGCATCGCCATGGACTTCCATGCCCTGTACGGGTTCGATGCGTTCGGCCGGCATCAGGTTCCACACGCCCAACTGCGTCAGGAAACGCTGGCTCGCGGCCGACAAGGCGTAGACGCGCGGATGATACTGCCCCGGCGCCAGCTCCATGGCCTTGTAGGCCGGCGCCAGGATCGTGACGTCGAAGCCCGCCTTGCGCAGGCCCAGGGCGCAGGCCATGCCGGCCAGCCCGCCCCCGCACACCAGAATTCGTTCGTTTTTCATCGCGCGCTCGGAGCTCCTGCGTTGCGTGGCCAGAGCAGCCACATTTCACCCTTCTGCTTCATGCGCCCGGCCAGGGCGCCGGCCTGATCGCCCGTGCCCCAAAAGAAGTCGGTGCGCGCCGCGCCCTTGATGGCGGCGCCGGTGTCCTGGGCGAACACCAGGCGCTGCAGGGGCTGGCCCGAACCGGGATGCGTGGTGGCCAGGAATACCGGCGTGCCCAGCGGCACGAAGGTCGGATCGATGGCCACGGAGCGTTCCCCGATCAGTGGTATGCCGTAGGCGCCCTTGGGCCCCAGTTCCGGGTCCACGATGCGCTCTTCCTTGAAGAACACCATGGCGGTATTGACGTTCATCATCTCCTGCACGCGCTGCGGATTGCGCTGCGCCCAGGCCTTGATGTTCTGCATGGACGTCTGCGCCAGCGGCATCTCGCCCTGCTTGGCCAGCCACTGGCCCACGGAGGCGTAGGGACGGCCATTGTGATCCGCATAGGCCAGGCGCACGGCGCTGCCGTCGGGCAGCAAGGCGCGGCCCGAGCCCTGGATCTGCAGGAAGAAGCCTTCCACCGGATCCTCGGCGTAGACGATCACCGGCGGCTGGCGGTCCGGATTGGCCACGATCTGTTCACGCGTGTCGTAAGGCACGATGCGCTTGCCCACCTGCTTGCCGCGCACGCGCTTGCCGGCCAGCTCCGGATACAGGCCGCCCAGGTCTATGGTCAGCAAGTCATCCGGCGCGGCGAACAGGGGCCATTGATATTGCCCGCTGCGCGAGCGCGAAGCCTTGAGCAGGGGTTCGTAATAGCCGGTGACGGTGTTCTGCGCGACCTGCCCGTCGCTGGTCAGCAGGCGCCAGGGCTGGAGCTGCTGCTGCAGAAACTGGCGTATGGCGGCCGTATCGCGGCTGTTCGCATCCAGCCCGGCCGACGCCGCGGCCTGGCAGACCGGCTGCCAGGCGCGCGGATTGGCGCGCGCCGGCATGGCCAGCGAACCGCTGACCGGACGCATCAGGCCCTTGCAGTTGTTGATGAAGCCTTTCCAGACATGGTCCAGCGTGTCGGCCTGCCAGCCCGGCAGGGCGGACCAGTTCACGGCCTGGTATTTTCCGGCCAGCGCGCGCGCCGGGGTTTCGGGCAGCGCCGAGAGCGCGGGCACGCGCAGGGGCTGCAAGGCGATGTCGCCGGTATCGGACGGAGCCTCGGGAGCGGCCCCGTGGTCGACGGGGGCCGTGGAACAGGCGGCCAGCGCCAGCAGCACCGGCAGGCAATAAGCGATCTTCATGGATGGAGCCATAATGCGGGGGAGGAGAGCCTTAATGCAGGGTACGGGGGGAGGCCAGCACGAACTCCTCGATGGGGACCTCGAAGGGAACGCCGTTCTCGCCGACGCACTGGTAGCTGCCGCGCATGGTTCCGATAGGGGTGTGCAAGGGGCAGCCGCTGGTGTATTCGAAGGATTCGCCCGGCGCCAGCACCGGCTGCTGGCCCACCACGCCCAGGCCGCGCACTTCCTGGACCTGCTGGTTCTCATCGGTGATCACCCAGTGACGACTGATGATCTGCGCCGACTGCTGCCCATGGTTGGTGATCCGCACGGTGTAGGCAAACACATACTGGTTGCTGTCGGGTTCGGATTGCTCAGGCAGGTACTGGGGCGTCACGCGCACCTCAATATCGTCAGGCTTCATGATGGCTTCCAATTTACGGCTGTACAAATGCGGGGCGCGGCAGACGAGCCCGCTTGAAACTGCAATAATGACATACGCACACGTTTTACGTGATGTCTAATCTTTACCACTCCTATTATGTCCCAAGCCAGCTCCACCCGCATCGCCCCCAGTCTCCTGTCTGCCGATTTCGCCCGCCTGGGCGAAGAAGTGCGCAACGTCGTCGCCGCCGGCGCCGACTGGATCCACTTCGACGTCATGGACAACCACTTCGTCCCCAACCTGACGTTCGGCCCCATGATCTGCGAGGCGCTGCGGCCGCACACCAGCGCCCCCATCGACGTGCACCTGATGGTCGAGCCGGTGGACGCCCTGATTCCGGCCTTCGCCAAGGCCGGCGCCGACATCATCACCTTCCATCCGGAAGCCTCGCGCCACGTGGACCGCACGCTGTCGCTGATCCGCGACCACGGCTGCAAGGCCGGCCTGGTGTTCAATCCGGCCACCTCGCTGCACTGGATGGACTACGTCATGGACAAGCTGGACATCGTGCTGCTGATGTCCGTGAACCCCGGCTTCGGCGGACAGAGCTTCATTCCCGGCACGCTGGAAAAACTGCGCCAGGCGCGCGCGCGCATCGACGCCTGGACGGCCCAAGGCGGCCAGCCCATCCTGCTGGAAATCGACGGCGGCGTGAAAGTGGACAACATCCGCCAGATCCGCGCAGCCGGCGCGGACACCTTCGTGGCCGGCTCGGCCATCTTCGGCAAGCCCGACTATGCCCAGGTCATCGCCGACCTGCGCGCCCAGATCGCGCTGGCGGAACAGGACTGAGCCGCACCGCGCCCTTCCAGCCCCGCCTGGGCTCGCCGCGAACGGCCGGTCCCATGCGCGGGCGCATGGTCATTGCATCACCGTACCGCAACTGAAACGGGACTGGCTGATCATGTCTTCGGGATGGCGCCGCTCCACGAACAGTGCGTTGCCCTGGATCTTCTTGGCCTGCGCCTTGGCGGAGGTGGCCAGCTCGGCGATCAGCGAACCCGAATACAGCTCGGGCCTGTCCACCATCACCACGCCCAGCGACAGGCTGACCAGCGGGTGGAACACGGGCATTCCCTGCCGGTTCTCGGCCAGATAGCCGCCCGCCTGCAGATGCTCGCTCAGGTACAAGGGCTCCAGCTCGCGCGCCAGCTCCTGCAGGATGGCGTGACAGCGCTGCGACCAGTCCGCGCTGGTGAAGACCAGGATGAAGTCGTCGCCGCCCACGTGCCCCACGAAATCCGCATCGCGCACGGCATGGCGCGTGAACAGCTCGGCCATGGCGCGCAGCAGCTCGTCGCCCTTGCGGTAGCCGTACAGATCGTTGTAGGGCTTGAAATGATCCAGGTCCGCGTAGCAGACCGCGAAACTCTCGCGGCTGCGCAGCAGCGCATCGATGTGTTCGTTGATGGGCACATTGCCCGGCAACTGCGTCAGCGGATTGGCGTAGCGCGCGGTCATGATCTGGATCTGGGTGATCTCGCGCATCAGCTCCACGCTGGAGCCCAGCCCCATGTACTCGCCGTCCGAGGTGATGATGAAGCCGTCGCTGAGCGCATCGTCCGCGCCTTGCGACATCAGCGTGCCCAGCTCCAGCAGGCTGGTGTCGCAATCCACGATCAGGGGCGCGGTCTCGATGAACATCGAGCAGGGCTTGTTGCCGTAGAGCTCGCGGTGATAGGGCCGCGCGAGCTGGTCGTACAACTGGCTGCGGCGCAGGATGCCGGTGGGCCGCCCGTCGCGCAGCAGGACCACGGCGCTCAGTTCGGGATGGCTCTGGAACAGGTCGTAGACCCGGTTCGTGGGCGTATGGTCGGAGACGGCGGGCGCCGTGCGCAGCAGCCGGCGCACGCTCATGGAATTGCGCCCCTGGGCCGAGCGCCGCGAGCGGACTGCGGCGGGCCCGAACAGGGCGGCCTGCGCCGGCTCCAGTTGCGGCGGCGGAAAAGGCTGCGGACGGCACAGCAGATAGCCCTGGCCGCAAGCCACGCCCAGATGACGCAAGGTGCGCAGCTCGGCCTCGGTTTCTATGCCTTCGGCGATCACCGTGGACTGCGCGTGATTGGCGATGTCGCAGATGGAACGCACCAGTTGCTGCTTGAGCAGGTCGGTGTCGATGTCGCGCACGAAATACTTGTCGATCTTGACGTATTCGGGCCGCAGCTCGGACCACAGGCGCAGCGAGGCGTAACCTTCGCCCAGGTCGTCGATGGCGAACTGCAGGCCTTCCCGGCGATACAGCTCGGTAGCCTGGCTCAGGTGGTTGTAGGTGACGGTGCGCTCGGATTCAGTCAGCTCGACCACTACCCGGTCCCATTCCATGTCGGCCAGTTGCGGCAGCGCCGCGCGCCGTTCCTGCCGGGTGGACGCCAGCAGGCGCATCACCATGTCGGGGCTGGAATTCAGGAACAGCTTGCCCGCCAGTCCCTGGCGCGTGAAGCTGGCGGTCAGCTCGCGGCAGCACAGTTCTTCCAGTTCCCAAAGGCGCCCGCACTGGCGCGCTGCGTCAAACAGCGCCAGGGGCGAATGAAAGCCGCTCTGTTCCGGTCCGCGGATCAAGCCCTCGTAGCCCAGGATGAAACCCGACCGCAGGTCAACGATAGGCTGGAAGACGGGTGTGACTTGTTTTTCTTTGAGAATCTGGTGAAATGTGTCGAGCATCATACTTCCGCTCCCACGGCCTTTCCGAACGGAAGGCCGAAAGCCAAATATGTAACTAAATGCGGCGCACTCACTTTAACGGATAAGCTCAGGCAAACATAGCGGCCATATGGTAATCACTTAATCTGAATCAAATCCTGAAGCTCTCGAAAATATTTAAGCTTAGACATTAACAGGGACGTGACAATATTTTGTCACAAGCTCGCTACAAAATGATGAAATTTTTCTCCGCCTTGTTCGATCTGGACGGCACGCTGCTGGACACCATTCCCGACCTGGCCCTGGCCTGCAACGCCATGCGCGCTGACCTGGACCTGCCTGCGCTGCCCCAGGAACGCATCGCCACCTTCGTGGGCAAGGGCACGGAAAACCTGGTGCGGCGCGCCCTGGTCGATGTTCCCGGCGCCGCCCCGGATACAGCGCAGGCGCTGGACTTGTTCCACCGGCACTACGCTTTGTGCAATGGCCGCCACAGCCGGCTCTATCCCGGCGTGCTGGAGGGCCTGCGAGACTTCCTGGATCAGGGCCTGCGCCTGGCCGTGGTCACCAACAAGCCCGAACGCTTCGCCCGCCCCTTGCTGGAGCAGACCGGCCTGGCGCCCTACTTCGAGCTGGTGGTGGGCGGAGACACCTGCGCGCGCAAGAAACCCGATCCCCTGCCCTTCCTGCACGCCTGCGAACAGCTGGGCATGGCGGCCGCAAGCACGCTGGTGGTCGGCGACTCCCTGAACGACGCGCAGGCCGCGCGCGCCGCCGGCATCCCCGTCCTGCTGGTGCCATATGGCTACAACGAAGGCCGAGACGTGCAAAGCCTGGAATCCGATGGTATAGTTGCTTCCATCGCTTGCGCGGCCCGCTGGGTGCGCCAGGCCAACCAAACAGCAAACGCGTAACATTACTCATGTCTACTTCCCTCAACGTTCGCATTACCTACGGCGCTTATTGGCGCTGGTGGCGTTCGTGTATCGGGTAGACATAAACCCTGTAGTCTGGCGGCCGTAACAACACAGCAGCACCTGCGGATCGCCTCCAGGAAAACAAGCCCGGTAATCACAACGACCGGGCTTTTTTTGTTTCTGTCCGGCTCGTCGTACCCACTGACCCACCGAGACCCCCATGACAGAAATAGAATTCAATGCCCTGGCCGCCGAAGGCTTCAACCGCATCCCGCTGATCGCGGAAACCTATGCTGACCTGGACACCCCCCTCTCGATCTACCTGAAGCTGGCCCACAACAGCCCCGAAGGCGGCCGCTACAGCTGCCTGCTGGAATCGGTGGTCGGCGGCGAGCAGTTCGGCCGCTACTCCTTCATCGGCCTGCCCGCCAAGACCGTGATCCGCAGCCGCGGCCGCCACACCGAGGTGCTGCACAACGGCAAGGTGGTGGAAAGCGTGGAAGGCGACCCGCTGGATTTCATCGAAGGCTTCCAGGCGCGCTTCAAGGTCGCCCTGCGCCCCGGCATGCCGCGCTTTGCCGGCGGCCTGGCCGGCTATTTCGGCTACGACACCGTGCGCCACATGGAGCCCTCGCTGGGCGAGAGCCCCAACCCCTTCCCGGCGGGCCAGGAAAACGGCGTGCCCGACATCGTGCTGCTGCAGATCGACGAACTGATCATCGTGGACAATCTGGCCGGCCGCACCTACCTGCTGGTCTACGCGGACCCCGCCCAGCCCGAGGCCTACGTGCAAGCCAAGCGCCGCCTGAAGGAGCTGCGCGAGAAACTGCGCACGCCCGTGGTCATCCCCTACGCCTACGCCAGCATGCAGACCGAATGCGAGCGCGACTTCGACAAGAAGGACTACCTGGAGGCCGTGCGCCGCGCCAAGGAATACATCGCCGCCGGCGATCTGATGCAGGTCCAGGTGGGCCAGGTCATCACCAAGCCCTTCCGCGACTCGCCCCTGTCCCTGTACCGCGCGCTGCGCTCGCTCAACCCCTCGCCCTACATGTACTTCTGGAACTTCGACGACTTCCAGGTCGTGGGCTCCTCTCCCGAGATCCTGGTGCGCCAGGAAGAGCATGTGCAGGACGGCCGCCACAGCGAACGCGTCACCATCCGCCCCCTGGCGGGCACCCGCAAGCGCGGCGCCACGCCCGAGGCCGACGCCGCCCTGGCCGCCGAGCTGCAGGCCGACCCCAAGGAGCGCGCCGAACATCTCATGCTGATCGACCTGGCCCGCAACGACATCGGCCGCATCGCCAAGACCGGCACCGTGCAGGTCACCGACACCATGACTATCGAGCGCTACTCGCACGTGCAGCACCTGGTCTCCAACGTGTGCGGCGAGCTGCAGGAGGGCATGAGCCAGATGGACGTGCTGCGCGCCAGCTTCCCGGCCGGCACCCTGACGGGCGCCCCCAAGGTGCGCGCCATGGAACTGATCGACGAACTGGAGCCCGTGCGCCGCGGCATCTACGGCGGCGCGGCCGGCTACCTGAGCTACTCGGGCCAGATGGACCTGGCCATCGCCATCCGCACCGGCGTCATCAAGGACGGCATGCTCTACGTGCAGGCCGCCGCCGGCATCGTGGCCGACTCCGATCCCGAAAAGGAATGGCAGGAGACCGAGGCCAAGGCGCGCGCGGTCATCCGCGCCGCCGAACAGGTGCAATTCGGCCTGGACGAACCCATCTAAATCCCTGATTGCGACCTCTTTCCGCCGGAGTACTTCCCATGCTGTTCATGCTCGACAATTACGATTCCTTCACCTACAACCTGGTCCAATACTTTGGCGAACTGGGCCAGGAGGTCGTGGTGCGGCGCAACGATCAGGTCACCCTCGAGGAGATCGAAGCCCTGGCCCCCACCCATCTGTGCGTCTCGCCCGGGCCCAAGTCCCCGGCCGATGCGGGGCTGTCCGTGGCGCTGATCCAGTACTTCGCGGGCAAGCTGCCCATCTTCGGCGTATGCCTGGGCCACCAGGCCATCGGCCACGCCTTCGGCGGGCGCATCGTGCGGGCGCGGGAAATCATGCACGGCAAGGTCTCGCCCATCACCCACCGGGGCACCGACCTGTTCAAGGGGTTGCCTTCGCCCTTCAACGTGACGCGCTACCATTCCCTGGCCATCGAGCGCGACAGCCTGCCCGACTGCCTGGAAGTCACCGCGCAGACCGAGGACGGCGAGATCATGGGCGTGCGCCACCGCGAACTGCCCGTCTACGGCGTGCAGTTCCACCCCGAATCCGTACTGAGCGAGCACGGCCACGCCCTGCTGAAGAACTTCCTGGAAATCTGATCACATGAACACCATCACCCCCACCGAAGCGCTGGTGCGCTGCATCGAGCACCGCGAGATCTTCCACGACGAGATGCTGCACCTGATGCGCATGCTCATGCGCGGCGAAATGTCTCCCCAGATCGCCGCCGCCCTGCTGATGGGCCTGCGGGTCAAGAAGGAAAGCGTGGGCGAGATCACCGCCGCCGCCCAGGTCATGCGCGAGTTCGCCACCCCCGTGATCACCCCCGACCCCAGCGAGCTGCTGGACATGTGCGGCACCGGCGGGGACGGCTCGAACACGTTCAACATCTCGACCGCGGCCATGTTCGTGGCCGCCGCCGCCGGCGTGAAAGTGGCCAAGCACGGCAATCGCAGCGCCTCGTCCTCGTCGGGCAGCGCGGACGTGCTCGAGGCCCTGGGCGCCAGCCTGGTGTTCTCGCCCGAGCAGGTCGCCGCCAGCATCGAGGAAACCAATATCGGCTTCATGTTCGCCCCCGCCCACCACGGCGCCATGAAGAACATCGCCGCCGTGCGCAAGGAACTGGGCGTGCGCACCATCTTCAACATCCTGGGCCCGCTCACCAACCCGGCCAGCGCGGGCAACCAGCTCATGGGCGTGTTCCACCCCGACCTGGTGGGCATCCAGGTGCGCGTGATGCAGCGCCTGGGCGCCAAGCACGTGCTCATCGTGCACGGCAAGGACGGCATGGACGAGGCCTCGCTGGGCGCCGCGACCCTGGTGGGCGAGCTCAAGGACGGCCAGGTGCACGAGTACGAGATCCACCCCGAGGACTTCGGCATGGCCATGACCTCCAATCGCAGCATACGCGTGAACAGCCGCGAAGAGTCGGCCGCCCTCATCATGGAAGCCCTCAATAACCAGGAGGGGACGGCTCGTGATATTGTTGGCCTCAATGCCGGGTTGGCCATTTATGCGGCCAACCGCACGGACTCCATCGAAGCCGGCCTGAAGCTGGCCTTCGAAACCATCGCCAATGGCGCAGCCCGAGAAAAACTCGAACAATTCTGCTCCTATACAAGGAAGTTAAACGCATGAACGACATTCTGGCCAAGATCCTCGACACTAAGAAAGCAGAAGTCGCCACGGCCCGCCAACTGCGCAGCGAATCGGACGTGCTGCGCGAAGCGAAGAACCGGAACGACCTGCGCGGCTTTGCCAGCGCCATCGAAGACAAGATCGCCCAGGGCAAGCCCGCCATCATCGCCGAGGTCAAGAAAGCCTCGCCGTCCAAGGGCGTGATCCGCAGCGACTTCAACCCCACCGAGATCGCCTCCAGCTACGCCGCGCATGGCGCCGCCTGCCTGTCCGTTCTGACGGACGTGCAGTATTTCCAGGGCGCCTACGACCACCTGCGCCAGGCGCGCGCAGCCTGCGCCCTGCCGGTGCTGCGCAAGGACTTCATCATCGACCCCTACCAGATCATCCACGCCCGGGCCCTGGGCGCGGACTGCATCCTGCTGATCGTGGCCGCGCTCAGCCCCCAGCAGCTCAAGGAATACGAAGCCGTGGCCCAGGAACTGGGCATGGACGTGCTGGTGGAAGTGCACGACCGCGCGGAACTGGACACGGCGCTGGACATGCAGACCTCCCTGCTGGGCATCAACAACCGCAACCTGCGCACCTTCGAGACCAGCACCCGCAACACCCTGGACCTGCTGCCCTTCATCCCCGCCGGCAAGCGCGTGGTGACCGAGAGCGGCATACACACGGTCGAGGACGTCGCCCTGATGCGCGAACACGACGTGCAGGCTTTCCTGGTGGGCGAAGCCTTCATGCGCGAGCCCGATCCCGGCGTGGCCCTGCAGAACCTGTTCTTCGGCCAGCCCGCATGAAGCAGGCGGGCTGCCCCCTGTGTGCGCTCGAACCCGGCCGCCTGCTGTGGTCGGGCGCCGGACTGCATGTGCTGGAAGTCGCCGACAGCCCCTTTCCGGGCTACACGCGCGTCATCTGGCAGGATCACGTCGCCGAGATGACGGACCTGTCCGGACCGCAGCGCGAACTTTTGATGGAGGCGGTATACCTGGTGGAGGCCGCCCTGCGCGAACATCTGCAGCCGGCCAAGATCAACCTGGCCCAGTTCGGCAACCAGGTGCCGCATCTGCACTGGCACCTGATCCCCCGCTGGACGGATGATCCGCTCTTTCCCGATTCGGCCTGGTCGCCCGCCCCGCAGCGCACGCCGGAACAAGCCCAGGCCTGGTCCCGGCGCCGCGATGCGCTGCTGGCGCAATTGCCCGGCTGCCATCGTCATCTGCGACAGGTGCTGCAAACGCGTCTCGCAGGCGACTGATGCCAGCCTGCGGCCGCGCACGCCGCCGCCAGCATTGTTCAAGCAATAACTATTTGGCCGGCAGGGTGGCTGGCGAAAAAAGCTGTATCAAGGTGCTACAGTGAATTCGGATTTCGCCCGGAATCCGCGTTCTACTGATGAGGTGCCTTCATGCCCCTGCACCACAGCTGGACTGCGCCCGTCGACGCGACGACCGACCCTCTGGTCCATTACGATGCGCAGCGCCGCCTCTGCCCCGTCGCCCGCGACGACGACCTGCAGTATGCCGTGTTCCGGCACGCCGACGCCCTGCGCCTGCTGCTGGAGCACGACACCTTCAGCAACCAGGCCTCCCGCCATCGCTCCGTTCCCAACAGCATGGATCCGCCCGAGCACGGCGTCTACCGCCGCCTGATCGAGCCCTACTTCAGCGCCGAGCGCCTGGCGCAATTCCTGCCCGCCTGTCGCCGCATCAGCGCGCAGTGCATCGCCGCGCTGCCGCAGGACGGCGTGGCGGACCTCATGAGCACGCTGGCCCACCCTTTCGCGTTGCGCATGCAATGCGCCTTCATGGGCTGGCCCGACAGCCTGCACGAACCATTGCGACAATGGGTGCAGCGCAAGAACGAGGCCACCCGCTCGGGCAACCCGCAAGCCACGGCCCAGGTCGCCCAGGAGTTCGAAGCCTTGCTGGGCCGGGTGCTGGCCGTCTTTCGCCACGCCGATCCGCCCGGCCAGGACGCCACTTCGCGCCTGCTGCGCGAAACCGTAAACGGCACGCCGCTGCAGGAAGCCGAGATCACCAGCATCCTGCGCAACTGGACCGTGGGCGAACTGGGCACCATTGCCGCCAGCGTGGGCATCATCGCCCACTACCTTGCCACGCATCCGGATCTGCAGAAACACCTGCGCCGCCACCCCGGGGACGTGCGCCGCGCCAATGACGAAATCCTGCGCATTCGCGCGCCCCTGATGGCCAACCGCCGCAAGACCACTCGCGAGGCGGATGTCTCCGGGACGCGGGTGCCTGCCGGCGCGCGCCTGACCTTGCTGTGGGCCAGCGCCAACCGGGACGAAGCCGTGTTCGGCGATCCGGACGAGTTCCGGCTGGACCGCGATCCGGCCCTGAACCTGCTGTACGGCGCCGGAATCCACGCCTGCCCGGGCGCAGAGCTCGCACGCATGGAACTGGAAAGCATCATCCAGGCCCTGCTGGCGGCCACGGACTCCTTCCTGCCCGAGCCAGGCCACCGCCCGCGCTACGCCACCTATCCTGAAGGCGGGTTCGAGACGGTCCCGCTGCGGCTGCAGCGCACGCCGTCCCCTTGAGCCGGCACAGGCCTGAGGCGCCGACGGCGGGCGACGCCGGCCAAGCCGCATCGTCCGCCGCTCGGAATTAACCTGGATCAAGTCTGGAGCAAAAAAACCGGGAAGCGTCTTGAAAGCACTACATATAGTGCCTAGCATCTACCTACGCACTATATGTAGGATTCATCATGAACGACAGGACCGCCCCCCGCACCCTGGCCAGGCCCGTGCCGCAGATCGACATCATCCGTTCCGTCACCGAGTACCTGGACCGCCAGGATTGGCGGGTCAACGCCAACGCCAACCAGGGCTACTCGCTGGGCGGCCTGATCCTGAACACCTCGGGCAAGATGATCGCCAACTACTGGCTCAGTCACGTCTACCCCGAGACCATAGGCCAGGCCCACCGCCAGGCGGACCTGCACATCCACGACCTGGACATGCTCTCGGGCTACTGCGCCGGCTGGTCGCTGCGCATGCTGCTCACCGAAGGCCTGAACGGCGTGCCCGGCAAGATCGAATCCGCGCCACCCCGCCACATGTCCAGCGCCGTGGGCCAGATCGTGAATTTCCTGGGCACCTTGCAGAACGAATGGGCCGGCGCCCAGGCTTTCAGCTCTTTCGACACCTATATGGCGCCCTTCGTGCGCAAGGATGCCATGGACTACCCCCAGGTGCTGCAATGCATGCAGGAGCTGATCTACAACCTGAACGTCCCGTCCCGCTGGGGCACGCAGACGCCCTTCACCAACCTGACCTTCGACTGGACCTGCCCCGAGGACCTGCGCGCGCAGACGCCGGTCATCGGCGGCCAGGAAATGCCCTTCTGCTACGGCGAGCTGCAGCGCGAGATGGACATGATCAACCGCGCCTACATCGAGGTCATGACCCAGGGCGACGCACGCGGGCGCGCCTTCACCTTTCCCATCCCCACCTACAACATCACGGCGGATTTCGACTGGCACAGCCCCAACGCGCAGCGCCTGTTCGAGATGACCGCCAAGTACGGCCTGCCCTACTTCCAGAACTTCATCAACTCCGAGCTCAAACCCAACATGATCCGCTCCATGTGCTGCCGCCTGCAGCTGGACCTGCGCGAACTGCTCAAGCGCGGCAACGGCCTGTTCGGCTCGGCCGAGCAGACCGGTTCGCTGGGCGTGGTCACCATAAATTGCGCGCGCCTGGGCTACCTGCATCGCGGCGACGCCCAGGGCCTGTTCGCCCGCCTGAACCAGCTGCTCGAGCTGGGCCGCGACAGCCTGGAAATCAAACGCCGCGTCATCCAGGAGCACATGGACCAGGGCCTGTTCCCCTACACCCGGCGCTACCTGGGCACCTTGCGCAACCACTTCTCCACCCTGGGCGTGAACGGCATCAACGAAATGATCCGCAACTTCACCGGCGGCGAACACGACCTGACCACGCCCTGGGGGCACGCCTTCGCCGTGCGCCTGCTGGACCACGTGCGCACCCGCATGGTCCAGTTCCAGGAGGACACCGGCCATATGTACAACCTGGAAGCCACGCCCGCCGAGGGCACCACCTACCGCTTCGCCAAGGAAGACCGGGCCCGCTGGCCGGACATCCTGCAGGCCGGCACGCCGGACATGCCCTACTACACCAACTCCTCGCAACTGCCGGTGGGCTTCACCGACGACCCCTTCGAGGCGCTGGAACGCCAGGACGAACTGCAGCGCAAATACACGGGCGGCACCGTGCTGCACCTGTACATGACCGAACCGCTGTCCACCGCCGACGCCTGCCGCACCCTGGTGCAAAGGGCACTGAGCCGCTTCTCCCTGCCCTACATCACGGTCACTCCCACCTTCTCCATCTGCCCCAAGCATGGCTACCTGCCCGGCAAGCACGAGTTCTGCCCGCATTGCGATGCGGACATCCTGGCGCGCAAGCAGGCCGCCTGCCGGCACGAACCATGAGCGCCATCGCGCCCGCCCATCCTCACGCTGCCGGCCATTGCCTTGCCATGCAGAATGAAGGCGCCAAGCGGCACACCGACTTTCCATTCTTCCGTGGCCCGGCCCGGATTCTCACCAGGAGCTTTCCATGACAGACACCACGTTCACCCTCGATGACGCCGAACGCCAGCCTTGCGAAATCTGGACGCGGGTCATGGGCTACCACCGCCCCATGTCCTCGTTCAACATCGGCAAGCAAGGCGAATTCCATGAGCGGCGCTACTTCACCGAACAGCGCGCCGGCCTGAACCCCGAACCGCGCACGGCATGACCACGCGCCTTTGCACCGGCCCCGCCGCTCCCGCTCCCTCCGGGGCGGCGGCGCGCCTGAGGGTGGGCGGCTTCGTCCCCTTTACCGCGACCGATTACCCCGGCCGCCTGGCGGCGGTGATCTTCGTGCAAGGCTGCCCCTGGCGTTGCGGCTACTGCCACAACCCTCATCTGCAGGAACGCACTTCGGACAGTCCTCTGGACTGGGAAACCATCCTGGACTTCCTGCGCCGCCGCGCCGGCATGCTGGACGCGGTCGTCTTCAGCGGCGGCGAGCCCACCATGGACCCTGCCCTGGGCGCGGCCATGCGCACCGTGCGCGACCTGGACTTCAAGATCGGATTGCATACGGGCGGCACGCATCCGCGCCGCCTGCGCGAAGTACTGCCCTGGACGGATTGGGTGGGCCTGGATGTGAAAGCAGGCTTTCAGGACTATGACGCGATCACGCGGATCCATGGCAGCGGCGCCGCCGCGCAAGCCAGCCTGGATATCCTGCTGGAGCACGGCGCCGACTTCGAATGCCGCAGCACCATACATCCTCGTCTGCACAGCCCCGACGCGCTGCTGTCGCTGGGTCGCCGCCTGCATGATCTGGGCGTGCGGCGCTACGCCCTGCAGGTATTTCGTGCGCAAGGCTGCCAGGACGCCGCCTTGAATGACAGCGGAAAGGCGCTGGGCGCCTACCCCGGAGACGCCGTCATCCGGACGCTGGCTGGATGGTTTCCTTCTTTTGATGTGCGGCGCGCCTAGGCTCTCAGGCTCCGGCGCGGCATGGGGCCGCGCCGCAAGACGGCCCACCCCTGCCGCAGCACGGCGCGCGGCTGCAGGACGCCCGGGTCCAGCGAGTCCAGGGTGTTCTTGACCATCAGGCCCAGCTCGGTATCGCCTTCTATCACCAGGCGCCGGTTGAAGAACAGGGTGTCCGGGTCCTCGCCGCGCTGCAGCAGTTGATAGAAGTCCCAGGCATTGGCGCGCAAGGTCAGGTCCGGCGCCGGGCCGCCGCTCGCCAAGGGCTGGAAAGCTCCGTTGCGCCAGGTGTAGTCGAACTCCAGCCGCGCATCGGCCACCTGCAGCCGCAGGCGTCGCCCCTCCAGCCGCTGACAGGTGTCGGCAGGCAGGTGGGGCGCCATCAGCAGATTCAAGGCGCTGGCCAGCGCCCGGGAACCGGGCCAGCGCGGCAGGCATTGCAAGAGGCCAGCCAGGGGGGCTGGGACTCGCGGGGTGGGCGAGGAAGAAGCGGTCATCGTCAGATCTCCAGGAATCCGGATGGTGAATAACTCAAGCCTTGCGGCTGATGCAAAGGTGCGCGCTCAGAAACGCTCGGACACGGGCGAAACCATGTCCAGGCCCGGCCGGCCGTGCCAGAAGCCATTGCAGGCGCTGGACGGCAACAGCTCCAGCAACTGCTCATGCGCGACCGTGCTGGCCTGGCGCCCGTCCGCGACATCGCGATAAAGCCTGAGGACCTCGCCCATGCCGCGGGACTGCGGACTGAGACGGATCACGTCCACGCCCAGGCTCTCCAGATCACGCAGTTCGTGCAGCAGGGTGTAGACCCAGGCGGACTGCGTCTGTATGCCGTTGATGGTCAGGAAGCCCTGGCCTTCGCGCGTCTCCAGCAGAAGTCCGTCGGGATGGTCCATGCAGACGTACTGGCAGTTGTCCTTGGGCAGGTTGCGATTGCGGGCCGTGAAACACCGCGCTGAAAAAGCCAGGGGCAGGCGGCCGAAGGCGAAGACCTCGGTTTCCAGGCCGCGGGGCCTGTCCTGCTGGAGCTGCGCCAGGCCGGCGCGCCCCATTTCCAGCGGCATGACCCAGCGCACGGCGCCCTGCGAAGCGATCAGCTCCAGGGCCGGCGCATTGTAGAGGTTCAGGAAGGGACCGGCGACGAAGTCCCGGCCCTGCATGCGGCGCACCGCGCCCATGTCGTTGGCCTCGACCAGGTAGCGGCCGTGTTCGGTCACTTTGCGCAGGGTCGTCATGTCCCGGCCCGACTCCAGCAATACCTGCGTGGACAGGATCGGGGTCTTGCCGGCCTGGACGAGCATGTCGGCCACTTCCAGCCAATCCTCCAGGCGCAGTTCGTGCCGCCGGGAGCAGACGGTTTCCCCCAGGTAGACCAGGTTCACCGGCCACTCGCAGGCCGATTCGTAGAATTGCAGCACGGCGATGCGCGACCAGTAGTATTGCAGGGGTCCCAAAGCGAATTTCATGATCGTTCTCCGTCGCCGGCTTATTTCCAGGGCCGCGAGTACGCGCCCAGCGTATGCTGCTGGCCTTCGGCCAGCTTGTTCAGGGCGCCCATCCAGGCCGGATGCACCGAATAGCGCGCCGTGCGGGACTGCGCCAGATCTATGGCCTGGCGCCAGACCTGTGTGACCTGGGCGACGTAGGCCGGACTGCGCTGGCGCCCTTCGATCTTGATGGCGGCAACGCCCGCGGCCAGCAGCTGCGGCAGCAGCTCCAGCGTATTCAGGCTGGTGGGCTCCTCCAGGGCGTAGTAATTTTCGCCGGCCACATCGAAGCGGCCCTTGCACAGTGTGGGGTAGCCCGCGTTCTCGCCGTCCTGGTAACGATCGATCAAGACCCCGTTCAGGCGCGACTCCAGGCCGCGCTCCGTCTGTTCCCAGCGCACGTGCCGGGCCGGAGAGCAGACGCCATGCGTGTTGGGAGACTCTCCGGTCGCGTAGGAGGACAGGGCGCAGCGCCCTTCCACCATCACGCACAGGCTGCCGAAACCGAAGACCTCCACCTGCACGGGCGCCTGCTCGCAGACTTGCTCGACCTGCGCCATGGACAGCACGCGCGGCAAGACCACGCGCTGGATGCCGAAATGATCGTGATAGTAGGAAATGGCCTCGGGATTGGTGGCCGAGCCCTGGACCGACAAATGCAGGCGCAGGTCCGGATGGCGCTCGCGGGCGTAGGCCATGAGGCCCGGATCAGCCATGATGACGGCGTCCACGCCGGAGCCGGCGGCCCGGTCCACGGCATCGCGCCACAGGCGCCAGGCCTGCGGCTGCGGGTAGGTATTGAGGGCCAGGAGGACTTTGCGGCCGCGCTCGTGCGCATAGCGCATGCCTTGTTCGATCGCCTGGGCGTCGAAGTTCAGGCCCGCGAAATTGCGCGCATTGGTCGCATCGCGAAAACCCAGGTAGACGCTGTCCGCGCCATGATCGATGGCGGCTTTCAGCGCCGGCAGGCTGCCGGCCGGGCAGACCAGCTCCAGCCGCGGTTCCAGAGGCGGGACAGCCGCCCGAGATACTGTATTCATGAGACTCCCGATCAGACATCTCGCCGGGGCCCGCCCCGGCTCGGCAATGCCCACCACTATGCCCGCTCCTGCCGGCGCCCTCCTTAACCCACATCAATTCCTGCGCATCTTCTGATCACGGACAAACCGGGATCATTCAGAATCGGCAGCCGGGGACCGGCCTGGCCCACAATGCCAGCAAGCCATTCCAACTCTGATCGAGCACCCTCATGACAAGGACTGAAACACGGCTGGACATGCGCGGCCTGCCCGCACCGCAACCCCTGGAGCACTGCCTGGAAGCGCTGGCGGGACTGGCGCGCGGGCAGGAGCTCATCATGCTGATCGACCGCGAGCCCTTCCCCCTCTACGCCATCCTGCAACGCCATGGCTTCGAGCACGACTGCATGGCATGCGGTACGCATTACCGGCTTGTCATACGACGGACCTGAACCATGCAGCGCGCCCTGTCCATCGACCGATCCCCGCCCCTGGCCCTGAGCCTGCCCTTTTTCCTCAACGTGCCGCTGTTCGGGCTGCTGGCGTCCATCCTGGCCGCCTGGACGGGCCCCGAGTTGTTCACGTCCCGCTGGCATCCTGCCGCGCTGGCGCTGACCCATGCCTGGACGCTGGGCGTGCTGGGCAGCGCCATGCTGGGCTCCCTGCTGCACATCCTGGCCGTCGCCGCCAATGTACGCCTCGCCCTCCCCGGAGCCATGAGTCTGGCCTTGTGGGGTCTGCTGAGCGCCGGCACGCTGCTGCTGATTATGGGTTTCATGACATGGCAGCGCTGGACCTGGCTGCTGGCGGCCTTGTCACTGGGCGCGGCCCTGGCGGCTTATCTGGGCGTCATGGCCGCGGCGCTATGGCGCCAGCGCCGCCAGGTATTCCCGGGCGCCCGCGAGATCTTGACGCCGGTGCGCCTCGCCCTGGCGTTCCTGGGCCTGACCCTGCTGTCGGGGCTGGCCATGCTGCTGGCGCTGGGCCTGGACAGGCCTGTACCCAATCTGCTCGACAATCATGTGGCATGGGGTCTGGGCGGCTGGGCCGGCCTGCTGTTGATGGCCATGTCTTTTCAGCTGCTGCCCATCTTCCAGGTCACCGAACTCTACCCGCGCCCTCTGGTGCGCTGGCTGCCCTGGACCTTGGCCGGCCTGCTGCTCGCCCGCTGGGCGCTGGAGCCCTTGCCCGGCCCCTGGCTGCCGCTGCGCGAGCTGCTGCAATACCTGATCCTGCTGTCCTACGCCTTGTGGGCAATCGTCACCTGGATCCGACTATGGCGCCGCAAGCGTCCCAAGGCCGACGTCAGCACGCTGTTCTGGTACAGCGCCCTGGCCAGCCTGCTCGCCTGCGTGCCCCTGGGCTTCTGGCTGAACACGCCCGCAGGCCAGGGCTCCGCCTTGAGCATCGGCATCCTGCTGATCATGGGCGCGCTCGGCTCGGCCGTCTCCGGCATGCTCTACATCATCGTTCCCTTCCTGCTCTGGCGGGAAGCCCAGCAAGCCGTACCCTTCGACGCAGACAAACCCGAGCAGACCCGCGAACTGTTGCGCCTGGTCCCCAAGACCGGCCACTATATGCCGCAATCGGCCGCACGCCGGCACTGGGTATTGCACAGCGCCGCCGTTCTGGTCTGGGCCCTGGCCGCATTGGGCGGGCGTGTGTTTGCGTGGATGGCCGCTCCTGTGCTGTTTCTGTCTTTTGCCGTGCTGGCTTGGAACCTGTGGACGGCATGGCGACGCTACCGCGAATGCCTCAGCGCTATCGCTGCGTATGCCCCTACCCGCGATACTGGCGCAGGGCCTCGCTGTCCAGAATCGTGAAATTGCGGCGCTGCACGCGGATCAGGCCGCGGTCCATCAACTCGCGCAAGGTGCGCGACAAATGTTCGGGCGTCAGGTTGAGCCGGGAAGCAATCACCGACTTGCCCACATCGATACGGAACGGCTTGCCCTCTTCGCCCGGCCACTCCTGCAGCAGATAGGACACCAGGCGCTGCACGCCGTTCTGCAAGGTGTAGGACTCCAGCTCGCCCATCAGGCGGTACAGGCGCTCACTCAGCCCGGCCAGCATGCGCCGAGCCACGCCCGGGCTTTGCTCCAGCCGGGTGAACAAGGTGTCGCGCCCGACATGCAGCAACAGGGAGTCCACCAGCGCCTGCGCCGTGACGATGTAATTGCGCTCCATGAACATCAGGGCTTCGCCGAAACCTTCGCCCGGTCCCACCAGGCGCACGACCCGCTCCAGGCCTGAAGAGGACACGAAGACCAGCTTGATGCGTCCATACACCACCACGTGAAAGCCCAGGCAGGGATCGCCGCTGCGAAACAGGATATCGCCCCGCAGGGCATGGATTTCCCTCGTGCCCAGGGCAATGGGCTCCAGCTCGCTGCGGGGCAATTCCTTGAAGAGCGGCAGATGGGCAAGATGAGCCTGTATGCGCGTCAGACGCCGCGCCTCCTCCTGGGCGGTGAAGCCGGAGCCTGCCGATCGTTGCGCAGGCTCTTGATCACGACTGTCCGGTTCCGTCATGGCCAACTCCGAAATCAAAATAAGACCTCGGAAAGACTGACACACTCCATCCCTTCCTGGACGGGCAGGACCATGCCCTGCTTGATGCAGGTCAACGGGACGGGTCAGGACATTCAATGACTGGAAGCCGGGCCGCCTCCGAGCGCCTGGTGCAGCGGCCTGCACGAGGATTGGGTACGGCGCGGGTTCCGAGCCGCGCCGAGACGCTGGCGGCTGCCAGCCGCGCCCGGGCGAGCGCGACGGGAGGCCGGATGTGTCGGGCGCAGTCGCCCGCCCTGCAGGGGGGCAGGCGCGGCTAGGGTTCAGGCCGCGGGCATGCGCCGCCCTTGTTGCGGGCGCGCGTAAAAAGCAAAACCCCCGCAAGGGTAGCTTGCGGGGGTTTTGGCGGATAAGAGCTTGACGATGACCTACTTTCACAGACGTCCGTCCACTATCATCGGCGCGAAGGCGTTTCACAGTCCTGTTCGGGATGGGAAGGCGTGGGACCACCTTGCTATGGTCGTCAAGCGTAACTGGTTGCCGGGTCGCCTTGCGAGGCGGCCTGGCCAATATGGAAGAAGCACCGCGTTCGGGATCAGTACGGATCGCGAACACGTGTCTCGAAGGGTTGGAGCGCGGGCTGCGCTGCACATTCAATATTTACGTTCTGTGGTCAACAACTTGGACTCGCTACAACCACAAGGGTTATAGGATCAAGCCACACGGGCAATTAGTACTGGTTAGCTACATGCATTACTGCACTTCCACACCCAGCCTATCAACGTCCTGGTCTCGGACGACCCTACAGGGGGGTCAAGCCCCCGGGATACCTAATCTTCAGACGAGTTTCCCGCTTAGATGCCTTCAGCGGTTATCTCTTCCGTACGTAGCTACTCGGCAATGCCATTGGCATGACAACCGATACACCAGTGGTACGTCCACTCCGGTCCTCTCGTACTAGGAGCAGGCTCCGTCAAGTATCCAACGCCCACGGCAGATAGGGACCAAACTGTCTCACGACGTTTTAAACCCAGCTCACGTACCTCTTTAAATGGCGAACAGCCATACCCTTGGGACCGGCTACAGCCCCAGGATGAGATGAGCCGACATCGAGGTGCCAAACACCGCCGTCGATATGAACTCTTGGGCGGTATCAGCCTGTTATCCCCAGAGTACCTTTTATCCGTTGAGCGATGGCCCTTCCATACAGAACCACCGGATCACTATGTCCTACTTTCGTACCTGTTCGACTTGTCAGTCTCACAGTCAAGCACGCTTATGCCATTGCACTATCAGAACGATTTCCGACCGTTCCTAGCGTACCTTCGAACTCCTCCGTTACACTTTGGGAGGAGACCGCCCCAGTCAAACTGCCCACCATGCACGGTCCCCGATCCCGATAAGGGACCTAGGTTAGAACCGCAAACAGACCAGGGTGGTATTTCAAGGATGACTCCACGCGATCTGGCGACCACGCTTCAACGTCTCCCACCTATCCTACACAGGCCGGTTCACAGTCCAATGCAAAGCTACAGTAAAGGTTCATGGGGTCTTTCCGTCTAGCCGCGGGGAGATTGCATCATCACAACCATGTCAACTTCGCTGAGTCTCAGGAGGAGACAGTGTGGCCATCGTTACGCCATTCGTGCAGGTCGGAACTTACCCGACAAGGAATTTCGCTACCTTAGGACCGTTATAGTTACGGCCGCCGTTTACCGGGGCTTCGATCAAGAGCTTGCACCCCATCACTTAACCTTCCGGCACCGGGCAGGCGTCACACCCTATACGTCCACTTTCGTGTTTGCAGAGTGCTGTGTTTTTAGTAAACAGTCGCAGCCACCGATTCACTGCGGCCTCGTCATGCTCCGTGCGCAGGCACTTCACACTACAGAGGCATACCTTCTCCCGAAGTTACGGTATCAATTTGCCGAGTTCCTTCTCCTGAGTTCTCTCAAGCGCCTTGGAATATTCATCCCGTCCACCTGTGTCGGTTTGCGGTACGGTCTCGTAGAGCTGAAGCTTAGAGGCTTTTCTTGGAACTGCTTCCAGTCAGTTTAGAGCCGAAGCTCTATTCAGTCACACCCTTGAATTACGCACCCGGATTTGCCTAAGTGCCTTCTACGATGCGCCAACGGGGACATCCAACACCCCGATGACCTTCTGCAATCCGTCCCCCCATCGCACTCTACGACGGTGCGGGAATATTAACCCGCTTCCCATCAGCTACGCATCTCTGCCTCGCCTTAGGGGCCGACTCACCCTGCGCCGATGAACGTTGCGCAGGAAACCTTGGACTTACGGCGAGGGGGCTTTTCACCCCCTTTATCGCTACTCATGTCAGCATTCTCACTTCCGATACCTCCAGCATCCCTCACAGGACACCTTCACAGGCTTACGGAACGCTCTCCTACCATGTGTACATAGTACACATCCGCAGCTTCGGTCTATGGCTTAGCCCCGTTACATCTTCCGCGCAGGACGACTCGATCAGTGAGCTATTACGCTTTCTTTAAAGGATGGCTGCTTCTAAGCCAACCTCCTGACTGTCTATGCCTTCCCACTTCGTTTCCCACTTAGCCATAGTTAGGGACCTTAGCTGGCGGTCTGGGTTGTTTCCCTCTTGAGTCCGGACGTTAGCACCCGGTGCTCTGTCTCCCACGCTGTACTTGTCGGTATTCGGAGTTTGCCATGGTTTGGTAAGTCGCTGTGACCCCCTAGCCATAACAGTGCTCTACCCCCGACAGTAATACGTGAGGCACTACCTAAATAGTTTTCGGAGAGAACCAGCTATCTCCAGGCTTGTTTAGCCTTTCACTCCGATCCACAGCTCATCCCCTAATTTTTCAACATTAGTGGGTTCGGTCCTCCAGCACGTGTTACCGTGCCTTCAACCTGGCCATGGATAGATCGCCTGGTTTCGGGTCTACACCCAGCGACTGAATCGCCCTATTCGGACTCGCTTTCGCTACGCCTCCCCTATTCGGTTAAGCTTGCCACTGAATGTAAGTCGCTGACCCATTATACAAAAGGTACGCAGTCACCCCCGAAAGGGCTCCTACTGTTTGTATGCATATGATTTCAGGATCTATTTCACTCCCCTTCCGGGGTTCTTTTCGCCTTTCCCTCACGGTACTGGTTCACTATCGGTCGATCACGAGTATTTAGCCTTGGAGGATGGTCCCCCCATATTCAGACAGGATTTCACGTGTCCCGCCCTACTTGTTCGACGCTGAGTTCCACGTCCTGGATTTCGTCTACAGGGCTATCACCTGCTACGGCTGGACTTTCCATTCCATTCGACTATCCAAGACGCTAAAACGTCCAGGCTGCTCCGGTTTCGCTCGCCACTACTTCCGGAATCTCGGTTGATTTCTTTTCCTCGAGTTACTGAGATGGTTCAGTTCACTCGGTTCGCCTCCACACACCTATGTATTCAGTGTGGGATACCGCATTGCTGCGGTGGGTTTCCCCATTCGGACATCTACGGCTCAAAGCTTGTTTGCCAGCTCCCCGTAGCTTTTCGCAGGCTACCGCGTCCTTCATCGCCTGTGATCGCCAAGGCATCCATCATATGCACTTATTCGCTTGATCCTATAACGCTTACGGCTATAGAACCGATGAGTATACGTTGTTGCCGTTCATCAATCCTTAGCTGTCATCCCATCCGAGGAAGGGACAACGTCTATATTTTTGAGAACTTGTTGAACATAAATTGTTCGTGTTGCAATCACAACCCGTGCATTGTCTACACCGCCTCCAAAGAGTCGATGCGTATCAGACAACACACCTTCGTTGTGCTTCTTCCAGATTGTTAAAGAGCAGATCGTGGGTTGGCTAACCCAACGAGCAGCGCTCTTGCAAAAGAACGCTCTTCGTTGAATCTCGCGCTGCGCCCGGAGTACATCCGGGCCTGCCCCGCTCATGTCATGACGTCCAGTACTGTGTCGCCGCACCGCCTGCAGCAGGCGGTGGTGGAGGATGACGGGATCGAACCGACGACCCCCTGCTTGCAAAGCAGGTGCTCTCCCAGCTGAGCTAATCCCCCGAGGTAATCGTGGTGGGTCAAGTTGGAATCGAACCAACGACCCCCGCCTTATCAAGACGGTGCTCTAACCGACTGAGCTACTGACCCATCTGTCACCAGTGGGCGATACCCTATGGTCATGACCTAACTAACAGCCAATAAGTGTGGACGCTTTCGCTTTGCGAGCCCTTCGCTCTGAAAGGAGGTGATCCAGCCGCACCTTCCGATACGGCTACCTTGTTACGACTTCACCCCAGTCATGAATCCCACCGTGGTAAGCGCCCTCCTTGCGGTTAGGCTACCTACTTCTGGTGAAACCCACTCCCATGGTGTGACGGGCGGTGTGTACAAGACCCGGGAACGTATTCACCGCGACATTCTGATCCGCGATTACTAGCGATTCCGACTTCACGCAGTCGAGTTGCAGACTGCGATCCGGACTACGATCGGGTTTCTGAGATTAGCTCCCCCTCGCGGGTTGGCGACCCTCTGTCCCGACCATTGTATGACGTGTGAAGCCCTACCCATAAGGGCCATGAGGACTTGACGTCATCCCCACCTTCCTCCGGTTTGTCACCGGCAGTCTCATTAGAGTGCTCTTGCGTAGCAACTAATGACAAGGGTTGCGCTCGTTGCGGGACTTAACCCAACATCTCACGACACGAGCTGACGACAGCCATGCAGCACCTGTGTTCCGGTTCTCTTGCGAGCACGGCCAAATCTCTTCGGCTTTCCAGACATGTCAAGGGTAGGTAAGGTTTTTCGCGTTGCATCGAATTAATCCACATCATCCACCGCTTGTGCGGGTCCCCGTCAATTCCTTTGAGTTTTAATCTTGCGACCGTACTCCCCAGGCGGTCAACTTCACGCGTTAGCTGCGCTACTGAAGCCTAACGGCCCCAACAGCTAGTTGACATCGTTTAGGGCGTGGACTACCAGGGTATCTAATCCTGTTTGCTCCCCACGCTTTCGTGTCTGAGCGTCAGTATTATCCCAGGGGGCTGCCTTCGCCATCGGTATTCCTCCACATCTCTACGCATTTCACTGCTACACGTGGAATTCTACCCCCCTCTGACATACTCTAGCTCGGCAGTTAAAAATGCAGTTCCAAGGTTGAGCCCTGGGATTTCACATCTTTCTTTCCGAACCGCCTACACACGCTTTACGCCCAGTAATTCCGATTAACGCTTGCACCCTACGTATTACCGCGGCTGCTGGCACGTAGTTAGCCGGTGCTTATTCTGCAGATACCGTCAGCAGCGCCCTGTATTAGAGGGCGCCTTTTCTTCTCTGCCAAAAGTACTTTACAACCCGAAGGCCTTCATCATACACGCGGGATGGCTGGATCAGGGTTTCCCCCATTGTCCAAAATTCCCCACTGCTGCCTCCCGTAGGAGTCTGGGCCGTGTCTCAGTCCCAGTGTGGCTGGTCGTCCTCTCAAACCAGCTACGGATCGTCGCCTTGGTAGGCCTTTACCCCACCAACTAGCTAATCCGATATCGGCCGCTCCAATAGTGAGAGGTCTTGCGATCCCCCCCTTTCCCCCGTAGGGCGTATGCGGTATTAGCTACTCTTTCGAGTAGTTATCCCCCGCTACTGGGCACGTTCCGATACATTACTCACCCGTCCGCCACTCGCCGCCAAGAGAGCAAGCTCTCTCGCGCTGCCGTTCGACTTGCATGTGTAAAGCATCCCGCTAGCGTTCAATCTGAGCCAGGATCAAACTCTTCAGTTTAATCTCTGTGGTTGTCCCGTCTTGCGACGAGACCGATTGTGTCTCAAAGAAAAATTCAGAGTTTACACAAGGTAAATCTTCATTTTTCGTCTGTGAGCACTTGATACAAACTTGTGGCGATTCCCATTAAGGGATTCGGCCCGCTCATGCCAAGCGCCCACACTTATCGGCTGTTAATTGTTAAAGAGCAGTGACAGTTGCCTGTCGTCCCGGCTGCCTTGGCGTCGCTGAATCAGCGTTGCTGTTGGAGCAGCAGAGAAACGAGATTATGAAGTGCTTCGTGCAGCGTGTCAAGCATTTTTTTGAAGTTCGTTTGAAGTCCATTTCCTTCAAACCGCTTCCTGCTCGACCGGAGCGAACCGCCCCGCTACTGCCTGAACCGCTTCACAAGCCGCAATGGTAAATCCTCAATCCTGAGCACTTAACATTGCCGTCTCGTTTGCAGAACTTCAAACTATAACACAAGAATTTAAATCCGTGCAAGTTTTCTTTTCTGCTTCAGCTCGAACGCTTTCGGTGCGGGCCTCTGGGCCAAGGCGGTGAAAGCAGCTCAAACCGCTTGCCGCTTCGCTTAGGGAAAACCCCGTTCGCTGCAGCAAGAAAGAAACTATAGCACGGTGTTTTCCGACAACGCAAGCTTTTTGACAAGAATATTTCAAGCGCATCTAGGGATTTCCCTTAAGTCCAGCTTCAACCCCATGAAAGAAAACAAGAAACACGAAAAAGAAACTAAATGTAAATTAAATTCCGCCGCCTGGATCGAAAAGATGTGGCGCCCTGCCCTTCTCGCTCAAGCGGACTCTGACGCCAAGGGCCAGGCCGAAACCGGGGTGTCCGCCATCATTGAACCCCATCCCGGCCTGCCGGCACCTGTACACTCCGCCTTGCTGACAGGCTGCCGCCTTTGCCGATCGACAGGCCCGCCCCTTGCCGCCGCCTAGCCCAGTCCCCTATATATAAGAAAGATGGGTTCCATATAGTAGAAAGGAAGCGCCGGCCTTTGCTTGCCTGCGGTCAACGGATACTTACAGTGGCAGCCTGCTCCCGCCTTACAATACAGAGACAATCAACAAGCGATCATCATCATGGCTCGTTCCCCTTCTCCCCGCTCCACGGAGCAGCTCAGCCTGATTGGCGACGACATGCTGGCAGGCAATACGCTGGAAGGCAGCGTCCTGTCCCATGTCGCCCGCTTGCCCGCGGACTGGCAGGCGGCGCTGGGCAGCCCGGAACTGCAGGCCACCCTCAAGACGCTGTCAGCCTGGCTGGACAAGGAACGCGCCGACGGCGCCACCATTTACCCGTCCGCGCCTTTTCGGGCCCTGCAGTTGCTGCCGCTGCACGAAGTCCGCGTCGTCATCCTGGGACAGGATCCCTATCATGGCCCCAACCAGGCGCAAGGCCTGTCCTTTTCCGTGCCCGATACCTGCCCGGCGCCGCCCAGCCTGCGCAATATCCTTAAAGAACTGCGGCAGGAATACCCTGACCAGCCCGAGCCAGTCAGCCACGACCTGAGCAACTGGGCCCGCCAAGGCGTGCTGTTGCTGAACGCGTCCCTGACCGTGGAAGACGGCCTGCCCGCTTCTCATGCCAAGCAAGGCTGGGAGTCGGTCACGGACGCGCTGCTTGTCCAGTTGGCGCGCCAGAGCGCGCGCCCCATCGTCTACATGCTTTGGGGTGCCCACGCGCAAGCCAAGGCGGAACTGATCCGCCAACACTCGCAGGGCCCCTTCCTGATCCTGGCCGCCAACCATCCCTCGCCTCTGTCCGCCCGCCGGCCGCCGGTACCCTTCATCGGCTGCGGCCACTTCCGCCAGGCCAACGACTGGCTGACCGAACAAGGCGTCGCCCCCATCCAGTGGCTGGCCACCGGACCCTGACATCACTCTATATATAGATAGAAGAAACACGCCATCATGCCCCTGACTCCCGCCGATCCCGCCCTGAGCGCCGAGGAACAACATGCCTTGTGGTCTTCGGAGCTGATCCAGCAATATGCCTGGCAATTCGAGGGCGCCACGCCCCTGGCCGTGCCGCTGGCCTGTCTGCCTTTGCTGGAAAATCTGTTCAAGCTGGTCGACGAAACCATCAAGGACTCGTTCGACCGCTCCCTGTTCTGCTGGACCGACCTGAAGCTGGACGAATCCGGCCTGAAGGCCTGGTATCTGGGCGTGGAAGACTACGACGCCGTCATCGAGCCTTATATAGAGAGCCTGTCGGCGCGCTGCCTGGCTGCCGGGAGCTGACGGCAGCCGGGGTCCGTCAAGCAAGCAGGCCCAACACTGCCTTGCCCTCTGCCCCATGCGCGGGCGCCTGAGAGCAGCGACGTTCCCGGTGGATGGCCCGCGGAGCCGACGGCCCAGCCTGCACAGCGGAACGGCCCCAAAAAAAAACCCGGCACATGAGCCGGGTTTTTTATGCGCCTTCCTGCGAGAAGGCCTATGCAGGAACAGGCATCAGGACTGCACGCCCGCGGCATGGGCCTGCTGGTCCGCATGGTAGGAGGACCGGACCATGGCGCCCACGGCGGCGTGGGTGAAGCCCATGGCGTAGGCTTCGCGTTCGAACATGGCGAACTCTTCCGGCGTGACGTAACGCATGACGGGCAGGTGGTGTCCCGAAGGCTGAAGATACTGGCCGATGGTCAGCATGTCCACATTGTGGGCGCGCATGTCGCGCATGACGTCCAGGATTTCCTCGTTGGTTTCGCCCAGGCCCACCATCAGGCCCGATTTGGTGGGCACTTCCGGATGCAGCTTCTTGAATTCCTGCAGCAGCTTGAGCGAGTGATGGTAATCCGAACCGGGACGGGCCTGCTTGTACAAGCGGGGCACGGTTTCCAGGTTGTGGTTCATGACGTCCGGGGGGCAGGCGTCCAGGATGCCCAGGGCGCGCTCCAGGCGGGCGCGGAAATCCGGCACCAGGACTTCGATGGTGGTCTTGGGCGAATGCTCGCGCACCTGGCGGATGCACTCCACGAAGTGGGCGGCGCCGCCGTCGCGCAGATCGTCCCGGTCCACGGAGGTGATCACCACGTAGGACAGCTTCATGGCGCCGATGGCCTTGGCCAGGTTGACCGGCTCGTCCTTGTCCAGGGGATCGGGACGGCCGTGGCCCACGTCGCAGAACGGGCAGCGGCGCGTGCACTTGTCGCCCATGATCATGAAGGTGGCCGTGCCCTTGCCGAAGCATTCGCCGATGTTGGGACAGGAAGCTTCTTCGCAGACCGAGAACAGCTTGTGCTCGCGCAGCGTTTCCTTGATCTCGTAGAAGCGGGAATTGGGGGCCGCCGCCTTGACGCGGATCCAGTCCGGCTTCTTCAGACGCTCCGCCTGGACGACCTTGATCGGAATGCGCGAGGTCTTGGCCTCGGCCTTCTGCTTCTGCGTCGCGTCGTACTCGACTGTGCGCGGACGGACGGTGGGTTTGTGTTCGACGGGGGTGTCTACAGGGGTGGTCATAGGCGTAAGGGTAGTAAACAGCGTGCTGCGCCGCGGTTGTGCCGCGAAGCGGTCATCGGTCGATTGTAGCCCCAAGCTTTACAAGCGCCTAGAAGCGGGGCCATAGTTTGCTCATAAGCCTCTTCAATATAAAGCTTGGCGCGTCAAAGCAGCAACGCTGCCGGGTAGAACCTGCGCATACTACAAGTACGGAGACTCGCATGCCCCATGAACAAAACACGGCCCCGGTGCATCTGCATCAGCAAGACGGGCTGGCCCGCATCACGCTGAACCGCCCCGCGCAGTACAACGCGCTGTCCGAAGAGGTGCTGGACGCCTTGCAGGACATCCTGAACACGCTGGCGCAGGACCGCGAGCTGCAATGCGTGATCCTGCAGGCCGAAGGCAAGGCGTTCTGCGCCGGTCATGACCTGAAGCAGATGCGCGCCCATCCTGATCACGACTACTACCTGGACCTGTTCCAGCGCTGCAGCCGCGTCATGCAGGGCGTGCTGAAGCTGCCGGTGCCGGTGATCGCCCGCGTGCAAGGCCTGGCGACCGCCGCCGGCTGCCAGCTCGTGGCAAGCTGCGACCTGGCCGTGGCCGCGCAGTCTGCGCGCTTCGCGGTCTCCGGCATCAATGTGGGCCTGTTCTGCTCAACGCCGGCCGTGGCGCTGTCGCGCTGCGTGCCGCCCAAGGCGGCCATGGAAATGCTGATGACCGGGGACTTCATCAGCGCACAGCGCGCCCAGGAACTGGGCCTGATCAATCATGCCGTGCCCGACGGTCAGCTGGACCAGGCCGTGCAGGACCTGGCGCAGCGCATCCTGGCCAAGAGCCCGGTGGCCGTGCGCGCCGGCAAGGCCATGTTCTACAAGCAGCGCAGCCTGCCCCTGGAACAGGCCTACGATTACGCCGGCCAGGTCATGGCCGGCAATATGATGAGCGAGGATGCCTGCGAAGGCATAGACGCCTTCATCGAAAAGCGGGCCGCCGTATTCACGGGCCGCTGATCAGGCCGCCATGGCGTGGATTCGCTGCGCCATGGCCTGCGACAGGTGCGCACAGAGGAACTGCGCCGCCTGCTCCAGCGTGATGTCCACCCCTTCCGAGCGCATGTCGGTGGTCTGCAGACCTTCGTAGCCGCAGGGATTGATGCCACCGAACGGCGCCAGGTCCATGGCAACGTTCAGGGCCAGGCCATGGTAGGAGCGGCCGTTGCGGATCTTGATGCCCAGCGCCGAGATCTTGGCCAGGCCCTCGCCCCCCTGGCGCAGCGGCACATAGACCCCCGGCGCGCCTGGCTTGCGGCAGGCGCCCGCCACGCCGAAATGCGTCAGGCAGGCAATGACGGCCTCTTCGAGCAGGTTCACGTATTCCTTGACGTACAGGCCGACGCGGCGCAAATCGAACAGGCAATACACCAGCAGTTGCCCGGGACCGTGGTACGTGACCTGTCCGCCCCGGTCCGTCTGCACCACGGGAATGCCGCCAGGGTTGAGCAGGTGCTCGGGCTTGCCCGCCTGCCCTTGCGTATAGACAGGCCTGTGCTCCACCAGCCAGATTTCATCGGGAGTATGGGGCTGGCGCTGTTCGGTGAAATCGCGCATGGCCTGCCAGACCGGACCGTAGTCGGCCGGGCTGGCAAGCCATTTGACCTGGGGAAAGTCGGACATGCTGGGCGCAGCTCCGCTTACAGGACGACGCGCACCAGATGATGCGCATGCAGGGCCCGGTACAGATTGTCCAGTTGTTCGCGCGAAGTGGCGCGCACGGTGAAGGTCAGGCCGGTGTAGTTGCCGGCCTTGCTGGGGCGCTGCTCGACGGTCGAGGCGTCGAAGTCGGGATCGAATTCCCGCACGATGGCCAGCAGCTCGTCCAGCAAGGTGTCGTGGGTCTGGCCCATGACCTTGATGGGAAAGTCGCTGGGGTATTCGATCAGGGATTCTTCAGGGGAAATAGTCATGCTTGCTCCACTGCCTGGATGGCCTTGTCGTAGCCTTCGCGCAGCTTGGCAAAGACCGGGCCGGGCCGTCCGTCTCCGACGGGACGGCCGTTGAACATAACGATGGGCAGCACCTCCTTGGTGGCCGCCGTCATCAGGATCTCGTCGGCGCCGTCGACTTCCTCGCGGGAAATCCGGCGCGCCTGGAACGGAATGCCGGCCTGCGCGGCCAGCTCTTCCATCAGGCCATAGCGTACACCTTCCAGGATCAGGTTGTTGCGCATGGGCGCCAGCAAGGTGCCCTCGCGCACGATCCAGATGTTGCAGGAGGCGCCTTCGGTCAGGAAGCCGTCGCGGAACTGGATGACTTCGTCCACGCCGGCCTGCACGGCCTGCTGCTTGGCCAGCACATTGCCCAGCAGCGACACCGACTTGATGTCGCAGTGCAGCCAGCGCACGTCCTCGATGGCAATGGCGGTCAGGCCGTTCTCGCGCTCGGCCTGCACGCGCTGGAAAGGCGAGACCATGATGAACACGCTGGGGGCCGCATCCTTGGGAAAGGCATGGTCGCGCTTGGCCACGCCGCGCGTGACCTGGATGTAGACCATGCAGTCGCCGCCGCGGCCCGATCGGGCCAGCATGTCCAGCACCAGCTTTTCCCATTCGCGGCGCGTGAAGGGATTGGCGATGCCGACCTTGGCCAGGCTGCGCTCCAGGCGATTCAGGTGCCCGTCCATACGGAAGGGCTTGCCATGGTAGGCCGGCACGACGTCGTAGATGCCGTCGCCATAGATGAAGCCGCGGTCCAGCACGGAGATCTTCGCCTCGCCCAGGCGCACGAAATCGCCGTTCAGGTAGACGATGCTGTCGGGATCAATACCAGGAATCATGGGTTCGGTCTCGCACGGGAAAACTTATTCGAACATCAGCAGCACTTTGTCGACCATGCGGCCGAAAAAGCCCGCCTCGGGCACGTCCTCGAGCACCACCAGCGGCTGCTCGGACAGGGTCTTGCCATCCAGGGACAGGGTCAGGGTGCCGACCTTGGCCCCCTTGCTCAGGGGCGCGACCAGCGGCTGGGTGTACTGGGCGACGGGCTTGATGTCGGCCGACTTGCCGCGCGGCACCGTCAGCCACAGCGGCTCGGCCGTACCCAGGCCCACGTTCTCCACCGCGCCTTCCCAGACGCGGGCGTTCACGGCAGGGTTGCCGGCGTCATAGAGCTTGACCGTCTCGAAGTTCTGGAAGCTCCAGTTCAGCAGCTTCAGGCTGTTCTCGGTACGGGCGGCGTCGCTGGCCGTGCCGACCACCACGGACACCACGCGGCGGCCGTCGCGCAAGGCGGTGGACACCAGGCAATAGCCGGCGGATTGGGTATGGCCGGTCTTCAGGCCGTCCACCGTGGTGTCCAGCCACAGCAGGCGGTTGCGGTTGGGCTGCTTGATGTTGTTGTAGGTGAATTCCTTCTGGCTGTAGTAGTGCAGGTACTGCGGAAAGCGCGACACCAGCGCGGCAGCCAGCGTGGCCAGGTCGCGCACCGAAGTCAGGTGCTCGGGATCGGGCAGGCCGGTGGAATTGACGAAGTGCGTGGCCTTCAGGCCCAGCTTGGCGGCCTGTTCGTTCATCAGCGCGGCAAAGGCCGATTCGCTGCCGGCCACGGCTTCGGCCAGGGCCACGGAGGCGTCGTTGCCCGACTGCACGATCACGCCCTGCAGCAGCTCGTCCACCGGCACCTGGGTGTTGACCTTGACGAACATGCGCGAGCCTTCGGTACGCCAGGCCTTTTCCGAGATGTTCACCGGCTGGTCCAGCTTCAGGCGGCCGGACTCCAGCGCGTCGAACACCAGGTAGGCGGTCATGAGCTTGGTCAGCGAGGCGGGCTCCACGCGCTCGTCTATGCCCTCGGCGGCGATCACCTGGCCGCTGTTCACATCCATGGAAAGCCAGGCGCGCGCCGTCAGGCCGGGGGCCGGCACGATGGACAGGTCGCCCGGCAGGGCAGCCGCACCGGCCGTCGCCGCGGCCGGCGCGACGGGTTGGGCCGCAGTCTGGGCCTGGGCCAGCAGGGGCAGCGACAGGGCGAGCGCCACCACGCAACGAGAGAGAATCGGAGAGACAAGTTTTTTTGCAGAGGTCATGGCTGGGAGAGATTGGAAGCCGCGAATGGGGCGGAAAGGGCCCATTATGGCAGAGCCCTACGGGGCTGTGAGCGCGCCCGGCCGCCTATCCGCAAAGGAAAACGCAACGATTTGAAAACAAAAGGCGGCTTAAGTTCCAAGCGAGGCAAGATGGCGATTGACCACGTCACGCAACTGGATGAGCTTGCCGTGGAAGAAATGCCCCGCTTCTGGGAGCACCACCATGGGCAACTGGTGCTCGCGGGCGAACTCCATGCCCTCGGCCAGGGGCACCACATCGTCCAGCTCGCCATGCACCAGCAAGGTGTCGGCCGCAGGCTGCACCTGGCGGAAACGGAAACGATTGACGGCGGTGCCGGTCAGCACCAGGGCCTGGGGCAGCGGCGCACCCGCTTCACGCAGGCTCGCATGCACTTGCGCGGCCACGGCGGTGCCGAAGGAAAAGCCCGCCAGCAGCCAGGGACCGTCCGTCCACTGGGGAAACCGGGCGCCGAACTGCTCGATCAATTGCAGCATGTCGGCGGTCTCGCCGCGACTCCGGTCGAATTCGCCGGCCGACAGCCCCACGCCGCGGAAATTGGGGCGCACCGCCAGCAGCCCCTGCTGGGTGGCGCAGCGCGACAAGGTAGTGACCACTTTATTGTCCCGCGCCCCGCCATGCAGGGGATGGGGATGCAGGATCAGTGCCCAGCCGCGCGGCTCGGCGGCAGGCCAGTCCAGAGCACAGTCGATGACCCCGGCAGCGCCGGAAAATTGAATCGTATCCACGCGTTCAGACATGTTCGGACCAAATATCAAATAAGATTATGCCAAGCCCATCCAGTGTACCGGATTGTCATGAACACCTCTTCTCAATTCGCCCTGCCCAGTCCCCGGGACATGATCGCCGAGCTGCGCGTCCGACTGCCGCATTTCAACCAGATCCGCTGGCTGGACTCCACCGAGTCCACCAACGCCGACCTGCTGAACCTGGCGCGCCAGGAGACCGGCCCGCGCGTGCGGCCCTGGCTGCTGGGCGCCCACTTGCAAAGCCGCGGTCGCGGCCGCGCCGGGCGCACCTGGCAGAACCGCGTCGGCGCCAATCTGATGTTTTCCTGCGCCTTCGACATCTTCCTGCCGGCGCGCCAGCTGCCCACGCTCTCGCCGCTGGCGGGCATGGCCGCCTGCGAGGCGCTGCGCCTGTGTCTGGAGCCGTCCCTGCGGCGCCGCCTGACCATGAAGTGGCCCAACGACGTGCTGTGGGACCAGGCCAAGCTGGCCGGCATTTTGGTCGAGGCCACGCGCGCCAGCGCCGCGCCCAGCTCCAGCGACCATCACGTCGTCATCATCGGCATCGGCATCAATCTGCAGGACGCCGTCGATCTCAGCCAGCGCACGCAACGCGCCGTAGCCGACTGGAGCGGCATCTCCGAGCACTCCGCGCAGGCCGCGCTGACCCGCTGCTCGGACATCGTCGCCAAGGTCGCCCAGTCCTGCTACCTGAGCCTGAACCACGTCACCGCCCAGGGCTTCGCCGACCTCCCCGACCGCTACGCCCAGGTGGACGCGCTGGCGGGACAGCACGTGCACATCATGGACAACGGCCAGATCCTGCACACCGGCATCGTCACCGGCATCAATGAATCGGGCCAGCTGCTGCTGCGCCATCCCGACAGGACGGAACGCGCCATCACCGTGGGCGAGGTTTCCGTGCGTCCCCAGCGCTGATCGCTATACTGGCGCTTTTCCCCAACCGACTGGCCCGGCATGACTTTGCTGATCGACTCCGGCAACACCCGCATCAAGCTGGGCTGGCGCCACCCTCTTAGCGGCGCGCGCGAAGCGGCGCCGGTTTCCCTGCACGCCGACCAGCTGGACCAACTGGCCGCCTGGCTGCAGGCAGGCCATGCGCCCTTGCAGGACATGCGCGGACACGGCGGCGGGGCGATCGGCGTCAATGTGGCGGGCCCGCTCGTGCAGGCCCAGATCGACGCCGCCGTGCAAAGCCTGGGCCTGGGCGCCGTGCGCTGGCTGCGCAGCGAAGCGCGCGCCTTCGGACTGTCCAACGGCTACGAGCAGCCCGGCCAGCTCGGCGCGGACCGCTGGGCGGCCCTGCTCGGACTGTGCGACCTGCTGAACGGCCAGGCCAGTCCGGCGCAGGCCGCCTTGCTGGTCAGCTTCGGCACGGCCACCACCGTCGATCTGCTCAGCCCCGTCCAGGACGGCGAGCGCCGCTTCCTGGGCGGCTCCATCCTGCCCGGCCCGAGCCTGATGCTGGCTTCGCTCAAGCAGAACACCGCCCAATTGCCCGAAGCCCACGGCCGCGTGGCCTCCTTTCCCACCAACACCATGGCCGCCATCAGCACCGGCATGGCCGCCGCCCAGGCCGGCGCCGTGCTGCGCCAGTGGGAACAGGGGCGCCGCCGCTTCGGAACGCCCCCGCTGGTCTTTCTGGCCGGCGGCGGCCGGGCCCTGATCCAGCACGAGCTGCATGACCAACTGCAAGACCACTGCCGGCTGCTGGGCGTGCGCACGCCTCCCATCCAGGAACTGGACACGCCCACACTGCACGGGCTGGCCCTGTATGCGGGCTTGCCCAGGGCATGACCCGGCTTGGCGGCCCGCAGGGGCCACCATGGGCCCGGACTCATCTCCAAGGGGACGGTTCTTGCCTTGGACGCTCCGGCGGCAAAAAAAAGCCATGGATTCCCACATCCGGATACGTAAAGCCTGATTAAACGGATGAACTTCCCGGCGCGACCCCTTACAATCGTCCGCTGAACTGTTTCTTTCCGGTGTCGGGGATGCGACTGCTTTTCATACTGATCCTGCTGGCGAATGTGGCCGTCCTGGCCTTTGGACAGGGCTTTTTTGGCACGCCTCCCAGCGAGCAGGGCCGAGAGCCCCGGCAATTCTCCCAACGCAACCAGGACGCGGTGAAACTGGGCGCGCCGCAGCATCCCGCCGTCCCCCGTTCCTGAACCACGATTGTCGAACCCATGAAACCTATTCGCAAAGCTGTCTTCCCTGTCGCCGGTCTGGGCACCCGCTTCCTTCCCGCCACCAAGGCCATGCCCAAGGAAATGCTGCCCATCGTCGACAAGCCGCTGATTCAATACGCCGTCGAAGAAGCCGTGGCGGCCGGGGTCACCGAACTGATCTTCGTGACGGGCCGCAACAAGCGCGCCATCGAAGACCACTTCGACAGCGCTCCCGAACTGGAGAAAGAACTGGAAGCCAAGAACAAGCTGGACATGCTGGAACAAGTGCGCCACGTCATCCCCAGCCACGTCAACTGCATCTACACCCGCCAGTCGCGCGCCCTGGGCCTGGGCCACGCCGTGCTGTGCGCCGCGCCCATCGTTGGCAACGAGCCCTTCCTGGTGCTGCTGGCCGACGACCTGATCGACGCCGCCACGCCCGTCTCGCGCCAGTTGGTCGAGGCCGCCCATCAGTACAATGGCAGCATCGTGGCCACGCAGAATGTGGCCCCCAGCGAAACGAACAAGTACGGCATCGTGGCCGGCGAAGCGCTCGATGCCAGCGCCACCCGCTTGAGCCGCATCGTGGAGAAACCCGCGCCTGAAGCGGCGCCCTCCACCCAGGCCGTCGTGGGCCGCTATGTGCTCGAACCGGAAATTTTCGACCACCTGCGCCGCACCCAGGCGGGCGTGGGCGGTGAAATTCAATTGACGGACGGAATCGCCAGCCTTTTGGAAAGTCGCGCTGTATATGCGTATCAATATGAAGGCACTCGTTACGACTGCGGTAGCAAGGCCGGTTTCTTTCATGCTACGCTTGAATTTGGTCGTAAATACCACGGACTTTAACGAGGGGCGCAGAGGGGTCCGTACCAATAACAAACCTTGTTCGTAATTGTTTATCCCTTGCTTGTGACAAACTGTGCAAAGGGCGATTTAGCTTGACTTACAGGCCATTTCACCCCTACGATTAGCGGTGCAGGATTTCAAGTTCGTCGAAGTTTGTTCAATACGGTATTGTTTCTAATACTCATTGCCCTGATTTTTACATCTTGACAATCTTTTTTGAGCAGATTGCTCGTCATTTTTAGGGAATGCAGGAAATGCAAACAGAAACCGGTATCGTAAAATGGTTCAATAACGAAAAAGGCTACGGCTTTATCTCCCCCGACAACGGTGGCAAAGATCTTTTCGTTCACCATTCCGACATCCTGGGCACGGGCTTCAAATCTCTGGAAGAAAACCAGCGCGTATCCTACGTGTCTGCCGAAGGCCAGAAAGGTCCCCAAGCCAAGAGCATCCAGAAGCTGTAATCCATACGGATTCTGATCTCAAGAAAGCCCGCGAAAGCGGGCTTTTCTTTTGGCCATGCAGCGCCCAGGAAAGGATTTATGTCGGATAACTGCGACAGATTGCCCTGTTCCTACGATAAATTGCTTATTTGCTTATGAGTCCGAGAGACGCGCAGCGCGGATCCCGGCCAGGCCCGAGAGCACGCGCACGACGGCGCCCTCGTGCATCTGCACCCAATGCAGGCCCGCATCCGACATCTTGTGGTGGCGCGCCGGCGCATCCACCAGCTCCACCGCCTGCTGCAAGGCTGCCGACGGCGTGGCGGCGCGCAGCGCAGCGCCCGCATGCAGGGCGTCCTGCACCGCCTGTTCGAAATTGCGCGTATGCGGCCCGACGATGACGGGCACCCCGATGGCGCTGGCCTCGATGAAATTCTGCCCTCCCAGCGGCTGGAAGCTGCCGGCCACGATGGCCACCCTGGCCAGCGCGTAATACCAGTACATCTCGCCCAGGGTGTCGCCCAGCAGCACGTCCACATCGCGGCAGGCCTGCACGGCCGAGGAGCTGGAGTCTCCCTGCATGAGCAAGGCGCTGCGGCGCACATGGCGCAGGCCCAGCTTGTCCAGATAGGCGGCCGCGTCGTCGAAACGTTGCGGGTGGCGCGGGATCAAGGCGAACAAGATGGGGCTGTGCAATTCATTGCCATGCTCGCGTTCGCGGCGCAGGTAATGCGCGATGGCATCGGCGAAGTCCATGTCCTCGGTCTCGCGCGTGCTGGCGATGACCACGATGCGCCGGCTCAGGTCGCTGGCAAAGCGCCGGCCTCGGGCAATCTTGTCCTGCGGCAGGTCCACATCGAACTTCAAGTTGCCCGAGACCCTGACGCCCTGTGCGCCCGCCTGCTCCAGACGCTGGGCGTCGGCCAGGCTCTGGGCGTACACCAGCCTGAAGGAACGGTAGGCCTCGCGCATCACCGAACCGGCGCGCAGGCTGGCGGCCAGCGCGTGCTCGGAAAAACGGGCGCTGGCCAGCATCATGGGCACGCCCTGGCGGCGCGCCGCGGCCAGCAGGTTGGGCCAGACCTCGCGCTCGATGATCACGCCGGCGCAGGGCCTGTAGTGAGCCAGGAAACGTCGCACGGAGCCGGGAAAGTCGTAAGGCAGCCATTGCTGGATGAGCCGTCCCTGCTCGATCTCGGCGGCGAAGGCCTTGGCGCCTTCCTCGCGGCCCGTGACGGTCATGTGGGTCAGCAGCACGGTTTCGCCCTGGTCCAGCAAGGCCCGGACCAGGGGATGGGCGGCGCGCGTTTCGCCCAGGCTGACGGCGTGCACCCAGACAGGCGCGCGCGGCGGCGCGGCCTGGTCCTTGTAATACCCGAAACGGGCGCCGGAGAGCACCTGCCAGTCTCCGCCGGCGCGGCGAGCGCGCAGGCCCATCCAGGCCATCAGGGCGGGGGCCAGCATGCGTATGGAAGCGGTATAGAAGAAGCGGTTCACCAGCCTAGCCTCAGCGCAGGATCAACGCACATTGTACGCATAAAGCCGCGGAGCAAAAACGCGAACTGCCGGGCAAGGCCGGCTGCGGGCCGTTCCGGCTCGAACGCGAACTGCCTGGATGGTGCCGGCAGGCGCTAGAGCGCCGGCGCGATCAGGGCCGGCGCATCATCGCCGACGCCCTGGCTGCCGAGCGCCTGGTCGATGGCGCACAACACGGTCTGCGCCGAAGGCTCATGGCCGCGCTCGCCCAGGCTGGCCGTATAGGCCGAGCCTTCCAGAGGCGTGCGCACCGGCGTGGAGGCCTTGTAGATGCCTATGGTGGGCCGTCCAAGGCCGGCGGACAGGTGCGTCAGCCCGCTGTCCAGCCCCACCATGATGCGGGCGCCCGCCAGTTGCAGGGCGACGGGCGTCAGGCCCATGCGCGGCAGCACGCAGGCATGCTCGCGCCCGGCGATCAGGTCCTGGGCCCGTTCAGTCTCCGCTGGACTGCCGGCCAGCAGGCGCAGCTCCAGACCTTCTCCCTGAAGCCGGTCGAAGACCTGCAGCCAGTTGGCCGGCGCCCAGAGTTTGTCGTCCCGGCTGGCCGAAGGCATGATGATGGCGTAGGGGGATTGCCCGGCCGGAGCCTGCTCGGCCAGGGCCTGCAGGCCGAAATCCGGCGCGCCCTCGAACTGATAGCCGAAGGCGGCCGCCGCCAGGCTGCGCTGGCGAAACACGGCCGGCTGCCAGAAGCCGACGCGATGGCGCACGTCGTAGAACAAAGAGGCCAGCGGCTCGCGCGCCGACTTCCAGTCCAGGCCGTGGCGGCGCCCATGCGTCTGGCGCACCAGCCAGATGGATTTCATCAGGGCCTGCATGTCCAGCACCACGTCGTAGCGGCGCGCGTCCAGGTGCGCGCGCAATGCCGCGCGTTCCTGGCGCGTCTGGGCGGACCACCACTGCTTGCGCCAGCGCCGGTGCGCCACGGGGATGGCCTCGTGCACGGCGCGGTGCCAGCGGGGGATCTCGGCGAAGCTTTCTTCGACCAGCCAGTCGATCTGTGCGCCTGGCACATGGCGTGCGATGTCCGAGATCGCTGGCAGCATATGGACCAGGTCTCCCAGGGAGGACGTACGCACAATGAGTATCTTGCAAGTCATGGCGGAATTATAGTGGCGGCGCATGAAAATCAAGCAGAAGCAGACAAATTTTTGCACTCCTTCCCAAAAGGGAGGCAGGTCCCTTAAGGCATAATAGAGAGAACCTCTCCTGGACCGAAAACATGATTGATTTCAAACAGATCGAAGCCTTCGTATGGGTTGCCGAGCTTGGCGGCTTTCGGGCCGCCGCGGAGAAGCTGAACACCACCCAGCCTTCCATCTCGCAGCGCATCGCCGGTCTGGAGGCCGCCCTGGAGGTCCGCGTGTTCGACCGGGGCGCGCGCGGCATCAAGCTCACCGACAAGGGCCAGGAACTGCTCTCCCATGCCCAGCGCATGCTGGACCTGCGCACCGAAATGCTGCGCGCCGCCAAGGAGCAGAACGCCATCCGCGGCGTGCTGCGCCTGGGCGTGGCCGAGACCATCGTGCAGACCTGGCTGCACAATCTGATCGATCACCTGCACCAGGAGTACCCGGCCCTGGTCATCGAAATCCATGTGGACACCACCAATGTGCTGCGCCAGCAACTGGCCGCCTTCCAGATCGACATGGCCATGATCGTGGGCGTGGGCCAGGACCCCAAGGAACACTGCCTGCGCCTGTGCGAATATCAACTGGGCTGGGTGGCCAGCCCCGCCCTGAAGCTCCACGGCCGGAAAATCAGCGTCTCCGACCTAGGGGTTTACCCTGTGATCACCTATCCGTCAGGCAGCGTTCCCTACCAGTCCACACGCGAAGCCCTGCTGCGCGCGGGGGTGAAATCGCCGCGTCTTTTCGGCAGCGCCTCGCTCAGCACCATCGTGCAGATGACGCGCCGCGCCATGGGTCCCAGCGTGCTGGCTCCGGCCGTCATAAAAGACGAGCTTTCCGAGGGAAAACTGCGGCTTTTGAAGGTTGACCAGCCCTTGCCGGCGATCGAGTTCTTCGCCTGCTGGATGGACTCCCCGGACAGTCATATTGCGCGTGCGGTGGCCACCCACGCGCAGCGCATCGCGCAGATATACGCAGAGACTGATAAGTAAAATTTATAACCTAATATTTGAACTTACAATTGGACAGGGATTGCCCCATCGGTTGCAATTCGTTGCTGTGATCAACCCCCTGCGTGCGAGTGGTCATCATGAACCTGGAACCCCTGCCAATACTGGCGCCCGAGGCCGAACAATGCCGCGAGCGCATCCGCAAAGAACTCCATACTGGTCCCACCGCCGGACTGGCGGCGGGCCATGTCCAGGCCAACCTCATGATTCTTCCCAAGGACTGGGCCGACGAGTTCCTGCTGTTCTGCCAGCGCAACCCTAAACCATGCCCCCTGCTGGCCGTAACCGAGCCTGGTCAGTATCAGGTGCCGTCCCTGGGTCGTTCCATCGATATACGCACTGACTTCCCCCGCTATCGGGTCTGGCGCGACGGACAACTCAGCGCCGAACCCCTCAATGTCCGCGACCTCTGGCGCGACGACCTGGTCTCCTTCCTGATCGGCTGCTCGTTCTCGTTCGAAGAGGCGCTCCTGGCGGACGGAATCGACGTGCGCCACATCAGCGCAGGCGTGAACGTACCCATGTACCGCAGCACGATCCAGACGCACGCAACCCGTCGTCTGGCCGGTCCTCTGGTGGTCTCCATGCGCCCCATGCGCGCCGCCGACGCCATTCGCGCTGTACAGATTACCTCCCGTTTTCCTTCGGTGCACGGCGCCCCGATCCACATCGGCGACCCTGCCCTCATCGGCATATCCGACATCAACCAGCCTGACTACGGCGACGCCGTGCAGATCAGGCCGGACGAGCTGCCCGTGTTCTGGGCCTGCGGCGTCACCCCGCAAGCCGTCGCGGCTCAGGCCAGACCGGAGTTCTGCATCACTCACGCCCCCGGGCACATGTTGATCACGGACCTCCTGAACACACGCCTGGCAGCGCTTTGATACTAGTTTGACCGGCTGATCCCGGTTCCCCTCGTGGTTTTATATTGCTGTTCTTCCCGTGTCTTACCGGCACATTCCAAGCATTGCAGCTAGACAGCTATTCGGAGCACATTATGAAAAAAATCGTGTTGACCTCCCTGGCCCTGGGCACCCTGGCCCTGGGTTCGGCAGCCCTGGCCCAGACCAGCGCCCAGGACCTGCCCAAGACCCAACTGAAAGTCGTGGGCGGCCTGAGCAACCTGACGGCCTACCAGAACACGGAACAACCCTTCTGGACCAAGACCATTCCTGAGCTGTCCGGCGGCCAGGTCACGGCCGACATCAAGGGTTTCAACGACATGGGCCTGAAGGGTCCTGAAATCATGCGCCTGATCGGTCAGGGCGTGATCCCCTTCGGCACCGCCACCCTGGCCTACTTCGCCAGCGACAACTCGATCAACGAGGCCATCGACCTGGCCGGCCTGGCTCCCGACATCGCCGTGGCCAAGAAGCTGACCGAAGCCTTCACGCCCGCCTACGAACAGTTCTACGAAAAGAACAACGTGAAGGTGCTGGGTTTTTCGACCTATCCCGCGCAGGTTCTGTTCTGCAACGGCAACTTCAACGGCCTGGCCGACCTGAAGGGCAAGAAAGTGCGCACCAGCAGCCGCACGCAGGCTGAATTCGTCCAGGCCCTGGGCGGCAACAGCGTGACCATTCCGTTCGGCGAAGTGGTTCCCGCCCTGCAGAACGGCGTGGTCGACTGCGCCATCACCGGCTCCATGTCCGGCTACTCGGCCAAGTGGTACGAAGTCAGCACCAACCTGTACAAGATGCCCATCAACTGGAACCAGCAGATCCACGCCGCCAACCTGAGCGCCTGGAAGAAACTGGATCCGAAGGTGCAGGAATTCCTGGCCAGCAACATCAAGGTCATGACCAACCAGATCTGGGATGCCGCCGCCAGGGAAACCCAGGAAGGCTACGACTGCAATACCGGCGCGGCCGCCTGCTCGCAGCCTGTGAAGGGCAAGATGAAGCTGGTCGAACCTACCGAGGCCGATCGCGAACTGCTCAAGAAGGTCATGAGCGAAACCGTGGTGCCCAAGTGGGCCGAGCGCAGCTCCGCCGACACCGTGGCCGCGTTCAACGCCAGCCTGAGCCCCATCCTGGGCTTCGAAGCCAAGAAGTAAGCTTGTAGTACCGTGACTGCCGGCCGCCGCCATCCGCGCGGCGGCCGGCGGCCTGCACCCCAGGCCCCCTCCCTCCCAGACCCTGTACGGGGTAGACACCATGGAAAATACCGAGAAATTCGCAACGCTGAACCGTTTGCTGTCCGGTGCCACGACCCTGTCGCGCATCGCCATCTGGTTCGCAGGCAGCCTGACGCTGCTCAGCGCCCTCTACATCACCGCCGACGTGCTGATGCGCAAGTTCAGCGGCACGTCCCTGGGCGGCTCGGACGAACTGTCCGGCTACGCCTTCGCCATCAGCATCTCCTGGGCCTTGTCGTTCGCGACCCTGCAGCGCGCCAACATCCGCATCGACGCCATCTACCAGCACCTGCCCGTGCGCGTGGCCGCCCTGCTGGACTGGATCGCCCTGGTGGCCCTGTCCGTCTTCATCGTCTACCTGACGCTGTACGCCACTGATGTGGCCGGCCTGTCCTGGACCAACCAGTCCACCGCCAACACCGCCATGGGCACGCCCCTGTGGATTCCCCAGTTCCTGTGGGTGGCCGGCCTGATCTGGCTGTGCGTGGTGCTGGCCCTGATGCTGCTGCGTTCCAGCCTGGCGCTGATCACCGGCGACATGGCCGCCATCCAGGCCCTGTGCGGCATCCGCAGCACGCAGGAAGAAGCCTCCGAAGAAGCCGAAGCCGGCAAACGCATGGTGCAAGGAGACGCCAAATGATTGCAACCGCACTGACTCTGCTGCTCGTCCTGATCGGGCTGAGCATTCCCGTGGGCGCCGCCCTGGGCGCCCTGGGCCTGATCCTGGACCCGCTGTTCTCCATGCTGCCGCTGACCGGCGCGCTGGGCGAAATCTCCTGGGGCACCAGCAATGAATTCCTGCTGGTGGCCATCCCGCTGTTCATCATGCTGGGCGAGATCCTGCTACGCTCGGGCATGGCCGAACGCATGTACAACGCCATGAGCCTGTGGCTGTCCTGGCTGCCCGGCGGCCTGATGCACGCCAACATCGGCGCCAGCGCGCTGTTCGCCGCCACCTCCGGCTCCAGCGTGGCCACCGCCGCCACCGTGGGCACCGTCGCCTTGCCGCAGATCAAGAAGCAAGGCTACAACGAGCCCCTGTTCCTGGGCAGCCTGGCCGCCGGCGGCACCCTGGGCATCCTGATCCCGCCTTCGATCAACCTGGTGATCTACGGCGTGCTGACCAACTCCTCCGTGCCCAAGCTGTACCTGGCCGGCATCATCCCCGGCCTGGGGATGGCCCTGCTGTTCATGCTGGCCATCGCGGCCGCCTGCATCGTCAAGCCCAAGTGGGGCGGCGCCAAGGTCAAGGCCTCCTGGGGCCAGCGCTTCGCCAGCCTGGTCCATCTGGTGCCGCCGCTGGGCATCTTCCTGCTGGTGGTCGGCTCCATCTACGCCGGCATCGCCACCCCCACCGAAGCCGCCGCGCTGGGCGTGGTGGGCGCGCTGATCCTGGCCGCCTTCTCCGGCCGCATGAGCTGGAACATGATGAAGGAAGTGCTGGAAGGCACCATGAAAGCCACCGCCATGATCATGCTGATCGTGATCGGTTCGGCCTTCCTGAACTTCGTCATGTCCGCCACGGGCCTGACCAACGCGCTGACCGAGTCCATCACCGGCCTGGGCGTCTCGCCCATGGTGATGCTGCTGATCATCGTGGTGTTCTACCTGGTGCTGGGCTGCTTCATGGAGACCCTGTCCATGATGATCACCACCATCCCCATCGTGGCACCCATCATGATCGCCCTGGGCTTTGACCCGATCTGGCTGGGCATCGTGATCATCATCCTGGTCGAAGTGGCCCTGATCACCCCGCCCGTCGGCTTGAATCTGTTCGTGGTCCAGAGCCTGCGCAAGAGCGGCAGCATGAACGACGTCATGATGGGCAGCCTGCCTTTCGTGATCATGCTGCTGGCCATGGTCGGCCTGCTGGCCCTCTTCCCGGATCTGGCCCTGTGGCTGCCCCGCCTGTTCGGCTGATCCAATACTGTCCTTTGATTAAACGAGTATCGCTATGCGTCTGACCTTTGAACTGGCCCAGGCCACCCACACTGAAATCGTCGAAGCCGACCTGCAGCACTGCATCGTGGCCGGCTGGGCCGGCCGCGACATGGCCGCCATCGAGCACCACATCGAAGAGCTGGCCGAGCTGGGCGTGCCCCGCCCAAGCTCCGTGCCCCTGTACTACCGCATCGCCGCCAACCAGATGGTGCAGGACGACACCATCCAGGTGGTGGGATCCGGTTCGTCCGGCGAATCCGAAGTCTTCGTGTTCAACCACCAGGGCCGCCTGCTGGTGAGCCTGGCCTCGGACCACACCGACCGCGTGCTGGAAGCCCACAGCGTGGCCCTGTCCAAGCAGATCTGCGCCAAGCCCGTGGCCCGCGAGGCCTGGCTGTTCAGCGACGTGGCCGACTACTGGGACGAGCTGGTGCTGCGCGCCTACATCCAGGAAGACGGCAAGGAAGTGCTGTACCAGGACGGCACGCTGGCCAGCCTGAAGAACCCGCTGGAACTGATCGAGGGCTGCTTCCAGTCCGCGACCATGCCCGCCGGCTACGGCATGACCTGCGGCACGGTGGCCGCCATCGGCGGCATCCGTCCCTCGACCCGCTTCACCATGGAGCTGTTCGATCCGCGCCGCCAGCGCAGCATCCGCCACACCTACGTGACGGACGTCCTGCCCGAAGTGGCCTAAACTGCCACCCGGAACCTGCTCACGGCCTCTACGGGCACTCAAGGCCCCTTGAAGACAGCGTGGGCAGGCTCCAAACGTTCAGCCCATCTATTTTTGCGAGTGATCATGCTAGCGACCATTACCGAACTGCAACGCGCCCTGGACCGGGGTGAAACCACCTCGGTCGCCCTGACCCGGCAAGCCCTGGACCGCATCCAGGACGAGAACGGCGAGGGAGCGGCCACTTTCATCGAGGTCTTTGCCGAACAGGCCCTGCAGGCCGCGCACGCATCGGACATACTGCGCGCGGCCGGACTGCGCCGCTCGCTGATCGAAGGCCTGCCCATGTCGGTCAAGAATCTGTTCGACATTGCCGGCTACGTCACCCTGGGAGGTTCGGCCGTCCTGAAGGACGCCGAACCGGCTGAACACAACGCCGTCATCGTGGACCGCCTGCTCAAGGCCGGCGCCATCCTGATCGGCTCGACCAACATGACCGAATTCGCCTTCTCCGGGCTGGGCATCAACCCTCATCACGGCACGCCCCGTTCGCCCTGGGACCGCGCCAATGCGCGCATCCCCGGCGGCTCGTCGTCGGGCGCCGGCGTGGCCGTGGCCGAAGGCATGTCGGTATTTTCCATCGGCACCGACACCGGCGGCTCCATTCGCATCCCCTCGGCCTTCAACGGCCTGACCGGCTTCAAGCCCACCGCCGAGCGCGTGCCCAGCGAAGGCACCATGCCGCTGTCGCGCAGCCTGGACTCCAACGGCCCGCTGGCCGCCTCCGTCGAGTGCTGCGCCATCGTGGATTCCGTCCTGACGGACCAGCCCTACGTGCCCGTGGCGGCTCCCGCCCTGGACACGCTGCGCCTGGCCGTACCGACCTCCTTCGTCTTCGACGGCATCGACCAGACGGTACGCGCCGCTTTTGATCGCGCCATCGCCCTGCTGCGCGAACATGGCGCGCAGGTCGAGGAAATCGACATCCCCGAGTTCGACCAGTTGCCGCACATCAACCGCAAGGGCGGCTTCGTCTGCGCCGAGGCCTGGTCCGTGCACCGCGAGCTGATCGAAAGCAAGGGCGACCAGTACGATCCGCGCGTGGCCTCGCGCATCCTGCGCGGCAAGGGCATAGACTGCGCCGACTACATCGAGCTGCTCGATACCCGCCAGGCCTGGATCGCCGCCGTGGAAAGCCGCCTGGAGCGCTTTGACGCCGTGCTGATGCCCACCGTGCCCGTGGTGGCGCCCCGCATCCAGGATCTGGTCGAGTCCGAGGACCTGTATTTCGCCAGCAACGGCCTGATCCTGCGCAATCCCACCCTGATCAATTTCCTGGACGGCTGCGCCCTGTCGCTGCCCTGCCATGCCAGCGGCGAAGCGCCCGTGGGCCTGATGGTGGCCGCGCCCGCCTACCACGACGAGCACCTGCTCGGAGTGGGCGCGGCGATCGAAAGGGTATTGCCACTGCGCGGCAAGTGATCTTGTAAAATTGATATATCCAAGGACGGTCGCCCAACCGTCCTCGTGCTTTGCGCCAGGAGCCCCTCATGAGCACGCCCAAGACCGAAGCCGGCAACCGGACGGTTCTCCCGCCCAGCGCCTTCCCGCTGGCAGGCGTGCTGATCCTCGTGCTGTCGTCCTGGGCCTTGTCGGGCCTGGACGCCAGCGGCAAATGGATCATGGGATTCGGCGTGCCGCTGCTGGTCATGTGCTGGTTCCGCTACGTGGTGCACCTGGGCCTGGTGCTGGCCCTGGTGCTGCCGGTCAAGGGGCGCCGCGTGCTGCGCAGCACGCGGCCCAAGGCGCAGATCCTGCGCGGCACGGTCATGATGCTGGCCACGTTTTCCTTTTTCTCGGCGCTGCGCTACCTGCCCCAGGCCGAGGCCACCGCCATCAATTTCCTGGCGCCCCTGCTGGTGCTGTCCGTGGCGCCCTGGCTGCTCAAGGAGCCGCCGCGCCTCAGCCGCTGGGTGGCCGCCGGCGTGGGATTCCTGGGCGTGCTCATCATCATTCGTCCGACCGGCGGCCTGCACCCCATGGGCGTGCTGTTCGGATTGATCACCGCCTGCATGTTCGCCACCCAGTTCATCGTCACGCGCCGCGTGGCCGTGGACGATGCCATGACCACGCTGATCTGGAGCGGCGCGGTGGGCAGCCTCTGCCTGACCATCGCGCTGCCCTTCATCCTGCCCGCCGCCCTGCCCGTGCTTCGGGAACTCACCGCCTTTCAATGGCTGATCCTGGTTTCCACGGGCTTCTGGGGCTGTCTGGGGCACCTGTTGCAGATCCAGGCCTACCAGCGCGCCTCGGCCTCCCTGCTGGCGCCATTCGTGTACCTGCAGATCGTGGCGGCCGCCGCGCTGGGCTGGATGATATGGGGACAGTTCCCCGACCTCTTCACCTGGATAGGCATCGCCGTGGTCTGCGCCAGCGGCATCGTGATCGGGGCCCTGGAATGGCGGCGCCAGGCCCGGCCCGGCGCCTGACGCGCTAGCTGGCGCGGGCCTGCCAGCCCTGCACGAAGGCGCTGACGGGCTGGCGCTTGCCGCCCGCCTTCTGGACTTCCAGCAAGCGCAGCACGCCCTGCCCGCAGGCCAGGTCTATGCCCTGCGCGCTCGCTGCCAGCACCTGGCCGGGCGCGGCCTGATGCGCCTGGGGCAGAACCTGGGCGCGCCACACCTTGATCGGCTGCTCCAGGCCGGGCAAGGCCAGCGTCGAACCGGGCGCCGGGTCGAAGGCGCGGATGCGGCGCTCCAGCACATCCGCCGGCAAGGACAGATCCAGGGCGGATTCGGCCTTGGACAGCTTGGCCGCGTAGGTGACGCCCTGCTCCGGCTGGGGAGTGGCCTGCAGCCGGCCTTCACGCAGTTCCTGCAAGGCCTGCAACAGGGCCTGGGCGCCCAACTCGGCCAGCTCGTCATGCAGCACGGCGGCGCTATGGTCGGCGCGTATGGGCAATTCGCGGCGCACCAGCATGTCGCCGGTGTCCAGACCTTCGTCCATCTGCATGATGGTGATGCCCGTGGCCGCGTCGCCGGCCTCGATGGCCCGTTGAATGGGCGCGGCCCCGCGCCAGCGCGGCAGCAGGCTGGCGTGTATGTTGAAACAGCCATGGCGCGGCAATCGCAGCGTCCAGGCGGGCAGGATCAGGCCATAGGCGGCCACGACCATCAGGTCCGGCTGGACATCCAGCAAGGCCTGGCGCGCCTGGGCGGCATCTTCCGGATGCTTGCCGTCCAGCCGCAGGCTGAGCGGCTGCAGCACGGGGATGTCGGCCTGCACGGCAGCCTGCTTGACCGGGCTGGGCGTGAGCCTCAGGCCGCGGCCCGAGGGGCGGTCCGGCTGGGTCAGGACGAGGGGGACATCAAAACCCTGCGCCAACAGGGCGTCCAGGGCGATGCGGGCGAACTCCGGCGTTCCGGCAAAGACGATACGCATGCGGAATCAGCCGGCCGCCTTCAGGGCTTCGCGCTGCTGCTTGCGCAGGCGGCTGCGGATGCGCTCGCGCTTGAGCACGGACAGGTATTCCACGAACACCTTGCCGTCCAGATGGTCCAGTTCGTGCTGCACGCACACGGCCAGCAGGCCCTCGGCCTCCATTTCGTATTCCTCGCCCTTTTCGTTCAGGGCCTTGAAACGAATGCGGGCCGAGCGCTCGACTTTGTCGTACACGCCGGGCACAGACAGGCAGCCTTCTTCGTAGACCTGCAGTTCCTCGCTCTTCCAGGTGATGACCGGATTGATCAGCACCAGCAGCTCGTTGCCTTCCTCGGAGACGTCGATGACCACGATGCGCTCGTGCACGTCCACCTGGGTGGCCGCCAGCCCCACGCCGGGCGCGTCGTACATGGTTTCGGCCATGTCCTTGACCAGCGTGCGGACGCGCTCGTCCACTTCCTGCACGGGCTTGGCCACCGTGTGCAGGCGCGGGTCAGGGAATTTGAGAATGGGAAGCAAAGCCATGGTACAAGTCCGAATAAAACCTATAAGTCTATATAATAAAACACTATTCAGGGCGGCAGCCGTTTCAGCCGGCCGGAACAAGGCCGTGGCGCGCATCCTTGTCCAGCCGGACTCCGCTGTCCTGCTCCCGGTCGGCAAACAATTTATTTCATGCCACACTGCCGCATGCCCCATCATTTTACATCGGAAGAACTGCGCGCCTGGCTGCGCCTGTCCCTGGAACCCGGCCTGGCGCCTGCCCAGGCGCGCCAGTTGCTGGCCGCGCTGGGCCTGCCGCAACAGATCTATCAAAGCTCCGCCAGCGCGCTGGCCCGCCACATCCCGGCCGACCTGGCCGCCCAGCTCGCCCAGGACGCCCCCGACGAACTGCAGGACGCCGTCGGCCAGGCCATGGCCTGGCTGGAGCACCCGCGCCACCACATCCTGACACTGGCCGACCCCGCCTACCCGGGCGGCCTGCTGGACCTGCACGACCCGCCCCTGCTGCTGTACGCCAATGGCGAACCGTCCATCCTGCGCCGTCCCGGACTGGCCGTGGTGGGCGCGCGCAGCGCCACCCAGTCGGGCCAGGAAACCGCCCGGGATTTCGCCGGCGCCCTGGCCGCGCAGGGCTGGTGCATCGTCAGCGGCCTGGCGGCGGGCATAGACCAGGCGGCGCACCAGGGCGCCCTGCAAGCCGGCCCGCAGGGCGCGGGCACCGTGGCCGTCATGGGTACGGGCATGGATCTGGTGTATCCCTCCGCCCACCGCGACCTGGCGCACCGCATCGCCGAACACGGCCTGCTGCTCAGCGAATTGCCGCTGGGCACCCGCGCCCTGCCCCATCATTTCCCGCGCCGCAACCGGCTGGTCGCCGCCCTGGCCAAGGGCGTGCTGGTGGTCGAGGCCGCCCGCCAGAGCGGCTCGCTGATCACGGCCCGCCTGGCGGGGGAACTGGGCCGCGAGGTCTTCGCCATTCCCGGCTCCATCCATTCGCCCCTGTCGCGCGGCTGCCATGCACTGATACGGCAAGGCGCCAAGCTGGTGGAGAGCGCGCAGGACATCCTGGACGAACTGAGCGCAGCCGCACCCGACCAGCCCGACCTCCCTGTCCGCGCCGCACAAGTCGCCGCGCACGCATCTTCCGTACCCGAGGAGCTGCGCCCCATACTGGAACGCATCGATTTCGCGCCCCTGTCGCCCGAGCAGCTGCTGCGCCGCACCGGCCTGCTGGCCACCGAGCTGCCGGCCGTGCTGGCCGAACTGGAGCTGGCCGGCTGCATCGAAGCCCTGCCCGACGGCCGCTTCCAACGCTTGAAACCTTAATGACCGGCGCGCGAGCGGTTATCATGGCGTCATAGTCGGCGGCCGCAAGGCCGCGCCTCTTTCCAGGAACCACCATGTCATACCCATCGCGCGTCAAGATCGTCGAGGTCGGCCCACGGGACGGCCTGCAGAACGAAAAGGAATTCATTCCCACCGCCGTCAAGGTCGAGCTGGTCGACCGGCTGGCACAGGCGGGCTTTGCCAATGTGGAAGCCACCTCGTTCGTGTCGCCCAAATGGGTGCCGCAGATGGCCGACGGCGCGCAAGTCATGCAAGCCATAGCGCGCCGCCCCGGAACGATCTATTCCGTGCTCACCCCCAATATGCGCGGCTTCGAAGGCGCCCTGGCGGCCCGCGCCGACGAGGTCGTGATCTTCGCCGCCGCCAGTGAAGCCTTTTCCCAGCGCAACATCAACTGCAGCGTGGACGAATCCCTGGAGCGCTTCGCCCCGGTCGCGCAGGCGGCCAAGCAGGCGGGCCTGCGCCTGCGCGGCTCCATCAGCTGTTCGCTGGGCTGCCCCTACGAAGGCGAGGTCGCCCCGGCCAACGTGCTCAAGGTGGCGCGCCGCCTGATCGAACTGGGCTGTGATGAGATCGACGTAGCCGACACCATAGGCGTGGGCACGGCCCGGCAGGTCTACGAGCTGATGCGCCTGGTGACCGAGCAGGTCGACCCGGCCCGCGTGTCGGGCCACTTCCACGACACCTACGGCCAGGCCATCGCCAATATCGCGGCCTCCCTGCAGGCGGGCATCCACATTTTCCACAGCTCGGTCGCGGGCCTGGGCGGCTGCCCCTACGCCAAGGGCGCCACCGGCAACGTCGCCACCGAGGACGTGCTCTACCTGATGCAGGGGCTGGGAATCGAGACCGGCGTGGACCTGGACGCGGTGGTGGACATAGGCCAGTGGATCTCCGGCCACCTGGGCCGCAAACCGGCCAGCCATGCCGGCAATGCGCTGGCGGCGCGCAAGAGGGCCGTCTCGTGCTGATGAACCAGCCCGCCTCCCAGAAGGACATCGATGCCCTGCTCAAGGACATTTCCCCCCTGCCCATCCAGGGCCGTTCCTGGCCGCGCTGGGTCGCCGCCACCGCCTGGCTGGTGCTGGCCCTGATCGGCGTGCGCATGGCCCTGGTGGCCGGCTCGCCCCAGGGCGCCAACATCAGCCCGCTGCTGGCCGGCAGCCTGGTGCTGCTGTTCACCGGCCTGATCGTGATCGCCTGGTACATGTGGCACGGCATCACCACCATAGATCGCGACGGCATACGCCAGAGCTGGATCATGAAGCGGCAGGTGCAGTGGCAGGACATCCACTTCGCCAAGTTCGTGCCGCTGTTCAACTCCAAGCGCCTGATCTGCTTCACCCGGCGCGGACGCCCCATCATCTTCCAGGGCGCCACGCCCGAACTGCAGGTGGCCTTTGCCAAGATCTCGCTGGTGCTCAGGCGCAGGAACTGAGCTTTTCCCGCTTGGCCCCAAAGGCCCTGCCCGTATTGCAATGCCCACGCAAACCGAACAAAAAAACGGCTCCCCGCAGGGAGCCGTTTGCCGTCGGCCATCAGGCTGGACGCATGCTGCTCAACGGATGGGCAGGCCGTAGATCAGGCCGCCGTTGGTCCACAGGGCGTTCAGGCCGCGCTCGATCTTCAGCGGGCTGCCCTTGCCCACGTTGCGCTCGAACGATTCGCCGTAGTTGCCGACCTGCTTGATGATGTTGTAGGCCCATTTTTCGTCCAGGCCCAGGTTCTTGCCCGCGCCGGGGGTGACGCCCAGCAGGCGCTGCACGTTGGGATTGGCGCTCTTGAGCTGTTCGTCCACATTGGCGCTGGTCACGCCCAGCTCCTCGGCATTGAAGGTGGCCTGCAGCGACCATTTCACGATGTTCAGCCAGGCGTCGTCGCCCTGGCGCACGAAGGGTCCCAGGGGCTCCTTGGAGATGATCTCGGGCAGCACCTGGTAGTCGTCGGGATTCTGCATCTTGGAGATGCGGATGGAAGCCAGGCCGGACGCATCCGTGGAAAACACGTCGCAGCGGCCCGCCACGAAGGCGTTGACCACTTCATTGAACTGCTCGATGACCACCGGCTTGTATTCGACCTTGTTGGCGCGGGCCCAGTCGGCCATGGTGTTCTCGTTGGAGGTGCCGGTCTGCATGCAGACCGTGGCGCCGTTCAGATCCTTGGCGCTGGACACGCCCAGCTTCCTGGACACCAGGAACCCCTGGCCGTCGTAGAAATTGATGCCGGCATGGATGGCGCCCACGGCCGTGTCGCGCTGCTGCGTCACCGTGGTGTTGCGCGCCAGCAGGTCGATCTCGCCGGACTGCAGCGCCGTGAAGCGCTGCTGGGAGTTCAGGGGCACGGCCTTGTACTTGCTGGCATCGCCCAGCGTGGCGGCGGCCACGGCGCGGCACACGTCGATGTCCAGGCCGGTCCAGTTGCCCTTGTCATCCGGAGCGGAAAAGCCGGCAAAACCCGTGGTCACGCCGCACAGAACATGGCCACGCTGCTTGACGGTGTCCAGGGTGGCGGCCTGGGCGGCCTGCGCGCCGGCCATCACGGCCAGGACGGCGGCGGAGTACTTCAGGAAGCGCATCGGTCTCTCCTCTTATGATGCTGGAACACATAATTTTCCTGCATATTACCGCAGCCCGATATAACCCTGTCGGCATAAATTCATTACCGTTTATTCGTAGGTACGCTGATCCTCGATGACTTTGCCGTCGCGCGGCAGCGTGTCCGGGGCCAGCAGCTCGACCTGGGCGCGCAGCTTGGTGATCTCCCGTATGGTGTCGGCCAGCGCCTGTTCCAGTCCCCGCGGCGCGCTCGCGCTCTCGGCCTGGAACACCATCTGGTCCTGGCCGGGCGCCCCGCGCACCACCAGCCGCGCCAGGCCCAGCTCCGGATGCCGGGCGCGTATCTGCTCCACCTGCGCCGGATGCACGAACATGCCGCGCACCTTGGTGGTCTGGTCGGCCCGCCCCATCCAGCCCCGGATGCGCTGATTGCTGCGTCCGCAAGGCGAAGTCCCGGGCATCAGGGCCGACAGGTCCCCGGTGCCGAAGCGCACCAGCGGATAGTCGGGATTGAAGGAAGTGATCACGACCTCGCCCACCTCGCCCGGCTCGACCGCGTGGCCGGTGCCCGGACGCACGATCTCCAGGATGAGGTCCTCGTTCAGGACCAGTCCTTCGCGCGCCGGGGTCTCGTAGGCGATCATGCCCAGATCCGCGCTGCCGTAGGCCTGGTAGCCGGCAATGCCCTGCCCGGCGAACCATTGCTGCAGCGAAGGCGGGTAGGCCTCGCCCGAGAACAGCGCCTTGCTCAGGCCGGGCAAGGCCACCTGCATGGCCTGGGCCTTCTCCAGGATGATCTTCAGGAAGCTGGGCGTGCCGGTGTAGCCGTTGGGCATCAGGTCGGCCATGGCCTGCACCTGCTGCTCGGTCTGCCCCACGCCGCCCGGAAACACCGTGCAGCCCAGGGCATGGCCCGCCGTCTCCATCATGGAGCCGGCCGGGGTGAAATGATAGGAAAAACAGTTGTAGATCAGCTCGTCGCGCCGGAACCCGGCCGCATACAGGGCGCGCGCAAAGCCCCAGTAATCGGGTCGCGCGCTTTCGGGCTCGTACATGGGGCCGGGCGAGGCGAACACCTTGCGCGCCCGCCCCCAGCCTATGCTGGAAAATCCGCCGAACACATACCGGGCATGTTCGGACGAGGGACCGCGCGAGCGGGCCTGTTCGCGCGACTTGAGCTGGGCCTGCAGCAGTTCGCTCTTGCGGATCACCGGGATGGCGGACAGGTCCTCCCGGCTGCGCATCGCCTCCACGTCCACGCCCTGCAACTGCACCGCGATGGCCGGCGCGCGCTCGCGCGCGGCCCGCAGCACCTGGGGCAGACGCGCCATCAGATGCTCCTCGCGCTGCTCGGGCGGCAAGGTCTCGCGTTCATCGTAGTACTCGCTCATATCCCCTCCAGCGGATGGACGTCGATCCACCCTAGGCCAGCCAGCGCTTGCGGCGCCGATAGAATTTGTTGTCCCGGAAGCTCTTGCGCTCGCCGTGCGAGACGCCCAGGTAGAACTCCTTCACGTCCTCGTTCTCGGCCAGCGCCTGGGACGGTCCGTCCATCATGACGCGGCCGTTTTCCAGGATGTAGCCGTAGTCCGCATATTTCAGCGCCACATTGGTGTTCTGCTCGGCCAGCAGGAAGCTGACCCGCTCGCGCTGGTTCAGGTCGCGCACGATCTCGAAGATCTCCTCCACGACCTGCGGCGCCAGCCCCATGGACGGTTCGTCCAGCAGGATCATGCCCGGATCGGCCATCAAGGCCCGGCCGATGGCGCACATCTGCTGCTCGCCCCCGGAGGTGTAGCCTGCCTGGCTCGTACGGCGCTGCTTGAGCCGGGGGAAGTACTGGTAGACCTTGTCCAGTTCGGCGCTCAGCTCGCCGCGCGACAGCGAGCGCGTATAGGCCCCGGTCAGCAGGTTCTCCTCGATGCTCAGGTGCGCGAAGCAGTGCCGCCCCTCCATGACCTGCACCACGCCGCGCTTGACCAGATCGGCGGGCGTCAGCTGCTCGATGCGCTCGCCGCGCAGCTCGATATGGCCCTTGGTGACATCGCCGCGCTCGGCGCGCAGCAGGTTGGACACGGCGCGCAAGGTGGTGGTCTTGCCGGCGCCGTTGGCCCCCAGCAGCGCCACGATATGCCCTTCCGGCACGCGCAGGGACACCCCCTTGAGCACCAGAATGACGTGGTTGTAAATCACTTCGATGCCATTGACGTCCAGCAGCACGGGCGCCTGCGTCCTCTGGCCTGCGGTTTCATTCATGATCATCCCCGCACAGGAAGCGCCCGGGGCCGCCCCCGGGCGCCTGGGTTCAACTCTCGCAGTTGCGAGGCGTGATCTTCTTCTCGGCCGCGTACTTGGCCGACATCTCCTTGACCAGCGGGTCGACGAACTTCTTGTCGGCCTGGTACCAGTCGGAGACGACCTCGAACTTGCTGCCGTTCCACTGCACGATGCGCGCCCAGTCATCCCCCATGTGGTTGCTGCACGAGGTCTTGACCGGCCGCATGATGCCTTCGAAGCCCAGCTCCTTCAGGCGCGCCTCGTCCAGGTTCAGGTTCTCGAAGCCCCAGCGCACCTGCTCGGGCGTCATGCGCTTGCCCTTGCCGAACTTCTCCTGGGCGGTGCGGATGGCCTCGACCTGCATCATGGAGATCATCATGCCGCGCGTGTGCGCCAGCGTGCCCACGTACTTGTCGCGGTTCTCCGCGCCCTTGCCCTGGGCGTGCATGGCCTTGACGGCCTCATGCACCGGGCCGTCTTCGGCGCTGTTGTGGATGGTGATGCCCTTGTAGCCCTTGGCCGCCGCGCCCAGGTCGGCCACGTCGCTCTCGGAGGCGGCCCACCAGATGCCGTAGATCTTGTCGCGCGGATAGCCCACCGCCTGGGCCTCGCGGATGGCCGTGGGCGTCATGATGCCCGCGCTCCAGAGCAGGATGAAGTCGGGCCGGTTCTTGCGCACCTGCAGCCAGGTGGACTTCTGCTCCACGCCGGGCGCGGTGACCGGATACAGCTCCAGCGTGAACCCTTCGGCCTTGGCGCGCGCCTGCAGCAGCGCGATGGGCTCCTTGCCATAGGGGGAATCGTGATAGATCAGGGCGATCTTCTGATCCTTGAGCTTGTCCTGTCCCACCTGCTTGGCGATGTCCTGGATCATGACGTCGGCCGCCGTCCAGTAGGTGCCCAGCAGCGGGAAGTTCCACTCGAACACGGCGCCGTTCACCGAATGCGACAGGCCGTAGCCCATGGTCTCGATGGGAATGCCGTCCACGAAGGCCTTGTCGGTCAGGGCGAAGGTGATGCCCGTGGACTGCGTGTCGAAGCCCGAGGCCCCGCCGCCCTTGCCCTTCATGCGCTCGTAGCACTCCACGCCGCGGTCGGTGGCGTAGGCGGTCTCGCACTCCTCGTACACCAGCTTGACGCCGTTGACCCCGCCGTCGCGCTCATTGACCAGCGCCAGGTAATCCAGCTTGCCGTCGGCCCAGGGGATGCCCAGGGGCGCGAAAGAGCCGGTGCGGTAGGTCAGCAGCGGAATGTACTGCTCTTCGGCCGCCAGGGCGGCCGTGCTCATGGTCAGCATCGCGGCGCAGGCGCTCAAGCCCAGCGCGGCGCGTTTCAGTCGTGTCGTCATCTCCTGGTCCTCCGATTAGTCCCATGTTTTGATACCCCGTCCTGACGGCGGGGCTGTTCTTGTCATGCACCACCTTCCTGCATCAATGGGGGAAAGGCCACAGGCGCAGCTTTTCCTTGCCAATACTCCAGAGCCGCGCCAGGCCGTGCGGCTCCACGATCAAAAAGAAGACGATCAGCGCGCCGAACACCATGTGCTCGATGTGCGAGGCCGTGTCCACGCCCAGCGACAGCCCGAACCAGTGCGGCACATTGGTCAGCAGCACGGGCAGCAGCACCATGAAGGCCGCGCCGAAGAAACTGCCCACGATGGAACCCAGCCCGCCGATGATCACGATGAACAGCAGCTGCAGCGAGCGGTTCAGGTCGAAGGCCAATGGCTCCCAGGAACCCAGGTGAATGTAGGCCCAAAGTGCGCCGGCCACGCCGATGAAGAAGGAGCTGACGGCAAAGGCGGTGAGCTTGGCGTACACCGGCCGTATGCCGATGACCTCGGCGGCCACGTCCATGTCGCGTATGGCCATCCATTGTCGCCCTATGGCCCCGCGCACCAGGTTCTTGGCCAGCAGCGCGAACACCACCACGAAGATCAGCACGAACAGATACTTCTGCGCCGGGGTCTGCACAGGCAGGCCGAAAGCGCTCAGGGCCGGCACCGACACGTTGCCCGAGGGCGAATAATTGGTGAAGAAGGCAATGCGCAGAAAGGCCCAGTCCACGAAGAACTGCGCGGCCAGCGTGGTGACGGCCAGGTACAGGCCGCGGATGCGCAGGCTGGGGATGCCGAAGACCACGCCCACCAGGGTGGCGAACACCCCGCCCAGCAGGATCTGCCCCACCAGCGGCACTTCGGGGATGCGCACGCCGAAGTTCCAGGCCGCGTACGCCCCCACCGCCATGAAGGCGCCCGAACCGATCGAGATCTGCCCGCAGTAGCCCACCAGGATGTTCAGGCCTATGGCGGCCAGCGACAGGATCAGGAACGGCGTCAGGATGGCCTGCAGGAAATAGTTGGACGCCAGCAGGGGCGCCAGCACGAAGGCGACGAGCAGCACGCCCAGCACCACGTAACGATCCTGGCGTATGGGGAAGATCTGCTGATCCGCCCGATAGCTGCTCTTGAACTGGCCGTTTTCGCGATAAATCATGTCGTTTCCACCTCAGACGCGATCGATAATCTTCTCGCCGAACAGGCCTTGCGGCCGGAACAGCAGGAACACCAGGGCCAGCACGTAGGCGAACCAGATCTCGATGCCGCCGCCCACGTAAGGCCCCAGGTAGACCTCGGACACTTTCTCTCCCACGCCGATGATCAGCCCGCCCACGATGGCGCCCGGAATGGAGGTCAGCCCGCCCAGGATCACCACCGGCAGGGCGCGCAGCGCCGCCGTGGACAGGGTGAACTGCACGCCGTACTTGGAGCCCCAGATCACGCCAGCCACCAGGGCCACCAGCCCGGCCACGGTCCAGACCACCACCCAGATGCGGTTGAGCGGGATGCCGATGGACTGCGCCGCCTGGTGGTCGTCGGCCACCGCGCGCAAGGCCCGGCCCACCCCGGTGTACTGGAAGAAGAACGCCAGCGCGGCCACCAGCAGGGCCGCCAGCACGGCCGAACTCAGGTCCTCCATGCTGACCAGCACGCCGCCCTCGAACAGCGACTCCAGGATGAAGATCGGATCCTTGGGCATGCCCACGTCGATGGAATAGACCGAGCTGCCGAAGAGGATCTGCCCCATGCCGTCCAGGAAATAGCTGATGCCTATGGTGGCCATGAGCAGCGTCGTGCCTTCCTGGTTGACCAGGTAGCGCAGCACCCAGCGCTCGATGAGCACGGCCAGCAGCCACATGAACAGGGCCGAGACGATGAAGGCCAGCACATTGCCCCACAGGCCCGGCTCCATGCCCAGCCATTGCGGTATCCACTGCGACAGGCGGGCCATCGCCAGCGCCGCCACCAGCACCATGGCGCCCTGGGCGAAGTTGAACACCCCGGAGGCCTTGAAGATCAGGACGAAGCCCAGGGCGACCAGGGCGTACAGCATCCCTATCATCAATCCGCCCAGCACGGTTTCCAGGAAAAATGCCATGATCGATTCCCCTCAGTGGCCGGCGCCCAGGTAGGCGCGGATGACGTCCGGATTCTGCCGCACCTCGTCGGGCGCGCCGTCGCCGATCTTCTTGCCGTAGTCCAGCACCACGACCCGGTCGGAGATGTCCATGACCACGCCCATGTCGTGCTCGATCAGCACGATGGTGGTGCCGTACTCCTCATTCACGTCCAGGATGAAGCGGCACATGTCCTGCTTTTCCTCGATGTTCATGCCCGCCATGGGCTCGTCCAGCAGCAGGATGCTGGGCTGCATGGCCAGTGCCCGGCCCAGGTCGACGCGCTTTTGCAGGCCGTAGGGCAGGCGGCCCACCGGCGTCTTGCGATAGGCCTGGATCTCCAGGAAATCGATGATGCCCTCCACGTATTCGCGGTTGCGGATTTCCTCGCGCTCGGCGCGGCCCAGCCGGAACGCCTGGGCCAGCACGCCGCTCTTCATGTGCAGGTTGCGGCCGGTCATGATGTTGTCCAGCACGCTCATGCCCTTGAACAGCGCCAGGTTCTGGAAGGTGCGGGCAATGCCCTGCTCGGCCGTATGGCGCGAATTCATGCGCGCATACACGCGGTCGCGCAGCACGATCTCGCCCTTTTGCGGCGCGTACACCCCGTTGATGACGTTCAGCATGGAGCTCTTGCCCGCGCCGTTGGGGCCGATGATGGAGCGGATCTCGTGTTCGCGTATGTCGAACGAGATGTCCGTCAGGGCCTTGACCCCGCCGAAGGCCAGGGAAATGTTCTTCAGGTCCAGCACCAACGGCCCGATGCGCCGTTCCTGCGTCTGCGCCTCATTCATCACATGCTCCTCCCGGCTGCGTCCGGCATGCGCTCGATGCGCAGGTCCGCCGCAATGCGGCCCGTGCGGCCGTCTTCGAATTTCACCTCGGTCTCCACGTACTGCTGGTCCAGACCCTTGAACAGGGCCTGCACCAGCACCTCGTACTTCTGCGCGATGAAGCCGCGCCGCACCTTGCGGGTGCGGGTCAATTCATCGTCGTCCGGATCCAGTTCCTTGTGCAGGATCAGGAACGCGCGTATGCAGGAGCCCGCCAGCTTGGGGTCGGCGGCCAGGTCCGCGTTGACCTGGGCGACGCAGTCGCGGATCAGGGCGTAGACCTCGGGCTTGGAAGCCAGGTCGGTGTAGCCCGCATAGGGCAGGTTGCGGCGTTCGGCCCAGTTGCCCACCGCCTCCAGGTCGATGTTGATGAAGGCGCAGACCTGATCCTGGCCGGCGCCGAAGGCCACGGCTTCCTTGATGAACGGGAAGAACTTGAGCTTGTTCTCGATGTACTTGGGCGCGAACAGCGAACCGTCGGCCAGCTTGCCGACGTCCTTGGCGCGGTCGATGATCTTCAGCTGGCCGTCGCCGTCCAGGTAGCCGGCGTCGCCCGTGTGGTACCAGCCGTCCTGCGTGAAGGACTCGGCGGTGGATTCCGGATTGCGGTAGTACTCCTTGAACAGGCCGGGACTGCGCACCTGGATCTCGCCATTGTCGGCCACGCGGATCTCCACGCCGCGCACGGGCGGGCCCACCGTATCGGCGCGCACCTGCCCGTCCTGCTGCACGCAGACGAACACGGAGGTCTCGGTGGAGCCGTACAACTGCTTCAGATTGATGCCGATGGAGCGGTAGAAGTCGAACAGGTCGGGTCCGATGGCCTCGCCCGCGGTATAGGCCACGCGCACCCGGCTCATGCCCAGGGCATTGCGCAAGGGGCCGTAGATCAGCACATTGCCCAGGGCGTAGCGCAGGCGGTCCCAGGCGCTCACATCGCGCGCTCCGTCCAGGATGCGCACGCCCACGCGGCGGGCCAGGTCCATGCAGCGCCGGTACAGGGCGCGCTTGATCGCGCCGGCGTCCTCCATGCGTATGGTCACCTGCGTCAGCAGGCCTTCCAGCACGCGCGGCGGGGCAAAATAGTAGGTCGGGCCGATGTCGTGCAGGTCGATGGACACGGTGCCCGGCGATTCGGGGTGGTTGACCGTGAAGCCGGTCACCAGGAACTGCGTGTAGGAGAACATGTTCTGCCCGATCCAGGCCGGCGGCAGGTAAGCCAGCACCTCTTCGCGATCGGTCAGCGACTCCATGTCCTGGATGGCCAGGGCGCGGTCGATCAGGGCGGCATGGGTCAGCACCACGCCCTTGGGCTTGCCGGTGGTGCCGGAGGTGTAGAACATGGCGGCCGTCTGGTCCGGACTCAGCGCCTGCCAGATGCGCCGCACGCTGTCGGGCGCATCGGCCAGCCCGGTGCGCCCCAGCTCCATCACGCGCTCGATGTCCTGCAACTGCGGCTGGCGATAGTTGCGCAGGCCGCGAGGATCGTCGTAGATCACGTGGCTCAGGTCCGGGCACTGGTCCCAGACTTCCAGCAGCTTGTCCACCTGCTCCTGGTCCTCGACCACCGCCACCCGGATGCCGGCGTCGCGCAGCACGTGCAGCATCTCCTGCGCCACAGCGTCCTGGTAGAGCGGCACCGGCACGGCGCCCAGCATCTGGGCGGCCATCATGGCCAGGTACAGGCGGGGCCGGTTTTCCCCGATCACGGCCACGTGCTGGCCGTCGCACACGCCCAGGCCGGCCAGGCCCGCGGCCAACTGCTCGGCCTGCTCGGCCACCTGCGTCCAGGTCCAGGTCTGCCAGATGCCCAGGTCCTTTTCGCGCATGGCGACCTTGCCGCCGCGCACCCGGGCATGATGATCTATCCACGCGGGAAAGGTGCCGGGAATGCCGGCCGCCTGCCCTTCATCCGTCCGAACAACCATGTCTCCTCCGAATTTTCCCGGCTTGTTATGGTCCAGGGGGCTGCTTATGATTGCCAGGGAAGACTTTCTCTATGTCAGTCTGCTGTTCGCATCCTGTTGTCAATCAAGGTATCGACTGCCTGTCCGCGCAACTGTCACGGACATGACATTCCACCTTTATCTAGGGTTAATCCTCATGCATGTTCTAGACGCCCTGCCCGAGCGCGCGGCCTGGTTCGGCCTGCTGGCTCCCGAGCTGCAGGAGCGCGTGCGGCGCGACACCCTGGTCACCCTGTACGAGGCCGGCGCCATCATCGAGCGCAAGGGCGAGCGCGCCACGGCCTGGCTGGGCGTGATGTCCGGCCTGATCAAGGTGTCCGTGGGCAATCCCGACGGCAAGATCGCCTCGCTGACCGGCGTGCCCGCCGGGGGCTGGATAGGCGAAGGCTCCCTGCTCAAGGACGAGGAACGCAAGTACGACGTGGTGGCCTTGCGCGCCAGCCAGGTCGCCCGGCTGCCGGCGCGCACCTTCAACGACCTGCTGGACCAGAGCATCGCTTTCAATCGCTACCTCCTGCATCAGCTCAACGAGCGCGTCGCGCAGTTCATCGGCAAGGCCGAATACGACCGTCTCTCCACTCCCGACGCCCGCGTGGCGCGCTGCCTGGCCGAGCTTTTCAACCCGCTGCTGTATCCCGGCAAGGGCCTGCGCCTGGACATCACCCAGGAGGAAATCGGCTACCTGGCCCGCGTCTCGCGCCAGCGCGCCAATCAGGCCTTGCGCCAACTGGAAAGCGAGGGCCTGCTGCTGATCGAATACGGCGCCGTCCAGGTGCTGGACCTGGACGCCCTGAAGCACTACGGGGACATCCAGACAGCCTGAGCCCGGCCCCGCGCCCCTAGTCCAGGCGGATGTCGGCGCGCCGGATCACCGCCGCCCATTCGGTGCGCTCGCGTTCGGCGAACTTGCGGAACTCGTCCGGCGACATGGGCATGGGCTCCACCCCCATGTCGCGGATGCGCCGCGACACGGCCGAGTCCTGCAAGGCCTGCATCAGGGCTTCGCTCATGCGCTGGCGCGCCTGGGCGTCCATGTCATGCGGGCCGACCATGCCCTGCCAGGCATAGGCGTGGAAATTCTTCACGCCCGCCTCGGCCATGGTGGGCACTTCGGGCAGCAGGTCGATGCGCTTGGGCGTGGCCACGGCCAGCACGCGCAGCTTGCCCGCCTTGATGTTGGACAGGGCGGCGGCCGAATCCACGAAGGACATGTCCACCTGGCGGCCCAGCAGGTCCTGGATCGCGGGCGCCGCGCCCTTGTAGGGCACGTGGACGATCTGCGTGTCGGTCAACTGCTTGAACATCTCCAGGGCCAGATGATGGGGCGAACCGCTGCCCGCCGACGAAGCGGTCAGCTTCTCAGGCTCGGCCCGGGCGGCCGCCAGCAGATCGTCCAGCGTCTTGTAGGGGGATTCCTGGGGCACCGCCAGCATCAGCGGAAAACGCGCCAGCCCGCCCACGTAGGTGAACTTGGCCGGATCGTATTGCAAGGAGCGGTACATGGACGCGTTGTAGGCCAGCGTGCCTGAATCGGCCGTACCCACCGTATAGCCGTCCGGCTTGGCGTTGGCCACGTAGGTCGCGCCGATGATGGTGGCCGCGCCCGGCTTGTTCTCCACGATCAGGCTCTGGCCCAGCGTGGTCTCAAGCTGTTTGGCCACCAGGCGGGCGATCACGTCCGAGCCGCCGCCGGCCGGATACGGCACCACCCACTGGACCGGCGACTGCGGCCAGTCCGCCGCCATGGCCGCGCCCGTCAAGCCGGCGCCCGCCAGCATCAGTCCTGCTCCGAAGATCTTCCAGCGCATGATGTCTCCTCAGTCTTTGTGCAAGGGCGCGCGCGGCGCCGCTTTTTCATGGTCGAGTCATTGCACCCCATTGGGGGGGGTGCGCCGGGACATTATGCGCCAGGGTTCGGGCGCGCGGCATTAGGAGCGATGCGGATACCGCCTCAGGCGTAATCGCGGGCGCCGAACAGGGCCGAGCCCACGCGCACCTCGGTGGAGCCTTCCTGGATGGCCAGCTCGAAGTCCCCGCTCATGCCCATGGACAGGCGCTGCACCTGTTCGTGGCCCAGTTCCTGGAGGCGGTCGCGCCACTGCCGCAACAGGCGGAAACAGGCCCGCACGGCCTGCGGATCCGGGCTGTTCACCGCCATGGTCATCAGGCCGCGCACCCGCAAGGTGTCCAGGGAGCGCAGCGCCTGCATGAAGGCCGGCAGGTCCTCGGGCGGCAGGCCGAACTTGCTTTCCTCCGGGGAAGTCTTGACCTGGATCAGCACGTCCAGGCTGCGCTGCTCGAGCCGCAGGCGCCGGTCCAGCTCCTGCGCCAGCGAGAGCCGGTCCAGGGACTGGACTTCCGCTGCCAGCCGGGCGGCGTCCTTGGCCTTGTTGGTCTGCAAATGGCCTATCATCACCCATTGCACGCCGCGGCCGGCCAGTTGCGCCTGCTTGTCGCGGATCTCCTGCAGCTTGTTCTCGCCCAGGCGGTGCAGCCCCAGGTCCAGGGCCTGGGCAAGCACGTCGGCCGGGAAGGTCTTGCTGACCGGCAGCAGAGCCACCGAACCGGGTGCGCGGCCAGACCGCCGGCAGGCCAGTTCAATACGCTCGCGCAATTGCGCCAGACGCACGCTCAAAAGATATTCGGGGGTGGACATCGAGGCACAGACAGCCAGATAAGCCGCGACCGGAGACGGCGAACACAAGACCGATCATTTCCGATAGCATACCCCTTGCAGCCGGCCCGCGTTAAGGCAGGCGGAACTTTCTTTCAACCTCTTGCACTGATTCACCCTACGTTAAACCTTCATTTTCCCGTTTTCCATCCTTATCGAGAAGCTCATGACAGACCGTCCCACTCATGCCCTGCCGTCTTATCTCAATCCCGACAACATCGGACCCTGGGGTATCTATCTCGAACAAGTGGAGCGGGTCACCCCCTACCTGGGCAAGCTGTCCAGGTGGGTGGAGACACTCAAGCGCCCCAAGCGCACCCTGATCGTGGACGTGCCCATCGAACTGGATGACGGCACCGTGGCCCACTTCGAGGGCTACCGCGTCCAGCACAACACCTCGCGCGGGCCCGGCAAGGGCGGCGTGCGCTACCACCAGGACGTCACCCTGTCCGAAGTCATGGCGCTGGCCGCCTGGATGTCCGTCAAGGCGGCGGCGGTCAACCTGCCCTTCGGCGGCGCCAAGGGCGGCATACGCATCGACCCGCGCAACTACTCGCAGGCGGAGCTGGAGCGCGTCACGCGCCGCTACACCAGCGAGATCGGGGTCATCATCGGCCCCAACAAGGACATTCCGGCCCCTGATGTGAACACCAACGCCCAGACCATGGCCTGGATGATGGACACGTATTCCATGAACATCGGCGGCACCTCCACCGGCGTGGTCACGGGCAAGCCCGTCTCGCTGGGCGGCAGCCTGGGGCGCGTGGAGGCCACCGGCCGGGGCGTGTTCACGGTGGGCTGCGAGGCCGCGCGCGACGCCGGCATAGACGTGAACGGTGCGCGCGTCATCGTGCAAGGCTTCGGCAACGTGGGCGGCACGGCCGCCCGCCTGTTCCAGGAAGCCGGCGCCAAGATACTGGCCGTACAGGACCATACCGGCACGGTCTACAACGCCAACGGCCTGGACGTGCTGGCCCTGCTCGATCACGTGGAGCAGAACAAGGGCGTGGCCGGCGCTCCCAACACCGAAGCCATCTCCGACGCGCAATTCTGGCACATCGAGACCGACCTGCTCATCCCTGCGGCCCTGGAAGGCCAGATCAACAAGGACAATGCGGAAGGCATCCGGGCGCGGATCATCATCGAGGGCGCCAACGGCCCGACCACGCCCGAGGCCGACGACATCCTCAACGACAAGGGCGTGGTCATCGTGCCCGACGTGGTGGCCAACGCCGGCGGGGTCACGGTGTCCTACTTCGAATGGGTGCAGGACTTCTCCAGCTTCTTCTGGACCGAGGACGAGATCAACGCGCGCCTGGGCCACATGATGCGCTCGGCCTACAACGCCATGGCGGCGGTGGCCAGGGAGCACAACGTCACCCTGCGCACGGCGGCCTTCATCGTGGGCTGCGCCCGCATCCTGGAGTCGCGCCAGGTGCGCGGCCTCTATCCTTGAGGCACAGTATTAAATGTCTATACTACTTTTTTAGCAAGGTGGGATAGACCCTGTACGGCCTGAAGACGGGGAAAGCGTTAAAATCGGGGTAATCACGACATGACACCCGTATGAAACGCTTTCCCCTTTCCATTCGACCGCAAGGAAGTGCCTGTGAGCCACACTGACACGAACGCGGCCGTCCAAGTACGCGACATCCACAAGCGCTTCGGCAGCAACGAGGTTCTCAAGGGCATTTCGCTCAGCGCTCATAAAGGCGACGTGCTGTCCATCATCGGTGCGTCCGGCTCAGGCAAAAGCACGCTGCTGCGCTGCGTCAACCACCTGGTCGTACCCGACCAGGGCGAAGTCCAGATCGGCGCCGACATCCTGCGCAGCCATCGCAACCGCAAGGGGATCTGCGTCAGCGACGATCCCCGCCTGCTGGAACAGGTGCGCGCCCGGCTGGGCATGGTCTTCCAGAATTTCAATCTGTGGTCGCACCGCACGGTGCTGCAGAACGTCACCGAAGGGCCTGTCCACGTCAAGCGCCGCCCCGCCCACGAAGCCGCCGACTACGCGCGCGAGCTGCTGGCCAAGGTAGGCCTGAGCAACAAGTGCGACGCCTATCCCGCCGAGCTCTCCGGCGGCCAGCAGCAGCGCGTGGCCATCGCCCGCGCCCTGGCCATGGACCCGGACGTGCTGCTGTTCGACGAACCCACCTCCGCCCTGGACCCCGAGATGGTCGGCGAGGTGCTGCGCGTCATCCGCCAGCTGGCCGAGGAAGGCCGCACCATGATCCTGGTCACCCACGAGATGAACTTCGCCCGCGAAGTCTCCAGCCAGACCGTCTTCATGCACAACGGCCTGGTCGAGGAATCCGGCCAGCCTCGGCAATTGTTCGATGCGCCCTGTTCGGAGCGCCTGCGTCAATTTTTGCAGCCCATGCAGTAAGATCACTGCTTCCTCAACACGACACCGGCTGGAACGGCGCCCCGGACACACGCGGCCCGCCGCCAGCCCATCTACAAAGGAGAGCCAGACCATGAAATTCATCAGCAAGACCCTGATCTGCGCCAGCCTGGCCCTGCTAGGCAGCCAGGCGGCCGTGGCCGACACCCTGAAGATCGGCACCGAAGGCGGCTACCCGCCATGGAGCATGGTGGACGCCGCCGGCAAGGTCACGGGCTTTGACGCCGATGTCGGCCAGGCCCTGTGCAAGCAGCTGGGCGCCGACTGCAAATTCGTGGTCCAGGCCTTCGACAGCCTGATCCCCTCGCTGGACGCCAAGCGTTTCGACCTGATCATCTCGGGCATGTCCTACACGCCCGAGCGCGCCAAGCGCATCAGCTTCAGCATCCCCTACGCCGTGGAAGACGCGATCTTCGTGCTGCCCAAGAAAAGCGAACTGGTCAACGCCGACAAGGAACAGACCATTTTCGACGGCCTGGCCGGCAAGACCATCGGCGTGCAGGGCGGCACCACGCACGGCGCCTACCTGAGCAAGATGGCCCCCAAGACCACGGTCAAGAACTACGACACGCTGGACCAGATGCAGATCGACCTGGACGCCGGCCGCCTGGACGGCACCTTCGCCGACCTGACCTCGCAGTCCAAGTTCCTGCACAAGGTGGGCGAGGAGAACTTCGCGCTGTCCAAGCTGGTGATCAAGGGCTCGTCCGACCCTGAAACGCTGGGCTACGGCATCGCCGTGGGCATTCACAAGGACAACGCCGAACTCAAGGCCAAGGTGGACGCCGCCCTGTGCAAGCTGATCGAAGACGGCACCATCAAGTCCTCCAGCGAGAAGTGGTTCGACATCGACATCTCCAACTACGAGATCTGCAAGAAATAAACCGAGAAGCACCACTTGATGCTAGACACCATTTTCAACGTGCTGCGCGAGGGCTGGGGCTGGATGTTCCTGCGCGGCGTGATGATGACGCTGGTCATATCCATTCTGGGCATGGCGCTGGGCGTGGTCATCGGCATAACGGGAGCCAGCATCAAGACCTCCGGCCCGCGCTGGCTGCGCGGGCTGGTCAGCCTGTACACCACAGTGGTGCGCAGCATCCCCGAGCTGCTCATCATTTACCTGCTGTTCTTCGGATCGGTCCAGGCCATGTCGGACCTGGCCGACCTGATGCGCTGGGAAGACGCCATGACGCGCTGGTTCCCGGCGTTGGTCGGCGTGCTGGCCATAGGCCTGATCGCCGGCTCCTATAGCGTGGAAGTCTTTCGCGGCGCCCTGCAGGCCATCCCCGAGGGCCAGATCGAAGCCGCCAAGGCCATCGGCATGCCGGCCTGGATGCGCCTGAAGCGCATCATCCTGCCCCAGATGTTCTGGTACGCCCTGCCCGGCGCCAACAACGTCTGGCAGACCGCCTTGAAGGACACCGCCCTGATCTCCCTGGTGGGACTGGTGGAGATCATGCGCGCGGCCACCCTGGGCGCGGCCAGCACCCGCGAACCCATGGCCATGTACCTGATCGCCGGGGTGCTGTATTTCCTGATCGGCGCGCTCAGCCAGGCGCTGTTCGTGCTGGCCGAACGCTACACCGGCAAAGGCATGAGGGCCCGGGCATGATAGACCTGGACCTGTTCACCACCACGCTGCAGACCCTGTTCAAGGGTTTTGGCCTGAGCGTCTACATCGGCCTGTGGGGCATCGTGCTGTCGCTGGCCGTGGGCCTGTCGCTGGCGCTGATGCGCCAATCGGGCAATCGCGCCCTGCAGGGCTTCGCCTTCGGCTACAGCACCCTTTTTCGCGGCACTCCCCTGCTGGTGCAGCTCTTTCTGCTGTATTACGGCGTGGGCACCCTGCCTTTCGTGCGCCATTCTCCCGCCCTGTGGTGGCTGTTCAGCGACGGCATGCGCTGCGCCATCCTGGCCATAGGCCTGAACAGCGGCGCCTACGTGGGCGAAGTATTCCGGGGCGGCTTCCAGGCCATCCCCACCGGCCAGATCGAAGCCGCCAAGGCCATCGGCATGTCGGCCTGGACGCGCTTTCGCCGCGTGGCCTTTCCGCTGGCCATACGCCAGGCCCTGCCCGCCTACAGCAACGAGATCGTGCTGGCCATCAAGGGCACCAGCCTGGCTTCCACCATCGCGGTGATGGACCTGACCGGCCACGCCAAGCGGCTGATGAACCAGAACTACGCCATCATTGAAACCTTCGTGATCGCGGGCCTGCTGTACCTGCTGATCAACTTCACCCTGCTGTCCGGCGTCCACCTGGTGGAACGCTGGCTGAAAGTACGCCGCTGACCATGACCGCCAAGCCCAGCGCGTCCCGTCCAAGACTGGCCCTGGTGGGCACGGGCGGCACCATCGCCGCCACCACGCAGTCCAGCACGGGCCTGACCGACTACGACATCACCGAAGGCGTGCACGCCCTGCTGCATGCCGTGCCCGAGATACAGGACCTGGCCGAGCTGGAATGCCATCAGATCTTCAATGTGGACAGCCGCGCCATGAGTTCGCTCATGTTGCTGGAGCTGTCCCGGAAACTCAATGAATTGCTGGCCCGCCCGGACCTGGACGGCGTGGTGCTGACCCACGGCACGGACACGCTGGAGGAAAGCGCCTTCTTCCTGCACCTGACGCTCAAGACCCGCAAGCCCGTGGTCCTGACCGCGGCCATGCGTCCGGCTTCGGCGCTGAGCGCGGACGGTCCGCTGAACCTGCACAACGCCGTGCTCGCGGCCTGCGCTCCCCAGGCGCAGGGCCAGGGCGTGCTGGTGCTGCTGAACGACCAGATCCACAGCGCCCGCTTCCTGAGCAAGCAGCACACCACCCAGACCAGCGCCTTCGGCTCGCCCGACGCCGGCCCCCTGGGCCTGGTCGCCGCCGGCCAGGCGCGCTTTGCCATGCGCTGCCTGCTGCCGCACACGCTGGACAGCCGCTTCGACGTACGCGGGCTGGCCGCGCTGCCCAGGGTGCAGGTCTTCTATGATCATCCGGACACGCTGGCCGAGCTGTACCGCAGCGCCGCCCAGAACGGCGTGCGCGGCATCGTGGTGGCGGCCACCGGCAACGGCAGCCTGACGCCCGGCGCCCTGGAAGGGGTCAGCCGCGCGCACCGCCTGGGCGTGGCCTGCGTGCGGGCCTCGCGCATCCATGCCGGCCCGGTTACCGACAGCGCCTACGACCAGGACCACCACACCATCGCCGCCCACTGGCTGCCTGCCCAGAAAGCGCGCATCCTGCTGATGCTGGGCCTGGCCGCGCAACTCGACGAAACCGAACTGCAGTACGTCTTCCAGACCTACTAGTTCCGATCGGCCCCGGCGGCAGGAAGAGCCGGCGCCATTTCGTCCCGGTCCAGGCGGCGTCGGCTGCTGAAGCAGCGCTCCTGCCCGCTGACCGGATCGATGAAGGCGATATGCCGCGCCAGCAATTGCAGAGGCTGATCGAAGTCGTCGGCCTCGCGCGGCGGCAGCAATTCGGGATAGAACACATCATTCAGGATGGGCGCGTCCAGGCTGCTCATGTGCAGGCGCAACTGATGCTTGCGCCCGCTGTGGGGCCGCAGCCGGTACAAGGCCAGGCGGCGGCCCTGTTCGTCGACCCAGTCGCGCTCGCGCACGATGTGCGTGAGGCTGTTGGGTTCGCCCTCCGCCTCGCGCATCACGAACAGGCCGGGCACTTCCTCCATGCGGCTGGCGTAGGTGCGGCCATCGGCCGGCAGATCCAGAAAAGGCGCGACGGCTTCATATTCCTTGTCCACGCGGCCCTGCTGGAACAGGGACTGGTAGGCGCCGCGCAAGGCCGGGTCGCGGCAGAACAGCAGAATGCCGGCCGTCTCCCTGTCCAGGCGGTGCAAGGGAGAGATGCCGTCCTCGCCGAAATGGCGGCGCACCCGCGTGAGCGCCGTCTCCAGCAGATAGCGTCCGCCTGGCGTGGTCGCCAGGAAATGCGGCTTGTCCACGGCGATCAGGCGCTCGTCGGCATGCAGGATGGGCATCTCGAAAGGCACGGGGCGCTCGTCCTCCACCATGCGGAAGTACCAGAGCCAGCGGTCGGGCTGATAATGCGAGCCGGACTGCTGCACGCGGCCTTCGCCGTCCAGAATGTCGCCGCGCGCCAGGCGCTCGCGCAGCAGCGCGGGGCTGACGTGGGGAAAGCGTTCCAGCAGGAAGTCATCCAGCGTGCGCCAGGGACCGCGCGGGCACCAGACCTTGCTGGGCGTCACGCCGTCGCGCGCCGGCACGGGCGGCCGGGCTTTGTTCACATTCATGTTTGGTCAAAACAAAGAAACGGCCCGCCGCGCTGGCGGGCCGGAGAATCCGTGCCGGATAGTTTACTACCGCAGCGGGCCCGAAGGCGGGCTGCGGCGCTCTATCACGCCGGGACGGCGGCCCGGTCCGCCGGGGCGCGACGCATGCGCACGCCCTGGCGCACCCACAGCCAGGCCAGGATCAGGAAGGCCGGGATGAAGACCCAGAACTCGGACGGCCGGTCCGGATTCGGCACCTTGACCTGCTGGATGTCCCAGCCCTGCTCCCATCCCGCGCGGCGCGCCGGGCTGCCGAAGGACACCGAGGCGATCTGGGCCGTGTCGCCGAAGGCCATGACCGTCAGGCCGGCCATGGACAGGCGCTTGGTGGCCGCCGCCAGGCCGGTGGCCGTGTCGCCTTCAGGCAGGCCGGGCACCGCCACGGCCACCGTCTTCTGCAGCTCCTCGCCTTCCAGGTTCATGCCGGCCAGTTGCACCACCAGGTTGGCGCCGGGCGGCAGTTGCTCGACGACCTGCATCAGCTCCGCGGGCGGTCGGTTCTGATATTTGCCCGCCATGTGATCCATGAACCAGTCGGGACGAAACAGCATGAATGTGGCCACCAACAGCAGCACGACTTCCGGCCAGGTGGCGCGAGTGCGGAACCAGCGCATGGTGGCCGCCGCGAACGCCATGGAAGCCACCGTGGCGCCCACCACCACCAGGATCAGCTCCCAGGTGCTGTGTATGCCGATCAGCAGCAGCATGGGGTTGAAGATGAACATGAAGGGCAGTACGGCCGTGCGCATGGCATAGGTCACGCCCTGGATGCCGGTCTTGATGGGGTCCTCGCCCGAGATGGCGGCCGCCGCGAAGGTGGCCAGGCCGACCGGCGGAGTGATGTCCGCCATGATGCCGTAATAGAACACGAACATGTGCACCGCGATCAGCGGGATCACCATGCCGCTTTGCGCACCCAGTTCCACCACCACGGGGGCCATCAGCGTGGCCATCAGGATGTAGTTGGCCGTGGTGGGCATGCCCAGCCCCAGCACCAGGCAGACCGCCGCCGTGAAGAACAGCATGGCCAGCACATTGCCCATGGAGACCAGTTCAACAAAGGCTGTCATGCGCAGGCCCAGGCCCGTCAGCGTGATGGCCCCCACGATCAGGCCGGCCGTGCCGCAGGCGATGCCTATGCCCACCATGTTGCGCGCGCCTTCCTGCAGGCCGACCACGGCTTCACGCAAACCCTTGCGGGCCGGCTCGGCCACGGACTGCTTGCGGAACCAGGCGATCAGCGGCCGCTGGGTGACCATCTGGAAAAGCATGGCCATCACCGCCCAGAAGGCGGACAAGCCGGCGGACATGACTTCCACCGTCAGGCACCAGACCAGGATGCCGATCGGGATCAGGAAATACAGGCCGGCCCGCACGGTGGGCCAGGGCTCGGGGCGCACCGGATTGGTCACGTTGATGTCGGTGGGCAGGTCGTCGTGGCGCGCCGCCACGCCCAGCAGGAACACGTACAGCACCAGCAGCAGGAACAGCAGGACCCAGATCGCCGCCTCGCCGGCCACCGCCTGCACGCCCACGCCTATCCAGTACACCAGGCCCATCACGATGAGCGTGCCGGCGATGCCCATGCCCCAGCCGGCCAGTTTCTGGCCCATGGTCCTGGTCGCGCCCGAACCCATCATGGGCTTGATGCCCAGCTTGAGCGCCTCCAGGTGCACGATGTAGAACAGGGCGATGTAGGAAATCACGGCCGGCAGCAAGGCGTGGCGGATGATGTCGGTGTAGGGAATGCCGACGTACTCGATCATCAGGAAGGCCGCCGCGCCCATCACCGGCGGCATGATCTGGCCGTTCACCGACGAGGCGGTTTCGATGGCGCCGGCGCGGATGCCGCCGTAACCCGCCTTTTTCATCAGCGGAATGGTGAAGATGCCGCCCGTGACCACGTTGGCCACCGACGAGGCCGACACGATGCCGTTCACCGCCGAGGACACCACGGCCACCTTGGCCGGTCCGCCGCGCAGGTGGCCCAGCAGGGCGAAGGACACCTGCATCATGTAATTGCCCGCGCCGCAGCGGTCCAGCAAAGAGCCCAGCAGCACGAAGATGAAGATGTAGGACACCGACACGCCCAGGGCCACGCCGTAGACGCCTTCGGTGGTCAGCCACATGTGCGAGACCAGGCGCTCCAGGGAAGCGCCGCGATGCGAGAGCGCATCGGGCAGCCAGGGGCCCAGGAAGATATAGGCGATGAAGATCACCGCGAGCACGGCCATGGGCGCGCCCAGCGAGCGGCGCGTGGCTTCCAGCAGCAGCACCAGGCCGGCGCTGGCCACCACCACGTCCATGGTAGTGGGAATGCCCGGCCGCATGGCCAGTTCCTTGTAGAAGAAGAACAGGTAGGAGCCGCAGAAGGCCGCGACCAGCGCCAGCAGCCAGTCGTGCGCCGGGATGCGGTCGCGGGCGGATTTCTTGCGCGCCGGATAAGCCAGGTAGGCCAGGAACATGGCGATGCCCAGGTGCAGGGCGCGCGCCTCGGTGTCATTGAAGATGCCCAGGTTCAGGGCGAAGGGTATGGGCGAGGCATACCAGAGCTGGAACAGGGACCAGCCCACGGCGGTCAGGAACAGGATCATGCCGGCGACGCCGGCCACGGAGCGGCCGCCCCGGTCCACATCGGCGACCAGCTGTTCCAGCTCGGCCGTCTCGTTCTGCGTCAGGGCCAGGTCGGGCCCTGCTTCTTGGTGTTCTTGTCGTGTCATCGCTTCGTCTCCAGGAAAGCCTGGCTCTTGATCCGGTCGGGCCGGACCGGCGCCCGCGGGCGCCCGATCAGGAAGACCGTCCGAAGGGACGGTCCTGGTTCAGGCAGGCCGCCGCAGCGGCCCGGCACGCCTGCCCCGACCGGCCTGAACCGGTCGGCGGCAACGCGGATTTACAGCAGCCCTTTTTCCTTGAAGTACTTCTCCGCGCCGGGATGCAGCGGAGCCGACAAGCCGTTCTTGACCATGTCTTCCTTCTTCAGATTGGCAAACGCCGGATGCAGACGCTTGAAGTCGTCGAAGTTGTCGAACACGGCCTTGACCACGGTGTAGACCGCTTCGTCCGGCACGTCTTCCGAGGTGACGAAGGTGGCCAGCACGCCGTAGGTCTGGGTATCGTCGGGATTGTTGGGGTACAGGCCGCCGGGGATGGTGGCCTTGGCGTAGTAGGGGTAGGTTTCCACCAGCTTGTCCACCGCCGCGCCGGTCAGCGGCACGAGCTTGGCGCCGCAGGACGTGGTGGGATCCTGGATGTTGGCCGAGGGGTGGCCCACGCCGTAGATGAAGCCGTCGATCTTGCCGTCGCACAGAGCCGGGCCGTGCTCGTCGGGGCGCAGCTCGGAAGCCAGCGAGAAGAAGCTGTTGTCCAGGCCCATGGCCTGCAGCAACTGGTCCATGGAGGCGCGGGTGCCCGAGCCGGGATTGCCCACATTGAAGCGCTTGCCCTTGAAGTCCTCGAACTTCTGGATATTGGCTTCCTTGCGCGACAGAACCGTGAAGGGCTCGGGGTGGATGGAGAAAACCGAACGAAGCTTCTTGAAGGCGCCCGCATCCTTGAACTGGCCTTCGCCGTTGTAGGCGTTGTAGCCCACGTCCGACTGCACCACGCCCAGGTCCAGCTCCTTGGCCTTGATGGTGTTCACATTGAACACCGAGCCGCCCGTGGATTCGACCGAGCAGCGCACGCCGTGATCGGAGCGGTCCTTGTTCACCAGCCGGCAGATGGCGCCGCCGGCCGCGTAGTACACGCCGGTCACTCCGCCCGTGCCGATGCTCACGAACTTCTGCTGCGCGCTGGCCGGCAGCGGGCTGGCCAGCATGGCGCACATGGCCGCGGCGGCGGTCAGCGCCAAGGACGTTTTCTTGCCTGTTTTTTTGAATACGTGACGCATCACTCTCTCTCCCTTTGGGGATGTCCCCGGTTTAATGGCCGGCACTCGGGCCGGTTTTCACTGTCTGGCGCCCGTCCTCTTGTGAAGGCGGGCCGCCGGAATGTCGCGTTCGGACCCCCAGGCGGGGTCCATGCAGAAGGCCGGCGCGCTCAAGCGCTGCCTGCCTCCCGCCAGTAGATCTGCTGGGCCTGGAGCATGGATTCCATGCGCGTCAGGCGCTGCACCACGGCATCGCCGCCCATGGCGGCGATGCGGGCCAGCAAATGCTCGGCCAAGGCTACCGGGCCGACCATGGAATGAAAAAAACTCGCGGGCTGGCGTTCGCCGGGCACCGCCTCGAACAGCAGCACGTGCCGCGCCCCCTGCGCGATCGGGGACAGCGCGCTGTCGGTCAGCGCCACCACCGTCACGCCGCGCTCCCGGGCCTGGCGCATGCTCTGCACCGCCGCGCGCACATAGGGCGCCTGGCTGATCACCACCAGCACGGACTGCCTGCCCAGGGCGCCCTCCAGTTCCAGGATGACGTCGGCCGAACGGTTGAGCAGCACGCCGCTGCCGCGCATGAGCTGGTAGGCGTAATGCATCTGGAACGCACAGCCGAAGCTCGACCCCATTCCCAGAAACCCCACCTTGCGCGACTCCAGCAGGCATTGTGCCGCCGCGTCCAGCGCCGGCACCGGATTGAGCCGCAGCACCGACTCCAGGGCGGACTCCTGCTGATGGCGCAAGGCCAGGGTCTGGCGCGGATTCTCCCGCCCGCCCTGCAGGCCGCGCGCCCGGCTGGCCATGCTGCCCGTGCCGTTGTGCAAGGCCTGCTGGAACGGCGCCCGGAAGCTGTCGTAGCTGTCGTAGCCCGCGGCCCGCGCCAGGCGCAGCATGGTCGCCGGCGCCAGGGACAGGGCTTGCGCCTGCTTGCGCATCGACCACAGGCCGACTTCAACCGGATGCTGCTCCACCCAATGGGCGGCGCGGCGCAGTTCGGGAGTCAGCTCGGGCAAGGCGCGCTGCAGCCGGGCCAGGGGTTCCATTGCGTCCACCACAGGTCTCCTGGAACAGGATAAAACGCATGTTAACCTGAACAAGGACTGAAAAAACAAATGTTTTCTCAGGGTTTGCCCGCAGATAAACGCAGCAAAATCAATGCTTAATATTTAAAATATCCAGCCAAGATCCGGGGAAGCGGTCAGCGGATCTGGAAGCTCCCGTATTGCTTGTCCGAATAAGACCGCTGCAGATCCACCTGTTCCACCACGGCCAGATCGGGCCCGCGGTGCAGCCAACTGACCATACGGTCCAGCCGGTCAGGGTCGCCCTGCAGCACCAGCTCCACGGAGCCGTCCGCCGCGTTGCTGACCCAGCCGTTCACCCCATACAGATGCGCATGCCGCACGGCGGCCGCCCTGAAGCCCACGCCCTGCACCTTGCCCCTGACCCGAACGTCCAATGTTTCCTGACTCACGATGTCTTGCTCCTGCAATTTGATTCCGGGATGCGGGCGCCGCTGCCCCGCGTCCTGATATTCAGTTAATCTAGACGCACCATTGTTGCATGTCCGCCCTACTCCCTGATTGCCTGTTTTCCGGCCCTTTCATCATGAATCTGCCCCGCCTTCTTCATCTTGCGCTGCGCCGGGCGACTTACGCGCTGGGTGGGTCGGTGATCGCCCTGCTGGCGCCGCTGGCCATGCCGGGGGCGGCGCAGGCCCAGCCCACGCTGGTACGGGTGGGCGTCTACGACAATCCGCCCAAGCTGTTCCTGAACGGCCAGGCCAGGCCCGCGGGCATCCTGGGAGAGCTGCTGCTGGAGATCGCGCGGCGCCAGGGCTGGACCATAGAAACCGTCCAGTGCGAATGGCAGCAATGCCTCAATGCCCTGCAAAGCGGCCTGGTCGACCTGGTGCCGGGCGTGGCCCACGACCGCATGCGCGAAGCGCTCTACAGTTTCCACGCCACGCCGGCGCTGGAGGACTGGTCGCAGATATTCACGGCCAACGACACCCTGATCCGGGCCATCAACGACCTGAAAGGCAAGCGCATCGCGGTCATGGCCGGCACCTTGCAACTGACCCAGTTGAACGCCATCCTGGAGAACCTGGACCTGCAAGCCCAGATCGTCACGGCCTCCTCGCAGGCCGACGCGCTGGAGCTGGTGCGCCGTGATCAGGCCGACGCCGCCGTGGTGGGCCATCTCTTCGGCCTGCGCTACGCCGGCGACTACGGCCTGAAGAACACCGCCATCCGCTTCGAGCCCACCAGTTCCTACTACGTCACCGCCAAGGGCCACCATCCCGAACTGCTGGCCGCCATCGACGCACAGCTCAAGCAATGGCAGGACAAGGCCGATACCTTCTACACCGACACACTGAGCCAATGGGGCATACGGCTGATCGAGAAGCCGCCCAAGCCCTGGATCATGCCCTCGCTGACGATCCTGGCCGCGCTGCTGGCGGTCGCCCTGCTGACGCTCTACCTGATGCGCGGCGGTCTGCGCCGCCAGCGCCAGAAACTGGTGCGGACCGAGCACCGCATGCACACCGTACTGGATGCGATCGACGCCTATGTCTTCATCAAGGACAGCCATTTCCGTTACCTGTACGCCAACCGCAAGATGTGCGAGGACCTGAACTACACCGCCCAGAGCATCGTGGGCAAGACCGACCAGGACCTGTACGCCAACAAGCAAACCATCAACGAATTCCGCCGCAACGACGAGCAGGTGCTCTACAGCGGGGAGCGGGTAGCCGCCGAAGAAATCGTCCGCGACCGCAAGGGCGAGGTGCGGGCCACGTTCTTCTCCGTCAAGATGCCCGTGCGGGATCCGGACACGCAGCAAATGGTGCTGTACGGGATCTCCACGAACATCTCGGCCCTGAAGGCCACGCAGTCGGAGAACTACCGCCTGGCCTTCTACGACCCGCTGACCGAACTGCCCAACCGCCGCCTGCTGCTGCAACGACTGGAACAGCATCTGCTGACCGTGGAACCCTGCCAGAAACCCAGCGCCCTGTACTTCCTGGACCTGGACCGCTTCAAGCACATCAACGACGCGCGCGGCCACGCCATCGGCGATTCGCTGCTGCGCCTGGTGGCGCGCCGCCTCTCGCTGCTGATCGATGCGCAGGACATCGTGGCGCGCCTGGGCGGCGACGAGTTCGTCATCCTGAAGATGCTGCGGCCGGGCTCCCTGGACCAATGCCGGCAACAGGCGCTGGACTTTGCCGAACAATTGCGCGCGCGCCTGGAAGAGCCTTACATCATCGAAGGCCATTCCTATCTGAGCAGCAGCAGCATCGGCCTGGCGCTGATCACCGACAAGACCCTGAGCGCCGAAGAACTGATGCGCCAGGCCGATACGGCCATGTACCGCTCCAAGGAAAGCGGCCGCAACCAGATCACCTTGTACGAACCGGGCATGCAGGAAGCTCTGGAAGAGCATCTGACGCTGCTGCACGACCTGAGCTTTGCCATAGGCTCGGACCAACTGCGCCTGTTCGTGCAATCACAGTACGACAAGCTGGGGCGCATCAGCGGCGCGGAAGTGCTGCTGCGCTGGCACCACCCCACGCGCGGCGTCCTGACGCCCAACCTGTTCATTCCCCTGGCGGAGAGCTCCGACCTGATCACGCCCCTGGGAGACTGGATCATGGCCGCGGTCTGCGACCTGCTGCTGCAGACCCAGCCGGCCGCCTTTCCCATCTCCCTCAACGTCAGCCCCATCCAGTTCCGCCGTCCCGACTTCGCCGCCCGCACCCGCCAGATCCTGGAGAGCAGCGGCGCGCCCGCCCACCGCCTGATCTTCGAGATCACCGAAGGCGTGCTGATGGAGGACTTCGTCTCGGCCAGCACCATGATGCGCGAACTGACCGGCCTGGGCATACGCTTTTCCATGGACGACTTCGGCACCGGCTACTCCAACCTGGCGGCCATCAGCCGCCTGCCGCTGTACGAGCTGAAGATAGACCGCAGCCTGATCATGGGCGTGCCCCTTGAACAAGACGCCAACGCCATCGTGCGCACCGTCCTGGCCATGGCTCGCCAACTGCGCCTGCACGTGGTGGCCGAAGGCATCGAGAACGAGCAGCAGAAAGCCTTCCTGCTGCGCCGCGGCTGCCACGCCCTGCAAGGCTACCTGCTCAGCCCGCCGCAACCCATCGAACAATGGGTGGAGGTCGTGCGCCAGGAACACGCCCGAAATCTGTTGCCCTGACCGCTCATTCCCCGCTTGCGCGGGGAAGACAGACGACGATTACAGTGCCTTTTGCAGCACCACGGTTCATCCCCGCTTGCGCGGGGAACACTCGAGCGTGTCGCGCGTCGTCTTGCCCAGGGCCGGTTCATCCCCGCTTGCGCGGGGAACACTCCAAACAAGCCTCACGAATTTGTCTTCGTTTGCTCAACAAGGAGTTTTCAGCGGTATCAAGCCCGCACATGTCTTTGGAAGCCAGCACATTAATTATTTTCCACAGTGAGCCAGACCAATTCTCAACAAACGGCCAAAACATACGATTCACTCTACGAGACTGATGATTTCTATGTCCCAATGAAATTGGTCAGGCTGGATACGAATGAGATACTCTGCATACCAGTGGGACAGCGTCTCTTTGCCTTGGAGCCCAACTCAGCCACGTCCGCCTGAGCTCTGCATCAATCTGCATCACCCAAGCCAAGCAGTAAGCCATTGCTCGACGTATAGCGATACTATACACTACACAAATGATTAAAAGCTTCCGACACAAGGGGCTTCAAGCCTTCTTCGAGACTGGCTCCAAAGCAGGCATCCAAGCCAAGCATGCCGTACGGCTGCAAATTCAGCTAACTGCGCTGCATGCGGCAGTCCAGCCCGAGGACATGAACGCCCCGGGATGGAAGCTTCTTAAGCTGGCGGGGCAAAACCCCAAAGGCCAACCAGTCGATGGCCACTGGGCGATATCCGTCAACGGCAACTGGCGGCTGACCTTCTACTTCGAAGACGAGCACGCCATTCTGGTGGACTATCAGGACTATCACTAGGAGAACACCATGCGTATGAACAACCCTGCACACCCCGGTCTCGTCTTGCGCGAGTACCTGGGTGAACTAAGCGTCACCGAAGCCGCTTCCCGGCTGGGGGTCACCCGCGCCGCGCTGTCCCGAATTCTGAACGGCTCGGCCGGCATCTCGGCAGACATGGCTCTACGCCTTAAAGACGCCTTGGGCACCAGCGCCGAAATGTGGCTGTCCATGCAGTCTCATTACGACCTCTGGCAGGCTGAACACAAAAAGCGTCCCGTTGTTCGGCCCTTTCGAGAACCAGCGCACGCCTGAACAACTTGTCGACATCGGCCCGCGCCAAGCGCACTGCCGATGATGTCAAACGAGTCATCCCCGCACGCGCGGGGAACACATATACCGCAGCAATAGCTCCTGCTATCGCGTAGATTTATAACGCGGCATTCCGCCCTTCCTGCCCGGCCTCCTCGCGCAAAACCCAGTCCAGCCGTTCATGCTCGATGTCCCCGTGCCAAGGCTCGATGGCTGGCGGATTGCGGTTGGCTCGGGCGGAGAGTTCGGCGAAGCGGCTGACCTTGCCGTACAGGCCCTGCTGGCCGGCCAGGGCCGTGACGGTGCTGTTGTAGTGCTTGCCCGCCTGGCCCAGGGTCTCGCCCAGCTTCTTCAGGCGCTCGGCGAGCAGGGAGACCTGGTTGTAGATCTCGCCGGCGCGCTGGCTCAGTTCGTGCGCCTGTTCGTTGCTGCGCACCATCATCCACACATTGGCCACGGTGCGCAGGATGGGCAGCAGCGTGGTGTGCGAGACCATCAGCACGTTCTTGGACAGGCCGTAGTCGAACAGCCCGTGGTGCTGCTGCAGGGCCTGCATGTAGGCGGCCTCCACGGGCACGTACATGAAGACGAAGCCGGGGCTGCCCAGGCCCGGCAGGGCGCTGTAGTCCTTGGCGGACAGGTCGTCGATGTGATTGCGCAGGGCCTGGACGTGGGCCTGCAGGCTCTGCTGGCGCTCGGCCTCGGACTCGGCGCGCACGGCGCGGTCGTAGTCCACCAGCGAGACCTTGCAGTCGAGCACCAGATGCTTGTCCTGCGGCAGATGGATCACGAAGTCCGGGTAGCGCAGGCGCCCCTGCTCGTCACGCGCCTGCCATTGGGTGTCGAAGTGCACGCCGCGCACCAGGCCCGCCACCTCCAGCGTCTTTTCCAGCTGCGTCTCGCCCCAGTTGCCGGTGGTCTTCTTGTCGCCCTTGAGGGCGACCGCCAGCGAATGGGCCTCCGCGCTCATGCGCAGCCCCATCTCCTGCATGCGCTGCAGCTCCGCGCCCAGCGCGGCCTGGCCTTTGACGGATTCGTCATGCACCTGATTGACGCGCAACTGGAAGCTCGCCAGTTGCTCGCGGAACGGCCGCAACATCTCGTCCAGGGTGCGCTGGCTGTCCTGGCGCAGGGTTTGCCCCTTGGCTTCCAGGATCTGCTGCGCCAGGGATTCGAACTGCAGCCGCATCTGCTCGCGGCTGCTGTCCAGGTCGTCCCGTATGGCCTGGTTGCGGGCCTGTTGCGCACGCAGGTCCGCATCACGACGGATCAACTCCTTCTCCAGGTCCGCCGCCCTGTCCCTGGCCTGCTCGGACAGATCGCGCGTCGCGGCCAGCTCCCGCTCCAGGCGCGCCCGCTCATCCTCCAGGGCGTACAGCGCGGGCGCCGCCATGCGGCCGCGCACCCAGGCGCCCAGCAGGCCGCCCAGCGCCAGCGCAGCCAGCACCGCCACGACCCATATGCCATCGAATTCAACATTCATCCGTCATGCTCCCAGACTGCATTCTGCTGCCATCATACCGAGGCTCGTCGGCCGCGACTTTTAGCTTTATAAACATATTATTTAAACGTATAAGATCAAACGGTTATATGGCGTCGCGTCATGATAAATTAATTGCGTAAAACGCCGCCGCGTCAGCGGGCGGCACGCCTTTTTTCTGTGGATCCATCATGTCATTTTCCCTGCGCGCCCTGCTGGGCACCCTGGCCTTGGGCCTGGCTTTCAATTCCATGGCCGCCGCCGACTGGCCGCCCGCCGGCAAGGCAGTACAGATTATCGTACCCGCACCCGCCGGCGGCGGCACGGGCGATTCCATCGCTCGCCTGATCGCCGAAGGGCTGGCCAAGGAGCTGAACGGCAATTTCGTCATCGACAACCACGGCGGGGCCAACGGCAACATCGGCGCCGGCATCGCGGCGGCGGCCAAGCCCGACGGCTCCAAGCTGCTGTTCTCCTGGGCCGGCACGCTGGCCGTCAGCCCGGCCCTGTACCAGAAGCTGCAGTTCGATCCGCAGAAGAGCTTCGACATGATAGGCCTGGTGGCCGAAGTGCCCAACATCCTGGTCGTCAGCCCCAACCTGCCCGTGGACTCGGTGAAGTCCTTCGCGGACTACGTCAAGCAGCATCCCGGCCAGGTGAACTTCGGCTCCACCGGCAACGGCAGCTCCATGCATCTGGCCGGCGAGCTGTTCATGGCCCAGACCGGCACCAACATGCTGCACATCCCCTACAGCGCCCCGGGCCAGGCCACCACCAACCTGATCACCGGCGAGATCCAGGCCATGTTCCAACTGATTCCCGGCATCGTCGGCCAGGTCAAGGCCGGTCAGGTCAAGGCGCTGGCCGTGACCTCCGCCACGCGCGCGGCCACGCTGCCCGACGTGCCCACCACGGTGGAGCAAGGCTACCCCGAATTGCTGTCCTCCACCTGGTTCGCCCTGCTGGCGCCCAAAGGCACGCCGCCCGAAATCATCGCCAGCGCCAACCAGGCCCTGAACAAGGTCCTGGCCCAGCCCGACGTCAAGGATAAGCTGGCCAATCTGGGCGCCACCACTCTGGGCGGCACCCCCGCCCAGGCGGACGCCCTGCTGGATAGCGAACTGAAGAAATGGGCCAAGATCGTGGAAGACGCCGGCATCTCGGTGCAATAGGCGCCATCGCCCTCATCAAACCGGCCGCTCTTGCGGCCGGTTTTTTTCGCCCTGCCCAGGCTCGCAGGAGGTCGGGAGCATAAGATTATTGACTGAAAATCAAATGTATTTGGCGAAACCTAGGCTTAATCCGCAAAGATTAAACAGGCAAACTGTAATCCATCGATAAGTGATCCAGGGCGGCGGGCCCGCTCCGGGTTCCGCTTCCACCTTAGACTTGATAACAGGAGCCTTGCATGAGCATCCCTTCTTTTGGCGTCGGCACCTTCCGCCTGACCGGCCAGACCGTGATCGATTCGGTCCTCAACGCGCTGGACCTGGGCTATCGCGCCGTCGACACGGCGCAGATCTACGGCAATGAGGCCGACGTGGGCCAGGCCATCGCCCAGAGCGGCGTAGCGCGCTCCGACTTGTTCGTGACCACCAAGGTCTGGACCGACAACTACGCGAAATCCAGGCTCGTACCCAGCCTGCGCGAAAGCCTGGAAAAATTGCGCACCGACTACGTGGACCTGACGCTGATCCACTGGCCCGCCCCCGGCAACGGCGTCGAGCTGTCCGAATACATGGAAGCGCTGGCCGAGGCCAAGGCCCTGGGCCTGACCCGCCAGATCGGCATCTCCAACTTCAATATCGAACTGACGAAGCAGGCCATCTCCGCGGTCGGCAAAAGCGAGCTCGCCACCAACCAGATCGAGCTGAGCCCCTACCTGCAGAATGCCAAGCTGACGGCTTTCCTCCAGGAGCAAGGCATCGCCGTGACCTCCTACATGACCCTGGCCTACGGCAAAGTGCTCAAGGATCCCGTCCTGGCGCAGATCGCGCAAAAGCACCAGGCCACGGTGGCGCAAGTGGCGCTGGCCTGGGCGCTGCAGCTGGGCTATGCGGTGATCCCGTCCTCGACCAAGCGCGAGAACCTGGCCAGCAACCTGCTGGCCCGCGACCTGAAGCTCGATGCCCAGGACATGGCGCAGATCGCCGCGCTGGAGCGCAACAGCCGCGAAGTCGATCCCGAGGGCCTGGCCCCCGCGTGGGACTGAGTGCCGCCGCGCCCGGACACATCCGGTCAAATCTGGACGCCAAATCCCGTATTCGCGGGACAAACCGGAAACGTTTGGCCGTTAGGATGAAGTGGTCCGACAAGCACAGGCTCTGCCCCATGAACTGGATCACCAACACCCGCATCGTCGCCATATTTTCCGTCGTCTGGCTGCACATCGCCGCCTACGCGGTGCTGAACGCCGAGCTGGGCAGTCCCGACTGGTGGAGCGGCAATCTGTACGACGCCGCCACCCGCTGGTGCGTGCCGGTCTTCGTCATGGTCAGCGGCGCCCTGCTGCTGGAGCCCCGGCCCGAAGAAAGCATGAGCCGTTTCTACCGCAAGCGCGCCGCGCGCATCCTGGCGCCGCTCTTGTTCTGGACGGCCTTCTACCTGCTGTGGACCGCCTTCAAGCAGCACTGGTGGACGCCGCAGGCCGAGCCCTATCCCTACCTGCAACGCCTGCTGGAGGGCCGGCCCTATTTCCACCTGTGGTTTCTGTACATGATCGTGTTCCTGTATCTGTTCACGCCCTTTCTGCGGCGTCTGGTGCAGGCCTGCCGGCTGCGGCACCTGGCCGCCCTCACGGCGGCGGCTTTCGCCCTGTCGGCCCTCAGCACGCTCAGCAGCGCGGACCTGAAGACCAATTCCACGCCGTTCTTCACCTGGTTCCTGTCCTACCTGCCTTACTTCCTGCTGGGCTACCTCGTGCGCAAGGCGCCGCTGGCCGTGCCGCGCTGGCTGAGCCTGGCCGTGCTCGTGGCCTCCATCGCCGGCACGGCCTGGGGCTGCTACGCCCTGGCCACGCGGCACGACCTGCAGACCGGGGCGTATTTCTACGACTACCTGAGCATCACGGTCATACCCATGTCCCTGGCGCTGATCCTGCTGCTGCGCGATTGGGAACAGCCCTTGATCAGCCCCGCGGTCAGCCGCCACCTGGCCGAACTGACGCTGGGCGTGTACCTCATCCATCCCTGGCTGATCGACCTGATGTACCGCTACCTGTTCACGGCGCTGGATTTCAACGCCATCTGGTCCATTCCCGTGCTGGCGGCCGGCATATATGCCGCCTCGCTGGCCCTGGCCGCCCTGTTCCGGGCCACGCCCGGCCTGCGGGCGGCGGTCTAAGGCGGGCCGGCCTCAGGGCCGGAAAGGCGCGTCGTCGATGGGCGCGGCCTCGCCGAGCATGCGCGCCGCCAGCAGCGCGGCGCTGCCGCAGGCCAGGGTGAAACCCAGGGCCCCATGCCCGGCATTGATCCACAATCTTCCCGCCAGCCTGCTGGCCCCTATGACCGGCTTTCCCGAAGGCGTGGCCGGGCGCAGACCCGCCCAGGTCTGCGCCTGCTCCAGAGGCAGGCCGGGAAACAGTTCGTTCACCTGCTGCTTGAACCCGGCCATGCGCGCAGGCGGAATGTCCAGGCCGCCGAATCCGATGTCCACCATGGCGGCCATGCGCAGCACCTCGCCCAGGCGAGCATAGACGATGCGCCGCTCGTAATCGGTCACGCTGATCGCAGGCACAGGCTGGGTCAGGCCGGTCAGCGGCAGGCTCAGACTGTAGCCCTTGAGCGGATAGATCAGGGGCCGTCCGCCCAACTGGCGCAGCAAGGGCACCGTTCCCATGCCGCCGGCCACCACGAACTGATCCGCCTCCAGTTCTCCCTGCGGCGTAAGCACGGCGCGCACGTCGTGCCCTTCGCGCACGAAGCCGCGCACAGGCTGATTCAGCAACAGGCTATAGTCCGCATCGCCCTGCAGACGAGCGTGCAAGGCTTCGCAGAACAGCCGGGTGTCGCCCGCCTCTTCGCTGGGCGTGTAGATGGCGCCCTTCAGGCGGGAACCCAGGGCCTGCAGAGACGGCTCCAGCGCCAGCACCTCGTCCGCCTCCAGCACCTGCTGCGAAGAACCCAGCTCCGCCTGCAGCCGCGCCTGCTCGCGCGCATGCTCGAAAGGACCGGCGCTGCGAAACACGATCAGCTTGCCGTTGGCCTGGTGGGCGAATTCCAGGCCGAAGCGGGCCTGCCAGTCGTGCAGCACGTCGCGACTCAGGTAGGACAGGGTCAGCATCTGCGCCGTGGACTGGCGCACCACGTCGCCCCGGCACAACTGCAGAAACTGGGCCAGCCAACGCCACTGCTGCGGATCCAGCGCGGGCCGGAAGCGCAGCGGCGAGTCTTTCTTCAGCAGCCAGCGCGGCAAGTCCTTGAAGACGCCCGGATCGGCCAGCGGCGCCACATAGCTGTAGCTGAGCTGGCCGCCGTTGGCAAAGCTGGTGCCGCCGGCCACCTGCGCCCCGGCCTCCAGCACCGTGACGCACACCCCCTTCCGGCGCAACATGAAAGCCGTGCTCATGCCGATGACGCCGGCGCCGATGATACAAACGTGCATGCAGAGTACTCCCGATAACTGGACCGTATTCTGCGTGCCCGGCGCGGCGCGGGCCAATGAAAAAACACCGCGCTCCATAACCCAGGGTTATGGAACGGCTACGCTGCTTCCTCTGGAAAGCGGCACTCCAGCAAGGCCTGGCGTATGTGATCCAGCACGACCTGGCGCGAGCCCGAACCCGCGTCGTCCTGCACGGTCAGCACGCTGACGGGCACGTCCAGGGCTTGCGGCAGGCGATGCAGGCGCAGGCCCGGACGCTGCATGGCGCGCGCCGTGACCAGGTCCACCAACGCCTCGCCTGCTCCCTGCAGTACCAGCGAACAAGCCACGTAATGCGTCTGCACCCGCATGACCGGCGCGAAATCGGGCACGTGGGATTCCAGCAGGCGCTCCACCATGGCGCCCATCGGATCATGCGCATCCAGGGCGATGAAGGAGCGTTGCGCCATGTCCTCCCAGGTACGCAGGGCGGGCGCCTCGGGCGGGGCGACATGCACCAGCTGCGTCGCGGCCAGCACCTGGCGCTGCACGCCCGGGTGCTCGCCCTGGTCGAAGGTGACGACCATGTCCAGATCGCGGGTTTCCAGAGCCTGCAGGAGCTCGCCGCTGTGGTGCGTGCGCAGCTCGAAGCTCATGGCCGGATGGGCCTGGCGGCAGCGGCCCACCGCCACGGGCAGCAGCTCCAGGCCGAAGGCGGGGCTGCTGCCGATGCGCCACAAGCCCTGATGATGAAAGCGCAGATTGCGCGCCAGCCGGCCCACGTCGCCCAGCTCCTGGTGCAGGCGCGCCACGTGCGGGGCCAGGATGCCCGCCTCGCGGGTCGGCACCAGGCGGCCGCGCACGCGATCGAACAGGCGAAAGCCCAGCTGCATTTCCGCCGTGGCCAGCAGCTTGCTGGCGGCCGGCTGGGAGATGTGCAGCAGGCGCGCCGCCTCCGTCAGGGTCCCGCCCCGGCAGATCGCATCGAAGATTTCCACATGCCGCCAGCGCACCGGGCAGCCCTCCTGTTCCATTGTTCATGGCGCCCGCCGGGTACTCATCCGGGACGGGCCCGCCAGCGCTAGCATAAAACGGATCGGCCCGACGCGCTTCCTTGTTATCCTATAGCCCGTCGTCATCTTCTCTTTTTCCGCGCGCCTTGCGCCGCTGCATTCATGGCTGCTTCCCCTTACAAGAAACGCGAACCCAATATCCGCGAACAGGTCTACGGCATGCTGCGCCAGGACATCGCCCTGGGCAAGATCGGCTTTGACGTGCGGCTGGTGGACAACGAAATCGCCTCCAGCCTGAATGTCTCGCGCATGCCCGTGCGCGAAGCCCTGCTGCAGCTCAAGAACGAGGGCATGCTGGACAGCACCTCGCGCGGCTTCGTGCTCAAGGTCTACACCCCGCAGGACATCGAGGACATCTTCTCCGTGCGCCTGCTGCTGGAGCCGGCCGCCGCCCGCTTCGCCTGCCAGAACCAGAGCGCCATGGGTCTGCTGGCCATGGAACACGCCGTGGCGCGCATCGAGGCCACCCACCAGCAGGGCGATCCGCTGGACAACATCCAGGCCAACTGGTCCTTTCGCAGCGCCTGGATCAACATGGTGCCCAACAAGCAACTGGTGGACACCATGGAGCGCCTGCACGACCGCGCCGACCAGGCCCGCATCGCCTGCCTGCAGGACGCGGACTTCCGCCTGGGCACCCTGCAGCGCGCCCAGGGCATCTGCCAGGCTTTCCGCCAGCGCCAGGCAGACGAGGCGGCCGCGCTGATCCACGAGAACCTGCTGATCTGCAGCGCCGCCTACTGCGTGAAACAGGCCGAGCTGCTGGCCTGATGAAAACCCCAATAAGGCCGGACTAAAGCCCTAAAAACCGATGTCGTAACCGTATCCGCCTTGCAGCGAGAATCCTAGGCAAACGCAGCAGGGCAGCCCCTTCCAACGGCCCGATGTCATGCATCCGGCCATCTTGATACGACAAAAAAGGCGCACCATGTCCTTCCTCAATAATTTGCGCCTGCGCCAGAAACTGATGGTTCTGGCAGGCTTGCTCCTGGTCGTCATCGGCATCCTGGCCGTGACGCAATGGAACGTCAATCAGGCCACCGGCGCTGTAGCACAGGCCTATCAGCAACGCTATGCCTCCTACATGCTGGCCAACGAACTGCGCCACAACTCCGACGACCTTACCCGGCTGGTCCGCACCTATGTGAGCACGGGCGATGAACGCTGGGAAAAGCAATACAAGGAGGTCGTCGACATCCGCGCCGGCAAGCTGCCCCGCCCGGCCGGCTACGAAGGCATCTACTGGGATTTCCGCGCCGCCGACATTGCGGTGCCCGGCCAGAGCGGTCCGGCCGTGGCGCTGCTGGACATGATGCGGCAGGCCGGCTTTTCCGATGCCGAAATGGCCAAGCTCAGCGAGGCCGCCGACAAATCGACCGCCCTGGCCCAGACTGAAATGCAGGCCATGAACCTGGTCAAGGGTCTGGCGCCCGACGGCACGGGCGGCTTCGTCAAGGGGGAACCCGACCTGGACAAGGCGCGCGAACTGGTCAACAACGCCGACTATCACCGCACCAAGGCCAGGATCATGGAACCCGTGAGCGCCTTCTTCCAGTTGCTGGACGCCCGCACCAGCGGCGCCATCGCGGCCGCGCAAGATGCCGCGGCGCGCTGGGTCATGATCCAGCTGATCAGCGGCGCCGCCGCGCTGGGCCTGTTCTTCATGATGCTGTGGAGCATGTTCAGCAGCGTGATCGCCTCCATGCGCCAGGCGGTGCAAGTGGCCGACGACGTGGCGCGGGGCGACCTGACGAACCAGATCGTCGCCAGCGGCCGCGACGAGGTGGCGCAGCTCATGAGCGCCCTGGGACGCATGCAATCCAGCCTGGTGGAGGTCGTCTCCACGGTGCGCCAGGGCAGCGATTCGGTGGCGGCCGCCAGCTCCCAGATCGCCCAGGGCAACCACGACCTGAGCGCGCGTACCGCAAGCCAGGCCAGCGCGCTGGAAGAGACGGCCGCGTCCATGGAGGAACTGTCCGCCACCGTCAGGCAGAACGCCGACAACGCGCACCAGGCCAACCAGCTTGCCATGAACGCCAGTACCGTGGCCGAGCAAGGCGGCAGCGTGGTGGCCGAAGTGGTGGACACCATGAAAGGCATCAATGCGTCGAGCCAGAAGATTGCCGACATCATCAGCGTCATCGACGGCATCGCGTTCCAGACCAACATCCTGGCATTGAACGCGGCGGTGGAAGCCGCCCGCGCTGGCGAACAAGGCAAGGGTTTCGCCGTCGTGGCCGGCGAAGTGCGTTCCCTCGCCCAGCGCAGCGCCCAGGCCGCCAAGGAGATCAAGGACTTGATCACCGCCAGCGTCGAGCGCGTGGGCCAGGGCGCCCAGCTGGTGGACAAGGCGGGCGAGACCATGACGCATGTGGTGGCCTCGATCCGCCGCGTCACCGACATCATGGGCGAGATCAGCGCCGCCAGCAGCGAGCAGAGCACTGGCGTCAGCCAGATAGGCGAAGCCGTCGCGCAAATGGATGGGGTCACCCAGCAGAACGCCGCGCTGGTCGAGGAAATGGCGGCCGCCGCCGGCAGCCTCAAGAGCCAGGCGCAGAATCTGGTGCAGGCCGTGGCGGTATTCAAGCTCCAGGCTGGGCGCGGCGCCAGGTCCATGCCGGCGGCATTGACGGCCAGCAGTCACGCCAGGCAAACAAGCCCCGTGTAACGACAAGCCCATGCCGCGCTCAGCCTTGAGGGTAGAGCGCGGCCCTCCTGCCTGCGCTCAACAAGCCGCCCGGCGGATTCAGGACGGGACCCAATAAAAAAGGCCGGCTAAAGCCGGCCTTTCTTCACTGCAGCTTGATCAGTCCAGGGTGATGTTCAAGGACTGGATCATGGGGCCCATGGCTTTGGCGTCATGCTCGATCAGCTCGGAAAACTCCTGCGGAGTCGAGGGCTGGATCTCGATGCCGAACTCCACGAACTTCTTGACCACTTCGGGCTCCTTGAGCACGGCCGTCAGTTGCTCGGTCAGGCGCGAGACGTCGTCGGCGGGCGTGCCGGCCTTGGCGGAAATGCCCCACCAGATCGTGAAGGCCACATTGGGGATGCCGCTCTCGGCAATGGTGGGCACATTGGGGCGCAGCGGGCTGCGCTCGGTTGTGGCGGCGGCGATGGCGCGCAGGCGTCCGTCTTCCAGGAAGCCGCGGCTGCCGGTCAGCACGTCGAAGATGAAATCGATCTGGCCGCTGACGGCATCGATCAGAGCCGGGCCGGCGCCCTTGTACGGCACGTGCACCAGGCGCGCGCCCGTTTCCTTGCGCAGCATCTCGCCCAGCAGATGGGTGCCGGTGCCCATGCCGGGCGAACCGTAGGTGAGTTCCTGCTGCTTGCCGGCCGCAACCAGGTCCTGCACGTTCTTGTAGGGGCTGTCCTTGTTCACCAGCAGGAACACAGGGGCCTTGGCGGCCAGGGTCATGGGCACCAGGTCGGTGGCCACGTTGTAGTTCAGGCGCTTGTACAGGTGGCGGTTCAGCGAATAAGCGCCGCTGTCGGCCAGGAACAGCACCGTGCCCATGGCGGCCGGATTGGCGTTCTTGACCACGTTCATGGCCACCTGGGCGCCGGCGCCCGGACGGTTCTCCACGATCACCTTCTGGCCGAAGCGCGTGCCCATCTCCTGGGAGATCACGCGCGCCAGCTGATCGGCGGCGCCGCCTGGCGGATAGGGCACCACCAGGGTCACGTTCTTGTCCTGGGCATGGGCCTGGGCGCCCAGCATCACTGCGCAGCAGGTTGCGAATTTAAGCCACAACTTCATAGTTCATCCCCGGAGCCCGTCTGGGCTCGTTCAAGGTCATTGTCATGTCCGCTTGCGCGGACGCACTCGCAGGCCAGGCTCCCCTTGGGGTTGCGCAACGCCTGTCTCCTCCACCCCATGGCCGATTTCTTCCGGACGGCGCAGCGACGATGTGCCCCGCCTTGCCGCGCTCTGAACTCCGGGTTTTTCCGGCTGAGGAAATGAATTTGAAAATAATATATTGCAGTATACTGTTTGTCCGGTATTAGTGATTCCACCCATATAAATCGGCTCGCCGCCTCCGTTTCACGCGGCCGCCGGGAGACAAACCATGCAAGCCCATTCGATTCCCGCTTCCCAACTGCCGCTGTATTCCTTGCCCGCCGCCCAGCGCACCGTGCCGGCGCTGCTGCGCCTGCGAGCCGAACGCATGGGCGATGCGCCGCTGTTCTCGGATCGCCGCAGCAGCTACACCGGCGCGCAGACCCTGCAGGCGGCCGCCGCCAGCGCCAGCCGTCTGGCCGCCGCCGGCATCCGGCGCGGGGACCGCGTGGCCCTGCTGTGCACCAACCGCCGCGAATTCCTGGACATGGTGCTGGGCTGCGGCTGGCTGGGCGCCATCGTGGTGCCCATCAATACCGCCTCGCGCGGCGCGCAGCTGCAGCATATCCTGAGCAACAGCGGCGCCACGCTGCTGGTGGTGGAGACCGACCTGACGCCGCTGCTGGCCGAAGTCGACCTGGGCGCCACCGCCGTGGCGCAGGCCTGGCTGATCCCCGGCGAAGAGGCCGCCCAGCCGCTGGACGTGCCCGCCTGCGAACTGCCCGCGCCCGGCGACTATTGCGAACCGGCCGACATTGCTCCTGGCGACACCCTGGCCATCCTGTACACCTCGGGCACCTCCGGCCCGTCCAAAGGCGTGCAGTGTCCGCATGCCCAGTTCTACTGGTGGGGCATCTACACGGCCAGCAAGCTGGGCATGCGGCCTGACGACGTGCTCTACACCTGCCTGCCCATGTTCCACACCAATGCGCTCAACACCTTCTTCCAGGCCCTGGTGAGCGACGCCTGCATGGTGGCGGACCGCCGTTTCTCGGCCAGCCGCTTCTTCGACGCCCTGCACGAGACCGGCGCCACCATCACCTACCTGCTGGGCGCCATGGTGCCCATCCTGCTGTCCAAGCCGGTCACGCCTGCTGAAAAACTGCACAAGACGCGCATCGCCCTGGGTCCCGGCGTGCCCGAGCAGTTCCACACCCAATTCCTGGAACGCTGCGGCATGCGCCTGCTGGACGGCTTCGGTTCCACCGAGACCAACTACGTGATGGGGCGCGGCATCGAGGAACAGCGCAACGGCTACATGGGCCGCCTGTCCGACGGCTTCCAGGCCCGCGTCGTGGACGAGAACGACAATGAACTGCCCGACGGCCAGGTGGGCGAGCTGCTGCTGCGCGCCGACGAGCCCTATGCCTTCGCCCTGGGCTATTACGGCATGCCTGAAAAGACCGTGGAGACCTGGAAGAACCTGTGGTTCCACACCGGCGACCGGGTGGTGCGCGACGCCGACGGCTATTACCGCTTCGTGGACCGCCTGAAGGACATGATCCGGCGCCGCGGCGAGAACATTTCTTCCTTCGAGGTCGAAGAGGCGCTGTCCAGCCATCCGGCCGTGCAGACGGTGGCCGTCTACGCCGCCAAGTCGGAGCTGGCCGAGGACGAGGTCATGGCCATGATTGTGCTGCGGCCCGATGCGCAGGTAAGCTGTGAAGAGCTGCTGGGCCATTGCGAGCGCACCCTGCCGTATTTCGCCGTGCCCCGCTTCATCGAATTCACCGACCGCCTGCCGACCACCGAGAACGGCAAGATCCAGAAGTTCGCACTGCGCGACCGCGGCGTGGGTCCGGCCACCTGGGACAGGGAGAAAGCCGGCTACCAGGTCCGCCGCCGCTGATTCGGGAGCCCTGCATGACAAGCCAATTCGATCTGGGCAATGTGCGCCTGCTGGGCGCCACGGAAGTCGGCTACACGCGGCGCGGCCAGCGCAGCACGTCCGAGCTGCTGGCCCTGGCTTTCCGCCAGGCGCTCGAGGAAGCCGGCCTGCGCGCCAGCGACATAGACGGACTGGGCGTGGCTTCCTTCACGCACGGCCCGGACCGGGCCATAGACCTGGCCTGGAAGCTGGGCCTGCAGCCGCGCTGGATCATGGACGACAGCAATGGCGGGGCCAGCGGCCTGAACATCCTGCAGCACGCCATGCGCGCGGTGCAGGCGGGCGACGCCCGCGCCATCGCCATCGTGGCCGGCGACCACTTCGAGCCCGAGGACTTCCGCCGCCTGGTGGAGAACTACAACCAGACCACGCGCGACCACCTGCGCCCGCTGGGCGCGGGCAGCCCCAACCAGGTGTTCGCCATGCTCACGGCCGCGCAGATGCGCGCGCTTGGCCTGGAGCGCGCCGACTACGGCGCCCTGGTCATGCGCCAGCGCCAGTGGGCGGCGCTGAATCCGCAAGCCGTCTACCGCTCGCCCATGAGCCTGGACGACTACCTGAACGCGCCGGACGTGTCCTGGCCGCTGGGCCGGCTGGACTGCGTGCCCGTGGTGGACGGCGCCAACGCCCTCATCGTGACGCGCCAGGATCATCCGGCCGCGCAAGGGCGGCCCGCCATCACGGTGCGCGCGCTGCGCGGCCTGCACAATATCGACGACCAGCAGGGCGACGGCCTGAGCACGGGCCTGGCGCGCCTGGCGCCGGACCTGTGGCCGCAAAGCGGCCTGAGCCCGGCGGACATGGACGTGGTCAGCATCTACGACGACTACCCGGTGATGGTGCTGGCGCAATTGCAGGACCTGGGCTTTTTCCAGGCGCAGGACGCCAAGCGCTTCATCCATGAGGACATCGCCGCCGGCCGCCTGGCCCTGAACACGTCCGGCGGCCAATTGTCGGCCGGCCAGGCGGGAGCGGCCTGCAGCCTGCACGGCCTGGTGGAGGTCATGCGCCAGCTGGGCGGCCAGGCGGGCGAGCGCCAGGTGCCGCAGGCCCGCTTCGGCCTGGTGACCGGCTACGGCATGGTCGAGTACCGCTACGGCATGTGTTCCACCGCCCTGATCCTGGAGTCCTTGTCATGAGTCCCACTGTTTTCCGCTGCCTGGGCTGCGAACATCGCGTTTTTCCCGCCCGCCACCTGTGCCCGCGCTGCCACGGCGCCGACTTCCAGCCCGAGCCCTGCGATTCGGGCACGGTGCAGGAGCTGACCCACAGCCTGCAGCGCGGCCCCGAGGGCCAGGCCGACATATTGCTGCTGGCCACCATCGCCAGCGCGGCCGGTCCCATGCTGATCGCCCGCCTGCACGACACCCACATCCAGCGCGGCGACACCGTGCGGCTGGTGATGCGGGAGGGCGGGATTCATGCGGAGCCTGTGCAGGGATAAATCCGCTTTTCCCAGGCAGATGGAATATGGCTTGATGCAAAACTCCGACAAGCGAGCTGTTCGATTGCCAGGGATGGGCTTTGTGAAGACGCCGTCCAGGAGCCTGAGGGGCCAGCCTGGGCTGACGGCTTGCCGGTGCTGCGCACAGGTGCCCTGGCCGCGGGCGAGTCAGGGCCCTCGCCGCAGGCCGGCTGCAGGGACAGGGGCTATTCAAGAAAACCACGCCATTCCCTGCTTCAACTAAATGGCGTGCCGCGCCCGCATCCCCTGCCATAAAGCAAAAAAGCCTCCCCGAAGGGAGGCCTTTCCGCTTTCCAGCGAACTGCGGACGCCCGGAGACCGGGCGTCCGGCAGTCGCATCACCCGATCAGGCCGGGCAGGCCCAGGGCGATCCAGGGGATGAACAGCACCAGGGCCAGCACGCCGATCTCGATGACCAGGAAGGGCACGGCCGCGCTGTAGATCTGCGGCAGGCGGATGGAGGGTGGAGCCACGCTTTGCATCACGATCAGCAGCAGGCCGAAGGGCGGAGTCAACAGGCCGATCTCCAGCGCGATCAGGATCATCACGCCCAGCCAGACCGTGTCCACGCCGGCGGCCAGGGCCAGGGGCATGAAGAAAGGCAGCGCGATCATCATCATGGAGATCTGGTCCAGCACCATGCCCATCACCAGCAGCACCAGCAACATGCAGACCACCAGCACGAAGGGCGAGAGGTTGTAGTCCTTGATCATGCCCAGGAAACCCGCACTGGCGCCCGAGAAGCTCAGCAGTTGCGCAAAAGTCGTGGAGGCGGCCAGGATGAACAGGATCACCACGGACACCTTGGCGGTCTCGATCAGGCTCTTCCACAGCGCCTTCATGGTCAAGGCGCGGTAGGCGATGGTGGCCAGCACGGAGGCCAGCACGCCGATGGCGGCCGATTCCGTGGGCGAAGCCCAGCCGGCCAGCATGGAGCCGACCACGGCGACGAAGATGCCCAGCAGCGGCACCACGTTCAGCACGAAAGGCTTCCACAGCGCCCAGCCCTTCAGGCGCGTCTGCGCATCATCTTCGCTCATGGGCGCGTCCTGCGGACGCAGGCGGCTGCGCACCACCACGTAGGCCAGGAAGCCCAGAGCCATCAGCATGCCGGGCAGGATGCCGCCGATCAGCAGGCGCTCGATGGAGATGCCGGCCAGGCTGCCCAGCATCACGGCCAGGGCCGACGGCGGGATCAGCATGGCGATGCCGCCCACCGCCATGATGGGCCCCATGGCCATGGTGGGGTGGTAGCCGCGGCGCAGCATCTCGGGCAGCATCACCCCGCCCATCATGGCGGTATTGGCGATGGACGAGCCCGACAGCGTGGCGAAGGTCGTGCCGCCCAGGATGCTGACGATGGACAGCTTGCCGGGCACGCGCGAGATCATGCGCTCGATCGAATCAATGGCCTTGAAGGCCAGACCCGTATGGAAAAGCACCTCGCCCATCAGCACGAACAAGGGGATGGGCGTCAGCGAGAAGCTGCCTATCGACGCGGTCGTGTTGCGCGCCCACTGGGCCAGGCCGGCGGCCTCGCCCAGGAACAGCCAGGCGCCCAGCAGATTGACCGACAGGAAGGCGAACACCACCGGCGTGCCGATGGCCATCAGCAGGAAAAGCGATCCCAGCATCAGGATCAATGCCATTTGCCATTCCATGATCAGGCTCCTTGCGTGGCGGGGGTAGACAGCAGGCGGCGCAGGAACTCCAGCGCCAGCATGGCCGCGCCGAACAGCAGCGGCAGGTTCAGCCACCACTCCGGAAACACCAGCGCCTTGAACACCATGGCGCCCTGTTCATGAGCGTCCAGCGCCACGGCCGCGCATTGCCAGGCCAGCACGGCGCTGACCGCCAGGCCCAGCAGATTGGAGACCAGGTCCAGAGCGCGCTGCGCCCCCTGGGGCAAGGTGTTGAACAGCACGTCGATGCGGATGTGCCCGCCCAGGTACAGCACCCAGGGCGCTGCCACGAAGGTGGCGATGATAAGCATGTACTCGGTGATCTCCACGCTGGTGGAGAGCACGTCATAGCCCAGGTTGCGCAGCACCACGTCGGCGCAGACCAGCAGGCTCATCAGCCCGAAGGTCAGGGCCGCCACGGCGCCGCAGGCATGCATCAGAAGCGCGTAGGGACGGCCCCACGCCGGATTGGAAGGCGCGCCTTCCGGAGAGGTTGCAGCAGACATGTCGTCTTCTCCGCAGAACAAGGTGAATGACAGGACCGGAATGGGCCGGCCGGATGTGCGCCATCAAAAAGTGGACACTGCACCCAGGGCGCAATGTCCACATTCAGGCCGCTTGAAACGATTCCGTCAGGGCTGGTAGCCGCCGAACAGCTCGCGCAGCTGCGCGGCATACTTGGGGCTGGATTTGTCGATGCCCGCCCAGCCGGCCTCGTAGGCCTTGGTGCGCAGGGCGCGCGCCACTTCAGGCTCCAGCACCAGGGGCTGCACGCCGGCTTTTTCCGTGGCCGCCTTCTCGTCGATCGCCATCTGGTGCTCGGTGACGTTCTGGGACTCCATCCACTCGATCTGCTTGCGCATGAAGGCCTTCTGCTCGTCGTCCAGCTTTTCCCAGCTCTTCTGGTTCATGAAAAAGCCCACTTCCACGTTGTAGAAGCCCGGCTCGACGCGGTACTTGGTCTTTTCATGCCAGCCCATTTCCATCACGCCCACCGAAGGCCAGCCATAGCCGTCCACCACGCCGCGCTCCAGGGCGGTGTAGACCTCGCCCGGCGGAATCTGCAGGGGCGTGGCGCCGATCTCGCGGAAGAACGCCAGGTAGACCGGCACGCCGCGCAGCTTGAAGCCGGACAGGTCGGCCGAGGTCACGGGCTTGTTGGTGTAGATGTGGTACTGCAGGCCGTCGGTCGTGCGGGCCAGCCAGGTGATGTTGGCCTTCTCGCGGTGAATCTTGTCCATCAACTCGTAGCCGCCGTTCCGGCGCAGCTCGCTCATGGGCTTTTCCGTCAGCGTCAGGGCCAGCGCCTCGGGCACCAGGTTGGCGTGGAACACGGCCGTGGTGTTGGCGAAATCCACCACGCCGGCGCGCAGGGCGTTGCCCACTTCGAACGGCGGAATCGCTTCCGGGCCGCCGATCACGTTGATCTGCACCAGGCCCTTGCCCTCGGCGTTGACCTTGTCCACGAACTGCTTGAAGCGCTTGGTGAAGAAGGTGTCCATGGTAAAGACCGACACCGCCTTCAGCGTGACTTCAGCCGCCTGGGCGCCGGCCATCCCCATCGCCAGCAGCAGGGCTGCCGCCACTCGAGTCGTTTTGGTAATCATGACGGATATCCCCGAAGAAAGATTTCTTATGAGCATTTATTTTAGAAATGAATATATGAATACTCAATTATTTAAGACTTGGGGTTTTCACTTAGGAAAATATGCAACATTGCCTGCAGCCCCTTGTTTTTGCTGCTGAAATACGCTTGCCCCTCCTCCTGCTGTATCATCTGATACTTCCCCCGGTTTCTGGATGCAAAGGTTTCACCCATGACGTTCTCCGCTGTGCTCTTCGATTGCGACGGCGTGCTGGTCGACAGCGAACCCATCACGGTCCGCGTGCTGCGCGACATGCTGGAGGAAGAAGGCTGGGTGATGAGCTACGACCAGTGCTACGACTGGTTCATCGGCAAGGCCCTGCCGGACGAGCTGCCCGTGGTGCGCGAGATGACGGGCAAGGACCTGGACATGGAATGGGTCATGGCCTTCCGGATGCGCCGCAACCATGCCCTGTCCGGCGAGGTCATGCCCATCCCCGGCGTCAAGGCGGCCATCGAAGCCATCCTGCGCGAGAAACCCGGCATGATCGCCTGCGCCTCGGGCGCCGACCGCGCCAAGCTCACCCTGCAGCTGGGGCAGACCGGCCTGAGCGACTATTTCGGAAGCCACGTCTACAGCGGCGCCGAGACTGCGCGCAACAAGCCCTACCCGGACGTCTACCTGGCAGCGGCGAGGGGACTGGGCGTGGACCCGGCCCGCTGCGTGGTGGTGGAGGACAGCGTCACCGGCGCCACGGCCGGCATGGCGGCCGGCGCCACCGTGCTGGGCTACTGCCCCGTGGCCGGACGCGAAGAAGAAATGCGGCTGGCGGGCGTGCGCCAGACCTTCCGCCGCATGGACGAACTGCCCGCCCTGATCGCCCGCCTGGAAAAAGAAAACGCCGCCCAATGCTGAGGCGGCGCCTTCCAAGCCGGACCCGGCTCAGTCTTCCAGGTGGAAGGCGTGCAGCACCCGATGCAGGACCGGGGCGATGATCAGGCCGAACGTGGCGGCCAGCACCAGGCTGACGTAGGCCCCGTAGAACGCGAAGAACAACTTGCCGGCCACGGTCTCGGGCAGGATCAGGGGGCCGATGCCGCCCGCAATCATGGCGGCGTTCAGGGCCGCATCGTGCCAGTGCACGTTCTCCTCCAGCCAGACATGGCCCAGTGCCCCCAGCAGCAAGGAAAGGGCCACGAAAAGAACGCCGAACGCGGCGTGCACCAGCAGGCGCAGGACGAAGCGCCGCCAACTGATCAGGGGCTGATTGCGCGACTCGTACATGGCCTCAACGCAGCCCCGTCCTGACCGGAATCGAACCCAGCCATTGGCTTATCTCCAGGGCCAGCGCGTCGCCGGCCCGGCCGAAGGCCTGCACGACCTGCGGCACCGCCGTACCGCCCACGGGCTCTTCGAGCGTGAAGCGCCGCGTCTGCAGCAGGACGCCGTTGCGCTGGTCGCGCAGATTGGCGTCGAACTGGATGCGCACGCGCGGCGCGCCCTGCACATAAGCCACCTGGAACGCATTCAGCGATCCGCTCAGCTCCCAATCGGCCACCAGGGCGTCGCTGTCCAGCGCCACGGCGCGGAACTGCCCGGCGTCGCGCAAGGCCCCGGCCAGGCGATTGCGCAGCAGGGTGGGCGCATCGTCGCTCCAGCGCACGCCCTGGTAGGCGCTGAGCTGGTTGCCGTCGGGCAGCACGATGATGCGCGGGCTGGCCAGCGCGCGGTCCGCATAGGGGCGGTCCACCTGCAGGATGAGCGCCTGACGGGCCGGGTCGGACGGCTGGGCCGCCAGCGCGGCGGCGGGCAACTGGTAATACGTCAGCGACTCGGGCGCGGGCAGCACGGAGCAGGCCGTCAGCAGGGCGGCGCCGCCCAGGATGGCGCCCAGCGCCAGACGGCGCGCAACAACGGAAATCATGGCGTGAACTCCTGTAGTTTGTCGCGGCCCAGCAGATAGCCGGCCGGGTTGTCCTCCAGTCGGGAAGTGACCGCGCGCAGGCCCGCCAGGGCCTGGCGCAGCTCGCGCAGGGTCGGCTCGATCTCGGTCAGGCCCTGCGCGCCGCGCCCGACGGCCGCCGCGTTGTCCCGCACCAGCTTGTCCAGGCTTTGCGTGGCCCGGCTGAAATCGTCCATGGATTTCTGGATGGCGTTCATGGCCTGGGCGCCCTGACGGTCCACCAGCCCCTGGGTGGACTTGAGCAGCGCGGCGGCCTGCTCGCTGGCGGCCGACAGCTTGCCGATCAGCTCGGGCACGCCTTCGCCGGCCTGCGACAGCTGGCCCATCAGCTTCTCCAGTTGCTGCAGGCTGGCGGAAATGGATTGGGAGTTCTCGGCCGACAGGAAATGGTTGGCATTGTCCAGCAGGCTGGAAATCTTGCTCATCAGCTCTTCGCCGCCCGCCATCAATTGGGCCAGAGGCGAGGGCGAGGCCACGATCACGGGCAGCTTGCCGTCCGTGGCCGGCAACAAGGGGCTGTTGGGCGTGCCGCCGCTCAGTTCGATGACGGACTGCCCGGTGATGCCGGCCAGCGCCAGGCGGGCGCGGGTGTCTTCGTGGATGGGGATGGCCGCCTGGATGGTGATGCGGGCGCGCACGCGCTGCAGGTCATCGGGATCCAGCCGCAGCGAGCGCACCTCGCCCACGCGCAGGCCATTGTACTGCACCGCGCTGCCGCGCGACAGGCCCCGCACGCCTTCCAGGAAGACGATTTCGTAGTCGCGGGTCTCGGCGTCCCGGCCGGCCTTGGCCAGCCAGAGTGAAAACAGCACCGCGGCCGTGGCGACCAGCAGCGTAAAGACCCCGATCAATACATGATGGGCGCGAGGTTCCATTAAGAATGCTCCTGACGTCGGCTTTGGGCCTGCTGGGCGGCCCTCCCCCGCGGACCCTGGAAATACTCCCGGATCCAGGCGTTATCGACTTGTTCGACACGGCTGAGCGTGTCGTTGACCAGCACGCGCTTTTCCGCCAGCACGGCGACCCGGTCGCAGATGGTGTAGAGCGTGTCCAGGTCGTGCGTGACCAGAAAGACGGTCAGACCCAGCGCGTCGCGCAGGGTCAGGATGAGCTGATCGAAATCTCCCGCGCCGATCGGGTCCAGGCCGGCGGTGGGCTCGTCCAGGAAGAGGATTTCCGGATCCAGGGCCAGGGCGCGGGCCAGGGCGGCGCGCTTGATCATGCCGCCCGACAGCTCGGACGGATACTTGCCGGCGGCATTGGCCGGCAGGCCCGCCAGCGCCATCTTCATGGCGGCGATATGCTCGGCCTGCGGCCGGGACAGGCCGATGTGCTCGATCAGCGGCATGGCGACGTTCTCCACCACGGTCAGGGAGGAAAACAGCGCGCCCTGCTGGAAGAGCACGCCCAGGCGGCGCTCCAGGCGCGAGCGGTCGTCGGAGGACAGCGCGCCGATCTCCTGGTCGAAGATGCGCACCGTGCCGCCGGAGGGCGGGCGCAGGCCCAGGATGGAGCGCAGCAGCACCGACTTGCCGGTGCCCGAGCCGCCCACCACCCCGACGATCTCGCCCGGATACACGTCCATGTCCAGGTGCTCGTGCACGACGTGGTCGCCGAAGCGGTTGCTCAGGTCGCGCACCTGGATGATGGGCTTGCGCTGCGCCTCTACCATCCCATCTCCATGAAGAACAGGGCGGCCAGGGCGTCGATCAGGATCACGATGAAGATGGAGTGCACCACCGCGGAGGTCGTGTGCTCGCCCACGGACTGGGCGCTGCCGCTGACCTTGAAGCCCTCCTGGCAGCCGATGACGGCGATCAGGAAGGCGAACACCGGGGCCTTGGCGATGCCCAGGATGAAATGCCGCAGCTCGATGTCCTGGCTGAAGATGTTCAGGAACATGGTGGGCGAGATGTCCAGCGTCAGCGCGCACACCAGGGCCCCGCCGAAGATGCCCGCCATCATGCCGATGAAGGTCAGGATGGGCAGCGCCAGCAGCATGGCCAGCACGCGCGGGATGACCAGGATCAGCATGGGGTTGAGCCCCTGGGCGCGCAGCGCGTCGATTTCCTCGTTGGCCTTCATGGAGCCGATCTGCGCCGTGAAGGCGCTGGCGGTGCGGCCCGCCATCAGGATGGCGGTCAGTAGCACGGCGAATTCGCGCAGGAAGGAAAAGCCCACCAGGTTGACGGTGTAGATCGTGGCCCCGAAATCGGCCAGGACGGTCGCGCCCAGGAAGGCGATCACCGCCCCGACCAGAAAGGTCAGCAGGGCCACGATGGGCACGGCGTTGAAGGCGGTTTCCTCCAGCTGCGCCACGATGGAGGTGACGCGCCACTGGCTGGGCCGCAGCACATTGAAGAACAGGGTTTCCAGGGTCAGCCCGATGAAGCCCAGCAGGTCGCGCGCCTGGCGAAAGAAGCGTTCCGTGGACAGGCCCACGCGCTCGAGCAGGTCGGTGAGCAGCCAGTGACGCGGCGGCGGAGCGGGCGTCTCGGTGCGGCTCATCGCCCGGGCCACGGTCTGCAGCAATTGGCGGCGTTCCTCGGACAGCCCCTGCGCGCCGGCCAGGGCGGCCTCGATGCGCTCGGCGCCCAGCCATTCGCACAACACCTGCGCGCCCGCGGTATCCAGGGTCTTGAGCCCGCTGAAGTCGAGCACCTGCGCGGCGGCCGCCTGCTTCAGGCTGACCTGCAGGGCATCGTAGTGGCGCAAGGTCCAGTCGCCCAGCAACTGAAGCCGGCCGGAGCCTTCGGAGCGGAGATACGCTGGCGAGGATGTCGTCATGAGGCGTAGTCTAACGGAATTGGTCCCGCCTGACATCGCCCGCTGCGCATCCGCGGCGCGCGGCGCGCGCGATCAGTCCGGGCGCAATCGCGTCAGGCAGTCGGGCAGCATTTCGGCCACATGGATGCAGCCGTCGACGCCGGCCGCCAGGCCATGCCCGTAGACGCCCTGGATGCGGCAACGGCCGATCAGTCGCCCGTCCTGCGCCGAGAAACGCGACAGGCTGGCCGTCTGGTCGCTGACCAGGACATCGCCCTGCGGCAGGACGGCCACCGCCATGGGCTTGTGCACGGGACGCAGCTCGCCCAGGTAGCGGCCCTGGCCGTCCAGGCGCTGGACGCGATGATTCTCCCGGTCGGCCACCAGCACCGTGCCGTCCGCCGCGCGCGCCAGCATGTGCGGCGTGCTGAACTGCAAGGGGCCATCCCCGGGCTCGCCCATGGCGCCCAGCCAGCGGCGTCCGGCATCGAAGCGGTGCACCACGGTATTGCCGTAACCGTCGCTGACCCACACGCCGCCGTCCGGCCACTCCAGCGCATGAGTGGGATGATTGAACGGCTCCTGCCAGCGCGGCCGGCCCGGCTCGCCCAGCCGCCACTGCTCGCCCCCGTTCCCGTCCAACGCCAGGACCTGATGACCGTCCAGGTCCGCCACCAGCGCGCCGCCCCCCGGCCGGGCGCTGATGTGATGAGGGCACAGCAGATCCGCCAGCAGCCATTGCGCAGCCAGGCGCCCCTCGGGCTCCAGCACGATGATCGAGGCGGGCCGGCGCAGCAGGGCGGCGATGCGCCCGTCGGCCAGCACCGCCACGCTGCAGATGCTGCCCAGGTCGGCCTGCGCCCAGTTCCGCTCCACCCGGTAGCGTTGCGCGCCCAGCGCCACGTAAGCCGTCTGCATGTCGTCTCCTTACATCGCGTTGGGCAGGACCATGACGATCTGCGGGAATATCGTCACGATCACCGTGGCCAGCACCAGCACCAGGAAGAAGGGGAAGGCCATGCGCACCAGTTCGAACAGATTGCGGCCGGTGATGCCCTGGATCACGAACAGGTTGAAGCCGATGGGCGGGGTGATCTGCGCCATCTCCACCGTCAGGATCAGGTAGATGCCGAACCAGATCGGGTCTATGCCGGCCGCCAGCACCGCGGGCAGCAGCACGGAGGTGGTCAGGACCACGATGGAGATGCCGTCCAGGAAAGCGCCCAGGATGATGAAGAACACCGTCAGCACCGCGATCAGGGCATACTGGCTCAGGCCCAGCGAGCCTATCCAGGCCGCCAGATTGGCGGGCAGGCCGGTGAAGCTCATGGCGCTGGTCAGATAGGCCGCGCCGATCAGGATGAAGGAGATCATGCAGGAGGTGCGCGCCGCGCCCAGCAGGCTGGCCGAGAAGGTGGCCCAGTTCAGCGAGCGGCCGAAGGCGGCGATGACCAGCGAACCGATCACGCCCAGCACGGCCGCTTCGGTCGCGGTGGCAATGCCGCCGTAGATCGAGCCGATGACCGCCACGATCAGCAGCACCACCGGCAGCAGCAGACGCAGGCGGCGGATCTTCTCGCCCAGGCTGATCTGCTCGGTGACCGGCGGCACGCGGTCGGGATGGCGCAGCGACCAGAACGCGATATAGGCCGAGAACAGGCACATCAGCATGATGCCCGGCAGCACGCCGGCCACGAACAGCCGGATGATGGACACTTGCGCGGCCACGGCATAGACGATCATCACGATGGACGGCGGGATCAGCAGGCCCAGCGTGCCGGCGCCGGCCAGCGAGCCTATGCTGATGCTGTCGTCGTAGCCGCGCGCCTTGAGCTCCGGCAGGGAGATGCGGCCTATGGTGGCCGCCGTCGCCGCCGACGAGCCGCTGACCGCGGCGAAGATGCCGCAGCCCAGCGTGTTGACGTGCACCAGCCGGCCCGGCAGGCGCTGCACCCAGGGCCCAAGGCCGCTGAACATGTCCTCCGCCAGCCGGGTCCGGTACAGGATCTCGCCCATCCAGATGAAGAGCGGCAGGGCGGTCAAGGCCCAGCTCGCCGAGGAGTCCCAGGCCTTGGTGGCGAAAATGATGCCGGCCGGCGCATCGGCGAACAGCACGATGGACAGGACGCCGCAGGCCACCAGCACCAGCGCCACCCACACCCCCATCGCCAGCAGCGCGATCAGGGCCACGAAAAGCACGATTGCTTGCGATAGATCAGCCATGTTCGGTGGCCTCCAGTTCCTGGCCCTGCACGGTGCGCAGCAGGCGCCGCAGCAGCATCAGGGTCAGCAGCCCCAGGCCTATGGGCATGCCCACCTGGGGAATCCACAGCGGCACGGCCAGCATGCCCTGCGACACTTCCTTGTAGAGGAAGGATTCATAGACGAAAAATGCGGTCTCCCAGGTACACCAGGCCGACAGGGCCAGGCCGATCAGGGTCGCCAGCACTTCGTAGGGACGGTGCAGGCGCTGCGGCATGACCTGCAGCAGCAGCGAGACGCGGATGTGGTCGCCGCGCAGCATGGCGTAGGGCAGCGCCAGGAAGATGGACGCCGACATGCACCAGGCCGCGAAGTCGTCCGAGGCCGGGATCTGCATGGAAAACAGCCGCGCCACGATCTGCGCCGTCACCACCACTCCGATCAGGCAGAGAAAGAGCGCGGCGAGCGCGCCGCACAGCCTGGCCAAACGTTCCAACCAGATCATGGCGGCGCCCCGTCAAGGTTGGCGATAGGTGTCGAGCAGCTTCTGGCCGTCCGCGCCCGCCTTGGCCAGCCACTCCTGCGTCATGGTCTCGCCGATCTTGTGCAGTTCGCCCGCCAGCTTCTCGGGCAGCTTGCCCACCACCATGCCCTTGTCGGCCATGGTCTGGGTCAGCTTGGCGGTCTGCTCGCGGGACATGGCCCAGCCGCGCTCCTCGGCGCGCCGGCCCGCTTCCAGCACGGCCTTCTGCGCCTCTTCGGGCAGGCGCTGGAAGACGCGCTTGTTGACGATCACGAAGCTCTGCGGGATGAAGACCTGCGCGTCGTAGTAGTACTTCACGTAGTCCCAGGCCTGCGAGTCCACGCCGGTCGCCGGCGAGGTCAGCATGGCGTCGATCACGCCGGTGGAAAAAGCCTGCGGCACTTCGGGCGTCTGCACGGTGGTCGGCACCGCGCCCATCAGGGACGCCAGGCGGCTGGTCGCGGGGCTGTAGGCGCGAAAGCGCACGCCCTGCAGGTCGGAGAGCTGCTGGACCGGCTGCTTGGTGTAGATGCCCTGGGGCGGCCAGGGCGATCCATAGACCAGCACGATGCCCTGCTTGTCCAGGCGCTCGGCCAGCATGGGCCGCGTGGCCTTCCAGAGCTTCTCGGACTGGTCGAAGGACGAGGCCAGGAAGGGCACGCTGTCCACTTCGAACAGCGGATCTTCGTTGCCGATGGCCGCCACCAGCATCTCGCCGGCCTGCACCACGCCCTGCTGCACGCCGCGCTTGACCTCGGGGCGCTTGAGCAGGACGGAGTTGGACTGCACGTTGATGTTCAGCTCGCCGTTGGTGGCCTTCTTGACGTCGGCGGCGAATTCACGGGCGTTCTGGGTCAGGAAATTACCGTCCGGCTGCTCGGTGGACATGTTCCAGCTGGTAGCCGCCTGGGCGGCGCCGGCCAGCGCCAGCACGCAGGCCGCGGAAAGCATTTTTTTGATCATGGTGTAAGCCTCTCTCGTGAATTGACGTGATGGCCGCCTCAGGCGCGGCCCGCCTTCAGATCCGCCGAACGCAGATCCCACAACAAGGAAAACTCGGACAGATCGTCCGCGGCCAGGCCGCACTCGCGCTGCAGGCGTTCGGCCAGCGCGCGGGCGCCCGCGACCGTGGTCAGGTCCGCCAGCAGGTAGGCGTCCAGCGTGCGCCGGGCCGGATCCTCCGATGGCAGGGGCGTGGACAGCTCGGGATCGGGCGTCAGCACGCGCAGGGCCAGCAGGCCGTCCACCTCCCGCAGCCAGCCGGCGCTGCGCTCGGCCGCCTGCCGGGCCGCCGGCCCGCCGGACAGGCGCGCCAGCAGCAGCACGCCGCCCGTGCCCTCGCCGCCCAGCAGCGAAACGGCCATGACGCGCCGCTGCGTATTGCTCATGCGGCCGAAATTGGCGATGGACCAGGGCGTCTGATGCTCGAAGGCCTGTCGGTAGGGCGCGCTGGTGAACACGTCCAGCGATCGAGTACGGTACACGGCCAGGTACTTGCGCCCCGCACCCTGGCGCACATAGCGGCGCGACCAGTCAAAGCCTTCGATGGCGGCGCGCTCGGCCATGTGCTCGCGGTCGTACCACTGGTTGAAGTCGTCTTCGAACTCCGGCGCGATGTCGGTCCAGATGAACAGCTCCCCCGGCGCGCCACGATCGGTACGTAAAACGGCAGACACGTCAAACTCCTCCCGGAATCAATGCGTTGGTGCGTATCCTGGATACACTCTGATGCAGATTCTGGAACGGCTGAGGATCAGGCTCCAACGGTTTTTTTCGGCGCGTTCCGATAGCAAAAAGCGATCACTGCCACAAAGCGGCATATCACCTGGATTGCCGCCGCGCGGACCCTGCACGCCGCCAGGGCGCGCAGGGGGAAAACCCTCAAGCCTCAGATGGCGAAGGCGCGCGTGTCGGGCGGCGGCGTCGCGTCGCTGGGATGCTCGGCGGCGAACTGGTGCATCCGATCCAGGGCGACGCCGATCACGGCCTCGGCGGTGCGCGTCAGGGGATCGGGACGCCAGCTGGCCACCAGGCGCAGGTCCGGCAGCGTATGCTCGCACTCCACTTCCTGGTAATGGCCGCTGGCGATCTGCGCCCCCACGGCGGCCACGGGCAGCGTCCCCACGCAGGGCTGGGCGTCGATCAACTGCGTGCTGGCGGCAATCGAGGACACATAGTGGATATGGCCCCGCTCCACGTGCTGCTGCTCCAGCAGCTGCACCAGCGCCAGGTGCGGCTGCGAGCCGCGCGGAAAGGTCACCACCGGCCAGCGCCGGACCAGCTCCTGCAAGCTGCTGCGCGGGGGGATGACGCCTCCGGCCACGCAGACCCAGCCCATGCGCATGGAACCCATGGGCAGGTTGCGAATGCCGTCGCCCATGATGGGATCGGTCTGCAGCGCCACATCGATGATGCCGCGCTTGAGCAGATCGTGCAGGCGCAGCGTGGACTCGGCCGTCAGCTCGATCTCCAGCTCCGGGTACAAGGCGTGCAGCTCGCGTATCAGCGCCTTGAACCAGGTATGCACAATGGATTCGACCACGCCCAGCCGCACCCGTCCGCGCAGGCTGCGCGGGCCCGCCAGGGCTTCCCGCAGGCCCTGCTCCACGCCCAGGATCTGTTCGGCGTACTGCATCAAGGTGCGTCCCGCGGGCGTCAGGCGGACCTCGCGGTTGCCGCGCTCGAACAACTGCTGCTGCAGTTCGCTCTCCAGGGCGGCGATGCGCCCCGATACCGCCGCCTGGGTCAGGTGCTGCTTGTTCGCGGCGGCCCGGAAACTGCCCAGGCGGGCGATCCAGGTAAAAGTCTCCAGAAACCGGATATTCATGTCCAGCCTTGTCTGCGGCCGGTGAGCCGGCCTGTTCTATTGGCGTTCAAGCCCGCATCATACCGCGCCCCAGGCAGGCCGCCAGGTGATACCGGCTGCGATCGTTTTCCGGAACGGAGACGATCAGGCCCGCGCCGGCGGGCGCGAAGCTCTGGCGCGGCAAGGGCTGCTCCCGCGTATCGACGCCATCCAGGCGGGCATGGCGCAGCAGGGAGATATGCGGCCTGAAGCGCCGCTCCGTGCGCTCCCAGCCCAGCGCCTGCAGGCGCGCCCAGATGTCCTCGTGCCAGCTCTGCAGAACCGACAGCGCCTGCCGCTGCGAGTCGTCCGGCCCGGCCCAGACCACCCTGGGCTTCTGGAACACGCCCTGCACGCTCAGCTCGAACGCCACCTGGGGCGCGGTCCAGTCCGGCAACTGCGCAGCCAGCGCCTGCAGGGCCGGCACGGGACTGTTGCCCAGAAAAGCCAGCGTCAGGTGGAAATGCTCGGGCTGCATCATGCGCCCGCCATATATGCCGTGCGCCCGCCGCGCCTGCTCTTGCAGGTAGCGCCGGGCGGCCTGGTCCGGCCACAGGCCTATGAAGGCCCGCAGGGGGCGGGCCGGGTCGCAGTCGCTCAGGTTCAGCACGGGCAGGGGGATGTTCATGGCACACACTATACGCCAGACGGCGCGGGCCGCTCATTAACAAAATCTGACGTTTTCACCACGGTCCTCAAGCCCAAACGCTGGACGCCGGAAAACTTCAAACCTAAGATAGAGCAGCGGTCTGACCCCATGACCGGCGAACGAACTGACAAGGAGTAGCGCGATGGGCATCATCTCCATGATCATTGTTGGCTTTATTGTGGGTTTGCTGGCGCGGGCCATCATGCCCGGCGACCAGAAGATGGGCTGGATCCTGACCACCATCCTGGGTATCGTGGGCGCCTTTGTGGCCGGCTACCTGGGACAGGCGCTGGGCTGGTACCAGCCGGGCGAAGGAGCGGGCTGGATAGGCTCCATCGTAGGCGCCATCATCGTCTTGTTCATCTACGGACTGATCGCCAAGCGCTCCTGACCAAGGCTCCCTGACCAAGTAGAGAAGAACCGCCTGACACCCGCGTGCAGGCGGTTTTTTCGTGGGCGCAAAGCGCTATTGCGGCCGCGCCGCGGCGGGCCGCTCGCGCGCGCCCAGAAGACGCTCGGCCAACTGGCGCACGCAGGCCTCGCGCCGGGCGTCGGGTGAATAGTCGTCCCGCAGGGCCGACCATTGCGGATGGATGCGCGCCAGGCGCAGTTCTTCCGGCAAGGCCTGGGCGCGCCAGGCGTTCAGCTCGCGCTGCAGGGGCTGGTCGAAATCCTCCGCATCGATCTCGCCCAGGCGTATGGGCGTCTGGGCGGCATGGCCGCGCCGCTCCAGGGCGGCGATCAGGCTCAATTGGCGCACCGCCAGCAGGCGCAGGACAGCGTCGTCCACGCTCAGCTCGGTTTCGCCGCGCAATTTGCCCAGCAGGCGTCGGCCCCATTTGTCCGCTCCCTGCCACAAGCCGCCGGCCAGGGCGCCCAGCGCCATGCCGGCGCCCAGGCTCAGTCCGCCGGTGAACGCGTCCAGCGTGGCGCCCGCCACGGCGCCGGCCGCCACGCCCTTGCCCAGCTGCACCCCGAATTCCTTCAAGGCCTGCGGATCGAACAGATCCATGCCCCAGCGCTCGCCATCGAAATGCAGCAGGTCGGCCACCAGGTCCTGACGGCTGAAGCTGTAGCGCTTGAGCAGGGCCTGCACGCTCTTGGCCTCGCGCTCCACCACGCGTTCGCGCAATTGGCCGCCGGCCCGCTCCATGGACTCCGGATCCGGTTCGCTGCTGATGCGCCAGGCCGCCACGTCCACCAGCAGCTCGGCCAGCAGGCGCAGGGCGTCGCGGCGGCGCAGTCCGGCCTGGCGGGCCAGGTCCGTCTTCAGGCGGTGCAGCACGTCCGCATGGGTTTCCAGCAGCAGGGCCAGCTTTTCGTAGAGCAGCGCCTCGCCATCGAGCGCGGGCGCCACGGTATCGAACTCGGCCAGCGCATGCAGGCCCAGACGAGCCAGCGCGACGCGCCACTCCTGCACGCGCGCCTGGGGACTGCGCACGAAGTTCAGCACGGGCAGCAGCGGCCGGCCGCTGTAGGCCAGCAAGGTAAGTTCATCCTTGTGCTTGCTCAGCACCGGATCGCGCGCATCCACCACGTACAGGCCGGCGTCGCAGGCCTGCAGCTTGCGCAGCACGCGGGCTTCCTGTTCGAAACGCCCCTGCGCGGCAGGCGACTCCAGGAAGCGGCGGATGCGCTCGGGTCCGTCGATGCGCTCGCCCGGCTTGTTCAACTGGTCCATGAAGTCCAGCAAAGCCATGCTGTCCTCCAGGCCGGGGGTGTCGAAAAGCTCGACCAGCGCCTCGTCGTCCACGGTCAGCCGCGCGCCTTCCACGTGCCGGGTCGTGCCCGGGCTGTTGCGCACTTGCCCGAAACCCGTGTCGCGCGTCAGGGTGCGCAGCAAGGATGTCTTGCCGGTGTTGGTATGTCCCACCACCGCCAGGCTCAAGGCCGCCTGACTCATGGCGTTTCCTCCTTCACGGCCGGGGGCCATTGGTCATGAATCTGCGCCGGCGCGAAGCCGGCGGCGTCCAGGCGCTCATGCCAGCTGCGGCGGCGTTCCTGGCTGGTCGGCTCGGCGCCGCCGTCGATCAGGATCACATCGGCCTGACGGGCCAGTTGAGCCCATTCGACCAGGGTGGCGACGATGCCGCGATCCGGCGTCTGCCCCGCCTCGCACACCATCAGCAGGCGGCGCGGCATGGCGGCGTGCAGCCGGCCCAGGATGGCCAGGCGCTCGGCGCGCGAATCCACGCGGCCCAGGTCCTGCATGTCCGGCTGCAGGAAGGGCGGCGGCCAGGCCTGCTCGGGCGCCAGCTCCAACCCCACCACGCAGACGGCGTCCGCCGGCAGGTCGGCCTGGGCCGCGCCCTGGATCCGGGCCACGGTATCGGGCGAGGCCAGCACGTCCACGCCGGTGTGTTCGCTGGCCGGCATCAGGCGCGGCCGCAGTTCCGCCAGGCCCGGCAGGCTGTCGTCCAGCCGCAGGGAAGCGCTGCGGCGCGCCCACTGCCAAAGGCTCCAGCCCAAGGCCAGCACGCGCGGCGCCAGCCCGTAGACCACCAGGGCGCCCAACAGCCAACCCGACCATTGCGCCTGAGCCTGGGCGTCCAGCACATGCAGTCCGTCGCTGATGCGTATGGTCTGCGCATCGGGCATGGCAAATCCCAGCAGGGACGGCAGGGCGCCGATGCGCTCGGTCAGCCAGACGAAGGCGTCGGGCGTCAAGAGCGTGGTTTCCCAATTGAACTGATAACGGCGCGAAGCCAGAAGGAACAGCAGCGAACCCAGGGCCGAGCCCAGCGCCAGAATCCACAATCCGTGGCTGATCATGCCGAACAGCCAAGGCTGGCTGCGCTGACGCGCCAGCACGGCGACGAAGGCGCGCGGCACCAGGCTCGCCTCGCCCTTGACCATGCGCCGGCTGAGCCACAGCCATGCGTCTCCCGCCCAACTGCCGCCGCCCGCGCCTTTGCCCGACCAGAACAGGCTGAGCAGCCAGAACAGCAGCGTCAGCAAATGCAGGCCCAGCAGGGCGCCCAGCGCCAGCAATACATTGACCGGACGGCTGCCGTCGCCCAGGGCGCCGGCGGCCGCGCCCGCGCCGGCCGCGATCGCCAGCACCGCCATCAAGGCCAGCAGCCAGCGCGCGACCTGCCACCACCGCTTCCAGGCCTGCAGCAGGCCGTCGCGGCTGGCCAGGGCGAAGGCCCGCCGCCAGACGCGCTGCGCGAAGGGGCCTCCGGCCGCCCGGGCGCGGCGCGATTCAGCGATATCGTCGACCGGCCCCCAGAGCGTCTCGCGCAGGCGCACGGCTTCGATCAGCGTCTGCTGCTGCCAGCGGCCGGCGGAGTCGGGCGTGTCCATGGCGCTCGTCGCCCGTTACAGGAGCACTGGCTCGTCGGGCAGCGCATTGCCGGGCGCCGCGCCGTCGGAGCGTGCCGGCGCGCCCTGCTGCAGCACCTGTTCGATCGAGGCCACCGCCGTCAGCAGCCCGGACAGGTACTCGCGAGCCGCCAGATCCTGCTGCAATTGCCGGCAGATCCGTTCCCATTGGGCCGGTTCGGCTTTGATGCCGCGGTCGGCGATGATGTGGATGCGGCGCTGGTCCAGGGCCAGGTACAGCAGCACGCCGCTGTTCTGAGGCGTATCCCAGACGCGCAAGCGTCCAAAAACCTCCAGGGCGCGCTGGGCGCTGTCGGCCTCGTGGGAAGGCAGCACGGCCTCGATGGCCACCACCAGCTCGCCGCTGTGATTCTGTTCGCTCTTGCGGATCTGCTCGGCCAGGTGGGCCAGCACTTCGGCGTTGAAATGGCGGCGACGCAGCCACTGGCCTTCCACCGAAGCCCAGCCCGTCAGATTCTTCCAGGTATTGCTCATGATTCCTCCCCGGCGGCCTACCAGCTTCCGGAGGCGCCGCCTCCGCCGCTGCTGCCGCCGCCACCGCCTCCACCACCGCCGAAGCCGCCGAAACCACCGCCGCCGCCTCCGCCGCCAAAACCGCCGCCCGAGCCATAGCCGCCCAGGCCGCCGATGACGCCGCCGCGCCGCGAGGCCCGGCCGGAGCTGGACTTGCCGCCCGCCCCGAACAGCCGCCCTATCATGCTGAGCACGGCGCCCGCGACGGCCGCGATCAGGGCCAGCGCTATGCTGCCCGAGACCACCAGCGTGAACACCCCGGCCGCGAAAGCGGCGAACAGGGGCGAGGCGAAGAACACGATGGCGCCCACCGCCAGCAAGGGCTCCCAGAACACGCCTTCCTCGCCGGAAGAGGTGACCGGCGGCGTCTTGGGCGGCGGCGGCAGGTCCTCGCCGTTCACCAGCCCGACCAGGCTGTCGGCAGCCGCCTGTATGCCGCCGTAGAAGTCGCCTTCGCGAAAGCGCGGCGTCATCTGTTCGCGGATGATGCGCCCGGACTGCAGGTCGGTGACGGCGCCTTCCAGGCCGTAGCCGGTCTGGATGCGCATGCGTCTGTCATCCTTGGCCACCAGCAGCAGGATGCCGTCGTCCACCTTCTTGCGGCCGATCTTCCAGACGTCGAACACGCGCAGCGCGTACTGCTCGATGGTTTCCTCGCCCGTGGTGGGCACCATCAGGATGACCACCTGCGCGCCCTTGTCCTGCTCCAGCGTCTTCAGTTGCTGGTCCAGGCGGGACTTCTGCTCCGCGGTCAGCGTGCCGGTGGTGTCCGTCACCCAGCCCGCGATGGGGGGAATGGGCTCGGGCTTGGCCTGCGCGCCCGCCCAGGGCCACAGCAGGGCCAGCAGCAGGGCGGCCAGCGCCAGCGCACTCTCCAGGCCGCGGCGGCGCGCGCAATCAATCATGTTCATGATGGCGCCTCCAACGCTGATCAACGGGCGGCCGGAGCGGGCGTGGCGGGCAGGTCGAACTTGACCTCGGGGTCACGCGTGATCTCGCTCTGGCGGTCCACCCCGTAGTTCTCCTTGACCTTGTAGCCGAAGATCTTGGCCGTGATCACGGTCGGGAACTGGCGGATGAACAGGTTGTATTCCTGGATGGCCTGCACGTAGCGGCCGCGCTCGGTGGCGATGCGGTTCTCCGTTCCCTCCAGTTGCGTCATCAGATCGCGGAACAGACCGTCGCTCTTGAGCTGCGGGTAGTTCTCCGACACCGCGATCAGGCGCGACAAGGCCGAGGACAGCTGGTTCTGCGCTTCCTGGAAGCGCGCCATGACCTCCGGATTATCCACGTCGTCCACCTTGATCTGGATGCTGCCGACCTTGGCGCGCGCCTCGGTGACCTGCGTGAGCACGGCGCGCTCGTTGACCATGTAGGCATTGACGGCGCTGACCAGCTTGGGCACGAGTTCGGCGCGCCGCTCGTACTGGTTCAGAGTCTGCGACCAGGCGGCCTTGACCTGCTCGTCCAGGCGCTGGATCTCGTTATAGCCACAGCCGGACAGAAGCGCGGCCAACCCGGTGATGAATACCCATCGAATCCAACGTGTCATGATTTTCTTCCTGCGAAAACAAGCAGATGAACAACAAAAGAAAGTGACGGCCCCGTCCTGCCGCGACGTCGCGACGCCGCGCCGGACGGGCTGACAGCGCCAAGCGTAAACCGCCCCCCGCGGCAGGACAAGTGCATGGGCGGCCGCACTTGACAATTCCTGTCACTGGCGCCGCCCCGCCATTTGCGCCAAGCCCAGGCCCGACTGTGGTTTTTTCACGGAACCGAATAAGGCGGAACAGGGCGGTCAATGAGGATTTTTACTGATTTCACGGTATAATGGCTGATTGCGCAGCGCACCAATCACTGCGCCACTTGCAGCAGGCGGCGTTCTTGCCCCTGCCGTGGCATCGTCGCCATAAACCTCAAATACGTTAGCCTGGATTGGTAGGGCCCCGAAGAGGGCTTTTGGGCTGGTCACTGGAAAATTCTTGGACTCTCAAATCACCTTTGCCTCCCTCGGGTTGGCAGAACCCCTATTGCGTGCCGTAACTGACGCAGGCTACGTACATCCCACCCCCATTCAGGCCCAGGCCATCCCCAAGGTCATCGAAGGCGGAGACCTGCTGGCCGCCGCCCAGACCGGCACCGGCAAGACCGCCGGCTTCACCCTGCCCATCCTGCACCGCCTGCTGAACAATCCCCTGCAGAGCCGCAAGCCCGGCCGTCCCCGCGCCCTGATCCTGGCCCCCACGCGCGAACTGGCCGCCCAGGTCGAGGAATCCGTGCGCCTGTACAGCCAGCACACCCGCCTGCGTTCGCTGGTCATCTTCGGCGGCGTCAACATCAACCCGCAGTTCAACGCCCTGCGCAAGCCGCTGGACATCCTGGTGGCCACGCCCGGCCGCCTGCTGGACCACGTGCGCCAGCGCACCGTGGACCTGACCGGCGTCGAGATCCTGGTCCTGGACGAAGCCGACCGCATGCTGGACATGGGCTTCATCCGCGACATCCGCAAGATCCTGAGCCTGATGCCCGTCGAACGCCAGACCCTGCTGTTCTCGGCCACCTTCTCGGACGAGATCCGCGATCTGGCCCGCGGTTCGCTGAACGACCCGGACGAAGTGGCCGTCGCCGCCCGCAACACCACCAACGAGCTGATCACCCAGCAGGTCATCCTGGCCGACCAGTCCCACAAGCGCGATCTGCTCAGCCACATCATCCGCGAAAGCGGCTGGAACCAGGTGCTGGTATTCTGCCGCACCAAGCACGGCGCCAACCGCCTGGCCGAAAAACTGTCCAAGGACGGCATGGCCGCCGAGGCCCTGCACGGCAACAAGAGCCAGGCGGCCCGCACCCGCGCGCTGGCCGGCTTCAAGAACGGCAAGGTGGTGGTGCTGGTGGCCACCGACATCGCCGCCCGCGGCCTGGACATCGACCAGTTGCCCTACGTGGTCAACTTCGAGCTGCCCAACGTGCCTGAAGACTACGTGCACCGCATCGGCCGCACCGGCCGCGCCGGCAGCGAGGGCGTCGCCCTGTCGCTGGTGGACCGCACCGAGATGCGCCTGCTCAAGCAGATCGAGCGCCTGACCCGCAACACCATCGAGCGCATCGTGGTGGAAGGCTGGACGCCACCATCGCGCCAGGCCATCGAAGAAGCCGGCGACAACGAGGAAACCTACGCCGAGCGCCGCTTCAACAATGCGCCCGCCCCGCGCGCGCATGCTCCGCGCCGCTCCGGCCAGGGCCGGCCCGGCGAAGGCCGCGGCAGCGCGGACACCCGTCCCCGCCGTCCCGGCAACGACAGCCGTCCACGCCGCAACGGCGCGCCCGCCCAGGGTCGTCCCGCCCAGGGCCGCCAGGAAGGGCGCGGCCAGGGCCGCGGCAACGGCGGTCGCGGCGCGCAGCACGCCAAGGCCTGATCCCTCATCAGGCGCATCGCCTGCCTGGGGCGGGCGATGCGCCCGCCTCTGGATGGAACGACATCATGGCACTGAGCACCTGGCTCGCCTTCTTCGCGGCTTCCTGGGTCATCTCCTTCTCGCCCGGACCGGGCGCCATCTCCTCCATGTCCTCGGGGCTGAAGTACGGCTTCCGGCGCGGCTACTGGATGGCCATAGGCCTGAACATCGGCATCATGATCCAGGTGCTGATCATCAGCCTGGGACTGGGCCAGGTGCTGGCCCGCTCCGAACTGGCCTTCAACATCATCAAATGGCTGGGCGCGGCCTACCTGATCTACCTGGGCTGGAAGCAGCTGCGCACCGACGCCATGCCGGTCGAGGTCGCCGGGCAGGAGCCCAGCGACTTCCGCATCCGCGACCTGCTGCTGCGCGGCTGCCTGATCAACATCACCAACCCCAAGGGCACGGTCTTCCTGCTGGCCATCATGCCGCAGTTCCTGGACCTGGGCCGGCCGCTGCCGCTGCAGTACCTGCTGATCGCCCTGACGCTTTGCTTCACGGACCTGGTGGCCATGGGCTGCTACACCTCGCTGGCCGCCCGCATGCTCCGCATGCTGCGCCAGGCGCGCCACATACGGCTGCTGAACCGCGTCTTCGGCTCGCTGTTCATCCTGGCCGGCACCGTGCTGGCGGGCGTCTCGCGCCACTGAGGCCGATCGACGCCGACGGGCGCGGCTTGCCCCGCGCCCGCCCTTTACGGATAATTCGCTACTGTTTTCCATGCGCCGACCGCGGCGCCGCCACAAGGATTTTCAATGTCGTCCGGTGACATACGCTCTGAAGTCAAGAAACGCCGCACTTTCGCCATCATCTCCCACCCCGACGCGGGCAAGACCACGCTGACTGAAAAACTGCTGCTGTTCGCGGGCGCGATCCAGATCGCCGGCAGCGTGAAGGCGCGCAAGGCCAGTCGCCACGCCTCGTCGGACTGGATGGAGATCGAAAAGCAGCGCGGCATTTCGGTGGCTTCGTCCGTGATGCAGATGGAGTACCGCGACTGCGTAATCAACCTGCTCGACACCCCCGGCCACCAGGACTTCTCGGAAGACACCTACCGCGTGCTGACCGCCGTGGACGCCGCCCTGATGGTGATCGACGCGGCCAACGGCGTGGAGCCGCAGACCATCCGCCTGCTGCAGGTCTGCCGCGCGCGCAACACCCCCATCATCACCTTCGTCAACAAGCTGGACCGCGAAGTGCAGGAGCCGCTGGACCTGCTGTCGGAAATCGAATCGCACCTGGGCATGGAAGCCGTGCCCTTTTCCTGGCCCATCGGCATGGCGCGCCGCTTCGGCGGCGTATTCAACCTGCGCAAGGACCACATGCGCGTCTTCAAGCCCGGCCAGGAGCGCCACGGCGACGACGACGAACTGATCCCCGGCCTGGACAACCCGGTCATCGCCCAGCGCTTTGGCGAGGCCTTCGAAAAAGCCCGCGAGGAGATCGAGCTGATCTCCGAAGCCTCGCCCGTCTTCGACCACCAGGCCTTCCTGGACGGCCGCCAGACACCGGTCTTCTTCGGATCGGCCATCAACAACTTCGGCGTGCAGGAAGTGCTGGACGCCTTGGTGGAGCTGGCGCCCGCTCCCGGCCCGCGCACGGCCCTGCAGCGTGAAGTGCAGCCGGACGAGCCCAAGTTCAGCGGCGTGGTCTTCAAGGTGCAGGCCAATATGGACCCGGCCCACCGCGACCGCGTGGCCTTCGTGCGCGTGAGCTCCGGCCACTTCAAGCGCGGCATGAAGCTGAAGGTGTCGCGCACCGGCAAGGAAATCCGCCCCAACAACGTGGTGTCCTTCCTGTCCCAGCGCCGCGAACTGCTGGACGACGCCTTCGCCGGCGACATCATCGGCGTGCCCAACCATGGCGTGCTGCAGCTGGGCGACGTGCTGACCGAAGGCGAAAACCTGCAATTCACCGGCCTGCCGTTCTTCGCCCCCGAACTCTTCCAGTCCATCGAGGTCAAAGATCCTTTGCGCACCAAGCAGTTGCGCACCGGCCTGACCCAACTGGGCGAAGAGGGCGCCATCCAGGTGTTCCGTCCGCACATGGCCGGCGGCATGATGCTGCTGGGCGCCGTGGGCCAGCTGCAGTTCGAAGTGGTGGCCCACCGCCTCAAGACCGAATACGGCGTGGACGCCCGCCTGTCTTCCAGCCGCTTCAACCTGGCCCGCTGGGTGACCGCCAAGGATCCCAAGGACATGAAGAAATTCATCGAGACCAACGCAGGCAACATCGCCTACGATGTGGTCGAGGCAACCGCCTTCCTGGCTTCTTCGCCGGCGCAGTTGCGCGTGGCCCAGGAACTCAATCCCGGCATCGAGTTCCATGCCTTGCGCGAGCACGGCGGACACGTCTTCGGCGACGCCGTCTAATTCTGTCACAAGAGCGGGGCCGACATTTCGCTACAATGTCGGCTCCATTTCATCAATTTCGCGCATCCCGAAAGCGGATTGCCCACTGACTAGACCGAGAAATAGCCTATGCCCTGGCGTTTTATCATTGCTGTCTTGCTGCTGGCTGCAGGAGCCTCGGTATGGGGCGGACTGGAACTGGGGAACTGGCTGATTGCGCACGGGCCCGAAAAGTCCATGGTGGTGGCCACGGCGGATCCGGACGACCTGCCCACGCTGGATGCGGACGGCAAGCCCTTCACCGCGCAGCCGCCGCAGCCCCTGCCGGACGGCCGCCTGGGGGTGCCCCAGCCCGGAACGCCCGTGGCCTGGGAAATCAATACCGAATCCCTGGAAGACGAAAAGCCGCCGATCGCGCTGGCCACCACCTCCATTTCCCTGGAAGAAGCCATCCAGATCGCCATGAGCGAGCAGAACCGCGAGCTGCAGGGCATCGCCACCGTCAACAACCTGGGCGGCCAGCAGCCCATCCAGCCCGTGGACATCGGCACGCCGCCGCCTCCGCCGCCGCAGAACGTGCAGGTGGGCGGCGCCAACGGCGGGGCCTGGCAGGCCCAGCTGCAGCAGGAACTGAACGCCTGCAGCTCCAAGGGTTTTTTCGAGCGCCCCAGTTGCTCCTGGGAGGCCCGCAACAAGTACTGCGGCCCCAACAATGCCTGGGGCCGGGTGCCCGGCTGTCCCGACAAAGCCTTCTAGGCCGCTTGCGGCCCGCATGAAAAAAGCGCCCCGAGGGGCGCTTTTTCTTTGGAGCCGCGCGGCTTATTCGCCGTGCTCGCCCATCTGCGACTGCAGGTAGTTCTGCAGGCCGACCTTGTTGATCAGCTCGATCTGGGTCTCCAGCCAGTCGATGTGCTCTTCGGTGTCGTCCAGGATCTTCAGGAACAGGTCGCGGGACACGTAGTCGCGTGCGGATTCACAGTATTCGATGGCCTCGACCACGGTCTCGCGGGCGGCCTTCTCCAGCTTCAGATCGCAGCCCAGCAGCTCGGGCACGTTCTCGCCGATCATGATCTTGTGCATGTCCTGCAGATTGGGCAGGCCGTCCAGCATGAAGATGCGCTCGATCAGCATGTCGGCGTGCTTCATTTCCCCGATGGACTCGTCATACTCGTGCTTGCCCAGCTTGTTGAAGCCCCAATGGTTCAGCATGCGGGCATGCAGGAAATACTGGTTGATGGCCGTGAGTTCGTTCTTCAGTTGCTTGTTCAGGTGTTGAACCACCACTTTATCGCCAAACATGTTCTTCTCCTGTGAATCTGGCGGCGCCTGCCCCAACAGGACGCCGGACTCCCGCAACGCGGGGCCGGGCCGGTTTCGGAGCGAACACGAAATCCGGCCCCTGGCTTTGGGGGGTGAAAGCCACAGACTACCATGCACAGGGGAATTGCGGCGCAAAAGAGGACAGTCCCGCTGCCCGATCCGTTGCGGATTTGGGTTAATAGCAGGACTAACGAAACTCATTCCCACTACCGGAGCCGGTGCGGGACGGTTCGGGGCCGGCCAGTCACCGGAGCCGCGTCAGGCGCGGCAGACGATGCGTTCGAAGGCTGGCTCGGCGATGTGGTTGTCGTTGGCGGCGTCCTCGACCCGGGCGGCCCCGGCCGGGGCGATCATGACCTGGTTGGCGTAGCGCCCGCCCGGCAGGTAATCCTGGGCCGTATCCGCACAACAACCGCAGCAGGACGCAACCCCCAGCTGACCCTGCAGGTCCGCCAGGCTGGCAGCGCCGCCTTGCACAGCTTCCTGTACTTGACGCTCGGTGATGGCATTACATATGCAAATATACATGAGAACAATTATCATCAAGAATATTGAAAAGATCAATAGTCATTCTCATTTAGTTCACATTTTCTGTTCCGTCTCCCTATGAGAGCCCTTTCGACACCCGGCATAAGCAGCAGAAAGCGCGTCAATCCTGCAACAAATGGCCCATCAGCAAACAAACGCCTTCTCGATTTCTCCTAATTCCCCTCTCTATTTCTACGCACCCGCCGCCGCCCGCATCTTGCGCTGCGAAGCCGTGGCCAGGCCTTCGGCCTCGCGGTACTTGGCCACGGTGCGCCGGGCCACGTTCAGGCCCCGGGCCTGCAGCTGATCGGTGATCTGCTGGTCGGACAGGGGCTTGGCAGGCGACTCGGCGCGTATCATCTGGACGATCAGGGCGCGCACCGCCGCGGCGGAGGTATCGTTGCGGCCGTCCGCGCTGTTCAGGCCCACGCTGAAGAACTGCTTGAGCTCCATGACGCCGTGTGGGGTCTGGAGATACTTCTGGCGCGTGGCGCGCGAGATGGTCGATTCATGCAGGTCCAGCTCGGCCGCCAGGTCGGCCAGCTGCATGGGGCGCAGGCCGGCGGCGCCCCGGATGAAGAAGTCCTGCTGCATACGCACGATGGCCTGGGCCACGCGCAGGATGGTGGCGAAGCGGCTGTGCACGCTGCGCAGCAGGCCCGCCGCCTTCTGGCGCTCGGCCAGCAGCGCGGGATGCGCCTCGATGTCGCAGCCCGGCATGGACGCCAGCTGCAGGCGCGGCACCGCCAGGGGATTGAGCACCGCCTCCCAGCGGTCCCCGACGCGCTTGAGCAGGACGTCGGGCACCACATAGGCGGACACATTCTGGGTCCAGCCGCGTCCCGGCTTGGGATCCAGCTTCAGGATCACGTGATGGGCACGCTCCACCAGCTCGGCGGCGAACAGGCCCGCGGTGCGCTGGCGCAACTGATTGGGCGAAGCCAGGCTGGCCACATGCTCGCGCGCCAGATGGCGGGCGCAGCGCAGCAGGTCCGGCTCCAGGCGGCCCGCCGACTGCATCAGCTGCAGATCCAGGCATTCGGCCAGGTCGCGCGCTCCCACTCCGGCCGGCTCCAGCGACTGCACGCGGGCCAGGGCGCAACGCAGCTCCTCGGCCTGCACCTCCAGCTCGGCCGGCAGCCAGGCCAGAACCTCGTCCAGGGAGCAGGGCAGGTAGCCGTTGTCGTCCAGCTCGTCGATCAGCAGTTGCGCCAGCGCCAGCTCGCGCGGGGCCAGGCGCAGCAGGCCGAGCTGCTGGCGCAGGTGCGCCCCCAGGTCCTGGGGGGCGCGCGTCTCGGGAACCCAGTCCTCGTCCTCGTCGCCGCCGCGAAAGTTGGAAAAATCCAACGCCGCCCACGACTGATCCGCCTCGTCCCGCCCATCGTCGGAAGACGGCCCGGCAACGTCCGCCTGCGGGTCCAGTCGCTCCAGCAGCGGGTTCTCCAGCAGGGCCTGGGCCAGCTCCTGTTCCAGTTCCGCCCCCGACAGCTGCAGCACTTTAATAGACTGTTGCAATTGCGGCGTCAAAGCCAGCGTCTGCTGCTGGCGCAAATCTAGTGACTGACGCGTAAGCATAGGTACAATCGTTTCCATGAAAACCGACAATGCCCAGATCCCTACCCCGAGTGACAGCCAGACGCTGCGCAACACTCTGTTCAAGCTCTGCGCCACGGCCACCATCATCTGCGCCGTGATCATCGTCGCCGTCGCCATCGTCTGGTGGGACCTGCTCAATCGTCTGATCAGCTTCGGGCGCGGACTGGACTATTCCGGCCTGCAGGCCCTGAGCATCCAGAACCTGGCCCTGATCAAGCAATACAACCCCTTCTTCTGGTGGACGGTGGTTGGCATCATTTCCCTTATTATTGCCTATCTTTTACATGGCTTCGTGCAGGCCGTCATGCGCCGCAACCGGCAGCGCATCGTGGACGAAGCCACCATCGCGCACCTGGCCCGCAACCTGAGCCGGCCCGCGCGCGACGTCATCCTGTGGGCCTGGCCCGACCAGCGCAACCCCATCACTGTCGGTGATTTGCAACGCGCCCACGCCGAAATGCGTTCGGGCCGATACTCGAAGATGCAACTGGCCCAGCAGCAGAACCTGCTCCTGCAGACCGACTACGAGCGCAGCGAGCCCCAGGTCTGAGAACCTCTTCCGGCGCTTGCCTTGTTGCTCTTTTTGTGTTTGACTTACGGACATGGACCACGCACGCACATCCTTCAACGCATTCCAGGGCTTCAGCCGCGCCGCTGAACGGTCCCTGCATGCCGTGCGTCCCGGCCGCCGTCCGGCCGCCCTGTCCCGCCTGTTCTCCCTGCTACTACTAGCGTCCGGTTGCCGGGCCTAGCGTCCCGTGGCAGTTCGGCAGCCAGATTCAGCCACATCTACGTCATTTGCGCCGCCACCGGCCTACGTACATGCTGAACCGCTGGTGACGGCAAGAAGTAAAAAACACTTTTTGTCCGACAGGTATCCCCATGGCAATGCTGAAAAACCCCTCCCAGAAGTATCGTCCGTTCGTCGCGTTCGACCGCGATTTCTCGGAACGCACCTGGCCGTCCAAGCGCATCACCCAGGCTCCGATCTGGATGAGCACGGACCTGCGCGACGGTAACCAGTCCCTGATCGAACCCATGAGCGTGGCCCGCAAGCTGCGCTTCTTCGAACAGCTGGTCAAGATCGGCTTCAAGGAAATCGAGGTCGGTTTTCCATCGGCATCGCAGACCGACTTCGATTTCGTTCGCAAGCTGATCGACGAGAAGCGCATCCCCGAGGACGTCACCATCATCGTGCTGACCCAGTCCCGCGAAGACCTGATCAAGCGCACCGTGGAAGCGGCCGCCGGCGCCAAGCAGGCCATCATCCACCTGTACAACGCCTGCGCCCCGGCCTTTCGCAAGATCGTCTTCAACCTGAGCAAGGACGAAATCAAGAATATCGCCCTGACCGGCACGCGCCTGGTCAAGCAGGAGGTGGCCAAATACCCCCAGACCTCTTGGCGCTATGAATACTCGCCTGAAGTCTTCAGCACCACAGAGCCCGAATTCGCGCTGGAAGTCTGCAACGCCGTGGTCCAGGCCTGGGAGCCGACCGCCGACAAGCCCGTCATCCTGAACCTGCCCGCCACCATCGAGGCCACCACGCCCAATATGTATGCGGACCAGATCGAATGGATGCACAACAACCTGCAGCAGCGCGACCGCATCGTGCTGAGCGTGCACCCCCACAATGACCGCGGCACGGCCGTGGCCGCCGCCGAGCTGGCCGTGATGGCCGGCGCGGACCGCATCGAGGGCTGCCTGTTCGGCAGCGGCGAGCGCACCGGCAACGTCTGCCTGGTCACCCTGGCGCTGAACCTCTACACCCAGGGCGTGGATCCCGAACTGGACTTCTCCGACATCGACGAAGTGCGCCGCACCGCCGAGTACTGCAACCAGCTGCCCGTGCACCCGCGCCACCCCTATGCCGGCGACCTGGTCTTCACGGCCTTCTCCGGCTCGCACCAGGACGCCATCAAGAAAGGCTTCGCACAGCAGAAGTCCGACGAGCCCTGGGAAGTGCCCTACCTGCCCATCGACCCGGCCGACCTGGGCCGCAGCTACGACGCCGTGATCCGCGTCAACAGCCAGTCCGGCAAGGGCGGCGTGTCCTACCTGCTGGAGCAGGAACACGGCCTGGTGCTGCCGCGCCGCATGCAGATCGAGTTCAGCCGCGCCATCCAGCGCGTGACGGACTCCACCGGCAAGGAAGTCACGCCCGCCGACGTGTACGGCATCTTCGCCGCCGAGTACCTGGACTGCAAGAAGCACTGGAAGCTGCTCAATCACCGCATCGTCAGCCAGCCGCATGCCGACAGCGGCCAGCAGTTCACCATCGAGGTGGACATCGAGCAGGACGGCAAGGTGCGCAGCCTGAGCGGCTCGGGCGAGGGCGCCATCTCGGCCTTCGTGAACGCGCTGGACCTGTCCATCAAGATCATGGACTACAACGAGCACGCCATCGGCTCGGGCGCCGAGACCCGCGCCGCCTCCTACGTGGAGATGCGCATCGGCGACAGCCCCTCGGGCTTTGGCGTGGGCATACACCCCGACATCGTCACGGCCTCCTTCCTGGCCATCCTGAGCGCTGTCAACCGCCACATCATCGCCCAGGCCGAGCAGGAAGCCGCCACGGCCTGACCCTTTTCACGGATGCCGGGCGGCGATCCCGCCCAGTATCCGGTCCGGCCCATTCCCGCCGGGCCCAAGGCTTCGCATCGCGGCCCGCTTACCCGCGCCGCCGCAGGACACCCGCCCACGAGGCGGGTTTTTCATTGGCGGGAAGCACTCACGAAGCGGCGCGGCGGGGCGACAAGCGCCGCGGGCACCGTCTTCACTGTCATGCGGCTGTAGCACCGGCTTCCTACACTGCGGGTTCCGATCAAGTCCCAAAGAGGATACCAACCGTGAAGACCTCCCTGCGCATCGCGGCGGCCGGCGCATGCCTGTCCGCTCTCTCCCCCTCCTTTCCCGTCATGGCGGCCAATGCCGCATCGGTTCAGCTCTACGGGCTGATCGACACCGGCATGGAATTCATCAATCACGCCCCTGGCGGCGGCACCCATGCCGGCTTCGGCTCGGGCAACTGGTACGGCTCACGCTGGGGCCTGCGCGGCGCCGAAGACCTGGGCAGCGGCCTCAAGACCGTGTACGCCCTGGAAAGCGGTTTTGACATCGCCACCGGCAACTCCCTGCAAGGCAAGCGCCTGTTCGGACGCCAGGCCTATGTAGGCCTGTCCGACCGAAGCTGGGGAGAACTGACCCTGGGCCGCCACAACACGCTGATGATCGACTGGATGAGCAAGTTCAATCCGTACAACAACTCCAGCTTTGGGGGCAAGAATCTCGACCCCGCATTTTCGGACCGGATGGACAACTCCATCAAATACACAACGAAGCTCGGCGCCGTCACCCTGGGCGCGTACTACAGCTTCGGGTGGAACAACGAACAGAGCTGGGACGACGCGAACCGCGGCCGCATGCTGGGCCTGGGCCTGCAATACAAGGCCGACGGCCTGACCGCCGCCGTGCTGTACCACAGCAAGCGCGCCGACGCCCCCAAGGCCGGCGCCAACAGCAGCGACAACCGCGAAGACCGCGTCCTGACGGGCGTCTCGTACCAGGCCGCGGACTTCACGTTCTACGGCGGCTACCGCTGGCTCGACCAGCACCTGACGACCCGCTCCTACATCAGCCACCTGTTCTGGGCCGGCCTGACCTACCGCCCCGCCGGGAATACGCGCCTGTCCGCTGCGGTCTACCACCAGCGCGGCACCACCTGCGACAACATGAACCTCGTCTCGTGCCCGTCCGTGCAGCAGGCCGGCCGCGACCAACGCCCCTCGCTGATCACCCTGGGCGCGGAATACGACCTCTCGAAACGCACCTCGCTCTATGGCCTGGCCTCCTACGCGATCAACAACCACGGCTCGTCCGTGAGCGTGCGCGGCGGCAAGTTCGGGGCCAACATCGAGCCGGGCCGCAACCAGCTCGGCGGCGCGGTCGGCATCGTCCACCGTTTCTGATCCCGGGGCGGACCGAGGCCGCAAGCCGCGACCGGGCCGCGCGCCCCGACCTAGAAGGTGACCGCCAGCCCCGGCAGGTCCACCGTGACGCGCGTGGACTGCAACGCCTGCAGGCAGTGGCGGGCGAACTCCTGGGCGCGGTCCTGGTCCTGGGACAGCACGTCATGGCCCAGGGCGTCGGCCACGCCCATGATCTTGTCCAGCAGCAGGACCTTGCCGCTGGGGCGCAGCGGCTCGCAGCCCAGACGTTCCCAGGTCTGGTCCAGCCAGTCCCGCGAGGCCGCGCTGGCCTGCGCATCGGGCTGCACCGAGGTGACCAGCTCCAGTTGCTGGCGCGGGTTGAAAATCACGAGAACGATGGCGCGCATGCAAGGCCTCCGCGGGAAATGGGATGTGGTTGCAGCTTAAGCAAAGACGGCCCGCCGGAATGTCGGCGGGCCGACAATCCGCCTCTCACCAGGAACTGTCGGCGGGTTCCCACAAAACCGGGTCGCCGCTCTTGTGCGCCTGGCGCAGCATGTCCAGGAGCGGAAAGGCGCGCTGCTTGAAGCTGACCGCCTGGGAGATGGGATGGTCGGGCTCGCGGTCTTCGTCGTCATGGGGCGCATGTTCGTTTTCCCTGTCCTGCCCCACGGCGTGTTCTATGCCCTGTATGGCCGCGGGCAGCTGTTCCGCCGTGAACACGCCGCGCTCGGGCAAGCCTTCAGGGTAGGAGCGTCCTGCCGCCCGGAGAATAGGCATGGCATGTTCAGCAAACATCAGGACATCGGCCGCGGCCTTGCTTTTGAATACGACTAGCATACGGTTTCTCCTTATGGATCTTTGTGCTTCCCAGGCTGTTTTCGGGCTGCACACATCACCAAGATAGCAGGGATTGCCTTCTTGTGGAGAGTCCCTCATGTCTGCCGCACGTCTACGATGGTTCATCTTCCTGCCGGCCCTGCTTCCCGCGGCGGCCTGGCCGCAGGCAGGGCGAACCTGCTCCCTGCCGCCGACCGCGCCGTCCTGCGCGCCCGCCGCCGAACTGGCCGGCGAGCCGGAACCCGCGCCCGACCTGGGCCTGCTCAACCCCGTGGACCTGCTCACCGGACGCAAGCAGCAAAGCGACACCGACCTGCCTGCGAGCCGGGCCTGGCCATTGCTGCAACTGCAACGGCACATGAACGGCGACACGCCCAATCCCACCCCCACGCTGGGGCCGACCGGCTGGGCGCTGAACTACGACCTGCAGGTGCGCAGCCAGGGCGCCGCGCTGCACCTGCCCGACGGCCGCCGCCTGACCCTGTCTCCTCCAGCCCGGCCCGAAGCCGGAGGCTGGCGCTGGCAGGGCGCCGACGGCCTGATGCTGCACTTCAATGAACAGGGCTGGCTGACCCGCCTGCGCACCTCCGCGCGCCGCTGGCTGCACATCGAACGCCTGCCGGCCGACCGCCCCGACGCTCATGCCGTGCGCCAGGTCCGCAATCACCTGGGCCAGGTCCTGCGGCTGGACTGGCAGGCGGACCGGCAGGCGCTGGCCGTCCAGACGCCCGCCGGCCTGTTCCGCTGGCGCATGACGGGACAAGGAGGGCGGCCCTGGCTGGCCAGCGTGTCCCGGCCTGACGGCCTCATGCGCCTCTACCACGCCGCTCCCGCGCCCTGGAGCCGGCGGCTGGGCGGCGTCAGCCTGCAAGCCCCCGGGCAGCCCGCGCACCGACTGCAGCAATGGGATTACGACGAACAAGGCAGGGTGCGGCGCATCGTCTCGCACGCCCTGGACCAGGAATGGACCGCAAGCCATGAACCGGGCCTCAGCCTCTGGACCCAGGGCCAGGAGCAGCACCGGTTCGCGCACAGCCTGATCCAGGGCCAGGCGCGCCTGGGCAGCCTGGAAAGCCGCTGGTGCAACGGCTGCCCCGCCTACCGGACCGTCTGGCGGCACGATGCGCAAGGCCGATGGCTGCAGGCAGGCCCGTGGCATGCGCAGCGGCGCGCCGACGGCTCCATCCGGCGCGTGCGGCAAGCCGACGGCGGGTGGGGGCCGATGACGCTGGACCTGGACGAGCGCGGCCGGCTGCAAGGCTGGGACACGCTTCTGACCGGTCCGCAGACGCGGCGCTGGAACACGGACGGGACGCTGGCCGAAGTCCGCCATGCGGGCGCGGACGGACTGCTCATGCAGCATGACGCCTCCGGGCGTCTGGCCAGCCTGCATCACCGCCGCGGGCAGGAAAGCGAGCTGACCCGCCTGCGCTGGCAGGGACACGGCCTGCTGCGCATCGAACATCCCGAAGAGACGCAGCGGCTGAAACTGCGCGCCGGACTGCTGCGCGAACGCCGCCTGGAGCGGCGCCACAGCCCCGGCCAAGCCTGGACGGAGCGCTTCGACTACGACGATAGCCAGCGGCTGGTCCGGCACCACCTGCCCGAAGGCGGCCGGCTGGACTACCGCTGGGACGCGCAAGGCCGCCTCGCCGCCCTGGACTGGACCGACGCCCAGGGCCGCCTGCACAGCGTCGTGCAGGCGCGCAACCCCGGCTATGCCTGGGGCAACGGCCTGCACCTGATCAGCCGCGCCGACGCAACCCGGCACAGCGTGGACCTGATGCTGCTGCGTCCGGACGGCAGCCCGGTCTGGACCAGCGCGCGTCGCCTGGATGCGCAGGGCCGGGTCAGGGCGGAACGCCACCACTACGCGGCGCTGGGACAGGAACGGACCTGGAGGCTGGACTATGACGGGGCGGGCCGTCTGGCCGCCTATCGCCAGGAAGGGGAGCAGGACGTCCATTGGCTGGCCTGGGAGGGCACGGGCGCCCTGCGCGCCCGCCATCCCCTGCCCGCGCCGGCCATGGTCCGCGCCCCCGACGGCCTGCCGACCCGCGTGGGAGAACTGGACCTGGACTACGGACCCAGCCGGCGACTGCGCGGGGTGCGCTCGCCGGCCGGAATCCTGGTCCAGTACCGCCACGACGCTTTCGGTCAGCGCATCCTGCGCATCCAGGGCGATCGGCAGCGCGCCTTCTTCCACCACGGCCAGCAGTTGCTGGCCGAGCTGGACCTGCCGGCCACGGCGCAACGCATCGTGTCGCGCCGCTACCTGTACGCGGGACTGACCCCGGTGGGCCTGATCATCTACGACGAGCACGGACAGGGCCGCCTGCACTATCTGCACAGCGACCTGATGGGCGCGGTCCGCCTGGCCACCGACGAACAAGGCCGGACCGTCTGGGCGGCCGACCTCGATCCCCTGGGTCAGGCCCGCATCCTGCTCGAGGAACTGGAACTGCACCTGCGCCTGCCGGGCCAGTACGCGGACCCCGCCACGGGCTGGCACGACAATCTGCTGCGCACCTATTCGCCGCGCCACGGCCACTACCTGGAGCCCGATCCCCTGGGGCCATGGCCCGGCTCGCAAGCCCTGGGCTATGCGGGCCAGCAGCCCCTGCGGCGCGTGGATCCGCTGGGCCTGCTGCTGTTCGCCTTCGACGGCACCCGCCAGAGCCGCGTCACCCGCAGCAATGTCTGGAAGCTGGCCCAACTGTACCGGGAGGGCGCGGCGCATTACCACGACGGACCGGGCAACCCGCACTCCCTGGACGCGGATGCGCTGACCGCCTGGCGGGCCGGCCGCATCCTGCAAACCCAGTGGACGCGCCTGCTGGACAGCCTGCAGCAGGCCGGCCCCGGCCCGGCCGCCACGCCCGTGGACCTGCTGGGCTTTTCCCGCGGAGCGGCGTTGGCGCGCGATTTCGCCAACCGCATCCTGGATCACACCCAGGCGGGCTGGTTCCTGCTGGACGACCCGCTGCGCGGCCGCATCCGCGCCTGCATCACGCCGCGCTTCCTGGGCCTGTTCGACACGGTGGCGCAGTTCGGCCTGTCGGGCACGCACAACTCGCGCTACCGCCTGGGCGTGCCCGAAGCCTGGCAATGGGTGGCGCACGCCGTCTCCCTGCACGAGCACCGCCACCTGTTTCCCCTGAGCGCCCTGGCCCAGGCCATGAACGTGGTGGAGATGCCCTTTATCGGCGCGCACAGCGACATAGGCGGCGGCGTGCTGCCCGCCGACCCCGCGCCGCAGCCCGGCGACCTGGACAAGGTGGCGCTGGCCTGGATGCACTGGCAGGCCAGGGCGGCGGGCCTGACCCTGGCGCAGCTTCCCCTGACCGATCTCTCCGTGGCCCACCCCATCCTGCACGACATGCGCCCGGCCTGGCAGCGCAGCATCCAGAACGGCGACCGCCAGGTCAACTACCACGGCCATGGCCGGGACCACGCCTACCAGGAGCAGCACCCCAAGCTGGGCGCGGCCATGCGCCGCTCGGTGCAGGCCCTGATCCGTCGCCACGAGGATTGGCGCAGCCGCGAGGGCCACGACGCCGGGGTCGTGGACATGAAGGCGTATGACGCGTGGCTCAAGGATCACCTGGGCTGGGACCGAGAGGCCTATTGAAAGGAATTTGCCCGCAAATCACGCTATCATGTAGGACTGTCCGGCGGGGCATTGTCGCGCCCGCCATCCGGGGCATGCCGCATGCGCCCGGCTTGTTTCCATATCGACCCAGAACATTTTCTATGCTTCCTGAGCAACAGTCCCAGTTAATCGCCCGCCTGCAGGCGGCCGTCAGCGCCATCCTGCCGCAGGCCCAGCCCACCATCACGCTCGAGCGGCCCAAAGTGGCCGCCCACGGCGATGTGGCCTGCAACGTCGCCATGCAGCTGGCCAAGCCCGCCGGCCGCAACCCCCGCGAACTGGCTCAGGAGATCGTCAACACCCTGCTGGCCGACCCGGCCGCCACGGCCCTCATCGCCAGCGCCGAGATCGCCGGCCCCGGCTTCATCAACTTCCGGCTGTCCGCCGCCACCCAGCAGGCCGTGCTGCACGCCATCGGCGAGCAGGGCGAGCGCTACGGCCACGTGGCCCCGCGCCAGGAAAAGCTGATGGTGGAATTCGTATCCGCCAATCCCACCGGCCCGCTGCACGTGGGCCACGCCCGCCAGGCCGCGCTGGGCGATTCGCTGTGCCGCGTCTTCAGCGCCCAGGGCTATGACGTCACCCGCGAGTTCTACTACAACGACGCGGGCAACCAGATCGACAACCTGACCATCAGCGTGCAGGCGCGTGCGCGCGGCATCGCGCCCGACTCCGAACAGTTCCCCGCCGACGGCTACAAGGGCGACTACATCCTGGACATCGCCCGCGACTACCTGGCCGGCGCCACCGTGCAGGCGGCCGACGGCCAGTCCGTGACCGCCAGCGGCGACCTGGACAACACCGAGGACATCCGCCGCTTCGCCGTGGCCTACCTGCGCCGCGAACAGGACCTGGACCTGCAGGCCTTCGGCCTGAAGTTCGACAATTTCTTCCTGGAAAGCTCGCTCTACACCTCCGGCCGCGTGGAAAAGACCGTGCAGGCCCTGATCGAGGCCGGCCACACCTACGAGCAGGACGGCGCGCTGTGGCTGCGCACCACGGAGCTGGGCACCGGCGACGACAAGGACCGCGTGATGCGCAAGTCCGAAGGCGGCTACACCTATTTCGTGCCCGACGTGGCCTACCACGTGGCCAAGTGGGAGCGCGGCTTTCATCACGCCATCAACATCCAGGGCACGGATCACCACGGCACCATCGCGCGCGTGCGCGCCGGGCTGCAGGGCCTGAATCTGGGCATCCCCAAGGATTTCCCCGCCTACATCCTGCACAAGATGGTCAAGGTGGTGCGCAACGGCCAGGAAGTGAAGATATCCAAGCGCGCCGGCAGCTACGTCACCCTGCGCGACCTGATCGAATGGGTGGGCCAGGACGCCGTGCGCTTCTTCTTGATCCAGCGCCGCGCCGACTCCGAATTCGTCTTCGACATCGACCTGGCCCTGTCCAAGAGCGAAGAGAACCCCGTCTACTACATCCAGTACGCCCACGCCCGCATCTGCTCGGTGCTGAACCAGTCGGCCGAACTGCTCTCGCAAGTGCCCCAGGCGGACGTCGCGCCCCTGACCGCCCCCAGCGAGATCGCCCTGCTGCAGCGCCTGGCCGAATACCCGGCCGTGCTGGCCCAGGCCGCCCGCGAACTGGCCCCCCACCACATCGCCTTCTGGCTGCGCGACTGCGCTTCGGACTTCCATACCTGGTACAACGCCGAACGCGTGCTGGTGGACGACACGGCCCTGCGCCTGGCCCGCCTGCGTCTGGCCCAGTCCTGCGCCCAGGTCATCCGCAACGGTCTGGACCTGCTGGGCGTGTCCGCCCCTGAACGCATGTAAACCTCCATAGGCAGATATGGCACGAGCACGCAAGAAGTCCTCCGGTTCTGGCGGCACCTACACCGGCATACTGATAGGCCTGATCCTGGGCCTGGGCGCCGCCGTGGCAGTGGCCCTGTTCGTCACCAAGGTGCCCATGCCCTTCGTGGACAAGGCCAGCCGGGAGGCGCCCACCGTGGCCCTGCCCGAAGGACGCGACCTGCTGGACCCGAACCGGGGCCTTTACGGTTCGGACTCCTCCAATGTTCCGCCGCCCGCCGTGGAAAACATTCCGGGCCTGACCCTGCCCAGCCTGCCCGCGCCGCCTGCAGGCCAGGCCAAGACTACGGCAGCGCCCGCGCCCAGCAAGCCGCCCAGCACCACCACGACCTACTATCTGCAGGCCGGCGCCTTCCGCAACAATGCCGACGCCGAGGCCATGAAGGCGCGCCTGCTCATGCTCGGCTTCAATGCATCGGTGCAGAGCGCCCAGGTCAACGGTGGGACCGTCAACCGCGTGCGCATGGGCCCCTTCAAGGGCATAGACGAAATGAACCGGGCCCGCAGCCGCCTGGCCGAGGAAAAGATCGACACCTCGGTCGTGCGTCCCTAGGCTGGAATACCGTTCACCCTGAGGCCCGGTTTGAACTTTCCCGCCATCGGGCTGGTCATAGAGAACACCTTCCCATTTAAGGAAACCGATTCATGAAGCTGAACGCACTGTTTGTACGAGTCCTGACCGGCGCCAGCCTGGTCGCCGGCGCGAGTCTGCTGCCCGCCACCGCCGCGCTGGCCCAGCAGGCCGGCCAGGGTTACGTCACCCTGACTCCCGCCCAGCCCTCCGACACCGCCGGCAAGACTGAAGTGCTGGAGTTCTTTGCCTACAGCTGCCCGCACTGCGCCATCCTGGAACCCAAGCTGCAAGCCTGGGCCAAGACCCTGCCCGCCGATGTCGCGCTGCGCCCCGTACCCGTAGCCTTCAACGCCGGCATGGGCGACCTGCAAAAGCTGTACTACACCCTGGAAGCCATGGATCGCCTGGACCTGCACCCCAAGGTCTTCGAAGCCATCCATCAGCAGCGCGAGCGCCTGTTCGACGCCAAGACCATCACCGAATGGGTCGCCAAGCAGGGCGTGGACAAGGCCAAGTTCGAACAGACCTTCAATTCCTTCGGCGTGCAGACCAAGGCCAACAAGGCCAACGAACTGGCCCGCAACTACCAGATCGACGGCACCCCCAGCCTGGCCGTGGGCGGCAAATACGTGACCTCGCCCGCGCTGGCCAACGGCTACGACGAAAGCATCACCAAGGCGCAGGAACTGCTGAAGCTGGCCAAGAAAGGCTGATCGGCAATCGCGCTGGACAAGGAAAACCCCGCCAAGGCGGGGTTTTTTTCATGTCACGCCGTGCTGAACGCCTCTGGCGGCACCCTTCACCCCCGCGCCGCCTTGTCCAGAGCCTGGGCCAGGTCGGCGCACAGGTCCTGCGCAGACTCCAGGCCGATGTGCAGGCGCACCAGGGCGTCCTCGGTCTGCGGCCAATAGCTGTGGCCGCGCAATAGGCCGGGGTCCACCAGCTGCACCAGGCTCTCAAAGCCGCCCCAGGAAAAACCGATGCCGAACAAAGTCAGAGCATCGACGAAGACGCGCGCCTGTGCCTGCGTCAGGCGCAACTGCACGGACAGCAAGCCGTTGGAACCGGTGCAGTCGCGCTGCCACAGGGCGTGGCCGGGGTCCTGCGGCCAGGCGGGGTGATAGATCCGTGTCACCTCCGGTCGGACGGCCAGGAATTCACACACCTTGAGCGCGTTGGCGGCGCTTTCGCGCATGCGGATGGGCAGGGTGCGCACGCCGCGCAGGGCCAGCCAGACGTCGTCGGCGCTGATGGAAAAACCCAGGGCGTAATGGTTGTCGTGCAGCCGCTTGTTCAGGGCCGGCTCGGCCGACATGACCGCGCCCAGCATCAGGTCCGAGTGGCCCGCCACGTACTTGGTGCCGGCCACGATGGACATGTCAAAGCCCAGCTCCAGCGGACGGTAGATGTAGCCCGAGCCCCAGGTGTTGTCCGTGACCAGCAGCAAGTCGTGGCGGCGGCCGAATTGCGCCAAGGCCGGCATGTCCAGCATCTGCATCAGCAGCGAGCCGGGCGATTCCACGTAGAGCATGCGCGTGTTGGGCTGCACGTGACGCTCCAGATCCTCGAGACTGGCCGCGCAGAACGTGACCTGGATGCCCAGGCGGCGCAGCACGGTCTTCTCCAGGTAGCGCACCGGGCCATAGGCGCTGTCGGCGACCAGCACATGGTCGCCCGTGTCCAGCAGGCTCAACAAGCCCAGGCTGATGGCCGCCATGCCCGAGGGCGCGAGCAGGGCCTGGGTGGCGGACTCCAGCTGGCAGAACACGGATTCCAGGGCGGCGTGGGTGTCCATGCCGGAGCGCCCGTAGGTGATCGAACGCTGAGCCGGATCCGCCTTGGCGGCCTGGGCGCGGTCCAGCGCATCCAGGTTGCGAAAGCGCACCGTGCTGGTGCGCATGACGGGCACGGCTACCGGCGCCGACTCCGTGCGTGCATCGAAGGGCGCAAGCCCGGTGTGTTGCAGGGTGGTATCCAGGGCGTGATCAGAACTCATGGTGCGCAAGGGAAGTCAGTGGCGGGAAAGGCTATACGCTACCACAGCCTGGCGGCGGCCATCCGGAAGACCGCCCCATAAGCGCCATACCTGTTGCTATATGCGCTCGAAACGCAGCACGCCGTCCTCGCCCTCGAGGCGGCGCAGCCGGCCGTCGAAATACAGGGCGTGCAGGTGGGCGATGGCCTCGCCCATGGCGAACGTCATCTGATGGGAGTCCAGCTTGCGGTGGAACAGCACAGGCAGGATGTCGGCCGCGCTGCTGGGCCGGACGCAGGCTTGCAGGACATCCTCCAGGCGCGCGGCGTGATGCTCCTGCTGCTGGCGGATGCGCTCGTGCATGCCCCGGAAAGGCTTGCCGTGCGAGGGCAGCACCAGGGTGTCGGGCGCCAGTTCCTGGTAGGAATCCAGCGATTGCAGATACAGCGGCAGGGGATTGGCCAGGGGCTCGGTATCGAACACGCTCACATTGGTGGAGATGCGCGGCAGCAGCATGTCGCCGGAGATCAGCACCCGCAGGTCGGGGCTGTACAGCGACATATGTTCGGGCGCATGGCCGTAGCCCACGATCAGGCGCCAGGGCCGGCCGGCAATCGTCACCGCCTGGCCGTCGAGCAGGCGCACGAAGCGCTCCGGCACCGAAGGCACCATGGACGGGTAGTAGTCGCCGCGGCTGCGGATCTGGGCGCGCGCCTGCTCGTCCTGCAGGCCGTGCCGCACGAAATGCGCTTCGGCCGCCACGCCGTTGGGGCCGCCGGCTTCCCCCGCGGGCTGGCTGGCCGCGCCGGACCACAGGCGCGCCACGGCGTAGTCCGTCATGCTCATCCACAGCGGCGCGTTCCAGCGTCGGCACAGCCAGTCCGCCAGGCCCACGTGATCGGGGTGCATGTGCGTGACGATCACGCGCAGCACCGGCAGACCCTGCAGCTCGTGCTCGAATACCTGTTCCCACAGCTCGCGCACCTGCGCGCGGGCTATGCCCGTGTCCACGACGGTCCAGCCCGGCCGGCCATCGATCTCATCGCGCAGCAGCCACAGGTTGATGTGGTCCAGGGCGAAGGGCAGGGGCATGCGCAGCCAGCGCACGCCCGGGGCCACTTCCAGGCTGCGTCCCGGTTCGGGCAGGGCGTCCGCCCAGGGATAGACGAGTTTCTGTTCGTTGGGATTCATGCTTGCTCCAAAAAAATGCCCCCACGCTGCGCAGGCTGATCGCCTGCTTGCTGCCCCCCAAGGGGGTGATTTTTGCCTTGGGGCGGCCCGGCGGCAAAAAATGCCCCACGCTGCGCAGGCCGAAGGCCTGCTTGCTGTCCACCTCGCGGCTTGCATGCCGCTCGGATTCGCCAGGCGCGGAACAGTCCTCAAGGACTGTCCCCCGTCCGGGGTCATCCCCAAAGGGGGTGCTTTTTGCCTTGGGCGGTCCGGCGCTATGGTGAACGCGTGAGCTCTATGGCATGATAGTTTACGTTAACGTAAACCGCATAAGAAAAATGACGACTACCACCTGGACGATATCCGATCTGGCGCATGAGTTCGCCGTCACTCCCCGGACCCTGCGCTTCTACGAGGACCAGGGCATCCTGAGCCCGCTGCGCCAGGGCAACCAGCGCATCTACCAGGCGCGCGACCGCACCCGCCTGAAGCTGGCGCTGCGCGGCAAGCGCCTGGGCCTGCAGCTGTCGGAAATCCTGACGCTGATCAATATGTACGAATCCCCGATGGACACATCCGCGCAGCTCAAGCATTATGAAGCGGTGCTGGAGGAGCATCGCCTGCGGCTGGAGCGCCAGCGCCAGGACATCGACCAGACCCTGCAGGAGATCCAGGACCAGCTCCAGCTGTGCCGCTCCCTGCTGGATCAGCGCGACGCCCCTTTCCGCTAAGGGAAAACCCAACTATATTACGTTTACGTAAACGTAATATAAATGAGATTCTGAACACGCACCCCCTTTTCTGGAGAGCTTCATGAGTCTGCCCGGCCTGAATTTCGACCTTGGTTCCGATCTGGACATGCTGCGCGACACCGTCGCCGATTTTTCCCGGTCCGAAATCGCCCCCTTGGCCGCTGAGCTCGACCGCGACGACCAGTTTCCCATGCACCTGTGGAAGAAATTCGGCGACATGGGCCTGCTGGGCATGACGGTCAGCGAAGAATACGGCGGCACGGACATGGGCTACCTGGCCCACATGATCGCCATGGAGGAAATTTCCCGGGCCAGCGCCTCGGTCGCCCTGTCCTACGGGGCCCACTCCAATCTGTGCGTGAACCAGATCAACCGCAACGGCACCGAAGCCCAGAAGCGCAAGTACCTGCCCGGCCTGATCAGCGGCGAGCAGGTCGGCGCCCTGGCCATGAGCGAGCCCGGCGCCGGCTCGGACGTGGTGGGCATGAAGCTGCGCGCCGACAAGAAGGGCGACCGCTATGTGCTGAACGGCTCCAAGATGTGGATCACCAACGGCCCGGACGCCGACACGCTGGTGGTGTACGCCAAGACCGACCCCCAGGCCGGCGCGCGCGGCATCACCGCCTTCCTGATCGAAAAAGGCTTTCCGGGATTTTCCGTGGCGCAGAAGCTGGACAAGCTGGGCATGCGCGGCAGCCACACCGGCGAGCTGGTCTTCCAGGACTGCGACGTGCCCGAGGAGAACGTGCTCGGCCAGCTCAACGGCGGGGTCAAGGTGCTGATGTCCGGTCTGGACTACGAGCGCGCCGTGCTGGCGGGCGGGCCGCTGGGCATCATGCAGGCCGTCATGGATGTGGTGATCCCCTACGTGCACGACCGCAAGCAGTTCGGCCAGGCCATCGGCGAATTCCAGCTGATCCAGGGCAAGCTGGCCGACATGTACACCACCCTGCAGGCCAGCCGCGCCCTGTGCTATGCCGTGGGCAAGAACCTGGACCGGCTGGGCGCCGGACACGTGCGCTCGGTGCGCAAGGACTGCGCCGCCGCCATTCTGTACAGCGCCGAAAAGGCCACCTGGATGGCCGGCGAAGGCATCCAGATCCTGGGCGGCAACGGTTACATCAACGAATTTCCCACCGGCCGACTGTGGCGCGACGCCAAGCTGTACGAGATCGGCGCGGGCACCAGCGAAATCCGGCGCATGCTGATCGGCCGCGAGCTGTTCGCCGAGACCGCCTGACGCCATCATGTGCAGCACCGACTTCGGCGAGACTACCGTCATCACCCCGGTCGCCAGGCCGGGCCTGACGCCGCAGGAAGTGGCGCAGGCCATGCTGGACGGTTTCAACCGGCATTACGCCCTGTTCCGCTACAGCGCGCAGCGCGCCAAATCGCTGTACGAATCGGGCGACTGGCATGGCATCCAGCAGCTCGCGCGCGAGCGCATCGAATACTACGCCACGCGGGTGCGCGAATGCGCCGCCATGCTGAGCCAGGCCCTGCGCCTGCGTCCGGCCGGACCGGCCGGCGACGGGCAGCTGGACGAGGAGCAGCAGCAATTCTGGCTGCAGGCCAAGAGCGAGTTCGTGCGCCTGCTCTCCGGGCACCGCCAGCCCGAATGCGCCGAGACCTTCTTCAATTCCGTGTCCTGCCGCGTGCTGCACCGGCACTACTTCCGCAACGAATTCATCTTCGTGCGTCCGGCCGTGGCCACCGATTACCTGGACGGCGCGCTGCCTTCCTACCGCGTCTATTACCCGGTCCAGGAAGGCCTGGAGGATTGCCTGACCCACATGCTGGCCGATTTCGGCCTGGCCGCGCCCTTCGAGAACCTGCCCGCCGACGTGCGCACGCTGGCGCGCATGGCGCTGCGCCAGTTGTGCCGGCGCCTGCCGCGCGGCCACGGGCCGCGCATCGGCTCGGATTGCCAGATCCAGGTCCTGAACTCCCTGTTCTTCCGCAACAAGGGCGCCTATGTGGTGGGCCGGCTGATCAACCACGGCGAGGTCCACCCCTTTTCGCTGGCCATCCTGCATCGTCCCTCGGGCCACCTGTACATCGACGCGCTGCTGCACACCACGGACGACCTGTCCACGCTGTTCAGCTTCACGCGGGCCTACTTCCTGGTGGACATGGAAGCGCCGTCGGCCTACGTGGACTTCCTGTCCAGCCTGCTGCCGCGCAAGCCCAAGGCCGAGCTCTACACCGCCATCGGCCTGCAAAAGCAGGGAAAGACGCTCTTCTACCGCGATTTCCTGCACCACCTGTCGCATTCGCACGATCACTTCGACCTGGCGCCGGGCATCCGCGGAATGGTGATGACCGTCTTCACCCTGCCGTCCTACCCCTACGTGTTCAAGCTGATCCGCGACCGCATCCAGAAGCCGGGCATGGATCACGCCACCGTGCGCGCCAAGTATCAGCTGGTCAAGAAGCACGACCGGGTAGGGCGCATGGCCGATACCTGGGACTATTCGCAGGTGGCCCTGCCCAAGGCGCGCTTCTCGCCGGCCCTGCTGCACGAGCTGCGCACCGAAGTGCCCAGCCTGCTGGAGGAAACCGAAGATACCATCGTGCTGCGCCACGTCTACATCGAGCGCCGCATGACGCCGCTGAACCTGTTCCTGAACAAGGCCAGCGACGCCGCCCTGAATGCGGCCGTGCGCCAGTACGGCAATGCCATCCGCGAGCTGGCCGCAGCCGACATCTTCCCCGGCGACATGCTGTACAAGAACTTCGGCGTCACCCGCCTGGGCCGGGTGGTGTTCTATGACTACGACGAGATCCAGCACATGCGCGAGATGAACTTCCGCGCCATTCCGCCCGCGCCCAACGAAGAGGCCGAGATGGCCAGCGAGCCCTGGTATCCCATCGGTCCGAACGACGTGTTTCCCGAGGAATTCGGCTACTTCCTGCTCGGCGAGCCGCGCATCCGCAAGGCCTTCATGGCCCACCACGCGCAGCTGCTGGATCCGCAATGGTGGGCTCAATGTCGCCAACGCGTGACACAAGGCCGAATTGAAAACATTTTCCCGTACGATAGTGACAGGCGGCTGCAGGACTTTCGTCGGCAGGCGCCTGTCACCGTCACTTCTTCACACTCAGGAGTCCCTCATGTCTGATCCAGTAGTCATTGTCTCGATCGCCCGCACTCCCATGGGCGGCATGCTCGGCAGCCTGTCCGACCTGGCCGCACACGAGCTGGGCGCCGTCGCCATCAAGGCCGCGGTCGAGCGCTCGGGCATCGCCGGGGAAGCGATCAACGAAGTCATCATGGGCAACGTGCTGCAGGCCGGGCAGGGACAGGCTCCCGCTCGCCAGGCCGCCCTGGGCGCCGGACTGCCCAAGGGCGTGGCGTGCACCACCATCCACAAAGTCTGCGGCTCGGGCCTGAAGGCCGCCATGTTCGCGCACGACCTGATCAAGGCCGGCAGCGCCAAGGTGGTGGTGGCCGGCGGCCAGGAAAGCATGAGCAACGCCCCCTACCTGCTGCTCAAGGGCCGCCAGGGCTACCGCTACGGCCACTCCACGGTCTATGACCACATGGCCCTGGACGGCCTGGAGGACGCCTACAGCCGCGGCACCGCCATGGGCGTGTTCGCCGAGGACTGCGCCGGCAAATACAACTTCAGCCGCGAAGAGCAGGACGCCTTTGCGCTGGAATCGCTGCGCCGCGCCCGCCAGGCCAGCGAGGACGGCAGCTTCGACTGGGAAATCGCCCCCGTGACCATCGCCGGCCGCAAGGGCGAAGTGGTCATCGCCAAGGACGAGGCGCCCGCCAAGGCCCTGCCTGAAAAAATCCCCACGCTGCGCCCCGCCTTCAAGAAGGACGGCACCATCACCGCCGCCAACGCCTCCTCCATCTCGGACGGGGCCGCCGCCATGGTGCTGACCACCGAATCCAAGGCCAGGGAACTGGGCGCGACGCCCCTGGCGCGCATCGTGGCCCACACCCAGCACTCGCAGGAGCCGCAGTGGTTCACCACCGCACCGGTGGGCGCCATCCAGAAGCTGCTCGACAAGACCGGCTGGAGCGTGGCGGACGTGGACCTGTTCGAGATCAACGAAGCCTTCGCGGTGGTCACCATGGCCGCCATGAAGGAGCTGAACCTGCCTCATGACAAGGTCAACATCCACGGCGGCGCCACCGCCCTGGGCCACCCCATCGGCGCCTCCGGCGCGCGCCTGCTGGCCACCCTGGTCGGCGCGCTGCGCAAGACCGGCGGCAAGCGCGGCATCGCTTCGCTGTGCATCGGCGGGGGCGAAGCCGTCGCCCTGGCCGTCGAGCTGGTCTAAGCAAGTCCGCCTGCCGGGCCGCGAGGCCCGGCAGGGCGCCCGGGCTTTCCTCCGTTCTCTTTCCAGGCACGCCATGTCAGTCATCGAATCCCGCATCAATACGCGCTCCCAGGACTTCCAAGACAACGCCTCGGTCATGCAGGCCCTGATCGCCGACCTGCGCCGGAAACTGCAGCAGACCGCCCTGGGCGGGTCCGAACAGTCGCGCCAGCGCCACCTGGCGCGCGGCAAGCTGCTGCCGCGCGAGCGCGTGGAGCGGCTGCTGGATCCCGGCACCCCTTTCCTGGAGCTGTCCCCGCTGGCGGCCCAGGACGTCTACGACAATGAATCGCCCGGCGCGGGCATCATCACCGGCATAGGCCGCGTGGCCGGCGTCGAATGCGTGATCGTCTGCAACGACGCCACCGTCAAGGGCGGGACCTACTATCCGCTGACGGTCAAGAAGCACCTGCGCGCCCAGGAGATCGCCCAGCAGAATCGCCTGCCGTGCATCTATCTGGTCGACTCGGGCGGAGCCAACCTGCCCAACCAGGACGAAGTCTTCCCGGACCGCGACCATTTCGGCCGCATCTTCTACAACCAGGCCAACCTGTCGGCCCAGGGCATCGCCCAGATCGCCGTGGTCATGGGTTCGTGCACGGCCGGCGGCGCCTACGTGCCCGCCATGAGCGATGAATCCATCATCGTGCGCGACCAGGGCACGATCTTCCTGGGCGGCCCGCCGCTGGTGAAGGCCGCCACGGGGGAGGAAGTCAGCGCCGAGGACCTGGGCGGGGGCGACGTGCACACGCGACTGTCCGGGGTGGCCGACCACCTGGCCGAGGACGATCTGCACGCCCTGCAACTGGCGCGCCGCTGCGTGGGCCGCCTGAATCGCAGCAAGCGCCTGCCCTGGCCCCTGCAGCCGGTGCGCGAGCCGCTGTACGACCCGCAGGAGCTCAACGGCATCATTCCCGCCGACACGCGCAAGCCCTACGACGTGCGCGAGGTCATCGCCCGCATCGTGGACGGCTCCGAATTCGACGAATTCAAGGCGCGCTTCGGCACCACCCTGGTCACGGGCTTCGCGCACATCCACGGCATGCCGGTGGGCATCATCGCCAACAACGGCATCCTGTTCTCCGAGGCCGCCCAGAAGGGCACGCATTTCATCGAACTGTGCTGCCAGCGCAAGACGCCGCTGGTCTTTCTGCAGAACATCACGGGATTCATGGTGGGGCGCAAGTACGAGAACGAAGGCATCGCCCGCCACGGCGCCAAGATGGTCACGGCCGTGTCCACCGCCGCCGTGCCCAAGTTCACCGTCATCCTGGGCGGCTCCTTCGGCGCCGGCAACTATGGCATGTGCGGCCGCGCCTTCGGCCCGCGCCTGTTGTTCCTGTGGCCCAACGCCCGCATTTCCGTCATGGGCGGCGAACAGGCCGCCAGCGTGCTGGCCACGGTGCGGCGCGACGGCCTGGAGGCCCGCGGCCAGAGCTGGAGCGCCCAGGAAGAAGAAGCCTTCAAGGCGCCCATACGCGCCCAGTACGAGCACGAAGGACACCCCTACTACGCCACGGCGCGGCTGTGGGACGACGGCATCATCCAGCCCTCGGACACCCGGCGCGTGCTGGCCCTGGGCCTGTCCGCGGCCCTGAACGCCCCCATCGAAGACACCCGCTTCGGCGTGTTCCGCATGTAAGCCCACGGGAGACAGAAAACATGTTCCAGACCCTGCTGATCGCCAACCGCGGCGAAATCGCCTGCCGGGTGGCCGCCACCGCCCGACGCCTGGGGCTGCGCACCGTGGCCGTCTATTCGGACGCCGACGCGGACGCCCAGCACGTGCGCGCCTGCGACCAGGCCGTGCGCATCGGCGGCCCCGAGCCGCGCGACAGCTACCTGAAGATAGACGCCATCCTGGCCGCCGCGCGCGCCGCCGGCGCCCACGCCGTCCACCCCGGCTACGGCTTCCTGTCCGAAAACGAACATTTCGCCCGCGCCTGCGAGGAGGCCGGACTGATCTTCGTCGGCCCGCCCGCCCAGGCCATCGCGGCCATGGGCAGCAAGTCCGCCGCCAAGGCCCTGATGGAGCGCGCCGGCGTGCCGCTGGTGCCCGGCTACCACGGCGACGAGCAGGCCCCCGACTTCCTGCACCGGCAGGCCGACGCCATAGGCTACCCGGTGCTGATCAAGGCCAGCGCCGGCGGCGGGGGCAAGGGCATGCGCATCGTGGAATCGTCGGGCGCCTTCCTGGGAGCCCTGCGTTCCTGCCAGCGCGAGGCCGCCAGCAGCTTCGGCGACGATCGCGTCCTGATCGAGCGCTACATCACCAAGCCGCGCCACATCGAGATCCAGGTCTTCGGCGACCAGCACGGCCAGTACGTCTACCTGTTCGAGCGCGACTGCTCGGTGCAGCGCCGCCACCAGAAGGTCATCGAGGAAGCCCCCGCGCCCGGCATGACGGCCGAGCGGCGGCAAGCCATGGGAGAGGCGGCCATCGCCGCCGCGCGCGCCGTGAACTACGTGGGCGCCGGCACGGTGGAATTCATCGCCGAGCAGGACGGCCGCTTCTACTTCATGGAGATGAACACCCGCCTGCAGGTCGAACACCCGGTCACGGAGCTGATCACCGGCCACGACCTGGTGGAGTGGCAGTTGCGCGTGGCCGACGGCCAGCCCCTGCCGGCCCGCCAGGAAGACCTGCGCATAGACGGCCATGCCATCGAGGTGCGCATCTACGCGGAAAATCCGGACAAGGACTTCCTGCCTTCCATCGGCACCCTGCGCACGCTGCGCTATCCGGAACACGCGGCCTTTGCGCCCGGCCCGGTGCGCATCGACAGCGGCGTGCGCCAGGGCAGCGTGATCAGCCCCTTCTACGATCCCATGATCGCCAAGGTCATCACGCACGGCGCGGACCGCGAACAGGCCCGCCGCCGGCTGATCCGCACGCTGGCCGACACGCAGGTGGCGGGCGTGCACACCAACAAGACCTTTCTGCAGCGCCTGCTGGGCGATGCGGCATTCGCCCAGGCCGACCTGGATACCGGCCTGATCCCGCGCCGGCATGACGCACTGTTCCCGCAGGCCGGCGCCGTGCCCGCCGCCGTGCTGTCCCTGGCCGCCTGCGCCCTGCTGGCCCGCCAGGGCCTGCCGGGCCGGGGGCGCAGCCCGGCCCCGCCGGCCGATCCCTGGTCGGCCCGCGACGGCTGGCGGGTGGGCGGCGACTACCACCAGACCCTGTCCCTGATGGTGGGCGAGCAACGCCACGACCTGCGCCTGGAACGCCAGGAGCAAAACTGGCGCCTGCAGGCCGCCGACGGCGTGCACCTGCTGGACTGGCAGGCCGCGGCCCGGCCCGACCAGCCCGAAGCGCAGAGCCTGCGGGTCTGGCTGGACGGCGCCGAGCATCGCGGCCAGGTGCTGCAGGACGGCGACCAGCTGCAGGTGAGCCTGGACGGCGCGGACTGGACGCTGAGCCTGTTCGACCCGCTGCTGGCCGCCGGCCAGGGCCGGGACGAAGGACATGGCGGCCGCCTGACCGCTCCCATGCCGGGCAAGATCATCGCCCTGAACGTGGACGCGGGCGCCAGCGTCAAGCGCGGCGACGTGCTGCTGGTCATGGAAGCCATGAAGATGGAGCACTCCATCCTGGCGCCGGCCGACGGCACCGTCACGGAACTGTTCTTCGCAGTCGGCGACCAGGTGCCCGAAGGCGCCGAGCTGGCCGCCATGGAGCACTAGCGCGCGGCGGGCCGATCCGGCGCGCCGCATTGCCGGACCGGCAAAATCAGCGTACAGTCGCAATCGGCAAGGGCCCCCGGAACGGGGCCCTTGCCGTTGAGACCCGATCATGAACGCCTTTTCCGTCCCTTCCTATTGCGGCCGCTTCGCGCCCAGCCCCAGCGGTCCCCTGCACGACGGCTCGCTGGTCGCCGCCATGGCCAGCCATCTGGACGCCCGCGCCCGGCAAGGCCGCTGGCTGCTGCGCATCGAAGACATCGATGCGCCGCGCGTGGTGGCGGGGGCCGACCGGCTCATCATGCAGCAGCTGCAGGCCCTGGGCATGCGCTGGGACGGCGAACCCGTCTGGCAGCAGCAGCGCCTGAGGCGCTATCAGGAGGTCTTCGACGGCCTGCTGGAACGCGGCCTGGTGTACGGCTGCGCCTGCACCCGCCAGGAAATCCAGGCCGCCTCGCGCCCGCCCGCCCCCGGGTCGCACGAACGCCCTTATCCGGGCACCTGCCGCCACGGCGTGGCGGCCGGCCGTTCGGTGCGGGCCTGGCGCCTGCGCGTACCCGAGGGCGTCGAACGCTTCAACGATCGCTGGGCGGGGCCGCAGCAGCAAGACGTGGCCCGCGACGTGGGCGACTTCACCCTGAAACGCGCGGACGGCCTGTGGGCCTATCAGTTCGTGGTGGTGATCGATGACGCCGACCAGGGCGTGACCGACGTGGTTCGCGGCGCCGACCTGCTGGACTCCACGGCGCGCCAGCGCGTGCTGCAGCGTATCCTGGGCGCGTCCTTGCCGCGCACGCTGCACGTGCCGCTGGCCCTGGACGAACGCGGCCAGAAGCTGTCCAAGCAGAACCACGCGCCCGCCCTGGACCTGGACCATCCCTTGCAGACCTTGAATCGCGCCTGGACCTTCCTGGGCTTCGAAGCCCTGGCTGCCGCCGGCATCGAAGACTTCTGGTCCAGAGCGACGGCGGCGTGGGCGCAACGCTTTCCCTGGCCCGGCCCGCAGGACGATGGTTTCAAATAAACCACACATCGGGTGAACCAGATTGCTTATTGTCAAAATTATCAGGCGCCGTAGCAGCAGAGCCCCCAGGCCCCTGCGGCCCTAGGGAAAAAACAAGCTTCTCACAGGGCCGGAGCGCCTGTCAGCCCAAGAAAATCCCCATTTGCCCCGCACCGTAAATCAGCGTAAAGTCTGACACAACGGTTACCGAACCACCCAGCCTTTTAATCACTTAGGACGGCAACCTTATACACATGTTTGATATCCTGGTTTACCTATTCGAGACGTACTACAACCCCCAGGCCTGTCCCAAGGCGGAGGTTCTGGCCCACAAACTGGCCGCTATCGGCTTTGAAGACGAGGACATCAACGACGCACTCAGCTGGCTGCACGCCATGGGCGAGACATCGTCCCAGTGCCAGCCCCTGCAACAACGAAGCGACGCCAGCCTGCGCATTTTCTCCGACCACGAACAGCATGTGCTGGGCGCCGAAGCCATGGGCTTCATCACTTTCCTGCAGAACTCGGGCGCCTTGCCCGCGCACCTGCGTGAAATCCTGATCGAAAGCGCGATGGCGGTGGACGAAAGCCCCGTGTCGCTGGACAAGATCAAGATCGTCGCCCTGATGGTGCTCTGGAGTCACGAAGCGGAGATCGACCACCTGATCTTCGAAGAACTGCTCAGCGACGACTCCACGCGCCTGTCCCACTGAACCCGAACCCGTACGACAAAGCCCCGCGCAAGCGGGGCTTTGTCGTTCAGACGCCGCCCCGGCCGGCGCGGACCGGGGCGCAGGTTCAAGGTATTTCCTGCAGTTGCGCATCCAGCATGCGGCGCAGCAGGGCCTGCCCTCCGTCGGACACGGCAAACTCGCCGTAACGAGCCTTGTCGAAGCGTTCGCCCGTGCCTTCCGCAAAGAACCAGGCGTCCGTACCCGGAGTCCAGCCCGACTGGCGACGCTTCAAGCTCAGGCGCACGGCGTCCTGCGGCTCGGCCTGCTGCTCCACGCCCAGCCAGCGCGATTCTCCGTCCATGTCCACATGCACTCCGCGCAGTTGCGCCACTCCCCGCTCGTCCGGCTGCAGGCTGGCCTGCAGCCGCCCGGCCTGGCGCACAGCCTGCTCCTGTTCGAGCGGCAGCCCGCCGATCAGGGCCGACACCTGCTGGGAGATGGCGAAGTTCAGCGCCATATAGTCGCCCTGCATCAGAGAACGGGGATCCACCGGCGCCAGCTCCAGCACCACGGGGCGGCCGCCGGACAGGATGCGTTCCTTCTGGACGATGACGGCATTGGCCACGCCCAGGACCAGCGCCAGACCGGCCAGCACGCCGGCCACGACTCCCCGAGGCGGGCTGGCCGGCGCAGCGGCCTGCCCGTCAAGGCGCCGTTCCCGGCCCAGCCCGGCCAGGACCACGCATCCGGCTCCGGTGGCCAGCAACAGCCAGGCCTTGTCCAACAGGCTGATGTCCAGCAGGTAGTAAAGCCGCCACAGGCTGAACAGCCCCAAGGCCACGCCCACGGCCAGCAGGCTGAGATAACGCCAGGCATAGGCGGCCAGGATCCAGCTCAAGGCCAGGGCCACGGGCGGATAGGGCAGCCAGGCCGCGCACAGGGCCGCCAGACCGGCAAAAGCGACCAGGCCGACCCGGGGGCGCTCACGCCAGTCCCGCCAGTACAGGCCCAGAATGAACAGGGGCAGGATGGACACCAGCACATCGACCACATTGAGGGGCGGGCGCTCCAGGTAGGCGCTCAGACCCCAGCGCACGGCTTCCCAGGCCACGCTGCGCCACAGGCCATGCAGCATCAGCGCCCAGAACAGCGGCATCCAGAAGGAGCCGCGGTCCGCCTGCTTGAAACTGCGGTGCCCCAGCCAGAGCGCCAGCAGGAAGAAAAGCAGGCCCGGAAGGCTCAGCAGCCAGCCCGGCGGCTCCTGCATGCGTTCCAGGAGGCGGTCGATGAACAAGTATTGCAGGCCCAGCAGCGCCCAGGCCGCCAGCAGGAGGCGCAGCACGAACTGGCCGCGCGCCTGGCGGTACAGCAGGCCGGCGACCAGCACGCCCAACAAGGCGCTGACTTCCCGCGGCCACGGATAATAGCCGTCGATGAGCGGGGCGCTGAGCAGCAGCACGGCGCACAGCACCCAGCCGCCCACCAGATCGCGGCGCGCCAGGGTCTGGGCGCGGACATACAGCAGCGGCGAGGCCAATGCCATCACCGCGCCCACCACGCCCATGGCCTCGATGCTCAAGTCCAGCGACAAGGCCAGATAAAGCAGCACCAGCAGGGGCAAGACGATGTAGAGCACCAGCTTGACCACGCGCAGATACCAGGGATAGTGCTCGTCGCCCGCGGGGTCAGCTTCGTCCCCGCCGGCGGCTGGCCGCGCATTCCGCCAGTGCGCCAGATGCAGCTGCAGGACGCGCAGCAGGCCCAGGCCCAGGGCGATCAGCACCGCCAGGGCCAGCAGGAAGGAGCTGTCGACCAGATAATCCAGCACCAGCGCGAACACGACGCCATAGGCGCCCAGCAGCGCCACCGCCGACATGAACAGATCGCTGCGCCACAGACGATAGAGCCCGTACAGCGCCAGGTACAGGCCCAGCGCCGGCCACAGCCCCTGCTCGATCGCCAGAACGGCGATGAAGCCGGCCACCGCCACGGCCGCGGACCGCGCCAGCAGCCGCCAGGGATCATGACGCGGCCGCCATACGGTTTCCGCCGCCAGGAGCAGCAGCGCATTGAGCCCCAGGCCCAGCCAGATCGGCCACGTTTCTGCGCCGCCCGCCCAATACGTCACCTGCGTGTCTATCCATAAGTACAGGGCGGCATTGAGCACGACCAGGCAGAGCACGGACAGGAACACGCTGCGCACCGTCAGCACCCAGGGCAGGATGAGGGCGGCCCACAAGGCGAACAGCTGCCAAGGGTCGGCCCCCGTCTGGTAGACCTGGCCGATCAGCGCGAACAGGCCGCCGCAGACCACGGCCGCCAGCCCGGTCAGGGCCGCGGGCACGCCCAGATCATGGGACCAGCCGCCCTGGCGCCGCCGCATCAGCAGCGCCAGCAGGGCGGACAGGGCCAACGCCCCCTGGGCCAGCGCCAGCCTGGCCGTCGGCCCCCAGCCCGGCCAATTGGCGGCGATCCAGGTGATCAAACCGCTGGCCAGCAGCAAAACCGCCAGCCCCCAGGCCATTTTTGTCAGAAAGACTCGCCAGTCCGACGGCCATACGTTAGTCTTGTCAGGTCTCATAACTTGCATAGAGCGATTGGCACCTCGTATCATCCGCGCTATTGCCGCGGAATTGCTGTCACTGGAATCATATGGATAAAACACTCATCATTGCCGAGAAACCTTCTGTCGCCGTAGATATATCACGGGCATTGGGCGGTTTCACGCGAGAAGGTGACTATTTTGAAAGCGATCGCTATGTGCTGGCCTCCAGCATCGGCCATCTGCTGAGCCTGGTGGCTCCCAATGATCCCGTGCGCGGCAAGTGGAGCTTCACGCATCTGCCCGTGATTCCCCCGCAGTTCGAGCTCAACCCCACCGACAAGAAATCGGCCGAACGCCTGAAGCTGCTGGTCAAGCTGATCAAGCGCAAGGACGTCGCCGCCGTCATCAACGCCTGTGACGCGGGACGCGAGGGCGAGCTGATCTTCCGCTACATCATGCAGTACGCCGGCGCCAAGAAGCCCGTGCAGCGTCTGTGGCTGCGTTCCATGACGCAGAGCGCCATCCGCGAGGCCTTCGAGAACCTGCGCGACGACGAGGACATGAAGCCGCTGGAGTCCGCGGCCCGCTCGCGCGCCGAAGCCGACTGGCTGGTGGGCATCAACGGCACGCGCGCCATGACGGCCTTCAACAGCAAGGACGGCGGCTTCTTCAAGACGCCCGTGGGCCGCGTGCAGACGCCCACCCTGGCCATCGTCAACGAACGCGAGAACCGCATCCGCCAGTTCGTCTCGCGCGACTACTGGGAAGTGCACGCCGACTTCGTGGCGGCCGCCGGCCTGTACACCGGCCGCTGGTTCGATCCCAAATTCGTCAAGGACGAGCACGACCCGGAAAAGCGCGACTCGCGCCTGTGGTCGCTGCCCGCCGCCCAGACCATCGTGGCCGCCTGCCGCGACAAGCCGGGCGTGGTCACCGAGGAATCCAAGCCCAGCACGCAGATCTCGCCCGCGCTGTTCGACCTGACCTCGCTGCAGCGCGAGGCCAACTCGCGCTTCGGCTTTTCCGCCAAGACCACCCTGGCCCTGGCCCAGACCCTGTACGAGCGCCACAAGGCCCTGACCTACCCCCGTACGGATTCGCGCTACCTGCCCGAGGACTACCTGGGCACCGTCAAGGACACCATGCGCGCCCTGGCCGACAGCGCCACGCCCGCCGCCGCTTCCGTCCAGCCTTTTGCCAGGACCGTGGTCCAGAACAACTGGGTCAAGCCCAACCGCCGCATCTTCGACAACAAGAAGGTGTCGGACCACTTCGCCATCATTCCCACGCTGCAGATCCCGCGCGAGCTGAGCGATGCCGAGAACAAGATCTACGAACTGGTGACGCGCCGCTTCCTGGCCGTGTTCTTCCCGGCCGCGGAATTCAAGGTCACCACCCGCATCACGGAAGTCTCGGGCTACCACTTCAAGACCGAAGGCAAGGTGCTGGTCTCGCCGGGCTGGCTGGCCATCTACGGACGCGACGCCCAGGGCGAGGACGCCTCGCTGGTGCCGGTGGCCGAGGGCGAGAAGGTGCGCACCGAGGACATCGCCCCCAAGGGGCTGGCCACCAAGCCGCCGGCGCGCTTCACCGAAGCCACGCTGCTGTCGGCCATGGAAGGAGCCGGCAAGCTGGTGGACGACGAAGCCCTGCGCGAAGCCATGTCAGAGCGCGGGCTGGGCACCCCGGCCACGCGCGCGGCCATCATCGAAGGCCTGCTCAACGAAGGCTACCTGCGCCGCGAGGGGCGCGAGCTGGTGCCCAGCGCCAAGGCGCGTCAGCTCATGACGCTGCTCTCGGGCCTGGGCGTGAGCGAACTGACCTCGCCCGAGCTGACCGGCGAATGGGAGCACCAGCTCAAGCAGATCGAGCAGCGCCAGCTGGACCGCGACGTCTTCATGCGCGAGATCGCGCAGATGACCCAGGTGATCGTCAAGCGCGCCAAGGAATACGAGCGCGACACCGTGCCGGGCGACTACGCCACGCTGCAGACCCCCTGCCCCAAGTGCGGCGGCGTGGTCAAGGAGAACTACCGCCGCTACGCCTGCACTTCCTGCGATTTTTCCATCGGCAAGCATCCGGGCGGGCGCACCTTCGAGCTGCCCGAAGTGGAGGAGCTGCTGGCCAAGAAGGAACTGGGCCCGCTGCCCGGCTTCATCAGCAAGATGGGCCGGCCCTTTGCCGCCATCCTGCGCATCACCGACGACTACAAGCTGGAATTCGACTTCGGCCAGAACGACGAGGACGAGGACGAAGCCGTGGACTTCACCGGCCAGACTCCGGTCGGCCCCTGCCCCAAGTGCCAGTCCCCGGTATTCGAGCACGGCCTGCGCTACATCTGCGAAAAATCCGTCGGTCCGGCCAAGTCCTGCGATTTCCGCAGCGGCAAGGTCATCCTGCAGCAGGAGATCAACCGCGACCAGATGGCCAAGCTGCTGAACGAGGGCAAGACCGACCTGCTGGACGGTTTCGTGTCCTCGCGCACCAATCGCAAGTTCAAGGCCTTCCTGGTGCGTCAGGCCGACGGCAAGATCGGCTTCGAGTTCGAACCGCGTCCGGAGAAGACCGCGCGCAAGACCGCGGCCAAGAAGAGCGCGACCAAGGCCGCCGCCAAGAAGACCGCCGCCAAGAAAACGGCGGCGAGAAAGACGGCCGTGAAAAAAACCGCCGCCAAGGCGGCGGAATAAGACGCTGCCGCCGCCAAGGCAACGGCCTCCCTCCGGGAGGCCGTTTGCTTTGGATGAGCCTGCGCGCCGCCAAGAACAGCTGAGTTCTACCTGGATTTTCACTTTATATTAAAATAAGAATCGTTTTTATTTGCCTTACCTTTTATAACTCCATTTTCAGCCTAGCAGGCGTCCGATTCTGCATGCCGACAGACTCCAGCTCATCCTCCAACAACCGGCGCAGCCTACTGGTCGACGCCTTATGCGAGCATTATGACGATCTGCTCGGCCAGTTGCGCCGACGCTTTGGAGCCCATGCCTTTGTACAGGACGTGCTGCATGACGCCTGCGTGCGCTTGCTGGAGCGCCCCGAGCCTGCCCTTGTGCGTTCGCCCCTGCGCTTGCTGCGCCGCATCCTGAATCACCTGGCGATCGACCGCTATCGCAGCGATCAGGCGCGCGCACGCCATGACGCCCAATTCAGGGCCATGGACGAGCTGGCCTGCCCGACCGCCAATCCTGAACAACGGACCTGCGCACGCCAGCAGCTGGAGCGATTGATGCATGCCATCGACACCTTGCCGCCCCGCTGCCGCGAGGTCTTCATTCTGCACAAAATCCACGGCATGCATCAGGCCGACGTGGCCCGCCTGCAAGCCATTTCCATCAAGACCGTGGAAAAACATATACGGACGGGCCTGGCGCACTGCCGCCGCCGGATGGAGCGCTGCTGAATGAACCCGACGCCTGCCGAACAAGCCTGCCTGCCCCCAGAGCCCGACGGGCAGGGCATGGACAAGCTGCTGAGCCGTCACCAGGCCGAACTGCGCGCCCGCTTCCCCTTGCCCGACCTGGAGCGCCTGGCCCGCGATGCCGCCGAGCGCAAGCGCCAGCGCGAACGCCGGCGGGCCGGCGGGGGCCTGCTGGCCCTGGCAGCCTTAAGCGCGAGCCTGTGGTATTGGAACCCGGCCTGGCGCCACGAGCGCCTGAGCAGTCCTCTGAACGCCCAGGCCCGGGTAACGCTGCGCGACGGCACATTGGCGACGCTGGACCGCGACACCCGCCTGTCGGTCGCCTGGCGGTTGCGCAGCCGCGACCTGACCCTGGAGCAAGGGCGCGCCTACTTCGACGTCAGCCATTCCGCCTGGCGCCCTTTCCACGTTCAAGCCGGCCGCGTCCAGGTGCGAGTCCTGGGAACTCGCTTTGCCGTGGAGCAGGCCGCCTCTGCCGTGGCAGTGACCGTCGAAGAAGGCCGGGTGCACGTGCGCCACCAGGCGCATCCCGGCATCCAGGACCAGGAACTGGACGCAAACGAACGTCTGATCCTAAGCGATACGGGCCAGGCCAGCCGCGAAACGGTTCAGGCCGACAGGCTGTTGGCCTGGCAGCGCGGCCAGTTGATCATCAATGACCTGCCCCTGTCGCAAGCGCTGGCGCAATTGCAGCCCTACTTGCCCCAGCCCCTGCGCCTGGGCGACCCGGCGCTGGCCCGACAGCGCGTCAGCGCCGTCTTTCAACTGGCCTCATTGGCGCAGCTGCCTGCTCTGCTGCCGCATGTATGGCCGGTGTCCGTCCAGAAACAGGACGACGGAGGCCTGCTCTTGCTGCCCGCCAAGAAGTAACGTTTTGCAACGATGGTAGGGATGACTTCCGATTGAAACGGCTAAGCCTGTTCAGACCTCTTTCCAAGGATTTCCGCTCATGCCCTTGCCGTTCATCGTTCGCCTGGCTCCGCTGGCCCTTGCCTGCGTGAGCGCGGCACTTCATGCCCAGTCCCTGACTTTCAGCCAGGCCGCCCAGCCCCTGGGCACGGCCTTGACCCGTATCGCCAGCCAGGCCGGGGTGCAAGTGTTCTTCACCCAGGACCTGGTCGAGAACCGCCAGGCGCCCGCCCTGCGAGGCCAGTACACGGCCCGCCAGGCCTTACAAGCAGTACTGCAGGGATCAGGGCTGACCTTGAAGCCGGCGGGCCCCGATTCCTACACGCTGCAAACGGCAGACGTCCCGCTCGGCGAGACAAAAACCATCCGACAGGGCGATACCCTGGCTGCGGTGACGGTCGTGGCCTCGCGCACGCCCAAATCCATCGAGGAAACCGCCAATACCGTGTGGGTCATTGATTCGGAGCAGATCGCCGAGCAGACCCGGGGCGGCGTGCCGCTGAAGGAAATGCTGGGTCAGTTGATTCCTGGCCTGGACATGGGCGGGCAATCGCGCACCAATGCCGGCCAATACCTGCGCGGCCGTCCCACGCAAGTCATGATAGACGGCATCTCCCTGAACGGCTCGCGCCAGCTCAGCCGCCAGTTCGACTCCATCGATCCCTTCAATATCGAGCGTATCGAGGTCTTGTCCGGCGCAACCGCCATCCACGGCGGCAACGCGACCGGCGGAATCATCAACATCATCACCAAGCGAGCAGAGCCCGGAGCGGCCAGTTTTGTTTCGGAGGTCGGGATACGCAGCGGCCTGCGCGCCGGCGACGACCTGAACGCCACCTTGTCCCAATCGGTGCAGGGCGGCACCGATACCGTCCAGGCACGGCTGGCCCTGTCCTTGAGCCGCAACGGCGGCGCCTACGACAGCCGCGGCGACCGGGTGCTGCCCGACATCACCCAGACCGATCTGCAGTGGAACCGCTCGGTGGATCTGATGGGCGCGCTGAACGTAGATCTTCAAGACGCCGGCGAGCTGCGGCTGCTGGCCCAGTACTACGACTCCGGATTCCAGCCCGGCAAAGCCCTGTGGCTGCGACCCGGCGCCGACGGCAGCATCCTGACCCCGTCCGAACTGGACATACGCAGCGGCTTCGACTCCGACTACAAGCCGCACACCGAACGCCAGATCCTGGCCGCCGACTACGTCAAGGGCGGCATTCTGGGCGGACAGGACTTGTACCTGAAGGCCTACGTGCGCAACGAGTCCATGCGTTTCTATCCCTATCCCGATTCGGACGCCAATCCGCTGGCGCCAGGCGCCCGCATCTACAACTGGAGCGTGTCCACCCAGGACACGCGCACTTTCGGCCTGAAGGCCATGCTGAACAAAGACTGGGAGCGCATCAGTCTGAACTACGGCCTGGACTACGACCATGAAACCTTCAAGGCCGACCAGACCATGTTCGACATCGCCAAGGCCATGAACAGCGGCGGCCTGGTATTTGACAAGACCAGCACCCTGAAGCGCTATCCCGGTTTCCGCAACCATATCCTGGGAGCCTTCGCGCAGGCCGATGCGCGCCTGAACGACAGGCTGAGCCTGAGCGCAGGCGTACGCCGCCAGCACGTACGCGTGCGGGTGGACGACTTTGTCCAAGGCATCCAGCAGCGTCTGATGGCGGGCGGCTACGGCCAGTCCGCCGACCCCATTCCAGGCGGACGCAACAGCTACGGCACGACCTTGTTCAATGCCGGCCTGCTGTACAAGCTGACGCCCGCTCAGCAACTGTGGGCCAATTACTCCGAAGGCTTCGAGCTGGCCGACCCGGCCAAATACTACGGCACCGGGGCCAGCTACACCCTGGTCGGCAACCATTGGACGCTGGGCCGGCATCTCAGCGTGGAAGGCTCCACCATGGCAGCCATCAAGACCCGTTCGGCCGAGATAGGCTGGCGCTACAACGACGGCCCCCTGTCCGCCCAGGTAGCCTTGTTCCACTCGCAATCGGACAAATCCATCGTCCTGGACCGCAAAACGCTGAACATTTCCCTGATGGACACCAAGGTGCGCAACTACGGCCTGGAAGGCCAACTGGATCTGCGCCTGGGCGATGGCTGGAGCACCGGGGCCAGCTTGCTGCTGATCCGCAACGAAGAGCTGAAGGACGGCGACTGGCAGCGGCGCGGCGTCTACTACTCCAGCCCCTCCAAAGTCACCGCCTATGTCGGCAAGCAAAGCGGAAACTGGGCCGTTCGCGCCCAGCTTGCCCATTCCATGAAGCTGCGCAGCGACATCCCCAGCGTAGGCGGCGGCCAGCAGCAGGAATCCCTGCCCAGCCTGACGCTGGTCGATTTGCTGGGACGTTACCGCTTCGACCACAGCGCCCAGGCCAAGGGCACATTGTCCCTGGGCGTGCAGAACCTGTTCAACAAATCCTACGAGACGCGCTGGAGTCAGCAGGCCAAGCTGATCTACAGCGGCATTATCGCCCCCGGCGTGCTGGACTTCCGCGGCCAGGGACGCACTTACGCCCTGACCTACACCCTGGAATATTAAAAGGAGCGACATTCATGCCTTCACGTTGGACTCTGGCCATGCTGGCCCTCGGCTGCACGCTGGCCGCCCCTTTGCAAGCCCAGCGCCTGTGCGCCCCCGACACACCGCCCTTGCAGAACCAGGTCGGACCCGGGGTCTATGAACTGGCCTACAGCCCCAGCCAACAGGCGGTCTATGCGGCAGTGGCGGGCGGCTTCAAAGACGATGCGCCGCCCAGCAGCGTGGTGCGCCTGGACGCTGCGACCCTGCAAGAGCAGTCCCGCCTGCTCTTGCCTTATCGGGCCTTCGGGCTGGCCCTGGATGATGAAAAAGGGCGCTTATACGTGGGCCACTCTCTGCAGGGACGCATCAGCGTGGTGGATACGGCACGCAATCGGCGGCTGCACACCGTGCAGCTGAGCCGTCCGCGTCCGGACGGCAAGCGCTATGAGCACGATTTGCGCGGCTTGATCCTGGACAAGGCCAACAGCCAGTTGTTCGTGCCCGGCCTGTCGGCCGGCGACAGTGTTCTGTTCGTGCTGGACAGCGACACTCTCGTTCTGAAGAAAACCATTCCCAATCTGGGCATGTATCCGACCGGCTTGGCGCTGGATGAAGCTGGCCAGCGCCTGTTCGTCTCGACCATGGCGGGCGAGATCGCCGTGGTGGACGTCCGGACCCTGCGTGTACTGGGTCGATGGACCCTGACCGGGGTGCACCAGCCGGTCAACCTGGCCTATCACCAAGGGCGCCTGTATGTGGCCGATCAAGGCCTGGAGTCCATCACGCCGTGGCAGCAGCGCCTGCTGCCCAAGCGCGACTGGTCCGGATCGCGCCAACAGGTCCTGATGCTGGACCCGGACAATGGCCAGGTACTGGCTGCACAGGCCGCGCGGGGTCATCCGCTGGCACTGGCCGTCGACGCGGCAGCGGGCCTGCTGTACGTGACCGAGCGCAGCGACGGGCGCGTGGCAGCCTATACGCTGGACGGGCTGCGTCCCGTTGCCGCCGGCTTGACCGGCAAGCTGGCCAACAGCCTGGCGCTGGATGCCGCGCACAGCCGGGTCTACGTGTCTGTAAAAAATCCCGGCAAAAGCGAACAGCCCACCGGCGAATCCGTAGCGCTGCCCTGCTTCGAGCCTTGGACGGCCGTCGCTCAGAACGGGAAATAAAACAGGGACTTGGCCAGCACCACGATCAGCAGCACGTGCACGAAGACGCTGCGATGAATCAGGCGGGAGCGGCGCCCCGTCATGGCGCCGCGCCGGCTCAGGACCATGACGGCGACGAAATGGCCGAACACGCTGAGCGCCAGGACGATCTTGGCGCCCAGCAGCCAGGCGGAGCCTCCGCCCGCCTCGAACAGGGCGCGATGCTGCCAGGCCAGGCCCAGGCCGGCGCCGTACAGGACCAGCAGGACCCAGGGGACGATGCGGCGCGCACGCCGGCCCAGTTCCTGCTCCACCGCGCGCATGGCCGGCTGGGGCACGCGGCGGGCGATGGGCGAGAGCATCAGTACTTCGAAGAACACGGTGCCGATGAAGAACAGGGCGGCCAGCAAGTGCGCCAGGAGCAGGGCCAGATAAGTCATGGAGGAAGCAGGCAGGGCGGACGATGAACTAACGATACACCAGGTCCCGCGCCCAGAGGCTGACTTCCGGCACATAGCTGATCACCATCAAACAGGCCACCACCACCAGCACGAAAGGCACCAGGGGCCTGGCCAGTCTTTCCAGCGAGATGCCCGCCACGGCGCAGGCGGCGAACAGGTTCACGCCAAAGGGCGGGGTGACCATGCCCAGAGCCAGGTTGACCACCATGATGACGCCGAAATGCGCCGGATCGATGCCGAAATGCAGGGCGACCGGCAGCAGCAGGGGGGCCAGCACCACGATGGAGGCGGAGGTCTCCACGAACATGCCGATGAGGAACAGGGCAGCGTTGACGCCCAGCAGAAAGGTGAAGGGGCTGTGGAAAATCTCGCCCAGCCAGGCCCCCAGGGCGGCCGGTATGCCGGCGCGGTTGAGCAGGAAGCCGAACACCCCGGCGTTGGCGATGATGAACATGATGACGGCGGTGGACACCACCGAGCGGTGCAGCACCTTGGAGAGATCGCGCAGGGTCAGGCTGCGATAGACGAACAAGGCGACCGCCAAGGCGTACATGACGGCCACGGCCGAGGCTTCCGTCGGCGTGAAGATGCCGCCGTAGATGCCGCCCAGGATGATCACCGGCATCAGCAGGGCCAGCCAGGCCTGGCGCAGGGCGGCCCCGAAGCCCAGGCGGCCCTGGCCGTCCTGCAGGCCCAGGCCGTGGCGGCGCGCGTACAGCCACACGTACACCATCAGTGCGCCGCCTATCAGCAGCCCCGGCCCCAGGCCGGCCACGAACAGTTCGCCCACGGAGGTGTCGGTGGACACGGCGAACAGAATCATGGGGATGGACGGCGGGATGATGACGCCCAGCTCCGCGGCCGAGGCCTGCAGGGACGCGGCGAAAGGGCGCGGATAGCCGTGGCGCACCATGGCCGGGATCAGGATGGCTCCCACGGCGAAGGTCGTGGCCACGCTGGAGCCGGCCACCGCCGCGAAGATCATGCAGGTCAGCACGCAGCTGCAGGCCAGCCCGCCCTGGACGCCGCCCACCACGCTCTTGGCGAACTCCACCATGCGGGCCGAGATGCCGCCGGCCTCCATCAGGTTGCCGGCCAGGATGAAGAAGGGCACCGCCACCAGGGGATACTTGTCCAGCGCCGCATACAACTGCTGGGCGATGACCAGGAAGGTCATGCGGCCTTCCCAGGCCACCCCGGCCATATTGGCCAGTCCCACCGCGATGGCCACGGGCACGGTCAGCACGAAGAACAGCAGCATGGACAGGAGCATGATCTGGGGCACGGTGTCTTCTCCGCTTCAGGCTAGAGCTGGGTATCGTCCACGACGGCGGGCGCCGGGTTCTCGATCCAGCGCGCCAGCAGGCCCAGCATGGCCAGCACGGCGCCGATCGGGATGGCGATGTACACCCAGGAGATGGACCATTCCAGACTGGGCATGGTCTGGAAACGCACCCGCCAGCTCATCTGCCCACCCACCCAGGCCAGCAGGCCGAAGAACGCCAGGCAGATCAGCAGCACCACGCCGTCCAGCCAGCGCTGCGAGCGGGTGCTCAGCCACAGGCGCGCAACGTCCACGCTGAGCATGGCGCCCTGGCGCAAGGCCAGGCACAGGCCCAGCATCACGGTCCAGATCAGGGCGGCACGCGACCAGGCCTCGCTCCAGTCGGCGGGCGACTGGAGCACGAAACGGGCGATGACCTGGTAGAAGGCCGCCAGCACGGCCGACAGCAGCAAGGCCTGCGCCAGCCACGACACGACGCGGAACAGCCCCCGGTCCAGGACGGACAGCATGGCCTTCATGGCGCTTACTGCGTCTGGCGGATGGCCTCGACCAGTTCCTGGCCGAACTGCTTGTAGTATTGCGGATAGACGGGCTCGACCGCCTTGGCGAAGGCGGCATGGTCCACCGTATTGACCTGCATGCCTTCGGCCTTGACGGCGTCCACGCCGGATTTCTCGATGTCGTCCACATAGGCGCGCATGGCCTGGGCGGCCGCCAGGCCCGCCTCCTTGAACTGCTGCTTGTCCGCGTCCGACAGGCCGTCATAGGCGGCCGGCGACATCAGCACCAGGGCCGGGCCGTACACGTGCGCCGTCAAGGACAGATATTTCTGCAATTGCGGCAGCTTGGCCGACACGATCACGGACAGCGGATTCTCCTGGCCGTCGATGGTGCCCTGCTGCAGGGCGGTGGCCACCTCCGGCCAGGCCATGGGCGTGGCCAGGATGCCCATCTGGCGGAAGGCGGCGATGTGGATGGGGTTTTCCGTGGTGCGGATCTTCAGGCCCTTGGCGTCGGCCGGCGTATTGACCGGACGCACATTGTTGGTCAGGTGCCGGAAGCCCTGCTCGCCCCAGGCCAGCGCCACGATGCCGCGCTTGGGAAATTCCGCCAGCATGTCCTGGCCGATCTTGCCGTCCAGCACACGGCGGGCGTGGTCCAGGTCGCGGAACAGGAAGGGGATGTCGAACACGCCGGTCTTGGGCACGAAGTTCAGGGTGGCGCCCGTGGACACGATGGCCAGGTCTATGGTGCCCAGCTGCAGGCCTTCGATGACCTCGCGCTCGCCGCCCAGGGCGCTGTTGGGGAAGGCCTCGATCTTGTACTGGCCGCCTTTTTCCAGGGTTTGCGCCAGGGCCTTGGCGCCTGCTCCGTAGTGGGAGCTGGTGGACAGGGCGTAGGCCAGCTTCAGGGTGGTCTGCGCCCCCGCCGTGGCCGCCATGGTCAGGCCCAGTGTCAGGGCCGCGGCCAGAAGGCCGTTCTTCATCCGCTTGCACAGCATGACTTCCCCTCCTGTCTGAATGGATCAGATGTATTTAAATCTCAGGCTCTACAGGGCGACATTGGGGTTTCTACGCCCGTGCGCGCCCGAACCGGCCTATTCTTCCACGTACCAGTTGTCCTCGGACAGCATCACCTGCTGGTGCCCGTAGCCGGCCGGCATCATGGGAAAGCAGTTCTCCAGGGCCAGCACTTCCACGTTCAGGAAGAACGGCCCGTCATGGGCCAGGCAGCGCTCCAGCGCGGCGTCCAGCTGGTCGGGCTGGGCCACCCGTTCGGCCTGCCAGCCAAACGAGCGCGCCAGGGCCACGAAGTCCGGCAGCGCCTCGTTGTAGCTGTGGCTGTAGCGTCCGTCGTGGATCAGTTCCTGCCACTGGCGCACCATGCCCATGTGGCGGTTGTTGCACAGGATGACCTTGACCGGGGCGCGGTGCTGCACGGCGGTGGCCAGTTCCTGGATGTTCATCAGCACGGAAGCGTCGCCGCTGACGCACACCACCAGCTTGTCCGGATGAGCGATCTGCGCGCCCAGGGCGGCGGGCAGGCCGTAGCCCATGGTGCCGGCGCCGCCCGAGGTCAGCCAGCGGCGCGGCCGGTTGAAGTGGATGTACTGCGCGGCCCACATCTGGTGCTGGCCCACGTCGGTGGACACGATGGCGTCGCGCCCCTCCAGCTGCGCATCCAGGCGCTGCAGCAGGTGCTGCGGCAGGATGGCGTCGGCCTGCGGCGTAACCTTCAGGCATTCCTGGGCGCGCCAGACGCCGATGCGCTGCCACCAGTCGTCCAGCCGTCCCGCGGGCAGGTCATGGGCCGAAAGCTCTTTGCGCAGGGCGCGCAGCAGGGGGTAGCAGTCGCCCACCAGGGCCACGTCGGCGCGCACCACCTTGTCGATGGAGCCGGGGTCTATGTCGATGTGGATCTTGCTGGCGTGCGGGCAGAAGTCCGACAGGCGGCCGGTGATGCGATCGTCGAAGCGCGCGCCCACGCAGATGATGAGGTCCGCATGGTGCATGGCCAGGTTGGCCTCCAGCGTGCCATGCATGCCCAGCATGCCCAGGAACTGGCCGTCCCTGGCCGGATAGGCGCCCAAGCCCATCAGGGTCAGCGTGCAGGGCGCGCCGGTCTCCTGCACCAGGCTGGTGAAGGCGTGGCAGGCGTCGGCGCCCGAATTGATCAGGCCGCCGCCGCCATAGAAGACCGGGCGGCGGGCATGGGAAATCAGGGCGGCGGCGCGCTTGATGGCGGCTTCCTGTGCGGGAGCGGCCTGCGCGGCCGGCGGCTCGGTCTGGTCCGGTTCGGCGGCCTGGGCGGGCGCCGCGGCGATCTGGATGTCCTTGGGGAAGTCCAGCAGCACCGGGCCGGGACGGCCCTGCGTGCACAGGCGCAGCGCCTTGGCCGCCAGCGCGGCCACGTCCTCGACGCGGCGCACCTGGGCGTTCCACTTGGTGACAGGGCGCGAGATGCCCACGGCGTCGCATTCCTGGAAGGCAGAGGTGCCGATGGCGGTGGTGGCGACCTGGCCGCTGATGCACAGCACGGGGATGGAATCGCACAAGGCGTCCAGCAGGCCCGAGGTGGTGTTGGCCATGCCGGGCCCCGAAGTCACCAGGACCACGCCGGGTTTGCCGGTGCTGCGCGCGTAGCCTTCGGCCGCGTGCACGGCGGCCTGCTCGTGGCGCACCAGGATGTGGCGGATCCGCGGCTCGGCGTACAAGGCATCATACAGCGGTAACACCGCTCCGCCAGGATAGCCGAATATGGTATCCACCCCCTGGGCGATCAAGGTTTCGAGCAAGAGTTGCGCGCCGTTGCGAGCGGTCGGTTCGACTGACATGGTTACGTGGCCCTGCTTGTTTTGTAAGATAGAGATCGCCTTCCAGTTTATTCCTTTTTTACAGGCACATCCCTCATGGTCGCTCAACGCCAACCCTGGCACGTCGTCAAACCTTCGCAACTGCATGGCAACGGCGTGTTCGCCAACCGCGACATCCCCGCCGGCACCCGCATCCTGCAGTACGCCGGCAAGCGGCTGACGCCCGAGCAGGCCGATGCGCTGTTTCCCGTCAACCCGGACGATCCGTACCACACTTTCTTCTTTTCGCTGAGCAGCGGCAAGATCATCGACGGCGGGCAGGGCGGCAACGATTCGCGCTGGATCAATCACTCCTGCGCGCCCAACTGCGAAGGCCACGAGAACAGCGACGGCACGCGCGTCTACATCGTGGCCATGCGCGACATTCCCGCCGGTGAGGAACTGCTGTACGATTATTCCCTGGTCATCGATGACGAGATCACCGAAGAACTGAAACAGAATTACCGCTGCCTGTGCGGAGCCCCCCAGTGCCGGGGCACCATGATCGCCCCCCAGCCGGCCGACGAGCGCCGCCAGGCCGCCGCAGACGAGCTGCGCCAGGCCGCCGCCGAACTGGAAGCCGAAATGGAGCATGCCCGCAACGCCCCTCTGGAAGAGGATGCGCCGGCCGGCGAAGATAAGAAGAAAGGCAAGAAGGACAAGAAATCCAAAAAGAAAAAGGACGGCAGAAAGGACAAGAAAGCCGCCAAAAAGGACAAGAAGGACAAGAAAGAAAACAAGAAGAAGTAGGGCGCTTCGCGCCCGCCGGGTCCGCCCGGCCGCAACCCCGTCGCATGGCGGGGTTTTTTTTTGGTACTGGATCGATTCCGGTGGACTTTGCAGTATGGATGAGGCCTTCTTGGGCCAAGCCGGGAAAAGTCTCGGTTTCCTTGAGGAGGCCTGGGCGGGCCGGCTTGGCTGGGTCCTTCGCCCGTGCTGCGCACGGGTGCCCTTGTCAGCACGCCGGGGCGGGCGGGTCGTGAACTCGGAGCGCGATTCGTCCCCCGGACGAACCGCAAGCGTGCTCCTCGAACAGCACGCCCCTTGCCTCCCGCCCCAACGTCCTGCCAAGGCGAAGTCCCTGACTCGCCCGCCGGCCCGCCCAGGCCCCCTCAAGGAAACAGCATCGCTTTGCTCGGCCCAAACAGCGCTGCGCCAACGTCATGAAGACTCCAGGCGCGGTCCACCAAGGCCAGGATGCTGCAAGACGTTCTTTATCGGCAGACACCTTCCTCGGCTGGTCGATAAGGTGGCCATTGTGTGCCGTTCAAGAAGTGGGCGGGCCGGTCAGGGCGGATCAGACGGCTTGCCGCAGGCGGAGGAACGATCCGGGAGGCAAGCATTCTGCTGTTCGAGCGCGACGCTCATGGCTCGTCCGGGAGACGAGCCATCGCGCGAGTTCAGAATGCGCCCGGAGCGATCCGCCGACAAGGGTACCGGTGCGCAGCACCGGCAAGCCGTCAGCCCAGACGGGCCCGCCCACTTCTTGAACGGCGTCTTTGCAAAGGCCAGCTTGGTTATCGATCGGCCGACTGCTACCCCGTAAACCGGGAAAAACTTTTGTGCCGCCTGTGCTTTCCAAGCCACGAACATCCACCGGGAGGGCAGGCCGCAACCGCAACGTGGAAGAAAAACCTGCCGCCGCTCAGGACTTCATACAGAAACGTCCACCGGGGGAAATCACCCAATGCCAGCGCGCCCCATGACCGCTAGCATGTAGCTTTGTCGCAAATCCCGAATCCATCCTCCATGGAACCACGCCTTCACGAACCGCCGCAAGAACACCTGGTCACCCCGCCGGCGCCCCGCACCCGCATCCCCCTGCAGCTCGAAGACTGGGCCTCGGTCCTGATCATGGCCGCGCTGGCCCTGATCACCTTCGCCAACGTCATCGTGCGCTACCTGACCGACACCTCCTTTGCCTGGACCGAAGAAATCTCCATCTTCCTGCTCGTGGTGCTGACCATGAACGCCGGGGCCAGCGCCTTCGTGCGCCACCTGCACATCCGCATCGAAGTCGTGGCCGACACCGGGGCCGAGCGCCGCCGGCGCCGCCTGGCCCTGTTCGGCATCGGCGTGACGCTGCTGTTCTTCGTCGGCATGGCCGTCTTGTCAGGCCGCATGGCGCTGGACGAACTGGAGTGGGGCGACACCTCGCCCTCCATCGGCGTACCCACCTGGCGGTACTCCATGTGGCTGCCCATCCTGTCCACCACCCTGAGCCTGCGCCTGCTGGGCATGTGGGTGCGTCGCTGGCGGGGCGAACCATGATCGCCGCCGCACTCGCCGCCGCACTGTTCCTGATCTTCATCGCCCTGATGATCTTGGGCGTGCCCGTGGGCGTGGCCCTGGGCGCGGGCGGGGCCTTCGCCATCCTGATGTCCAACCTGGACACGCACTGGTTCGGCCTGATGGCCGTGCCCCAGAGCTTCTACGCCGGGCTGGCCAAGTACCCGCTGCTGGCCATCCCCATGTTCGTGCTGGTGGGCTCCATCTTCGACCGCTCCGGCGTGGCCAGCCGCCTGGTCAACTTCGCCATCGCCGTGGTGGGGCGCGGGCCGGGCATGCTGCCGCTGGTGGCCATCGCCGTGGCCATGTTCCTGGGCGGCATCTCCGGTTCCGGCCCCGCCTGCGCGGCCGCCGTGGGCGCGGTGATGATAGGGGCCATGAAGCGCGCCGGCTATCCCAATCCCTTTTCCGCCAGCATCGTGGCCGCCGGGGCGGCCACCGACATCCTGATCCCGCCCTCGATCGCCTTCATCATCTATTCCGTGCTGGTGCCCGAAGCCTCCGTGCCGGCGCTGTTCGCCGCCGGCATGTTCCCCGGCATCCTGGCCGGCATAGGCCTGATCATCCCGGCGGTGTGGCTGTCGCGCCGCTACAAGCTGGGCACGGCCGAATCCCAGCTGCCGCGCCCGCCGTTCTGGCGCAGCCTGCGCGAAGCGTCCTGGGGCCTGATCGCCCCGGTCATCATCCTGGGCGGCATGCGCATGGGCCTGTTCACGCCCACCGAGGCCGCGGTGGTGGCCGTGTTCTACGGCCTGTTCGTGGGCATGGCCATCCATCGCACCATCAAGGTGCGCGACCTGTTCGACATCCTGCGCGAGGCCGCGGAACTGTCGGCCGTGATCATGATGGTGGTGGCGCTGGCCGGCATCTTCGCCTGGGCCCTGTCCACCCTGAGCATCGTCGATCCCCTGACCTCCGCCATCATCAACTCGGGGCTGGGCGAGTACGGCATCCTGGCGCTGATGATCGTGTTGCTGATCGTGCTGGGCATGTTCCTGGACGGCATCTCCATCTTCCTGATCTTCGTGCCGCTGTTCATGCCCATCGTGCACAACTTCGGCTGGCACCCGGTCTGGTTCGGCGTGCTGCTGACGCTGAACGTGGCCCTGGGGCAATTCACCCCGCCGGTGGCCGTGAACCTGATGGTGTCCTGCCGCATCGCCGGCGTGCCCATGGAAAGCACGCTGCGCTGGGTGGGCTGGCTGCTGCTGGGCATGGGCCTCACCATGCTGCTGGTCATCGCACAACCCGAGATCGCCCTGTGGCTGCCGCGCCACCTGGGCTTCAACTAGAAAACTTCATCACCACTGATAAAAAAAGGGAGACACGCCCCATGAAACTGCGACACATCCTGGCCGCCCTGGCCTGCACGGCCGCCACGCTGGCCGGCGCGCCCGCCGCGCAGGCGGCCTACAAGTCCGAATACAAATTGTCCATCGTGGTGGGCACCACCTTCCCCTGGGGACAGGGCGCGGTGATCTGGTCCGACCTGGTGCGCGAGCGCACCGACGGGCGCATCAACATCAAGATCTATCCCGGCACCTCGCTGGTGCAGGGCGACCAGACGCGCGAATTCACCGCCATCCGCCAAGGCCTGATCGACATGGCCGTGGGCTCCACCATCAACTGGTCGCCGCAGATCAAGCAGCTGAACCTGTTCTCGCTGCCCTTCCTGCAGCCGGACTCCAAGGCCACGGACGCGCTCATCCAGGGCGAGGTGGGCAAGGAGCTGTTCGGCTACATCGAGAAGGCCGGCGTGGTGCCGCTGGCCTGGGGCGAGAACGGCTTTCGCCAGCTGAGCAATTCCCAGCATGAAGTCTCCAAGCCCGAGGACATGAAGGGCCTGAAGCTGCGCGTGGTCGGCTCGCCGCTCTACATCGACACCTTCACCGCGCTGGGCGCCAACCCCACCCAGATGAGCTGGGCCGACGCCCAGCCCGCCCTGGCCAACAAGGCCGTGGACGGCCAGGAGAACCCGCTGTCCATCTATGCCGGCGCCAAGCTCTACGATGTGCAGCAGCAGTACCTGACGCTCTGGAACTATGTGTCCGATCCGCTGGTCTTCGTGGTCAACCGCGACGTCTGGAAGTCCTGGTCGCCCGAGGACCAGAAGATCGTGCGCGAAGCCGCCATCGAGGCCGGCAAGCGCGAGATCGAGATCGCCCGCAAAGGCATCACGGCCGAGGACCCCAGCCTGCTCAAGGAGATCGAAGGCCACGGCGTGACCATCACGCGCCTGACGCCCGAGCAGCACCAGGCCTTCGCGCAGGCCACCGCGCCCGTGGTCGAGAAATGGACCAAGACCATAGGCGAGGACCTGGTGAAGAAGGCGCGCGAGGCCATCGCCCAGTCGCGCTGATGCCCATGGCGGCCGGGCGACGGCTCAGGCCCGCGCCCGGCTATATGTTTACGACCGCGCCCGGCATAACCATGTAATCAGTCTGTCGTAGGGCGCGGGCGGCGAGCTTCCTAGAATGGATCCTTCCATTGCACTCCTGAAGGAAGCCGTCATGAAGCCCTACCTCGCACGCCGCCTGCTGGCCCTGTTCATCCTGACCGCCTCCCAGGCCTGGGCGGCGGACGACGTCCCGCTGAAAGTCGGCGTGCGCGGCGGGGTGGATGAACAGATCTGGGAAGTGGTCACCCGGGTGGCGGCCGAGCGCGGCCTGAAGGTGCAGCCGGTGGTCATCACCGGCACCGCCAGCCCCAACGAGGCGCTGAACAACGGCGATCTGCACGCCAACGCCTTCCAGCACATCCCTTTCCTGAACGACCAGGTCAAGCAGCGCGGCTACCGCATCGTGCCGATGGCCAATACCCTGATCTCGCCCATCGCCTTTTATTCGCGCCGCCACAAGGACATCAAGGACTTGCCCGAGGGCGCCAAGATCGGCATTCCCAACGATCCCAGCAACCAGACCCGCGCGCTGGCGGTGCTGCGCGACCACGGCCTGATCACGCTGCGAGACGGCGCGGACCCGCGCCAGGGCGCGGTGACGCTGGCCGACGTGGCGAGCAATCCGAAGAAGCTGGACTTCGTGGAAAGCACCTCCGTGGTGCTGGCCCGCTCCCTGCAGGACGTGGACGCCGCCGCCATCGTCAACAGCTTCGCCTACCAGGCCGGCCTGATCGCCACCCGCGACGGCATCGCCGTCGAGAAGGCCGAGGACAATCCCTACGTGAACATCATCGCGGTGCGCGAGCAGGACAAGGACGCGCCCTGGGTGCCCGAACTGGTCAAGGCCTACCACTCGCCCGCGGTCAAGGACTTCATCGAGAGCAAGTTCGAGGGCTCGGTGATTCCCGTCTTCGACTGAGGGCGCGTCCGCCATGTCCTCGCCCGCGCTCGACAAGTACCTGGCCGCCTTCCTGGAGACCCTGATCATGGTGGGGGTCTCCTCGGTGATCGCCATCTCGACCGGACTGCTCATCGCGCTCGTGCTGGCCATCAGCGGCAAGGGCGGCATCCACCCCCTGCCACGCTGCCACAAGGCGCTGTCGGTGCTGATCAATGCCTTCCGGGCCGTGCCCTTCATCATCCTGCTGATCGCCATGCTGCCGGTGACGCGCGCCCTGGTCGGCACCACGCTGGGCACCTGGGCGGCCATCGTGCCGCTGTCGGCCAACCTGATTCCCTTCTTCGCGCGCATCGCCCAGGTCAGCCTGAACGACGTGGACCCGGGCCTGATCGAGGCCGCGCGGGCCATGGGCTGCGAGCGCCGCCACATCGTGCGCCACGTGCTGCTGCCCGAGGCGCTGCCGGGCATCATCGGCGGCATGACGGTCAGCGTCATCGCCATGATCAACGCCTCGGCCATGGCCGGCGCCGTGGGCGCGGGCGGCCTGGGAGACCTGGCCATACGCTATGGCTACGAGCGCTACGAGACCCGCGTCATGTTCGAGGTGATCGTGATCCTGATCGCGGTGGTGTCGCTGATCCAGTTCGCGGGCGAATGGCTCGCCCGGCGGGTGAACCACCGCTAGGTTCCTACTGGAAGGCGGTTTCCAGGAAGCTGCGCAGCTTGCGCGAATGCAGGCGTTCCTTGGGCATGTCGCGCAGCAGCTCCAGCGCCCGTATGCCGATGTGCAGGTGCTGGCCCACCTGGCGGGCGTAGAACTCGCTGGCCATGCCCGGCAGCTTCAGCTCGCCGTGCAGCGGCTTGTCGGACACGCACAGCAAGGTGCCGTAGGGCACGCGGAAACGGAAGCCGTTGGCCGCGATGGTGGCCGACTCCATGTCCAGCGCGATGGCGCGCGACTGCGACAGGCGGCGCACCGGCTCGTGATGATCGCGCAGCTCCCAGTTGCGGTTGTCGATGGAGGCCACCGTGCCCGTGCGCATGATGCGCTTGAGCTCCCAGCCCGACAGGCCCGCGACCTCGGCCACGGCCTGCTCCAGGGCCACCTGGATTTCCGCCAGCGGCGGAATGGGCACCCAGGTGGGCAGGTCGTCGTCCAGCACATGGTCCTGGCGCACATAGCCGTGGGCCAGCACATAGTCGCCCAGGCGCTGCGTGGTGCGCAGGCCCGCGCAGTGGCCCAGCATCAGCCAGGCGGCCGGGCGCAGCACCGCCACGTGGTCGGTGATGGTCTTGGCGTTGGACGGGCCCACGCCGATGTTGATCAGGGTGATGCCGGTATGGTTGGCGCGCCGCAGGTGGTAGGAGGGCATCTGCGGGGCGCGGGCCAGGGGCGAACCGGTGGTGGCCGCATGGGCGCCGGCCGGCGTGATGATGTTGCCCGGCTCGACCAGGTCTATGTAGCCCTGGTCGTCGGCCGCCAGCACATCGCGCGCCCACTGGCAGAACTCATCCACGTAGAACTGGTAGTTGGTGAACAAGACGAAGTTCTGGAAGTACTCCGGGCGCGTGGCCGTGTAGTGCTGCAGGCGGTGCAGGGAATAGTCGATGCGCGGCGCGGTGAAGGGCGCCAGGGGCAGGGGCTCGTTGTGCACGCGCTCCCAGGTGCCGTTGACGATGGCGTCGTCCATGACGGCCAGGTCGGGCACGTCGAAATGATCCCTCAAGGTGTCGCCGGGGGATTCGGGAACGATGGTGACGGCGGACTTCACCCCGTTGCTCAACGCGAAATGCAAGGGGATGGGCAGGGAGGATTCGCCGATCTCCACCTTCACGCCGTGGTTGCGGATCAACAGCTCCAGCTGCTCGAGCAGATAGTCGTGGTAGAGCTCGGGCGCCGTGATGGTGGTCATGTAGGTGCCGGGCTCGACCACGTGGCCGTAGGACAGGCGGCTGTCCACTTCCTGGTAGGTGTCCACGCGCAGGCGCACGGCCGGATAGCAGGCCCGGAAGCGCTGGCCGCGCGGAAAGCCCGTCTGCAGGCACTGGGCGAAGGAGTCGCGCAGAAACGCCGTGTTGCGGTCGTAGATGGCGCGCAACTGCGCCACGGCCCGGCCGGCGTCCTCGTAACCAGCGAACGGGACCAGTTCGGGCGTGGACGTGGTGCGGGCATAACCGGTCTGCTCAAGCATGGCGACAGTTCCAAAGCAAAAAAACGAGTATAGAAAGACAGCATGACAATCATAAGCGGTTTATAGTGCCCGCTTATCGCTTCCGCCCCTTATCCTGCCGTGAGCCAGATCATCAACGCCGTCCTGCCCACGTTCGCCCTGATCCTGCTGGGCTGGCTGGCCCGGCGCGGCGGCGTGCTGGGCGGGGAGGCCATGGACGCGCTCAACAAGTTCGTGGTCTACCTGGCCCTGCCGGCGCTGCTGTTCAAGGCCATGGCCGAAATCCCCCTGGACCAGTTGCGCCAGCCCGGCTTCATCGCCGCCACGCTGCTGAGCATCGCCGTCGTCTATCTGCTGGGCTGGCTGTCCAGCCGCCGCCAGGGCGTGGAGCGCGCGGACGCCGCCCTGGACGCGCTCTCGGCCTCCTACTCCAATTCCGGCTACATGGGCATCCCGTTGTGCCTGATGCTTTATGGTCCGCAAAGCCTGCCCGTGGTGGCGCTGGCCATCGTCATGACGGCCTGCCTGCTGTTCGCCTTCACCCTGGCCAAGATCGAGTTCCTGCGCCAGCGCGGCGGCAACGGCCTGGCCGTGGCCCTGACGGTGGGGCGTTCGCTGCTGCGCAACCCCCTGGTGCTGGCGCCGCTGGCCGGCGCAGCCTTCGCCCTGGGCGAACTGCGGCTGCCCGCGGGCCTGTCCAGCACCGCCGGCCTGCTGGGCGCGGCGGCCAGCCCCTGCGCTCTGGTTTGCATTGGACTGTTTCTGGCGCAACCGCAAGCCCCCCTGTCCACCCAGCGGACACGTCTTTCTGTTGTTTTGTGCCTAAAACTGCTCGTCCAGCCAGCCCTGGCTGCGCTGTTTGCCTTCGTTTTGTTCGATATGCCGGTGATGTGGGCCAGCATCGCCGTACTGCTTTCCGCGCTGCCCACCGGCACCGGTCCATTCATGCTCGCGGCGCTCTACATGCGGGATAGCGCCCTGATCTCGCGCTCCATCCTGTGGTCCACATTGCTGTCCGTGGCGACCGTTTCGGTGCTCGTACGTCTTCTACCTCATATATAAGACTTGTCGAAAACCAGTAAATACATTAAGTATGTAGTCTTATTACAATAAGTATGAGATTCGAGCAGGCCGACTCCTTCATAATTTAGCGTTATCCAACCTGGCGTTGTGCTGGACGCGCGTGTGCCGTCTGCCATCAAGCCGCAAAATTAGCCTCCGTTAGAGCTTGTTTGCGAGGGTTTAGCGTTTTTTATATGCCGTTGGATGACGGTCTGCTTGCCCTGATGCCTTACGAGCCCCGACGCCTGCGCTGCGGCCAGCGTCCCGCGCCCGACCCCCGCCCGCCGGCTGTATCGGGCGGGTTGCAGCAGCGATGTACGCCCGGCCTTTGCTTCGGGTTGGTCTGCGACATCGCCTTTACCGAATCACTTTTCACTATCAGCAAGGGTAACCATGACCACACGAATCTCCTGCCAGCGATTGCAAGTCGCCGAGGTGCTTCATCAGTTCATCGAGCAAGAAGCCTTGCCCGGCACTGGTGTTTCCTCCGAGTCCTTCTGGGCTGGTTTCGACAAACTGGTACATGACCTGGCCCCCAAGAACCGCGCACTGCTCGCCGAGCGCGACCGCCTGCAGGCCGAACTGGACAAATGGCACGGCGCGAACCCAGGTCCCATCGCCGACATGGGCGCCTACAAGACGTTCCTGAAATCCATCGGCTACCTGCATGATGCGCCCGCCTCCGTGCAGGTGAACACCGCCAACGTGGACACCGAGATCACCGACCAGGGCGGCCCGCAGCTGGTCGTGCCCATCATGAACGCCCGCTACGCCCTGAACGCCGCGAACGCGCGCTGGGGCAGCCTGTACGACGCCCTGTACGGCACCAACGCCATCCCCGACGCCGACGGCGCGGAGCGCGGCGGCGCCTACAATCCCGTGCGCGGCGCCAAGGTCATCGCCTTCGGCCGCCAGTTCCTGAACGATTCCATCCCCCTGGCCCAGGGCAGCCACGACCAGGCCACCTCCTACGCCATCGTCGACGGCGCCCTGCGCGTCACGCTGGAAGACGGCGGCAGCACCGGCCTGAAGGACACCACCACCCTGCTGGGCTACCGCGGCCAGCCCGACGCGCCCGAGGCCATCGTGTTCCTGCACAACGGCCTGCACTTCGAGCTGCAGATCGACGCCGACAGCCCCATCGGCAAGACCGATCCGGCCGGCGTGAAGGACATCGTCCTGGAATCGGCCCTGACCACCATCATGGATTGCGAAGACTCCGTGGCCGCCGTGGATGCCGAGGACAAGACCCTGGCGTACCGCAACTGGCTGGGCCTGATCACCGGCTCGCTGACCGAAGACATCCGCAAGGGCGACAAGGTCTTCACCCGCCGCCTGGCCGAAGACCGCCAGTACACCGACCTGCAAGGCAAGGCCCAGGTGCTGCCCGGCCGCTCGCTGATGTTCGTGCGCAACGTGGGCCACCTGATGACCAACCCCGCCATCATCGACGGCGAAGGCTTCGAGATCCCCGAAGGCATCCTGGACGCCGTGGTCACCACCCTGATCGGCATGCGCGACCTGCAGCTGAAGAAGAATTCGCGCACCGGCTCGCTGTACGTGGTCAAGCCCAAGATGCACGGCCCCGATGAAGTGGCCTTCGCCTGCGAGACCTTCGACCGCGTCGAAGCCCTGCTGGGCCTGCCCGCCAACACGGTCAAGATCGGCATCATGGACGAAGAGCGCCGCACCAGCGTGAACCTGAAGGCCGCCATCGCCAAGGCCACCGAGCGCGTGGTGTTCATCAACACCGGCTTCCTGGACCGCACCGGCGACGAGATCCACACCTGCATGCAGGCCGGCCCCGTCGTGCGCAAGGCCGACATGAAGCAAGCCGCCTGGCAGCCCGCCTACGAGCGCAACAACGTCCAGGTCGGCCTGCAGTGCGGCCTGCGCGGCCACGCCCAGATCGGCAAGGGCATGTGGGCCATGCCCGACCTGATGGCCGAGATGCTGGAGCAGAAGATCGCCCACCCCAAGGCCGGCGGCAACACCGCCTGGGTGCCTTCGCCCACGGCCGCCACGCTGCACGCGCTGCACTACCACCAGGTCAACGTGGTGGAAGTCCAGAAGAGCCTGGAAAACGAAAACAACGACTACCTGGACAGCATCCTGACCATCCCCGTGGTGGAGAAACCCACCTGGACCGCCCAGGAAATCCAGGAAGAGCTGGACAACAACGCCCAGGGCATCCTGGGTTACGTGGTGCGCTGGATCGACCAGGGCGTGGGCTGCTCCAAGGTGCCCGACATCCATGACGTGGGCCTGATGGAAGACCGCGCCACGCTGCGCATCTCCAGCCAGCACATCGCCAACTGGCTGCTGCACGGCATCGTCACCCGCGACCAGGTCGTCCAGACCCTGCATCGCATGGCCGCCGTCGTGGACAAGCAGAACGCCGGCGACCCCGCCTACCGCGACATGGCCGGCAACTTCGACACTTCGGAAGCCTACAAGGCCGCCGAAGACCTGGTGCTCAAAGGCCTGGAACAGCCCAACGGCTACACCGAGCCCCTGCTGCACCAATGGCGCCTGGTCTTCAAAGAAGCCCACGCCACGGTCTGAGCCCGGCTGCGCCGCCCCGCCCCACGCGGGGCAGGCCCATCCCCAGGAATCCCCGCCTCGCCAGCGGGGATTTTTTTTGCCGCCGGGCCGTCGGAATGCCGCTTCACCCAAGGCAAAAGCGCCCCCTTGGGGGGCAGCGTGGGGGCATTCTTTTACCGCCGGGAAAAATCGGGCCGCCGTGACGGCGATGCCTTTGAAGAACCCCCCTTTCCTGCCGACGCGCTGCGGGCGATTCCTGTTCGTCCATTCTCGTTATAAACTTTCATATATAGCGTAAACCGCCGACAGGAAATCCCATGAGATCTTTGCTGTTTTCCGCCGTCCGCCATGAGCCCATCGACCTGAACCTGGCCGTGCTGAAGGGACGCCTCGACACGCCCGCCCTGGCTTGCTGGACGCGGTTCCTGGGCTGCTTTCTGGCGCTGCGGCGCTACGGAAATCACACATGAACGTATTTTTCGAACAAAGCCAGATCGACCAGTGGATCAGCGAAGATGCTTCCTGCCTGGACCTGACCAGCCACATGCTGGGCCTGACCGAACAGCCGGCCATGCTGCGCTTCGTGGTCAGAAACGAGGCCACCGTGGCCGGCACCGAGGAAGTCATGCGTCTGGTGCAGGCCTGCGGCGGCCAGACCCGGCTGCACCTGCGCAGCGGCGCGCGCGCCGCGCCCGGCCAGGCCTTGCTGCTGGCCCAAGGGCCGGCGCAGGCGCTGCTGCGCGCCTGGAAGGTGGGACAGAATCTGCTGGAATTCGCCTGCGGCGTAGCCAGCCTGACGCACGAAGTCGTGCGGGCCGTGCAGGCCGCGGACCCCGCCGTGGCCGTGCTGACCACCCGCAAGCATGCGCCGGGGCTGCGCAAGCTAGCGCTCAAGGCCACCCTGGCCGGCGGCGCCATGCCCCACCGCCTGGGCCTGGGTGAAACCATCCTGGTCTTTCCCCAGCATCGCGCCCTGCTGGGCGGCTGGGACGAGGTCGGGCAGGCTGTCGCCCGCCACAAGCACGCCATGTGCGAAAAGAAGATCGTGATCGAAGCCGACGGCCTGGACGAGGCCCGCCGCGCGATCGAAGCCGGCGCCGACGTGGTGCAGTTCGACAAGGTGCCGCCCGAGACACTGGCGCGCATCGTGCCCGAGCTGCGCGCCGCCCATCCCGGCGTCCCCCTGCTGGCGGCCGGCGGCATCCACGCGGGCAACGCCGCCGCCTATGCGGCCACGGGCGTGAATGCGCTGGTGACCAGCAACCTGCACTACGCCAAACCGGCCGATATCGGCGTGAAGATCGAACTGGCGGACGGCCGCGGCGAACAGACGCTGCCGGCCATCGGAGTGCCGGCCACCGGGATGCCGGCCACCGGAACCAACGGGTTTCGCTGAGCCGCGAGCCGGATGAAGCGCTCAGGGATACCCCCCATGCAGGCGCCGGCCGGGCGGGCCTACACTAGGCCCTTGCCACATTTCCACTCATGCTCGGGAACGGAGGGTTCCACATGGCGGCGGCAGCAGGGCTGGACCTGTCGGGACTGTACCGCAGCCCGGTCTTTCATTCACAGGCGGCGGACCCGTCGCACCAGGAACTGAGCAAAGTCATCTCCAAGCACGGCCTGACGTGGGGCCGGGGCCGCGTCAACACGACGCTGTTTCGCCGCGACATCAGCCGCATCAGCGTCATGATCCTGGGCTATGGGGCCGAAGTGGAGATCCAGGCCGACGGCTTCCAGGACTTCAGCCTGGTGCAGATGCCCTTGCGCGGCGTCGCCGAATTCATCAGCGACGGCTGCACGCTGACCGCCTGTCCGGGCGAGGTCGCCATCCTGTCGCCGCGCCAGCAGGTGCGCACGCTCTGGCAGGGCGGTTGCGAACAGCTCATTCTCAAGGTCCCCCATGCCCTTTTCGACGGGGCCTCTGCGCAGGACGCGCCGACAGGCGTACGCCCCGCTCCCGCAGGCAAGATCGACGACCGCCACGCGCCGCAGTGGGCGGCCCTGATCCGGCAATTGTTGTCCTTGTCCGGCTCCGACCATCCCGCCTGGCTGCGCCATGTCGAGACCGGACTCGCCCTGTTCCTGCTGTGCCACGGCGCCGCCGAGGAGCCAGCGGCCCGCGAACAGGTTCTGCTCGGATCACAGGACCGGGCCGGGCTGGCGCGCCTGCGGCAGGCGCAGGCCTACGTGCTGGGTCACCTGCACGCTCCCATTTCCCTGGCCGACCTGGCCGGAGCGGCCGGGCTCAGCCCGCGGGCGCTGCACATACTGTGCCGCCGCCACCATGGGGAATCGCCCATGAACTGGGCGCGCAACCTGCGCCTGGAGGCCGCGCGCCGATGCCTGCTGGCCGACCCTCGCGTCGGCGTCACCGAGGTGGCGCTGGCACACGGCTTCGGGCACCTGGGCCGTTTCTCCGCCTACTACCAGGCGCGCTTCGGCGAATTGCCGAGCGCCACGGGGCAGCGCGCGCCGCCCGGTCCGGCCTAGATGAACATGGCCTTGTTGATCGGCAGATCGTGCTGCTTACAGTAGCTCAGGTAGTGGTCCATCATCCAGAACACATCCACGATCTCGATGATGCGATCCTGCTCGTCCAGGAACTCGATGGGCGTGCCCAGGTGGAACAAGGTCTCCATGCCCTCGTCGGAGACCAGGGTGTGCGTGCGGCCGGGACTTTCATGGATGTAGTCGCCCGCCCTGGCCACCCAGTCATATTCTTCGTAGCGCAGGCTGCCCTTCAGCACGTAGCCGGTCACCTTGGCACGGTGCCGATGCCGGCCCAGCGAACCGCCCTTGTCCGCGCGCATGATGTGCACGGATACGTTGTTGCGCACGTCAAAGCTCAAGTGGCGCAGCCAGATGTTGGGGATGAAGGGAATCCACGGCGAGGTCTCTTCCGACGTGTCGAAATGGCCCTCCACCAGCGCAAACTGGTCCCGCACCTGATCCAAACGCCGTTCCACCTCGATGTACTTGTCGACGGTCTGTTCCATGTGTTTGTCTCCTGTTGAAATGATGGCGTGATGCCGGACTTCATTCTAGGAATCGATACGCCGCCAAACTATCCAGAAACCGCATGATGTGGGGCGGCGTCTGTCCGCTTCCGGCACGGACCGCCCGCGCCCATGCCGGGCGCGCAAGAAAAAACCCGCCGAGGAGGCGGGTTTTTCCGGGAAGGCAGCGGGGACTTAGCCGCGCACCTGCACCAGCAGTTCGTCCAGCCAGGCCAGCATCAGGTCGATTTCCTGGGACGTGATGTTCAGGGCGGGCATGAAGCGCAGCAGATTGGGGCGGGGCGAATTGAGCAGCATGCCTTCGGGCGCGCGCTCGCGGGCGGCGTTGACGATGGCCGGACCGTCATCCTGGTCCAGGATCAGGGCGCGCAGCAGGCCGGAGCCGCGCTCGCCCTGCATGCCCCACTTAGCGCTGATGGCCAGCAGGCCCTCGGACAGTTGCCGGGCGCGGGCGTTGACCGCGTCCAGGAAGCCGGGCGAGGTCAGTTCGTCGAACACGGCCACGCCGGCGGCGGTCATGAGAGGGTTGCCGTTGTAGGTGCCGCCCTGGTCGCCGGGCTGGAAGCAGGCCACTTCCTCGCGGGCGCACAGCGCCGACAGCGGCACGCCGCCGCCGATGCCCTTGCCCAGGGTCATGATGTCGGGACGGATGCCGGCCTGTTCGTAGGCGAACAGCGTGCCGGTGCGGCCCATGCCGGTCTGCACCTCGTCCACGATCAGCAGCACTTTATGTTCGTCGGCCAGGGTGCGCAGGCCCTGCAGGAACTCCGCCGTGGCGGGAATGACGCCGGCCTCGCCCTGTACGGGCTCCAGCATGATGCCCACGGTCTTGTCGTCGATCAGGGCGCGGACCGATTCCAGGTTGTTCAGTTCGGCCTTGGGGAAGCCCTCCACCTGGGGCGCGAACAGGCGATCCCAGCCGGGCTTGCCGGAGGCGGACATGGTGGCCAGGGTGCGGCCATGGAAGGAATGGTCGAAGGTGATGATCTTGTAGGCGCCGTCCTTGTTCAGCTGGCCCCACTTGCGGGCCAGCTTGATCGCGCCTTCGTTGGCCTCGGCGCCGCTGTTGGCGAAGAACACGCGGTCAAAGCAGGAGTGCGTGACGATGCGCTTGGCCAGCTCGATGGAGGGCTCGTTGTAGAAGGCGGGCGAGGGATTGATCAGCTTGGCGGCCTGCTCGTTGATCGCCTTGATGACGCCGGCGGGGCTGTGGCCCAGCGCGTTCACCGCCCAGCCCTGGACCGTGTCCAGGTATCGCTTGCCGTTGTGGTCTTCCAGCCAGGAACCTTCTCCTCGCACGAAAACCAACTCCGGACGCTGGGTAATTTCCATTAATGCACGTACACCGGCCCGATCGAATTCCATAACGGCAAACCTTGATCAAAGAAGAAAAAATAAACCAGCCCGGCGGCTGGACAAGCCAATTCTAACGCAGCCTGCCCCGACCGGAACGCTTGAGCCTGGGACAATTGCCTTCCGGCCGCCGATTGTCCCTTTTCCGGCACAAACGGAGCGCCCGGGCCGGCCGCAAGCCGCGCGCCGACGGGCCTGGCAGCTAGAACAGGCCGTCCAGGTTCAGTTGGCGGGGCTGCTCCGGGGGCAGCTCGCTGATGGGCAGCAGGGCGCTGGCCTTGACGCCCAGCAGGCGCAGGCGCCGGTCCAGCACGGCGCGCTTCAGGTTCTGGCGCGCGGCAGCCAGGATGGCCTCGGACGCCAGCACCGGCACGGGCAGGGACAGGTCGCGGGTGACGATCTTGAAGTCCTCGAACTTGAGTTTGACGCCTATGGTCTGGGCGCACATGCCGGACTTGCGCAGGTCCTGCTCCAGCTGCTCGCACAAGGCCTGCAGCACGGCCGACAGGCGGGCGCGGTCCTGGCGCACGTGCAGGTCGCGCTCGAAGGTGGTTTCGCGACTGGTGGACTTCGGAGTGCGTTCGGTGGACAGGGGCCGCTCGTCCTGGCCCCGGGAGACAGCCATCAGCCACCGGGCGTAGCGCAGGCCGAAATGCTCCTGCAGCAGCTCGGCCGGGGCGGCGGCCAGTTCGCCGATCTGGTGTATGCCCAGCCCCGCCAGCTTCTGGAAGGACTTGGGGCCAATGCCGTTGATCTTGCCCACCGACATGGGCCAGATGCGCGTGGGCACGTCCTCCATGGTCAGCACGCAGGCACCGTTGGGCTTGTTCAGCTCGGAGGCGATCTTGGACAGCAGCTTGTTGGGCGTGACGCCCACCGAACAGGTCAGGCCCGTGGCCTGGTTGACGGCGTGACGGATCTGCTCGGCCAGGACCAGGCTGTCTTCGGTCCTGTGGCTGAGGTCCACGTAGATCTCGTCGATGCCGCGGTCCTCGATGCGATCGGACACTGTGGCCACGGCCTGCTTGAACAGGCGCGAGAAATGGCGATAGGCGTGGAAGTCGGCCGGCAGCAGGATGGCCTGGGGCGCCAGCTGGGCCGCCTTCATCAGGCCCATGGCGGAGAACACGCCCAACTGGCGCGCTTCGTAGGTGGAGGTGGTGACCACCCCGCGCCCGACATAATCCCCCAGGCGTGCCAGATGCCAGCTGCCGTCGGGCAACTGGCGCGGCGCCTGCGTGCTGCGCCCGCCGATGACCACGGGCAGGCCGCGCAGATGCGGGTAGCGCAAAAGCTCCACGGAGGCGTAGAACGCATCCATGTCCACGTGCGCGATGCGTCGGTCAAGCGATTCCATCCCCTGCGCCTGGGCCTTGGCCAGCCTCCATACTGTATATATAGACACCATTGTAGCGCCAAGACCGGGCGCCCGGCTGAATGAACCGATGGTTGACCCAGGTCACTAAATTACATAAAACGAGCTTTTCACTGAAATCATGTAATGAGCTTATCTGACTTATAGCTGAAATTACGTATTGAGTCGGCTTGTGTGGCTCATATACTATGCAGCCACTCGTCAGCGAACCACACACCCCACAAGGAGGTTTTCATGAAAAAAACACTATTGGCCGCCGCACTGGCGGCCCTGGTCGCCGTACCCCTGGCCGGCCATGCCAAAACGCTGAGATGGTCCAGCCAGGGCGACTTCATGACCCTGGACCCGCACGCCCAGAATGAAAACCTCATCATCACCGGCAGTTCCTATGTGTACGAGCCGCTGGTGGATTACGACAAGGACTTCAAGATCGTGCCTTCGCTGGCCACGTCCTGGGAGCAGCGCGAACCCACCGTCTGGCGCTTCAAGCTGCGCGAAGGCGTGAAATTCCACAACGGCGAACCCTTCTCGGCCGACGACGTGGTGTTCTCCATCCATCGCGCCCTGGCGCCCACCTCCAACTTCAAGGCCTACGTGAACGGCATCGACAAGGCCGTGAAGGTGGACGAGCACACGGTGGACATCATCACCACCGCCCCCAACCCCGTGCTGCTGCGCCAATTGACCAACGTGTTCATCATGAACAAGGACTGGTCGGAAAAGAACAACGCCGCCCAGCCGCAGGACTTCAACAAGAACGAGGAAACCTATTCCGCGCGCAACACCAACGGAACCGGCCCCTACAAGCTGAAGTCGCGTGAAGTGGACGTGCGCACCGTCTTCGTGGAAAACGAGCAATGGTGGAACAAGGACAAGAAGATCGGCAATGTCACCGAAGTGATCTACACCCCGATCAAGCAGAACGCCACCCGCACGGCGGCCCTGCTCTCGGGCGAAGTGGACCTGGTGCTGGACCCGCCCGCCCAGGACCTGCAGCGCCTGCGCCAGCAGGCCAAGATCGTGGAAGGCAACGAATACCGCACCATCTTCCTGGGCCTGGACCAGAAGAGTCCCGAACTGAAGTACAGCACCATCAAGGGCAAGAACCCCTTTGCCGACCAGCGCGTGCGCGAGGCCCTGTACCTGGCCATCGATACCGAGGCCATCAAGAAGGCCGTGATGCGCGGCTCCTCCGCCCCCACCGGCACCATGATCGCGCCCCAGGTCCATGGCTGGACCAAGGAGCTGGCCCAGCGCGTGCCCTACGACCTGGACAAGGCCAAGCAACTGCTCAAGGACGCCGGCTACGAGAACTCCCTGTCCTTCACGCTGGACTGCCCGAACAACCGCTACATCAACGATGAGGCCATCTGCCAGGCCGTGGTGGGCATGTGGGCCAAGGCCGGCGTCAAGGCCAGCCTGAACGCCATGCCGCGCGCCACCTACTTCCCCAAGGTGCAGAACTACGACACCAGCGCCTACCTGTTCGGCTGGGGCGTGCCCACCTTCGACGCCCTGTACACCCTGCAAAGCCTGATGCACAGCAAGGGCGAAGGCGCCGACGGCTCCTTCAACTTCGGCAACTACGAGAACGCCGAGGTGGACAAGCTGATCGACCAGATCAAGACCGAGACCGACACCGCCAAGCGCGACGCGGCCATCCACAAGGTCCTGGAGATCCACGCCAAGGAATTCGGCCACATTCCCCTGCACGACCAGATCATTCCCTGGGCCATGGCCAAGAACGTGGACGTGATCCACCGCGCCGACAACCGCCTGTCCGCCCAGTGGGTGACCATCAAGTAAACCCGTCCCGCGCCCGCCCCGCATCCGGGGCGGCGCACCTGTCCTGCCGCCGCAGGGAGCCATGCCCCCCATTGCGCAATCCATGGACGAATTCAAACTATAAAGACAACACTGGGGTCGCGAGTGATCCTCGCATTCCACCAGGAGCAGCCTATGCTGGTATTCATCATCCGCCGCCTGATCCAGGCGGTCCTCGTCATGCTGACGGTCAGCCTGCTGGCCTTCGTGCTTTTCCGCTACATCGGCGATCCGGTCACCATCATGCTGGGCCAGGACGCCACTGAACAGGATCGCATCCAGTTGCGCGCCAGCCTCGGGCTGGACCAGCCCGCGCCCGTGCAGTTCACCCGCTTCGTGAGCCAGGCGGTGCAGGGCGAGTTCGGCCTGTCGCTGCGCCAGGCCCAGCCGGTCTCCACACTGCTCAAGGAACGCCTGCCCGCCACCGTGGAGCTGTCCGTGGTGGCCGCCTTCCTGGCCCTGCTCATAGGCCTGCCGCTGGGGGTATACACCGCCCTGAAACGCAACGGCTTCCTCGCCCAGAGCGTGCTGGCCTTCTCCCTGCTGGGCATCTCGCTGCCCACCTTCCTGATCGGCATATTGCTGATCCTGGTCTTTTCCGTGCTGCTGGGCTGGCTGCCCAGCTACGGCCGAGGCGAGGTGGTGCGCCTGGGCTGGTGGAGCACGGGCCTGCTGACCTGGGACGGCATCAAGCACCTCATCCTGCCGGCCATCACCCTGTGCCTGTTCCAGCTCACGCTCATCCTGCGCCTGGTACGCTCGGAGATGCTGGAAGTGCTGCGCGCCGACTACATCAAGTTCGCCCGCGCCCGCGGCCTTTCGCGGCGCGCCATCCACTTCGGACACGCCCTGAAGAACACCATGGTGCCGGTCATCACCATCACCGGACTGCAGCTGGGCGGCATCATCGCCTTCGCCATCGTGACCGAAACCGTCTTCCAGTGGCCGGGCATGGGCCTGCTCTTCATCCAGGCCGTGCAGTTCGCCGACATCCCTGTCATGGCGGCCTACCTGTGCCTGATCGCCCTGGTCTTCGTCATCATCAACCTGCTGGTCGACCTGCTGTACTTCCTGGTCGATCCGCGTCTGCGCTCCCAGTTGTCGGGCGCCAAGGGGCATTGACATGAGCGCCAGCCTGAAACGCGCCTGGAACAGCGACCTGGTCTGGTCGTGGCGCCATTCCCCCATGGCCGTCGCGGCCACCATCCTTACGCTGCTGCTGTTCATCGGCGCCCTGGGCGCCCGCTGGATAGCGCCCTTCGACCCCTTCGACCTGGCCTCCATCAACCTGATCGACGCGCTCAAGCCGCCCGTCTGGGCCGCCGACGGCGAGGCCCGCTACCTGCTGGGCACCGACAGCCAGGGCCGGGACCTGTATTCCGCCCTGCTGTACGGCACGCGCACCTCGCTGTTGATCGGCCTGGCCTCGGTGCTTCTGTCCATGCTCGCGGGCATCGTGCTGGGCCTGGTCGCCGGCTACGCGGGCGGACGCGTGGATGCCTTCATCATGCGGGTGGCCGACGTGCAGCTGTCCTTCCCGGCCATCCTGATCGCGCTGCTGATCGACGGCGTTGCGCGCGCCGTCTTCCCGCTGAACATGCACGATGCCATCGCCTTCCCGGTGCTGATCGGGGCCATCGCCCTGGCCGGCTGGCCGCAGTACGCCCGCACCGTGCGCGGCTCCACGCTGGTGGAGAAGAACCGCGAGTACGTCCAGGCCGCGCGCGTCATCGGCGTGTCCGCGCCGCGCATCATGTTCAGCCACGTGCTGCCCAACGTGACGGGGCCCGTGCTGGTGCTGGCCACCGTGCACCTGGCCACCGCCATCATCACCGAGGCCACCCTGTCCTTCCTGGGCGTGGGGGTGCCGGCCACCTCGCCCTCGCTGGGCACCCTGATCCGCATCGGCAACGACTTCCTGTTCTCCGGCGAGTGGTGGATCACCATCTTCCCCGGCGCCATGCTGGTGCTACTAGTGCTGTCGGTCAACCTGCTGGGCGATTGGCTGCGCGACGCCCTGAACCCCAAACTGAACTGAACCATGACTGCCTTATTGACTGTCCAAGACCTGTGCGTCGAATTCCCGACCCGGCATGGCGTGCTGCATGCGCTCGATCATGTGTCGTTCTCCATCAGCGCCGGCGAAGTGCTGGGCGTGGTGGGGGAATCGGGCGCCGGCAAGTCCCTGACCGGCTCCTCCATCATCGGCCTGCTCGATGCGCCGGGACGCATCAGCGGCGGCCAGATACTGCTGGACGGCCAGCGCATCGACAATCTGGACGAAGAACAGATGCGCAAGGTGCGCGGCCGCCAGATCGGCGCCATCTTCCAGGACCCGCTGACCTCGCTCAACCCGCTGTACACCGTAGGCCGGCAGCTTGCCGAGACCATCGTGACGCACCTGCCGCTATCCTGGAAGCAGGCGCGCGAACGAGCCATCGAGCTGCTGGAGGCCACCGGCATCCCGGCCGCGCGCGAGCGCATCGACCACTACCCGCACCAGTTCTCCGGCGGCATGCGCCAGCGCGTGGTGATCGCCCTGGCCCTGGCGGCCGAGCCCAAGCTGATCGTGGCCGACGAGCCCACCACCGCGCTGGACGTGTCCATCCAGGCGCAGATCATCGACCTGCTCAAGAAGCTGTGCCGCTCGCAGGGCACGGCCGTGATGCTGATCACGCACGACATGGGCGTGATCGCCGAGACGGCGGACCGCGTGGCCGTCATGTACGCCGGGCGCGTCATCGAGATCGGCCCGGTGCAGGACGTGATCCAGAAGCCCAGCCATCCCTATACCGCGGGCCTGATGCGCTCCATCCCCAACCTGCACGCCCAGCTGGAGCGCCTGGAGCAGATCCCCGGCAGCATGCCGCGCCTGAACGCCATCCCGCCGGGCTGCGCCTTCAATCCGCGCTGCAGCCGCCGCATGGAGCGTTGCCTGCGCGAGCGCCCCGAACTGATGCCCGTTCCCCCACAAACGCTGGCGGCCTGTTGGCTGCATGAACAGGAGCCCGCATGAGCACCTCCCATCAAGCCCTGGTCCACGTCGAGGACGCCGCCTGCTGGTTCGACGTCTCGCCGCCGCTGCTCGAGCGCCTGGTGTACCGCAAGCCCAAGGTCAGCCTGCGCGCCGTGGACGGGGTGAGCTTCACCCTGAACAAGGGCGAGACCCTGGCCCTGGTGGGCGAGTCCGGCTGCGGCAAGTCCACCGTGGCGCGCCTGCTGACGGGCCTGTATTCACTGACGCGCGGCGACATCCGCTTTGACGGCAAGTCCATCCAGTCCATGGACAAGGCCGAGCTGCAGGCCATGCGCAAACGCCGCCAGATGATCTTCCAGGATCCCTACGCCAGCCTGAATCCGCGCTGGCGCGTGGGCCGCATCATCGCCGAGCCGCTGGTCACGCACACGCGCCTGACGGCCCAGGAGCAGGAACAGAAGGTGGGCGAGCTGCTGACCCAGGTCGGCCTGAGCCCGGCGGATGCGCAGCGCTATCCGCACCAGTTCTCGGGCGGCCAGCGCCAGCGCATCTCCATTGCGCGCGCCCTGGCCATGCAGCCCGAGTTCATCGTCTGCGACGAGCCGACCTCGGCCCTGGACGTCTCGGTCCAGGCCCAGGTGCTCAACCTGATGAAGGACCTGCAGCGCGAGCTGGGCCTGACCTATCTGTTCATCTCCCACAACCTGGCCGTGGTGCACCACGTGGCCGACCGGGTGGGCGTGATGTACCTGGGCCGCATCGTGGAGATCGCCGGCCGCGATGCCTTGTTCTCGCAGCCGCGCCACCCCTACACGCGCATGCTGCTGGGCGCCATTCCCGACATGAGCGGAGCCGGCAAGAGCCGCATCCCGGTGGCCGGCGAAGTGCCCAACCCGCTGAACCCGCCCTCGGGCTGCACCTTCCATCCGCGCTGTCCCCTGGCCAACGAACGCTGCCGCCGCGAGGCGCCGGCGCTGCTGGACACCGCCGGGCACGAAGTGGCCTGCCATGCGGTGCAGGAGGGTCGCAGCGAGCCGTGAATACGGGCTCTTCCTTGATGAATTCACAGGGGGGCTCTACCTGTTCAGAAGCAGGGGAAGCTTGGGGTCGGCTAAGCAATGGCAAGAATGGTCTTTGTGAAGGCGCCATGGCCTTGGGTCACTGCGCTCCATGTCTTGATCACGCTGGCACACCGCCGTTTGGGCCAAGTAAAGCGATGCTGTTTTCTTGAGGGGGGCCGGGGCGGGCCGGCGGGCGAGTCAGGGACTTCGCCGCAGGCAGCACGCCGGAGCGGGAGGCAAGGGGCGTGCTGTTCGAGGAGCACGCTTGCGGTTCGTCCGGGGGACGAACCGCGCTCCGAGTTCACGCCCCGCCCGCTCCGGCGTCCTGCCAAGGGAACCCGTGCGCAGCACGGGCGGAGGACCCAGCCAAGCCGGCCTGCCCCGGCCCCCTTCAAGAAAACCGAGGTTTCCCCCTGCTTGGCCCAAACGGCCCGCCCCACAAAAACACCCTCAAACGAATCAAGCCCGCCGGCGCAAAGGCTGCAGGCCCGGCGCCGGCGTGACGGCGGGGCGAGGGGCCTGCATGTACAGGCTGCGGGTGGCCAGGGCTTGTTCGCAGGCGTCGTCGTGCGTGGCGAACAGCAGGGGCAGGCCGCAGTCGAGCAGGGCCTGCTCCACCTGCTGTGCCGCCCGACGATCCAGCGAGGCCGTGGGCTCGTCCAGGATCAGCAGCCGCGGACGCATGGCCAGCAGGCCCGCCAGGGCCACGCGCCGTTTCTGCCCGCCCGACAGCACGGCGCAGGGGCGCTGCGCCAGCTCGGCGATGTGCAGCGCCTCCAGCACGCTCCAGGCCCGCTCGGTGGCCTGGGCGTCATTCAATCCCAGGTTCAAGGGGCCGAAGCGCACGTCGTCCAGCACCGTGGGACAGAACAGTTGATCGTCGGGGTTCTGGAACATGAAACCCACCGGCCCGCGCAGCACGTCGAAATCGCGCGGCCGCGCCAGGGCGTGGCCCAAGATGCGCAAACTTCCGGCGTGCAGGGGCAGAAAGCCCATCAGAGCCATCAGCAAAGTGGTCTTGCCGGCTCCCGACGGCCCGCGCAAGGCCAGGCGCTCGCCCGGCAGCAGGTCCACATCCAGCTGGTCCACGATGCGCAGCCCGCCCTGCTCGACGCACAGGCCGCGCGCCTCGATCAGGGAATCGGCAGAGGTGTGAGAAATCGGTTTCATAAGGGCATCCATAACAGCAGCGCCAGCCCCATCAGGGCCAAGGCCGCCAGCAAGCCGTCGCGCCGCGCCGGGCCCGCGTCCGCCCGCACGAGGAAGCGGCCGCGATAGGCCCTGGCCTGCATGGCCCGGGCGATGGCGGTGGCGCGGTCCAGGCCGTCCAGGAACAGGTGGGCCAGCAGCAGGCCCAGCGTGCGATAGCTGTGCCGGTCGCTGCGAAAGCGAAAGCCGCGCGCCGCCAGCACGCGCTCCAGGCGCAGGCGCACCTGGCGAATGTCTTCCAGGTAGCGGATCATCAGAAAGGCCACCAGCGCCAGCTTGTCCGAGCGCGTCAGGGCCGCGATGCCGGCCGCCAGCGAATCGGCATTCTGGCGGCGCAGCGCGATGGCGCACAACAGCATGGCCCCATTGGCCCGCGCCAGGGCGAGCAGTCCCAGGTCCAGGCCCGCCGGCGACAGGCTCCAGGCGGAAATGTCCACCGCCAGCAAAAGCAGCATGAACAGCAGCAATATATTGGCCGGGATCAAGCGGCGCAGCAAGGCGCGCTGCTGGCCGCGCCAGCGCCATAGCGCCAGGGGCAGCAGCAGGACGGCCGCCAGGACGCTGCGCGCCAGATCGTGCGAGACGGCCAGCATCAGGCTGCCGGCGAACGCCAGCAGCAAAGGCAGCCGGGCGTCGCGCGCGGCCATCAGGAGCGCAGCAGCGCGAACACGTCCGGGCGCAGTTGCTGCAGGCCGCGCAGGCACAGCGCCGTCACCACCGCCTCGATGGCGACGATGGGCAGGTGGAACACGAACAAGGTTGCAATGGCCTTGGCGAACAAATGGCCGCCGCTCAGGTACAGCAGCACGGCGGCCACGAGCGCCGCGCCACTGACGCCGGCGGCCGCGGCCAGGGCGCCGGCCAGCAGGGGCCGCGTCTGCAGCCAGGGGCGGGCCAGGTAATGGGCCAGCACGGCCGGCAGCCCCATGATGAGCAGGTTGGCGCCCCACACGGCAAAGCCGCCGAAGCCGAACAGGGCCGCCTGCAGCACCAGGGCCAAGGCGATGACGGGCAGGGCGGTCCAGCCCAGCAGCGCGCCCAGCAGGCCGTTCAGGATCAGGTGCACGCTGCCGGGCCCCACCGGCACGTGTATGGTGCCCAGCGCGAAGAACACGCAGCCCAGCATGGCCGCCAGCGGGATGGTGCGCTCGTTCAGGCGGCGCACCGTGGCGGCCACCAGCGCGCCGGACAGGACCAGGCTGCTGGTGACGACGGGAGCGGACAGGATTCCTTCGGATAGATGCATGGTCGACGCCTAGCGGGGACGGCGGCGGCTGAGCCAGTACAGGTACGCGCCCGCCAAACCGACAATGTAGCCGATTCCGCCCACGATATCCGACAGTCGCACGCGCGCCTCCAGGCGGGCGATGTCCTGGCGGATCAAGGCCAGGTCGGCCGCCTGCGCGGCCGGCACGGCCGAGCCCGCCGAGGCGGCGCTGACGGCCACCTCGGCCTGGGCGCGATGGCCTTCCATGCCGTAGGCCACGGCCAGGTAATGGCCGTCGGGGGCGTCCGGCCACGCGAAGCGGCCCTGGGGGTCGGTCTGGGTGTAATGCCTGGGATCGCCGTCGATCGGGCCGGGCTGGGCGAAGAATTCCACCCGCTCGTCCACGGCGGGCGTGCCGTCGGAATAGAAAAGCTGGCCGGTGACGCCCTGCTCGCCGGACTGGGCCGACAGCATCAGGGCGTGGGACCAGGCCGCGCCCGCCCACAGGGCGGACAGGCCCAGCACGCCGGCGGCGAGTCGCTGGACCGTCTTCATCACTGGCCTGCGTTGAAGATCAGGTTGACGGAGATGGAATTCTCGTCGGTCTTGGGATCGCCCTGCACGGGCACGCGGTGGCTGGCGGAAATGAAATTGCGGCCCGGCGTCACGTCGAAGAAGGCCTTGCCCTGCGCGTCGGTCCTGAGCGGGCTGTCCTCGGAATCGTCGATGCCCACGGCCCAGCCGGCGGCCGGCCGCCCCTGGTACAGCACCTGGACCTCGACCTTCTCGCCGGCCTTGGGAGCCTGGGCGTTCAGGGCAAGGATCTCCGCCTCCTGGCCGGCGGGCCGGCCGGCCTGGGCGGACCAGTCCATGATGTATTTGTGATACTTGACCGGATGCGTGCCATGCGTGGCGCCTTTGTTCTCGTCCTTGGCCACATTGATGGTCTTGCCGCCGGGGGCCTTGCTCCAGTAGCCATTGTCGAACACCAGGGTGGCCAGGGCGGGCTCGCCCGCAAAGCTCAGCACCACGCCCTTGTCGGTGTCCTGGCGCTGCACCTGCAGCGCCTTGCCCTGGGCGTCCACCGCCTGGACCTGTTTGACCTTGTCGTTGGCATAGGGCTCGAAGCCGGCCTTGTGGCCGTAGACCACAGCCCAGTTGCCGTCCTGGGGCGCCAGCCAGGCATCATGCGCCTGGGCCAGGCCCGTCAGGGACAGGGACAGGGCCAATGCGGAAAGAAGGCTTTTTTTCATGACAGACTCCATCAATAAAAATCAGGTTAGAACGAAAGCTGGGCGCCCAGCATGACGCTGCGCGGCGCGCCCACGCCATAAAGCGGCTGGCCGGAGATCATGAACGCGCTGGAGGCGTACTTCTTGTCGAAGACATTGGCCACGTTCAGGTAGAGGCGATGCGCGCCCTTGTGCTTGAAGCGATAGCCGAGGCCGGCGTCGAACACGGTGTAGGCGCCCGCCATGCGCTGCTCGCGAAGCTCGGCGTCAGGCACATTGAGCGCCTGGCGGCCCACATGACGCACGGCCGCGAAACCGCCCAGGCCCAGTTCCGGGCGATAGGACACTTCCAGGCGGCTGGTGCTGCGCGGCACATTGGCCACGCGCGCGCCCACGGCATGGGGATCGGGATTGCGCAGCACCTCGCTGTCGGACCAGGCGGTGACGGCGGCCAGATGCCAGTCGGGTACGAACTCCCAGCCCAGGGACAGTTCCACGCCGTCGCGGCGCGTCTTGCCGAAATTCTGCGCCACCCCGCCCACGGTGCCGATCTCGTTGCTGCTGGTCAGGCGATACCAGGCCAGGTCCGCCTCCAGCGAATCGAGCAGGTCGAACTTGGCGCCCACCTCGATCTGGTCGAAGGTATTGGGCTTCAGGTCCACGCCGCGCTTGTAGATGGCTTCCACGGGCGGCAAGGCGAAACCGCGGCTCCAGCTGCTGCGCAGATCCAGCCAGGGAGCCACCTGCGAGCTGAAGCCGATCTTGGGACTGAACTGCTTGTAGCGCTCGGTGGAGGAGCAGTCCTGTCCGTCGGCCAGCTCCCTGCCGCGCACCGAGCACTTGCCCTTGAAGGTATCGAAGCGCAGCCCCGCCGTGGGACGGAACACGGGCGTGGGCACCCACTGCACTTCGCCGAACAGACCGGTGCTGTCCAGGCGGTAGCGGCGGTTGTTGCCGGGCTCCAGCCCCGCGCGCGAGCGCTCCTGCTCGCCGTCGAAGCGCAGATAGTCCGTGGTCTCGCGGTACAGCTCGAAGCCGCTGGTCCAGTTCAGTTCCGAACCGCCGCCCAGCATGTGGCGGCCGTTCAGGTTCATGCCCGCGCCCAGCACGGTGCGCTTGTAGTCATCCTCGCTCTGGCTCCAGGGGCCGTCCGGCGTCGCGTCCTTGGGGTAGGTGGACCAGCGGGTCAAGGTCTGGTGCGTGGCGTAGGCGAAGCTCAGCAGCTTGAGCTGCTCGGACAGGGCATGGTTGACGTCCACCCGGCCCGTGAAGAAATTCTTCTTGCCGCCATCGCCCTGCACGCGCGGATCCACGCTGTAGGGGTCCCGGTCGAAGCGGTCCTGAGTGACATAGGAGCCGGCATCCCACCTGCCGCTGTAGGCGCGCCCCGAAAAAGCGATGTCCAGATCCGGATTGACGAGCCAGTTGTAGCGCGCCGCCACCGTGCCCTTGTCGAAGCGCGAATCAGCGCGGAAACCCTTGCTGCGGCTCAGCTGCATGGCCGCATTGAATTGGCCGGCCTCGTTCTCGGCGCCGACGGCGCCCTGCAGGTCGCCCGTGCCGAAGGAGCCCCCGGACGCGTCCACCTCCTGGTAGTTGCCGCCCTTGCGGGTCTGCATCTCCACCAGGCCGGCACGGTTGAAGTTGCCGTACAGCACGGAGCTGGGGCCTTTGTAGACCGTCATGCGCTCCAGCTCCAGCGGAATGACCACATTCAGGTCCGCGTAGCCGTCATCGTGCGACATGGCTTCGTTCAAGGGAATGCCATCCAGCATGAAGCCCAGGCTGCCGCCATGTCCGCCGCCGCTGAAGCCGCGCACGGAGATCGAATCGGCGATGCCGCCCAGGTTGTAGTTGTCCACGCTGACGCCCGCCACGCGGTTCAGCAGTTCCTGGGGCTGGCGAGCGGCGGAGTCGCGGATCAGTTCCTGGTCGAAGCTCTGGGCCGTGACCGGCAGCACGTCGGCCCGCAGCGCCTGGCCCTTGACCACGATGGCGTCCAGGCGGGCCGCCTCCTGCGCGTGGACGGTCGCGGCCAGACAGGCCGACAGGACGGCGGCGCTCCATGCGCACAGCCGGACGACAGAAACGTGACGCGACATGCCGCCGTCGCGACCCAGGTGCAACAACATCGAAATTCCTTGAGTTCCAGAGAATGACCGGCGGCCTGCCGCGCGCAACGCGCTCGCCCAGAAGGATCAGCACCGGAGCAAATGGCGGCGCATCCCTGCCGGCGGCAGGCATGGCTCCATGCAGCGTATGAAGAATTCATAAAAGTTCATACGGCGGCACAGAATAGCATAGTGGCGGCGGGAATCAATATGCCGCCCCCAAATACGCATATCGGTTTGAATATAGTCCTGATCAGCTTGGCGCAGGGCGTCGCCTCCAACCGCCCATCAGCGCTCTTTGGCCTGCTTTCCCGCGTAAAACGCGTAAAATCGGACATTGCGCCCACGCCCCGAAACCGCCACAAGGAACGCCATGCGACGCCTAACCATTTCTGTCGAGGACAGCCTGGCCGACGCGTTCGATGAACTCGTCCAGAAGAAGAACTACCTGAATCGCTCCGAAGCCTTCCGCGACCTGGTCCGCAAGGAACTGGGCCAGCACGAACTGCAGGATGATGGCGTGGAGTGGTGCGTGGCCACCGTATCCTATGTGTACGACCACCACGAACGCCAGCTGGCCAACCGCCTGACCCAGATGCAGCACGACCATCACGACGTCATGGTGGTCTCCCAGCACATCCACCTGGACCACGCCCACTGCCTGGAAACCGCCATCCTGCGCGGTCCCATCGCCCAGGTGCGCGCCTGCGCGGACGCCATCGTGGCCCAGACCGGCGTGCGCCACGGCCACGTGCACATCGTGCCGGTGCAAGTCAGCGAGCACGCCCACACCCACGGCCACAGCGAGCACGTGCACGTCCAGCCGCTGCGCTAGGCGGGGCCGGAATCATCTGGCAGGAAGGTAAAGCCCAGGCGCCGCCTGGGCGAAGCGGCTAGCCCTGGCGCGCGGGAGCGAAATCCGCCAGGTGGCAGGACAGGATGTCGGCGATGGCGCGGTCGTCCAGGCCGCGCTGGCGCAGGTCGGCCGACAGGGCGTCTATGTCCACGCGGGCCAGTTCGCGTTCGGCGCCGCGGGGCCGTTCATCGCGCACGATGCGAAAGTCGAAGTCCCGCTGGGCGGTCTTGCGCACTTCGTAGTGCATGATCTCGTCGATCTCGTTCTCGGGCGTGAAGGTCAGCACCGTGGGCCGCATGTCGTACAGCTCGGCCGTCTGCACGTACTCGGAAGCGCAGATGATGACCGTGTCGCCCTTCTGGCAGGTGCGCGCGGCCGCGCCGTTGAGCACCACGCAGCGCGAGCCGGGCTCGCCGTAGATCACGTAGGTGGATATGCGGGCGCCGCTGTCCTTGTTCCAGATCTCCACGAACTCCATGGGCAGGATGCCTGCCTTTTCACAGATTTCGGGATCCAGCGTGATGGACCCGTGGTAATTCAGGTCGGCGCCGGTAATCTTGATGCCATGCAGCTTCGCACGGACCACTTTTTTCATGACAACACTCTCTAGGGTGAATCAGTCCGCTTCGGGCGGACTCCTGGAGCCCTGTGGACGCGCCGGCGGCGCGGGCCCCGCAACCCCGTCGGGGGTAAGATGGAGTCTGAATGATAAACCCAGAAGCTTCGCGAAATACGTTTTTATCCACAAATGTTTACGGGAAAACCACAGCCCGGATGATTTTCCTGGGACGCACTCTGTGATGTAATTCCCCTTTCGCGCGCAACGCCCGGCCGACCTTTTTCATTTCCGACACGATACGCCCTCCATGCCCAACCTGCTCATCGAAAACATTCACAAACGCTACGGCTCCCTGGAAGTCCTCAAAGGAGTGTCGCTGAGCGCCGAGCCTGGAGACGTCATCAGCCTGATCGGCTCCAGCGGTTCGGGCAAGAGCACCTTCCTGCGCTGCATCAACTTCCTGGAGACGCCCAGCGCGGGCCGCATCGTCATCAAGGGCGAGGAACTCAAGACCCGGCCGGACCCCAGGACGGGCGAGCTGGCCGTGCAGGACAAGCAGCAGCTGATGCGCCTGCGCACCAGCCTGGCCATGGTGTTCCAGCACTTCAACCTGTGGTCCCACATGACGGTGCTGGAAAACATCATCGCCACGCCAATCCATGTGCAAGGCGTGGACAAGGCCCAGGCCATCGCCAAGGCCGAGCACTACCTGGACAAGGTGGGCCTGTCGCGCGACCTGGCCAGGCAATACCCGGCCTTCCTGTCCGGCGGCCAGCAGCAGCGCGTGGCCATCGCCCGGGCGCTGGCGCTGGAGCCCGAAGTGATGCTGTTCGATGAACCGACCTCCGCCCTGGACCCGGAACGCGTGGGCGAGGTGCTGCGCGTGATGCAGGACCTGGCCGAGGAAGGCCGCACCATGGTGGTGGTGACGCACGAAATGAGCTTTGCGCGCAATGTATCCACCAAGGTGGTCTACCTGCACGAAGGCGTGGTCGAGGAAGAAGGCGCGCCCGAGCAGGTGCTGGTGGCCCCGCGCAGTCCCCGCCTGGCCCAGTTCCTGGCGGCCGGGGACCACCCGCGCTAACGCCTACTTGGGCCGGCGCATGTCGAACAGCGTCGTGTCCGAGACTTCGAAATAATCGCCGGGGCCGCCGCCGCGCAGAATGGGGCGCGGCAGGGCGGTCTGGTAGATGCCGTCCACGATGCAATCGGGCGACACGTGCACGCCCACGACTTCGCCCAGCACCATCCAGGTGTCCAGTTCCTTGCCCTGCGAGTCCTGCAGGCGGAAATGATGCGTCAGCCTGCACTCCAGCGAAGCCGGACTCTCGCCCACGCGCGGCGCGTCCACGAAACGCGATTCCACCGGCGTCAGGCCGGCGATCTCGAATTCGCGCACGTCCTGCTCCAGGCTGGTCTGGTTCATGCGCTCGGCCAGCTCGCGCGTGGCCAGGTTCCAGGTGAACACGCCGGTCTCGATGGCGTTGCGGATGCTGTCCTTGTAGCCCACGCTGGAAAAGGCGATCACCGGCGGGCGGTAGTTGAACACATTGCAGAAACTGTAGGGGGCCAGGTTCAGCACGCCCTGCGTGCTCTTGGTGCCGATCCAGCCGATGACGCGAGGGCCGACGATGGAACTGATGGGGTCATGACGCAGCCCATGGCCTTGCGTCGGCTCGTAGAAATGAAAATCTTCCTGCACGGTTCTCTCTGTTGTTCGTCAAGGAATGCACCTCGGGAAATCCCGATGGCCCACGATATACTTTACAACTAAAATATAACTGCTGCAAACCGTTGAAACTCAAGGTTTTGCCTACAAACCCTGCCTTCCTGAACCATCCAGGCGCACGAATCATGCAGAACACCACCACACAATGGGCCTGTTTCGCATCCGGTGACCTGGAGCAGGTGCGCAATTCGGTCAGCGACTTGATCAAATCGCACCAGCTCAGCCAGTTGCGCGCCGACCAGACCCTGCAGACCCGATTGCGCCACGCGCAGTTCGGCCAGGTGGCGCTCAGCCGCCTGGGCTATGGCGCCGACGTGCACATCCAGCCCGAGCACCTGGCCGGCTTCTACCTGGTGCAGATGCCGCAGTACGGCACCGCCCGCGTGCGCTGCGGCGGACAGACCGTGGAGTCCGCCCCCGACACCGCCACCATCCTCAACCCCAACGAGGACGTGGACATGGTCTGGCACGCCAACAACGAACAGCTCATGCTCAAGATAGACCGCAGCCTGGTCGAGCAGGCCGCGCGCGGACTGGGGCTGGACGCGGGCCCGCAAGGGCTGGTCTTTCCGGTGCGCCTGCAGGCGCACACCCAGCCTTCCTGGCAGATCATGCTGCGCTTCGTGCTGGACTGCGCCCGCAACTCGCAGGACATCCTGCGCTCGCCGCTGCTCGTCAGCCAGCTCGAACAGCTGACCGTGACCACGCTGCTGGGCCTGCATCCGCCCGCCCAGGCCCGGCGCCAGCCGCTGGGCCGCGTGCTGCCGCGCCATCTGAAGAAGGTGGAAGCCTACCTGCAGGACAAGGCCCACCTGCCCATCACGGTGGACGAGCTGAGCGCGGTGGCCGGGGTGAGCGCACGCACGCTGCAGCAGGCTTTCCGCGACCATTACGGCCTCAGCCCCATGCAGTACCTGCGCCAGGTGCGGCTGGACCGGCTGCGCCACGAGCTGATGCATTCGGACCAGGTCCACCTGTCCCTGGCCGACCTGGCCATGCGTTGGGGCTTCGCCCACCAGGGCCGCTTCAGCGCCGAATACCGCAGCCGTTTCGGCGAGACGCCGAGCCAGACCCTGCTGCGCGTGCGGGGCCTGCAGCACTGAGGCGGCCGGCCCCCGCCTGACACCTCCGGACCTGTTCTAGCCCTTCAGGATGCGCTGCGCCGCCAGATAGCCCGACTGGCCGCCCAGGCCGGGACCGGGATGCACTGAAGCCCCGATCTGGTGCAGGTTGCGCCAAGGCGTGGCGCCGCTGCGGGCCTTCTTGTGGCCGGCGAACGGGCGCATGAAGAAGAACTGATCGGGCGAGCACACGCCGCTGTAGGGATCGCCGCCCACCAGGTTCATGTTCAAGGACTCCAGATCGGCGGGGCTGAAGCTGCGCCGGCCGATGATCTTGCCGGCCAGGCCGGGCATCACGGTTTCCAGGCGCGCCTGCACGCGATCGGCCATGGCCTCGCGCACCGCCTCGGTCCAGCGCCCGCCGGGCGGCACGGCGATCTGTCCCGCCTCGTCACCCTTGATGCGCGCGGGCAGCTCCTGCATCTGCACCCACAATATCCAGTGCCCATCGGGGGCGCGGCTCGCATCCACCGCCACCGGCTGCCCCACGGCCAGGGTGGGGCGGGCCGGCAGGTAGCCGTTGTTGGCCATGACGACCGAGGCGCAGACCTGCTCCATGCTTTCGGTGACATGCACCATGGGCACGCGGGCCAGCTCCGGATCCACCCAGTCGGGCGGAGAATTCAAGGCGAAGTGGATCTGCATGCCGCCGCGGCCATAGTGATAGTCGCGGGCCGACTGCTGCAGGGCGGGCTCGACCTCGGGCAGCAGCTCGCCGTAGAGCTGGCCGGGCGTCACATTGCAGACCACGGCGCGGCGCGCCCGATAGACCTGCGCGCCCACGCTCACGCCCGTGGCCTTGCCGCCCTCGACCAGTACGCGGTCCACATGACGATCGGTCAGCACGGCGCCGCCGGCCTGCTCGATGAGGCGGGTGAAAGCCTGCACGATGCGCGCGCTGCCGCCCTTGACCACCGGCATGCCGCCGCCGACCACGGCCCCGAAGGTCAGCTTGCCGATCAGGGCAGAGCTGGCTTCGTCCGGACCCAGGCCGCTGTGCAACACCCAGGGCGCGATCATGGCGCGCGCCAGATCCGTGCGCAAGTCGCGCAAGGCCCAGCGCCGGAAACTCTCCAGCGCCTGCGAGCCGAAGGCCAGCAGGCCGTCCAGGCCGCGCTCGCGCCAGGCGCCGAACACCAGCCTGGCCATGGGCCAGCGGTAGGGTTCACCGCCCAGCAGGCCGAACACCAGGCCGGCGTCCGGACCGAACATGCGCGCCGCCATGGCGCCCAGGGCGTCGCCCTCGCCAGGCGCCAGGCTGTTGAAGCGGCGCACGGTATCGTCCATGTCCTGGCGCAAGGCCAGGGCCGGGCCGCCGGGAATGGCCAGGCCGGTGCTGTACTGGCCCTGCGCGAACTCCAGGCCGGCCGCCGCCAGGGGGCCCGAGAGCGCCGCATAGGAAGCCCCGCCCATGAACAGCGGATACCAGCTCGAGAGCACGTCGTGCGTAAAGCCCGGAAACAGCTCCTCGGTGCGTATGCAGCCGCCGGCCACGGCATTGCGCTCCAGCACCGTCACCTTCAGGCCCCGCTGGGCCAGCAGGGCCGCGCAGGTCAGGGAGTTCATCCCGCTGCCGACGAGGACCACGTCGGCGCTGTGCGCCTCGCTCATGTCAGCGGTCTCCCTGCGGGGTGGACAGGGTCGCGAAGCGGCCGCGATGGAAGACGGCCGGCTCGTGCTCGGTCAGCGTGTTGTGCCGCACCACCCGGCCGATGAACAAGGTATGGTCGCCGCCTTCGTGCTGGCGGTAGTTCTCGCACACGAAAGTGGCTACGCAATCATCGATCAATGGCACGCCTTCCTCGCCGTCCATGTGCGAGACCAGCGCGAACTTGTCCTTGACCTGCGAGTTGGCGAAGCCCAGGGCCACGGGCACCTGCTCCTGGCTGATCACGTTGATGGCGAAGTGGCTGCAGTTCTGGAAAATCTCCAGGCTGGGGGAATGGTTCACCAGGCTCCACATCACCAGCGGCGGCTCCAGCGACAGGGAGGTGAAGGAATTGATGGTCAGCCCCACCGCCCGGCCATCCGGACAGCGGGTGGTGACGATGGCCACTCCGGTCGGGAAATGGCCCAGCGCCTGGCGGAAAGCGCGGCTGTCGATCACGTTCGGGCCGCCCGCGGACTGGGCGCGGGGCCCGGCGGCCAGTACGGGAGCCGGCTCGGGCGAAGGACGTTGCAGCGTAGCGGTCGGGGTCATGATGCTTCTCCTCGTGTATCAGGCGGCCACGGTCTGGCTCGCGCTCTGGGCAATCAGTTGCTGCGCCGCGCCCATGTCGTCCCAGGCGGGGAACAGCACGGGCGGGTGGTTGAAGGCGTTGGCCAGGAAATGCGCTAGGCGCGGATGTTGCTGGGCGGACGTCAGCAGGGCGAAGGACTGCTCGGTAGGCGGCACCAGCATGGAATTGGTCCAGCGCACCACCAGGTTCGCGTAGTTCCAGTAGCGATCGAACGTGGCCTGCATCCAGGCGCGGTCGAAGGCGCCCTCGCCGTGCTCCAGTATGCTGTCCAGGTAGACCTGAGCGGCCTTGGCGGCGTTATTGGAACCCTGGCCGGTGATGGGGTCGTTGACCACCACGGCATCGCCCAGGCCCAGCACGATACGGCCCGAGGGCAGCGTCAGCACGGGCTTGCGCACCGTGGGAGGGAAGGCTCCGGACAGGTAGCCCTGCACGTCGGTCAGTTCCACGTTGCGGGCGCGGTCGGCCTCCCAGGGCAGGAAGTCGCGCAGGAAGGACAGGCTCTGCTCCAGGTGCGCCTCGGGCGTCTTGGCATCGCGGAAACGGTCCAGCGGGCCGCCGGGCACGCCTTCGAACACCATAATGTCGCAGGGGCCGGACAGGGTCAGGGAAGGGAACACGAAGTATTCGCCCACGCCCGGGATGAAATTGAAGGACACGCGCGAATACTCGGGCGTGGGCTCCAGGCCGTGCACGTAGGTCAGGGCCAGGGCGCGCTGGGGCTTGTCATAGGGGGAACGGTCGGCGTCGCGCTCGAACAGCTTGACCACCTCGCCCTTGCCGGCGGCCAGCATGGTCAGGTCGTATTCCTGCGTGATGCGCTCCAGCTCGGCCACGCCCACGTCCTCCAGGACCAGCTTGCCGCCGCGCTGCTCGAACAGCTCCAGCCAGTATGGCATCTTGACGCGCTGGTCGGTGGCCTGCGCCTCGCGGTCCAGCCGGCCGCTCCAGTCCACCGCCTTGGTGTCGGGCTGCTCGGGATTGGGCAGGGCGAAGCCGATGCCCTGGACGGGCGGGCATTCCTCGTCCCAGAAATTCAGGCCCAGGCGGCGCTCCACGTCCAGAGCCTCGGCGAACATGCACTGGCTGGACATCACGCGGCCGCGGCGCACGTCGTCCGGGCTGCGGTTGGTGAACACGGCCACTTCATAGCCCTTGGCCAGCAGGCCGAATGCAACGGGCATGCCGGCCTGGCCGGCGCCCACGATAGCAACTTTACGCATAATGATTTCCTTCTAGAGAGTGAAGAACTCCGGCTTCCTGTCCGGAGCCTCTTCGCCATGATTCATGGGACGCTTGCCGCGCCACAGCGATCCCGCCTTGCTTGACCCGGCCGTAAACGGCGAGGTTTGCGCGAGGGCGCGGGGCCGGGCGGGGGCGCTCGCTACTCGGCCAGCTTGGGGATGGCCGGCACGTTCTGCTCGGGACCCATGGCCGAATAGCCGCCGTCCACGGCATAGTCGGCGCCGGTCACGAAGCTGGCGGCGTCGGACAGCAGGAAGGCCACGACTTCGCCCACTTCCTGCGGGTCGCCCACGCGGCCCAGCAGGTGGAAGGCGGAGGCGACGCGATCGGTCTTGGCGCGATCGCCGCCGGTCAGCTCGTCCATCACGCGCGACCAGGTCCAGCCGGGCGAGACGGAATTGACGCGGATGCCGTCGGGGGCGAAGTCCATGGCCATGCTGCGCGTGAGCTGCAGCAGCGCCGCCTTGGACACGGGGTAGAGCCAGCGTCCGGTCTGGGCGATGGACGAGGAAATCGAGGTGAAGTTGACGATGGAACCGCCCCGGGGCAGCAGGGGCCGCACGGCCTTGGCGGCCTGCACGGCGCTGACCAGATTGATGTCCAGCGCCTTGAGCCAGTCCGCGCGGCTCGAGGCCATGCCTTCGTCCAGGTAGGAGCAGGCCAGATTGACCAGGCCGTCCACGCGGCCGAAATGCGCCTGCACCTGCTGCGCGGCGGCCTCGAGGCGGGCGTCGTCGGTGATGTCCGCTTCCCAGAACCTGGCGCGCGCCTCGTCCGCGCCCACCGCCTTGCGTCCGCCGACCGCATCGATGTCGAACACCGCCACGCGCGCGCCGTAGCCCAGCAGCACCTCGACCACGCCGGCGCCGATGCGGGTCGCCCCGCCAGTCACCACGAATACCTTGTCCTTGAGTCCTTTCATGTCACTCTCCTGCTTCGGGCCGTCAGAACGGCACCGCCACTTTCACAAAAAACTGCTTGCCTTCGGGGCGGCCGCGCACGCCCAGGTCCTGCTGGTACTTGGCGGTGATCAGCAGGCCCTTGTCGTTGGCGTAGCGGATGCTGGGGCCGATGGCGAAGGCCCGGGCGCGGCCGTCCCCGGCCAGGGGGCCGCGGTCGCGCTCGATCTGCTGGTAGGCGTAGCCGCCCACGCCCACCACCAGGCCGTTGCCCAGCCCCCAGCCCAGGGCGTAGTCGGCATGGATGGCCTTGCCCGTGCGGGTGTCGGTGTCGCGATTGCGCATGTTGATGTCGAACATCACCTTCAGGTCCGCGTTCAGGCCGCTGGGCTGGATGTAGCTCAGGGCGGCGGCGGGCTGGATGGCCCAGTAGTTGCGGCCCAGGTTGGCGCTGTCATTGACGTCGTAGCGGCCCGTGGGCGCCACGAAGTCCACGCCCAGGATGTAGTGCAGCTTCTCGCTGGGATGAAAGCCCAGGGCCGGGCCGAACACCACGTCGCCCAGGCCGCTGCGGCGCTGCGACTGGCCCGCGGCCTGCGCCTTGACGGTCAAGAGCGGCGCCAGCGCGTGAAAGGCCAGTTGGCCGCCCAGCACCTGCTGCTCCGTCACCCACACCAGGCGCGGCGCGATCACGCCCACGTCCACGCGGAAGTCCGGAATCGGCAGCTTGTCGCCATGGCGATCGCGCACCGAGTCGTAGCGCATGGCCCCGCCATAGATCAGCGCGTGCACGCCGGGCGGCGGCAAGGCGCCGCTCATGTAGTTCTCCAGGCCGTCCGGATAGACGGGCAGGCCGTTGCCTTCGATGGCCCAGGCCGAGCCCGCGCCCAGCGAACCGGCCGCCAGCAGGGCCGCCATTGCGTTCTTTTTCATGCCCCCCATGTCTCCACTCCTTTTCTTTTTGGGTTTGACAGTGAGGCCCATGGTAGGAGCGCATCCAAAGCGGGTATATCCACTTTGCGCAGCGCCTGGCCGATAAACGCAGCAACACGCAAAAGCAGGGAAAACCCCAATCTTGTTTAGGCTTAAAGGAGCAGGCGCCGCGCCGGGCAATGATGCGCGCCGGCACGCGTCCAGAACCGCCCGTCCCGGCCTTTAAACGGCTGTCAGCGAAACTCACTCGCCAAGGCAGTTACGTAATAAGGAATATCACCGGCGATTTCACGAATGAACGGTTAAATGAAATCCAATACGGTAGTCTGCGCCCTTGGGCCATTTTCCAGCGAATCACCATGAGTCATCCCCTCGCCGCCACCTCTCCCAGCATCGGCACGCCCCGCCTGCGCGCGCGACTTTCAAACCGCATCGCGGTCTGCCTGGCGGTGTTGGCCCTGGCGGCGACCTGGGCGCTGAACTGGCTCACGCCCATGAGCTCCGACGACTTCAGCTACGCCAATAAAGGCGTGTCATGGGATGCGGTCTGGCGCCACTACACGGGCTGGAGCGGGCGCCTGGTCGCGGATACGCTGTCCAGCTGGATGCTCAACCTGGAGCAGACCTGGGTGGTCGCCATGCTCAACACCATGGCCGTGGCCGGCCTGTCCCTCATCCTGGCCGCGCTGGGGGCCCGCCTGGCCGGCCGGACGCTGCGGCCGCAGCTCGTATTGCTGGTCTTCTTTCTTTACTGGCTCGCCAACCCCGACCTGGGGCAGACCACCTTCTGGGTCGTGGGCGCCGCCAATTACCTGTGGCCCAATGTCTTCAACTTCGGCTTTGCGCTCGCCTATCTGTGGCGTCTGCGGCAAGGCTCCACGCCGCTCTGGCTGGCCGCGGCCCTGGCCCTGCTGGCCGTGCCGGCCGGCTGTTCCAACGAAAACACCGGCATCGTCACCTGGTGCCTGCTGGCCTGGCTGACCTACCGCCATGCCCGCCAACGCCCCCTGGGCGCATGGCCCCTTGTCTGGCTGCTGTGCATGGCGGCCGGCATTGCCATACTGCTGCTGGCGCCGGGCAATCAGATCCGCGCCGAAGCCTTCGACCACTGGTACAGCCAGCCCGCGCTCGGGCGCGCCTGGGACCATTTCAGCCGCCGCTTTCCCGACGCCATGCTGCGCTACGCCGGCGTCTTCCTCATCCTGGGAGCGTGGCGCCTGCATGCCGGCCCGCCGTCCCCCAAAACCCGGCGCGCAATGGCTCTGCTGGTCGGCGCCTCCTGCCTGGCCAACGCCATTCTGGTCCTGGCGCCCAATATTCCGAAACGGGCCCTGAATGGCGGATTCATGTACCTGCTGGTCGCGCTGTCCCTGTATGGGCACGACCTGCAGGACAAGGCGGCGCTCTGGCGGCGCAGCCTGTCCGTCACGCTCGCGGCCTGCGCCCTTGCATGGCTGCTGTCCAGCGGGCTCATGCTGCGCGCCTATCACGGCGCCTGGCAGCAGGACCAGGTCCGCAGGGCCATCATCGCCGACGGGCTGGAGCGCAAGCTGGCCCGCATCGAAATTCCCCAGTACCACTTCCGGCGCACGCTGCGCTCCCGGGACCGGTTCGACACCTTCTTCGACGGCAGCGCCCTGGCAAGCTACTACGACAGCACGGCCACGATCGTCGAATACCCCGTCAAGGAACACTACGACCTGCACAAGCCGCCGCAACGCCTGGAATGAAAAAAACCCCGCGACCCGAAGGGCGCGGGGTTCATCCAGCCATGCGAAGCCGCTTACTGCTGCTTGGCGGCGCTCAGTTCCTTGATCTGTTCACGGAAGTAGGCCAGGGCGGCGGGGCCGTCCACCTTCTTCTTCTCGGCGGCCTTCAGCCAGTCCGCTTCGACAAAGGCCAGGCGCTGCTTCAGCTGTTCCAGGGCCTCGCCCTCGATGCGCACCGTCTTCAGGCCCTCCGCGGTCAGTTTCTCGATGGCCTTCTGCTCGGCGGCCTGCCACTTGGAGCCGAAATCGTTGGCCATCCATTCGCCGGTGATCTTCTCGATGGCGGCGCGGTCCTGCTCGGATAGGCTCTTCCACTTGCGCTCGTTCATGAACAGGTACTGGCTGGACTTGCCAAAGCCGCCCGGCACGGACACGGCGGTCTTGATCAACTTGTCCAGCTTCCAGTTCTCGATCTGGTCGTACTGGAAGTACATGCCGTCGATCACCCCGCGCGAGAGCATTTCATAGCTGTCGGAGGCCGGCGCATTGACCGTGACGATGCCCAGGGCCTTGCCGATGGCATCGAACAGCGGACTGGGCGAACGCAGCTTCATGCCCTTCAGATCGTCAATGGACTTCACGTCCTCGCGGCTGGTGAAGATCACTGTGGCCGGGCTGGTCCACACGCCCATCAGCTTGACGCCCTTATGCTCGCCGGCGTCCATCATGAACTTTTCATAGGTGCGCCAGTAGGCCACCGAGTTCACGCCGCCGTCATCGGTGGTGAAAGGCAGCTCGGCGAATTCGATCAGCGGGAAACGGTTGGCGGTGTAGCTGTGCACCGACATGCCCAGGTCCGCCACGCCGTTGCGCACCAGGTCCAGGTGGGCCTGCGGCTTGCCCAGCGCATTGATGAACTCCACCTTCACGCGGCCTTCGGTGACCTTCTCCACTTCCTTGGCCCAGGGCTCGAACATCTCGGTGACGATGTAGTGGCCCGGCGGCATCCACTGGGAAAAACGCAGGGTGGTGACTTCGGCAGCCGCGGACGGCAGCGTCGGGGCCAGCGCGGCGGCGGCCAGGCCCAGGCTCAGACCCAGTTTCTTGAAAATACGCATAATGACTCCTCGTTGGTTATGTCTTGCCGGGGCACGGCCCAGCGGCAAAATTTCGGTTTACATGCTGTTGGGTATGACCAGGATGATCCAGGGCACGAAGATCAGCAGCAGCAGGCGCACGATGTCGGTGATCACGAAAGGCGTCACCCCGCGGATGATGGTGCCCAGCGACACGTCCGGCATCACGTTCTTGATCATGAAGATGTTCAGGCCCAGCGGCGGGGTGATCAGGCTGATCTCGGCGGCCACCACCACGATGATGCCGAACCACACCAGATCGAAGCCCAGCGAGGCCACGATGGGGTAGAAGATGGGCACGGTCAGCATGACCATGGACATGGTTTCCAGAAAGCACCCCAGCACCAGGTAGATGGCGCAGATGATCAGGATCACCACGATGGGCGAGACGTCGATGCCGTCGATGAAGCCCAGCAGCTGGTTGGGCAGGCCGGCCACCGTCAGGAAGTTGGTGAACACCAGCGCGCCGATCACCAGGGCGAACATGATGGCGGTGGTCTGGGCCGCCTCGATCAGCACGGTCAGGTACAGGCGCGGCTGCCAGCCGCGGCGCTTGAAGGTCATCAGGAAGGTGGCCGCCGCGCCGATGCCGGCCGCTTCCGTGGGGGTGAACACGCCGCCGTAGATGCCGCCCATGATGACCACGAACAGCACGGTGATGGCCAGCACGCCCTTGGTGGCCTGCAGGCGCTCGCGCCAGTCGGCCTTCTCGCCGGGGCGGCCCAGGTTGGGGTTGATGGCCGTGATGATCATGACGGTGACCAGGTACATCAGCATGGCGACCATGCCGGGCAGGAATCCCGCGGCGAACAGCTTGCCGATGTCGGTTTCCGTCAGGATGCCGTAGACCACCATCATCACGCTGGGCGGAATCAGGATGCCCAGCGTGCCGCCGGCGGCGATGCTGCCGGTGGCCAGGCGGTCATCGTAGTTGTACTTGCGCATATTGGGCATGGCCACGCGGCCCATGGCGGCCGTGGTCGCCATGCTGGAGCCGCACAGGGCGCTGAAGGCGCCGCAGGCCACGATGGTGGCCATGGCCAGGCCGCCGCGCAGGTGGCCGATGAAGGCGTTGGCGGCCTTGTACAGGTCCTTGGACAGGCCCGAGGCGTTGACCAGATTGCCCATCAGGATGAACAGCGGCAGCACCGTGAAGCTGTAGCTCATGGCGGTGTCGAAGCTGGTCTGGGCCGCCATGGTCAGGGCGGCCTCCAGGCCGGTGAAATAGGCAAAGCCCAGCGTGCCCACCAGCAGCATGCCCCAGGCGATGGGCAGGCCCAGGAAAAGGCTGGCCAGCAGGACGACCAGTCCGATAATGGAAATCAACATGGAAACACTCCGTCTTTATCGGCGGGGGGAGCAGAAGACCTGGATCAGCGAGGCCAAGGTGGCGATCCCGGTCATGATGGAGATGGCGTAGGCGAAGGGCGCGATGGGCACCTGCAAGGCGTTGCTCATGTCGCCGTATTCGGCCAGCTGGTCGGCGTGCTCCCACAAGTAGACCGTCAGCACCGCCAGCATCACCGTGGAGGCGACGTTGATCAGGAACTGCTGCACGCGGCGCGCCAGCGGTCCCAGCCAGGCGTCGATCAGGCTGACCGTCAGGTGCTGTCGATGCCAGGTCACGCGCGGCAGGGCGGCAAAGATCAGCACGCCCAGCAACAGTTCGCTGGCCTCATAGGCGCCCAGAAGGGGGGAATGAAACAGATACCGGCCCACCACGTCCACGGTGGTGATGCCGGTCATGAGGATCAGGATGACCACACAGACGGTATCCAGAATTGCTTCTACAACTCTTACCACTCCACGTGACCGTACCAGCTCCATCCCTGGCAGATCGTCGTTCATTACAGCTCCACTTGTCTCGGCCCGGTCGGGGCCAGTTTCCTCGGCGAGCGTGCGGCGCGCGGTCGCGGACGCACCTCTTATATTTCTGTTCTAAATAGTTTATAGATGAACAAATCCACGTAAATAGAAAAAAACCCTTAAATCCATCCAGAATCATGAATTCCAGGAACACGTTGCCGGTTCGACTGCATACCCGGCAAGCCCTGGCAAATCTTCAGTGAATAAAAAAGCCCCCTGGAAAACCAGGAGGCTATCGCCGCAGCAGGATGTGAAGGACCTGCGCGATCAGATCGTCAAGGTCCCCACGCTGGCGCCGCCGCAGACGTACAGGGTCTGCCCGGTGACAAAACCGTTCTCCGGATCGGCGAAGAACATGGTGGCGCGGCTGATGTCGTCCACGCGGCCCAGACGCTTGACGGGAATGGAGGCGGCCAGCTGGGCCTCGCGCTCGCTGCCGGCGTCCACCACGTCGTAGAACATATTGGTCTGGATGGGGCCGGGAGCCAGCACATTGACCGTGATGCCCTGGTCGGCCAGCTCCAGCGCCCAGGTGCGGGCCATGCCCAGCATGCCGGCCTTGGTCGCCGAATAGGCGGTGCGCGTCTGCAGGCCCAGCACGCCGCGCGAGGACATCAGGATGATGCGGCCGAACTGGCGTTTGCGCATGGCCGGCAACACGGCCTGGGTGATCTGTATGGCCGAGCCCAGGTGGATCTGGGTCAGTCCCTGCAGGTCCTCCAGCTTCACTTCGGGCAGCAGGGCGGGCCAGATCACGCCGGCGTTGTGCACGAAGTGAGTCACCTCGAAGCGCTCTGCGATGTCTTGCGCGGCTTTTTCCGTGGCGGCGGCATCGAGCAGGTCCACCTGCACGCAATGCAGGCGCTCGTGGGTCCAGGGCAGCGCATTGCGGGCCATGGAGATCACGGTATAGCCGGCATCGAGCATCTTGCGACAGATGTCTTCGCCAATGCCGGTGCTGCCTCCGGTGACCACGGCGGTGTAGTGGGGTTGTGTCATGTCTTGTTCTCCAGGCAAATTCAGGGGACGGGCCGGGCCACCAGCACGGCCACCCCGCCCTCGTCCAGCTCCAGGCTCAGGCGCACGGGCTGGTCGGCCTGCCCGCCTTCGGGCAGATGGGCGATGGCGAAGGGGCCGCAATCCAGCTGCACCGTGCCGATGCGCCAGGGCAGGCGGGCGCGGAAGTAGGCCTCGTTGCTGTGGTGCAGCGTGGTGGTGGCGCGCAGCACGCCGGTGTCGGGCACCTGCTTCCAGATCAGGGTGGTGTGCAGGCAACGGTCGCAAACGTCGCGCACGGGGTACTGCACCGTGCCGCAGGACGGGCAGACCTGCAGGGCGAATTCGCCGCGCTGCGCCGCCTCGGTCAGGCCCGCCGCCGGGGCGCTGCGCGCGCCGGGCGGCAGTGCGCCATTCAGGGCATCGGAAATCGTCATGGCTGGCCTCGTTCGAGCAGGGCCGCGGCGGTGCAGAGGCCGCGGTCATAGTTGATCATGCCAAAGCCGGAGACCAGGCCGATGCGCGCATCGCGCACCTGCGTGTCGCCGGCCGTGCCGGTCAGTTGCCGCAAGGCCTGCACCAGGCCCAGGTAGCCGCCGGCCGCGCCCGCCTGCCCCACCGACAGCTGGCCGCCGCTGGTGTTGAAGGGAAAGCTGCCCTCTATCGTGAATGTATGCTCGCGGATGAAGGCCGGGCCCTGGCCCTTGGCGCAGAAGCCCAGGTCCTCGAACTGCAATACATTGATGACCGGATAGTCATCGTAGGTTTCCAGGAAGTCCACGTCCGCCGGGCGCAGACCAGCATGCTCGTAAAAGGCGTCCTTGTCCATGGCCCAGCCGCCGCGAAACTGCACGGGATCCTGGGGAAAGGCATTGTGGCGCTCGATGGTGGAACGGATGCGCACGTAAGGCAGGCCCAGTTCCTCGGCCTGTTCGCGGCGCATCACCAGAAAGCCTTCCGCGCCCGCGCAAGGCATGACACAGTCGAACAGATGGATGGGGTCGGCGATGACGCGCGCCTCCAGGTACTGCTCCAGCGTCAGGGGCTTTTTCATCAAGGCATGCGGATTGCGCAGCGCATTGTCGCGCTGGGCCACGCACAGCTTGCCGAAATCTTCGCGGGTGGCGCCGAAATGGCGCATGTAATAGTCGGTCAGCAACGCGAAGCTGGCATTGGGACCGCCCGCGCCGTAGGGGTAGACGGCGTCCTGCGAGAAACGCGAGAAGCCGGCCACCGTGTTCTTGAAGGATTCGAGCTGGTTCGTGTCGCCCGCGATGCAGGCCACGATGGACGCATCGCCGCACTGCACGGCGCGCGCCGCGCGGCGCAGGGCCACCACGCCGCTGGCCCCGCCCATGGGGATATGGTCCAGCCAGCGCGGACTCATCTGGAAGTGCTGCATCAGGCCCACGGCGGTGTCCGTGCCCAGCGTGAAGCTGGACACGCACACGCCGTCGACATCGGCCTTGCTCAGGCCAGCCTCGCGGATGGCCTGGCCCAGGCCCGCGCCCAGCCACCAGTGCGCCGTCTGCTCGGAGTGACGCTGGTAGGGAATGGTCACCGGCGTGGTCAGCACGACGTCGTCGTAGGCCATCCGGGCTTTTGGCTTCAAGGCCATGACTCAGGCCTCCTGGCGCTTTTTCAGGTGGTTGGTGTTGATGCAGTCGGGATTGGCCAGGGCCGCCAGGGCCACGGTCTTGAGCTCGCCGCGCTGGATCTTGTTGGTGGAGGTCAGGGGCAGCGCATCCACGAACAGGACGTAGCCGGGCACCTTGAAATAGGCCAGCTGCGTCAGGCCCCACTTGACCAGCTCGACAGCGGCCTTCTCCTTGTCCTCGCGGCTGGCCAGCGGCGCGTGCGGCACGACCAGGGCCATGACTTCGTCGCCGCGGATGTCATCGGGCACGGCGGCCACGGCAATGGAGCGCACCAGCGGGTTCTGCTGCAGGATGTTCTCCACTTCCACGGCGGCGATGTTCTCGCCGCTGCGGCGGATCACGTTCTTCTTGCGGTCCACGAAATGCAGATAGCCTTGCGCATCGCGGCGCACGATGTCCCCGGTATGGAACCAGCCGTCCTTCCAGGCCTCGTCGGTGGCGGCCGGGTCCTTCCAGTAGCCGGAGAAAAAGCCATAGCGCGGATTCTCGCCGGCCGAGCGCACCAGCAGCTCGCCGTTCTCGTCCGTGGCCGCGGGTCGGCCCTCGTCGGTCATCAGCAGCACTTCGACCACCGGCATCTCCTTGCCGAAGCAGGAGGTGCCGATGTGGCGCGGCTCGTGATTGGCGATGATGCTGGCGCCCGCGCCGGTCTCGGTCATGGCCCAGGCTTCCAGCAGCGGAAAGCCGAAGCGTTCCTCGAACAGGGGGTGCAAGCCGCGGTCCACGCCGGCGCCGAAGCCGAAACGCACCTGGTGCTCGCGGTCCTGCGCGGACGGTTCGGCCTTCATCAGGATGGCGGGCATCACGCCCAGGTAGTGCACCACGGTGGCGCGCGACTCGCGCACCGACTGCCACCAGCTGCGCGGGTGGAAGCGGTCCAGGGAAATCAGGCAGCCGCCGGTCTTGACCATGGCCATGGTCGAGCAGGCCATGGCGTTCATGTGGAACAGGGGCAGGGGCGTGAGCATGCGCTCCTGGCCGGGGTGCAGCCGGGCCAGGCCGCCGATGTCGCGATACCATTCGCCCGCATAGTGGAAATACTGGTTGGACAGCATGCAGCCCTTGGGGCGGCCGGTGGTGCCGGAGGTGTACAGCAGGGCGCACTCGCTGTGCTCGTCGGGCATGTCGCAGGAGCGCGATGCGGCCTGCGTCACCACGGGCGGCACATCGCCGTCGGCCATGATGGCAAAGGGCTGGCCGGCCCGCTGGGCCGCTTCCACCAGGTCCTGGTGGCGGCTGGGCAGGGCGATGGCCATGATCATCTCGGAGTGGCCGATCAGGTATTCCAGCTCGGCGGCGCGCAGGTCCGGATTGATGGGGACGATGGACACGCCCAGGCTGTTCAGGGCGAACCAGTGCAGGAAGAACACCGGGCGGTTCTCCAGCAGGATGCCCACGCGGTGGCCGTGGCCATAGCCTGCGGCGGCATAGTCGGCGCGCAGGGCGTCGATGCGCTCCAGCGCTTGGCCGTAGCTCAGTTCGCCGGCCGGGATGCCGTAGATCTCGGCGGTTTCGGGCAGGGTGCACACGAACGGCTTGTCGCCCCAGCGTTGGGCGGTATCGCGAAAAGCCTGGTAGACCGTGGTATTGGCCATTGAAATGTTCTCCTGTCCTCTGTCACATAAACAACTGGATGTTGCCGAAGGGGGCGTCGCAGTTGAGCAAATCCACCCGCTTCAGGCGGATCTTCAGCGCGCCTTCCTGGCGCACCAGCGTGTAGGTGCTCCAGCCCACATAGATTTCCTGCCGGTCGCCGCGGGTTTCCGTGTAGTGGAAGGCGCAGCGCACGCTGTACTCGCCCTTTTCCTCGTCCATGCTTTCCACGGTGGGCTGCTGCAGCAAATGGTGGCTGCGGCTCTTGGGCTGCTGGGAAAACGTGCGCCGGCCCGCCAGACGCTCGACGCGGATGCGCAGCAGCAGCTTGTCCTCGTGCATCAGGGAGGCATGCAGGCGGGCGTCCTGCTGGTCGTGCGCCAGCGGCATCCAGTAGTAGCCGTCCTCGGTGAACAGGTCGAGCCACTGCTCGTAGCGCTGTTCGTCCAGCAGGCGGGCTTCCGCATAGACAAAGTCGATGAGTGCCTGACGGCTGATCTCGCTCATGGTCGTTCCTTTTATTTCTTATGCCTGCTGCTCGGGCAGCATGTACTTGAGCCAGGCGCGGAACTGCGCGCGCATCTGCATCTCGCTGGTGCCGTTGATCACCACGTTCTTCTTCTGGTCCTCGTCCTTCTCGACCAAGCGGGCCAGGTTCATCCAGTCGCGGCCGCGCGATTGCAGGCCCTGCTGGGCGCGTTCGTACATTTCCAGGTCGTCGTGACCCACCATGGAGGTCGGCGCGTTGATCAGGCGGTTGTACATCAGGGTGCGCTCCAGGAAGGTATCGGGCGCGCCCACCAGGCGGAAGGTCCAGGACTCCACCAGGGTCTTGTCGGCGGCCAGCGGCTTGAAGACGCGCAGGGTCTGGATGGGGCCCTTGACCATGATGTTGGGGAAATAGCAGGTGTTGTGGCGGGTGTCGGCCAGGATGGCCTTGGCGCGCTCTTCGCCGTAGGCCTGCACCATCTGGTCCCAGTAGCCGGGAATCTCGGAGTAATCGGCATGGATGGAGTTGCTCACGCCCGTATGGCCGTGGCCGTTCTCCCACACGCGTATGCCCATGCCCTCGTAGAACTCGTAGGGCGACATGAAGGGCGCGAACAGCTCCACGGCCATGGGCTTGGGAGTGCCTTCGGGCGCTTCCTGCCAGGCCTTGACGGCCGTGCCGGCCGAAGACTCGTGCGCCACCATGGGATGGCAGGTGTCGGTCTGGTTGTCCACCAGCATCTTCCAGTTGCAGTGATGCATGTAGCGCATCACCCCGCCGGCCACTTCCAGGCGCCCTTCCGGCGAGCGGTCCACCATATTGTCGATGGTGCTCAGGGACTGGCCGAAGAAGTCCTCGAAACTCTCGCCTTGTTCGCTCAGGCGGCAGAAGACGAAGTCGCGGTACACCTGCACGTTCTTGACGGCGGCCATGCCGTGGCTGGCCTCGGTGCACTCGAAGCCGGTGTTCTCGTAGCCTTTCTTCAGCGGGATGGACAGCAGCGAGCCGTCCGTCTTGAAGGTCCAGGCGTGATAGGGGCAACGGAAGAACTTGCCCGTGTTGCCACAGGGTTCGGCGGCGACCTGCACGCCCTTGTGCGGGCAGCGGTTGTACAGCACGCGGATGCTGTCGTCGGTGTGGCGCACCATGATCACCGATTCATTGCCCACCGTGGTGGTGTAGAAATCGCCCTTGTTGGGCACCTGGCTGGCGTGGCCCACGTAGACCCAGGTATTGGCGAACAGGCGCTCCATCTCCAGCTCGAACAGCTCCTGGCTGATGTACAGGTCCTTGTGCACCTCGGCTTCGCGCACCAGTTCGCGGATGGCCTGGGGATTGTCGCGGTACTTTTCCATGTTGTTCTCCGTGGCTCTCAGGCGTTACAGATCCAGCACCAGACGCGGGGTCTTGGAGCGGGAAATACAGATCTGGATGACTTTGTTGCTGGCTTTTTCCGAGTCGCTCAGGAAATAGTCGCGATGGTCGGGCTCGCCTTCGATCACGTCGCAGGTGCAGACGCCGCATTCGCCGCGCTTGCAGTCGATCATGGGATCCAGGCCCTGCTCTTCCATCACGTCCACGATGGTCTTGTCGGCGGGGATCTGCAAGGTCACGCCGCTCTGGCGCAGCTCCACCTCGAAGGGCTGGTCGCCTTCCTGCGCGGCGGCGGTCGCGAACAGTTCGAAGTGCACGTGATCAGCGGGCCAGCCGCGCTGCTTGCAGCCCTCGATCACCGCATCGATCATGCCCTTGGGACCGCAGACATAGATGTGCTGGTCCTTGGACAGGCCATCGAGCAGGGCGTCCAGGGAGAAGCGCTGCTCGGTGTCGTCGGCGTAGTGGCGCACGGCCGGGCCGGCCAGCTGCTGCAGCTCGTCCAGGTAGGCCAGCTGCTGCAGGCTGCGGCCGGCGTAATGCAACTGGTAGGGACGACCCTGGTGATGCAGGGCCGCGGCCATGCTGGCGATCGGGGTGATGCCGATGCCGCCGGCGATCAGCACCGTCTCGGTCTCGCCGGGCGTGGCGGCATGCAGGGGAAAATCGTTCTTGGGGCCGGACACCGTCAGCGCATCGCCCACTTTCAGATCGTGCATGTAGCGCGAGCCGCCGGCGCTGTTTTCCTCCAGGCGCACGCCCAGGCGGTAGCGGTCGGGGCACTGGCCGTTGACGCAATGCGGCTCCAGCGAGATCAGCGAGTAGCAGCGGTGATCATTCAGGGCGGGAATGTGCACCTTCAGGTGCGAGCCCGGCGCGAATGCGGGCAGGGCGCCGGCCTGGGCAGGCTCCAGCGTGAAACTGCGGATCAGCGGGGATGCGTTCTGGATGTCCCGGATGACGAGTTCAAAAGTATCCATCGTGTGCCTACCATTGAGCGTGACAACAACCATTACCCAGCCGGGGCGGCGGGCCTGTGTCATGATGCACCGGTAAGCGGCGGTCCGATGGCGCCGGCCCCTGGGGCTGGCTTTATCCTCGTCTACTGTCTCCGCCAGACCGTGTGCAGGGCATCAGGGCAGGCTGCACGGCTGGATCACTATTCATTATTCTGAATTTTATTTTATTGATGAATAGTTTACGGATCAATATATACGCGCGAATATAATGGAAAACCACTAGGTGAGAATCCAGCATGGGCGGGACAAGGCCCCGCCCATGCTGGATGGCTCGAACGCGGCTTACTGGGCGACCAGGGCGACGACGCGCAGCGGGCTGCCCGAACCGCCTTCGATCTTCAGCGGAGCGGACATGATCAGCGCGCCCTGGGGGGGCAGCTGGTCCAGGTTGCACAGGCACTGCAGGCCGTAGCGGTTGGCGCCGTGCATCAGGGTGTGGCAAGGATAGGCCACGGGCCAGGAGTAGGACTGGCCGGCGTCGGTGTTGATGGTCTCCACGCCGAAGCCGTGCACATTGCGCTCATGGATCATCCATTCCACGGCGGCCTGCGACGGGCCGGGCGTATGGGCGCCGTCCTCGCGCATGTTCAGGAAGGCGGCGGCGTCATTGACGCGCTTGGACCAGTCGGTGCGAAACAGCACCCAGGCGCCCGCGGGGATGCGGCCATGCTTGGCCTCCCAGGCCTGCAGGAATTCGGGCGTCAGCACGAAATCCTCGTTCTGGGCCACTTCGGCGCTGGCGTCCACCACCACGGCGGGGCGCAGGAAGTTGTCCACGGGAATGGTGTCCACGCTGTTGTTGGGGTGGTCCTTGCCCGTGATCCAGTGCACCGGCGCATCGAAGTGCGTGCCCGTGTGTTCGCCACAGGTGAAGTTGTTCCAGTACCAGCCTGGACCGGCCTCGTCGTACTGGCTGATGCGCTGCACGGAGAAACCGACAGTCTGACCGAACTGCGGCGGCAGCTGCAGGGCGGGGAAACTGGGGGAGAGGGTCTGGGTCAGGTCCACGAAGCGGACCTTCTTGCTGTCCAGCGCCTGGGTCAGGGCGGCCAGTGGGTGCATCTCGGTCATGTCATCTCCTACGTCGATCTTGTTTAATCGTTATCAGTGTCTTTCTGCGCCGCGGCGCAGGGCTCGGGAGCGCCGGCGCAGCGGCCCGGCCCCGAAAGCCGGATGCGGCCCGCCGCTCAGGAGGTCGGCGGACCGCAGAGTGCTTTCCGCCGCGCCTCTTGCGGCGGAAAACGCGCTCGATGGGCGGCAGTCCGGAACGCCGCCCGTGGTCTTACAGACCCGCGTCCTTGTCCTCCACGGCGGAGAACTCGGCTGGATTCAGGTCTGGCTGGGGCTGGTCGCCTTCGTAGAATCGGGCCGGCGTCATGGCCTTGCGGTTGACGCGCAGATCGAAGATGTCGAAGCGGTTGTAGTGCCCCGTGATGTCGTGCATCTGGCGTGGCTGGATGCAGCGCGACAGGTCGATGTCCGCGTAGGCGATACCTTCGCGGTCGATCAGGGCCTCGCCGATCACGCGGCCGTCAGGGCCGATGATGCCGGAGAAGGCGCTGTTCGGACGGGCCAGCAGTTCGCGGGCCTCGGGATGCGAGGCCGCCATGGCGTCCACGATCTCCTCGGACACGGTCGAGCAGGCCACCACCGTGAACACCTTGCCCTCGAAGCAGTGGGCGGAGGCGCGCAGGCGGATGGCTTCGGCCATGTCGTAGTCCTTGGGCGCCACGGGCAGCGAGATGTAGCTGGCCACATGCACCAGCTCGCCCTGGGACAGCAGGCTGAAGCGGGCGAGCGTGTTGGTGTTCTCGCCGCAGGCCAGCGCGCCCAGCGGGCCGATGGTGGTGTCGTGCACGCGCAGCGAGGACGCATCGCCGTTGGCCCAGGTCAGCTTCTCGGCCCAGGTGGGCACCAGCTTGCGGTGGCGGCCCAGGATGCGGCCGTCCGCACCGATGGTCACCAGGGTGTTGTAGATGGTGGCCACGCCGACCGGACTGCGCTCGTTCACGCCCAGCACCACGTTGACCTTGCGCTGGCGCGCAACCTGCGCAACCTTCTGCACTTCAGGGCCGGGCACTTCGATGGCCGACTTGCACAGGCGCTCGAACCAGGGGCTGCCTTCGACCGGGTTCATCACCCAGCTCCAGTAGGGATAACCGGACACGAACACCTCGGGGAAGGCGATCAGTTCGGCCCCGTTGTCAGCCGCTTCGTGAATCAGGCGGCACACCTTGTCGATGGTCGCATTCGTGTCCAGGAACACGGGAGCCGCCTGGACTGCCGCGGCCTTGAACTGGCGCAATTCCAGCATCACGCTCTCCTTTGCTTAGTTTTGAGGGGTCACGTCCACGATGGGGTGACGCAGCTCGCCAATGCCTTCCACCACGGCATGCACCACGTCGCCCGGCCACATCCATTCCTGAGGATTGCGGCCGGCGCCCACGCCTTCGGGCGTGCCGGTGGCGATGATGTCGCCCGGCTCCAGCGTGATGCCGGCGCTGATGTCGGCGATCAGGTCGTTGACGTTGAACAGCATGTGCTTGGTGTTGGAGCTCTGCTTGGTCACGCCGTTCAGGGTCAGGCTCAGATTCAGGTTGTGCGGATCGGTCAGCTCGTCGGCGGTCACGATCACGGGACCGAATGGAGCGTAGGTGTCCTGGCCCTTGGAGTAGATCCACTGGCCGGCGCGGCGGCAGTCACGGGCGCTGACGTCGATCATCACGGAGTAGCCGAAGACGTACTTCAGGGCGTCTTCCTTGGCCACGCGCTGGGCGCGGGTGCCCATGATCACGGCCAGTTCCACTTCCCAGTCCATCTGCTGCGTGATGTTCTTGTTGTGCTCGATGGCGTCGCCGGGGCCGATGACGGTGGTGGGCGGCTTGGAGAAGATCACGGGCTGCTTGGGCAGCTCCTTGGAGGTGTCCAGGGTGCGGCTGGATTCGGCCACGTGCTCGACGTAGTTCAGGCCGATGCCGAAGATGTTCTTGCGTGGACGCGGAATGGGCGCCAGCAGCTTGACGTTGGCCAGGGGCAGCGCCACGCCGAAAGGCATGTCGTCGGCGTAGGTTTCCAGCAGGCGGGCCGTGGACTTCACGGCGGCGGGGCCCAGGTCGATGAAATCGAGCATGTTGTCGGGCAGCATGTGGCCGGTGGCATCGCCCAGGTAGCCCAGGTCCACCACCAGATCGCCAACGATGGCGCCCAGGCGGCCGGCTGCAGCAACTTCACTACGGTACGTTACAAGACGCATTTCTATCTCCAGATTGGGCCATCTTTGAAGATGGCTTGAATAAACGGTGGCGGGTCCGCCGCAACGGGCCCGCCGAACAAGCTTGAGCGATCAACCTTCCAGGATGGGCTGGTATCCGCCGTTCTCGGCCAGGGCCTGTTCGCGATACAGGTTCAGGGCGCGCATCACGGGCAGGTCATGGAAGGAGAACAGGCAGGCGTCGTCCGAGGACGAGCCGTTGACGTGTTCGTGGAACATCCAGGACGGCACGCAGAAGATGTCGCGCTCGCGCCAGTCGTAGCGCTTGCCGTTGATGATGGAATAACCCTCGCCCTTGGCGCATTGGTAAATGATGCTGCCGGTGTGGCGGTGGGCCTTGGTGTGCTCGCCGGGGCGCAGCATCTGCATGCTGGCGCCGATGGTGGACATCACCGGGCCGCCGGTCAGCGGATTGATGTAGTCCATGATGACGCCGTCGAACGGGCTGCCGTCGGTGACCTTGGCGTAAGCCGACAAGGCCTCGTAGGTGGGCTCCCACTCGTACTTGAGCAGCGGCGAATACGGCTTTTGCCAGTCGTGCAGCGTGGGCTTGAGGCCGCGGCCGCCCCAGATGCCCACGGCGTCGTTGACCGGGTGGGTCACGGCCTGGGACAGGTCGGGGTGGACCACGTAGAAGCCGGCTTCCAGCGCGTTGACCAGGGGGATGTCCAGGCCGTCCTGCCAGATGCAGGGCGTGCCGTCGGCCTCGACGCCGTGCTCGTGCCAGCAGCCGTTGGGCGTCAGCACGAAGTCGTTGGCGCCCAGCGTCATCTTGTGGCCGTCCACGATGGTGTAGGCGCCGCGCCCTTCCATGATGAAGCGCAGGGCCGAGGAGGAATGGGCATGGGCCGAGGCGGCCTCGCCCGGGTTCATGACCTGCAGGCCCGAGTACAGCCAGCCCACGGCGGCCGAGACGTCCTGGCGGCCGGGGTTGTTCAGGTAGATCACGCGGCGGCCGGCTTTTTCAGGGGTGACCAGGTCCACCGAGCGCAGCACGTAGTCGCGCAGGTCGCGGTAGCGCCAGACCACGGGCACGGAATCGGACTTGGGCTCCCAGGGCTCGATCTTGTTGGCCACGGTCCACAGGGCGCCGGCCTCGAACCGGGTCAGGTCCTGGTAGTACTTCACCAGCTCGGGCGTGTCCTCGACATCAGCACGGCCAAGCACGCTTTCGCGATAGGTGTCAAAACGTTCTTCCGACATGTTGCTGTCTCCTTCTGTTCTTAATGGATGGCGGGGCCTTCCTGAGCGGCCGAGGCGCGCTTGGTCTGGCGGTGCAGCCAGTCCTTGCCCAGTTCGTACTGCACGGGCCACTGCACCCCTTCGTAGCCCACCAGGGCGGCTTCGCGCTGCGGCCAGTTGGGCTCGGCCATGAAGCCGCGCGACAGGGCGCACAGGTCGGCGCGGCCGGCCGCGATGATGCTGTTGGCGTGATCCGCTTCCATGATAGAGCCGACAGCCATGGTGGCGATACCCGCTTCGTTGCGGATGCGGTCCGCGAACGGCGTCTGGTACATGCGGCCGTAGACGGGCTTCTGCTCGGGCACGACCTCGCCGGAGGACACGTCGATCAGGTCGGCGCCGGCCTGCTTGAACAGGCGGGCGATCTGCACGCCGTCATCGGCCGTGATGCCGCCCTCGGCCCAGTCGGTGGCGGAAATGCGCACCAGCACGGGCTTGCCCTGCGGCCAGACGGCGCGCACGGCCTGGAACACTTCCAGCGGGTAGGCCATGCGGTTTTCCAGGCTGCCGCCGAATTCGTCGCTGCGCTGATTGGTCAGCGGCGAGATGAAGCTGGACAGCAGGTAGCCGTGGCCGGCCTGCAATTCGATGCAGTCGAAGCCGGCCTGATCGGCGCGGCGGGCGGCCGCCACGAAGGCGTCGCGGATCTCGTCCATCTGGGCGCGGGTGATTTCGGCGGGCACGGCGGACACGCCGGGCTGGTAGGCCAGCGCGGACGCCGACACCAGCGGCCAGTTGCCCTGGGCCAGCGGCTGGTTGGGCTTGTCCCAGCCCAGCTGCGTGGAGCCGCGGCGACCGGCATGGCCCAGCTGCACGCCGATCTTGGCGCCTTGCTCGTGGGCGAACCGCACCACGGGCGCCCAGGCGGCGGCCTGCTCGTCATTCCAGAGGCCCGTGCAGCCGGGAGTCACGCGACCCTCGGGCGTCACGGCGGTCATCTCCGCCATGATCAGGCCTGCGCCGCCCATGGCGCGGCTGCCGTAGTGAACCTGGTGCGTGGCGCCGGGCATGCCGTCCACGGCGCTGTACAGCAGCGTGGGCGAGAGCACGATGCGGTTCTTGAGCTGCATGTCGCGCAGCTTGAAGGGGGTGAACATGGGCGGCGGGGCTTTTTCGCCCTCGGCCAGCTTCAGGCCCGATTCCGCAGCCAGCCAGCGCTCGTACTGTTCGATCCAGGCCGCGTCGCGCAGGCGCAGGTTCTCGTGCGAGATGCGCTGCGAGCGGGTCAGCATGGAATAGGTGAACTGCTCGGGCTTCATGCTGGCGTAGCGGGCCACGTTCTCGAACCATTCGGTCGAGTTGCGCGCGGCATTCTGGATGCGCAGCACGTCCACGCTGCGGGCGGCCTCGTAGTCCTTCAGGGCCTCTTCCAGCGACTCGCGGTTCATGTGCTGGGCCAGGCTGATCGCGTCTTCCAGCGCCAGCTTGGTGCCCGAGCCGATGGAGAAGTGGGCCGTGTGGGCGGCGTCGCCCATCAGCACCACGGGGATCTTCTTGCCCGTGCCGTAATCCTGCCAATGCACCCACTTGTTGCAGATGACGCGCGGGAAGCGGATCCAGATGGCCGAGCCGCGCAGATGGGTGGCGTTGCTGATCAGCTTGTTGCCGTCCAGGTAGGGGGCGAACAGCTTTTCGCAATAGGCGATGGCGTCTTCCTGCGACATCTCGCCGATGCCGGCCTTCTGCCAGGTTTCCTCGGGCGTTTCCACGATGAAGGTGGACAGGCCGTCCTGGAAGCGGTAGGCGTGTGCCTGGAACCAGCCGTGCTCGGTCTCGACGAAGATGAAATTGAAGGCGTCGAACACTTTTTCCGTGCCCAGCCACACGAAGCGGCAGTTGCGCGTGTCGATGTCGGGCTGGTAGACGTCCTGGTAGCGGGTGCGGATGGCGCTGTTGATGCCGTCCGAGGCGATCAGCAGGTCGGCATTGTATTTGCGGGCCAGTTCGGCCTCGTCGGACACATTGGTCTCGAACACCAGGTGCACGCCCACTTCTTCGCAGCGCGCCTGCAGGATGTTGAGCAGTTTCTTGCGGCCGATGCCGATGAAGCCGTGGCCGCTGGAGCGCACGGCGCTGCCCTTGTAATGGGTCTCGATGTCGTCCCAGTGGTTGAACGCATCACCGATGGTCTGCGCGGACACGGGGTCGGCCTCGCGCAGATTCTCCATGGTGGCGTCCGAGAACACCACGCCCCATCCGAAGGTGTCGTACGGTCGGTTGCGCTCCACCACGTAGACCTCGTTCTGAGGGTTCTGCAGCTTCATCAGCAGACCAAAATACAACCCGGCCGGGCCTCCGCCAATACATACGATATTCATGATATGTCCGTATGGTCTAAATACCGCTCATGTGCCTGAGCATAGTATATTTATTAATAAATATTATACAAGTCAACTATTCAGGTCAAAAAAAACAGGATAGTCGGACCCGCACAATACTTGCCGCTTCATCAAAAAGAACGTCAGACGCTGGCCTGCTCCTGCGCCGGAATCACGTATTCCTGCATGGGCGCGCGCAGGAAGTCGGGAATCGGGATGCCCAGGTGGGTTTCCAGCGAGGTCGTCACCACGGTCTGGCGCACCTGCATGCGCAGCACGCCGTCCTTGCCGGTGCAGCGCAGGCGCAGCGTCAGCGAGCTGTTGCCGATGCGCTCGATACCCAGGCTCATCACCACATCATCGCCCATACGGCTGATGGCTTTGAAATCGGCCTCCAGATGCACCGAGGGCATGCCCACGCGCTTGCTGGCGATCATGTTGTGAAAACCCTCGGGGACCATGGAATCGATCCATGCTTCCAGCAGGTCGTTGAACAGCACAAAATACTGCGGGTAGAAAACGATGCCCGCCGGATCGCATTCCGAAAAACGGATGCGATGTTCTTGTTCGTACAGCTTGAAACCCATGTTGTAGACACCTTTTTAGCAAGTGTTTTATTTGCGCCTTGCGGGGCGCTCCCAGCGTCCTGCCAGGCCCTGGAGCCGGGCGGGACGCATCCTGTGGCTAGCCGGCCGCGCTTTGCAGGTGGACGCGCAGCAGGCCCAGATGCTGGTGGATCTGCACGACCTGATCCGTGCCCAGGCCTTCGAACATCTCCGCGATCCAGTCGCTGTGCGCCTTGGCCATGGCCTCGAAACTGCTTTTGCCCTTGGGCGTGAGGCGCAGCACCCAGGCGCGTCTGTCGGTCGGACTGCTCTCGCGCGAGACCATGCCTTCGCGGGCCAGCTCGTCGGTCAGTCCGGTGATATTGCCGCCGGTCACCATCAGGTAGCGGGACAGCTCACCCATCTTCAACCCTTGCGGGTAGCGGTAGAGCTGGGCCATGTAGTCGAAACGGGCCAGCGAAATATCAAAATTCTGGCGCAGGCGACGACGGATCTCGTCCTCGATCTGCTTGGTACATGTGAGCATGCGCAACCACAATTTCAGGCTGGCGGGGTCCTTGGGGCCCAGCCGGCCTTCGTAGCCCGCCTCGGCCGGCTCCGGCTTGAATTGGAGTGCTGCTTCACTCTGGTTCATGTGTTATTTCCCCCAAACTTCGGCTATTTCAGGTTGACCGGCAGCTTGCATCTTCTTGCTCGAATACCTGCCGGATGGAGCGGCGCCGCGCCCGCAAAGGCCCGCGCGCCGCACTGTACACCTTAATTTAGATTCTACTATGAATATTTTAGAAATAAAGTATTTAAGAGGGAAAAATCACTGGTTCCAGGGTTTTCACCGAGGCCGCCGGCGGGCGGCCCCGGCACGGCTCAGACCAGCGCGTTCTGGCGCAGCGCCGCCTCCAGCTTCTTGCCATGCTCATCGGCCAGCGCGGCCTCGCGCAGCGCGCCCAGCAGGGCCGGCGACATGGTGGTCTCGTTGCGCGCCAGCGCATCCATCACGGTCTGGTAGTTGCGCAGGCCGCGGGCGTGCGTATCGCCGTAGCCCTTGACCAGGCGCTGGCACTGCGCGATCTCCAGGGCCAGCGCGGGGTGCGCGTCGGCCGCATCCTGGATGCGCTTGAGCCAGGCCTCGATGCGCTGCTGCTCGGCCTGGTAGCGCAGGGTGCGGCGGCGCCAGCGCTTGAAGCCCGAGAGCAGGTACAGAGGAATGAAACCGCGCACCGAGCTGGTCTGGATGACGCGGCCGGACTTGGTCTGCGTCTTGAGCAGCTTGTTGCCCCAGGTCGGGCGCATCAGCCAGCGGCCCAGGCCTGCGAAAGGCAGGATCTCGCTGATCTCCTCGACGCGCGGATGCATGTATTCGTTGATGGCCACGATCTGGCCGTCGGTGGCGCGCACTTCCTTGCGCACGCGGTCAAAGCGCGTGGCGCGGGTCTTGAGTTCGGCCACGCGGATGGCGTCCTCGTAGGACATCCACAAAGCCAGGTAGCGGCCGGTCTCGCGGATCAGGGCCACGTCGTCGGGACGGGCGTACTGGCGGATCTGCTTGAGCCGGTCCAGGTACAGGTTGGCGTAGGCCACATCCTGGTAGTCCAGCACGCGGCGCACGCCTTCCACCACGATCTGCTGGGCGCCTTCGGGGATCTCGGCGCGCACGCGCTCGACCAGCCTGGCCACGGCCGGATCGCGCGGCTTCAACTGCGACACCGGCACGGCGGGCGCGGCCTGTTCATCCTTGCCGGCGTCGCCTTCGGCCACACGGGCATAGGCGGCCGAGAAGGCCTTCAGGCTGGGCTTGACGCCCACGCCGCCGCGCTCGATGGTCTGCTCGAACTGCGAGCGGCTGAACGGCAGCACGCCGGTGGAGGCCAGGGCGCCGAACATCACGGCGCTGATCACGCTGCCGGAATCCTCGGCGGCCTTTTCCATGTTGAAGTGCACGAAGCGCTTGGCCGCCTGCGTGGCATGGGCAATCAGGGCGTCGTTGTCCACGCGGCCGTCGCCCATGGCCGATTTCTCGGCAATGGAGTAGACGCGGTGCGTGGAGGCGATCAGGGTGGTGCGGTCATTGGTCACCAGGCCGCGCTGCACGGCGCGGCCGGCTTCCATCAGCTCGGAGGCCAGCACCACGTCCACGTCGCCGGGCATGGGCATCAGGGCCAGCACCGGCGTCTTGCCGGCGGGCGCGGCCTCGCGGGGGAACAGCTCCACGTAATAGATCGTGGCGCCGGTGCGCTGGGCCACGCCGGGCACCGAGGTGGTCTGCGCGAAATAGCCGTTGTGCTCGCCCAGGTTCACGATCCAGTCGGCCAGCACGCCGCCGCCTTCGCCGCCCATGGCGAGAATGGCAATCTTGATTGGTTTCATCTGCATGATAGAACTCACTTCGGGTGATCAGAATGCCAGGCGCTCGCGGCGGGCAGCGTCGCGACGCTGCAGCCAGCCGATGAAGCCGCGGCGGGTCTTTTCACGGAACTTGTCCCAGCCGGTGGGGTTGCTGACCACCTGGGCGCGGTAGAAGGACGGGCACAGGATGGCGGCGTGCGATACCTCGCCGCACAGGCCGCAGCCCACGCAGCTGTTCATCACATTGGCCACCGGATCGGTGCGCAGGGTGTCCGGATTGGGCCGGATGGACAGCGAGGGGCAGCCCGACAGGCGGATGCAGGAGTGATCGCCCGTGCAGGTGTCCGGATCCACGCCGAAGCGCTCGCGCACCACGCGCTCGCCCGCGGCCACGGCCTTGCGGACCTGGCCTTTCTCGCGGCGCTGGCGGTTCAGCATGCACTCGCTTTGCGCCACCAGCACCTTGGGACCCTTTTCCTTGGTCGTCAGCGCTTCGCGCAGGGTGGCCGTCATGGTCTTCAGGTCGTAGGTGCGGCGGATGGTGCGCAGCCATTCCACACCCACGCCGCGCGCGGCCTTCTCGATCAGGTGGCCGGTGCTGCGCGTCTGGTTCTTGGCCTTGGAGGACAGGATGTCCTGGCCGCCCGTGGCCGCCGTGTAGCTGTTGTCGATGACGATGGTCAGGTTGTCGCTGCGGTTGAACACGGCATTGGCGATGCCGCTGGTCAGGCCGTTGTGCCAGAAGCCGCCGTCGCCCATCACCGAGATGGCGCGCTTGTCGGATTCGGCGTTCAGCGCGGCCGAACCGGCGCCGCCCAGGCCGTAGCCCATGGTGGTGTTGCCCAGGTTGAAGGGCGGCAGGATGGAAAACAGGTGGCAGCCGATGTCGGCGGACACGTGGTGCTCGCCCAGCTCGCGCTCGACCAGTTTCAGGGCGGTGAAGATGGGGCGCTCGGGGCAGCCGGTGCAGAATCCGGGCGGGCGCGCATGCACGTTCTCGTCCAGGCTGCTCATGGGCTTGACCTCGGCGGCCAGCACTTCGGTCTGCGCCTTGGGACGCTCGGCGGTCTCCACCTTCATGGGGATGACGCGCGGCTTGGGCGCGGGCAGCGGCTCGATGCGGCCGTATTTTTCCATGAAGGCGCGCATGCCCTTGAGCATGGTGGCCGTATTGTATTCGCCGGCCAGGGGCAGCAGGTCCTTGCCGTGCAGGACCACCTTGCATTCGTGGCGGCGCACGATGTCGGAGATGTTCTGCTCGACGAAGTTGGGCTGGCCTTCCTCCAGCACCAGCACGGCGCGCTTGCCCTGGCAGAAACGCACGATCTCGGACTCGATCAGCGGATAGGCCACGTTCATGACGTACATGGGAACCTTGGACTCGCCGAACACATCGGCCAGGCCCAGGTGCTCCAGGGCGCGGATGGCGGTGTTGTAGCCGCCGCCCTGCACGATCAGGCCCACGTCGTCGGTCCCGTCGGCAAAGAATTCGTTCAGCTGGCGCTCTTCGATGAACTTGACGGCGTTGGGCCAGCGCTGCTCGATCTTTTCTTTTTCATGCAGGAAGCTGGCCGGCGGCAGCACGATGCGATTGATGTCGCGCGTGGGCTGCTCCATGGCTTCCTTGATGGTGAACTTGGCGCGGCGGTTGTCCGAGGCCACGAACTGGCCGTGCACGTGGCAGGCGCGGATGCGCAGCTGCAGCATCACGGGCGTGTTGGACGCCTCGGACAGGTCGAAGCCGTCTTTGACGGCCTGCACGATACAGGGCAGGTTGGGGCGCGGATCCAGCAGCCACATCTGCGACTTCATGGCAAAAGCGTGGCTGCGCTCCTGCATGATGGAGGAGCCTTCGCCGTAGTCCTCGCCCACGATGATCAGCGCGCCGCCCTTGACCCCGCCCGAGGCCAGGTTGGCCAGCGCGTCGGAGGCCACGTTGGTGCCCACGGTGGCCTTGAAGGTGATGGCGCCGCGCAGCGGATAGTTCACGGACGCGGCCAGGGTCGCGGCCGCGGTGGCCTCGCTGGCGCTGTTTTCAAAACGGATGCCGTTTTCCTTCAGGATGTCCTGGGCGTCGGCCAGCACGTCCATCAGGTGGGAGATGGGCGCGCCCTGGTAGCCGGCCACGTAGGACACGCCGGATTCCAGCAGCGCCTTGGTGACGGCCAGGATGCCCTCGCCGCTGAATACGTCCCCATCACCCAAGCGCAGTTTCTTGACTTCTTCGACAAAAGATCGCTCAGCCATTTTATTTCCTCAGTAACCGCTTATTTTGAACATGGTATTTATTTTCATCGGAATATGTTTATATCTCAACATATCCATCCTCATGGTTTTCCCTAGTAAGGTGTTTCCATGCATTTGCGACACGCGCGGGTCCGGGTTCGGTATAGTGAGCGCTGCCGCCCCGGGCGGCGCTTCATAGCCTGCAACGATAACAACGCATCATGAGTCCCACCGAACACGATACGGTCTTCGTCGAGAACTACCTGCCCGCCCTGCTGGCGCAGGCCAGCCAGCTCATTTCCGCCGAATTCCACCAGGTCGTCCTGAGCAACGGCCTGTCCATCTCCGAATGGCGCGTGCTCTCCACGCTGTCGGGCGCCGGCGAGGTCAGCATCGGCCACCTGGCGCGCATCGCCACCACCAAGCAGCCCACCGTCACCCGCCTGCTGGACCGGCTGGAAAAACAGGGCCTGCTGCGCCGCGTGGCGCACGACGTGGACCGCCGCATCACGCTGGTGCGCATCACCGACGAGGGCCAGACCCTGATCTCGGGCCTGATCGCCAAGGCCCGCCTGCACGAGGACGAAGTGGTCAAGCGTCTGCAGCCCCTGGACGTGGACGCCCTGAAATCCACCCTGCGCCGGCTGATCGCCGAGCAGCACGACTACAACGAGCAGTGAAACGCAGCGCGCCCCGGCGCGCCATTCGTTGAAACCCTGCGCGCGCACCCGCGCTGCTTCCTTCACGCTTCCACTACGAAAAACCGCGCCCCGAGGGGCGCGGTTGCGTGACGGCCAGGCCTTGTCGCCTTACTCGGGCTGTATGCCCAGGGTGGGGATCAGCTCGGAATAGACCTTGGAGTCGTTCTGCACCCGCTCCAGCGTCTGGGCCGGCGTGGTGTAGAACTGGGCCAGGCCGCGGCTCTTGAAGGCCGCCTGCATCTCGGGGGTGCGCAGGGCGGCGTCCACTTTCTCCTGGATCTCCTTGACGGTCTCGTCGGGCGTGGCGCCGGGCGCGAACAGGGCGAACGTGGTGGTGGGAATGCTGTTGGCATGGCCGCCGGCTTCCTGCACGGTGGGCACGTCAGGCAGCAGTTCGGTGCGCTTGTCCGCGCCCACGGCCAGCACGCGGATCTTGCCGCCGTTCACGTGCTGGGAGGCCAGGATGCCGCCCACCAGCATGGCGTCGGTCTCGCCGCCCAGAATGGCGTTGGTGGCCGGGGCCATGCCCTTGTAGGGCACGTAGGTGAAGTTCAGGCCTTCCTCGCGCGCCAGCAGGCCCATGCCCAGGTGGGTGACGTGGCCGCGCCCGCCGGTGCCCACGTTGACGTCGCCATTGGCCTTCTTGGCGGCCGCCACGAACTCCTTGTAGTCCTTGGCGGGGAAGTCGTTCCTCACCAGCAGGTACAGGTTCACGCCGGCCACGGTGGTGACGGGCTTGAGGTCCTTTTCCCACTTGTAGGGCAGGTTCTTGTACAGCAGCGGGTTGGTGGACACGGCCAGGCTGTCCACCATCAGCAGAGCGGAGCCGTCGCCCTTGGCCTTGGCGATGTTGTCGGTGCCGATGATGGCGTTGGCGCCGGGCCGGTTCTCGATCACGAAGACCTTGCCGGTGGCCTTGTTCAGGTGCACGCCCAGGTCGCGGGCCAGGATGTCGGGCTCGGTCCCGGGAGGATAGGGCACCACGATGCGCACCTGTTCGGTCGTGGGCCAGGCGGCCTGCGCCATCATGGGGGCCAGGGCGCCCACGCCTGCCAGCAGCAGGGCCAGTGTCGTGTTCTTGAGCTGCTTCATTATCTCCACTCCTTGTGTTTTTATGGATATGCCGCGCCTGCGCGGCCTTGCAAAGCCTTTACCACCGGCCAATCAGAATATTCATCATGCGCTCGTGCGCATTGGTGCGGTCTTCCACGTCCGGCCAGCTCTCGCTGGCCCGCCCCTTCAGTCCGTCCTTCCAGTCGAACAACGCTTCCTTCATGCGTCGGCGCACGTCCTCGCGGCCCGGGTCGGCGCCCAGGTCATGCAGTTCGTCCGGATCCTGGCGCAGGTCGAACAACTGCGGCCGGTATCCCTGCCAATGGATGTACTTGTAGCCGCCGTCGCGCAGCATCAGGCCGTGGCACTCGTTGACGCCGCGGCCCAGCAGCTGGCGCGCCTCGCGGTAGGCGTAGTCCAGGCTGGCCACCGTGTAGCCGCGCGCCCAGCCGCCGCGCCCATGCAGCAGCGGCAGCAGGGAATGGCCCTCCACGCGGTGCGGGCGGGCCGGCAGACCCAGGGCGTCCAGAATGGTGGGCGTCACGTCCACGCATTCCACGAACTCGCCGCTGGCCTGGCCGCGGGTGGCATCGGCCTGCATGCGGGGGTCGACCACGATCAGGGGCACGCGGATGGCGTTCTCGAAAAAGTATTCCTTTTCTCCGAGCCAGTGGTCGCCCTGCAGGTCGCCGTGGTCGGAACTGAAGATGATCAAGGTATCGTCCAGCCGGCCCTGCTGCTCCAGCATGTCCAATAGCCGGCCGATCTCGTCGTCGATCTGCTTGACCAGGCCCATGTACACCGGCTTGACGGCCCGCCAGACCTCGTCCTTGGCGAAGGACCGGGACTCCTCGTGCTGCTGGTAGGCCGCATGCACGGGATGGGCGTGCTCGCGCTCATGGTCCGCGCGCACCGGCGCCTCGGCGTCCTCGGGACCGAACAGGTCGTTGTAGGGCGCCGGCGCCTTGTAGGGCCAGTGCGGCTTGATGAAGGACAGGTGCAGCACCCAGGGCTCCTCGCCCTTCTCGGTGATGAAAACCATGGCGCGCTGCGTGAAATAGGCCGTCTCGGAATCCTCCGCCCGTACGCGCGCCGCCAGGGGCGCGTTGCGCATGTACCAGCCCGAGGCGAAGCGGCCGTCCGCGTCCAGGCTGCCGATGACGTAGTCCTCCCAGGGGCGGTCGCTGTCATAGCCGCGCGCCTGCAGGTATTGGCGGTAGTCGCTGTCCTTGCCCATCTCGAAGTGGCCGTCGTAGCGCTCGACGGGCGTGAAGCCGCCCTGCCAGAAACGGTCCGCGCCGTCGGCCTGGACCTGGAAGCGGCGCGCGTTGGCGCCCGCCGGATCGGGCACATGATGCGTCTTGCCCAGCAGCCAGCAGCCCAGCCCGGCCTGCGCCAGGTAGTCGCCCAGGTACTGCTCGTCGATGGGATGGGGCACGCGGTTCCAGGTGACGCGATGCGAGAGGGGATGGCGGCCGGTGTAGTAGGAGGCGCGCGCCGGCCCGCAGACGGCGGAATTCACGTAGGCGCGCTCAAAGCGCATGCCCATGCGCGCCAGCCTGTCGATGTGCGGCGTGCGCAGCGGCGTGCGCAGGGCGCCCCCCGGCGCATAACAGGACAGGTGATCGGCGCGCAGCTGATCACACATGATGAAAAGCACATTCCTGACGGCCTTGGGCGCCGTGTTCCGTACTGCCTCGTCCATGTCCACCTCGGTGGCGGCCCGGCCACCATGCCGGTCTGCCTGACTGCATTATGATGATTGTCGGATGCTGCCTGCACGCTCTATGGGCATGCTCGATGCCTTCATTATTACCGCAGTCTGAGAATTAATGATTAAGAAGTTTAATATTTAGGTGTAAACCATTAGAGCGACGAAGGTGTTTTCGTTGCGCCACATACGCGGTCCGCTCCGTGGTTAGAATGATGCAACGCCAACCCCGCTGCCACGAGGGACCATGAACAGCCTCAGACGCATGTTGCAGATTCTCGACCTGTACGGCCCGGGCACGCCCGTGCTGGATGTGGACACCATAGGCCAGCGCCTGCAATATCCGCCCGCCACCATCTACCGCTACCTGAAGGAGCTGTGCGCCTGCGGCCTGCTGATCCGCTCGCCCGGCGGCTATGCGCCGGGTCCGCGCTTCATCGAGATGGACCTGCTCATCCGCGAGTTCGACCCGCTCATCACGCGCTGCCGGCCGCTGCTGCGCTCCCTGGTGGAGCAGACCGGGCTGGACGCGCTGATCGGGCAGCTCTATGGCGACCGCATCCTGAGCACGCACCAGGAAACCGGGCCCGACCGATTCGACCTGATGTTCGGCCGGGGCCGCACCATGGACATGTTCCGCAGCTCGACCGCGCGCATCGTGACCGCGCACCTGCCCCCCCGCCACCTGCGCCGCCTGTACGAAGCCAACCAGCACCTGGACTACGTGCAGCGGCTGGGCGCGCAATGGCCCGAATTCTCCGGCCACATGCAGGAGCTGCGGCGCACGGGCTACTGCATCTCGCAGGAGCAGATCAATCCCGGCATCGCGGGGATATCCGCGCCCATCTTCGACGATTCCCGGCGCATCTTCGGCAGCCTGACCCTGCTGGGCAGCATCGAACGCTTCCATGCCGTCAACCAGGAAGCGCTGGCCACCCTGATCCAGCAGGCCGCGCGCGCCGTCAGCCGCGCCCTGCTGTGGGAGCAGCGTCAGCCCGACGAGTCGTTGACCACGCCGAACGGTATGTGAACCGAGGGCAGGGACTGCGCAGTGGGAATCAGGTGCGTGGTCTGGTCATCGAAGAAGATGTGCGGCTGCAGCACTTCCAGCACGCGCCGCTTCTCGATGCCGCCCAGGAAAAAAGCCTCGTTGACCTCGATCCCCCAGCTGCGCATGGTGTAGATGACGCGTTCGTGGGCCGGCGCATTGCGCGCCGTGACGATGGAGATCTTCAGGCGCGGCGCATAGGCGGCGTCGGCCTGATGGCGCGCCTGCTCCAGGGACTGGATGTGCGCCAGCTTCAGCAGGAAGGCCTGCAGCAAGCCGGGTTTGTGCGGCGTCTGCACCAGACGGGTCTCGTGTTCGAAGAAGGCCGGCAGCCCGCCCTGGAGCTGGTAGATGCGTTCGGACTCGTCGTCCGCGATCACCCCGTCGAAGTCGAAGGCCACCCGGATGGGCTGGTCGTCGAACGCATCCTCGAACGCGGTGCTCAACACCCGCCCGGCCGGGTAGCCCTGCCGCACGGCCCGATGCACGTCGTCTTCGTTGGCGGACAGGAACAGGCTGATGGACAGGGGCTGGATGTAGCGGCTCGGGTCGCCCCCTTGCAGGAATACCGCGCGGCTGATGCCCAGGCCGTGGTGGCGGATGGAGTTCATGACCCGCAGGCCGGTGTTGGGATCGTTGCGCGAGAGCAGGACCACCTCCACCAGCGGGTCGTCGGGCGAGAGGTCATTGAGGGCCAGCAGGCGCTTGATGAAGGAAAAAGCCACGCCGGGCCGCAGGGGCTGCTGCTCCCGGGCGAGCTGGTGCTCCCGGTACGCCGCTTCGCCCTTTTCCAGAAAGACCTGGTGCGATTCGCTCAGGTCGAACAAGGCGCTGGACGCCAGTCCGATCACCAGGCGCTTGTCCAGATCGTAAGCCATTGCCATCCTCCGTCGACGTGCAGCAGACAGCATACCAACGGCGGCCGCCGCCTGGCACTACCCAAGCGGGACAAAGCCCACTAAAGTGCAATAATTCCTACCACCACCACCGGAAACCCCATGAACGCAGCTACTGGCTACACCCTCGTCCTGGCCAATCCCCATTATTCGTCCTGGTCGCTGCGCCCCTGGCTCCTGATGACCCAGCAGGGCATCGGCTTCGAGACGCAGTGGTTCAATTTCGGTCCGCCGTTCAGCAGCCTGGCTTTCCACAAGGCCGCCCCGGCAGGAATGGTGCCGGTCCTGCACCACGATGGCGAGATCATCTGGGACAGCCTGGCCATCACGGAGTACCTGGCCGAACGCCACCCCGGCATCTGGCCCATCCAGCCGCGCGCCCGCGCCTGGGCGCGCTGCGCCAGCGCCGAGATGCATTCAGGCTTCACGGTCCTGCGCACCCTGTGTCCCTTCGGCGCCGCGGTGCGCGCCCAGCACCACCAGCCCGACACCCGCCTGCAGGGCGACCTGGAGCGTCTGCAGGCCATCTGGCAGGAAGGGCTGGAGCGCTTCGGCGGGCCGTTCCTGGCCGGGCCGCATTTCAGCGCGGTGGACGCCTTCTACGCCCCGGTGGCCTTTCGCATCCAGACCTACGGCCTGGAACTGGACGAAACATCCCAGGCCTATGCGCAGCGGCTCCTGGCCCTGCCGGCCATGCAGCAGTGGCACGACATGGCCTGCCGCGACACCTGGCGCGACCCCAACCACGAGGCCGAGATCCTGCGTGTGGCCAATGTGCGCCAGGACCTGCGCCGCAGCGCATAGCACGGCGCTTTTTGCGTGTGGGCGCACGGACGAGGGAGTATCCTTGATGGTCTGCTTCAACCCCGCCGTCAAGGAATCCGCCTCATGGGCGACACGTATTTCCGCAAAGTCACCTACCATCTGCATTGCCGGGACCAGCAGGCCCTGGCCGAACGCCTGCGCCAGCTCGCCCACCAGGCCCGCGCGCAGCAAGCCTGCATCTGCTTCGACGTGCTGCGCGAGCAGCAGTCGCCCGAACGCTGGGTCATCTACGAAGGCTGGCTCAGCCAGGAAAGCTGCGACGCCTTTCACGACAGCGCCGCCGCGCGCGAGCTGCACCGCAACATGATTGAACAACAGGTCACGGACGCGCCCCAGAACGTGGAGCTGCGCAGCATCACCACGCCCGAACCCCGGCAGCGAGACCGCTCCCGACGCTGGCAGCCCTACCTGTGGGTCTGCCTGGCCATGTGCGTGGGCGTCATGGGCACGGCGCTCGCCAGCCCGCTCTATCCCCTGTACCAGGCGCGCTGGAACCTGAGCGCCAGCCACATCACCCAGCTCTACGTGGCCTACATGGCCGCCGCCCTGCTGGGCCTGCTGTTCCTGGGCCGGCTGAGCGACCGCAAGGGCTTCATGCCCGTGCTGCGCACCGGCCTGGTGCTGGTCACCAGCGGCGTGGCCCTGTCCGCCTTCGCCTGGGACGTCTACAGCTTCCTGGTCAGCCGCATACTGATCGGCCTGGCCTCCAGCATGATCGTCACCTCGGCCTCCATCGGCCTGACCCAGCTTAACCGGGGCGGAGACATGCAGCGGGCCGCCGCCACGACCTCGCTGATGCTGGCCTTCGGCTTCGGCCTGGGTCCGGTCGTGGGCGGGCTGATCGCGCAATGGGCGCCCACGCCGCTGTTCTCCAGCTACCTGCCCTCCATCCTGCTGGGCGTGCTGGCCATCTACGCCCTGTTCCAGATCACGCCGCCGCCCAGCAGCCTGCCGCAGCGCAAGGACAAGGGCGGCTGGCGCGCCTGGCTGCCGCGCATCATGATGCCGGCCGGTCCCCTCAAGCGTCCCTTCCTGCTGGGCTGCCTGTCGGCCTGCTGCGCCTTCGCCATGTTCAGCCTGTTCGCCTCGCTGGCGCCCAGCTTCATGGCGCAGATGGTGCCCTGGCACGGCCCGGCCACCAGCGGCCTGTCCATCGGCATCATCCTGTTCCTGTCCTCGGGCTTTCAGCTGATGGTGCGCCGCTGGCCCGCCAAGCGCAGCGTGCTGGTCGGCCTGTCCGCCTTTTCCCTGGCCAACCTGGCCCTGCTGACCAACCTGTGGGCGGCCTCCTCGCTGCTGTTCGTGCTGTGCGTGCTGGTCACTTCCTTCGGGCACGGCCTGTGCATGGTGGGCGGCATGTCGGTGGTCAACAAAGTCTCGCCGCCACACCAGCGCGCCGGCATGACCTCCACCTACCTGGTGATCGCCTACCTGGGCGCCATCCTGCCCATCCTGGGCCTGGGCTGGCTGGCCGACCACCTGGGCCTGGACCAGGGCCTGATGATCTTCTGCGGCATGATGATCGTCGCGACCATCGCCGTCGCCACCGTGGTGCGGCTGACGCCCGCCATCGCCGCGCCGGCCCGGTCCTGACCTCCCCGGGCCGGCCCCCCCGCCGGCCCCGGCGAGCTCCCGCCTGAGTGTATTCCCCTACGCCATTTGGGGCTTGTCCTAGGGTTAGACCTGAACAGGAAAATGGCCGAAGCTGAGTAGAATAGCCTTCACGCGATACAGCTTGGCAACACCCGGCGCCTGGGGAGCATCACCCTCGAGCGCCGTCATAAAAAAAGCAATCCTTACCAAGGAGACACCATGACTGTTGCAGTCAAGAAGCTGGCATTGGGCCTGACCGCGGCCCTGGCAAGCCTGGGCGCCGCGCATGCGGCCGACTACCCCGACCATTCCATCAACATGGTCGTGCCTTTCGCCGCCGGCGGCCCCACCGACAACGTGGCCCGCGCCCTGGGCGAAGCCATGCGCCCGGTCCTGGGCCAGCCCATCGTGATCGAGAACAAGGGCGGGGCGGGAGGCTCCATCGGCACGGCCCAGGTGGCCCGCGCCAAGCCCGACGGCTACAACATCCTGCTGATGCACATCGGCTTCTCGACCGCTCCTTCGCTGTACAAGAAACCCGGCTACGACGCCATAAACGGCATGGCGCCCATCGGCCTGGTGGTCGATGTGCCCATGACCATCATCGCCCGCGAGGACTTCCCGCCCAACACCATCCAGGAACTGGTCCAGTACCTGAAGGACAACCATGACAAGGTGTCCCTGGCCAACGCCGGCATCGGCGCCGCCAGCCACCTGTGCGGCACCATGCTGACCGAGGCCCTGGGCGTGGACCTGCTGACCGTGCCCTACAAAGGCACGGCGCCGGCCATCGCCGACCTGATGGGCAAGCAGGTCGACATCATGTGCGACCAGACCACCAACACCACACAGCAGATCCAGTCCGGCAAGGTCAAGGTCTATGCGGTCACCAGCAAGCAGCGCGTGCCCACGCTGCCGAACGTGCCCACCATGCAGGAATCGGGCTTCAAGGATTTCGAAGTGGGCATCTGGCATGGCATGTGGGCGCCCAAGGGTACGCCGCAGCCGGTGGTGGACACGCTGGTCAAGGCCCTGCAGGCCGGCCTGGCCGACGCCGACTTCAAGAAACGCATGGCCACGCTGGGCGCCACCGTGCTGGAGCAGGACGCCAATCCGGCCGCCCTGCAGGCCAAGGTGGAGCAGCAGGTGCCGCAGTGGAGCGCTTTGTTCAAGAAAGTGGGCGTGGAGCCCCAATAAATCCTGCCGACAGGCCCTGAAAGGGACGCTGCGGCGTCCCTTTTTTTGTCGCTGGGCTCCCCCGAAAGCACAGGCTCCGACAACTCCTCCTTCGTCCGGCAAACCGGGGCGAAACACGAGTCACACGAAGACCAGCGCTACGCCGCCGTCTGCATAGCCTGAAAAGCCCTTCTTCAAGCAGGACGCACGGCCTCATCCAGTTCGCGCAGCCGGGCCCAGACCGCTTCCGGGTCCAGATCCCGGGTGATCAGCACCAGCCGGCCTTCGCGTCCCGGCCAGGGCCATTGCGGCAGCTCCTGCAAGGGATAGGCCCGATGCTGCACGGCGTGCACGACCTGCGGTTGTCCGCGCCCCCGCAGGGCCAGCACGCCTTTCAAGCGCAACAGGCGCTCGCCCGCCCATTCGCAAAATGAAGCCAGCCAATCCTGCAGCCGGGCCGCCGGCAGCTCGCCGGGCAGCACCACGCTGAGCGAGCGTATGGCCTCGCCATGCCGGTTCACATCCGGCCCGTGGTCGTGGTCGTGGTCGTGGTCGTGGTCGTGGTCGTCATCATGATCCTCGATCATGAAAGCCTGCTCGCGCCAGGCGCGCCATTGTCCCGCTTGCCCGCCCAGGCCCAGCAGCCAGGGCGCCACGGACTCGTGCGCGGACAGCACATGACGCTGGGCAAGGGGATTGAGCTCGCGCAGGCGCTCGCGCACGGCCCGCTCCCGGGCCGGCCCCGCCAGGTCGCGCTTGCTGAGCAGCAACAGGTCCGCCACCGCGACCTGCCGGCGCGCCTCCGCATGCTGTTCCAGCGCGGCCAGGCCATGCTCCAGATCCACCACCGTCACCAGGCCGTCCAGGCTGTACCTGCCCGCCAGTTGCGGCTCGCTCAACAGCGTATGAATGATGGGGGCCGGATCCGCCAGGCCGGTGGTCTCGATCAGCACGCGGCTGAACTGGCGCCGGCCCTGGCGCGAGAAGCGCCAGGTGATGTCGCGCAGCGTCTGCACCAGGTCGCGCCGTATCGTGCAGCACAGGCAGCCGCTGCCCATCTCCTGGATGATGTTCTCCTGGCTGTGCGCCACCAGCATATGGTCCAGCGCCGTCTGGCCGAACTCGTTGATGATGACCAGCGTATCGGCCATCTGCGCTTCGCGCAGGCAGCGGTTGAGCAGGGTGGTCTTGCCGCTGCCCAGGAACCCGGTCAGCAACGTGACCGGAACAGGCGGGTTCTGTGAAGCGAAAGTCATGAAGCGTCCATCCGAAAACGCGGCCGGCGCCGCCTGGACATTATACGGAGCCGGCCTTCAGCCCCGCCGGTCCAGCCATGGCTTCAGCCAGCTGTAGGTGCTGACCAGGGTGATGCCGGCCAGCACCAGGGCCGCGCCCATGACGAAGCGCGGCTCTATGGTTTCGTTCAGCAGCCAGGCCCCCAGCAGCACGCCGAACAAGGGCGTGGCAAAGGAGAACACGCCCAGGCGCGAGGCCTGGTAATGCCGCAGCAGCCAGAACCAGACCAGAAAGCTCAGGAAGGCGACCACGACGGACTGGAACAGCAGGCTGGCCGCCAGCGCGCCGGTCCAGTGCACCTGATCCTGCCCCGTCAGGAAGGCCGCGGCCAGCAGCAGCACGAAGGCGCTCAGCAACTGGTAGAGCAGGGCCTCGGAAGGCGGGATGCCGGACAGGCGCGAACCGCGTATCACCACCGTGGTCAGTCCCCAAAGCGCCCCTGCGCCCAATGCCATCAGGTCCCCCAGCAGCATGCGGCCCAGGTCGGCGCCGGCCAGCTCCCCGGGCCGCAGGAAGGTCACGGCGATGCCCGCCGCCGCCAGGCCTATGCCCAGCCACTGCCCCCAGGCCAGGCGCTCGGACGGCAGCAACAGATGCAGGCCCAGGGCCGCGAAGACGGGCGCGGTGTACAGGAACACCACCACATGAGCGGCGGAGGTGAAGCGCAGGCTTTCGCCCACCAGCAGGTATTCGGTGGCGAACAGCAGGCCGGCCAGCAGGCCCGGCTTCCAGGCGCCGGGCGAAAAAGCCAGGCGGCGCGTGCGCGCCAGCACCAGCAAGGCCACCAGCACGGCCGCCGCCCCGGAACGCAGGCCGATCTGCAGCACCGGCGCCATGTCGCCGCCCGTACCCTTGAGCACGATCTGCTGCAGGCTCCAGATCAGGCACAGAATCAGCATGGCGCTGACCGCCAGCGCATCCAGGGGCTTACGTTCGTCGTTCATGGTGTCTCGGCAAAAGAGGGCTAGCGCCGGGCGCGGACCCGCGGCAGAAGCAAAAAGTGCATTATGCGCGAAATCCGCCCCGGCCTGCAGGGCGCGGCCGCAGGCCGGACAACCGCTCCAGGGAAGCGTCAATTGATATATCAAAAACCCCTACCTAAAATATTTTCATACTTGAAAACAAGACGCGCCGCAGGAGACAGCATGGCACTGAGCAACACCGATCGAGTCCGGGTCGAACTGGAACACCGCATCGCCAGCGGCGACCTGCCGCCGGGCAGCGCCATCGACGAAGCCCTGCTGTGCACCTTCTTTCGCGTCTCGCGCACTCCCGTGCGCGAGGCCCTGCTGCAACTGGCGGCCACCGGCCAGGTGCGTATCGCCCCGCGCGCCGGCATCTTCGTGACCCAGCACACGATCGCCGAGCTGGAGGAAATGCTGGAGACCCTGGCCCTGCTGGAAGGCGCCTGCACCCAGCTTGCGGCGCACCGCATCAGCAACGCCCAGATCCGCGAACTGGGACGCCTGCAAAAACGCGGCGCCGCCGCCCTGCACAAGCAGGACCTGCCCGAATACGCCGCCTACAACGCCGAGTTCCACGCCCTGGTGCACGGCATCGCCGGCAACAGCTTCATGGTGCAGCAGATCGAGCACCTGCGCCGCCTGACCAATCCCTACCGGCACCGTCACCTGGACCAGGAGAACCGCATGGAGCAATCCTGGCACGAGCATCAGGCGCTGACCCAGGCCCTGGCCGCGCGCGACGGCCACAACGCCATGCAGGCGGCCGCGGGCCATGTGCTCTCCGGCGCCGAGTCCCTGCGTCGCGTCGCCCAGGCCCATCCCGAAAAATGGGAGTTCGACAAGCGCGAACGCTACAGCTGGCTGAACGCCCATCTCAACCCCTTGTCCGCCATCTTCATGCGGCACTAGAACACCCCACAATATCCATAATCAGGAGACTTTTCATGACGACACGCCGTTTCACGCGGCGGGTGCTGGCCGCGCTCGCCCTGTCCATCGCCCCCCTGGCCCTGCATGCGGCCGAACCCCTGCGCCTGGTCGTGGGCTTCGCCCCCGGCGGCGGAGTGGACACCCTGGCGCGGGTGACCGCCCAGGCCCTGGGCCAGGAGCTGAACCGCACCGTGATCGTCGAGAACAAATCCGGCGCGGGCGGCACCATCGCGGCCGACTACGTGGCCAAGTCCCAGCCCGACGGCAATACCGTGCTGTTCGCCGACACGTCGCTGCTGGTGGCGCCCTACATCTACCCGGCGCTGCGCTACGACCTGCAACGCGACTTCGTCACCGCCGGCATGGTGGGCCAGTCCGACCTGGCGCTGGCCGTGCCCAGCAACAGTCCGATCAAGACGGTGGCCGAGCTGGTCGAGTCCATACGCAAGGCGCCGCCGCAGACCGAGACCTTCGCTTCGGTGGGCGTGGGCTCGCTGCACCACCTGGGCGGGGAACTCTTCGCCCTGAAGACCCAGACCGAGCTGGTGCACGTGCCCTACCGCGGCGGCGCGCCCGCCAGCCAGGCCCTGGCGGCCGGGGAAGTGGCCATGTCCTTCGCCAGCCTGGCCTCCTCCATCGGCCTGGCCAATTCCGGCCGCATCCGCCTGCTGGCCACCCTGTCCGAGCGGCGCTTTCCCGGCATGCCCGATCTGCCGGCCGTCTCCGAGACCATTCCCGGCTACAGCGTGACGCCCTCGCTCTTCCTGCTGGCGCCCAAGGACGTGGATCCCGCCTTCATCCAGACCCTGAGCGCGGCCCTGCAGAAGAGCATGGGGCAGAAAGCGGTGCAGGACGCCTTCCTGGCGCAGGGCTCGGTCGCCGCCTATCAGGATCCGCAGGCCACCCGGCAATGGCTGGGCGATGAGACCGCCCGCTGGGCCGGCGTCATCAAAGATGCCAAGCTGACCTTCAAACAATGAACCCTGGTGACTGACTCATGAGCACAAGCAATACGCCTTCCGCCCGCCCCCTGCTGGGCCTGATCGTGCCCCCGGCCGCCGGCCTGGTGCCGCCCGAAGGCCCGCAGATGTACCCGGAAGTGGATTTCATCGCCCAGGGCCTGGCCCTGGCCTCCGTGGACAAGCAGGGCTACGACCAGGTCATAGGCCAGGTTGTGGACGCCGCCCGCAAGCTGGCCGGACGGGGCGCGCAGGCCATCTCGCTGATGGGCACCTCGCTGAGCTTCTATCGCGGCTCGGAATTCAATGAACGGCTGGCGGAGCACCTGCGCGAGGCCACGAGCCTGCCCTGCACCACCATGAGCCACGCCATCCTGCGCGGGCTGCGCGCCAGCGGCATAACGCGCGTGGCCGTGGCCTCGTCCTACATCGAGGACGTCAACCAGCGGCTGGTGCGCTTCCTGGGCGAGAATGGCATCGAAGCCGTCTGCGCCTACGGCCTGGGCGTGACCGAAGTCAGCGCCATGGCGCGGATCAGCACGCAGGAGCTGGTGGACCTGTGCCTGACGACCTGGAGGCTGGCCCAGGGCAAGGCTCAGGGGCTGCTGCTGTCCTGCGGCGGCCTGGTCTCGCTGGAGGCCGTGCGCATCGTGGAAGAGCAGTTGGGCGTGACCGTGGTGTCCAGCTCGCCGGCCGGCTTCTGGGACCTGGTGGCCACGGCCGGACTGGAGCTGTATCCGCAGGACGCCGGCCGCCTGGCGCGCGAGCGCCAGACAGCCTAGGCGTATCAGGCGCGGCCCAGGAAACCGGCGCGCGCCTGCGCGCCCTCCGCGCTGTCGCGGCACACCAGGGCCTGGTCCGCGTCCATGTAGATGCCCAGGCGATTCAGGGCATGGGCCACCTGGTTGACCGACTCCTTGGTCATGCGCACGATGGCCGCCGGCGACTGGGAGGCGCGCTGCGCCAGCGACTGGGCGGCGGCCACGGCCTGGCCGGGCTCGCAGACCTCGTCCAGCAGGCCCCAGTCCAGCGCCTGCGGCGCGCCCAGGCGCTCGGCCAGCAGGATGGCGCGCTTGGCCCGCGGCGCCCCGAGCAGATTGACCATGCGCGGTATCGCGCCCCAGCCCATGTTCAATCCCACCTTGGCTTCCGGCAGGTACAGAAAGGCTTCGCGCGAAGCCACCCGCCAATCGCAGGCCAGGGCCAGGGCCACGGAGCCGCCCACGGCCGCGCCTTCGATGGCGGCGATGGTCAGCTGCGGCAATTCCTCCCAGAGCCGGCACAGACGGGCGCCGCGCTGGGCGACGTCGCGGCGCTCCAGCAGGCCGGCCTGCTCATCGTTCCACTTCTGCGGGTCCTTCAGGTCTATGCCCGCCGAGAAGATATCCCGGGCGCCGGTCAGCACCACGGTGTGGATGGACAGGGACTGCGCCAGGTCCAGCGCCACCTGGGTCAGGGCCAGCAGCGTGTCCTGGTCGATGGCGTTGCGGTTCACGCCGCGATCGAAGCGCACCAGCGCATGGTCGCCCGTCACCTTGACCGTCACGCTGCGGCCATATTTGCGTTTCATGGTTGTCTCCCCAAAGGTTCGGAAAAATCAGCTCTGCGAGCGATGGCTGCCGTCGCCGCGCGACAGGCGCGTGACGTAGCGGAATTCATAGGGCGGATAGAAGCTGACGGCCACTTCCATCACCTTGCCGGCCGGATTGCGGAACGTGCGGATGATGAGCAGGGCCGGGTCGGACTCCTCGTAGCCCAGGAAGCGCGCGATGTGCGGCGGGAAACGCGAGGCCGAGATCTCCATCTCTATGGTCTCGACCACTTCGCCGCAGTGCTCCTCCAGCAGGGGATAGACGCCGCCGGGCTGGGTGGAGATCAGGTCGGCCACGACCTGGTATTCCTTGCGCAGGTAGATGTCCGTCCAGGAGATGCCGCGCTTGCTGCCCGGCACGCTGCGGTAGGTCTCCACCTTGACCCAGTCCGCGGGGTCGCCGTCCAGCGCCGTCTCCGGCGGCTGCTTGTCCAGACAGGCCGCCTTCCTGTGCACGTGCAGGTCGGTGAATTCCAGGTAGCGCTGCAGCTGGTCCGTGGTGTCCAGCTCCAGGCCGAACTGCGGCTTGGGGTGCTGGCGTATCACGGTGGTCCCCGCGCGCCGGCGCCGCTCGATCAGGCCCAGGTCGGTCAGCTTGCGTATGGCTTCGCGCGCCGTGTGCCGGCCCACCCCGTACATCTCGCACAGTTCCATCTCGGTCGGCAGCTTGGAGCCGACCGGATAGTGGCCCGAACGGATCAGTTCCAGCAGGCGATCGCTCATGCTCTGGTACAGGGTCGGCTTGGCGCAGGACTGGGATTCGTTGTTTGCCATACGGAGTGTGCTTCAGCTTAAAGGGACAGGCGGCGCAGGGCGGCCAGGGTGTCGCGTGTGAACAGATCGGGGCATTCGCTTTGGGGAAAATGTCCGATGCCCGGCCATTCTATATATTCCACCGGAACTTTGCCCTCCCGCAGCGCGCGCTCCACCTGGCGCGCCGACTCCGGCGGCACGGACCAGTCCTCCTCGCCTTCCACGATGATGACCGGGCAGCGTATCTCCCCCAGGATCTGCTCCATGCGGAACCCCCCGAAGGCGCGGATGTCGGCGAAGGCCACCGCCGGAATGCAGCGCCGGGCGTCGGTCACCACCTCCAGCGCGCGCTGCGGATCGGACCGCGAGCCCATCAGGGTGCGGAAAGTCACCTCGAACCAGTCGCCTGGATTGATGCGCGCCATCTCCAGGATGCGCGGGTTGTAGCCCGAGGACGTCACCACATTGACCGAGGCGCCGTCCACCAGGACCAGCCCGCGCACGCGCTCCGGCGCCAGGACGGCGGCCTGGGCGACCACGCCCCCGCCCATGGAGTGGCCCATCAGCACCGGATCCTGGATGCCGGCCGCCTCCAGGAACTGCAGCAGGTAGCGCGCGTTCTGCAAAGTGGCCGAATGCGGCCCGCCCGCGGGCATGCCGCTCTTGCCGTGGCCGGGCAAGTCCAGCGCGTGGACGGTGTAATGCGGCGCGAACAAGTCGATCACATACTGCCATGACAGGCTGTCCTGGCTGGCGCCGTGCACCATGACCAGGGCGGGGCCCGAGCCGGCCAGATCGTAATAGGCGCGGATGCCGTCCGCGGTCGTCACATAAGGCATGGTCAGCTCTCCAGCTCGCCCGTCAACCGGGTCAAGGCATACAACAACATCCAGTTCTGCACGCAGGCGCGCAGATCGCCGCCCACCACCAGCCGGTGCTGGCGCACCAGGCGGTTGAAGGGAAAGCCCCGCGCCAGATCGGCGAAGGCCGCACTGTCGCCTTCCAGCCAGAAGGGCGCCGCGCGCTCGCCCACGCCGGCCTGCACGTCCTGCTCGCGCACCGCCAGCCAGGCCTGCTCGCCGGTCTGCGTATTGCGCAGGGCCAGGCACAGGTCGGCCAGCACGCTGTGCTGGCGCACGAACTCATCCGCGCCGGCCCGCCGCGCCCAGGCGGCCAGCACTCCGGGGTCAAACAGGGAAAGAGGGATCTGCATCACAAATACCTTTGTCGAAGAAGGAACTTCTGCACTTTGCCGGAAGAGGACTGGGGCAGGGAATCCACGATGAAGATGCGCTTGGGCACCTTGAAGCCCGACAGCTTCTGCCGGCAGAACTCGCGCAGCACTTCCACGTCCGGCTCGCGTCCATTGGCCGGCACGACGGCGGCCACCAGTTCCTCGCCCCAGTATTCGTGCGGCAGGCCGAAGGCCGCCGCCTCGCGCACATCGGTATGGCTGGCCAGGCAGTTCTCCACCTCCAGGGCGGCCACGTTCTCCCCGCCGGTCTTGATCATGTCCTTGCTGCGGCCCATGAAGTAGGCGAAGCCGTCGTCATCCACGCGGATCAGGTCGCCCGTGTGCAGCCAGCCTTCGGCATCGAGCACCTGCGCCGTCAGCTCGGGCTGGCGCCAGTAACCCTTGAAGACGGTGGGGCCGCGCACCTGCATCTCGCCCGGACCGCGCTGGTCGGCCAGCACCCGGCCCTGTTCATCGACCAGGCGATACTGCACGTGCCGCCACAAGTAGCCGATGGAGCCGGGGTGCTCCAGGATCTCCTGGGTGTAGCGGTTCTTGATGGTCGTCACGCAGCTCTCGGTCATGCCGAAACCCCAGCTGAACTGCGCCTTGGGGAACACGGAGCGGATCAGATCCTGACGCCACTGACCCAGCGGCGCGGCCGCCGTCTGCACGAATTGGGCGCAGGGCAGGGACAGGTCGCGGAACTCCGGATGGTCCGTCAGGCCGACCCACATGGCCGACAGGAGGAACACATGGGTGGGCTGGTACAGGCGCAGCGCGTCCATGACGGCGTCGGCCTCGAAGCGCGGCACCACGTGCAGGCTGCCGCCCGCGTAAAGGATGGGGCCGTTGACCACGCCGAAGCCGCCGATGTGGAACAGGGGCGTGGCCAGCAGCGAGCGGCTGTTCGCATCGATGCCCAGCTCCATGATGTAGTTCACCGCGTTGGCCGACAGATTGCCGTGCGTCAGCATGGCGCCCTTGGGCGCCGAGGTGGTGCCCGAGGTGTACATGATGATGGCTACGTCCTCGTCCTGCACGCGGCCGAAGCGCTGCTGCACCGGATCATCCGCACGGTGATCGGGCAGGCTCTCGGGGAACTGCTCCAGCCACTGCACGGGCGCGGCCAGGCCGCCTTCGCGTTCGATCTGCTCGCGCAATGGCCGATAGGCCGGATCCATGATGCATACGACGGGCTGGGCGTCGTCCAGCAGGTAGCGCAGCTCGGCCGCGCCGTAGCGCGTATTGACCGGCACCAGGGCGAATCCGCCCACCGCCGTGGCGTGCAGCAGGGCCAGGTAGTCGATGGAGTTGGGCGTCATGATGGCCACGCGATCCCCCGGCCGCACGCCCAGGCCCGCCAGATGGCCCGACAGGGCGCGGGCGCGGGTGCAGAACTGGGCGAAGGACAGGGCCTGCCGCTCGTCCGAGACCGCCACCTTGCCGGGGTAGCGCTCGGCGTTGAACATGGCGACCTGATAGATGTTAGGCATGATGCTGTGGCTCTCCAGCGCGGCCCAGGTAGGCCGCCGCGATCTGTGGGTTGTTCATGATGTCCCGGCTGTCGCCCGCCAGGGTCAGGCGCCCGGTCTCCAGGACCACGGCGCGGCTGGACAGCTTCAGGGCCAGCCGGGCGTTCTGCTCCACCAGAACAATGGTGGCGCCGTCCTGGCTGATCTGGCGGATGGCGCGCGCCACCTCCAGCGTGACCGCCGGCGCCAGGCCCAGGGACGGTTCGTCCAGCAGCAACAGGCTGGGCCGGGACATCAGCGCGCGCCCGATGGCGCACATCTGCTGCTCGCCGCCCGACAGGTGGCGGCCCTGGCTGCGCTCACGCTCCAGCAGGCGCGGAAAATAGGCATAGATGCGCTCCAGGTCCCGGGCGATGCCGGCGCGGTCGCGCCGCAGATAGGCGCCCATCAGCAGGTTCTCGCGCACGCTCAGCTCGGGAAACAGCCGGCGCCCCTCCGGAGACAGGGCGATGCCCAGGGCCACGCGGCGCTCGGCGCTCAAGGCCTGGATGGGCCGGCCCTGCAGGCGGATCTGCCCCGCGGCCGCGGGCGCCAGCCCGCTGATGGCTTTCATCAAGGTGGACTTGCCGGCCCCGTTGGCGCCGATCACCGCGCACACGCTGGCCTGCTCCACCGAGAAGCTGACCGAATCCAGGGCCTGCACCGCGCCGTAGAAGACGCTCAGGCCGTCAATTTCAAGCATCGTCAAGATCGGCTCCCAGATAGGCTTCAATCACGCGCGGGTCCTGCCGCACCTGGGCGGTGGGGCCTTCGGCCAGCAGGCGGCCGTTGACCAGCACCACCAGCTTCTGGCACAGGCGCATCACCAGCCCCATGTCGTGCTCGACCACCACCACATCGATGCCGCTGGCGTGGATGCGCTCGATCAGGTCGGCCATGGCCACCGTCTCCACCGGATTCAGGCCGGCGGCCGGCTCGTCCATCAGCAGCAGGCGCGGCATGGCGGTGAGCGCCATGCCCACGCCCAGGATCTTCTGCAGGCCGTAGGCCAGCGAATCGGCCTGCGCATGCGCGACGGACTCCAGTCCGATCAGGGCCAGCGCCTGGTCGGCCTGGCGGGCCGCTTCCCGCCTGCCGCGCCGCACGCCCCAGGGATTGAACAGCGACCAGGGCGAGGGGAACTGGCGGAACAGGGCCGCGCGGTACAGGTTCTCGTACACCGTGTGGCCCGCGAACACATGGGTCATCTGGAAGGTGCGCACCAGGCCCTGGCGAGCCAGGCAGGCGGCGGGCCGCCCCGTGATGGCGACGCCGTCCAGGGTGACCGCGCCCGCGCTGGGCCGGGTGGTGCCGGCGATCAAGTTGAACAGCGTCGTCTTGCCCGCGCCGTTGGGACCGATCACGCCGGTGATCTGGCCGGGCGCGGTGCTGAAGGACACCTCGTCCACCGCCCGTATCCCGCCGAAGTGCCGGCTCAGGCCCCGGACATTCAATTGCACGCTCATGCCGCCTCCTTGCGCGCCGCGCGCCGCTTGCGCCACAGGCCGGCCAGGCCCTGGGGCATGAACAGCAGCAGCAGGATCAGCGTCAGGCCGTAGATCAGTCGCTGGTACTGCTGCAGGTCGCGCAGCAGCTCCGGCAGGGGGATCAGGATGGCGGCGCCGACCACGGCCCCGGCCAGCGCGCCCACGCCGCCCAGCACATTCATGATGACGGCGTTGACCGCCGTCCAGAAGCCGAAGGAATCCGGCGAGATATAGCCCTGGTAATGGGCGTACAGGCTGCCTGTCCAGCCGGCGATCAAGGCGCTGAGCACGAAGACGCTGACGCGGAAACGCAGCACGTTCAGGCCGCCCGAGCGCACCAGCTGCTCGTTCTGGTGCAGGGAATCGGCGATCATGCCCCATTCGCGCCGGTACAAGGCGCGCAACACGAAATACACCAGCAGGGCGAAGCCGACCGCCACCAGATAGACGCCGTAGCGTCCCTCGGGGATGGGCAGGCTGGCCTGCAGCGGCGGGATCTGGCCGAAACCGTTGTTGCCGCCGAACAGCTCGTGGAACTCGATGAAGCACAGCACCACGGCCTCGCCCAGGGCGAAGGTCAGCAGGGCGAAATGCACGCCCTTGATGCGCATGAAGATGGGGCCGGTCAGGGCGGCCAGGGCCGCCGTCAGCACGCCCGCGCCCAGAAAGGCCCAGGGGAAGGACCAGCCATAGTCGCGGCTGAGGATGGCCGAGGCGTAGGCGCCCAGGCCGAACAGCGCGCCGTGGGCCAGGGACAGCTGGCCGATGCGCAGCACCAGGTTCATGCTCATGGCCAGGCAGGCGTACAGCGCCACCATGATGGCCAGGTGCAGGGCGAAGCGCGGCTGCCCCGCCCACGCCGGCCAGCCCAGCAGCGCCACGACCAGGATGGCATGCCAGAGCCAGCGCAGCGCGCCGTCGCGAGGATAAAGAGAAACCGCATTGTTCAGGCTCATGTCGACTTCCCCATCAGGCCGCTGGGCTTGACCAGCAGCACGGCCATCACGATCAGGAAGGACAGCATGGTGGCCACGGTCGCGTTGTAGAAGGTGGAGGCCACCGCCTCGGTCACGCTCAGGATGAAGGCGGCCACGACCGCGCCCGGCAAGCTGCCCAGCCCGCCCAGCACCACGATGATGAAGGCCTTCACCACCACGGCCTCGCCCATGTACGGATGCACGGTGTAGACCGGCGCCATCAGCGCGCCGGACAGTCCCGCCAGGCCGCAGCTGAGCGCAAAAGTGAATGCCATGATCTTCCAGGAGCTGACGCCCTGCAGCCGGGCCACTTCCCTGTCCTGGGCGACGGCTCGTATCGTCATGCCCAGGCGCGTGCGTTCGATCAGGAAATAGAAACCCGCCAGGGCGAGCACGCTGATGCCCACGATCAGCAGCTGATCCTTGGCAAAGAAGGCCTGGCCGACCTGCCAGGCGCCTTCCACCGGCCGGCGCACCGACTGCTCGTCCACGGAAAACAGCAACGAGATGCCCGCCTGCAAGGTGATGGCCAGGGCCAGGGACATGATCATGCCGCCCATCTCGTCGCCGGCGAAGCGCCGGAAAAAGCCGCGCTCGGCCAGCAGGCCCAGCACGCCCACCAGCACGGCCGCCGCCGCGATGGAGGGCAGGTAGGGCCAGGAGAACTGGCCGTAGAACACATACATGGCGTAGGCGCCCAGCATGTAAAACTCGCCATGGGCGAAGTTGACCACCCGCAAGATGCCGAACACCAGCGTGAAGCCCAGGGCGACCAGGGCGTACACGAAAGTGGACATCAAGGCGATGATGGCGATCTGCATTGCGATCTGCATGATTGCGAACCGTGGTAAGCCGCTCCCCGCCGTGACGGCGGGGAGCGCGGGAACAAAAGACAGGAGCGGCGACTAGCGGGCCTCGAACTTGTTGATGACCTTGGCCTTGCCGTCCTCGATCACGCCCAGGTAGGCGGGCGTGGCGATCTGGTGGTTTACGCCGTAGACATCCTTGCCGCCCCACACGATGGCGCCCTGGACGCCGTCGAAGCTGGGATTGGCTTCGATGCGGGCGCGCACGGCGTCGGTGTCGTCCACCGTGCCGGCTTCGGTGATGGCCTTGAACAGCAGGCGGGTGGCGTCGTAGAAGTAGAAGACGAAGTCATCCATGCTGTTGCTGTGCACCATGGCGTAGGCTTGCGACAGCTTCTGGTAGGGTTCGCTGGACGGGTCGGCGGACAGGTACACCAGGGTGCCTTGCGCATTGTCCGCGCCGGCGGACTTCACCGTCTCGGCCACGTTGTTGCCGCCGAACTTGGTGAACTGGCCCTTGAAGCCCATCTCGCGGGCCTGGCGGATCACGATGCCGGCCGGGCCGGGCGGCACGGTGTCCAGCTCGATGAAGTCCACGTTCTTGGCCAGGATGCCGGTCAGCAGGGTGCGGAAATCGTTCTGCGAACGCTCGAAGAATTTGGTTTCGGCCACGTCATAGCCCGCGTCCTCATAGGCCTGCTTCTGGATCTTCTGCGTGCTCCAGCCCGTGGCGTCGTTGGGGGACAGGATGGCCAGGCGCTTGAGCTCGGGGCGTTCCTGTTTCAGCCAGCCGATCAGCTGGCGGTTGTATTCATATTGCGTGGGCAGGACGCGGAACATGTACTTCGTGTTGGCGTCCAGCACCTCGGTGGAATAGCTGTTGGACAGCATGATGACCTGGTTGCGCTCGGTGATGGGCTTCATGGCCATGACCGAGGCCGAACCGATGGGGCCGATGATGTATTTCACCTCGTCCTGGTCGATCAGGCGATTGGTGGCCGTGACCGCGTCGGCAGCCTTGTAGTGGTCGTCGTAGGTGACCACCTCCACCTTGTACTTCTTGTCCCCGACCGGCAGGCCGCCGGCCTGGTTGATCTCGTCCACGGCGATCTTCACGCCGCCGTCGATCGCCAGGCCCCAGGGCGCGCCCGGTCCCGTCATGCCTCCCACCACGCCCAGCTTGAGCGTCTGCGCCTGGGCGGCCAACGCCGCCAGCATGCCTGCCGCCGCCAGTACACCCCGAATCCCTTTCTTCATGGACCTGCTCCTATTAATTGACCGGACATATTGTTGTTTGATACGAACAATATAATAAGGAGGTAACGCTTGTCCATGGAAATATGGATTGATAATGACCTTATTACCGTCTTCTCCCAGCAGGTTGCAGCTTCAATAAGGGAAAACACCGACATGGCTGTCGGTTTATTTGTACGGATGTTATTTCATAAGCTTATGCCTAACAGGCATAAGGCCCTAGCGGAACGTCGACCTAACCGCCCTCCGCGGGAATAAAAAAACCGGCTTGTCGTGCAACAAGCCGGTTTTCTTTTTCATGCAGCCGAAGCGCTCAGATATCCAGATTCCCCACCTGCAAGGCATGGGTTTCGATGAAGGCGCGGCGCGGTTCGACGTTGTCGCCCATCAGCGTCGTGAAGACTTCGTCGGCGTGCATGGCGTCGGCGATCTGCACGCGCAGCAGACGGCGCACGGCGGGGTCCATGGTGGTTTCCCAGAGCTGCTCGGGATTCATTTCGCCCAGGCCTTTGTAGCGCTGCTTGCTCAGGCCGCGCTCGGCCTCGGACAGCAGCCACTGCATGACCTCGCGGAAGTCGTCCACGCGGGCTTCGCGGCGCTTGTCGCCTTCGCCGCGCACGATGACGGCGCCCTCGCCGATCAGGCCGGCGAAGATCTCGCCGGCGCGCGCCAAGGTCTGGTGGTCGGCGCCGCGCACGAAGTTGCGGTCAAAGACCGTGACGCGGATATTGCCGTGATGCAGGCGCTGCACGATGACGCGCCAGGCGTCGCTGGCCTCGTCGTAGGCCGCGAAGACCTTGATCGCATGCGGAGCCGCCTCGTCGAACAGGGCCTGCTGCAGGTCCCGGGCGCTTTGCTCGGCCTGCTCCTGGCCTTCCAGGTTCAGCTTGACGCCTTCGGCCAGGGCCGAGAGGGCGTCGCCGTCCATGTGGCGCGACAGGCGCTCGATCACGCTCTTGGCCTTGACGTAGCGGTGCGCGTACTCGGACAGGGGCTCGCCGGTGATGGGCTCGGCGCCCGCGGCCGGCGTCAGCACGGCATCGCGCAGCGCCAGCTTCAGCATGAATTCGGCTTCCTCGGCGTCGTCCTTCAGGTACATTTCCTCGCGGCCGACCTTGACCTTGTACAGCGGCGGCTGGGCGATGTAGACGTAGCCGCGCTCGATCAGCTCGGGCATCTGGCGGTACAGCAGCGTCAGCAGCAGGGTGCGGATGTGCGCGCCGTCCACGTCCGCGTCGGTCATGATGATGATGCGGTGGTAGCGCAGCTTCTCGATGTCGAAGTCCGGACCGATGCTGGTGCCCAGCGCGGTGATCAGGGTGGTGATCTGCTCGCTGGAGATCAGGCGGTCGAAGCGCGCCTTCTCCACGTTCAGCACCTTGCCGCGCAGCGGCAGGATGGCCTGGAACTTGCGGTCGCGCCCCTGCTTGGCCGAACCGCCGGCCGAGTCGCCCTCCACGATGTAGAGTTCGCACAGGGAAGGATCCTTTTCCTGGCAGTCGGCCAGCTTGCCGGGCAGGCCGGCGCCTTCCAGCACGCTCTTGCGGCGGGTCATCTCGCGGGCCTTGCGGGCGGCCTCGCGGGCCCGGGCCGCTTCGATGATCTTGCCGCACAGCGCCTTGGCGTCGTTCGGATTCTCGAGCAGCCAGGTCTCCAGGGTGCGGGCCACGGCCTCTTCCACGGCGGGGCGCACCTCGGAGGAGACCAGCTTGTCCTTGGTCTGGCTGCTGAACTTGGGCTCGGGCACCTTGACCGAGAGCACGCAGACCAGGCCTTCGCGCATATCGTCGCCCGACGTATCCACCTTGGCCTTCTTGGCCAGTTCATTGTCCGCGATGTACTTGTTGATCACCCGCGTCATGGCCGCGCGCAGGCCGGTCAGGTGCGTGCCGCCGTCGCGCTGCGGGATGTTGTTGGTGAAGCACAGCACGGTTTCCGCGTAGCTGTCGTTCCACTGCATGGCCACTTCCACGGTCACGGGCACGCCGCCGGCGTTCGATTCGGTGGTGACGTTGAAGACGTTCGGATGCAGCGCCGTCTTGTTGCGGTTGATGTACTCCACGAAGCCCTTGACCCCGCCCAGGAAGGCGAAGTCTTCTTCCTTGCCCTGGATCTCGTCGACCAGGCGGATCTTGACGCCGTTGTTCAGGAAGGACAGTTCGCGCAGGCGCTTGGCCAGGATCTCGTGGTGGTACTCGATCTGGGTGAAGATTTCCTGGTCGGCCAGATAGCGCACGCAGGTGCCCGTGCGCGCTCCCGCTTCGCCGGTGACCGCCAGCGGGGCGGTGCGCTCGCCGCGGCGGAATTCCAGCTCGTGCACCTTGCCGTTGCGCCAGATGGTCAGACGCAGCCATTCGGACAGGGCGTTCACGCAGGATACGCCCACGCCGTGCAGGCCGCCGGACACCTTGTAGGAGTTCTGGTCGAACTTGCCGCCGGCGTGCAGCTCGGTCATGACGATCTCGGCGGCGCTGCGCTGGTGCTCGTCATCCTTGTGGATGTCGGTCGGGATGCCCCGGCCGTTGTCGCATACCGAAATGCTGTTGTCCGTGTGAATGGTGACCACGATGTCGTCGCAATGGCCCGCCAGGGCCTCGTCGATCGCGTTGTCCACCACCTCGAACACCATGTGATGCAGGCCGGTGCCGTCGGACGTATCGCCGATGTACATGCCCGGGCGCTTGCGCACGGCTTCCAGGCCCTTGAGCATCTTGATGGAATCGGCGCCGTAATCGGCTTGCTGGGTGGTCGTGGTTTGTTCGGTCATAGCGTAAAACCTTGTAGTTGCCTGTCTGCTTCAAGCCGGCGCAGCCCGGCGGGCCGCGCCTGTGGGAACGAACGCATCAGATGCGCATCGGCATGACCACGTATTTGAAGGCTTCTTCTTCGGGCAGCGTCATGAGCACCGACGCGTTGGCATCCGGCTGCACCGACCAGCGGACGGTCTCGTCCTTGATGTTGGCCAGCACGTCCAGCAGGTAGCTCACGTTGAAGCCCACATCCAGGCTTTCGTGTTCGTAATCGATGTCCAGCTCTTCGACCGCCTCTTCCTGCTCGGCGTTGGACGCCGAGATCTTGAGCTGGTTCTGGGACAGCTGCAGGCGCACGCCGCGCAGCTTGTCGGTGGTCAGGATGGCGGCGCGCTGCAGGCTGCCCTGCAGGGCCTCGCGGCTGACATCGAAATGACGGGTGTAGTTGGAGGGGATGACCCGCGCGAAGTCGGGGAACTTGCCCTCGACCAGCTTGGAGATCAGCTCCACGTCGCCGAAGCGGAAACGGATCTGGCCGCTGGCCACGTCGATCTGCACGGGATCGTCTGTTTCGGCCAGCAGGCGCTGCATCTCCAGCACGGTCTTGCGCGGCACGATGACGTCGTGGCGGGCCTGGATGCCGTCGATGGCGGTGGCGTTGTGGGCCAGGCGGTGGCCGTCGGTGGTGACGGTGCGCACGAAGCCGGGCTCGAACACGAACAGCATGCCGTTCAGGTAGTAGCGGATGTCCTGCTGGGCCATGGCGAAGTGCACCGTGTTGAACAGGTGCTTGAGCGTGCGCTGCGGCAGGCTCAGGGACACGTCCCACTGCTCGGGCTGGTTCAGGGTGGGGAAGTCCGCGGCTTCAAGCGTCTGCAGCTGGAAGCGGCTCTTGCCGGACTGGATGGTCAGCTTGCCGCTGTCCAGGCCCAGCTTGACCTCGCCGAAGTCGGGCAGCGCCTTGAGGATGTCCAGCAGCTTGCGCGCCGCCACCGTCGTGGCCGCCGTGTCCCCGCCCACGCCGAAGTCGGCGCTGGTGGTGATCTGCACTTCCAGGTCCGTCGCCAGGAAGGAGACGTCCGGGCCATTCTTGCGCAACAGGATGTTGGCCAGGATGGGCAGTGTGTGACGGCGTTCCACAATGCCGACGACAGTGGACAAGGGCTTGAGCAATGCGTCACGGGTCGCTTGAACGAGTTGCATGGTCATCCTTTGAGAGTTTGTTCCAGTACGTGTAATGCGTGATTCAGTTCGGCTTGCTTGGTGCGCGCGTCGGATATCTTGCGCACGGCGTGCAGCACCGTGGTGTGGTCCCGTCCGCCGAAGAGATCGCCGATTTCCGGCAGGCTCTTCTGGGTGAGCTCCTTGGCCAGGTACATGGCCACCTGGCGCGGCATGGCGATATTGGCCGGGCGACGCTTGGAGTACATGTCGGCGACCTTGATCTTGTAGAAGTCGGCCACGGTCTTCTGGATGTTCTCCACCGTGATTTGCCCGTTGGAGACCGACAGCAGGTCCTTCAGGGCGTCCTTGCACACCTCGACCGTCAGCACTTCGCGGCCGTGGAAGCGCGCGTAGGCCGATACCTTGCGCAACGCCCCTTCCAGCTCGCGCACGTTGCTGCGCAGGTGCTTGGCGATGAAGAAGGCGACTTCCTCGGGCATGGCGATGCCTTCGGTCTGGGCCTTGCGCAGCAGGATGGCCACGCGCATCTCCAGCTCCGGCGGCTCGATGGCCACCGTCAGGCCGGAGTCAAAGCGCGAGATCAGGCGGCTGTCGATGTTGGCCAGCTCCTTCGGATACGTGTCCGAGGTGATGATGATCTGCTTGCGCTGCGCCACCATGGCCTCGAAGGCGTAGAAGAATTCTTCCTGGGTGCGATTCTTGCCGGCGAAGAACTGGATATCGTCGATCAGCAGCAGGTCCAGCGAATGGTAGTAGCGCTTGAATTCGTCAAAGGCCTTGCGCTGGTAGGCCTTGACCACGTCGGACACGTACTGGTCCGCATGCACGTAGCGCACCCGCACGCCATTGCCGTTGGCCACCAGCGCATTGCCGATGGCGTGGATCAGGTGGGTCTTGCCCAGGCCCACGCCGCCATACAGAAACAGCGGGTTGTAGGACACGCCCGGGTTTTCCGCGACCTGCAGCGCGGCGGCCCGCGCCAGCTGGTTGGCCTTGCCGGTGACGAAGTTGTCGAAGGTCAGGTCGGCGTTCAGCCGGGAGCGGTCCTGCACCGCTTCGGCGGCCGCCGCCAGGGCCGGATTGGCGGAGGCGGGCGCAGGCGCGGGCGCCGTGCCCGATTCGCCGGGCTCGGCCGCGGGCGCGGCGCGGTCGGCCAGGGCGCGACGAGGCGCCGCGCTGGCCGAAGGCAGCTCGAACTGCACCGTGACGGGACGTTCGTAGAAGTCCGAGGCCAGCTCTTCGATGCGGGTGGCGAAATTCTTGCGGACCCAGTCCAGCTTGAAACGGTTGGGAGCAGAAACACGCAGCACCCCGGCTTCGTCGTCGAAGTCGAGCGGGACCAGTGGACGTATCCACGCGCTTATCTGTTGGGGGGGAAGCTCCTGTTCCAGTTTCTGGACGCAGGACTGCCAGAATTCATTCAT